>CBDCBK010000001.1:0-4646 GCA_965214265.1 Acidimicrobiia bacterium
AGCGGGTTCATCATCCCCGCCGCACGCCGCGGCCACCAACATCAAGCTCACCAGCAACACAAGCCAGCGAGCAAATCGTGATCGGTGCATTTCTCTGTTCCTCCTATTTGAAAAAGGGTTTACCGACCTGCCAACGGAATCAGACATCGTCGACACATCGGGCTCTCACCCTAACCTCGCACCGGGCGCCTACAAAATCGAAAAGCAGGCTGAGCCGATTCAGGCCTTGCCACACCCTCCTATCCGTATACAGTGTCCACCGAGGTTCGAAAAGTGGCAACATCTTGACCCGGCTTCACCCCGAGTCCGGGCGCCTCGCTCAGCAGCAGGGCCCCGTCAGCCAGCCGGGGAAAGGGCTGGGCCAAACCCTTCCGAAGCGGGTTGGGGTTGCAGTCGACCTCCAGTAACCCATCACCTCCCGCCGCAGCCAGCAGATGAGCAGACGCCACCAAACCGATGCCCCCGCCGAGGTAATGGGGGCAGAAACGCCTTCCCGCACCTAGGATCCGCCGCGCCAGGGGCAGGCACCCCGAGATACCACCCCACTTGGTGACATCGGGCTGGATCACGGCCAATGCTTCATGGCGGATCGCCCGGTGAAACTCGTCCTTGCCATATAGGTTTTCACCCGCCGCCAGGGGAATCGCGCAAGTCCTGGCAAGTTGTTTCCAGACCCGGCCGCAATGGTGGGCTGAGATCGGCTCCTCCAACCAGATCGGGTGGTAGGGAGCCAGAATCGAGGCCCAACGCGCCGCTTCCTCCGGGGACCAGGCCTGGTTGGCGTCGACGGCGATGGACGCATCGGACCCCAACAAGCGACGAAGTGTTCCGAGGTTGGCGAGATCGATCTCCTCGCCGAAGCCGATCTTGAGCTTGAATGCCCGAAAGCCCGCTGCATTTGCCTTTCGAGCCTGTTCTACCGCGCCACCCGGCCCGATCCCGCTGGCGTAGGTAGGAACGCTGCCGCAGCCATTCTTTCCCCCGAGAAACCTCCACAATGGCTTCCCCGCCTGCCGGGCCGCCAGATCCCACAGGGCGATGTCAATCCCGGCAATTGCCTGGGAGAAGGGACCCGGCTCCCCCGCCTGGATTGCCAACGTCCGAGTGTGCGACGATAGATGATCGAAGACCTCCCTTGGATGAGCCCACCGCCGACCAACGATCAAGGGTGCCAGGACAGAAGAAACCAATCGGGCCCGATATTCGGCGGCCGGTGCCGGGAAGTTGCACCACACCTCTCCATACCCCAGGACCCTTTCGGCGGATCGTACGCCGACCACAACGGCCGGGCGATCGGTCATGGTCCCAAACGCAGTCCGCACCGGTCCGGTGGTGGGGGCTCGGTAAACCTCCACGGACACGGATTGGATCATGAAGGGGTGGGTGTCCAGCAAATCCGGAGAGCCCTCTTCCGCCGCGGCGGCCTCGATTACCGTCATCCCTGCCAAGTATGGTTACCGGTGTCATGGAAAGACGAAGCGGGGTGAATGATCGCCAACCCGCGCTGGGTACGACTGCCAATGTGAAAGGCCGGTGAATTTCGATGGATTCGAGCCCTATCTCACCAGAACAACCCTCCTCTGATCGGGAGGGATTCCCCGGAGTGATCGGACCCGATTTTCGCACCTCAGTGCCCTGGTGGCCGCCGATGGAGAATGATGCTCGGGGAAAGCCCGATGTGGTGGTGGTGGTGCTCGACGATGTTGGGTTCGCCGGTCTCGGGTGCTACGGGGCGGAGATCGATACGCCGAACATCGATGCCTTGGCAGAAGGTGGGGTACGTTTCAACGATTTCAACGTCACTCCCCTGTGCTCGCCTACCCGCGCGTGCCTGCTCACCGGGCGGAATCACCACAGTGTGGGGATGGCCTACCTCTCGAACGTGGACTCGGGGTTTCCCGGATACCGGGGTCGGGTAACCGAATCGGCGGCCACCATAGCCGAAGTCCTGGAACACGCCGGTTATGGCACTCTGGCCATTGGAAAGTGGCATCTGGCGCCCCTGGAGGAGACCACCGCGGTCGGACCTTATAAGCAGTGGCCGCTCGGACGCGGCTTCGGTCGCTACTACGGGTTTCTGGATGCCTTGACCGATCACTTCTATCCCGATGTCGTTGAGGACAACCACCGGGTGGTCCCGCCGGACACGCCCGAGGATGGCTACCACCTCACCGAGGACCTTATCGATCACGCCATCTCCTATGTAAGAGACCAGGTATCGGTCAAGCCGGAGCAACCCTTCTTCCTGTATCTGGCCTTCGGAACGGCGCACTGCCCTCATCAGGCCCCGCAGGAGTATCTTGACAAATACCGGGGTCGATATGACGAGGGATGGGATGTAGTTCGGGAACGCCGGTTCAATCGACAGAAGGAACTTGGCATCATCCCACCGGATGCGGTTCTGGCCCCGCTCAATCCGGGAGTGGAGGAGTGGGCGAATCTGACAGCGGACCAGCAGCGCCTTTTCGCCCGATTCCAAGAGGCCTACGCGGCCATGCTCGATCACACCGATGCGCAACTAGGCAGGCTGGCGGAGTTTCTGGGCTCTATCGGAAGACTCGACAACACCATCATCGTGGTCCTGTCGGACAATGGCGCCAGCCAGGAGGGCGGACCCGACGGTGGCGCCGACATCGTCACCTACGAAGAGGACCAGTTCTGCACGGTGGAGTTCAATCTGGAACGATTCGACACCATCGGCGGTCCACATTCGCAGACCAACATCCCGTGGGGATGGGCACAGGCTGCCAACACCCCCTTGCGGTGGTACAAGCAGAACACTTACGCCGGCGGAGTCAGGACGCCGCTGGTTATTTCCTGGCCGCAGGGAATCTCCGACGGAGGGGCGGTGAGAGCCCAGTTCGTGCACGCCATCGACATAGCCCCCACCCTGTTTGACCTGGTCGGCGTAACTCCGCAACCTTCCTACAACGGGGTGGACCAGATGCCCTATCACGGCGCCAGTATCCGACAGGTGCTGGACGACGCCGAATCCCCGCCTCCCCGAGACCGCCAGTACTTCGAAATGATCGGCCATCGGGCGATGTGGGAAGGAGGGTGGAAGGCGCTTGCCCGTCACCGGCGGAATGAACCCTTCGAGGACGATCCCTGGGAGCTTTACCACATCGACGCTGACTTCTCGGAGTGCAACGATATGGCCGACATCCACCCGGACAAGCTGGCCGATCTGGTCCGGCAGTGGTCGGAGGAAGCCGGCCGTTACTCGGTGTTTCCACTTGATGACCGCTACCTGGCCGTCCGAGCCTCCACCTTCCAGACTCCCGGGTCACCCCGAGCCCGGGACACTTTCACCTACCTGGGCGGCTCAACCCGTATCCCCGGCGGGGTGACCCCCCTGGTCTTCAACCGGTCCTTCTCGATCACCGCCCGGGTCGACCCGCTCGATGAAGCCGACCAAGGGGTGCTGGTGGCAGTGGGTGACGTGAGCGGCGGATACGTGCTCTACCTGACGGAAGGGCGGCTGGTTTTCGAGTACTGCTATCTGGGAAACCGTCAGACCGTGGCGTCCGCCCCCGCTTCTGTGACGCCCGGCGCCACCGATCTGGCCTTCCGCTTCGAGCGCACCGGCGACTATCGGGGAACGGGACGATTAGAGGCGAACGGAGTGGTGCTGTGCGAACAAGCCATGTCCGACATGGCCCGCGGCATGATCTCGTGGGGTTCCCTCAGCGTCGGCGCCGACACTCTCTCTCCGGTCAGCAACTCTTATGACGGTGAGTTCCCCTTCAGTGGGAATATCGAACTGGTCGAATTTTCGCTCGCCACCCCGTGAGCCGACCATCCGGTGACGTTGTGCTAGTGGCGGGGGTCGGGATGACCCCCTTCGTGGAGTTTCGGCAGGACGCCAGCGTGCGGGACATGGTGGCGGAAGCGGCGCGGACGGCTCTTCTCGACGCGGGACTAGGTTCCACCTCCCCCATCGACATGGGGGTGGCCGCCTACGAAAGCGATCATTTCAACCGCCAGATGAGTCTCGGACAGGTCCTCCATGACACAGTAGGGCTGGCGGGCAAGCCGGTGATCCGGGTGGAGGGAGGCGGGGCCACCGGGGCGCTGGCCATCCGCACCGCGGTCATGGCGCTTCACTCGGGTGAGGCTCGATCGGTGCTGGTCTTCGGCGGAGAGACCAATGGCAAGTCCGTTGACCGAGCCACCGCCACCGAGATCCTTGCCATGTCGGCCGACTTCGAATGGGAGACGCCGGTGTTCGGTACCTTTGCCGCTCCCTATGCCTTGATGATCACCGAGCATATGAGGCGCTACGGCACTACCCCCGAACAGTTCGCGCAGATCGCGGTCAAGAACCGGCGTCTGGCGCTCGATAATCCTCTCGCCCATCGGGGCATGTCGATCACCGTAGAAGATGTCCGGTCCTCGGCGCCCCTGTCGGATCCCTATCGACTGTTCGACGCCAGTCTGCTCAGTGACGGCGCCGCGGCCGTGCTTGTGGCCACCCGGGACTGGGCCGAACAGCACTCCCCCACCTTCGCCGATCGCCCACCGGTGGCGATCCTGGGAAGCGGGGCCGCCACCGACCGCCCCCGCCTGTCGGATCGGTCCGAGGAGATGTTTCCCCACTTCGCCGCCAAGCGGAAGGCTGCCGCTGATGCCTACCGGGCGGCGGG
>CBDCBK010000002.1:0-2302 GCA_965214265.1 Acidimicrobiia bacterium
CAATGGCAGCCGACGCATTCGCGGCTTACTGGCATGGCGCCCGGGGTCTTGTGAATTCCGCGCTGCCGCGGGCTGCCCTTTACCCACAAGTTCAACCGGGACGCAGCCTCTCATATAGATTACTGGTCCGGTTCAGCTTGATGAGTCTTTCGTAAGTTTCGGCCATGGTGGCCAGGCGCACGTACCCTTCCCAGATTTTCTGGTGGCCGGGCGGCGGGTCGTTGTTCCGGTTGAGATATCCGCCCAGCATGGCCAGGGTCACCACCGTAGCTCCGAGATTGTCGGGCAGGGACAGCCTGCGGTCTTGAGCGAAGTCCTTCAGGGCCAGGATCTCCATGTCGGAGAACAGCACCTCGGCCCCCAGCTCCGGCCTCTCCCGGCCCAGCAGGGTCATCGCCATCAAACGCCAAGCGATCACCGCCTTGATGGTCACCGCCCGTTCGATCCGATCCCCGCTCCGGTGCCCCAGGTATTCCACCTTGCAGCCCGTCTTCAGCACCCGGTGCCAGTCCTCGATGCGCCAGCGCAGGCGATACCACTCCAGCACCTGTTTCGCCTCTCGGCTCGACTTCACCCCCACACTGGTCAACAAGAACCACTCCAACGGCCGGACTCCCTCGGGGGCATTGTCCTCCCGCACATGGACCAGGTTCAGACGGACCGGGGCCTCCTTTGTGAAGTCGCTGTTCCTTGGCGGCGCCAACTCCACCGTGCGCCAGCGCAACCCGACCCGGGCCAGGCGCGCCTCCCGCTTCTCGCCGGCCTTCTGCTGACGGGTCGCCCGCCTCCCCGAACGGCGCCCCACCTCGATCTCCATCCCCGCCTGCGCCTGCGCCGCCCGCACCCGCTCGAACAGCTTGGGCAGTTGCCTGCCCAACCGCCGGTTGTGCTGCGCCCGCACCAGCAGATCCACCGTCCCCAACCGGCGCTGCTCGACAAACAGTTCGAAGCTGTCCCCCTCCCGGTCCATCACCGACACCGGTCGCACCCCCTCCAGTTCCGAGGCCAACCTGGCGCACTCCCGCAGCCCTTCGACCCAGTGCCGGGTCTTGCGCTCCCCCGCCGGCTTGCGCTTCGGTCCCCCTGCCTCCGGCGCCTCGTACTGGATCTGAGGCACCCCCAGCGGTACCCCCTCCCCATCCACCACCAGCGTCGAGTGCATGTGCAGCCCCAGCGTCCCCGATCCGCTCTGGTTCTTGCGGATCAGTCCCAGCCCCCGGCAACCCTCATGCTCGGCGAAGTTCAGATCCGTCCCGTCCTGCAGGCACAGCACTACCTCCTTGCCCTGCATCCGCCTCAGCGTCCGCGCCCGGTGCGGCGCCAGGATATTCTCCGGCGTTACCTCCGAGTCCGCCGGCTGGTCGATCATCCGGTAGTAGCCCATCACCATCGCCTTGTCCGACTGCGCCGCCGAGGGAAACGACGCCAGCGGCGCCTCCGCCTGCACCGAAGCGCTCCGCACCAGCCGCCGGCTCAAGCGTTCATCCCCCAGCCGCGCTCCCCCCAACTCGTTCTTGGCCCATTCCTCCCGGTCCAGCCCCTCCCCGCATTCCAGCCCCCGGATCGGCTCCGGCCCCAGGATTCCCAACTGTTCCCGCCAGTCCTCTACCAGAGGATACAGGTAGATCCCCTTCACCGCGACCTTCCCATCGGTGGCCGCAAACCGGCCCCGTCCCGCCGTCTCCCCCACTCGTATCCAGTTGCTCGCCTTCAGACTCGTGCCCGCGTGTTCCCCCTCATCCACGAAGGTCTCCACCAGCACCGGCCGGTAGCCGTAGCGCTGCTGGAAGTCCTCTCCCAACCGACCCAAGACCATCCCCAGCGCCTTCGAGGCCAGGTTGCGGCACTCCACCCCTTCCCGGATCAGGAACCGGCTCATCCCCACCACCCGGTGCAACTGCCGCTTCCGAGTCGCCTCCTCCCAGCCCATCCACCGGTCCCGCGCCGCCAGCGCCAGCGCCGAGGCCGCAAAGCCCATCCCTCCCAGAGTCCCATGCGCCGAGACGATCAGATAGCGTAACTGTGCCCCCGTATGCCGCACCGCCCCTCGCGGATGCTCCCGTGCCATCAGCCCATTCCACCGACGCCGCTCCCTATCCTCCCTCACCAGAACCAGCCTCAGTCCCTCCACCGCCTCCACCCGATCCGGTACTCCCTCAGCCGCCGGAATCGCTTCCCCCAGATCCCGAGGCGGCCTCCCCCCGCCCCTGTTGAGCGGTTCCGGCAACGCAATCCGGCCCGCCGCCTCCAGCACTCGCAACGCTTTCACGCAGCCTGCCTGCTGCAGCCCACCCCTCGCATC
>CBDCBK010000003.1:0-2079 GCA_965214265.1 Acidimicrobiia bacterium
ATCTTTAACACGGCTTCCGAGTACACGCTTATTATCAACAGGTTACGAAGGCAGAAACGCGCAAGTGGCACTACAAACGCGTTGAAACCGGCAATGGGGGGGGGGACTCAGACAATCATCTTGCGGACCCCTCCGGGAGCAGGATCGATGCCCAAGGCGTCGTAGATGGCCTTCTGATCGGTTTCGGCCCGCGTGGCCTTGCGGACGTGCAAGGTCCGCCCGTCCCCACGCCGGAAGGTCACCGTGACCCGCTGCTGGCCTTCCAGGATGCGCCGCAGCGTGGTCCAACTGGAGGGGTCGCCCCGCTGCTTGAGGCGTTTGCGGATGACCTGCACCAGTTGATAGGCGATGACCGTCAGGAACAGGTGGCCTTCCGACCGCACCGGCTTGTGATGATAGATGGGGCGCAGGCCCAGTTCGGACTTCAGGGAGCGAAACACCGCTTCCACGTCGGTGAGAGTGGTGTAGGTGCGCCACAGGCTCTCCTCGTCCCAGTCGGTCTGGTTGCTGCGCAGGCAGTAGACCCCCGGATGGGTGACCATCGAGCCCTGGCGGGGCTGACGCTTCCAGGTCAGGGCCGTCGCCTTGCGGCCGCTCTCTTCGGTGAGGACCTCGATGGTGTAGTGTTGAGCCACGCCGCGACTCTGCTCCTTCAGCCGCCCGATCCGTTCCCGGACCTTCTCGATGCCCTTGTGAGCCCGCGGCCGTGAGAGCCCCTCGGAGAGTCGGGCGAGCCCCTGCTCGAAGCGCCGGCTGAAGCGCTCGACAATGCCCCGTTCCTTGTGAGCCCGCTCCTCGGAACGGCAGTAGAGACGCACTTCCCCCCCGTCCTCTGAGACCTCCTTGTGGAGCTGTAACCTGGCCTTGGAAGCGGTCTCCAAGGTCAGGGCCAGTTCGGGGTCGAACTGCCGGGAGCCTTGGCGGCTGGCCACCACATAGCGATACCCTTCCTCCCTCAACCACCCGATCCGATCCTCGGTCGCCACCCCCCGGTCCATCACCACCAGGGCGCCCCGGGGCGCCTCGAGCGCCCCCAGCATCCCGGCCAGGGTGCGGTGCTCATCCACCCGGCCGGCAAAGACCTGGGAGCGGCGCACAAACCCGGCCCCGTCCAGCACCAACCCCAGGGTCAGCAGGGGACAGTCGCTGCGCTTCTCCTTCGAGTGCCCCCGCTGGGCCTTGGGTTGATGGCGGGCCGCCCCTTCGAAGAAAGTGTGGGTCAGATCGAACAGGGTGACGGTCGGCTGCAGATCGAACAGACCCATGGCCCGGGTGAACAGGTGGGCCTCGATGGCCTGGCGGTGTCTCATCAGGGCGTCTGAGGCCCGATACATCTGCATCAGACTCAGGGTCTGGAAGTCAAAGTCCAGCAACTCGCCCAAACCGCTGCGTCGGCCGAGCCAGCCCCAGGTGGCCCGTTCCGAGCCGGGACGGGCCAGACGGCCCACAATCGCCCCCACCGCCGCCGCCCGCAACGGTCCATTCAGACCCAACTCGGCCAGCAACTCCACCAACCCCAACTGCTCCAGCGCCCACCGGCCCACCTGCTCCACCCCGACGCTGCGCGGACGGGTCAACTCCACCGAATCCACCGCTACCGTCTGCAGGTCTTCTGAAGAGGCCTCCCCAGCGGTGCCGGTCACGTCGGCTTCCCCCTGAAGCAAGCGCTCGGCCATGCGTTGGGCTTCCTCCTCCAACGGGGCCGAACCCTCCTGGATCAAGGGCAACTGACCGCTGAGGATCTCGTCCAGACGGCGGCACAGCAGGGGCCAGTCATGGCGGGGGATGGAGAAGTGGCGACCGAGGTTGAGCAGGGTCTGCTGGCGGACCTTGCCTGAGACGCGATGGGAGCGGACGAGGCGGTGGGTGAAGTAGGTCTGACCGGAGGGGGTGGAGCGGGTCTGGGTGCGGCGGATGAACATGGGAGGGACCCTAACAGAGGGGGGCGAGGGGGTCAAGCCTCTCCCATACTATTATGGCACTACTTCAGCTTCTCCTACGAATAATCAACAACTTACAGGTGATTTTAGGCCAAAATGGGGGTAAAATCCCCCCAATCGCCCGTTCCTGTGTTAAAGA
>CBDCBK010000004.1:0-16834 GCA_965214265.1 Acidimicrobiia bacterium
AGGTCACCACCGAATCCTGCGGCCTCTACGGTCCGGAGGAACAGATGCGCCTGGTCCGGGAACTCAGGCCGGAGGCGGTGAGTCTTTCCATTGGGGAAATTCTCCCCGACCCGAGCTTCGAAGCTCAGGCGGCGGAATTCCTGGACTGGCTGCAGGCGGAAGGGATTTTTGGCCAGTTCATCGTTTTCAATGCGGATCAGGTCAGATTCCTGACGGGGCTCATCCATCGCGGAATCGTTCCGCATTCCGATCCCTGTGTCCTCTTTGTGCTGGGGCGCTTTACCCCGAATCAGCAATCGGCACCCTCCGACCTGGACCCGTTGCTGGAAGTCAGCCCCTTTCGAGAGGCATGGTTCCTGTGCGCCTTCGGGAAGCGGGAGTTGGCGTGTGTGGACCGTGCCTTGGGTCGAGGCGGACACGCTCGGATTGGATTCGAGAACAATCTCTACAGACCCGATGGCACCCAAGCCGCCAGCAATGCGGAGCTGGTGGGGCTGGCGGCGACCCGCGCGCTCCAACGGGGACGGCCTCCGGCCAACGCCGATCAGGCCCGCGAGCTGTTTTCGCGGCTCTTATAGCTGTCAAGTTTCAGTTCGTTTCGGGCGGGGAATTCAACCGGCAAGGGAGGAGGATCATGCCCCACATTCTAGGAGACCGAGTTTATCTCAGGGAATACCTGTTGAGCGATCTCGAGGCTCTTTACCAGTGGCGCACCCTGGATGAGATCGTATGGTGGACGGGTTCCTATGTTTGGCCCGAGTCTCTGGAGCAGGCTCGAGCCTTCGTGGAGGCTCAGGTCAACAACACCGACCCTGCCAATCGAAAATTCGCCATCTGCCGTCGGGAAGACCACAAATATTTGGGGCATATCGGCTATGAGCATCTGGATCTGCGGAGACAGAACACCGAGGTCGGGATTGTGATCGGTGACGTCACGTCGCTTTCCCGGGGCTTGGGTGAGGAATCCCTGCGGCTGTTCCTGAAAGTCTGCTTCGAGGAGTTGAACCTGCACCGGGTCGGTCTGAGAGTGATTCGACCCAACAAGCGGGGTTATCGCTGCTACCGGAAATGCGGGTTCAAGGAAGAGGGAGCCCTGCGGGACTGGCACTACTCCCGAGGCCAGTGGCACGACCTCATCCTCATGGGGATCCTCAAGGATGAGTATCAAGCCGCTTCCAAGGCCTGACCGAGGTGGCGTTCGGCGTCGATTACAGAAGAGAGGCCGGCCCGCTTGGACCGGTTTCGATTTTTTGGGCGAGGGGAAAAATCCATGGAAATGAGGTCATTGGGTAGCAGCGGCATCGTGGTCAGCCGGCTCGGGCTGGGCTGCGCTACCTTCGGTCGGGAAATTGACGAGGCCAGCTCCTTTCAGATCATGGACGCTGCCTTGGAGAGAGGCATCACCCTATTCGATACCGCCGAGGCCTACGGTGGCGGGCAAGCCCGCCAGCATCGGCGCGACCGGTTGGGAGTCGAGGACGCGCGCGAGGTGAGCGGCGAAATGCACTCTTCGGAGAAGATCCTGGGGCGCTGGCTGAAATCCCGCGGCGTGCGCTCCCAGGTCACCATTCAGACCAAGGTGTCGGCCAACAGGAGCGAGCAGGAAGTGCAGGAGGCCCTGGAGGCCAGCCTGCGTCGTCTCCAGACCGATACCATTGATCTTTATCTGTTCCACTCGTATGATCCCAACGTTCCGCTCGAAGAAGGGTTGGCGGCACTGGATCGAGGGGAAAGGGCCGGCAGCATCCGATGCAGCGGGTGCAGCAATTACACCGCCGGGCAACTGTCGGAAGCTCTCGGGCTGAGTCGCCGAAAAGGCCTGCCGCGCCTCGGGGTCATTCAACCCATCTATAATCTGGCCTGTCGTGAGATCGAGACCGATCTGCTGCCCCTGTGTCAACGGCAGGAGGTTGGAGTGGTGACCTACAGTCCACTGGGGGCAGGGTTTCTGGCCGGCAAGTACACAGCCGATCAGGGCAAGATTCCAAAAGGCACCCGCTTCGACGTCATTCCCGGCCACGTGGACATCTATTTCCGCCAGCGCAGCTTTCGGATCGTCGAGCAACTTCGACGGAAGGCGGCCCGGACGGCTGTTTCCATGGTTCAATTGGCCATGGGGTGGGTCCTGAATCGGCAAGGGATCGGTTCGGTGCTGATTGGAGCCCGCAACACCGGTCATCTGGACAATGCCTTGCGGGCCATGGAGATGGATTTCCCCCCGGAATGGATGGCGGAAATGGACGCTTGGACTTAGACCGCCGTCAGGGTGATTGCTCGAACGGTGGTGCCTCCGGGAAAGGCGAGAAGACATTCCCGGATAAAACTTTAAAGGATGAAAGGGAGGCGAGCATCTGATGAAACGCGTTGGTGTTATGGGATTTATCCATGAATCCAATACCTTTTCGGTCACCCCGACCACCTACCGGCACTTTGAACAAATCAGCCTGACGCGGGGAAAGGGGCTAATTGAGCGCTGGACGGGAGGCAACCACGAGCTGAGCGGTTTTCTGGAGGCGGCCGAATCCAACGGCCTGGAGCCCGTTCCCCTTGTGGCGGCCTTTGCCATGCCGAGCGGCGCCGTTGTTCGGGAGACCTTCGAGGCCATAGCGGAAGAGACGATCAACGCCCTGAAGGCGGCCATGCCCGTGGACGGCCTCTATCTGGGATTGCATGGGGCCACCGTGTCCGAGGAATATCCCGACGCCGACGGCGAGATGGCTCGGAGACTTCGGGAAGTGGTGGGGCCGGATGTGCCCGTCGTCATGACGCTGGATCTGCACGCCAACGTCTCTCCAAAAATGATTGCCAATACCGACGCCACCACCATCTATCGCTCCAATCCGCACTTGGACCAGAAGGCCCGGGGCCTGGAGATTGCCTCGCTGCTGGGTCGGACGCTGCGGGGAGAGATCCGACCGGTGCAAGCCCTGGAACGCCCCCCTCTGGTCATCAGCATCGCCAAGCAGTACACCGACGAGGACCCGGCCAAGGGATTGTATCGGGACGTCGAATCGGTTTTGCAATGGCCGGGCATTCTGTCGGCCAGCGTGGCCATGGGCTTTTACTACTCGGACGTCGAGGAAATGGGCGCCACCTTCCTGGCCGTGGCCGATCGCGACCGGGATCTGGCCCGCAGGGCGGCGCGCTGGATGGCCCAGCGGGCCTGGGACCGCCGGGAGGAATTCCGGGCCGACCTGCCCAGTGCGGCCGAGGCGGTGGCCATGGCCGTGCGGGCTCCCGAGGCCCCGGTGGTGTTGCTGGACATCGGCGACAACGTCGGCGGCGGTAGTCCGGGGGACTCCACCGTCATACTGGCCGAAATCGTGGCGCAAAAAGCCTCCAACGCCATGGTGGTCCTCTTCGATGCCGAGTCGGTGGCTCGCTGCGTGGAAGCCGGCGTTCGCAACCCGGTGACGCTGCAGGTCGGAGGGAAAACCGACGGGCGGCACGGGTCTCCGGTCTCGGTTCAAGGCAGGGTACGGATGATCTCGGATGGAATCTTTCAGGAGCCGGAAGTGAGACATGGAGGGTGGGGTTCCTTCGACCAGGGGGTGACCGCGGTTGTGGAGACGCCGGAGCAGCACACCCTCGTCCTCACCAGCGTGAAGATGGCGCCGGTGAGCCTGGAGCAGGTCAAAAGCCTGGGGGTCAAACCGGAAAACAAGAAGATCCTGGTGGCCAAGGGTGTGATTGCCCCCAGAGCCGCCTACAATCCGGTCGCGGCCCGGACCATACTGGTGGACACGCCGGGGGCCACCTGCGTGAATCCGGCCGGCTTTACCTACCACCACCGGAGGCGCCCCCTCTATCCTCTGGAGTCGGAGGCGCGGTACCCACTTGCCTGAAACAAAAGAAAAAAGAGTTATCCACGAAGGGCCACTAAGAACGACGAAGGGCCACTAAGGCGTTGAGGTTAACCGCGACGGGATACCAAGGTCACGACAGGATTGTCGATTTCCGATTGTTTCACTCTCGAATGACCCGCACGGCAGGGCGGGGGCCGAACTTGTCTGAAACAACAGAAAAAAGACAAAAGAAAAAGAGTTATCCACGAAGGGCCACTAAGAACGACGAAGGGCCACTAAGGCGTTGAGTTTAACCGCTACGGGATATCAAGGTCACGACAGGATTGTCGATTTCCGATTGTTTCACTCTCGTATGATCCGCCCGGCAAGGCGGGGGCCCGACTTGTCTGGTTTCACTCTCGAATGATCCGCCCCGTCGTGGGGGGCGGGGGCCCGACTTGCCTGAAACAAATGCCTGCGCCTGGTGGCTGGAAACCGGTTCATAGTCAAGCATGGGTAGATTTTTGATTCACATGGATGCACAGGATGCACAGGATTTTTTCCGGAGACGGCTGGCTTGTGTTCCCGGACATCCTCAAATCCGCACGCGATCATCGCCCGAGTCCGCGTCTCCTGCAGCAGCCTCCCGTCCTGATTATCCTGTGCATCCTGTGCATCGATGTTCAATTTATAGTCCTTCTCGATGGATCTGCCCAGTCGCGGGGGGCGGGCGCCCGGCTCGCAGGCAAACGGGAGTTTCCCAAAGGGGACAGGCCGGCTTTCAGAGAAGTCGCCCGCCGGATACCCCCACCTCACCATCGGGACGACACCCCCGGGAGCGCGGGCGTCCCGCCCGCATGCTGTCCCTTCGGTTGCCGCTCAGTTTCCCTGCGATGTTGCAGCCGACCGCCCTGCCGGCGGGAACCGCATGGGCCCGGCCGAAGCAGAGGCAGGGCGCCGCTGCCGGTTGATTCCGGTGGAGGAGATGGCCGAAGCTGCGGGAGGATTTGTGCGGGCGGGACGCCCGCGCTCCCGGGTGGGCTTCCTCCCATGACAGGGTCACACCAACGGGACAAAAGTGCAGAAGCATTTTGGCGCCAGTTGTCGTTGAAGGAGGTCCATCAGTCCTGGTGCCTATTCGTGTTCATTGGTGGTTCGTCTTCATTGACGAACGGCTGTTTTCCCTCTGAGTGATGCGCCCCCGTCGATCCGCCCCGTCGTGGGGGGCGGAGGCCCGACTTGCCTGGGGGAAACGGGGGCCCGACTTGTCACCTGAAACAAGGGCGGGGGCCCGACTTGCCTGCGCCTGCGCCTGGTGGCTGGAAACCGGTTCATAGTCAAGCATGGGTAGATTTTTGATTCACATCGATGCACAGGATGCACAGGATTTTTTCCGGAGACGGCTGGCTTGTGTTCCCGGACATCCTCAAATCCGCACACGATCATTGCCCGAGTCAGCGTCTCCTGCAGCAGCCTCCCGTCCTGATTATCCTGAGCATCCTGTGCATCGATGTTCAATTTATAGTCCTTCTCGATGGATCTGCCCAGTCGCGGGGGGCGGGCGCCCGGCTCGCAGGCAAACGGGAGTTTCCCAAAGGGGACAGGCCGGCTTTCAGAGAAGTCGCCCGCCGGATACCCCCCACCTCACCATCGGGACGACACCCCCGGGAGCGCGGGCGTCCCGCCCGCATGCTGTCCCTTCGGTTGCCGCTCAGTTTCCCTGCGATGTTGCAGCCGACCGCCCTGCCGGCGGGAACCGCATGGGCCCGGCCGAAGCAGAGGCAGGGCGCCGCTGCCGGTTGATTCCGGTGGAGGAGATGGCCGAAGCTGCGGGAGGATTTGTGCGGGCGGGACGCCCGCGCTCCCGGGTGGGCTTCCTCCCATGACAGGGTCACACCAACGGGACAAAAGTGCCGAAGCATTTTGGCGCCAGTTGTCGTTGAAGGAGGTCCATCAGTCCTGGTGCCTATTCGTGTTCATTGGTGGTTCGTCTTCATTGACGAACGGCTGTTTTCCCTCTGAGTGATGCGCACCGTCGTGGGGGGCGGGGGCCGGACTTACCTGAAACAAAAGAAAAAAGAGTTATCCACGAAGGGCCACTAAGAACCGCCACTCGTAACCGCTACGGGGGGCGACTTGTCTGGATTGTTTCACTCTCGAATGATCCGCCCCGTCGTGGGGGGCGGGGGCCCGACTTGTCTGAAACAAAACCTGTTTCACCCTCGAATGATCCGCACGGCAGGGCGGGGGCCCGACTTGCCTGAAACAAACGCCTGCGCCTGGTGGCTGGAAACCGGTTCATAGTCAAGCATGGGTAGATTTTTGATTCACATCGATGCACAGGATGCACAGGATTTTTTCCGGAGACGGCTGGCTTGTGTTCCCGGACATCCTCAAATCCGCACCCGATCATTGCCCGAGTCAGCGTCTCCTGCAGCAGCCTCCCGTCCTGATTATCCTGAGCATCCTGTGCATCGATGTTCAATTTATAGTCCTTCTCGATGGATCTGCCCAGTCGCGGGGGGCGGGCGCCCGGCTCGCAGGCAAACGGGAGTTTCCCAAAGGGGACAGGCCGGCTTTCAGAGAAGTCGCCCGCCGGATACCCCCCACCTCACCATCGGGACGACACCCCCGGGAGCGCGGGCGTCCCGCCCGCATGCTGTCCCTTCGGTTGCCGCTCAGTTTCCCTGCGATGTTGCAGCCGACCGCCCTGCCGGCGGGAACCGCATGGGCCCGGCCGAAGCAGAGGCAGGGCGCCGCTGCCGGTTGATTCCGGTGGAGGAGATGGCCGAAGCTGCGGGAGGATTTGTGCGGGCGGGACGCCCGCGCTCCCGGGTGGGCTTCCTCCCATGACAGGGTCACACCAACGGGACAAAAGTGCCGAAGCATTTTGGCGCCAGTTGTCGTTGAAGGAGGTCCATCAGTCCTGGTGCCTATTCGTGTTCATTCGTGGTTCGTCTTAATTGCGATTGGGTGTTTTTCCTCCAATGATCCGCACGGTGGGGCGGGGGCACGGCTAGCCACTATCCACCTAGCCAGGCCGGAGCCATCGGTTGCAAAGAGGTTTCCGATGTTGATAAGGTTAACAGCCCCAAGTGCAAACAAGAGCGAGCCGGCTGCCCGGCCGTCGGAGAGGCCCCACGAGGTTTGAATCGATGCGCCCCAAACGGTTTTCGAGTCCTTATCCGCCATCCGGTCTTTCCCTCCTGGGAAAAGCCGCAGCCTTCGGCCTGGTGATCCTGGGCTGCCTGGCCGGAGGCATGCAGCCGGGGTGGGTTCACGCCGAAGAGAAGGCAGGGCCGCAGTTCGTCGACCTTTCCCTTCTGGTTGCTCCCGAGTTCCCCTGCAGTTGGCCCGGAGCGGGACCGGGCTTTCAAATCAACCATTACCGGCGGATCGGTCCCCTCAGCGCCTACAACTCGGAAATTCTGACGCTGGACGAAAACGTGGGGACCCAATTCGATGGGCCCACCCATTCGGTGGCCCCGCCCGATTCCGGGAAACCCAACGCCGGCCGGTATGGCCTGATTTCCGGGGACAAGGTGCCGGCCTGGCAGTTTGTGGGAGAGGCCTGCGTCATCGACAACCGGGAGCTGCTCGACGCCGCACCCGACGGGCACAGCGCTCTGGTGGAAGCCAAGCACGTGCAGGCGTGGGAAAAGCGGTACCGCCCCCTGGGATTGGGTGATGTGGTGCTTTTCTACAGCGGTTTCAGCGACCGGTACTACCGTCCCTTCCCCTCCGGTCGTGGATTCATTGCCGATGCCCTGGAGGCCAGGAAGCCGGGTTGGCCGGACCCGTCTCCCCAGTGCATGGAGTATCTGGCGACCCGAAAGGTGATGACGCTCGGCACCGACAGCCCCAGCATGGGGCCAATCCCGGGCGCCATCGCCGAGGAAACCCATTTTGCCGGTCTCAAGCACGGAATGATCTGGACTGAAGGGGCGACCGGTCTTGGAAAGCTACCGGCAACCGGGGCCTTTTACTGTACCGTCGGCCTCAAGCATTCCGGTGGCATCGGCGCCGAATCCAGAGCCTTTGCCATTGTGGGCCAGCCCTTGGCCGGGCAGTTGATCGAGTCGGCCAGGAACAAGCGAGTCATCGATCTGTCGGTGCTGCTGGCTGACGATCTGCCGGTATGGTGGCCCGGAAAGGGAGTCGGCAACAACCGTCATCCCTATCTGCGGAATATCATCCCCCCCTACTCGATGAAGCTCCACCACCTGGACAGCCATACCGGAACCCATCTGGTCCCGCCGGCCTACGCCCTGCCCCCACCCGGTTTCGACAACCAGACCTATGCTCCGGAGGTGCGACAGTGGCTGGCAGCCTACCAGCGGCAGTTTGGGAAGCGGGAGACCAGCCGGGTGACCGCCGAACAGGTGCCGCTTTCCCAGACCTGCGGTTGGGCCCGGGTCATCGACGTCCAGCATCTGATCGGAACCACCTCCAAGGACCGGTGGCCGGCGTCCCCGGAAATCACCCCCAAGGATATCCAGGAGTATGAACGCAAGCATGGACCTCTCAGGACGGGGGAGATCGTGATTTTCCGTAGTGGCTATAGCGACCGCTATTTCAAGCCCTTTCCCGAAGGCAACCGGTTCATGGCGGATCCTTTGAACGGTCGGAGCGAGGGATGGCCCGCGCCGGGACCGGAGGCCGTGGTCTACCTGGCCGAACGCGGCATCCGTTGCATAGGGACCGACGGCCCGACTCTGGGAGGGGCCGAGCCCCGCCGGGCCCTGATGACCTACTGGGCCCTGGGGAGCCGCGGTCTGGCGGGGATTGAATCCTTGACTGGGCTTGGCGAGGTGCCTCAACGAGCCTACTTCATCTTTGCACCCATCAAGATTCGCGATTGTCATGGAGGCCCGGGCCGGGCCCTGGCCCTGTACTGAGTCGTCAAGAGACCCAAGCGCCTGTCACCGGTCCCCGGTGGCGGGCTGAGAATCCAAGACCAGGTGGAGGATTTATGTCGGTGAAGGTGGAATGGGTAGGACATGCCTGCTTTCGGGTCTGGCGTGAGGGGGGACCGGTCATCGTCATGGATCCCTACACACCCAAGACCGTCTACCTGCCGGAGGATGCGGCCACAATCGAAGGTGATACGGTCATCGCGAGCTCACTGACCGACGACGCCCACGGTTACCCCGAGTTGGTACGGGGACGTCGGAGAGTCATCGATGCCCTGGAGGTGGTCGAGAAGGGACTCGACGTTGAAATCGACGGCAGCCCGCTGGTAACGGTGGGAGCGGCCGAATCGCCCATCCATGACAGTGGAAGTCCCAAGGACAACGCCCTCTATGCCCTGCAGGTCGGAGGGGTATGGGTGATGCACATGGGGGATCTCGGATTTGGACTACCCCGGGAAGAGTTGGCTCCTTTTGAAGGGCGATGCGAGGTGATGCTCGCCATTGTGGGCCAATTCAACACCTTGTCCCTGCCGGACCTGGATGTGATGATCGATCACCTCAAGCCCAAGTGGATCGTCCCGATGCACTTCGCTCTGCCCCCGGTGGCGGGACCCATGCGGCCCTTGCGAGAGTTCCTGGACCGCCGTCCCAGGGATCCCCTGATCTTCCCCAGGTCTTCGGTGGTGGAATTTCCCATCGACCTGCCGGTGCTGGATGGCCCAACCATTGTCGCTCTCGAGCCCAGCGGATACCAACCCACTGTTGGTCTGGAAGATTGATTGAATGAAAGCCCGGAATGCCCCCAGGCGGCCTACCGGGGTGGCCGGGAGGAGGTAAGAAGTGAAAATCGGTGTCAACTCGCTTTTCCTGCTGCCCTTCGATTTTGAAGAAGGATTGGATTTCGCACGCAAGCAGGGCGTCGAGATGATCGAGATAGCCTGTTTGGGGGAGGCCAGCAAGAAGTATTGCGATCCTCAAGAGCTGCTGTCCGACCGGGAAGCACTAAAGCGCTGGAAGGGCGCTCTGGAAGACCACGGCTTGACCATCAGCGCCTATTCGGCTCATGGGAACGGACTCTCGCCCGACCCGACGGAAGCGAAGCAATACTCCGAGCATTTTCGCAGAGTCTGCCGCCTGGCCGAGGCCACGGGTGTGGATCTGTTGACATTGAATGCCGGCAGCCCGGCGGGAGCACCCGGAGATAGCAGTCCCTGTTGGGTAGTGGACCCCACCAACGCCCGCAACCGGGCAATTCTGCGTTGGCAGTGGGAAGAGCGGGTCATTCCTTTCTGGCGAGAACATGCGAAAGTTGCCCAGGATCATGGCTGCCGCCTGGCTTTCGAGCCCTGGATCGGCGACATCGTGCACACACCGGTGACGGTCATGAAGTTGCGGGAAGCCATTGGCCCGATTGTGGGCTGCAATCTGGACCCGTCGCATCTCTTCGTCCAGCATATCGACGTGCTGGAGACCATCGCCTATCTGGGGGAACTGCTCCTGCACGTCCATGTAAAGGATACCCGCATGGAGCCCCGCAACCTGAAGCTGCAGGGGTTGCTGGACACCACCCAGACTCCGGCCAGCCCCGAAAAGCGATCCTGGACCTTTACCTTGATCGGCTGGGGCCACGATCAGCAGTTCTGGCGCGATTTCATCACCACCTTGCGCTTTATCGGGTATGAGGGAGCTCTCTCGGTTGAGATGGAGTGCGACTACATGGATGTCCGGGAGGGACTGGAAAAATCCTTCAACTACCTCAGACCCTTGGTGATGGAGGCGCCTCCCAGGAAAGGGACCGGTTGGTGGGAGCTGGCAGGATTTCATCAGATCACCGAGGACTAGCTCCAATGGGCGTGAATATCGAGTGGGTGGGCCACGCCTGCTTTCGCATTTGGCGGGACGACGGCCCGGTCATCGTCACCGATCCCTTTTCGCCGACCCGCCTGGGTTTGCCGGCCGGCCCGGCCATCCATGGGGACATGGCCATTGTCAGCTCCCTGGATGACCTGGCGCATGGGGACCCCGGCCTGATCCACGGGTCCCCCGAAGTCATCAACGCCCTGGACCTGGTTCGGGACAACCGCCGGGTCGAGGTGGATGGCAACCCGCTGGTTCCGCTGGGGGCAGCCGAGTCGCCCCTTCACGACAGCGGCAGCCCCAAGGACAATGCGCTCTACGCCTTCAAGGTGGAGGATCTCTGGATCCTGCATTTGGGAGACCTGGGCTATGGGCCCAGCCCGGCGGAACTGTCTGTCTTCGAGGACAAGTGCGATGTCCTGTTGGCCATCGTCGGTCAGGCCAACACGCTTACTTTGAAAGAATTGTCGAGCCTCATCCAGCAATTGCGGCCGCGTTGGATCATCCCCATGCACTACTTGCTGTGGTGGCCCAGCAGGATGCGCCCCCTGGGCGACTTCCTGAAGAGTCGCCCCGCCGATCCCTTGATCTATGCGCGGTCCACGACCGTGCAGCTCTCATCGGGACCGGCTGGATGGAAGAGGCCGGCCATCCTGGTGCTGGAGGCTTCCGCCGATCCCAGAAGACGTCAGTGCTGACGAAAATCTCCGGACGCTCCGGTGCCGCCATGGATGCAGCCCAATCGAGGGAAATGTCGGAACCAAACCCGGCAGATCGAGCCCGCCTACCGTCGCCCCGGCGGTTCCTGAGAACCGGTGCCCGGCTGAGCCGGGCCGCAGTGATTGCCTTTGCCGAGGGACCGGCCTACCACTCCGACGGGAGCATCTACTTCAGCGACATCATCAACAATCGGATGATGAAGCTTGCGGCGGACGGGCAGCTCTCCGTCTTCAGGGCGGACAGCGGCAGGACCAATGGAAACCTGTTCGACAGCCGAGGGAGGTTGGTCAGTTGCGAGGGCTGCGAAATGGGGTCGGGTGGCCGTCGTCGGATCGTACGCACCGATCTGGAAACCGGCCAAGTCGAGGTGTTGACAGAACGATTTGAAAGTCGGCGTTACAATAGCCCCAACGACTTGGCCATCGACCAAAAGGGACGTATCTATTTCACCGATCCCTGTTATGGCGACCGTTCTACCATGGAGATGGATGTCGAAGCCGTCTATCGTCTGGACTGCGACGGAAAAGTCTCCAGAATATTGGAGCAGCCTGTAATCCAGCAACCCAACGGGATCGCGGTCAGTCCGGACGACCGTTTTCTCTATGTAGCGGATTACAACATTAGTCCGGGGGGAGCCCGAAAAATCTGGGGGTTTGAGCTCAATCCCGGGGGTGTACCTTCTGGACAAACCCTGGTCTACGACTTCGGTGTGGGGCGACCAGGTGACGGTCTACGCGTTGATATGCAAGGAAACCTGTGGACGGCTGCCGGAATTACCTTGCCGAAACGAGAGGGAGAATCCAGTGTCAACCCGGCAGGGATTTATGTGATTTCTCCTCAGGGTAGACTATTGGACAGGATACCCATCCCGGAAGACGTGGTGACCAACATGACCTTTGGGGGGGGCGACAAGCAAACCCTTTATGTGACCGCCGGCAAGAGCCTCTTCAAGATCGGCATCAACGTGCCTGGTTACAGTCTTTTTCCCCCGTTGAATCCGGGAGCCGGGCAGCAGGCGGCCGGCCAAGCAGGGAGGATGTCCCGGCCCTGAATGAATTCAGTAGAACATAACCAACTGTCCAACCCTGGAGCCGACCATGAAAATAGGATTATTTACCGACGGACTTCCCGATCTGTCCTTCACTGCCGCCCTGGATTGGGTGGCGGAGCAGGGAATCGAGGCCGTTGAAATCGCCACCGGGGGGTTTTCCAAAGCCTCCCATTGTGACGCGGACCGGTTGCTGGCCGATGCCGGGGCCCGGTCGGAATTCAAGGCTGCCGTCGATAGCCGCGGTCTGGTCGTCAGCGCCTTGAATTGCAACGGGAATCCGGTGGACCCCCACCCGGAACGGGGCAAAAAACATGGCCAGGACCTCTTCAAATGCATTGAACTGGCTCAGAAGTTGGAATTGGATACGGTGGTTGCCATGAGTGGCTGCCCGGGAGATCCCAGCGGGACTCCCTATCCCAATTGGGTGGCTCACAGTTTTCAGCAGGATTTCCTGGACCTCCTCAAGTGGCAGTGGGATGAAGTTCTGACACCCTTCTGGAAAAAGGCCGGTCAGTACGCGTCCGATCACGGAGTCAGGGTCGCCATTGAGATGCATCCCGGGCAGTCGGTCTTCAGCACCCCCGGAATGCTGCGGCTGCGCCAGATCGCCGGCCCCTCGGTGGGGGCCAACCTGGATCCCAGTCACCTGTTCTACCAGGGAATGGAACCGAGCTGGGTGGTTCAGAACCTGGGTCCGGACTTCGTCTTCCACGTACATGCCAAGGACACCCGCATCGACCGTCACAAAATGGCCTTGAACGGCGGATTGGATCTGACTCCGATGCACCTGGTTCTGGAGAGGTCCTGGGGATACCGGACCCTGGGTTTCGGCCACGGAGAGCTATGGTGGCGGGAATTCGTCAGCGCCTTGCGAGCGGTGGGATACGACGGGGTGCTGAGCATCGAGCACGAGGATTCCCTGATGAGTGCACCGGAGGGCATCGTCAAGAGCGTTGAGTTCCTCAAGCCTCTCCTTCTGAGGACCATGCCCGAGGAAAATCCACCCTGGCTCTAAGCCCGCATTTCTCACCGGGTCGCCGGATACATGATGAAAGACGATTTATTTTCAGCAACTTGTTGGTTCGATTGTGATGTCTTGCGGTTACACACGGTGCTGGGCGCGCCCTGGCTTGTCCTTTTCCCCTCAGCGCGCACAGGCTCGCTCGACCGTAGAAACCGCTACGCTCTTCGCTCACGAGCACGCGCTGAGGGGAAAATTCCTGCGCCATCATCACGCCCCCCGGTGAGAAATGCGGGCTAGACGGGATGCCATGAACTCTTTGGGTGTGGGCGTCATCGGCATGGGTTGGATGGGACATACCCACAGCCGGGCCTACCGCCAGCTTCGAGACCGCTTCCCGGAATTGGATACGGAGGTGCGTCTGGTCTGCTGCGCCGATGCCGTAGCCGAGCGGGCGCGGGAAGGCGCCGCCCGTCACGGTTTCGAGGGCTTCACCACCGATTGGCCTTCGCTGATCGAGGACGACCGGATCGTGGCGGTAAGTGTGACCACTCCCAATGAAAGCCATCAAGCCATCGTGAGCGCGGCTGCCCGGGCGGGCAAGCACGTCCTCTGTGAGAAGCCCGTGGGCAAGACGCCGCGGGAGACGGCGGCCATTCACAGGGTGGTGGAGCAATGCGGCGTGCTGGCCCTGGTGGGCTTCAACTATCGTTGGGCCCCAATGGTTCAATACGCCAGGCAGCTCATCCGGGAGGGCCACCTCGGTGACATCACTCACTTTCGCAGCCGTTATTTTGAAGGCTATGCCCGCAGTCCCGAGGAACCCCGCTCCTGGCGGTTTGATCAATCCGTCTCCGGGACCGGTGTGCTGAACGATATGCTCTCGCACACGACCGACCTGGCCCACTTTCTGGTGGGTCCCATCAAGCGGGTAGTGGCCAACCGCAAGACCTGGATCGACAGTCGCCCCTCGACCGCTGTGGAAGGATCCCGCTTGCCGCGCCAGCCCGTCACCAACGAGGACTATGTGGGAGGTCTGTTGCAGTTCGAGAACGATGCCCGGGGAAGCTTCGAAGCCTGCCGGATCATCACCGGCCCACAACAGGAGCTGAAGGTGGAGTTGAATGGCACCGCCGGCTCCATTGTCTGGGATTTCGAGCGAATGAACGAGCTGCAGGTGTATGTCAATCCAGGACGGGAACCGGTTCGGCAGGGATATACCCGCCTGTTCAGCAACCCGGAGTATCCGTTTCACGGCCATTTCAATCCGGGCCAGGGCACCGGATTGGGATACGAGGACCTGAAAATCATCGAGGCCTCCCGTTTTGTCAAGTCGATCCTGGAGGGCAAGCAGGCGACACCGGGGGTTCGGGAAGCCACCCGGGTGGCTGCCGTGCACGCGGCGGTGGAGCGGTCCTGGGAGTCCCACCGTTGGCAGGAGGTTGGACAAGTGGAGAGTGAAGAGTGAAGAGTGGAGAGTGGGCAGCGGAGGGTTTCGGGAGCAGGCAAGCGCCTGATGACCCAGTTGCGCTTTCTCAAGGACTTGTCTGAAACAAACGAAAAAAAGAAAAAGAGTTATCCACGAAGGGCCACGAAGAACGACGAAGGGCCACTAAGGCATTGAGGTTAACCGCGACGGGATACCAAGGTCGCGAAGGGATGATCGATTTCTGATTGTTTCACTCTTGTATGATCCGCACACCAAGGCGGGCCCGGCTTGTCTGAAACAAACGAAAAAAGAGTGATCCACGAAGTGACACGAAGAATCACGAAGGGCCACCAAGCGTGACGGCTCTGCCGCATCGGCAGGGCTGCGGCCCGGCAAGCCGGCGCGTGCCCCCTTGAGGAGCAAGAGTGATGGGAGGAGGCGCCCCCCGGGAGCGCGGGCGTCCCGCCCGCATGCTATCCCGTTGCGTGCCGCTCAGTTTCTCTGCGATGCGGCACCGGGCCACCTGCCGGCGGGAACGGCATGGGCTCGGCCGAAGCAGAGTCCTGGCGCCGTTGCCGGTCGAGCCGGGTGGAGGAGATGGCCGAGGCTGTGCCAAGACTTGTGCGGGCGGGACGCCCGCGCTCCCGGGTGGCATCATCCCATGACGTCGTCGCAGCAAAGCAGATCCATCGGTCTTTGTGTTTTTGTGCCTTTTGTGGCCATTCCCGGCAAACGTCTCGCTACCGAATTTTGCAAAAGGCTCGAGTTGTTAACTTCGGGGTGTAGCAACCGAGTTAGAGGAGGTAATCTACGCAGGACAGGAAGTGGACCCACGGGAACAAAATTGCAGAAGCGCTTGGGTGACGCTTGTCGCTGAAGAAGGTTCATCTGACTTCGTGTCTATTCGTGTTCATTCGTGGTTCATCTTGATTGACGATTGACCGTTTTTCCTCGAATGATTCGCACGGCAAGGCGGGGGCACGGCTAACCACTTTTCACTATTCACAGAAGGCGAGGATTAGTGATGGCACACGAAATAGGGATTGGCGTCATCGGCATGGGTTGGGTCGGGACGGTGCACAGCCGCGTCTACGGCCAGGTAACGGATCGGTTTCGAGACAGGGGGATCCGGCCCCGTCTGGTCATTTGCGCCGACGAGGTTGAAGCTCGTGCCAGGGAGGGGCAGGCCCGCTTCGGCTTCGAGCAGTGGACCACCGACTGGGAAGAGGTCATCCGCAACGACTCGGTTCGGGCCATCAGCGTGGCCTCGCCCAACCACCTCCACCTGGAGATGGTGCGTGCGGCGGCGGCGGCCGGAAAGGACATCTTCTGCGAAAAACCGGTGGGCATGGGGCCACTGCAGACTGCCGAGATTGAAGGGATCGCTCGCCGGGCCAAGGTCATCAGTTGGGTCGGTTACAACTACCGCTGGGCGCCGCTGGTCCAATACGCCCGCAAGCTCGTTCAGGAGGGCAAGCTGGGGGAGGTGACCCACTATCGCGGTCGTTTTCTGGTGGGTTACGGCAGGGACCCCAATGGAGTTCTCTCCTGGCGATTCCAGAAGGAATGGTCGGGCACCGGCACCCTGGGCGACCTCATCTCCCACGTGGCCGACATGGCCCACTCCATGGTTGGACCGGTGAAACGCCTGACCAGCACCAGCCACACCTTCATCACCGAACGCCCTCTGGTCCCCAAGGGATCCGGCACCCACTTTTCCACCGGCTCGGCCGATGACCCCAAGGGGCCGGTCACCAACGAAGACTACGTGAGTGCGCTGGTCGAGTTCGGCAACGGAGCCCAAGGGACCTTCGAAGCCTGCCGGGTAATCAAGGGGCCGGGCTGTGAAATGGCCTTTGAGCTGAACGGAACCCGAGGAGCGTTGAAGTGGGACTTCGAGCGCATGAATGAGCTTCAGCTCCATCTGCCCGACAGCGCCACCGAGCGTGATGGGACCACCTTGATTCAAAGTAGTCCCGACCATCCCTCCTACGTGGATTTCTATACGGGCCCGGCCATCAGCATGAGCTACGATGACCTCAAGTTGATCGAGGCGGTGGAGTTTCTCAACTCGGTGGCCAGCCGAAAACAGGGAGAGCCGGGATTCAAGGAGGCCTT
>CBDCBK010000005.1:0-3839 GCA_965214265.1 Acidimicrobiia bacterium
GGACGGTTTCTGGACGGCAGACGCGAATGCACCTCTCGATCGAACGGAGCGATGGGTTCGAATCTCGGCCATCCACGATATCATGCCGGTGGAGGGGATACGGGCCGGTGCTGACGAGCCGGGGTGCCGCGTCAGTACGAAGTACGCGGGTGTCGGGTCACCTGCGCTACAGCACAAGGTGCATCTCTTCCGGATGCCGGAAGTTTTCTTGGAGTATATCGCTCGGTGCGGGCGCGACCGCGGAACATACAATATTCCCAAGCTACAGTACGTCACTCTATGGAGAACTTTTGGATCCTAGTCATCGGTGCGGTTCTTAGTGTGCTAGCCCAAACTGCGTACAAGGAGGCAGTGATCCCCCTGTATGATCGACTCGTGAGAAGGGTTCCCCAAATGCACGGCTCGACGTGGACTGACAACGGCAGACTAATGGAAATTCGCCAGACCGGAGCGTTCATCAAGGCGGAGGTCATTCAGAAGCCCGTTGAAACCGGAGTCAGTAAATTCCGGTGCATGGGCAAGATTGTTGGGCGCGACCTTATTCTGACCTGGGAAAACCCAAAATCCGCTGTCCACGGAGCGATGGTTCTCAGACTATCGCGGACGTGCAGGAGTTGGAGGGATTCAGCACCTACTTCAACGACAAAAGCGGAATGGTAGTTGCTCTTAAACGCGTGTACACGAAATCGCAGGCTATCTGAAGTATGGTGATGATGCTGTCCAGTCCCACATGGGCACATTGGTGCAGTCCGAAATGATCGCCTTTTCTTAGCCCATCTTTAACACGGATTCCGAGTACACGTTTATTATCAACAGGTTACGAAGGAAGAAACGCGCAAGTGGCACTACAAACGCGTTGAAACCGGAGATTGAGGGGCCTCAGACGATCATCTTGCGGACCCCTCCGGGAGCAGGATCGATGCCCAGGGCGTCGTAGATGGCCTTCTGATCGGTTTCGGCCCGCGTGGCCTTGCGTACGTGCAAGGTCCGCCCGTCCCCACGCCGGAAGGTCACCGTGACCCGCTGCTGTCCTTCCAGGATGCGCCGCAGCGTGGTCCAACTGGAGGCCTCGCCCCGCTGCTTGAGGCGTTTGCGGATGACCTGCACCAGTTGATAGGCGATGACGGTCAGGAACAGGTGGCCTTCCGAGCGCACCGGCTTGTGATGATAGATGGGGCGCAGACCCAGCTCGGACTTCAGGGAGCGAAACACCGCTTCCACGTCGGTCAGAGTGGTGTAGGTGCGCCACAGGCTCTCCTCGTCCCAGTCGGTCTGGTTGCTGCGCAGGCAGTAGACGCCCGGATGGGTGGCCATCGAGCCCTGGCGGGGCTGACGCTTCCAGCTCAGGGCCGTCGCCTTGCGGCCGCTCTCGTCGGTGAGGACCTCGATCGAGTAGTGTTGAGCCACGCCGCGACTCTGCTCCTTCAGCCGCCCGATCCGTTCTCGGACCTTCTCGATGCCCTTGTGAGCCCGCGGCCGTGAGAGCCCCTCGGAGAGTCGGGCGAGCCCCTGCTCGAAGCGCCGGCTGAAGCGCTCGACAATGCCCCGTTCCTTGTGAGCCCGCTCCTCGGAACGGCAGTAGAGACGCACTTCCCCCCCGTCCTCTGAGACCTCCTTGTGGAGCTGTAACCTGGCCTTGGAAGCGGTCTCCAAGGTCAGGGCCAGTTCGGGGTCGAACTGCCGGGAGCCTTGGCGGCTGGCCACCACATAGCGGTACCCTTCCTCCCTCAACCACTGGATGCGATCCTCGGTCGCCACCCCCCGATCCATCACCACCAGGGCTCCCCGGGGCGCCTCGAGCGCCCCCAGCATCCCCGCCAGGGTGCGGGGCTCATCCACCCGGCCGGCAAAGACCTGCGAGCGGCGCACAAACCCGGCCCCGTCCAGCACCAACCCCAGGGTCAGCAGGGGACAGTCGCTGCGCTTCTCCTTCGAGTGCCCCCGCTGGGCCTTGGGTTGATGGCGGGCCGCCCCTTCGAAGAAAGTGTTGGTCAGATCGAACAGGGTGACGGTCGGCTGCAGATCGAACAGACCCATGGCCCGGGTGAACAGGTGGGCCTCGATGGCCTGGCGGTGTCTCATCAGGGCGTCTGAGGCCCGATACATCTGCATCAGACTCAGGGTCTGGAAGTCAAAGTCCAGCAACTCGCCCAAACCGCTGCGCCGGCGCAGCCAGCCCCAGGTGGCCCGTTCCGAGCCGGGACGGGCCAAGCGGCCCACAATCGCCCCCACCGCCGCCGCCCGCAACGGTCCATTCAGACCCAACTCGGCCAGCAACTCCACCAACCCCAACTGCTCCAGCGCCCACCGGCCCACCTGCTCCACCCCCACGCTGCGCGGACGGGTCAACTCCACCGAATCCACCGCTACCGTCTGCAGGTCTTCTGAAGAGGCCTCCCCAGCGGTGCCGGTCACGTCGGCTTCCCCCTGAAGCAAGCGCTCGGCCATGCGTTGGGCTTCCTCCTCCAACGGGGCCGAACCCTCCTGGATCAAGGGCAACTGACCGCTGAGGATCTCGTCGAGACGGCGGCACAGCAGGGGCCAGTCATGGCGGGGGATGGAGAAGTGGCGACCGAGGTTGAGCAGGGTCTGCTGGCGGACCTTGCCTGAGAGGCGATGGGAGCGGACGAGGCGGTGGGTGAAGTAGGTCTGACCGGAGGGAGTGGAGCGGGTCTGGGTGCGGCGGATGAACATGGGAGGGACCCTAACAGAGGGGGGCGAGGGGGTCAAGCCCTTCCCATACGATTATGGCACTACTTCAGGCCCTCCTACCAAGAATCAACAACTTACAGGTGATTTTAGGCCAAAATGGGGGTAAAATCCCCCCAATCGCCCGTTCCTGTGTTAAAGATGGGTTAGCCACTTGCACTTAGGCCTGCGATCACTGCGCCGCTTCCGCTCTCTGGCATTCCGCGACGGTCCGTTCTAAGGTTGATCTTCTGATGGCCCGTCTCCGTCTACAGGAGCAAGCGCGATGCCCTCCGGAAAAACTGGTGGTTCGTTTCTTCTGGACTGGCCCCGTTTTCGTGGACGTATGAGATAGCTTGATAGGCAGTGGTTGCTCGCCCGAGAGAGCGGGGGGCCGACGGCGGAGTGGGCGGAGCGGATCGTGGGCTGGTACGAGGCGCGGTGGGGGATCGAGGACCGGCAGCTGCACGAGGCGGAGGCCTTGCAGCAGTGCCTGGCATTCGACGCGGTCACGGCGTGGCGGGTGTTCAGCCTGGACCGCTACGCGCGGGATGAGCCCGAGACCCTGGCGGCGGAGGTCTTGACCGAGGGCGAGCGGGAAGTGATCGGGATCGTGGTGCGGGCCGAGCGGCTGCTGCCGCCAAGCGAGCGGGACCGGCCGTTCCAGCCGGACATCCGCAGCTGGGTCATCCTGATGGGCCGCATGGCGGGCTGGCATCCGTCGAACCGGCGGCCACTTCCAGGGAACGAGGTGCTTTGGCGCGCTTACGTGCAAATGCAGGGCATGGTGTGATTCTGACAGGCCAGGCGCGCTCCGTAACAACTCCAGTGTCAGGTATGACGAAGCGCTGGGCGGGCAGCGCATGGTAATCCCGGCGGCATGGTAATAGCCATATTCGGGCTTCGGGCGGCTCGTCCCAAGCGATTGTGATGCAAGGGATTACCGGCCTAGCGCTGGACTATCGGTCATGAACAATCGGCCGTTTTTCCTCGAATGATCCGCACGGCAGGGCGGTGGCTTGGCTAAACACGTACCGCGGCTCGCGAGTGCGGCCCCTTCGCGGGAGGGGCCACCCCCCCATCCTGGCAACCGTCCGGATGGTTGGGATAAACTGACTGGCTTGAAGCCGAGTCGGGCGCAGTGGAGGAGC
>CBDCBK010000006.1:0-2730 GCA_965214265.1 Acidimicrobiia bacterium
GGGCTCCCGCCCGGGGCTACACGAAGCCGCAGCTACGCTGCTTTATAAGGAAGACCTGTAGGCGGCGTTTCGCCGGGTCACCCACTCCAACCGCGGCTTCGCCGCTCTCCCCTAACCCATCTTTAACAAAGGAACGGGCGATTGGGGGTATTTTACCCCCATTTTGGCCTAAAATCACCCGTAAGTTGTTGATTCTTGGTCGGAGGACCTAATGTAGTGCCATAATCGTATGGGTGGGGCTTGACCCCCTCGTCTCCCTCTGGTAGCGTCCCTCCCATGTTCATCCGCCGTACCCAGACCCGCAGCACTCCATCCGGCCAGACCTACTTCACCCATCGCCTGGTTCGCTCCCATCGCGTCTCAGGCAAGGTCCGCCAGCAGACCCTGCTCAACCTCGGACGCCACTTCTCCATCCCCCGCCACCTCTGGCCCCTGCTGTGCCGGCGTCTGGATCAGATCCTCAGCGGTCAGTTGCCCCTGTTGCCGGAGGCGTCGACCCAGTTGGAGGAGGAAGCCCAACGCATGGCCGAGCGCTTGCTCGAGGGCGAAGCCGACGTGACCGGCACGGGTGGGGAGTCCTCTTCAGAGGACTTGCAGACGGTAGAGGTGGATTCGGTGGAGCTGACGCGTCCGCGCAGTGTGGGTGTGGAGCAGGTGGGCTGCTGGGCGCTGGAGCAGTTGGGGTTGGGGGACTTGCTGGCCGAGTTGGGGTTGAATGCACCCATGCGGGCGGCGGCGGTGGGGGCGATTGTGGGCCGTCTGGCCCGTCCCGGCTCGGAACGGGCCACCTGGGGTTGGCTCGGCCGGCGCAGCGGCTTGGGCGAGTTGCTGGACTTCGACTTTCAGGCCCTGAGTCTGATGCAGATGTATCGCGCCTCAGACGCACTGATGAAACACCGCCAAGCCATCGAGGCCCACCTGTTCACCCGGGCCATGGGTCTGTTCGATCTACAGCCGACCGTCACCCTGTTCGATCTGACCAACACTTTCTTCGAAGGGGCGGCCAGCCGTCAACCCAAGGCCCAGCGGGGGCACTCGAAGGAGAAACGCAGCGACTGTCCCCTGCTGACGCTGGGGTTGGTGCTGGACGGGGCCGGCTTTGTGCGCCGCTCGCAGGTCTTTGCCGGGAGGGTGGATGAGCCCCGCACCCTGGCCGGGATGCTGGGGGCGCTCGAGGCGCCCCGGGGGGCCCTGGTGGTGATGGACCGGGGGGTGGCGACCGAGGATCGGATCCAGTGGTTGAGGGAGGAAGGATACCGCTATGTGGTGGCCAGCCGCCAAGGCTCCCGGCAGTTCGACCCCGAGGCGGCCCTGACCTTGGAGACCGCTTCCAAGGCCAGGTTACAGTTGCACAAGGAGGTCTCCGACGACGGGGGGGAAGTGCGTCTCTACTGCCGTTCCGAGGAGCGTGCTCACAAGGAACGGGGCATTGTCGAGCGCTTCAGCCGGCGCTTCGAGCAGGGGCTCGCCCGACTCTCCGAGGGACTCTCACGGCCGCGGGCTCACACCCGTATCGAGAAGGTCCGGGAACGGATCGGGCGGCTGAAGGAGCAGAGTCGCGGGGTGGCTCAACACTACTCGATCGAGGTCCTCACCGACGACAGCGGCCGCAAGGCGACGGCCCTGACCTGGAAGCGCCAGCCCCGCCAGGGCTCGATGGCCACTCATCCGGGGGTCTACTGCCTGCGCAGCAACCAGACCGACTGGGACGAGGAGAGCCTGTGGCGCACCTACACCACTCTCACCGACGTGGAAGCGGTGTTTCGCTCCCTGAAGTCCGAACTGGGTCTGCGCCCCATCTATCATCACAAGCCGGTGCGCTCGGAAGGCCACCTGTTCCTGACCGTCATCGCCTATCAACTGGTGCAGGTCATCCGCAAACGCCTCAAGCAGCGGGGCGACTCCTCCAGTTGGACCACGCTGCGGCGCATCCTGGAAGGACAGCAGCGGGTCACGGTGACCTTCCGGCGTGGCGACGGGCGGACCTTGCACGTACGCAAGGCCACGCGGGCCGAAACCGATCAGAAGGCCATCTACGACGCCTTGGGCATCGATCCCGCTCCCGGAGGCGTCCGCAAGATGATCGTCTGACTCCCCCCCGATCGCCGGTTTCAACACGTTTGTAGTGCCACTTGCGCGTTTCTCCCTTCGTAACCTGTTGATAATAAACGTGCAGTCGGAAGCCTTGTTAAAGATGGGCTAAACCACAACACTGTCGGGGGATGGGATTTTCCAATAGATAATCCCCGGGCCTCAGCCCGGGGTTCGAGTGGAGCCGCCAAGCGGCGGCAGCAATCATCCTTGATGTTCGATCTCAAACAAGCCAGCCTGCGCCCAGCGCAGTGTGTGCCTTGAAGGCTCGCCCAAAAAGCGCTTCAAGATGCTAAAAACAAACATTTTCCCAGGCGATATCACGCCCCCTGGTGAGAAATGCGGGCTAAGCCCCGACACCGCGGGCGGGAAACGATTTTTAATCAATCAGCTCCTCTTGGTCTTTCTTAGTGGCCCTTCGTCGTCCTTCGTGGCCCTTCACGGACCCCTTTCGAGTCTTTTTCAACCCCTTTGAGTCCCTTCGCGAATTAATCTTTTACCCCCTTGACAGATACTTCAGCCCCTTCGTGGATATCTTTTCCCCTGCCCGACCTTTGGCGGATCCCTCTTGAGCCTTCTCCAACCCCTTAGTGGCCCTTCGTCGTCCTTCGTGGCCCTTCGTGGATATCTTTTTGTCCT
>CBDCBK010000007.1:0-65113 GCA_965214265.1 Acidimicrobiia bacterium
CGAGGTGAGTGTGAGGAGTGGTGCGGGAGCCAGGGAACTGGAGGCGGAGCAGACGTTGACGGTGCGGGTGACCGACGAGCCGGAACCGCCGGGAGTTCCAGACGCGCCGGTTTTTTCGGGGGAGACGGCCGACAGCCTGACGGTGAGTTGGAGTGAACCCGACAACACGGGACCGGCGATCACCGACTATGACGTGCAGTACCGGGAGAAAGGCACGGGGCGCTTCAGCGGCGCTCTGCATGAGGGGCCGGGGCGCACTTTGACGCTTTCGGACCTCAATGCGGGGACGGTCTATGAGGTGCAGGTGCGGGCCAGCAACGACGAGGGGATGAGTGACTGGTCGAATCCGGGCGAGGGGATGACGGTCACGCCGCTGACGGTCGTGATGGCGAGCGGCACGGAGCCGCCGGTGTCGGGTCCGTTCAGGGTGCGGTTCAGCTTTTCCGAACCGGTGACGGGCTTCAGCGCCAGCGACATCGAGACGGGTCAGGATCCTGCCTGCGTGGACGATCAGAACAACACGGTCTTCTGCGACCCGGGGATTGGGGCCTTGCAGACGACCGACGACCGGGTCTTCACCACCACGGTGACCCCGAGGACCGACCGTGTGGCCCACAGCTACACGTTGACGATGACGGTTCCGGGAGGCGCCGTGAGGTCATCAGTGGGAAGCAAGTCGAGCGAGGAGCCTGAGGAGCCGCTGGAGGTCCGGGTGGCGCCGCCGGGAGTGGAGGAGCCGATTTCGTCTCTGGGTCTAACGGCCAGCGGTGGGAACGGAACAGTCAGGCTGAGCTGGAACCGGCCAACGGATAACGGAGGCTCAGCCATCATCCGCTACGAGGTTCGGTATCAAGCGGTGGGAGAGACGTGGAGCGAGTGGGAGAAGGTGGGAGCGGGGACGCGTGGGGTGACGGTGGAGAACCTGATCAACGGCCGGGAATACATCTTCGAGGTGCGTGCGGTCAATGCGTTGGGGAAGGGTGGAGCTGAAACGGTGCAGGCCACCCCGGAGCGGCGGATTGCGCCTCCGCCCCCGCCCCGCGGAGGTGGGGGCGGCGGTGGTGGCCTGCTGTTTCCACCGGAGGCGCCGCTGGGGCTGATGGCGATGCCCGGGGACGGAGCGGTGCGGCTGGAGTGGAGCCCGCCCGAGAGCGACGGGGGCACCCCGATCCTGCGCTATGAGTACCGTTTGAAGGAGGGGCGGGGAGCGTTCGGGGAGTGGACCGCCATCGAAGACAGCGCCCCCGGTGAGGTCAACGCCACCGGGTATACGGTGGGTGAGCTTGGCAACGGGACGGTCTATGTCTTTGAGCTGCGAGCGGTCAACCTGGTGGGCGGGGGGCCGGAATCGGAGGCGGTGGAGGCGGTGATGGGGCTGGATCGGGCCTATTGGTCGAACTTCGGTGCGGAGGATCTCCAAGGGGGTGAGGCCAGTCTGGAGGGAGGGCCGTTTGGGGAAACCCCGCAGAGTCTGAGGCTGCGGTTTGGAGCGGGGCTGCGGTTTGAGGAGAGCAAGCTGGACGGAGACGGGGAGGTGACCGGGACCCGGTCGGGGAGCTACGGGTACCGCTACACCAGCCGGACGACGGGGGAGTTGAGGTTGGACTACGACGGGGGAGAGTCCTGTGAGCTGCGGTTGACCTTCAGGGGAGTGGGAGCGGGCAGCTACAGCTATCATCGCTGCGGCGGGGTGTTGGGGGGACAGGGGAGCTTCGAGTTGACGGGGCTGAACCGGGGGCCGGAGATTACCAGCGCAGGGGCGTATGAGGTAGCGGAGAACACGGTGCGGGTAGGACGGCTGGAGGCGGTGGACGGGGACGATGAGATCGGGGGATACGGGATAGCGGGGGGAGCGGACGGGGGGCTGTTTGAGGTGGTTGAGGAGACGGGGGAGTTGATGTTCCGGGAGGCACCGGACTACGAGATTCCGGGAGATGTGGAGAGCGAGGAACCTCAAAGCAGAGCAGCAGACAACGAATACATTGTAGTGGTAGAGGTGAGCAGCGGTGAGGGGGAGAGGGAGCGGAGGGAGAGCCGTGCGATCCGTGTGCGGGTGGCTGACGAGGAGGAGCCGCCGGAGATCACCAGCCTGGGCCCGTTTGAGGTGGTGGAGAACCGGACGAGGGTGGGGCAACTGGAGGCAGTAGACCAGGACAAGCAGGACGAGATTACGGAGTACGGGATAGCGGGGGGAGCGGACGGAGCACTGTTTGCGGTGGAAGCGGAGACGGGGGAGCTGAGGTTCCGGGAGGCGCCGGACTACGAGACTCCGGGGGATGTAGCCAGTGAGGATCCCCAGAGCGGAGCAGGGGACAACGAATACATCGTGGTGGTAGAGGTGAGGAGCGGTGAGGGAGAGAGGGAGCGGAAGGGTAGGCGTGTGATCCGGGTGCGGGTGAGTGACGAGGAGGAACCGCCGGGGGCGCCGGGGGCACCGGCGGTGACGGCGGAGGGCAGCGACAGTTTGAAGGCAAGCTGGAGAGAGCCGGAGAACCGAGGGCCTGAGATCGTGGACTATGAGGTGCGCTACCGGGAGGCAGGCGAGGCAGGTTACAGCGATGGGGGACACGAGGGGACGGGTTTGGAGGTGAGGCTGTCGGGGCTCGAGGAGGGGACGGCCTACCAGGTGCAGGTGAGGGCGGTCAACCAGGAGGGGATCAGTGAATGGTCGGAGCCGGGGGAAGGGCGGACGGACACGGAGGAACCGGACCCGGACCCGGACGATCCATCGGACTTCACCGAGGAAGAGCTTGAGGGCAGGCGGCTGACCCTGCGGCTGGAGGGTGAGGAGGGGACTGCCGGAAGCCTTGAGCTGCGGTTTGGGGAGAGCAACCGGTTCGAGCAGACCGAGTCGGGCGGTCAGCAAGCTGCGACCCGGAGCGAGGGCGCCGCCTCCCGATCGGGCGCCTACACCTATGAGAAGACGGGCACTCGCATGGGGACGGTGAGGCTGGCCTACGATGACGGAAGTTCCTGTGAAGTGTTACTTGCCTTCACCGAGTCGGGAGCAGGCACGTTCAGTTATGACTGCGGCGGGGGGACCCGGCCGAAGGGAGCTTCCGGCTGACGACGGGGTCGTTGTTCGTTCCGGTGATTCTGTCGGCGGCAGGTCAGAACCAGTCCTTTTTCACCTCGGAACTGACGCTGACCAACCGGGGGGACGAGGAGGTAAAGCTGGACTACAGCTACACGGCCCACAGGGGAGGGGGCAGCGGGAAGACTTCTGATGTGCTTGCACCCGGCATGCAAAAGATCGAGACCGACGCCCTGGGCTATCTACAGAGCCTGGGGATACCGATTCCCGAAACGGGCAACCGGATCGGGACGCTGAGGGTGGAGGCGCGGCTGGGGTCCGAGGTAGAGGCGGTGGTGCGGACGACGACGCTGGTGCCTGACGGGAGGGCGGGGCTGGCCTATCTGGGGGTAACGGAGGAGGAGGGCTTTACCGAGGCAGTCTACCTGTGCGGGCTGCGGCAGAACAGCCGTGACCGCTCCAACGTGGCCTTCCAGAACATGGGAGCAGAGGAAGAGGGTGCGATCACTGTGAGGACGACGGTGTATTCGGGAGAGTCGACAGACACCAATGCCCGGGTGCTTGAGGACGTGACGCTTGAGCCGGGAGAGTTTCACCAGTACTCGGGGCTGCTGGGAGTGCTGGAGAGCGTGGAGGGCAACCGCCAGGGCTACGTCAAGGTGGAGCGTGTGGAAGGAACCGCTCCCTTCTACGCCTACGGGGTGATCAACGACCAGGCCAACTCGGACGGCTCGTTTGTCTTTCCGGTAGCGGCGAGTTGGCTGGAGGGAAGGATGGGGCAGACCCTGCCGGTGATTGTGGAGACGAGCGCGTTCACCAGCGAGCTGACGGTGACGAACTTCTCAGGGGAGGCCAGGAGGCTGGATTTCCAGTTTGTGGCCGAGGGAATCGAGGCTGCGGGCAACACCGCCGCCTTCAGCATGAGGCTGGAAGCCGGCCGGCAGGAGATCATTGCGGAGGTGGTGGAGGAGCTGCGCCAGCGGGGGGTAGCGGGGCTGGGGTCGACACGGGGCTTCTACGCGGGACCCTTGTTCGTGGTGGCGGAAGGCGGAGACATGAGCGGCATCGTGATCGGGGCCAGGACGGGCTCGGAAGGAGGGGGCGGACAGTACAGCGTCTTCTACAACGCGGTGCCGGAAGGTGCGGCCTTCACCGGGGAGGCCTGGGTGGATGGGTTGCAGCAGGACGAGGAGAACCGCAGCAACCTGGCGCTGGTCAACACCGGGGAGGTGGACGGGAGCGCCAGCGTCTTCCATCTGGAGATCTACGACGGCGAGACAGGGTTGCTGGCCGAGACGGTGGTAACCAAGCCGATCCCCGTCCGGCGCTGGCATCAGATCAACGGCATTCTGGACAGCTACGCCCCGGAGACCCGGCAGGGGTATATCCGGATCGAGAAGGTGTCCGGGGAGAACCCCTTCCTGGCCTACGGGGTGGTCAACGACGGCGGGGCTCCGGGAGAGCGCAGCGGCGACGGAGCCTACCTGCCCGCGAGGGAGTAGGCGCTCTGCTCGGCACTCAATGCCATTTCCAGACGTTCGATTGGAATGGGAGCTTCATCGATAATCCATCCAGTTTGGGGAAAGCGGAAAATGGACACTGTTTACCACTTTTCCACAGGCGCTTGGACTAATGAAATCAAGGTATCTGTCGGTCTACAAACCGGACAGATCACCAGTCATAAAAACCGGTCAACTCGACATGTCATTGAAACCGGTTCAAAGCCGCCGTTGCCTCAAGCCCGGATCAGCAGTTCTTTTTATATGTCGGTTCACCACTGTCCGGTTAAACTTTCAAGACGTTAGTGTAACAGGTTTAATTCCATCAGGTTACCAGTGGAAATGAGTGTTTTCGACTTTAACTCGCTCCAAGATTTCGGCCATACTTTCTCCGCTACCCAGAAGCGCATGGTCTTCTTGACCAACAACTTTACCCTTCCGGCCCTGACTATTGCCCATCTTTACAAGTGCCGCTGGCGTGTGGAGTTGTTCTTCAAATGGATCAAACAATATCTGCGGATCAAGGCTTTCTTTGGAACCTCCCAGAACGCGGTCAAGACCCAGATCTGGATCGCCATCAGCGTTTACTTACTCGTGGTTATCCTCAAAAGGGAATTGAAAATCGACCGAAGTTTCGGCGAAATCCTGCAAATTCTCAGCATCACCTTCTTCGGAAAAGACAAGCCAGGGCGCGCCCAGCACCGTCTGTCCCCTGAAGACTCCAAACAAAGCGCCGCAAGATGTCAAAGACAAGCACGTTTCGACCTTATGCTCAGCGACCTGGTGAGAAATGCGGGCTAGATACGCATCAGAGAGCACCGGGGCCGGTCTTCGCCGCGATCCGATCCTTCGACAAAGAGAATGGACATGATCTCCATCGTGAATGGTAGATTGCGAAGCCTCCATCACGTCCTCCGGCCTGCGGCGGGCGCCGAGGGGAATGCGGTTCATCGTGGCGGTCACGGTCGTGCTGCTGTGGTCACTGCTCACGGCCACGGGACAGGGCGTTGGCCTCTTTTCCGCAGTCGAGCCGGCGGCGCCGAGAAACCGGACGCCAGCAGGCGAGCGTGTCGACGGACCCGGCGCGGGTGGGTGTGGTCGGTCGACTTGGCAAACTTCTTGTCGAGTAGAAATTGCTCCAACGTGACTGGCACCCAGTGCGACTTAACACCCTACAGTCGGCGTCGAACACCGGTCTTCCCGCCAATGAGGCGGAAGTGTCTCGTCTTCCCTACAAAAGCAAAAGCCGACCTTCAACTCTAATCCGCATTTCTCACCAGAGTTCACAGATGAGGTCTGAGAGGGCCTTGGCCTGGTCCAACTCGGGGCGGATGGCGGCTGAAACTGCTCAAGATCGGCGCCCAGATCACCACCTCGGTTGGCCGCATCAAAGTGGCCATGGCTTCCGGCTGTCCCTACCAGCGGGAGTTCCGTCTGGCCTGGGCTCACCTGCTTCCCTGAGACACCACCGAACTGACCGCCCATCCTTGCCCTTGCAACCGGCCGCTTGAGTAGGGTGGGTCTTATCTGTCCAAGAAATCAGGGGCGGTACATGATGCGCAAAATATGGCGCCCCTATTGGGTCTCAGCAGCTTTACCGGATCGCTCGAAGTCACCTCCACGGAGCCCATCGCCAGTCTGTCGATCCATTCCGAAGCCGCTCCCGTATTCTCCTCCCTGCCTCCGGGTGAACTGGAAGCTGCCGCTCCGGTACCCGTGTCTGGACCCTCCTGAAGCGCATTGACGAGGCGGAGGCTGCGTCCTGCCGCTCGGTAGGACGGGGGCCGCTAGGCCTCGCCGGGCCGGGGCATGCGGTAGCCGACCCCGCGCTCGTTGAATATCCAGGTCGGGCGGGCGGCGTCGTCGCCGAGCCTGTTGCGCAGCCGCTTGACGTAGGCGCGCACGATCTTGCTGTTGCCGGTGCCGCGTCTGGCCCAGACCTGGCGCAGCAGGGCCTCGTGAGTCAGGACCCGGCCCGCTCCCTGCGCCAGCACACGCAGCAGTTCGTACTCGGTCGCCGTCAGCGTCACCGGGCGCCCGGCCAGGCTGACCCGGCGCCGGTCGTAGTCGATGGAGAGCTCACCGAGTACGAAGGGGACGGGGTTCGACCGCCGGCGCAGGGCCGCCCGGATGCGCGCCGTGAGCTCGGTCGGCGAGAACGGCTTGACCACGTAGTCCTCGGCGCCGGCCTCCAGCGCCCGCGCGATGGTCTCGTCGCGCCCGTAGCCCGAGATGAAGATGACCGGCAGGTCGGCGAGCTCCGGAACGGTCCGCATCAGCTCGATGCCGTCGGTCCCGGGCAGCATCAGGTCGAGCAGGACCAGCCGGGGCTTCTCGGCCCGGATCAAGCGCGACAACTCCTGCGGGTCGCCCGTGACCAGCGGGGCGTAGCCCGCCTCCGCCAGCGTGTCGCGGAGATGCCGCAGCGTCTCCGGGTCGTCGTCGACCACCAGGATGGGCACCGCTTCCGGTGCTTCGCCCGGCGCGCCGCGGCGGCCCGGGGCGGGACCGCCGCCGGACTCCTCGGCCACCGGGATCGTGAAGGTGAAGCGCGCGCCGAGGCCGACGCCGCCGCTCTCGGCCCGGATGCGCCCGCCCTGGGCCTCAACCAGGCCCTTGCAGATGGCGAGTCCCAGCCCGCCTCCGATGCCGCCCTCCCGGTCCCCGGCGGCGGTGTACTTGCGAAACAGCTGGCCGAGATGGTCCGGCGCGATGCCCCGGCCTTCGTCGGAGACCGCAACCGCCACATGCAGCCCCTCGCGCTCCGCCTCGATCCGGATGGGAGCGGTTTCCGGAGAGTGGCGCGCGGCGTTGGCGAGCAGGTTGTTGAGCACCTGCACCAGGCGCTGCCGGTCGGCCATGACCCGGGGCAGGCCGGGCGGCAGGTCGATGCGGACGGTGTGCCGCCCGCCGCCGCTGACGAACGTGCCGCGGGCCTGGTCCACCAGCGCGGCGACCTCCGAGGGCTCGGGCGCGACCGACAGCGTGCCGGCGTCGATGCGCCCGGCGTCGAGCAGGTCGCCGATCAGGCTGTCCATGCGGTCGGCCTGCTGGTCGATGATGCGGAAGAACTGCGCCACCTCGGCCGGGCCGAAGATACGCGAGGCGCGGAGCACCGTGGCGGCCGAGCCCTTGATCGAGGTCAGTGGCGCGCGCAGTTCGTGGCTCACCATGCCCAGGAACTCGGCACGCATGCGCTCCAGCTCCCGAAGCGGCTCCAGGTCCTGCAGGGTGACCACCACTGAGGCGAGCGCTCCGTCAGGGCCGTCCGGGCCGTGGATCGGGGTGGAGTTGATGAGCGTCGTGACGCTGCGCCCGTCCGGGACCGAGAGCACGATCTCCTCGGCCCGCACCGTCTCGGCGCTGTCCAGCGCCCGCGCCAGCGGCAGCCGGTCGAGCGCGATCTCGCGCCCGTCCGCGCGCCGGCAGGCGATCGTCTGCAGCAGTTGCTCCGCAGTCTGGCCGGGCAGGCACAGGCCCTGCACGATGCGCCTGGCCTCGCGGTTGAGCGAGGCCAGGGCGCCGGTCTGCGCATCGAACACCACGACGCCCACCGGCGAGGTCTCGATCAGGGCTTCCAAGCCGGCGCGGGCGCGCTGCTCGGCGCGGTAGGTGCGCGCGTTGGCGATCGCCGTCGCAGCCTGCGAGGCGAACAGCACCAGGACCTCCTCGTCCTCGTCCGTGAACCCCTCCCCGCCCTCCTTCTCGACCAGGTAGAAGTTGCCGACATGGACGCCCCGGTGGCGCATCGGCGTGCCCTGGAAGGTCTTCGAGGGCAGACGGTCGGGCGAGAAGCCGAGCGAGCGGACATAGGCGGGCACGTCGGGGATGCGCAGCGGTCCCGGCAGGTCGCGGAAATACTCGAACAGCCGCGGCCCGTCGGGCCATTCCACCAGCTTGCGGTGCTCGTCGGCGGTGAAGCCCGAGGTGACGAAGTCCTGGGCGGCGCCGGCCTCGTCGATGGTAGCGATGGCGCCGTAGCGCGCGCCGGTGAGCGCCCGGGCGCTCTCGACGACCTCATTCAGCACGGTCTCGAGGTCGAGGCTCGCGCTGATGCGCAGGCTCGCCGCGCTCAGCGCGGAGATGCGGGCGCGCAGCGCCGCGTTCTCGTTCGCCGTCCTGTCTTGATCGGTCATCCTCTCCCCCTTCCGCCCGCCGCCCGCCGGCGGGTGATTCGGCCCCGGACTGCGGCCGGAGCGGTTCGATTCGGTCAGATTCCGTTATATCGCATCGTATTCGCGAAGTATTCACGTAACAAACCTAAAAATAACATAACTGTAACATAATATTCCCTAGTATTACAAGGGAAGATTGTTTGCGGGACCGGTGGCGGAAGCCGGGCAGGCCGCGTGGATGGCTTCGGGGACCTCGGCGGCCGGAATCGTACGGTCCGGTCCCGGAGCATGCCGGGACCTCAGGAGGTGGGAAGGACCGAATTGGATTGTACTTCAGAACCGGGCGTCATCGCTGTCCAAAACCTCGGCAAATACTCGGCCATTGTGCAAAAGATAAGTACCGGCGGGGGGGCGCGAACGCGTTCACGACCGGCAGGGGGAGGCCTCGTGGACCCTCGACTCCGTGCGGATCGCCATCTTTCGATGGCCGCCCGGCACGAATCTCGTCGTCAGGATCCACAGCGCGAGCGGCTCCAGTCCGGGCGCCGTGATCGCCACCCTCGCCAACCCCTCCCGCGCCGTCGGCGCGCTGGCCTTCACCGCCCTCGACAACGTACAGCTTGCCAGCGGCACGACCTACAGGGTGACGTCCGCAACCAGGCGGCACACGCCAGCGGCTCGCCAGGTGTTGAGCTCCCGCAGCCCGTACGGGAAAACGATTCAGAACACATGGGCAGCGAGATGCAACGGCAAATTCCACGCCCTATCGAAGCCTGGAGAATCAACTCCAGCCCGGTTCTCCTGGCCTCCTCTCCCACAACTGCAACGGAAGATAGCGTTTCAGCAATTCCTCATTCTCTACCTGGACCTGTACGGGATTGGAGATATGCTTCGCCCCGCCGGGAGAATATGAAACTGCCACGCACGGCAGGAATCATGACACGGGCCGGTGCCGGTCGGCGCTGGGGGCTGCTGGGGGCGGTGTTGGCGATTCCGTTGCTGGCCGGGCCCGCCGGGGCCCAGCAAGCGTCGGTGCAGGCTGGCGGCGAGTTGGCGGTGAAGACCGTGCGGCAGATCGAGGCTCTGCTGGCCGAGAAGGCGCAGCGGACGCCCGCCCAGAGGAAGGTGAGTTCGCAACTACTGTCCGCGCGGCAGGATCAGCAGTACAGCGTCGCGCGCCGGCAGGCGCCGGTCGAGGTTGCCGCAGACGAGACGGTGATGGTGGACATCCTGGCCGACGTCACGCCGGAGGTCCTGGCGCGCATCCGGTCCCTGGGCGGCACGGTCATCAACAGCGTGCCGAAGTACAGGGGCATCCGGGCACGGCTCCCATTGGCCGCCGTGGAGCCGCTCGCCGGGCTTGATGCGGTACAGTCCATTCACCCCGCCGACCAGGCGGTAACCCGCAAGGACGACACCTCCGAGGGCGATGTCGCCCATCGGGCGAACTCAGCGCGCACAATCCATGGCGTCGACGGCACGGGCATCGGGATCGGGGTGCTCTCGAATGGCGTCGATACGCTCTCCGACCGGCAGGTTTCGGGCGACCTGCCGGACTGGGTGACGGTGCTGCCGAGGAAGGAGGGACAGGGAAGCGAGGGGACGGCCATGCTCGAGATCGTCCACGACCTCGCGCCGGGGGCAGATCTCTATTTCGCGACGGCGTCGGGCGGAGGAGAGCCGCTGTTGGCGTCCAACATCGAGGCGCTCTGCGAGGCAGGGGCGGACGTCATCGTCGACGACGTCTACTTTCTCAGGGAAGCGGCTTTTCAGGACGGCATCGTGGCGCAGGCGGTCAACGCGGCGGTTGCCGATGGCTGTGTCGTCATCTCGGCGGGCGGCAACGGCGGCAACAAGAAAAACGGAACGTCCGGGGTCTGGGAGGGCGATTACGCCGCGGGGAGTTCGCTGCCCGTGAACGGCGTATCGGTCGGCGTTCTCCACGACTTCGGCGGCGGGGTGGTCAAGAACCGGATCGCGCAAGACAGCCCGTTCGCTTACGTCCTGCAGTGGGCCGACCCGCTGGGGGCCTCCACAAACGACTACGACCTGTTCCTGGTCGACGCGGACGACAACGTGCTTGCCAGCTCGACGAATAGCCAGAACGGCAGGCAGGATCCGGTCGAGATAATCTTTTCGATTGCGGACAACCACGCCAATGACCGTCTCCTCATCGTCAAGACCGCCGGCGCGGCGGATCGCTACCTGCGCCTCGATGCGAACCAAGGACGGTTGGCGACCTCGACCGCCGGTAATCTTTTCGGGCACAGTGCGGCAGCCAGCGCGATCACCGTGGCGGCCGTGGATGTCCGCGCGGCCCGCAGGGCCGCCGGCGTCTTCAACGGGACGGAGTCGGTCCGGAGGTCCAACTCGGACGGACCGCGGCGTATCTTCTTCGAAGCCGACGGCATGGCGATCACGCCGGGGAACTTCTCATCTACTGGCGGGCGGGTGTTGCAGAAACCGGACCTGGCCGCCGCAACCTGTGTGTCGACCTCGACGCCCGGCTTTTTGAGGTTCTGCGGCAGCTCGGCGGCGGCGCCGCACGCGGCAGCCATCGCGGCGTTGATGCTGGAGGCGGCGGGCGGTCCCGACAACGTGACGCTGGCGGATCTTCGCACGGCGATGACCGGATCTGCGCTCGATATCGAAGCAACCGGGGTCGATCAAGATTCCGGCGCCGGCATCGTGATGGCGCCCGGCGCGGTAGATGCGGTGGATGTCCCCGTGGCGGACCGCAACGGGGCGCCGATGGTGGTGGATGGCATGCTGCCAAACCGGACGCTGATAGGGGGCGCCGGAGCCGTGACGGCCGACGTGGCGAACTCTTTTTCCGATCCGGAAAACGACACGTTGACCTACACGGCACTGTCGAACGACCCCGATCGGGTGGCGGTCACACGGACGGGGTCTCAGTTGAGGCTGACCCCGGGGTGGCCGGGCCCTGCCATGGTTGCGGTGCGCGCGACAGATCCCAGCGGCCTGAGCGTGGTGGGGAGCTTCTCGGTCATGGTCTCTGCTGGAAACCGGGACTACGACCTCGATGACGATAACCTCATCGATGTCGGCAACTTGGCCCAGCTCGATGCGATGCGCTACGACCTGAACGGCGACGGCGTGTTGGATGACGCATCGGTCTGGCGGTCCTACTACGCGGCCGGAGCCTTTGCCCAGGGGGCGATCGACATGGGGTGCCCCGGCGGATGCATCGGCTACGAGTTGACGGCGGACCTGGACTTCGACACCGACGGGAGCGGCGGTCCGGATTCGGGCGACGATTACTGGAACGGCGGCGAAGGCTGGGCGCCGATCGGCGGCGCCGGCGTCCAGGCAATTGGAAGGCGGTTGTTGCTGGAGAATCCGTTCAGTGCGATCTTCGAGGGCAACGGGCGGACGATCGGCAATCTCTTCATCGACACGGACACGGTCGTTTTTGCCGGCCTGTTCGGCTATGCCACGTCGGAGATCCGGAACGTCGGGCTGATCGACGCCGACGTGACGGGTACCGTGCTGGCCGCGGGGCTGGCCGGGTACAACGTGGGCGAGATCCGCGCCAGCTACGTGACGGGCCGCGTATCGGGAGTCGAGAATGTCGGCGGGTTGGTGGGCATCAACGTGGTCGATGGCGGGATTCGCGGCAGCTACGCCACGGCCAGCGTGTCGGGTGACGACGACGTGGGCGGGCTGGCGGGGGACAACCGCGGCGAGATTATCGCCGCCTACGCCACGGGCCGCGTTTCCGGCGAATCCGACGTGGGCGGCCTGGTCGGCAACAACCAATCGACCGGCGAGATCCGCGCGGCCTACGCCACGGGCCCCGTGTCGGGCGATTCCGGCGTGGGCGGGTTGGTCGGGACCTCCGGGGGCGGGCGGGTGATCGCCGGCTACTGGGACACGAGCACGTCGGGCCGCACCCAGAGCGCCGGCGGGACGGGCCGGACGACGGCCCTGTTGCAGTCGCCCACGGGCTATAGCGGGATCTACGGGAGTTGGAACGTAGACCTCGACGGCGACAGCATGACCCCCGATCCCTGGGACTTCGGGACGTCCAGCCAGTATCCGGTCCTGTCGGTGGACTTCGATGGGAATAATTCGGCGACATGGCAGGAATTCGGCTACCAGCTTCGGGAAGGCCCGGCCCTGATGACGACCGCGAACGAGACCCGGGTGAACCTCAACTGGGACGCGGTGGCGGCGAGCCACTGGACCCCGCCGCCGGTCGTCGCCTACACCCTTTATCGCGACGACGGCACCGCCGTCGAGGCCCTGGCCGAGAACACCGGAAGTCGCACGTACGCCGACACCGACTTCATCGCCGGCGTCACCTACGCCTACCAGGTGGCCGCGGTGGTGGCGGGTGGTGAAGCGACGCGCAATGGGTGGCTGTCGGTGAGAGTGCTGGACACGACGGCACCGCGGTTGTCGTTGGTCTCGATCACGTCCGATCCGGGGACGGATGGGATCTACGCGGCCGGCGACCGGATCGTGGTCACGGCGGCGTTCGACGAGGCGGTGAGGGTGACGGGGACGCCGCGGGTGAAGCTCGAGGTCGGAGGCGAGGAACGAACGGCCGACTATGCGGACGGCTCCGGCACCGGCGCGCTGGTGTTCGAGTACAAGGTGGCGGAAGGGGAGAGCGACGACGACGGGGTGAGCATAGCGGCCGACGGCATCGACCTGAACCGGGGGACGATCACCGACGCGTCGGACAATGCCGCCGTGTTGACGCATCCGGCGGTGAGCCCGCAGTCCGGTCATCGGGTGGACGGAGTCCGGCCGGTTCTGGAGGACACCGGCGGAGCCGTCGTTAACGGTTCGATCCTGACGTTGAACTACGACGAGCTGTTGGACGGCGGCTCGCCGCCGCCCGAAAGCGCCTTCACGGTGAGGGGCGGCGACCGGACGCGAACGGTCTCCGACGTGGGAATCAGCGGCAGTGCGGTCATCCTCACCGTCGACCCGGCGGTGGAGCACGGGGAGGAAGGGATTCGCGTGAGCTACCGGGCGGGGTCGGGCGCGATACTGATTCGGGACGTGCCGGGCAACGAGGCGGCCGGACTGAGCAACGAGCCGGTGACGAACGAGACGCCGGACACGACGGCGCCGACGGTGGATTCGGTCGAGATCAGCTCGGATCCGGGGACGGACAGGACCTATGCGGCGGGGGAAGAGATTCGGGTGACGGTGACATTCAGCGAGACGGTGGAGGTGACGGGCAGGCCGCGGTTGATGCTCGAGGTTGGGGGAGGCAGTCGAACGGCGACCTATGGAGGCGGGTCGGGAACCGCAGCCCTGGTCTTTGCCTATGAGGTGGCCGACGGGGACAGCGACACCGACGGGGTGGGGGTTGAGGCCGACAGCCTGTCGGGCGGGACGATTGAGGACACCTCGGACAATCCCGCGGAGCTGGACCATGACGGGCTGGCCGCCGACGCGGGCCAGAAGGTGGACGCGGTCCGGCCGGAATTGGCCGCTACCGATGGAGCGGTGGTGAACGGAACGACGCTGACACTGACCTACGACGAGCCGCTCGACGCCGGATCGAGCCCGTCGACGGGGGACTTTACGGTGTCGGGGGGCGATCGGGCGCGGACGGTCGCCGGAGTACGAGTGAGGGGGAGTGCGGTGGAGCTGACCCTGGATCCGGGGGCGGAGCACTTGGAGGCGGGGATCCGGGTGAGCTATACGCCGGGGGCCAACCCGATCCGGGACGTGCCGGGCAACGAAGCGGAATCGGTGAGCCAGGAGCCGGTAACGAACGAGACGCCAGACACCACGCCCCCGGAAGTGAGCAGTCTGGCCATCACCTCGAACCCCGGCGGGGATCAGATCTATGCGGCGGAGGACGAGATCGAGGTGACGGTGAGGTTCAGCGAGACGGTGGCAGTGGAGGGGACGCCGCGGTTGAGGTTGAGAGTTGGGAGCCGGACCCGCACAGCCGGCTACCTGAGAGGCACGGACACGGCGGCGCTGGTGTTCGGCTACGAGGTGGCCGATGGGGACGAAGACACCGATGGAGTGAGCATAGAGGCCGGGAGGATCGACCGGAACGGGGGGACGATCACCGACGATGCGGACAATCCGGCGGATCTGGCCCATGAAGCGGTGGCGCCGCAGGCGGGGCACAAGGTGGACGGGGTCCGGCCCGTTCTCGTCAGCACGGCGGTGGACGGCGCCTCGCTGACGTTGAGCTACGGAGAGGCGCTCGACGGCGGGTCGAGGCCAACCAGGGGGGACTTCACGGTGGAGGTGGACGGGAGCGGGCGAAGCGTTACGGGAGTCTCGATCAGCGGCCGTGTGGTGACGCTGACGCTCAACCCGGCGGTGGAGCACGGAGATACGGGGATCCGGGTGAGCTACACGGTTCCGACGGGGGTGGGGGCGAACCCGATCCGGGATGAAGTGGGCAACGAGGCTAGGGGGCTGAGCAGCCAGTCGGTGACCAACACCACCGGGGCGCCCAACACGGTGCCTGAGATCACGAGTCCGAGTTCGATCAGTGTCCGGGAGAACCAGGCGGTGGTGAGGCGGCTGGCGGCCAGGGACACCGACCCGGGGGACGAGGTGACGGGCTGGGAGATTGCGGGCGGGGCCGACCAATCTCAGTTCTCGATTGCTTCCGATACGGGAGAGCTGAGCTTCCGGGAGGCGCCGGACTTCGAGGCTCCCGGAGACAACGAGTATGAGGTGAGGGTGGAAGTGAAGAGCGGTGCGGGAGCCAGGGAGCTGGAGGCGGAGCAGACGTTTACGATCAGCGTGACGGACGAGCGGGAACCGCCTGATGTTCCTGAAGCACCCACATTTTCGGGGGAGACGGCCGAGAGTCTGCAGGTGAGTTGGAGCGAACCCGACAACACGGGGCCGGACATCACCGACTATGACGTGCAATACCGGGAGAAAGGCACGGGGCGATTCAGCGGCGCTCTGCATGAGGGGCCGGGGCGCACTTTGACGCTTTCGGACCTCAATGCGGGGACGGTCTATGAAGTGCAGGTGCGGGCCAGCAACGACGAGGGGATGAGTGACTGGTCGAATCCGGGCGAGGGGATGACGGTCACGCCGCTGACGGTCGTGATGGCGAGCGGCACGGAGCCGCCGGTGTCGGGGCCGTTCAGGGTGCGGTTCAGCTTTTCCGAACCGGTGACGGGCTTCAGCGCCAGCGACATCGAGACGGGTCAGGACCCTGCCTGCGTGGACGATCAGAACAACACGGTCTTCTGCGATCCGGGGATCGGGGCCTTGCAGACGATTGACGACCGGGTCTTCACCACCACGGTGACCCCGAGGACCGACCGTGTGGCCCACAGCTACACGTTGACGATGACGGTTCCGGGAGGCGCTGTGAGGTCATCGGTAGGCAGCAAGCCGAATGAGGCGCCCGAGGAGCCGCTCGAGGTCCGGGTAGCGCCGCCGGGGGCGCCCGAGCCGGTGTCATCGATTGATCTGCGAGCGAGTTCCGGCAGCGGGTCGGTGAGGCTGAGCTGGAACCTGCCGTCGGATAGTGGAGGCTCAGCCATCATCCGCTACGAGGTCCGGTATCAAGCGGTGGGAGAGGCGTGGAGCGAGTGGGAGAACGTGGGAGCGGGATCGCGCGGGGTGACGGTGGGAGGCCTGGTCAATGGCCGGGAATACGTCTTTGAGGTGCGTGCGGTCAATGCCCTGGGGAAGGGTGGGGCGGAGGCGGCACGGGCCACGCCGGAGCGACGGATTGCACCCCCGCCCCCGCCCCGCGGCGGCGGAGGTGGCGGCGGCGGACTGCTGTTCGTACCGGAGGCGCCGCTGGGCTTGATGGCGATGCCCGGGGACGGAGCGGTGCGGCTGGAGTGGGGCCCGCCCGAAAGCGACGGGGGCACTCCCATCCAGCGCTATGAGTACCGTCTCAAGGACGGGCGGGAAGAGTTCGGGGAGTGGACCCCGATCGCAGACAGCGCCCCCGGCGAGGTCAACGCCACCGGGTATACGGTGGGTGAGCTTGACAACGGGACGGTCTATGTCTTTGAACTGCGAGCGGTCAACCTGGTGGGCAATGGGCGGGTATCGGAGGCGGTGGAGGCGGTGATGGGGCTGGACCCGGCCTATTGGTCGAACTTCCGAGCGGAGGATCTGCAGGGGGGTGAGGCCAGTCTGGAGCGGGGGCCGTTTGGAGGAGGACCGCAGAGTCTGAGGCTGCGGTTTGGAGCGGGGCTGCGGTTTGAGGAGAGCGAGCTGGACGGAGAGGGGGAGGTGAGGGGGACCCGGTCGGGGAGCTACGGGTACCGCTACACCAGCCGGACGACGGGGGAGTTGAGTCTGGACTACGACGGGGGGGAGTCCTGTGAGCTGCGGCTGACCTTCAGGGGAGAGGGAGCGGGCAGCTACAGCTATCGCTGCGGCGGGGTATTGGGGGGACAGGGGAGCTTCCGGATGAGCGGGCTGAACCGGGCGCCGGAGATCACCAGCGCAGGGGCGTATGAGGTAGCGGAGAACACGGCGCGGGTAGGGCGAGTGGAGGCGGTGGACGGGGACGATGAGATCGGGGGATACGGGATAGCGGGGGGAGCGGACGGGGGGCTGTTTGAGGTGGTTGAGGAGACGGGGGAGTTGATGTTCCGGGAGGCGCCGGACTACGAGACTCCGGGAGATGTAGCCAGTGACGATCCCCAGAGCGGAGCAGGGGACAACGAATACATTGTAGTGGTAGAGGTGAGGAGCGGTGAGGGAGAGAGGGAGCGGAAGGGGAGCCGTGCGATCCGGGTGCGGGTGGCTGACGAGGAGGAGGCGCCGGAGATTACCAGCCTTGGCCCGTTTGAGGTGGTGGAGAACCGGACGAGGGTGGGGCAACTGGAGGCGGTAGACCAGGACAAGCAGGACGAGATTACAGAGTACGGGATAGCGGGGGGAGCGGACGGGGGGCTGTTTGCGGTGGTTGAGGAGACGGGGGAGCTGATGTTCCGGGAGGCGCCGGACTACGAGACTCCGGGGGATGTAGCCAGTGACGACCCCCAGAGCGGAGCGGGGGACAACGAATACATTGTAGTGGTAGAGGTAAGGAGCGGTGAGGGGGAGAGGGAGCGGAAGGGGAGGCGTGCAATCCGGGTGCGGGTGGCTGACGAGGAGGAACCGCCGGCGGCGCCGGGGGCACCGGTGGTGACGGCGGAGGGGAGCGACAGCTTGAAGGTGAGCTGGAGAGAGCCGGAGAACCGAGGGCCTGAGATCGTGGACTATGAGGTCCGCTACCGGGAGGGGGGCGAGGAAGGCTACAGCGATGGGGGCCACGAGGGGACGGGTCTGGAGGTGAGGCTGTCGGGGCTCGAGGAGGGGACGGTGTATGAGGTGCAGGTGAGGGCGGTCAACGAGGAGGGGATCAGTGAGTGGTCGGAGCCGGGGGAAGGGCGGACGGACATGGAGGAACCGGACCCGGACGATCCGTCGGACTTCACCGGGGAGGACCTGGAGGGCAGGCGCCTGACCTTGCGGCTGGAGGGTGAGGAGGGGACCGCCGGAAGCCTTGAGCTGCGGTTCGGCGAGGGCAACCGGTTCGAGCAGATCGAGTCGGGCGGAAAGCAAGCCGCCACCCGGAGCGAGGGCGTTACCCGATCGGGCAGCTACACCTATGAGAAGACTGGTCCCGGCAGAGGAACGGTGAGGCTCGACTACGATGACGGGAGTTCCTGTGAGATCCAAATGAGTTTCACCGAGACGGGAGTGGGCGCGTTCGCCTATGACTGCGGCGAGGGGGACCCGGGCGAGGGGAGCTTCCGGCTGACGACGGGGTCGTTGTTCGTTCCGGTGATCCTGAGCTCGGCAGGTCAGAACCAGTCCTTTTTCACCTCGGAGCTGACGCTGACCAACCGGGGGGAGCAGGAGGTAAGGCTCGACTACAGCTACACGGCCGAACGGGGAGGAGGAAGCGGGACAGCTTCGGAGGTACTGGCTGCAGGCAGGCAGAGGGTGGAGACCGACGCCCTGACCTATTTGAGGGGCTTGGGGGTTCCGATTCCCGAAACGGGCAACCGGATCGGGACGCTGAGGGTGGAGGCGCGGCTGGGGTCGGAGGTAGAGGCGGTGGTGCGGACGACGACGCTGGTGCCTGACGGGAGGGCGGGGCTGGCCTACCTGGGGGTGGCGGAGGAGGAGGGCTTTACCGAGGCGGTCTATCTGTGTGGGCTGCGGCAGAACAGCCGGGACCGCTCGAACGTGGCCTTCCAGAACATGGGAGCGCCGGAAGCGGGCGAGATCACCCTCAGGACCACGGTGTATTCGGGAGAGGCGGCGGATGGGACTGCACGGGTGCTGGACGACATAGAGCTTGAGCCGGGAAAGTTTCACCAGTACTCGGGGCTGTTGGGAGTGCTGGGGGTTCCGGCCCAGGGCTACGTCAAGGTGGAGCGGGTGGAGGGGAGAGCGCCTTTCTACGCCTACGGGGTGATCAACGACCAGGCCAACTCGGACGGGTCGTTTGTGTTTCCGGTGACGGCGGGTTCACTGGAGGGAACAGCGGGCCAGACCCTGCCGGTGGTGGTGGAGACCAGCGAGTTCAGAAGCGAGCTAACGGTGACGAACTTCTCGGAGGAGCCGAGGAGGCTGGATTTCCAGTTTGTGGCCGAGCAGATCGAGGGGGACGACAAGACGGCGAGCTTCAGCATGGAGCTGGAAGCCGGCCAGCAGGAGATCATCCCCGAGGTGGTGGATGAGTTGCGGAGTCAGGGGGTGGCGGGGCTGGGTAGGGGCAGCCGGGCCTTGGCTGGGGCGGTGTTTGCCACGGCGGTCGAGGGGGACATGAGCGGGATCGTGATCGGGGCCAGGACGGGCTCTCAAGGAGGGGGCGGACAGTACAGCGTCTTCTACAACGCGGTGCCGGAGGGAGCGGCCTTCACCGGGGAGGCCTGGGTGGATGGGCTGCAGCAGAACGAGGAGAACCGCAGCAACCTGGCGCTGGTCAACACCGGGGAGGTGGACGGGAGCGCCAGCGTCTTCCATCTGGAGATCTACGACGGCGAGACAGGGTTGCTGGCCGAGACGGTGGTGACCAAGCCGATCCCGGCCCGGGGCTGGCATCAGATCAACGGCATTCTGGGCAGCTACGCCCCGGAGACCCGGCAGGGGTATATCCGGATCGAGAAGGTGTCCGGGGAGAACCCCTTCCTGGCCTACGGGGTGGTCAACGACGGCGGGGCTCCGGGAGAGCGCAGCGGCGACGGAGCCTACCTGCCCGCGAGGGAGTAGGCGCTCTGCTCGGCACTCAATGCCATTTCCAGACGTTCGATTGGAATGGGAGCTTCATCGATAATCCATCCAGTTTGGGGAAAGCGGAAAATGGACACTGTTTACCACTTTTCCACAGGCGCTTGGACTAATGAAATCAAGGTATCTGTCGGTCTACAAACCGGACAGATCACCAGTCATAAAAACCGGTCAACTCGACATGTCATTGAAACCGGTTCAAAGCCGCCGTTGCCTCAAGCCCGGATCAGCAGTTCTTTTTATATGTCGGTTCACCACTGTCCGGTTAAACTTTCAAGACGTTAGTGTAACAGGTTTAATTCCATCAGGTTACCAGTGGAAATGAGTGTTTTCGACTTTAACTCGCTCCAAGATTTCGGCCATACTTTCTCCGCTACCCAGAAGCGCATGGTCTTCTTGACCAACAACTTTACCCTTCCGGCCCTGACTATTGCCCATCTTTACAAGTGCCGCTGGCGTGTGGAGTTGTTCTTCAAATGGATCAAACAATATCTGCGGATCAAGGCTTTCTTTGGAACCTCCCAGAACGCGGTCAAGACCCAGATCTGGATCGCCATCAGCGTTTACTTACTCGTGGTTATCCTCAAAAGGGAATTGAAAATCGACCGAAGTCTCGGCGAAATCCTGCAAATTCTCAGCATCACCTTCTTCGGAAAAGTCTCTATGGATCAAGTACCTAAGAAATTCCATTTGCAACAAGAAGGTTCCGAATCCTGTAAGCAGTTGATATTGTTTGAGTTGTAACCGGACAGTAGTGATGTCGGTTTAAAAAATTGATAATGTTGTTTCAACTCAAGAGCTCTAGCCCGCATTTCTCACCAGGGGGTTGCACTCTTCTCAAGAGTGCAACTTGGCGCAGGATTTTCCGCTTCAGCGCGTGCTCGTGACCGAAGGGCGTAGCCGGAACACCATTCGAGGGAGCACGTGCGCGCTGAAGCGGAAAAGACAAGCCAGGGCGCGCCCAGCACCGTCTGTCCCCTGAAGACTCCAAACAAAGCGCCGCAAGATGTTAAAGACAAGCACGTTTCGACCTTATGCTCAGCGACCTGGTGAGAAATGCGGGCTAGATACGCATCAGAGAGCACCGGGGCCGGTCTTCGCCGCGATCCGATCCTTCGACAAAGAGAATGGACATGATCTCCATCGTGAATGGTAGATTGCGAAGCCTCCATCACGTCCTCCGGCCTGCGGCGGGCGCCGAGGGGAATGCGGTTCATCGTGGCGGTCACGGTCGTGCTGCTGTGGTCACTGCTCACGGCCACGGGACAGGGCGTTGGCCTCTTTTCCGCAGTCGAGCCGGCGGCGCCGAGAAACCGGACGCCAGCAGGCGAGCGTGTCGACGGACCCGGCGCGGGTGGGTGTGGTCGGTCGACTTGGCAAACTTCTTGTCGAGTAGAAATTGCTCCAACGTGACTGGCACCCAGTGCGACTTAACACCCTACAGTCGGCGTCGAACACCGGTCTTCCCGCCAATGAGGCGGAAGTGTCTCGTCTTCCCTACAAAAGCAAAAGCCGACCTTCAACTCTAAACCAGGTTTTTCGGATGATTCGTAGTGGGTCGGCCATTCTATTTGTGTTGAGCATCCTTGTTGCGTCGGTTGGCCCCGGGTTACGGGCGCAGACCTCCGGCGAGGAGACGATCGTCCGTGTCTTCTTCGACGATCTGCCGACCGGCAGACTCATTGCCGCGAGTTTGGAGCCGATCGAATCCAAGTACGAGAATGGCTACCTGGTGGTGGAGGTCACCGCCGAACAGCTTCAGCGCCTGCAACAGCGCGGGCTGAGAACGGAACCTGTCAGCGCACAAGAATTGTCGACGATACTTGCCCCACCCCGCGAGATCCGTTCAGCCCAGGCTCCAGAGCAGGCCACGGCGACGGAAGTGACCGGGATACCTGGTTTCTCATGCTACCGAACCGTCGAGGAGACGTTCGCCGCCGCCGATTCTATGGTTGCGGACAACCCAACTTTGGCGAGCTGGGTTGATGTCGGTGATTCGTGGTTGAAGACCGACGCTCAGGGCGGCTATGACATGCGGGTCCTGGTCTTGACGAACCAGAACGTCTCGGGCACAAAGCCAAAGATGTTCGTCACTTCGTCGATTCACGCCAGAGAATACACGCCGGCGGAGCTGATGACCCGCTTCGCGGAGGACTTGGTCAGCAAATACGGTGTCGCTGCCGATGCCACTTGGCTGCTTGACCACCACGAGGTCCACTTGATGCTGCTGGCTAACCCGGACGGCCGCAAACAAGCCGAGGCGGGCCTGTTGTGGCGCAAGAACGTCAATGAAAACTACTGCGAAGAGGAACCGAACAGTCGAGGCGCGGACCTCAACCGAAACTTCGATTTCATGTGGGACTGCTGCGATGGTTCGAGTGATGAGCCATGCAGCAATACCTACCACGGCGCTTCTGCGGCTTCGGAACCCGAGGTACTGTCCATCCAGAATTACATTCGGTCGATCTTTCCCGATCAGCGCGGACCGAATCTCACCGACCCCGCGCCTGATGATGCTACCGGCATCTACCTGGATATCCACAGCACCGGCCAATTGATACTTTACCCCTATGGGTTCACGGAGACACTGGCCCCCAACAATACACAGCTCCGAACGTTTGCCCGCAAGCTGGCTTTCTTCAATCTGCATACCCCGCAGCAGGCGCTCGATCTTTACCTCACCGACGGCACGGCAGAGGACTTCGGCTATGGAGGGATGGGCTTGGCGACGTTCACGTACGAGCTCGGCACCAAGTTTTTCGAAGACTGCAGCTACTTCGAAGACACGCTGCTTCCGCGCAACATGCCATCGCTCTACTACGCAGCCAAGGTTGCGAGAACTCCCTATATGACGCCCTCGGGCCCCGACGTTGTCGATGGCAGCCTCTCGCTGAGCGCGGGAGAATGGCCGTCCGTGGTCGCGGGGGGCACCTCAGTCACGCTCAGAGCCGCCCTGAGCGACAGCCAGTTCAACAACGACAACGGCGTCGAGCCCACGCAGCCTGTCGTATCCGCGGAGTACTACATCGACACTCCCCCGTGGGTCACGACTCCCGCTCCGGTACCGTTTACCATGGTGGATGTGGTGGACGCCCCGGGCGATCCGATTGACGGGGATGTTTATGAGGCGTCGATTGACACCACCGGCCTCAATGCCGGCCAGCACATCCTTTTCGTGAGGGGGAAGGATTCAGGTCAGAATTGGGGAGCTTTCAGCGCAATCTTTCTGGGAATCGGGATACCGCCGCCACCACCTCCACCACCACCTCCGCCCCCGCCACCACCTCCGCCACCGCCGCGGGGAGGCGGCGGTGGTGGCCTGCTGTTTCCTCCGCAGGCGCCGCTGGGGCTGATGGCGATGCCCGGGGAGGGAGCGGTGCAGCTGGAGTGGAGTCCGCCCGAGAGCGACGGGGGCACCCCGATCCTGCGCTATGAGTACCGTTTGAAGGAGGGGAGAGGAGAGTTCGGCGAGTGGACCCCGATCGCAGACAGCGCTCCCGGCGAGGTCAACGCCTCGGGGTATACGGTCGGGGAGCTGGGAAACGGGACGGTCTATGTCTTTGAGCTGCGCGCGGTCAACCTGGTGGGCAACGGGCGGGAATCGGAGGCGGTGCAGGTGGTGATGTTGCTGGACCGGGCCTATTGGTCGAACTTCCGGGCGGAGGATCTGCAGGGGATCGAGGCCAGTCTGGAGCGGGGGTCGTTTGGGGGAGGACCGCAGAGTCTGAGGCTGCGGTTTGGAGCGGGGCTGCGGTTTGAGGAGAGTGAGCTGGACGGGGAGGGGGAGGTGAGGGGACCCGGTCGGGGAGCTACGGGTACCGCTACACCAGCCGGACGACGGGGGAGTTGAGTCTGGACTACGACGGGGGGGAGAGCTGTGAGGTGCGGCTGACCTTCAGGGGAGAGGGAGCGGGCAGCTACAGTTTTCGCTGCGGCGGAAGATTGGGAGGACAGGGGAACTTCCGGATGAGCGGGCTGAACCGGGCGCCGGAGATCACCAGAGCAGGGGCGTATGAGGTCGCGGAGAACACGGCGCGGGTAGGACGGATTGAGGCGGTGGACGGGGACGATGAGATCGGGGGATACGGGATAGCGGGGGGAGCGGACGGGGCGCTGTTTGCGGTGGAGGCGGAGACGGGGGAGCTGCTGTTCCGGGAGGCGCCGGACTACGAGACTCCGGGGGATGTGGAGAGTGACGATCCCCAGAGCGGAGCAGCAGACAACGAATACATCGTGGTGGTAGAGGTGAGGAGCGGAGAGGGGGAGAGGGAGCGGAAGGGGAGCCGTGCGATCCGGGTGCGGGTGAGTGACGAGGAGGAGTTGCCGGAGATCACCAGCCTGGGCCCGTTTGAGGTCGTGGAGAACCGGACGAGGGTGGGGCAACTGGAGGCGGTAGACCAGGACAAGCAGGACGAGATTACGGAGTATGGGATAGCCGGAGGAGCGGACGGGGGGCTGTTTGCGGTGGAGGAGACGGGGGAGCTGCTGTTCCGGGAGGCGCCGGACTACGAGACTCCGGGGGATGTAGCCAGTGACGACCCCCAGAGCGGAGCGGGGGACAACGAATACATTGTAGTGGTAGAGGTAGGGAGCGGTGAGGGGGAGAGGGAGCGGAAGGGGAGCCGTGCGATCCGGGTGCGGGTGGCTGACGAGGAGGAGCCGCCGGGGGCGCCGGGGGCGCCGGTGGTGACGGCGGAGGGCAGCGACAGTTTGAAGGTGAGCTGGAGAGAGCCGGAGAACCGAGGGCCTGAGATCGTGGACTATGAGGTGCGCTACCGGGAGGGTGGCGAGGCAGGTTACAGCGATGGGGGGCACGAGGGGACGGGTCTGGAGGTGAGGCTGTCGGGGCTGAAGGAGGGGACGGCCTACCAGGTGCAGGTGAGGGCGGTCAACCAGGAGGGGATCAGTGAATGGTCGGAGCCGGGGGAAGGGAGGACGGACTCGGAGGAACCGGACCCGGACCCGGACGATCCGTCGGACTTCACCGGGGAGGACCTGGAGGGCCGGCGGTTGACGTTGCGGAATACGGGTGAGGAGGGAAGCACCGGAAGCCTTGAGCTGCGGTTCGGCGAGGGCAACCGGTTCGAGCAGATCGAGTCGGTCGGAGAGCAAGCCGCCACCCGGAGCGAGGGGACCTCCCGATCGGGCAGTTACGCCTATCAATGGACGGGCCCCCTTATGGGAAGGCTGAGTCTGACCTACGATGACGGGAGTTCCTGTGAAGTGTTATTTACCTTTACCGAGGCAAGAGCGGGCACCTTCGTCTATGACTGCGGCAGGGACCCGGGGGAGGGCAGCTTCCGGCTGACGACGGGGTCTGTGTTCGTTCCGGTGATTCTGTCCGCGGCGGGACAGAACCAGTCCTTTTTCACCTCGGAGTTGACCCTGGCCAACCGGGGAGAGCGGGAGGAGAGGCTCGACTACCTCTACACGGCCCATATCGGTGGGGGCAGCGGGAGGGCCTCGGAGGTGCTGGCACCCGGCGTGCAGAAGACTGAGACCGACGCCCTGGGCCATTTGAGGGGCTTGGGGATACCGATTCCCGAAACGGGCAACCGGATCGGGACGCTGTGGGTGGAGGTGCGTCTGGGGTCTGAGGTAGAGGCGGTGGTGCGGACGACGACGGCGGTGCCTGAGGGAAGGGCGGGGCTGGCCTACCTGGGAGTGGCGGAGGAAGAGGGCTTTACCGAGGCGGTCTATCTGTGCGGGCTGCGTCAGAACAGCCGGGACCGCTCCAACGTGGCCTTCCAGAACATGGGAGCAGAGGAAGAGGGTGCGATCACTGTGAGGACGACGGTGTATTCGGGAGAGTCGACAGACACCAATGCCCGAGTCCTGGAAGACGTGACGCTTGAGCCGGGAGAGTTTCACCAGTACTCGGGGCTGCTGGGAGTGCTGGAGAGCGTGGAGGGCAACCGCCAGGGCTACGTCAAGGTGGAGCGTGTGGAAGGAACCGCTCCCTTCTACGCCTACGGGGTGATCAACGACCAGGCCAACTCGGACGGCTCGTTTGTCTTTCCGGTAGCGGCGAGTTGGCTGGAGGGAAGGATGGGGCAGACCCTGCCGGTGATTGTGGAGACGAGCGCGTTCACCAGCGAGCTGACGGTGACGAACTTCTCAGGGGAGGCCAGGAGGCTGGATTTCCAGTTTGTGGCCGAGGGAATCGAGGCTGCGGGCAACACCGCCGCCTTCAGCATGAGGCTGGAAGCCGGCCGGCAGGAGATCATTGCGGAGGTGGTGGAGGAGCTGCGCCAGCGGGGGGTAGCGGGGCTGGGGTCGACACGGGGCTTCTACGCGGGACCCTTGTTCGTGGTGGCGGAAGGCGGAGACATGAGCGGCATCGTGATCGGGGCCAGGACGGGATCGGAGGGAGGCGGCGGATCCTACAGCGTCTTCTACAACGCGGTGCCGGAGGGAGCGGCCTTCACCGGGGAGGCCTGGGTGGATGGGTTGCAGCAGGACGAGGAGAACCGCAGCAACCTGGCGCTGGTCAACACCGGGGAGGTGGACGGGAGCGCCAGCGTCTTCCATCTGGAGATCTACGACGGCGAGACAGGGTTGCTGGAGGAGACCGTCGTCACCAAGCCGATCCCGGCCCGCGGTTGGCATCAGATCAACGGCATTCTGGGCAGCTACGCTCCGGAGACCCGGCAGGGGTATATCCGGATCGAGAAGATATCCGGGGAGAACCCCTTCCTGGCCTACGGAGTGGTCAACGACGGCGGCGCCCCGGGAGAGCGCAGCGGCGACGGAGCCTACCTGCCGGCCCGGGAGTAGGGGGCTTACCGATTCAACTTCACGTCAGCCAGCCCGCATTCCTCACCGGGGGGTTGCACTCTTCTCAAGAGTGCAACTTGGCGCAGGAGTTTTTCCCTCAGCGCGTGCTTCTGTACCCGCAAGCCCTTTAAATGGGCCCAATCAAGGTACTGAAGATAAACTGCTTCTCATTATGTATCCAGCGACCCGGTGAGAAATACGGGCTAAGTGCTGCCGCGGCTACGCCGCTCTATAAGGAAGCCTTGTAGGCGGCGTTTCGCCGGGTCACCCACTCCAACCGCGGCTTCACCGCTCTCCCCAAAAACACAACACTGCCGGGGGACAGGATTTTTAAATGATTGTTCCCCGGGCGCCAGCCCGGGGGTTCCAGTAAGCCGCGAATGCGGCGTCCGCACTTAGCCGTGGGCGTAAGCCCATGGAAAGCTCGGCGTTAGAGTTGAGCCGCGTAGGCGGCGGCAGCAATCATCCCTGGTGTTCGATCTCAGGTAAGTCCGGCCCCCCGCCCCCCACGACGGGGCGGATCCGAGAGTGAAACAGGTTTTGTTTCCCGGCCCCCCCCCCACGACGGTGCGCATCACTCAGAGGGAAAACAGCCGTTCGTCAATGAAGACGAACCACCAATGAACACGAATAGGCACGAGGACTGATGGACCTCCTTCAACGACAACTGGCGCCAAAATGCTTCTGCACTTTTGTCCCGTTGGTGTGACCCTGTCATGGGAGGAAGCCCCCCCGGGAGCGCGGGCGTCCCGCCCGCACAAATCCTCCCGCAGCTTCGGCCATCTCCTCCACCGGAATCAACCGGCAGCGGCGCCCTGCCTCTGCTTCGGCCGGGCCCATGCGGTTCCCGCCGGCAGGGCGGTCGGCTGCAACATCGCAGGGAAACTGAGCGGCAACCGAAGGGACAGCATGCGGGCGGGACGCCCGCGCTCCCGGGGGTGTCGTCCCGATGGTGAGGTGGGGGGTATCCGGCGGGCGACTTCTCTGAAAGCCGGCCTGTCCCCTTTGGGAGACTCCCGTTTGCCTGCGAGCCGGGCGCCCGCCCCCCGCGACTGGGCAGATCCATCGAGAAGGACTATAAATTGAACATCGATGCACAGGATGCACAGGATAATCAGGACGGGAGGCTGCTGCAGGAGACGCGGACTCGGGCGATGATCGCGTGCGGATTTGAGGATGTCCGGGAACACAAGCCAGCCGTCTCCGGAAAAAATCCTGTGCATCCTGTGCATCGATGTGAATCAAAAATCTACCCATGCTTGACTATGAACCGGTTTCCAGCCACCAGGCGCAGGCGTTTGTTTCAGGCAAGTCGGGCCCCCGCCCCCCACGACGGGGCGGATCATTCGAGAGTGAAACAGGTTTTGTTTCAAATAAGTCCGCCCCCCCCCCCACGACGGTGCGCATCACTCAGAGGGAAAACAGCCGTTCGTCAATGAAGACGAACCACCAATGAACACGAATAGGCACGAGGACTGATGGACCTCCTTCAACGACAACTAGCGCCAAAATGCTTCGGCACTTTTGTCCCGTTGGTGTGACCATGTCATGGGAGGAAGCCCCCCCGGGAGCGCGGGCGTCCCGCCCGCACAAATCCTCCCGCGGCTTCAGCCATCTCCTCCACCGGAATCAACCGGCAGCGGCGCCCTGCCTCTGCTTCGGCCGGGCTCATGCGGTTCCCGCCGGCAGGGCGGTCGGCTGCAACATCGCAGGGAAACTGAGCGGCAACCGAAGGGACAGCATGCGGGCGGGACGCCCGCGCTCCCGGGGGTGTCGTCCCGATGGTGAGGTGGGGGTATCGGGCGGGCGACTTCTCTGAAAGCCGGCCTGTCCCCTTTGGGAAACTCCCGTTTGCCTGCGAGCCGGGCGCCCGCCCCCCGCGACTGGGCAGATCCATCGAGAAGGACTATAAATTGAACATCGATGCACAGGATACACAGGATAATCAGGACCGGAGGCTGCTGCAGGAGACGCTAACTCGGGCGATGATCGCGTGCGGATTTGAGGATGTCCGGGAACACAAGCCAGCCGTCTCCGGAAAAAATCCTGTGCATCCTGTGCATCGATGTGAATCAAAAATCTACCCATGCTTGACTATGAACCGGTTTCCAGCCACCAGGCGCAGGCGTTTGTTTCAGGCAAGCGAGGGCTCACCCAGCGCAGTCTGTACCCTGAAGGCTCTCCCAAAAAGCGCTTCAAGATGCTAAAAACAAACACTTTCCCAGGCGACACCCAGCGACAGGGTGAGAACTTCGGGTTAGAGCGTTGTTGGGAAGGGGACTATACGCGGAGGTCGCAGGGGCGGCTGAGCTGGAGGCCGGGCTGGCGCCCGGAGACTGTCTTTAAAAAATCCTCTCCTCCTGCCCTGTCGTGGTTTCAGGAAAAGCGGCGAAGCGGCGGTCGGCACCTGCTCCCAGCGGCCTCCGATCACGGTGGCCCCGCCAGATGAATTCTCCGGGACACAATCAGGGCGACTCTCCGCTGCCTGTCAGGCTGTCCTTGCCCTGGGTCAACCATTCCAGGTCGAATCTGGCGAAGGTGATCTTTTCGTAGGGGGTCTGGCCGCCTCTCTCGTAGAGGCAGCCGGCCGTCATGTCGGGAAGCACCGTCAGGCAGGAGTAGGCGGACGGCCCGGCATGAACCTGGCGGAAGACGGGCCAGGTGCGGCCGTCATCGTAGCTGAGACGAACCGTCATGTTCCTGCGCTCGATGGCGGCCGGGTTGGAAAAGAGGAGCCGGTTTCTATCGTGATCCAGCCGGTTGGTGAAGTTCGAGAGGCTGGCCTGGCAGCGAGGCTCGACCAGAGCCGGATCCAGGCTGACCTCCGACCAGCTCATCCCCCCGTCAGTGCTTCTGCTGATTCTGCGCCGGTTCCCCTCGGTCCCTCGCATGTTCAGTAGCAAGGTTCCATCGCTCAGCTCCGCCACCTGGCTCTCGTTGGTGGTCCCGTTCGTGTGAGCTTCGCTGCCGATCGTCCAGGACTCTCCGTGGTCGTCGCTGAAGACCACGTGAGAAGCCGCGTAACCGTCCTTCACAAAATACTTGGGGACGATCAGGCGTCCGCTTCGCATCTGCATGCCCTTGCCGGGTCCGGGGGACCCGGAGTTCCACTCGGGCTTCTTGAACATGGGCGTGAGGTCTATCTTGTCCGACCAGGTCCGGCCGTCGTCAGTGCTCTTGATGGCCCAGTACATGAAGGTATCGCCCGACAGTCCCGGCTTGGCCGTGCCGGTGCCGACCCCCACCGGACAGTAGACGGTGAATACCCAGATGGTGCCCGTCTTCCGGTCGACCAGTCCGCAGGAATCGGCCGTGGCGCCCTCTCCAACGTCCAGCAACACCCGGAGCGGTCCCCAGGTCCTGCCCTGGTCGGTGCTCCGTTTCATGACCAGGTCGATGTTGTTGGGCGGGTCTCCCGGTCTTTCCACCCGGGCGTCGCAGAAAGCCAGCAATGTCCCCTTGGTGGATGTCAGCAGCACCGGGATGCGAAACTGAGCCACGCCGTCCTGACCGGCGACAAACACGTCGGTCTGTTCGAAGAGCCCGGGCCGGGACCGGTCGGTATCCGAATCGCCGGGCCCCGGAAAGCAGGCCGAAGCACACAGCATCGCCGTCGCCAGCAGACAGTGCAGAGGGTGTCTTCACGGGGGAGCTCCTCTCAGGACGCAGTCTCTTCGGCTTCGGGAAGATCCGCGCGGTGCGGTGTCGGTTCACCGGGCCGCCAATCGAGCGCGTAAAGGGTGGTGGATACCGGTCGATGGTCGACGGCTGAATAGCGATCGGTTTGAAACAGCTTCCGCAACTGCTCGGCGGGCAGGGGCGGTTGCCACCCGGTAAAGAGGCGGTTGCTGATTTCGGCAACCTGCTCGCCCGTCAGAGCCGGATGTCGACGAGGGAGGCGGTCAGGGGGCTGGTAGGTGGCGCCCGAAAGAATGGAGGTCGGCTTTTCCAGGAAGCAGCGCACCCGATCGAAAGAGCGGTAGTCGAGATAAGCCCACTGAAAATCATCGAACTCCAGGCTGCGACCCACTTCCAACCGTTGGGGGTCCAGCAGGACCACGGGGCCGGTCTCGACGCGGAAGGTGTCGTCCGGGTTTCCGTCAGCCCATTTCACCGGGTACTCGATCAGGTAACCTCGCGAAGGATCGTCCCCCACGAATTCGCTTCGGGCCACCAGGGGACGCCAGGATTGAACGGCCTCACGGATGTCCTTCCCGGAGGCCAGCAATTTGGCCGGAGTGGGTTGAAGGCGCCAACCGCTGGAATGGAACCGGTCCACTTTCGGCCGGCTGGGATTGAGGTTGTAGGAGGAGGTGTGGACCCGACGGATCAACACATGCTTTCTGGAGAAAATCATCCAGAAGTCGTATCCCGGATCGAGGTGGTCGGACGGCGGGTTGGTCCTCAGGCCTGTTTGGGTCCGGACCGTCAGGAAGTACTCGTCCGAGCGGCCGCTGGAACGGTCGAAGACCTGGCACCGGCATTCGATCTGGATGCGGACCAAGATCTTTTGGTTCTGGGGGATGTAGTAGCAGAAGGAGCGGGAAAAGTCCGTGGCGGTGGTTTGGGTTTGATTGGACGGTCGATTCAGACAGGCCGCCAGGGGCAGCGAGCTCAGAGAGAGGGCGCCGGCCAGCCAGGTCCGGCGGTTGACGGCCTTTGGTGTGATTTCCATGGGTCCCCTTTCGAACCGGAGCGGCCGGCTGCGGGCGCCGGCAGTGAGGATTCAAAGCCAGCTTTGAAGACCAAGATTCATCGGATGGCCCCGAATTCCCGATTGGAACTGCCGTTAACCCGCATTTCTACCCGGAGAGCTGGACCCGAATCGAGAATCGTTCAGCCGCGGCCCTTCGATTTGGAATCAGGCGATGACGTCGGTGATGGGGTGGCCAAAATCCATTTCCAGCCGCTTGCGTCCGGGGACTGCCAACCTGCGGGGGTCGAGGCCCAGCAGATGCAGCACGGTGGCGTGGGCGTCGGTGACGTAGTGACGGTCCTGGACGGCGTGAAAACCCAACTCGTCGGTGGCGCCGTGAACGTGTCCGCCCTTGACGCCGCCGCCCGCCATCCAGATGGAGAAGGCGTAGGGATGGTGGTCTCGTCCGCTGGCTCCTTCCGCGCCGGGGGTTCGGCCGAACTCGGTGGCCCAGACTACCAGCGTTTCATCCAGCAGGCCGCGCTGCTTGAGGTCCCTCAACAGCCCGGCGATGGGTTTGTCGACCTTCCGGCACAAACCGTTGTAGCTCTTCTTCAACGCCCGGTGGGCGTCCCAGCGATTGCCCGAGGTGCCGTGATAGACTTGCACGAATCGCACCCCCCGCTCGGATAGTCGTCGCGCCGCCAGGCATACCTCGCCGAAGGGTCGTGTTGCCTCCTCTTCCAGGCCATAGAGCCGGCGGGTCTCCTCTCCCTCCTGCCTGAACTGCAGGGCCTCGGGAACCGCGGTCTGCATGCGGAAAGCCAATTCGTAGGACTTGATGCGTGCCTGCAACTTGGGATCTTCCGGGTAATTCACTGCCGACAGCCGGTGCAGCCGCTCCAGCAACTCGTACTCACGCTTCTGCTCGGCCCGGTAGACATCGGGGCCGGGTGAGGCGAAGGGAAGGGGGTTTTCCGGGTCCACCTCAATGGGCACCCCGGTATTGGCGGGGCCGAGATAGCCGGCGCCGTGGGTTCCGATGCCGCCGCAACAGTCCCCGGGCGGTTCCCCCAGCACTATGAACCGCGGCAGGTTCTCGTTCAGCGATCCCAGTCCGTAGTGCACCCAGGAACCGATGGTCGGCAGGTAGCCGTCGAAGATATGGCGTCCGGTGTGGAACTGCAGGATGGCTCCGTGGTTGTTGTCGGTGGTCCACATGGAGCGAATGACCGAGAGGTCGTCGACGCATTGCCCCAGGTGGGGCCACCAGTCGCTCACCTCGATGCCGCTCTGCCCGCGCTTGCGGAAGCCGATTTGCAAGGGGTAGACCTTGGTTCGTATGTGCCGCAGGTCGCCGGTGAGGAAAGGCCGGAGGTTGTCCTTGGTGTAGCTGGCGGTGAGCGCGCCGCCGTGGGGCGTCTCGGCGATGGACATGCCGGCGTACCGGTTCAGGGCGGGCTTGGGATCGAAGCTTTCCAGGTGGCTGACCCCTCCCAGCATGAAGATCCAGATCACCCGCTTGGCTTTGGGAGTGAAGTGGGGTTGGCCGTCGGGGGGCGACCAGGGGACAGCCGACGGAGTCGCCGCAAGCCCGTCGCGGGCCAGCATGGTGCCCAACACCAGCCCGGTGAAACCCATGCCGGCGTCGGCCAGAAAGACGCGGCGGCTGGACCCGCAGCACCCGGTCGCTTGGAAGGGAAGAGGTTTTTTCATGGCCACCGCCTAGCGGATCGTCACGAATTCGTTGTGGTTGAACAGCACGTGCACCAGGCTCTCCCGCGCCCGCAGGAGCGGATCGGCGGAGGGCGGTACTTTTTCGTTCCTGACCCCTGCGTCGAAGGCCTCAAGATCGGCCGCGCCCTTGTAAGTCCCGGCCTGGGCCAGCAGAAACTTGCGGGATTCCATGCGTTCCCGGTTCGACGGGGCCCGTCCCAGGATGGCGTCAAAGGCCCGGTCGACGAACCGTCCCTGACGGCCTTCCGCCTGCCCGGCCCCTGCACTGAGACTCCGCGCCAGGATTCGGGACATCGACAGGCTCACCGGGCTGTTGGAAAGCGACAGCGCCTGATGGGGCGTGATGCTTTCGTTTCGCCGGAAGCACTCGTTGGGGCTGGGCGCGTCCCACACCTTGAGAAAGGCCGCCTGCGTGTCGGGCGTGTGCTGAAAGTAGAGACTGCGGCGCGGCAGCTCCCCTGCCTTGCCGGCTGCGATCTCGGGTCCGCCCATGGTGGAATCGAGTTGGCCGGCGAGGTAGAGCAAGCTGTCCCGGACGACTTCCGACTCCATGCGCCGGGGATTCATGCGCCAGAGATGGGAGTTGTCCGGATCCGTCACGCGGCCGGGATGATCCCGGGGAGCGGCCGACTGCATGCGGTAGGTGTTGCTGGTGACCATCAGGCGGTGCAGGTGCTTCATGCTCCAGCCGCTTTCCATGAATTCCACGGCCAGCCAGTCCAGCAGATCCGGATGGGAGGGGGGGCGACCGCTGGAACCGAAGTTGTCGACGGTGGAGACCAGCCCTTCGCCGAAGTGGCGTAGCCACAGGTGGTTGACGGCTACCCTGGCCGTCAGGGGGTTATTGGGATTGGCGATCCAGCGGGCCAGCGCCAGGCGGCGCCCGGTGCTGGTACGGGGATAGCCGGGACCGACCGCCGTATGGACTTCGGTGGGCCCCTTCAGGGATTCGACGGCTGCTTCCAGCTTTTTTTGGGCCTCGGCGATCTTTTTCTCGTCGGCGAATTTCTCACTCTTCTCGGGCGGGTCCTTTCTCTGCCCGGGCTGGGGGGCTTTGGCTGCTTTCGGCTTAGGATTGGGGTTGAGCAAGGCTTCGCTGAGCTCCTGCCTGGCTTCCAGCAACTCGGCCTCGGCCTTGAGAATGCGCGCCTTGCGTTCCTCGCGGAGCGCGGCGGCGGCCAGCGCCTCGGCGTCAAGGCCCGGGATCAGGCCATGCCTGCCCTTGTCGGCCTCAATGCGGGCTTCCAGCGCCGGCAGATGGGCGCGGGCGGCCCGCAGGCGTTTGTGGGCCAGGGCGACCCGGTTCCGTGCCTGGCGCCGCGCCGCAGCCGCCTCTTCTTCGGTCTGCCCGGGCGCTTCGGGAGTTGCGGCATCCTCCCCAACGCCCGGCGCCGCCGGAGCCGGTGGCCTCTTTGATCCCTCCACTTCCGCCAGGGCCGCGGCGGCCTCCGCCACCTCCGATTCGGCCTGGCGGATATTGTCCCTGGCTGCCTGGATCAGGTCCTCATGCACGAAGGCGCGCACGGCGGGGTAGGAGACTTCCAGCGGCAACCGGATGGGCTCGACCTTCAGGATTGCCTGGCCGAAGAGGCGCGGCACTCCCGGACTCAGCGGGCGGTCCTCATCCGGACTGGCCTCGTTGCCCCGCAGGAAGCGGTAGGTCTGGGCGCCGGCGTCGGCGTCGTAAGCCCGGGTCAGTCCGTCCTTCCCGAGGTCGGGTTGTCCCGAAACACGGTCCATGCGGATTTGGTGAGGCTCGAAGACGGCCCGCAGCCGGTAGTAGTCGGTCTGCAGTATGGGGTCGTACTTGTGATCATGGCAGCGCGCGCACTTGACCGTCAGACCCAGAAAGGAGGCTCCGGCGTATTCCACCGTCTCCTGCAGCCAGACGTTGCGGTTGAACCGGTACCAACTACGGGCCAGGTAGCCGGTGGCGCGGACGACGTCCGGGTCGCCGGGAGCCAGCTCGTCACCCGCGAACATCTCCAGCACCATGCGATCGTAACCCTTGTCCTCATTGACCGATTCGACGATCCAATCCCGCCAGCGCCACAGGTGGCGGTGGCTGTAGCGGACCTGGTTGGTTTTTGTCCAGCCGTACCAGTCGCTGTAGCGCCAGATGTCCATCCAGTGGCGCCCCCAGCGTTCGCCGTAACGGGGACTGCCCAGCAGCCTGTCCACCACTCGTTCGTAGGCCTCGTCGGAATTGTCGGCCAGGAAGGCAGCCGTCTCTTCGGGGGTCGGCGGCAGGCCGGTCAGGTCCAGAAAGACACGCCGCAGCAACATCCGCTTGCTGGCGGCGCTCACCGGCTGGAGGCCTCGCTTCCGGTGCTCGGCGGCCACAAAGGCGTCGATCGGGTTCCGAACCCAGCCCGGAGTGTCAACCCGCGGTGGCGATGGCCGGGCGGGGGGCTGAAAAGCCCAGTGGGCGGTGGGGATGGCGCCGGAGGAGGCCTTCAGGGTTCCTTCGAAAGGCGCCCCGGCGTCGATCCAGTGGGCCAGGGCGTCGATGGTCTTCTGCTCCAGCCTGGGTGAGCGGAAGGGCATGTGGGGCTCGATTTGGTGGGCCACGGCCCGGTGGAGGAGGCTGGCGCGGGCATCCCCCGGTGCGACCGCCGCCCCGTTCTCACCGCCGTCCAGCATGGCCGCCCGGTTGGAGAGGTCCAGTCCGGAAGCCCTGGTCTCCGGTGAGTGGCATTTCAGACAGGTGGATTCGAAGAGCGGCTTTACCCGCTCGACAAAGAGTTTCCGCCCCGCGGCTCGTCTGGCATCCTCTCGGGACAGGTCGGCCGTCCCGTCCTCGGGGTAGAGGGCGCCGGCCGAGATCCACCGGCTGAGGCGGTCGATTTCCGCTTGGGGCAGGCGCTCGCCGCCCATCGGCATGAAGGGTTGTTTGCGATGGGTCACGAGCTGGATCAGCAGGCTGGCTTCGGGGTTTCCCGGGACCAAGGCCGGCCCCCGCTCGCCGCCCCGCAGGGCGGCTGCCCGGGTCGAGAGGTCGAGTCTGGAAACCGTGGAGCCGGCCTGGTGGCAAGACAGGCACCGGGTCTCGAGAATCGGCTGGATGTGTTGCTGGAAATAGGTGGGGCTGCCCGCGTCCGTGGCCGCGGCGGGATCGCCGCCTGTTGCCGGCCGGGCCCAAAGCAAGGCCGCCGCAACCAAGGCAGCCACCATCATGCCGGAGACAATTCTCAATCCCCTTGCCGGATCGGTGACTCGCATGAATGTCCAGGCCAGTTGAGGTCCATTGATAAGCCTCCCAAACATAACATAAACCCGCCATCGGCCGCACGGCCCGGTTCGAAAGCGGTCTGTTGCTTCCGATTCAGGGACCGAGGCTGGCGGGAGTCCGGCTGGCATTTGGCTGGCCGTATGGCATAATCTCAGAGGCTTCGCGGCTGAGTACCGTGCTTAGCGTGGTTTTGGAGAGGCGGCGCGTTCCCGAACGACGCTTTTTTGAAACCAATTGAGGGACTAACGACGAACGACCAAAAAAGAAATCCACGAAGGGCCACGAAGAACGGCGAAGGGCCACTAAGGGGTTGGAGGAGGCTCGAGAGGGTTCCGCCAAAGGTCGGGAAGGGGGTCCGCGAAGGGACTCCAAGGGGTTGGAAAAGACTCGAAAGGGGGTCCGTGAAGGGCCACGAAGAAAGACACCAAGGGAAAAAAGATATCCACCAAGGGGCAGGAAGTCATCATCCCATGACATCGTCACACCAAGGGCACCAAATTGCAGAAGCATCTTGGCGCCGCTTGTCGTTGAAGCAGGTCCATCTGTCTTCTGGTCTATTTGTGTCTATTCGTGTCCATTTGTGGTTCATTTTCATTAACGATCGGCCGTTTTTCCTGGAATGATCGGCACGGCCGGGCGGGGGCCCGGCTCGCGGGCAAACGGGAGTTTTCCAAAGGGTGCATGTCGACATTCTGAGAAGTTGCCCGCCAGACACCCCCCACCGCACCGCCGGGACGGCATCGCCTGGGAGCGCGGGCGTCCCGCCCGCATCCTGTCCCTTTGGCCGCCGCTGAGCTTCAGTGCGATGCTGCAGGCAGCCACCCTGTCGGCGGAAACCTCATCGGCCAGGCAAAGGGAAAGCCCGGGCGCCGTTCCCGGTTGTTGCAAGTGGGGGAGATGGCCGTGGCTGTGCCAGGCTTGGTGCGGGCGGGACGCCCGCGCTCCCGGGAAGCCTTCATCCCATGACATCGTCACACCAAGGGCACAGAATTGCAGAAGCATTTTGGCGCCGCTTGTCGTTGAAGGATGTCCATCTGTCTTCTGGTCTATTTGTGTTCCTTCGTGTCCATTGGTGGTTCATCTTCATTAACGATCGGCCGTTTTTCCTCGAATGATCCGCACGGCAGGGCGGGGGCCCGGCTAAACAGGTACCCCGCTCAAGCCCGGGGGGAAGCCATTCAATTGACGGTTGATCTCAACGCATGCCCATGAAAACCAATCGACTCTTGTTCTGGATTGTGCTGGTGCTGCTCTCGCTGGGTTCTCTGGCGGGGGCTTATCGCTATTTTGGCGAGGCCTTCCCTCTCATCACCCTGGATCTTCAGATGGATCGGGCCGGCGCTCTGCAGCGGGCCCGGGAACTGGCCGGCCGCTACCAATGGGGTCCGCGGGAGTTTGAGCAGGCCGCCTCCTTCGGTTCGAGCTCGCAGGTGCAGAACTACATCGAGCTCGAGGGCGGGGGCAAGGAGACGTTCTCCCGGGTGATGGCCAGCGACCTCTACTCCGCCTACACCTGGCGAGTCCGCCACTTCCGCGAGAAGGAAACCACCGAAAGCCTGATGCGCTTTACCCCGGCCGGGGAGTTGTGGGGGTTTCGCGAGAAGCTGCCCGAAGACCAGCCCGGCGCCACTCTTTCAGGCGAGGAGGCTCGAAACCTGGCCCAAACCCGGCTGAAGGAGATCCTGGGTATCGAGCTGGAGCCTTATCAGTTGGTAGAGCACGCCCAGGAGGTGCAACCCGGAGGGCGAACCGATCACCGGCTGGTCTACGAGCACCGGCGCCAGGATATCGGGGAAGCTCGCTACCGGCTGGGTTTGACGGTAGGCGGGGACCGGTTCACCGAGATCGAGCGCTTTATCAAGGTGCCCGAGTCCTTCAACCGGCGCTATCAGGAAATGCGCTCTTCCAACACCACCATCGGGGCCATTGGAGGCGTGGCCATGGTGATGGTCTATATCCTGGGCGGGTGTCTCATAGGGCTGTTTCTTCTCCTGCGCCGGGGTTGGGTGCTGTGGAAACAAGCGCTTTTCTGGGGTCTGTTGGTCGCCTTTCTGCAAGGCCTGGTGGCCCTCAACCAACTGCCGCTGGCCTGGATGAACTACGACACGGCCTTGTCTCGGAACGGATTCCTGGCCAGCCAGATGGCGGGGGCCCTGGTCCAGTTCGTGGCCCTGGGCATTCTGCTGACCCTCTCCTTCATGGCCGCCGAGACGCTCTCGCGGAAGGCTTTTCCCCACCACATTCAGCTCTGGAAACTGGGATCTCGGGGAGTGGTCAATACGAGGCCGGTCCTGGGATATACGGTGGCGGCATATCTGCTGGTGCCGCTTTTCTTCGGCTATGAGGTGGCTCTCTACTTCTTTTCCAACAACGTGCTGGGTTGGTGGTCCCCCTCCAACGCCCTGCTGCAGCCGGACGTCCTGGCAACCTATCTGCCCTGGCTTTCCTCCATAGCCATCTCGCTTCAGGCCGGCTTCTGGGAGGAGTGCCTGTTTCGCGCCGTCCCCCTGGCCGGCGCGGCGCTGCTGGGGCGCCGTTTCGGAAAGCCCGCACTCTGGATCGGAGCGGCCATGGTGCTGCAGGCGCTGATTTTCGGCGCCGGCCACGCGGCCTATCCCACCCAACCCGCCTACGCCCGGGTGGTGGAGTTGATCCTGCCCTCCTTTTTCTTCGGCGCCATCTACTTGAGGTATGGACTGCTGCCGGCTGTCGTCCTCCACTTCGCCTTTGACGTGGTCTGGTTTGCCATCCCGCTGTTCGTATCCGCGGCGCCCGGCGTCTGGGTCGATCAGGTCCTGGTGGTGCTGCTCACCCTGGTTCCCTTGGGGGCCATTGGGTGGGTCCGATGGCGGGCCGGGGAATGGAGCGCCTTGTCGTCCGACAAGTTGAACGGGGCCTGGAGTCCCCCTGCGCCCCGGGCGGCCGAGGTCGAAGCGGAAGCTCCGCCTGTTCGGAGCGTTCCGGTCCTGGTCCCGGCCCTGCGCTCCGGGTTGCTGCTGGGCGGGATTGCCGGTCTGGCGGTCTGGGCCCTGCTGGCGAGATTTCAGACCGATGTGCCCGGGCTGGAAGTGGACCGGGAGCAGGCGGTGAAGATCGCCCGGGAAGTGCTGGAGGAAAGAGGCGTTCAAATTCCCCCGACCTGGCGGGAGATGGTGTCTGTTCGAGGGGGGGCCACCCAGGCCGGGCGCTTTGTCTGGCAGACGGCGGGGCGGGAGACGCACGAGCAACTGGCCGGCTCCTATGTTCCCGGGGTCCGCTGGAGGATTCGGTATGCCACCTTTGAAGGAAGCGTGGAGGAACGGGCCGAGGAGTACCGGGTGATTGTCGCCGATTCAGAGTCGGTTCCCCGTGTGATTCACAGGCTTCCGGAGGCCCGGGAGGGAGCGGCGTTATCCGAGGAGGAGGCGCGGTCAAAGGCTCAGAGTGCGGTTTCGGCCCGTTTCGGCCTCGAACCGGGAGATCTCAAGGAGATTTCCGCCGAGCCCTCCCAGCGGCCGGCCCGCCGGGACTGGACCTTTGTCTTTGCCGATCGAACCCGGCCGCTTCCCCAGGGAGAGGCTCGGGTGGCGGCCGTGGTGGCGGGCGATGAAGTGTCCGACGTCTACCGCCTGGTTCACCTGCCCGAGGAGTGGCAGAGGGACGAACGCAGCCGCCGCAATCTTGTCGGGGTCCTCGGAATTATCGGTGGCGTCCTGCTTGCTCTGGGAGCGGTGGTCGGAGCCGTGGTCGCCCTCATCCGTTGGAGCCGGGGAAAGTTTTCGTCTCGAACGTTCTTCTGGCTGGCCCCAATCCTGTTTCTGCTCCAGCTGGCCGGCTTTTTCAATGGGTGGCCGGCGTTGACCTCGAATCTGACCACGGCCGAGCCTCTCAGCCATCAGCTTCTGGCGCTGATTGCGGTCAGTCTCATCGGGACCCTCTTTCTCTCTCTCCTGTTGGCCTTGCTGTTTGGCTGGGTCAAGGCCTCCGTCCGCTGGGGCGGTGAGGCCACCGGTGGACGAATCGCCCTGGGAATAGCTGTGGGAGTGGTGGCCAAGGCGCTCGAGGTGCTGGCAACGACCTTCGCCACCGCCAAGGGTCCGGCATGGCCAAGGTTCGGAGCCCTGGACGATTTCCTGCCGGCGCTCGGTCCGCTGATCCAGTCGATCACCCAATACCTCATGCTCCTGTCCGTCCTGCTAGTGGCGATTGCGGCCGTGGAGGTCTTGACCCGCGGCTGGAGCCGGCGCCGCTATGCCGGCGGCCTGTTGATCCTGCTGGGGCTGGTGGGGCAGGGCGCCGGCTTCGAGGACCTGGGGGAATGGCTGGTGAGGGGCCTGCTGCTGGGAGCCGCGCTGCTGGCGGCCTATGTCTATTTGCGGGCCGAGGCGGGCCTGATCCCTCTGGCGCTGGCTTCCTACCTGACTCTCGGCCTCTTGCAGCAGGCCATCGACCAACCCTACGGGGGAGCCCTGCTGCACTACGGCCTGGCGGCGGCGGGTTCCCTGATTGCCGGCTGGCTGTGCTGGCGACACCTGAACCGGCCCAAGCCTTTTGCTATAATTTCGGAGAGCTTCGGAAACCCAGGATGAAACGGCGATTTTTCTTGCAGGCAAGCTTGGCAGGGTTGGCGGCTATGGCCTCGGCCAGTCGGAAAAAGTATCGCATCGGCGTGATCGGCCACACCGGCCGCGGAGACTACGGGCACGGGCTCGACACGGTGTGGCGGGCCTTTGACTGTACCGAGGTGGTCGCGGTGGCCGACCCTGACGACGAGGGCCGCGCCAGGGCCAAAGAGCGTACCGGCGCCGACCGGGATTACCCCGACTACCGCCGGATGCTGGACAGCGAGAAGCTGGACATCGTCGCCGTCGCTCCGCGTTGGCTGGACCAGCGGGCGGCCATGACCACGGCTGCCGCCGAGGCCGGCTGCCACATCTTCCATGAGAAGTCTTTCGCCCCCAGCCTGACCGATGCCGATCGCATGGTCGCGGCCGTGGAGCGGAACCGGGTGAAGCTCCAGATGGCCCACCAGATGCGGACCTCGCCCTTCGTCACCCGTGTCAGGGCCATGATCGAAGCCGGGGAGATCGGCATGATCCAGGAGGTGCGCGGACGGGGCAAGGAGGACCGGCGTGCCGGCGGAGAGGACCTGATGGTGCTGGGCCCCCATATCTGCGACATGATGCGGTACTTCCTGGGCGATCCCAAGTGGGTCTTCTCTCACGTGACCGAGGATGGGAAGGAGGTGGGCCGGGGGCAGGTCCGGGAGGCTACCGAACCCATCGGCCCGGTGGCTGGCAACCAGATCGCGGCGGTTTTCGGCTTTAGCCGCGGCATCCATGCCTACTTCGGCTCCAAGGCCAGCGATCGAACCGACCGAAAACGCTTCGGCCTCTGGTTTTACGGAAGCAAGGGCGTGATTCACCTGCCGAACGACGTCTATCCGAGAGGCCAGCCCCAAATCCTGCGCTCACCGGGCTGGCTGCCCGACGAGAGGCACCGCTGGGAGTCCATTGAGGCCAGCCCGCCGGAGGGAAGCCGCTTCCGAGCCGACAACCACACCCTGGGCAACGCCCTGCTGGTGGCTGACCTGCTGGAGGCTATCGAGCAGGACCGCAAGCCGGTCTGCAGTGAGCAGGATGGACGCTGGACCATCGAGATGATCACCTCGGTCTACCAGTCGCAGAAGACCGGAGCCCGGGTGGCCCTGCCTCTCAAGGATCGCCGGCACCCGCTGGAGACCTGGGGCTAGGCAGGGGCGATCCAATGGCTTGCGCCCAGCTGACCACCGGCAGCCCGCTTTCCCCCCCCCACCGCATCAGCCTTCGCCTGACGGCTCGGCTTCTGCGACTCCCCCTCGAGGGGGGAGTGATTCCCGCGGTACTAACCGATGACGTCGTTTACACATTGGACCGGGAACATGGTTTACATCCTGCCAAGGAATCGGGCAAGAAGCCTTGTGCAGGCCTCGAGGATCACTCCCCCCTTGAGGGGGAGTCGGCGAGACCAGGGCGGAGCCCGCAGTCGAGCCGGTGGGGGGCAAACGCGGCGCCCCGTGAGTGACGATCAGAGGCACTACCTTGGGCGAGGTGGCGGGTATTGGTTGGCCCCCCCACCGCATCAGCCTTCGCCTGACGGCTCGGCTTCTGCGACTCCCCCTCGAGGGGGGAGTGATTCCCGCGGTACTAACCGATGACGTCGTTTACACATTGGACCGGGAACATGGTTTACATCAAGGAATGCCAAGGAATCGGGCAAGAAGCCTTGTGCAGGCCTCAAGGATCACTCCCCCCTTGAGGGGGAGTCGGTGAGACCAGGGCGGAGCCCGCAGTCGAGCCGGTGGGGGGCAAACGCGGCGCCACGTGAGTAAATATCAGCGGCACGGGCAGAGACGCGTTGCCGGCACGGGTCTGGCGCCCCGCTTCACAATCACGCCAAACACGTACCGCTGGCCGACCCTTCGGTCGTCACGGCCTGGGTTTCAACTCCCGCCTGGGTTGGACGGATCGATTGAAGGGGAAGGGGGGCCAGTATCCCTGGATCAGGCAGGAGAGGGCCTCGGTCACGCCGCGGCAAATGTCCTCGCCCGACTCCACCGAGCTGGATCCCTGGTGGGGTGTGAGCACGGCGTTGTCCAGGCTTCTGAGGGGGCTGTCGGCCCCCAGGGGCTCCTGCTCGGTCACGTCCAGGGCGGCGCCGCCGATGCGCCGTTCCTTCAGGGCCTGGATCAGCGCCTCCTCGTCCACCACTCCTCCCCGGCTGGTGTTGACCAGGAAAGCCGAGGGCTTCATCAGCCGCAACTCGGGAGCGCCGATGAGATGCCGGCTCCCGGCGTTCAGGAAGGTGTGCAGGGAAATCAGGTCCGACTCTCTCAGGACCCTATCCAGCGAAGTCAACTCCACGCCGGCTTCAGCGGCCAATCGGGGATCCACGTAGGGGTCGGTGGCCAGGATACGCATGCCGAACCCCTGCAACCGGGGGACCATGCGGCGGCCGATGTTGCCGAAACCGACCAATCCCAATGTCAGGCGGCCGACGCGGCGCAGCGGGTGCTCCAGCGGAGGATTGTCCCAACCGCCGGCCCTCACATGACGGTCCAGGATGACCACGCGCCGGGCGCAGGCCAGCACCAGGGCTGCCGCGTGGTCCGCAACCTCCTCGACGCAATAGTCGGCCACGTTGAAGACCACGATGCCGCAGTCGGTGGCGGCATCGACGTCGATATTGTCCACTCCAATCCCGTAGCGGCCCACGGCCCAGCAATCGGGCAGGGCCTCCAGGACTTTTCTGGTGATGGGCGTGAACAAGCCTTCGGTCAGGATGATCCGGGCGCCGGCGCAGGCTCGAATGATCTCCTCCTCGGTTTGTGCCGACAACAGAACCAACTCCCCTCCCAGGTCCTCGACGGCCTTTCTCTCCGCGGCGTAGTGGTTCTCCCTCTCCTTCTCCGGACGGTCGCAGTCCACATTCACGACTTTTGCTGGCTGGTCTCCCTGTTGGCTGGCCATGTTGTTCGCTCCTCAATTAAGGTCGATAATTAGGTCTATATTGATTCGAGTGCCCAAGCGCGAGCCATTGTAACCGAGTCCCGGGCCCTTTCGGAGGTGAATCAGGCCGTACAGGCCTCGAAGCGGGGGTGCCGGATCCCGTTTTACCCCGGCGGGCACAGGCCGGCGCCTCTCTTCGCGGTCACTTTCCGAATGGAAACGGGTTCATCTCCGTCTCGGGTGGTGCGGAGCCCCTGTCGGGCCCTGGTTTGCATTTGGATCGTCTCCGCCTCTGCGTCCACTTCCTCCATTCTTGCATCACGGTCTTGGGATTCAAGGACCGCTTGCAAAGGAATCGAACTTGATGCAAAATCGATGCAGGTAAAATCAGCGTAAATTGAGTTGTTGTGCAGAGGCGGGTGCCTGACGATGGGACTCACCCATTTTTCCGATTGCGGCCCTGCCGAAGGTGGTGCTGGCAGCCTTGAGAAGTCTCGATTGACAAGTCCGGGTCGAGGTGGCCCCAGGGAGGTGTATCGTGTCCGGTAGACCGTTTCGAAATCCAACGATCCCCTTTGGTGGAAGACTCGTTGCCCTTGCAGTGGTGCTGTTTGTGGCGGCCGTTCCCGCCGGCGGGCAGGTTTTGACCTCCCGGGTGGATGGGAGGGTGCTGGATCAGACCGGCGCCGTGGTGCCGGGGGTGACGGTGACCTTGACCAACGTCGCCACCAACCTGGCGCGGGAGACCACCACCAACAGTGCCGGTCTCTACATATTTCCCCAGGTTTCCCTGGGGACCTATCGGGTCGAAGCCACGCTGGCCGGCTTCAAGACGGCCCTGGTTGAAGAGGTTCAGGTCGAGTTGGGCGCCCCCGCCAATGTCGACATCATCGTGGAGGTGGGTGTGGTGACCCAGACGGTGGTGGTGACGGCGGCCCAGACTCAATCCGTGGTCAACGAGGTCAACGCGGAAATCAATACCAACCTCAGCCGGGAGCAGGTCAAGGATCTTCCCTTGAACGGCCGCAGCGTGACCCAGTTGGCGCTCACCCAGGCCGGCGTGACCAGCCCAGGCGGCACCCGCTCGGCTTCCATCAACGGGGGGAGAGGCACCTTCAACAACTTCACCCTGGACGGGATCAACAATCAGGACACCTTCATTCGAACCGATGCCCTCTTTGGAATCATTCCGGTGCAGGAGAGCTTCATCGAGGAGGTGAGCATCACCACCGCCAACGCCGACGTGGATGCCGGCCTGGGAAGCTCCCAGACCCAGTTCGTGACCCGGTCCGGGGGCAATGCCTATCACGGCGAGGTCTTTTACTACCACCGGAACGACGCCCTCAACGCCACCGACTACTTCAACAACGCCGCCGGCATCGACAAGGAGCGGGTCTTCATCCACCAGTTCGGCTTCAACGTGGGCGGTCCCATCCTGAAGGACAAGCTGTTTTTCTTCGTCAACTACGAGGAGGAGCGCAGCCCCGGCTCGGCCTCGGTGGTCCGCAACGTTCTGACGGATTCGGCCCGGGCCGGCAATTTCAGCTACGTCAGGCAGGACAACGGCCAGATTGCCACGGTGAACCTTTTCGAGCTCTCCGGATTCAGCCCCGACCCGGCCATTGCCTCCCTGGTGGATCTGACCCCGATGCCCAACGATAGCAGCGTGGGCGACGGAAGAAACACCTCCGGCTATCGCTTCAACAGCCCCGACAAATCCGATTCTGACTGGTTTGTGCTGCGGGGAGATTACGAAATCAGTTCCAGCCACTCCTTCACCGGAATCTTCCACCGGTTTAGCCTGGAGGCCCCCAACTCGGTGTTCAACGGCATCGACGCCGTCTTCCCCGGCCTGGCCGGCGCCGGGCAGGGTTCCACTCGCAAGCTGGGTTCCTTTTCCCTGAGCAGCCTGTTGAATCCCAATGTCACCAACGAGGCCAGGCTGGGCTTCCAGACTTCGAGTCCCCGGTTCTACAACAACGAGACCTTTCCCCTGGGCTACCAGCTGTCCTTGGGGGGTGGCTTTAGCAATCCTGTCCGGAACTTTCTGGATCAGGGGCGCGACACCCGCAACGTGGACATCATGGACCACCTTTCCTGGGTCAAGGGGAACCACACCATCAAGGTGGGCGGAAGCGTGCGCCTGACCCAGGTGGATCAGTTCAACGATTCCAGGATTCTGCCCACCTACGAACTGGGGTTCGGGCCCGGAAACCCCGATCCCCTGGTGCCCGATCTCTTTCCCGGAGGCATCTCTTCCGGCGAGTTGAGCGGCGCCTCGGGACTGCTGGGGACGTTGGGAGGATTTGTCGACAGCGCCGAGCAGGTGTTCAACGCGAACTCGCCCTTTTCGGGCTTCGTCGACGGGGCCTCCAATACCAACCTGCTCACCCAGAACTTTGTCAACTTCTACCTGGGAGACACCTGGCGGGTCACCCGCTGCCTGAGCCTGAACTTCGGATTCCGCTGGGAGTTTCACTCGGTGCCGGACGAGGCCAAGGGTCTGGCCCTGTTGCCGGTGGGCGGGGTGGAAGCGGTGCTGGATCCCGACGCCGTCATCGATCTGGCCGGCTCCACCAACGGAAGGCCCTTTTACAACAACGACGGCAACAACTTCTCTCCCAACATCGGCATCGCTTGGCAACCCGGGCCCGGAAACCGGACCGTTGTGCGCGCCGGCTACGGAATCAACTATGTGGTCGACAACGGCTTGACCACGGTGCTCAACGCCCTGCGAGGCAACGACGGCCTGAGCCAGACGGTGGCTCTCTCGGGACTCAGCGGCACGGTCAGCGGCGGCGGCCTGGTTCCCATTCCGGTTCCCGAATTCCGGATTCCACGCACCGCCCGGGACGGAATTCTGTCCGATTCCCTGGCCGCCATCTTCACCATCGACCCCGGCATGCGCACCCCCTACGTGCAGCAGTGGAACATCGGGGTGCAGCACAAGCTCATGCAGGACACCGCCGTTGAGCTGCGCTACGTCGGCAACCACGGCGTCAAGCTGACCCGTGCCATCGATCTCAACCAGCTGCTGCTGCCCCCGGACTTCGTGGCGGACTTCCGGACGGCGCAACGCAACCTGGCCGCCAACGGGGATCCCAGAGTCGGTGAACCGCTGCAGATCTTTCCGCAACTGGGGTTTGCGGGCTTCCTGCAATCGGGGGGGGTCCAAAACTGGATCCGCAACGGGGAGATCGGTCAATACATCGGCGGTTTTCTGGCCCCCAACCGCATTTTCTTCTTCAACGGCGAGGGAGGCGAGCGCTTCGGCGCCACCCTGCCCGCCAGCTATTTCTTCCTCAATCCCAACGCCTTCGTGGGCGACGTGGTCGGAAACAACGCCTTCTCCAAGTACCATGCCCTCCAGTTCGAGATCAGACGGCGTTTGCGCTCGGGCTTGACGGGCCAGTTCAACTACACCTGGGGGAAGGTGCTGACCAATTTCTCCGGCAGCCAGACCAATTTCCGCGGGCTCTTCGACAACGCCCAGCCGGAGCTGGAGATCATGCGTCCCGATTTCGACATCACCCACACCTTCAACGGCAACTGGGTGTGGGAGATCCCCTTGGGCAACGGACGCCGCTGGATGAACAGCGGCAGCATCCTGGACACTATCGCCGGCGGCTGGGACCTCAGCGGATTTTTCAGGATGCGTTCAGGGGAGACGGTTAATATCATCTCCGGAAGGGGGACCATCAATCGCGGCGGTTCCAGAGGTCTGACCAATACCGTGCACCTGGAGGGGATCGATATCAAGGCTCTCCAGACCAAGACCGGTGCCTTCCGCCACTCGGACGGCCGGGTGACCCTTTTCGATTCCAGCCTCATCGCTGAGGGGGGTGAGGGGAATCCCAGTGTTTTCAAGAATCCGGGGTTGCTGGAGGCGGGAACGCTGGGCCTGTCTCCCGTCAGCGGGCCCTGGTACACCTCACTGGACGTGGGCCTCCGCAAGAGCATTGCCCTGCCCATCACCGAGGAGTCGCGGTTGCAGCTTCGGGTGGACGCCTTCAACGTTCTCAATCACACCAACTTCGCCGTGTCGAGTACGGGAGGCCCCTCTGGTCTGGGTATCGTCAACCGCCAAAACCCCAACAGCACCCAGTTCGGACTGATCAGCTCGGCCTTCTCGGCCCGAACCCTCCAGGTGGGCCTGAAGGTGGAATTCTAGCGAGGCCGTGCCTCAGACCGACAAGCCAGGAAAAAAAGATATCCACGAAGGGGCACGAAGAAAATCTAAAAGAAAAATGCGTTTCTTCGCCACCTACGGCGCTCAACTCCAGCGCCAACCTTGTCCAATGGATACCTGCAGACGCCGCATTCACGGCTTACTGGAACCCCCGGTCTGGCGCCCGTGCAACTATCATTTAGGAATTCTGTCCAGCGGTCGTGTCGCGGTTTTGGGGAGAGCGGTATAGCCGCGGTTGACGCAGGTCAGCCGAGGAAACGTCTCCTACAGGTCTTCCCTATAGAGCGGCGCAGCCGCGCCAGCACTTGGCCCCGGAACCCCGCGTGAGCCCGGGGTGCCTAACACGCCCCGGGCGTGAGCCCGGGGTCGTCTGAATTCCCCGCAGCCGCGTCAGCGGCGACTAAGTAGCATCTCCCTGGAACAAACCACCTCTCCAAGGACAGGCCAACCACCGGCAGATTGTTCCAGCCTGATTGTTTTCGGGAAACAACTCGAATAGAATACGCTCCGTTATGGATACGGCACCGGGACACCCCTGGCACAGGAAACTGCATTGGCGCATTGCAATAGCGATGCTGCTTGGCATCCTTGCGGGTCTGATCGGCGGTGAGCCCCTGGCCGCCAAGGTGGGTTGGCTGGGCGATCTGTTCATCCGCCTGCTGAAGATGATCATCGTTCCCCTGGTGCTGACCTCGATCATTTCGGGCGTGGCATCGGTCGGGGCGGGGGCGGGTTTGGGGCGGCTGTTCGGAAAGACCCTGGGTTACTACGTGATGACCAGCCTGGCCGCCTGCCTGGTGGGTCTGGTGTTGGTGAATACCATTCGGCCCGGAGTGGGCGCGGAACTGGTAGACGCCGAGGTCGAGCAGATGCCGGAACTCACCGTCATCCAGTCTCCCGTGGACCTGATTCTGGATATCGTGCCCGATAACATCGTGTCGGCAGCGGCAAAGCCCAATATGCTCTCGATCATCTTTTTCTCGATCCTGCTGGGCATCAGCATCAGCAGTCTCCGGCAGCGTTACCGTGAGCCGTTGCTGAATGTCTTCGAGGCGGGCTTCGAGGCCATGATGCGCCTGACCGGAGGAATCATTTGGTTTGTGGCTCCCGTGGGAGTGTTCGGTCTGATCGTGCGCTTGGTCGGCACCACGGGTCTGGGCGCCTTCAAGGCTCTGGGGTTGTATGCCCTCATGCTGGTCTGCGGCCTGACGATCCATCTGTTCATTACCCTGCCGCTCATTTTGCGATTCCTGGGCGGGATCAATCCCATGGTGCACTTCAGGAACATGATCGAGCCGATTGTAATGGCGTTTTCCACCAGCTCCTCGGGCGCAACCTTGCCGGTCACCATCAATGCCGTAGAAAACAAGGTCGGGGTCTCCAACCGCGTCACCTCCTTCGTACTGCCGATGGGCGCCACCGTCAACATGGACGGCACGGCGCTCTACGAGTGCGCCGGGGTGCTCTTCATCGCCCAGGCGATGGGGGTCTCGCTGGGTCTGGAGCAGCAGCTTCTGGTGGTGTTCACGGCGCTGTTGGCCTCCATTGGAGCCGCGGCCGTGCCCTCTGCCGGGCTGGTGGTAATCTTCATTGTGCTGGAGGCCGTGAACCTGAGGGGCCCGCAGGTGGAGTTGATCGTGGGGGCCATGCTGGCGGTGGACCGTCCCCTGGACATGTACCGCACCGTGGTCAACGTGTTCAGCGATTCCTGCGGTGCCGCCATCATCGCGCGCTCCGAGGGCGAGACCGGAGTGGATGAACCGGCTTCTGCGACTTCTTGAACAGCATTGCCGTCCCGGGCCTGCGGCTTGTGTCGTTTTTGGGATGAAACGGGAAAAGCTTGGCGATCTCGGTGGGTTCAGATAAACTCATTCGCCCGGCTCTTAACCGGATTTCCTTGAAGGCCAGTGAGGTGCTATGTTGAATAGAGATAACTCTCTAATCGAATCCCGGTCCTTGTCGGCGACACCCGATCGGTCCACGACAGGGCCGCCTGTTCAATCTTCTCGGGAGAAACCGGCTGTAGGGAGATCAGCTCCCGGCGGACCGGCGGCTATCGGAGGATCGCTGGTGCTCACCGGAACCCTCACCGGTCAGGAGGACGTCTATATTGACGGTACCTTGAAAGGGACCATCGAGTTGCGGGACAGCGACCTGACCATTGGTCCCAACGGCAACATCAATGCCGACATCAAGGCCAGGAAGATAACGGTATTGGGGCGAGTCAGCGGAAAAATTTTCCCCACGGAGAGCATTGAGGTGCTCAAGAGCGCCTCACTCAAGGGGGCCGTCAGGACACCCCGTATTGCGGTCGAGGAGGGAGCGGTTGTGCAAGGAAGGATCGAGGCCCTTGGACAAGAGCTGGAATCCCCGACGGCCAGGCAATCGAAGCCGTTGATCGTTCGACAGCGAAGCCGCAGTGAGAGTTAGGGGATGCCGGAGAATCGAATTCAGCCCATTAACCCGCATTTCTCACCGGGTCGCTGGAACCATGATGAAAGACAGTTTATTTTCAGCAACTTGTTGGTCCAATTGTGATGTCTTGCGGTTACACACGGTGCTGGGCGCGCTCTGGCTTGTCCTTTTCCCCTCAGCGCGCACATGCTCGCTCGAACGTAGTGACCGCTACGCTCTTCGCTCCCGAGCACGCGCTGAGGGAAAAATTCCTGCGCCATCATCACGCCCCCCGGTGAGAAATGCGGGTTCAGGCCAGGCGGTGCGACGGCATTCCAGAACTTTCCAATGAGGGGGCCGGAGCCGAGCCTGGGTCCGGCGGTCTTTAGGCGGCGAATGGGCACTACAGGTGATCATTTCGGGAACGGCCCGGAATAGAGAGGACTCACCAAGGACGGGACATCGCATGGGAACAGAACAAGAGAACTCGATGCAGGCACTCCTGCAGCGGAAGACGCTGGAAGCGCTTCCGCCTCCCCGATTGCTGTCCTCGAGCGCGACGCCCGCGAGGTCGACCGCTCGCGGTCAGGACCGGACAGCCACCATCGGAACATCGCTCTCGTTTGAAGGAATCCTCAGCGGACTCGCGGACGTGGTTGTCGACGGGGAAGTGGAGGGAACCATCAGGCTGTTGGAAAGCAGTTTAACGGTCGGCGCCAGCGGACGGGTCAATGCCGACATCGAGGTCAGGAACTTGACGGTGCTCGGGCATGTTACCGGGAAAATTGTTTGCCTGGAGCGGATGAGGCTCTGCAGTACCGGCTCGATCGATGGCGACGTGAAAGCGCCACGAATCGTCATCGAGGATGGCGCCGTCGTCCACGGGAACATTGAAGTGGTCAAAACGGCGGCGGCTTCCAAGGCCCTCCCGCAGACAAAGTAGTCTTCCCCATCCATTCAAGCCGCGCGCCCTGCCGATTCCTGAGGACCCTGCAGCTATACCCCGCCAGCGGTGACGCTGGGGCTGACGTCAATCGACCGACAAACCCCCTCTGGTACCGACCTCCTCTAAGAGCGGCACAAGCCGCGCCAGCTTATCGCCCCGGGTACGAGCCCGGGGATGGTGTGAGTCCCGCCTCCCCCGGGAGCCGGGTAGCGGCGCACTGGTCGCTTCGCGCCGGGACGGCCTGCCTTTCCCGAGCCCACCGGTGCTTGGCAAGGAAGGGGATTTCGGCCGCTTTTTGTGGATATGGCTTTCCCATATTGTGAGGTATTGTTAGTATGGTGCTTATGAAGACAACTATCGATATCCATGACGAGCTGTTGGCACGCGCCAAAAATCAAGCCAGGAAAACGGGGTGTTCTTTGCGTTCCGTCATTGAGGAGGGCCTCCGTCAGGTACTTTCCGTGCGTGAGTCAGAGAACCGGTATGGGTTGCCGGATCTGAGCACGGGAGATCCGGACGCCGCCGACCCGATGGAGGCCTATTCGTGGCAGGACCTGCGTGGAATGATCTACGGAGAGTCGAAGTCACAGTGATTGCGGTCGATACCAACTTGCTGGTCTACGCCCATCGCAGGGAATCACGACTGCATGAGGCAGCCTGTGGGGTATTGCGGGAGTTGGCTGAAGGAGACAGGATTTGGGCTATTCCCTGGCCGTGCTGTTATGAGTTTCTAAGCGTCGTGACAAATCACCGAATCTGGAGGGAAGCAGCAACTCCGCCGCAACGTGCCTGGCAGCAACTCGAAGCCTGGATTGCATCGCCAAGTAATCGCCTGATCGGTGAGACTGACGATTTTTTCGAGATCCTGGGCGGTCTGGTTCAGCGGCCGCGAGTGCGGGCCGGCATCGTGCACGACGCTCGCATTGCGGCGATCTGCCTCGCGCACGGCATTGAATTTCTGCTCACCCGAGACCGCGACTTTTCCCTATTTCCGGAACTCGACCGGCGGGACCCGTTCAATGAGCGGCGGCCGACTCCGTGATCTCAGTGTTTGAGTAAGAGCGGCGGCAGCCGCGCCAGCCCAATCCGGATTTCCCACCATTGGTGAGAAATGCGGGGTAGCCAGAACGGCCGCCGCCGGGTCGAGATCAAAAGAATCGAACCGTATAGGTCAACCGCAGGCCCCGGCCAATCTCCGGAGCCAGGTCCTTGATGAATGAGGAATGGTTGCGGTAGAGCCGGTCGCTCAGGTTGAAGACGTTGACCGAGAACTGGTGGGCCAGGTGTTGCTGGGCGAACGTGTAGGAGCCCTTCAGGTTCAGCACGGCATATCCCGGGGTGCGGGTCTCTCCGGTAAAGGTCTGGTGTTGCTGGCTGGCCAGAATCAGCTCGGGCGAGACCCGGAAGCCGAGGTGGTTGAAGTCAAAACCCAGCTTGCCTCGAAGCGGAGGGATTCTCGGCATCGGCGTATTCAGGTCGGTCTCCTGGGCATCCACGTAGTCCATGCCAAGGTTGAGCCAGAGCTGTGGATTCAGGTTGATGTCCAGGTTGGCCTCGGTCCCCAGGAAGCGGGCATTGCGCTGGGTAAAATCGATCACCTGAAGTCCATCCAGGACTTCTCCGGTAGCAAAGGGGAAGATGAAGTTGTCGAAGTTGTAGTAGAAAAGGTTCAGTTCGCCTCTCAGATCCTGGCTTTTGTGGCGCAGGGACATTTCGATGCCGTCTCCCGTTTCGGGGTGGAGGGCCGGGTCGCCCACCTCAAAGGACAGGGTCCCCGCATGGGGACCGTAGTTGTAAAGCTCCTCCAGGGACGGAGCCCGAAAAGAGTGGGAGTAGTTGACGACCAGGGCTCCTCCACTCCAGGTGTCCACTTGCAGGCCGGCGGATGCGGATGCTCCGGTGAAGGTCCGATTCACGGGCTCGGGGATTTCATCGCCTTCTTCTGCCTCATGGCCCTGCTCTTCCTGGCCGTTTTCGTCGTCAGCATGGCCTCCCGCGCGCTCGGCAAAACCCGGCCGGTAGCGCTGGGTCTCCAGCCTGCCGCCAAACTGGAACTTGGCGGTCTCGAATTCCAGTTCCTCGAGAGCGTAAAGGGCAAAGCCGGTCTGATCGATCGGGGGTGACAAGGCCTCCTCCCCGGTTGCCGTGAACTCTCGATCCAGCCCCCAGAAACCGAAACGTCCGCTCAAGGGACCGACGTTTTTTTGCTCGAAGACCCCCCGGTAGATGAACTCCTGTTGGTTGAATCGGGTCCCGATGCTCCGAGTTGCGTCGGCAGCAACCTCGATCTCATCGTGTGCCCAGTCGGTCAGGCTCAGTTTCAGCACAAAGCTGTCGATCGCCGTCCTCAGATCCTTCAATCCCCCGGTGAAGCGGAAGTTCCGGCGCCGTGAGTCGATCTCGATGCGGTCGATCTCCTCTTCGCCGTGTCCGTGCTCCTCACCTTCATCGTCATGGTGTTCCTCTTCCTCGCCTTCCTCGTCGTGCCCCTCCTCTTCCTCACCCTCGTGGTCTGCGTCACCCTGGTGTCGGTGGAACTCCTGAACGAAGGGTACGCCGTAGTTGCCGTCGTCGAGTTTGGCTTCGAGACTCAAGAAAACCTTCTTCCCGTACCAACCCAGCCCTGCGCCGCCGTTGCTGAGCCGGGAGCGCGAATTGGTGATCCGCCCCTGTTCCGGCGCCCTGTAGTCACCGGTGCGAATGCCCCCGCCGCGGCCCCAGAACATCCAATTGCCGGTTCCGTATTCCAGACCGGCGCTGCCTCCGCCCAGCGCGTTGGTTGTACCGGCCGATCCGGACAGGAATCCGCGAAACCCCTGGTGGGCATGGCGGTGAGCTTCGTGGTGGCGACTGATGGCGTTGACCGTGCCGCCCATGGCATTGCCGCTGTAGAGCAAGGTCGCCGGTCCCTTGACGATCTCCAGCCGCTCCAGTTGTGCGGGATTGATCAGTTCTCCATGATCGCCGGACTGTGACGAAAGGGTACCTGTCCGAACGCCGTCTTCCATTATCAGTACCCGGTCCCCGTCAAAACCGCGCACGATCGGCCGGGACGGCCCCGGTCCGAAGCCGCGTTTGGCAATCCCGGTACCGACTCTGTGGTCCAGCGTCTCCCCCAGAGAGATATCGGTCGATTGACCCAGCTCGTGGGGCCCCATGGACACCACGCTCTGGAAGGATTCGAATGTCGTTTCCCGCTTCTCCGATCCGGTCACCGTGATCTCATACTGGGGGGGCGCCAATTCCAGCAGAAAGTCGGCTTTGGCCGCACGAGCAGCCTCGATGGTCACTGTCGTGGACACTTCGGTGAACAGGCTGTCGAGATGGGCGTCAACCGTGTATCTTCCGGGAGGCACTCGCTGGAACCGGTAACTTCCATCATCCTGGCTGAGGGTGCTCCGGCCCAGTTCCACAATCGTCACACTGGCGCCGTGCAGCGGGTCGCCGGTGGCTTTCAGAGAGACGCGGCCCTTCAGGCTGCCGTCCGATTGAGCGGCCGCGGGTGGTTGAGCCGCCAGAGATAGAGCAGCCAACCACAGGAGTGGCAGGAACCTGAGTCGAGTGTGGATGATGCCCTCCGAAAATTATGGTGTCCCTGTCAATTTTATTGCTGAATCCCTATTGAAGCGAATGGAACATCACCATCGGGGTATGTACCTGGATGAGCGGGATAAAATTCTGCTCGAGTGGAACTGACTGTTTCGGGAATTCTCTCGAGACAAGACTCTCGTGGAGTGACTTTGCCGTGATTGGCTCCAATTGTTTTCAGGCGAAACAAGCATTGAATCGGGGTTGTTTTTTGCATTGTACTGCTTGGCAAAGTCATAATCGTGCAAAGCTATAGGGAATCGTTTCCCAGAGTTAATTGAACTAACTTCCCTCAAGGCCAACGGCTTCAAAAAATGACTTCCAGCCAGAGCCATGAACAGGGTCATGATCACAGCCACGACCACGGCTTGGGCGGGCATTCGCACGATCTGCGCGGCATGAGCAAGCGCGGCCTGATTAGTGCACTCGTGTTGGTCACCGGCTATATGTTTGTCGAGATCGTCGGCGGCATCCTCTCAGGCAGTTTGGCTCTCATCGCGGATGCCGGCCACATGCTGACCGACGCGGCTTCGATCGGCTTCGCCTTGGTCGCCCTGCACTTCTCGAATCTGCCCGCGTCCGCGCAACGTACCTTCGGGTATCGCCGCCTTGAAATCCTGGCAGCCTTGGCGAACGCTCTCATGCTCTGGCTGATCGCCGCTTGGGTGGTCTTCGAAGCCTACCACCGCTTCCTCGAGGTTCCTGACATCGAGGGTGGACTGATGCTGGCCGTTGGCTCCGTCGGCCTCATTGTCAACATCGTCGCGGCTTGGATCCTCCGCGGTTCTGCCAAGCACAGCATAAACGTTGAAGGAGCCTACCAGCACGTTATGGCCGATATGCTGGGGTCCGTCGGTGTCGTCGTGTCAGGCGTTCTCGTCTGGGCTTTCGGGTGGACGCTTGCGGACCCCATCCTGAGTGTGGTCATCGGCATCCTCATTCTGCTCAGCGCGTGGCGTCTGCTCGGCAAAGTGATCCATGTGCTACTTGAGGGGGTCCCCGAACACATTGACGTCCATCATCTCTGCAACCAGATGGAAGATGTGGAAGGTGTCGTTCACATCCACGACATCCACGTCTGGAGTCTCGCCCCCGACTACGACTTGCTCACAGCTCATATCCTTGTAGATCCCGATATCAGGGACGACCAACTGGCCTCGGTGCGGCGGCGGCTGCGGGGAATTGCCGCTAATGACTTCGGCATCCGGCACATCACAATTCAGTTGGAACATTCTCCGGACGGTTGTACCGAACACCACCAAGTCGACCCTGTGCATGCCCGTAGCAGGATGGCCCAGCGTCGCCTCTCTTTAATGCAGATAATAAGAAGGAGCTTAAGGAAAGGGAGGGATAATAATAGGGCACAGGATCATCATATTCACGAAGACCACCAACACCGGCACGGCCCTGGCTGCGGCCACACTGCCGTGGAACACGACGGTCACACCGACTATCTGCACGACGGCCACATGCACCACGAGCACGAGGGCCATTACGACGATCATACCTTGGTAGTTTCGGATTCGAACCCCAACGCCTGCACTCCCGACCATGCTTGTGACGGTCACGAGTCCGGTCACCAGCACGGCCCTGGCTGCGGTCACGAAGCGCTGCCTCACGGCGACCACACGGACTACCTGGTCGGTGGCCATCTGCACCATCCACACGGCGGCCACTGCGACGACCACGGCAAACTGTCCACCCAGTAGGACAGTTCGGCGCAACCGTTCACAGGCGTCCGCAACGGGTCGCGGGTGCCTCCGAATTCCAGGGCCGCCACGACCCTAGCCCGCATTTCTCACCAGGACGCTGAATGTATAGTGAAAAGCGGTTTATTTGCAGCACCTTGATTGGTGCCATTCAAGGGACCTGCGACTACAGACTGCGCTGGGCGCGCCCTGGCTTGGCCTTTTTCCCTCAGCGCGCACATGCTCGCTCGAACGTAGTCCCCGCTACGCCCTTCGCTCGCGAGCACGCCCTGAGGGAAAAATTCCGGCGCCATGATCGCGCCCCCTGGTGAGAAATGCGGGCTAGTCACGAGCAGGAATGAGTGCCCCCTTGGTCAAGGAGGTCACGCTCTGTTGAGTATTCCCCACCCCTGTAGCTGGCCTTGTCAGAACGCGGATCTTTAGATAAGACATGCAACCCTCTCCCTCTGAGAAAAGAAACCGGGCCGTGCCGGGAGTTTTGCCCCCGTCAGGTCCCGACCGACTCGAGGGCGCCATTGAAAGGGTAACCTTCTTCAATGAGGAAAACGGGTTCTGCGTGCTTCAGGTCAAGGTCAAGGGGCAACGGGACCTGGTGACGGTGGTGGGCTCGGCGCCGATCGTCAACTCCGGGGAGTGGCTCAGCGCCGAAGGCGCCTGGGTCATCGACAAGAATCACGGGCGCCAGTTCAAGGCGGGCCAGCTCCGATGTCTCCCGCCCACGACCGCTGAAGGCATAGAAAGGTACCTGGCCAGCGGCATGGTCAAGGGCATTGGACCGGTCTACGCCCGCAAGCTGGTGCAGAAATTCGGCAAGGAGATCTTTGAAATCATCGAGGAGCATCCTGCCTGCCTGGAAGCCGTGGAGGGCATCGGTCCCGGCCGCAGGAGGCGCATCACTCAGGCCTGGTCGGATCAGAAGGCGGTCCGGGAAATCATGCTTTTTCTTCACTCTCACGGTGTCGGAACCCGGCGGGCTACCCGGATCTACAAAACCTATGGGGCCAATGCCGTCGCCCAGGTCCGGGAAAATCCCTACAGGCTGAGCCAGGACATCCCGGGTATCGGGTTCAAGACGGCCGACCAGATTGCCGGGAATGTCGGAATCTCGCGGGACTCCGCCCTGCGGGCGCGGGCCGGTCTCAACCATGTACTGCTGGAAGCGACCCAGGCCGGCCACTGTGCGCTTCCCGACGGGCAGCTCCGCCAGGAGGCCGTGAAGGTCCTTGAAATCTCCGAATCCATCGTGGACCAGGCCCTGGACTGGATGATCGCTCGAGGACAACTGCTAAGGGAACGCCTCGACGGGGAAGACCTGATCTTTCTGCCTCACCTGGCAGGCGCCGAAAAGGTCATAGCGGCCGGGATCGGGCAGTTGGCCCGGGGTCCCGCCAACTATCCGCCGATCGACATCGAAAAGGCCACTGCCTGGTGCCAGCGGCGGTCGGGCACGACCCTGGCGGAAAGTCAGAAAGAGGCCCTGACCCAGGCCCTGAGGCACCGGGTCCTGGTGATTACGGGTGGACCCGGAGTGGGCAAGACCACCCTGGTGAACTCGATCCTGATGATTCTCCGAGCCAAGAAGGTGAAATGCCTGTTGTGCGCACCCACCGGCCGGGCAGCCAAGCGGCTTTCCCAGGCCACCGGACTGGAAGCCAAGACCATCCACCGTCTGCTGGAGGTCATTCCGGCCAGCGGTCGATTCGCCAGGAACCGGCGCAATCCCCTGCAATGCGACCTGCTGGTGGTCGACGAGTGTTCCATGCTGGATGTTCCGCTCATGAGCCAGCTGCTGGCGGCCCATCCCGCCAACGGGTCTCTGATTCTGGTTGGAGACGTGGACCAGCTTCCCTCGGTCGGGCCGGGGATGGCTCTGCACCATGTGATCGCCAGCGGGGTGGTGCCGGTGGTCCGGTTGAAAGAAGTCTTTCGCCAGTCGAGAGACAGCCGGATCGTCACCACCGCGCACGAGGTCAATCGCGGCAAGGCGCCGGCCCCGGTCTCGGGACCCTCTCCCGACTCGGACTTCTATTTCCTGGAGAGGGAAGATCCGGAGCAGATTGCCGGGTTGATGTCGAAGCTTATACAAGAGCGGATCCCCGGAAGGCTGGGTGTCGACGCCATCCAGGACATCCAGGTGCTCTGTCCCATGCATCGCGGCTCGCTGGGGTCCCGGGAGGTGAACCGGAGACTGCAGGTCCTCCTCAACCCCGCTCGGCCGGGACGGGCCGAGATCGAGAAGTTCGGATGGAATTTCCGTGTCGGGGACAAGGTCATTCAGATGGAGAACAACTATGACAAGAATGTCTTCAACGGCGACATGGGGTGGATAGAGATGATCGACCTCTCCGACCAGGGCGTGGCCATCCGATTCGAGAATCAGAAGGTGATCTACGACTTCGGCGAGTTGGACCAGCTTTCTCCGGGGTACGCCATCTCCATTCACAAGAGCCAGGGGTCGGAATTCCCGGTGGTGGTCATTCCCCTGGCCATGCAGCAGTATCTGCTGCTTCAGCGCAACCTGATCTACACTGGGATCACTCGGGGTAAAAGGCTGGTGGTGGTGGTCGGGCAAGCCCGGGCACTGCAGGCGGCGGTCAGGAACAACAAGCAGGAGCGCCGCCACTCCGGACTTCTCAGCCGGCTGCGGGGAGATGCGGTGTCCGCGGTGCAGCCCGAGGTCCACTCCCCGGACACTTCCCTCAAGAGCGCCCGCCCCGGACAGGGGGGGGTAAGGTCCCCCTGAATGATTACGGGGGAGTCATGGCATTTTTCAGGCAGGCTGAAGGTACGAGAGATTACAACCCATCCATCGACGGAGGTCATCGTCACCATGTTTTCCATCGCAAGTTCACGGCTCGATCCGCCTGGTCGGAACCAACCGTCCAAAATCGCTTCCGCAGGAATCAGGTCAAAGGCGGCAAGGCCCGGCTTGACCAGGACACCCGGGCTCGCATCCGGAAGGCCTTGGGCGAGTCGCGCCGGCATTGGATTGGCTGTCGGTCTCGTCTGGTTGCTGCTTGGCGTTTCCCACCAGGGAGCCGAACGATTCGTGGCCATCGACAATGTCTGTGCCTGGCCCAACCTGACCCTGATGCCGGACGGAAGCGTGGTGGCAACCATCTTCAACCGGCCCTACCACGGGTCGGTCGTTGGTGACGTGGAGTGCTGGTCCAGCCGGGACGGCCGCCTGTGGGAAAAACGCGGCAGTCCCGCCATTCATGAGCCGGACAGCAATCGGATGAACGTGGCGGCCGGATTGGCCCATGACGGATCGTTGCTGGTGCTCGCCTCGGGATGGGGCGGCCGGGATTTCCGGGAAAAAATTCTGCCCACCGTGGTGGCGCGATCAGCCGACGGGGGCAGGAACTGGCGTCGAACTTTTTCGGTGCAATTGCCGGAGGAGGTGGATTTCCTGATTCCCTTCGGAGACATCGTTCAAGGAAAGGGTGAGCTGCTGGCGGCCAGTTTCTACCATGAGATCCCAGGGGCAGCCAACGCCTATGTGCTGTTCAGTCGGGACGATGGACGGAGTTGGGGCGAAGCCGTCAAGGTAGCACCCCGTGACTACAACGAGACGGCGCTGCTACGGCTGCGCTCCGATCGCTGGCTGGCCGCTTCCCGAAGTCACGGCGACGCCCATCTGGCGCTCTTTGTCTCGGGGGACGAGGGAAAACACTGGGCCAGGTCCGGACTCTTGACGCTTCCCGGGCATCATCCGGCTCACCTGATGGAGTTGGCCGATGGGCGCATCCTCCTGACCTACGGGATTCGGGAGAAAGGGCACCACGGCATTGGCTACCGTACCAGTCGGGACGAAGGCCGGACCTGGAGTCGTCCGACCCGGATCGTCAACCTCGAAGAGACCACCGACGGAGGATATCCGTCGACCATCCAGATGGCGGACGGGACCTTGCTGACTGCCTACTACAGCAATCGGATTCCCCAGCACCAGCGCTATCACATGGGAGCGGTGCGCTGGGTTCCGGAGACAGAGTAGCTCCGGGTCTTTGCCCGGTTTCCCCTGATCGGGCATGGAGTTAGCCTCATTGGAACATTGCAACATCATGCGGGTTAAGCATGTCGGCCTTGAGATCGGCGACATCGGCCTTGGTGGCCATGGACTTTAGCGCAGCCTTGACATCCGAAATGTCAAATATGGCGGCAAACTGCCCATGGCCCAACAATCGGCGTAGCGCCTCATTGCAGCCGCCTACCGGATTATCCAGTCGAGGAACTTGTTGATCAGGACCGCAAGACCGGCAATGGTGACTCCGATCTTCCATATCCTGGCTTCGAGTTTGTCAATGACGGCTAAAAGGTCGGCCTTGGTCGCCAACTCCGCATCGGAGCGGCTGATGGCGGCCACGACCGCTTCGGCCTGCCGGGAATCCATGCCGGCGTCTTCAAGCTGCTTGATGGTGGCGTGGGTGTCGAGGGTGTCGAGGGTGTAGGTGGTCATGGTGGTTTCCGTTGCCTAAAGCCTAGCACAATCCAAGCGGCCACAGGACTTCCCTTCACAGCCGGAGCCTCGCCTTCTCTGGAGGAAACTACAATTTTGGCCCGACCGGGCCAAAAAACAGGCCCGCATTTGCCCTGTATTGCGTTTTCTCGGGGTCGGGCGACCTGCAGCACCTGGCTTTTTCTCTCTGAAAGGGTTCTGCGGTTTGAGGTCGGCCCGATCGATGGTGACCGGTGCCGCCGCTGGATCCTTGTTCAGGGCAGGCTCACAGCAGTCTTCCCGCCCATTTGACCTCTCCGATCAACTCGGCCCGGTCGAGGTCCTGGCAGATGCCGGAGCGGAGGTGTCTGACCCGGTCCGTCGGGTCTTCTGGCTGAACGGAAGACTGGGGTGAAGCGGGTGTCCGCCGAGGGCCGATGTAGAACTCCAGGCCGAGGGCCTTGCAGATTTCGAAGGCCCGGTCGATGGAAGGGACCTGGGGGCGGCGGGAGTCGAGGATTCCCCTCAGAGACCAGGGGCGCAATCCCCGCTTCGATTCCAGCTTTCTGGCGCCCAGGCCGGAGCGTCTCAGGGATTGCTGGATGGCGGTGCGGATCTGCTCAAATGGTTTTTCCCCGCGCATGTGGGTACATGGGATCGTAGAGGTTCCGCGTCCCTGTGCGGCTTCCCCCGGTCCGGTCCCTTGCGGGGGGCTTCTTGAGGGCCTGTTTGCTTCAAGCGGTCATCCCAGCGTTTTTTCCGCCTGCCGGACGTCGCTGAAACCTCATCACCGTGATCCTCCTAGGGTAGCAGGCTTCTCCCGGACACTTCGCCAGGCATTTCCGGGTCGGACCGATGCACGTAGCCGGAACGGTCCGCGACCGGCTGACCGGTCTGCCACTCGTATTCCCCTGGACTGACTCCTGCCTCCTCCGTTTTGCCGCGGAGGCACTGCGCCATCCAGACCAGTTCCCCCATCACATCCTCGTCCGGCGGCCACACAGGATCGTTCAGTGTGGCGTTGTCGGGCACCATGACCTGAGAGCCGTCGGGTCCCATTTTGACTCGCCTGGCTACCAGTCCCTTGCTGGAGCGGACCAGGTAGATCCGATCGTTCTTCCTGTCTTTCCCGCCGGGGTTGACCAACACCAGGCATCCGTCCGGCAGGGTCGGAGCCATGGAGTCTCCCATCACCTTGACCATATAGCACTGGGCAGGGTCGATGCCGTGGTAGAGGAGCCAGCTCCTCCTGAAAGGCACCCGGCCGATTTCCTCCGGGTCGAGATGGTCAGCCCCGCTGCCGATCAGGGTCTTGAGATGGCGGACCCCGACCTGATCCTCAAAAAACTTGGCGTATTCGGGCCCCAAGGCCTGTCGAATCTCGGACCGGATTACGGCGACCCAGTCGGGCGGGGGCGATCACGGGCCCGGTGAGGGTGACGGCTCAGGCAGGAGGGGTGAGCAACGGGGTCGAGTTCAGCGTGCGCCCTGCCATCAGCCTCGAGGCCTTCCGCGGCCGGTGGGAGTGGCGCCCGCCAGCGAGGATCAGGGTCAGCGTGCCGGAGGGGGAGGAGCCGGCCACCGACACGCCGGTTACCTTCACCTTCGGGGGGACGGCCGAAAGGGGGACCGACTATGAGATGGCGGCGACGGTGACGTTGCCGGCCGGGGAACGTTCGGTGAGGACTCGGCTGGAGTTGATCGACGATGCGCACTTCGAACTGAGGGAGACGATCATTCTACAGGCGGCGGCCGCCGGCTACCTGGCGAGTCCCGAGGTGGAGGCGTTTATCTACGACGACGATCCGGCGCCGCTGACGCTCTCTGCCGACCCGGCCAGCGTGTCGGAGGCGGCCGGCGAGCGGACGGCGACGATCACGGTCAGCGTGCCGGAGGCGGTGGGGGCGCCCGTGGAGGTCACCCTCAACCGCTCGGGGACGGCGACCAGCGGGGTCGACTACACCCTGGCCGAGACGGTGACGATCCCGGCCGGGACCTCGACGACGGCGACGCTTCAGGTGATCGACGATCGGATCGACGAGGGCACGGAGACGGTCGAAGTCCAGGCCGGTGCGGACGGGTATGGGCCCAGTGACGCGGTGGCGGTCCCCATCGGCGACGACGATACCGCCGGCCTGACGGTGACCCCGGCCGATCTAAGTCTTACGGAGGGCGGGTCGGGCCAGTATGAGGTGAGGCTCGACTCGCAGCCTTTACACCCCGTCACGATTACCATCGCCAGCAGCAACCCCGACGTGGAGGCGCCCACCCCGCTGAGCTTCACGGCGGATAACTGGAATCAGCTCCAGGCGGTCACGGTCACGGTGGCCCACGACGACGACGCCACCGACGAGAGCGCCACCGTCACCCACACGGCCGAAAGCGGTGACCTGAACTATCAGGGGATTCCCGTCCCCGGCGTCTCGGTCAGCGTGAGCGATGATGATAACCAACCGCCGCGGTGTGATTCCATTGCTACCCGGATTCTCAGGGTGGCGGACAGCCAGACGGTGGACCTGTCCGAGTACTGCAGCGACCCCGACGGGCACGACCTGGACTACACGGCCAGCTCCTCGGACACGAGCACGGTGACGGTGTCGATCGACGGCAGCAGCTTGACGCTGACGGGGGTAGCGTTGGGGAGTGCGGACATCACGGTCACGGTAACGGACCAGCCGGGAGAATCTCAGGACAGCCTGTCCATGGTGGAGTTCCCCGTGACGGTGCCAAACGGGACGCCGGTGTGCAGCGACATTCCTGTCCAGATTCTGTGGGTGGCGGACAGCCAGACGGTGACCTGTCCGAGTACTGCAGCGATCCCGACGGGCACAGCCTGGACTACACGGCCAGCTCCTCGGACACAAGCAAAGTGACGGTGTCGATGACCGGGAGCCGCTTGACGCTGACCGGGGTTGCTGCCACGGCAAGCCCACACCCGAGGGTGACGGTCACGGTGACCGATGGGCACGGGGGGTCGGACTCGGTGGAGTTTCCCGTGACGGTGAGGGAGAAGCCGTCGTGTGATCTCTCGTCGATTTCCGACCAGACACTCTTTGAGGATGAGGAGAGGATGCTACCGCTCTCCAGCGTCTGTGACGTGACCTACAGTGCCAGCTCGTCGCCCTCGGGTATCGTGACGGTATCGGTCAACAACAGCACGGACGAGCTGACGATCCGCGGGCAATCGGTAGGAACGGCGACGGTGACGGCGAGGGTGACGAAGTCCGGATATGAGCCGGATTCGGTGTCGTTCCAAGTGACGGTGGAGGAGCGGCCGCCGTCTCCGGAGGCCTTCATCAGCGCCAGTTCGGTAATCCTCGACGCAGACGGCTGCACGACGTTGAACTGGGAGACGGAAAATGCGGCAAGCGCCTCTATCAGCCCAGGCGTTGGAGTTGCAGTAAAGCTCAACAAGGAGCAGTCACATCGGGTCTGCCCGGATGCGAAGCAGCAATATACCCTGACGGCGATAGGGGAGCCAGGAGCAATCCCTCCACGAGACACAGCCAGCGTGACCGTGCGGCCGCCGTCTCCGACGGCTTCCCTCACCGCAGATCCGACAACCATCTTCCCGGGCGAGCGAACGACGCTGAGCTGGACGACGACCAACGCGGTAAGCGGCTCGATCAACGGGGAGGCAATTGTCAGATCTTCCCTCAGGGTCGAAGCAGGTCCAGCTGAATTCCTCGCAAGCCTATACCCTGTCGGTTTTGGGACGGATGGGAGCAGACCCCTCAACAGACACGGACGGTGCATACGTGACGGTGGTCCCGCGGCCGGATTCTCCGATGATCGATTCCTTCGGGGCCAGCCCGACAACCATCACGGCTGGAGGCTGCACGACGCTGAGCTGGACGACGACCGATGCGGTAAGCGTGAGCATCAGTCCGGCGATTGGCGGCGAGCCTTTGTCCGTGGATGGAAACGGTCGGGTCTGCCCGAGTTCGGACGAGACCTACAAGCTGACGGCGACGGGGGAGGAAGGAGCACAACCTCTAACAGCCACGGCCAGCGTGACCGTGACGGTCAACCCCCCTGCGCCGTCGTCGCCGGTGATAACCTCGATCAGCCCATCGCTGCAACGGCCGGACGACCGGGTGACGATTTACGGGAATCACTTCGGGGACACA
>CBDCBK010000008.1:0-45789 GCA_965214265.1 Acidimicrobiia bacterium
GTCAGCGTCAGCTCCGAGGTGAAAAAGGACTGGTTCTGACCTGCCGCCGACAGAATCACCGGAACGAACAACGACCCCGTCGTCAGCCGGAAGCTCCCCTCGGCCGCGTCCCCGCCGCCGCAGTCATAACTGAACGTGCCTGCTCCCGACTCGGTGAAGCTGAGGAACACTTCACAGGAACTTCCGTCATCGTAGTCCAGCCTCACCGTTCCCATAAGGGGGCCCGTCTTCTCATAGCTGTAGCTGCCCGATCGGGAGGCGGCGCCCTCGCTCCGGGTGGCGGCTTGCTCTCCCCCCGACTCGATCTGCTCGAACCGGTTGCCCTCTCCGAACCGCAGCTCAAGGCTCCCGGCAGTCCCCTCCTCCCCCTCCAGCCGCAGGGTCAGGCGCCTGCCCTCCAGGTCTTCCCCGGTGAAGTCCGACGGATCCTCCGGGTCGGCCTCCTCCATGCCGTCCTCCCTTCCCCCGGCTCCGACCACTCACTCATCCCCTCCTCGTTGACCGCCCTCACCTGCACCTCGTAGGCCGTCCCCTCCTTCAGCCCCGACAGCCTCACCATCAGCCCCGTCCCCTCGTGCCCCCCATCGCTGTAGCCTGCCTCCCCTGCCTCCCGGTAGCGCACCTCATAGATCCAGGCCCTCGGTTCTCCGGCTCTCTCCAGACTGTCGCTGCCCTCCGCCGTCACCGCCGGCGCCCCCGGCGCCTCCGGCGGTTCCTCCTCGTCTCACCCGCACCCCGCACCCCTCCCCTTCCGCTCCCTCTCTCCCTCACCAGCTCACCTCTACCACCACAATGTATTCGTTGTCCTGCTGGGGCTCCTCCGCTACATCCCCCGGAGTCTCATAGTCCGGCGCCTCCCGGAACAGTAGCTGCCGCCTCCACCGCAAACAGCCCCCCGTCCGCGCTATCTCATACTCCGTAATCTCGTCCTCCTCGTCAGCCACCCGACCTCGAACCCGGATCGCCTCGTCAGCCACCCTACCCGGATCCCCTCCCCTTCCGCTCCCTCTCTCCCTCACCGCTCCTCACCTCCACCACCACGATGTATTCGTTGTCTGCTGCTCCGCTTTGGGGATCGTCACTGGCTACATCTCCCGGAGTCTCGTAGTCCGGCGCCTCCCGGAACAGCAGCTCCCCCGCCTCCACCGCAAACAGCCCCCCGTCCGCTCCCCCTGCTATCTCATACTCCGTAATCTCGTCCTGCTTGTCCTGGTCTACTGCCTCCAGTTGCCCCACCCGCGTCCGGTTCTCCACCACCTCAAACGGGCCAACGCTGGTAATCTCCGGGGGTTCCTCCTCGTCAGCCACCCGCACCCGGATCGCACGGCTCCCCCTCCGCTCCCTCTCTCCCTCACCGCTCCTCACCTCCACCACCACGATGTATTCGTTGTCTGCTGCTCCGCTTTGGGGATCGTCACTGGCTACATCTCCCGGAGTCTCGTAGTCCGGCGCCTCCCGGAACAGCAGCTCCCCCGCCTCCACCGCGAACAGCCCCCCGTCCGCTCCTCCCGCTATCCCGTATCCCCCGATCTCATCGTCCCCGTCCACCGCCTCAATCCGTCCTACCCGCGCCGTGTTCTCCGCTACCTCATAGGCCCCTGTGCCGGTGATCTCCGGCCCCCGGTTCAGCCCGCTCATCCGGAAGTTCCCCTGTCCTCCCAATCTTCCGCCGCAGCGAAAACTGTAGCTGCCCGCTCCCTCTCCCCTGAAGGTCAGCCGCACCTCACAGCTCTCCCCCCCGTCGTAGTCCAGACTCAACTCCCCCGTTGTCCGGCTGGTGTAGCGGTACCCGTAGCTCCCCGACCGGGTCCCCCTCACCTCCCCGTCTCCGTCCAGTTCGCTCTCCTCAAACCGCAGCCCCGCTCCAAACCGCAGCCTCAGACTCTGCGGTCCTCCCCCAAACGGCCCCCGCTCCAGACTGGCCTCGATCCCCTGCAGATCTCCCGCCCGGAAGTTCGACCAATAGGCCCGGTCCAGCAACATCACCACCTGCACCGCCTCCGATTCCCGCCCGTTGCCCACCAGGTTGACCCCGCGCAGCTCAAAGACATAGACCGTCCCGTTTCCCAGCTCCCCGACCCTATACCCCGAGGCGTTGACCTCGCCGGGAGCGCTGTCTGCGATCGGGGTCCACTCGCCGAACTCTCCTCTCCCCTCCTTCAAACGGTACTCATAGCGCAGGATCGGGGTGCCCCCGTCGCTCTCGGGCGGACTCCACTCCAGCTGCACCGCTCCCTCCCCGGGCATCGCCATCAGCCCCAGCGGCGCCTGCGGAGGAAACAGCAGGCCCCCTCCGCCTCCACCGCCCGGAGGAGGAGGCGGCGGAGGAGGAGGTGGTGGTGGTGGCGGAGGCGGAGGAGGTGGTGGGGGAGGCCTGCGTGCGGTGACCGTAACCGAGAAGGTTTGCGGCGTGGTCAGGCCGCCGGGATCGGTTGCCCGCACCGTCACCACAACCGCGGGCATCGGCCCCGCCGGCGCCAGGGTCAGCACCGACCCGGACAGCGTCACTGCCGGGTCGTCGCGGCTCAACTGCAACGCATAGTCCAGCGGGTCGTCATTCGGATCGTCGAAGACGTTCGCCAAATCGATCGTCACCGCGTCGGCACCCGACTCGAGCGTCCGATCGACCAGCACGCTCACCACCTCCGGCGCCCGGTTGCGGTCGGCCAGGGCGACATCCACGGCATCCACTGCGCCCGGAGCCATCACGATGCCGGCGCCGGAGTCTCCATCGATTCCCATTGCCTCGATATCGAGCGCCGATCCGGTCATGGCTGTGCGCAGCACGGAATGCGTGACGTGGGCGGGGCCGCCGCTGCCTTCCACCATCAAGGCGGCAATGCCTGCGGCGTGCGGCGCGGCTGCCGAGGTGCCGTGGAATGTTGAAAATCCGGGAGTCGAGGTCGAGACCCCGTCGGCCGCGGCCAGGTCCGGCTTCTGCAGAACCCGACCGCCCGTGGACGAGAAGTTCCCCGGCGTGATGGGTGTGCCGTTGGCTTTAAAGAACACCCGTCGCGGTCCGTCGGAGCTGAACGTTTCGATCGTCTCCGTGCCGTTGAAGACGCCGCCGGCACCGCCCGCATCCGCGACGTCGACTGCCGCCACGCCCACCGCGTTCTGCGAAGCCGGATGGCCGAAGATCTGGCCGGCCGTCGCGATCTCCAGCTTCCCTCCCGTGTTGAGCCGGAGATAGCGGTCTGCAGCGCCGGCGTTCTTGACGATGACGAGGCGAGCACCCTCGCGGCCAGCGGAGCAGGGGCTTCTGATGTACTCGGTGGGATCCTGTGTGCCGTCCTGCGTATCCGTTGAGCTGGCAAGCACATTGTTGCCCGCATCGATGACAAACAGGTCGTAGTCGTTTGTCGATCCACCAACCGGATCGGCCCACTGTAGCGTGATGGGGTAGATTGAGTCCCTCTCAATCCGGTTCCCGGTTACGCCGCTTTCGAATTCGTGAGCCTTACCAACCGTGACGCCATTCACCTCAAAGTCGGTTCCTTCGGCGTAGTCCCCTTCCCAGACGCCGGAGGTGTCGTCGTTCCGGTTGCCGCCGTTACCGGCCGCCGAGAAGTAGTAGCAGCCGTTGGCGACTGCTGTGCTGACCGCCTGGGCGATGACACCGTCCTGGAAAGGCGGCTCCAGCAGATACCCGATATCGTCAACGATGACGTCGGCGCCGGCCGCGCAGAGATCCTCGATGTTCTGCGCCATCTGGGCCGACCCGCCGCCGCCGGTGGCGAAAAACAACTCGGCGCCCGGCGCAAGATCGTGGACGATCTCGAAGATGGCAGTCCCCTCCGTTCCCTTGCTCCTCCGGCCGCAGGACAAGTTTAACGCACCGCCCTCCTGCCCTGGCAGAATCGTGACCTGCCCCGGCACGTCGCCCGTCGCCTGCTGGGCGGCAAGCATATTGACACCGTCCGAGATCACGCCGACGCCGATGCCCGTGCCGTCCACACTGTGCGTCTGGCGCGCCACATTCGCCTGGTGGGCGACATCGCCCTCGGTCGTATCCACCTTGCTTGTCGCCACGACTGCCTGATCGGGGGCTGATTGCTCCAGCAACTGGCGCGTGACGGGTTCTTCCGCGGGCCGTATGAACTGGACGGCCTCCAGGGTGGCAAGCGGCTCCAGAGCATGCAGCGGCAGCCGTGCCCGGATGGCTCGATACTTGGGCACGTTGTTGACCACGATACCGCCCAGGGACCGGATGCGCGCCAGGACGGCGGGAGTCACATCCGCCCGAATGTCGACGGTCACCAGTCCTCCGGGGGCATCGGTCTCCGCAGAGTCTCTGCGCGGTTCGGCCGCAGCCCGTTCCGGCGTCTCGCGCCCGGCGTCCAGAAGCCGGGAGCTCACCTTTCGCTGTGAAGGAGTCCGCTGCGCTTTCTCGGCCAGAATCGCTTCGATCTGCCGGACAGCCCTCAAGGGAAGGGCGCCGCCAGCGCGATCCCCGCTGTTCCCGGTCCGGTTCGACACCGCCTGTTCCGCTCCCGAGTTCCGCTCTTGCGAAACCGTGTCCTCAGAAGAGTACGCGTTGTCAATTCCCGGTCCGTTGACCAGCAGAAGGGCGCAGGCCGATCCAAGCAGAGCGGCCACACGGCTGAGCCTGGCCAGTCGCGTGGTTTTCTGCACGAACTCCCGAGTCCTCGTAGCTGAAATCAACACCGATTCTCGCTGTTTGCCGGGCGCAGCGCCTCGCATGCTTGTGCCGGGCGACCCCGTCACGCTACCCATGATTCGGACGACTCCAATGATTCGAGTCTTAGGCACGAAGAGTCAGAAGAACCGAAACGAATAGAGCCGGGCCTGCTGCAGGGTGAACCTCAATTGAATGACCTGTCCCTGCAGGTGGCCGAGGCTTTCCTTTCCGTTCCAGCCCACCACCTGCCGGGTCTCATCGAAGCGCTGCATCAGGCACTCGGCCTTGCCATACCCCTTCAAGGGGAGACCGTCGCTGCCAAGGATCTCCACCTGGACTCGTCCCTGTGGGGCGGCGGCGTTGATGGTCAGGCGTTCCCCTTGGAAAGTGAAGGGCTTGGTGGTGAGGCTTCCCTCGGCCGATTCGGCCTCCAGCGACGCGAATCCATCCATCCTGAGCTTGGCCAGGCCGATGCCGTTGGTCACGCGGGACACCCCGGGCGGGAGTCTGTGGTTGTGATCCACCCCGAAGCCGGTGTAGTAGATCCAGATCTCGTCCCCCACCAGCAACGGCGCCTGCAGGGGATAGATGCTGCCCCAGTCGAAGTCCCCCGGCCTTTGGGAAAGCGGCAGGAACACTTGGCGGTCGCCGGCCCGCCGCCAGTGCCTGCCGTCCCGGCTGTAGGTGAGCTGCACCGCTCCCCGGCAATACTCGGGGTCGTAGCTGAAGACCGTCATCAGGCCCAGCCGCAGCCCGTCGTACACCAGGACCTCCATGTTGTAGAACTGGTCCCGGTTGAGGGGGTCCTCGCCGTCCGCTCCCAGGATGGGGCGGTAGTCGGTCCAGTGAATGAAATCCCGGCTGAGCGCCTGGCCCACTCGACGGAGGCTGTGATTGCGAGGATGGCGCTCGCGCCGGGGATCCCAGAGCCGCCGCCAGGTTTCGACCGCCTCCGGGTCGGTGGCCAGGCGGGGCCGCACCTCCGGGATGCGTCCGGTACGGTCCCGCACGATGGCCACATACTTGCCGAGGATCCCATCCCAGTAGGGCGCCATGTGGCTGTCGTGGCCGGGCGGAATGAACAGCACCGGGCGCCCCCGGTTGTATGGGCTCCAGTTCAAGCCGTCGGCCGAGTAGGAGGCGTGGACCCGGTAGCCCTGCCACATGTGCAGCATCTTGTAGCGGCGGTCCGGATCGGGTTCCCTCTGGTCGAGGAAGACTCCGCTGGTCACCCCGCTATGAGGCATCACGATGTTGTTGCGCTTGCTGCCGCCCGATTCCACCTTTCCCAGCAGGGGCTTTTGCCAATGGATTCCGTCCCGGCTGGTGGCGTAGCAGAGACGGGACAACTCGTCCCCGCCCTCTCCGGGGTGCAGGCCGTACCAGATCTTGAACAGGCCTTGTTCCTCGTCATACAGGACGCTGGAGAACCCGATGAACATGCCGGCGTCCCAGGCGGCGCTCCCGCTGGGAACGCGGGAAAGCAGGGGGTTGCCGGAGAACTTGACCGGTTGATGCAGCACGCGGGAAAGCCCGGTCATCGAGCGGGTGAGGGTGTCGTCGAGGAAGAGTTGCCGCTGGTTTCCCAGGGCCGGCACTTCTTTGGGGGCGGTGCCGGGCGCGGGGGCACAGGCTGGGCACAGGCTGCCGGCCAGAAATAGCAAGGCCGTGGCGAGGGTCCACGGCTGCTTCAGCGTCACGGGGTCACCCGTTTCCCTGTCCGGGGCCTTTCCGCCGCGGCCCCCTGAGGCTCCTGACCGAGAAGAGGATGAGGGTGGTAGCCAGCACCAGGCCGATCGAAATTCCGGAAAGGAGGCCGCTGCCGAGCAGGAGATCGCTCCAGAGCTCACCGTTGTGCAGGCCCACCAGCCATTCCTTGGTCTGTTCGGAGTACCAGCCCTCGCGTTCGTTCTGGGGGCGGAAGTAGAGAATCAGTCCGCTGAGCGCCGTCAGGCAGAAGTGGATTGCCGTGAAGCGGTAGAACCAGATTTTCATACCAGCCAGCTCGTCCCCGGCGGGGTGGATTGGTGGCGAGGCAGTTCAGTTCGACGGCGGGCTCATTTCAGGCTGAGCAATTCCTCGGGGACATCCAGGTCGCCCCCACTCTCAGGGACCGGCAATCGCAACGTCCACAGCACGGCCTGGACGGCCAGCCGGCGGTAGGGCTCCAGCCGCCAGTTCCTGTGAAAGTGCAAGCCGCTGAAGCCGAACGAACGCCCCCCGTCGCCGCGTTCCCAGGCCCAGGCAACCGTCTCCCGCTTTTCCTCGATGTCCGCCTGCACCAGGGGAAGGATGCTCGAGGTCGGCTGCACCAACTTGAGGCGGTAGTAGAACTCGTCGTGGACGGTGAAGTCGGAAATGCCGCGGGTGACCGGGTGATGTGGCGCCGGGATCCTGGCCGTCACCTCCAGGGTGTCGTGTTTGCGGTCCGGGCCGCCGTGACAGCCTCCGAACAGCTTGACGAAGTCGGCGATGTTTTTGGCCTCGACCGTCCCCATTCCCCAGTGCAGCACCACCAGTGCCCCGCCTTTGCGGGCAAAATCTTGCATCGCTGCCAAACGGTCGGGGTCTTTGCTCAGCCATTTGGCCCCCTCCGAAACGAAGAGCACCAGGCCGTCGGCCGACTCCAGCAGGGCCGGGCCTTCGCTCCAGGGCTCGTCGGCAGAGACCACCACCGCCTCCAGGTCCGGGAACTGCTTCAGGCAGTGAGCCAGGATCCGCACCCCGGGCAGGAACTCGTGGGTCCCGGCGGGATGGCCGTCAGGCCCCTGGCCGATTAGCAGCAGGCGCTTTTTCCCGGGAGTAGCGGGCTCCTCGGACCCACAACCGGGCGCTGCAGCCATCGCCAGCAACACCGCCAGCAAGCAGAGGGGAATTCTTGAATGGCGCATGGATTCGATCCTCACTGAAAACCGGATAGCTGGGCCCGTTCCGGACCCGCGGGGGCCGGGAGGGGTCCCGGCCGTCGGAACCCGTCAGCCGGCTTCAGAAGTCATAGTCGTCGATATTGCCGGCATCGAAAATGAGCGGCGGCCCCAGCAGGACTTCCCCCTCGCGGACCTCCACCCCCTTGAGTCTTCCGAAGTCGTGGCGCCCCGGCGGCAGGGGTCCCGTCTGGAGCCGATGGGCGACCCGAATGGTCAGGTAACCCAGATCGACCGGGTCCCAGAGGCAGAACTTCCCGACCGTGCCGTCCTTGACATATTCCCGCATCTGCTCGGGCATGCCCAGCCCGGTCACCTCGATCTGGCCCACCTTGTTGGCGTCGCGCACGGCCTTGGCCACGGCGGGAAAGGAGACGGAAGTGATGCCCCAGATGCCTTTCAGATCCGGGTAGGCGCTGAGGGCTTCGGCCGTCTGCTCCTGGCATTTCTGCTGGTCCTCCCCCGGGGTCAGGTGCTGGAGCAGATGCATCTCGGGATATTTCTCTCGAATCCGCTCCCGCATGTATTTCATCCAGGTGTTCTGGTTGGAGGCCGTGGGCGTACCGCTGACGATGAGGTAGTCCCCCGCCAGGGAGGTGCCCTGAGCCCGGACCCCTTCGGCCATCAGATCCACCAGGGTGTGGCCGATCGCCCGATTGGGGGCCTGGTTCACGAAGACGGAGCGCTTTGAGAGCTCGGGATTGGCGTCGGTGTCCCAGGTGAGGACCAGGGCGCCGCTCTCCCCGGCGCTGCGTAGCGTGCGGGAGATGGCCTCCGGGTCGTTGGGAGCCACCGCAATCACGTCGAACCCCTGGGCCATCCACCCGTCGATCATCTTGATCTGGTCCTCGGTGCGGGCGTCGGTGGGACCGTCATAGACGAGTTCCAGGTTCAACTCCCGGGCCGCTTCCCGGGCGCCCCGCTCGGTCGCTTCAAAATAACCGATCCCCACCAGCTTGGGGATCATGGCGATCCGCAGGGCTCCATCCCGGTCGGGCCCGGCGCACCGGAGGCTCAGGGCGGCCAGCACGAACGCCAGTGCAAGGCCCCCAATCCATTTGCCACTGTTGCAGGTTCCGCTGTTCATTGTCTCCTTCCCTCGCCCCTGCAGGGGCGGCGGGCTCATCCCTCCTTCTGGCTCCGCTGGTTCCAGACGGCAACCAGGATGAGCAGGATGCCGATGACGATCAGCCGGGACTCGGCAGTCAACCAGAGACAGACGGGAACTGAGGAACTGAAGGCCCACGTCCAGATGGGAGATGACGGCCAGCCCCAAAAAAGAGCGAGGCACGCTGCCGCGTCCGCCGGTGATCAGAGTGCCTCCCACCACCACGCAGGCAATGACCTGCAGCTCGGTGCCGATGTGGGCGTCCGGGATGGCCACATCGTGCCGCATGGTTCCCAGAACGGCCACCGAGGCGGCCACCAGACCGTTGATAGTATACAGAACCCCGTCGACTTTGTTGACGGGAACGGCGGCAAAGCGCGCGGCCGAGCGGTTGTCTCCCACGGCGAAACACCAGCGCCCGAAGCGGGTGTGGTGCACCAGCAGGAACATGCCCAGGAAGACCAGTCCGGCAAGCCAGAACTGGCTCGGGATTCCCAGGAACCGTCCCATGCCCAGAAAGGACTGGGGAAAGCCGGCGATGCGGTCGCCGCCGGCGACGGTGATGGCCAGGCCCCGATAGAGAGCCATGGTGGCCAGGGTGGCCACCAGGGGGGAGAGGCCGGCCACCACCAGCAGGCCGTTCAAGCCGCCGGCCAGAGCGCCGGTCAGGAGGGCGGCTCCGGCCGCGGCTTCAATGGGCCAGCCCCAGTCCTGCCACAGGACGGCCTGAACCATGCCGGTGAGGGCCACCAGGGAGCCCACCGAGAGATCGATGCCGCCGGTGAGGATGATGGCGGTCATGACGAAGGCCAGGGTTCCCACTTCGATCCATGGGACCCAGACCTCCACCAGCAAGGCCGGCCGCCTGACCTGGGAGAAGACCAGCAACAGGGCCAGGGCCAGCAGGCACCAGGGAAGCAGGCCGAAAACCCAGCGGTTGGAGCGCCCGCCCGGCGGGGCGGCCTCCGCCCCCGCACTCTCCGGTCCGCGCTGCCTCATCGTTTCCACCCCCGCCAGGCCAGATCCAGCAGCAGCGCCGCCAGGATCAGGCTGCCCACCACCAGGTCGGTCTGTTGATCCGAGACGCCCCAACGCACCAGAGCGCTGTTGACCAGTCGCAGCAGCAGAGCACCCAGCACCACACCCAGCACCGTGCCCCGGCCGCCCGTGATTCCCACGCCGCCGATGACGGCCACGGCGATGGCGCTCAGTTCCCAGCCGGCTCCCAGGCGGGCTTGCATCTGCTGGCCCATGGAGAGCTGGAGCACCCCGGCCAGTCCGGCCAGCAGCCCGCCCAGGCCAAAGGTGACCGGCCAGAGGCGCGCCTTGGAAAGACCCAGCAGGCCGGCGGCCCGGGGGGCCGAGCCCAGCGCGTAGACGTGCCGGCCGCTGCGGGTGTGGGCCATCCAGAGATAAACCAGCAGGACGACCAGGGCCGCTACCGCCACCGAGCCCCGGAAACCCGTTGCCGGATCGATGGCCAGCCGGCCGAACTGGGGGGGCAGTCCGGTCATGGATTTGCCTCCCAGCATGGCGATCACCAGTCCGCGGTAGATGGTCAGGGTCCCCAGGGTCACCACAATGGGGTGCAGCCCTCCCAGCAGCGCCAGAACCGCATTCAGAACCCCTGCCGCCGTCCCTGCCAGGAGTCCGGCCAGGATTGCGGCCGGAATCAGAATCTCGGCCGGATAGGGGAGCTTCAGGACCATGGCGGTGGATGCCGCCGCCAGAGCCACCATCGAGCCGATCGAAATGTCGATGCCCCGGCCCACGATGACCACGGCCGCCGCCAGGCCGAGAATGGCCCAGAGAGAGGCGTGAGTCAGCAGGTTCAAGAGGCTGAACCCCTCGGTGGAGACCGTCAGCAACAGGCCGAGCCCCGCCACACACAGCAGCAGCGCCAGCTCGTTGAAGGAACGCCCCTGAAACCGGGACACGGTGGGTCGGGGCTGTCCGGCAGACGCCTCCCCCGAACTCTGCCGGGGCAGGGCGGCGGCGGCGATCCGTGCAGGGCCGGCTTGGCCGGGATCGAACTCACCGGCGATCTCCCCCTCTCGAAAGACCACCACCCGATCGGAATGTTCCAGGACCTCGGGCAGTTCGGAAGAGATGAGCAGGATGGCGCAACCCTCCCCGGCCAGGCGGCGCAAGTGCCGGTGGATCTCGGCCTTGGCTCCGACGTCGACGCCGCGGGTGGGCTCGTCCAGGATGAGGACCTTGGGCTGGGCCAGCAGCCAGCGCCCCAGGACCACCTTCTGCTGGTTACCGCCCGACAGTTGTTGGACCGGCTGTTCGGTGGATCGGTAGCGCACCTCCAGTTGCCCGGCGATCTGGCGGGTGGCCTGCTGTTCCCGGGTCCTGCTGGCCAAAAAGCCCCGGGTCCAGCGTTGCAGGGTCGACAGCACCGCGTTGGAGCGGACGGGCAGACCCAGGCAGAGGCCCTGGCTCAGGCGATCCTCGGGGACGTAGGCGATGCCGGCCTTAAGGGCCTCTCGAGGCCGGCCGATCTCACACCGGTTGTCGTCTATGCGGACCAGGCCGCCGGCGGGCCTCAGGCCGAAGACCGCCTGGGCAAATTCGCTGCGCCCGGCCCCCACCAGGCCATAAATGCCCACGATTTCACCCGATCCGGCCTCGAGATCGAGCTGTCGAAAGCGACCGCCCCGGTCGGTGAACCCGCTGACCTGAAAGCGGACCGGACCTTCCTGGCCGGTGGGGGAGTTTCTCTCATCCGAGGGAGCGGCCCCGAGGGTCGCGGCCGGCCGTCCCACCATGGCCTCGATCGCCTGCTCGGGACCGACAACCTGCCTGGCCCGGGTCCATACCTTGAGACCGTCCCGCAAAACGGTAATACGGTCGGCCAGGCGGAAGATCTCCTCCTGCCGATGGGAAATATAGAGGATGCCGGCGCCGCCCGCCTTCAATCGGGCGATCTGTTCGAACAACCAGCGGGCCTCCTCCCCGCTCAAGGCGCTGGTGGGTTCATCCAGCACCACCACCTTGGCGTTTTGCAGGATCGCCGCCGCCACCTGGATCATCTGGCGATGGGCCACGCTGAGCTGGGAGGCGGGCTGGCGAACGTCGATCGTCTCCCCGATCTGTCGAACCGTCTCCCGGGCCTGGCGGTGCACCCGGTTCCAGTCCACCAGGCCGGGGCCGCGCAGGGGGAGCCCGGTGGCCAGCGCCATGTTCTCGGCAACCGAAAGGGTGGGGAACAGCTCCAGTTCCTGGTGGACGGTGACCATCCCCTGGGCACGGGCGGCTACCGGGGTGGGCCAGCGCACCTCACGGCCCTGGAAGAACAGCTCTCCCGAGTCGGGAGCCAGCGCTCCGCAAATGATCTTGATCAGGGTGCTCTTGCCGGCGCCGTTCTCGCCGATCAGGGCATGCACTTCGCCCGGAAACAGATCCAGGGACACGCCGCTGAGGGCCACGACCCCGGTAAAGGTGCGCCGGATATTCACCACTTGCAGGATGGGAAGGTTATCGTTTTCCATTTCGGGTTGGCTTGTAGCGAGGCGACGCCTCAGACCAACAAGCTCGGGAAAAAAGATATCCACGAAGGGGGCTAAGAACCACGAATAGACACGAATGGACACGAATAGGCTGATTGAGGAATTGATCGAATCACTATCCACTCGCGGGCAAACGGGAGTTTCCCAAAGGGTGCAGGTCGGCTTTCTGAGAAGTCGCCCGCCAGACACCCCCCACCGCATCAGCCTTCGCCTGGCGGCTCGGCTTCTGCGACTCCCCCTCAAGGGGGGAGTGATTGCCCTGGGAGCGCGGGCGTCCCGCCCGCATCCTGTCCCTTTGGCCGCCGCTGAGCTTCCGTGCGATGCTGCAGGCAGCCACCCTGTGGCGGGGCCAGCATCGGCCAGGCCGATGCAGAGCCATGGCGCCGTTCCCGGTTGATCCAAATGGGGGAGATGGCCGAGGCTGTGCCAAGCTTTGTGCGGGCGGGACGCCCGCGCTCCCAGGAAGCCATCATCCCATGACAGGGCACAAAATTGCAGAGGCATTTCGGTGCCACTTGTCGTTCAAGGAGGTCTATCTGTCTTCTGGTCTATTTGTGTATATTCGTGTTCATTCGTGGTTCATCTTCATTATTCATTAACGATCAGCCGTTTTTGCTCGAATGATCCGCCCGCCCGGGCGGGGGCCCGGCTTAGTGGATAGTGGATAGTGATTGGATCGATGCGTTAAGCGTCTTGTCGATTTCGGCGCAGTCGTTCAAAAAGTGCAACCAAGTCATCAGGCACTTGCCTGCTCCCGAAACGCTCCACTAACCACTGACCACTAACCACTAACCACTGACCACTAACCACTGGCCTACGGCTGGCGAAAGACATCCCCCATCGACTGGCCGGCGTAACCGGTCATCTCCAGATACCCCCGGCCTGCAACCGGATCGGCCCCCAGGGTTCCCGTCACCACGACCGCGCCTTCCCAGTAGGTCACACCGGTGGACCTCGGGGTGCGCAGCTCCTGGTCCGGTTGGGCGGCGGTCACCGTCAGGCTCAGCCTCTGACCGGGAAGGCTCAGACGCCATTGGACCGGGTAACGGCCTCCGCTGTGAGGGGACCGCCAGGTCCTCAACGGTTCCAGACTGAAGTCGGACCTGTCCAGGGCGCGGGGTCGCCCGGAGGCCTCCAGGAGGGTCCCGCTGGAATGGGGATCGAGCCGGCCGTCGGAACGCCGCACTTGAAACAGCATCAGGTCCTGGCCGCTGTCCAACTGGAGGGCGAACCAGTCCCACCCGATCTGTTCCGGCTCCAGAAAACTGGTGCCGAATTCATGGTCCATCCAGCTCAACCCGGCGACCTCGAATTCCCGGCTGTCAATCCGGATACGGCCTCGGGTGGGCATCCGCGTCAGAGAATAGTAGTGGGAGGCATTCCCCTCCCGAGCCCCTTTTTGGCTGAGTCCCGCCTGGCCGTGCAAGAGGGGTCCCCGGCCGGGTTCCAGCTCCAGGGCGATCCCGAAAGTCTCGTCCCCGGCGCGGAGGCGGTGCCGGCCGTCTCGCTCGAGGCTGGCTTCCCAGGTTCCATTCCAGACGCGGTAGGTCTCGGCAGAAGCCCCGGCCCATCCGGGCCCCGCCCGGTTCAACCGTTCGTCAAAGTGAAAGCGGCCGGTCTCGAGGTCGCTCAGCGCCAGGTGGGCCATAAACAGATCGCGGACCGCCCAGCGGGAGGGGTTTTCCGGCCGGGGCCGGACCCCCACCCGGAAGAAGGTGAGCTGGAAGCCGAACCGCCTCGAGTTGCTGTCCGCCAGGTTCCCGGTGTAGTACCACCACTCGATCCTGTACTCGGGATGGCTGGCGTGGTCGCGGGGAAAGTGGAAACGATAGCCGGGACGAGCCTGCCGCCAGGTTTGGGTCCAACCTGTGACCGCCAGCAGGCAGGGGATCAGGACCACCGCCAGCAGCAGGCGCCGCCGGTGCGGAGGCGAGGTCGGGGAATTCGCTGCCGGACGGAGCCAGGTATCCTGGCTGCCACCCGGCCCGCCTGACTCACCCGGTCGCTGGCGAGCAATGAACACGGTTTCCTTTCCTTGACTTTCAGCCTTGCCGCGCCGGTTTCATGCGACCGGCCCGGTAGGCGGGGTAGATGCCCGAGAGGGCCGTGGCCAGCAGGATCAGCAGCGACGATTGCACCAGGAAGCCGGCCGGCAGGTGAAACTGGATGGTCCAGCCGAAGCTCTGGACGTTGATCACGAAAACCAGAATGAGGGAGAGCAGGATCCCCGCCACCACTCCCAGGCCTTGGCTCACCGCACCCAACGCCGTGGCCTCGATGACCACCATCTTGCGGATCTGCCGCTGTTCCGCTCCGGTCCAGCGCAGCAGGGCCAACTCCGGTTTGCGGTCCAGGATCAGGGTGAGCAGGGTGGTCGCCACCCCCAGGATGGCCACGGCCACGGCGATGATCTCCAGAGCATAGGTAATGGTAAAGGTATTGTCGAAAATTCTCAGGACTTCCGTCTTGAGTGAAGCGTTGGTATGCAGGAAAACCCGCGATTCGGAGGGGAGCCCCGCAAGGAGTTCCGACCGGACCCGTTCCGGGTCATGGCCCTCCTTCAGATACACCGCCAGGCTCCGAAGAGGCCGATCTCCGTAATACTTGCGGAAAGTGCTTCGGTCCATCACCACAATGCCCTGATCGCTGGAGTAGTCGTAGTAGACGGCGGCCACCCGAAAGGCACGCCGCCCCAGGTCCGTGTTGAGCACCAGACTGTCTCCCACGGCCGTCCGGTGTTTGAGCGCAAAACTTTCCGAAACCACCGCCGCATCTTCTCCGATGGCCGATCTCACGGCCGCTCGCCCCTGGCGGGGAGCTTTGAAGAGCAGCTCTGACCGGTCCAAATGGACCTCGAAGTCGCCTGATCCCAGCAACACCCGGCGGCCCTGGTAGTCGATGGCGAAACTGGTGAAGCGGTCGACGGCGGCCACCCCGGGGTTTGCGGATACCAGCCGCACGACCTCGGGAGAGAGGGTCGACTCCGAGTAGATGTTGGAACGGGTGGCCGGGGCCAGGTAGAGATCGGCTTGAAGGGTCTGGTGGACCCAGTACTGGACCGTCTCCCGGAAGCTGCCGATCATGACGGCGATGGCCGTGAGCATGGAAAGGCTCACCGCCAGGGCGGCCACCGAGATCGAAATACGGGGGATGGCTCCTCGGAGATTGGCGTTGGCCAGGAAGGCCTCTACCCCCGTCCATCGCCTGGTGAGCCGGGAGGCCACCCGCCCTGTGACATGCAGCACTGCCGGAACCAGAAAGGCGACCGCGAAAACGGTGGCCAGGCAGGCTGCGTAGCCGAAGAGGGGGATGCCGTCGATGGAGTCCAGGCAGGCGAACCCGACAGCCAGGGCGGACAAGATGGGAGGCAGCCAGCGTTGTCTCCAGCTCAGGCGGAAACGGCTTTCGAGCCGGTCAGCGCCTCGGACCGCTTCGGTCGGGGCCACCCGGGAGGCCTCCAGGGCGGGAACCAGGGCCGCCAGCAACGCCAGGGGGATGCCCACCGCAAATGCCAGAAACAGATGTTCCGGACCGACAGACACCGGTTCAGCCGCAGATCGGATGTAGAGGCGATCCAGCGTGGTGCTTGTCAGACTCAGGGCGGCCCGGGCCAGCCCGCCTCCCAGCAGGACGCCGAGAGCACACCCCAGGGCCGCCAGCAGGCCGGCCTCCGCCAGGAACAACCCCCACACCTGGCGCCGGGAGCCGCCCAGGGCTCGCAGGATGCCGATTTCCGGACGGCGGGCGATGACCGAGAGCGACACCGTGTTGTAGATGAGAAACAGTCCGACCAGCAGGGCGATATGGGAAAGGGCCGTCAGGTTGAAGTGAAAGGCCTCCAGCATTTTCTCCACTTGCCGCCCGCGGCGGGAGGGCCGTTGGACGGCCAAGTCCTCGGGCAGCCGGGCGGCGATGGCAGCTTCGGCCTGGTCGACCCCGATCCCCGGCTTCAGACGCAAGTCGATGCGATCGACCCGACCCAGACGCCTAAAGAGCCATTGGGCGGCCGCGATGTCCATCAGGGCAAAGGCCCCGTTCAGAGCCCGGGCCGGCCCCCGGTTCAGAAGCAGGCCGCGCACCGCCAGCCTTTCCCCGCGGTCTCCCACGGTCAGGTTCAGGCTGGAGCCGGGGTGCAGGCCGTGCCGGCGGGCAAACTTCTGCGTCAGCACAATCGAGCGGGGGTCGCCGAGTAGTTGAAGAAACTCTCGGGGGCCGGAGGGGTGTTGCTGATCGGCAAACCGCACCAGCCGGTAGTCCCGGAAGCTCTCATCCCTGAGGATGTCTACGCCCAGAATTCTCAGCCATTCGGAAGCCCCCGAGGGGAGTGAAACCTTGGCTTCGCCTTCAATGACGGGGCTGATCTGTCCGAATCGCTCCAGCCAATCCAGTTGCAGCAGCCGCTCTTCCCTCAGGCCGGGGCCTGCCCCGGCGATCTCCAGCGAGGTCTTGCCCGCCACCATTTCCAGAGCGTTCTCGAAGCTCCGGACCGAACTCTCATTGGCCATCCGAACCGCCAACACCACGGCGATGCCCAGGGCAACACCCAACACCGTTGCCAGAGAGCGCAGCTTTTCCTCTCGGAGCCGGCGCAGAATGAATGTCCGGAAAAGGGTCAACAGGGACCTCGGCTCAGGAGGGCGGGGGATTGCGGGCAGGGGCCTTATCCCGTTCCATCGGTCGGATCGAGTCCCGAACCCCGCCGCCCGGACTCGATCCTGCCATCCACCATGTGCAATACTCGCTGGCTGGCAGTGGCCATCTCCGCGGAATGGGTGGCCAGCAGCACGGTGACTCCCAGGGACCGGTTCAGATCGCGAAGCAGTTCCAGGACATCGGCGCCGTTGGCGGAATCCAGATTTCCGGTGGGCTCGTCGGCCAGAACCAGCAGCGGGGCGTGGCACACTGCCCGGGCGATGCCGACCCGCTGCATCTCGCCTCCCGAGAGTTGCTGGGGGTAGTGGCCCAGGCGATGGCCCAGGCCGACGCGCTCAAGCAGGCCGGTGGCCTTTCGTTTGGCGATGTCCGGGGCCACCCCGTCCAGCAGGAGCGGCAGGGCCGTGTTTTCCACGGCGGTGAGGGTGGGCAGGAGATTGAAGGACTGGAAGACGAAGCCGATCTGACGGCGGCGGATTCGGGTGAGCCTGACTTCGTCCAGGCTCCCGAGATCGGCCCCATCCAGCCATATGCGTCCCCGGGTGGGGTAATCCATGCCCCCGCAAAGGTGCAGCAAGGTCGACTTGCCGCATCCGGAGGGTCCGGTCAAGGCTACAAACTCGCCTTTTTCCAAGGACAGGTCCACCTCCCGCAGGGCCACCACGGGAGTCTCCCCATGGGTGTAAGTCTTGCCGATTCCCTCGGCCCTGATTACTGGCACACCGCCCTCCCGGTTCTCAATCGGGGCTATGATAGTGCAAAACGGCCCGATTGAGGGGTTATCCACCAAGGGGATCCACGAAGGGGCACGAAGGGACACTGCCAGCCATGCTTCGACGCGAACTGAAGTTTTATTGGATCGCCCTGTCGTCGGACTTCGCCTACATGTTGTTCGTCTTCACGGTGACCCGCCTGATGGCCGAAAATCAGGCCAGCCTGATGGCTCTGGGAATCCTGGGGGCGGTCTCCTCGCTTGGCTTCGGCCTGGGGGCTCCGATCGGAGGCTGGGCTTCTGACGTCTGGGGCGGGCGCCGCATCATCGCCTTCGGCGCCACCGCCCAGGCATTGGTCCTGCTGGCATGCATCCAATGGCATTCCGACCATCGATGGTTCTACCTGTATGCGCCGATTTCAGGCGCCTCGGTCGGGGTGATGCTTCCCCCGGTCATCGCCTGGTTGACCCGGGGAGGGCTGGCGCAGCTTGGCTCCAGGCTGCAGGGCCGGCGGCTCTTCCGGTTCTGTCTGTCCTGGAACCTGGGAATGATCGCGGGGCAGGCCGTAGGAGGCTGGCTCTATCCGTCCGGTCCCACCCTTCCCTTGCTGGTGGGGGTGGTGCTGATGCTGGGTGTGCTGGTTCGGACCGGTTTCCGGATCGCTGCTCCCACTCCCGCCGCCTTGCCACCGTCCGAGCGGGAGGTGACCGTGGTTCCCAAGTCCGCCCGCACCTTCGTTTACCTGGGATGGCTGGCCAACGTGGCCAGCGCCATGGGGGTGAGCGTCATCATCCACCTCTTTCCCCATCTGGCCACCGAGTTGGAGATCAGTGCTCCCATCCACGGCCTGATGGTGGCCACCAACCGGTCCGTGGTCATCGTCACCTATTCGTTGATGTTCGGGTTGACTTTCTGGCGTTACCGTTTTTCCGCCGCCCTGCTGGCGCAACTGTGCGCCCTGATCGGACTGACGCTGCTCGCCACCAGCCGAACTGTCCCGTTCTTGATTCTGGGCCTGGTCTTGTTTGCGTTGCTGTCGGGTTACAATTACTTTTCCAGCATTTTCTACAGCACCACCACCTTCGACCGGCAGCGGCAGGGACTGTTCAGCGGCATGCACGAAGCCAGCCTGGCGGTGGGCTTCGCCGCGGGCTCCCTGGGCGGGGGCCTGGTGAGCCTGTGGCTGGGGCCCCGGGCCCCTTACCAGACAGTGGCCCTGGTGGTGGTGTTGACGACAGCGGTCCAGTCCTGGGTCCATTGGAAGGGGCGGAGAGCGAGTGGGGGATGATGAATGCGGATTGAGGAATCGCAGGCCGCTAACCGGTCCGCGGAAACGCACTCTGGCGTCCGCCGATCCTCCCGTTTACAATAGCGGGGCCTTGAGCCCCGTCCGGCAGGCAGCGCCCCAGCCTTTCTCCGGGCGCGGCGCCCCACCCGCATTGGAGAACCATGTCCGTCCGAATCGGAGTCGACGTCGGGGGTACCTTTACCGACATCGTCTGTTTTGACGAGCAAGGGGAGGCCGTCAGGCTCCTGAAGGTCCCCAGCACGCCCGATCAGCCCAGCGCGGCCGTCATCGAGGGGACCCGCCGGGTCTTGAGCCAATTCGGGGTTCCCGCCGAGTCGGTGCGGTTCTTCATTCACGGGACCACCGTGGCCACCAACACCATTCTGGAGCGCAAGGGAGCCGAGGTGACCCTGCTGGTCACCGCCGGATTCCGAGACGTGCCCTACATCATGCGGCAGGACCGCCCCCGGCTCTACGACTACTTCCAGCAGCGTCCCCAGCCCCTGATCCCGCGGGAGCGCCGCTTTGAAGTCCCGGAACGCATGCTGTACACGGGTCAGGTCAGCCTGCCGCTGCAGGAGGAGCCCACCCGCCAACTGCTGCGCCGGCTGAAGGGGCTGGAAGTCCGCGACATTGCCGTTTGCCTGTTGCACTCCTACGTGAACCCTTCCCATGAGCGGACGCTTCGGGACTGGATCGGTCAGGAGATCCCGGAGGCCCGCGTCTCCCTTTCTTCGGATATCCTGCCCGAGTTCAAGGAGTTCGAGAGATTGAGCACCACGGCCGTCAACGCCTACGTGCAGCCCTCGGTGGGCAGCTATCTCCGGCGACTGGAAGAGGGTCTGGCCTCTCTGAAAATTCCCTCGGGGCTCCATATCATGCAGTCCAACGGCGGTATCATGACCTCCGAGACCGCCCAGAGCCACTGTGTGCACATGGTGCTGTCGGGACCCGCCGCCGGAGCCCTGAGCGGACTGGTCCTGGGGCGGAAGGCGGGGCTGGACCACATCATTTCCATCGACGTGGGCGGCACCAGCGCCGACGTGGCCGTGGCCCGTGACGGCACCCTCCACTTTGCCGAAGAAAGCGAGATCGCCGGGCAGATCCTCAAGATCCCGGCCATTGAAATCAATACGGTCGGCGCCGGCGGCGGTAGCATCGCCTGGGTCGATTCCGGGGGAGCCCTGCAGGTCGGTCCCCAGAGCGCAGGCGCCCATCCCGGTCCCGCCTGCTACCGGCGGGGAGGCAGCCGGCCCACCGTTACCGATGCCAACGTGGTCCTGGGTCGATTGAATGCCGGCTACCTCCTGGGGGGCGAGATGGCCATCGATGGGGAACTCTCCGCAATAGCCATCGGGGAGGGCGTTGCCTCTCCCCTGGGTCTGGAGGTAGTGGAGGCGGCCGAAGGGATCATTCGGGTGATCAACGCCGTCATGGCCAAGGCCATACGGCGGCTCTCGGTGGAGAAGGGCTACGACCCCAGGGAGTTCACCCTGGTCAGCTTTGGGGGTGGGGGTCCCCTGCATGCGGCCGAGCTGGCAGCCGATCTGCAGATACCCCGGATCCTGGTGCCGCCGGTCCCAGGAGTCAGTTCCGCCCTGGGTCTGATCACGGCCGACTTTCGCCACGACTATGTGCGCACCGTGCTGTGGAAGCAGCGGCAGGCCTCCCTGGGCCAATTCAAGGCCCTGTTGGGAGAAATGCAATCGGCGGCCCTGGCCCAGTTGAAAAAGGAAGATGTCGCCTCGGACCTGGTGGCCTTTGTCACCGCCTCCGACCTCCGCTACCAAGGGCAGGGATTCTCTCTTCCCGCCTCGTTCGACCTGGAGGAACTCTCCGGTTGGACCGACCTGGGTCCCCTGATCCAACGATTCCACCAGCGGCACCGGGAAACCTACGGATACCACGACGATCGGGCCGCCATCGAAGTGGTCAACCTGCGGCTGGCAGCCATCGGCCGCCTCTCGCCGGCAAACCTGGGCCGACTTCCCCGGAGGCAACCCGATCCGGGTCCGGCCCTGGCAGGATCCAGGAAGATCTACGTGGACGGCCGATTCACCACCGCCAACGTCTACCGGCGCTCCGGACTGGGGTGGGGCTCGGTGCTGCGTGGGCCGGCCATCGTGGAGCAACTGGACTCGACCACCCTCATCCTGCCCGGCCAGCAGGCCGAAACCGATGAATTCGGCAATTTGATGATCACCTGGGAGAACCTCCAATGACCGCCGGAAACCCGAGTTCCCAAGTCAGGACCGACCCCGTCACCCTGCAGGTCATGACCAATGCCATCTATTCAGTGGCCGATGAAATGGTGGCGGCTCTGATCCGGACCTCCTTCTCCACCAATATCAAGGACCGCAGGGACTGCAGCGGCGCCGTCTTCACCCGGGACGGCCAACTGGTGGCCCAGGGCGAGGTGGGCACGCCGCTCCATCTGGGGGTGATGCTGCCGGCGGTTCAGACCGCGATTGCCGCCGTGCCCCCCGAGACCCTGGAGCCTGGGGACGACATCATCATCAACACTCCCTACCCCGAAGGCCCCGGCCACCTCAACGATGTCACTCTGGTCTCGCCCGTCTTCGACGGCCCTCATCTGGTGGCTTACGTGGCCAACATGTCCCACCACGTGGATGTCGGCGGCTTCGCCCCCGGCAGCATGGCCTTCGGTGTCTGGGAGCACTTTCAGGAGGGTCTGCAGATCCCCCCCCTGAAGCTGGTCAAGCGGGGGCGCATCGATGAGGATCTGGTGCGCCTGATCACCGCCAACCTGCGGACTCCAGTGGAGTTCCGGGGCGATCTGGCGGCCCAGATCGCTGCCAACAACGTGGGCGAAGAGCGGCTCCAAGGCCTCATGCGGAAGTACGGCCGCGAGGCGATGCTCCATTACATGAGCGAAATCATGGATTACTCGGAGCGGCGGCTTTCGGCAGCCATCCGGCAACTGCCCCGGGGATCCTTTTCTTCGCAGGACTTCCTGGAAGGGGATGGACTCTCCACTGAAAAAATCGCCATTCGGGTGACGGTCACCGTTCAAGAGTCCGAGCTGGTGGCCGACTTCCGGGAGAGCGATCCCCAGGTCCTGGGTCCCGTCAACTGCCGTCCGCCCTCGGTGAAGGCCTGCGCCTACTATCTGGCCAAGGCGCTTCTGGATCCGGGCCTGCCCCCCAATTCAGGAGCCTTTCGCCCCATCCGGGTGCTGACCAAACCCGGCACGCTCATGGAGGTTGAATTTCCCGGAGCTCTCTGCAACGCCAACATCGTGACCACCCAGAGAATCGTGGATGCCCTCATGGGAGCCTTTCTCCAGATCATTCCCGAGCGGGCCGCGGCCGCCTGCTCGGGGACCATGAACCTGCTGAACATCGGTGGCCGCAACCCCCGCAGCGGGGCCCTGTTCAATTACATCGAGACCTACGGCGGCGGCCAGGGAGCCCTGGTGGACCGTGACGGCACCTCGGCGGTGCAGATGCACATGACCAACACCCGCAACGCCCCGGTCGAGGTGATCGAATCGACCTATCCCTTCTTCATCCACGGCTACGGCCTGGTCCCCGACAGCGCCGGGGCCGGCGAGTTCAGGGGAGGCTACGGCATGCGGCGGGAGTTTGAAATCGAAGCCGAGAGGGTGACGGTCACTCTCAGTTCGGATCGGTTCGAGCTGGCTCCCTGGGGAATCTTCGGCGGCCTCAGTGCATCCACCGGAGACTGCAAGGTGGTCCATCCGGACGGGTCGGTGGAGCAGCTCCCTTCCAAGGTGACTCGGGTCCTGACCCGGGGCTCACGGCTGATCAGCACCACTCCGGGCGGCGGAGGTTGGGGAGACCCCTGCCGGCGGCCTCCGGAAAAGGTCCGTCAGGACGTGGTCCAGCAACTGGTGTCCCGGGAGTCGGCGCTGAAGATTTATGGAGTCGTGCTCAACGAGGATCTGACCCTGGATCGGGAGGCCACTGCCCGGGAGAGGGAACGTCGTGGATGAGGGGACAACCGCGCCCGTCAAACAGCGCCGGCCCGGCCGGCCCGGGGGAGACCATGAAAATCCTGGTTTTGAATCCTTTCGCAGGCGGCATGCAGGAGCTGGAGCGGTGCCGGCAGGTGGCGGGACCGGACACCGAGATCGTGTTCGAGGACATTTCCGATGTCTATCCCTTGAACTACGTGACCTACATCTACTATCGCCACCGCTGTGCCGATGCCGTGGCCGAGCGGGCCTGCCGGGCCCAGGAGGAGGGCTTCGACGCCCTGTTCATCTGTTGCTGCTACGACCCGGGCCTGTGGGAAGCCCGCGAGCTGGTGGACATCCCGGTGACGGCAGCCTTCGAGGCCGGATGCCACTACGCCAACGCCATTTCCCAGAGATACTCGGTCATCGCTACCGAATACAAGACGGTCCACTGTTACCGCGAGCTGGCTCAACTCTACGGGGCCGGCTCCAAGCTGGCCTCGGTGAGGCATATCCACCTGTCGGCCAGGGAGTCCTATCCGGATCGTACCGATCCCAAGGAGGTGGTGGCGCGGACGCTCGAGGTGGCTCAGAAGTGCGTGGAGGAGGACGGGGCCGAAGCCATCCTCATGGGTTGCACCCTGCAGAGCTGCCCGCTGACGGTCACCGGCGTGGACGATTCACTGGGCGCCCCCATCATCGACCCCGTGCCGGTGGGCGTCAAATTCACCGAGTTCATGGTGGAAGCCAAGCGGGCGGGACTACCGGTATTGAGCCGTTTCGGCACCTGGCAGAAGCCGCCGCGGGACGAGGTGGAGATACTGCGGCAGGCAAGGGTGCGGTCGGGTAGCGGCTGACCCGCGGGTCTGAAAAGGAATCCACGAAGGGGCACGAAGAAAGACTGGAAAGATGAAATTCTTTGCCACCAAGCGTCGGCGGCTAATACCTACCGGTCCTTGAGTCTTTAGCCGACGGTAATTCCAACCGCCTCTCTTACCGTCTCGGCAATCCAGGCGTTAAGGCTTTTGCCCTGGATCCTGGCGGCCGCGGCCGCGGCCCGATGGACCTCCGGCGGGAGTCGGAGGGGGATCTTGCCGGAAAACGGTTTGTCCGGCGTTCTTCCGCGTTCTTCGCAGGCCTTCAGGTAGTCATCGATCGAGAATATGAACTCCTTCTTGAGTTGAGCGACAGAGGTGCCCTCGAAAACAATGACGTCTCTGGTGTTCACCACTTCTCCATGGAAGACATCGGCCTCGTCTTCGAAAGTCACTACCGCCCGGTATCCCTTGTATTCCATCATGGTTCTATCCCTGCCTCCTTCAGGAATCGCCTGATTGCGTCCACAACTCCCTTGCGCGCTTCCTTCCCGGGATGGGGTCTGTGGAAGTGACCCACCCTGTTATTCAATTCGACGTAGACCCTGGAGCCTGCCCGTTCCTCGATGTAGGCACCGCAGGCCGACAACAGCGATTCGATATCAGCCCAGTTGATACCGGATTGGGTGGGACGTTTGAAGACCGCGTCCAAGGTCTTGAGGTGTTTCCTTCTCACAAGAGTATAATATTATAGAGTGATATCATTGTCAAGTCTCGGAGAGCTTTATTGCGAACGGACTTCAGGCTGCTCAGAGGACGATGAATATTGCGAAACGCTCAATCGGTGACTGAAATTGAAGGCATCCGCTGCTTGCATCGGTGACAGCGTTGATCGTGATTCGGTTGACCTCTTGCCTTTGTAGCTATATTAAGGAGGGCCTATGAAGAAGGAGACTTCTAGAGAACTCACCAAGCAGCAGAAGGCGGAGATCGAAGCTCTTGCGGCTCTTCCCGACGAGAGAATCGATACGAGCGACATTCCTGAGATTCTGGATTGGTCCGGTGCCAGAGGAGGAACCCTGTATCGGCCGGTGAAACAACAGATTACGCTAAGGCTGGATGCCGACGTGGTGGCGTGGTTCAAGACCAACGCGCCTGGTGGACGGGGGTACCAGACTGAAATCAACCGTGTGCTTCGCGAACACGCCAAAATGGCTTTGCACCGTACTTAAGTTCTGTGCTCTATCGCAGCCCGTTGCCCGGAATCCAGTCGGTTCCAGCCAGGGGGATCTTGGCCATGGCCGCCGCTTCCACCGTGAGTGCGACCAGGTCTTCCCGCTCCAGGTGGTGGACGTTGGACTTGCCGCAGGCCCTGGCCAGGGTCGTCAACTCCATGGTCAGGGTCTGCAGGTAGTTCTTCAGGCGGCGGGCCCCCCAATCCGGCTGCATTCGCTTCTCCAGTTCGGGGATCTGGGTAGTCACGCCCACCGGACACAGCCCGGTGTGACAGTGGTGGCAGTAGCCGGGCGCGGTGCCCAGCTTGGCGTACTCATCGCTGACATCCACCGGCTCCCGGCCGTCGAAGTAAGAGTGGCTGTTGCAGCCCAGCGCCATCAGCACGGCTTGGCCCAGAGAGACGGCGTCCGCCCCCATGGCTAGAGCCTTGGCCACATCGGCCCCGCTGCGAATCCCCCCGGAAACCACCAGTTGCACCTCTCCCAGGACATCCATCTCGTCCAGAGCCTCCACTGCCTGCCGCAAGGCCGGCAGGGTGGGAATCCCCGCATGCTCGATAAACACCTGCTGGGTGGCCGCCGTCCCCCCCTGCATGCCGTCCACCACCACCACGTCGGCACCGGCCTTGACCGCCAGCTTGACGTCGTCCCGCACCCGGGTGGCTCCCAGCTTGATGTAGATCGGGACCTGCCAATCGGTAATTTCCCGCAGCTCGTTGATCTTGATGGTCAGGTCGTCGGGGCCGGTCCAATCGGGATGTCGGCAGGCCGAGCGCTGGTCGATGCCCTCGGGCAGGGTCCTCATTCGGGCCACCCGCGGGCTGACCTTGAGCCCCAGCAGCATGCCGCCCCCACCGGGCTTGGCCCCCTGGCCGATCACGATCTCAATGGCGTCGGCCTGCCTCAGATCCTGGGGATTGAACCCGTAGCGGGAGGGCAGGCACTGGTAGACCAGCGTCTTGGAGGAGGCCCGCTCCTCCGGAGTCATACCCCCGTCGCCGGTGGTGGTGGAGGTGCCCACCTCGGAGGCGGCCCGGCCGATGGCTTCCTTGACGTTGGCCGAAAGCGAGCCGAAGCTCATGCCGGCGATGGTGATGGGGATGTCCAGGATGATGGGCTTTTTGGCCCGCCGGGCGCCGAGGACGGTCCGGGTGAGGCACTTCTCCCGGTAACCTTCCAGGGGATAGCGGGAGGCCGAGGCCGTCAGGAACACGAGGTCGTCGAAGTGGGGCACCTTTCTCTTGGCGCCCAGCCCTCGGATATCGTAAAGACCCTGCTCGGCCGCCCGTTGGATGTATCGCAGGACCTGCCGGTCGTAGAGAGAGCTCTCTTCCAGATCGAGGTGCTTGCTCATGGCTTGGCGAACCCCGCCGGCCTCCGGGTCATCTTCACGTTTCGGTCAGTACTGCTGCTCGGCGTCCACGTTCCAGTGATAGAGCGTCTTGGCGGAGGCCACCCGCTTGAATTCCCGGGGAGAACAGTCCAGCCCCGTCCGGCCCAGCAGTTGCCCGACCCGGGAGTAGTCTTCCTCGGCCATGGGTTCTTCCCGGGCGTCGGCCCCCAGTGAATGAATCCTGCCCCGGACATAGATCACGGCTTCATAGAGGGAATCGCCCAGCCCGGCGCCGGCGTCTCCGCAAATGACCAGGTGACCGGCCTGGGCCATGAAGGCGGACATGTGGCCCACATGGCCTCCCACCACGACGTCGCCGCCTTTCAGGGAAATGCCGCAGCGCGAGGAGGCGCTTCCCTCGATGAACAGCAGGCCCCCGTGGGCCGAGGCTCCGGCGCATTGGGAGGCGAATCCCTTGACCCGCACCTCTCCCGACATCATGTTTTCCCCGACGCTCCAGCCCACGTTTCCGTGGACCACGATCCGGGCCTGCCGGTTCATGCCTCCCAGGAAATAGCCGGCGTGGCCCCGGACATCGACCCGCAGCGGTGCATCCAGGCCCACGGCAATGTTGTGAAGCCCGTTGGGGTTGAGGATCTCGACCCGTGAGAGAGACTTGGGCCCGATTTTATGATGCAGGGTGTGGTTGAGTTGGCGGACCGACAGCTTCTCCAGGTCCAGAGACTCCAGGGTTATAGACTCCACGAGTAGATCTCCTCCGGCACCGGCTCGAAAAGCTCCGCCGACCGGATCCCCGGCAGGTGGGCCAGGGAGCGAAACTCGGAGCTCACGGCCACGTAGTCCTCCGTTTCGGCAACCACGGCCGGCTTGCAGGCAAAAGCGTCCCGGACCAGGACCAGCTTCTCGGCCGTGGCCATCAGGAGGGTGTAGAACCCGTCCAGCTCCACGAAGGCTGCGCCCAGGGCCTCCTCCAGGGTCTGTCCCTCTCTCATGCGCCACTCCAGAAAGCGACAGGCGGCTTCGGTGTCGTTGTCGGTCTCGAACACGATGCCCCGTTTTTCCAGCCGCCGTTTCAGGCTCCAGGGATTGGAGAGGGACCCGTTGTGCACCAGGCAGAAGTCTTCGCCGGCAGTAAAGGGATGGGCGTGGGCGGGCGAGACCGCCGATTCGGTCGCCATTCGGGTGTGGCCGACGCAGTGGCTGGCCGCCAACCCGCCAAACCCGTAGCGCCGGGCGATCTCGGCGGGATGGCCCATATCCTTGTAGACCTCGATGGACCGCCCCGTCGAAAGCAGGTGCACGGCGGGGAACTCCCGGGACAGCCACTCCTCCAGGCTCTCCGGTGCGATCGAGGAAACCAGCCGTCCATGATTTTCGATCCAGCTCAGATTGCCCTCGCAAGCGGTGTCCCGCTCAAAGGCCTTCCCCATCTCCGGCCAGTCGAACCCGGGCTGGCCGCAGAACAGGCTGTAACGCCGCAGCCGGCCGTCCCCGAGGGGAGAGAAGACCGCCAGGCCTGCCGAGTCGGATCCCCGGTCCCCCATGCAGTTCATCATGGGCGTGACCCATTCCCCCAACTGGGCCCGCTTCGACTCAGGCTTGATCAGCAAGCCGATGATTCCGCACATGCGGATCCTCCGGAAAGCCGGCGGCCAGGGCGGCGAGGTTTCCGACACCCCTGGCCGGGCCGCGTTGGTGTCAATAGAACTCGAGATACCGCTGGACTTCCCAATCGGAGACGTGCCGCTGGTACTCGGTCCACTCCATCTCCTTGAGTTCGATGAACTCCCGCAGGAATGCTTCTCCCAGTTGCTCCGCAAACAGGGAGTCGTCCTGGAGGGCTCTCAAGGCTTCGATCAGGGTCTGGGGGAGGACGCCGATGTTCATCTCCCGCAGGGCTTCCGGGGTGTAACGGTAGTGGTTGATGTTGTGTGGCGGTCCGGGGTCCAGCTTGCGCTCGATGCCGTCCAGGCCCGCCGCGATCACGGCCGCCGTCGCCAGATAGGGGTTGCAACTGGAGTCGCACAGCCTCAGCTCGAGCCGCCCGTAGGGGACCCGCACCATCGAGGTCCGGTTGTTGTCCCCATAGGAGATATAGGCCGGAGCCCAGGTGGCCCCGGACAGCGAGCGGCCCACCACCAGTCGTTTGTAGGAGTTGACCGAGGGAGCCACCAGGGCGGTCAGTGCCGGAGCGTGGGCCAGCAGCCCGCCCAGGAAATGGTAGGCCAGTTCCGACAGCCCCAGTCGGTTCTTGTCGGAATCGTCCCGGAAGAGATCCTTCCCCTGGCCGTCCCAGATTGACATGTGGATGTGGCTGCCGGTCCCCGTGCGGTTGGACATGGGCTTGGGCATGAAGGAGCAGATCACCCCGAATTCACGGGCGATCTCGCTGGCGGCCATCCGGAACAGCACATAGCGGTCCGCCGAGGTGAGGGCCGGTGAGAAGGTGAAGTTGATCTCGAACTGCCCGTTGGCATCCTCATGGTCGATCTGGTAGACGTCGAACCCCACCGACTGCAGCGAATCGACCAGCTTCTCCAGGAAGCCGCGGCTCCCGGAGAGTCCCTTGTAGTCGTAACAGGGCTTTTCCAGGATGTCGGATGGGTCGGCGGGCCGGACCGAACCGTCGGGGTTCCTGCTCAGCAGCATGAACTCGGGTTCCAGGCCGGTGTTCAGGAGCCAGCCCGATTGCGTCAGGCGGTTCAGCTGCCGCTGGAGAATGGTGCGGGTGTCGAAGGGGTGGGGCTCTCCATTCACCCGGCCGTTGCAGACGATGCGGGCATAGCCGGGTTGCCAGGGGACCAGCGTCAGGGTGTCCAGATCCCCCACGGCCATGAAATCGGGGTCATGGGGTTCCTGGCCCAGACCCCACACGGCAAACCCGGCGAATCCGGCGCCGTCGGTCAGGATATCCTCGAAGTGGCTGACGGGAACCGACTTGGTCTTGGCCACGCCGTGGATGTCCACGAACTGGGCCAGGACGAACTTGACATCGTTTTCCTTCAATAAGGTCTGGGCTTGGTTGAGGTTCATTGGCACACTCCTTTCCGTCAGCTTGCCGGGGAGAGGCCGGGATAGAGGCAGCCCAGCCCCACCGCATCGCCTCCGTCTTCCCGGACGATGCCCAGCAGCGTCTCCCAAAGATACACACTATAGCTCGGGTCCAGCCAAATCCGAAGCCCGGCGACGCCCGCCGCCTCTACCGGCAGCAGCCGGCAGGAGACTCCGGCCAGCCGGCTCAGAACCACGTGGCCCTCCGATTCCCCAAAATGGTGGCCGCAGGTCTGGCTGAGAACCTCCCCGGTCCGAGTTCCGATCAACAGAAATGAGGCCTCCTGGCGCTCCACCCGGTAGACCCCCGGCGGGTTGGCCGAGAGCCGCTCCTCAATGCGGTAGACCGCCCGCCCTTGAAGCCCGTCTTCGAGGAACACTTCCTCGCTGTCGATACGAACCAGTATCCCATGGTCTTCAATGGGCGTGACCGCATAAAGCGCCTCATCCGTTTGCAGGCCGTTCTCCCGGAGCCAGGGCAGCACGCCCGCTCCCTTCAGGCCCAGGCGGGGCAGGCAGCTCAGGTCGGCCAGGGCGAGGTGTCCCTTGAGCCGGTCTTCCTGCTCCGGGCCGGCGAATCGGAGGACGGCGGCCATGCCCCGCACCTCGGTCCAGACGGGATGCATCGGTTCCATCAGGTCATGGACCGGACTTCGCCCAGAGTTGGGATCGAAGGATTCATGAGGCGAGCCCGCATTTCTCACCGGGTCGCGGGTGGCATGGTGAAAAGCAGTTTATTTTCAGTACCTTGATTGGTGTCATTTAAAGGGCTCGTGGGTACAGACCGTGCTGGGCGCGTCCTGGCTTGTCCTTTTCCCCTCAGCGCGCACATGCTCGCTCGAACGTAGTGAACCGGCTACGCTCTTCGCTCGCGAGCACGCGCTGAGGGAAAAATTCCTGCGCCATGATCATGCGGGCTGGGGCCTGCTTCTGCCGCAGGTTCCCGGGATCGTAAAAGGGCAGCTTGACCACCCGGGCCGTGACCAGCCAGCGGCCGCCGGTCCGGATCCGGACGGCGGTGCCGGGTTCGGACAGTGCCGGGGAAACGTAGGCCATACCGATGACCTGCTTCAGGGTGGGGCTGAAAGCGGCGCTGGTGACCCGGCCGGCAATCTCCTCCCGATGGATCACCAGTTCGCATTCACCGGGCACGGGCCCGCCATAGTCCTCGGAGAAAGCGAACCCCACCAGCCGGCGATTGAGGGGCCTGGCCCCCAGAATCGAGAGGCTGCGCTGGCCCAGAAAGAAGGGTTTGTCAGCCTTCACCGCCCACTCCAGTCCCGCCTCCCCGGGATAAGAAAGGCCGTCGGAGTCCTGACCCATGATCAGGTGCCCCTTTTCCAGGCGCAGCAGGCGTTGGGCCTCCACGCCGAAGGGGCGAACGCCGCCGGCCCGCCCGGCCTCCAGCAGCCGGTCCCAGACCCCCACGGCGGCATCGGCGGGCACGTGGATCTCGTAGCCCCACTCTCCCACGAATCCGACTCGCAGGACGCGGGCCGGGGCGCCGGCCACCCGGCCCTGGCGAACTCCCAGGTAGGGGAAGGCCTCCGGAGCCAGGTCGATGTCGGTCAATGGTTTCAGGACCTCAAGGGACCGGGGCCCGGCCAGATTCATGGCCCCGTACATGCCCGTCAGGTTGAGAACCATCACCTGCAGCGACCAGATCAGGGCCCAGCGGGTCATCTCCCGGGCCACGGCGTCGGAAGCCCCGCTGGTGGTGGTCACGTAGAAGCGGTCGGAGGACAGGCGGGCCGCCACACCGTCATCCACCATCATGCCGCTCTCGTCGCACATCAGGACGTAGCGGCTTCTCCCTTCCCTCAACCTGGCAAACCGCCCGGTGTACATCCTTTCCATGAATGCCACGGCGTCCGGGCCGCAGATTTCCAGCTTGCCCAGAGTGCCCACGTCGACCACACCCACCCGGCGGCGAACGGCCTCGGCTTCCGCCTGGATGGCTGCCCGCCGGCTGGCTCCCGGGACCGGGTAGTATTCCGGCCGCAGCCAGCTTCCCGCAACCATGAAACGCGCGCCCAGTTGCCGGTGGCGGGCGTGCAGGGGGGTTTGGCGCTGGGGGCTGAAGATGCGCCCGGCCAGATGACTCAAGGGCACCGGGCTGGTGAAGGGGCGGGCCGTGGTCAGTCCGGTCGCGGCCAGCGATTTTCCTTTGAGCCGGGCCAGGATTCGAGCGCCATTGAGGTTGGAATGCTTGCCCTGGCTGGGTCCCATGCCCAGGGTCGAGTAGCGTTTCAGCAGCTCGGCGCTGTCGAATCCCTCCTGGACGCTGTTCCGGATGTCGTCCAGTTGAATGTCCTCGTCGAGGTCCACGAAATTCTTGCCCCGAGGGTGGGGAACGACCGGGTAGGGATGGCTGAAGGCAGGTCCCCGCCGTTGGGACTCTGCCGGCGCTGCGCAGTCGGCTTTTCCCAGGTGTGCCGCAGCCTGCCTGCCGGCGCGGCGGCCGTCCTCGAGCTGGTCCCCCAGGGCATAGACCCCGTTGACCCGTCCGGCGGCAAAGACCCCCGGCGGCAGCCGTTCCGGGACGTACTGTTCCAGAGATTCCACGTACCGCATGCCGGCTCCCGCCTGGCGGAGGATGCTGTCCGCGGGAGTCCATCCCACGCTCATGGCGATGCCGTCACAGGAGATGGGCTCGGACTGTTCCGGCCGGGGTTCTCCACGACCGTTCAGAGGGCAGAGCAGCGCTCCTCGAATGGCTTTCTTACCGGGCGCCGGCAGGGCTTCATAGACGGCAGTTCCCGGACGTATGGGGATCCGGAGCCCCGCCACTTCCTCTTTCCAGGTTGACGTCTCCCCTTGCGGCCGCAGGTCGGAGACCAGCGCCACCTTCACCCCCGCCCGGTGGAGGTCGACTGCCGCCCGGTATCCGTCGGTGTTGGCCGTCACCACCACCGCTTGGCGGAAGGGCTTGACGGCATACTGGTGGATCAACCGCTGCGCCGCCGAGGCCAGCATGACTCCGGGAAGGTCGTTGTTGCGAAACACGGCCGGCTGGTCGTAACAGCCGGCGGCCACCACCAGGCTGCGGGCCCGCAGCTTGGTCAGTCGCCGGGAGTCGATCAGCGCCAGCCAGTGGTCCGCGTAGTAGCCGGCCGCCGTGGTTCCGGTGCGCAGTTCCAGGTTGGGCAGGGCGGCGGCCTTGCCCAGAAGCTGGTCCAACAGGGCCCTGGCTTGCGGCTCGCCCGGCAACTGGAACCCCAGGGTCCCCCCCGGCAGACGCTCCTCTTCCACCAGCAAGACCTTCAAACCCAGCTCGGCCGCGGCGATGGCCGCCGAGAGGCCGGCGGGGCCGGAGCCCACCACCAGCAGATCGCAGAAGTCATAGCGCTTGGGGGTCGGCTGCAGCAGCTCTTCCGGATGGACGTTGCCCAGCCCGGCGATCCGGCGCATGCGGCGCTCAAAAAAGGGAAACAGGGCGCGGGGGCGATGGAAGGCCTTGTAGTAAAAGCCTACGGGAAGGAAGGCCGAGAAAAGCTCGGTGAAACGGTAGAGGTCCGACTGCACGCCTCCCCAGGTGTTGACCGCCCTTGCCTCCAGTCCCGGCTCGATGGGGGTGGTGTCCATCCTGAGGTTGGTCGAGTCCCGATTTTCGGCCAGGGCATTGCAGTCCAGACCGCACAGGCTGAAGATGCCGCGGGGCCGATGGTACTTGAAGCTGCGTCCCAGCACCCGCACCCCCGAGGCCCACAGGGCCGTGCTGAGGGTGTCCCCCCGATACCCCTGGAACCGGCGGCCTTCAAAGACGAAGCCAACCGGCTGCTCCCGATCGATCCGTTCTCCGGGCTGGGGGCCGAGGCGTTCACTCATGGTGGTGGTCTTCCCCATACAGATAGGTCCGCAGGATCTCGTCGGTGGAGGTGTTGCGTTCGGCGATGAACCAGACGCCGCTGGCCAGGTGGCACCACCACTCCTTCTTGACCGCGGCGGCCCCGGAGCGATGAAACACGTAGTCGGCCCACTGCCGGTCGGAACATTCCCCGGGCGGGGGCATCGGCCTGAAGGTGCCGCCGTAGGAAAATTCCTGGATGGGCCGCCAGCCGTTGACGGGACAACGCATCAGCTTCATCTGCCGCAATCCTCCGGTCCCGGCGATCCTCTCAGTGTCCGACCGAGGCGGCTCCCTTTTCACCCACCAGTTCGAACTCCTCGAATCGGGAGAGGCGAAAGGGGACGATCAGGGGATGGGGCCGGTCGGTGGCCAGGGTGTGGGCCATGGTCTTGCCGCACACCGGGGTCGCCTTGAATCCCCAGGTGCCCCAGCCGGCATCCAGGTAGAATCCTTCCACCGGCGTTTTCCCCATGATGGGCGAAAAATCGGGCGTCATGTCGGCCAGGCCGGCCCACTGGCGCAGCACCCGCACCTGGCCCAGGAAGGGAAACAGCTCCAGCATGTGTCCGGCCAGGCCCTCCACGAAATCCAGGGTCGAGCGGGTGGAGTGCAACTCGTAGGGGTCCAGCGCGGCCCCCATGACCAGCTCCCCTCGTGACGACTGGCTGACGTAGAGATGCAGGTTGGCCGAAACGATGATGGTGTTCAGCCAGGGCTTCAGGGGCTCGGTAACGCAAGCCTGCAGGGGGTGCACCTCCAGGGGCGTCCGAACCCCCACCATCTGCATCACCGCCGGCGTGTATCCGGCCACTGCCGACAGGACCTTGCCGGTCCGGACAAAGCCCCGGTTGGTTTCCACCCCCGCCACCCGGCCGCCCTGGACACGGATCCCGGTGACCTCGGTCTGCTGGTGGATCTCGACGCCCCGCTGGCTGGCGGCGCGGCCATATCCCCAGGCCACCGCGTCGTGACGGGCGATGGCTCCGGGAGGGTGGTAGAGGGCCCCCAGCACCGGGGTGTGCCCCCCGCAGCTCAGGTCCAGGTGAGGACATTCCCGGAGGATCACCTCGGGCCCCACCAGCTGGCTGTCCACCCCCAGGTGCTTGTTGACCTCGGCCCGCCAGCGCATGGTCCGCAGGGTGGCGTCGCTGTGGGCCAGGGTGAAATGCCCCCGGCGCGAATAGAACAGGTTCAGGTCCAGGTCGGCCGACAGGTCCTGAAACAGGCGCAGGCTCTCATCGTAAAAGCGGACGCCCTCGGCCGTCAGGTAATTGGAACGAATGATGGCGGTGTTGCGTCCGGTTCCGCCGGCACCCAGGTAGCTCCGCTCCAGGACGGCCACCTCCCGGATTCCATGGTCCCGGGCCAGATAGTAGGCGGCCGCCAGGCCATGGCCGCCGGCCCCGATAATGACGGCGTCGTAATGGGGCTTCAGCCGGTCGGGGCAACGGAACATGCGGGGTTCCGGATAGCGCCGGCTCATTCCGAATCGTAGCAATCGAAAAGGCATGAAGGTTTCCGGGGTGCGATCCTTCGGGACGGGGGCACCACTAACCACTAGCCACTATTCACTTTTCACCTAGCCGCGCTGCCTTGCCATGCGATGGGGCTGATCATACAGGGAGAAACAGGGGTGTTTCAGGTAAGCCGGGCCCCCGCCACCACGACGGTGCGCATCACTCAGAGGAAAAACAGCCGTTCGTCAATGAAGACGAACCACCAATGAACACGAATAGGCACGAGGACTGATGGACCTCCTTCAACGACAACTGGCGCCAAAATGCTTCGGCACTTTTGTCCCGTTGGTGTGACCCTGTCATGGGAGGAAGCCCACCCGGGAGCGCGGGCGTCCCGCCCGCACAAATCCTCCCGCAGCTTCGGCCATCTCCTCCACCGGAATCAACCGGCAGCGGCGCCCTGCCTCTGCTTCGGCCGGGCCCATGCGGTTCCCGCCGGCAGGGCGGTCGGCTGCAACATCGCAGGGAAACTGAGCGGCAACCGAAGGGACAGCATGCGGGCGGGACGCCCGCGCTCCCGGGGGTGTCGTCCCGATGGTGAGGTGGGGGGTATCCGGCGGGCGACTTCTCTGAAAGCCGGCCTGTCCCCTTTGGGAAACTCCCGTTTGCCTGCGAGCCGGGCGCCCACCCCCCGCGACTGGGCAGATCCATCGAGAAGGACTATAAATTGAACATCGATGCACAGGATGCACAGGATAATCAGGACGGGAGGCTGCTGCAGGAGACGCTGACTCGGGCGATGATCGCGTGCGGATTTGAGGATGTCCGGGAACACAAGCCAGCCGTCTCCGGAAAAAATCCTGTGCATCCTGTGCATCGATGTGAATCAAAAATCTACCCATGCTTGACTATGAACCGGTTTCCAGCCACCAGGCGCAGGGGGTTGTTTCAGGTAAGTCCGGCCCCCGTCCTGCCGGGCGGATCATACGAGAGCAAAACAATCGGAAATCGACAATCTTCGTGGTCCTTCGTGATAACTCGCCCGGAGCCCATCAAACAATCGGAAATCGATAATCCTTTCGTGACCTTGGCATCCCGTCGCGGTTAACCTCAACGCCTTAGTGGCCCTTTGTCGTTCTTAGTGGCCCTTCGTGGATAACTCTTTTTTCTTTTGTTTCAGGTAAGTCGGGCCCCCGCCCTGCTGGGCGGATCATACGAGAGTGAAACAATCGGAAATCGACAATCCTGTCGTGACCTTGGTATCCCGTAGCGGTTAAACTCAACGCCTTAGTGGCCCTTTGTCGTTCTTAGTGGCCCTTCGTGGATAACTCTTTTTTCTTTTGTTTCAGGTAAGCTCAACTCAGGAAATCATCACGGTCCGGACAAACTGGGCGTTGTTCTCCCAGCGGGTCTTCTTCAGCTCCAGATCCCCGGCTTCGGGCTGAACCCCGCCGTAGGCATCGATGGCCCTCGACACGATGGTGTGGGTTCCCGGAGTGATATCGTCCCAAGTGCAGGTAAAGAGCTTCCAGGAATGGGCCGTGGAACGCCGGTCGATGGCGGCCGGTCTCCAGGGGCCCCCGTCGATCTTGACCTCAACGGCCTTCAGGGGCGTGCCGTCGTTCAGCACGAACCCCAGGATCCTGCAGCGGGAGCCGCTGCGGGTGACCCGGGCCACCATGGACTTCAGGCGAATGCGGCTGACCGAGGTTTCGTTCCAGACGACGCCCTCCCCGGCGGGCACTCCTCGCAGGGTGACATACTCGCGGGCCATGTACTTTCCCATGAAGCGGCGGTCCTGCACGTGGATGTGGGTCAGCCACTTGACGTTGGCCACTCCGTACCAGCCGGGCACGATCAGGCGGGCCGGCGCCCCCTGCTCCGGGGAGAGCGGCTCCCCGTTCATCTGGTAAGCCACCAGCACTTCGGATTTCATGGCGTCCGCCAGGGCCAGGCTCCTTCCGAAGGACTGCTCCACGGTGGTCGTGTTCCCGCCGTGAGAGACTTCCTCGGTTCCCTTGTCCGCCCCCCAGAACACGACCTCGCGGGCGTAGGACTTGATCCTCGCCTCCTTGAGGAGGCTGCTCAGGCTGACCCCGGACCAGCGGGCGTTGCCGACCAGCGGGTTGATTCTGCGGTTGCTGTTCCCGGAGCACTCGAACCCGGCCGTGTGGGTGGATCGCGGCCGCCGCCTCAACTCCTCCAGGGTCAGCTCCCGGGGGGAATCCACCAGTCCGCTGATACGGAGACGGTAGCTGGCCGGGTCCATTGCCGGGCGCCCGTAATGCTGGACGGTGAAGAACTGGTCGCTAGGTGTCAGGAAGCTTTGAATCTTGCGAGTGTCCAGGTAGCGGATGCCGGGCCGGGGATTGGGATTGAAATCGGCCGGGAAATCGGTGAAGGGGACCAGTGTTTCGTCCTCCTCGAAAGGAGGCAGCCCGAGTGCGGGAACTGCCGAGGCGGCCCATCCGGCCAGGGCGGCGCTCCCTTGCAACAAGTGTCTGCGGCTGATGCCTTTTCCCATTTCATACCTCCATGTTGGCGGGGGATACCCGCCTCCGGGTGCTGCCCGAGACCGCAGGCGGTCTCAGGGGCGTCTCAGTCTTTCGGCGTGGACTCGGGCCACGTCTCCCATGTAGTGGTTGACAGGATAGCGGTCGGCGGCCAGAACCAGGTTTCGGCGGGCCTCAGTCTCGTCTCCCATGGCCTCATGGTACAACCCCAGGTAGAGGTGGGCGTAAAAGAGCTGCCGCTGCTTCAGGGCGGCGTCGCCTTCCCCGCCGCGGGCTGCCCGCATGACTTCCTCAACCGTTCCCTCTCCCTTGAACAGTCGATAGATCTCCATCATGGGCACCCGCGGGTCCCCTTGGATGTTCAGGATGGACCGGCGGGCCCGGCCGACGCCGTCCAGGCGGGCGCCGCAGAGAAAGTGCCACACGGCGTTCTCCACGTCGTTGGCGTTGACCTGTTGATGGGACTGGAACTGGTCGCGGCCCTTCCCGTAGAGGCCGGCGTAGTAGTAGGAGATGCCACGCTGCCAATGGTAGGGCTCCTGCTTGGGATCGAGTTCGATGGCCCGGTCGAAATCGGCGATGGAGGCCTCGATGTGGCCCAGCTTGAAACGCTCGCTGCCTCGACGGTTGTAGACCTCAACCAGCTTGGGATCGAGTTTCACCACGGCGTCGTAGTCGGCAATGGCATGGCGGTGACTCCCCAGCATTTCGTGGAGCCACCCGCGGGCCAGGAACCCCTGCGGGTTTTGGGGGTTTCGCTGGATGGCCCGGCTCGCCAGCGTGAGGGCGCGGGTGAAGTCCCCGCGTTGATAGGCGGTACGGGCCTGGGACAGCAGTTGGGCCAGGGTGGGTTCCTCCGCCCGCAGGCCGCCCGCCGCCCCCCCGAGCGCCAGGATCAGCCCCAGGGTTCCGGAAAAACGCCGGCACCCGCGCCTCCATTGGAAACAGAGGATGTCCCGCCGTGGAACCGGCAACCCGTGTTTCATGCCATCCCTCCCTGGGGCCGAAGCCCACGCTAGTTTAAAACCCCCTCGGAACATCCTCAATAGATATTATGGTCCCTTCCTCTGTATATAATTTATAAAAATGAAAGGGGGTCGAAAAGTGAAGTTAGGCGTACTGATCATTGGATCGCTGTACTGGGACGACTGTAAAATCAGAGAGGAATGGCGTTGCGACCGTCTGCAAATGGATGGTGCAACACATGTCAATGCACCGATTCGATACGGGCGACGGTCCAGCTCTCGTGGATTTAGCTTCACCATGGTCTTTTCCATGAATCTTGTTCGACAGAATCTGTTCGGTCGAGCAATTGTCGTCCCGTGCAAAACACCTGCGCACAGTGACAAGGATCTCATCGAGGAAGCACAACACCTTTGGGCAGCTGAGAGCAAGAAGAATGAAACCAATTGCATATCGACTTGTGCAGGGTGGGGACGTGTCGTGCTTCTGAAGAATCCGCATCGTGCCATATCGTCAGAGTGGATGGACTCAACATGTTTCTGTTGAAGGGCATTACTCAAAGCCTTTGAAAACCGCGAGGGACGAGAAGGCTGTGGTTGACCAATGCGGCTTCCTGAAGATTCCTTGGCCAAAATCAGAGGATGGCATGGACCTGGAACTAGATGCGCTGCTTGCGACCGCGACGAATCCGAAATTCGATGGCGACAGTTACCCGTTGCCCCAACAAATCGCGTGTGCGTGGAATACCCGGGATGGCAAGAAAGAGGTCGATTACTTCTGTAAGAACAGGGCCCATGGGATCAAGACGTTCGAGGACATAAAGATCGAAGACTGGTTGCGCAAACTGTGGCAATAGCTGAATCTGCTAACAATCGTTGATTTCAAGAAAAGGAGTTGCTATGAAACGCCTATCCATCTTGCTTCCTGCCCTGGCAATCGGACTTTGCCTGGTCTTCATTCTGCTGTCACGGCTCGGTCCCGCTTCGGGAGCGGCCCCGCAGCCGCAGGCCGAAGGCCTTACCCAGGCTCAGGTCATCGAGGCCCTCAAGAAGGCCAGCACCGGCAACCTGGCGGATGCCATCGAGACCGCTACCGGAAGGGCCGGATTCATGAGCCACGACATGAAGCCCATCTTCCGGGCCAAGGTGGTGGGTCCGGCGGCGACGGCGCTGTTGAGGCCGATTTTGACCACCGACAAACGCAAATATCCCAACTACCACCTGCAGGTGCTGGACGAAGCCCCGGCGGGGAGCGTTCTGGTCTATGTCCTGGAAAACGGCCTGCACGTTTCCGGCATCGGCAACCTCATGGCCACCACCGCCACGGTCCGGGGTCTGGCGGGGGCGGTGATTGACGGAGCCGCCAGGGACATCGAGGAAATCGAGCGCATCGGCTTTCCGGTCTACAGCCGAGCGGTCAGCCCGGCCACGGTGGTCGGGCGCTACGTGAGCGTTTCCATGCAGGAACCCGTGATCTGCGCCGGTGTGCCGGTGCGGCCGGGCGACTACATCGTGGGGGACAGCGATGGCGTGGTGGTGGTTCCCGCCGACAGGGCCGAGGATGTGCTGGCCCTGATCCGGGAATACGACGAGAAGGAGAGCGCCATGATCCCCTTGATCAAGGAGACCAAGTCCATGCTCAAGGCCCTGGCCAAGTACGGCCGGTACTGAGGGTGTTTGGCGTTTTTGGGGAGCGGGTGCCACGCCCACGACGCCAAGGCTTCGCTGCCCGTGCTGCTGATGGTCACTCACGGGGCGCCGCGTTTGCCCCCCACCGGCTCGACTGCGGGCTGCGCCCTCTCGCCGACTCCCCCTCAAGGGGGGAGTAATACTGGAGCGCCTTATGCAAGCCTCATATCACTCCCCCCTTGAGGGGGAGTCGCAGAAGCCGAGCCGGCAGGCGAAGGCTGATGCGGTGGGGGGTGGACGCCGGGCCGCCAAGCTGCACCCCGCGGCCTGCCTAATTCGCTTCGGTTCCGGCAGCCGCCAGCGGACGATCTCCAAGTGAGTCTTCTCGTCCGGGGTGCGGTAGGAGTAGCTGGTGACCAGCGTTCCATCCTCCAGTTGCACCGTAGGCCCGAACCCGCCGCCGCTGAGCATCCCGATGGGGTTCTTGGCATCCAGAATGATACGGTCATTGCGGAAGTCCAATTGGAAGCCCTCCGGAACTTCCCGGCCCAGCACCGCCCGAACGCCCGGGGGCGGGGTGTTCGGAGGCACGGCTGCCCTCAGGGTAAAGGTGAACAGCAGGCGGCCATCCCGCAGACGCATCAGGGCGGGATACATCTCTCCATAGTAGCTGCCGAACTCCTCCAGCGACCACTGGCGCCCCCCGTCTCGAGAGCGGTAGAGGACCATCCTCTCGTAATGGTCGATCTTCTCGGCGGGAATTTCCGTTCCCGGCAGGGGCGGAAAGTACTTGGGAGTGATCCGGCAGACGGCCAGCAGGTCGCCGGCGGGCGCCTGCCAGAGAAAGGCCTCTCCCAGGATGGGGAAGGGCAGGGTGCTTTGCTCCACGCCCCCAAAGCGGCAAGCCAGGGACTTGTCCCAGGTCTCGCCGCCGTCGTTTGATCTCCAGAGGAATTCGTGGCCCCCCTTGCCGGCGACAGCGAAGACCAGCGCTCCACCCTCCAGTTCCAGAACGTTGCGGCCGGTTACCACCGTATCCGGCCCCTCCATCCCCTTCAGGTCCTGGAAGCCGATCCGCTGTCCCTCCCAATGGTCTCCCCCGTCGGTGGAACGGTAGAGATAGCTTTGGGTGTAGCCTTCCCGGTTGCCCCGAGCCCTGGGCAGGAGATGGGTGCTGAGGAAGACGGTGCCGTCCGAGGTGACCGACAAATAGGGTTCCCGGCCCAGCACATCCAGTTTCCGCCGCCGGGACCAGGTTCGACCTCCGTCTCCGGAGCGGTAGAGGAAGGCGTACTCTTCGGGAACTCCTCCCTTCCGGGGTGCGTGGAACGCCACCAGCAGCAGCTCCCCGCCGGGCAGCCGGGCGATGCAGGGCTTGTAGTCCTCCGGGATGCCGATAGGAATCCGCTCCCCAACCAGTTGGGTCTTCCCGATGGTTCTGGGATTGGTCACCCGGACCGGGTCGTCAGGCTGGAGCGCCCCGGAAGCACAGCCCCCCGCGGCCAGGCCGGATACCGCAACGGCCGACAGGACCAGGGCCCGCAATGGAGAGTGGGCCGGCCGGCAGGAGCCTGGACAGCCCGCGGGCGGGCGGGAAGGAGTGGTTGACATGGAAGCCCCCATTTTCTTGGTCGAGCGGCCCCTCAAGCGGTCGGGTTCCCGGCAGCGGTGCCCGACGGGCCGCCTGCAGATGTTATCTCCGGCGGGGTTGGGGCGGAAGGGAAAATCGCAAAATAACCCTTGGAAACGCCTTCTGATCTCTCTAGGATGGAACCCGAAACCGGCTCTGCAGTTAGCCCGCATTTCTCACCGGGTCGCTGGAAGCATGATGAAAAGCAGTTTAATTACAGTACCTTGATTGGTCCCAACTAAAGGCCTTGCGGGTACAGACGGCGCTGGGCGCGCTTTGGCTTGGCCTTTTCCCCTCAGCGCATACATGCTCGCTCGACCGTAGAAACCGCTACGCTCTTCGCTCGCGAGCACGCCCTGAGGGAAAAATTCCTGTGCCATCATCACGCCCCCCCGGTGAGAAATGCGAGCGAAGGGCCGGCTCGGAAAGGGTTCCAGCCATGCCGCCCATCCGGATGGTGGATCTGCGACGCCAGCACCGGGGCCTCAAGCAGCCCATCGAGGCTGCCGTGCGGGAGGTTCTGGACGATTGCGACTTCATCATGGGCCGGGCCGTGGCCGAGTTCGAGGCCGAGTTGAGCCGCTATCTGGGGGTCGGCTTTGCCGTGGGATGCGCCTCGGGCACCGACGCCCTGCGGATTGCCCTGATGGCCCTGGAGATCGGACCGGGCGACGAGGTCGTCACCACACCCTTTAGCTTCGCCGCCACGGTCGAGACCATCGTGCTGCAGGGGGCCCGTCCCGTCTTTGCGGACATCGATCCCAGGACCTACAACCTGGATCCCGGCCGGATCGGGGAGCGGATCACCTCCAGGACCAAGGCCATCCTGCCGGTCCACCTCTTTGGCCATCCCGCCGATATGGCGCCCATCCTGGCCCTCGCCCAAGAGAGAAAACTGCGGGTCATCGAAGACGCCGCCCAGGCCGTGGGAGCCCGCTATCGGGGGCAATGCGCCGGGACCCTGGGCGATATCGGCTGTCTCAGCTTCTATCCGGCCAAGCATCTGGGCGCCTGCGGAGACGGGGGAGCGCTGCTGACCAACGATCCCGAACTGGCCCGAAAATGCCGCATGATCGGCCTGCATGGCTCCGAGCAGCGATACCGGCATGAGTTCCCCGGCCTCAACAGCCGTCTGGATTCCCTGCAGGCAGCCATCCTCAAGGTCAAGCTTCCCCACCTGGAGTCCTGGATCGAGAGGCGCATCCGGATCGCCGAGGCTTACGACCAGGCCCTGGAGCCTCTACCACCCACCCCGCCCTACCGCGCTCCAGGGGTCCGGCACGTCTACAACCAGTACTCCATCCGCTCTCCCCGGCGCGACCGCCTGGCCGAATTCCTCCGGGCCAGAGGCGTGGATTGCGCCATTCACTACCCCCTCCCGCTCCATCTCCAGCCGGCTTACCGGACCTGGGCGCGCGGCAACGGGTCGTTGCCCCACGCCGAGGCCCTTGCCGGAGAGATCCTTTCCTTGCCTGTGTTTCCGGAATTAACGCCGGAGGAAACGGACAGGGTGGCCAACGCGGTCCGCGATTTCTGGAAGGGATAACGAAGGTCTCACCGGACCCCGAGAAGATGCAGCACAGGGCAACTGTGGTCCTCTTTTCACGGTCGATTTCGGCGACCACAAGCGGACGATCTTCGTGGGGATGAAACAGGAGTGCGAGGGTCCGACCGAAATCGAAGGTCGACAGGCGTTGTTTATCGTCAACCTGAAGCCGAGGAAGATGATGGGGGGAGTCTCAGAGGGCATGCTCTTCGACGTCGGGTATGAGGACGGCCTTCAACCAGCCTTCCTGACCCCGGAGCGCCCGGTCCCGAACGGCACCCGCGCGGGTTGAGAGATCGGGGAGGGAGCAGGAACACGCGGTTAGCGCCCGCCGCTTCACCTTCGTGATCCGTTCGACCGCGCAACCTCGTCGTCCGACGAGGCATTTCGCATCGAGAACGCGACGCCCAACAACCTGCGCAACCTCTCCGTCTGGATACCGAAGGGCGTGCTGACGTGCGTCACCGGTGTCGTCGGGTCGGGCAAGAGCTCGCTGGTGGCCGAGCTCTCGACAACCCTCCGGCGCCGGCCGGGGGCGGACGAGGCGGCGAGGTGGTCATCGTCGATTCGCGGGATCTCCCATGGCCTATCTGCTCGCACTCGGTTCGGCGGCGCTGTACGGCGCGGCCGACTTCCTTGGCGGCTTCGCGTCTCGGCGAACGAATACCCTCGCCATCGTCGTGACGTCGCAGGGCAGCGGCTTGACGCTGCTGGCCCTCATGCTGCCGCTGTTGCCCGAGGCCATACCTTCAATGCGGGATCTGGTCTGGGGCGGCGTGGCCGGGCTGGCCGGCGGCATCGGGGTGACGCTGTTATATCGGGCGCTGGCCGTGGGGAGGATGGCGGTCGTGGCTCCAACGACGGCCGTGTGTGCGGTGATAATACCCGTCGTCACCGGCGTATTGCGCGGTGAACGCCTCGGGCCGCCAACGATACTCGGCATCGCGCTGGCAATCGTGGCCATCGTGCTGGTCAGTCGGCAGGAACCGGCTACGTCCGTGTCGGTGCGGGCCGGCAGGCTTCCGCCGGGTGTCGATCTCGCGCTCCCGGCGGGCGTGGCGATCGGCGTGTTCTTACTTGCGCTGGCCGAAACGAACGCCCAGGCCGGTATGTGGCCGCTCATCGCGGCTCGCGCCGTCTCGGTGACGCTTTTCGGCGTCCTGGCGCTGATCGGAGCACGGCCGTTGCGCATGGCGGTGCCCGTCGCCGGGATCGCCGTCACCGCCGGCGCCATCGATATGAGCGCCAACGCGCTGTATCTGCTGGCCACCCGTTACGGGCCGCTCAGTGTCGCGGTAACCCTGTCGTCGCTGTACCCCGCGAGTACCGTCATCCTCGCGCGGATGGTGCTTGGCGAGCGCCTCAACGGCTGGCAGGTGATCGGCGTGGCGTGCGCGCTCCTCGCGATCACGCTCATCGTCGGCGGTTCGCGGCCGTTTTAGCCTCGTGCTCGCGGGGGCCGCCGTCGTTGGCAGCGCAGCTCAACCGGCCGGGCACAGTCGCGTCACCTCGAACCGATAGCCGCGTCGGCCTAACCCGCATGTCTCGCCAGGGGGTTGCACTCTTCTCAAGAGTGCAACTTGGCGCCGGAATTTTTCCCTCAGCGGGTGCTCGCGAGCGAAGAGCGTAGCGGGGACACCGTTCGAGCGAGCATGTGCGCGCTGAGGGGAAAAGGACAAGCCAGGACGCGCCCAGCGCAGTCTGTAGCGTCCGCAAGTCCCTTGAATGGCACCAATCAAGGGTCTGAAGATAAACCGCTTTTCACTTTGCATTCAGCGACCTGGTGAGAAATGCGGGCTAGGGAGTGACTTCTTTAGTGGGGCGAAGTGCTCTCGTGTGCTTGGGTGCGGGAGGCGGTCTCCGAGACGAAAATCGGGGCTGCTGCCCAAGATATTATCGGTTGATGAGAGAAACAGAATCGCGAGGTCATGACATGAAATGGCGGCGAAGTCTTAGCTTGGTGGCAGTGTCTCTGGCGATGAGTGGAAGCATGCTGGGCTCTGAGCCGGAAAAACGTCGGCAGGTCCGGTGGAGCGAATTAAGGAAATTGATCGGCGGGAAACAGATTACACTCCAACTCGCAGAAGGCGCACGGGTAGAGGGCCGAATCAGAAAGATGACCGCTGCCGCACTTGTCTTCAAGGTTAAGAAGAGCAGCGACCCGGTGGCTTACCCCAAGGGAAAGAGCCAGATTCCGAGGGAAACCGTCTCGCGAATCGAAGTCCGAGGCCTCAAGGAAAATAAAGGGAAACGCATTGCCGCCACTGTGGGAGCATTCGTGGGGACCATGATGGGGAGCATGGTCGCAATTGCCGGAACCGAAGCCGGTGAACCCGGCGAGAAGTTTTATGGCAGCTACGCTGCGAGTATAGCAATCGCCACGGGAGTTGCTATCTTGGTGAACCGAGCTCTTGGGCCCAAGGACCTCACGCTCATCAAAATCCTGCCCGATTCCCCCGGTATAAAGGCGCCAAAGCCCCCAAACAAGGACGAAAGTTCACACACGACGGGTTCGGGAGGAGCGCTGGCCCCCTCACTCTTTGAGGAATCAAGTTCGGAGCGGCTTCGCCAGCAAGCTCGGCGAGCGCTTATGAGGCAAGGCATCCCCTTGCATTTGTCAAGTCTACCCGTGCATGGCGTGCAGACAGGTATTGATTGAGGTGCCTCCCTCCTGCCAGAGCAATCACTTCCGATAGGGACATTATGTTACGGGGTTCGGAGAAGGCGATCTTGTGCCCAACCTGGGACCCAATGAGCACAAATTAGAGCTCCCCAAGGCGGCGCCTTCGGCCGCCCTGACGGTGCAACAGTCCCCTGCACCGTTGGCGCTCATGGACCCCGGAGGCTGGCGGATGTCTGACATACCCCTTCTTCTCCGGGGAGTTGGTCAGAAATCAATTCCTCGGTGGATCGATTTTGGAGGAGACCCTCAAATTTGGGGGGCAGGCGCTATCGGTTGCCGCA
>CBDCBK010000009.1:0-27227 GCA_965214265.1 Acidimicrobiia bacterium
TTGGTCGGTGTTCAACTTGGAGATTCATTAACACAAGGAGATTTTGATGATGACGAAACAAGCACTAAGAAAGTCGGTCTGGAGTTTCGGGCTGATTGCACTCTTGGGCCTGTTCATTCCCACCTTGACGGTAGCGCAGGACGTCACCGGTTTTCGCGGCAGGGTCGTTGACACGACCGGGGCCGTGATGGTCGGTGTCAACATTACCGCAACCAACGAGTCCAAGGGTCTGACCTACAGTACGCCGACCAACGAGGTTGGGGAGTACGAGTTGCGCGGCCTTTTGCCCGACACCTACACCATTTCCGCTGAGGCCACCGGGTTCAAGCGCTATGAGAACACGGGCGTGATCGTCTACTCGCAGTCACCGCGGCGGGTGGACATCACCATGGAGATCGGCGAGTTGGCCGATGCCATCACGGTGACCGAGGAAGGGGCTCGCATTGAGACCGATACGCCCTCGGTGACCTACAAGACTCCCAACAAGGAAGTCTACTACACCAACGTGGCGGCCAGCCTGATCTACACGGTGGGGGCGGCCCCCGGAGTTCAGAACCGGAACGAGATTCACGGGGCCTACGCCAACAACGTCTCAGCTTCCCAGGATGGGATTCTGACTCTCGCCTACGGCACCTTCCGTTTTCCGCAGGAAGTGCTGCAGGAAGTTCATTTGAAAACGCTGAACGCGCCGGCCGAGTTCCAGCACGCCAACAACATCATCGGTGTGGGGCGCAGCGGAAGCAATCAGTTCCACGGCGAGATCTGGAATGATTTCAGGCATGCTCGTCTGAGGGCCAAGAACCGTTCTCTGGCTCGCAGACCCAAGCCGGAGACGCCCTCCTTGAAGTGGTCCTACGAAGCCGCCGGACCCATCTGGATTCCCAAGGTCTATGACGGCCGCAACAAGAGCTTCTTCCACTTCCTGTATCAGCCAAACAGCGGGTTGACGCTGGAGATCAACCCCAACCTGACCTATCCCACCCCTCAGATGAGAACTGGGAATCTGAGCGAAGTCGCCCCATTCTCGGGGATCAGGGATGCCTCGGGCAAGGGTGTGATCATGAATCCCTACACCATGACGCCCTTCCCCAACAACACCATTCCCAGCGCCATGTTCCATCCCCTGGGGATTCGATTCACCGAGTTGCTGCCCCTGCCGCAACGACCCGGTCTGGTGACCAACCGAACCGGTGTCAACGAGAACAGTGGCAGCGAGGAGTACTGGCACTTCCGCTTCGACCACCAGATCTACGAGAACAACACCATTTCGTTCAACCACTTCCGCTACACTCGTGACAGCAACGAGACGAAGTGGGACCACGGGCCGCTGGATTGCGGGCGTACCGGTCACGACCCCACGCGTGCCTGGAGCATTCTGGACAGTCACGTCTTCTCCCCTTCCGTCATCAACGAATTCTCGGTCGGCTACAACGAGCAGCTCTACCTGATCGAGAGCGGTTGCGCCGGGAGCGCTCTGCTGGGGCTGATCGACCCCAACGGGATCATCGATTACGGCGGACGTGAAGGCAAGATTCCCCAGGGTTTTGCAGGGGCGCCTCAGATCACCGCCCGTTCGATCGGCAATCTGTCCAACATCAGTGGCGCCTTCGATGCGCGTCTGACCAATGCGCTGGGGGGCGGCGCCGCCGGATACGGTAGCCGGACCGACGCCAATGCCGTTCACCTGAAGAACAACATTTCCATCACCAAGGGGACCCACCTGTTCAAGATGGGATTCTCCAATATCTGGGGTCTGGATGATCGCTACCGGCCCACCAACAATGTTTACGGCCGCTGGGATTTCTCCGGCAACTACACCGGCTGGGACTATGGGGACATCCTGTTGGGCCTGCCCCGCAGCACCGCCATCGCCCAGGCGCGAGGGGAGCTGAGCCCGCGGTCTCAACAGTTCGGGATCTTCTTCCAGGATGACTGGAAGGTGACGCCCAGGTTGACCATCACCCCCGGTCTCCGCTTCCAGCACTACACCGCCGGTCGGGATGCCCAGGGGCAATGGTACAACTTCGACCTCCAGCACCTGCTGGATGGCGGCACTGGCCGGTTCGTGGTGCCCCAGCAGTCGCTGCATCGGGTTGTGGCCGGCTTTCCCGCGAACATCCCGGTGGTCGGAAACGGCGACGCCGACTTTCCCGCCGATCTGTTCGAGTACAAGCTGATCCACGTCCAGCCGCGTGTCGGCGTGGCCTACCGTCTGACCGACAAGATGGTGGTGCGCGCCGGTTTTGGGGTCTACACCGTGCCTCTGACCCCTCCGGACAACATGCAGCAGGCCATTTCCGGGTTCACCGGCGGTCCCTTTGAGCTCAACGAGAGCTTTGGGCCCACCGAGATCATCAACGGTGTTCCCACGCTCACCTTCAGCAAGGCCTTCCCGGCTCCCGGAACCGGCGCCACCTCGCTGCAATCCCCGAGAGCCATTCTGCTCGACACCCGCACCAAGCACTGGCCCACCGACAAGCAGTGGAACCTCACCCTGGAGAGGGAGCTGGGGACCGGCTTCACCGGTCGTCTTTCCTACGTGGCTTCCAAGGGGACCCATTGGCCCTACAACGTCAACGTGCAGATCCCCCGGGCCAGCACCATTCCGTTTACGGCCTCCCGCAAGGTATTCGGGGCGGAACCCTACGGTTCAATCACCGACTACCGCCTGGGTGGAAACTCCAACTATCACGGGGTGGAAGCCGAGTTGCTGCGGCAGTTCTCCAGCGGTCTCTACGTCAGAAGTTGGATCGAATATCGATCCATCCTCAATGACGTGGAGGGCGGCCGGTTCGGCTGGGTGGGTCCTGGCGGGTTCGCCACCGAGGATCCCTACAACCGCTCCCGCGACAAGGGCTGGACGGATGGCAACATCCCGGTTCGGGCTCGTGTCGTGGCTGTTTACACCTTGCCTTTGGGTAAGGGACAGCGGTACCTTTCGGGGGCCTCGGGGGTGATCAACCAGTTGGTCAGCCAGTGGACCATGACCCCTATTCTGACGCTTAGCGCCGGAGGTCGAAGCACTCCGAACTTCGGCGGTTTCGATTCACCGAACGTGGGTCGTTCGGGAGGCCGTCCGGACATTGAGGCGGGCTGCCAACCCAACGGGTTCGGGGACAATACCGTTGCATACACCTCCTATTGGAATGCGGCCTGCTTCAGTGTTCCGCGGAGTGGAACCTACGGAACGGCGACGCGGGGCGTCTTGCAGCAGCCACGGAGTCCCAACTTCAACTTGAACGTCTTCAAGGTCTTCCCGTTGACGCCCTACGAGAACGGCCCCTACTTCAAGCTTGAGGCCTATATTAACAACCCGTTAAACCACACCAACCCCAGTGGACCCAATTCTCTGACCATCAACGATCCGAGATTCGGGCAGTATGCGGCGAGTTGGCACACTCGGTCCATCTTCTTCCGCTTGCGTCTCGGCTTCTAGGAGTCCAGGGGAGTTGTTTTTTGCCAGGCAGTCGACATTCGGCTGCCTGGTTTTTTTTGCTTCAGGATTGATTTTCAACCGCAAGGCCGCCGGGAAAAAGCTTGAGGATCGGGTGGAGGCCTTCCAGTTTGGGGTTGACAGGAACCGAGTTCCACAAGACTCTCAGCCCCCTTTTTGCCGGCGGGGACGTTTGCCGTCAAATAGCCTCTTTGGTATACTTTCACCAGACCTATCCGGCTTTGGGACCCCATTCCAGGTACTCAACATTCCATGTCGCCACCCTTCAGAATTCCTGTCCTGTTGACCCTATGCTCTCTCCTTTGGGTTGGTCCCGGCCCCGGGGCGGCCGAAGAAGCCCGCCCGGCCCAGGAGCCGGAGGCGGCCTGGCTGTTTCCTCTGGGGGGGCAGCGCGGGACTGCCTTGGAGGTCGAGATCCGGGGGAAAGCTCTGCAGTCGGCCTATGCGGTGGTCGCCGAGGAAGAAGGGATCCGGACCCAGTTCCGCGCCGTTGAAGAAATCGTGGACGAGAGCGAAGAAGGCTCCCGGGAGAAGGCGGACAAGAAGGAGCCGGAGTATCGCGTGCGAGTCGGTGTGGAGATCGATGCGGCGGCCCGCCCGGGGAACCACTGGTTCCGGGTGGTCACGCCCAGGGGAGTGACCAATCGGGTCCACTTTCGGGTGAACGCGGACCGGGTGATCCCGGAGTCAGCCGGCCCCCATGACCAGCCCGACAGGGCCCAGGCGATCGACACCCCGGTAGTGATCAATGGAAAGATCAACACGCCGGCCGAGATGGATTTCTACCGGGTTGAAGCCACCGCGGGGCAGGAACTCCTTTTTGAAGTGACTCCCAGTCAGGAATCCGTCGCCAACGTCTTTCGCGCCCAGATATCGATTCATGGGAGGCAGGCAAGCTGGTTCGATCCCGATCGGGTGGTGCGCCTGGATTTCAGCGACAAGGACCAGGGAGAGCGGGTCACAGCGGCCGGGGATCCCAGGCAGAGAACCGGGACTCGAATCAGCCTGCGCCACCGGTTCCCGGAGCCGGGCCGCTACTTTGTGGAGGTAGGCTCGCTGGGCGGGCAGGCGAAGCCCGATTTTGTCTATCAACTGCGGGTGGCGCCGTCGGACCATCCGTCGCGGGACACTCACGGGCTTCGGGACTGGAGAGAGCGAAGTTTCGTACGGAAACTCGGCGGCGACCGGCTCAAGCAGTTGTGGTCGAGGGGGGTCAGGGACTATCGGCCGGCCTCGAAACAGAACCAGGAGACCGGCCCAGGCGGTGAAAGCCCCAAAGAGCCCGACCCGGCCCAACTGGACCTGGAACTCTCCGACCCGAACATTGTCCTCGGGGTCCATTCGGAAAAAGAACCCGCTGACGGGATGGACAACGCCGTTGAGATCCCGGTTCCGGCAATCGTTGAAGGGGTCGTTCAACACCCGGGGGATAGTGACCTCTACAAGTTCAAGGTCCGTTCCGGGCAGAAACTGGCTTTCGAGATTGAGACTCCCGAGGCCACCCGGCCGGATTTCAATCCCTTGTTGCAGATCATCGACTCCAGGGGACGGGACCAGTTCAGCAGCCTGCGCCGAACCGAAAAATACAGGAGCGTGACCAGTGTTCACCTGGTTTCGGTGGATCCCAAGGTGATCGGCACCTTTGAAAAAGGCGGGGATTACTACTTGCGGGTCAGGGATGTGACTCTCAGGAAGGGCGATGCCGGCTTTCGCTACCGGGTGCTGGTCCGGCCCCAGATCCCCCACGTCGGCGACATCCATCTGGAATCCCGGACGCGAGACTTTCAGGATGGCCGGGTGGATCCCCACCGCGTCAATCTCCTGGCGGGTGAAGCTCGAAAGCTCACCTTGATCATGGAGCAGGAAGAGGGTTTCTTCCTGCCCTCCAATCAGATTGCGCTGTCGGTGGAGGGGCTGCCGGCGGGCGTTGAAGCTTTCGCCGGAGCCAGCAGCTACAAGTTGCCGGGCGGTCCCAAGCCGCCGGTCATCAAGGGAGCCGACCACCACCAGCCCAAGGTCCAGTACGTCAGCCTGGTGCTTCATTCCCGGGACGACGCGGCGCCGACGCACCTGCCCGTCTGGATCACGGTCACCGCCCGGCCGATTGTCGGGGGCCGGCTCGGTCCCAAGCTGACGGTGAAGAAGATTCCACTGATGATCCTGGAACCAGATCCGGCCAGAAAACTGAGCCAACTGGCGATCGATTAACCCGGTAGCGAAAGGGTGCACTCATGGAAACGAGATCAGCCGCGAGGACCGCCGCTAGCTACCGAAAGGCGGCTGCTCTGTTTGCGGTGTTGAGCCTGGGTGCAGCCTGTTCCCAGGCAGCTCTTGCTCAGGGTGCCGAGGTCCGGGGCACCGCCCCGGGAGCTTCCAGCAAACCGTTGTCCCTTCGCCTGGTGCCCTCGGAGGTCCTTCTGCAGGGAGCCGAAGCCTCTCAGCAGTTTCTGGTGATGGGAAGGTTCTCGGACGGCCTGGAACGTGACCTCACCGCCCAGGCCGAGTTTTCAGGGTCCAAACCCGGGTTGATCCGGTTCACCGCTCACAGCCGCGCCCAACCGCTTTCGGACGGCGACCTGGTTCTCACGGCCAGGGTGGCGGGACGGAAAGCTGCAGCCACCATCGCCATACGGGGATCTGAACAGAAGCGCCCCTTCAGCTTTCCTCGGGATATCGGGTCGCTGCTGACCCAACAGGGTTGCAACAATACCACCTGCCACGGCGCCGTTCCCGGCCAGGGCGGTTTCAAGCTCTCGACCAATGCCACCTATCCGCGCGACGACTACAAGTGGATCGTGGAGGGAGGGAAGTTCGAGGTCCTCACCGCCGAGTTGGAGGAACCTCCCCACCCGCGGGTGAATCTGAAGGATCCGGCAAAGAGTCTGATCCTGCTCAAGGCGACTCTCCAGCAGCCCCACGGAGGCGGCCTCCGATTCGGCGCCGACTCTCCCCAGTACGCCAGGCTCCTCGAATGGATTCGTGCGGGGGCCCCTTACGGCGAGGAAGGTGAATCCGAGAACATTCAGATCGAGACCCTCGAGGTCTATCCTCGGGAGAGCGTATTGGATCTGAAGGGCAAGCAGCAGATTCTGGTCACGGCCCACCTCAGCAACGGCCGGCGGGAGGATGTCACCCAGCAGGTCGTCTACGAGTCCATGAACCGGTCGGTGGTCGAGGTCGACGAAGGGGGGGTGGTGGAGGCCCATAAGACCGGGGAGACCAGTGTCCTGATTCGAGCGCCCGGACGCGCCGCCGCCGTCCGGTTTGGCGTGATCGCCAATCCTCTGGCCAGTTACCCTGAGGTGCCGGAAAACAATTTCATCGACCGGCATGTCTTCGCCAAGCTGAAAAAATTCAATATCGTTCCCTCGGAGCTCTCCAGCGATGCCGAGTTTCTCCGGAGAATCTGTCTGGACTTGACCGGGACCTTGCCGCCGCCCGACCGGGTCCACGAGTTCCTGGCCTCCCCGGACCCCGACAAGCGGGACCGGGTCATCGAAATTCTTCTGAATTCACCCGAGTTCGAGGAGTTTCTCTTCTTTCGGTACGGGGAAATCTTTCGCTGGTACGGCGGGGCGACCCAGTTGGGCAAAGACACCCAGCTCTACGGGGAGTGGTTGAGGAAGAGCATCGGCATCGACAAACCCTACGACCAACTGGCGGTGGAAAGGATTGCGGCTCAAGGGTACGACGGCCCCTCCCGCTTCTTCTACCAGTTGCGGTTCATCATTCCCCCGGAGGAAATGATTGCCGAGCAGGTGAGGATCTACTTGGCGCGGCGGCTGGACTGCGCCCGCTGCCACAACCATCCCTTTGAAGCCTGGAGCCAGGATCAGTTTTGGGGGATGGCGGCCTTTTACGGTCGGATGGTGGATCTGCGGGATTCGGTCATGGACGACTCCCTGCTGGTGGACGACCCCGCGCTGAAGGATCGGGTCGTTCATCCCAGGACCAAGAAGGTCGTCCATCCGCGCTTTCTGGATGGGCGGGAATTGCCGGAAAGCGAGCGAACCGATTTGCGGATGGAGCTGGCGCAGTGGATCGTGTCCCACCCCTATTTCGCCGAAGCCTTTGTCAACCGCGTCTGGGACTGGTTCTTCGGCAAGGGAATCGTCGATCCCGTCGACGACTTCCGCTCCACCAATCCACCCACCCACCCGGAGCTGCTCAAAGCGCTGGCCGAGGACTTCCGGACCAACGGCCACGACGTGAAACATCTGATGCGGGTGATGGTCCAGTCCAGAACCTATCAACTGTCGGGCGTTCCCAATGAGACCAACCGGGGGGATCGCCTGAACTTCTCTCACGCCCTGCCGAGACCGCTATCGGCGGCAGTGCTGCTGGATGCCGTCTCACAGGTGGCCGAGGTTCCTGAAAAATTCATCAGCGGCGAGCGGGGCTACGCCGCGGGGACTCGGGCCATCGCCCTGAATCCGGACATGCCCTCCCAATTCATGGAGATCTTCGAACGCAATGAGCGCAAGACGCTCCCCGAAGGCAAGCCCGAACCCGCCCTGTCCCAGGCCTTGCACATGTTGACCGGGAAGACCTTTACCGAGAAGATCGCCAGGGAAGGTGGCCGGGTGGACCGGCTGCTCAAGAGCGGAGCCGCGGACGGCGAAATCATCGAAGAGCTCTATCTGGCCGCCCTGTCGCGGTTTCCCCGGCCGGAGGAACAGGCGCGGCTGCAAGAAATGATCGCCCGGCGCCCTCGAAGAGAAGCCCTCGAGAGCGTGGCTTGGGCGTTAATTAGTTCTCGACAATTTGCGCACAATCATTGATAATCGGGACTCCGTAAGCTCCGTGAACATCAGGGGGTGGGGGCAGTCTGGCCCTAACCATCCTGTAAGCAGCAACTTTGGGGGATCGTGATGAAGCTGCCGGAATGTTTCTCCTGCACCGGAGGGGATTTTGAGCGTCGCCAGTTCCTCAGGGTGGGCGGCCTGACCTTCCTCGGGATAACACTGAGCGATTATTTCAGGCTGGCCGATACTCTGGCTGCCACGGGCACGGGCACGCCCAAGAAGGCCGATTCGGTCATTCTGATCTGGCTTTCCGGCGGTCCGCCCCACATGGACATGTGGGATCCCAAGACCAACAGCAACTTCAAACCGATCTCGACCAACGTGGCCGGGATTCAGATCTCCGAAACGCTTCCCCGGGTGGCGCGGCAGATGGACAAGCTGTCCATCATCCGCTCCATGCATACCGAGGAAGGGAATCATCCCGAAGGCACCTATTATGGGATGACCGGGCATCGCCCCAGTCCAGCCTTCCGTTTTCCCAGCTTTGGGTCGATCGTCTCCCGAGAGCTCGGCGGGCGACACAATATCCCGCCCTACGTGGTCACTCCGCCCCTCTCCTACGGGCACTCCTACATGGCGGGGAACATGGGGCCTCAGTACAACCCCATGATCGTTCCCGATCCCAGCAAGGAAGATTTCAAGATTCCCGATCTGACTTTGCCGAAGTCCCTCTCCCCCGAGTTGATTCAGGACCGTCAGTCCTTCCTGAAGGTGGTCGATCACCACTACCGGCAGCAAGAGGAGTTTGCGCGGTTTGCCAAAATGGACACCTATCAGGAGCAGGCCCTGAGAATGATCCTCTCGCCCAACGTCAAGAAGGCCTTCGACTTGTCGTCGGAACCGGACCAGGTACGGGAAGCCTACGGCAAGACGCGTTTTGGACAGTCGGTATTGCTGGCTCGCCGCCTGGTGGAGGCGGGCTGCCGCTTCGTAACCGCCGAAGGCTTCAACCACAGCGAATGGGATATCCATTTCGACAATGACAAGAAGCTGTCGGAGAATCTGGCCCCTCGCTTCGATCAGGCGCTCTCGACGTTGCTGACCGAGTTGGAGGAAAGAGGCCTGCTGGAGACGACGGTGGTCCTGGCCATGGGCGAATTTGGGCGGACTCCAAACATCAACGCCAGAGCCGGTAGAGATCATTGGGCCCATTGCTGGTCCATGGTGTTGGGAGGTGGGGGAATCAAAGGCGGCCAGGTGGTGGGCGCCAGCGACGAACGCGCGGCCTATGTGGCCGAGCGCCAGGTGACCACCGGTGATCTTTTCGCCACGGTTTACAAGGCCTTGGGGGTGGATTGGACCAAGACCTATACCGGTCTGGACGGTCGGCCGCTCTACATCGCCAATTCCATTGGGGACAAGCAGGGCCATCCGGTTCACGAGCTGATCTAGCCCGAGTCAGGCGACCACAGAGTTCAGGCTGTCCCGGTGAGGGTTTGAGTCGATCGCCCCTCTCACCGCCGCAACTGCCGCCAGTTCCTTCCCTACTTCCCAGATCCGTTCATCAGGCCCGCATTCCTCATCAGTGGGCTGCGCTCGCGAGGTGAGTGCAGTGCTTGAGACAAGTGCAGGGTTGAGAAGGGTCTTCACTTCCCAGGTGAGGAGGAGGTCGGAGTGAGGCGACTTCTAGCGGCTTTTTCCATCGCATTTGTGCTGATTCCTGGCGGCCTTTGGGCCAAGGAAGCCCCAAAGAACCAGAAAAGGAACCCACGACTGCTCTCCATGGCTCCCTTGGGCGGCCACCCGGGTTCCTCATTGGAATTCCGGCTGCGCGGAGAAGATCTGGAAGGGATCCGGTCCGTCTGGTTGGATTGCGATCGCTTGACTGCCGAAGTGAAGGCGGTCAAGGAGATTGTCCTGGAGAAGGCCAAATTCTCGGCCAAGAACTACTCCCCCGGCCAGGAGGTGTCGATCCGGGTCGATATCGCGGGGGATGCCGCGGCAGGGGCTCACTCCCTTCGACTCCTCACCGAGTGGGGCTTGTCGGGGCCGGTGACGTTTATGGTCAGCGACCAGGCGGTCGTTCAAGAACAGCAGGAACCCCATCACAGCCCCGGCAGCGCTCAGTTGCTGGCGCTGCCCGCCAACCTCAACGGCAGGATCCGGCAGAACGGAGAGGTGGATTACTACGCCTTCAAGGCGCTTGAGGGCCAGGAGCTGCAGTTCGAAGTTTTGGTTGCCGGTGGAATCCTGTCCGGCTCTCCCATTCACTTCCGGGACCCGGAGCTCATTCTCTACGAACCTTCCCAAGGTTGGTTCCAGGGCAACGTCCGGCGCCTGGAAACCCGTGTGGAATCGACGGTCTTCCCCCTGCGGACAGAGGGACAGATCATGAGGCCCCGGCTGCGGCACCGATTCAGCAAAAGGGGCCGTTATATGGTGGCCGTGGGAAGCCTGGCTCAAAAAGGAGGCCCCGGGCACAACTATCAGTTGCGGATCACCCCGGTCGGGTCGGATCCCCGGCAACGGCAGGACCACTGGACCCGTTACCCTCCGGCCCATGACGCCGCTCTTCTCGACTGGCAGGAGAGAGGCTTTGAGCGGGAGCTCCATCCCGGGCGGCGGCGACAGCTCTGGTCCCGCGCCGCCGGGAGCCCTGACGGCAATCCCGGTGAGGCTCCGGCAGGAAAGGACACCGGCAAGCCGGACCGATCCAATGCCGGCCCCGGCGCCCAGAGTCCGCCCCTTGCCGGCTATCCTTTATTGGTGGAATCCGAACCCGACGAGATCCCGGAGTCGGGTTCGGCCATTCCCCTTCCCGTCATTCTCCAAGGCAGGATAGATGCCCCCGGAGACCTGGACCACTTCCGTTTTGCAGTAGAGTCGGGGCAGAGAGTGGCCTTCGAGATTCAGACCGTGGACCGGATGTTTCCGGATCTCAGCCCCTGGCTGGAGGTGCTGGATGCGTCCGGTCGAACCGTCTGTTCCAATATCTATCGAAGTGTGGAGAACAATTCCGCCTACTGGCAGAAATTTCTCCAGTCCAAGACGATCTTTACTTTCGAGCAAGGGGGCGACTACATTTTGCGGCTCAGGGACCTGACCTCCCGGCAAGGAGGCGAAGCATTCAACTATCGGGTACTGGTTCGGCCCCAGGTTCCTCACATCGGAGTCGTGACCCTGGCGGGAGGAGATCACATCAACCTGAACCCGGGTGAAGCCAAGCCCCTCAAGCTGACCCTGGAGAGGGAAGAAGGGTTTGACCATCTGGTAGCGCTGCATTTGGAGAATCTGCCCCCGGGAGTCCAAGCGCTCCCCACAGTCGCCCGGGATGAAAAATCGGGCAAGGCCAGAGGTACGCGGAACGAAGTCAACCGGGATCGGTTTTTCCCGCGGACGCAGGAAGTGTCCCTGACACTGTTGGCGGAGGGGACAGTTCCGGCCACCCCGCGGCCTCAGCCGGTGAGATTGGCTGCCCGGGTGGTGGCGGAGGGGCGGCCAGGTCAACCCTTTCCCGTGAAGGACCTCTTCCTGACGGTGGTCAACCCGGTTAACCCCCTCGTCCCCAAGGCCGTCAGTCAGCTGGCATCCGGAGAATAGGCGGTGGCGATGATCATGGCTGCAGCCAAGCGGAATCGGCCGCTCCGACCGATCCTCATTGCCGGGTCCCTCTGCCTGGCGGTCGGTCTGCTCGGGGCCCTCGGTCCGAGCCGCGTGCTGGCCGAGGATCGGCAGCCCTCCTCCGGGATTGTCTCCCTGCGCCTGGTGCCGGAGCAGGTGGTGCTTGCGGGAGCCGGCGCCAGCCAGCGCTTTCTGGTGCTGGCGACGGGCCCGGACGGCTTGGATCGGGAGGTAACGGCGCAGGCAACCCTCTCGATTTCCCACCCTGAGGTGGCCAGCCTGGGTCCGGAAGGCAAGGTGGTCTCGATATCCAACGGAGAGGCCACTCTCAGGGCCGAGCTGAGCGGCCGGAGTGCTCTGGCCGCGGTCCGGACCAGCCATTCCGAGAGGACGGATCCGGTCAGCTTCGTCACCGACATTACCCGAATACTGACCAAGCAGGGTTGCAATGGCAGCAGTTGTCACGGGGGCGTGAAGGGCCGGGGCGGTTTTCGGCTCTCCTCCAATGCCATGCATCCCGCTGAAGATTACCACTGGATTGTCCAGGGTGGCGGCTATCAGGTTCTCACCGACCAACCCCGCGGGCCCCGAAATCCACGCATCGACCTCGAAGCACCCGAAGACAGTCTCCTCCTGCTGAAACCGACCATGACGCTGCCCCATGGTGGGGGCGTGCGGTTTGAAAGAGGTTCCAGCGACTACCGGACAATCCTGAGTTGGATCCGAGCCGGCGCTCCCTATGGCCGGACTCCGGGGACGGATCCGGTCATCCGCCGGCTGGAAGTGTTTCCGGAAGAGGCGGTGGTGCTTGAGGATGGCCGCTACCAGATGCTGGTCACGGCTTATTTCTCTGACGGCCGCCGGGAAGACCTTACCGAGCAGGTTCGCTATGAATCGTTGGATGGAGAGGTATTGGAGGTGAGTCCCGGCGGCCAGGTGCAGGGGAGACGCACCGGTGAGGCCGTGGTCCTGGTTCGGGCGGCAGGCAAGGTGGCCCATGCCCGCTTCGGCGTGATCCGCCAGACCCTGGCCCGTTTCCCTCGGCTGGCGACGAATAGTTTTATCGACGATGAAATCTTTGACAAGCTGGAGCGATTCCACATTGCTCCCTCTCCGCTGGCTGAAGATGCCGAGTTTCTCCGGCGCGTCTGCCTGGATGTGACGGGAACGCTGCCTCCTCCCAAGCGGGTCCGGGAGTTCCTGGCCAGCCGGGACCCGGACAAGCGGGAGAAGCTGGTCGAAGTCCTGCTCAATTCCGCCGAGTACGTTGACTATTGGACCTTTCGCTGGTCGGATCTCTTCCGCATCCGGCTCTCCGCTTACGACTACTGGGAGTGGGTGCGGCAGAGCCTGGCCTCCAACAAGCCTTACGACCTGGTGGCCCAGGAGAGGATCGCCGCCCAGGGGTCGAGCGGACCCTCCAAACACCTCATCCGGGCCGGCGCCAACGTGGAACTGGTGGTGGCCGAGCAGTTCCGGGTCTTCTTCGGCCGCCGCATGGATTGCGCCCAGTGCCATAACCATCCCTACGATCTGTGGACTCAAAACCAGTTCTGGGGCCTGGCCGCCTTCTTCGGCCGAGCCACCAACATCGGGAGCGGGTCGAATCAAGTCGTCTATGACGATCCCGTGGGACACGAACAGGATTACGGGGAGATGGGACAGACCTCGCTGATCTTCAAGCAGGTTACCCATCCCCGACGCAGGACCCGGGTAGAACCCGCCTTCCTGGACGGAACGGTCCTGGCTTCTGCTTCCAGGACCGACCAGCGCCTGGAACTTGCTCGCTGGATGACGGACCATCCGGACTTTGCCAGGGCTACGGTCAACCGCTACTGGGGCCACTTCTTTGGAAGAGGGCTGGTGGAACCGGTGGACGATTTCCGTTTGGGGAATCCGGCGACGCATCCCAGTCTGCTGCAAAGACTGGCCGAGGATTTCCGGGAGCATGGCTACGACTTGAAGCACCTGATCCGCCGCATCGTCCTATCCAGGACCTATCAGCTCTCCAGCCGGACGAATCCAGGGAATCGGGACGACAGCATCAACTATTCCCACTCTCTGCCTCGAGCCCTGGAGGCCGAAGTGCTGCTGGATGCCATTTCGACCGCGACCGGCATTCCCGAGGATTTCGTGCCTCCCGGCGGAGAAATCTACGCCTACGAAACGGCCCCCCCGGGAACCCGGGCCATCAATCTGAAGTTTCCCTCCAGCTACCGATCCCGGTTTTTGGACATTTATGGCCGGCCTCAGCGGGATTCGGTGGGAGAACGGGACAACAATGCCAATCTCAGCCAGGCGCTGCACATCCTGGTCGGCTCGACCTACAGCCGGAAGCTTGGCCAGCCGGGAGGGCGCCTGGAGGGGTTGCTCAAGAGTCGAGCCTCGGACCGAGAGGTGATTGACGAACTCTATTTGGCCGCCCTCTCCCGCTTTCCCTCGGAAGAGGAGCGGAGTCGGCTGGCCGCTCTGGTTCAGTCCCACCCCCAACGCGGGGAGGCACTGGAAGACCTGCTGTGGGCTCTGATCAGCTCCCGGGAGTTTGCGGAAAACCACTGAGGGACCGCTACCGGTCCAAGCGAGGTAGGTTCCATGAAAAAGCCAAGTCGTTGGATTGTCGACGGAGCCGATCTCAGCCGCCGTTCCATGCTGCGCGTGGGCGCCTTGAGTTTCATGGGAATGAACCTGAGCCGTTACCTGCAGGCGGCTCCGCTGATGGCCTCGAGCGGCACGGGTCTGCCGGGCAAGGCTCAGGCCTGCATTCTGCTCTGGCTCAACGGAGGTCCCAGCCACATTGACATGTGGGACCCCAAGGCCAACAGCTCTTTCAAGCCGATCTCCACCAACGTGCCCGGAATGCAGATCTCTGAACTTCTACCCCGTTCGGCCAAACACATGGACAAGCTATCGGTCATTCGCTCCATGCATTCCGAGGAGAACAACCATGGTTTGGGGCACCACTATGTCATGACCGGGCACCGGCCCAACCCCTCCATGAAATTTCCGGCCTTCAGCTCCATCATCACCAAGGAGATGGGGCCGCGCAACGGCGTGCCGGCCAATATCATCGTCCCGAAGATCCATCCGGGGTACAGGAATTACTACAAGGCCCACTTTCTGGGAGCCCAATATGAACCCCTGGAGATCCCCGATCCCAACGACCAGGGGTTCGAGGTGCCCGATCTGAGTTTGCCGGCCTGGCTCACGGTAGAGCGCATGGAGTCGCGGCGCACCTTCCTGGGGGTGGTGGACCAGCTCTACCGCCAGAAGGTGGAAAGCGTCAAGCATGCCAGCATGGATGCCTTTCGGGCTCAGGCCTGGAACATGATTCTGTCACCGGCCGTCCGCGAGGCCTTCGATCTTTCCAAGGAGTCGGAGGCGACCCGGGATGCCTATGGCCGCAATACCTTTGGCCAAAGCGTGCTGATCGCGCGGCGCATGGTGGAGGCAGGCAGCCGCTTCGTGACGGCTCTGGACCTGAACCGGCCCGAAACCGGTCGCGATTGGGACACCCATTTCGGCAACGATTACCAACACCGCGACTATCTGGTGCCGGTGGTGGACCGGACGCTGTCGGCGCTCCTGGAGGATCTGAAGCAGAGGGGCCTGCTGGAGTCAACAGTGGTGGTGGTTACGGGGGAGTTCGGCCGGACCCATGACCTCAATCGCGGCGGCGGTCGAGATCACTGGTGCCATTGCTTCTCAGTGGTGTTGGGAGGCGGCGGAATCCGAGGCGGCCAGGTGATTGGATCCAGTGACGAGCGCGGGGCTTATGTGGCCGATCGGATGGTGACCGTCGGGGATCTGCTGGCGACGATCTACAAGGCGTTTGGCATCGATTGGACCAAGGAGTACATGCATCCCATCGGCCGTCCTCTCAAGATTGCCAACTCCATCAACGACGAGACCGGAACGCCCATCGAGGAACTGGTTTAGTTGACGTCTCCGCTGTCGCGGCGGGCGGATCGACCGGCTTGGCCGCGCCGCCGCCAATTTGCTTGATGGTGCCGAAGAGCCTCCCGAATTTGACCTGGGCCTCGTATTTGACGGGAATTTTCGCCCTGTCATCGGTGAACCAGAGCACGAAGCTCCCTCCCCCCTTGAAGAGCCCTCCCACGGCAACGGTGTCGATTCTGATGGTGGAGTAGGTTCCCGCAATGGCCTCCACCCTCTCCCGCCCCACCGCGCGGATATCCACTTTCTTGACCACCCCGTTGTCGCTCACGTGCAAGGGATAGTTCCCCCCCACCTGGAGCCCTCTCAATCGAGTGCGGTAAATGGCTGACAGGAAGTCCTGGACGCAGGGTGGAAGGTTTTCCAATGCCTCGTTCTTCAATTCCTTGGGCGGTTTTTGGGCAGCGTCGTAGGCCAGGTACCGGCCCCGATGATTCTCCTGGTCGAAGGTCAGCACCACGTCGCGGTGCCGCCTGCCTTCCCGGGTGATCTTGGTGAAGCGATTGGAGCAGAACTCCTCGGCGGCCACCAGCGACTCGAAATGGTCCTTGACGGTGATGCCCATCAGCCTGGGCAGCACTCCCGAAGACACCGCATCGGCCGTAATCCTGAAGATCGGCCTCCCCTGGTCGTCTACTCCCTTCTCGAATTTGAGGGTCATCTCGCCGGCGCTGATGGTTGGGATAAAGAACAGCCAGGCCGGCGGGTCCCAACGGACCTCGTAGATGAGGGTCTCACCGCCAGGAATGACTTCGGAAGGGTTCCGCAGGTTGGAGGAATGGAGATGGGGCGATCCAGGAAGGGCGAGAATCCACGCCGCCAGCAGGACCGGCGCGGAGATTCGGAAGCTAGCCCGCATATCTCACCAATGGTAGGAAACGTCGGTTCTCAATCCACGAAGGGGTGCGAAGGAAAAAGATATCCACGAAGGGCCACGAAGGACCACGAAGGGGCACTAAGAACAACCAAAAGAAAGAGCATTGTGCCAGATTCCGGGGACAGATGCGTCCGACCCTTGGTGAGAAATCCGACTAGCCGCCAGGGTCGTGGCCCACCGGCAGCGCGGCGTCTCTTCTGGAGTAGTGCGACTCCACGTATTCATCGATCAGGTCCAGAAACTCGGCCACCAGTCCCGCGCCGCGCAAGGTGGTTTTGAGTTGGCCGTCGACAAACACGGGGGCCTTGGGCTCTTCTCCCGTTCCGGGAAGGGAAATTCCAATATGGGCGTGCTTGGATTCGCCGGGGCCGTTGACAACGCAGCCCATGACCGCGACTTTGAGGTCTTCGACACCCTCGTAACGGTCCTTCCAGATCGGCATCCGCGTTCTCAAATAGCTCTGGATCTGCTCGGCCATTTCCTGAAAAAAAGTGCTGGTGGTGCGGCCGCATCCCGGACAGGCGGTCACTTGAGGCAGAAAGCTGCGAATTCCCATGGACTGGAGAATCTGCTGGCAGATCTGGACCTCTTCGGTGCGGTCCCCGCCTGGAGCAGGAGTGAGGGAGACCCTTATGGTATCTCCGATGCCCTCCTGAAGCAGCAGGGCCAGCGCGGCCGTGCTGGCAACGATGCCCTTGGCGCCCATGCCCGCCTCGGTCAGTCCCAGGTGAAGGGGATAGTCACACCGGCCTGCCAGGGATCGATACACCGTGACCAGGTCCTGCACTCCCGAGACCTTGGCGCTCAAGATGATGCGGTCGTGAGCCATCCCGTACTCTTCGGCCAAATGGGCCGATTCCAGCCCGCTCCTCACGATGGCATCCCTGGTTACCTCCGCGGAGTCCTTCGGCTGGGAGGAAGCCGCATTCTCGTCCATAAGGCGGACGAGCAGCGCTTGATCCAGGGACCCCCAGTTCACCCCGATCCGGACCGGCTTGGCATTTTCGTTGGCCACCTCGATCATGCGCCGAAAGTTCTCGTCCCGGTGCCTGCCGGCGCCGACGTTTCCGGGGTTGATGCGGTATTTGGCCAGGGTTCTGGCGCAATCGGGATAGCGGCTGAGCAGAAGATGCCCGTTGTAGTGAAAATCGCCGACCAGCGGGACATCGATCCCCAGGTCGCGCAACCGGACAGCGATCTCGGGGACCGCCCGGGCTGCCCGGTCGTTGTTTACAGTGATCCGAACCAGCTCCGAGCCCGACAGGGCCAGCGCGGCCACCTGGCCGGCGGTGGCGGCCGCATCGGCGGTGTCGGTGTTGGTCATGGACTGAACCACCACCGGGTGTCCGTAGCCCACCATGACCGGCCCTACCCGGGCCGCTACCGTCTGCCGCCTTCGGATCGTTTCCATCCGATGCCTCCCCCCCCAACCGTTGGCTTGAGGCCAAGCCACTGCCACCACAGAGTAAAGGAATTGGCGATATCGGGTCAAGCTGGCGCCAAAGACGGCTGGACGAGGAGTGGCCATTGGCAGGGCCCGGCCCGGACCCATGAATTGTCAGCATCCGCAGGCAGCCGGTCAGAAATGCGTGTTAGACTCGAACCCTGGGCTTACGCCCGGTACGTGATTAGCCCGGCCCCCGCCCGACACGACGGGGCGGATCATGCGGGGTGCAACAGGTTTTGTTTCAGATAAGCCGGGCCCCCGCCCTGCCGTGCGGATCATTCGAGGAAAAACAGCCGATCGTCAATGAAGATGAACCACGAATGGACACGAATAGACACGAAGACAGATGGACCTCCCTCAACGACAACTGGCGCCAAAATGCTTCTGCACTTTTGTCCCGTTGGTGTGACCCTGTCATGGGAGGAAGCCCCCCCGGGAGCGCGGGCGTCCCGCCCGCACAAATCCTCCCGCAGCTTCGGCCATCTCCTCCACCGGAATCAACCGGCAGCGGCGCCCTGCCTCTGCTTCGGCCGGGCCCATGCGGTTCCCGCCGGCAGGGCGGTCGGCTGCAACATCGCAGGGAAACTGAGCGGCAACCGAAGGGACAGCATGCGGGCGGGACGCCCGCGCTCCCGGGGGTGTCGTCCCGATGGTGAGGTGGGGGGTATCCGGCGGGCGACTTCTCTGAAAGCCGGCCTGTCCCCTTTGGGAAACTCCCGTTTGCCTGCGAGCCGGGCGCCCGCCCCCCGCGACTGGGCAGATCCATCGAGAAGGACTATAAATTGAACATCGATGCACAGGATGCATAGGATAATCAGGACGGGAGGCTGCTGCAGGAGACGCTGACTCGGGCAATGATCGTGTGCGGATTTGAGGATGTCCGGGAACACAAGCCAGCCGTCTCCGGAAAAAATCCTGTGCATCCTGTGCATCGATGTGAATCAAAAATCTACCCATGCTTGACTATGAACCGGTTTCCAGCCACCAGGCGCAGGCGTTTGTTTCAGATAAGTCGGGCCCCCGCCCCCCACGACGGTGCGGATCATTCGAGGGTGAAACAGGGGTGTTTCAGGCAAGTGGAGGGTTCCGGGATCAGGCAAGCGCCTTATGACCTGGTTGCACCTTTTGAACGACTGCGCCGAGATCAACAAGATGCTTAACGTGGCGATCCAAAAACTCTCCACTCTCCACTCTCCACTTAGCCGTGCCCCGCCCCCCACGACGGGGCGGATCATTCGAGAGTGAAACAGGTTTTGTTTCAGATAAGCGGTATTGGGGGAAGACAGTGCGTTCCGGAAGGACGCTACTCATCCGCGGCGTATGCCGCGCATCGGTGGGTAATAGAGGTTAAGTTCCTATTAATCAATTTCTTGCATTGAATGGCAGCTTTAGTTATCCTAGCCACCCATAGCAATGGAATCCGCAGATCAGAACCAAAAACAGGCCCGCACCCTTTGGGAAGAGGGAGTCAAACATCTGGTCAAGGGTCGCTTTCTCACGGCGGTCGGACTGTTCAATCGAAGCGTTGCAATCCATCCAACCGCCGAAGGCTACACCTACCGGGCTTGGGCCGTCTCTTTTCTGGGCATGTTTGACCAGGCCATCCGTGATTGCCACCTGGCGATTGCGGTCGATCCCGAGTTCGGCAATCCCTACAACGACATTGGTGTCTACCTGATGCGCCAGGGTCAATTGGACGAGGCGATCGACTGGCTGGAGAAAGCCAAGAAGGCCAGGCGCTACGATCCCAAGCATTTCCCTTACCTGAACTTGGGGCACATCTATCTGGCCAAGGGTGAGCAGATGAAAGCCCTGGACGAGTACATGCAGGCGCTGGATATCGATCCAGAAAATGAGGTGGCCCTGAAAGCCATTGGTAAAATGGACCTGACCATCCACTAGCGAGGCTGTGCCTCAGACCGACAAGCAGGGAAAAAAGATATCCACGAAGGGGATCCACGAAGAGACCAAAAAAGATATCCACGAAGGGGCACGAAGAACCACGAAGGGGCACGAAGGGAATGATCGATGAATTGTTGATTGGGGTTTCGTGTCCATTGGTGGTTCATGTTCATTAACGATCGGCCGTTTTTCCTCGAATGATCCGCACGGCAGGGCGGGGGCGGCAAACCTGTCTGTGTCCTGAAGGCTGCAAACAGAGCGCTGCAAGATGCTGCAGACAAGTCCTTCTCCATCCCAAACCCAGCGACCCGGGGAGAATCGCGGGCTGGAACCGATGCGCGGCCAGCGTGCCGAGGTCATCAGGGAGAAGCCCCTGTTGAGTCCCGTCACTTCCGGCGAGGCGCCGCCCGCGAGGGTGCGGGACAGCCGGCTGTTTCGTGTCCCCTTTGGCAACGGGATCCGGGTCAATTTTCCGGTGATCTTCGCGCCCATGGCCGGATTGTCGCACTTGGCCTTTCGCCAGCTCGTTCGAACCTACCTTCCAGCCAACGCCGAAACCCTGCTGTTTACGGAGATGTTATCCACCCGCCTGCTGCCCGGGGAGGATGTCGGCCGGACGCCCAAAACCCGGGTAGACGCGGGGGAACGGGATCTGGTTCCGCAACTGCTGGGCAACGACGAGCGCTGGATTGCGCCTTCGCTCAAGAAGTTGATGACCCTCTCGCCGGCTGGAATCGATATCAACATGGGCTGTCCGGTCAGCAAGGTTCTCAAGCACAACTGGGGAGTGGCCTTGATGGGCGACATCCGGTACGCGGAAGAAGTGGTGCGGACAACCCGGCGGCTGACCTCCCTGCCGCTTTCGGTGAAGATGAGGACCGGCCTCAAGGATGATCCCGAATATCTGGTCGATTTTGCCAAGATGTTGGAGCAGTCGGGAGCGGACTGGGTCACGCTCCATCCCCGTATTCAATCTCAGCACCGGCGTGGCCAGGCCAACTGGGAGTACATCGGCAGGGTGCGGGATGCCGTGCGCATCCCGGTCATCGGGAATGGCGATGTCCAGCAGGCATCGGATATTGTGCGGATGCTGCACCAGACGGGTTGTGACGGCGTGATGGTGGCACGGGCCGCCACCGCCAGGCCCTGGATTTTCTGGCAGGTGGCCGAGCATCTGGGATTCGCCCCACCGAGGGGACGGGAGGGCCAAAGGGCTCCCCGGACGGCAGAGGAGGAAGGTCGGGAATACCAGCGGGCGCTTTCGTTTTTCTGTGATCGGCTGGAAGCCGGGTTCACTCCAGCCGAGCAGTTGCCTCGCCTGCGCCTGTTTCTGGCTTGGGGTCACAAGTGGCTCTTTTTCGGGCATTTCCTCTCCACCCAGGTGAACCGTTGCCGCGACCTGAAGTCGGCGCGCCGGGTCATCGAGGATTTTTTCGACACGCCCAAGACGATGAAAGGGCGCACTCGACTCCAGTAGCCACTAGACTCCTCGAGCGACGACAACATTGACAAATGAGTCAAGTTTTTCAGATCGTGGATTTTGGATTTGAGGCGGAACCAGTCGTCATAACTCCCCAATCAACAATCAGCAATTCATTGCTTGTCGGTCGGAGGCACAGCCTCGCTAGATCTCTTGAGTCGAAACGACATTGGCAGATGAGTCAAGTTTTTCAGGTCGTGAATTTCGGATTGTGGATTTGAGGCAGAATCAGTTGTCATAACGCCCCAATCAACGATCAGCAATCAGCAATCAACAATTCATTTGGCGGGATGGGTGGCGGGGCGATCCGGGGGGTCTCTGGCGGGACCATGTTGAGGGAGATACGGACTGCGGCGGCACTGCTGAATTGGCGCAGGATAGGGGTGAAGGTCGGAGATTGTCCCTTGTGCGGCCGGACAGGGTTCATCAAGCTGGATGATTACGAGATGGCCATCCGCTGTCTCAGGTGCCGGTCCGGCGCGGCCACCCTCTCCTTTGTGAGCGTGCTCAAGGATGTCCTCCCCGACCTGTCGCGCCGGCATGTGTACGAGTTGTCGTCAAGAGGTCCCCTGGTGGGCTATCTCCGCAGGCACGCCGGCAAGCTGACGCTTTCGGAGTATTTCGATGACGTGCCTCCTGGAGAATACAAGGGAGGGGTTCAATGTCAGGACGTGGAGCAACTGACGTTCCCCAAGGCCTGCTTCGACGTTTGCACCTCCACCGAGGTCTTCGAGCACGTTCCCCGCGACCTGCAGGGTTTTCGAGAGATGCACCGGGTGCTCAAGCCCGGTGGGCTCCTCCTGTTCACCGTTCCCATGCCAGGCGACGAAAAGACGGTGGAAAGGGCCCGGCTGGTGGATGGCCGGCTGGAGCACCTTCTGCCGCCGGAGTATCATGGAGACCGCATTCGAGGTTCTGCGGCCGTTCTCTGTTTTCGCAACTATGGAACGGATATTCTGGATCGGCTGGGCGTGGCCGGCTTCCGCGAGCGCCGCCTGGTTCGGGGCGAGGATGTGACCGGCTGGGGCTTTGACCGCCGGGTCGTGGTCGCTCGCAAGTAAGGGTCCTGGACGAGCGAGTAGCCCCGTTCTTCCTGTCTGATCCCAAGAGGTCGCGTGAGTGGCCGTTTCTGCCGGCATGCAATGGCTCAAGAGCCATCTTGATCCAATCGTCTTCGGATTGACGATCCTGGCGGTCGTTTTTCCGGTGATCAGCATTGCGGTATCTCAGATATTCCTTGGCCTGGCGATTTTGGGCTTCCTGCTGGATTGGCTCCTGAACCGCCGCAAGCGTCTTCGTTTTCCTCCCATCAAACTGCCCTTGCTGCTCTTCGTCGGGGCCACCCTGGCCTCCTGGATGTTCTCCCCCGAGCCCGAAATCGGCTGGCCTCCCATTTACAAGTTCTGGCTGTTCGCAATCATCTTGCTGGTGGCCAATTATTTCTCCAAAACGAGGGGGGGGCTGGCCTGTCGTGCACTTTTCGCGGCCGGCCTGGTGGCGGCCGGTTTCGCGCTGGTCCAATACCTGGTGCCTTCCCTGGGGAGTGTCGAGGGGCGGTTGACCGGCTTTATGGGCCATTGGATGACCTTGAGCGGAGGGCTGATGCTGGTTTTCCTGGCCATGGTGGGTTACCTGCTCTTCTCCGCCCCCAAGCAACGGCCGCTCTGGGTGTTGGCAGTCTGCTTCCTGGGTGTGACGCTGCTCCTCACCCTGACCCGGAGTGTGTGGATTGCCAGCCTGGCCGGGCTGTTGGTGGCTGCCTGGCTGAGGTTTCCAACCCTGAAAACGTTGCTCGTCAGCGGCGCCGGCATCCTGATATTGATCGCGTGCTTGCCCGATTCCATTCAGAAACGGCTGGCCAGCATCTGGGACCCAAAGCATCCCTCCAACGCCGCCCGCCTGGAGATCTGGAGTACGGGACTGCAGATGGTGCGGTCGAACCCCTGGGTGGGAGTGGGTCCCCAGCGAGTGTCCAAAGTCTTCTTTGACTATCATCCCGACCCGGGAGCCCGTCAACGGGGGGGCTTCTTCTGGATGCATATGCACAATAACCTGCTTCAGTTTGCAGCCGAGCGAGGCGTTCCCTGCGCCCTTGCCTGGCTGTGGCTCATGCTCCGTATGGGGAGAGACCACTGGCGAGGTTTCAGGAGGGCCAGGTTCCCCTCTTTGGAGAAGTCCATCCATGCCGGGGGATTCCTCAGCCTGCTGGGGCTCTTTTTGGCCGGGCTGTTCGAGTTCAATTTCGGGGACTCCGAAGTATTGATGGTCTTCCTGTTCCTGGTTTCGGCGCCCTATGCCTTGGGCCCAACCCCCGGGGAAGCGGGTCGGAATCTCGAACCGGCTGACGCCGTATAAAGATCATCCACGAAGGACACGAAGGACCACGAAGAAGGACAGACACGAAGACAGATGGACCTCCTTCAACCACAAGCGGCGCCAAAATGCTTCTGCAATTTGGTGCCCTTGGTGTGACGATGTCATGGGATGAAGGCTTCCTGGGAGCGCGGGCGTCCCGCCCGCATGATGATGGCTTCCCGGGAGCGCGGGCGTCCCGCCCGCACCAAGCCTGGCACAGCCTCGCCCATCTCCCCCACTTGGATCAACCGGGAACGGCGCCATGGCTCTCCTTCGGCCTGGCCGATGGGGTTCCCGCCCACAGGGTGGCTGCCTGCAGCATCGCACTGAAGCTCAGCGGCGGCCAAAGGGACAGGATGCGGGCGGGACGCCCGCGCTCCCAGGGCAATCACTCCCCCCTTGAGGGGGAGTCGCAGAAGCCGAGCCGCCAGGCGAAGGCTGATGCGGTGGGGGGTGGTCTGGCGGGCGACTTCTCAAAAAGCCGACGTGCACCCCTTGGGAAACTCCCGTTTGCCCGCAAGCCGCGCCCCCGCCCCCGGACCGGGCGGATCACTCGAGAGTGAAACAACGGATTTTTGTGGCTTATCCAGAGCAAGGACTCTTTCGGGAGACGCCGGTTGGCGACAAACCATCCTGTTCATCGATGTAAAATGATCTACTCATGCTCGACGCCGAGACCCAACGACGGGTTTTGGCCTTGGAGTGAGAGCTACTGTACAATACGGTGGCGATCACTGAAGACAAGCCGGCACCTCTCCGCCCCTCGGACAGGTGGCGGCGAGGAAAGCGCGTCAAGCCCCCCTCATTGGGTCGGGGCTGAACGGCAGGAGCATTCATGGCTGAGATCACCATGCCGAAACTCAGTGACACCATGGAAGAAGGTGTGGTGATGCGTTGGCTCAAGAGCATCGGAGAGCCGGTGGCCAAGGGAGAGGTGGTGGCGGAGATCGAGACCGACAAGGCCACCCTGGAGATGGAGTCCCTGGAGGACGGCGTTCTGGCGGAAATCTGCGTTGAAGAGGGCCAAAGCGTATCCGTCGGCCAACCGATGGCTGTGATCGATCCCCTGGGCAAAACGGGGGGAGGGATTGCGGGAGGCCAACCATCGAAACCCGCCGGGGGGCCGCCGTCCCGGGAAGGTGCCGGCCCGGAGAGAGGTCTGGTCGAGGGATCCGGGGCCGCCGCTGAAGTCGTGTCTCCCGAGACACCGGCGAGAGCTTCCAGCCAGCCCACTCCCTCGGGGAGAGTCAAAGCCTCCCCCCGGGCTCGAAAAGCCGCCGGGGAGATGAAGCTCGACCTGGCTGGTGTGCAGGGGTCCGGGCCGTCGGGACGCGTTCTCTATCGAGACGTCCTGGCTGCAGGCGGTGCTGGAGGCGCCTCGGAGGATCTCCCCGTGGCCGGGAGTCAACGGGTTCCCTTGAGTTCCATGCGGCAGCTCATCGCTCAACGCATGGTGGAGAGCAAGACTCGGATCCCTCATTTCTACTTGCAGATGGAGATCGACGCCGAACCCCTGCAGGAGTTGCAACGTCAAATCAACTCCGGCGTGGAAGAGTCCGGTGGAAGCAAGCTGAGCGTCAATGACATGGTCTTGAAGGCGACCGCCATGGCCCTGACCCGGGTGCCACAACTCAATGCTTCCTTCACACAGGAAGGTATTCTTCGCCACGCTCAGGTGGACCTGGAGTTTGCGGTCAGTCTGGAAGAAGGGTTGCTGACGCCGGTGATTCGAAACGCCGAGGCGAAGGAGCTGCGCCGGATCAGTCTGGAGGCGAAGGATCTGATTGAAAGAGCGCGCAGCCAGCGGTTGAAGCCCGATGAGTATCGCGGTGGCACCTTTACCGTTTCCAACCTGGGCGCCAGGGGCATCGACAGCTTCCAGGCCATCATCGACCCGCCCCAGGCAGCGATTCTTGGAGTCGGCGCCATCGTCAAAAAGCCGGTAGTCACCAAGGACGATCGCATTCGACCGGGTTATCGGCTCAACCTGACCCTGAGTTGCGATCACCGGGTCGTCGACGGCGCCGTTGCCGCCGAATTCCTTTGCCAATTGCGGAGGCTGCTCCAACAACCGGCGTTACTGTTGCTGTAGACCGCGGCCGAGCCTGCAAGGTCTCCGGTCGTCCCCGGCGCCCTTTCTTCGATTGCTGCCCATCACTCCCCCCTTGAGGGGGAGTCGCAGAAGCCCGAGCCGCTAGGCGAAGGCTGATGCGGAGGGGGGCCAGAAACTCAGCCGCCGCAAAGGCCGATGCGGTGGGAGTCGCACCCGCCGCCGGCTGCTGTCGGATCCCGGCGAAAGCCCACGGAATGCCTTCCGCAAACCAAAGCCATCCACGGATTCATCGATCTCGAGAGACTCGCTATGCCTGAGGGATACGACCTGGTGGTCATCGGAGGTGGACCCGCGGGATACGTGGGCGCCATTCGGGCGGCGCAGTTGGGCAGGCGGGTGGCTTGCGTTGAAATGGACCGGGTTGGGGGGACCTGTTTGAATTGGGGATGCATCCCCAGCAAGTCCCTGCTGCGCAACGCCGAACTCTATCGACTTATGAAAGACCGTGCCGGGGATTTTGGCCTGAAGTTCGAGGGATTGTCCTTTGAGTGGTCCGAGATCATGGGAAGAAGCCGGAAGGTGGCCGATCAGCTCGCCGGAGGCATCGCCTTCCTGTTCAGGAAAAACCGTGTCGACTACCTGGTGGGCAAAGCGGAACTGACCGAGCCGGGTCTGGTCACCGCGCAACTCTCGGATGGAGCCAGGCGTCCACTGGAGGCTGCTCGCGTTCTGGTCAGTAGCGGGGTCCGTCCCCGCCCCCTGCCGGGTCTGCCCTTCGATGGAAAGAGGGTCATCGGAAGCAAGGAGGCTTTGGGGCTGACCGCGCCACCGGCATCCATGGTGATCATTGGGGCAGGCGCCATCGGTGTTGAGTTTGCCTACTTCTACAACGCGTTCGGCACCCGCGTCACCTTGCTGGAAAGGATGCCTCATCTGCTTCCGGTTGAAGATGAGGAAGTGTCGCAAGCCCTGGCACGGTCCTTCACCCGACAGGGCATCGACGTCCATACCTGTGCCCGGGTGGAGGGCGGGGTGGTGACTCAGGAGGGTGTTCAGGTGAGCTTCAGTGGTGAGACCGCCGGCAGAGTGGAGGCCGAGGTGGTCCTGGTAGCCGTCGGGGTGGATGCCCTGCTGCCCCCCGGACTGGAGTTGGAAACCGATCGGGGCTTTATCAGGGTCGATGGCAACTATCAGACCTCGGCCGAGGGCGTCTATGCCGCCGGGGATGTCATCGGGCCGCCCTGGCTGGCTCATGTCGCCAGTTACCAGGCCCGTCAAGCCGTCGAGGGCCTGTTCGGGCATGGGAAGCCCAAGCCGCTCCCCCACTATCCGAGCTGCA
>CBDCBK010000010.1:0-2611808 GCA_965214265.1 Acidimicrobiia bacterium
ATGACCAGAAAACCCGTTCGATCTGTGCTTTTCCATACTCTCTACCATACGAAAGGGGCGTGACAAAACTGCCGCTATATATCACAATATGTTCTCAAACTTGGCTAAATACGATAATGGGAACCCTTCTCCCACGACTCCTCCAGGTACAACCCCTCTGGGTCTCTGAGATACCGATACAGCAGTTCATGCAAACGGGGCAGCAAATGCGCGCCTTTCTCTCGGCGTGTCTCACTCGTGGCCTCGGAGTCTCGCTGAGGGATGTGACAGTCCCAGCACCCCTCGACCCCGGCCCACCGTGTCAGCCCAACATCCGTCGCTCGCGTACACCGCACCAACGGCAGCCTCCCGGGGTTGCTACCGTTAGTGGCATGGCGGATCGGAACTGGTTCGAACAAGATATAACGGGGATTGACTCCTCAACTCTATGGAATGGCGCTTCGCCTGGCTCGCAATCGTCCGGACGCCGAAGACCTCGTGCAGGAGACCCTTTTGCGAGCCTACCGGAGCTATCACACTTTCCGGGAGGGGACCAACCTCAAAGCATGGCTGTTCCGGATTCTCACCAACACTTTCATTAACGAATACCGACGGCGCTCCCGTCGCCCCCGCGAGACGGAGTTGGACGAAAGCGGTGATGTACCGCCCTACCCCTCGAGCTCACACTCACAGTTCCGGTCTTGGGCCAAGGCGCCCGAGGATCATCTCATCGAGCAGATATTCGAGTCGGACATCGTCGAGGCAATCGAGGACCTGCCGGTCATTTTTCGCATTCCGGTGCTTTTAGCGGATATAGAGGGTTTGTCATACAAAGAGATAGCTCAAACGCTCGATCTTCCCATGGGAACCGTAATGTCCCGACTCCATCGGGGAAGAAATGCCCTCCGAAAAGCGTTGTGGGAATATGCAAGCAAGCGGGGACTGACCCCAACGGAGGTTCCGCATGTCTAAAGAGTGCCGCCAGACCATCACCCACCTGTACAGGTATGTCGACGGCGAGTTGGAAGTCGAGACGGAACACCGCCTGGTTCAGCATTTCGAGTACTGTCCGCCTTGTAAGAACATAGAAATCGTGGAGCGCCGCGTCCGCTACACCATCAGGCACCACCTCACCGAGGAGGTGCCTGATGTCTTTATGGAGCGACTCAGGGGAAGACTGGCCCAAGAGACGCGACGCTTAGGCTTCCGATAAAAGCCGGGTAACCTATGGTGCCCATGAACTGGCGAAAATGGGCGACCCTGGCGATCGCGGTGGCACTGGCTTTGGGTACGGCCCTACCCGCCTTGGCCCAAGGAGGACAGGAAGAACCCGCGGAGATCGTCCCGGCAGTTGTGGTGGAGGAGTCCGCCCCGGCCGAGGAGGTCGCCGATTGGACATACCGCTACCTGGTGCCCACCTGCCTGGCCTTGGCCCTGATCATCTGCGTCCTGACGGTGGTGCTTTACTTCACCAAAGTGGTACGATCCCGGTACAAGTCGGTTAGTTGAAGAAACCCCCGCCTCCCCCGGCGGTGGATGAACCTTCCACGCCGAACACCGACCCCCGGCGTTTGATCCAGTTGTTCACCGAGATAGCCAAGCGGGTGGAGTTTCCGCCTGGTCCGTTGGTGGTTGCCCTATCCGGGGGCGCCGACTCCGCGGCGGCGGCTTGGCTTTTGACCCGGAAAGGGCGGGAGGCGAGGGCCGTTCACATAAACCACTCCCTGCCCTACTCCTTCCGGATGGCCGAGGCCGCCCGGGGTATCTCCACGGAGTTGGGAATAGGACTCGCTGAAATATCGATCGACCCGGACACCGAGAGCGAAGACGCCATGCGCACCGCCCGCTACCGGGCGTTGGGCGCCCACTCGAGACCAGATGAAGTGGTGATAACCGCCCACACCGCCGACGACCAGGCCGAAACGGTGCTTCACAACCTGCTGCGCGGAGCGGGCTTGGACGGAATGGCGGGCATCCCTTCACGCCGGGGCCGGTTCCATCGTCCCCTGCTGGGGGTTTGGCGATCAGAAACCCGCGAGCTGGCCACCCTGACCGGGCTCCCGTGGGAAGACGATCCCCAAAACGACGACCCCCGATATCTGCGGAACCGCATCAGACGTCGACTGATCCCTGAGTTGGAGGCAGAGTATCAGCCGAGGCTTCGCGAAGGACTGGTCAGGATGTCGGCGTTGGCCCGCGCTGACCTCTCCCATTTGGAGGAGTTGGCTTCCCTTACACCGATTCGGAGATCTCCCGACGGTTCGGTGGAGCTTTCCTGCGCCCAGTTGGCCGAACTCTCCCCGCCGATTTCCTCACGGGTGGTGCGACAGGCACTGCGACAGGTGCGCGGACCTCACGGCGGGGCGGAAGCCGAGGTGCAGCGGGTACTGGGAGTGGTCAACGGAAAAGCTCCCCGTACCGAGCTTGGCGGAGGAGTGACTGTGACCCGCTCCGGCGACCGTCTGCTACTGACCAGAGACGGTTAAGGTGGAGCAGATATCGATGGATTCGATAAGGCCATTCATCTCCGGTGAGCAGATCGCCGTCCGCCTTCGGGAAATGGGCAAACGGATCACCGCCGACTACGCCGGGCAGGATCTGCTGATTGTGGGAGTGCTGAAGGGCACCTTCATGGTGTTGGCCGACCTTGCCCGCCAGATCAGGCTTCCCGCCCAAATCGACTACATGGCGGTCTCCTCCTACGGCGCTGCGACCAAGACCTCCGGAGTGGTTCGGGTTCTGAAAGACCTCGAACAGGAGATTGCCGGACGGCACGTGCTGATCTGCGAGGACATAGTCGACTCAGGGCTCACTCTTAACTATCTGATGAAGAGCCTTCGGGTGCGCGGGCCCGCCTCCCTCGAGATCGCGGCCCTTCTGTACAAGGAAGGCATTCAGCGAATCCCCGTCGACGTAAAATACGTGGGCTTTCGGATCGGACCGGAATTCGTGGTGGGCTATGGGCTGGATTTCAACGGCAAGTATCGGAACCTGCCCTACGTGGGCATCTTGTCCCAGTCCTAGACAACTTTGTCCCAGGTTCGGATAACATTTAACCTACCTAGGCCCCTGACCTGCCTACCATGATGCCTATCAGGTAATGCTTCCTGCCCCTACCCACAACTCTCCAAGGAACAACTTTTGCGCCGCAGTCTCCGTATTCTCCTGATCTACGGCCTTATGATCGTCATGATGGCTCTGGTCCTCCAGAATTTTGGGAGCGACGACGCGCCCTCCCAAGAAATCACTACCGGGGACTTTCTGGCCGCCGTGGATGCATCCCAGATTGAATCCGTGCTGATTCTCACTCGCTCCCTGGAAGCCCAGGGACGGTATGTGGGCTCCAACCTCCCATCCGGCCAGTATGACTTCGCGGCCAAATACCCCGAGGGCTATGAAGGACAGCTCGCCGAATTGCTCGACGAACGGGGGGTGCAATATGACACCGACCACGAGCCCCCCGGACCGTGGAGCGTGTTGGTGGGAATGCTGCCTTGGCTGCTCCTGATCGGATTCATGGTCTTCATTTTCATGCAGATGCAAAAATCGGGCAACCGGATCATGCAATTCGGAAAGACCCGGGCCAAAATGGTGAAGAAAGACAATCCCGACGTCACCTTCGCGGATGTGGCCGGCTTGGAGGAAGCTATCGAGGAGTTGAGCGAGATCAGGGATTTCTTAACCGATGCCGATAAGTTCCGTGCCATGGGCGCCAAGATTCCCAAAGGCGTTCTGCTGTTCGGTCCCCCCGGGACCGGCAAAACCCTTCTGGCCAAGGCGGTAGCCGGAGAAGCGGGGAGGCCCTTCTTCTCCATCTCCGGGTCCGACTTCGTGGAGATGTTCGTGGGAGTGGGAGCCAGTCGGGTCCGTGACTTATTTGAACAGGCCAAGCAAAACAGTCCGGCCATCATCTTCATAGACGAGATCGACGCGGTGGGCCGCCATCGGGGCGCCGGGCTGGGGGGTGGGCACGACGAACGCGAACAAACCCTCAACCAACTCTTGGTGGAACTGGACGGCTTCGCCACCAACACCGGGGTGATCGTGATCGCCGCCACCAACCGTCCCGACATCCTGGATCCGGCTCTGCTCCGCCCCGGCCGTTTCGATCGCCAGATAGTTATCGACTCCCCCGACATCAAGGGTCGCCAGGCCATATTGGACATTCATGCCCGGGGCAAGCCCCTCAAGACCGAAATAGACCTGGAAGTTTTGGCTCGACGCACCCCCGGATTCACCGGCGCCGATCTGGCCAACCTGATCAACGAGGCCGCCTTACTCTCTGCCCGCCACAACAAGGAACAGGTGGGAATGGACGAGTTGGAAGAGGCGATCGACCGCGTGATAGCCGGTCCGGAACGCAAAGCCCGGATCATGTCCGAGGACGAAAAACGGCTGATCGCCTTTCACGAATCCGGACATGCGCTGGTGGGCTGGGCGCTTCCCATGGCCGACCCGGTGCACAAGGTGACAATAGTCGCTCGGGGACGCTCGCTGGGTCACACCCTGGCGCTCCCCACCCACGACAAATACCTGATCAGGCGGTCAGAGCTGTTGGACCAGCTAGCCATGCTCCTGGGAGGAAGAAGCGCCGAGGAGCTCATCTACGCCGATCCCACCACCGGATCGGCCAACGACATCGAAAAAGCCACCACCATAGCCCGCCGGATGGTGATGGAGTACGGTATGAGCGACCAACTCGGTCCGATGCAATACGGCAAGCCCGGAGGGGAGGTGTTCCTGGGCCGCGACTACACCCGGCAACCCGACTATTCCGACCGACTGGCCGCCGACATCGATGACGAGGTTCGCAAGCTGATCAGGGTCGCCCATTCCGAAGCCCAGCAGATCCTGAAGACGCACCGCCCCGCTCTGGAAAGGATGGTGGTCGCCCTTCTGGCAAAGGAGACACTTGTTGTCGAGGACATCAAACAGATATTATACGACGTTCCCAAATGGCAGGCCACCGACACACCCGAAATGCGCCTTCATCCACCCCCGGGGATAGCGTCGGGTGATCCGGGAATAGAAAGGGTGGCCGCCGCCACGCGAAGCGGCCAATCCCGGTCTTCCTAGCCAACATGGCGGCCGGCCTTCTCAAACCTCGAGGTTTCAGGTGGATCATCACCTCCCGCTTGGCGGTAAGCGAACGACTGGGCGGACAGGGAGTCACCCATCGCAAGGTGCGCCGCCAACAAGAGGTGCTGTGGCTCCAAACAGAAGCGGGGATCACCGATGTGGTCAGCCTTCTGACTAACAATCAGAACATCAAGGTCTACCAGGAGAGCGGTTTCGGCGCCCATCGGGTTCCCATCAGTTCTAAGGTGGAAGAGACCGAACGCCGCTCCCTGTACGACAAGCTTAAGGAACTTCTGAGCAATCCGCACGTCAAGATCCTGGTGCACCGGGATGTGATCGATGAAAGCCTGGCGGGTCTGATGAGTGGCTTCCTGGTGGATACGGGGCTGGTTCCCGACCCGGTCAGGGCAGTAACCATCATCGAACAAATTCTGGGCCGCCCGCTCGGCGCCCGGGGGCGTTCGCTGGTTCCGAATTACCTCACCGAAGAGTGAAATCCCGCTTTCGCCTGGCGGTGATCGGGCCGGGTCGCGCCGGTGGCGCTTTGGCTATTGCCGCCCTGGCAGCCGGGCATCGGGTGGAGACGGTTCCCGGCCCTTCCAGCGCCATCCCACCGGAACTGGAAGAAACCAGGGTGAAAGAGGCCACCGGGCTGTCCCCCTGTGACTTGCTGCTGTTGGCGACACCCGACGACGTGATCGAGGACACAGCCCGCCGTCTGGCGTCCGACCCCCCTCCCGCCCGTACGGTGGCGCATCTTTCCGGGTTCGCCTCCCTCGCACGGCTGGAAGCGCTGGAGCAGGCCGGCATGGGGGTGGGGTGTCTCCACCCCTTGCAGACCCTCCCCTCTCCCCAGCGCGGTGCCCAAGTCCTGGCCGGATCAACCGCGGCAATCACTGCCCGCTCCGAAGATGCGGCCGGACAACTCCACTCCTTCGCCCACAGTCTGGGCATCTCGACTTTCGATCTGCACGACCGATTCAAACCCCTCTATCATGCCGGCGCCGCCACCATAGCCCTGGGAGTGGCCATAGCCCTGGGAGTGGCCGCCGATCTGTTCGAGGCGGCCGGCGTGCCCTGGAAGGAGGCCAGGGGCCTGGCTACCCAGGTGATGGAGAACTGCTTTGAGATGGGACCCGATCAAGCTCTCACCGGTCCGGTAGTACGCGGCGACCGCGGCACCATAACGGGACATCTGGAAGCCGCAGATGCCGTCTCTCCCGAACTTGCCAACCAATATCGGCTGCTTGGCCAGATAGCCGCCCATCGGGCCGGCGTCCGAAGGGAGCCCGGCGAGGCGGCTTGTAACCTGAAAGCGAGCCGCTCTCTCCCATGAGAGTGGTTACGAGTTTCGGAGAGGCGCGGTCGGCCGCGAGCGAGGCGTATCACGAAAAGGCGGCCGAGGCCGGGGTGGCGCCCATCGGATTGGTTCCCACCATGGGTTTTCTCCATGAAGGACATCTGTCATTGCTCTCCCGGGCGCGCCACGAGTGCCGGGTGGTGATCATGTCTCTCTACATCAATCCCCGACAGTTCGACCTTTCCTCAGATTTTGAGAGATATCCCCGGAGTTTTGAGCGCGACCGCCGAATGGCCGCCGAGGCGGGAGTGGATGTGCTGTTTGCGCCGTCCACCAGAGAAATGTACAAACCGGACGATTCCACCTCCATCGACCCGGGCCCGGTGGCCCAACCCATGGAAGGAGCGGGGCGCCCCGGTCACTTCGAGGGAGTGGCCCTGGTGGTGACCAAGCTGTTGGCCGGGCTGGGCGCGCAACGGGCCTACTTCGGACGCAAAGACGCCCAGCAGTTGGTCATGATCCGCAAAATCGCCCGCGATCTCTGCTTCCCCGTCGAGATCGTCGGCTGTCCGACCATGCGGGAGAACGACGGGCTGGCGCTCTCCAGCCGAAATGTCCTGATGTCCCCCGATGACCGGGAGGCCGCCCTGGACATTAGCCGGGGTCTCTGGGCCGCGGCAGACGCCGCCGAGGCGGGAGAGAGCTCGGCCGAGGGTCTGCGCGGTCTGGTGATCAGGGAGGGAAACCGGATGGCCTGGGAATACGTGGAACTGGCCGACCAGCATGACGCATCCTTGCTGAACACCCTCGACCGACCCTCCTTTCTGGCAGTGGCCGCCTCGGTGGGAAGCGTGAGGCTGATTGACGGTCTCTTTTTCGATACGCACTCCGACGGGCCGGCGGTTGACCGGGGAATCCGTCTGGAGGGCCCTAGTCTCCTTTACAGGTGAAGGGCATGCTTCTAGCAGTCGATATTGGCAACACCCAGACCGTGATCGGGGCGTACCGAGGCCGTTCCCTGGAACACCGCTGGCGGATCTCGACCGAAGCATCCCGCACCGCCGACGAATATCGCATATTTCTTAGCGGGCTGCTCTCTGGAATTCCCAAGCCCCTGGACGGCGCCGCACTGTCCAGCGTGGTGCCCACCGCGGTCTCAGCAATACGCCCGGTGTTGGCCGAGATAGTGAAAGGACCTTTGGTGGTGGTGGGTCCCGGAACCCGCACCGGCATGGAGATTCGCATCGACAATCCCCGTGAGGTGGGCGCCGACCGGGTAGTGAACGCCATCGGAGCGGTTGAGTTGTACGGTGCGCCGGTGCTGGTAGTCGACTTTGGAACAGCCACCACGGTGGATCTGATCGATGCCTCGGGCTCTTACTGCGGCGGCGCTATCGCCCCCGGGGTACAAGTGGCCGGAGACGCCCTGGCCGCCGCGGCCTCCGCGCTCCGACGAGTGGAGTTGACCACACCCAAACGAGCCACCGGCCGCAACACCACCGAGGCCGTACAGAGCGGACTGGTGTTTGGATGGGCGGGCCTGGTGGACGGTCTGGTGAGACGAATCTGCACCGAACAGCGGCTTGGAGCTCCGCCGGTGGTGGCCACCGGGGGCTTGGCCCGGCTGATCGGGCCGGTTTGTGAGACGATAACCGACATAGAAGATGACCTCACCCTCCAGGGATTGATGGTGGTGCTGGAGTTGAACTCCTAACACCCTCTCCAATTGACATACCTCCGAATACCGTCTATTATTCCCACCACAACACCTATCCCCCTGCCGGCCTTCCCCGTCCCCTCCCGGAAGGTCGGCGGGTAGCCTGCCCGCCCTCCACCCCTCCCGGGGCGGCAGGCACACAACCGGCCCGCCCCCCCTCCCCTCCCGGGGGCGGGTCGGTTACCCTTCCCGGTGTTGGAACACCGTCTTTCTTCTGCTTCGTCTCCCTGTTAGGTTGAAGATTCATGAATGACAAGGGATCCGGCCGCTCGGACACGGGATCGACCGGCCTGTGGGAAAAGGTGGTGAACGAGCGCCTGGATGTCCTGGAGCATCTTTCCTCCCGACAAATCGAGCCATGGCCGCCTTGGTTCGATCGCACCCACTCCACCCAGGAGATTCGAGACCTGCACGGGGCGCTGGGACCCGATGTCCGGACCGGAAATAACGCCGCCGTGGCGGGACGGATCCGGCTGATCCGGAATTTCGGGCGACTGCTATTTATCACTTTCTTCGATCAAACCGGAGACTTGCAGCTGTTTGTCTCCCGCGACACCTTGACACCCGAATCCGAGGAGGTTGTCTCCGGGCTGGATCTGGGCGACTGGGTGGGCGCCACCGGGGAGGTGATCACCACCCGACGAGGCGAATTGTCCATACAAGTTGACCGGCTGACCCTTCTGGCCAAATGTCTTGCTCCCCTTCCAGAGAAGTGGAAGGGTCTCAGAGATGTCGAGCAGCGCTCCCGCCACCGGCATCTGGACCTGGTAGTCAATCCGGAAAGCCGGCGGACCTTCGAGATCCGCTCCGCCGTGGTGTCAGAACTCCGCAACCAGTTCCATCAACGAGGATTCCTGGAAGTCGACACTCCCATCCTCACTTCCCGGGCGGCCGGCGCAGCCGCTCGTCCTTTCCGAACCCATCACAACGCCCTGGACATAGAGCTGTACATGCGGATCGCCACCGAACTGTACCTCAAGCGCCTAATCATCGGGGGGTTCGAGCGAGTCTTCGAAATCGGCCGGATCTTTCGCAACGAAGGTGTGGACTCTTCCCACAATCCCGAGTTCACCATGCTGGAGTCCTATCAGTCCTTCGCCGACTACTGCGATGTGATGGAACTCCTCGAAGAGGTGATTCCTGCGGTGGCGAGAGCAGCTACCGGCACGACGATGGTTAGCCGCGAAACAGGTGCCCACTCCGCTTCTCCTCTCTCCCTCGAACCTCCCTTCCGGAGAGTTTCTATGCTGGAACTGGTGAGCGAGGAGATGGGAGAGGAGGTCACCCTCGACACAGATCCCAACACCCTTAAGAAGTGGGCGGCAAACCGGGGAGTCGAAGCCCGGCATGAGTGGGGTGCTGGTCGAGTCATCTACGAACTGTTCGATCGGCTGACCGCCCCGAGGCTGTGGGAACCCACCTTCGTGCTCGACTATCCCCTGGAGGTCTCCCCCCTGGCTCGTCGCCACCGCCAGAACCCTCGGCTGACCGAGCGTTTCGAGTTGTTCATCGTCGGGGTGGAATTCGCCAATGCTTTTTCCGAGTTGAACGACCCAGTTGACCAACTGTCCCGATTCGAGAGCCAGGCTTCCCTTCTCGGGGCGGACGACCCCGAATTGCATCCGGTGGACGAAGAGTTCGTGCTGGCTCTGGCCTACGGGATGCCCCCCACGGGCGGGTTGGGTCTGGGCGTAGATAGGCTGGTGATGCTATTGACCAACCGGAGCCACATCCGTGATGTAATCCTGTTCCCCACCCTACGGCCCGCCGAGAACTCTCTCTGGGTGACTTACCGCCGCCTTCTGGCTCAGCGATTTGCGGCTCTCAGGTAATTAGAACCCCCGCTGCCTCCAACGCCGCGATCGACTTATCCCCATCGTCGGGGGAGAGATTGACCGCGGCGGTGGCCCCGAGGGGCACCTCCACCTCATATCCCAAACGAACGGCGTCCAGGGCCGTATCTTTCACGCAGTAGTCGAGCGCAAGCCCCACCACCATCACTTTGGAGGTGCCCTCCTGGCGAAGCAGGGAGTGGAGGGCGGTGGGACGGTCCTCTCCTTCCACCAGGTCCCGCATGGTAAACCCTGAATAGCCGTCCTCTCCGGCGCCGCCTTTCTTTACCGATGTCCCCTCCACCCTCAGCGCGGGATGAAATTCTGCCCCACGGGATCCTCCCACACAGTGAACCGGCCAAATCCCCCCGTCCTTGGCGAAATGGGGAGTAGTCGCCGGATGCCAGTCCTGGGTGTAGAAAACCGGCCACCCCTCACTCCCCACCTTCTCTATCAGCCGATTGACCGCCTCCACCACTCCCATCGCCCCCTTCACATAGAGGGACCCCTCCGGGTCGGCGAAGTCGTTTTGGACATCCACCACCACCAAGGCAGTCTTGGGAGGGAACCGGTTCATGATCTCAAGGCATAAGCGTACCCGCCTCTCAGTCACTGGGGTCAACCCTGTCTTACCACCGCCACAGTCGTCACCCGCCCCTGGAAATGCCGGCGCTGTCGTTGGGATCTGGGCCCACCAACTCCATGCGAGGCGCGTGCTCCTTGGCCGGACTCGCCGATGCGATCGTTGTGGATGTGGGTGGAACCCCCACCGATGTCGGCATACTGGTGGACGGGTTCCCCCGCGAGTCCGCCGCGGCGGTGTACGTGGGGGGCGTGCGCACCAACTTCCGGATGTCGGATGTGATCTCCATAGGACTGGGAGGCGGCACCATCCTGCAAAGCGACAGCCACGGCGTCACCGTGGGTCCGGATTCGGTCGGCTACCGGGTCACGGAGGAGGCTCTGGTGTCGGGCGGAGCCAGGCTCACTCTCTCCGACATCTCGGTGGCCGGGGGGCGGCTCACCGGGTTCGGGGAGGCGGCACTGGTGCAGGACGTCGATCCGCGCACGGTAGGCCAGGCCCTATCCTGGGTGGATGAGCAGTTGGCCGCCCATTGTGAACGAATGAAGGCGAGCCGCGACCCCATGCCAATGCTGGCGGTGGGAGGAGGCGCCCATCTCATCCCCAGCGTGTACCTGGAGTTTCCGAAGTGATCAGACCCCGTCACTACGAGGTGGCCAACGCCTTCGGAGCCGCCATCTCCGAAGCAGCGGGCACGGTCGACCGGGTCTATCAATACGATTCCTCCAGCCGGGAGCATGGTTTGGCGTCCACCCGGGCCGAGGCGTTGGCGGCTACGGTGGAGGCAGGCGCCGATCCGGACCAGGCACGCATTACCTCGGTGGTGGAAGTACCCGTGACTTACGTACCGGGAGGGTGGTGCCGAATTCAAGTCAAAGCGGCCGGACCACTGGGAGGCTGATGGCGAACACCCACCGATTTGCGGTCGCCGATTGCCACAACGATCTGCTGCTGGCCGTTGAGCATCAGCGGCGACGCGGCCACGCTGATCCATTCGGGGATTTCTGGCTGCCACAACTGCGCGCCGGTGGGGTGGTTCTTCAGGTGCTGCCGGTGTACACCGAAGAAGAGTTCGTCAGCGCCGGAGCCCTCCGCCGGGCGATGGTCATACTGGAGACCGCCCGCTGGATGGTCTCTCTTCACCCCACGGATGTGGCGATCACCGAGACCGCCGAAGAGCTCACAAAAGTAATCGCTTCCGGACGGACCGCCTTGGTTCTGGCGTTGGAGGGTGGAGAGCCCTTCGGGGCCGATCTCGGCTTGATAGACGGGTTTGCCCGGCTCGGAGTGAGGATGGCCTCTCTCACCTGGAACCGCCGCACCATGCTGGCTGACGGCGTGGGTGTCCGTACCACAGGGGGCGGGTTGACCCCAATGGGCCGGGAAGCAGTCTCCGAGTTGGAGAGATGCGGGATCGTGGTCGATATCAGCCACCTCTCCGACGCCGGATTGCAAGACGTTCTTGATGTGGCTCAAAAACCCGTGATCGCCTCCCATTCCTCCTGTCGGGCCCTGCACCCGCACCCTCGCAATCTCACCGACGCGCAGATCAAGGCGATTGCCTTGTCCGGAGGGTTGGTGTGCCTCAACGCTGTCGGCGGATTCCTCAGTGATCTGCCCTCCCTGGACGACTACGTAGACCACATTGCCCACGCCGCCTCGCTGATAGGCGATGGTGCTGTGGGAATCGGAGCCGACTTCATGGACGAGGTGTTCCGCATAGTGGATCCCATCCTGGGCCGAGCGCCGGCCGATGAGTTTCCCATCGTGCCAAAGCTGCAATCACCCGCCGATTACCGGTTCGTAGGCGAGAAATTAGCCCGGCGGCTTGGGTTTGCCTCCGCCCAACGAATAATGGGAGAAAACTTGATCCGATTCCTAAGTGGAATCCTGGCCTGATCCATCCGAAGTTGAGTGGCGACTAGGTCCGTACCACTTTTCCCGACTTCACTACCATCCGCTCGGGATCCCACAGCACATCCGGTCTATCGAAGGGGTTACCCCCCAACACCACCAGGTCGGCGGTGGCCCCCACCTTTATGACGCCCAGGTCGGAACGGCGGATGATCGCCGCATTCACCGAAGTGGCGGACCGGAGCACCTCCCCCACCTCCTCTACCTCACAGCGGATCCGGAAGTCCAAGAGTTGTTCGTCCTCGAGGTCACCGATCAGGTCGGTGCCCATTCCGATCCGAACCCCAGCATCCCGGGCGATCTCCAGAGAGGCGATGCCTGCTTCAATCACTTCGAGGTTCTTACGTCGGGACTCCGGGGGCTGGCCCAAGTCCTCTCCCCTTCGTTTCATGGCCTCATACGCGATCAGGGTGGGCACCAGATAGGCGCCCCGCTCCGCCATCAGCATCGCAGCCTCGGCGTCCAGCAAGTTTCCGTGTTCAATGGTTCTCACTCCGTTCGCCACCGCGTGGATGATGGCTTCGGGTGAATAGGCGTGCGCCGCCACATACGAGTCAAGCCTGGCTGCCTCTGCGCAAACTGCCCGAACCTCATCTGCGTCATACTGAACCTGCAGTATGGGATCCGTGGGGGACATCACTCCTCCCGATGCGAAGATCTTTATGGCGTGGGCGCCGGTGCGGATCCGCTCCCGCACCGCTCGACGAAGGTTCTCGACTCCGTCCACCACCTCGCTCAAGTAGCCGCACGAGTGCTCGGCGAAGATGTGCGCGGGGCGGGGATCGCCGTGACCTCCGGTCTGGGTCAGCCCCGGACCGGTGTACAGGTAACGCGGCCCGGGGATCAGTCCCTGTTCAAGGGCCATGTGCAGACCTATGTCGCCGCCCGATACATCCCGCACGGTTGTAAACCCTCGCTGAAGGGTCGAATCAAGCCGCCGCGCCGCCTTATGAGCCACATAGCTCATCGGCAGGCTCTCCAGTTCCATCATCTCGAAGTCGACTCCGTAGGCGTGGAAATGGGCGTCGATGAGGCCCGGGGTAATCAAACGCCCACCGGCGTCGATGATCCTTGCTCCGTCCGGTGGGCGGCCGTCGAGACCGACCACCACTCCTCCCTCGATGTGCACCGGATGTTCCGCCGGGCTTGGAGACACTCCGTCGAACACAAGGCCATTGACCAACGAAAGCATGGAACTACCCATCAACTAACCAAAATAGTCGGAAAGAACGTATATTCACCTGATATCCCCCGGCCGACCTTACCACCCGGTTGGAAGCCTCGCCGCCGGACATGGCGTAATCTCTCACAACAGATGACGCAGGAGAAGAAATTGTGCTATCCACAGGAACCGAGGGTGTGACACACTTAGGGTAAACACCAACTGCGCGGGGTTCGTTCCGATATGGCGCCCCCACCCAACAGGAGAGGAGACTTACAGTGGCCATCGACTACGAGATCATCGTAAAAGGCAACAGCCTCAGGCTACGCGACGGCTATATTGCGCTTGCGAATTTAACCCTGGTTTTCACACCGGCGGGCCTGATTCTGTTCGACACGGGACATTATTCCAACCGACACCAGTTGCTGTCCGGCTTGGAGAGCCGCGGGTTGACCCCGGCCGATATCGGGACTGTTTTTCTTTGGGACTTATATACCTAGGTTGACAGTGCTGTCTCAGGTGATACTGTTCTGCGATGTCCGCCCACTACACACCCGGGGGTGTCCGTCTTACAGCGGAGACTTGTTACGCGCATCGCATCGGGAATAGTCCCTCCCGACCCCGGGAAGGCCCGGGCGCGTATGTTCATTGCGGCATTGAGGTCCCTACCCACACACATTCCACAGGCTCCGCAGTGAAACACCCGAAGGCCCAGGGGCATTGGTTGTCTGTGCCCACAGGACGAGCAGTCAGTGGAGGAATGCCGAGGGTCCACTCTCACAAACGGAATGCCAGCCTTCTCAGCTTTGTATTCCAGGATGTTCCCGAGAGAGGACCACCTTTGTTCTGACATCTTCTTGGAGAACCTCTTTGATCGGAGCATGCCCGAGACGTTGAGGTTCTCGGTCGCTATGCCGTCATAGGTCTGGACCAAGCGGCGTGCGAGGCGGAAGTCAGCCTGGACGGCTCGCTCCTTTTCCCTTCGGTGCGCCTTGGCCAGAGAGAGGGCTTTCTTCCCCCTACTGCGAGAGCCCCTCTTGGCTCTGGAGAACCTCCGTTGGGCTCTCTTGATAGAGGAGGCATCTATCTTCCTCGGGGGAACCACGGAACCATCAGAGAGCGTGAGGCGCTGCGTGAGGCCCACGTCTATCCCCACCGGATTGGAGGGCTCCACCTGTGGCATCTCCCCCTCGGGATGGCGGACCACGACATGGATCTCTGTCCGCAGGGGCGTGCGCACCACACGGAGTTCCTTCACCTTGGCGCCTCCCCCGAGGGCAATGCCCAAGCAGTCACCCTTGTCTCTGAACCTCAAGCGGAGAAGTCCCTTTACTCCCAGCCTCCACCACACAAAAGATGCCCCCTCGGTACCGGGGGGAACCACCATAGAGGGAGACACATCAGGTATCTCGATGGTCCTCCACCAGCGGGAGGACTTGAACCTGGGAAACCCCGGATTCTGTCCCTTCTTACACCTCTTGTAGAAAGAGAAGGTGGAGCGGTCGAAGCGACACAGAACGCCTCTCCCCACCTGGACAGCCAGCCTCTCCCACTCGGGGAGGTCCGAGCGCACCCCCGTGAACTCCTTCATAAGGTCATACTTGGAGCTCCTCAACTCTGGAGGCAAAGGCTCTCCGGGGTGGTGCTCCCTCCACCACGCGAATGTGCCCCCCCGGACTCCAGGGCAGCGTTATAGAGCACCGCGCACATGAAAAACACCTCCGAAAGCCGGCGGTGAGCACCCGGGCGAGCACTTGGCCGGGAACCTCAGAGTCCGAACCAGGAGCATATTCAATAAGGTACCCGAAGGGTGTGACAACGCCGCCAACCAGGAGGTGTCAACCCAGGTATATAAGCCCCTTTTCTTTCTCCTCTGCACTTCGACCACTCCAACAACATCGATCTGTTTCCTGATGCCGCGGTCTATGTCAGCAAACGCGAGTGGGATTATGCCCGTGAGCCACATGAGCGGGACATTTCCATACCTTGGTTGATCCACGAACAGCTGCAGAAACACGACCTTAGGCTGCTCGAGGGCGAAGGTCATCTGGTCGACGGCATGCGCTATTTCCCAGCGCCCGGCCACACGCCCGGTTCATACCCGCTCGAACTCGACAGCGCCACAAACGGGCGGGTCAACCGGTGCCGCGGCTTGAAACGGGGAAACCCTGCCTTCTTGGAAGGGTCCTTGCACCTCTTATAGAAGGCCTGAATAGTCCGGTCGAAACGGCGCAACGTGCCGCGCCCCACCTGAAGGCTCAACCGTTGCCACTCGGGAGGGCCCTGCGCACATCGGTGAACATCAGCAGACGGTCACAGTGAGACGGGTTCAGTTCCGCGGGAAGGGGCTCGTCGGGATGGTGTTCTTTCCACCACCGGCATGTGCCTTTCCATGATTCCAGGCATGCGTTATACAACTCGCAACACTAAGCGAAAATAGTGTCCAGGGCGACGATGCGCTGAGCGGGAACAATGCCCTTTTAGCCGAATCGTCTATACCCAAGGAACCATGATCTAAAAATATTCCACCCCTGCGACAAAAGGGCTTGGTGGGCTGTCCGTCAACCTAGGTATATAAGTCCCCTTCAATACGTCGGGACTTGTGAAACTGGGTCAGCCGCCCACCCGTCAGGCGCACGCGCTCCGGAATGGCTGCCGCCACCCCAGCCACCGTCGGCAGGATGTTGGGGCTGTCCCTGAGGTCGGTGCAGTCAATCTTGAGCTCATTGCTGGCCTGCAACCATTCGACCTTACCGCCCAATGCCGCAATGATGTCAACAATTTCCCGTTCGCCCTGCAGACTGTGCGGCTCCAGGTTCGCCAAAGTGATCTTGCCCCGGCTCACGAAAGCAGCACCCATCAGATAGGAAGCCGATGTGTAGTCGCCGGAAATGTCGACTACACGGCTCCGGTACAACTGGCCGTTGGGAATCAGAATTTCGCGTTCGTCGGCGCTGATCGATCCGTCCACGCCGAAATGTCTCATCATGGCCGCGGTTTGGCGGATGTATGAATGGGAATAGAGCTTGCCAATGAGTTCGATGGTGGTGGGCGCATCAGCTAGCGGGGCGGCAACAACGCCGTGGCAAACTGTGAAGAAACATCGGTCTCCAACTGATAGCGACCTCCGGGCAGTTTGCTGGAAAGCGCAATGCAAGGAAGAGAATCCACACCGTTGTAGAACCCAAATTCGGCGCCCTTGGCTCTCAGCGCTGAGAAGAGCGGCGCGAACGGCCGGTTTCTCAGGACGTTGTCGCCATCAATGACAACCCGTTCGGGGATCAGTGAGCAGATCGCTGCAAAGAGGCGCCCAACAAGGGCGCCGCCGCCGACCCAAACGTAACGGATGTTCGGGCGCGTGGGAACGAGTGACATTTGCTCTCCGATCCCGGTTCCCACCACCTGGATTTCGTTTTCATCATGGGTGATCTCCGCTCCGATTACCCGGCAGGCTTCCATCATCTTGAGCGTTTCCGAACTGCGCAACGGAGAGCGAATAGTCGATGTTCCATCCGCCAGGGCAGCAATGACCAAGGCTCTTTGAGTCTCCGGCTTCGAGGCAGGAACTCTAGAACGGCCCACCACCGGTCCTCGATTTGCGATGCTGATGGTCAAACCAAAGGAGACTACCAAAAGACACGTATAACATCACAAGACACTTTCCGCAACCGTTAACGCACTGTAGGGCAGATGTGGACAGAAGAAAACCACCGCGTCGGTCTCTAAGAGGGGTTGCCAGGGCTCCGAGTCAGGAACTTCCGACCGAAACCGGGCGTAATCTCTGGGAGCAGATGGCAGATCCACTCCAGCGGGGCGTGTTGTTCACCGACCTCTATCAGTTGACCATGGCTCAGGTCTATTTCAGCCATGGAATCGCCGAGCAGGAGGCGAGCTTCGAACACTACTTTCGCACCTATCCCTCCTATGGGGAGCACCGGGCGGGATATTGCGTTTCGGCGGGCCTTCGGGCCTTGCTCGACCGCTTGGAGAGATACCGCTTCGGAGACGCCGAGTTAGCCGCCCTGGCAAAAATGCGCTCAGGGAGGGGAGCCCCTCTGTTCGGGAAGGGTTTTCTGGACTGGCTGAGAACCGACGGCGATTTCTGCCGGCTCACCCTCCGTGCGGCGCCCGATGGGCGGGTGGTCCATCCCCACACCCCCATCACCGTGGTGGAAGGGCCCTTGGCGCTGGGGCAACTGGTGGAGAGCGCTTTGCTGAACCACCGCAATTACGCCACTCTCGTTGCCACCAAGGCCGCCAGGATCAAGCTAGCGGCCCGTTCGGGAACAGTTCTGGAGTTCGGGATGCGCCGGGCTGCGGGATTGGGCGCCAACCTGGCCACGGAGGCGGCGCTGGTGGGCGGCGCCGACTTCTCCTCCAATGTGGCGGTCTCGCAGAAGGTGGGGCTTCCCGCCCGAGGCACGCACGCTCACTCCCTGGTGCAGGCGTTCATGGCCCTGGGGGGCAGCGAACTCGACGCCTTTCGAGCCTTCGCCCAGGTATATCCCGATGACTGCGTGCTGTTGGTGGACACCATCGACACCCTGGAATCGGGCATCCCCAACGCTATCTCGGTGTTCCAAGAGTTGCGCCGAAAGGGACATCGGCCAGTCGGGATCCGCCTCGACTCGGGAAACCCGGCGTCCCTGGCCCGGGCTGCGGCCCGGATGCTGGAGGAGGCAGGGTTCGGGGAGACGGCTATAGTGCTCTCCGACCGGCTGGACGAAATCTCCATCGACCGGATAGCCGAAGATCTGGCCCGAGGAGCCGAGGATCCCGACCGGCTCCTCGGCCGGTTGATATTCGGGGTGGGGACCCGGCTCGTAAGCTCGGAAGGCGCTCCGCATCTGGACGGGGTCTACAAGCTGGCGGCGGTGCGCAAAGACCGCCTCTGGCGGCCCGCTTTCAAGCTCACCGATGACCTGGCCAAATCGGCACAGCCCGGCAGAAAGAGCTTGTGGCGCCAATACCGGGTGGACGGGACCGCCCGCGGTGACCTGGTGACGCTGGTGGACGAAGAGCCCGACCCCGGCGGGCCGAAGCCTGCCGAGCGTCTTTTGGAAGATGTCTGGACAGAGGGAAAGCGCTCCGGCGGAGAGAGCCTCGAGACAGCCCGGGCCAGACGACGAGCCGACATAGCCCGGCTGGTGCCCGACCACTTGGACCTGGTCGATCCGGCCCCTTACCCCGTTCTCCGGAGCCCCGGGCTCCGCTCGCTCTGTAACCGGATTTGGGGGCCGGGGAGATCGGCAACGACTGATGACTGAGTGGGAGATGTTGCAGTTGTGGATACCCCTCGGAGCCTTGGCGGCGGCTTTGTCGGTCGCTCTGGTTGCCAGGCTGGTAGAGCGTCGCCGTCCCCGACGTCGGTCCTTGAAGGGCCTCGAACCGGGAGTCGCCCTGTTCACCTCCCAACGATGTCCGGGGTGTGATCCGGTGCGATCCCGCCTGATCGAAGCGCTCGGCGCAGAAGGATTCCGGGAGATCAAATGGGCGGAAGCACCCCAGCTCTTTGTGACGCATATGATCGATCGCGTGCCCACCACGGCGGCGGTGGACGAAAGCGGAGCAGGCTTGATATGGGAGGGAATGCCCCCGGTGCGGCTGCTCCGCCGATGGAAATCCTTTGTTAACCGGCACTAGGGCCTTAAAGTCGGGGGGGTTATGGTCCCCAACTGCTATCGGTGTGGAAAAGTGGCCGCGTCGTGGATGGCGATCGACTATCAGAACCGGCGGGTCTGGCTGTGGGATATAAGCATCTCCACTCAAAAGGGCGTGTTCTCGGCCCTTTGTCGGCATCATGCCGATCGTCTCGCTCCTCCCATAAAATGGACGCTATTCGACCGTCGCAATGTCACCGAGATGTTCCAATCCTCCAAAGAGTCGGGAGTCGCCTAGGGATCGGCGGACCGGGCCGACGCCCTCCGCATCCTCGATGATCCGGTTCTCCAGGTTTTGGTACCCAGGTTGGGTGCTGGCGGCTCTCTCCTTGATGGTGCTGGCCGTGCTCAGCCCTCACTTGCTGTTGGTGGAGAACACTCCCGCCGGCGGCGACATGGGCGCCCATGTCCTGGGACCGGCCGCCCTGCGAGACGTATTGCTGCCCTCCGGCCGCTTGCTGGGCTGGTCCAACGCCTGGTTCGCGGGGTTTCCGCTGTTTTATTTCTACTTCCCCCTCCCCTCCCTGGTCATCGTGCTGTTGGATGTGTTCCTGCCCTACGGGGTAGCTTTCAAGCTGGTGACGGTGGGAGGTCTTCTGCTCCTTCCCCCCGCGGTCTACTTCCTGACCCGCTCGCTGGACTTCCACCGCCTGATCGCCCTGGTGACCGCGGCTGGCGGGACCGCGTACGCCTTGATGGAGAGTTTCACCATCTATGGGGGAAATGTAGCTTCCACTCTGGCCGGGGAGTTCTCCTACAGTTGGTCGTTCAGCCTGGGCTTCATTTACCTGGGCCTCCTGGTCCGAGTGATCGATGGCGAATCCCGCCTGCTCCCTGCGACCGCGGCGGTTTTCTGCATCACTGTTCTCTGCCATCTGCTCACCACTTTGCTGCTGGTGATAGGGACCTTGGCCCTGCTGGTAGTGCGAAAAGCCCGCCGTCCGCTGATAGTGACCTCGGCGTGGGCGTTCGCGCTCACCGGCTTCTGGTCGGTCCCGTTACTGGCCAACCTGGCATACAGCTCGGATCTGGCCTGGAGTCCCCTTACCCAGTGGCGGGAATTCTTCCCGACCGAGATCTGGGTTTTGCTCCCGCTGTTCCTGTTCGGCTTGATCTGGGCACTGCGCCGCGCCTGGCGAATCGGAGAGACATGGAAAATAGTTCCGCTGCTGATAACCACCGTGGCGCCCATCGTCTACTACCCGCTTCCCATCCGACTCACCAACCGGTTCCCGGATTTGTTCCTGGACGAGCGATGGAAGCTGTACAACGGTCGGCTATTGCCCTACTGGTATTTCGGTGTGGTGTTTTTCGCCATGCTGGCGGTGGGCGCCCTTTTGATGGTGGTAGCCCGGCGTCTCCCCCGTTTCTCCTCCCCGGTTGCGGTGATGGTCACCACTATCACCGCAGGTACCCTACTCGCCGCCGTCCTGATCCCTTCCCCCGATGTACAGATGAAGTGGCCGATAATCCTTGGGGCCGTGATCGTGGCGATCCTCGCAGGGACAGCGCTATATATCCGACGACAGCCACTGGCCACCAGAAAAGTCCTGGCCACGGTCGTCGCCCTGGGGATAGGCGCCGGATCGCTAGCCGGAGTCTCTTATCTGGCGGGCTGGTCGAAGTGGAACTACTCAGGCTATGAGGCCAAGGCCGACTGGGAAGAATACCGAGACATGAACACGCTGGTGGCAGGGCTCGAACCCGGCCGGGTGCTATGGGAAAACAACAGCGATCTCGGCAAGTACGGAACGCCCATGGCGCCCATGCTCATCCCCTATTGGTCGGACTGGAGCCATCCCTCCATGGAAGGGCTGTTCTTCGAGTCCTCCCTCAGCATGCCCTTCATCTTCATCACCATCTCCGAAATGAGCAAGCAGAGCTCCAACCCGATGCCGGGCCTGGCATACCACAACCTCTCCATGACCCGGGGACTGGAACATCTCGGAATGTTCGGCGTGCGCTACTACATCTCCTTCACCCCCGAGGCAACCGAGGAGGCCCGCAAATATCCCGAGTTGTCAGAACTGGGGGTGGCCGGGCCTTTCCACATCTTTGAGACGCCCGCCACCGAATTGGTGGAGGTGGCCCGCTTCCAGCCGTCGGTATTCGAAAAGAGTCCGGACGGCGAGTCCGACTTCTTCAACTTCTCCCTCACCTGGTTCGAGAGGCTCGACCTCTCGAGCCAATGGGTGGTGGCCCAAGCGCCGCCGGACTCCGGATGGCAAGCCGTTTCCCACCCTTCCCTGCTCCGTCCCGCGCTCCTCCCCGAACGGGGGGGAGCGGTGAGGGATGTGGTGGTGGAAGATCACCGCATCTCCTTTGTTACTGGGGCGGTGGGAGTCCCCCACCTGGTGAAGGTCTCCTACTTTCCCAACTGGAAAGCCACCGGCGCCGAGGGACCCTATCTGGTCGCCCCCTCCCTGATGATGGTGATACCCACTGATTCGCGGGTCGTTATCGAGTTCCAAAACACCTGGGCGGAATGGCTGGGCTGGGCGTTGACGCTGGCGGGACTGGCTGTCCTGGTGGTTCCACGCTGGAGAACACGGCTGAGCGAATCGGGGACACATGATTCCCGGCCGAGTGGGAAGGGAGCAGTGCCGTAGAAAATCTGTTCAAGGCCTACGACATCAGGGGTGACACCGCCACCGGAACATTCACCCCCGATCATGCCCGCCGGATAGGGGCCGCCTTCGTCCGCTTCGCCGGGGGCGGGACGGTGGCGGTGGGACGTGATTGTCGAGAGAGCTCCCCCCGGTTGGCTTCCGCCCTGATAGAGGGGATCGCCTCGGCAGGCGCGGACGTTCTGGACTTGGGCGAGGTGGCCACCGAGGTCGTCTACTACGCATCCGGCGCCCGGAATGTGGCCGGAGCCATGGTCACCGCCTCCCATAATCCTCCGCAATGGAACGGGATCAAGCTGTGCATGCCGGGGGCCGCCCCGGTGGGCACCGACTCCGGGCTGGGAGAAATCCGCCGGATGGCGACCGAAAACACACCTCCCTCCCCCCATCGGGGAAGGGTGTCGGCGCGCAACGTGACCGAGGGATACGTGAATCATGTGCTCTCCATCATCGACCCCGAATCGATCGTCCCCTTGCGTGTGGTTGTGGACGGTGGAAACGGCATGGCCGCAACGGTGGTCGGGCCGGTGTTCTCTCGCCTGCCGGTCTCCCTCACCGGCCTCTACCTCACCCCGGATGGATCTTTCCCCAACCATCCTCCCGATCCGATGGACCCTGCCAATCTGGCCGATCTAATCACCGAGGTGGTCTCGGTCGGCGCCGACCTGGGAGTCGCCTTCGATGGAGATGCCGACCGGGCCTTTTTCGTGGACAACCAGGGAACGCCCCTGTCGGGAAGCGCGGTCACCACCCTGATAGCCCGCTGGATTCTGGCCTCCGAGCCGGGCGCCAAGGTGGTGCACAATCTGATCTGTTCACGGTCGGTGCCCGAATCCATCACCGCCGGCGGCGGGATACCGATCCGCTCGCGGGTCGGGCACTCTTTCATGAAACAGGTGATGGCCGAGACCGGGGCGGCGTTCGGGGGGGAGCATTCCGGCCACTACTATTTCGCCGCCCACTACCGGGCGGACTCCAGCATGCTGGCGACGTTGGCGCTCCTCCGGATCCTGTCCGAGAGCACTCGAACGCTCTCCGAGCTCCGTGCGGAAGTGACGCCCTACCATGCGTCGGGCGAGATCAACCTGGCGGTGAGCGATCAGGAAGGCTCCCTGGAAAGGGTGGGAAAGGCTTTCTCATCGGCCGACCAAGACCGACTGGACGGGCTGACCGTCTCTTGGCCCGACCGCTGGTTTAACCTTCGTCTCTCCAACACCGAGCCCCTGCTGCGCCTGAATGTGGAGGGTCCCGATCGCGCCTCGGTCAACCTGCTGGCAGCCCAGGTAAAGGGCCTGTTGGAGGTCTGAGATGTCGTTGTTCGACCCCGAACTCCTCGCCATCCTGGCCTGCCCGCGCTGTCGGGGCGTACTGCGCATGTTCAAATCCGAGCAGGCGCTTTTCTGTGCAGACTGCGAACTGGTCTACCCTGTCAATACAGCCGGCGTTCCCCTAATGACGGTGGAAGATGACTAAGAACCCCTCCGGTCTAGCCGAGATGAGATTCCAGATGACCGCGCTGGGCGCCCAGTTGCGCTGGGGAGCGGATCTTTCCATTCAGTCAGGCGAGAAAATCAACGGGGAGATGCTGGTATGCGGTATGGGGGGATCGGGGATCACCGGCGATTTTCTCGCGGCGGTGGCGGCCGCCGAGGGACGACGGACCGCGGTGCACAAGAGCTACGGACTTCCCGGGTGGGCAACCAGGTACAAACCGCCGGTGACAGTGATCTCCTACTCGGGAAACACCGCCGAGGCACTTTCCTCCTGGACAGCCGCCCGGGATCTGGAGCTTTCGGTGACGGTCATCACCTCCGGGGGGGAGTTGGCGGAGAAAGCGGCATTGGCAGGCGACCGGCTGGTGATGGTTCCGGGGGGATACCAGCCCCGCTCGGCTCTGGGATTCGGACTGTCGGCGCTTCTGAGAGTGGCCGGAGAAGCCGGGATCATCGCCGATCCCCGGCCTTCACTGGAAGAGGCGGCGCACATGGCCGACGGCCTCTCCGGACCAAAGGGGGAGGGGATGCCCCTCGCCTCGGAACTGGCGGTGGGGATGGCCGGAAAGATGGTGGGAGTGTACGGTTCTCTTCCGCTTACTCATGTCGCAGCCTATCGGTGGAAGACCCAACTCAACGAGAACGCCAAGCGCACCGCATTCTGGGCAGTCCTGCCCGAGGTCACCCACAACGAGATCACAGGATGGGATTTCCCTGCCGCACTGGCCCATCATCGGATAGGACTCGTCGCGCTCCGCGACCGGGACGAACATCCCGGAGTGTCCCGCCGATTCGAGCTGTTGGAAGCGCTCACCGCCGATCGGGTCTCCTGGGTAGGAGAGGTATGGTCGCAAGGTTCTTCCCCCCTGGCCCGGCTGATTAGTCTGGTGGCCGTGGGTGATCTGTTTTCCTTGAAGCTGGCCCGCGACGCCGGCGCAGACCCGATGCAGGTGAAGCTGATCGACCGGCTCAAGAAGAAAATGGCCTCTCCTCCGATTCAACAGCCGGATAGTCCCCATGCCTTCTGACATCGCCGATCCGGGGCTGGCATCCCAGGGCCGGTTGCGAGTGGAGTGGGCTGCCAGCCGGATGCCGGTTCTGACCTCCGTAAGAAAAGTTCTCTCGGCCGGCCAGTCCCTGGCCGGACTACGGGTAGGGGCCAGCCTGCACGTCACCTCGGAGACCGCCAATCTGATGCTGACGCTTCGTGATGCGGGGGCTCAACTCTTCCTGTGCGCGTCCAATCCCCTCTCCACCCAGGATGACACAGCTGCGGCGCTGGCGGCAGAAGGCGTAGAAGTGATGGCCATCCGTGGTGAGGACTCCGAGCGTTACCACCGCCACATCCAAGAGGTGCTGCGTCGTCGCCCTCATCTGCTGGTGGACGATGGGGGCGATCTGATCTCCGCCCTGCATCGTTCCCATCCCGATCTCTCACCCCTGGGCGCCACCGAGGAAACAACCACCGGGGTCAACCGGCTGCGGGCCATGGACCGGGAGGGTGCTCTCCGGTTGCCGGTAGTGGCGGTCAACGACTCGGCCACCAAGCATCTGTTCGACAATTACTACGGCACCGGACAGTCCACTTTGGACGGGATCATCCGCGCCACCAACCTGCTGATGGCCGGCTCGGTGGTGGTGGTGGTGGGCTATGGGCAATGCGGGCAGGGAGTCGCCATTCGGGCCGATGGGTTGGGGGCGCGGGTGATCGTGGTGGAAGTGAATCCGGTGCGCGCCCTCCGAGCTTTGATGGACGGTTTTCAGTTGCTCACCGCTCGGGAAGCGGCACCGGAGGGCGACATCTTCATCACCGTCACCGGCAACCGCCATGTCCTCGCCGAAGAGCACCTGGGCCTGATGAAAGACGGGGCAATTCTGGCCAACGCCGGTCACTTTGATGTGGAGATCGATGTGGAGGCTCTTGACAACCGCGCTGTAGTGAGACGAACGGTGCGCCCCAATCTGGAAGAATTCGAGATGAACGACGGTCGTCGCCTGTTCCTGGTCTCTGAGGGCCGACTGGCCAACCTGGGCGCCGCGGAGGGACATCCAGCCGACGTGATGGACCTCTCGTTCTCCAATCAGGCTCTGGCCCTGCGGTGGCTGGTCGAAAACCAAGGCTTTTTAGACCCAAAGGTGTTCGTTCTTCCGGCCGAACTCGACGAGATGGTGGCCCGGATCAAGGTCGCCGCCTTGGGGGGGAGCCTGGAGGAACTCACTCCTTCCCAACGCGAGTACATGGAAGGCTGGAGGTCGGGCACCTGACGGGGCAGCCCGGGTGGGCTACGAACGCGCCTCGGCGACCTTGATCTGAACCAAAAGCGCCCCCACCAGCGAAACCGCAATTCCCAGAATCTGGACCGCGCTGAGGACTTGTCCAAGCAAGAACCAGGCCACCACCCCTCCCACCACCGGTTGGATGAGGATGATCATCCCCACCGGACCCGGACCCGCGTGGCGGATGGCGACTACTTCCAGCACCACCGGGATGGCCGTCCCCAACACACCCAAAGCCAAAAGCCACCACCACTTTGAGACAGGCAGATCCATGGGACCCAGCCCGGCCACGGGCAACAAGAAAAGAGCAGCTATCGCCATCGGGTAGGTGGAGATAGTCAGCGGGGGAAGGTGCCCGCCCAGATGGTCGACCAAAAGAAGATATATGGCCAAGAACGCCGACGCTCCTACACCCGCGGATATCCCGATCAGGTCTACCCGTTCCCATGACCAAGCCTCCACCACCAGGGAGATACCCAACATGGTCACCAATCCCGCCAGCCAGGCAACCACAGGCACGCGGACCCCTCCCACTACCCGCGTCCAGACCAGCACCGCCAGCACCGCCACGAACTGCAGTGTGATAGCCGGACCGGCGCCCAGTCTGTCCAGAGCGGTGAAGAACAACGGGGGCATCACCGCCATTCCGCCGCCCAAAGCGACCAGGGTTCCGAGCCGACCACGAGGATGGAGGTGCCCCTTTCGGGCAGCCGCCGCAACCAGCACCACCCCGGCGATCATTAGATGACGCTGGGCCAACTCTATAGATGTGTGATAGTCGAGCAGATCAATGACCACCACCGCGAAGAATCCGAACAGCAACACCACCACTACTGCCAACAGCGTTCCCCGCCGCGCTTGCGGCCTTACATAACTCTGGGCGGCTTTGCTCCCATCAAGTCGGCCTTTGCTCATAGAAAGAAAGTTACCAAATCCCTCCCGACCCGAAAACGGTTGCAACCGGCGCCGTCCGGGTCAACGGTGGCAAGAAGATTGCGGGAGAGATCGTGAAGTTTCTTCTAATCCAAGTAACAGGCTTGAAAAGCCTCAGGGTTTGCTCCCATACTTACGAAATCGGCTATTGGATGAGCATTGGTCGCGGGTGGCCTGGGAGTGGTGAATGCGGGCCCGGGCTAAACCAGTTCCGGGTAGAAGACAAGCACAAACAGACTCAAGAGGTTGAACCCGGCGTGGGTGAAAATTGCGGCCCCCAGCCGCCCTCGGCTGATCCGAAGATAGGCCAGCACCACCCCGAACAAGAAGAGTTGGGGAACCAGCACCACTGCCGACTCCAACGGCTGTACGGTGGAAACACCCACCATGTGGAAGGCGGCGAAGGCAGCCGACGAGCCTAAGATAACTCCCCGCGTCTGAAACCTGGCGGCCAGGGCATCTATCAGAATCCCCCGGAACATGATTTCCTCCAAGATGGGTCCCATCAGGCCGATCAGGAGAAACAGCGCCATCCGGTTGAAGGGGCCTCCGATGCCAGCGATTTCTCCCGAAAGGGATTGCGGCTCCGTCTCCAGTCCCACCAGCAGCGCCAGCGGCAGGAACAAAATGGCTAAAACCACCTGCAGCCCCATTCCCAATGCCAGCATCACACCATCTCGGGACTCCACCACGAAACCGAGCCGCTGGAAATCCCTCCCGCGGGTTTTCACCACCAGGAACACCGCGCCCACCGTAAACAGGAACTGACCCATCAAGGTGACGATCACATCGCCCCCCGGTCCGATCCCCAGCCCCAGTATCGAACCAACCAACCCTGCAAAAGCGATCAATGCCAGATCGGGAATCGTCCACCGACCCTGAGCTACTTGTTCCTGCACTGAACCCAAGGCTAGACCTTCCAGGATCTTGCGGAGAGCTACCTTCCCGCCAGCCCGGCTGATCAGTCGAGGTGCAGCGCCCGGCGGTTGGTCCAGTCCAGCCGGGTCAGCTCGCATGAGCCCGGAAAGCGATCATCACCGCACAGCCGGCGTAGCATGCGGATCACCCCACCGTGGGTGAACACCAGATGGGCGCCGGTCTCCAACCCATTCAGAAACCTCACCACCCTATCTTGCATCTGGGCGTGAGACTCCCCACCCGGAGCGACAAAGCCGTCGAAGGCGGTCATCTGCCTGCGCATCTCCGTGGGCATATCATCCCAGTTCCATCCCTGAATATCCCCGAGATCGAGTTCCCGCAGTGCGCCGGCCTGGGTAGGTTCACCATAGGCCAGCCGGGCGGTATCCACTGCCCGGGACAGATCCGAACTCCACACCCCCGAAAAGCTGCGTCCCCTCAGGCGCCCAGCCAGTTCCCGTGCCTGGCGTCTTCCGTTCTGATTGAGAGGAGTGTCCACCCAACCCTGTAGTAGGCGCTTGAGATTCCAGTCGGTCTGCCCGTGACGAACCAGCCAGAGCTCGATCACGGCTAGTAGTCGATCCCCCGGCGGGCCATGATCCCTTGATCAAAGGCATGTCTAATCTTCACCATCTCGGTTGCCGTGTCCGCCTCCTCGATCAGGGCGGCGGGAGCGTCCCGGCCGGTCAATATCAGGCTGACATGGCCAGGACGATTTCGAATCATCTCCAGCATCTCCCCTTCGTCGATCCAGCCCCAGTTGAGGGGGTAGGTGATCTCATCGAGCACCACCATCCGGTGAGCTCCTTCCGACACCAGACACCGGGTAAAGGACCACGCTTCCCGGGCCACCGCCTCGGTTTGGGACATGTTCTCGGAGTCCCACGTGAACCCGTCCCCCAAGGCCCACCAGTCGACACCCAGCCGACGGCACACTTCTTCCTCCCCCACTTTCCAGTCTCCCGACTTGAGAAACTGCACCACTCCCACCTTCCATCCCCGGGACACAGCCCGCAGTAACGTCCCGAATGCAGCGGTGCTTTTACCCTTGCCATGGCCGGTGTTGACCAGCACCAGGGACGAAGCACGCCCTGACCCAAACGACGGCCTTTCAATGGGGGGTGTTTCCTGTGCGGTCATCGAGGTCTCCTTCCGATAATCCTATTGCATTCCGACACTCAGAGAGTTGTCTTGCTCGGCAGGTGGCTTACCGGATCGGAGCGGTATCACCACGACCCCGAACTTCGGACCGGTGAGTATCCGGACCTGCGCGCCATAGTGGTCCCGCAGAGAACGCTCGGTTATCACCGAGCGAGGCGGGCCTTCGAGGATGGCTTTTCCTCCCGACATCATCACCAAGCGGTCGCAGAACTGCGCGGCCAGGGTCAGATCGTGCAACGCGCTGACCACCGTCAGGGGCTGTTCCCGACGCAGCTGGTCGATCATTTCCATGATCTGCTGGCTATGACCAACATCGAGCGAAGAGGTCGGCTCGTCCAGAATCAACAGTGGGGCAGCCTGAGTCAAGGCACGGGCCAGCACTGCCCTCTGCAACTCACCCCCCGACAGTTCATCCAGTCGACGGGCCGAGAGCGTCTCCAAATCCAGAGCTTTGAGGGACTCTTGGGTGATGTCCAGATCAAGTCGCGTCTCCCTGCCTAGCAAACCGATGCGGGAAGTGCGTCCCAACAGCACGTAATCGGCAACCCCCATCCCCCAGGGAACCACCGGTTGCTGCGGAACAACGGCCATCAATCGGGCTCGCTGGCGAGTGCGGAGTCGCGCTAGGTTGGTTCCCCGATAAACCATCTCCCCCGAGACTGTTGGCGTCGACCCGGTGATAGCCCGCAACAAGGTGGTCTTACCCGCTCCGTTGGGACCGATCAGACCCAACCACTCCCCTTCCTTCACCGAGAGGCTCACCTCGTTCACCACCCGCGCTCCCCCCAGCACCACCGAGACATCCCGCACTTGCAGGCTGGTCATTCCAGATCTCCGGAGGTACGCAGGATCATCAGGAAAAACGGACCGCCCAAAAAGGCGGTCACCACGCCAATGGGCAGTTCCGCAGGAGCAACCACCGTGCGGGCTACCAAATCGGCGGCGGTCAGGAACACCCCTCCCAACAGCAGAGAGAGGGGAATGATCACCCGATAGCTCCAACCGGCCAGCATCCGGACGGTATGAGGAACGATGATCCCCACAAACGCGATCAGCCCACTTACCGACACTGCCGCCGCCGCGCCCAAGGTGGCAGCGGCGATCACGATCAGCCGTACGGTTCGAGGAGATAAGCCCAAGGCAGCGGCCTCCTCATCTCCCACCGCCATCACATCAAGCGACCGGCGAAACACCATTAGTATCAGCCAACTGATCGCCATGTAGGGCAGGACAGAGGTCAGATCCTCCCATCCCACCGTGACCAGACGGCCGAGAATCCAGCTGTACACCTCCCGCAGAGTGCCGACATTGGTGATCTGGAGAAAGGTCTGCACCGCGGTCAAGAAGGACGCCACCGCCACCCCGGCCAGCACCAGCGTGGTGGCGCTCCGTCGGTTTTTGCCCTTGGTCCGTGACAGACTGTAGGAGAGCGTCACGCCCACCACCGCCCCGAGAAAGGCCAACGGGGCCAAAGGGATCGTGGAAAAGCCCCGGGAACGTAGCAGGATGGCGACGGTGGCGCCCAAGCCAGCGCCTGCCGCCACCCCCAACAGGTAGGGGTCGGCCAAAGGGTTGCGAAATACTCCCTGATAGGCAGCCCCCGCCGCAGCCAGCGTGGCCCCCACCACCGCCCCCATCACTGTCCGGGGCAGCCGTATCTCCCAGAGGATGGTCAGCTCGCGTTCCGACAGGGATCTCTCCAATTCGAGGAAAGGCAAGCGATCCAACAGCGCGGCCAACACTCCCCCTGCATCCAAACCGGCCGGACCCACCAACAGCCCCGCACCCAGTACCACCGCTCCAAACGCCAGCGCCAGCGTCAGCCGCCCGATCCCTACCCGGGAGGGCTGGAGAATCCCTGAGGATGGAGAGAGTACACTCACCCTTTGGCCGCCAGTTCGGCGACGGCTGCGGCGGCCACCTCCAACAAATCGACGATGCGGGGACCCCACCGGGAGGCGATCCCATCATCCAATTCGATCACCGACCCATTGGCCACCGCGGTCAACGACGCCCAACCCGGGCGTGAGGCCACGGTCTCGGCGTTCTGCCCACAACACAAGGTGTCGGCCAAGAAGATGAGATCGGGATCGACTTGGATGATGTATTCCGAAGAAAGCTGTGGGTATCCAAAGCCCTGTTCATCGGCGGGATCGGCGATGTTTTCCAAACCGAGCAAACCAAAGAGTTGGCCGATAAAGGTGGTAGAGGTAGCCGAGTAGAGGTTTTGATCCAACTCGTAGTAATAGGTGAAGGAAACCTCCGGGCTGTCCGCAATTATCTCTATGATTCTCCCCCGCATATGGCGCACGAGGTCGGTCGCCCCAATGCGGTTATCGGTCGCCCTGCCCAACTGCTCGATCTGGAATAACACGTCAGCGAACGTGTCGGCCGCTGGCAGCATCATCCCCGGTACCCCCAGCGCCGCCAGGGACGACATCAGATCACCGGGATCGTAGGAGGCGATCACCAAATCGGGGTCGGCTGCCGCGATCGCCTCGAGGTTGGGGGTGAAAGCAGACAAATCCGTGATGGGCGCCTCGGGCGGAAAATCAGAATAGCTGTCCACTGCCGCCACTTGGGGGCCGGCACCGATGGCGAACAGCACCTCGGTGATGGTAGACGACAGGGAAACAATACGCTCGGGACGGGTAGCGATCGTCACCGTGCCCAGCGAGTCCTGAACCTCGACCGGGAAAGACGGGGCGGTGGTGGTTACCGCCGCCGTCGTGGTTGAGGCCGCAGTCGTTACGGCAACTGCCGCGGCGCTAGTACTGGTTGGCGTCGCGGTGGTGGGCGGTGCTTGGGTGGCGGCCGAAGCCGCGGCGGGAGAATCCTGATCTCCTCCGCCACAGGCTCCGAAGATCAGAGAGACCGATGCCAGAACGACCAGCCATCTTCCACCTTTACGCCGGGTGGTTGCATACATAAACATCCTCCTTGGTGAGGAGGATGAAGGGAGAGAGTCAGACGGGGGACCCGCCGACGAACTACATCTTCATCCGAGGTTCATCCGTCATCCCGGAACCAGGCGTCCTGACTCATCCCCTTCTAAGAGGCTTGACAGTTGCGGGACAGCGCCGGACTTCCACCGGACTTCGCTACGCCCCGGGACAAAACTGCCGTTGTATCCCGGCAGTCACCGGCAACTATAGCACCTCCTCATCCCCGTGGGAATGGCGAACTGCCGACTCGGATAACTCACCCACCATGGGAAAGCACGTCGCCCCGCCGGTTACGGCGATTCGCTTTCCGGTTCCTCCTCCGGGGAATCTTCACCTTGCTGGTCCGGCATGACTTCGCTTCTGGGGAGAAGGGTGGCAGTCAAGGTGAGTTTCTCCTCTCCCCGCAAAACAGTAAGGACAAGAACGTCACCAGGCAGGCGGTGGCGAATCCGGGCCGCCAAATCGGCTATCCCGGTTACCGGGCGACCGTTCACTGCCACGATCACATCCCCAGCCATTATCCCCCCCGTCTCCGCTCCTGAACCGGGGAAAACCTCCATGATCTCCACCCCCGCATCTCCCAAGGAGTCGCGCCCGCTCACTCCCAAAAAGGTCGTATCGACAGGTTCCCCGGCTATCAGGGCCTGCGCCACCCGATAAGCCACATCCATGGGGACCGCGAAACCCACTCCCTGGAATGCCACCGGTTCGAGAGTGGTGGAGTCGGTGAAAATAGAGACATTTATGCCGATCAGCCGACCGTAGCGATCCGCCAATGCGCCACCCGAGTTACCCGGATACAACACCGCGTCGCTCTGAATCAGGAGCTTTCCCCCCACTATCCGATCAGTGGCGCTTATCACTCCGGAGGTAACCGACGACTCCAAACCCCAGGGGCTGCCCACCGCCACCACCAGCTGACCGACCCGCGGCGGATCCAGAGCGAGCTCAGCGGCGACGAGACCGGAACGCTCGACCTTCACCACCGCCACGTCACTGTCGGGATCGGATCCCACCACCTCACCAGGCAAGCGGTCGCCGCTGGTGAGCCGCACGGTCAACTCCGCCTCTCCGGTCAGGACGGGCGCCACTACATGAGCGGCGGTGAGAATCAACCCTTCGCTGTCGAAGATCACTCCGCTGCCCGCACCCTGCTCCAGGATGTTTTGACTGGTAATTTCCAGGTGAACCACGGAAGGAACCAGGCGGTCGGCCACATCCGCCACCGGCTCGTCGGTAACGACCAGATCGGGCGGCGGGACCACCTCGGATGCAATCGGCGCCGCGGCGGCGATGGTGGTCGAGGACGAAGCGGCGGCGATCGGAGAAGTGGCAGTGGACTGCGATGCGGTCGTCGAGCCGGTCGCCCGGGTGGTTGTCACCACCACTTCTTCTTCGGAGACCGGAGTCTCGGTCAGGGACTCGGGAAAGAAAAGGCCCGCCGCGAACCCCGCCAGCAGCAACGCTATTCCGGCAGCGGCCATCATCTTCCACCCCGTGTCCCGAAAGGCGAACCTTCTTTTGGAAGAGCGCGATTGATCAGAGGTCAGGGGAGCAACCACTACCAAACCCTCCTCGTCCCAGGAGGGGTGCTCCTCTGCAGTTCCATTTGTGACAGTCTCTCCCTGGCCCTCGTCAGCTTCTCCGACAGACATCAGATCATCATCCCCGGAGGCCTCGACTTCCCCGGTGAAGGCTCCCTCTCCTTGGGGCTCGCCGGCCAACTCTCCGGTGGGAAAGCCACCCTCATCCCCATCCGCAGCCAATTCCCCGAAAAGCCCGTCCACGGGCTGGGAGGGGTCTTGCGGAGGAGAAGGCTCAGGTGGTGGGGTTTTTGTCATGACAAGATGGTTATACCAAGTTTAAGGTAAATCCGTTGTAAAATGCCCAAAGCAGTCAGTCGAGGGGATTGGCGTCGGGAGGAACCTCACTCCCGGCGACTTTGCGAGAAGGAATCCACACCACCATCACCGTTCCGCCTGCCTCTCTCCGAAAGGCGGCCAGCTTGCCTCCGTGCGACTCGGCCAAATGACGGGTGATCGCCAGGCCCAGTCCCCCTCCAGCATGAGAATCGCCCGAGATCAGACCGGGATCGAGGCCCGGGCCCCGGTCCGCGACTGTCATCCACGCCCATCCATCTCTCTCGCCGCATCCCAGCTCGATCGAGGTTCCCGGCCGGGAGGCCGCTATGGCGTTGTCCAGAAGGTTTTCCAGGATGCGAGCCAAAGCTAGGCCGTCTCCCGACACGGGTGTGGGGCGGGTGTCTACTTCGACGCGCAAGTCTTTTTCTTCGGCCAGCGCCACCACTGCCTGAGCGGTGGAAACCAACAGATCGGCCACATCCACCTTGGAGATCTTGGAGAAGCCCACTTCCAGACGGGCCGCCTCCAGCAGGCGGTCGATCATCTCCGACATCCTCCGGGCCGCCCGGGAAACCACTTCTCCAGTCTCCTTCCAGTCTTCCACCGTGGCGTCGGGATCGGCCAGACTCACCTCCAGATTGGATCGGATCACCGCCAAAGGGTTGCGAAGATCATGAGAAGTGGAAGCCAAGAACTGCTGCTGCAATCGGAAGGAACCGCTCAAACGGTCGAGCATGGCGTCGAAGGTCCCCGCCAGACGGGTTATCTCGTCGTCAGGTCCCGAAAGATTGATCCGGCGGGTGAGATCCTGGGCCTGTATGTTCTCAGCCACCTCGGCGATCCTGTTGATAGGCCGCAAGCTTCGTCCAGCCAGAAACCAACCCATCACCAGGCTGAGCAGGAACATCCAAAACAGACCCCACAGAATGGGGCCGGTGATGTCCTCGAGTATCCGCTCACGAAGCACCGTCTCCACCGTCTGGAACTGCCTCATCTCCAACTGGGGGATAATGAAGCGCACTCCCCCCCGGTAAACAGTCTCCCCCGGCCTCAGCACCAAGCCCATCACCCGCTCGTTGCGCAGACCATGGCGGATCACGAAGAAGATCGAGATAACCGCGGCCGACCCCAATGCAAACACCACCACCGAGGAGAGCACCGATAAGCGCAGACGGATGGAGTGGAAGACGGAAGGGCGCTTCATGAGGCCGGCACAGGCAAAGAGTCTTCAGACAGCACGTATCCCCGTCCCGGCACGGTGTTGATTATCGCCGGCTCACCCAGTTTCTTGCGCAGATTGGAGAGGGTCATCCGCACCGTATTGGTGAATGGATCGGCCGCCTCATCCCACACATGCTCCAGGAGGGTCTCCTGGGAAAGCACCTGGCCCGGCCGGGTCATGAGGTACTCCAGCAGTGAAAACTCTTTGGCTGTCAACCGGAGGGACCGCCCTTTGCGTGAAGCCTCGAAGCGCGCGGTATCCAGCCGCAGCTCCCCCACCTCCAGTATGGGGCTTGTATCCTCGTCACGACGTAGAATCGCTCTTACCCGGGCTTCCAGTTCCACAAAGGCGAACGGCTTCACCAAGTAGTCATCCGCCCCCGAGTCCAGACCTCTCACCCGGTCCTCCACCGCGTCACGGGCAGTGAGCATCAACACCCGGGGCGTCCGGCCCTCGAAGGCGGGGAGCGATCCGTCCAGCAGGCGTCGGCAGAGATCCACCCCCTTCCCATCCGGCATATTCCAATCGAGGATGACCAAGTCGTACCCGGCGGAGACCAATCGCAGGGAAGCGTCGTCCAGAGTATGAGCCACATCCACCGCGTAGCGGCTGCGCCGCAGCCCCCGGGCTATGGCGTTGGCCAGATCAACCTCGTCTTCCACTACCAGCACTCTCATGGTTTCTGAGAAAACTACTCCTTTTCGAAAGATATGCGAGACACCCGGGTTTTCTATCAGCTTCCGGCGGGTAGCATCGTCGCCATGTCCAGATTCCAAGGGGCCGCCGACCGGGCCCGCATTCGCTCCCTCCTTGAACAATTCATAAACATCCACTCGGTGAACCCCGCCCTCGACGGCGGACCGGGCGAAGCCGAGTTGGCCAACGCACTCTTCGACTATCTCGAGGCAACGGGAATGAATCCCCGCCGTCAGCCGGTCGCTTCCGGCGGAAGGGACAACATCCTTGCCAGCCTGGAAGGTTCTGCCACTGCGCCTCTGGTGATGTGGGAAGCCCATCTCGACACCGTGACGCCCTCGGGTAAGGCTTGGCCCAAGGCGGTTGTGGAAGGGACGCGGGTGCACGGACGAGGCGCCTGTGACACCAAGGGATCACTGGTGGCGATGTTGGAGGCGCTGCATCTGGTAAGGGACCTCGATCCTCGAGACCGGACGCCGATTCTCTTCGTCGGGGCGATCGACGAGGAGGTGTCCGGCGGCGGGGCGACCGCCATCAGCGAGGCGGACCTCGGCATCGACATGGCGATCGTGGGAGAACCCACCGGGCTGGAGTTGGCCACCGCCCACAAGGGGGTTCTTCGCTTCGAGATCGAGACGGTGGGCTCCCCCTGCCACTCCTCCAAGCCGCATCTGGGCGTTAACGCCATTCATCACATGTCCCGGGTGCTCGACGCTTTGGAGCACCGCTACATCCCCACGCTGGCCGAGATCAGCCATCCCCTGGTGGGGAACCCGACCATCTGCACCTCCCTGATCAGGGGAGGGACCGCGTTCAACATCGTCCCCGCCCAGTGCGTGATCAGCCTCGACCGCCGGGTCAACCCGGGAGAAGACTCCGAGGAGATATTGGCGGACATCGACGAGCTGTTGGAGAGCCTTGCAGAGAGCGGGATCGAAGCGCGCCGCGGCTTCACGCCCCTCGACATGGGACCTTTGGACACCCCCGTCGACCATCCTTTGGTGAAGGTTTTGCAGGCCGCCCGCCAGTCGATCCTCGGTGACCCCGGGGAACCGATCGGCGTTCCCTACGGCACCGATGCCTCCTGGTACGCGCCAGCCGGGATACCGTGCGTGATCTTCGGACCCGGCTCCATAGATCAAGCCCACTCCGACGAGGAATGGGTGGAGATTGAGGACACCGCCCTCGCCGCCGAGATAATCGCCGAAACCGCCGTCCTGCTGACCAGCTGATCTAGAACTGCCAGGAATCTGCCTTCAGTCGGGGAAGTTCGGCAATCAAACGGGTTACCTCCACGGCAAGCGCTCCGAAGCTGCATGATTGCCCCTTGATCCGTACCGGGTTGAGTCCAATGCTTTTCTGCGACGGGGGCAATTCCTGCTCTGGAAGGAGATAGAACTCCCACTGATCAGGGAGACGATGATCAGCAACGTCTTCATCGTACTCGGGGTGATAGGCGAAGATATAGAGGTCGGCCCACCGCTGTGGCGCTGTCTCTAGCGGGGTGGGGTTCTCATTGTTCCAAAACCACGTAGTCGGATTGACACTAAACCTAGGCGCTGACTTGCCAACCGCGGAGGCGGTCGACCAAGTCTGCAGCGTGGACGATTGCTTCACTTCGATTCGCGCCCCGGAGCTCTTGTGCTCCAGATCCCACATCGCCCACCCGGTCATGCATTCCCACGCCGGATCCTGTTGCTGCAGGGCCAGTTCGATCATGTATTGCAGATACACGCCGCGGTCAACGTTGTCAATGATCCGCCGGTTATAGAGCCGCTCCAATAGCCTCTCGACCACGCGGTGCTGCACCGACAAATCGCCCATTAGTTGTGTGACCAACCGATCCGAGTCAGCTCTTGGGCAGGTCATAGACCTGGGCGGTGTAGGCCCCGTCCACCACCAGATTGACCCCGCTCACATAGCGAGCCTCGTCGGAGGCCAGAAACAGAAAGGCGGAGGCGATGTCATCGGTGTGCGCCAGCCGGTTCATGGGCACCACCGGGAATCCTTCCGCCCTCCACTTGTTCATCAACTCCTCTCCGGCGATGTCCACCGACTGCTGGGTGTCGGCCGGACCGGGGCTGACGCAGTTGGCGCGGATCTTCCAGGGCGCCAACTCGACCGCTATCGCCTTGGCCAGGGAGATGATCGCCGCCTTGGCCACACAGTAGGCGGTGAAGTTACGTCCGTGCCCGAGAGCGCTTATGGAGGAAGTGAAGAGAATCACTCCTCCACCGGTCTCCTTCATCGCTTGGGCGGCTCGTTGGGAAAGGGTGAAATAGGCGTCCAGGTTGACCGACATCACCCGCCGCCAGTCATCTTGGCCCATCTCTATGAAAGGCGTCTGCACCCAGGCCGCCGCGTTGGAGATAAAAACATCGAGGCGGGAATCGACCGCCAGAGCCTGGTCCATCGCAGACTCACAGCCGGCGGTCTCCCCCAGATCCACACAGATCGGAACCGGGTTGGCGCCCAGCTCTCCAATCACATCTGCAACCGCTTCCAGTCGCTCGGGCCGGCGGTCGACCAGATACACATTGGCAGCCCCCTCGGAGGCGAATCGCTCGGCGGTGCGGCGCCCAAAGCCGCTGCCCGCTCCGGTTATGAGCACGTTCTTACCTGTGAACCGCGCTCTCCTTGAGGGGGACCGGGTCTTCCCGGCACCCGAATCCCGTGCTTGTGGGTTGATACTGCGTGACATCTTATCCTTCCAGGACGGGGATGGTGACTCGGGTCGGATGCGAAGAGTTGTGAAGCACTGTCTGGGTGGCGGGAACGCCGGCTGTGGAAGGCTCGGTGAAGAGGGGACCGCCGGTGTTCATGTTACGGTCCCATTGGGGAAAGTCGGAGCTTCCCAGCACCAGTCGCAGCCGGTGTCCGGCCGGTATCAAAGCTCCCACCGGACCCAGTTCGATGGTGTATCGATAGACCCGATCCGGCTGGATAGGGGTGGGGTCGGAGAGCGAATCCCGATACCGGGCGCGGATGATCCCCTCCTGAAGGTTGATGGAAGTCCCGGAGGGATCCACCACACACAGACGGGCGGTCCAGTCTGTGTCATGGGCGGTGGTGGCTGCCCACAGGGTAACTCTTACATCTCCCAGGAGGGTCACCTCCCGCTTCACCGGTTCGGAGCTGTAGACCAGCACCATCCGGGACGACTCGGAGGCATGCTGGTCGGCCGGGCCCATCGGGGTGATCGTGTCGAAACAGCAGGAATGCCCGCCCTGGCTGGGAGAAGGAAGGGCGGGATCGTAGACGAACAGATCGGGGGGCTCCTCCCCGGGACCTTCCCTGGTCAAAGCGCCGTCCCCGAACTTGGAGTTGGCCCGCCCACCGGAGTGGATAAACCAATCCTGGCGTTCCACTCCCGAGGGAGGCCAGTCGTCATAGTGCCGCCATCCCCCGTTGTAGAGGTGGACTGTGACCGGGCTGTCCAGCACCCCCGTGTCCTTTCCCTTGATCATCTGATCGAACCACCGCAGATGCCAATCGTCGATGCCAATCGTGTCGGGAGGACGGCCTTCGGCGGCGCCCTGGGGGGTCCATGGCATATGCGTCCAGGGGCCCAGCAATAATTTCTGGCCTTCCCGGGCGGCTTCGCTCCCCGCCTCGGCGCGCAGGCCGGAGAAATTGCGCACCGTACCGGAGATGAAAACGTCGTACCAGCCTCCCACATGTAAAGCGGGGACGGTGATCCGGCTGTAATCCTCATCGATCGACCACCTCTTCCAGTAGTCGTCATAGGAGCAGTGCTCCAGCCAGTCATAGAACCAGGGCGCGTATCCGTCCCGGAGTGGTGGATACTCCTTGAGTGGGGTAAACCAATACCATCCGGGCGCCTCGGCCAGGGAGGTTCCCAGGGCTTCGAAGGCGGGTCGGTCCTCCGCCCGCTGGGCGGTGTCGATGGCCAGCAGGTTCGCCCAATAGAGGATGAAAGCCAGGGAAAGAGCGCCGCCGTTGTAGGTCCATCCCTCGTAATACTGGGAAGCGGTGAAGGCCGGGGCGATCGCCGCCAGGCTGGGAGGACGCTGCGTGGCCGCCAGCATCTGGGTGGCGCCCACATAGGAAAACCCCCACATTCCCACCCGGCCGTCCGAGCCTGGGAGACGCGCCGCCCATTCCACCGTGTCATAGCCGTCGGCGCTTTCATGGAGGTAGGGGTAGAACTCCCCTTCCGAGGCAACCCGGCCCCGGGCATCCTGAACGACCACCACATAACCCTGAGAGGCATACCAGATGGGATGGGCGTGACCAAAGGGTGAGGTGGCGTTGCGCTTGTCATAGGGAGAGCGCATCAAGAGCACCGGCAGCAAGGCGTCTGTTACCGGACGATAGATGTCGGCAAACAGGACGGTCCCGTCTCGCATCCGGGCGGGGATGTCCCGCTCCACGGTTATATCCGGTACTCCCGGCCATGGCCGTGGTCCGCTCATTGAAGCGCCCCCTTTTTCTCCTGATAGCATCCCTGTGGTGGGCAATGTCGCAGCCTTAGGTCTCGCCGCAGCGGCAGCCGCTGTCGCCACCGCCGCCACCGTGGATCTCGCCCGCGATATGCAGGGAAGACCTCGGCCCCACCTGTCAGCCTACACGGCCGGAATGGCCATGTTCACCCTCGCCGTCTGGGCTCTGTTCTCCGGCTTGGGCTGGGGATGGAACGGATTCAGCTATCGGGTTTTCTTTTTGTTCGGCGGGGTTCTCAACATCCCCTTCCTAGCGCTGGGATCGGTATTTCTGGCCGTGGGCCGAAGGATCGGGCACATCATGACGGTGGGGGTGTTCGGCTTCTCAGCGATGGCCACCACCCTGGTAAGCGTTACCCCGTTTGCCCGATCCCTGCCCGAGGGTGGGATCCCCGCCGACATCTTTTCCTCGATCGCCGAGGCGGGCTTCGGCCCCCGACTACTGGCCGCCGTCGCCGGAGGATCGGGCACCCTGGTGCTGGTCGGCGCCGCCCTGTGGGGTGCGGTCCGATTTCGAAAGTCGAATCCGCGGCGGGCCGCAGCCAATCTGGTAATCACCGCCGGGGTGCTGGCCGCTGCCACCGGAGGAACCCTCCTCGGCTTTCTCCGCGAGTCCTCCGGCTTCTCGGCCTCCCTTCTCGCCGCCGCGTTCCTGATCTGGTGGGGATACCGCCTAGCCAGGGGCAATGCGAGCCCGAGGCCGGGCTAGGCGTATAGCGCCACCCGAAGTCTCCGAGTCGAGAACACGAGTATGACAATGATCAACAAGGGGCAGACCGCCACCAGGTTGAGCAGGCCGTATCCGATCGTGTTCATCAACACCCCCGCTCCCACGCTTCCGAACATCACCATCGTCCAGATGGCCGAGTCCGCCCATCCTTCCACCACTTGGCGCACATCGGGAGGAGAGGAAGCAAACAGCATGGAACTCCCCGCCACGAAGCTGAAACACCATCCTAGGCCCAGTATGAAGAGCCCCAGACCGAGTAGGAAATTGCTGTCAGGGGGAGCGGTTCCGGAAACGAGCAGCGATGCCCAGGTCACTATCGCTCCCGCTCCCAACATGGGCAGATAGCCGATCCGGTCTACCAGCTTCCCCACCAGAGGAGCGAAAGCGAACATTCCCACCGCGTGGATCGAGAGCACCAGGCCCACAATTTTCAGACCATGGCCTGCGTCCTCGATCCGCAGAGGAGTGGCGGTCATCACCAGCACCATCGTCCCCTGCGCGGACAACAGAGCCAATATGGAGAGTTGCACCGCAGGAAGCCGAAAAGCCGACCCCACCGAGCCTTTGACCGCGGGCCCTCCCTGGCTGGTGACGGCCACCAGGGAAGGGTCGGGACGAAGGGCCGCCCAAAAAATCAACCAGGAAAGCAGGAAAGCAGTCACGGCCAGCAGGAAAGCACCGCCGTAGGGCGTACCAAGCCAATCCTCCACCATTTGACCCACCCCGTCCACCAGGTTGGCTCCCACTAGCGATCCGACTGTGCCTGACCACACCAAGATTCCCACCGCCCAACCCCGGCGGTGCTCTTCGCTCAACTCGGCGGCCACATACCTGGTCAAGTGCATACATCCGAGCCCACCACCAACGAACAAGGCCCCACCCACCAGCATCCAATACCAGCCGAACACCACCCCCAAGAGCTCCAGGGTGGCTCCAAATGCCGACAGGGGCGGACCCGAAAGCATGATGAAGCGCCGCCCATACCGAGCGCTCCACCTCCCGAACAGATTGGTCCCCAATGCCTGCCCCAAGGCACCTGCCGCCAGAGGAAGCCCAGCGAATGCCGTGGACCCGCTCAAGGAGCGGGCCGCCACCGTCGCCACGGTCAGGGTGGCCACAAAAGCCATCCAACCCAGGGTCGCACCGGAAAAGAGCACATAAACCAACCTACGGCGAATTGCGCTGAGTTCGATGTCGGTAGCCTGAAGCGTCACTTCCTTCCGATTGTATAAGCTCACAACCGTTGACTAGGAGTCCATGAAATCACCATTAGCATCTCCTCTCTCCATCCAGGCACTTGGAGTGGTGCTGGCCGGCGGAAAATCCCGCAGGATGGGGACCGACAAGGCCGGCGCCTTGCTGGGAAACCGCACCCTATTGGAATGGGTGGTGACCGCCCTCTCCCAGGTAGTCTCCGAAGTGGTGGTGGTGGGACGCGAGCGCGCCGAGGGTGTCCGGTCGATCCCCGATATCGAGTCGGGAGGCCGCGGGCCTGCCGCAGGAATTGCAACCGGCCTGTTAGAGGCCGGGGACCGGTCTGTTTTGGCCGTGGGCGTGGATCAACCCTGGGTAAGACCTGCCACCCTGGCCGCCATGCTGGAAGTCCAGTCCCTTCCCGTGGTTCCCCTCGATGTGCGATATCAAATCACCTGTGCCGTCTACCCGGCCAGGGCGCTTCCCCCTGTGACGGAAGCTGCCGGAAAAGCCCGATCGCTCCAACCGGTCATCCCCCGGCTGGGAGGAACTGTGATCTTTCCCGAGCATTGGCGGTCCTGGGGAGAAGATGGCCGATCCTGGTTCTCGGTGGACACCCCCGAGGACCTTGCCGAGGGCTTCCGCCGCTACGGCTCTCCGGGAGGCTGAGGAACTGTTAAGGGCTGGTCGCACCCACCGGCGATCCAGTTCCCAGCCGGCGATGGTAGGTCACGATACCAGCGCCTTTGAAGGCATAAACAAGGACGATGACCTGTCCGCCTGATGCTTATCCAGGTAAAACGGATTTCACCAACGGGTAAGTGGCGCCAAGCTCGCGGCCGGTCCCTGGATCATGGCCACTGTGATAGGAACTCGATACCGGCAACCCTCCTATCCGTCACCCAACTTCCTCGACCACCTTCCTGGCGTCGCCCATCATCGTGATTGAGGGGCCCATGAGGCGATACAACACTTGGCCCATCCCTTTCGCCGCACTGGAGAGATGATCGGCAGGGATTACGGGTGCCCGGTTTCCACAGTCTTCCGCTTGGCTGCCCTGCTTTGATGCGATTGCACTACTATTGCAAAGATATGCGATAACAGATCCACCAGAGAGAAGGAAGAAACAAAATGGCACGCATCTATGGAGGAGCACCGGCGACCCCGTTGCCGCCGGGCATCGCCGATTTCTACAGCGACGGCAAGTCGATACCTCCCCGCGAGATGCGGGAAGCAGCCATGGATGCACCCCTCGGCGATGAGCAAAAGGGGGAAGACCCGACAACTACCGAACTCCTTAACCGGGTGGCCGAACTGCTCGGCAAGGATGACGCCTTATTCATGCCCTCGGCAACGATGGCCAACGAGATTGCCGTCGCGGTGCATTGCCGCCCGGGCGACGAATTGATATGCGAAAGGTTCTCACACATAGTCAACTTCGAGGCTGGGGGCCCGGGTCTGCTTGCGAGAGCGCAAACGCAGATGGTGGAAGGTGAGAATGGCATGTTCGGCCCGGAGCAGGTTGCTGCCGCTCTCCGACCCAAAGGCAACCTGTACCTGCCAGAGAGCGCCTTGGTGTCTGTGGAGCAGACCGCCAACATGGGAGGTGGCGCGGTCTGGCCCCTGCAGCAAATGAGGGACGTGGCCACAGTAGCCGCCGAGGCCGGAGTTGCGACTCACCTGGATGGAGCTCGGCTGATGAACGCCGTGGTCAAGACCGGGATATCAGCCAAGGACTACTCAGAGGGCTATGACTCCGTCACGCTCTGTTTCTCTAAAGGCCTTGGCAGTCCCTTTGGGGCCACACTCGCCGGATCCCAGCAATTCATCCAGCGCGCCTGGCGCCTTAGACAACTCATCGGGGGGGGATTGCGACAGTCCGGATTCATGGCGGCCCTTTGCCTGTATGCCCTTGATCACAACGTGGAGCGACTTGCCGACGACCATCGCCACGCCGCTCAGATCGCATCATTCCTAGAAGGCCTGGAGTGGGTAGATACCGTTCTGCCCGCAGACACCAACATCGTGATCTTCACCATTTCACCACAGGGCCCGACTGCAGCCGAACTGGTCGCCGAGTTGCTCTTGAGGGGCTTCGCAGTTGGCGCCTTTGGCGATAGGCGGATACGAATAGTGACCCACCTCGGAGTGGATCAGGATGACACCAAACGCCTGTGCGCAGAATTGGAGACCCTTCTCACTCCCCTCTAACGGGCTCGAGGCATCTTTCGTGCTCTGTGCCTCTGCCTGCATTCCTGGCGTGCTTGTGCCCTCCATGGCAACGATTTTCTGTGACTGTGTCCGGCGTGATCCATGTTCAGGCCGTGTCGGGACTTCTAATGCGGTAAACTGCTATTGCAAAATATGCGGTTAGGTGACTTCGAAGAAGGGAGTAGGAAATGGCGGGTACATACGGAGGAAAGAAGGCGAGCCCAATGCCGCCGGATACCGCCGATTTCTACAGCGACACCAAATCGATACCTTCCCGCGAGATGCGCCAAGCGGCTGTGGACGCACCCCTCGGCGACGAGCAAAAGGGTGAAGACCCGACAACGATCGAACTACTAAACCGGGTGGCCGAACTGGTCGGCAAGGAAGACGCCTTGTTCATGCCCTCTGCAACCATGTCCAACGAGATCGCCGTTGCAGTTCATTGCCGCCCGGGCGACGAAATGATATGCGAAAGGTCCTCACACATAGTCAACTTCGAAGCCGGCGGCCCGGGCCTGCTGGCGGGAGTGCAGACCCAGATGGTGGACGGCACCAACGGCATATTCGGCTCCGACCACGTTGCGGCCGCTCTCCGACCCAAAGGCAACCTGTACATCCCCGAGACCGCTCTAGTGGTTGTTGAGCAGACCGCCAACATGGGGGGTGGCGCTGTTTGGCCCCTCCAGCAACTACGGGATGTCGCGAAAGTCGCCACCGAAGCCGGGGTGTCGACTCACATGGATGGAGCTCGGCTGCTGAACGCGGTTGTCAAGACCGGGATATCGGCTAAGGACTATGCAGAACCGTTTGACTCGATCACTCTCTGTTTTACAAAAGGCCTCGGTTGTCCCATTGGCGCGATACTCGCCGGCTCCCCGGAGTTCATTCAGCGCGCCTGGCGCCTTAGACAACTCATCGGGGGAGGTATGCGACAGTCGGGGTTCTTGGCAGCACTTTGCCTGTATGCCCTTGATCACAATGTAGAGCGACTTGCCGACGACCATCGCCACGCGGGTCACATCGCCTCCGCGCTGAAGGACCTGGAGTGGGTCAAAAACGTTTTACCAGCAGAGACCAACATCGTGATCTTCGACATTTCCCAAGACGGCCCCACCGCGGCCAAACTCGTAGATCAACTGTTCTCACGAGGTTTCAACGTTGGTGCTTTCGGCGAGAGGCGGATCCGAATAGTGACTCACATTGATGTGAGTCAGGATGACACGCAGCGTCTTTGCGGTGAACTGGAAACACTCCTGACCCCCGGTTAACCACCCTGCTCAAGGGTGTTCCGAGGCTTGCGGCTAGGGCATTCTCATTGGCGAGCGGCCGCTAGTTAGGCTCTTTTTGCAAGTATGGTTTATAGCGAAGCTACTGCCGAAGACATCCTGATCCACAAACTCAAAGAGGCCGGGTTCCGGGTCACCTTGCCTAGGCGAGCGATCTGCCGGGTACTCGCTGAGAGCGAGAAAGAGTTTCTGAGTGTCGCAGCCATCCTGGAGAGAGTTAAGGCCTCTGCAGGTGAGATCGACCCTTCCACGATATATCGGGCGCTGGAATATCTGGCTGGGATCGGGCTCGTTCATCAAGTCCAACTGGGGCATGTGCCAGGTCTCTGGCACCTAACAGTTCACCACGACCACCAGCATCTGGTTTGCGAGGAGTGTGGCAAGACCATCGCCGTTCCCTTGGAGGTCTTTGAGCAAACCTACGACACGCTGCGTCAAAACTATGGCTTTTCCCCAAACATCCACAATCTGGCGGTTCTCGGCTACTGCGCAGACTGCGAGCCACGGAAGCACCCCGAAGGCGAGGACCCAAGCTAAATGGTGCGCCTTTTTCAGGGAAACACGATAGGCAAGCCCATTGGATCAACATCTCCGGGAAATAGATCCAGCTAAGAACCTTCGGTCCGGACCGAGTTCGACCGCACCGAATCTTAAGAGGTCGTAACCGACACTCCAATCCTCACCCGGTTTAAACTTTGGCGATCACCCAAGAGGGAACAAATCTCCGGATTTCACAGGCTGGGTCTTCTTTCACATTTCTGAGTCGTGTGACTGTGAACTGAGGAACCCGGACCGGTCGTCTCCTCGGCGCCGTTCGGCCCGATGACGTGACCGTGGTAACCGGCGAATGTCGAACCTGCGAGGGGACTTTGGTCGACTAACCGGACCCTTCAGCCATCCTCCCGCTCCAATAATCGTGGCGATCGCCACCAGTAGCCCGCCCACCACCGGGATTCGCAACGCCAGAAGATAGGCGATCGCGCCGACCAGATAAGCCGAGGACCTCTCCCAATCCCGGCCAAACATCCGACCCAGCCACCGACCCGTCATCATCGCCACCGGAACATGAGCGACCAGCAAGGCCAATAGCCATCCCCCGGTCACGGATAGCAGAAGAGGGATTGCCACCACCAGGATCGGACCCCAGACATAGATCGGGAACCAGCGGACCACCACCCCGAGCAATGCCAGACCTATCACCGGCGAGAGAAACACAGCCAAACCCTTGCCCAGGCTTCGCAGAGGGGCCTTCGCCGTCCGAGAGGCGGCCGCCTCCACCCAGCGGGGCGCCAGGCGAATCATTACCAGTCCTCCCACCATCATCGAGAGCGCCGCGAACAAATAAGCCATCAAGCCAAAGGCCCGTATGCGAACATTGGGAGGAAGCGCGCGCCGGTTGAGAACCGAACCGTCCACGTAGCCCGACAACTCCCCGGGCTCCAAGAGGTGGGAGGCCTCGTAAACCAGATCGCCCAAGATCGAAAGTCCGTTTTCAGTTTCCAGACGGTCGGTCCGGATCTCCACATCGCCCTCGATCTCCCCGCCCAGCCTTACCGACCGAAAAAGGCCCCTCAGATCCCTCCCCACCTTCCCCCCGGCCACGCCCGACCAAGCCGCCGCCAGTACATCTCTCTCCACTTCGCCGGCCACTCGAAGATCCCCCACCCCCACCACCACATCTCCTCCCACCCGTCCAGTGACTATCACTTCCCCAGCCACCCCCCGGACCGATCCTTCAACCACTCCCTCGATCACAACCCGGGAGGCCAGGACGGTGACCGATCCGGCAACCGTCCCTTCCACCAGCAACTCTTCGGCCGCCGCCGCAACCAGATCTCCTTCCACCCGGCCCGACACCCGGATATTGTTTCCCACCGCGTAGAGATCCTCGGGCACCACTTCACCCTCCAAAATCCACACCAGATCCGACTCGGCGGTCGTCGCCGCCACGGGAGGTACGGTCGTCACCATCCACAAAAGCGCCAAAGCCGACATCCATATCCAACTCCGGCCCCGGAGAGGGCGGAGCGCAAAGCCTGTTCGCCGCGGCATAGAAACCAATCTACAAGGGGGGCCCCCTTATCGTCCACACAGGTAGTCTGGCGGTATGGATCCTTCGCCTCCGAGCCGACCCGGAATGGGGATAGTCATCCAACCCGATGAGGCTTCAGCCGCCTTGGATGCGATCGGGATGGCCGAGCAGGCCGGCGTCGACACCGTATGGCTCACGGCCGGGCGGATGCGACCCGACGCTCTCACCCTTTTCGCCGCCGCCGCCCAGAATACCTCCCGGGTGAGGATGGGAACCGCGGTGATTCCCATCTGGCCTCGTCATCCCCTGGCGTTGGCTCAGCAAGTGGCCGTCCTAGAATCCCTGGCCCCGGGTCGGATACGACTGGGCGTAGGACCCAGCACCACCGCCGCCATGTCCCCCTTCGGCGCCAACTTTCGGCGCCCCCTCAGCCACCTCCGAGAATACCTAACCTGCCTGCGCACCCTGTTCGGGGAGGGGAGCGTCAACTTTCAGGGAGAATTCATTCGGGCTAAGGGGAAGCTCCCCGCTCCGCTTCCCACCCCGGTGCTGGCCTCCGCTCTCGGCGAAGGGGCCTTTCGCATGTGTGGAAAGACATCGGACGGCGCCATCACCTGGGTTTGTCCCCCTCGCTATGTGAAGACCGTGGGCAGGGCAGCGCTGCGCAGCGGCGCTGCTTCGGGGAACCGCTCACCTCCTCCCATCGTCTTGTGCGTCCCCACCCTGGTCACTGAAGACCCCCAAACGGTCGATCGAGCCGCACAACGGTACATTGCACCCTATCGGCGTTTCCAGTTCTACCGGGAAATGTTCGAGGCGGCCGGGCATCCTCCGGGCGACGGGATCCTACCTGGCGCACTTATCCAAGAACTGGTGGTTCACGGGTCGGTCAACGGGGTAGCCGCCCGGCTGTCGGAGTTGGCAAGTTGGAGCGAAGTGATGGTTTTTCCCCTGACCGGCGGCCTTGCGGACCGACGGGGTTTCGAACGCTGCCTGGAAGCCCTAGACAGGGCGGGTAGGCAATGAGTCTGGGAAGGGACTACCTGCGCTACGACGGGATGGGACTGACTGCGTTGGTGGCCCGCGGGGAGTTACATCCCACTGAGTTGCTGGAGGAGGCGCTGCGGCGGGCCGAGGCGGTGAACCCCCGGCTAGGGGCAATGGTCTTAACAATGGAGGAGGAGGCCCAACGGCAAATCGCTCAGGGGGAAACAACCGGACCCCTGGGAGGAGTGCCCTTTGCGCTGAAAGATCTCCGGGCGCAGTACGCGGGAACTCCCACTTCCTTGGGTAGCAGGTTCTTTGCGGGATCAGTGGCCGACTACGACACCGAGACGGTGCGGAGGCACCGAAAAGCCGGACTGGTGACCTTCGGCAAGAGCAAAACTCCAGAGTTGGGCTGCAATCTCGCCACTGAGCCCCGCTGGGGAGGACCGGCCCGCAATCCGTGGGACATCGCTCTGATTCCCGGCGGGTCCAGCGGCGGCGCGGCGGCCCTGGTAGCCGCCCGGGTAGTCCCTCTCGCCCACGCCACGGACGGCGGCGGGTCGATCAGGATCCCGGCCACCTGCTGTGGGCTGTTCGGGCTCAAGCCCACCCGCGGCCGGACCCCGGCCGGACCCGACCAGGGGGAAGGCTGGGGAGGTCTGAGCACCGAGCACGCGGTCACCCTAACCGTTAGAGACTCGGCCCTCCTGCTGGACGTCACCGCCGGACCCGACCCGGGGGCTCCCTACTACCCGCCATCTCCCTCAAGTTCGTTTCTCTCCCGGGTCGGGGCCAAGCCTGGAAGGCTGCGGATCGGGTTCTCCCTGAAGACCCCGCGCGGCCACGATCTCCATCCCGATTGCCGGCGGGTGACAGAAGAGGCCGCCCGGCTATGCGAGCAGTTGGGCCACATCGTGGAGGAAGCCTCTCCCCGCTGGAACTTGAACGGGGCGGGCGCCGCCTACTCCACGGTGGTCAATGCCAACGTAGCCCGCACCGTGGCCGATCGCGCCCGCATGCTCGGGCGCCTCCCCGGCCCCGAAGATCTGGAAGCGGGCATCAGGCAACGAGTGGAGGAGGGAAACCGCACCGACGCTCTCCAATATCTGAGGGCCCTGGATGCCGTCCACCGCGTGGGGAGAGAGGTCTCCCACTTCTTCGAGACCCATCACCTGTGGCTCACCCCCACCGCCGCCTCGCCTCCTCCGCCACTCGGAACCTTCGACACCGACTCCGAAGACACGGGGCGATTCCGATCGCTGATCGGAAGGTTCAGTCCGTTCTGCTCAGTGGCCAACATGACCGGACAGCCCGCCATGTCGGTTCCCCTCGGTCAAACCTCGGGAGGACTGCCGATCGGAGTGCATTTCCTGGGAAAGTACGGAGACGAGGCCACGCTGTTCATGTTGGCAGCCCAACTCGAAGAGGCCCGACCCTGGTTCCACCGCCGACCTGCCTTAGCCGAGGTGTAGCGCGCTTTTACAGGAAGGCTCTTGGGGTCAATCCCCCCAGTAACGCTCTTCCGCCCAGGGATCGCCCCGCATGTGATATCCGTTTCGTTCCCAGAAACCCGGCTGGTCCCCCTCGATAAAGCGCAATCCTCGTACCCACTTCACCGACTTCCAAAAATACAGATGGGGCACCACCAGCCTCATAGGCCATCCGTGATCGAGCGTCAACTCGCTGCCGTCGAAGCGCAGGGCGAACAGGTTCTCGGGCCGGGCGAAGTCCTCGAGAGACAGGTTTGATGTAAATCCGTGTTCGGCCAGCACCATCACATGGGTGGCCTGGGGCAGGACCTCCAGATGGGAGAGCACCTCGGTAACCGCAATCCCCTCCCAGAGGGTGTCGAACTTCGACCACTTGGTAACACAATGGATGTCGCACATCCTGTCGGTGCGGGGCAGGGCGATCATCTCTTCGAAAGACCACGACACCGGGGTTTTCACCAGGCCGTCCACCTTGAAGTCCCACTTATCCAGCTTCACTTTGGGGGTGGCCCCGACATGCAGCACCGGGAACCGCTTGGTGTTGTACTGGCCGGGGGGCAGCCGGGAGGCATCCACCCCATCAGGCAGGGTCTTACGCAGGCGGGACATAACGCTCATAAGGAAAATGCTAACCGATCGGCGGAAGGCTGGCAGATCGGATCACTCACATAGAAACCTACGAGACGGCTGCCCTTCATGTGGAAAGAACCGTTCACGTACTATCCGCCGCCCGTTCCACCGACAGGTAGTACCCGCCGAACTCTTCACCCCACACGTCGGCGACGGCGATGAAGAACTCGCCGCTATGCGGTGCTTGAAAGACCAATTCGGCATCGATATTGAACAGTCCTCCGCCGCTGTCGCCATCGAATTCGAACTGACTGTCGCTGGTTTCGGCGGTATAGACATACACCGTCGTGTCCACCGTGATCGAGTCGGTGGAGATTCTCACCCTATCTCCCTCTTACAGGTCGATCGTATACCAATCCGAGTCCGCCTGATAGCTTCCGATGATGGTCTCACCTATGGTAATTCCGCGGCCATCGTCGAAGTCGACGACAGGGATCAATTTGACCTTGCTCCGCAGGGAAAAGCTGATGCCGCCCCTGATCCCAACTCCACTTGGACGGCGCTTCGGGGGGGAGGGCTCGGTCAACCTCTAGTGTTAGTGCTGCCTTCTAGCAGGTTCTCCGTATCGTTGCAGCACTGCAGTTGCTAGCTTGGCCAATTCCTTCAGAGCCTCGTCACTTTCCACGATCTGCATGCTGGGACCGAGGCGCAGCGTTAGCTGGGCCGCCACTCGCGGATCTCGGGTATAGAACTCGGCGCGCGTAACGCCTGCTGGGTCCTCGGAGAGGATCCGCATGGAGTAGTGCTCGATGACCCAATGCCCCCTCGGCTGGATTTCAAACACCACCCGGTGGTCATCGGGGGCGGGCCGATAGTCGGTGGGGGGTGGAGGAACCCGTCGGGGCAGGGCGAAGCTCTCCTCGGTGGATTCGGCTCGTTGAATGCCGTCCACCCGGTAGCGACGGGGTTCCCGCTTTGTCCGACTGTATCCCCACAGGTACCAGGTGCCCATCCACTGGTAAACCTGCCAGGGTTCCACCACCCGATCGGACAGTTCTCCTTTGTCGGTGGAACGATATCGCATCGTGACCACCTGACCGGCGATCGTCCATTCCCGGAGTTGCTCCACCCAGGGCGGATCGGAACTCGAAAGAATACGAAGGGCATGCGCTTCGTGGGGCATGATCGCCTTCTCCAGCTTTTGCACGGCCGAACTCAAATCGGGCGATCCCGGGTTCATTTCCAGCACTGTCTTGGCGGCCACCAAACAAGCCAAAGCCTCAAAGGGCAGAAAGCCGGGAGTGGCAGGGAAATTGGGAGCTTCCAGAACCTTGACGCGATCTCCGGTTATCTCTACCGAGAAACGCTGCTCTGGGCTCACGAACAAATCCACTTCGTTGAGAGCCGCCATGTCCTCCACAAGTTGCGCCGGCTTGATGGCAAAGCGACGCTCCAGATCCCCAATGAGCACTTCTTTCTCCTTTATCAGCCAGGGAACCACCATCAGCAGACGACCAAGACCACCGAGCGGCCGTGCATAAGTCACAAGCTGGCCTGTTCGAGAGACCGCCGTACCCACTCCACCATCTCGCCACGCATCGAAGCAGGAGACAGTATCTCACCAACCGGAGCAAAGTCCAGCATCCATACGAAGAAGGCAGCCCGGTTGGTGACCCTCATCAGCACAGTCAGGGAGCCATCATCCTCTTCTTCGATATGGGCCGAGGAGGGAAGACGAGGCCTCACATACCAAGCTGAATGAGCGTCGAAACGAAGAGTTGTCTCGATGGAAGCGTCCTCTCCGTATTCCCAGGGCTCGGCGTTCAGAATGTTTGGCCCGTCGGAAAGGAACGGCAGGTCATACATATCTTCTCGATTGGACACAGTCAGGTCAGTGAGCCGGTCCACTCTGAACACCTTCTCGGCGCCCTCCTCCCTAGCCAGGACGTACCAGTGTCCCCGCCGGTTCACGATCCGAAGCGGTTCAATACCCTGTCTACGACGGCCCTTGTAGTCGAAGAACACCGGTGACCGGGATTGCACCGCCCCCAGCAGATCATGCACCTTCTCCGTCTCCAGAACACCCATATCCACATTCATCGCCGCCTTGCCCTCTGGAGAGGCGCCGAGCTTGATGAGAGTGCCATGGACAGAGCGGGCGCCACCCAGACTCACCATCGCTAACGAAACCGCCAACGCCACCCGTTCGGAGTCGGAGAGATCCATCTCTCCCAGGGAGTCGTTGGGTTGCGCCAGTGTGTAGGTGGCGGGTCCGTCCTCAGGTTGGTCGGTCCGGATGTCAAAGCCCACCTGCCGCAGAGCCGCTTTGTCCCTCTCGAAAGTGCGCCGGGCTGTCTCGGAGTTGGCATAGCTCCGATACGGGGCCATCTGCCGAAAAATCTCATCCCGGGTGAATTTCCGCTTGCTCGACCACATCAGGCAGAGCAGATTCAAAAGCCGCTCCCTCTTTCTCACCCGGACACCTCCTCCCTAAAGAGATTCGATAAAGCGCTCGATCCGTTCGTCATGGGAGCGGAAAGGATCCTTGCACAACATGGTTTGCTGGGTCTGGTCGTTCAACTTGAGATGCATCCAGTCCACCGCGAAGTCCCGGCGGTGGGCCTTGGCCGCCTTGATGAAAGCGCCCCGCAAGCGGGCGCGGGTCGTCTGGGGAGGTCTGGTCTGTGCCCGCGACACCTGCTCGTCCGTGACGATCTTGTCGACCAGCCCGTGCCGCTCCAACACGTAATAGAGCCCGCGGCTCGTATCCACATCGTGATAGGAAAGATCCACCAACCCCAACCTGGCATCCTTTTCCGTTGCTCCCCTTCGCTCCCGATATTCCTCCAGAAGCCGGTACTTGATCACCCAGTCCACCTCTCGGTCGAGGCTGAGGGGATCTTTCTCCAGACCGGTCAGCAAATATTCCCAGCGATCCACCGCCCGCTGTACCTCGGGAGGAAACCCAGGTCCCTGGGCGTAGCGGGTGACCCGGTCGAAGTACTCCCACTGTATGTCGAGAGCCGACATCAGTCTTCCGTTTTTTAGCCGGACATTGGTGGAGCAGGTTAGATCGTGGGAGATCTGGCGGATGGCCTTGATGGGGTTCTCCAGGGTCAGATCGCGAAACACGGCGTCGCCTTCGATCATCTGCAGGAGGGCCAGCATCGAACCGATCTTGACAAAGGTGGCGTACTCACTCATATTGGAGTCGCCGGCGATGAGATGGAGCCGCCGGTACAGTTCGGCGTCCGCGTGAGGCTCGTCCCGGGTGTTGATGATGGGTCGGCTGCGGGTGGTGGCCGAAGATATCCCTTCCCAGATGTGGTCGGCCCGCTGCGCGATTGAATAGGTGGCCTGCCGGGAGGTCTGATGAAGCTTCCCGGCTCCCAGAAAGATCTGTCTCGTAACCAGAAAGGGAAGGAGGATGCTCACCGTCCGCTCGAAATCCTTGGCCCGGCTGATCAGATAGTTCTCGTGACACCCATAGCTGTTTCCCGCCGAGTCGGTGTTGTTCTTGAACAAGAAGATCTGGCCCTTGACCCCTTCTGCGGAGAGACGCTCCTCCGCAGAGTTGATGAGGCTTTCCAAAAACCGCTCACCCGCCCGGTCATAGGTAACCACATCTTCTATCGTGTCGCATTCGGGGGTGGCATACTCGGGATGGGAGCCGACATCCAGGTAAAGCCGAGCCCCGTTCTCCAAAAAGACGTTGGAAGAGCGGCCCCAACTCACCACCCTTCTGAACAGATAGCGGGCCACCTCGTCCGGGCTTAGCCGCCGTTGCCCGCGCAGGGTGAAAGTAACTCCGTACTCACTCTCTATGCCGAAGATGCGCCGTTCCATTGCTCAAAATCCTACCCCATGCAAAGGGAAGGATGGTGTGAGAAAGCCGTCGACAGGGTGGAAAAGGAAGGGACTTATTTACCTAGGTTGACAGAGCGTCTGGGTGATGCTGTTCTGCGGTGTCTGCCAGCATCGCCCGGCCTGAGCCGGTTGATGTCTTACAACAGAGGTTTGTAGAGCGCACCGCGTCGGGAAACACGAGGTATGTCCCACCCGACCCCGGGGGGCTCCACGTGGGAAAGCCTCGGGCGCATACGTTGATGGCAGAGTTGATGTCTCTGCATATGGTCAGTCCACACTGTTCGCACTGGAAGGTCCGTACCGAGAGGGGCATCGTTTGGCGATGCCCGCATCGGGAACAGTCGGTGGAGGTGTGGGACGGGTTTACCTTCACATAGTGGACACCAGCTTTCACGGCTTTGTGTTCCAGTATGAGATCGAAGGCTCCCCAGCGTTGCTGTGAGATCTGTTTGGAGAACAACTTGGATTTCAACATTCCCGCCACATTGAGATCCTCGACAGCTATGCCGTCATAGGCCTTGAACAGGCGGTCGGCCAGGCAGAAGTCGGCCTGGATGGCCTGTTCCTGGATGCGGCGGTGCTATTTGGCCAGGTGGTTGCGCTTCTTGATGCGAGACGCAGAGCCTTTGACGGATCTACTGAACCGGCGCTGAGCGCGCAGCGCTTTTTGGAGATCCACGGTTGTGGGCAGTATATGCTCACCGTCGGAAGTGACCAGGCGCGATTTGAGTCCCTTGTCCAAACCCACAGGATTGACCGAATATGCTACCAACGGTCAGTCAGGATGTTTGATGACCGCGTGTATCTCGACTCGCAGAGGAGTGCGAACCACTCGCAGTTCCACCAACCGGCCGCTCTCGAGAGCGGCAGCGAGGCGATCATGCTTGTCCTCGAACCGCACCTGCGGCACTCCCTTCACCGCCAGTCTCCACCACTTCTCACTGAGGTTCTTTCTCTCGCCCGGTGCTTTGAGCATCGCGCGGCCAGCATTCACGACCTCTATCGACTTCCACCAATGCCGCGGCTTGAAACGGGGAAACCCCCGCCTTCTTGGAAGGATCCTTACACCTCTTATAGAAGGCCTGAATAGTCCGGTCGAAACGGCGCAACGTGCCGCGCCCCACCCATACACTCAAGCGTTGCCACTCGGGAGGGCCCTGCGCACATCGGTGAACATCGCCAGACGGTCACAGTAAAACTGGATCAGTTCCAGAGGAAGGGACTCGTCGGGATGGAGTTCTTTCCACCACCCGTATGTGCCTTTCCATGATTCCAGGCATGCGTCATACAACTCGCAACACTAAGCGAAAATAGTGTCCAGGCGACGATGCGCTGAACGGAAACAACGCCCTTTTAGCCAAATCGTCTATAACCAAGAAACCACGATCTAAAAATATTCCACCCCTGCGACAAAAGGGGTGGGCTATCCGTCAACCTAGGTATATAAGTCCCAAAAATCACCTACTCGGCGGCGTCAGTGATGCTTTCTGACAAGGAGGGATGCACCATCAGGGTCTCCACCAGATTGTTGATCGTGACATCCGCCTGCACGGCCAAAGCCACGATTCCGATCAGGTCAGAGGCGCGGTGCCCCACGATGGTCCCACCCAGCACCACCCGGGTGGCCGGGTCGGAGATCACCTTCACGAAGCCCTCCTCTCTTCCCTGAAGCACACTCCGCGGATTGGCTGCGAACGGAACCTTGGTGGTGCGAACCTTGCGGCCCTCGGCGGCGGCCGTGACATCCTCCAGTCCCACCGAGGCGATCTCAGGCGAGGTAAACACCGCCGCCGCCACATTCGAATAGTCCAGTGGCGAGACCGGGTACCCCATGGCGTGGCGGGCGATCTTCCGGCCCTGCATGGCCGCCACCGAGGAAAGAGGCATCCGGCCGGTGCAGTCCCCAGCCGCATAGACATGGGGAAGGGAGGTGCGCTGGTAGGCGTCCACTCTTATGTAACCGGCCCGATCGAGACGCACTCCCGTCTCCGCAAGGCCCATTCCCCTGGTGAGAGGGATCGAGCCCACCGCCAACAAGACGTGGCTGCCTTCCAGCCGACGCCCGTCGTCGCACTCTACCACCACCCCGGTCTCGGTGACATGGGCGGCGCTGGCATAGGCACCGATCACCAGTTTCACCCCTTTTTCCAGAAAGTCGTTTTGCAGCACCGCCGCTACTTCCGGGTCACGATGGGGAAGTATCTGCTGGCGGCTCACCACCAGGGTTACCTCGCTTCCCAGGGACTTGAAGATGTGGGTGAACTCCACCCCGGTCACCCCCGAGCCCACTATCACCAGATGGGTGGGAACCTCATCCAGATCATAAGCATGACGGGTGGTGAGTACCCGTTTCCCGTCCACCGGCGCCCAATCCGGAACACGGGGAGCAGAGCCGGTGGAGATGAGGCCAAAATCGAACCCTAACTCCCGAGTCCCCTCCGCGGTCTCCACCGCCACCCGATTCGGGCCGATCAAACGCCCCCGACCCCTTATTATCTGCACATCCTGGGAGAGCAACAACTCCATGAAACCAAGGTTTATGTCACTCCAGATGATCTTGATCCGCTCCGCCAACCGGGTTTGGTCGACTCGCGCCGATCCGGCCACCACTCCCATCCGGCTCGCCTGATCGATCAAATCTTTGGTAGCGGCCGTGGCCGCCATGGTTTTGGAGGGAATGCAGTCCCAGAGGTGGGCGCCACCCCCGACCACCTGGTCCTCTATGAGGATCACTCTGGCACCCAACGAGGCGGCTGTGGTGGCGGCGGAGACCCCGCCTGGACCTCCTCCCACGATCGCGAAAGTGGGGCCTTCGGCAGAACTCAAATAGCTCATGACCCGGGCCTGTAGGCGCCGAAAGCCTCCCCCAGGACACCTGAGACCTCCCCCAGGGTGGCGCCTGCCGCCAAGGCCCCCCTCATTGGATACATGAGGTTTTGATCCCCGTGTGCTGCCCGCCCCAGCGTTTGCAGCAACTCCTCAACCGCATTTTGATTGCGATCGGCCCGGTAGGCGGCCAGCCGCTCCCGCTGGGATTCTTCCAACTGCGGATCGGTGCGGCTGATGGAAGGCTCGGGGGACTCCTCGTCCATGTACCTGTTCACCCCTACCACGTTGATGGACCCTTCCTCAATACCGCGCGCCGTCCGGTATGCGGACTCCTCGATGCGGGCCTGCATCCACTCGATAGCCCTCACCGCACCTCCCACACCTTCGATCTCGTCCAACAAGCGGTTTGCTTCTTCCTCCAGAGCGTCAGTCAGCGCTTCTACATAATAGGCGCCCGCCAAGGGATCGACCGTGTCGGTAGTCCCCGACTCGTGGGCGAGGATTTGCTGAGTGCGCAAAGCGAGAGTGGCCGAATGTTCGGTGGGCAGGCCCAATGCCTCATCGAAACCGTTGGTATGGAGAGACTGGGTGCCTCCCAACACGGCGGCTAGGGCCTGCACCGTGGTGCGGACGATGTTGTTTTCCGGTTGATGGGCGGTGAGGCTGCTTCCGGCGGTCTGAGCGTGAAAACGCATCCGGAGAGAAGCTGGCGCCTGAGCTCCGAAGACCTCCTTCATCATCCGCGCCCATACCCTTCGAGCGGCCCGAAATTTGGCCACTTCCTCGAACAGATGGCTGTGGCTGTTCCAGAAAAACGAGATGCGGGGAGCAAAATCGTCCACTGCCAGACCTGCCTCCATCGCCGCCCGGACATAAGCGGCGCCGTTGGCGATGGTAAACGCCAACTCCTCGGGAGCGGTGGCCCCCGCCTCGCGGATGTGATACCCGGAAACCGAGATGGGATTCCAGAGGGGCAGGCGCCGGGAGGCGTAGGCGATCAGGTCGGTCACCAGTCTCATGGAAGGGCCGGGGGGATAGATGTACGTCCCCCGGGCGATGTACTCCTTGAGTATGTCGTTTTGCACCGTGCCCCGCAGTTCGTCTGGTTTCACACCCTGGGATTCGGCCACCAGTTCATAGAGCAAGAGCAGGATGGGAGCGGTGGCGTTGATGGTCATCGAGGTGGAGACCTCCGCGAGGGGGATGCCTCCTAGGAGACGCTGCATGTCGGCCAGCGTGTCAATGGCCACTCCCACCCGCCCCACCTCTCCCCGGGCCAGAGGATGGTCGGAGTCGAGACCCATCTGGGTAGGGAGATCGAAAGCCACCGAAAGTCCGGTCTGCCCCGCTGCCAACAGGGCGTGAAACCGCTGGTTGGAGGTGTCGGCGGTTCCGAACCCAGCATACTGGCGCATGGTCCATAGACGGCGCCGATACATGGAGGGGTACGGGCCGCGGGTGAAGGGATACTCACCGGGCATACCCAACCGGGTGTCGTCCACCGGGCCAGTGTAAACCTCCTCGGTGACTATCCCTCCCGGGGTGGTAACAGTTTCTTTCATAACCCCTATATCCTCGCGATTGTCATACAAATCGTACCCTCCCCGCCGCACTCCTTCCTTTAAATGCTTCGCCCATCACCTTTTCACCGCGCCGAGTCCCAGGACCGCCGGGACCGATGGATGCCGTCCCTGGCCGGCCTCCTGGCCATAGTGGTGATCACCGCCGGCTGGGGGGTCCTCCTCGCTTTCCTGGGAGTAACCGCGGTGTTCGGAGTCTTCGAAGAGGTGACCGGAAGGCTAAACCCTGACGTATCGACGATTGACCTTACCCTGCCCGACCTATCCCGGGTCTCGCGGGTTTACGCCTCCGAAGGCGATCTCCTGGCCGAGTTGCACGACGGACGGGTGTCTGAACCCATACCGCTCGCGCAGATGCCTGAGGTGGTGATCTACGCGGTGCTGGCTGCCGAGGACGACGACTTCTACGAGCACGAGGGGGTCGATTTCACCGCCATCGCCCGGACCGCGGTGTACAACTTCCTGTACCAAACCAACCTGGGCGCATCGACCATAACCCAGCAAGTGGCCAAAAACCACTTCGTAGGAGACGAAGTAACCATTGAGCGGAAAATACGGGAAGCCTTTGTCTCCACCGACCTGGAGAGAACCTACGAAAAAGACCAGATCCTAGAGTTCTATCTCAACTCGGTCTATTTCGGATCGGGCGCCTACGGGGTGAGTACCGCCTCCCGGGAGTTCTTTGCCAAGCCGTTGGAGAAGATCAACCTGGAGGAAGCGGCCACCCTGGCGGTATTGATCCGCAACCCCGCCTTCTATAACCCCCGGGTGCGTCCCGAGCGGACGAAAGATCGCCGTGACTTGATCATCGACAAGATGGTGGAAAACGGCTGGGCGGACCCCGAGGAGGCCGAAGAGGCCAAGGACTCTGCCCTCAATGTCGCTGAGCATGTCCCGTTCCGGGGAGAGGCGGATCACGTTGTGGCGGAAGTGAACCGCCAACTCCTTTACCATCCTCGTTTCGCTTTCCTGGGAGACACACCCGAGCAACGCAAAAAGGCCATCTTCGGCTGCGCCGCCGACAATCTCGAGTGTCAGGGAGGAGGGGGACTCCGCATCGAGACCACCGTCGATCTCGCTCTCCAACGCCAAGCCTATGGGGTCTTGGAAGGCTGGATGCCTCTCCCCGACTATCAGCAGAACGTGATCCTCTGCCAGGAGCTCTTTCCCGCCGACCCTTTGTCATATCTGGAGAGCTACGCCACCGAACACTCCTGCTCTCCCACCGGGTCGATCGTCACCGTGGACAATCTCACCGGGGCGGTGAAGGTGATGGCTTCCGGCCTCCCCTTCGATTTCATCCAGTTTGACCTGGCCATCCAGGGCCGGCGCAACCCCGGTTCCAGTATGAAGCCCTTCGCCTTGCTGGGGGCCCTGGAACGCAACATCTCCCTGGGGACGGCTTTCCCGGCGCCGCCAACCATCGAAATTCAATGTCCGACGGTGTGCGTTGAAGACTCCGACATCTGGTCGGTGCGCAACGTTGGAACCCGGGACTACGGGGTACTGACCCTGGCCGACGCCACCAGCTCTTCCATAAACACGGTGTACGCCCAGCTCTCGGAGATCATCGGGCCAGCAAAGGTGGCGGAGGTCGCTCACCGGCTGGGTATCCAGTCCGAACTGCCAGAGGTCCTCTCCATCGTGTTGGGCACCGGGGCGGTGAGCCCCCTGGAGATGGCGTCGGCGTATTCGAATTTCGCCACCAACGGGCAGTGGGCCGCTCCCTACATCATCTCCCGGATAATTTCGGCCGACTCCCGAATTCTTTACGAGCATGAGGTCGAGCATCAGAGCAATGGGGATCCCGCCGCCTTTGCCGCCGCCCGTATACCCCTGGTCAAGGTCCCCACACCGGAGGGAACCGCGTCCCGGGCTTTCATCGGACGCCCCCAGGGAGGAAAAACCGGAACCCACCAAGGTTTTCGCGATGCCTGGTATGTGGGCTTCGTTCCCACTCACACCACCGCGGTGTGGGTGGGCTATGAACACAATCAGATCCCTCTGGAAAACGTGGTTATCGGCGGAGAACACTACCGTCGGGTGTACGGAGGAACGGTGCCTGCTCCCATCTGGGCGGAGTTCATGGAGGTCATGCTGGAAGATGCCGAGGTGACCGGGTTCCCACCCGATCCCCCCGGGCTGGGCCGCTACCTGTTGCGGCCCAATACCTCAGTGCCACAGGTGATCGGGCTGGATCTGGAGACGGCCAAGGTAGCGTTGGTCAACTCCCGACTCAACAGGGAGATCGAAGATGTGGACTCGGCGGCGCCCGCCGGAGAAGTTCTCTCCCAACAACCTCCGCCGCGCACTAGCGCACTCCACGCCGACCCCGTCACTCTGAAGGTTTCCACCGGAGTGCTTCCCACCGCCCCGCTTGCCGACTGGACCGGCCTCTCCATCAATGAAGTCCTGGACGACACCCGGTTATTGGAGCAGGAAATCGGCCTCCTCATGATCCTCGATGTTGTGTACGCACCCCACCTGGAGTTGGAAGTCGACCGAGTGATCACCACCGAACCCGCCCCCGAAACCGAGATCACCTCAGGAGACGTGATAACCATCATCCTCTCCAACGGCGAGACACCAGACACAATCCTGATTCCCGATTGGACCGGTCTCACCATCAACGAAGTCTTGGAGGAAATCCGGCAACTGGAGCAGGAAACCGGCCTCTTGATAGTCCCCGACGTGACCTACGCACCCCACCTGGAGTTGGAAGTCGACCGAGTGATCACCACCGAACCCGCCCCCGAAACCGAGATCACGTCCGGAGACGTGATAACCATCATCCTCTCCAACGGCGAGACACCAGACACCGCCCCAGCAGCTTCCGAAGAGTCGGATTCCGGGTAGAGAACGGACATCTCGCGGTGTTCTTCACTAGCACGCGAAAGAACTCGACAAGACTACCCTCTGTCATATACCGTAATACAATACAAACTCATGCATGACGACAACAGCACTCCTTGCCAAAACCCTGGCGGTCAATGGGACCATCCGCCGGGTTCCCCACATCCGGTCGTTTTCCGTAGAGCTCGTCCCGCCTCCCCAGGAGGGATTCTCTCCAGGCCATAAATATGTCCGCCGCTTCTGGGCCGCGGCGATTGGCAAGGGGCGACTCGCGACCTATTGGAGCTGTTTGTGGCCGGGCTTCGGCAGCGGACCGTCCCCGAACCCTTCTATCTGGGAGTACTGGCATCGGCCGGGCTCATTGAGATGATGGACGGTGGAATCCGCATGCCCTCCCGGGTTCCGCTCCTGTCCCCCTCAATGGTGAGTCGTCTCAGCCCCCATCTGCGATCCGATCATCGCCGCTGGACACGATACGCTCGGATGAAAGCGGCTATTCCTCTACCTGCACACCCGAACGGGATAAGGCCAATATCCCCACTGTGGTCAGAGCAGTCGCCTCTCCCGCCACGAATCCGATCGCCACGGCCATGATCGGCCCGGCCGGGGCCAGCCAGACAACCATCCCGGCCGCCGCCAACCCGACCGCCCACGCAGTCGCCAACCGCCCTGTCCGTGATCCCGCCACCAGAATCTGAGCCATCAACTGGGTACCGGCCGCTGTAACGGTGCCCGCCGCCACCAGCGCGGCAACCGGAGCAGAAGGCACGAAGGTGGAGCCCATCAGCAATTCCACCACCTGCGGTCCCACCCGATATCCCACCAATCCCGCCAAGACGGCGAATCCCACCGACCACATCCAAAGTTTCACCCCGAGCTTTCGCAGAGACTCATCCTCACCCCTGGTCATCATTCGCACCAAGGGAGGAAGTATGCGACCCTGGAGGCTGTACATCAGGGTGAGCGGTGCTCTGAATAGGACAAACACGATAAAGACCACGCTCACCTGCGCCGCCGTGGCGCCCATATAGGTCACCACCAAAGGCGCAGCCGCCACCAGGATATGGGCGGCGAATGCCCCCAGAACGTACTGCTGAATGAAGACCCTTCCAGCCGAGGCAGGCCGATCAGCTTCTTCTCCTCGCCAGAAACCGAAGAGAAACACCACCCACGGGGCAGCAACCATTGCCCATCCCAAGCCAACCGCCGTCCCTCCCGCGGACAGCGTCGCCAACTCCGCCGCCAGCCTCACCACCCCTTCCGCACACAGCAGCCAACCCACCCGACCGTACCGTCCCCTTCCTTGGAGCATCCCCTTCCCCGTCCAGAAGCATCCGTACCCCAACATCAACAACAGCATCTGGATGACATGCGTTCCGACCCGCTCGGTAAGAGAAGACAAAGTCCAGCCGGTTGCCACTGCCGCGGAAACCATCGCCAACGCCACCACCCCCAACAACAATCTCCGCCCCCCCGACAGGGGATTTCGCGTCTGGGTCACCTCGCGGGTAACCCACTGTTCCAGGGGTAGGTATAACACCGCAACAGTGATGAAGGCACCCGTCCACATCACCCCGATGGGAGCGTAAGCTTCGGCGCCCAAACCCCTTCCGCCCAGAGCATGGAACAGGTAGGCGGACACTCCCCCGGCCACCGCCCCCACCACCATCATTACAGTGCCGCCGTCCGCGGTCGAGGTGGGTAGTGGTTCGTCCCGGCTCATCGGGAGCCCGACCCGGTTATGACCGTCCAAACCGATGACCACAATACCCGCAAATCCAAGAGGGGAGAGACGTGCTTTATGTAGTAGAGGTCGTAGGTGAGCTTTCGGACAGTGCCCTCCAGGTCGGAGGCGTAGGCGGCGTTGATCTGGGCCCAGCCAGTTACCCCCGGCCTTATCAGATGCCGCAGGGAGTAAAAGGGTATCTCGCGGGAGAACTCCTCAACAAAGGGGACCTGCTCAGCCCGGGGGCCCACCAGACTCATATCCCCGGTCAACACATTCCACAACTGGGGTATCTCGTCGAGCCGGTAGCGCCGTAAAAACCTTCCTCCCCGGACCAGGCGGGGATCGTCCACCTCCGCAAATCGGGGACCATCGGCTTCCGCGTCGGACCGCATGGTCCGGAACTTGTATATGGTGAAAGGCCGTCCTCCCTTTCCCACCCGGGTTTGGCGAAAGAGCACCGGTCCTCGTGAGAACATCCGAACCACGGCAGCCACCGCCCCGGCCACCAAAAGCCAGACCGGCAGGGTGATCGTCACCGCCACCAGATCGAACAGCCTCTTTCCCCACAGCCAGTTCCGGACCCGATGCAGGGTGGAGGTCATCTGCCACTCCTCCACCAGCCGGGGAAGCGGAACCCGCTCGGTGTGCTCCTCGTATACGGAGACGAGAGGTTTGACCACCCGTCCGGCCAAGTCGTGTCCGGAAACCAGTTCTGCGACCGCCGGAGAGTGGGCCGCGCCCATATCCACCACCAAAGTGGCTCTGGGATCCAGGGGCCGGTGATCGGGATGCGAGGAAGGATCGATGACCATCAACACCTCGGCGTGAGGGGCGCTCTTCAGGTCGGCAACCATTTCCTGATCGGAGGAGAACACCACCATCGGCTCGATCCAGGGCCGACGTCGCCGAGCCGCCCTGTGGAAAACGACAGTCACTGCCCAGACCGCCACCGTCGCCAACAACAGAGATCGGGAAAAGTAGACCCGAGTGGCCAAAACTATGAGGGCGGTGGCTGACAGGGTAACGATCACCGTGGCCATACCCCTGCCGTAGCTGGGACGGGGCACTCCCGGACCCGACATCGACAGGATGGTCGTCGAGGAACCCAAACCCGCCAGCATCACAAAACCGAGCAGGGGCAGTACTTGCAAGCCGACTTCCCCGGCATTCCACGGCAAAGCCGTCCCGTAGAGAACCCACGAGGCAAACGCCATCGAACCCGCTAGGAGGGCGAGATCGACAACCGCCATCGACACCACGAATTTGCTACGCATAGACGGCAAATGTTAAGCACGCCGTTTGCCTGGTTGGCGTACAGATACGGGTAGGCATGGCTATGGTGGTTACCCGTGACTCGTCTGTGGCCAAGCATCTCCGTTCTCATGCCGCTTCTCAACGAGGCCGCGGGCATAGGGCAGGTGTTGGATTCGCTCCGGGATCAGGACTACGGGGGAAAATGGGAACTGGTCGCGGTGGATGGGGGATCCCACGACAACACCGCGACCATACTGGCATCCTGGAAGGAGCACCTTCCCGGCTTGGTGGTGATAGCTTCCCCGAAACCGAGAAACCTCACCGAAAGCCTCGCCCTCGCCGTGGAGACGGCCACCGGAGACATCGCAGTCAGAGCAGACGCCCATACCGTGTATGCCCGCGACTATCTGCGCCGCAATGTGGAGGCGCTGGTGGAGACCGGAGCGGATCTGGTGGGAGGACCCATGCGTCCTGAGGGATCCAACCCCTTCGGGCGGGCAGTGGCCTCGGTGATGGGCAACCCGTGGGTAGTGGGCCCCGCACCGTACCGACGCGTCCACCGACGCCGTCTGGCTGACACCGTCTATTTGGGCGCAATGTGGCGCCATCGCCTTCTGGAGATGGGTTTCAGGAGGTTTCCCAGTGGAGTTGCCGAGGACGCCGACCTGGCATATCGGATCCGCAAACAAGGAGGAAAGGTGGTGCTGGACCCCGCTATCCGCTCTTTGTATCGGCCTCGATCTACCCCGGGCGCGCTCTGGAAACAGTTCTACCAATACGGCAGGGCCAAGGCCGAGATGCTGTACGCCAACCGGGCGCTCCCCACCCTCCGCCCCCTGGCTCCCCTGGGCCTGACTGTCGCCCTGGCCCTGGCGCTGGTTGTCGCGGCGCCACTCGGCTGGTGGTGGGCCCTCCCCCTGATCGCGGGAGGCTGGATGGTTTACCTGACAGCGGTCACGGGCGGCTGGCCGCGGCATTTGCTGGCCGCGGCTATCGTGCAACTCTCCAACGGATTGGGACTCGCCGGAGGTCTGGCCGCCGGACCAGGGCGGGTTCGCAAAACCCTGTGCTCCCACAACTAAGGGCTTACGCCGGGTTGTCCTCCATCGGCGACCCGGCTTCGCCCTCCGAGGCAGAAAGGCTGTTGGCCGGCGCCGGCGCCGGCTCTTCCAACGGAGGGCCGGAGAACACAGAACTCAGCAGCTCTTCGCTCACCCCCAGCCCCAGGGCCAGGTCATCGGCGGGATTGAAGGAGCCGCCCAACTCCGATTCGGTCATCAAAGTAGCGTACTCCAAGCCTTCAGGAACAACCGGCCGCTTGTAACCCACCACATGAGGCCCATGACCCTGATATTGGACAGCCCCGGTGCCGGCTGGCACCAGCTTGCCGAGGATCACGTTTTCCTTGAGCCCCTTCATGCGGTCCGATTTGGCGAATATGGCCGCGTCGGTCAACACCCGGGCGGTCTCCTGAAAGGAAGCAGCCGACAGCCATGAGTCGGTGGCCAACGAGGCCTTGGTGATACCCATCAGCTCCGGACGGCCGGTGGCAGGAGTTTTGCCTTCTTCCAGAAGTCCGCGGTTCTCATCCAAAAACACCTGGCCGTCCACCAGTTCGGCGGGGAGGAACCGTGAATCGTTGGTCTTCACGACCCTGACCCGTCGCAACATCTGGCGAACCACCAGCTCTATATGCTTGTCGTGGATCTCCACACCCTGGGACTGATAGACGCTCTGCACTTCCGTGACCAGATACTGCTGGGCGTCTCTGACCCCCCGATACTCCAACACCTGCTTGGGATCGAGCGGCCCGTCGGTAAGAGGGTCGCCTGCCAGCACCGATGCTCCGTTCGCCACCCTGACCCGGGAATGGCGGGAAAGGGGAATCTCGATCTCGCTGGGCATGCCAAACTCGTCCCTGCCGGTGATCCGAATCCGGCGACCTTCCTCAGCGATTACTTCGATCGTCCCGCTGATGGGCGCCAGGACGGCTCTGCCCTTGGGGCTTCTTGCCTCAAACAGCTCCAGCACCCGGGGCAGGCCCTGGGTGATGTCCGAACCGGCAACTCCCCCGGTGTGGAAAGTGCGCATCGTAAGTTGGGTTCCCGGCTCACCAATTGACTGGGCGGCCATGATCCCCACCGCCGCTCCTTCCTCGACCATCTTGCCGGTGGCCAGGCTCATGCCGTAGCAGAGCTGGCAGACCGAAGCGCGGGTATCACAGGTAAGCACCGACCGCACCCGCACCGTCCCCACTTCCGCGGCGCGGTTGATAATGGTTCTCAGCACCTCCGTATCTATCAGGACGCCTTCTGTCATGCGAACGCCCCGGTCGGTGGTGAGGACCGACCGCTTGATCTTCACCGGCGCGGCCAACATCCTTCCGAAGATATAACTGCGCAGATGCCGCACCGGCGCCCCCTCCGAGGTCACCACTGGAACCACCACCCCCCGATCGGTCCCGCATTCCGTCTCTCTGACCAGCACTTCCTGGGAAACGTCCACCAACTTTCGCGTCAGATAGCCGGCGTCTCGGGTCCGTAGCGCCGTGTCGGCCAGGCCCTTGCGGGCGCCGTGGGTGGAAATGAAGTATTCCAGCACCGACAGGCCCTCGCGGAAGTTGGAGGTGATGGGACTTGGGATAATGTCTCCCCGGGGGTTGGCCACCAATCCCCTCATCCCGGCGATCTGGCGCACCTGCATGGTGTTGCCTCTCGCTCCGGAGCCAACCATCATCTCCAAGGGATTGAATGGCTCGGATTTGAGTGTCGCCTCCATGGCGTCTTTGACCTCTTCGGTCGCCTCGCTCCAGATCTCGATAAGCTCCGCACGCCGCTCGCTGTCGGTGATCACTCCCTTTTCGTAGAGGTCCTGGACCTTGTCAGCCTTGCGGGCGTGCCGGGCCAGAATGCTCTTCTTTTTCTTGGGTGTCTTGACATCCTCCAAACCAATGGTCAGTCCGGACACGGTGGCGTAGCTGAATCCCAGTTCCTTGAGCTTGTCGAGGGTTCTCTCCACCTCGAAACGGGGGTAACGGTTGATAGCCACTTCCACCAGCTTGCGGATACCCGACTTGATCACCGGCGCGTTCACATAAGGAAAGGAGTCGGGAAACGCCCGGTTGAAGATGGCCCGTCCCACCGTGGTCTCTGCCAGTGCGCCTCCAGCCACCGGATCGGGCGTAATCAGGCCCTCCAACTCAGCTTTCAACTCGGCGTGACGCTCGGGATCGCCCGTCAGGACGCCGAGCCGCACCGAGATCGGAGCGTGCAGGTTCAACTCGCCGATCTCGTGGGCCATTATCGCCTCATCCACCGACCCGAACACCCGACCGGCGCCTCGAGCCTCCGGTTCGAGTTCGGTGAGGTAGTAGATTCCGATCACCATGTCCTGGCTGGGGGTGACGATGGGGCGACCCGAGGCGGGGGAGAGCATATTGTTGGGCGACAGCATCAAGATGCGAGCCTCGGCCTGAGCCTCAGGGGAGATGGGCAAATGGACCGCCATCTGGTCGCCGTCGAAATCGGCGTTGAACGCCTCACAGACCAGCGGGTGAATCTGGATGGCCTTGCCTTCCACCAACACCGGCTCGAAAGCCTGTATGCCCAGCCGGTGCAGGGTGGGGGCGCGGTTCAACAGCACCGGATGCTCGGATATGGCCGTCGACAAAACATCCCAGACCTCATCCCGCTGCTGCTCGACCATCCGTTTGGCGGATTTGATGTTGGGCGCCAAATCGCCGTCAACCAAGCCCTTCATCACAAAGGGCTTGAACAACTCCAGCGCCATCTCCTTGGGAAGACCGCACTGATGCAGCTTGAGCTGAGGGCCCACTACGATCACCGACCGGCCCGAATAGTCAACCCGCTTGCCCAGCAGGTTCTGGCGGAATCGGCCCGCCTTGCCCTTGATCATGTCGGAAAGCGACTTGAGGGCCCGGGTGCCTTGACCTGTTACGGCCCGACCGCGACGACCGTTATCGAACAGGGCGTCCACCGCCTCCTGCAGCATGCGCCTTTCATTGTTCACAATTATCTCCGGCGCCCCGTACTCCAATAGCCGCTTGAGCCGGTTGTTGCGGTTGATGACCCGCCGGTAGAGGTCATTGAGGTCGGAAGTGGCGAAACGTCCTCCGTCCAACTGCACCATGGGTCGCAGATCGGGAGGGATCACCGGCAAGGTGTGGAGAACCATGTTGGTCGGGTTGTTCAGCCCCTGGGCAAAGGGGCGCACCACTTTCATGCGCAGCGTGGCCCTTTGGCGACGCTGCGCCGAGTTGGCATCCATATCCTCGTGCAACTTCAGCATCTCCGCATCGAGATCCATACCGGCCAAGAGATCCCGAATCGCCTCCGCTCCCATTCCCCCGGTGAAGTAGCTCCCGTAGTTGATCTCTATCACCCTCCACAGCTGCTCGTACTCCACCAGGTCTTTCACCTGCAAACGGCGAACGGTTTCATACGCTTCGGAAGCCAACTCGCATTCGTCCTCCACTCTCCGCACGCGATCGGCGATTTGGGTCTGAGCCGTCTTGTCAGCCGCCCTGATCTCCGATGGCCTGGCGCCTCCCTCCTCCATACGAGCCAACTCGATCTCCAAAGCCTCCAGCCGGACACTCCGCCATTCCTCGAATTGCTCCCTCGCCTCCCTTACCTCTTCGAGGTACTCCTTCTCCAGATCGGGCAGATCCCTCAGCAGACGGACCCGGTCCACCGATGTAACCACATGGGCGGCGAAATAGATAATTTTCTCCAGATCGCGAAGCGAAATGTCCAACAGATATCCCAGACGGGAGGGCACACCCTTGAAAAACCAAATATGTGCCACAGGCGCCGCCAGGTCGATGTGACCCATTCTTTCCCGTCGTACCTTGGAACGGGTTACCTCTACTCCGCACTTTTCACATATCAGGCTCTTGTACCGAACCCTCTTGTATTTTCCGCAGTAGCACTCCCAGTCCCGCTGCGGGCCGAATATCCGCTCATCGAACAGCCCATCCCGCTCGGGCTTCAGGGTACGGTGATTGATGGTCTCAGGCTTTTTTACCTCGCCATACGACCAGGCACGGATCTGATCGCTTGAGGCCAAACTGATCTGTACCTCATCGAACACGAGACGGCGATTTGCGGAATGTAGCTGTGGTTCGGTCATCGTCATTGGCTATCTCCCCCGTTGGGCCGTTGTCTAAAAACTTCCATAGGAAAAGGTCGGAACTGCTTCCTCGGGTCTCTCTGGACGGGAGATGTCAATCCCGTCCAGCATGCTGGTGGTCCGATATGCGTCCTCATCCGGTTCCCGGAGGTCCACCCGCTCACCGGCGGAAAGCATCTCCACACTCAATCCGAGGCTCTGCATCTCTTTCACCAGCACCCGGAAGCTCTCCGGCACGCCTGGCTCTGGAGGATTGTCGCCTCGGACGATAGCTTCATAGACCCGGATCCGACCCCGGACATCATCGGATTTGATGGTCAGGAACTCTTGGAGAGCGTGGGCGGCGCCGTAGGCCTCCAATGCCCAAACTTCCATCTCCCCGAAGCGCTGACCGCCGAACTGCGCCTTGCCGCCCAGAGGCTGTTGGGTGATCAACGAGTAAGGGCCGGTCGAGCGGGCGTGGATCTTGTCGTCCACCAGGTGCACGAGTTTGAGAATGTAGATGTATCCAACTGTGATGGGCTTGTCGAAAGGCTCACCCGTCCGGCCGTCGTACAGATAAGTCTTGCCGGCCTTGTCAATGAGCTTTTCCCCATCGGCGTTGGGGAGAGCGTTCCGCAAAAGCTTCAGTATCTCTCCTTCCCGAGCCCCATCAAAGACCGGAGTGGCCAGTTTGCTCCACGGTTCGCCACTGGGGGGCAGAGGGCTATTTTCCTCCGCATAGTTCTTCCATCCGGCTGCGGCCGCCCATCCCAGGTGAGTCTCCATAACCTGACCGAGGTTCATCCGGGAGGGAACCCCCAGAGGCGAGAGCACAATGTCCACCGGGGTTCCGTCCGCCAAAAACGGCATATCTTCCTCGGGAAGTATCTTGGCGATCACCCCCTTGTTACCGTGCCGGCCAGCCAGCTTGTCCCCTTCGGAGATCTTGCGCTGCTGCGCCACATATACCCGCACTTGCTCGTTCACCCCTGACTTGTGAGTTTCTCCGTCGGCGCGACGCAACACCTTGACATCGATCACCTTGCCCCCCTGCCCGTGTTTGACCTTCAGGGAGCTATCCCGCACCTCGCGGGCTTTTTCCCCGAAAATAGCCCGCAACAGACGCTCTTCGGGAGTCAGCTCTGTCTCCCCTTTGGGTGTCACCTTGCCCACCAGGTAGTCATTGGGACTCACCTCAGCCCCCACCCGTATGATCCCGTTCTCATCCAGATGCGCGAGCACTTCATCGGGGACATTGGGGATGTCCCGGGTGATCTCCTCGTCACCCAGCTTGGTCTCCCTTGCCTCGGTCTCCAACTTCTCAATGTGGATCGAAGTGAGAATATCCTCTTTGACAAGCCGCTCGGAGAGCACGATGGCATCCTCGAAGTTATATCCCTGCCAGGGCATGAACGCCACCAGTAGGTTCTTTCCAAGCGCCAGTTCACCGTAGCTGGTGGACGACCCGTCAGCCAGCACGTCACCTTTTTTCACCTCTTCGCCCTCTCGCACCACCGGCTTGTGATTGATGCAGGTTCCCTGGTTGGAACGGGTGAACTTGTCCATCCGCAGATGGTGAGTCTTCCCACCCCGGGCGCGCACCACCACCTCCTCTCCGGTTATCTCCACCACCTTGCCGTCCACCGGAGAGCTGATCATGTCTCCGGAGTCACGGGCCGCCACCTCTTCCATGCCCGTTCCCACCAGAGGCGCCTCGGAACGCAAAAGCGGAACCGCCTGACGCTGCATGTTGGAGCCCATCAAGGCGCGGTTGGCGTCATCATGCTCCAGGAAGGGAATCAGGGAAGTGGAAAGAGAGACAATCTGTTTGGGGGAGACATCCATATAGTCCACTTCCGAGGGGTGCACCCGATCCACCTCTCCGGCGGCCCGCCGGACGAGTACGGTGTCGTTGACAAAGGTCCCGTCCTCTCCAATGGGAGCGTTGGCTTGGGCGATCACGAACCGTTCCTCCTCGGTGGCCGCCAGGTAGTCAACCTCGTCCAGCACCCTGGAGTCACGTACTTTGCGATAGGGAGTCTCGATGAACCCGTAGCGGTTGACCCGTGCGTAGGTAGCCAGAGACCCGATCAACCCGATGTTGGGACCCTCCGGCGTCTCGATGGGACACATCCGTCCGTAGTGGGATGGGTGAACGTCTCTCACCTCGAAGCCGGCCCTCTCCCGGGACAGTCCCCCCGGACCCAGCGCCGACAGCCGACGGCGGTGGGTGAGACCGGCCAAAGCGTTGGGCTGGTCCATAAACTGGCTGAGCTGGGACGTTCCGAAAAACTCCATGATGGCGGCGGTGACCGGCCGGCTGTTGATGAGTATCCGGGGAGTGATGGAATGATGATCCTTGGTGGACATCCGTTCCTTGACCACCCTCTCCAGCCGCGCCAAACCAATCCTCAACTGGTTTTGAACCAGCTCTCCCACCGTCCTCACCCGGCGATTCCCGAAGTGGTCGATGTCGTCGGTCAGAACCGGCACTTCCATCCCGCGGTGGGTGGTCATCGTGGGCTGACCCGCATGCAGAGCCACCACATAGCGCAAGGTGTCGATAATGTCCTCGTCGCGGAGCAGCTGAAGGTTCTGCCGAGCTCCGTTCTGTGGGGACTCCCGATAGTCGGCGGGAGCCTCGTCGTTGAATTTCTGGGCCAGCTTGTAACGCCCCACCCGACTCAGGTCATAGCGCTTGGGATTGCGGAACCAATTGTTGATCAGCCCCAGGGCGGATTCGGCGGAAGCCGGCTCACCGGGACGGAGTTTGCGATAGAGATCTATCAGCGCCGCATCGCGGTTGGGGGGAACCGTATCTCTCTCCAGAGTGTTTCTCACCGATTCGGCCCCCTCAAAAATCTCCAGGATCTCTTCGTCGGTCTCGACAACCCGGTCCGTACCCGGGACCCTGACCCCAATCGCCCGCAGGAAAGAGGACATGTGCTGGCGACGCTTGCGATCCACGCGCACCCCGATGGTGTCCTTTCGGTCGGTATCCATCTCCAGCCACGCCCCCCGCCCAGGTATCACCTTGGCGCTGTAGAAGAAGAGATCGGAGTTCTTGTCCGAGGTGCGATTGAAATACACCCCAGGGGAGCGAACCAACTGGGAGACGATCACCCGCTCCGTCCCGTTGATCACGAACACGCCCTTGGGGGTCATCATGGGGAAGTCGCCCAGATAGATCTTCTCCTCCTTGATCTCCCCGGTATGGCGGTTCAGAAAACGCCCGATTACCGTGAGGGGACGCCCGTAGGTCTTGTCCTGGGACTTGCAGGTCTCCACATCGAAGGGAGGATCGCCGAAAGTGTGGTCGGCCAGCATTAGGATCAGCTGCCCGGTTACATCTTCTATCGGTGAGATCTCTTGGAAGACCTCATCAATTCCTTCGTCGAGAAACCAGTTGAAGGAATCTCGCTGAATAGCTATGAGATCGGGAAGTTCATGGGCGGTAGGGATACGGGAGAAAGAAAAACGCTCGGGCAGACGCGCAGACAAGACGCGATCCTCCTTAAGGCATGCGACAGGACAAGAACAGCCGATTATAGGCGCGTGATATCAAATCACACAATTCGTTACTAACAGCCAAGGCCACCCTCTTGGCCTTACTTTAGACACGAAGGAGAGCGTCTGTCAAGTAAATCCGGGTCCTTTCGTCGGACAGCGTCCCATAGTGGTTGGACAGCCCAGCAAAGGATGCGGTCGGGTGGACCCAAGGGTCAGGGATTGCGAACGACCCAGGCGCGGGCAGACCAGTTTGATTTCTTACTATCAGGGATTGTCAACGGGTTGGTCGGGCACGCCGACGCCCACCAGGCTATCGCGTGTGACGAGGGCCACCAGATCCTCCTCGCCCATCCTCTCGGTCCCTTCAGGGCGCAGAGGCACCACCATATACCGGAGGTCGGCGGCGCTGTCAACGACCCGGATCTCAACATCCTTACCCACCTCGAGGCCAAACTCGCGCATGACCCCGCGAGGGTCGACGACAGCCCTCGACCGATACGGGAAGCTCTTGTACCAGTCGGGCGGAGGCCCGAGCAGAGAAGTCGGATAACACGAGCAAAGGGTGCAGACGACCAGGTGATGCACCTTTTCAGTGTTCTCGACCACCACCAGTTTGGCGCCGGAGACCAGGGGATATCCCAACTCGGTCAATGCCGCCCGCGGGTCTTCCAGCAGGCGACGCTTGAAGGCCGGGTCGATCCATGCCCGCGCCACCACCCGGGCACCGTCCATCGGCGACCTAGCTGCTATCACATCCCTAACCCGTCGGACGTCATCGGGGCCTATCACGCCCTTTTCCACCAGAAGTTCCTCCATCGCCAGCAGACGCCGGGCCCGTTCGCTCAGAGCGATGTCCTCAGCCATGCCGGGATGGTCATGGTCCCCGTGGCCGCCATGCTGGTGATGATCGTCAGAACCCATTTTCAACCTCACGGCCGACAGGATCGTTGGCCGGTTCAATCCACTGTTCATAGATATCGACCAGCAGACTGTCAGCCGCCGGCCCTTTGTAACCCCCTCCCCAAAGATCCCTCATACCAAACTCGACCAGGTACAGGGCCCGTTTCGGTAACCCACTTCCACCGTATGCTCGCGACTCGGGGTCGTAGAACCTCCCGGACAGGGCCTTCACCCGTCCCACCTTTCCCTTGACGTATCCCGGAGTCCGGTGGTGAGTGTCAAGCATCGTCGGCAAGACCCTTACTGGGTCTCCGGGGAGGAAACCTGCCAATCTAGCCCCACCTCTCCCCGACCGCGGCTGATCTCACCTCGATCTCTTCCGTGGTAAGCAACCCCTTCTCGACCAGGAGAAGCTCCAGCGACGACGACCACCGCTCGTAATAGCCAAGGCTTCGGTACTCATCCAGAGGGATCGACTCGATGCCCCGCCGCAACTCGTCGGAAGTTATCACTCGTTTCTCACAGAGCACATCCACCAGCGCGCCGGCCCGGCGTTCCCAACCCATGAGATTACGTTCCGTTCGGTCAATAGGCTCGTCGTTAGTTTCGCCGCCCATGTCATGCACTGCACTCACGTTTGCAACTCCATTCACGTGCCGCCGGAGGCCTCGGATCGCCGACCTTTTCCTCATAGCAGTCTACGTATTCGTTTTATCCACACGGCAGCGCCAAGGCGTAGGCCGGTGGGAGTTCTCGGCGTAAGAGGTGGGGAAGGTCGAATCCGTCTTCTATGGATTCCCCATGTCGATCATCTTCTCACTCAATCCAACAGTGGGGATTCCAGGCGATTTCCCACAAATAGCCCTCCGGGTCGGCAAAGTAGCCGGAGTAACCACCCCAGAAGGTGTCCTGGGGCGGTTTGACCAGGGTGGCGCCAGCGGCTACGGCCACCTCCAGCAAGGCGTCCACTTCCTCCGGTGTGCGGGACGTTGTGGGCCAGGGTGACGCCCGAACAGCCGCTGCCCTCCGTGGCAATTCCGGCGTCGGCGGCTAGGGATTCCCGGGGGTACAGGGCCAGCCAGGTGCCCCGGTTTTGGAAGAAGGCGATGGACTCGGTGTTTTCGTCAAAGAGGGGCAGCCCCATTCCGACCCGATAGAACTCCACCGAGCGGGGCAGGTCGGTCACGCCCAGGGTGATAATGCTGATGCGCGGTTCCATCGAAAAGTCCTTTGTCTCAACACCAACGCGATACCTGCGGCACTCCCTTCACCGCCAGTCTCCACCACTTCTCACTGAGGTTCTTTCTCTCGCCCGGTACTTTGAGCATCGCGCGGCCAGCATTCACAATCTCTATCGCCTTCCACCGATGCCGCGGCTTGAAACGGGGAAACCCCGCCTTCTTGGAAGGATCCTTGCACCTCTTATAGAAGGCCTGAATAGTCCGGTCGAAACGACGCAACGTGCCGCGCCCCACCCATACACTCAAGCGTTGCCACTCGGGTAGGTCCTTGCACACATCGGTGAACATCGCCAGACGGTCACAGTGAAACCGGATCAGTTCCGGAGGAAGGGACTCGTCGGGATGGTGTTCTTTCCACCACCCGTATATGCCTTTCCATGATTCCAGGCATGCGTTATACAACTCGCAACACTAAGCGAAAATAGTGTCCAGGCGACGATGCGCAGAGCGCAAACAACGCCCTTTTAGCCGAATCGTCTGTACCCAAGGAACCACGATCTAAAAATATTCCACCCCTGCGACAAAAGGACTTGGTGGCTATCCGTCAACCTAGGTATATAAGTCCCAAAAATAACCTACTGACGCCCTGGGGACGATCAAAGACGTCCGGCATGATGATGTCATCGATAAACCGGCTGCCCCCGGCCAGCACGCCGGTCAGCACCTCCCACATCACCGCCAGGCCGTAACCGCGGTGGCCCCCCATCGGCACCATAATCCCCGCGATTGCCTCGGCAGGATCCACCGTCGGACGTCCCGATACGTCGAGTGCGACACCCTCGGGCAACGGTTCGCCGCGCTCCTGGTAACCGTGCATTCCGACATGAGTCATCTCGCCAAGCGCCGTGTCGAAGATGACATCGTCGTAGCAACCGGAAGGACTGGCGATGGCAAACGCCTGGTTCCCGAGAAGTTTGGTCTTTCCTCCCCAAGGATGGAGGAGGGGCCGGACCGTTGTTGTTCGCCATGCCGATCATGCCGTAACCGATATTCCTGGCCTTTGCCACCGCCCTGCGCATCGCGTCCACACCGGCAACCTGACTGAACGTGTGTTGGGCGTCAAGAAGTACAAAGGCCGCAGTTTCAACAATCACTTCGGACTCGCCGACAGGAGAAGTGCCACCGATGCGCACCCTCGTCCCGTACTGGATGATCTTGCGGGCGCCCAGTGAAGAATGACCCCGCAGATGCGCCCAGGTGATCTGGTCTGCCATTAAGAAGGCGTGCACGGGCGTCATACCGAGCTGGGAGAAGACGCTCTCGGCGAAGCGCCTGAGGTGAGAGGCAGGCACCAGCACCTCTCCCGAGGCGAGGGTTTCGTCTCTTCCCATCAGGGCAATCCTTATCAATGCCCCCACCGAATCTCAAGCAAAGTTCAGAGGCTCCGGCGCCCCAGCATCCTAAAACGGGTGGGGCGGAACGGCTCGAGGTCGACGGTGGTGTCCTCCTCAGCGACGAGTTGGCCGATCAGTTCCCCGGTTATCGCACCGAGGCTGAAACCGATATGACCGTGTCCGTAGGCGAGGTACACATTTTCCTGCCTTGGTGATCGGCCGATAACTGGGAGCGAATCCGGATGAGAGGGGCGGAAGCTCATCCATTTCTCGGCTCCGTCGGTGTTTAACTCAGGGAACAGCTTCTTGGCGGCCTCGATCAGCATGTCGGCGCGGGCGTAATCGGGGGGTGCGTGGAGACCTGCAAGCTCATCGGTTCCCGCCAGCAGGAGCGCACCCGGAATCGGGTTGATCCCGACGTGGTGGTCTATGTAGATCACCGGCCCGTTGAGTTCTACACCCGGGTCAGGTATCCGCACTCCGTATCCGCGCTCGGTCTCCAGCGGTGTTTCGAAGCCGAGGGCGCGTACCAGCGATCGCGACCACGCCCCGGCGGTGATAACGACCGCGGGAGCCTCAACTCGGCCCTCGTCAGTCTCGACGGCAGCCACCCTCTTCCCTTTGATGTCGAAGGCCCGCACAGTGCGCGGCAACCATCGCCCTCCGGCTTGGATGAAGCGGGCGGCGACGGCCTTAGTGAAGACTTGCGGGTCGGCATAGTACGAACCGGTTACCAGTACGCCGTGGCGGATGCGGCCGCCCAGAACCGGGTAAGCGGCGGCGACGCCCACTGCGTCCAAGATCTCCATATCGATGCCGCGCGCTCGGCGCATTTCGATGCTGTACGTCGCCTTTTTGAATGCCGCATCCGACCCATAGGCGAGGAGGTGGCCGCCCTCGAAAAGTGCCGCATCCCCATCCGGCACGGGCACAAGATCGGCATACGCTCGCACCGCCTGTTTCTGCAAGCTCGTGATTGCCAAGGACAGCTGTTCGACCCGGCTCGGACGGCTCGCCAAGAGGAACCGAACCAGCCAGGGAGTCAACTTCGGCAGATAACGCCATCGGATTGCGAGGGGTGAGGCTGGGTCCAGGAGCATCTTGGGCACAGAACGAATCACCCCGGGCGTGGCCGTAGGGATGCAATTGCCGATCGAGAAGATCCCGGCGTTGTGCCCGGATGCTCCATTGCCCGGGACGCCGCGGTCGATGATGGTGACGACATAGCCCCGTCGCTGGAGATGGAGCGCAGAACAGAGCCCGACGATTCCGCCCCCAACCACCAGGACATCGGCACCTGAAGACCCGTCTTTGCTCACCAATCCCCCGATACGATGCGATATCACGAGATAAGCCTACTAATTTGTCTTAAGACGTTATATACCGACGCACATCTTTTCTCGCCGGCATGAACGGCGCTCGCGCCATTTCGACCCTCCCGTCCCCAACGAGGCCGCCGTCGGGCGAACCCCCTTTTACCGCAAGGTGGCGAGCGAGTTGGTGACGAGGCCGCGCCGGCGAGTTTGCCAGCGACGGCGCCCTTCCCACCGAAGCCCAGCTCGAAAAGGAGTTCGGGGTAAGCAGGATCACCATCCGTTTGGCCATGAAGGAGCTACGAGCGACAGGGCTGGTCGTGACCCAGCAGGGCCGCGGCTCATTCGTGTGGGACGCCCAGGATGCCTGGGGCCACGCCGTCGAGGTGACGGTGCAAGCCGATCGACTCGGATTCGAAACAATCTGGCTATTCGACCACTTGAACACGCGCCTGGAGGCCAAGGACGACATGCTGTTCGAGTCGTTCACATCCCTTTCGGCGCTGGCGACCCTAACGCACCACGTGCGGATCGGTCACGCCGTGGCGTGCACTGCCTGGAGGAACCCGGCGATCACCACCGAGATGATCGCCACGATGGATGTGATCTCGGGTGGTCGGATGATCCTGGGCGTCGGTGCGGGATGGAAGCCTGACGAGTGGGAGGCATACGGATCCCGGTTCCCGCCGGCTCGGGGACGCCTTGCCATCCTGGGGAACCATCTGCAGGTCAGATCCTCGGGGTGTTCCTAGATCGCGGCGACAGCACAGCTTATAGGTGGAACACCCACCTGATCGCTGTCCGCTCTTTCCTGTCGTTCCGCTCCGCCCGGGGGTGGATTGACCACTACCCGCTGGCGCTGGTCAACCGCCGCCCACCCCGGGACCGAACCTCCAAAGCCGTCCCGGTCAGCGCCTTCGAAACACGAGTGGAGCTGACGGCAACCAGGTATGGAGAGGCAAGAGGGGCCAGATGGTCCGAGATTGATTTAACGGACCGGCTGTGGGAGATACCCGCCGAGAGGATGAAGGGTGGCCGCCCGCACTGAGTACCCGTCCCTGAGCGCTCACTGATTGTGATCAAGGAAGCCGCGGTTCTTAAAGATGCAAGTGGATTGGTATTCCCGGGCAGGCAAGGTAGGGAGTTAGCCGCCTGGCAACTCTCCAAGCTGGCGTATCTCAGGACGGCCATTCAGGATTCCGACTTGACAGGAGATGCCTCATATGACTGAACGAGTTGTCGTGTCGGGGATCCGATCCCAGATGGTGGATGTAAATCCGGACCGGCTCGACAGGATCACCGGACACTGCCAGTCCCCGACGATGGGTGTTCGGTAAACGGGCTGGCTGACATCTCGTTCTTGTCGGGGACCATATAGCCGGATCCGGCATGAAGACCCTCCTTTCGGGTCAGCACACCGCAAGTGAAAACCGTGCACATATCCGCCATATATCCTGCGCACCACCCGCCACCCCTTCAAAAGTCACGAGGCTTAGGCACCCGTTTCAAAAAACTGTCCCCTTTTCTGTAGGACAAGCCCTGGCGAGAGGTTAGGCGCCAACAGCCCGCGGTGCAGCCCGCAGCTCGGAACGGGGATCGCACCGGGGATGGCCAATGACGACAACCAGCACGGCAGCGGAAACAGTTCAACGCCAAATGGATTGCCGCGATCAGATATGTTGCCAAGCGGGTTTGTTGCGATACGTCTCCCGGTAGTAGTCGGCATGTTTCAGTTGCCCACCGGCAGCTTCGTCGACGATGACAGTGGTGTGGGAGTGTAGCTGTAGAGCGGATGCTGGCACCATCGCAGTCACCGGTCCTTCCACAGCCCTGGCGATCGGCCCGCTCTTGGCCTCACCGGTGGCAATCAACACAATATGGCGAGCTTCGAGAATGGTACCGATGCCCTGGGTGATCCCATGTCGGGGCACCATGTCCGGGTCGTCACCGAAGAAGCGGGCATTGTCTTTGCGGGTTGCCGCGGCAAGTGTTTTCAGGCGTGTTCTTGACGCAACCGAGGACGACGGCTCGTTGAATCCAATGTGACCGTTGCCGCCGATGCCGAGCACCTGCAAATCGATACCACCGGCGTCTGCAATGCGCCGCTCGTAGGTTTCTCCCGCCGTGGCGAGATCCGCCGAGGCACAGTCCAGAGCGACCAGAGCGCCGGCTGGAACGTCCACATGCTCGATGAGCTCGAGTTGGATGAAGCTTCGGCATGACTGTGGATGTTCGGGATCAAGGCCCACGTACTCATCGAGCAGGAACAACTGCGTGCGAGCGAAACTTAACCTCCGATTGCGGTAACGCTCGATGAGTTCGCGGTAGGTGGGAAGTGGGGAGTTGCCTGTGGCCAAGCCGATAACGGGACGATCTGTGCCGGACAGGAGACGCTCGAAAGCGTCGGCGGCGATGATCGCAGCCTCTCGGGCCGAACCAGTGATGACGATCTCCATTGCGGTTATAAGCCCTTCACGAGCGATCTCGGGAGGCGGTGCTGGGCTGCGTCGTCTACGTAGGAGACTCGACCGCCGCATATCGTCGCATGGACCCGGTAGTCGTCATCTAGCAGCACTAGGTCGGCAAGCGAGCCCGGATCCAGACGCCCGCGGCGGGTTTCACCTATGATCCCCGCCGGGGTGGAGGTCGCGGCCGCTAGAGCTTCGTGCCGGTCACAGCCCGTGAATTCCTCAAGGTTGGCCGCAGCTTGATTCATGCTCAACACGCTGCCGGCCAGAACACCGTCAGCAGTCCTGACGCTTACTCCATCGAAGACGGTGGGGGTGCCGGATAGCCGGTAGGCGCCGGGCGGCTGCCCCATGGCCGCTACGGCATCGGTCACTAGGGCGATGCCGGCGGGCCCCTTGGCGTTCCAGACCGCGGTCACCGTGATGGGGTCGATGTGCACGCTGTCGACGATCATGGTGGCGGTGAGGCGCGTGTCCGCCAGGGCCGCGCCGACCAGATTGGGACTTCGATGCCCGAGGGGGGCCATAGCGTTGAAGAGATGGGTGACTGTACTCACGCCGGCGGCGATAGCCGCCAGCGTCTCGTCAGTAGTAGCTGCCGAGTGGCCGGCGGCCACGACGATGCCTCTCCGTTTGAGTTCGCGTATGACGTCGAGCGCATTGGGAAGCTCGGGAGCGATCGTCACCATGGTGACGCCGGTGGAACGATGCCAGTCATTGATCACGTCGGCACTCGCGCCAGTCAGGTGTTCGTGCCGGTGCGCGCCGGAATGCCGCGTGCTGAGCATCGGGCCCTCAAAGTGGGCTCCGAGGGGTTCGGCGCCGCAGTAGTCAGCGGGTCGTGCCCGCAGCGCCTCCAGCATCGAGCGGGTGAGGCTGGGAGGCCCGGAGATGATCGTCGGGAGGAAGGACGTGACCCCGCTGGGGAGCAGCTTGCATCCCAGATCCCACACCTCCCGCGGATCGTGCTGGAGGTCGTGGCCGTAGCCTCCGTTGATCTGCAAGTCGATCAACCCCGGGGAGACCACAAGACCTGACGCGTCGATCACTGCAGTGTCCTCGGGGTCTTTGTGCGGCGAGGGCGCGATGGACCCGGCGGGACTGAGCGCGGTGACGGTGTCGCCCTCGAAGGTGAGAGTGAGCGCCTCGAGTCCAGATGTGGTGAGGCACCGTCCTCCGACAATGCTGACCGCGGTCACACCGGCCAACTCCGACGAGTCAAAGCGGCTGCTCCAATGACACCGACCGGTTCGGAGGGCTTGAGCATGATTCGATCAGGAAGTTTGAGTGCCCGTGTCCAAGGAGAGCCGCCTTGCAGGCGGCACAGGGCTTGTCCCAGGGTGTCCATGAGCAGCGAAGCTCCAACGTCAGCGACACCCCCGCCGATCACGATTCGGTCAACGTCGAAGGTCAGGGCAAGAATATGGATGGCGCTGGTTAGATGCCCTACGGCACGCCGCAAGATGCGCGTCGCGTTGTCGTCGCCGCGGTCAGCGGCGGCGAAGAGCGACTCCACCGATGAGTGCCGGGCCGACGGAGGCCATTGGCGGGAGAGGGCTGCCCCCGACGCCACCGCCTCGAGACACCCTTGCAGCCCGCATACGCATTGCGGTCCGTCGGGATCGACCCGAAAGTGGCCGATCTCACCGGCAAAACCGTTCTGGCCTCGGTATATGCGCCCATCGAGGATCACGCCAGCCGCGAGGCCCGTGCCGATGCTGAGATAGACGAGGTCACGGACGCCGCATTTGTCACGACCGAGAATCTCGAAGACCCCCAGGGCAGCCGCGTCGACGTCGTTGGCGATCCAGCAGGGAGCCCTGAAGGTGGCGTCTAGCCGGGACACGATGTCGAGGGCGTCGTCACCGATCCCGAGGTTGAACGCGTGCCGAACTGACCCGGCTGAGCTGTCCACGATTCCGGGGAGACCGATCCCGACACCCTTGAGTTGTTGCCCGTCGGACTGCAGCTTGGCGATCGTGGAGATGATGCCCGCCCCAACTTTGTCCACTCCGCCGGTCAGTGTCGGCACCTTTAAGTCGTTGATGACGTTGAAATGCCGATCAAAGGCAGCCGCGTGTGTCTTCGTCCCGCCTACGTCTACGCCGATCACAACGCCGCTGCGCTCCGTCGCCTGGCTCACAGGTCCCGGCCAACACGAAGAGCACGTTCGGTAGCGGCGTCGAACAGGTGCAGGCTCGGTCTGTTGATGCCACGGTCGATCCCGTCGCCGTGACTACTGGGTGACAGGCGGACCAGGCACGGGGCACCGTCACAGAAGCCACCAACCGATGCCTCCGCGAGTCCGGGCGTGTCGATCTCAGCACTAGCCGCCTCGATGGTGGTGTGGGCAACGAGCTCCGATCGGAGGGGTTCGACCAGTTTTACCCGCACCCGAAACGAAGGCCAGTCGGCGTTGTCACGGGTCTGCTCGACTGGCCACTCGGTACGAATGCCCACGATCACTTCTTGCCCGTCGTTACCGGAGAACTCGTCACCTTCCGTCCACTGATGTGGAAGCGAAAATGAATATGCGCCGAAGACGGCGCCAGCCGCCTTGGCGGTTCGGTCTATTCGACCCTGATAGAGGTTCATCAAGGGCAATCCAATGATAGCTCCGACAAAAACGTTGTCGGGATGGTCATAGAGCACTTGAGGTCTGTCCACCTGCTGGAAGAGGCCATCGTGCAGGACCGCTACGCGTGAACCCATGGTCTTCGCTTCCACCTCGTCCTGGGTCAGGTACCACGGTTGTTGTCCCGAGATTGCGTTGCAGTCTGATCATCTCGATGCGCATCTGAACTCGGAGTCGGGCGTCGAGGTTTGACAGCGGTTCGTCCATCAAGAACGATGTACAGATTCACATCGCTCACGGCGCAGAATCCATTGGGGTAAACCTTCGACACGCCTGCCAATCGCAGATCAGCCATGGCTACACATTAAATGTTTATGGATTACGGTGATTCGCATAATCACTTGATGGCGCCTTCGGTGAGTCCTCTGAGGAACTGCCGAGAAAAAATAATGTAGAGGAGAACAATCGGTACCATCGCAAGCGTTAGAGCTGCAAGTAAAGCGTTCCAGTTTCTTTCGAACTGACCGAGGAAGGCCGAAGCGCCTAGAGTAACCGTCTTCGTGCCTTCAGATGGAGCCAGGATTAACGGGAACCATAGATCGTTCCATACCGGCAGCATCGTGAAAACGGCCACTGCTGCCATGCCCGACCTAACAAGGCGTATGACGAGTCCAAAAACCCGATACTCGTTGGCGCCGTCGACACGGGCCGCTGACTTCAGTTCTCTCGGCACTTGCCGCATGAACTGGGACATTAAGAACACGCCTAGTGGCAGCCCCATCGCGGTGTACACCAGGATTAGCGCCCACAGCGTATTGATAAGATTCAGGCTCACCATCAGTTTGAGAATGCTGACAGTTCCAAGGCGGATCGGGATCATGACACCGATAGCCAGATAGAGAGCTAGCAGCGTATTGCCTTTGAAGTCGTATTCTGCCAGAGCGAACCCAGCCATTGCGGAAAAGAACACCACCAGCAACACCGAAGCGACCGTCACTATGAAACTGTTACGAAAATAGACATCAAAACTTGAGCCGCTCAATACTGTTTGGTATCCCACCAAGTCAAAGGTTTCCGGAGATGGGAGCGAGAAAGCATCATCGAAGATTGCTCGCCGTGACTTCACAGAATTAGAGATGATCAACAATGTCGGGCCGAGCGCGAGCAAAGTGTAGGAAAGCAGAGCGGCATGAACTCCCCAACGCCCCAAGTGAATACGCCGTTTGATGTGACGAATCCTGTTCGGCGGTCTAGAAACCCGTGTCGCTGTGCTCATAGCTCGTATGTAGTGACGCGTCGCTGCCAACCGAACATATATAGCAATACGCCAACCAAGATAATGATAAACATCACGGACGCAACCGTGGCGCCCAAAGCCGCGCTGCCGGTAGTCCCAGACGCACCAAAGAAGGTCCTGTAAAAGAAAGTGCCCAGAATATCGGAAGCGAAGTCAGGGCCGGCGACTATGCCCTTGACCTGATATATCAAGTCGAAAGCGTTGAAATTGCCGATGTATGTTAGAACAGAAATAATCCCCAACATGGGCAGTAACAACGGAAATGTGATGTTCCGGAAGGCCCGCCAGGATCCTGCTCCATCAACTTGGGATGCTTCGATGAGATCTTTCGGGATAGCTATGAGTACGGCGTAGAAGAAGATCATGGGGATGCCCACCCATTGCCATACCGATATCAGTGACAATGTCGGAAGCACTGTGAGGGATTCGCCTAGCAACGGGGTGTCTATCCCTATAGTCTCGGTGACTCCCCATATCGGACTCAGAATAAGTCTCCAGATGAACCCGACGATGACCACTGACAACGTCGTCGGCAAGAAGACCATCGTCCGGTAGATGTTGAGGCCTCGGACACTCTGAGCGGTCAGCAGAACGGCGAGCAACAGACCGACCGGGTTTTGCAGCAACATGTGGAACGCAAAGAACTGCAAGTTGTGACCCAGCGCGTCAAAGAATCGGTCCGAGAAAGTCGGGTTGGTGAACAGAGTATCGTAGTTGTCAAATCCGGCGTAGTTGCCGTCATCGTCGAAGAAGCTCCGCCGCAGTGAATCCAGCAGCGGATAGACCATGAACACCGAATAGATGATGGTCGCTGGCGTGAGGAATACTATTAACGGCACCCATCTGCGACAACGGCCAGCGGCGGGACCCGAGCGGGGGATCTGCCGCTCGGCAGATCCCCCGCCAGGTGGGAGTCTCTCGGTGACGACCGCTTCAGCCTCGGTCAACCAGTTCTCCACGTGCTGCAAGCCGTCTCATCAGCCAGCATTTCGTGCTTAGCCTCCCGGTGTGTACCAGGAGTCGAGGCCGTCTTGGAGCCTCTGAGCTCCGTCTTCGGGGGTCATGCCCCCAAGGATGATAGCGTTGCTTACTTCCCTCAACTCAATGGGGAACTCGGGAGCACCCGAATCCAGGGCCTCGTAGCCGGTGCGATTGGCTGATTCGCAGTCCTGACGCCACGACACAAACTCCTGAGCCACCGGATGGTCATATTCGACCGGTGTGTCCTGCAGGCTGAAGAAGCCCGACAAGGCACCGGCGTAAATGCCGGCGAACGCAGGCGAGGCCACCCACGACAAGAACGTGCGAGCGGCTTCGGCATTGGGCGATGCGGGATTCAGGCCAATCGCCAGGTCGATATGGTCGACGATGTAGCACGTGGCCTGACCATCTGGACGAGGTGTCCGGAAGGCACTGAACTCAAAGTCGGTGTTCACGTCGAACCCGGAAATCTCCCAAGACCCACCGGGGTAGATCGCGGCTTGACCTGTCTCAAACAGAATCTTCCCGTCTGGATAGGTGATACCGGAAGCTCCGGGATGCATATAGGGCCCCAGGCGAGCCATTGTGGCGAAGGTGTCGACGTACTCCTGATCGGTGACCCTGTCTTCTCCACTGATCAGAGCCAATCGTCCTTCCTCACCCTTCCAATAGTTCGCGCCGATGTTCTGGAACAAGATGTGCTCGGCCTCCCACTCAGAAAGGCCTACTCCGATAGGTGTATAGGTGCCGTCGTCCAGGATCGTCTGCAACAGCTCGAAGAACTCCCCCTCAGTCTCTGGCACGCTCACTCCGAGATCGTTGAAGGCATCCACGTTGTAGTAGAACCCTTGAATGATCGACGCAATAGGCAAACAGTACGGCGTCGACCCATCCGCGGAGAGCCACGCGGCTTGCGCAGAAGGACCGAAACTGTCGATCCCATCCAGATCGTTCAACGGCGCCAGATGACCATCTTCATAGAGTTCCCGCGAACGATCAAAAGGGAAACAGGTGATCAAATCGCCTGCTACCCCGCCCTCTAGACGAGTCCGCAACGCAGGGGGATACTCCAGCGGCGGCGTAGGAGCAAAAACCACGTTGATATGTGGATATTCGGCCTCGAACGCTGGAATGATCTGATCATCCCAAATCGCCTGATCATCCGAACGCCAACTCTCAATCGTAATCGTAACCTCTTCAGGCTCTGTCTCTGTTGCCTCGGTTGTCTCTGTTGCCTCGGTTGTCTCTGGAGCCCGGGTTGTCTCTGGAGTTTCGGCGGCTGGTGCAGCGGTGGTGGTGCCGCCATCATCGTCATCGCCACAAGCAGCGGCAATAAGTGAAAACGCTATCACCAGGACTGTCCATTTCATAAGTTTCCGCATGTGCGGCCACTCCTTTCTTGTTGACCCCAAGTGGGGATCCTTGCCAATGGCCCCTTCTTGGAGCCGCGGTCTCTTGCCGGCCTGCAGACCAAATGTTGGTCTCTCATAGTGTTCCGACAACGAGTGAATCAGCATGCTTTGTAGGATGCCCGTCAGGCAACCCCGAGCTCCTGGCTAAGCACGAGCACGTTCGCACCGAGAAGAATTACATCGTCACCGAGGTCCGACGGCCGCACGGTGACCGATTTGCCTAGGCGGGCCAGAGTGCGTGCCCGCAGTGTCGCCAACGCGGCACGGCACAACTGGTCTTGGCGAGGGAGCCCGGATCCAGAAACCACCACGTCGTGGATGTCCAGCACGCTCACCGCCGCGGTTAGGGCGAGACCCAACTGGCGTCCCGCGGCCGAAGCGACGCTGTCGGGGTCGTCGCCGGCCGCGATGGCGGCCTGAAGCAGGGGAACCGACAGGAACGTCTCGAGGCAGCCGTAGTGGCCGCATCGGCATTGGGGGCCGTCGTCGTCGACGACTATGTGACCGATCTCGCCGGCGGAAAAGCTCTCGCCGTAGTGCTGCTGTCCGTTCACGATGATCCCGGCGCCCACGCCGTCGCCGATCTTGATGGCCATCAGGTTCCGGCTGCTCTCTGCGGCGTATGAGTACTCGGCTAGCGCGGCGGCGTTGGCGTCGTTGGAGACGCTCACCGGAAGGTCGAATCGCTTTTGGAGCCGCCGAGCCAGATGCAGGTCGAACCAGCCAAGGGTGTCGGCCTCCACGACGGTGCCGGTTGGAGTCACAACACCGGGTGTTCCCACACCGATGCCAAGCAAAGGCCCCGGGGCCGCTGAGATCACATCAGCGATCGCGTCCTCGGCCAGCGCAACGGCGGCATCGCCGGTGATGCCGCGGGAATCGCGCTCAACCCTGTGACTGATCTTGCCAGCCAAATCTATGGCTGCGGTGCGCAGGACCGAGCTGTTGCTCAGGTCTGCGCTGATCACATACCGTGACAATACATTCAATCCCACCAACGTCGAAGGCTTGCCAACCTTCGCGGGGCCTCGCCCGAGCTCCTCAGCCAGGCCCTCAGCAAGAAGGGCCGCAACCAGATCGGAGACGGTCGCTGGGGTCAGCCCGGTCAGCCGGGCCAGGTCGGCCCGGCTGCTTCCGTCAGAACGAAAAAGCGACTGCAGCACCAACCGACGATTGTTGGCCCGCGTGTCTTGATGCCCCGATTTTGCCACTACCCGCAACAACACCGGCCCTCTCTTCCGCTTGATGGGTTGTTTATATTCATATACTATACGAATAATAAACCGGTACGAATATGCTTGTCAAGTCCACTCCTGCCGAGGGGGACCCATTCATAAGTCCAAGTGCTACGGGGTGTGTTGGCTTGGTTTTGTCGGCACAGTCGGGATGGCGCGGTGGGTCGGGTGGCTGCTGTTCAGGCGCTTTTGTGGGGCGCAGTCGCAGACGGCCAACCAGGCCCCGGCGTTTCCGTCGAGCGAGGACACCCGCAGCGTGCCCGAGAATAAGGGTGCGGGGACCGACATCGGCGAGCCGGTGACGGCCACCGATCCCGCACACGATCCGCTCATCTACGCCTTGGGCGGTGCCGACGCCGGGCCCTTCAGCATCGTCTCCTCAACCGGCCAGCTGCAGACCAACGTGGCCCTGGACTTCGAGACCAGGGCCAGTTACTCCGTGACCGTCTCCGTGAGGGACAGCAAGGACGACGACGGCAACCCTGACACTGCCACAGACGACACCATTACGGTGACCATCACCGTCACCGGCGAGGACGACCCCGGAACCGTGTCCCTGTTCCCGGCGCAGCCCCGGGTCGGGACCGCGCTCCAGGCGACGCTGAGCAATCCCGACGGGTTCTACACCTCCAGCATCGCCTGGCTCACCGACTTCCAAGTAGTCCCCGGATGCGGATCCAACCTGTTTAGTCCCGACCGCAATGCCACCCGCGCAGAAGCCGCCTTCTTCATCAACGGCGTAGCCATCAGACCCACAGATGGGGCTCCCGAGCCACCCCCTCCCTGGGTGAGGAGTTCGCCGGGGATGTCCCGGTCAACCGCATTAGCTCCGAGGAGGTCGGGGCGGCGTTCTTCTGCAGATGGGGACGCGTCGGTGGAGCAAAGTTATTCACCTGGAACACAGACCGGATCTTGTCCGCGAGCGTGTACTCGGGTTGGATTGTTCTTATGCGCTGTCTTCGTTGGTGATGGGGTTGCTGAGATTCCTGGCGTTGTTGGCGGGAGCGCTATTCGCTCTGCTGGGGTTGGTTGTTCCTGCTCTTGCTCAGGCTGGTGGGGACGCTACCACGCCCTCCAGCCTCACCGGGCGAGTAACCGGTGACGGAGTCGAACTGAGCTGGGACGCTCCGGCGGACGACGCCGGTTCTATCACGAGCTATGAGATCCAGCGCCGCCGGCTTACCGAAGGTGGAGACCTGCCGCAGTCGGTGGGATTCGACACCGGCGAGGTCGCGACCACGCACATCGATCGAGTCGGCTTAGAAGCCGACGCCCGCTACGAGTACCGGGTGAGGGCGGTGCGAGGCGGCGCGAAGAGTCCTTGGTCCGCGCCTGTCCAAGTCGCAGCCGGGGCGACTACGTTCTTTCCCTTCGGGGACCCGCTCGTCCTTTTGACCGGGAACGGAGACGGCGGAGATGGTTCCGGCCAGCGGGATTTCAGCCGTGGCGCGGTCCACACTTGGCGTGACGGCGACCGCCCTATTCGGGTGGTGCTCCAGAACGATGTCGACGTTCGTGAGGATGTTGCGTCCTCGGACACGCTAGCGAGGGGCGCGAGGGGTGTTTGGGACACCCTCAAGAGAGCCGCCGACGATCCCGGGGACGTGCAGCCGGTTTTCCGATTGGAGTCGGGGGCGGCCCCATGACGCTTCCTGGTGGGGTGCTGCTGTTCCTGGAGCCCGATCTGACGCAGATGCAGATTGAGTCCTTCTTCGCGAGCAACGACATCCCGAAGAACCGCGTCGAGGCGATCAAGGGCTTGGCGAACGCCTTCCTGGTAGAGACCGTGCCGGGCTTCCCTTCGCTGGCACTGGCCAATGAACCGGCTGGACAGGAGGGCGTGGCCGCGTCCAGTCCGAACTGGGGCCTAGAGCTCTAAGCGCGGACCGGCGTGGGCGACAGGCACGGAGACACGCGCGACACGGCGACTGACCTCGCCCTGGACACCTACGTGAGTAGCAGGTTGGAAGCTGAAGACGATGTTGATTTCTTCAAGATTGAGCTGGCCGAGCAGGGTAACTTCACGGTCGTGTGCGCGCGTTGCGCCGAGACGCTGACTCTGTTTGACGCGGCGGGTATGCAATTGGGTACCGCCGCGGGCGCTATCCCTGAGGCGACCTACGCGGCTGGCGTCTATTACGGCAGGGTCGGCACCGGGCCAGTTCTTCAGCCTGTTCGTGCAGAGTGCCGATGTTGGGAACACCACCGCAAACGCCAAGACTATTCCCCTCGGTACCACCGTCGAATCTCTCATCTACCCGAAGGGTGAAACCGACGTCTTCAAGGTGGTGCTCGCGGAAACAACGACCCTTGTAGTACAGACTGAGGGGTTCCTGGACCGCCTGTTGACCGTTTCCAACGACCGGGGCCAGGTATTCGAAGAGGACATCTACTTCTTCGACGAGACCTTGGAGGCCGGCACGTACTACGTGACCGTTGGCGGCGAACCCGTTTCCCACGGGTGGTTCTGGGTCCGGGCGTTGGCGATCCCTGAGCAGGGTGACAGCAAAACTAGCGCGCAAACGATCACCCTCGGCGAGACCCTGTATGGAAGTATCACGGGCACGGACATCGACTGGTTGAAGATAGCGTTGGCCAATTCGACGAAAGTGACCGTTGAGTTCGACTTCATCGCCGATACCATTTTCCTCTCGGTTCTGTCGCATGTGGGTGTGGAGGTCGTGAGCAACGCGGGAGACACGATCCGGGGTCACCGCTTGCGAGAATACGCCCAGACAAGCGGCCCTTCGTTCCTAACAATCTCTCCGGACTACCTCCTGCCGAGCGGCGTTTCGTTCCTGAAAGTCTCTCCAAGCGAGGGTGAACTCGACCCATTCCTTAGGTACGGTGTACTTCGGCGTCACGTTTCACCGGAACTCGGAGTACGAGGAGTTCGTGACGAGATGCGAGGATTTGCAGACCACGTTTTCCGATCCCTTGTTCGGTTGCCAGTGGCACCTCTCGAATATCGACGCGAACAGTGGTACGGCCGGCGAGGACATCGGCATCGGCGACGTCTGGGACACCTACAAGGGAGACGGAGTGCGGGTCACTGTCGTCGACGACGGCCTAGACGACGATCACGAAGACCTGACCGACAACGTTGACGACAGCCACAGCTGGAGCGCAGACCAGTCCGGCGACATCTACAACCCTTCCTCAAGCCACGGAACCAGCGTCGCCGGGATCATCGCGGCCCGTGACAACGCGCTCGGCGTAAGCGGCGTCGCGCCTCGGGCCAAGTTGCAGATCCACGATCTGGCCGCCAATCTGACCACACTAAACGCCGTCCTCGCGACAGTCAGAAATGCAGAGGACACGGCCGTGTCCAACAACAGTTGGGACGTGGGCGGCAGCCTGGTGTTCTCTGGGGTGTTCTGGGAGTTAGCCATCGACCAAGGAATCAGGACTGGGTTCCATGACAAAGGGACCGTGTATGTCTACGCCGGCGGCAATGACCATCGATTTGGGTCGCACGTGAACACGAGCGAGCTAACCAACTACTACGGAGTAGTGACGGTCTGTGCCGTTGGGGCTGACGGGCGGAGGGCAGCCTACTCCGAGACCGGCGCCAGCCTGTGGGTGTACGCTCCAGCGGCGAGTGTGACCACCGCGAATGGCAGCCGCTACCGCGAGGACTTCAGCGCCACGTCTGCGGCCACCCCCCTTGTCACCGGCGTCGTGGCTCTGATGCGGCCGGCCAACCCCGAGTTGACCTGGCGCGACGTGAAGCTGATCCTCGCCGCCTCGGCCCGCAAGAACGACCCCGAAAGCACGGGCTGGCAGGACGTCGCCGTGAAATATGGCGCCGAGTCCGAGACGGATCGTTACTCCTTCAACCATGAGTACGGGTTCGGCGTGGTCGATGCGACGGCCGCGGTGGCGTTGGCCGAAGAGTGGATCAACCTGCCGCCGATGCGGACCGCCAGCGCCTCCTCGCCAGACGCGTCGACCACGATTCCCAACCCCGCGCCGGGCGCAACGCCAACGACCGTGACCAGCACCATTGACTAGGAACGGACATCAAGTTCACCGAGTTTGTCGAGATTGAAACCCGCTTCGCGCACGAGTCGTTCCGAACGCTCGACATCGAACTGCTATCCCCGTCCGGGGTTGTCTCAACGTTGTCGTTTCCGGACGATGGCCCGGCTGTCAAGCTCGTCGGCAGATTCAGGTTCGGTTCAGCGAAGCACCTCGGTGAGGACCCTTCTGGAACCTGGACGCTCCGAGTCACCGACCGCTTAGCCGGGACGGTCCCTGCTGGAGTCCTGAGGCATGGAGCTGACGGGACTTGAACCCGTGGCCTCTTGCATGCCATGCAAGCGCTCTTCCAAGCTGAGCTACAGCCCCCAACTCCTGGGAGTATATATCAAGCCGGCGTGAGTTCGGAAGCGGGTTGGGTATCGGGCGCCGACCAGGGAACTGCAGGCGCGTCGCCCCACAGACGCTCCAGCCCGTAGTAGCGGCGCTGGTCGGGAGAGAAGATATGTATCACGAAGTCGCCGTAGTCCAACAGCACCCACTCAGACTGCGCCAAACCCTCCTCTCCCAAGCGACTACGACCCTTCTCCCGAAGACGATCTCTCAACTCCGCGGCGAGGCTTTGGATATGCAGGCGGGAGTGACCCGTGGCGATCACGAAAACCTCGGTGATGCCCATTGCCTCCCCCACCCGAAGCAACACTATGTCGGAGGCGTTTTTCTGCGCCAGCACATCGGCGACCAGCCGGGCGGCTTCAAGCGTCTCTACTAAAACACCCCTTAGGCACCAAAAACATCTCTCTCAATCATAAGCCGTCGGGAGGTGCATAGAGCCCGTTTTCGTTGATGTAATCCCAGACTCCCTCGGGAACCAAGAAACGGATGCTCCGCCCAGCCCGGCGTCGGCGTCGTACCAGTTCAGAACTGATCTCCAGATGGGGGAAATCCAACCAGACGGGAGAGTGGCCCACGGCCTCCTCGACTCCCCCGACATCGGTTCCCGGCCTGAACGCCACCGCCAGCCGGGCTCGCCCAACCACCTCCTCCCAACGCATCCAACTGCGTAACTCCTGAGCGGCATCGGCGCCCATGATCAGATAGATCTCATCCCGGGGAGAGAAAGTGCGCAGGGTGTCCGCCATGTAGCTGGGGCCTTCCCGGCGGACCTCACAGTCGTTGACGGTGAAATAGGGAACCGGAGCAGTCGCCCGTTTGATCATCTCCAGCCGGTGATGGGCCACGGTGGGCGGCGGGGAGAGTTTCCACCAGGGGTTTCCCGTCGGCATGAATTCCACCACCGAGACTCCTAGCCGGCGGTAGGCGGCTTCTGCCAATACCAGATGAGCGAAGTGTGGGGGATCGAAAGTGCCACCCAACAAGGCTCTGATCACCCCTTCTACATTAGCCGTTCCCCGAGATGGCGACAACGGGAACCTCGTGTCGATCCAGTGTGGTTTAGCCACCTGCGGAGTAGGACAGCAGTTTGAGCCTCCCCCAGGGGTGATTCGTGTTTCTTCCACAGGCCAAGGCGGTCTCCGGGTTCATGTACCGTCCGTTCACGCGCAACGACATATGCACCGCGAGGATCCCGTGATCTGTGCCCGACCGCCCCAGAACCCTGCCCACCGCCACCCGCTGACCCGCCCGAACCGCACCCGCCGCGCCCTGACCAGGCACCTGGACGCGGGCGCTACTCGGGTGATTCTCACTGTTCCCCCCACAGACTCCCTCGATCTGACCATAGTGCTGGGAGTGAACGACCATCTACTCGGACCGGACGCCCTCCTCATCTCCAACGCCTCCTCCACCACCAACTGTCTGGCCCCTTTAGCCAAGATTCTCCACGACCGCTACAGGATCCGCCGCGGGCCAATGACCACCGTGCATGCCTACACCAACGACCAGCGGCTGGCCGATGTTCCCCATTCCGACCTGCGGCGCAGCCGGGCCGCCACTGAAAACATCATTCCCACCACCACCGGAGCGGCAAAGGCGGTGGGAAAGGGCCTTCCCGAACTGGCCGGAAAACTCGACGGGATGGCGATGCGGGTGCCGGTCGCCGATGGCTCGATAGTGGACCTGGTAGTGAAGCTCTCCGAAGAAGTCACCGTCGAAGAACTTAACGAAACCGTCCGGGTGGCCGCCGCCGGGCCGTTCTCGGGCATAGTGGAGTACACCGAGGCGCCGGTGGTCTCCTCCGACATAATCGGTAATCCGCATTCCAGCATATTCGATGCCGGGGCCACCGACGTACTGGGCGCCAACCTGGTGAAAACCCTGGCCTGGTACGACAACGAGTGGGGACATTCCAACCGGGTGGTCGACCTCATCGAACGATTGGCGAAGCTGACCGCCTGATCGGCGGGGTGGGGGCCTTCCGACGATGGTCGGCGAGGTTCTCCACGAATTGCTCCAACTGCAGGAGGTTCCTCACCTCATATACCTGGGTGCAATGAGCCGACATCCGGGACTGGAGGGAGTCTCCCGTATCCCAATAGGCCCGCGGCTCGGGATTTAACCAGTAGACAGCCTCCACCACCCTTGCCGTCTCCGCCAGGGCCTCCCCGCCAAAACCCCGATAGTTGTTGCGGGCATCACCGGCGATGATCACCGTGGAGCGGGCCGTCAGTTCACTGCCGTAACGGTCGGAAAACCGAGACAACGCATTCCCGTAATCAGAATGGCCATCCAGCTCCACCACCTCGGCTTCCGAAAAGATCCGCTGGGCCACGGCTTCAAAACGGAGCCCGGGAATCAGCAGATCGGTTATCTCGTCCACCCCGTCCACGAAGGCAAAGGCTCGCAGACTGGAAAAGCGGGCCGACATGGCGTAGGTGAACTGGAGAGTGAAGCGGGCGAACGTGGCCATGGAGCCCGATACGTCGCACAGAAGAAAGATCTCGGGACGGAAACGACGCATTGCGCGGAAACGAAGGTCCAGAGGAACCCCCCCGGTGGCCAGGGAGGCCCGCACCGTACGGCGGAAGTCCAACCTCCCCCGTCGGCGGTGGAGGTCGCGGCGGGCCAGCCGCGCAGCCAGCTTGCGGGTGAGCGGTCCGATCATTTCCTCTATCCGACGGAGCTGGACTTCGGAGGCATGCATTAGGTCCAGTTCTTCCAGCGGCGGGGCACGCAAGGTGGCTGCCACCGGCTGGCTTCCCCGATCAGCTACCAGCCGACGGCGAATCTCGGCCATCAGCTCCTTCCTCAGCCGTTCTATCAGCGCATCCACCTCCTCTGCCCGGAAGCGATCCCCCAAGACTTCCTCGTTCAGACCGGGATGAAGCCCCCGTTCTCCCAGCAGTTCCGCCAACATCTCCCGCAAAGAGTCGCTATCGAGTCGGCGCATCGTGCGGTACAGGTAATAGGCGCCTCCCACCGGGCGTCCGGAGGTCATCCCCGCCAGCTCTTCCACGGCCCGTTCCACAAGACGACGCAACGTTTCCCAGTCGTGACTTCCCAGCGCCGCGGCCAGCGACTCCGCCAGAGAGCCCAACCCGCCTGCGGCGCCCGTCTGCGAAGATCCATCGCCGGAAACGGCTTGGGTGGCTATCTCGGCCTCCGCCGGGGGTGGAGGCCGGTTCAAGGCGAAGAACACCTCAAAAGCGGTGTCGAAAGCATCCAGATGCCGGGCGGATTTGATCAGGGTGGCGCCCAAAGCAGACTTGAGGACGTCACGGTCGGCGAGATTCACCACTTCCAGGGCACCCAAAGCGTCAATGGTCTCCACCGTCGACACAGGAACCCCGGCCGCTCGCAACTCCTCCACAAAGTCGGTGAGCAGGCTCAGCACGCCGACTCAGCCTTCAGCGGCTAGTTCCTTGCAGGCGATATCTATGTCGGCCTGATACTTGAGCAGAACGTAGGAGGTTTGGGAGAAGGATTCCCGATCGATTCTCTCCAACCCCAGGGTCAGCAGGGTTCTCGCCCAGTCGATGGTCTCAGAAACCGAGGGAGGCTTCTTGAGAGCCATTCCCCGGAGGCTCCGGGCCAGTTGGGCGATCGACTCGGCCAGCGCCTCGGGAAGGCCCGGTGCTCGGGCCAGGAGAATGTCCCGCTCCCTTTCAGGGCTGGGATAGGGGATGTGCATGAAAAGACATCGGCGACGCAGCGCCTCGGAGAGTTCGCGGGTGTTGTTGGAGGTCAGGATCACCAGAGGTTGGGAATTGGCCCTGACCGTCCCCAACTCGGGAATTGTGATCTGGAACTCGGAAAGAACCTCCAGAAGCAGCGCCTCTGTCTCCATCTCCACCCGGTCGATTTCATCTACCAAAAGCACTACCGGTTCGGGTGAGGAGATGGCGGTCAAGAGAGGCCGGGACAGCAAAAAGCCCTCCGAGAATATGTCCTCTTCCATCTCCCGCCACCCCGACGACGGGTCGGCGGAGATACGCAGCAACTGCTTGCGATAGTTCCATTCATAGAGCGCCTTTGACTCGTCAAGGCCTTCATAGCACTGCAGGCGGACCAGCTTCCGGCCCGTCCCAGCGGCCAGCGCCTTGGCCAGTTCGGTTTTCCCCACCCCCGCCGGACCTTCCGCAAGAACAGGTTTTTGCAAACGCGTCGCCAGATAGATCACCTGGGCAATCTGCTCGGAGGGCAGATACCCCTGACCCGCGAGTGCGGCGACTACTGCCTGCGGAGATTCGAGTGGATCAGGAATAGGGATCTCCCTGTATCAAACCGCCAAGTTTACCCCGCACGGTCCTCTCTCCCTGCAACCGGGGTAAGCATCTTCTCCGTGAGCCGGTAATCTTAAGTGGCACAAACATGAAAATCATCATCGTGGGGGCCGGCGCGGTCGGCAGCTATCTAGCCGAACGCCTCTCCTCCGATGGCCAGGAGGTGGTGGTCATCGAAGAAAACCCCCAAACCGCCGAAGCCCTCGACTCCCGATTGGATGTGTTGACAATCACCGGCAACGGCGCCGGCCAGGGAGTTCTGAAAGAGGCAATGAGGGCGGTGGGTGACTCCGTGGATCTCCTGATCGCGGTCACCGACCAGGACGGGGTAAACGCCCTGGCCTGTCATTCGGCAACCATTCTGGGGATCAAGCAGACCGTAGCCCGAATCTCGGATTCTGTCTTGCGGTCGGGGCTCCAAAGCATGGGAGTGAAGGTGGTCATCGATCCCGATGAAGCCACCGCTGAGGAGTTGGTCAGGTTGGTCAAGCTAAGCGGCCTCTCCGAACACTGGGAGTTTGCCGACGGGAGACTGCTGTTAGTGGGCGCCATCGCCCAACCCGACTCTCCTCTCCTGGATAAACCCTTGAGTGAGCTTGCCGCCCTCAGCAAAAAGCGGAATTTTCTGGTGGTGGCGATCATCCGGGACGGGGACACCATCGTAGCCAGAGGAAATACCAAGGTGCTGGTGGGCGACCACGTTCTGATGATGGTGGCGCCCCGGGATGTCCAGTTCGCAGCAAAGCTGTTGGGGATCAAAACCCGTTTGGCCAACCGGGCGGTGGTCACCGGCGACTCCCGGTTGTCGAGGGTCGCCATCCGCAAGCTGCGCGAGGCATCGCTATCGGTGGTTTTCATCACCAACGATCCGCGGTTCTGCCGGAGAGTGGCCGAGGAAAACCCCAAGGTGTTGGCCATCCGCGATGACCCCGCCCACCCCGACACTCTGGGAAGGCTGGACCTGGGCGACAGGGACGCCCTGCTGGCGCTCTCCGAAGACGACGCCAGCAACGCCCTAGTGTGCCTGGTGGCCAAGGCGCTGGGCGTGCCGATGTCGGTGGCCCGCCTGCACAATCCCCACTATGTGGGGCTCTTGGAGGGGAGAGGTATCGACGCCGCGGTCTCCCCGCGTCTGCTGGCCGCCGGAAGCATCCTTCGTTACGTCCGCCGGGGGGTTGTCCACTCGGTGGTTACCTTCAGCGACTCGGACGCGGAAGCCATCGAGTTGGATGTGGCGGAGGAAAGCCCCGTAGCGGGCTACCGGTTGGTGGATATCAACCTCCCCAAAGGGTCGGTGGTGGGAGGAATCGTTCGTAGGATGGCCCCAATCCTGCCCCACGGGGAAACCACTATCCAGCCCGGGGACCGGATCATCGTGTTCAGTCTGCCCGATCACATCACCAGCCTCGAAAACCTTTTCCACGGGGAAGAAACTTGAAGCTGACCTCCGCGGTGGGCTGGCTGGGTCGCCGCGGGATGTTCACCTCCCTGCAGTTGATCACCGGTGTAACTGCTATAGCGGTTGGCCTGATGATGTTCCTGGCCGCCGGCGTCTCCCTGATTTACGGTGAACTCTCCGATGCGAGGTCGATCGCCGCCGCCGCCGCGGTGACGGTGGCCACCGGAGGGCTGCTGCGCTGGTCGGTGGAGAAGCCCACCGCCATGTCTACGCGGGCAGGCTTCGCGGGAGTAGGTATTGCCTGGCTGATAATGTCGGCGTTCGGGACTCTCCCCTATCTCTTCACCGGCGCCATCCCCGATATCTCGAGCGCCGTTTTCGAGACGGTCTCTGGATTCACCACCACCGGCGCCTCGGTGTTGGCCGATCCCGGCCAACTGTCCCACGGGATGCTCTTTTGGCGATCGCTCACCCAGTGGCTGGGAGGGATGGGAATAATCGTGCTGTTCGTGGCGATCCTGCCCCTCCTGGGAGTGGGCGGAGTGGAGTTGGCCCGGGCCGAGTCTCCCGGAGGGCACCCCGATCGACTCACTCCTCGATTCCAGGACACCGCCAAGCGGCTGTGGCTGATCTATGTGATGCTCACCTGCGCGGAAGCTCTCCTGCTTTGGGCGGGGGACATGAATCTCTTTCAGTCCGTCAACCATTCCCTAACAACACTCTCCACGGGGGGATTTGGAACCGAACCCACCTCCATCGCCGGGTTCAGCGCCTATACCCAATGGGTGATCATCGTCTTCATGATGCTGGCGGGTATCTCTTTTGCCCTCCACTATCGGGCACTACTCAACCCCCGCCGCTATCTGGCAAACGAAGAGTTCAGGGTCTATTTCCTGGTAGTAGCCGCTGCCGGCGCCTGGATTTCCTTCGCCCTCGCCAACCAGGGAACCGGGTGGGAGAAAGCCGTCCGGGAAGGTGTGTTCACCGGAGTGTCGATGGTTACAACCACCGGCTACAGCACCACCAACTTCGGATCGTGGGTACCGCCTCTGCAACTCCTGGTGCTGGCCCTGATGACCCTGGGAGGCATGGCGGGATCCACCGCGGGGGGCATCAAGAGCTTTCGGGTCAAGGTGCTGGCACACACCGCCCTTACCGAGTTGCGACGGGTAATTCACCCCAGAGGAATGTTCATTATCCGACTCAACAACCGACCACTCTCCACCAACATCATCAGGGGAATCTTCTCTTTCTTCGCCATGTATTTATTCGTTCTGGGGCTGGGGGCGCTGATTTTCACCAACATTGAGCTCTCTTTCGGGCCCTCGGATCTGGTCACCTCGATATCGGCGGTGGTGGCCAGCCTCGGGAATATCGGACCCGGATTGGGAGAGGTGGGACCCGCCGCCAACTATGCGATGGTCTCGGATCCCGGCAAGTGGATCTTGTCGCTGTTGATGATCGTAGGGCGCCTGGAGATCCTTCCCATCCTGGTGCTGGCCATGCCTTCGGTCTGGCGCAAATAGCGTTGGGCGGAGTAGGCCGCCTATTCCATCAACACCACGAGATCATCGCGATGAATTAGCTCCACGGTGGGCTGACCGCTCTCTTGGAGACCACGGCATTCGGCAGCGGCGATCCGCGATATTCCCTTGGCGATGGTCCTTCCCTCCGGGTCCAGAACCTCCACCGCCTCTCCTGCGCCGAAATCCCCCTCTACCCCCCGCACGCCCACTGGCAACAGGCTCTTTTTGAGCCGGGTTATCGCCCGCACCGCCCCGGCATCCACCGTAACCCGACCCCGGGTCTCCCGGCCAAATGCGATCCACAGCTTGCGGGCATTGAGCTTCCGGGACTGAGGGTCTACCCAGGTACCAATCGCCTCTCCCCGACAGATCCGCGCCACCACCCGTGGTTCGGAGGCAGATGCAACCACAGTGGGAATACCGGAAAAAGCCGCCATCCGGGCTGCGGCCACCTTGCTGAACACACCGCCCGATCCCAGCCGTCCCCCCGGCAGACGAGCAATGGAGTCAAGTGTCCAGTCCGCGGAGGATATTTCACCGAGGAGGGTGGCGTCCTGTGAGGATGGATCGGCGGAATAGAGACCTGGAGTGTCGGTCAACAAGATCAGCAGATCAGCGGAGACCAGATGGGACACCAGCGCCGCCAACCGGTCGTTGTCGCCCACCCGCAACTCTTCCACGCCCACCGTGTCGTTTTCGTTGACCACTGGAACGATCCCACGCTCAAGCATGCCTGAAAGGGCCGTCCGCGCATTGAGATAAGGCGTCCGGTTCGCCAAGACCCCTCTGGTCAAGAGCACCTGGCCGGCCACTATTCCGCGTTTGGCAAACTCAGCCACGTACATGCCCATCAGCCGACTCTGTCCCACCGCCGCCGCTACCTGCAATCCGGCCAGGTCGGTGGGTCTACTGGAGAGTCCCAGCGCGGGCAGCCCTGCCGCCACCGCCCCCGAAGTGACAAGAACAGTGGGATATCCGGAAGAAGATGCCAGCCCGACATGTTCAACCACTCGCTCCAGAGCGACAGGATCCAGTCCCTTCTCCACCCGGACCAGGCTGGAGGAACCAATCTTCACCACCAGCACGCCGCCGGGGGAAATCGCTCGTCTCATAACAGCTCCTCGGTGTCGGGATCCTCGTATTGAAGTTCCACCCCTCCGATTCGTACGGTGTCGCCATGGCGGGCGCCCGCCCCCCGAAGGGCCCGACCCACGCCTATACGATCCAACCGACTAGAAGCCAGTCGGGCTGCCTCGGGAGCGTCGAGGTCACCCAGAGCCACCGCCTGCTCCGCAGCCGTCCCCACCACAGACCATCCTTCCTCGGTACGGGAAACCACAAAGCCCTGCCGATGGGGCCGATGAAGAATGAAACCCTCCCGAGGCGCCGCAGTCGCCCTTGCCCGCCCCACCAGTTCGCCCACACGACGCAGAAAACGACGCAACCCATGTCCCGTGACCGCCGAGATCAGAAATGCTCCGGGAATGGCTGATGCAATCCCTTCCGATTCTGGAAGATCAGCCTTGTTGACCACTACCACCCGGGGACGTTCCACCAACTCCGGAGAGTATCTCTCCAGTTCACCCAGGAGCGCGTCCAGTTGCTCGCCCGTGCCCACCTCGGCCAGAGGAGAGGGGTCAAGCATGATCACCAGCACCGAGGCCCGCTCCACATGACGCAAGAAAGTGTGCCCCAGCCCGCGGCCTTCGGCGGCCCCCTTTATCAGGCCGGGAACATCGGCCATGGTGAACTCTGCATCGTCAATCCTCACCACACCCAGGTTGGGAGTGAGCGTGGTGAACGGATAGTCGGCAATCTTGGGACGGGCGGCTGACACCCGCGACAGAAGTGTGCTCTTCCCTGCGTTGGGAAACCCTACCAAGGCGGCGTCGGCTCGCAGTTTCATCTCCAGGCGAAACCACCCACGGGGCCCCTCCTGTCCATTCTCGCTAACCGCCGGGGCCCGATGATGAGGACTGACCAGAGCAGCGTTCCCCCGCCCGCCTTTCCCTCCTCGGAGCAACACCACCTGTTGACTCTCTTCCACCAGGTCAGCCAGCAGAACGCCGGTTTCGTCGTACACGGAGGTTCCCAGAGGGGCCCCGATCACCAAAGGATCACCCCTCCGACCGTGCCGAAGGCGATCATCTCCCTTGCCGCCGTTTCCTGCCACATAGTGCGGGTTTCTCTGATAACGGAACAGTGTGCTGATCGAGGGGTCGGCGCGTACCACCACATCGCCACCTCTTCCTCCCGAGCCGCCGACCGGCTTTCCCCGCGGCTTTCCCCGTCGTCGCTCAAAGCTGATCATGCCGCTCCCGCCGTCGCCGGAGCGAAGATGCACCCTGACCGAGTCAACGAACATCGCGACCGGCCGAGAGAGATCAGTCGGTAAGAATGCTCACCAGGCGGCGACGATTCCGCACCCCGTACTTGACCACACCCGAAGCGCGGGCATACAACGTGTCGTCACTTCCCCGACCCACGTTGAAGCCGGGATGAATGCGGGTCCCGCGCTGTCGAACCAGCACCGCTCCGGAATGGACCGTCTGCCCGTCGAACACTTTGGGACCAAGCCGCTTGGAGTGCGATTCGCGTCCGTTTCGGCTGGAGCCTCCCGCTTTAGTCTTGGACATCTTGGCTCTCCTTCTGGGATTTGGTGCCCAGGTCGATATTCAGGATCTCGATTTGAGAATACTTTTGGCGGTGGCCTATACGCCGACGGTAGCCGGTCTTGGACTTGTATTTGAAGATACGGATCTTCGGCCCTTTCACTTCCCCCAGCAGTCGAGCGGAAACCCGCGCCCCCCGAAGTGCCGCGCCCGCCAACACCTTTCCTTCATCGTCCACCACCAACACCGGAGCTAGGGTGATCTCATCAAACTCTTGGGACAAACGCTCTACACTGATCACATCCCCAGGAGCAACTCTGGACTGCTTTCCACCGCTGGTGATTACTGCATACATGTTGAAACAGTCATTCTACGCAACCGGGGACCCGAACGCCAAGGTTAAATACCGGCCGTCACCCGCGGCCGGAGGGAAGAGGTCGGGTCCTGGACGATCAGCCCTTGCCCGCCACAGCTGTCACACGGCTTGGAAAAGGACTCCAAGAGCCCCGCCGAGACATTCTTGCGGGTCATTTCCACCAGGCCCAGACGGGAGACTTCGAAAGCCTCGGTCCGAGTCTTATCTCTGGCCAACACTTCATTCAGCTTTCTGAGCACCTTTCGCTGGTTGGAATCTTGGATCATGTCGATGAAATCAACAACGATGATTCCTCCGATGTCCCGCAGGCGCAACTGGCGTCCGATCTCCTCGGCAGCCTCCAAATTGTTCTGGAGGATGGTGTCCTCCAGGTTGGAGCGGCCCACGAACCGTCCGGTGTTGACATCCACCACCGTCAAAGCCTCGGTGGAGTCAAACACCAAATGACCTCCAGAAGGCAAGGGCACCCGACGTTTCAACGCCTTCCTTACCTGATCGTCGACGTGAAATCTCTCGAAAAGGCCAACGGGGTTCTTGTATCGCCGCACTCGGGAGACCAGGTCGGGATCGGCAGAGCTTAGGTACCCCACGACCCGCTTGTAGGACTCGACATCGTCAATCTCCACCCGTCGCGTTTCCGAAGTAAGGTGCTCCCTGATCACCCTGATCAACAAGTCGGAATCCCGGTACAGCAACCGGGGGCCTCCTCCCTCGGCGGCCTCCTCGGTTATGTCCTCCCACTTTTCGGCCAGTTTCACCACCTCCGACTCGATGTCCTTGGCGGTGGCCTGACGGGCGGCGGTACGAGCGATCACGCCGAACCCGGAGGGCACCATCTCGGCCATCACTTGTCGCAGCCGGGAACGCTCCGCCCGGGAAAGCCGCTGGGAGATAGAGACGTTGGACGAACCGGGCTGTATGACCAGAAACCGGCCAGCCAACGCAATATGACCGCGAAGGCGAGGTCCCTTGGTGCCCATCGCATCCCTCCTGACCTGCACCACCACTTCATCGCCCTCGGAAATAACCTGTTCAACCCGGGGACGGGCGCCTTTGCCAAACCGCTTGGGATCGACATACACGTCGTCTGCGTAGAGCACCCCGTTTTTACCCTCGCCGATATCCACAAAAGCAGCTTCCATCCCGGGCAATACATTGCGCACCACCGCCAGGTAGATATTGCCCACCAGCGAACCCTCTCCTGGGCCCTCGGAGTAATACTCCACCAGATCCGGGCCTTCCATAATGGCCACCCTGGTTTCTTCCCCCACACTCACCAATATCTTGCTGCGTAGTGAAGAAGGCCGGATCTCCGGTTCGGAGGAATGCGGATCCGGGACGGATGCGACTCGGCGAACCGGCGCCGACCCGCGGCTGGTGGAGACGCTCGGACGTCTTCTTCCGGGAGCGCTCTGGCGAGGCTTTGGCTTCCTTTTGGCCTTGGCCGTTCCGACCCTAGGTGCGGCCTTCGCAGCTACGCGACGGATCTCCACTTCCGATCCATTCACCTGGCGCTTTTTCCGCTCTTCTACATAATCACCGCCGACCCGGCGAATCACCTCGGCCCGCCGTCGGCGTTGCAACAAACCCATAAACAACCCTCCTATCAAATTGGAATGGGAAACCGGAGTTCTCTCTCTTGATCCACTTTTCCCAATCCCTCGGCTGAGACATCGCCGTAATGGGGCGGGCTCGAAAGATCGACTCCAAACCTTGTAGCTTCGGTGGGCTGGGAGCAATCTCTGCCAAACCCGCCGGCTCTCACCATGCTAGACGCTTCCCCGTAACAAATGAAATCTTTTTATGCGAACCGTCAGAAACGCCTCACCACCGATTACACCAAGAAGGCATCCCTCCCCCGCGAAATGCCGCTGAACCATACTTGAGGACGCAACCTCCAAACCGAAAGGGATACCCCTATCCCCGCCGTCGCGGTCAGGTAGAAGGATCCTCCCCGACTCAGGAAAGGCAGAGGGAGGCCGGTAATAGGAACCAGGCCCAGCGTCATTCCCACGCTGACGAATACATGAAACATCAAGAAGGCCGCTACCCCGGTCACCAGCAGCGAGCCGTATTGATCCGGCGCCGTGACCGCAATCCGCAGCAGACGCCAGAACAGGAAGCAAAAAACCACCAAAACGGCCGACCCTCCCACGAATCCCAGTTGTTCTCCCACTGCGGTAAATATGAAATCGCTCTCTTGTTCGGGGACCAAGCCCTGGTTGGTGATCGCGCCCTGAAAGAGTCCCTGGCCGGTGATCTGACCCGAAGAGATGGCCAGCCTGGCCTGACGGATGCTCCAGCCAAGTCCTTGTGGATCCAGATCGGGATCGATGAACACACGGAGCCGGTTGATCTGATGTCTCGCCAAGAGGTCGAACCGCCAAATCGCGGTCACGATACCCACCGCCGTCAACACCAGGGTGATCATCTGTGTTCGATTGGCCCCTGCCACGAACAGCATCAACAAAAGGATGAAGGGAAATGACATCATGGTGCCCAGGTCAGGCTGTAGAAAGATCAGCATCATTGGTCCCACCAACAACGCCACCGCGTATCCGATCTTCCGCCAGGGGAGCTGCTGGTAGGTCTCTTCGGGCCCCCGGCTGAGCAACGACGCTAACGCTATGACCAGCACTAGCTTGGTGAACTCGGCGGGCTGGATGTTGACCGGGCCAAAGGTGATCCACCGCTGGACGCCTTTCACAGGATCGAATAGAAACGCCGTCCCCAAAGCAGCCAGACAACCCATGTACAGCACGGGCGTCAGGAACCGATAGTCGCGATAGTCGAGATAGCTCAGCACAATCATGGCCACCACGCCGATCACCATGAACACCAACTGACGCTCAGTGGACGCCGAGGGCAGCAACTCCCGCCGTTCCAGGGCTGCTCTGGTCACCGAGAAAATCATCAGCAACCCGAATCCCGACAACGCCAACACTGCGGACAACAACCCCAGATCGAGACGGGAGATGTTGTCCCCTCTCATCCACCATCCGCGTATGGGTCTCGGTTGCAGAGCCATCAGTTGGTCTCTTCCCCGGCTTCAATGGAGTCCAAATCTTCGCCCATCAGATACTGCATTATGTAACGCCCCATCGGCGCCGCCACCCGTCCTCCCGATCCACCCTCATCCACCAGCACCACCACTACCCATTTCGGGTTGTTGATGGGAGCAACACCCACAAACCAGGCGTGGCTATCCCGATTGGCGAAAGACTGGCCGGTTCCGGTCTTACCGCCCACCAAATTCACTGATGAGCCGAAATCCGAGAAAGCCCGACGGGCCGTCCCACTCGTGACCACCAGGTTCATATCGGAAAGCAGGGAGTCCACCACCGACTGGGAAAGATCGATCTGGTTTCTTGGCTCAGGGATGGCCGCCCACAGCAGTTCACCGTTCTGAGACCGTACTTGGCTCACCACCCGCGGCGTCCACACGGTTCCGCCATTGGCCAACGCTCCATAGGAGATGGCCACCTGCAGAGGGGAAGCCAACATATCCCCCTGTCCTATGGCCAAGTTCATCAAGTCGCCGCCCAGCCAGGGACTGGCCAGGGATAAGCGAGCCGGATCCAGACGAACGGGAGCATCCGGATCCTCAAGCTGGATCCTCTTCCAACTTTCGAACAACTCCCGATCGGGAACGATCCCGGCCTGATCACCGGAGAGATCCACCCCCGTGAATGCGCCGTAGCCCAGGGAACGGGCCAGGTCCTGGAGGACATCTTCTCGAGAGGTGTTCCCCCAGTTTCGCCACACCCCCAGCGCCACGTTATAGAAGAAAATATTGCAGGAATGCTCCAAGGCGCCGTGGATATCCAGCCATCCCAACTCCGCCGGGTAATACCAGTCCCGAAAGACCTGAGGACTTCCCTCGTCAATAATCTCGGGTAGAACCAGTTCCCCATCACAGTTGACCCTCCTGTTAACCAGATCCACCCCCTCAATCGCCTCGGCGAAGGGTATGTCGTAGATGAGCGCGGCTGTGTAGGTAACAGCCTTGAACGTGGAGGCAGGTGGGTAAAGTCCGCCGACCGCCAAGTTGAGAAAGGCTTTTTCATCAGAAAGCCGGGCGTATTCAGCTTGATCGATTCCCCACACAAACTGCTGAGGATCGAAGTCGGGATAGCTGGCCAAAGCCAGTATCTCGCCGTTGGTTATATCCATTACCACTCCCGCCGCCCGTTCAGTGGGATTGAGGGCGGCCCGGACCTCTCCTTCCTCCAGGAGTCGCTCTCTTTCTTCGTCTTTGATCAGGTTGGAAAGCTCAATCCCCTCCAAGAGTGCATCCTCCACCAACTTCTGAAGCTGCTCGTCGAGGGTCAGATAGAGGGTGGCACCCGAAACCGGGGGGACTTCTTCCCGCTCTTCGGTTATACGTCCCGCCTGGTTGACCCTATAGACACGATCTCCCGGCGTCCCCTCCAGCCACTCGTCGTAAAAGCCCTCCACCCCCAACTTGCCGATGCGAATTGTCGGATTGAGGTAGGGTCGCTGCTGCAGATCATCAGCGGAGGGAAACCCCAAATGCCCGATCACATGTGACATGGCGCCACCCGCCAAATAGACCCTCTCGGGATAGTTCTCCATCACTACCCCCGGAAACGAACGGAGTTGCTCCTCCAACTGATAGGCGGTCGTCGTATCCACCACAGCCAGGGGAAACCGCTGGTTAACCCCCGCCTCTTCGTACAAAGCCTCTATCCAATCGGAGGGAATCCCCAACCGGGCGGACAACTTTGCGATCGCCTCATCCTTTTGGGAGGATTGGAGGAGTTTACGGTCCATCACCACCATCGGGACTACTCGACTGGTAACCAACAACTGTCCGTTGCGATCCCGGATATCACCGCGCGGCGCCGGGGTGGAAATCGACACCAGTCCCTCGTTGTAGACGATGTCGGCCGCGGCCACTCCTTCCCCTACCTGCATGAACCAAAGGCGCATCCCCAGAAACCCGAACAGCATGGCGAAGATTGCCGCCACCACCGCGATCCGATGTGACCCCTTCATTTCAGAGAAGGGACCCAAAGCCGGTTGGAAAGGGGAAATAGCACCATGGCCAAGACAAAATTGAGCACTGGCATCAGCACCACTCGCCGAAGAGCTTCCCAGATAACCAGCGACCATTCCCCGAACGCGATGCTGATAACCATGTGAATGGCTATTCCAGCCAGGGTCAACAGCAATATTCGCAGGGCATTCACAAACACTCCCCTCCCTCCCTGCTCACGGGTTATGGCTGCTCCCCAGGCCACCAGAGTCATGGCGAAAGACCACAGCCCAATCACTAAGGTTCCAGATACATCCAGCAACAATCCCCCCACAAAGCCCAAGAGAAGAACCCCATTGTCCCGAAGCCGGAAAGCAGCGTACGCCACCACCATCGTCACCAAATCAGGAGACACTCCCCCAATCTGAAGCCTTCCCATCACCGAAGTCTGCAAAACCACCGCCGCTAACACCACCCCCAGCCATGCAAAACCCCGTCCCCAGCGAATGGACTTTTGCAAAGGGGAGAAGGAAGCGCCATAGGAGAAGGGCCTGGTCGACCTGCGGGCCGACTCTCTTCGAGCGCGGTAGCGGCGAGAGCGCAACCGGCTACTCATTGGGTCCGGGTGGCCAGGACACCACCAATACCGCCCTCACCCTCTGGGGATCGGAGAAAGGCTGCACCGTGCCGCGCAGTACTGATCCAACCACTTGGGCTTCCCCTACCAGAGAGCCCACCGGCAAGCCGGGAGGAAAATTCAAGGAGAGTTGGGATGTAACCACGTCTTCACCCTCTGCAACTATGGGCGGACTGTCAATAACCTCCAGACTAAGCAGATCTGATCCCACCCGAGGCCGCAGGATTCCCACACTCCCAGCCACCAGCACCGTCAGGCCTTCTACATCGGCCGCAACGGGTATCACCGTGGAAAAATCCTCGGTCGAGGCGCCGATCCTGCCCAACAGATAACCGTTCTCGTCCAAAACCGGATTGCCGGGTACTACTCCTTCCTCCAGCCCCTTGTCGATCCTCAGATGGAATTCGAACCCCACTTGTCGCCCTACCACATTGGCCAATGTTCTCGTCTGTTCCACGTTCGGAAGATCCAGATCCACCAGCCGTTCCAAAGAATCCAGTCGAGCAAGTTGATCCTCCACCACGGCCATATCGGCCTGGGTTTCGGCCAACTCGGCACGCAGGGCCGCGTTCTCGGAGCGAAGGGAGGCAATGCCCACCAAACCCTCCACCGTGTCCACCATTGGGTCGAATATCTCCACCGCCAATCTTTGCAGAGGTATCAGCCAACTCCCCAGGCCAACTCGCACTATTCCCCAGCTATCCGCCCTCACTTCCAGGGTAGATGACAATAAAGAGACCAATAACAAGAGGGAAAACGCCATAGTCCGGCCTCTGGACCTGAACTCATACACGACTAACCCGTCGTTTTAGGTCAAATGCTGGACGTGATAGAAAGCACGTTTCTGAACAATTGCCGTTCTTCCAGACACTTGCCGGCGCCCAACACCACTGACAGCAAAGGATTGGCGGATACCCTCACCTTGATTTTTATTTCTTTCTCCAATAGCTCTTTCAACCCGGCCAGCAAGGCGCCTCCCCCGGTCACCAGGATCCCCTGGCCAATGATGTCGGAAGCGATGTCGGGATTGACAACCGTCAAGGTTTTCTTCACAGCGTCCACGATTTCGTCCACAGGCTGTTTGATCGCCTCCCGAATTTCGGAGGTGGTTACCACAACTTTGTCAGGCTGACCGGTATGAAGATTGTGTCCCTGGATTTCAGCCATCCGGTTTTCACGGGGCCATGCCGATCCGATCGCGATCTTGAGATCCTCGGCGGTACGAGTTCCGATCCGAAGTCCCTTTTCATACTGAATCCATTCGATAATAGATTGATCCATGGCATACCCGGCCGTGCGGATGCTCCGACCCGCCACCACCCCTCCAAGGGACAAAACACCGATTTCGGTGGTTCCGCCGCCAATATCCACCACCATCGAGCCTTTTGCTTCGGACACCGGCAGACCTTCGCCTATGGCAGCGGCCATGCTCTCTTCGATGACATAAGCCCGGCGCGCTCCCGCCTTGAAAGCCGCATCTTCCGCTGCTCTCCGTTCCACCGTACTGCTTTCCGAAGGAACGCAAATCACGATCTCGGGACGGTAGAACCATCTCGGCTGGACTTTTTTTACGAAGTAGCGAATCATTCGGGCGGTGGTATCAAAATCGGCAATGACGCCGTCACGCAGAGGACGAATAGCCGTAATTTGGGCCGGGGTGCGACCTATCATGTGCTTGGCTTCGGAACCCACCGCCAGCAACTCCCCCGTACGGGTGTCGATGGCCACCACCGATGGCTCACCCAGCACTACCCCTTTGCCGCGCAAATACACCAAGGTGTTGGCGGTTCCGAGGTCTATTGCCATATCCTGGCTGCCCAAAATCATGGAGAACATCTCATCTCCGGGTGCAACCCTAAGCGACTATTTTGAATGATAACCGAACCACAAATCTATTTCCCGCTTTGCGCTGGTCGGAGAGTCGGAACCATGCACCAGGTTTTTGGTGGTTTCTAGCCCAAAGTCTCCTCGAATGGTGCCCGGTGGCGCCGTGGCCGGGTTGGTTGGACCCATCAGAAGCCTGGCCACCGACACCGCCGACTCCCCCTCCCATACCATCGCCATCACCGGTCCACCGGTGACAAAAGCGATCAACTCTTGATAAAAAGGGCGCGAGCGGTGCTCGGCGTAATGCTCACCGGCCAATACGGCATCCACCCTCTGCAAACGTGCTTCCACCAGCCGCAAACCCTTCAACTCCAGTCGGCGGATTATCTCTCCCACCAAGCCACGGGCGACCCCGTCGGGTTTGACCATTACGAAAGTTTGTTCACAAGCCATATCGAAGATTCTATTTGAGCCGGAGAGGGGATTCGAACCCCTGGCCTGCTCATTACGAGTGAGCTGCTCTGCCTGGCTGAGCTACCCCGGCCTACCGAACAAGGTTAGGCGTTGTTTCCCGCGGTTTTCCGCCACCTTCTACAGACCAACCAGTGTACGAACTTCCCCCACCAGATAGAGTGAGCCCGCCACAAGCACCCGGCCTCCTGTCCCTGCTAGTCGGACCGCCTCCCGGACCGCCTCGGCCGGATCCCCGCACTGGATAACCGGCAAATCCCACCTCGCCTGGATCCGGCGAGCCATCTCCCGGGGCGCCAAGGCCCGCGGCGAGTCGACGCTAGTGGCCACCACCTTGTCAAGATGAGGCGCTAAGTAGTTCATCATCGACTCCAGGTCCTTGTCCATCATCATCCCCAAAACACCCACCCAGCCCCCACCGCCGAACTCCTCGGCCAAGGACTTGGCCAGCACCGAGCAGGCCTCGGGGTTGTGTGCCCCGTCCAACAGAAGGGGAGTGGGAGCACCGGAGATCAATTCCATCCGGCCAGGCACGGAGACCGAGGAAAGCCCGGCTCGCAGCCGGTCACTGTCGAGAGCACTTTCCAGCCAAGCTTCCGCCGACGCCACCGCCACCGCCAGATTCCTGATTTGATGGCGGCCGCGGAGAGGCAGTTGCAGACTCTCATAGGATCCATACAGACCGTCTACCGAGACCGTCCATCCCCCCTCCGGTCTCGGAGAAATCGCCCTCACCCCGAAGTCCTTCCCCAGCCACACAACCTCGGCGCCGGCCCTGCTCGCGTGCCGCTCCACCACCGGAGCCGCTTCCGACGGAATCGCCCCGCACACCAGCCGGGCACCGGGGCTCACTATTCCCAACTTCTCCCGGGCAATCTCGGGAAGGGTGTCTCCCAGGTACTCGGTGTGATCAAAGCTAAGACCGGTGAGCACCGCCACTTCCGCCGAGACCACATTGGTGGCATCCAGCCTTCCTCCCAAACCCACCTCCAATACCATGGCGTCCACCCCAGCCCGAAGGAAGTGCCCAAAGGCGGCGGCCGTAGTCAACTCGAAGTAGGTAAGCGGGCGGCCGCCGTCGGCCACCTCCTCTGCAACCACCTCCGCCACCTCGAATATGGCCTCCGCGAATTGGCCGGGAGTGAGGTGACGACCATTCACGGCGATCCTCTCCTCCACCGTCTGTAGGTGGGGAGAAGTGAAAACGCCGGCGCTGTAGCCCTGGGTCAGGAGCACCCGGCCCGCCATCCGGGAAGTGGAGGTCTTGCCGTTGGTACCCGCCACGTGAATCACCCGACGACGGGTATGCGGATCGCCCATCCGGGACATCACCGACCTCATGGGTTCCAGACCGAATCTTCTCCCCAGGCCTATGCAGGAGTTGAGATAGTCAACCGCCTCGGAGTAGTCCATTTTTGCTAAAGCGCCTCTCGTTGGCAGTGAAGAGAGCATAGCCGATCGGACGCCTCGGCCAGCTTCTTGCGCTCCTTCTCCACCACCGCCGCGGGAGCCCGCTCGGTGAAATTCTGATTGGCCAGCTTCCCCGAGGACCGGGATACCTGGATCTCGAGCCGGGCGATGGCCCGGTCTATCCGTCGGCGTTCTGCTTCCGGATCCACCAACCCCCGCAGGGGTATATAACCTTCCCAGCGGCCGGTCGGCAGGTGGACATGACCATCGCCCGCCGCCTCCGTCAAGGCCGCGATCTCCACCCCGGCCAAATCCTGCACCAAGTCCGTCACCCACCGGGGCGGACAACCGGTAACTCCCAGCGGAAGAGTCTGGCGGTGGCTCAGGCCCTGGGCGGCCCGAAATTGTCGTACACCGGAGACCAGCGCTTTGAGATCTTCCATCTCCGGCGCCGGATCATAGACAGGAATCTCCGGCCAGTCCGAACCGGCCAGCAGCCCTTCGCCCACCAGATGCGACCATAGTTCCTCCGTCAAGAACGGAATGGCGGGGTGAAACAGCTTGAGGATGTCCCGCATCACCACCCCTAGGGTCTGCCGAGTGACCTCGGAGTCTTCGGAACCGGCCAGTGCCACCTTGGACATCTCCAGGTACCAGTCGAAGACCTCCGCCCAGGCATAGTTGTATAGAAGGCCGTAGGCATCGGAAAAACGATACTCATCGCAGAGTCGGTCGAATCGGGCAGCCGCTTCACCCAGGCCGGCCAGCACCCAGCGATCCACCGGTCCCGGATCGACAGGGTATCCACCGTTCGGAGGAACACTTCTCTCGGGCAGGTGACGCAGCGCGTATCGAACCGCGTTCCACAGCTTGTTCCCGAAGCGACGCGATCCTTCCACCCACTCCATATCGAGCGGCACGTCCTGGCCGGGATTGGCCGCCTGGACCAGAGCCAAGCGCAGAGAGTCGGCGCCATACCGGTCGGCCACCTCTAACGGATCGATGGTGTTGCCCAAGGACTTGGACATTTTCCGCCCGGCGCTGTCTCTCACCAAGCCGTGGATCACCGTCTCCCGGAAAGGGACCTCTCCCAGAAACCGCAGCCCCAGCTTCATCATCCGGGCCACCCAGAAGTAGATGATGTCGAACCCGGTGATCAAAACCATGTTGGGATAAAACCTGGCAAGATCATCGGTTTTCTCCGGCCAACCCAGGGTGGAGAAAGGCCACAGCGCCGACGAGAACCACGTGTCCAACACATCCTCATCCTGGTGGAGTTCTTCAGATCCGCACACCTCGCACGCCTCGGGCGTGGAGCGGGCAACTGTGATGTGCGCGGAAGAGCAATACCAAGCCGGGATCCGGTGTCCCCACCAGATCTGGCGTGAGATACACCAATCGCGCAGGTTCTCCAGCCAATGAAAATAGCTCTTGTCCCAATGGGTGGGGATGAAACGGTTTTCGCCGGCTCTGACCGCTTCGATAGCGGGCCTGGCCAGTTCATCAACTTTGACGAACCATTGGGTGGACAATAGAGGCTCCACCACTGTGTCACACCGGTAGCAGAAACCAACCGAGTGTCGATAGACCTCCCGGCCGGCCAGCGCCCCTTCTGCGTCCAGAGCTTCGATGACCGCCTCCCTTGCCTCGAAGCGGTCCAATCCGACAAATCGACCCCCCGCCTCGGTAATCAGAGCCTCGTCGTCCAGCACCAAAACCCTATCCAGGCCATGGCGCTCCCCTATCTCGAAGTCGAGAGGATCATGGGCGGGGGTGACTTTCACCGCCCCGGTTCCGAACTCAGGATCGACACCCCGATCAGCCACTATCGGTATCAATCTCCCGACCAAGGGGAGTCTGGCTGTTTTGCCGACCACATCCCGGTAGCGGTCATCGTCAGGATGTACGGCCACGCCCGTATCCCCCAGCATCGTCTCCGCCCGGGTCGTCGTCACTACCACCTCTCCCGATCCGTCCGAGAAGGGGTAGGTGATGCGCACCAACTCCCCATCCTCAGGCTGGTGCTCCACTTCTATCTCGGCCAAGGCCGTCTCACAGCGGGGGCACCAGTTGATAATCCGCTCCCCCCGATAGATCAAACCGTCCTCGTGGAGTCGGACGAACACCTCCGCCACCGCCTTGGACAAACCCTCGTCCAGAGTGAACCTCTCCCGGGTCCAGTCACACGAGTTGCCCATCCTCCGGATCTGGTGGGTGATCTGCCCCCCGTAGCTGTCCCTCCACTCCCAAACCTGGTCAAGGAAGGCCTCCCTGCCCAGGTCGAAACGGTTCAGACCCCTTTCAGCCAACAACTTCTCCACCACGTTCTGGGTGGCGATGCCGGCGTGGTCCACCCCCGGCAACCACAGCACCGCCCAACCCTGCATCCGACGGCGGCGCGCCACTACGTCGTGGATGGCGTGATTGAGGGCGTGGCCTATGTGAAGAGACCCGGTCACATTGGGGGGAGGTATCACCACGCAAAACGGAGCGCCCTCCGGTCGGTACTCGGGCCTGAAAATCCCCGCCTGCTCCCAACGGGAATACCAGCGAGGTTCAATCTCCGCGGGATCGTAAGCGGTTTTCATGCCGCCAGAGGATGTTCCCATGGTGGCCGCCGCCACTCAGGCGGTCTGTTCACGCTGGCCCTGTGGCCGGGCGTCCCTGAATGAAGCTACGTTTCCCTCCCTCACCATCAGGTGGTCCACCACCACCCTCGGTATGTCCGAGCGGGTGGGTGCTTGAAACATGAGGTCGCGGAGCAGGTCTTCCATGATTGCTCGCAAGCCCCTCGCGCCCGTCCCCCGGGCAAGCGCCTGCTCGGCTATCTCGTTTATTGCCTGGGAGGTGAAAATCAGTTCCACATCATCGAGATCCAAGAGATGGCGATATTGCTTGACCAGAGCGTTGCGGGGCTCCTGCAGAATCTTGATCAGATCGTCGATTTCAAGAGGGTGAACCGCGCTCAACACCGGCAGACGCCCGATGAACTCGGGGATCAGACCGTATTTCATAAGGTCCTGGGGAAGCACCTGTCGGAGCAGATCGCCGTTGTTCCGATCGTTACGGGACTTGATATCGGCACCAAATCCCACCGAGCCGCTTCCCACCCGCCGGGCGATGATTTCTTCGAGGCCATCGAAGGCCCCTCCGCAGATGAACAGGATGTCGGTGGTGTCGAGTTGTAAAAACTCCTGGTGGGGATGCTTTCGACCCCCCTGGGGAGGAATCGAGGCCACTGTCCCCTCCAAGATTTTCAACAGCGCCTGCTGGACGCCCTCCCCCGACACGTCCCGGGTTATGGAGGGATTGTCCGCCTTGCGAGCCACTTTGTCTATCTCGTCGATGTAGACGATGCCGGTCTGAGCCAACTTCAGGTCATAGTCGGCTGCCTGCACCAGCCTCAGCAGGATGTTCTCCACGTCTTCACCCACATAACCTGCCTCGGTGAGAGCAGTGGCGTCGGTTATGGCGATGGGAACGTTGAGTTGTCGGGCCAAGGTTCGGGCCAATAACGTCTTCCCCGACCCGGTCGGGCCGATCAGGAGTATGTTGGATTTCTCCACCTCGACCTCCGAATGGCTGCGACTGGCCAGCCGGAGACGTTTGTAGTGGTTGTAGACCGCCACCGCCAAGGACCGTTTGGCCATATCTTGGCCGACCACGTAGGAGTCGAGATATTTATAGATGTCGGTGGGGTTGGGGACTTCCTCTATCCGATGGCCCTCAGAAGAAGTCTCCTCGTCGATGATCTCGTTGCAGAGATCGATGCATTCGTTGCATATGTAGACGCCTGGGCCGGCGATCAGCTTTAGAACCTGCTTCTGTGATTGTCCGCAGAAGCTGCACTTGAGGAGGTCTCCACCTTCCCGGGCCATAGAACGACTTCAGTCCCCGCCGACGGCGGTGAGCGTCTGGCGAGTGAGCACCTTGTCGATCACCCCGTACTCGACCGCTTCACTCGCCATCATCCAAAAATCCCGGTCGGTGTCGTGGGCAACCTTCGCCTGATCCTGGCCGGTGTGCTGGGACAATATCTTGTTGGTCTGCTCCCTCATCTGGAGGATGAGCCGAGCCTGGATCTCTATGTCGGTGGCTTGGCCGTGCGCCCCACCGTGGGGTTGGTGAAGCATCACCCGGGCGTGGGGCAGGGCATAGCGCTTTCCCTTGGCGCCTCCCGCCAGCAGCACCGCCGCCGCCGAAGCGGCCATCCCCATGCACACGGTGCTGATATCGGGCCTCACATACTGCATGGTGTCGTACAGGGCAAAGAGCGAAGTCATCTGTCCGCCGGGGGAGTTTATATACAAGAAGATGTCCTTGTCGGGATCTTCGCTCTCGAGGTGCAGCATCTGGGCCATGATCAGATTGGCCACCGTGTCATCGATCGGTGTCCCCAGGAAAACGATCCGGTCTTTGAGCAGCCGGCTGTAAATGTCGGAGGTGCGCTCCCCCCGGCTGGTCTGCTCCGTCACGTGAGGTAGCGGGATATACCCCCGAATACTCGCGCCGGGAAAGGGCCGCTCAGTCAGGATCCGGGTCATTTATTACCTCCGCTTCGTAGAGGGCCTCTCCGGAGCCACCCCCTGTGTCTAGATTCTCAGCCGACTCAAACCAAGCCCTCACCCATGAGGGCGCCTCGATTTCCACCGGCTGACCGTCGGCATCGACCGGTTGGACCTGCATGGCCAGAAAAGCCTGAGCCCTGTCCCTGAGCATATCATTCCGTATTTGCTCAGTGTGACCACTTTCCTTCACATGCCGCAAAAGGGACTCGGGGTCTTCCGCGCTTTGGGCCAGATCTTCCAATACCGATGCCAACTCAGCGTCACCCACCACCATATCCTCCGAATCGATAACCGCCTGAAGGAGTATCCGTGCCTTGAGCCCTGCCACGGCTTGGCGTCTTAGCCCCTCCAAGAACTGCTCATGGGTGAGTCCGATTCTTTCCAGATAGGTCATATGGTCGGTTTTCGCTCTCTCCAGGGAAGAAAGGTGGTTCCGAAACAAGGCTTCCATCTGGACGTCTTCCAGACGTTCCGGCAAATCCAGTTCCAGTTCGGAGGCGATCTCCGCCATGGTCTGGGTAACCAACGTCCTCCACTGGGTTTCGCCGCGCTGGGTTTCCACCTCGCGGCCCATCTCCTCACGGAGATCCTCCAACGAGTCATGCCCGGTGTATTCCGACGCCCAGGCGTCATCGAGTTCGGGGAGAGAACGGGATTGCACCTCTACGATCCGGACTTCGTACAAACCCCCAGCCTGTTCATCCTCGCTCGGATCGGAGGGGTCGGAGGGCGCATCCTCCTCCCCGGTGTGGGCCTCGGGGGAAAGCCATTCCGGCAACGGTGCGCAGATGCTTATCTCGTCCCCGGCTTTCCTTCCCAGCAATCCTTCGTCGATCCGGGCGGTCAGCCGTTCCGAGCCCACTTCGTAGCTGAAACCGTCGAGCGCCAGGGATTCGATGAGGCGTTCCCCCTCCATCACCGTCATATCGATGACCACGAAATCCCCTTTCTCCACCGCCCGGTCCACCGTTTGGAGAGGCGCGTACATGTGACGGAGTTGCTGGAGGCGGGCGTCTACCCCCTCGGAGACCGAAGGCAGCGCCTCCACCCGGACGGATCTCCCCCGATAGTCGGGGAGCGATTCGAGGCGAGGCCAGGTGGTGACCCTCACTTGCACTCTTACCGAACCATTGGCGACATCGGTGACCGACTCCAAAAGGGGCGGCACCACCGGCGCTATCTCAGTTTCGGAGAGTATCTCTCCCACCCGCGGAGGAACCAGTTCCTCAAGAGCGTCTGCTCGTATCCGCTCGGTGCCCACCTGACTCTCCACCAGCTGGCGAGGTGCCCTGCCAGGACGGAAACCCGCGATGTTCACTTGTCGAGATATCTGGCGGGAAGCGCGGTTCATCGCCCGGTCGAGATCAGAAGATGAGATCTCGAAGGAGACCATCTTTTCGAACGGACCGGCGTCCGCCAAAGAAACGTCGGCGGTCACGGGATCGGGATGCAGTACATGGGGACCTCACGGATAAGGTAAATGGGACGACCGAGGGGACTTGAACCCCCGTCCTCCAGGGCCACAACCTGGCGCTCTAACCTGACTGAGCTACGGTCGCCATGTAGGGGGACCTCCCCGGCGCCCCCGGGAGGAATCGAACCCCCGGCCAAGAGCTTAGAAGGCTCCTGCTCTGTCCACTGAGCTACGGGGGCTCTGGTGGTTACCAAAGACAATCCCACAGAGCGGGTGAAGGGGATCGAACCCTCACCACCAGCTTGGAAGGCTGGGGCTCTACCATTGAGCTACACCCGCCAGCGACACCACGACAAGGGTAGCGTCGCCTTGTGGGAGAGATCATCATCGTTTCTCTCATGTCGGGCTGGTCGGATTTGAACCGACGACCTCCTGCTCCCAAAGCAGGCGCGCTGCCAAGCTGCGCCACAGCCCGTGAAACCCTATTTTGGCACAAAGCGGTGACAGTCTCCCGGACTTTATGCGGTCTGATATCCTTTTCCTCTCACTACCATGGGGGGCTCGGGTCGCTAGCTCAATTGGCAGAGCAACGGGCTCTTAACCCGCAGGTTCGGGGTTCGAGTCCCCGGCGACCCACTCCTGTCTCAGTCTGACCCTCGTAGAGTCCGCAGCCGGTGGGCGTCGGCAACCGCGTAGGCGGTCAGGTTGACGATCTCGGACACCGAGGCGTCTCTCTGCAACACTTGCACCGATCGGGCAAGGCCAGTCAGGATGGGTCCGATCACCTCCGCCTCACCGAGCCGCTCCAATAGCTTGTAGGCGATGTTGGCAGCCGCGAGGTTGGGAAACACCAGGATGTTGGCGGGATATTTCAGAGGCCCGCCGGGACGACGATTGGACAACAGGGTGTCCACCACCGCCGTATCGGCCTGCATCTCCCCATCCACCGGCGTCTCCGGCCAGCGATCGTGGAACAGCTTCACCGCTTCGCGGACCCGCTTCGGCTCGTCCCCGGCGGCCGAGCCGAAGTCGGAGTAGCTGATAAACGCCACCCGAGGCGAGCTCCCGAACTGGCTCTGGGCCACCTCCACCGCCGAGGCGGCTATCTCGGCCAACTCCCAGGCAGAAGGCAAGATGTTCACCGCGCAATCCGCGAAGAAATAGGCGGCCCGGCCAGCCACCACCACATACAGGGCACTGGCGATGGAGCGACCTTTTCGCACTCTTATGATCTGCAGTGCCGGGCGCACCGTCTCGGGGAAGAAGGTGGTGAGACCGCCTACCAGCACATCGGCGTCTCTCGATTCCACCATCAAGGCGGCGAACACATTAGGGTCGAAAACCAACCGGGCCGCCGAATTCCGCGAGACGCCCCGATGGCCCCGGAGCTCCAACAGCCGAGTGGCGTATCGGCTGCGCTCCTCCGGCTCACTGATAGGGTCGATCACCCTTATCCCCTCGAGGGAAATGCCCAGCTCCTTGGAAAGTTCCGTAACCACCCCCCGGTCGGCCAGCAGCACAGGATGTCCGATTCCTTCGTCCAGCACCCGCCGAGCCGCGCGCACCAGCCGGAGGTCGTCGCCGTAGGGGAACACCACCTTGGCAGGGTTTTGACGCGCCCGGATGGTGATGGCCTGAATTAGGCCCTGGGAGGCCCGCAAGCGGGATCTCAGAACATGCCGATATTCCTCCTCGTCCTGGCAGGGAAGACGAGCCAGACCTTCCCGGGTGGCAGCCATGGCCACCGCCGGCGCCACGGTGGTGAGCACCCGCGGGTCGAAAGGCTTGGGAATCAGGTACTCGGGGCCGAATGACAACTCGTTCAACTGATAGGCCTCCAGCACCGAGTCGGAGACCGGCTCTCGGGCCAGACGCGCCAGCGCCTGGGCGGCCGCTACCTTCATTCCCTCGCTGACGCCCTTGGCGCGCACATCCAGCGCCCCCCGGAAGATGAAGGGAAAGCCCAGCACATTGTTCACCTGGTTGGGGAAATCGCTTCGTCCCGTGCCGACAAAAGCGTCGGGTCGAACCCGCTTCGCCACGGGATATGGAATCTCCGGATCGGGGTTGGCCAGGGCAAAGATGATCGGCTGGGGCTTCATTCGCTCCAACATCGCGGGATGTACCAGCCCGGCCTGGGCAACCCCGATCAAGGCATCGGCGTCCACCATTGCATCCGCCAGGGTCCTGGCATCGGTGGGTCGGGCGAACTCTCTTTTGTAGGGGTTTAAGTCGTCCCGCGATGATTGCAACACCCCCCGCGAGTCCACCATCAGCAACAACTCCGGATCAAAACCCAGCCGGATCAGGAACCGGGCAGTAGCCACTCCTGCGGCGCCGGCGCCCAGCACCACCACTTTCATATCCTCAAGACGCCGTCCGGTCAACTCGGCGGCGTTGATGAGCGCCGCCCCCGCGATGATGGCGGTGCCGTGCTGGTCGTCGTGAAAAACCGGGATGTCCAACCTTCGACGCAACGTCTCCTCTATGTAGAAACAGTCGGGCGCCCAAATATCTTCCAGGTTGATCCCCCCCACCGTGGGCGCCAACAGCTCACAGAAGCGAATGAGGTCCTCGGGCTCTTCGGAGTCGATCTCCAAGTCGTAGACGTCAATATCGGCAAACTGCTTGAAAAGCACCGCCTTTCCCTCCATCACCGGCTTGGCGGCCAATCCCCCGATGTTTCCCAGTCCCAACACCGCCGTGCCGTTGGTCACCACCGCAACCAGGTTGCCGCGGTTGGTGTACTGGAACACCTCCCCGGGACTGTCGTGGATAGCCAGGCAGGGCTCAGCCACTCCCGGTGTATAGGCGAGGCTCAGGTCGGCCTGGGTGAGAGTGGACTTGGTAGCCCGTATCTCCACCTTGCCGGGCCGGGGATGGGAGTGATAGTGGAGAGCTTCGCTAAAACGAACCATAAAGGACCCCGATGAAGGATCTACAATTCTCGATAGGCGGGCAGGGTCAGGAACTCCACGAACTCGTCCTCCAGGGCCACTTGGGAGAAGATTTCCCAGCCGCGTTCATAACCGCCTGTCCGGTAGTGGTCGTCTCCCACCTCCGTCCGGATGCGGGTTAACTCCTCGGAGGCAATTTCGCGCACCATCGGCGCGGTTATCGGAGCGCCTTGGTCAAGGCGTGCTCGGTGGCGCACCCACTGCCAGATCTGGGAGCGGGATATTTCGGCGGTGGCGGCGTCCTCCATCAAGTTGTCTATGGCCGCGGCCCCCCGACCGCTCAACCAGGAAGCCATATAGCGGATGCCCACCGAAACGTTGGTCCTCAGCCCGCCCTCGGTTATAGCGGAGTCCTCGATCTCGGGATTCAGCAGGTCGGCGGCGGTAACTTCCACATCGTCACGGAGTCGGTCGACCTGGTTGGGCCGACTCCCCAACACCCGATTGAACTCGCTCATGGCGACCTCCACCAGATCGGGATGGGCCACCCAGGTCCCATCGCAGCCCGCTTCCGCTTCACGCCGCTTGTCAGCCGCCACCGCCGCTAGGGCCCGTTCGGTTACCTCCGGATCCCGACGGTTGGGGATAAAGGCCGCCATCCCCCCGATCGCGTGAGCGCCGCGACGATGGCAGGTGGCCACCCCCAACTCGGTGTAAGAGTGCATAAACGGGGCGCTCATTGTCACTTGCGAACGGTCCGGCAACATGTACCGGGAGTGGTTGCGGAACTTCTTTATGAAGCTGAAGATGTAATCCCAGCGTCCCGCGTTGAGCCCTGCCGAGTGGTGCCTCAGTTCATAGAGGATCTCCTCCATTTCGAAGGCGGCGGTGATGGTCTCGATGAGGACGGTGGCCTTGACCGTCCCGACGGGTATCCCCAGCCGCTCGGAGACGTAGCAGATCACATCGTTCCACAACCGGGCCTCCAGATGGGACTCCAGCTTGGGTAGGTAGAAAAACGGACCGGACCCAGCTTCCAGAGCCGCCCGGCCGCCGTGAAACATATAGAGGGCGAAGTCGAAGAGTGCACCTGAGACCGGTCGGTCATCCACCAAGAAATGCTTCTCGGGAAGATGCCAGCCTCGAGGGCGTACCAGAAGCGTGGCCGTGTCCTTCCCCAGCCGATAGGACTTGCGGGGAGTGTCGAGTCTGAGGGTGCGGAGTTGGGCGCCCAACAGATTGTATTGGCCCTCTACCAGGTTCGCCCAGGTGGGAGAGGTCGCGTCCTCGAAGTCGGCCATAAACATCTTGGCGCCCGAGTTGAGCGCATTGATCACCATCCGGGCGTCGACGGGACCGGTGATCTCCACCCTCCGATCCGCCAGCGCGGCAGGCGCCGGATCCACCATCCAAGTACCTTCTCGGATCGGGCGGGTCTCGGCCAAGAAGTCGGGAAGAACCCCGCTGTCGAACTCCCTCTGCCGCTCTGCCCTCCTTTCCAACAGGTCCTGGCGACGGTGCTCGAACTCCTGATGGAGAGCCGCTACGAACGACGCGGCTTCGGTAGTGAGGATCTCCGCCGAGTGGGGAGTCTCGGTTCCGGTTATCTCATAACTGGTCATGATTCCCATTTAGGCTAGGAAACGATCCGGTTCAGAAAGATTCGCGATCACCATGTCCATAAAGCGACGGCTCAGCGCCCCGTCTATCACCCGGTGATCGAAGGAGAGGGAGAGGGGCATCATCGGCCTCACCACCACCTTTCCGTCCTCTGCCACCGGAGCGTCGCCTATCCTGCCCACGGCCAGAATGGCGGTGTTCCCGGGCGGAATTATGGGGGTGCCCCAGCCGCCCCCCAAAGCGCCGATGTTGGTAACCGTGAAGGTTTGTCCGGTCAACTCCTCCAAACCAAGAGTTCGGGACTTCCCTCCCTCGGCCAGACGCCTGGTTGCTTCGGATATCTCCGTGACCGACATCTGTCCGGCGTCACGCAGCACTCCCACCAACAAGCCCTCGGCAGTGTTGATCGCCACCCCGATGTGAAAGCCAGGGTGAATAAGGAGGCAATCGTCATCCAGGGTGGCGTTGAATTCGGGATGGCGGCGCAAAGCGGGGATGGCAGCCCCTATCACCAGGGCATCGACAGAGATGCTGGCGCCGTGACGCTCCGAAAGCTCTCTTCGCTCCGCCACCAGTCGGGTGGCATCCACCTGATCGAAGGTGGTCACATGGGGGATCTCCGACCAGGACCGTGACATGTTGGTGGCGATGGTTCGCTCCAGCCTGCTAAGAGGTCGGCGCTCGGGGTCTCCGGCCGCCGATCCCGGTTCCGGAAGCATGTCGGCAGCCGGGAAGGGCGCAGAGCGGGCGGCGGCCAACACATCCTCGCGAGTAATCCGGCCGCCAGCGCCCGAGCCGAGGATAGCCTCGATCTTCACTCCCTTTTGGCGGGCCAGGCGGCGCACCACCGGCAACGCCTTTACCGCCGCGGGATCTGCCGCGGAGGGATCCTCGGTCAGCTCGCTTCTTCCCAACCGGGGTGAGCCCGCCCGGGAAACTGCTGGTCGAGATGTGGGCGAAGGCGCATCTTCGGGCGATCCGATCACCGCCAGCACAGCGCCCACCGCCATCGTCACTCCCGGCGACGCTCCGTGTCGGATAACGGTCCCTGCCACCGGAGAAGGGATGACCACCACCGCCTTGTCGGTTTCCACCTCCACCAGGGGTTGGTCCCTGCCAACTTCCGCACCCTCCGCCACCAGCCAACGCACCACTTCGGCCTCGGTCAACCCGTCGCCGATGTCAGGAAGGAGGAATTCGGTCGCCACGGCCTCCATATTAACCGGCGGCTGATATCTTTTTCCCGGCGGCGACCCCAGCCAACCCGGCTCTAGACATAGACCCCTCTCAGGAGCTTGGCCAACAGCGCCATCCGCACCAGCATCCCGTTCTCCATCTGCTGGAAATAGATCGAACGCGGATCGGCGTCCAGCAGCTCGTGTTCTCGGGGTCCTCCCATCTCGTGCTTGCGGGGAAGGGGATGCATCAAGATGGTGTCCTCTCTGGCTCTCTTCATGACGGCCGGGGTCATGATGAAACCGGCCTTGACCCGTCCATAGACAGCCTGGTCGGAGAAACGCTCTTCCTGCACCCTGGTCCAGTAGATCACGTCCGAAGACCCCAACATCTCATTTAGGTCGGAAGTCTCGTGTACAGCTATACCCGCTTTCTTCAACCGGTCGACAACGGATGGGGGCATCCGTAGCGAAGAAGGGGACACCAGTCCCACCCGGGCATCTCGAGCGCCGTAGGCGGCCAGCAGGCGAGCCAGGGAATGGACGGTGCGCCCATGGCGGAGATCCCCCACCATCGTGATGGTCAGTCCGTCCGCCGTTCCCTTGCTGTCAAGGATGGTGTACAGGTCCAAGAGAGCCTGGGTGGGGTGTTCTCCCACCCCGTCACCGGCGCTGATGACCACCGGTCGCCTTCCGATCTTTTCGGCGAGAACGTCCAGATAGTGGGCGGCGAGATAGGAGGCGCCCACCTTGGGATGACGGAGGGCGATCACGTCCGCGTAACATCCTGCCGCCCGCACCGTGTCGGGAAGGTCTTCTCCCTTGTAGATAGAGGAAAACTGGATTCCGTTAGAGGCGCCGATCGCCTTTCCTCCCAGTCGGAGCATGGCCGCCTGAAAAGACATGTCAGTCCTGGTGCTGGCCTCGAAGAACAAAAGGGCTAATACCTGGCCGCTGGCGATCTCCACTACTCCCCGATCCCCCGAGCGGATCCGCTTCTTCAAGGTGGTGGCGGCTTCGAAGAGCATCTCCAGGTCACCCCTGGCAAACTGGTCGACGGTCACTATATGCTTTCCGCGAAAGTCGCCGTCGATGGCGGGGGGAAGGTAGGTGTCCACAAATCCGGCCGGGTCCACCATCACGAAGCCGCTTCCGTTGTGCTGTGTGGTCCCCGATGAGACGGCAGGTGTTGATTGGACTTTAGTTGCGGTCATATCTCCTCTTTCTTGTTTAAGAAAAACACCACCGGGGGTGGTGTCGACATGGTGGCGGCAAGGGTGCTTTTCGGGCCAGCACAAAGGCTCCTCAGGGTCTCTTGTCGTTTCCCAGCCTACCACGCAGGGGCGGAAGAAACGGGTTTGAAACGCCAAGGTCTTAACCGATTCCTTATAGGAACGGAGAGCAAATAGCATCCGGAATTAGAGCCCCTTCCCCTCCAGCAAAGCCCATCAGAAGCGGAAACAAGGAAAGGAAGTTCCGTGAAAACCATCGTCAAGGCGTTCCAGTTCCTCGCGTCCAAGGCCCCTTGGGCGGTGGTGTTGATCACCCTGGTCCTTTTCGGGATATTCGGTTCCCTGGCCACCCAGGCCGAGACAGCCCAAGGCAACGAAGGCTTCTCGCCCGACAACGAAGAGTTGTTGGCCGCCGACAGAATCAGCGATCTGTTCGGTCAGGATTCCCAGGAGGGCGTCCTCCAGGTGATAGTTCGCAAGGAAGGAGGCGATGTCTTCACCAAGGAAGCCTACGAGGCGGTGACGGCCATCAACGCCGCCCTGGCAAGCGAGGACCTCTCGGACAACCTTTCCTCCATACCGGGACGAGGAGCATCGTTCAGTTACCTCGACCCGGTAATAGCCCGGGTAGCCAGGGATAGTGGTTCGGTAGCCAGCGATAGAGACGTGAAGAACCTTTACGTCGAGGCAATGACAGGACCGGAAGCGAACCCACGGCTCACCTCCTTGATCAGCGAGGACGGCAACGCATTCTCGGCCACGGCCCAGGCGGGCTTGGTTCTGGTGTTCACCAAAGTGCCAGCAGGAGATGACCAAGAGGGATTCGATCGGGCCATAGAGAACGACTCGGAGGTGGCGGAGGCTTTGCGCGCCATTCCGACTTCAGATGGGCTAGAAATCATTCCGTTCAGCTTTAACCTGCTGTTCGAGGACTCCGAAGATGGCGGCAGCGAGATCGGACGGCTCTTCGGAATGGCCGCTCTGATCATTCTTGTCATTCTCGGTTTCGTCTACTGGCTCAAACCGGCCGGGAAGGGCGCCTTGGTCCAGTCGGGGCGCCGGACCCTGGCCGACACCCTCCTGACGCTCTTCACCATCTTCGCCGCCATCGCCTTCATGCAGGGCATAGGGGTGCTGCTGCTACGAGCAGGAATCATCGCCTCGTTCAACAATATAACCCAGATCATTCCCATCCTCCTGATCGGGCTAGGAGTGGACTATGGAATCCACATCACCTCCCGCTATCGCGAGGAGATAGGCCGCGGGCAGGATGTGGACGGCGCAATTCGCACCGCCGTCGGCACCGTGGGAGTAGCCCTGGCGCTGGCCACCGTAACCACTGCCATCGGTTTTCTCACCAATGTTCTGAGTCCGGTGCCGGCTTTGAAGGACTTCGGAGTGCTGGCGGCAATTGGAATAATCGTCTCCTTCATCCTGACACTCACGTTCTTTCCGGCCGCGAGGACACTCCTGGATCGGAGAACCGAAAAAGGAGGCAAGCTGTCTTGGAGCTTGCTGCGGGTACTGATCCTGACCAGGAAGGTGGACCGCCAACTCAAACCCAAAGGCTCCCTGCCCATAGCGGGCATGAAGGCTTCCTCAGACCGCCTGCTTCCCCGTCTGATAGCCAGCACCTCGGTGCTGGCGGAGAAGGTCCCGGTTTTTGTGGTGCTGGTGGCCATGGTCTTGGGAGGCATGGGAGTGTGGGGATTGAGCCAGTTGGAGGTAAGGTTCTCGTTCACCGACTTCCTGCCCAGCGATGCTCCCGGAGTCCGGGCGCTGCAAATCCTGCAGGAGGAATTCGGAGGAGGCTTGGGCGAGTCCACCCAAGTCCTGATCGAGGGAGAGGACCTTTCCTCTCCGGAGGTTCACAACGCTCTTGTTTCTGCCAACATGGGACTGGCGGAGGTGGAGGACGTGGTGGTTTTCGAGACGCCGTTCGGGAAGACTCCCTCGGCCACCTCTCCGATCTCGGTGCTCAACTCCCTCAATACCGGCGGTCCCCAGGGTCCGCCTAACGAGGCTGTCGCCTCCGCCGCCCAAGCCGCCAATCTGAGTGTGGATCTGCGAGTTGTCCCCGACTCTGACGTCACCGCGTTATGGGACACCATGTTGGTTTCGGCCCCGGAGCAGGCGGGGAGAGTTCTCCACCGAAGCGGGTCAGGTTACGACGCCGTGCTCTTCGACATAGGCACCCAGGCCGCGGAGACCGGAGCGATACAACTACGGCACGACTTGTTGGAGAACTTCTCGGAGCTATCCGACTTGGGGATCAGCGTGATAGCAACTTCCACAGAGATCATCACCAATCTGATCGTCATAGAGTTGGCGGACTCACAAACAAGATCGTTGCTCTTTACCCTGGTTGTTGCCACCCTGGTGTTGATGATCAGCTTCTGGTTCGAGAATCGCCGACCGTTCGTGGGTGTCATCACCATGATCCCCGTAGCCCTGGTTGTGTTCTGGACATATGGATTGATGTTCGCCACCGGCATTCCTATCGGACCGGTGACCGCCACCCTGTCTGCCCTGTCAATAGGAATAGGGGTACCTTACACCATCCACATTGCCCGCCGATTCGGGGAGGATCGGGTCCGCTTCGAGCACCTCAATGACGCACTGCGCTCGACATCTCGCCACACCGGCGGGGCGTTGGCAGGATCCGCCTTCACCACCATGGCCGGATTCGGGATCCTCATCAGTTCGAGGCTCACGCCCTTCCAGCAGATGGGTCAGGTCACGGTTTATGCCGTCGGACTGTCCCTCGTGGCAGCGATACTGGTGTTGCCCTCCATGCTGGCCCTCTGGGAAAGGTGGCACCGCCGCCGGGCACGGGCCGCATATCGTCCGGAACCCTTCAGTTGATCAAACGGGAAGCCAGTCTATTGTGGTGTTCAAGGTGCGGGCCTAACTCCAAACGGACCAGGTCTCCGTCGACTACCGCGCTCCGGCCATGAACTATGAGCCGATCGACCTGATGGGGACCGGTTAGGACCAGACCTGCCACCGGGTCATGGACACCGGCCATGGCCAAGCCGTCAGTGCGGAAACAGGCTATGTCGGCGGCCTTACCGACCGTCAGGGATCCGATATCGGTTCTGCCCAACACCTCCGCTCCTCCCCGGGTGGCCACTGCCAATACCGACCGGGCGGACAGCATCGGCGCCTCCGAGCGCTCCAATGCTCGGGCGAGCCGGGCGGCAAGCAGAGCCTGGCGGGCTTCAGCCAACATATGAGAGGAATCGTTCGAGGCCGAGCCGTCCACTCCTAAGCCCACCGGCACCTCCGCCTCGAGATAGCGGTTGAGTGGCGCAACACCCGATCCGAGCCGCATATTCGAGGTCGGACAGTGAGAAACGCCCGCGCCATTGGCCGCCATCAGGGCGATGTCCTGGTCGGAGACATGAACGGCGTGGGCGAACCAGACATCTTCACCCAGCCATCCCACCGACCGCGCGTATTCCACAGGCCGCATTCCGAAACGTTGCTCGCAGTACTCCTCCTCATCACGGGTTTCAGCGAGATGGGTGTGGAGGCGCACTTCCATGGAACGAGCCAGCTCTGCGGAGCTTTTCATCAAATCCGGGCTCACCGAGAAAGGCGAGCAGGGAGCAAGCACCACCCGGATCATCGCTCCGGGGGCTGGGTCGTGATATCGGGACACCACTCGGGCGGAATCAGCCAAAACCTCGTCCTCGTCCTCCACAACCGAGTCGGGGGGGAGGCCTCCGGTCGAGCGGCCCACACTCATCGAGCCGCGGGAAACATGGAAACGGATCCCCACCTGCCGAGCTGCCTCAACCTGATTGTCCACAGAGGCGCCGTTGGGCCACAGGTAATGGTGATCGAAGGCGGTGGTGCAGCCAGAGAGCGCCAGTTCGGCCAGGGCGGTGATGGTCGACACACGGACATGGATGGGTGTCAGCTTCGCCCATATCGGGTAAAGCTCTGTCAGCCAATCGAACAACTCGGCATCCTGAGCCAAGGTGCGGGTGAGAGTCTGATAAAAGTGGTGATGAGTGTTCACCAGCCCCGGAATCACCACTGTTCCCCGACAGTCGATTACTTCATCAGCGTCGGTGGGCAGTGCAGAAGTGGGGCCTACCTGCTCTATCCATCCGTCCCGAGCGAACAGCCCCCCATCGGCTATCTCGGCCCCGCTGTCATCCATCGTCACCAATCTCTCGGCATTGCGGAGCAGTAGAGTCTTCGACGAGCGACTAGGCATAGTCCCAAGGCCAAAGTTAGCCAGAGACATCCGAAAGCACTCCCCCAAACACCATCTGCACATGGTGTACGCGTATACCGATCCGCCGGCCTCTACAACGAACCGTTTGGCGGACCCTCATCAAGCCTCTTGGATAGGGGACCGAAACGAGTTGCGATGACGATGTCCCCTGTCGATGTGGTCACCAGGCGCCAGGCAAAACGATGGCCCGGGGAGGCGGCTTCGCCGTAGCTCCAACGGCGGGCGGCCACTCAGCATCCTCCAATCAATCGGGGGTGACTTTCGGCTTGGTGATCGAGAGCGTTGGGTTTGTTGTGTACGTTGACAAAGAGTGGGCCGGCGGCCTTGCTAGATGTCCATGGCGGGAAGGCCGTCCAGGCTGAGAACGTTGTTTTCCCTCTGGTACTCCCACATCGCATCCGGCCCCTTCTTCTCCGCCCAGGAGGGCAGGTAGTCCCGCTGGGTAACCATCTCCATAAGCGGCACCCCACCCCCACAGGAGGTGCCCACCTTGCGGATAGCCACCCTGATAATGGCGCGGGAGCCCGGAATGTCGGGAAAGTTCTCCGCCAGCAGGGAATGCTCGGACATCCCCGGATAGAGCGCCTCGCCCTCTCCCCAGATTCGCAATATCCGCCGGGGCTGTTCGAACCCGCAGAACATCACCACGATCCTCCCGTTCTGACGCAGATGGGCGATGGTCTCGGCGCCGCTCCCCACCAGATCGAGATAGGCAACGGTGTGCGGGTCGACTATCCAGAAAGTGTCCAGGCCCTTGGGAGAGAGGTTGATGTGCCCGGCCTCGCCCGACGGGGCGGTGGCCACGAAGAACATCGGCTGGGCCTTTATCCAGGTAGCCAGATGATTGGGGATGCGCTCGTAGTAAGACGCCACGGCTTACCTCCCTTCTAGGCAGGGAGGCCGAGACGGTACTCGGTATCGCGGAGGGCGGCCTCTCGATTCATAGAGGTGATGGCTCTCTCGAAGTCGCGAGGCGATAGCTCCTGGCCGTGTGCGGCGCCCGCCGAGCGGGTGATGATTTCTCCCATCAGAGTTCCTCCTAGGTCGTTGCAGCCCGCCTCCAGAAGACGCCCGGCCCCATCCAGCCCAAGCTTCACCCACGACGCTTGGATGTTGGGGACCAGCCCGTCCAAGGCGATCCGCCCCACCGCATGGATCAGCACCACTTCATCCCAGGTGGGCCCCGGACGCGCCTTTCCGTTCAGCCAGATAGGGGCGCCCATGTGGACGAAAGGGAGTGGCACCAGTTCGGTGAACCCTCCGGTGCGCTTCTGGATCTGTCGAATCACATCCAGATGTCTGGCCCAGGAGCGGTGATGGTCTATGTGCCCGAACATGATGGTGGCAGTGGACTTCAAGCCCAGACTGTGGGCGATCATCATCACCTGAGCCCACTGGGAAGTGCGTATCTTGTCCGGACAGAGATACCGTCGGATGTCATCGTCCAGAATCTCGGCGGCGGTGCCGGGAAGGGTGCCCAGTCCGGCGTCCCGGAGACGGGCCAGGAAATCGGCTACCGGAACTCCCAGGGTCTCGGCGCCCTGCCATACCTCCAGGGGAGTGAAGCCGTGGATATGCATCTCCGGCAGTTCCGCCTTGATGGCCTCGGTCACCGACACGTAGAAATCTCCGGTGAACTCTGGATGAATGCCCCCTTGCAGGGTTACTTCGGTAGCCCCTCTCTCCCAGGCCTCCCGGGATTTGTCCACTATGTCGGCGATAGACATCAAATAGGGATCCCCTCGCAGATTCAGGCTGCGAGGACCCTTGGAAAAAGCACAGAAACCGCACCGGAAATAACAGAGATTCGTGTAGTTGATGTTCTTGTTGATTACGTAGGTGACCACATCCCCCACCGCCCTCTGACGAAGTTGGTCAGCCGTCCACGCCACGGCCTCCACCTGATCTCCTCTGGCTCCGAACAAAGCCTCTATCTCCGCCGTGGTCGGAGGCGATCCGGCCAGAGAGCGTTCCAGGATGGGACGAAGGTCCCCGGATCCCTCCAAGTCGGGGAGACCAGCCACCTCCATCCACAGGGAGTCGGGCCACTGTGCGGAAAAGCGCCGGGGTGAGAGAGGCGCCGCCTCGGCGCGGCCAGGCGCCCACCCATAGCGGGGACGAGCGGCGCCAGAGGCGTCCACTTGTTGCAGCCAGGCGCGAAAAGCGGTTCTTGAGAGAGTCTGGCGGACATGATCGATTTCCAGACCGAGAGGGAGCGCCGTCCGTTCCACCAGAGGAACAGGCGCCAACCGTTGACGCAACTCTCCGATTCTCTCTGCGCCCCAGTCCCGCAGCAGCAGATCCCCCGCCCCGTCGGAGATTGCCTCCACAGCTTGGTCCACATCGTCCACGAACACCGAGACCGTCGCCTCGACCGCGGGGAGGGCACAGAGGGCAGCTGCGGCCTTCACCTCGCTTCGAGCGGCGCGCAAGAAAGCTGCTTCGCTCCGGGCCAAGGCATCCAGCACGATCTCGCCGGAACCGGTGTTCGTCACGGTGATCAGCCAACCCGGCGTCTGCGATTTGGCCAGACGCAACGCCTCCGCGGGATCGACAATCCTAGCCGCTTCCGCCGAGTCGGCCTCCCGCGCTGCGATGAACATACCCGCCTTGTGAGCAGTCTTGAGATCGGAGATGGCGGGAGAGTCCATCTCCAAGGTGGTCGTTCCCTCCTTGTAACGCGCCTCGGCCACGGCTTCGGTGGCCGCTTCAGCGGGTCGGGTACGCAAAAAAGTGATCATTCTATATGTGCCGACAGTGAATTCGCCAGGCTACCTCCCCAACATCCTACTCACGAAACGCCCAAACCCACCGGGCGAACACAACTCGCGACCTGAGGCATCCGGGCGTAACCCCGGGAGTCGGCGGCTTCCAATACCTTGGGCAACAGAGCAGGATCTATCCATCGGTCAGACAGATAAGAAGGATAGACCGGCAGTCGGGGAAGCAACTGAAAGCCTGCTGCCTCGGTACGGCGGCGCAGAGCCTCCAAATGCGGCCAAGGCGCTTCGGGATTGACCCAGTCGATGGTGAGGGGAGAAACCCCTCCCCAGTCATTGATGCCAGCTTGCAGATACAACTCGTAACGCTCGGTGAGATTGGGGGGAACCTGGATGTTCATTTCCGGGCCCATTATCCAGCGAGCCAGCGCCACTACCCGCATGAACCAGGCCGGAGTCGGCTCGGCGCTGGTGCGCATGGGAGTGTTGTACTTGGCACGGAAGTTCTGGATGATCACCTCTTGGATGTGACCTCCCGCCTTGACCAGGGAAGCCAGGGCCAAGAGAGAGTCGACTATCTCCGCGTGGTTTTCCCCGATTCCCACCAGGATGCCGGTGGTGAAGGGGATTGACAGCCGGGCGGCGTCTTCGATTACCTGCACTCGCACCGAGGGAACCTTGTCCGGACAGTTGTAATGCGGCATACCCGGCTCGGTGAGGCGGGGCGAGATGTTTTCAAGCATCAGCCCCATGGACGGGTTGGAAGGGCGAAGGGCCGCCAACTGGGAAAAAGTCATAACTCCCGGGTTGGCGTGGGGGAATAAAGAGGTCTCCCGGTTCACCAGTTCCGTCATACGCCGGGTGTATTCCAAGGTGGTCTCGCACTCCTGCTCTTCTAGGAACCGCCGCGCGGCGGGCCAGCGTTCCTCGGGCCGGTCGCCCAAGGTGAACAACGCCTCTGTGCAGTAGTGCGCCTCCCCCGCCTCCGCCACCGCCAGCACCTGTTCGGGAGGCATGAACATCCCCCCTCCTCCCGGAGGCTGAGCAAAAGTGCAATAGGTGCAGCTATCGCGACACAAGGTGGTAAGCGGGATGAAAACCTTCCGACTGTAGGTGACTGTCCGCCCTTTTCCCTCGTCGCGGAGCCGGGCAGCCTCGGCAAACAAGGTCTCGGCTGACCGTCGGCCTTCCAGGTAGGAGAGGGCCAACTCCCGATCGAAAGAGGGATGGGCCATTATCCCATCCCGGGAGTGGCGCCCAAGACCCCGCCGTCCACCGGCAGCGTCACTCCCGTTATCCAAGAGGCCTCATCCGAACAGAGGAACGCCACGGCTTGCGCCACATCCTCGGGCTCTCCTAACCTTTGCATCGGGTGAAGCCGGGCCGTGCCGGCCGGGTCGGACTCCCACAACATGGCCGACAGGCGAGTCTTTATCACCGCGGGCGCCACAGCGTTGACCCGCACCCGGGGGGCAAGCTCCATGGCGAGTTGCTTGGTCATATAGATCAAGGCCGCCTTGGAGATGTTGTAAGCGCCCAGAACCGGCGTGGGGCGGAACCCTCCCACCGAGGTCACGTTCACAACACAGCCGCCGTGCTCTCTCATCCACTTCGACCAAGCCGCCTTGGTCCACACGAGCGGCGCGCGCTGGTTCACAGCCCAGGTTTTGTCCACCGCTTCCTGGGAAACCTCCATTAGGTTCCCGGCCGCGGGATTGGTGGCGGCGTTGTTCACCAAGATGTCACAGCTCCCGAATCGCTCAACCGCCTCCCTGATCGCCCGGGTGGCGTGCTGGTCATGGTCTGCCCGGGCCACGGTCGCCAGCACCCTCTCAGGGTCTTGTCCCTCCTCCACCAGCCAGGAGACCGCCTCTTGTAGATTCTCGGGCCGTCGGGAAGTGATGGCCACCCCGGTCGCCCCCCGATCGAGCAGTTCTGCAGCCACCGCCAAACCGATTCCCCGGCTGCCGCCGGTGATCACCGCTACCTTACCCTCAATACCCGAACTCAAATGCTTCTCCTCAGCGGTTGCCACCGTGAGAGTCTACGGGTTCGCCCCCCGAGCGACTATCTCCACCCGCTGACGACGTTCCTCCGTCGAGTTGGCGTCAGGACGCATTTCGAGCAACTGGAGCCGGTCAGATTCAGCCTCCTTGGCCGCAGAAAGATCGGCGGCCGCCAAACGCGCCTCCACGCCTTCTTCAACCAGGCGGCGGGCTTCCAACACCAAGGCGTTCACCATCTCAGACTCGGGCACCACTGCCACCACCTCGCCGCGGATGAACAGATGTCCCCGGCCCCGACCTGCGGCTATGCCCAGATCGGCCGACCGGGCCTCTCCCGGACCATTCACCACGCACCCCATCACCGCCACCTGGATGGGGAGGTTCTCCTTCTCTAGCGCCTCCTGGGCGACCTGAGCGACCTTGATCACATCAACCTCTGCCCGTCCACAGGATGGACAGGCGATCAAATCGAGGCTGCGGCGTTCCCGCAGCCCCAGGTACTCCAGAAGACGCCGGCCCGACTCTGCTTCCATCACCGAATCAGCGGTCAGAGAAAACCGGATGGTGTCCCCGATGCCCTCCATCAAGAGGGTGGAAATGCCCGCCACCGACTTGATCAAGCCGCCGGGAGGAGGACCCGCCTCGGTTACTCCCAGATGAAGCGGGTAGTCCACCTTCTCCGCCAACAGGCGGTATGAATCGATCATGGTGGGGACATGGGAATGCTTCACCGAGATCTTGATATCCCGAAAGTCGACTTCCTCCAGGTAGCGGATCTCCAAGAGCGCCGACTCCACCAGTGCTTCGGGGGTGGAGTCCCCATAGCGGCTCAAGATGTCCTTGTCGAGAGAACCTGCGTTGACCCCGACCCGGATGGGGACCTGCCGCTCGGCGGCGGCCCGGGCCACCTCCTTGATATGGCTGGGGCGGCGAATATTGCCCGGGTTGAGCCGCAGCCCACAAACCCCGCTTTCCAGAGCGGCGAGAGCCAGACGGTACTGGAAATGGATGTCCGCGATGATCGGAACGGGGCTGCGGGGAACGATCTCCGCCAAGCCCTTGGCGGCCTCCACCGTGTTGCAGGTGATTCTCACCAGGTCGGCGCCTGCTCCCGCCAAGGCGTAGACCTGGGCCAAGGTGCCGTCCACATCATGGGTCTTGGTCGTGGTCATCGACTGTACGCTGACCGGAGCGTCACCTCCCACCTGCACCGATCCCACCGTGATAGCGCGGGTGGATCGTCTTGGATGAGAAAACGAGCGGGCGTCTCTCATAGTCGGATGGGATCGATCACGTCCAGCACCAGGGCCGCCACTCCCAGGAAAACCACCAAAACGGTTACCACTGCTGCAATGGAAATAAGCACCTTCGGCCGGGCGCGACGCTTCAGGAGCTTTTCATAGAGAGCCACGACCACATGCCCGCCGTCCAGGGGATACGCAGGAATCATATTGAAAACACCCAACACAATATTCAAATATGCTAATAACCTGACTACGTTGACCACTCCCCTCTCGCCGATCTGCGCACCGATGTTGGCCAACCCGATCGGGCTGACCGGACGGTTGTCCTCGGAGACCTCCCCTCCGAACATCCCCCCGGCCAACTCCGCCAAAGACGCCGGGCTGACCAACTGCCCGATGGCCCGGAAAGTGAGCCCCACCGCCTCTGCAATCTCGTCCGAGGCGGTGGCCATCGCCTCTCCCAAGCCCATGGATCGGGTCTCAAGAGACGGGCCGACTCCCAAAAATCCCCGCGCCACACCGTTCTCGTCGTAACGAGTGGCCAATGTCGTCTCTACTGTCAGGATCACGCCCTCCCTGCTCAGCCTGATAAGCACAGGTTCACCGGGGCGCTCTCCCACCATCGCGGCCGTCTCTTCCCAAGTGGGGGTCGGTATCCCGTCCACCGCCAGGATCAGGTCTCCTACTTCGATTCCCGCCTGGGAGGCGGGGGTCGGCGTCCCTTCGGCCAACTCGTCCACCACCTGCATCACCCGGTTGGTGTAGTCGGAGACTCCCTCCACCAAGAACAGTCCGACCAGTATCACAAAGGCCATCAGGAAATTCATGGCCACTCCGCTCAGGGCCACGGTCATCTTCTGCCAGAACTTCTTGTGGTAATAGGAAAGTTCCGGATCGATCTCCTGGTCGTGGAAGGGTCCCATTCCGGCGATCTTCACAAACCCGCCGAAGGGCAGAAGGCGGAATCCGTACTCGGTCTCCCCTTTCTTCACCGACCACAGCCTCGGTCCGAAACCGAAAAACATCTCGGTGGCCTGCATACCGGTGGCGCGGGCAGCCAGGAAATGACCCAGTTCGTGCACAGTGACAAAGAACACGATGCCCAATACCACAACCAAGGCGCCCACCACTTAAAACACCTCCCGGCTAGCTAAAGAAAATCGAGATGGGAAAACAGGTAGTAGGCGCCGGCAAACACCAGCATCAATCCGTCGATCCGATCCAGCATCCCGCCATGCCCTGGCAGGAAAGAACTCATGTCTTTCATGCCGATCGACCGCTTCACCGCCGATTCGATGGCGTCTCCCAAAGGGGCGAGAATCGAGACGACCGCCGCCAGATAGAGCGACTGATAGAGGGTGAGAAGCGAAAACGTGGGCAGTGTGGAGACAATGGCAGCTATGGCAAAGGTAGCAACCACCCCTCCTACCAAACCCTGGACGGTCTTCTTCTCCGAAAGGGACGGAGAGAGCAGTCGGGTGCCGAAAGCCCGGCCTACCATGTAGGCCGCTGTATCGAATACCGAGTTCAGCAGCAGTACCCACACCAAGAGCGCCACCCCGTCCTCAGCGCGGCCTATCGCCACCCCGAAGCAGAGAAGCGCCACCCAGATCATTCCCAACACGGTCACCGTGGAGTTCTCTACCGCCATCCTGCGGGAAGCCGCCGCATAGAAGAGCAGAATCAGGACCGCCGCCCCGGCCAGCACGCCTCCCGAAGCGCCCAATCCCGACAGGTGCGCCCCAATACCCGCCCCCAGGGCGCCTATCAACCCCAACACCGCCATGGGCCGATAGCCCACGGAGCGGACGGCCATGTAGAACTCGACCAGTCCTATCCCCATGGTCACCAGGATCAGGGCGGTCAGCCATATCCCTCCCAGATAAAGGGTGATCACCACCACTCCCACCATCACGATGGCACTGACCATCCGCTTGACCAGGTCCGAGGAGTGGGCCTGCTCTGCCGCCTCCACCTCTTCGGTTGCCATTCCGGGTCGACCGGTCACGTCTTCGAAGCCAAGCATCCCCGACTCGACACCCGGGATGGCGACCGCCACCGCCTGTTGACGATGCTCCTTCGTTCCGGCCTCCTTCACCTCTTGGGCTAAGGCCTGATGCTGAGTGGTGCTACTGTCGAAAACGCTCTCATAGGTCAAGACCGGGTCGGGCCCATCCGTTTCGGGCTCACCGGCCGCCGCCCGGCGCGCCGACCTTTTGGGGGTCGGTTCCGCGTCTGGCTCCCAGTCGGGAACCCAGGTCGTGTCAGGCGGCTCCATCCCCTTCTATACCTCCAGCAACTCGGCTTCTTTGCGTTTTAGCAACTCGTCCACCTGTTTGACAGTCTGGTCGGTTAATTCCTGCAGCTTCCCTTCGGCGCGACGCAGATCGTCATCGGAGCATAACCCTTTGAGACTATCCAGATCTGACTTTGCCCCGCGCCGGACATTTCGGATCGACACCTTGCCGTCTTCAGCCTGTCGGCGCACTATGCGAATTAAATCGATCCGCCGCTCTTCGGTGAGGGGCGGAAAGGCGAGCCTGATCACCACGCCATCGTTGGCAGGGTTGATCCCGAGATTCGAGCTGTGGAGCGACTTCTCTATCTCGGGAATCGCGTTCTTGTCGAAAGGGTGGATCACCAAGAGACGCGGATCGGGAACCGTGAAGTTGGCAAGCTGCTGGAGAGGCAGGGAGGCGCCGTAGTAGTTCACCCGCAGGTGTTGGAAAATCTGCGGATTGGCCCGACCGGTTCGCACCACCGCGAACTGGTCGGTTACGTGTTCGATGGAACTCTCCATCAGCAGGTTGGCTTCGTCCAGAACCTCGTCGATCATGAGGGCTCCTAGCTCACCTTGGTGCCGAGCGGTTCGCCGATCAACGCCCGGTAAACGTTGCCTGGCCTGTTCATGTCAAACACCACGATAGGAAGATCGTGCTCGCGACACAGGGTAATGGCGGTCATGTCCATGACCTTGAGATCCTGAGAGATGACGTCCATGTAGGAAGCGGTCTGCAAAAGCCGGGCGGAGGAGTCCAGATGAGGATCGGCGCTGTACACCCCGTCCACTTTGCTCGCCTTCAACACCACTTTCGCTCCGATCTCCACCGCCCGGAGCGCCGCGGTGGTGTCAGTGGTGAAAAACGGGTTGCCGGTTCCGGCCACAAAAATCACTATCCGCCCTTTTTCGAGGTGGCGTACCGCGCGGTTGCGGATGTAGGGCTCGCTCACCTGCCGCATGGTGATGGCGCTCATCACCCGGGTGGTCATTCCATACTTCTCCAGGGCGTCCCGCAGCGCCAGGCCGTTCATCACCGTGGCAAGCATCCCCATGTAATCGGCGGTGGCCGGATCGAGGCCCCGGGCTGCCAGAGCGGTTCCCCGAAAGAAGTTGCCCCCTCCCACCACCACCGAGATCTCGGTTCCGGCCGCTCGAGCCTTGCTGATCTCCTCAGCAAGGCCGGCCACCTTGCTCGGATCGATCCCGAACCCGCCTTCCTGTTCACAAAAGGCCTCACCTGAGAGCTTGAGAAGGACCCGGCGGGGGGAAGTCATCAGGATTCCTGCTCGCCCACCGCCACCCGCGCCACCCGGCGGATCTTGATATTTTCACCCACCCGTGAGGCCAGTGTTTTAACCATGTCGCCCACTGTTCCCTCAAACTTCTGGGAGTTGACGAACACCTGCTCGGTCAGAACATTGTCGATATAGAACTTTTCCATACGACCCTGCACGATGCGGGGAATGATCGCATCAGGCTTGCCTTCGGTCCGCGCCGCCCGGGCGATCAGGTCCCGCTCGTGGGAAACGACATCGTCGGGAACTTCTTCTCGCACGATCCAACGAGGCGACGCCCACGAGACATGCATGGCGATATCGTCGGCTACCTCGTTGAATTCCGGGCTTTTAGCCACAAAATCGGTCTCGCAGGCCAACTCGATCAAGACCCCCGTCACCGGATGGCCGGTCTGTTGGTGCAGATAACTTCCGATCGTTCCCTCGTTGGCGTCTCGATCGGCTCGCTTGGCGGCTTGGGCCAGGCCTCTCTCCCGAAGAAGATCATGGGCTTTATCCATGTAGCCATCCGTCTCGGCCAAGGCCACTTTGGCGTCCATCATCCCCACGCCGGCACGTTGGCGGAGACGCTGCACGTCTTTGGCTGTGAATTCGGCCACTGTCAACTTCTCCTCGAACCGGACCTGGAAGCTGAACTGTCCGGGGAGGACCCTTTTTTCTTTGAGGACCCGTTTTTCTTTGAGGACCCGTTTTTCTTTTTGGCTATCTCTTTTCCTTCCTGGCAGGCAGCGGCCACCAGGGAGCAGAGCAACTCGGCGGAGCGGATGGCATCATCGTTGCCAGGTATTACGTAGGTTATCGGCTCGGGATTGCAATTCGAATCAACCAGGGCCACGATGGGAATCCCCAACCGTACGGCCTCTTTTACTGCGGTCTCCTCGGCGTTGACATCTATCACGAACACTCCGGCCGGAAGCTCGTCGAGATCGCTCACTCCGCCTAGGCTCCGCTGGAGTTTTTCGAGATCTCTTCTGAGACGGAGTCGTTCCTTCTTGGGACGCGACTGCATTTCTCCGCTGTTCTCCTCAGCCTCCAATTCCTTCATGTAGGAGATACGTTGTCGTATGGTTTGGAAGTTGGTAAGCATCCCTCCCAGCCACCGGAAGTTGACATAGGGCATGTCCGCCGACTCGGCATGCTGGGCAATACTGTTGCGGGCCTGCTTCTTGGTGCCGATAAAGAGGATCTTCCCGCCATCGGCCGCTGCCTTGCGTACAAAGCTGATCGCATCGTCCAGCAGGCGAACGGTCTGACGGAGGTCGATTATGTGGATGCCGTTGGACTGGCCCCACAGGTAGGGGGCCATTTTGGGATTCCACCGACGGGTCTCGTGGCCGAAATGGAGACCTGCGTCGATCAGATCTTTCATGGTGGTTGACGTCATATTCAAATCCTTCCTGGTTTTTCCTCAACCCGTTGCCCGGTTTCTCCGGTCAGCGCCCGCAAAACGAGCGCCCGCCCCACAAGAAAGACCTCGGAGGATCTTTTCCTGACCAGTGGACGGAACGGGCCTGTGACGTTGCATATCCAGTTTAGAAGAAGGGTGACTACGGTAAGAAACCCGTTGTGATGTCCCGGGTTGGCTCGGCGCCGGAAGATCCGTCGCCCGGGAGTCAGGCCCGGGGGTGTGTGCGGTGGTGGGTGGAACGAAGGTGGCGATGGCTGACGCTGGTGTAAACCTGGGTGGTGCCCAGATTGGCGTGCCCCAGCAGCTCCTGGACGCTGCGCAGATCAGCTCCCCCCTCGATCAGATGAGTGGCGAACGAATGACGAAGGGCGTGGGGAAAACTCCCTATCCGGGAACGCACTACCCGCCTGATCTGGCGAGGATCCATCCGCCCTCCCCTCACCCCCACGAAGAGGGCTTCCCCGGCGCGCGGACCAGCTAGTTCGGATCGGCCCTCCTCCAACCAGCGGTCAATTGCCCGCTGAGCGGGAACTCCAACCGGCACAGCCCGGTCCTTTCCTCCCTTTCCCGATACCACAATGAGGTCTTTTCCCTTCACCTGCGAGACGGCGAGCGCGGCCATCTCGGAGACCCGCAACCCGGAGGCGTACGCTAGCTCCAGAATGGCGCGATCCCGTAAATCGACCGGCGCGGGGCCATCTACCGACTCCAGGGCCTGAGCCAACTGGGTTTGGGACAACGCCACCGGAAGGCTGGCCTTCGCCTTGGGGACAGGCAGGGTGCCAGCGGGGTTGGCGGGGATATCACCTTGCTGATGGAGATATCCGAAGAACGAGCGGAGGGAGGAACCCTTTCGTACCACCGAAGCGCGAGCGAAACCCCGGGTGTTCAGATAGGCAAAGAAGCGCCGGAAGTCGCTGCGGTCGATCTCCCCCAGGGAGCCGCGTCCCACCTTGTCGCACAGGGCCAGGAACTGGGTGATGTCCCCGCGATAGGCGTTCACCGTGTGCTCGGAAAGTCGCCGCTGGCGAGCCAGCCGGCCCAAATAGGTCTGCACGTCCTCTTTAGCCCACTCGGGAAGGGCAGGATCACCAGCCATCCCTCCAATGCTACGATAACCGTTCCTTTTCGGATAGATGGTTGTTCCTATCCCGGCGTTCCGAACGATCTTGAACGCTTGTGCGACACCGTTATCAGGGTTCCGCTCGGGCGGTCGTAACACCCACGGAATGTGAGCGCTCGCGCTGGTCGTTGCCTGTTGTGTGCGCCATGCCAGTTGTATTAGCGGTCTGCTGGACGGTTGCTTTCCTGCACCGATCCTCCGGTAAGAGTAGGGTCTGGCCGTCTTTTCGCTTTTCGCTATGTCCCTGGCTTCTTCTGCCGATCACCACTGCGGCCGCCTGGTGGCGGTCGCCGCGTTGTCGGCGAGATCTATCTAAGGGCTTCTTCCAGTATCTGGCTCCCCAGATACTGGTGTAGGCGGGATCCACCGCTATCACCACCATGCCGTTGCGGTACGCCGCTGAGGCGATGGTGTGGACGAACTTGGCGGTGGGTATGCCGCACACCTTGCGGCGGGTGGTCTTTCCTGCCTTGCCTCTGCGTCCTCTTTGCCTGGTGCGGACGTCGGCGAAGTTGAGCTTCTCGATGGCTATGACCGTCACACCCCGGCGTTGCGCCCACTTGACGAGTTGGCTCACCGCTTCTCTAAGAGCACCGAGGCGGTGTGCCGAGGAACCCCTCTCGGGGATGTTCTTCCTGATAGGCCTGCCTATCGGGTTGCCGTGAACATCCAGAATCCGTGCATCCACATGTCCCGAGTTGACATCTATCGCCAGGCACCTGCCCGACTTAGCCGCATCCTTAACTCCGCGATTCTCCTTGGGTGGCAGAGACCACGAGGCGGTGATGTACCACCGCTCTCTATCCGCATCAAAGCGGACGTGGTATCCGACCGCCCGGTCGGAACTGGCCTGCGCTTCCCACTCGCCGGCGAGATGGTGCCAGCGTATGGGCGCGGAAAGCCGGTAGGTAGAAGTCCTGCCGGGCGTGTTGGACAAATGAGCAAGAGGCGAAGGTAGGCGGATAGTCACCGTGTAATCGTCTCCACTGTGAGGCGCCACCCTGATGGTCTCATTGCCCCATGCCTTACCCGCCTCGCCGTCTGCCGAGATGAACATTCGTTTGGCGTTCCATTGGTGCCGCCACTCATCCAAGGTGATACCTGCGGCCTGCAGGTTGTGTCTGTTGCGTAGCAGTCTCTTGCCACCCACCACTATGGAGAGACGGCCCTCGACTAGACGTTGTTCGGTGTCGGACAACCTGGCAGCGAGTTTCTGGCGACGGCGCTGTTTCTGGTAACGCTCCCCTTTGGTCGCGTATCCTCAGCTTCTTCTTCTTTCCCTTGCCCACCGACAGAACGAGGCGGCGATCCAACTCGGCTAAGCTCCTTGCGATCCCGAGACTCCAAGTCTTCCAGTTCCCGTTGAGTAATGGCTCCAACGCTCCCACATGTCATCGGTAGTGCGGGTAATGGCTCCCGCCCAACGGACACGAAGAACACCGTGAAGTCAACACGCTTGGTCACGTTTGCGCTTTGGCGCGTCTCGCCGCCGACCTCTTGCCGTACAGACAGGCACAAAACAATGTCAACACCTCAGTCACATCCCGCACCAGATCATCCTCCATCTCGCCATCCTCCATCACCACAATCTCCCCACCGGCGCCCCGAACGGCCGCTTCCACCAACTCGAACCCGAACCTCGCCAACCGGTCCCTGTGTTCCACCACCAGCCGAACAGCGCCACCGGCTCCCAACACTCTCAGTAGCTTCCTGCGCTTACCATTCATGCCCGACGCTGTCTCCATCACAACCTCGTCCACCACCCAACCGCTCTTACGGGCAAACACTTGAACGCGCTCCACCTGTCGTATCAAATCGGCGGCCTGGTCGGAACTGGACACCCGGGCATACAACACCGTGCGTACACCCGACGCGACAACCGCTGAACGAGACCGAACATAATAGATACGTCCAATCCTCTGCACCTCCAAGTCCTTGGGAAGGCGACCATCTCTCATCATCTGCCACGACACTCTCGGTACCCGCCCGAACTGCCGTCCCCAGTCGGACAAACGAACCCAGCCACCACCAGAAAAGTCAGCACCCATCAACAACAGTCTACTAAACCGGCAACAGTTGGCAACCCCTGCCGCGCACCCGTACGTCCAACGCCAACTCCCCCACCGCCCCCGGTTGCCGCATCGGCACCTTCCCGTCGGCGATGAAGACGCCCAAGGCAACGGGGAGGTCGAAAGAAGATCCGGTTTTGGGAAGATCGGCCGGTGCCAGGTTGACGGTTACCTCGCTCCGGCGCATCTCATAGCCCGATGAGGCCATCGCCGCCCTCACCGCCGTGTCGGGCAGACCCACCACACCAAATTTAGAATTTGGTCTTGCCCAGATGCACTTCGACATTCACCGGCCTGGGCGTCACCCCGATCATCACCGCGGAATACACACGTAAGCTCATTCCTCCAACATGCGATAAATATCTGCTTTTGCCCATCCCTCCCCTCCCGGTTTTAAACGATATAAATCACAAACTCGCCCCGACTCGGGAAGACTCCATCAAGAACCCCGGAAACGGGGAGGCCGTTTTTCAAGAAATGCCGCAACTCCCTCGTGGTGGTCATCTGTGCCCAGACAGATCGACTGGGACTGGCCCTCCCAGGCCGTTGTCTCCTCGAGTGACAACTCCCAGGAACGGTCCAGCCCCTGCTTGATGAACATCTGCGCCACCGGAGCTCCCGCCAAGAACCCCTTGGCCACCGCCGAGGCCCGCTCTTCCAGCCGATCGGGATCGACCACATCCCAGACCAGCCCTTTTTCCAGCGCCTCGGCGGCGGACACCATCCGCCCCGAAAGCGCCACCTCCTTGGCGAACTGGGCGCCCGCCAACCGAGGCAGCAGCCAAGTCAGACCCATATCCAAACTCAGACCCCGACGCACGAAGATAGCCGAGAACCGGGTGCGGTGGGTAGCGATCACCACGTCACATCCCAAAGCAAGGCTCATCCCCGCTCCCACCGCCACTCCGTCTACTGCCGCCACGGTGGGTTTGGTCAGTCGCCGCAGCGCCAAGGCAGTCTCCCCAACCACCTTCATGCGGCGCTGGGCATCCACCACTCCCCGGGAACGTGGGCCGGCAGAAGGATCCAGGTCGGCGCCCGCGCAAAAATCCCCGCCTCGTCCCGATATCACCAGCACCCGCTGCCCGGACCGCTCACAGTCGGAGAAAGCCCGCTGGAGGTCTTTCCACCCCTCGGGGGGAATGGCATTCTTGCGAAAGGGGCGATTCAGCCACAGCCACCGCACCGGTCCCCGGTCTTCGGTCTCAAGCCACATACTTCCATAGGGTAAAGCGCCGCGCTAGCTTGGGACTTCTGATGGGTTTCAATCCTTTCCGCTCTCACCGAAAAACCACAGCCGACCTTGTGATCATGGCGGCCGCTCTGGTGGTCATCATCGCGGTGGTCCTGTGGGCGTTCTTCGCGGGATAACCGCTCAAACGACACGCTGCAACCAGAGATCGTCGCAGGAGCCTTTGCTAAATCCCCCCGAGTCGGCTGAATGGCCAGATGCGTAGAACGGCCTTGCCCACCACATTGTCCTGGTGGACCGTTCCAAAAACCCGACTGTCGGAAGACTTGCTTCGGTGGTCTCCCATGAGGAAAAGATGGTCTTCTTCCACTTCCAACGTGAAAACGTCCCCCTGGGTGGAGGACCCCAGATAGGGCTCATCCAAAAGTTCGCCGTTTACCCAAACCTCACGACCTCGGACCTCTAGGCGGTCACCTTCCGTGGCTATCACCCGCTTGATCAGGTCCGCTTCGGAGATGTCGTACCAGCCGAACGCCTCTCGGACCTCGTGCCACACCACTTCCAACGCATTGCGATCCGGTCGGAAACGGTCCGGAGGCGAAAACACCACCACATCTCCCCGGCCGGGGTCTCCAAACAAGTAGCTGACTTTAGAAACCATTACCCGGTCTCCTACCTGCAAGGTGGGATGCATGGACTGTGAGGGGATTTCAAAAGGCTGGATGATCAAGGATTTGATCAACACTGCCAGGACGACTGCTCCCAACAGCAGGATGGCCATCTCCACCACCGCTGACCTGATCCGACGTTTGGGGCGCAGCGGGGCGGCTTGAACGCCATTATGGGCTGACGATTCCTCTCCTAGATCTGCGACGGGAACCGGCAGAGTGCCTTCAGGTGGCCTTTCGGTCAGTCGCGTCTCTCTTTGATCCGGGCCGATTTGCCCGACCGGCCCCGCAGGTAATTCAGCTTCGCCCGACGGACCAGCCCTTTGCGGAGAACTTCGATCCGGCTCACGATCGGAGCATGAACCGGGAAGATGCGCTCCACCCCCACTCCGAAACTGATCTTTCGCACGGTGAAAGTCTCCTGCAGACCTCCCCCGCTCCGGCCAATCACCACTCCCTCGAAAACCTGTATGCGCTCCCGCCCGGCCTCCATCACCCGGACATGGACACGAACGGTGTCCCCCGGCCTGAAGTCGGGTATGTCGTCCCTGAGAAAGCCTTGCTCAAGCAACCGGATGTCGTTCATGGTCAAACCTGTTGTGTTCGATGAAGAGAATAGGTGGGTGTCCGCCTACCCCTTTAGCTTACCACTTGCTCGACATCACTTTTTCCCTCCCATAGATCCGGACGACGGCCACGGGTCCGCTCCTCCCGCTGAGCGGCTCTCCAGCCAGCTATCCGCTGGTGGTCACCTGACAGGAGCACTTCGGGGACCGGCCAGCCTCGAAAAACTGCAGGCCGCGTGTAGACCGGCTCTTCCAGCAACCCTCCCCGGAAGGATTCGAACACCACCGAACAGGGATTCCCCACCGCCTCGGGCAGCAGACGGACGATTCCTTCCGTCACCAAGAGGGCCGCCACTTCCCCTCCGGCCAACACGTAGTCGCCCACCGATACCTCCTCATCGATGAAGTGCTCGGCGATCCGCTCATCCACTCCCTCATAGCGGCCGCATACCAAAGTCAGATGATTGAGTTCGGACCATCGGTCCAGCATGGTTTGATCAAGACGCCTGCCGACGGGAGTGAACAGCACCCGGTGGCTGTCCTCCAGGGAGTCGAGGGCCCGAGCCAGGGGCTCGGGCATCATCACCATCCCCGCGCCTCCGCCGAAGGGCGAATCGTCCACCGCCCGATGTACGCCCTCCGCATAGTCCCGCAGGTCGATCAATTCCACTTCGACCAACCCGGCATCAAGCGCCCGGCCCAGAATCCCTACCTCCAGGGCCTGGGGAAAGTAATCAGGGAAGATGGTGACTATCGAAATCTTCATCGTTCAAAACATTAATCATTCCCGGGAAACTCACTATTGTTTGCTGTGCTCTTCCTCGTGAGAGCGTGTCCGTTACGCTACCCGCGGTGCCCGTATGGGCGGGGGTGTGGTTTCATCAAGAGAGCAGTGAATCGGGGCCCGACGGGGGGTGATTCGTCGTTGGACACCCCGGCAGCGCCTGCCGAGATTATAGAAGAACATACCGACCTCGACGCTGTCATGGCCCGGGCCGCCCACGAGAACTTCCCGGTGGCGCTGCGGGTGCTGCCGGCACACCTCCAGCGGCACCTGCAAGCAATCTACGGCTATGCCCGGCTCACCGACAATCTGGGCGATGAGTACCCCGGGGATCGCTTGGCTGCCCTGGACTGGCTCGAGGGTCAGATCGACCACCTTTTCGCAGGGAATCCTTCCCACCCGGTCTTCCACCAACTGGCTCCCACCGTGACCCGCTTCGGGTTGTCCCGCACGCCCTTCGATCAGCTACTGGCTGCCAACCGTCTGGATCAACACAAGAAAAGCTACTCCAGTTGGGAAGAACTGATGGGTTACTGTGAGTTGTCGGCCAATCCCGTGGGACATCTCGTCCTAGCCGTTTTCGAGTCGGCCACCGCCGACCGCCTGGCGGCATCCGACGCCGTTTGCAGCGGGCTGCAGGTCTTGGAGCACCTCCAAGACCTGGGGGAGGACGCCAGGGCGGGCCGCGTCTACATGCCGGCCGACGACATGGAGCGCTTCGGCTGCACAACCGAGGATCTGCTGGCGCCGGTGGCCAGTCCAGGCCTGCGGAGCCTGGTGGCGTACGAGGCAAACCGTGCCCGGAAGATGCTCGAAACCGGTCGATCGCTGGCAGCGTCGCTCCGGGGATATTCCCGCCTCACCATCGCCGGATTCGTGGCTGGCGGACTCGCCGGACTCGACGCCATCGAGACGGCCCACTTCGATGTACTTGGCGGCACCCGGCAGGCGGGCGCCATACGGTTGCTGCGCCGCTTTGTCCCCATGTACCTCGTCGCGTTGGCGCGGCGGCGCCGGAGTGTTCCGTGATCAGCCCGGAGTCGGCATACCGGCAGTGCGAGAAGATCACTTGGGCGGAGGCTCGCAACTTCGCCTACGGCATCCGCCTGCTGCCGACGCCCAAACGCCAGGCCATGGCGGCGCTGTATGCGATGTCCCGGCGCATCGACGACGTCGGCGACGGCGAATGGCCCCAAGACCGCAAGTTGGCGGCCCTCGACGATCTCCACTCGGTGATCGGAAGGCTGGAGGCCGGAGAGGTCTCCGATCCCTCTGATCCGGTGCTGGTCGGTGTCGCCCACGCCGCCTCCCGTTACCCTATTCCCGTGGCCGCCCTGCATGAGATCGTGGAGGGCTGCGAGCAGGACGTGCGGGGCCAGACCTACCTGACCATGAACGACACAATCCGCTACTGCCGCCTGGTGGCTGGCTCGGTCGGCCGACTGTCCCTGGGCGTTTTCGGCACCAAGGCAGGCCGCCATCCCGAGCGCGAGGGCGAAGCCCCCCGGCTGGCCGACGACTTGGGCGTGGCCCTGCAACTCACCAACATGCTGCGCGACCTGCTCGAGGACCACCGGATGGGGCGCATCTATCTCCCCGAACAGGAACGGGACCGCTACGGGATCCTCCCCGGCCAGTGGGCGCCGCCCGAGCATGTCGCCGCGCTGGTCCAATACGTGGCGGGACAGGCGGTGGCCTGGTTCGAGCGGGGACTGGTTCTGCTGGGGCACCTCGATCATCGCAGCCGCGCATGCACGGCAGCGATGGCCGGCATATACCGGCGGCTGCTGAACCGAATTCTCGCCCAGCCGACCCGCCCGCTGACCGAACGCGTCAGCCTCCCCATCTGGGAGAAAACGCTCGTGGCAGTGCGCAGCGTGTCCGGACTCCAACCGTGAGTGATTTTCCGCCCCACGTTGTGGTGGTCGGCGGCGGCCTGGCCGGCTTGTCTGCCGGACTGGAGGCGGCTGACGGGGGCGCGGCGGTGACACTCTTGGAGCGACGCCCCCGTCTGGGGGGCGCCACCTGGTCGTTCCAGCGTCGGGGCATCTGGTTCGACAACGGCCAGCATGTCTTCCTGCGCTGCTGCAGCGCCTACCGGGCATTCTTGGAGCGCATCGGCTCGGCCGACGGCGTGTTCCTGCAGCGCCGACTGGATATTCCTGTGCTGGGCCCCGGCGGGCGGGCCGGCGCCATCCGGCGCACCGCCGGCCCGGCCCCGCTACACCTGGCCCCGGCCCTGCTGACCTATCCCCACCTGAGTCTCCGCCAGAGGCTGGGAGTGCTGCGAGCAGGATGGGCACTGCGCCGCCTCGACCCCGATGATCCGACGCTGGACGAGGTGGCTTTCGGAGATTGGCTGGCCAACCACGGCCAGGACACAATTGCAGTCGAAACGTTCTGGAACCTGGTTGTGCTACCCACGGTCAACGTGACGGCCGCCAAGGCATCTCTCAAGCTCGCCGCCAAGGTCTTCGTGACCGGACTGCTGACCGAAGCGGCCGCCGCTGACATCGGCTGGGCCAGGGTGCCGCTGTCGGCCCTGCACGGCGACGCCGCCCGGCGCACCCTGGAAGCCGCCGGAGCCGACGTGAGGACGCGCGTCGGTGTCACCGGAGTGCGAACCGGCCCCTCCGGGCGCCTTATGGTGCAGGCCGACGGTCATCCCGTCGAAGCCGACTCCGTGGTGGTGGCGGTGCCCCATGACGTCGTCGACTCGCTGCTGCCGCCCGGCAGCGTACCTGCCCAGGACCGGCTGCAGAACCTCGGCGTCTCGCCGATCGTAAACGTGCACCTGGTGTACGATCGTCCGGTGACCGAATTGTCGATCTTCGCGGCCGTCGGCAGCGACGTGCAGTATGTGTTCGACCGCACCGAGGCGGCCGGACTCGACAACGGCCGTCAGTGCCTGGCCCTCTCCCTGTCGGCGGCCGAGTCCTACATCAGTTGGAATGCAACGGACCTGATAACCCACTTCAGCGCCGAGTTGGCCCGCCTGCTGCCCGCCGCGGCGGACGCCACCCTCACCCAATCGATCGTCACCCGGGAGACCACGGCAACCTTCAACGGCGTACCGGGAACCGACCACCTCCGCGCCGGCGCCGAATGCCGCCTCCCCGGCGTGTACCTGGCGGGCGCCTGGTGCGACACGGGCTGGCCGGCCACGATGGAGGGAGCGGTTCGCAGCGGAAGCAAAGCAGGGCGTCTCGCCGCCCGGTTTGCGACGGACGCCCCGCCTGCATCCCCGGAGGCGCATCGGTCGGAGGCTGCGGTATGAGCGTGAAACGCCGCACTCCCGAAGTATTGGAGCGCACCCGCGCCTTGGTGCAGCCCGCCCTCGTAGCCGCCGTGGACCGCCTCTCCCCGGACCTGGCTGTTCCGGCCCGCTATCACTTCGGCTGGGTCGACGCCCGCGGTGTTCCACTCCCGAGCGGTCGCGACGGCAAGGGCGTGCGCCCCACCCTGGCCCTGCTGTCCGCCGAAGCGGTGGGGGCAGAGGCCGAGGTGGCTCTTCCGGGCGCAGTGGCGGTAGAACTGATCCACAACTTCTCGCTCGTCCACGACGACATCGTGGACGACGACGCCGAACGGCGGCACCGGGCCACGATGTGGAAGGTCTTCGGCGTGGGCGACGCCATCATCGTGGGCGACGCCTTGATGGGTCTGGCCATCGAGTTGTTGATGGACGAGACAACCCCGGCCCGTGCGGCCGCGGCAGCCGACCTAGTCCAAGCCACGACGGCGATGATCGCCGGACAGTACATGGACATGACCTTCAACCGTCTGGACACCGTCGGGGTGGAACAGTGCTGGGAAATGGTTTCCCGCAAGACGGGGGCCCTGCTGGCCCACGCCAGCGCGGTGGGAGCGATCCTGGCCGGCGCCCCCACTACCACCGTGGAGGCGCTGCGCAGTTTCGGCAAAGAACTGGGGCTGGGCTTCCAGGCCATGGACGACCTGCTGGGTATCTGGGGGGATCCAGCGGTCACCGGCAAACCCGCCGGCAACGATCTGCGAGAGCGCAAGAAGTCGATCCCTGTGGCCGTAGCCCTCAGTTCGGGAACCAGGGCTGGCGAGATGCTGGCCGATCTCTACACACAGGATCATCTGGACGAGGCAGACATCACCAGGGCGGGCGCACTCGTGGAAGAGGCGGGCGGGCGCGCCGCCACCGCGGAGGCAGCCCGGGAGTGTATGCACCGCGCCGCCGAAGCTCTGCACTCCGCCGACCTTGAGGCACAGCCTGCCGAGGAGTTGTTGGACTTGGCGCGCTTTGTAGTAAACCGGGAGTTCTGACGCCACAAGGGCGGTGCATTCTGGTAGACAATAGAGATGAGCGGAATGCTTCCCTGACCCTCTCAAAGAGGGAGGTGGAAGCCCGGTTACAAACCAGACGCGCCCGCGCTGAGTGCTCACCTCCGTTCACTATCCCCCCAGTACAGAGAGGCAACGAACCCGCCGTATCAAGCCAGTCGGACCAGGACCGGTGAAAGACAGCTGCGACCTCTCCGGTACGGGCGGCGGGCGCTTTTGGGAGATTTTCAGGATAGCGCTGCGGTTGGGCCTCACCTCCTTCGGGGGACCGGTGGCACATTTTGGCTATTTCCATGATGAGTACGTCGACCGGCGGCGTTGGGTGGACGAGGGGACCTTCGCCGACCTTCTCGCTCTCTCCCAGGCGTTCCCGGGCGCGGCCAGCTCCCAACTGGGTTTTGCAATCGGGATGGTCAGGGGAGGGCTTCGGGGCGGACTGGCAGCCTGGTTGGGGTTTACGCTCCCATCGGCCGTCATCCTCACCTCCGTGGGCCTGGGCGCCGCTCGGATCGGCGACGAGGCGCAGGGGTGGGTCCATGGGCTGGCAATTGTGGCGGTGCCGGTGGTGGGTCTGGCGGTGTGGAGACTGTGGTCCAAACTGGCCCCGGACCCGTTCCGCAGTTCACTGGCCATCGCTGCCACAGTTGCACTGATCGCTTTCCCCTCTTCCACGCGGACCGCCGCCGTGGCAGTGATCGTGGTGGGGGGTCTCCTGGGATGGCGTTTCTGTCGAAATCACAGCGCCGATCCGGGCGAACGCAGCCTTCCCGCCTTCAGCCGACGATCGGGGGTGATAGCCGCCCTCGTCTTTTTCGGCCTGCTGGCGGCTCTCCCCATCGCCCGCCGTGCAACCCAAGCAGAGTTCGTGGATGTCACCGACGCCTTCTACGGAGCCGGTGCCTTGGTGTTCGGCGGGGGGCCGGTGGTGCTACCCCTGCTGGAATCGGAGCTGGTGGGACCCGGTTGGGTTGACGAGGAACTCTTCATTGCCGGTTTCGGTGCCGCCCAGGCCGTCCCCGGCCCGGTGTTCACTTTCTCGTCGTATCTGGGGGCAGTGATGACCCCCGAACCCAACGGGATCGCCGGAGCGGCTCTGGCTTTGGTGGCTCTCTACCTACCTTCTCTCCTCATGGTGATGGCCACCCTGCCGTTCTTCGCCGCCCTGCGAACCAATACCGGAGTCCAAGCGGCGCTGCGGGGAGTCAACGCGGTGGTGATCGGGATCCTCCTGCTGGCTCTCTACGACCCGCTGTGGATCAACGCCATCCGAGAGCCCTCAGACCTTGGCTTGGCCTTGGCCGCCTTCGGCCTCCTGGCCTTCTGGAGGTTCCCCCCCTGGGTGGTGGTGCTCCTCACCGCCGCCGCCGGCGGCATCCTGGCCGCTTTCTGAAGGCCCCCATGGGCAGTTCGTTCCGCTCCTTGATGTGACCGGTTCCAGGAGAGCTACCCGCCTACACCGTTAACCAAAGAAGAGAAACCTGTCCTGCCGGTGATAGTTCTTCCTCGGGGACTTCCTCCTGCTCCGGCATAGGTCCGTCCTTAAGGTCCAGCGTTGCTTCGAGTTCGTCGATGGACCGGATGGGCGTCGCTCCGAGTTTCTCGATTCTCTTGTTTCCCGAGCCTTCCCCCGCATCCCTCCACACTGCAACTCGACCAAATCCTCCCTTGAGAGCTTCAGCCGCGCCCGACCATGTGCCACCTTTCTCGACTTCGCTGGCAACAACCAGGGTGAGCTCGGACAGTGCGTAAATGAGTTTGTTGCGTCCCATGGCGTTCCCGATGCTGAACGATGCCTCAGGGCTATAGGGGGTGCAGATGACTGTGCGATCGTCATAGATCGCTCTGCGCACATCCGGACTCTGTTGAGTAGTTCCCGCTCCCACATGTCGTCTGTTACCCGGGTAATGGCTCCCGCCCAACGAGAAGAACACCGTGAAGTCAACGCACGTTTGCGTTTGGCGCGTCCCAGGTGCTTAGGCCCCGCTCCGAGGCGACACCGGGTTGCCAGGTCGGAACGCAACAGGCTGCCCAGGTGGTCCCCTACTTGCGTGAGCACCTGCTCATCGGTCAGGGATACGAACAGACGGGTTCTGGCGCTCACCGCCCACAGAGGACCTACCACAAAGGGATCAATCAACGCACGCCTGGTCACGTCGATGCTGCTTTCAGGGCTTTCTCGGCGCGTCTCGCCGCCGACCTCTTGCCGTACAGACAGGCACAAAACAATGTCAACACCTCAGTCACATCCCGCACCAGATCATCCTCCACCTCACCATCCTCCATCACCACAATCTCCCCACCAGCGCCCCGAACGGCCGCTTCCACCAACTCGAACCCGAACCTCGCCAACCGATCCCTGTGTTCCACCACCAACCGAACACCACCACCGGCTCCCAACACTCTCAGTAGCTTCCTGCGCTTACCATTCATGCCCGACGCTGTCTCCATCACAACCTCGTCCACCACCCAACCCTGCTTGCGGGCAAACACTTGAATACGCTCCACCTGTCGTATCAAATCGGCGGACTGAACAGAACTGGACACCCGGGCATACAACACCGTGCGTACACCCGACGCGACAACCGCTGAACGAGACCGAACATAATAGATACGTCCAATCCTCTGCACCTCCAAGTCCTTGGGAAGACGACCATCTCTCATCATCTGCCACGACACTCTCGGCACCCGCCCGAACTGCCGCCCCCAGTCGGACAAACGAACCCAGCCACCACCAGAAAAATCAGCACCCATCAACAACAATCTACTAAACCGGCAACAGTTGGCAACCCCCCGATGGGATTCGGCTCACGAGAGAAACCGCCGCCAGCGAATCATCATGTGTCATGCAGCAATCCCAGGGCCTCGCAAGCGAACGACCCATCCGTCATGAACCTCTCTCCTCCCAATGGCTGACGGCGTTCCTCATAACAGCAGAATTGCAAGCGTAAGAACAGGGTGTGACATCCCGGGGTGATAGCGTCAATCAACTACCAGACTTCGTCGAACCACTGCTTAGAAGAGATCTGCGTATCGTCCGGGCAGGCTCGGCGGAGAGCTCACTACCAGAGAATCTGGTCGGCGGCCCGTTCCACTGCTTGGTCGAGGGGTCCGGTATAGATTCCGGTGGAGAGGTATTTCCACCCGGCATCAGGAAAAACGATCACCACCGTCCCCGAGCGCATTTCCCTCGCAACTCGCAAAGCCACGGCCAGTGCCGCCCCGCTGGAGGGCCCAGCGAACAGTCCCTCGGCCGAAAGGAGCAGGCGGGTGTGCTCAATGGTGGAAGGGAGGCGCACAAGTACTCGCCGATCGATCCGGTCGGCATCGAAGATAGGCGGTATGTAGCCGGCGCCCATGGAGCGAAGGCCGGTGATCGACTCTCCCACCGGCGGCTCAGCCGCCACCACCTTTGCTAGGGGAAAGGACTCGCGGACCGCCGCTCCGGCGCCCATCAGGGTCCCACCGGTTCCCAGTCCGGCCACCAGCGCGTCCACCCGGTCCAGTTCGGTGACGATCTCCCGACCGGTGCCCTGGTAGTGCGCCTCGACGTTGGCCGGATTCTCGTATTGGTGCAGCATGAGATAATCATCCGAGGCCGCGATTTCTTCGGCCATGCGCACGGCTCCGTTGGCGCCCTCCTCCCCCGGGGAAAAGATGATCTGGGTTCCGAAAGCGTTCAGCGCTTCGATCCGCTCGGCGCTGGCGCCTTCGGCCATCACCACCGTGAACGGGATGTTCCACAGCAAGGCCAGCCGGGCCAGGGCAATTCCGGTGTTGCCCGACGATGGCTCCAAGAGACGAGTTCCCGGCGTTAGCCGTCCTTCCGAGCGGGCTTTCTCCAGCATGGCCAGCGCCACCCGGTCCTTCAGGGAACCGGTGGGCAAAAACCACTCCAGTTTGGCGAAAATGTTCACTCTGGGTGGGGAGAGCGCCTCCAGGCGGACTAAAGGAGTGGGTGAAAGGGCCGTCGGTGACTTCGGGCCCATCAACCGCCGGCGACCGATGGAAGAATGGTGATCTCCGACGGTTGGGATATGGGGGTATCCAAACCCTTTAGATAGCGGATGTCCTCGTCGTTGAGGAAAACATTGACGAACACCGGCACCGAGCCGTCCGGGTCGAGGAGTTGGCGACCCAAAGCCGGATAGCGTTTATCGAGGTCGGAGAACACCTCTCCCACAGTGGCGCCATGGGCGGTTACCGAAGCGTCCCCTCCGGCGTAAACCCGAAGAATGGTGGGCAGGCGAATGGTGTGCGTCATGTGACGTTCCTCCTAAAGGTGGGAGTCAAAGCTCAAGGTTGTCTCGGAGATTTGGCGGTCCCGGATGCGAAACCCCCGCACCGCAAGGACATCCATCCGCTCCATGCCTAACAGCACATAGAGCCAATCCGGCTCGACAGCCAACGCCACATCGGTGGGAGATGGAAAAGCGGGGGAATGAGTATGGGAATGGAATACCCCCACCAACTCCCAGCCGTTCGATTCCGCATGCCGCAGCGCCCCGAAATGCTCAGTCGGATCAATCACATAGCTGACCGGAGAATGTGCAACATTGGTGAGGGGATAAACCTTCGTCAGACGACCGTCAGGGTCTCCGGCCAACAACCCGCATGCCTCCTCGGGATAGCAGTCGCGGGCGTGCGCGATCATTGTCCGGTGGATGGGTTCGGGAACGCGGATAAATGAATGCTCGTCAAACATAGGAAGTCCCCCGGCAGGGCGGGGAAAGCCGAGTCGGTCAGACGGTCCTGGGAACCGACCCGGCGGGCATACAGTACTGATCGTATTCGACGATGGCCGGCGGACGGCTCTCGTCGGCGCATGCCAGACATTCAGGGTTGCGGCGCAACTTCAGGGTTCGGAAGTCCTCAGTCAGGGCATCATAGGTAAGCAGTTTGCCAACCAGTGGTTCGCCTATGCCGAGAAGCATCTTGATGGCCTCCATCGCCTCGATGGAACCGATAATCCCCGGCAGCACACCCAACACACCCGCCTCCGCGCAGGAAGGCGCCAGCTCTGCTGGGGGAGGCTGGGGAAAGAGGCACCGGTAACAGGGGCCCTGGTAGGGATAGAAGACGCTGGTCTGTCCCTCGAAACGGAAGATAGCTCCGTGCACCACCGGAATGCGGAGATGGAGAGAAGCGTCGTTCACCAGGTAGCGGGTGGGGAAATTGTCGCCCCCATCCACCACCAAGTCGTAACCCGACATTATCTCGAGGACATTGTGGGCGGAGAGCCGCTCATTGTAGGGCTCCACCTTAACATCGGGATTGAGAGCGGTCAGCGTCTCTCGCGCCGACTCCACCTTTGAGTGACCAATCCGGTCCATGTTGTGAAGAATCTGTCGCTGGAGATTGGAAGCGTCCACCACATCGAAATCGACCACTCCCAGCACTCCCACTCCCGCCGCCGCCAGATAGAGGGCAGCGGGAGAACCCAGTCCTCCCGCTCCCACCAACAGCACCCGGGAATTCAAAAGCTTGGCCTGGCCTTCCTCTCCCACCTCAGGCAACATGGTGTGTCGGCTGTAGCGCACCTTCTGATCGGAGGAAAGCGTCACCGGTTCCGCCCAAGGGCGACCTTCCGCCTTCCAGAGGCCGAACCCTCCAACCATGGAGACCACATTGCGATACCCCAACTCCTCCAGGGACTGGGCAGCCAGGGCGGAACGGGCGCCTCCCGCGCAGTAGACCACTATCTCGGTGTCGGGATCGGACGCCTGCGTAAAGATGGAAGACTCCAAGAGCCCCCTGGGAATGAGACGCGCTCCGGGGATGGCGCCCTGCGCATACTCCTCGTGCTCCCGCACATCCAGCACCAGCACATCGTCATCTCTCAGCCGCGGCTCGACCTCGGCCGGGGACACTTCTGTTATCTGCGCCTTGGCTCGTCTGAGTAAATCCTGAAAGGTAAGCATCTTGGTCCTTGAAAAAGAATGTCTCTTCTATCCAACCCCACCCAAGCCGGAAATGTTCCCGCGAGCGGCGGAAACAGTGTTGGACATCAGCATCGCCCTGGTCATCGGGCCCACTCCTCCCGGCACCGGGGTGATGGCCGAGGCGACTTCGCTGACCTCGGCGAAGTCGACATCCCCCACCAGTCCCTCGGCGGTGCGGTTGATGCCCACATCGATCACCACCGCTCCCGGCTTCACCCAAGAGGCCTTCACCATTTTGGCTCTCCCCACCGCCGCCACCAGGATGTCGGCTTCCCGGGTGAGCGACTCCAGGTCGACAGTGCGGGAATGGGCGAGGGTGACCGTGGCGTCGGCGCCCTTGGTGGCCAACAGCAAGGCCAGGGGCTTTCCCACCAGAAAGCTTCGGCCCACCACCACCGCCCGCCGTCCGGCAATGGGAAGATTGAAGTGTGAAAGGATACGCATGACGCCGGCGGGAGTGCAGGGCCGAGGACCGGGCAATTCAGCCACCAGGCGGCCCAGATTCTCGGTGTGAAGCCCATCCACGTCTTTGCGAGGATCGATGCAACCCACCACCCTTCCCTCGTCCAGCCCTTTGGGAAGAGGTAGCTGCACCAGGATTCCATCCACCCCCGGATCGGCGCTCAGGCTACTCACCAAGTCCTCCAGTTCTGCCTGGGAGGGGATCTCATCAAGTTGATGATGGATGGAACGAATCCCAACTTTGGCTGCATCGCGGCGCTTGGCCCGGACATAGGTGTGGGAGGCGGGGTCGTCACCCACCAGCACCGTGGCCAGGCCGGGAACGTAACCGGACTTGGCCAGGACAGCCACCTCGGCAGCCACCTCCTCTAGCACCGCCGAGGCCACCACCCGTCCTTTCAACAGCATGGCAGCCATCAGTGTCGGAAATGCCGACGGCCGGTGAAGAGCAGCGCCATCCCATGTTGGTCGGCAGCCGCGATCACTTCCTCGTCGCGCACCGACCCTCCGGGGGAAACAACAGCTACCACGCCCACAGATGCTAGGGTATCCACTCCGTCCCGAAAGGGAAAAAACCCATCGGAGGCCGCTACCGCACCCTCGGCACGGTCCCCGGCGGTCGCAATCGCCCGTCGGGCCGCCCCCACCCGGCTCTGATCACCGGCTCCCACTCCCACCGATCGGCCATCCCGGCAGATCACCACCGCGTTCGACTTGGCGTGGGCCGCCGCCACCCAGGCCAGTCCCAGGTCGGAAAGCCGACCGGCGTCGGGGCTCACCCGGGAAACCACCCTCCACTCCTCGGGAACCGCAGTGGGCTGGTCGGGAGTCTGCACCAAGAAATCGGGCCCGAGCGAGCGTATCTCCCGCTCGGTCGCTCCCGGGAGCGGGATCTCCCAGACTCGCAGATTGGGCTTGGCGAAGAGAACCTCGGCAGCTTCCGGCGTGACACGGGGAGCGGCTACCACCTCCAAGAACACCTCGGCCAGGGCTTCGGCCGCCGAAGAGTCGAGCGGACGGTTGAAAGCCACCACCCCACCAAAGGCGGACAGCGGATCGCCCTCCCAGGCGCGAGCAAAGGCCTCGGCCGGATCGGATCCGGTTCCCACCCCACACGGGTTGGCATGCTTCACGATTACACAGGCCGATCCGTTCAAGTCGGCCACGAAACGTACAGCCGCCTCCGTATCCGCATAGTTGTTGTAGGACATGGCCTTCCCCTGAATGGGCCGCACAGCAGTTCCCCAGAAACCGCCCTCCCCGACGGTGTACAGGGCGCCCTGCTGATGCGGATTCTCCCCATAGCGGGTCATCCGCTCCCGCCGAAGGGCTATCACCAGCCGGTCGGGCAGAGCCCCGGCAGGCGAAAGCCAGCCGGCGATCGCGGCGTCGTAGGCGGCGGTGTGCGTGAAGGCTTCAACGGCCAGCCGACGGCGATAAGCTTCGTCCATCTTCTCGGACTCCATTGCCGAGATCACCTCCGAATACTGAGAGGGGGAGGTAACCACCGCCAGGTGGGCATGGTTCTTGGCCGCAGCTCTCAATAAAGCCACCCCGCCGATATCGATCTGCTCCACGTCAGGCGTATCCGAAAAGGGGTAGAGGTTGCAGACCACCAACTGGAAGGGAGTGATCCCGAAACGGCGTAGATCCTCGCGATGGGCTGGATCGTCAGGATTTGCCAGGATGCCCCCGTGGATGTGCGGATGAAGGGTCTTGACCCGTCCGCCCAGCATCTCCGGAGCGCCGGTCACATCCTCCACCGTGGTCACCTCCACCCCCGCCTCCCGGAGGGCACGGGCGGTGCCTCCCGAAGAAACGATCTCGGTGCCCAGGTCAACCAGTCGACGGGCCAAATCGACAATCCTGGTCTTGTCCGAAACCGACAGAAGTGCCCTCTTAATCTCGACGACGCTCAACTTCGGGCGCTCCTTTTCTGGGGGTCCATAGTGGGAGCCGCAGAGAGCCTGGCGAAAACATCTATGTATCGCGAAGGTTTACCGGACGGACTGCGGAGCGGCTGCGCAAACAGGTGATATGGTCTGGTTCGAGCCGGCGTCAAAGGAACGCTCGAACATCCCCTGGCGGCGAGAAAGGGGCACAATAGCCGTCAGGTTGGGGGGCTACCGTTCGGCTTTCCGAGACGCCGACTTCGCCCAGTATCTCCGAAAGCACCTCTTCGGTGTGCTGGCCCATCAGTGGAGCCGGTCGGGGAGACACCCGTCCCGCTCCGAACTGGAGAGGGTGGGAAGCGGAGAGATACGAACCGATGCCCGGGTGGCCCACTTCCCCAAAGAGCGGGTTCTCCAATGAACAGCGCGGGTCGTCTGTCACGAGTTGGCGAAAGGTCTGATAAGGCCCCCAGCACAGCCGGTGGCGTTCCAGTTTCCCTCCCGCCTCAGCCAGGGTGCGGGAGGCGAACCAGGGCCCTAGAACCGCCGAGATCTCAACTCGCGCTGCGAAGCGATCGCCTTCCTTTCCCAAGTCGAGACCCCTCCGGCGCTCTATCCCCTCCATCGCCTCTCTCGAACCGGTGGCTTCCACCAGATCGTCCCATTGCCGGTCGGTAATGACGACCACCATCAGCTTTCTTCCGTCAGCGGTGGGAAAGTCGCGTCCAAAGGCGCCGAACACATGATTGTCATGCGACCCGCGGTCCTGGTCGTTGACGACTACCTCCCCGATGTGGCCCAGGGCGGAAACGGTGGCCAGAGCCACATCCGTCAGGGAAAGCCGCACCAGTTGCCCTTCTCCGGTGCGGTGGCGATGACGCTCGGCGGCCAGCACCGCGCACGCCACCATATTGCCGGCGATCACATCCCAGGCCGGCAGAACGTGGTTGACGGGACCGGCGTCGGCAGGCCCGGTTATCTCCGGATACCCCATCGCGGCGTTGACCGTGTAGTCCACCGCTATCGACCCGTCGGGGTTTCCTCGAAGCGCCACCATGATCAAATCGGGCCGCCGCTCGGCCAGTCGCTCATAGGAAAGCCAGCGGGGCGACAGGTTGGTGATGAAAATTCCCGAGTCGCGCCCCGGCGCCGTGATCAGATCCACCAGAGTAGATCTTCCCGCCTCGGATCGCATGTCGAGGGCGACGGAACGCTTTCCTGCATTGAGACCTGCCCAGTAGAGACTCCGGCCTTCGGCAGTCACCGGCCATCGACCATAGTCCACCCCGCCTCCCGGGGGATCCACCCGGATGACATCGGCGCCCAGGGAAGACAGGGTGAGCCCTCCGAGCGGCACCGCCACGAAGGCGGAGAGTTCCACCACCCGCATTCCCTCCAGAATCCCCCCGGTCTGGCCCGCTCCGGTGTTTTTGGATCCCATAGACGCCATCCTACGATTTTCATGCTGATTTGACCGAACAGATCATCCCCGGGATTTCCGCCGCCATCTTCGAGGGCGCCGAAGAGGTGCTGGCCTTGAAGGTGATCGCCCGCCGGTTGATCGATCGTGATGGGCGGAGCAGACAACTAACCTTTATGGGTATGGCCGAAGTAATCGAGAAGGGTCAATTTCGCAGCGGAGACTTCTCCGATGAACTGTCCAAGGCCCGGGACGGCAACCGCAAACTCGGGACCCGCCTGCTGTTCCAAAACGATGAGGTGGGTGTGTGGGAGATCCGCCTCCAACCCGGAGAAAGAGGCAGCTTCCACCTTCACGACCGTCACTACTTCTGGACGGTGGTAAAAGGAGGGATCGGTAAGCAACGCACCGCCGACGGCGTCTACCACATTCGTCGCTACGAGGAGGGTGACACCAGCTTTCAGTCTCACACTCCCTCCGACTCGGTCATCCACGATTTCGAAAACGCCGGGGATAGCGAAATACGCTTCATCACAGTCGAGTTCCACGACTAGCCGATGTCGGCATCGGTGGCCCGCCGGGTGGCAGAAGGGCTGAGAGCGGGAGGAACAAGTCTTCTCTTCGGAGTACCGGGCGGAGGGTCCAACCTTCAAAAGGTGGGCGCCGCCGCCGAGTTGGGCATCCCCTTCGTCCTCACCCATACCGAAACTGCCGCCTGCATAGCGGCCTCCACCTACGGCCTTTTGACCCATTCGGCGGGAGCGGTGGTGGTAACCCGGGGCCCGGGCGTGGCTTCCGCCGCCAACGGAATGGCCCAGGCAACTGTCGACAAACAGCCTCTGGTGTTGTTGGGCGACACTGTTCCCCGACCCGAACGGTCCTGGGTGGGACATCAACTATTCGACCAGCCCGCCCTGATGAGGCCCCTGACCAAGTGGAGTGGCACGGTGGGCCATACTCAGACGGCCCGGGCGTCGGAAGCCGCTGTCCGTCTGGCCACCGCTCACCCCCAGGGCGCGGTGCACATGGACATGGACAGCGCGGTCCCTGGCGAGCTTCCCCCCGATCCATCTCCTCTCCCCCAAAGCCGGACTCTCCCAAAGAAGGTGCGCGAGTTGGTCAGAAAAGCGGAACGACCCCTGCTGATCCTGGGAACCGGCGCCCTTCCCTGGAAAAGAGAAGTCCGTCAGGTGGTAGCCGGCTCCGGATGTCCGGTTCTCACCACCTATCACGCCAAGGGGGTGATCGATGAGACCACTCCCGAGTTTGGAGGTCTTTTCACCAGTTCGCTCCCCGAGGCGCCCCTGCTCTGTGAGAGTGATCTGGTGCTGGCGGTGGGAGTAGACGCGGTGGAACCTCTCCCTCGTCCCTTCCGATACGAGATGCCTGTGGTCGCGATCAACCCTTGGGCCCATCCTCGCCGCTTTTTTCCGGGCGAGGCCGAAGTAGATGGCCCACCGGGCTCGATCCTCGAGTCGGTGGCCGCGGAGTTGGCTGAAAACAGGTGGACGCCGGGAGCAGGACAGCAGGTCTGGCAGAAAGCCCGACAATCCCTCTGGGAAGCCGGACCCGGCTTTACTCCCCACCAGGTGGTGGAAACAGTTAGCGAGTGGATCGCCCTGGAGGGCGGAGCGACCGTTACCGTCGACGCCGGGGCCCACTTTCTGGTGGCCATGCCTTTCTTGACCTCCACCCAACCCAGGCAGGTATTGATCTCCAACGGCCTCTCCACTATGGGATACGCCCTCCCCGCCGCTTTGGGCGCCGCCTTGGCCCGGCCCGGACGCCCATCGGTTTGCCTGACGGGCGACGGAGGCCTGGGAATTCCACTGGCCGAGTTGGAGACTCTGGCCCGGACCGGCGCAGAGGTGGTGGTGGTGGTGCTGAACGACGCTGCCTTGACCCTCATCGAGCTCAAGCAGCTCCCCGGCCAAGGAGGGAAAGGGGCGGTGCGCTATCTACCCACCGACTTCGCGGAGGTGGCCCGCGCCTCGGGGATAGAGGGTGTGGTCGTAGAGAACCAGTCCCAGCTGGCCGAGGCCTTGGCCGGACCCCGGCCCCGGCTGGTGGACGCCCGTATAGATCCAACCGCCTACCGGGCCGTCATTCAAACCGCCCGCGGCTAAAGTAGGCTGGCCCTAAACGCAGAGAGGAGCATTGGAAAATGTCTATCACCGTGGCCAAGTTCCTGGATGTCGCCGATGGCCTCCAGGCCAACCAGTTCTCAATAGGCGACCGTACCCAGATCGCCGGACTTGCCGACCTCGATCCTATCTATCGCCAACTGATGGACGAACAGATCACGGCGGTGATGGCGGTGATGGGTAGGGACGGGCGTCCCAACCTTTCGGCCATGTGGTTCGACTACGACGCCGATGCCAACCGGGTGCTGGTGAATGTGGCCTCCCAACGCAAAAAGACCTCCTGGATCAGGGCCAACCCCCAGATCACCATACTTTTGCTGAATCCGGCCAACCCTTACCACTGGATGAGCATGAAATGCACAGTGGAGCGGGAGGTGTCCGAGGACGATCCCGACGAAGGAGCGATGGTAACCGCCCAGTTGGACAGGATCTGGACCAAGTACACAGGGGCCGAGCCTCCCTACGGTCTGCGTGATCCGGCCATTAACGAACGGCGGGTGCTGTTCATCTGCAAGGTGGATCGGATCGCCACCTTCGGGAAACCTGCTTGACTTGACCGTCAGCCCATGGCCACGGGTGGCGGTCATGGGAGGGTCGATCGGCGGGCTGACCGCCGGTCTTCTCCTGCGTGAAATGGGGTGCGAGGTGGACATCTACGAGCGCTCCTCCGAGGCGCTCCAGGACCGGGGAGCGGGAATCATCCTCCTCCGCCACACCCACCGCTACTTCGACGAGCACAGCCCGCTCCGCACCGAAGAGGTTTCGATCGCGCCCTCCTGGTGGACATTCGTCGACCGCTACGGTCAGGTGTTGTCCAAGACGCATCTGGGATCCCTGATCAGCTCTTGGAACACGATTTACAGGGGACTCCTGTCGGACTTCGGGGAGGACCGCTATCACCTGCGTAAGGAGGTGACCGGATTTACCCAGACCGAGGAGGACGTGCGGGTGACGTTCTCCGACGGGGAAGAGACCCGCGCCGATCTGCTGGTGGCGGCGGACGGCATCAATTCGCTGGCGAGATCGATCCTGAATCCGACCGTCTCTCCCGGCTACACCGGATACGTCGCCTGGAGGGGAACTCTTCCCGAGTCAGAACTCAGCGAAGCCGCCTTCGATGAACTGGCCAACGCCATGGTTTACTGCTTGATGCCCTCGGGGCACTCTTTGGCCTACGCCATTCCCAGCCAGTCCGGGAGTCTGGTGGTGGGCGAGCGGCTGATGAACCTGGTCTGGTACTACAACTGCCCCGCAGGCCCGCAACTCGACGACCTGCTGACCGACCGGGAGGGCGTGAGGCGGTCAGCCTCGGTTCCCCCCGGCTTCGTCCGTCCCGACCTGTTGTCCCGGGTTCGGAACGAAGCTCGGGAGACCATGGCGCCGGTGGTGAGGGAGGTGGTGGACGGCGCCGAGGATCTCTTCATCCAGGTGATATTCGACGTCGCCTCCCACCGGATGGCCGAAGGGCGGGTGTGCGTGATAGGCGACGCGGCGTTTGCAGTGCGTCCGCACGCCGCGGCGGGCACTGCCAAGGCCTGCGACGACGCCTTTTCCCTGCGCGACGCCCTAGCCGAGGATGAGGGGAATGTGAAAGCGGCGCTCCGGCGCTGGGAGCCGAGCCGCCTGGAGGTGGGACGCAACCTGACCGCCCGGTCACGCTGGATCGGAGAGGCCTATCAAAGCCGCTTCGACGCCATCCCCGGAGATCCCCGCCTCCGCTACGGCCTGTACGGCCCCGGCAACTGACACCGCCTCATCCTCGGACGAAAGAACAGCTGAGACCACCCCCGTCGAGGCGGCGTTTCACCCACCGTCGCGGTCTTTGCTGCATAGAACCCAAAGGATTACACCGGCCATCCACTCCGTCCTTAGCACCGGGCAGCGTTTTTGCCGCTAGCCAGATCGGCTTTGGCCGATTCGAGGCCATCCCCGGGGACCCCCGACCCCAATACGGCTTATAAAGCCCGGTTTTCGACCCCTAGCGCTTGATTCGCAGGTACCGGGCTGTCCCCGGCGTAGTAGCAGACGCACTGTTTTTCAAAGGCCGAGCGCAGGTGGGCCTCCTCAACTCTTGGGTGGCGGTTTGGTTGGGGGGCAGTGGTAGTGATCACACGCCGACGGGAACCGAAACCCCAAAGTTCTTCCCATTCCAGAATCTCGGCCAATTCCCCCTAGCCCTCGGCTGACGCGTCTTCCACCTCGCCTCCGGAGGGCACGGGCATCAGCCAGCGGAACAGGGTCGGCGCCACGGTGGTGGTGACGATGGCCAACAGGATGATGCTTCCCTGCTGCGAGCTGGAGATGAAGCCCAGATGCCGTCCGATCTCCGCCACCACGATGATCAGAGAGAGGCGGGCGGACAGAAGGGCAGCCGCGGCGGCGATCAACCGGAAGCTGTGTCCCCGAAAGATCAGCACCACCGCCGAGGCTGTCTTGACCGCAAAGGCGGCGATCAACAACTGGCCGGTGAACACCAGCGCATCCACATCGGTGACCGCCGCCAAGTTGAATCGGATCCCCACATCGATGAAAAAGATGGGAATCAGAAACCCATAGGAGAATCCCGACAGCTTTCGATCGAGCGCACCCCGTTCACGAAACACCAAGGCGATGATCCCGCCGGCCAAGAAGGCGGCCAGCACAGACTCTATCCCCAGCAGGCTGGCCACTCCCACGAACACGAACAGCAACGCCAAAGTGGCTCGGATGCCCATCTCCTCGGTGTCGTCGGCGGCAAAGAGCGCCCCGAAGCGATCCGGATGCCACCATGCGGCCCGCCTGATGCCCAGCAGCACCACCGCCACGATCAGGAAGAACCCGGGTATGCCCAAGAGACGCCATCCCGCATCTCCGCCCGCCAGAAGGGCGATAACCGTTACTCCCAGCAGGGTCAGGAAGTCGGCCAATAGCGCCCCCAACAGGATGTCCTGGCCGATCGGACGGGAGGCTACCCTGGCCGAACGCAGACTGGGCACCACCAGGCCCACCGAGGTGGTGGCCAGCACCATCACCATAAAAGGATCTGTGCCGAGCAGACGGCTGGCGAACCAGGAAGCCGACAGGGTTGCAGCGAAGCCCAACAGACCTACCACGATCGGCCCCGAACCCTGACGCTGGAAAAAACCTATGTTGATCTCGAACCCGGTGAGCAGCATCAACATCAGGAACCCCAGTCGGGCGAGGGACTCCAAGAGATCCGAGGGAGCAACGATCTGCAACACCGGGCCGACCAGCACCCCAAAGAGAATTTCCAGCACCACCGGAGGAAGACGGACCCGCCGCGCTCCCAGGGGAAGCACCAGGGCCGCGACTCCCACCAGGATCAGGGTGGTGGCGTCGGATGACTCCACCATCGATCAGTCCCGGGAGGGAATCAGGATCACCGAGGAGTCCACGGTGGCAGCCATCAGGCCCACTATCCCCGGACGCAGATAGGAGTATGGATGACCGCCGATACCCATCACCACCAGCGAGTCCGTAGAGAGTTCGTCCACCACCCGCACCGGGTTGCCCCGCTGGATGCGGCGGCGGATGGACACACCGTGGACCGAGGCTTCTTCTCTAACCCGGCTGATCTGACTCCGGATGTCATGAAGAGTCTTCTCGCCAGGCAAGAACTGGGGAGGGAGCACCCCGACCGTCTGGAGCACCGTGCCCGAGTGGGCGGCCATGTCGATGGCCTCTCTCGCTCCGTGCCACTCCTCATCTTCTTCCCCCGACATCACCACCAGCGGACCTGAGTATGGAAAACGTCCCGACGCAATAAGCAGCGGGACTTTTTGTCGGCGGCTCATCTCGATCATCCTGACCACCTTCCGCCGCCCGGCAGGCCGGGGAAACACCACCACTCCCACCGACTCGGATGAGGCCGCCTCGAACAGTCCCTCGGCACCGGGACCCGAGGCCGCCATGAAGGCGATCTCGATGTTCTCATGGCGAATCCGCCATTGGTCCATCTGGCGGCGGAGGGCCTCGGCATCTTCGGGCTCCATCCGGTCCAGGGGAGGGTGGAGCGCCAGTACGGAGTCGGCCGCGGTGAATTTCACGAAATGGGCTGCCTCAGCCAACACCTCATCGTCGGAAGGCCCAGCGGCGAGCGCCACCGCCACTGAAAGCCCGTAGTCGAGTGGGAAGTTGGCATGACCGGCGGTAAACGTCTCCACCATGTCCGCATAGTCCTGGGTGGCGCCCACCACCGTGACCAGGTCCCCCTCCTCCAGGACGGTACTGCCGTGCGGGATGATCAGGCGCTGGTCCCGAAGCACGGTCGCCACCAACCAGGTGCGTAGCCCCAACGAACGAACGGAGACCCCCCGGAGGGGAGAATCGTAGGAGATACGAAATTCCATCGCCTCGGCCAGGCCGCTGGCGAAGGCCGCCGACTGGGTCCGCCTTCCGTCAAGGTTGATCTCCACATGCCGGGCTGTCAAGTTGTCGGCCGACACCACCGTCACGCCCAGTTCCCGGTAAGAGGGAAGTTGCTCGTAGCGGCTCGCCACCGAGATGATGCGAGGCACCCCCAGTTCCCGGGCGTATCGGCATGCCTCCAAATTGATATCGTCGTCACGGCTGGCGGCGATCAGCGCCTCGGCCTCCTCCAGCCCGGCCCGGCGCAGCACCAGCCGACTCGACCCGTCCCCGAGGACGGTGTCCACTTTGCGAATCTCCCGGGCCAGATCGAGAGAGCCCTCCGCGGGGTCGATCAGCGTGATCTCCCATCTGTCGCCCAGTCGACCCAGAACATTGCGGGCGACGTTTCCCGCCGACACAATCACCAACCTCACCGCTGCGTCTCCCTGTTCTGGACCAGCCCGGATACGGGTTCCATGCGATCAAGAGTACCCATCCGAGCCGAACAGGACGGTCCGGGCCGGTTATCTCCTGAGGGCCGCCGCCATGGCGGCGCCCATATCGGAGGGAGTGGCGGCTATCTCGATTTCCGCCCGGCGGAAGGCCTCGATTTTGCTCTGAGCGGTGCCTTGGCCACCGGCGATAATCGCTCCCGCGTGGCCCATGCGTTTCCCCGGCGGAGCAGTAAGACCGGCGATGAACCCCGCCACGGGCTTGGTCATCTCGGTGTGAATGTATTCGGCGGCCTCCTCTTCGGCCGATCCCCCGATCTCTCCGATTATCAGCACCCCTTCGGTGAACGGGTCGGCTTCGAACAGCCGCAGCATGTCCACGAAACTAGACCCGTTCACCGGGTCGCCTCCGATACCCAATGCGGTTGTCTGTCCGAGACCCAGATTGGTCAACTGATAGACCGCCTCATAGGTGAGAGTCCCCGACCGGCTAATCACCCCCACTTTCCCGCGAGCGTGTATGTAGCCGGGCATTATCCCGATTTTGCACTCGCCGGGAGTAATCACTCCCGGGCAGTTGGGCCCCACTAGCCGGCTCGGGCTTGACTCGAGATAGCGCTTGGTCGTCACCATGTCGTTGACCGGCACACCCTCGGTGATGCACACGACCAACTCCACTCCGGCTTCCGCCGCTTCCATGATCGAATCGGCCGCCGCCGGGGGTGGTACGAAGATCAGGCTGGCGTTGGCGCCGGTGGCGTTCACCGCCTCTTCCACACCCGAGAAAATCGGGAGATCGACAGAGAAAGAGTCGCCCCTTCCCTCCACTCCTGAATGATCGGTCTTTCCCGAAAACAGCTCGGTCTCCCCCGCCCGGCGGGGATGCACCGCACCCACGACTTCCGTGCCGTAGGCGATGATCTGATGGGCGTGGAAGCGCCCAGCTCGTCCCATACCCTGGATCAACAGTCGGGTGGCCCGGCCGCAGAGGATGCTCATCGGCACAACTCCACTATCCGGCGGGCGCCTTCCGCCATGTCGAGGGCGCCGATCACGTTCAGCCCGGATTCGGCGATGATTCGGCGCCCCAACTCCACATTGGTGCCCTCCAGTCGGACCACCAGCGGCACGGACAGTCCCACCTCCTGGGTAGCGGCCAGCACCCCCTTGGCTATTACGTCGCAATGAACAATTCCCCCGAAGATGTTGACGAAAATCCCTTTTACGTTGGGATCGGCGGTGATGATCCTGAACCCGGTCGCTACCCGCTCCTCGTCCGTATCCCCTCCCACATCCAGAAAGTTGGCAGGACTTCCCCCGTAATGTTCGACGGTGTCCATGGTCGCCATGGCCAGACCTGCTCCATTCACCATGCACCCGATTTGTCCATCCAGCTTCACATAGTTGAGCCCGGCTTTGCGGGCCAGCGTCTCGGCGGGCTCCTCTTCGCCCTCATCCCGCATCTCGCCCACCTCCGGGTGGCGATAGAGAGCATTGTCCTCAAAAGACACCTTGGCGTCCAGCACCAGCGCCTCTCCCGAAGTGGTGATCACCAGCGGGTTGATCTCCAGGAGCTCGGTGTCGAGGTCTCCGGCGGCTGTAACCAGCTTTTCCACCAGGTCCACATAGGAAGAGGCGGCCTTGCCCGAAAGACCCAGGCGCCTGGCCAGACGCCGCAACTGAAACGGGCGGATCCCCACCGCCGGATCAATTATGTCGGTATGAAGCTTTTCGGGAGACTTGGCCGCCACCTCTTCGATCTCCACTCCTCCTTCGGTGGAGGCCAAGAGGACCGGTCGGGCAATTTTCCGGTCGAGTTGTATCGCCAGATATAGCTCTTGGGCAATATCCACCGCGGCCTCAAGCAACACCCGGTTCACTACCTTTCCCGAAGGTCCGGTCTGCACCGTTACCAGGGTGGACCCCAACATCTTCTCCGCCAGTCCCGTCATCCGGTCCCGCATCAGCCCCGTCTGCCCGGAAGCCACTACGTTCACTCCGGCCAGCCCGGCATCGGGGTACTCCCGAAAGCGGCCCTTACCCCGTCCTCCCGCATGGATCTGCGCCTTGATCACCACCATGTGACCGCGGGTCTTCTCTATGAGCGACACGGCCGCTTCTCCCGCCTGATCGGGAGTGAAAGCAACTATGCCGAGAGGAACCGCCACCCCGTAGGAGGCCAGCAGTTCTTTGGCCTGATGCTCATGAATATTCACAGGACAGGTATGGTACCCGCCACCGGGAGACTCCTTCTATTACCGACAGTTGGAAGGTCCGCTATAAAGCGGCGCCCACCCACTCGACGATCTCGTCCAGGGAGGCGCCCGGGGTGAAGATCTGGGCCACCCCCAAAGCCTTGAGGCGCTCTACATCCTCGGTGGGTATGACCCCTCCGCCAAACACCCTGACATGGCCCGCCCCGGAGGAGGACAAACCCTCGAGAATCGGAGGGAAGATAGCCATGTGGGCCCCCGACATCACCGACAGCCCGATAGCGTCCACATCTTCCTGGACAGCCGCCGAAACCACTTGTTGGGGAGTCTGGTGTAACCCGGTGTAGATCACCTCGTGGCCACCGTCCCGCAGCGCTCGGGCCACCACTTTGGCGCCCCGGTCGTGTCCATCCAGACCTGCTTTGGCTATCAGAACGCGCTTTCTCACATTCCCAAGGGTAGAACCGTTGATAATATGAGGGCCATGGCTAATCTCCCCCTCCACGCCCTGACACAGGCCGGACAGAGCATCTGGGCCGACCAGATCTCCCGGGGGATGCTGGAGAGCGGGGAACTCTCCCGTCGGGTCAGGGAGCAGGGAATATCGGGGGTTACCTCCAACCCCACCATCTTTGCCGGAGCCATCACCAAAAGCAACGAGTACGACCAGGAGATGACCCGCCTTATCCGCCAAGGTTCGGATCCCGATGAGACTTACGCCGCTCTTATCACCGCGGACATCACCGACGCCTGTGACGTCTTGGCCCCCGTGCACAACCGGAGCGGAGGAGCGGACGGGTTCGTCTCGGTGGAGGTCTCCCCAGAACTGGCTTCTGACACCCCGGCCACCGTGGCCGAGGCCCGGGAGTGGGTGAAGCGGGTGAGCCGCCCCAACCTGTTGGTGAAGGTCCCCGCCACGCCCCAGGGCATCCCCGCCATCCGCCAGCTGATCGGAGAGGGAATCTCAGTGAACGTAACCCTGATCTTCTCGCTGTGGCGCTACCGAGAGGTGATGGACGCCTACCTGGGAGGCCTGGAAGACTTTTCGGCGATGGGAGGAGACCTGCGGGAAGTGGCCTCGGTGGCATCGTTCTTCGTGTCGAGAGTGGACACCGAAGTGGATCGCCGGCTGGAGGAACTGGGCGACCCGTCGGCGCTGGCCCTGGGGGGAAAAGCAGCGGTGGCCAACGCCCGCGCCGCCTATGGGGCGTTTCTCTCGGTGTTCTCCGGTGACCGCTGGGACACCTTGGCGGCGCTCAGAGGACGCATCCAGCGACCGCTGTGGGCCTCCACCTCCACCAAGAACCCCGCCTATCCCGACACCATGTATGTGGATGAACTGGTCTCACCGCACACCGTCAACACGCTGCCCATCTCCACCATCGAAGCCTACGCCGACCACGGATCGTCCCGGCCCTCCATCTTCGGACCCGAAGAAATCGCTCTCTCCAGACGCTTCTTGGCCGAACTGGAGCAGGCAGGAGTGGACTATGAGGACGTAGTGGAGACCCTGGAGGTCGAAGGCGTGCAAAAGTTCGCCGACTCCTTCACCGAACTGCAAACCCACATCCGAGCCAAATACGCAGAGCTAGCCTAACTGCCTCGTCGAAGGGGCATGAGGGGAGCTCCCTTGCTGGCGACTCCTAACAACTGCGAGGCTTTGCAAAGCCTGGACTCCTCGCAGCCCGCGTCGGCTGATCATCCCTCCCCCCGGCCCTACTCGACTTCGGCCTGTTCCGCTCCGGGAACCAGGGAGTAACCAGGGCCAAAGCCGTCCACTTTCTCCACCGCAGAGAGCATCAGTTCCCGCTTTTCCTTCAGTTCCGCGAAAAAGATGGTGGCCGAGGCGCGGGGGCCGTGACCGGAGATGGTCAGTACCCGGCCCATCCCCAGATCGGGATGATGAACTCGATCACCCACCTCGAACCCGGACTGGCGAACAATTCGCCGAGGAGAGCGACCTGCAACGCCCAAGGAGTCTCGGCGCCCTCCCAACGAACCTCTCACCGGCCTTCTCTCGGACCAAGAGAGATCACGGCCGCCAGCACGCTCCACCAAACGCTCCGGTATCTGACGCAGGAAGCGGCTGGGGGCCTGCGGCGACGGGTACCCTCCCATCATCCGGGTGTCGTCCCAGCTCAGATGAAGCCGGTCCATGGAGCGGGTGATGGCCACATAAAAGAGCCGGCGTTCCTCCTCCAGTTGATCGGGATCCGAGATGCTGCGGTCATGGGGAAACAACCCGTCCTGCATTCCCACCACGAACACCACCGGGAACTCCAGGCCCTTGGCGCTGTGCACGGTCATCAGCGCCACCGCTCCCGCTCCTTCGTCCAGGTTGTCGGCATCCGACACCAGCGAGACGCCTTCCAGAAAGCGCCCCAGACGCTCCATGGACGCCAGATCCTCATCCCCGAAATCGGTGTCGAGCTCGTATGCCACTCTGACCAATTCGGCCAGGTTATCAGCACGGCTCTCCGCCTCTAGGCCACCCTCCGCCGTCACCATCTCCGCCAGCCCGGTGTCGAAGACAGCGCTCTCGGTGGCCCGGCCCACCCCCTCGGCGATCAGATATCCCCTGATCTTCGCGATCACATCCACCAGCTCCGTCACCCCCCTTTGCGCCCGGGTGGAAAGCCCGACGACATCCTCGACTCCCCCCAGAGCCTCCCACAGGCTCACCTCCTGTGAGGAGGCGTGGAGTTCCAGATGTCCCAGCGAAGTACGGCCGATCCCCCGCCGGGGCGTGTTGAGAATCCTCCGCAGCGCCACCCCGTCGTCGGGATTTGAGACCACCTGGAGATAGGAAACAACGTCCTTCACCTCCCGGCGTTGATAGAAAGCCACCGCCCCCACCACCTGATGGGGTAGTTCGGCTCTCCGCAACGCCTCCTCGAAAGAACGCGACTGGGCGTTGGTCCGATAGAAGACCGCCACATCCCCCGGGTTGTAGCCCTCCCCCATCAGCTTTTTGACCCGGTCCACCACAAACCGCGCCTCACGGGCAAAGCCGGTGCCCTGATAGACAACTATGCGCTCTCCCCCTGCCCGGTCGCACCACAGATCTTTGGGATCGGTGCGCAGATTGAAGCTGATCACCTCGTTGGCAGCCTCCAAAATGGTGGCGGTCGACCGGTAGTTCCGGTTGAGAAACACCCGCCGAGCCTCGGGAAAGTCGTCGTCGAAGCGGGAAAAGTTCCGGTAATCGGCCCCTCGGAAGGCGTAGATGGCCTGATCGCTGTCCCCCACCACGAACAGGCTGCGATGCTCGAAAGCCAACTCTCTGACCAGCAGGTACTGAGCTTTGTTGGTGTCCTGATATTCGTCCACCAGCACATGACGGAACAACTGCCGGTACTTCTCCAGCGCCTCGGGGACCGCTCCCAGAAGCTCCACGGCCACCATCAGGAGATCGTCAAAGTCCATGGCCGACATCTGCAGGAGGCGCTGTTGATAGAGCTTGTAGACGTCCGCCACCTCAAAAGAGTCTTCCGTCCGGTCCAGGAATGTCTCATAGTCCACCAAGTCGTTTTTGGCCTGACTGATCTTGTTCAGCAACCCCCGGGGAGAAAGGCGGCTCGAGTCGAGGCCCAGATCGGCCAGGCACTGCCTGATGAGGCGCACCGAGTCGGCCCGGTCGTATATGGAGAAGCTGGAGCGATAGCCGAAGACGTGCGCCTCCCGGCGGAGAATGCGGGCGCACGCCGAATGGAAGGTGGAGACCCACATGGTGTTGGCGGTGGCGCCCAAAAGCTCCCCCACCCGCTGCCGCATCTCCCGGGCGGCCTTGTTGGTGAAAGTGATGGCCAGGATGGAATCGGGCGGGGCGCCCATCTCCTCGATGAGATAGGCGATGCGATGAGTGAGCATCCGGGTCTTGCCCGACCCTGCTCCCGCCACCACCAGCATCGGCCCCCCGGCGATGGCCACCGCCTCCTGCTGATCGGGATTCAGATCCTCCAACAGCGGATGTGAGCCGATCATCTCATTCCCACTCGATGGTGGCGGGGGGCTTCGAAGAGACGTCGTAGAGCACCCGATTGATTCCCTCCACTTCCCCGATAACCCGACGGGAGATGGCGGCCAGCACCTCATAAGGAAGCCGCGCCCAGTCGGCCGTCATCGCCTCGGAACTCTCCACCGCCCGCACCACCAGCGGATAGGCGTAGGTCCGCTCGTCTCCCTGAACTCCCACCGAACGCACCGCCGGCAGCACCCCGAACACCTGCCAAAGATCGCGGTAGAGACCCGCCCGGCGGATTTCGTCGATGACGATGGCGTCGGCTCGGCGCAACAGGCCGAGCCGCTCGGGGGTCACCTCCCCGATGATACGGATCGCCAGACCCGGGCCGGGGAAGGGATGACGCCACACTATCTCGTCGGGCAGACCCAGCTGGGTTCCCACCGCCCGCACCTCGTCCTTGAACAGGTCGCGAAGCGGCTCCACCAACTCGAGCCGCATGTGGGCAGGAAGCCCGCCCACATTGTGGTGGCTCTTGATCACCGCCGAATCCCCCCCTCCCGATTCGATCACATCGGGATAGAGGGTTCCCTGCACCAGGAAGCGACACTCCGGAAGCCGGTCGGAAACCTCCTCGAACACCTTGATGAAGATCTCCCCGATCAGCTTGCGCTTCGTCTCCGGATCGGTGACCCCGACCAGGGCGCCGAGGAACCGAGACTGTGCCTTGACATGGATCAGCTTGGTCGAAAAGTTGGCGCCGAACACCTCCTCCACCTGCTCGGCCTCACCGGCGCGGAGCAGGCCGTGGTCCACGAACACGCAGGTAAGACGATCTCCGATCGCCCTGTGCACCAAAGCGGCGGCCACCGCCGAATCCACTCCTCCCGAGAGTCCACACACCGCCCGGGATTCTCCCACCCGGCGGCGGACCGCTTCCACCTCGGTCTCGATGATGGAGTCGGCCGTCCAGTCGGCCCGAGCGCCGCAGGCCCCGTGGAGAAACCTCTTCAGCACCCCCATCCCACCCGGAGTATGGGTCACCTCGGGATGAAACTGAACACCGTAGAAACCCCGGTCCGCGTTTTCCATGGCCGCCACCGAAGCGCCGGCAGTCCGGGCCGTGACGGTGAAGCCGGGAGGCGGTTGCTCCACCGCGTCGCGATGGCTCATCCACACCTCGGAGACCTCCGCAAAGTCCTCCAAGAGGAGCGAGGAACCGTTCAATTCCATCGTGGTGTTCCCGAACTCGCCACCGCCGGTGGCCGCCACCTTCCCACCCAGCAGCTCGGCGAGTAGCTGATGCCCGTAACAGATGCCCAGCACCGGAACCCCCAACGACAGCAACCCGGGATCGATGGCAACCGCGTCGGGGGAATATACGGAAGCCGGTCCGCCCGAGAGAACGATGCCCAAAGGAGAGCGGGCCATCGCCTCCGCAGCGGTGATCCGGGCAGGCACGATCTCGGAATGGACACCTGCCTCCCGGATACGGCGGGCGATCAGACGGGCGTACTGCGCCCCCAGATCCACCACCATTACATTGTTGGTGGAAGCGGTCAACCCATCTCCACCTGCTCTGACCGTAAGGTTCCCTTGCCTTCGGTCAAAAAGGATGGAGCGATCGCCACCTCTGCCTTCTGGAACTCGGAGATGTTGGAGTAGCCGGTCGTGGACATTGACCTCCGCAGGGCACCGAACAGGTTGGTGCGGCCATCACTTCCCATCGCCGGCCCCACCAATATCTCCCGGAGGGTCCCCCGCACAGGGACCTTGATCCGCGATCCGCGGGGTAGAGAAGGATGAAAAGACGACATCCCCCAGTGAAACCCCGACCCAGGCGCCTCGCGGGCCGCGGCCAGGGGTGAACCCAGCATCACCGCGTCCGCTCCGCAGGCAATAGCCTTGGCGACCTCCCCTCCGGTTCGCATCCCCCCGTCGGCAATGACATGCACATATCTCCCCGTCTCCAACAGGTACTGCACCCGGGCACCGGCCGCATCGGCGATCGCAGTTGCCTGGGGTACTCCGACTCCCAGAGACCCGCGGGTGGCGCTGGCTGCCCCCGGCCCGACTCCCACCAGTATCCCCACCGCGCCGGTGCGCATCAGATGACGGGCCATGGAATAAGAAGAGCATCCGCCCACCACCACGGGAACCGGTGATTCGGCGATGAACTTCTTGAGGTTCAAAGGCTCGGTGCGGGTGGAGACATGCTCTGCCGAGACCACCGTTCCCTGGATGACCAGCAGGTCAAGACCCGCCTCCAGGGCAACCGGAGCGTACTGCAGGGTGTTCTGCGGCGTGAGGCTCGCCGCCGAGATCACCCCCGAATCCCTGATGGCTTGGATGCGCTCTCCAACCAGATCGGCCTTGATCGGCTCGCTATAGACCTTCTGCAGGACAGCAGTGGCGCGATCGGACGGAGCGGAAACGATCTCTCCGAAGACAGATGCGGGATCCTGGTAGCGGGTCCACAATCCCTGCAGATTCAACACCCCCAGACCACCGAGTCTCCCCACCTCCACCACCGTGGCGGGGCTCATGGTCGAATCCATCGACGCGCCCATCATGGGAACCGAGAAGCGATAGGCATCCAACTGCCACCTGAGATCCACGTCGTCGGGATCCCGCGTGCGGCGCGTAGGGACGATGGCGATCTCGTCCAGCCCGTATGCGCGCCGGGCGCTTTTGCCTATGCCGATCTCAAATTCCATAAGGCCTCCGCCTAGCCAGCACAAGGCTACCAACAGGGAACCGCGTTCTCAGTAAAGGACGGTGACGCTCAGTGATAAAACAGCCTCTGGCTCCGACTTTCCCCGCGGACGGTCTGATATTCTGAATTAGATCGGCCTATATCAGGGCTGTATGACGCCGCTGACGACAGCTGCCCCGGTTTTGGCATCGTGGCCAGTCGGTGGCGTCTCCAAAGTGTGCGAAACCGGCTGAGGCCCGGCCACATGGACAACTGCGTTGAAACCCCGTACCATCACAGGGAGCGACCCTGGAGCAAATCATTTACAGAACGATCGTTGCGCTCGCTCTGATCCTGGCGTCATGCGGTGTGGGGACCACACCTGAAGTGCCCGAGGAATCTGCCGCAACCACATCCCCCCCAGAGTCCGCCGCGGAAACCACGTCTGCCTCGGTGTCCACTGGCGAGCCAACACCCCCTTCCACCGCAGTCACTACCTCCGACGCCGCGGAATCGGCCACCACCACTAGCTCGGCGGCCCAAGCGGAGCCGGCCCCTGTGGTGTCGAGCGAGGGCTACGCCTTTCCGCCTCCTCCTGCTTTCCCAGAGGGCCCGATATCGGCTCAGCTGCGGTTTGAAATCAATGCCTTCTTCAATGTTCTGGAGGCCGAACGCAGAATCGGGCACATGGAGTTGCTGTCTTTCGCTAACCACGACGATATCCGTATCGCTTGGATCCTCACCGACATATTGCGCTTCAACAATAGCTTTGAAATCGGCGAGTTGATAGGGGCCAAACTCCAGGAGATGTTCGGAGACGATGTGATAACCGGGGCCGCTCCCGATCTCTGGAAGCAGGCTTCTAATCTTCTCATCGCCTGGGACCTTCCCGCCATTCCGGAGTACCGCCTATTAAAGAAGCGCATGTTCGTACTGGTGGAACCACGCTGGGCACCTTTCTTCAACGACCCGGACGCGACCATCGACTGGCGGTGGCTGAGCTGGGGCGGAGTCTTCATCGATGACCGGCCCCTCGGCGCCACCACTCCCTGCCACCGAGGATGCATCCCCTCCCTGGATGACCCCGTAGTCACCCCGGCCTCCGAAGGAGGATGGTATCCGGACGACCGTGCGGTTTTCGGCGTCACCATCAACGGCGAGTCCCGCGCCTATCCCAAACATCAGATGGAAATCCACGAGATGGTCAACGACACCCTCGGAGGCCGGCGGATCGGGATGCCCTACTGCACCCTGTGCGGGTCGGCGCAGGCCTATTTCACCGACGGGGTTCCCGAGGGCATCGAAGTCCCTGTTCTGCGCACGTCGGGGCTCTTGAGCAGATCGAACAAGGTCATGTACGACCTCAACACCTGGTCGGTGTTCGACACGTTCACCGGTGAGGCAATGTCAGGCCCTCTGCGAGAAGCCGGTGTGCGGCTGGAGCAGGCCACGGTAGTGTCATCCACCTGGGGAGCGTGGAAGGAAGCCCATCCCGACACGACCATCCTTGCCGAAGACGGAGGACTCGGACGATCTTATCCCCTTGATCCTTTGAGAGGCAGAGACGATCACGGTCCCATCTTTCCGGTGGGAGATGTGGATACCCGCCTCGGTGTTCAAGATCTGGTGGTGGGAGTGGAGATGGAAGATGGAAAGACCATCGCCTTCCCGCGAGAAGCCGCCCTGGCTGTGATCGACTCCGGTGGAGAGGTGACCGAAGGGGGCGTGCGGCTGATCAAAGACGGTGGCGGACTGAGGGCCGTGGCGGTCTCCGACGGGTCCGAAATCCCCGCTCACCAGGCCTTCTGGTTCGCTTGGAGCCAATTCCGGCCCAACACCCGATTGTGGTCGCCGCCTCCCGCATAGGATTGGCCAACGATTAGCCATCTCCTCGACGGTGAGGTCCTGGCACGATAGGCAAAACACCCGAACCGCGTCGGTCTCCCTACACATCAGAGGGACAACCCCACCGCTTCCCAGACCGTGGCCATGGAAATCTCGGCGCGGCGGCGAGCCTCCGAAGCGCCTTCCGCCATTAGACGGGACACCTCCGCATCGTCCATCCCCTCATAGCGCTCCCGCACCGGGGCCAGATACTCACAAAGCGCCTCGGCCACTGCACCCTTGAACCGGCCATAGCCAAGATCCCGGTATTCGGCGACCAGTTCCTCCACCGAGCGGCCGGTCGCCACCGAGAACATCTCCAGCAAATTCGAGATGCCCGGCTTCGACTCCCATTCGTATTCGACCGTCCGCCCCGAATCGGTGACCGCGGCGCGCACCTTGCGACGGATCTGGTCGGGCGTGTCGGTGAGCAGCAGTCTCGACCGAATATCGGGATCGCTCTTGGACATCTTGGAGGTGGGGTCCTGGAGTGACATTACCCTCGCTCCCACCTGGGGAGTGATCCGCTCGGGAACGGGAAACACATCCCCGAAGCGGTGATTGAACCGCTCCACCAGGTCGCGGGTCAACTCCAAGTGCTGGCGCTGATCGTCCCCCACCGGAACGGCGTGCACCTTGTGGATCAGGATGTCGGCCGCCATCAGCACCGGATAGGACAGAAGACCCAGGTTTTGGCCGCTCCGGTCGGCCTTCTCCTTGTACTGGGTCATCCGGTGGAGCTGCCCGATCCCCGTTATGGTCGACAGCACCCAGGCCAGTTCGGTGTGCTGGGGAACCTGGGACTGGAAATAGAACACCGACCGCTGGGGATCTATCCCCGAAGCCATCACCAGCTTGGCGGTCTCCAAGCGTGCGGCGTGGAAAACGACCGGATCGTAGGGGACAGTCATGGCATGGAGATCCACCACGCAGTAGTAAGTCTCGTAGTCCTCCTGCATCTGCGCCCAGTTGCGCAACGCTCCCACGAGATTCCCCAGATGGAGCTCACCGGTGGGCTGGATACCCGAGAAAACCTTCTTCTTGGCTGTGGCCATCTGAACAGCGCTCATCCTAGCCAGTTGACATCTCCGTTTGGTTCTGCCATAATGGCCGCCATGAAAGAGATCGGCTACCGCTCCATCATTATCGACCCATAGGCGCCGGCCCGCCCAAAGCCTGCGCCAAGCCCTCTGCCCGGCAGGGGGCTTTTTGATTGCCCGAAGAGAACAAACTATGGCCCCCACAATCCACCCGGAACTCGAAATTTACGACACCACCCTCCGCGACGGCGCCCAGCAGGAGGGAATTTCCCTCACCGTCTCCGACAAGCTGCGCATCGCATCCCTCCTCGACTCCCTGGGTGTCCATTTCATAGAGGGCGGCTGGCCGGGCGCCCTCCCCAAAGACGACGAGTTCTTCGCCCGCGCCAAAACAGAACTCTCCCTATCGAACAGCCAACTCACCGCTTTTGGATCCACCCGTCGACCCTCCCGGCGGGTCGAGAGCGATCCCCAGATACGCGCTCTTCTCGAGGCGGAGACCGAGATCATCTGCATCGTGGGAAAGTCCTGGGACTATCACGTCCGAGAGGCTCTTCGCACCGACCTCGACGAGGGTATCCGCATGACCGCCGAGTCGGTGGAGTATCTGAAAGCACAGGGCCGGCGGGTGTTTTTCGACGCCGAGCACTTCTTCGATGGCTACCGGGCCAACCCCCAATACGCTCTGGCCGTGGTACGGGCCGCCTGGGAGGCGGGAGCGGAGCGGCTGGTGCTGTGCGACACCAACGGAGGCGCTCTGCCCACCGAGATCGGCCGGATCATCACCGAGATGGACCGGTCCCTGCCCGAAGCCGAGTTCGGAGTCCATTTCCACAACGACGCCGGATGCGCGGTGGCCTCTTCGCTGGGCGCCGCCGCACAGGGGGTGAGACAGGTGCAGGGATGCATAAACGGCTACGGCGAGCGGACCGGCAACGCCGATCTCTCCACCGTCATCCCCGACCTGGTGCTGAAGATGGGTGTTCCCGTGGTGGACCGAGAGCGTCTCTCCCAAATCTCTTCCATCTCCCACCACATCGCCGAGGTGGTCAACATCACCCTGGAGCCCCACCGCCCCTATGTGGGAGCTTCCGCCTTCACCCACAAGGCCGGCCTCCACACCTCCGCTCTGGCCCGGCGTCCCGACGCCTATGAGCACACCCGGCCCGACCTGGTGGGCAACCACACCCGGATGGTCATCTCCGAGCAGGCGGGGCGGGCGGCGGTCATCCGAAGAGCCGCCTCCCTGGGGCTCTCCCTCGATCAGGACTTGGCCACCGAGGTACTGGGACGGATCAAAGAGATGGAACACCGCGGATACCAGTTCGAGGCGGCCGACGGATCTTTCGAGTTGCTGGTGAGGCGCACGCTCGGCTGGCATCAGAATCTCTTTTCAGCCCGAAGCTTCTCGGTCTCCATCCAACACGACAGCACCGACCAACAAGTCGTCTCCCAAGCCGAGGTGGTGGTAGAGGTCGGAAGGACCCGTCACCGCACCACCGGTGCCGGAGTGGGGCCGGTCCACGCCCTCGACCAGGCACTCCGCTCCGCCCTTATCCCCTCCTTTCCCCAACTCGACCACCTCCGGCTGATCGACTACCGGGTGAGGGTGCTCGACTCCTCCGACGGCACCAGGGCCACCGTCCGGGTGCTGATCGAAACCACCGACGGTACAACCTCGTGGGGGACGGTGGGAGTCCATCCCAACATCATCGAAGCCTCCTGGGAGGCGCTCTCCGACGGCCTGGTCGTGGGACTGCTGCGGCTGGGGGCCGGCCAACAGCCACCCCCCAAATGACCTCCTGTCCCTCTAACGGATCACCGATCGGCGGGAGCCCCCACGGTGGACAATCCCAGCATGATCCGCACCAGATGGGCAGTGGCCCCCCACAGCCACTCCCCGGAGACATCCATGAACCAGATCGGGACGCCGGCCCAGCTTCGATACAGCCAGTTATCGGGGTCGGTCAGGCTCTCCAGGGAAGGAGTCAGTACCTTCTCCACCTCGTCGGGAGAGGGGCGAAAAACCGGATTCTCCCCGATGCGGGCCACCACCCCCACCATCGGCAGGGCAAACCGCACGGTGCGAATGATCGGCAGGAACCCCAACACCTCCACCTCCGAGGGATGGAGGCCCACCTCCTCATGGGTCTCGCGAAGGGCGGTGTCCAACGGGCCGGAGTCCTCCGGGTGGGGTTTTCCTCCCGGAAAAGCGAGTTGCCCGGCATGGGTGGGTAGCGTCCGGGATCGCTTGGTGAGCACCAGCCGTAGAATTCCCTCCTGGTCTGTGAAAATAGGGGCCAAGACCGCCGCCAAGCCCTCCTCGGGGACGATCGGCGCTTCAGAGGAGTATTGAAGGCGGTCCCACATGGGCCCCATCATGGCATGAAAGCGTCCAACAACCGAAACTCTACGTGAACAACATCTCCCATTGCATGCCTTCAGTCGTTCCCACCGAACGGCTTTGGCTGCGCCGGTTCCGACCAAGCGACGCCGGTCCGCTGAGGGAAGCCGTGGGGCAGTCGCTTCCCGAGCTAAGCAGGTGGCTCCCCTGGGCGCGGGGCCTCTACGGACTCCCCCAAGCCCGGGTTTTCATCAAAAGCTCCAACCGCTCGTGGCGACGAGGCCGGGCCTTCGACTTCTCGGTCACCATGAAAGGAGAGCCCCACCGGGTGGTGGGGGGTGTGGGAATCTGGTACACCTCCCGGATCCAGCGGAGTGGAGAAATCGGCTACTGGGTACGAAGCGATCTGACCGGCAAAGGCGTGGCCACTGAGGCGGCCAAGGCGCTGCTACCCCTAGGCTTTGAGGAGATGGGGCTTCACCGCATCCTGATGAGGATCGGAGTAGGCAACCACTCCAGCCGCCGGGTCGCCGAGAAGCTAGGATTTTCCTATGAGGGAATAGCCCGGGAGGAGATATTGGTACGAGGAGCGTGGATGGATCACGAGGTGTTCTCCCTTCTGGAGCGGGAATGGCAGCGGCGGAACCCACGATGAGCGTAGACCTTCCCCCCGACTCTGTGGCGGTGGTGCTTGGCACCCGCCCCGAGATAATCAAGCTGGCCCACATCATCCGGCTGCTGGGACCCGCCGCCCGGGTGATCCACACCGGACAACACTACGACGCCAATCTCTCTGAGGTGTTTTTCAGAGCCTTCGGCCTAGCGCCACCCTCCCGTTTTCTGGAGGTGGGGGGAGAACCGCGGGGAATCCAGATCGGAGAGGCGACCTCCCGCTTGACCCGCCTGTTCGAAGACGACCCTCCCCGGGCGGTGGTGGTGCAGGGCGACACCAACGCGGTGCTGGCCGGCGCACTGGCCGCCAACGCCACCGAGACTCCGTTGGTGCATGTCGAGGCGGGACTGAGAAGCTATGACCGGGCAATGCCCGAGGAGCACAACCGGGTGATCTGCGACCACCTCTCCGATCTGTGCCTGGCGCCCACCGAGACATCCGCCTCCAACCTGGCGGGGGAGGGGATCGAGGGCGAACGGGTGGCGGTCACCGGCAACACCGTGGTGGAAGCGCTTGGCGCCCTGCTGCCGACATCTGCCGAGCGAGCCGGGGTGTTGGCACGTTTCTGCCTGGCCCCCAACGGCTTCATCCTCTCCACCTTCCACCGACCAGAAAACGTCGATCAACCCCAGACCTGGGAGACCATCCTGTCAGATCTGGCCGGGCTTTCCCTTCCGGTGGTACTGCCGCTTCATCCCCGCAGCCGCCAGCGAGCCTCCTCCTTCGGGTTGGGGCCCCTCCTCGACCGGGTGCGGGTAGTAGATCCGCTTCCCTACCCCGAGTTCTTGGCTCTGCTTGCCGAATGCGCATTGGCCGTGTCCGACTCGGGCGGCGTCCAGGAAGAGGTGTCGGTTGTCAAACGTCCCATGGTGGTGGTGCGCAACTCCACCGAACGCCCCGAGGTCATCGGTACCTTCGCCGTCCTTCGCCAGCCGGGCGAGGGTGTATATGAAGCCATCACGCAGATAGTGGAGACCTTGGACTACACCCACCGTCGCCTGTCCGCAACCCCCACCCCCTACGGAGACGGCACCGCCTCGCTACGCTCCGTCACTCTCATCGAACGACTGGCTGCAAAGTAACAAACACCTGCCAAACAGCTAACAAGGATCTCCGGACCGGTTGTCCCCGTGTTCAAACAGACTTCTAGTGACACGGTCAGGGCATGGGGAAGTCTTGCAGGGGCCCCGGCTCCCAATCCGTCGGTTAATACCACGATGGCCGTAAAATTGTTGCCAGCGAACTAGTACCCCGAGAGATCAAGCCGGAAGAGACATGAGAAAATCTGTGGTTCTGTTGGTCGTCGGTGGGGCCGTTGCATTCACGGTGATAGGGGCGGTGGTCTTGGTCGGACGCGATTCTTCGGTCCCTTTGGCTCAAGCCCCTACAACGGTGACCAACACCATCGAGACTGTTTCCATGGGTGACCCGGAGCCAACCACTTCCACCAACCCCACACCCGGTCCATCGGGCGACGCTGTTGAGGTGCTCACACCCGACACCGAACTATTGGAGAAGGACTCGACCTCCACAACCATCGCCCCTTCCAAAGCGGAGACTCCCGGTGTTGAAGGCGGAGATTCAACAACCACGGCGGCCTCCGACCGTGCATCAGCGTCGGTGGATAAGAAGACAACGGCCCCCTCATTAGAAACCGAAGAGCCGGGGGCGGGAACTAGGGGTCCAGGGCCCACCGACGACTCCAGCCCCATCGACTCTCCTGCGGACGGCCCTATCAGCCCTTCCGAAGAGGGCCCCAGCGCGCCTTCTGACTCTGCCCAAGGCCCGACGTACACCTGGCAAGACGGAGATCGGACGCTCCAGGCGACGCTGCAGCCCGGCCTGACGGTGGACAAGGACGGCGCCATCGTCACAGTGGACAAAGACACTGCCAAAGCAGATAGTGAAAGCGGCCTGACACGGAGCAGCGGCTCCGGCGGCCAAGATTCCCACTTGCCGGTTTTCCGTTCACCTTCAGGTGCATTGATGACGCTGCCCGGCGGTGTCTTGCTGGCCCTCGATCCTGAGTGGACGGATACCGAGACCGACGCTTTTTTTACCAGCAACGAGATATCGATGGACCGGGTATCGGAGTTGGAATGGCTTACGAACGGCTTCTTCATCGAGACCGAACCAGGCTTCCCCTCTTTGGAGCTTGCCAACGAACTGGCGGGCCAGGATGGGGTGGAACTGTCCAGCCCCAACTGGTGGACGGAAAGAACCACCAGATAGGGGCGCGTTCTTGAATCGGTCTAACCGAGGGGCGACCCGTTGAGAGGACTGCGCACAGCAGTGGCGTGTGGGCTTGTTTGCCTATTGGTGGCACCTGGTGAACTACTGGCTCAGAGCCCCGGGCCGCCGACCATCGACAAGGTATTCCCCTCGCACATGGCGCTAATCGTGGAATGGACCGCGCCTGCCAGCGTGACCGGTATCACATCCTATGACCTGCGCTACATAGAAAGCGCCGCCACAGATAAGAGCGACCCCAACAACTGGCACCCACCAAGAAGCATCTGGACTTCCGGCGAACTCCGATACACCCTCACCGGTCTAGCCAATGACACCGAGTACGACGTACAGATACGAGCGGTAACCACCGAAGCAGGGGCATGGTCGGCCACCGCCGACGGAAAACCTGAGTCCAACGAACCAGACATCACCCCGGGTGACGGGGCATTAACCGTCACATGGGAAGTTCCGGCCGCCTTTGATGAAGCGGATATCACTTCCTATGACCTGCGCTACATAGAAACCGCCGCCACCGACAGAACCGACGGTGAATGGGACCAGAAAGAAATCTGGACCGTTGGCGACGGCGCCCGAGAATATGTCCTTGCGGATCTGACCAACGGCACGGAATACGACGTTCAGATACGGGCGAAAACCAACATCTCCGGCGCCTGGTCGGCCACCGCCACGGGCACTCCCGCCGAGCACGGGGGCACCCTCCAGACAGCAACCACATTAAGGCTGGATACTCGAATGGGCGGAGTGATCACTCCGGGAGACGATGCCGACTACTTCAAGATCGTATTGAGCCAGAGGACCCAGTTCATCGTATTCACCTATGGTGACCTCGACACAGTGGGAGACTTCCTGGACGAAGACGGGGACTTGCTGGGTTTCAATGACGACGGCGGTCTTTCACACGGTGCCAAAAATTTTCTAATCACTGCGATTCTGTCTGCCGGGACGTACTACGTAAAGGTCACCAGTTACCAGAACGCCACGGGCTCCTATGTCCTCCGCGCCAAAACGATTCCAGAGACCACGGGCACCGGCAATGCCCAGACAATAGAACTCAACAGCATCGAAAACGGTCTAATAACCCCGAGAGGCGATGTGGACTATTTCCGGATAGAACTGCAGGAAGAAACGGACCTCATAATTCGGAGTAGTGGCCAGATCCATGACACGGTGGGGGAATTGCTGAACAGCAGAAGGACCAAGATTGCCGAGAGCGATGACGGGCACATTCAACCGAGTAGACAGTTCCTGATCAGGGCCAAACTGGCAGCCGGGGTGTACTACATCAAAGTTCGATCCTTTCCCTATTCACTGGCATCCCGGAGAAGAGTGACCGGACTGTACACCGTGCACGTCGACACTGTGTCCGAACCAGGCGACAGTATTGCTGATGCAACTCCTTTGGAATTTGGCGATCAGGTCTCTGCCGTCTTAGCAGGCGGCAGGCTGGACCCTTCCACCGATATGGACTACTTCCGGATAGTCACCACCAAACCCACTTACGTCTACATCCGGGCTGTGAGCGACTCGGTAGACATCGACGGAGCGCTGCTCAACAGCGTGGGCACCGAGGTCAGTGCAGACATATACGAAACCACTTTCTCGAGTTCCACCAAAGGCTTCACACTGCGCACCCGCCTGGCAACGGGGACACATTTCATCGGGGTCGACATAGACGATGACATGGGAACAGGGCCCTACACCATTCAGATGCTTGAAGACACCGGTCACAGCGATACGGTGACCGACTGCACGGCTATCAGCGCCACTTTCGGTGACCCTCTGTCCGGATGCCAATGGCATCTTGAAAACACCGGACAGTTCAGCGGAACCACAGGGGAGGATATCAACGTCGATGAAGTATGGACGGATGGCAACCGGGGCGCGGGGGTCAATGTGGTTGTGGTCGACAATGGGTTGGATTACCTCCATGAGGACTTGAGTTCAAACGTCAACACCGGCCTCAACCATGACTACACCGGTCTTGACCTTATCTACCACGACAACTCCCATGGCACCAACGTGGCGGGCATCATTGCTGCGCGAGACAACACCATTGGTGTCAGGGGCGTGGCGCCCCGGGCCACCGTATACGGCTACAACGTCCTTCGGCGCCAAACGGGGGCTAATTTCGTGAACGCTATGACCCGCAACATGGCGACCACCCACATCTCGAACAACAGTTGGGGAGCTCTGGAAGGACCCGGGCTCGACACGGTGGAAGCCTTCTGGGAAAGAGCAGTGGAGAGTGGCATCACAGAAGGCCTAGGCGGCAAAGGCGTCTTCTACGTTTGGTCGGCGGGAAACGGCGCAGATAGCGGAGACAACTCCAACCTCGAAGAAATAGCAAACTTCTATGGCATAACCGCGGTCTGCGCGGTGAACAATCAGGGCGAGCGATCTGGTTATTCGGAAGAGGGCGCCAACCTGTGGGTATGCGCTCCTTCCAGCGATGGGAGCCGGGGGAGGATCACCACCACCACCAACTTCAACGCCTACACCGACTCCTTCGGTGGCACATCAGCCGCCGCTCCCATAGTGTCCGGAGTGGCGGCTCTGATACGTGCCGCAAACAGCGATGTGACCTGGCGGGACGTGAAGCTCATCCTGGCCGCTTCGGCTCGCAAGAACGACTCGGCCAACACCGGCTGGAAAGAAGGAGCCAACAAGTACGGCTCTACCGGGAAATACCACTTCAACCACGAATACGGTTTCGGGGTGGTCGATGCCAAAGCAGCCGTCGACTTGGCCACCGGATGGACCAACCTTCCCGAGTTCACCGAGGAAACAGCACACTCAACGGGCGGGTCACTGACCATACCCGATAGTCAAACAGCGGTAACGAGCGTCATCACCATGGGTTCTGAGGTGCAGTTCATCGAATTTGTCGAAATCAACACTGCTTTTGAAGCCCCGGACTTCAGGGACCTGGAGGTGGAGTTGGAATCGCCATCGGGCGCCGTCTCCACCCTCACCGTGCCTTACGACCGTGGTGACTGTGATCTATCGTTCCAGAGATTCCTCGTTAGTTGCGGACTGACGGATGACTTCCGGTTCGGCTCGGCACCTCATCTGGGAGAGAACCCCGAAGGCGAATGGACACTGCGGATCACCGATAAGCAATCCGGAGGATCGACCAGCAGACTCAAGGACTGGAGTCTCACTGTCTACGGGCACAGGAACTCTCCCGGGCGACCCGCTATCACCCTCATTCCCGGCGACGGCATTCTGACCGTCAACTGGGACCCTCCCTCAAATACGGGCACCACGCCGATAACCGCCTACGACGTTCGATACATAGAAAGCGACGCCACCAACAAGTCCGACGGAGAATGGACCGTGGAAAACAGAACATCTGTTTCTCGGTCTTACACCATCCCCAATGTGACCAACCACACAAAGTACGACGTTCAGGTGCGGGCGGTCAACAACAACGGCAACGGCCTCTGGTCCCCTGTTTCCGAAGGCACACCGGTTCCCAATACCGATCCCTATTTCGAGGAGGGCGACTACGCCGATCGGATGATACCGGAGAACTCGATCGCCGGCACAGATGTCGGCCTTCCCGTGGAAGCGATCGACACTGATGGCGACACCCTGACCTATTCCCTGTCGGGCGCCGACGCCCGTTACTTCGACTTCGACAGCGGAACCGGCCAAATCTCGGTGGCCGACGGCACTGTATTGGATGCCGACACCAGGAACAATTACTCGGTGACAGTATCGGTCCGCGACAGCAAGAACGTGAACGACGTGGCCGACGCCCGGACCGACGACACCATAACAGTTGACATCAAGGTGGAAGACCTGGACGAGCCACCGGTTATTGCGGGAGAGACCGAGGTCTTTTACACCGAAAACGGCAGTGGAGCGATCCGTCCTTACACCGGAAGCGATCCTGAAGGCGATCCGATCCAAGACTGGGACATCATCGGCCCGGATGCCCACCTATTCGACTATGCGCTGACTAACAACGTACTCTCCATGAGCTTTCGAACTTCACCCGACTACGAGGATCGGAGAGATGCCAACGGGGACAATACCTACGAGGTGACGGTCACAGCTTCTGACGGAACCCTCACCAGCCCATTGGGTGTAAAGGTGATGGTGACCAATGTCAATGAACCGCATGAGATAGCCGGTCGGGATGACATCAATCACTTCGAGAACGATTCAGGGGCCGTCGCTTCCTATGCGGTGACTGACCCGGAGAACGCCATGTTCGACTGGGACGTGTCGGGCGCCGACCGTGGAGATTTCACCATAAGCGAGGATGGTGTACTGAGCTTCGCCGTCACTCCTGACTACGAGAGCCGTTCCGACGCCAACCAGGACAACGTATACCAGGTGACGGTGGAGGCCTCCGACGGGTCCATCACCAATGACTTCGAAGTCACTGTAAACCTCATCAACCGGGAAGAGTCCGGGTCGGTGGCGTTGTCGCATACCCATCCCCAGGAGGACACGCCATTAACCGCGGAATTGTCTGATCCCGACGGTGATCTGTCCGACATTGTTTGGGAGTGGCATCGTTCCCTGAACTCCTCGGGAGGTTGGACCCTAATCCAGAACGCTGCCTCGAAGACTTACACACCGGCGAACCATGATGTGACCTACTACCTGCGGGCCACCGTTACCTACACCGATGGTTACCAGTCGGCCAATCGAGAGCAAGACATTACGGACAACCCGGTACGACCAGCATCGGTCAACAACGAGCCTCCGGTGTTCCCTTCCTCAGAAACAGGCAGCCGGAGAGTAGATGAAAACACCCGCCCGGGAATCTCCATCGGCGATCCGGTGGAAGCCACCGACCCCAACAACGACGATCTGCTGACCTACCAACTGGATAGCACTGATGCCGGGGCTTTTGAGATCAACGAGTTGACCGGTCAGATACGAACCAAAGCCGCTCTCGACTACGAGGAGAAAACCACCTTCAGGATGAGAGTCACCGCAACCGACCCTTCATCGGCCACCGACCGCATCAATGTGACAATCAATGTCAACAATGTGAACGAGGAAGGAACGGTCACTCTGTCAACCGACCAACCCCAGGTGGGCAGCTCTATCACCGCCACCCTGGACGATCCTGACAAGAGAGTTTCCGGGCTCACATGGACTTGGCACCGTTCTGGCAATAGGTTCGTCAGAGGGGATCTGATCGGAGGGGCGACATCCGCCACCTACACACCGGTCGCTGACGACGAAACATCCTTCCTGTGGGCCACTGCTTCCTACACCGACAGAGAGGGTTCAGACGAGACCTCCCAAGTCTCGGGAAACCGGGTTGAGCCCGAGCCGCCGTTCGCTCTGTCGGTGTCGTCGTCCCAGATTTCTGAGGGTGGCTCCTCCACCATAACGGCTACCAACAAGAACGGTGACACTTTCACGGTGGACCAGACGGTCGCGTTCCAACTTGCCGGCACCGCCACAGAGGGAGTTGACTACACCATCACCCCACCCTCGCTAACCATTACCGCCGGGGAAACCTCGGGTACCGCAACCATCAGAGCACTGTCAGACAGTGTCAAGGAGTCGGCCGAGACGATCATCATCACCGCCGAGCACAACTTCCGAACCATCGGAATTGCCACCGTGACTATCCGAGCCACCAGTGGTGGAGGAGGCGGCGGCGGCGGTGGCGGCGGAGGAGGCGGCGGCGGAGGAGGTGGCGGTGGCGGCGGAGGAGGTGGCGGTTTCGATGATGGAGGGTTGGAGGAACTGCCGCCTCGGGCTTCGGAGCTGTTCGAGGATGTCGCTGCGGGAGTGTGGTACGAATCGGCGGTGTCTTGGATGATCCTCCACCGGGTCACCTCAGGTTGCACTATCACCATGTTCTGCCCCGGAAACAACCTCACCCGCCAACAATTTGTCACGTTCCTATGGAGGGCAGCCGGACGACCCACCCCCCAATACGTGGGTTCGGACGCCTTCTCCGACGTCACAGAAGGCGTCTACTCCGACCCAGCCATCGGCTGGGCGGTTTCCAACGGAGTCACCGTGGGATGCACCCCAGGCCAAATCGGTGATCCCGACTGGCGGTTTTGCCCCACACAACATGTCACCAGAGGACAGATGGCCACCTTGTTGTACCGGCATGTGGAAGCCGACTATCTGGGACAACCTCTCTCCTACACCGACGTGACACCCGACGACTACTACGCGGCCAGCATCTCCTGGCTGACCGACTTCCACGTCGTCTCCGGATGCGGACCAGACCTGTTCTGTCCCAACCGTGACGCCACCCGCGCCGAAGCCGCGGTGTTCATCAACGGAGTAGCCATCCGACCCCACATCTGGGGCGAAGGAAACACCTCCTTCATACCCCAACCAAACGAATAAAGACACGAAGCCTGAAAGCGGTGAGTCAAACGCGAGACTTGTCGTTGGGGAGGGATTCCAGCCTCGGATAGGCGCTTTTCTATTTCCTCAAGTATCTGGCTCTACGCGTTTTCTTGGGATTTGGGGTTGCTGGATGGGTGAGGAACAACTGGTGATCGCTTGCGCGAGGCCTTCTTCTTCCCTCACGTCATACATGATCCAAAACCCGAAGGGGAAAAGGACGGCGACTGCGAGCCAACCGGGCGTATAAACACCGAGCAGATCCACAGACCAGCCAAACAGCGGGGCACCCCGCCAAGACCGGTCAAGAAACCAAAATAGACCAGTCCCGAGCCTCTGCCCGCCACCCTTGACGGAACAATCTGGATCACAGCCAGCATCCTCACCGAATGCCAAGCAGAAACGCTTATGCCGATCAAACCGGCCGCCATCCGGATTGACCAAGTCCCCAGCAGTGTCCCAAATGCTAAGGCAACGCTGGCGACAACCGCCAAGACGGCGATGATCATCGAACTGCGCACAGTGCCGAGACGACTCTCAGCTACACGCGCCCACCCGATCCGGCCGACGATGCCAACCAGACCACTAAATGCCAGCGCCTGCCCGGCTTGCTCAGAAGTCATTTCCAGTGCCTCCTTGGCATAGAACGGGAGATAGTAGATCGCCGCCGCAGTCCCCACTCCCACCAGGAAGGCATAGATAGTCAGCCGGTGAATCAAACGGAGAGCCGACCGGGAAACCTGGCGGAGGGATATGCCGGCGCCAGCGGATCTTCTCAGTCAGCCGGGTATCCCACTTCGTCCGGGCAGACAGCGGGCGGGATTTAGCCGCGTAATAGGTGGACAGGGCGAACCCAAGATTGCGCTCGCGAGCACGGGGCGATGCAATTTAATCACGAAAGTCGCGTACCTCCAGTTCCTCACACCATCAGGCGGTTCAGGAAAACCACTCCGGCGACTGTCACCATCCCCAGGTAAGACAGGCCGGTGGCAGCCATTACTCCCGAGTAGCCGGTCTCTCCCAGAGCGAACCATGTGCCTACCACCAGGGCCCCGCTGACCAGGGCGAGCCCGGCCAAGGTCCAGCCCAAAGAGCCTCCGTCGAAGGGCGCCGCCCCGTTGAGCCACCCAGAGACCATGCTGAGAACCAGTCCGATGCCGGCCAGCAGGTCCAGACGGCGCAAAGCCCAGCGGGGAAGGGTGGGATCCACCAGAAACCAGTGACCCAGAAGCATTGTGGCGGTGATTCCCCCCAGCGCCGCCCCGCCCGCCAAGGTCTCCATCCATCCCGCCGAGGCCAACGAGGAAACCAGCGCCAGAACCGCTCCCGCCGCCATCAACAGGGAAAAATCTCGCCGTCCCGACCGCAAGATGCCAGCCAGCACTAAGGCCAGACCTGCCACTGCCCACCATGAACGCACTGCCGGATAAATCATCAGCAGCGCTGCGGTCCCTCCTCCCAGCAGCTGGTATCCCCGCTTGGCGACCTTCCAGCGAACCGCCAGCGGCAGAGTACAGGCCAAGCCTCCCGCCCAGGCGGCCATGAAGGCGGCAGGACCGAAGGTAGCGCCGGTCGGTATCACCGCTGACTAGGCGGACAGGTGGGACAATACCCGCTCGGCCACAGCCTGGGCGCCGAAACCGAACTGCTCGGCCAGGACCTTGTGTGGCGCTGAGGCGCCGAAGCTGTCGATCCCGATTGCCAGCCCATTGGAGCCCACCATCCTCTCCCAGCCGAAGGTGGCGCCTGCCTCCACCGAAACCCGGGGAATGCCCTCTCCCAACACTTCTCTCCGATAGGAGGCGTCCTGGATCCCGAACGCCTCCCAACAGGGAAGGCTGACCACCCGCGCCGAGATCCCTCGCTGCTCCAACAACTCGGCTGCGTCCAATGCCACCGACACCTCCGATCCGCCGGCTATCAGCACTACATCCTCACCGGGGCGGAGCACATATCCACCCTGCGCCGTCCCCCCTTCGGTGCCGGACCGATCCAGCACCGGGAGACCCTGGCGGCTCAGAGCCAAAAGGGTGGGGCCGTCGATACGGTTGAGCGCCACCTCCCAGGCCTCCACCGTCTCGGTGGCGTCGGCGGGGCGGATCACCCACAACCCGGGCATGGCCCGCAGGCTGGCCAGGTGCTCGATGGGCTGATGGGTGGGGCCGTCCTCTCCCAAGAAGATGGAGTCGTGGGTCAGCACCCACAGACAGGGGATCCCCATCAGGGCCGAGAGCCGGATGGAGGGACGCATGTAGTCGGTGAACACGAAAAAGGTGGAGCCGTAGGGACGCACTCCCCCGTGGAGGGCCATCCCGTTGACGATCCCGCCCATTCCGTGCTCCCTTACCCCGAAATGGATGTTGCGGCCCGTGCGGACCGAGCGGGAAAAGCCCGGGTCGTCGGGAAGTTCGGTCTTGGTCGAAGACGCCAGATCGGCGGCGCCTCCGATGAACCCGGGAATCTTCTCTCCGATCTGTCCGAAGAGCTTCCCCGACACTGCACGGGTGGCGATGCTCGCACCGGGCTCGAACCCCGGAGATTCGAGTTTCACCGGCTGGTGGGTGTGGAGGGCTTGCCACTCGGGAGTGCGGTCCCGGCTCTCCCATTCACGACGGGCCGCCCTGCCGCGTTCCATGGCCTCCGACATGAAGCTGTAGACCTCCGGCGGCACCCAGAATTCCTGGTCGGGAGGGAGACCGATCCTCTCCTTGGTGATCCTCACCTCTCCTGCGCCCAGTGGCGACCCATGGGCGGCCGAGGTGTCCACCAGATTGGGGGCGCCGTGGGCGATGTGGGTGCGGCAAATGATCAGAGACGGGCTGTCCTTTGTTTCCAGAGCCTCTCGGGTCGCCTCCGCCACCGCCGACCGGTCGTGGCCGTCCACCGAGACGGTGTGCCATCCCAACGAACGAAACCGTGCGTCGACATCCTCGGAGAAGGTGATGTCGGTGCCGCCGTCGATGGAGATGCGGTTGTCGTCGTAGAAGTAGATCAGCCTCCCCAAACCGAGATGGCCGGCCAAAGACGCTGCCTCGGCGGCCACCCCCTCCATGAGGTCGCCGTCGGAGACGAACCCGTAGGTGTGATGATTCACCTGATCGGCGCCGAGTCGGGCGCGAAGGTGCTCTTCGGCCAGCGCCATCCCCACTCCGTTGGCGAAGCCCTGGCCGAGAGGGCCGGTAGTGGTCTCGATGCCCAACCCCGGCTCCCGCTCGGGATGGCCGGCGGTGGGGAAACCCCACTGGCGGAAATTCTTCAAATCGTCCATGGTGATCGGGAACCCACACAGATGCAACATGGAGTAGAGCAGCATCGAGCCGTGCCCGTTGGAAAGCACGAAGCGGTCCCGGTCAGCCCACGTGGGGCATTCGGGGTCCACCTTCATGAAGCGGGACCAGAGCGTCACCGCAATGTCGGCCATCCCCATCGGCATTCCCGGGTGGCCGGAGTTCGCCCGCTGGACGGCATCCATGGCCAGCCCCTTCACGACCGCTACGGCGTGTGCTTCATTCCTCATCACCGAACATACGGTACCAAGACGTTTCGGTTACTTTGCCATCAGCTGCGATGCTCTGCGTGCGCTGCCAGAACTTGGTGTGCGCCACGGTGTTGTCGTCGAAAACCCCCGTTACCTCGATACCCAAGGCCATCTGCCATTGCTCCACCCTGGAACCCATGCTCCCCCATTCCAGAACCTCCAGGGACGGACGCTCTGGAGGAGGCTCGTCCGGGGTGGTGATGGAGGAGTCATCAGATCCCGAGGATGAGTCATCGTCATCCGGCGTCTCCTCATCACCGAACATGCGGTACCAAGATGTTTCGGTTACTTTGCCATCGGCCGCGATGCTCTCCGTGCGCTGCCAGAACTTGGTGTGCGCCACGGTGTTGTCGTCGAAAACCCCCGTTACCTCGATACCCAAGGCCATCTGCCACCTTTCCACCATCGGACCTCTGTCTCCCCTGTCCAGAATCACCGAAGAAGGGCGGCTGCTGGAAGAGGACGAGCCACTGTCCGGCACACTCGCTCCGGGGAACATCTTGAGCCACGAGTTGATGCCCACTATCCCGTCGGCTTCAAGACGATTGGCCCGTTGCCACTCCCGGGTTGCCTGGACGGTCTGCGGACCGAAATGGCCATCAGCGCTAATACCAAGAGCACGCTGCCAGATGATCACGTTGGATCCGCTGTCTCCTATTTCGAGGGGACGGCCCGGATAGGGAGGCACCTCGGCTGTGAAGTCACCGCCGTTGTCAACAGATTCCTCGGGCGAGAGTTCTTCAGCTTCGGCGCCGGGGAACATCCTGAGCCACGAGCTCGCACCCACCACTCCGTCGGCCGTCAGACCCTGCCGATATTGCCAGGCCTTGGTAGCCGACAGGGTCGCCGAGCCGAAATACCCGTCGGCCTCTATGCCCAGGGCGCGCTGCCAGATGATCACGTTGGATCCGCTGTCTCCTATTTCGAGGGGACGGCCCGGGTAGGGAGGAACCCCCGGAATAGAACCTGTGTTGGTGTTCTCGGCGCCATCACCATTGCCCTCTGATATGTCGGGAGGAGGCGTAACCTCCTCCACTCCGGCGCCGGGGAACATGGTCCGCCAGCTCTCCATGCCCACCACCCCGTCCACCTCAAGGCCGTTGACCCGCTGCCACTCCCGAGTGGCCCGGGCGGTACCGTCGCCGAAATACCCGTCGGCTGCCACTCCCAGAGCGGACTGCCAGGTTCGTACCCACTTGCCCCGGCTGCCCACCCTCAGCACGAATCCGGGGTAGTCGGGACCCTGCGGCTCGATGGTTTCAGGATCAGGATCGGGTTCCGGATCGGGTTCCGGATCGGGATCGGGTTGCGGATCCGGGGTGGATTCGGGAGGCTCGGGCAGAGAGAACATCTTGTTCCATGATGCCTCCCCCACAATCCCGTCGGGGGTCAGCCCGTTGGTCCGCTGCCACTCCCGGGTAGCCGCGGTGGTAGCCGGGCCGAAATCCCCGTCCGCGGTCACTCCCAGCGCCTCCTGCCAGAGCTGCACATCACTTCCCTGGCTTCCCTCCTTCAGAGGCTGACCGGGATAGGGATGCTCCATGATCACCGCGGCGGCAGGGGTGGGCACGGAGGGGGGGCCCGAACCTATCTGGTTGCCGGCGGTGACCGTAAAGCTGTAGGCCACCCCTGGTTGGAGGCCGCTGAAGACCACGCTGGTCTGGGAAGCTTTCACCGTGATCGGGTCGGAGTGGGCCGGGTCGACATTCACCGTATAGCGCTCTGGTGCGAAGCGGGAAGAGACCGGGCTCCAACTGACTGTGGCCGTCCTGCCGCCGCTGACCGCCACACCGGTGGGTGCCGGGGGAGGCGCCCACCAATCGGCCAAATAATCGATCCTGAAATACCGGGACCGGAGGCGGAAAGTGGATTTGAGGGTCGGCGCCGAGACCCTTTCTGTGACCCTTGTACCCCCCCGAATCCCGGCGATGTTCAGAGACTGGGCGCTGCCCCAGGGATAGGACACCGTATCGACTGAGATGACATCATCAAATCGGTTGGACAGCTCATAGATGTCGAGCAGTTGGGATAAAGAGATGGTCTTTGCCCAGAATGCGTTGGGATTGACCGCGGGGTCAATCGACCATGGATCCTGCACCGAAACGAGATAGGGCCGCCCGGCGGTCCCCCAAATCGTGGAAGAATCCTCGGTCGCTCCTCCGCTGGCTGACGAGTAGAAGGCCTGAACCACCCCCACCTCTTCCTCGGGGTGGGTAAGCACCATCCCCGAAGTGGCCCATGACCCCACATCCGCCCACCGACCATCCTGGCTTATTTCCTTGTTCCATCCGGCGTACACCTGGTCGCGGCTGTCGTTCACCACATGGCACCAACAGGCGGACCGCCTGGAACTGCTCAAAGCCAGCTCCGACCCGCGGCGCAACATGGCATAGACCGCGTAGGAACGGGCCGCGATGGCTTGCGCCTGGAGGGCGGCGTCGGGCCAGAGAGCGGGAACCTCGGCGATACCCGCCACATAGTGATCTATCCCTATCTGCAGGGAAAGATGCATTTTTCCTCCGTTAGGGCGGATCCGGAGACGGCCGTGGATGAACTGCATTGTCTCTCCGCCGTAGCTGAGCCCGTTCACGCCCACCCGATTTTCCTGCGACATATCCTGGAGACTCAGCCGGCACCCGAATGCCACTCCCACCAGGTTGGTGGAGCAGGACCCGTCTCCCCGGGCCGTAACTTCCAGCCGCTCACCACCCACCAGGTAGTAGGCGCCTGTGCAATCGGGCAGCCCGCTTCCCTGCAAAAGGGCCTCCCAGGTTTGGCCGCCCACCGCTCCATCCGCCTCCAGTCCCCGATCAGCCTGGAAGGAGATCACAGCTTGGCGGGCGCTCTCGTCGAACTCCCCGGAAATCTCCTGCAGATATCCCAGCTCCGCCAGCCTGGTCAGCAACAAATCGGTGAACGTGTTGTCCCGCCCGAGGGAGCTCCCCGAAACCAGGACGGGATGGGAGTCGTAGTCCTGATCGAAACAGAGCTTTACCTGGCCTCCCACGACATCGAAGATCAACTCGGAGCGATTCTGTCTGAGCCCCACCCAAAGCGGCTCCGGTTCCAAGACAACGTATGAGCCCGGAACGGCATCGGTGATCGGCACAACCGAGGAACCCTGGTAGAAATGTTCAAGGATCTGGGTGGCGGTATAGCCCTCATCCGCCATCCCTTTGGCGCCGTACTGGGTGAGACCTACCCCATGTCCATGGCCGGAGCCCTCAATAATCAGCTGCACCTTGTCCGGGCTGGTGGAGACCGCAGTGCCTGAGCCGGGGAACATCGCCTGCCAGGAGGCGGGTCCCACTATCCCATCTGCTTCCAGGCCTCTTCCGGTCTGCCACGCGATGGTGGCCGCCTTGGTCTCCTCCCCGAACACTCCGTCGGCGGGAATTTCTAGAGCCTCCTGCCACGCTCGCACCGACGCGCCCCGGCTGCCCACCCGCAGCGGCTCACCCGGATAATCGGACGCCAGCGCGGGAATCGCCGTTCCCAGCACCAAAATCACGACTGCCAGGAAAGCTGCCAGCCGTCTGGACGAGTGCCGCCCCATCGAATGTCTAGTGATAACCAAGGTTAAACCCGTCAGTGTTACAACAGATCTCCAAGTACCCCACCCGCGCCGCGTCTAAAGAGTTTAGGGCTCTGTCGGGCCTATATATAGGAATCCGTGGCAGGCCGACGACCGATCACCACCGGGGTTCTCCCCGGCGGCGGAGGAGCAACCGCCTGCTTGGAGCTCTTGGCGTGATAGCTGGAGCGCACCAGCGGCCCCGATTCCACATGCGGGATGCCCAACTCCTCGCCGTAGGAGCGATACTCCTCGAACTCGTCGGGATGAACATAACGGTACACCGGTCGGTGACGGGGGGTGGGACGCAGATATTGGCCGATGGTGACGATATCCACCCCCACCGCCCGCAGATCGGCGAGGGCGCCCATCACCTCGGCGCGGGTCTCCCCCATACCCACGATCAAACCTGATTTGACGAGTCCTTCGGCGTAGAGCCGTCTGGCCCTGGCCAGGAGGGCCAGGGAACGCCCGTAGTTGGCGGAAGTGCGGATCTCCCGCTGCAGACGGACAACGGTCTCGGTGTTGTGGTTGAGCACATCGGGCCGCTCGGCCATCACCGTCGCCAGCGCCTCGGGATCGCCCTTGAAGTCGGGGATCAGCACCTCGATGTCGGTCTGCGGGGACCGGGCGCGGGCTTCCCGGATGGTGGCGGCGAACACGGCCGAACCCCCATCGGCCAAGTCGTCACGGTTCACCGAGGTGATGACCGCATGGCTGAGACCCATACGGTAGATCGCCTCCGCCGCCCGGTAGGGCTCTTCGAGGTCGAGTCCCAGGGGTCGGGCGGTGGTTACGTTGCAGAATCCGCAGGCGCGGGTGCACCGGTCGCCCAGGATCATCAAAGTGGCGGTCCCCATCCCCCAGCATTCGTAGATGTTGGGGCAACCCGCCTCTTCACAGACCGTGTTGAGGTCGAGGGAGCGCATCAGCTTCTTGAGTTTCAGGTATTCGGGATCCATCCGGGCGGTCACCCGCATCCAGGGAGGCCGCTCCGGTTCACCGGGCAGCCTTCGTGACCGCCGGGAGAGGGTGGGCGCCGACCGGCTGGGAGAAAAGGTGCCCTCTTTGAGCAGCCTGTCCACCTCGAAGTCGGTGGCCCGGCCCTGGCCCCGGACAAAGGCCGCCAACTGCGTCTCCGCCGAGGTGAAACCGAAGACCTCCACAAAGCGGGGGATAAAGGCTTCCACCGCCTCCTCCAGGGACACCCGATGGCCTAACAGTTCGGTCACCGAGGTAACCGGACGGCTGGTGATCCCGCAGGGGTTTATATATCCGAAGTACTCCATCCGGGGATAGAGATTGAGAGCGAAGCCGTGCATGGACACCCGCCGAGAGACCCGTACACCGATGGCGGCCACTTTGCCGCGCTCGGTCCAGACCCCGGTCAGCCCCCGCTCCCGCCAGGACTTCACTCCCAGGTCGGACAGGGTGGCGATCAATGCCTCCTCCAGGGAGCGCACATAGTCGGTTACCCGGCCGGGATTGATGCCGATCAGGGGATATCCCACCAGTTGGCCGGGGCCGTGATAGGTTATGTCGCCTCCCCGATCGACGCGGAAGAACTCCGCTCCCACCTCCGACAGCCGCTCGGGGCTGATCAGCAAGTGGGAACCGTCCCCCCGTCGTCCCACCGTGTAAACATGCGGGTGTTCCAAGAGCAGCAGATAGTCATCGGCGATCGACCCGCGGCTCCGACGCTCCCAGATGGTCCGTTGCAGGTCCCACGCCTCCGCGTAGGGAAGCCGACCCAGCCATCGCACCCGAACGGTGGGAGCGGGGCCGGGCGCGGTCACTTCAGTTCCTGCTCCCAGTCCCATGTTTCCAGGTTGTGCTTGATGCGTTGCAAAAAGAGCACCGCGGTAGAGCCGTCGAAGGCGCGATGATCCCACGAAAACCCCAGATAGCCGATGTGGCGGATGGCCAGGGCGTCCCGGCCGTCAGCAGTGGTCACCACCACCGGCCGCTTGGCAACCGTGTCGGTGGAGAGGATGGCCACGTTGGGAACGTTGATGATTGGTGCCGAGATGAAGGAATTAAAAGGACCGGGATTGGTAATGGTGAAGGTCGAACCGGACAGTTGATCGGGTCCCAGGCGACGACTGCGGGCGGCGGAGGCCAGATGTCGGATATGGCGGGCCAGGCCCGTCAGGCGCAAGTCGTCGGCGTCCCGGACGGTCACCACCACCAAGCCCTGCTGGTCGAGATCGACGGCGATGCCCAGGTGGACCCGGCTGTGGTAAACCGCCTTGCGCTCCTCCAGATAAAAGGAGCTGTTCACCACCGGGAACGCCTTGAGAGCGTCGATGGTGGCCCGGCACACGAAAGGCATATAGGTGAGCGAGAAACCCTCTTCCCGTTTGAAGCGTCCCTTATGAGCGGAGCGCATCTCGGCGATGCGCTCGTAATCCACCTCGACCGAACTCCACACGTGGGCGGCGGTCTGGCGGGAGCGGATCATGTTCTCGCCGATGCGGACGCGGAGACGGCTTAAATCTACCTTCTCCTCCCCGACGGCGGGGCTGGCCGGAGCGACCGGAGCCACAGCAATAGGCTCGGTGACGCCCTCCAGATAGCCCTCCACATCCCGGCGGGTCACCCTGCCTCCCTCCCCGGTTCCCGTTATCAGGTTTATGTCGATCCCGTGCTCGCGGACCAGACGCCGCACCACCGGGGACAGCCGTCGGGAGCGTCCAGGCGGGCCGTCGGGCCACGCAACCGGCGGGAGATCGGCCTGCTTCTCGGGGGGTGCCGGAAGCGCCGCTTTCTGCTCGGAGGGCGGGGGTGCGGAGGGAGGCGCAGCCGCCTCGGGATCAGGCGCTTTTTCCTGGGCCGAACCGTCAAGCTCTGCCACCACACAGAGCCCCGTACCCACTTCCACCGTCTCTCCCTCCTCCACCAGTATCTCCAACATCACACCCGACACCGCCGAGGGGATCTCGGTATCCACTTTGTCGGTGGAAATCTCTAGCACCACGTCACCCTGGGAAATGGTGTCGCCCACCCTCTTTGCCCACCGCAGGATGGTTCCCTCGGTGATTGTCTCACCCAACTGGGGCATGGAGATGGTGGTGGTCATCGGGCGCTCCTTGTCACATCCTTGGCGTCCATTTCAGTGCAGGCTACGGCCCGTTGCTGACAACAACGTCTCTCCCACCGCCTCCGAAAGGGTGGGATGGGCATGAATGAAAGCGGCCGCCTCATCCGGCAAGGCCTCCCAACCCACCGCATACATGAGTTCGTGAATCATCTCGCCGGCTTGGGGGCCCACCACTGCCGCCCCCACCAGGGGTCCACCCTTTTCGACCACGACCTTCACCATCCCCTGGCTTTGCCCGATGATGAGTGCTCTACCCACCCCGCTGAACGGATGCTTGGTCACCTCCACTTCCATGCCCCGCGCCGAAGCCTCGTCCACCCCGATCCCAACCTCCGCCACTTCCGGATGGGTATAGGTGACCCGGGGTATCACCCGGTAGTCAACCGGTGCTGTCTCTCCGGTGGCGATATAGGTGGCGGCGGCGATGCCCTCGGCGAAGGCGGCGTGGGCCAACTGGGGGCTACCGGCAACGATGTCCCCCACCGCATACACACCAGGCTCGGCAGTCTCCATGGTTTGTGGGTTCACCTTTATGTATCCCCTCTCCACCTTGGTCCTGATCGATTCCAACCCGATGTCCTCGGTGTTGGGGCCCCTACCTACCGCCACCAGGGCGGTGTCCACTTCCAAGCTCTTGTCCCTGAAAGATATCTTCACACCGGTATCGGTGATCTCCGCTGGCCCGACCCCCGTTTTTAGATAGAACTTCACACCTCGACGGCCGAGCTGCCGCTGGAGTTGGCGCGAGGCGTCGGCGTCCCCACCCGGGATCAACTGGTTTTCCAATTCAAAGACATGCACTTGCGCCCCCAGATCCACCAGGAGGGAAGCGAACTCGCAGCCGATCACCCCGCCGCCGATGATCGCCACCCGGTCGGGACGGGAGGGCCAGTCAACCGCGTGATCCGAGGTGACGATCCGTTCCCCGTCTATCTCCCAGCCCGGGATGGTCCGGGCGTGTGACCCGGTGGCCAGCACCACCGCTCTTCCTTCGAGCTTCTTGCCGCCCTCCATTTTCACCTTGCCTGCTCCCGCGATTCGTCCCCGCCCGGAAAAGACCTCCACTCCCCGTTTGCGGAGCAGACCCGAAAGACCTGTCACCAACTGGTTGACCACCCGGTCCTTTCGGGCCAAGGCGGCCGACCAGTCCAACTCCGGCTCGGAGGTCAACACTCCGAAGTCCCCCGCCTGCCTGACGGTGGAAAACACCTCGGCGACCTGCAACCAATGCTTGGCAGGGATGCACCCTCGCAAAAGACAGGTCCCTCCCGGTCGGTCCTCTTCCACCAGCGCTACCGAGAGCCCGAAGTTCCGGGCGTATAGGGCGGTGGCGTAACCTCCCGGCCCTCCTCCCAGCATCACGATGTCGAACATGGACTCACTCATAGACAGAATCGGTGTTGGTCATAGAGCAGATATTAACTCTCCTCCAGATATCATCAGCCGGGATGCCCACCCGGTACCTGATTATCGCCTCGGCCGCCGTGGGTTTGCTCATTCTGGCGGCGGGAGTGATCTGGTTCCTGCGGTTCTATCTGTAATCGGGCGCCATCGTTTCCACCGCCGGTTCAAGACTTTCACCCTCCACCGGGACGGGCCTGACTATCAGTTCGTCCAATCCCGAAGAGCGGTAGGACTCCAAGGCAGCCCGGCACTCCGCCGGGTCACCGGCGATCCCCAGTTGCGCGGCGGCTCGGGGAAGATCGCCGGGATCCAGTCCCTGGTTCTCCACATGCCGACGGTAGGCCCCAAGCCGCAGATAATGCGCCAAATCTTGGGCGAGCGCCCGGCGAGCCGCGACCCTGTCGGATGAAACCGCCACCCGCACATAGGCCGCGATATGGAAAAAGGATGCACCACGATCGCTTTGGCGAAGCCGCTCGGCAGTGGACCGCAGGTGGGATGCGGTGCACCAGTTGAGCAACACCCCGTCGGCTTCCCGCACGGCCAACTCCAGCATACGGGGCCCCATGGCACCCACCACCGTCCACAGGGGACCGGAGGGTAACAGCCCCAGCCGGGCTCCCTCCACTGAAAACACCTTGCCGTGGTGGGTCACCCTCCTCCCGTGACGGAGCTCTCCGACTATCTGCAGGTAATCGGAGACCGCGTCAAGGGGCGAGGAGAGGTCGAAGTCGAAGAAGCGCTTGGCCGTCACCGGATGCCCGGATCCGATTCCCAGCACCATCCGCCCGGGCCCCGCCGCAGCCGAAATGGTGGCGGCGCCCATCGCGGCCGCCATCGGGGAGCGAAGATAGACAGGGAGCACCCCAGTGGCCAGGCGGATCCGGGAAGTGGCGGCCGCCCATCCTCCCAGGGTGGAGAAAGCTTCCCGGGCGGCGGATTCGTTGGTCCATGCCGAGCTGTAGCCGAGTTGTTCGGCTCGCACCGCTATCTCTGTGAGCCGCCGGGCGGGTAGTTGCGGATCTACCAGCGAGACCCCTATGTCCATCAAGACTCCGAACCCGGGAGAGAAACCTCTGCCCGACAGTTGGGACAGATGACCGTCTGGATCAGGCCCACTATGAAACTGAAAGAACACTCCGGACAGGAGACCCGCGGGGAGGGAGCCTCGGGCGGGGGAGGCGGAGGAATCGGGGGACCGGGTGTTTGCATCCCCGGGTATCCGGGGGGACCGGGACCCTGATGGGGCGGTGGGGGTCCGTGGCCGGGCGGCGGGCCGCTGTCTGCACCCGGGGCGGCTCCCTTGACCTGATTGACTGCTCCACACTTCGGACAGGAAAATCGACCGGGCTGGGTTATGGTGACATTTGAGCGGCAAGCGCCGCATCTGACTCTCATTGTTAACCTTTCTCCTCTCCGGCCGCCTCCGCCGCCGAGCCGACCCGCTCCCCGACCGCGCCTATGGACTGGAGGTATTCGACCTCCAACGCCAGAACGGCCCGGATGTCATCAGAGGGTATCTCGGTGTGGTGACGCTTGGTAATTTGTCCGGAAATATAGCTGACTGCGGGCTCTGAGCCACCCGCCACCGTCTCCACCGGTTGGCGTCGGTTCTTTTGGGCCAGGCCCTGCAGGTAGAAAAGCTCCCACTCCATGATCCGCTGTATCCCGGCGTCGCCCAGCCGCTGATGGACTTCGGGCGCCAGATTGCTCTCGATGTGACGCAGGGCGTCAGAGAGCACATAGGTAACCGCATCATCCGCTCCTCTCCGTTTCGCCTCCTGCCACAGCATTATCGCCACCAAGAATAGAAAGAGCCCGGCCAGCAAACCCCCCAGGGCAACAGAGGTAAACCCGGGCATCCGCCAAACCCCCCTGGGGTTAGAGCCCCAGTTGGACAGCGATCTTTTCCCGGTGGAGAGAGGGGTCGCCAAACAGGAGCTCGGAGCTTTTGGCCCGCTTGAAGTAGAGGTGGGCATTGTGCTCCCAGGTGAACCCGATTCCCCCATGGATCTGGATGTTCTCCGCAGCGGAGAGAAAGTATGACTCGGAGCAATAAGACTTGGCGAGACTGGCCATCAGCGGACGCTCCTCGTTGTCTTCACTTACCGCCCATCCCGCGTAATAGGCCGCCGAGCGGGCCGACTCCACCTGGACCAGCATGTCGGCGCACTTGTGCTTGATGGCCTGAAAGGAGCCAATGGGTCGACCGAACTGCTTTCTGACCTTGGCATAGGACACCGCCATCTCCAAACAGGCTTGGGCGCCGCCCACCTGCTCCGCCGAGAGCGCCACCGCCGCCCGTTCCAGCATCCTCTCGAGAATCGGCCACCCACCTCCCTCCGGACCCAGCAGGGCGTCGGAGGCCAAATGTACATCTGTCAGCGTTATCTCGGCCTGCTTGCGGGTCTGATCCATGGTCTCAAGCCGACCGCGGGCAACGCCTTCCGTCCCGGCGGGGACCAGAAACAGCGAGATTCCCTGATCGGCGCCGGCCGCCACCACTAACAGATCGGCGACCTGCCCATCCAGCACGAAGCTCTTCGTTCCGTTCAATGTCCAACCTCCCCCCGGCCGGGGTCGGGCCTCGGTGGTGACCCCCTCGGCCTCCCAGCGTCCGTTCGGCTCGGTGAACGCCACCGCCGCAATCAGTTCTCCCGCCGCAATGGCCGACAAGATCTCCTCTTTCTGCCGGTCGTTACCGGCTTCCTCCACCAATCCTGCCGCCATCACCACCGTGGAGAGAAAAGGCGCGCAGAAAAGCGACCTCCCCTGCTCCTCCAGCAGCACGAACAACTCCAAAAAGGTGAATCCTGCTCCACCCCACTCCGTTGGAATGGCCATCCCCAACCAGCCCATCTCGGCGATCGCCGCCCAGTGCCCAGCGTCGTAGCCGCGTTCTGTCTCCATCAGTATGCGCACCGTTTCCAACGGGCAGTTCTCATCCAACCACTGTCGCGTGTAGCGGCGCAACTCTTCCTGTTCGGTGGTGAAAGAAAAATTCATTGTGCCTCTATTATCCCAGTCCTGCCTTCCCGAAGATAACTTACCGCCTCCGAGATCGTCCCCACCGCCACGATCTCCACATCCACGGGAGCGGTGGTGGCCTCATCGTAGTTGTCCCTGGGCACCAGCACTACATCGGCCCCGGCCGCCTCGGCCGCCACCAGCTTTTGGCGGATCCCGCCGATAGCGCCCACCGATCCGTCCAGGCTGATGGTACCGGTGCCTGCCACCACCCTCCCGTCGGTCAGCTCTCCCTCCTCCAACAGGTCCATTACCGCCAGGGTGTAGATCATGCCGGCAGACGGCCCGCCGTAGTTGGAGGAGTCTATGTCGATCGGATAAGCGGTGGAGGCGGTGATCCCCACCATGGCCCGGTCGGGTAATTCGGGGTTTTCATGCAACTCAAAGTTGAGCAGAATGTGCTCGCCGTCGCGAACCACTGTCATCTCCACACTTTCCCCGGGCTGGCGGCTTTCCAGTATCCGGCGGATATCCTCCACGGTCCGAATCGGCTCTGATTCCATCTCCACCACCAGATCACCGTTGGCAAGCGTCTCGAACGCGGGTGCCTCACGAAAAACCCCCACCACCTTCACCCCTTCCGCCAGGGTTTCCTCCAAACCAAGTTCAGCTAGCGCCACCGCGATCGCTATATCTTTGGACCTGTCCATGGCCCGAAGAGCCCGTTGACGGGCCTCCGTGTCGGTCTCGCCCTGGGGACGGAGCAGCTCTTTTTCGATCAAGTCGATCTTCTGATCGAATAAGGCGATGGCGGCCTCATAGAGATTGACCGGCTGCAGGCTGACGGTAAGAAGAATCAGTTCACCTTCCGGCTGGAAAATCGGAAAGTCCTCCTCCACGATCACTGCATCCACCGCGTCGTCGGTCGGCCCGGCCGAGGCTGCGAAGTAGGGAAGGTTGACCAGCCAGGCCAGCGGGGTCAACAACGCCAGGACGACCACCGTCCATATAAAGGAGCGCCAACGGGAGCGAGCGGGGGAAGGAGCGCCAAGGTGGGTCACAGGCATTTCTGTCCAAGCGTATATGCCTTTCACGCCCAAACAACCACCGACGTTTCCAGTAACCTGAATAGGAAACCCGAGGTCAAACCACCAACCTCAAAGGAGCGGAAATGGCGTTTTTTACCCCCCATCACGAAGTTCTGGCTGCCCGGGTGCCCCGGCTTGCCCAAGCCATACCCGCGGCAGTGGTCTGGGTGATACAGGTGACGGGATTCGCCCTATTGACGGCCCTCTTTGCACAGTTCACCATCCCGCTTCCTTTCACCCCGGTGCCCATCACCGGCCAAACCTTCGCCGTGCTGCTATCGGGAGCCACATTAGGAATGACAGCAGGGGGCGCCAGCCAGGGCCTGTACCTGCTGTTGGGAATCTTCTTTCCGTTCTACGCCGACGGAGCGTCGGGAACCGAGGTGCTGTTCGGGACAAGCGGTGGATATCTCTTCGGGTTCGTGGTGGCCGCCGTCCTGGTAGGAAAACTGGCCGAGCGGCGTCATGACCGGCGAGTGCCCTCCGCGGTAACCGCCTTTTTGACCGGGAGCCTGGTTATTTACCTCTTCGGAGTGATCGGGCTGATGGCCAAGACGGACATGGACCTTGTCACCGCTGTGGAACGGGGAGTGGTCCCCTTCCTGCTGGGCGACACAATCAAGGCCTACGCGGCCGGCCTGTTGCTCCCGGCCGCCTGGCGCCTCACCAACCGCAACCAATAGCTCCCCCGGCCGGAACGACAAGGAGCCTGACCGGTTCCGGTAAAGGGCTTTTTGTGATATATAAAATATATTCCACAGGAGGTCATTGATGGGAGCACAAACGCACATTTCCAAGTGGGGGACCAGCCTGGCTATACGGATCCCCAAACCAATCGTGGAGCAGTGGGGCGTCCGAGAAGGGTCATCCATAGAGATCGTCCCGGATGGCAATCAGATCGTACTGCGCAAGACATCCTATGACTTGGCCGACATGCTGGCTCAAGTGACACCCGACAATCTCCACCCCGAGCAAGACACCGGCCCTGCCCAAGGCATGGAAGCATGGTAAAAGAGGGGGCTTATATACCTGGGTTGACACCTCCTGGTTGACGGCGTTGTCACACCCTTCGGGTACCTTATTGAATATGCCCCTGGTTCAGACTCTGAGGTTCCCGGCCAAGTGCTCGCCGGGCGCTCACCGCCGGCTTTCGGAGGTGTTTTTCATGTGCGCGGTGCTCTATAACGCCGCCCTGGAGTCCGGGGGGGCACATACGCGTGGTGGAGGGAACACCACCCCGGAGAGCCCTTGCCTCCAGAGTTGAGGAGCTCCAAGTATGACCTTATGAAGGAGTTCACGGGAGTGCGCTCGGACCTCCCCGAGTGGGAGAGACTGGCTGTCCAGGTGGGGAGAGGCGTTCTGTGTCGCTTCGACCGCGCCGTGCGTTCTTTCTACAAGAGGTGTAAGAAGGGACAGAATCCGGGGTTTCCCCGCTTCAAGTCCTCCCGCCGGTGGAGGACCATCGAGATACCAGATGTGTCTCCCTCTATGGTGGTTCCCCCCGGTACCGAGGGGGCATCTTTTTGTGTGGTGGAAACTCCAGGTAAAGGGACTTCCCCGCCTGAAGTTCAGAGACAAGGGTGACCGCCTGGAGAGCGCCCTCGGGGGAGGCGCCAAGGTGAAGGAACTCCGTGTGGTGCGCACCCCCCTGCGGACAGAGATCCATGTCGTGGTCCGCCACCCCGAGAGGGAGATGCCACAGGTGGAGCCCTCCAACCCGGTGGGGATAGACGTGGGCCTCACGCAGCGCCTCACGCTCTCTGATGGTTCCGTGGTTCCCCCGAGGAAGATAGATGCCTCCTCTATCAAGAGAGCCCAACGGAGGTTCTCCAGAGCCAAGAAGGGTTCCCGTTCCCGGGGGAAGAAAGCCCTCTCTCTGGCCAAGGCACACCGAAGGGAAAAGGAGCGAGCCGTCCAGGCTGACTTCCGCCTCGCACGCCGCTTGGTCCAGACCTATGACGGCATAGCGACCGAGAACCTCAACGTCTCGGGCATGCTCCGATCAAAGAGGTTCTCCAAGAAGATGTCAGAACAAAGGTGGTCCTCTCTCGGGAACATCCTGGAATACAAAGCTGAGAAGGCTGGCATTCCGTTTGTGAGAGTGGACCCTCGGCATTCCTCCACTGACTGCTCGTCCTGTGGGCACAGACAACCAATGCCCCTGGGCCTTCGGGTGTTTCACTGCGGAGCCTGTGGAATGTGTGTGGGTAGGGACCTCAATGCCGCAATGAACATACGCGCCCGGGCCTTCCCGGGGTCGGGAGGGACTATTCCCGATGCGATGCGCGTAACAAGTCTCCGCTGTAAGACGGACACCCCCGGGTGTGTAGTGGGCGGACATCGCAGAACAGTATCACCTGAGACAGCACTGTCAACCTAGGTATATAAGTCCCTAAAAGAGCGTGTTCCCGAGAAAGGGGACATCGTATGGTTGAGTTTCAATCCCCAGGCCGGACATGAACAGGCCGGTCACCGACCGGCTTTGGTGATGAGCCCGAAAACCTATAACCGGATAACCAGCCTGGCACTCCTCTGCCCCATCACCTCTAAAGCGAAAGGCTACCCTTTCGAAGTCCTACTTACTCCCCCAAGCACTATCCAGGGAGCAGTACTGTCCGATCAAATCAAAATCCTGGACTGGCGAGCTCGTGGTGCTCGTTTCGAATGCCGAGCGCCACGGAAGGTTTTGGGCGAAGCCTTGGAGAAAGTCAAGATTCTTCTGGGATGAATGTCGCTGCTGTCTCCGGCATGGAAGGCAACGGCGGCTATCAGTCCGTTTGGACGCGGCTTTCGATCAGAGCCATCAGTTGATCGGCGTCACCGGCGCAACCCTCCAGTTCGTCCGAGTCGACCAGCACCCGCCAGGAGTCGTTCCCGCCGGCTATTAGGGCCGGCAGAGCCCCCGCCGCCTGGCGCTGGAGAGCGCTGGCCTGGTCGCGATGGATCAGTTGTATGTCAAAGGGGGCGGCGGCACAGACTCTCTTCCACTCTCCTCGGCCCCAGGGATTCCAACCGTGAGTGATATCGCATAATGAGCAATGTTTCTTACCGGCCAAAACCCCCACCACATAGCGAAGTTCTCCCATCCAGCCTCCGTCCGCGTCGTATATCCCCACTATCTGCTCTTCCTTCACAATTGTCGGAATCCCCCCACCCGACGTGAAAGGGTCCTCAGGCCGGTGACTTGGCTCAACCGGAACCAGTTGACATCGGGGCGTTTCCGGTCGTGCCGAGGTAGGCCTTGATCACATCCATGTTTGTTTGTACCTCCTGGGGCAAACCTTCCGCGATTTTGCGACCGAAGTCAAGCACCATCACCCGGTCGGCGATATCCATCACCAAGCCCATGTCGTGCTCCACCAGAATCATGGTGATACCCAATTCATCCTGTATGTCCAGTATGAACCGGGCCATATCCTCGGTCTCCTCCAAGTTCATGCCTGCCACCGGCTCGTCCAACAGCAACAACTCGGGTTCCATCGCCAGTGCCCGTCCCAACTCAACTCTCTTCTGAACACCATAGGGAAGTAGCCCTACCGGATATTTCCGCCAGCGCTCTATCTCCAAGAAGTCGACTATGTCCTCTACCTTGAACCGGTTGTCCAGTTCTTCTCGCCTGGCTCTCCCCCACCACAAGGCCCCTGACAACCATCCATGGCTCATCCGAATGTGCCTACCGGAGAGAATGTTCTCCATCACAGTCATGTGTGCGAAAAGCTCAATGTTCTGAAAGGTGCGAGCTATGCCCAACTCGGCGGTCTGGTTGGGCTTCAATCCCAACAGCGACTTTCCCTTCCAGAGAATCGACCCTTTCTGAGGTCGATAGACCTGGTTAATGCAGTTGAAGATGGAGGTCTTCCCGGCGCCGTTAGGACCGATAATGGAGAACAATTCGCCTTCGGTGACATGGAACGAGACCTCATCCAGGGCCACCAGTCCTTTGAAGGAGAGGCTGACATCCTGCACGTCCAAAAGGGGAGGAGCTCCGTTCTTTTGACTCATGACAGCCACCGCTTCCGGCGTTTGTAGTGCTTGACTTCCCGGAACGACTTGCGTTGGCCGGCGGTCAGACCCAAATAGAACTCCTGGATGTCCTCATCGGCTTGAAGCTTGGTGGCGTCGCCGTCCATGACCATCTTCCCGTTTTCCATCACATACCCATGATTGGCGACGGAAAGCGCCATGTGCGCATTCTGCTCGATCAGCAGCACGGCCGTGCCCTGCCGGTTGATCTCCACGATGATCTCGGCAATCCGTTCCACCAAGAGCGGCGCCAACCCCAGAGACGGCTCGTCGAGAATCATCAGCTTGGGCGATTGCATCAGTGCCCTGGCAATCGCTAACATCTGCTGCTCGCCCCCCGACATGTATCCCGCCACATGGTTGCGCCGTCCAGCAAGAGCAGGGAACAACGTCATCACCCTTTCATGAGCTTGCCGTATGGCGTTGCGATCGCGGTTGATGTAAGCGCCGGCCGCCAGGTTCTCGTCCACCGTCAACTCGGCAAAAATGCGACGGCCTTCCATAACCTGGCTGATTCCCATCCGCACTCGCTCCGATGGCAGGGTGTGGGTAATATCTTTGCCCTCGAACCTGACAGTGCCTTTGGTGATGTCTCCTTCGTGGACATCCAGCAACCCGGTGATGGCCCGGGCCGTCGTGGTTTTTCCGGCGCCGTTGGCCCCCAGTAAGGCCACGATCGATCCCTCTGACGTTTCCAGGGAAATACCTCTCAGTACCAGCACAACGTCGTTATAGACGACTTCCAGGTTGGAGACTTTAAGCATTAATCGATCTGTTTGTCCTTAATGCGGCCGGGGTCGGCCCTCCCGGAAGTGGGGAAGGCCGACCTTGACCAGCTATTCACCTAGGAGAGCTTGTAGCAAGCTTCCTCGAATACGTAGTCGGCGGCGATCGGATGCGTGTAGAAGGACTCGATCACCCTGGTACCGGTGCCCGTGGTCCCCGCCGCGAACCCTTCCGGATCGGGCCGATGGATCCAGACCTGACGTTGGAGACGCTCGTTGGCGCCGCCCACATAGCTCTCACTGGGGGCGATGCCATTGAAGTCGATCTCTTCGATGGTCTTGGCCGCCGCCAGGACTCCGGCTTGAGTCATATCACCGTCCTCATAGGCGATCTTCAAAGCCTCATGCAGAATCATCGCCTCGATGAACCCTTCGATGATGTAGTCGTTCTGGGGAACGTCCGGTGCATACTGGGTCATCAGATCACGCACGTTCTGCATACCGGGAGAATCATCGGTGAGGGGTGGGAAGTATGCGCCGCCGTAGTAGTCACGGGTCACCGCGTCCTTGATGGGGGATTCAGGCGCCACGAAGGCAGGACTCCAAGTCGGAGTGGCCCCCGACCATACTGCCTCGAATCCCTGGGAGATGGCGGCGCCATATACCTCGGTGAGCGTGCCGGCGTTGGCCGTGACCCAGACGACGTCGGCGCCGCTCTGTGCGATGGCGTTGCCGATAGGAGAGTTGTCCTGGCCGGGGATGATCTGGCCCTCGCCGTCATATACCACTTCCATGCCCAGAGCCTCAGCGGCGATCTTGGCGCCAGCGACCGAGTCCAGCCCGTAGTCGCCGGGGAAGGACGCAACCGCAATAGTGGGGCTGGCGACTCCGTTTCCGGTGACCACGTCATGCAGGTACCCAACCATGTTCATAGCCTCGATGCAGTAGGGGGTGCCGTGGGACAGAAGGTTGGCGTTCAAGGCCGGGTCTGACCAGCCGGAATACCAGGTAAGAGGAATGGCGAGAATGCCGTCTTCCTCCAGGTCGGGACGAATGGCCACGGTGTGAGGGGATCCGGTCGAGTGTCCGAATGCCACCACCTCGTCCTTGAGTTCTTCATAGAACTGGACGTGATTGTCCACCGAATAAGCCGTGTCCCGATATACCAATTCCACCATGAGTCCGTTAATGCCGCCCCGGGCGTTGACATCTGCCCAGTAGGTGTTCGCGCCTGCGGCGACCAATCCCACCAGACCTCCGAACGGACCGGTCAGGTCGGAGAGCATTCCTACCTTGATGACACCGGCATCGAGATCCACACCGATATCGGTGGCGATCATCATGTCCATTTCTTCTTCCACGGTCTCCTCTTCGGGCGCAGCCGTGGTGGCAGGCGCCTGGGTGGTGGCAGGCGCCTGGGTGGTGGCAGGCGCCTGGGTGGTGGCGGGAGTTTCGGCTTCTTCGTCTCCACCCCCGCACGCGGCCGCGATCAAGGTCAGCGCCATGACCATGGCCAACCAGTTGAATTTGGTCTTCATGTTCTCTCCTTTATTAATCGTTGCTTCGTTTTCCCTTTGACAGTTAAACACTAGAACTCCCTGGGCAAACCGTCTACCAAAACTCTCATCAATAAGTAAAAGGCCAGCCTTTCCAATAATTTCGTACCCGTAACCAGATGCCGTACAAACCAAGCGGCTCAAAGATCATGAACAGGATGATCAGGAGCCCGAATAAGACTTGGTTGAGTTGAAACACCGACAGCCCCGGGCCGGTGCCGGGGAGAATGTTGATCACACCGAAGTCGTTAGGGGCGACCGAAATGACCGTATCGGCGACTGTGGCCACCACCCCCTCTCCCTCCTCGATCACCCCGCTCAGCCACTCCGTGAAATCCTGGACCAGGCGCGGCAGAAGGATGACAAAGGCTGTCCCCATCAACGCGCCGGACACCGTCCCCGCTCCCCCGATCAGAATGATGGCGATGAACTCCACCGACAAGAAAAGGTCCCACGTCTCGGGGATCTGGCGTCCCACGAAAGAGGCGAACAGAGCGCCAGCCACTCCGGCAAAAGCCGAAGAAATCCCAAAGGCCATCAGTTTGTATCGGAACTCGTTCACCCCCATTATCTCCGCTGCGATGTCGCGGTCACGGATCGCTTGGAAAGCGCGACCCGCCCGGGTGCGCTGCAGGTTCTTGGCTACCAGAGTCGCCACCACCAATAAGCCGAACATCAATAGATACACTTTGGCCTCTTCGCTGACTTCAAATCCCAACCACACCCCGTCGGATGCGAAATCCACCAGAGGCGCCTCTTCTTTCCACAGCCGCCACTGGAATTCGGGAAATCTACGTCCCGAGAAGGCGCCGCCGGTGATGAACTTGAGGTTCCGCCACGCCCATTCTCCGATGAACACCAAGCCCAGGGTTGCGAACGCCAGATAGAGTCCTCGCACCCGCACCGCGGCAGGTCCTACCAGCAGTCCGATCAGAGCAGGGATGATTCCCGCCATGGGAAGCCAGATCCACATTGGAAGACCCCATCCCCACAAGTCCCCCGGAGGTGCTCCGAAAAGCACCGCCACATATGCCCCGAGTCCCATGAAGAAAGCATGCCCCAGCGACACCTGGCCGGCTACGCCGGTGAGCAGGTTGATTCCCAGGGCGCCGATCCCGAAGATCGCGACGTGGGACAGCAGCTTCATCCAGTCGTTGTCGCCCAGGAAATCAGGGTAGAAGGGAATACTGGAGGCTATGGGCGCCAGCGCCGCCAGCACCAAGAAGACACCGAGCACCGCCTTTTTCGTGACCGTGGGCATCAGCGCCTGGTCAGACGAGTAAGAGGTGTAGAGGTGAGGACGACCTCTCATACTCTTCTGATCTCCTCGGTCCCGAAAATCCCGTAGGGACGGATGAAAAGGACGACCATCATCAAAAGATAAGGCACGATCCCGCTAAAGCCCGTCCCGAACAGCGGATGGTTAAGGTAATGGCCGGCTGCGGCCTCGGCCAGACCTACCCCCAATCCTCCGACCACCGCCCCCACGACCGAATCCAATCCGCCCAGAATGATGGCGGGGAAGGCGCGGAAGGCCAGAAGCGCAGTGTCCGAGTAAACCCCCACTCGTCGGGGATACACCGACCCGAAAATGCCTCCCACCGTGGCCAGCACCGCCCCGATCGCCCAGGCAATGGCGAAGATGGAGCCAATCCTTATCCCTTGGGCCCGGGCCGCTTCCTGATCGAAAGCGGTTGCCCGCATCGCTATTCCGGTCCTGGTACGGAAAAAGATCGCAACCAGGATCACCAGGACCACCGCCACCAGGAACTGGGCTATCTCGGTGTGGGCGATGATCACGAACCCCAGATCGGCGACGGCATCTCCCCAGGGATCGGCCATGGAGCGGGGATCGGGCCCTATGTAATCGGTGACGATGGTCATCAGGATGACGTTCATACCCAAAGTGACGATGGCCACCGAAAACAGATCCTCTCCCACCATAGGACGCAGAAAGACTCTCTCCAGCAGAATGCCCATCAGCGCCGAGAGCACCAATGCCGTCACTACGGAGATGGACCATCCCAAAAGGGGAGGCAGATCAAGAAAACGACCGGGAAAGTTGAGTTCCACCGCCACGCCGGCGGTGATAAAGGCACCAACGGTGGCCAACGCGCCATGAGCGAAGTTCACCACCTGAGTCGCTTTGAAGATGATGACGAATCCCATCGCCAACAAGGCGTAGATGGTTCCCAGGGAAAGACCGCTGACGATGGCGCCCGCCAGTCGGCTGTGTTCAGCCTGAGCCAGCAACTCAAGGGTCAACATCTCGGCCACCATCAGAGCATTTGCCGTTCTCTACCTGAGATCGGCGTCATTCATTTCTTCCCCGAGTACATGTTGACAATTAAATCTCCGAACATCTCTTCCATGGACTCCCTCTTCAGCTTCTGGGTAGCGGTCAACTCTCCATCCTCATGATCGAGTTCCTTGGGGAGCATACGGAAATTCCGGATGTTCTCCACCCGGGCGAACTTGGAGTTCGTCTCGTTGATGACACCCTGAATCAGCTTCAGCACCTCGGGCTTTTCGCCAAGGTCCCGATAGGTGGTGTAGGGAATTTTCCGACGGGTGGCCCAGTCTCCCACCGTGTCGAACTCGATACCCACCAGCACGGTGAGATAGTTCTTCCCGTCACCTATGACCATCGCCTCTTTCACATAGGGAGAGGTCTTGAGGCTGTTCTCGATCTCTGAGGGGGAGATGTTCTTCCCGCCCGAGGTGATGATTATGTGTTTGATGCGGTCCACAATCTTGACGTGGGTGCCGTCCACCCATTCCCCCACATCTCCGGTGCGCAGCCACCCATCATCGGTGAACGCCTCTGCGGTTTTTTCGGGTTTGTTCCAGTATCCCCGGAATACTCCCGCATGCCTGATCTGGATCTCCCCGGTCTCCGGATCGATTCGCAGTCCTATCCCCGGATAGGGTTCGCCTACCGTGCCCAACTTCATTCGCCCATGGAAATTGTTGGTGGCCACCGCCGCGTTCTCGGTCATACCGTACAATTCGTAGACATTCACACCCAACCCATGGAAGAATTCGATCACCTCCGGAGCGATGGGGGCGGCGCCGGTCCCCGCCCACCGGCAGCGGCGCAGGCCGACCCTTTCCCGTAACGCCCGAAAGACCAGCGGGTAGCCGATCATGAATAGGAGCCGGCTGAACAGAGTGTGCTTCCCCCCGTTCTTCACTCTCTGTCGCCCGACGATCCCGGCCAAGACGTTGCTGAATGACATAAACACCCGCTTGAACCAGGTGGCGTCCTTGCTCTTGATGAGCACGACCGCATGGAGTTTTTCCCAGATGCGAGGAACCGCGAAAAACAGGGTAGGTTGCACCTCTCGTAGGTTCTCCTGCACCGTCTCAATGGACTCGGCGAAATTAAGGGTGGTGCCGGTAGCCGCCGAGGTCCACGTGGAAAAAATTCGCTCAGCCACATGGCAAAGGGGCAGGTAGGTAAGTATCTCGTCGGAGGGATTGGGCCCTATGTTGTTCGGCATCCGGTCGTCGGCGCCGATAAGTTCATTGAAGCAGTACTCCGCGTTGGCGTTGTCCAACATCGCCCCTTTGGGAGGCCCGGTGGTACCCGAGGTGTAAACAAGGGTCATCAGATCGTCGGGACGGGCCTCGCCCATCCGCTCTTCCACTGCGCCCGGGTGCTCGGCCCGGTGGCGACGCCCTAACTCGAGAAACGCCTCCCAAAAGATGAACCGGGGGTCGTCCCGGTAGGCGCGGAATCCGCGCGGCTCAGCGTAGATCACCCTCTCCACATGGGGAAGGGTGTCGATCACTCCCATAAGTTTGTCGGCTTGTTCCTGATCCTCGGCCAAGTGGATGCTGGCACCGGAGTCGGAGAGCAGGTACTGCACCTCTGCCGCGGGATTGGTGGGATAAAGACCGACAGTTACCCCTCGGACCGCCGTTGTAGCGATATCCAGAATCACCCATTCGGGACGGTCCTCGGAATGGATAGACACCCGATCCCCTACTTCGACTCCCAAGGCCAAGAGACCATGGGCGGCCAATAGCACTTGCTCCCAATACTCGCCCCAAGTGATCTCCTGCCAAATCCCATAGTCCTTTTCCCGCAAAGCCACCAAGTCGGGGGTGCGCATAGCGCGTTCTTTGACCAGCCGGGCTACGGTCTGGGTCCCGAGTGCGGTTTCCGGCGGGGACTCGCTTCTCTCCAATAAGACAGTCACCCGATGCTCCTTTCCAAGTGTGACAGAGGTCTTAACAGAATATCCAAATTTATGTTGCCATGACTGCCAAAGCGAATGTTAAGCTGCTTCAGGACCCCAGGGACCACTCCGCTCCTCCCTCCCAATGCTCCTTCTTCCAGATGGGCGCTCTCTCTTTCAACTCGTCTATCAGGTAGCGGGCCGCCGCGAACGCCTCCGCCCGATGAGCGCTGGAGACTGCCACCGCCACCGCTACTTCTTCGATTTCCACCCGGCCCACCCGGTGCTCCATCGCTATGGCGGTCAGCGGCCACCGATCCGCAGCCTCCGCGGCAATTTCTCTGATCTTTCCGCACACCTGGGACCTATACACCTCATATTCGAGATGGGTTACTCCCTCCCGGCGTGGGGAATGGTTGCGAACCGTGCCCAAGAACAGGGCCACTGCTCCGGCCTCGGGTCGGCTCACCTCCTTAAGCAAACCACCGACATCGATGGGAGATTCGACAACCGCAACGCGTGAAACGGGAAAAGGTGTGGTCATAGGTAGATAAGTTAGCCGCGGACTGCCATAAAATCAGCGCGGTGAGCGAAGATCTCTTTTCCCGGCTGATGCGAATGTTCAGCCAACCCGGTCCGGTCAACCTGGATCTGGCCCGCGAGATCTCCCGCCATCTGGCCGGAGAACCCCAGTTGGTGAACCCTTGGACCTCCGAGGAACTCATCGAATTGGTGAGGCTGGCCGAGTATCGGATCTCCGAAGTCGCTCCTTTCAGCTTCCCGCCCGCTTCGGCGGTGATGCCCCTCGGCCCCCGGGAATGGGGAGACGCGGTGGTGGAGGAGTTCGCTCCCCTAGTAGAACCGTTCGCCGCGCAAATGCGAGACAGCGCCGCGGGGCAGCCATGGGCGATGCTGGGCCCGCTGGGACCGGTCATGGCGGGCGCGCAGCTGGGAGCGGTGGCGGGATTGATGGCCGGAAGGGTGATCGGGACTTGTGAGACGGGACTTCCCGCCGGTTCTGGCCGCACTCTCTTGGTGGCCACCGTGATCGAGGACTTGGCCGACGAGCTTTCGGTGGACGGACGCCAGATTCGCATGTGGGCGGCTCTCTATGAAACAGCCCACCGGGCGGTGTTCTCTCTCCCCTATGTAATGGACTACTTCCGCACCCTGAATGAGGACTACGCAGCCACCGTGCAACTGGCGCCGGAGTCACTCATGGAACAACTCGGATCGATAGGAAACGACCCATCGGCCATCTTTCAACTCGATCTGGATCTTGAAGCGGCAGATGTTTTCGACACCTCCGCCGCCACCCCGGCCCTAGAGAACCTGCAGGCCTTTCTGGGCTTGACCGGCGCAATGTCCCGATGGCTGGTGGCCAAGGCGGGAACCCGGCTCCTTCCCGACCTCGACGAGATCTTTACAGAACGCGACCGCGCTTCTGACCTCGGAGATTCTGCCAAACAGACAGGAGCGCTGGTTACCGTCACTCCCGGGGCGGTGGCCGATGGAACAGTTTTCCTGGCCGAAGTCGAGGAACGCTTCGGGCCGGGGGCGTCCCGGCGCATTTGGCAGCCTGACGGATTTCCTACTCCCCAAGAGATCATCGATCCGGTGGGCTGGGCGGCGCGGGTGTTGTTGGCCGATCCCCTCTGGTAGCCAGTAAGCTTTGCCTTCTTACTGCCCCCAACCCGGGAGGACCCAAATGCCTGCAGAAATTGGCGCTATCGCTCCCTATTTCTCGTTGAAAGATCAAGACGGCAACAACCTCGCTCTCGACGACCTGACCAACCGAAAGACTTTGCTGGTTTTCATACCCTTCCCCTTCACCGGGATCTGCGAAGGAGAGCTGTGCGAACTCCACGAAAACCTCGGGGATTTGTCCGATCTGGACACCAGTGTGGTGGTGATCACCTGCGACACCCGCTACTCGAACAAGAAGTGGGCGGAAGATCAGGGATTCGAATTCCCGATCCTCTCCGATTTCTGGCCACACGGCCAAATCTCCCAAAATTACGGCTGCTTCAACGATGAATTGGGTGTGGCGCTGCGTGCCACCTATGTGCTCGACTCGAATCGAATAGTGCGAGAAATAATCTCCACCGACTCGCTGTCAACCCCCCGCGACTTCCAGAGTTACGGCGATGCCCTGCAACGCATCTGATTCGTCGGCCGGCCTTCCCCACCGGACCCGGTCGCCCGGTCGCTCCTAGGAGTCCTCGGCGGTTTCCGCTTTGGCTTTGGCGTCTTCCGCTTTGGCTTTGGCGTCGTCTTCAACTTTTCCTTCTTCAACCCCTTTGCGGAACTCGCGGGCAGATGATCCCAACGACCGGGCCAGCTTGGGAAGCTTGGATGCGCCGAACAGGAGCAGAAGTATCAGAACAATTATCCCAAGTTCCAGGGGCTTCAAGCCGAGCAACGTGTTCTCCTTTTTCGATCTTTCTCCACCGCCGGGAAGGCGGAGAGCTTAACCCAAGGCTAGCGCATCGACAGCTTTTTGGAGCCGTTCCCTGGTGACAAACCGGATCCGGGGGTTCCGACGTTCCGACTCATAGATTGAGAAAGACCCGTATTTCTCGGTCACCAACATCCCACGCGCCATACGGGAACCGGCCATGTCCATCACGAAGCGGCTCATGTCCTTCTCTGAGAGCTCGGGATATCCGTCCGGGCTGTGCGGAATCTCCCTCACCAGCACGGTGGCGGCGCCCTTGCGAGCATGATGGGTGTGGGCGTCGCGACCGGGAGTCATCGTGTACCCTCGCAAGGCCAGTATGCCCCGCACCAACTCACCGGCGGTCATCTCCCCCGGATCGACGCCTTGGAAACGGAGGGCGGCCTCCGCCTTGGCTGGGATCGTCAAGAACGACCCCAGGGAAGCGAGGGTCTCTCCCTCCGTAGGCCGGGACGAGGCTGCAGTGCCCCCGGCGGCTACGAAATCGCTGTCCAGCGGGTCCAGGGTCGCCTCGGAAAGCCCGACTATCTCCGGAACAGGAAAATTTTCGGGAAGCATGCCGGGCTCATCGAAATCCACGCTTCCCACCCGCTTGGACTGGTCCTGATGCAAGACGAATACCTCCATCCGATTCAACCCGTCCAGGGGAAGGGTCTGGCGGGCGCGCCTTACCGCTTCCAGTCCGTAATAGCACAACAGGTCGGAAAGGATCGGATCGTCCCCGGCCATCGGCACTCTGAAAGTTACCTGGACAGCGTCACCGGAGACCGACAGGTCCTCGAGGTTGGGAAGGGGTGCCAAGGGATCGGGCTCCGGTTCGGCCGAAGAACCATGCCGGAAACGACGAAACAAGCGCACCAGCACAATAACCAGGCCGGCCAATGCCAGCAGAAGCACGCCAAGAGCGAGCAGTGATTCCACGTTTTCCCCCTAACCTTCAGGCCATCCCCATTGTAGGGAGGTCTTCAGGAGGCTACCGCGGTCCTCCTGGCCCTGTCGTGCCTGACGCGGCGACGCTCCCGTTCCGACAGGCCTCCCCATATGCCAAAACGCTCGCCATTGTCCAGAGCGAATTCGAGACACTCCACCTGCACCTCGCACTCCCGGCAGATGGCTTTGGCCTTGCGTGTGGAAGATCCGCGCTCGGGAAAGAACAAATCGGTGTCTGCGCCCAGGCAGTTGGCATAGTTCTGCCAGCCCAACTCCTCGGTGGCCAGAGCTTCTATCAAGCTACGTCGCATTTTTTGTCCTTATCTCCATCTGCACGGCTTCCATCGGCCATGGTGTATTACACGAATGTAACTACAATGATGCGACTATAGACAGCCGTTGGGACAATGTCAAATGGGAAGGGAAGTGGGAGGATGCCCAACGGGAGACCGTTTACAATCCTTGGCAGTCAATGTCCACTCGAGCCCAGTGACGCCCGCCTCCGTTTCAGCCCGTCGCCGTCGACCCTGGCCGATGGAGTTCTACCGCTCGGCGGTGGGAAAGAAGTGGGTCATGGGAATTACGGGCGTCGCCCTCCTGGGATTCGTTCTCGCTCACATGATCGGCAATCTCAAGGTTTACCTCGGTGATGGACAACTGGACTCCTACGCCCATTTCCTCCGGGAGTTGCTCTATCCCCTCGTCCCCAAGACAGTGACCCTGTGGTTATTGCGCACCGGCCTGTTGATCGCCTTTCTGCTGCATATCCATGCCGCCGCCAGCCTCACCATGCTCAACCGGCGGGCCAACTCCTCCTATCGGGGACCGCGGGACTACGCAGTGGCGAGCTACGCCTCCCGCACCATGCGATGGAGCGGGGTGATCGTGGCGATTTTCCTGTTTTGGCATCTCGCTGATCTGACCTGGGGGGTGACACCCATGGCTGCGGAAGGATGGCAGGCCGGCGCCGTTGAGGCCAACCTGGTCTCTTCCCTCTCCCGGGGAGGAGTGACAGTCCTCTACATCGTGGCCAACCTGTTGCTGGGGATCCACATCTACCATGGCGCATGGTCGCTTTTCCAAAGTCTGGGGCTGGCCCATCCCTCTTACAATCGCGGGCGGCGATGGTTCGCCCAAGCTTTCGCGGCCGTGATCGTGATCGGCAACGTCAGCATCCCGATCGCGGTCTGGACGGGGATGCTGGGATGACCGCGGTGCGATTGGACCCCAAAGTCCCGTCCGGCCCTCTCGCCGACAGCTGGGACAATCACCGGTTTTCGATCAAGCTGGTCAACCCCGCCAACAAGCGACGCTTCAAGATCATCGTGATCGGCACCGGCCTGGCGGGCGCCTCAGCGGCGGCGACCCTGGCCGAGCTCGGCTACCGGGTGGATGTCTTCACCTTCCACGACACACCGCGCCGCGCCCATTCCATCGCCGCCCAGGGGGGAATCAACGCCGCCAAGAATTATCGCAACGACGGCGATTCGGTCTACCGGCTCTTCTACGACACGATCAAGGGAGGCGACTTCCGCTCCCGGGAGGCCAACGTCTACCGGCTGGCTCAGCTTTCTCTGAACATCATCGACCAGGCCACTGCCCAGGGGGTCCCATTCGCGCGGGAGTACGGAGGGCTATTGGCCAACCGCTCCTTCGGCGGCGCCCAGGTTTCACGCACCTTCTACGCCCGGGGCCAGACGGGCCAACAACTGTTGTTGGGGGCCTACCAGGCTCTGGCCCGCCAGGTGGGGCTGGGAACGGTGAACCTGGCGGTCCGCACCGAACTCATGGACATCGTGATCAAGGATGGACGAGCGGTAGGGGTGGTGGTGAGGGACCTCCTGACCGGGGAGATCAGCTCCCACTCCGCCCATGCGGTGGTGCTGGCCACCGGCGGATACTCCAATGTCTACTACCTGTCCACCAACGCCATGACCGCCAATGTCACTGCCGCCTGGCGGGCGCACCGGCGGGGGGCGGCCTTCGCCAACCCGTGCTTCACCCAGATCCATCCCACCTGCATCCCCCCTTCCGAGGAGTTTCAATCCAAGTTGACGCTCATGTCGGAGTCGCTCCGCAACGACGGAAGGGTCTGGGTGCCCAAGTCTCCCGAGGACAACCGCCCGCCCGGCGAGATTCCCGATGCGGAACGGGACTACTACCTGGAAAGGATCTACCCCTCTTTTGGCAATCTGGTCCCCCGGGATGTGGCCTCCCGGGCCGCCAAGCGGGTGGTGGACGCAAACCTTGGGGTGGGGGTGAAGAAGAACGGGGTGTATCTGGACTTTCGGGACGCCATCGCCCGCCTGGGTCGGCAGGCCATTGCCGACCGTTACGGCAACCTCATCGAGATGTACAACCGGATCACCGACGAAGACCCCTATCGGGCGCCGATGCGCATCTATCCCGCTCCCCATTACACGATGGGAGGATTGTGGGTGGACTACAACCTGATGACCACCATCCCCGGACTGTACGCCCTGGGGGAGGCCAATTTCTCAGACCACGGCGCCAACCGGCTGGGCGCTTCCGCCTTGATGCAGGGACTGGCCGACGGCTACTTCGTGCTTCCCTACACCATCGGCGACTACGTGGCGGACTTCTTGAACGAGGATCCGATCTCCCCCTCCGACGAGGTGTTTGCCCGCGCCGAGGCGGAGTTGGCCGACCGGATGGCCCGCCTGCTCTCCATGAAGGGCAACCGCACCGTCGATGATTTCCATCGCCGCCTGGGGAGGGTAGTGTGGGCCAAATGCGGCATGGCTCGAAGCCGCGAGGGTCTCGACCAGGCGATGAGCGAGTTGCCTGATCTCTATGAGGAGTTCCGAACCTCCGCCCGGGTTCCCGGTGATGGGGAAAGCCTCAACCAAAGCCTTGAGAAAGCCGCCCGCCTCGAGGACTTCTTCGAGTTGGCGATGGCCATGTGTATCGACGCTCGCCAGCGCGAGGAATCATGCGGAGGGCATTTCCGGGAGGAGCACCAAAACTCCCAGGGTGATGCGGTTCGCGACGATGAGAACTTCTCGACCGTCTCGGCCTGGATGTGGACAGGAGACCCTGCCCGGCCGGAGTTGATCAAAGAGCCTTTGTCGTTCGAGAGTGTCCAGTTGAGCACTCGGAGCTACCAATGAACATCACTTTGCAAGTGTGGCGGCAGGCCAGCGCGTCAGTCGAGGGCCGGTTCGAGACCTACCAGGTTCCAGATGTCTCTGCAGACATGTCCTTTCTGGAGATGTTGGACGTTTTGAACGAGCGGCTCACATTGAAGGGCGTCGATCCGATTGCCTTCGACTCGGACTGCCGGGAAGGAATATGCGGCGCCTGCGGGGTGATGATCAACGGACGTCCCCACGGTCCGCAGGCGGCCACGGCCACCTGTCAACTCCACATGAGGAGCTTCCAGAACGGGGACATCATCACGGTCGAGCCTTGGCGGGCCGCGGCGTTCGGGATAATCCGGGACTTGGTGGTGGACCGCTCGGCGTTCGACCGGATAATCGAGGCGGGCGGATACATAACGGTGGCCACCGGCTCCGCTCCCGAGGCTAACCTGATCCCGGTTCCCAAAGAGACGTCCGAGGCCGCTTTCGACGCCGCGGCGTGCATCGGGTGCGGCGCCTGTGTGGCCGCCTGTCCCAACTCCGCCGCCCAGTTGTTCACCGCCGCCAAAGCCTCCCACCTCAATCTCTTGCCCCAGGGCGCCGCGGAACGGTACTCACGGACCGAACGCATGGTGGAGACCATGGAACAGTTCTTCGGTTCCTGCACCAACCACGGGGAATGCGAAGCGGCCTGCCCCCAGGAGATCTCCATCGACTTCATCGCCCTGATGAACCGCGATTACGTAAAATCCAAACTCAAAAACCGCCGACCCGTTTAGGCCCCAATACCCGGTCCAAACGGTCCAGCAGGGCGCGACGGTGGGTAGGGTGGCCGGCCCGAGGCGGTGTCCTAACGGCGGGCCATCTCCTCCTCGGCGTCCTAGCCGGTGGCGGTCTGGGGTCGGGTGGAGACCCGCGCGTAGGTCACGCACCGCCTCACGTCGGCAACTGCTCTCTCAAGTACTGCTTCGCTTGCTCGGGAGTCATTTTGTCCGGTCGGATGTAGCAAACGCACCCGGATGAAACATGCCATTCGGCGGGGCCGATCCGGCCGCACAAACGGGGCGGACGCTCCCCGCCGAACCGCAGGTGAGCGTCGGGCAGACAAACAGGCACTCCCCGTCAGAGCCCCTCGGGGTCATTTCCTTGCATCGGGGGCAGAACCGGAAAACGACCCCGTCGGCCCTCGTCACAACGATGTCGGTCACTGCCTTTCTCCTCTCTCGGGAACCGGGGGAGGGGGAGAGATCGACGGTTGGGGTTACGTGGCTAAGGAGCGGAGTTCAGGTAGTACTTCTTTCTCGAGTATCTCGAGAGTACGGTCGGGGTTGGTGGAGGCGACCTGGATGGCCACGTAGTCGGCGCCGATCTCGGTGACCAAAGGCCGGTAGACCTCGATCAGGTCTTCCACGCTGGAAGCCATGGTGTACTTGCCTAGGATTTCGGAGCGGTCCATGGAATCGGCACGCTCTCGCAGAACCATCGGATCAACGGTCTCCAGCCGCCCAGGCGCCCGCAGGCCGCGCATACTGCCCAGGGCTTCCCATGCTTCCGATTCGTCCCCGGCCAGCACGCACCAGCGGGTGGTCATCACCGTGCCGGCCCGTCCGTGCTCTTCGGCCGCGGCGCGAAAAGGCCCGATCACCCTTTCCAAGGTGTCGGCCGGCGCCTTGACGCTGGTGATCAGCCCGTCTGCCCGCCTTCCGGCAAAACGGGAAGACTGCGGGCCGCCGGCCGCCATCCAAATGGGCGTCTTGCGGAGCGGAGGACTGTAGAGCTTGGCCTTGTTGGTCTCGTACCAGTCCCCTGAGAAGTCGAGCTTTTCCCCAGCCAGTAGCCGGTGCATTATCTCCAACGCCTCTCGCATTCTCCTGATGCGCTCCCGGTAGTCGCCGAACCGAAAACCCAGAGGACCCTCGTTGATGTTTTCCCCCGTACCCACTCCCAATACGAACTTCCCTCCCGACAAACGATCCACGGTGGCCGCCGCCTGGGCGATCAGGGCGGGGTGATAGTGGTAGAGAGGACAGGTCACGGAAGTGGCCAGTTCGACCTCGGTGCGAGCCGCCACCGCTCCCAGCCAGGACCACACGAAACCCGCCGCGCAATTGTCGTCGACCCAGGGATGGAAGTGATCCGATCCCAGGACCATGTCAAATCCGGCTTCCTCCGCTCGTACCGCTTGATCTACTAGCGCTTCCGGCTGGTAGGACTCGTGGCTGCACAGCCAGGCGAACTTCAATCTCTCGCTCCTTAATGGACTACCGGATAAATGCTATCCGCCCAAAGCCAGCTATCATCCAAACCAGATGAAGCCATTTCCGCGGGCTATGCCCGCCATCATCACCCCCTTCGACGACGACCAGCAGCTCGATCTGGAAGCCCACCGGCACAATCTGGCCTTTCTGGGAGGACTGGGATTCGAGGGCTTCGTGCTGGGCGGCTCCACCGGTGAGGGCCCCTTCCTGGATCCGGGCGAACGGCGGACGCTTGTCTCCGCATCCCGAGAGGGCGCCGCCGACGACGCCTACCTCCTGTGCGGGATCAACGCCGAGACCACTCGGGCAGCCAAGCGCCAAGTCGCCGAGGTGGCCGAGGGGGGAGGCGACGCCGCCCTGGTGCTCACCCCCACCACCCTGTCCCGCAACCGCACCAACTTTGTGAGCGCCTTTTTCCAAGAAGTGGCGGATGAGTCCCCCATACCTGTGCTGCTCTACTCGGTGCCGCTAGTGACCGCTTATTCTCTGCCGCTTGAGACGATCTGGGAACTGGCGCAACATCCCAATGTGGTGGGGATGAAAGACTCCAGCGGGGACGCCATCCGCATCCAGCGGATCCTGGCGGGCCTCCCGGACAATTTCGCTCTCTACAACGGGTCGGCGGTGGCTGTGACGCTTTCCCTCGCCGCGGGAGCTCATGGCGCCATACTGGCCGCCGCCAACTACGTGCCCCGGCTGGCCCTCGAAGTGGTGGCCGCGGCGCTGGAAAACCCTCCGGGAGACATGAAGAGCCAAAACCGTTTGGCCGCCGCCAACGACGGCGTTGCCCGCTACGGGATACCGGGCGTCAAATCAGCGGCGGAGTTGGCGGGACTGCGAGCCGGACGACCCCGCGCTCCCCTCTTCACCCTCCCCGAGGAATACCGGGCCGGGTTCGCCCACCTCCTCTAGCCTTCACCGCCGGTGTAGGCGGCGATCACCTCGGCCGGAGCGCCTTCTTTGCGGATCATTCCCTTGTCCAGCCACAACACCCGGTTGGCCAGATCTTGGACCATCTCCATATCGTGGGAGACCAGGATGGTCGCCGCTCCCTGCTCCATGGTGTTCCGAACCCGCTCCCGGGACTTTTCCCGAAAACTCTGATCTCCCACACTGAGAATCTCGTCCACCAGCAGCACATCGGGCCTGATATCGGTGGCGATCGAGAAACCCAACCGGGCCAACATCCCCGAGGAAAAGGCCCGCACCGCCACATCGGAGAACTCCGAAAGCCCCGCCCAGTCGATGATGGGCGCCGCCCTATCCTCCATCTCCCTGGGGGAACGACCCAGCATCGCCCCGTAAAGAACCACGTTCTCCGTAGCGGTCAACTCGGGATTGAACCCGGCTCCCAACTCGATGAGCGGCGCCACCAAACCCCGAACCACCACCCGTCCCTCGGTGGGAGGCAGCACCCGGGCCACGACCTTCATCAGAGTGGATTTGCCCGCTCCGTTGTCGCCGATCACCCCCAATACCTCCCCGTGGCTAACACACAGCGACAATTCCCGGATGGCGCGCAGTTCTTCGACTTCTATCTTTCGGCGAAGGGAGCGGATCACCTGCTCTTTGAATGTGCCGGGACGATCCCTGACCAGGGGATATACCAAAGAGACATCCCGACATTCGACGGCCAGGGAGTTCACATCAGCACCGCCAGTCGCCGCCAGGAACGGGAGAAGGTCCAGGCGCCCCCCAGCAACGCCGCGCAGGCGGTGAGGACCATCACCGCCCACATCCATCCGGGGGCGAAGCTCCCCCCATAGACCAGTCCTCGGAACACCTCCAGGTAGGAGTAGAGCGGGTTGATATGGATCAGGAAGAGAAACCGATCGGGGACGATGGTCACCGGGTAGAAGCCAGGGGTGGCGTACATGGCGAGGGTGAGCAGCACTGCCACTATGTCCAGCACATCGCGATAGGCCACCGCCAGGGAAGCCACCATCATCCCCAGCCCTGCCACGAACATGGCCAAAAACAGCAGGGGGACCGGGGCCAGCAACGCGGTGAGGGGGATCCCCACCCCGGCAAACATCTGCACCACCAGGAGCAGCACGATGTTTATCCCGAAATTGACCAGGGCGGCAAGAGCGGGCGCCACCGCGAACACCTCGGCGGGCACATACACCTTGGAGAGCACCCCTGCCGAGTCGACGATGGACGACCCCGACGCCACCACCCCCTGGGAGAAGAAGGTGATCAGCATCACCCCCGACAGCACGTATACGACATAGGGAACGTCGCCGGGGATCTCGAAGCGGAAGATGGTGCTGAACACCGCCCACATCACCGCCACCGTCAGGAGCGGATTCAGAAGCGTCCACCACACTCCCAGCATGGAACGCTTGTAGCGCACAGTCAGGTCCCTCCGCACCAGAAGTCGCAGCAGTCCCCGGTACCGACGCAGGTTCGCTACCTCGGTGACCAACAGCCGACGAGGCTGATCCGAGTCGTAGTGGGAGAAGGTCATCGCCCTTCCGGGGGATGGGATGCGGTTGAGATCTTCATTCTTCCCAGATTCCTCTTTCGCTGAACACCTCCCGCGCCAGGTCCGGCCGGTCAGTGATGATCCCGTCCACTCCCCGATTCAACAGCCTATGCATCCGGGCTGGGTGGTTGATCGTCCACACATGCACCTCCAGTCCCATACGATGGTAAGCCCGAACCGTTCTTCGGGTGACGAGTGGCAGCAGACCGGAACGGACCGGGATCTGCAAGGCCTCGTGTTCACTCCGCGCCGGTCGACCCAACCAGGCCGCCTTCACCAGCCGGGCCGCCTCCTCTTCGCCACTGGAGGTGGCGACGGCTCCCCCTGAAAGTTCTCGAAGCCGGGCTAGGCGGACATCGGAGAAGGAACCGACTATTACCCGATCCTTCAACCCCAGCCGGTGAACGAGCTTCAGCAGATGTTCCTCGGTGTGATCGGCCTTGAGCTCCAGCACCATGAATAGATTCGGAAAGGACCGGGCCACTTCTTCCAAAGTCGGAATCCGGATTCCGCGTCCCCGATAAGGGAAGTCCCTATTCGGGTGATGGTGGTATCCGGCGTCCACTTCCCTCACCTCCCGCCATAGCAATTCTGCCACCTCCCCCTGACCGTTGGTGGTGCGGCCCAGGGTGGGATCGTGAAGACACACCACCGTGCCGTCGGCCGTGACATGCAGATCGGTCTCGATCCACCGATATCCCATCGCCACCGAGCGGGAAAAGGCCTCCATGGTGTTCTCCGGCCACAGCCCCGCGCCTCCCCGATGAGAGATCGCCAGCGGAAGCGTATCAGATGACTTGGGGAGTGGGCTCATCCAGATTGGCCCACCGTGGTCAAATCCCCCTCTCGGATCAATTCCCACACCATCGGCAGGTCAGGGTGGTAGGCCAACTCGTAGAAATGGCCGATATCCATGATCACCATATCTCCGATCGCGCCCCGGCCGAGCCATCCTCTTCCCTTGTCGCCCAGCGCCCGCGCTCCCCCGAAGGTGGCACACCACAACGCTGTCTCAATCGGCACTTCTCCCGCCTCCGAAGCAGCCCACGCCAAAAAGGGCATGGAGGTCACGGACCGCTCACCAGGAAGGCAGTCACTTCCCAGCGCTACCGGAATGCCCAACTCCATCAGGCTGCGAATGGGAAGCCGCCTCCGGAGGCTGGCCACGGGCAGCACCACCACCGCCCCTCCTTGAAAGCGAAGCGCCTCCAGAGTCGACTCGTCCAGTGCCGTCATATCCTGCACCGCCAAAGGCCGAATGGACCGCACCAGTTCGGCGGGAATGCCGGGACTGCCGTGCAGTCGGACCCGTTTGCGGAGACTGCCCATGGAAGCACACAGCTTCCGCACATCGGCAGAAGAAAAACCTCCCTGGCCCACCGTTATCGACAGTCCGGACGCATATTGGGATATGCCACGAAGAATGCCGCGCGCGGCCGGATCGTAAGGGGAGGGAAAGCCGGCGTCCGGTCCCACCGTCCAACTGGTTACGACCTTGAGGGGGATCTGTTCCCCCAACATGGCGGCGACCGAGAGGCGGCTCTGATCCTCTTGGGCGTTGCCCCGGCTCCGCACCGACACCGAAAGGCAGGTCACCCCTCCGGCCAGAAGCCGGCTGGCCCAATCGGCCGCTGTCTCCGAAGCCACCGCCCCGTTGGGCGCCTCCCGCCCACCGGTTCCTCCCGCCACTTGGGAAAATGCGTCCACAAAACCGGGAACCGCCACCCGGCCTCCACAGTCCAAGCGGGGGAGGCTTTCGAGTTGCGGGGGAACCTCACTTTCCGCTCCCACCCATGCCACCTTCCCCTTGCGGATGGCCACCGCCGCGTTTTCGATGATGCCGAAAAAGTTACCCCAGGAGGGATCGTTGGTCATCAAGCGGCCGATTCCGGTGACGAGCCGGTCCATTCCATGCGGACGAAGCGCCTCTTGGGCGACCGTATGGGCGGTGGCGGCGCACCCGTCGCAGATCCCGACTCCTTTGGGACCGGCCACCACGTAGGAACCGGGGCCGGGAAGCCGACTGCAGAAAGAGCATCTGGGGGGCATCTAAGAGATGAGCGTAGACAAAACTGGACAGGGACTGGGGATACCACGAGGCTACCGCGCCTAAGGGGAACAGAGGGCACTTTGCTACCGTGGAGGCCACATCGAAGCGAAAGGTTCCCTTCATGCAATGCGGATACGAGTTGGCAGGCGAAGTAGCCGTGGTGACCCTCCGTCGCCCTTCCCGCTACAACGCGATCACCCTTTCGATGGCCCGAGAATTCACCGAGGCCATTCAGCGAGCGGGCGGCGAGGCCCGGGCGGCGGTGATCACCGGCGAGGGACGGGCGTTTTGCGCCGGGGCCGATCTCATAGAGCTGACCAAGGAGATGGAGGAGGTTGGGGATCTCGAAACCATCCTTCACCGCCATTTTCATCCCCTGATCGTGGCCCTCCGCGAATCGGAGGTCCCCACGCTGGCGGCGATAAACGGGCCGGCCGCAGGAGCGGGGATGGGCGTCGCTCTCTCTTGCGATCTGCGGGTGATGGACCCCGGGTCCTATTTCATGAGCGCCTTCATCCACCTGGGTCTTACTCCCGACTCGGGGACCGCCTGGTTCCTTCCCCAGATGGTGGGACTGGGGAGGGCCATAGAGATCACCATGTCCGGAAGAAAGGTGAGCGCCGAGGAGTCCTTGGATATCGGGCTCTGCAATAAGGTGTCAGCCTCCCGAGAGGCTCTGTCCGAAGCTTTGGAGTGGGCGGGGCGGCTCTGTGACGGGCCCACCTCCGCGTACGCCGCCAATCGACGGCTCCTCTATGAGACCACGGCGTTGGCTTTCACAAAGGGTCTGTCCGCCGAAGCTACGAGCCAAGGACGCCTGGGCAAATCGGCGCTCTTCAAAGAGGGCGTCTCGGCCTTCAAGGAAAAGCGGAAGGCCGACTTCCGCTCGGCATAAGGAGGCTTGCTTCGAGGGCTTTTAGCCCTTTACCACATAGACGGTGAGGGTCAGGTCGAGGCCCTCGCCCTGGCCGATCGCCACTCCGATGGCGGTGTTGAGCCAGGACAGTTCCTCATCGGAGGTCTGGAAGGTCAGAAGCTCCTGGGGTGCAGCCTCGGTCTTGGACTTCATGATGCTCACCCCCGTGGCGCGATAGGAGACGGTCTTGCGTCCGGATCCAATCACGCCTCTGATGTCGAGGTTGAGGTTTCCGTCGGAGCGGACGGTGGCGTAGTCCACTCCCGACACGGGCCGGGGACCTTCCCAATGGGGACTCACCGCGCTTCCCTCGAAAGCGAAATCGATCCGGACGCCGGAGGGGGTCTTACCCAGCATTCGGGGTCGGAGAGCGGCGGTGATGGTGCAGAACTCTTCCAAGGTTGGCATTATGCGTGGGCTCCTCTGTCAACTGTGTCTTTACACTAGTTTGGATGTGCGGCAGGTTCGGCCAGGCGCGAGGCGCCGCTGATTACGGAGAGTACTTGGAAGCGGACGAGATAATCCGAGAGTCGCTTTTCCCCAGTTGGAATGTGGCCCCCACAGATCCCGTCTATGCGGTCCGTCATCGCAAGGGGGCGATCCGTCTGGAGACCATGCGTTGGGGGCTGATCCCCCACTGGGCCCCGGACCTCAAGACGTTTCACATCAATGCCCGCTCCGAAACGCTGGCCGAAAAGCCCCTCTTCCGCGGCGGGCTGGCCCGTCGTCGCTGCCTGATTCCCGCCGACGGCTTCTATGAGTGGACGGCCCGTTCGAAGGGTCACGTTCCCCACTGGTTTTATCGCGCCGATAACCATCCGCTCGTCTTTGCCGGTCTGTGGGCGGTGCGGCGCCATCCCCTCAGCGGGGAATGGCTGGTGTCCTGCGCCATCATCACCGGAGCCTCCGAAGGGCCGATCTCCGCCGTCCACCATCGGATGCCGGTCGCCCTCCCTCCCGACCGCTGGGAGCCGTGGCTGGACCCTGACCTGGACGATGCGACCACCGCCCAGAGTCTTTTAGTGCATCCCGCGACCCGAGCGTGGGCCACTCACCCTGTTTCCTCCCGTGTCAACAGCGTCGCCCACAATGATCCGGCTCTGATAGCACCGGTTGCTGTCCCCTCCGCTCCCTCCTTGCCGATATAGACCAAGTCCGCGACATATGACCGGGACAGGTCTGAGATGATCAGCAACGCCTTTTGGCTGGTCGTGGAGCTTCTGGCGCTGTTCGGAGGGGTGTCGTTCGGGCTGGCCCTGCTGCAGCGGCGGATCGGCAACGCCCGTCTCAAGGGGTTGATGGGCGCCACACCGGTGGTGGGCGCTCTGCGAGGCATCGCCGTGGGTTTCATCACCCCCTTCTGTACCTACTCGGCGATTCCGGTGTTGGTCGCGTTCCAAGCCGGGGTCACCGCGGCGGGATAAGTGGCGTTCGTCGTGGCCGCGCCGGTGTTGGATCCTATTCTCTTCGGGGCGCTTTTGATCATCGTCGGATGGAAGACGGCCTCGATATACGTGGGAGTGGCTTTTGCGGCAGCCCTCGGCCTGGCGCTGATGGCGGAAAAAGTGGACTTGGAGCGCTACATGAAGCCGCTACCGACCGCGGTGGAACAAACCGACCAAGCCGAATCGGCCCCCTGGGCGGGCCTGTGCCTCGAATGGTGACCGGCCATGAGATCCTCCCGAGCGCTGCTGGGCACCATGCTGCCTTTGCTGGTGATAGGTGTGGGGATTGGTCTGGCGATCACCGCCTTTTTGCCCGCCGAGACAGCCGCACGGATTCCCGTGATGGCCGGCGATGCGGCGATACCCGCCGCTGCCGCGGTCGGCATCCTCTTCTACATCAACACCGAGTTGTTCGTGCCCATCGCCGATGCGCTCCGCTCAGCGGGAATCGAAATCGGTGCCATCGTGGCCCTAACCATCGCCGGCGCTGGCTTCAACATCCCCGAGTTCGTGATTCTCGGCAAACTGGCCCACAAAGGGGTCCTGGCCGTCTTCGGCGCCTATGTGTTCGCAGTGGCGATGGTGGGCGGTGTGCTCGCCCAGCTTCTGGTGACCTAGAGTGTCCTGTTCCCGAGTAGAAGATCAACGACCCAAACCACCGTCAACCCAGCGGTTCCTTTGCTGGTAGTGGCTGTCTCCCCACCAGCGCCAGGTAACGATCGACGATTGAGGAGTCTTCGGGCACTTCGACCGGATCTCCAATCAGTCTTCTCTTGCGAGCCGCCTCGGCCATTCCGCTGACCAGTTCGTAGCTGATTTCGCACAGTTCGGACGGAAGGTTCGGCTCGACCCCCGTCGCAGTCCCAATATCCCAGGCATGCGTCAACGGATCCCACTGAACGTAGGACACAAACGTTGCCATGTCCATCTGCCCAAACCAGTACTTGTCCTCCCGGTCCAGAACGCCGGGTTGGCCAAGCGCTGTCAGCACCGCCTCTTTGGTCTGCTCCCAGCAGGTCAGCGGATCATCGGGCGGCTCGGGCGGCTCGGGCCTGATCATCTCACCGGTGTGGGCGATATGCGCCAGGGCGTCGAGCACGCCGCACTGGTGCGCCAGGACCTCACGCGCCGTCCAACCCACACAGGGCGAGTCGTTGTCCCACGCATCGGGTGGGACCTGCCGACAAACGGCGTCGAATGTATTGACAGCTGCGATGAAGTCGTCGAGCTTCTTGTTCAAGGAGTCTCTACCTTCTTCTCCGGCGGTATATGTAAATCGGTGGGTAGATATAGCTTGCGTTGGTTTGCAAGGCAACAATTAGTTTGGAACCCAGACCAACAAGCATGGCCCAATCGTGGTCGACATAGTAGCCGGTGATGCGGGCACCAAATACTACCCCCCGAATTCTTAGATCTGGGCAACCGGCCCGGAAAGGCAAGTGCGGCCGCGTTGGCATCCCACCCCCACTCCCGGTTCAATCCACTCGGCAAGAAGGGGGCTCCGGCTTACCTCGAAGCTACTCTGTAAAAACACCAGGTAAACGATCCGACGTCGGTCGCGACGTAGAGGCGACTCGCCGAATCGCCCTCTCGCCACCCGAGGTCCCCAACGGGAGAGTGACATGGCCGATCCAAACACCGCCGGGAGTTCCGCCAGCAACGCTACCGAGAGACCAAAGACCAGCCGCCCGGTCGTGGCCGGGACCCGCGGAGTCATATCGAGCGGTCACTTTCTGACGTCGATGGCCGGTATGCGCATGATGCTGTCGGGAGGCAACGCCTTCGACGCGGTCGCCGCGGCGGTCTTCGCGGCCGTGGTGGTCGAACCGACCGCGGCCTGCTCCCTTGCCGCCGAAAGCGTCTTCATGCTCTACGACGCCCGCTCGGGGGAGCTCAGATCGTTGAGCGGCCAGGGCGTGGCGCCAGGCAAGGCTACGGCCGACTTCTACCGCTCCCGGGGGCTGGACACCATCCCTACGGGGCCCGGTGATCAGGCGCCGTTGTCATTCACCGTGCCAGGCGTGGTCCATGCCACGATCTCGATGCTCGACAGGTATGGCACCAAGAGCCTGGGTGAGGTCATCTCACCGGCCATCCAGTATGCGGAGGAGGGGATACCGCACTACCGGCACATGATCAACGCCTTGGGGTCCGCGTCCACAATCCAACAGTTCGAGCTGTTTCCTCCCGGCGGCTTCGAGGTCTTCTACAACAACACCAGGCTGGCAGAGGAGGGATCGCTGTTTGTTCAACCGGGCCTGGGGAGCACCTTGAAGTCTTTGGCGGCGGCCGAGGCAGCCACTCACGGCACCCGCTCAGATCGACTGCGTGCTGGCATCGATGAGTTCTACAGAGGTGGAGTGGCCGGGCTGATCGTCAAGTCGTCGACGAGCGTGGGCGGAGTCCTCGGCTATGACGACCTGGCCGGCTACGAGTCGCAGTTCGAAGAGCCGCTCGGCACGACCTTCGCCGGCTACGAGATATGCGGACAGAGGACCTGGTCGCAGGCTGCAGTCCTCTTGCAGACACTGAACATGCTCGAGCATTTCGACCTGAAGGCCATGGGTCACAATACTCCCGCCTACATCCACACGGTCACCGAGGCGCTGAAGCTGTCGATGGCCGACCGCCAGACCTTTTACGGCGACCCCGATTACGCGGATGTGCCCGTCGAAGGACTGCTGTCCAAGGATTACGGGGCGACCCGCTCCGCTGTGATCGATGCAAACCGTGCGGCGCCCGAGATGCCGTCTCCGGGTGACCCCTGGGCATACTCGTCTCGGCCGGGGAAGCCAGTGGCCGCCGTTGTTCCTGCCGGAAGGTCGAACGGAGAGCCGGGTGGCGAAGTGGGTACTACCCATGTCGCAGCGATTGACCGGGAAGGCAACCTAGCGTGCGCCACGCCCAGCGGCGGCTCCTTCGAAAAATCCGTCTTCTTCCCAGAACTGGGATGCGCCATCAGTACCCGCATCGAGGTATTCAACCTGTCAGAAGGCCACCCGAACGTCATCGAGCCCGGCAAGCGACCCAGAACCACTCTGGTCAACTACATTGCGCTCAAAGACGGGGTGCCGGTGATGACGTTCGGCTGTCCGGGCGGAGACCATCAGACCCAGGCCAACCTCCAACTCATGCTGAACACGTTCATCTTCGGCATGAACCCCCAAGAAGCCATCGAGGCGCCGCGGTTCGCCACTGACAGCATTCCCGACTCTTTCTACCCGCACAACTACTACCCCGGCAGGCTGTCGCTGGAGGCCGGCTTTCCGAGCGAGACGACCGAGGCTCTTTCGCAGTTGGGTCACAAAGTGGTGAGATCGGACGCCTGCGGGATCGGCGCCACAGTCACCCACCGCGATGCGGAATCCGGCGTTCTCAGCACCGGGGGAGACCCAAGGCGACCCTGCTACGCACTGAGTTGGTAGGCGTCAAGCTCGCCGGCCGCGGCCAAAGCGACCCCCACCCCACCCCCGTGCCGCAGGCTGTTCGTTGGCGGCGTTGACAATGACATCGGTGCGGGCGGCGGTCAGATCCCCCTGGATGACGACCACCATCCGATCCGACAGGACTCAGATCCCCAGTTTTTCGCGTATCAGCGCGGCTGCCTCTCCCACGGTGGTGATCTGTTCGGCCTCCTCGTCGGGAATCTCCACCCCGAACTCGTCCTCCATAGCCATCAGCAACTCCACCACACCGAGTGAATCGACATCCAGGTCTTCTTCGAAATTAGCCTCGGGGTGCAGTTTGTCCTCTTCTAGATCCAATTCCTCCACCAGAATTCTTTTGAGCCTGCTGTCGATGTCCGCGCTCATAGCTTCCCTTTCTTTCGCTTTTGGGTACCAGACTTTTCCTCAGCCGACCTATTGGACGGCGGCGGTCGTGTGGGTTACTTTTCTCTCGCCCTAGGGTAAGAAACTCTTCTCAGAGCACCAAGCCCCCGTCCACCTGCCAAACCTGTCCGGTCACATAGGAGGCGGCGTCAGATCCCAGGAAGCCGACCACATTGGCCACTTCAGAAGGCTCACCCACCCTGCCAAGCGCCGCTCCGGCCACGGCCGCCGCCGCGGCGGCGGCGCCCAGGGGAGCGGTCATGTCAGTGGTGATAAACCCCGGCGCTACCACATTGACGGTGATGCCCCGAGATCCCACTTCCCGCGCCACCGACTTCGCGAACCCGATCAGCCCCGCTTTGGAGGCGGCGTAGTTGGCCTGGCCGGGATTGCCGCTCACCCCCGCCACCGAACTGATGCAAATCACTCTCCCCCAGCGGGCCCGCAACATCCCCCGCAAAGCCGCCCGGGTGCACAGATAAGCCGAACGAAGATTGACCGCCACCACCTCATCGAACTGTTCGGGGCTCATGCGAGCCAGTAATCCATCCCTGGTGATCCCGGCGTTGTTGACCAGCACCTCCACCGCTCCCAGGGATTGCTTCACATCGTCGAACAACCGGCTCACCGCATCGGCATCCGACACGTCGGCGCCGATGGCGACAGCCTCTCCCCCCGCCGCGCGGATGGTCTCCACCACCTCGGCGGCCGCGTCGGGGCGGCGGGCGTAGTTGACCGCCACCCGATGGCCCCGTTCGGCCATCTCCATGCAGACCGCCCGGCCGATCCCCCGCGACCCTCCCGTAACCAAGGCAACTCGGCTCACTTCATTTTCTCCGGATACCCATATACCTCGAAATTCGCCTCCAGCAACTCCATGAGGGTCCGATCGGTCGGGACCAGGGCGGCCTCGCTTCTCTCCAACGGCTTGGTGCGCTCTCCCCAGCGCACCAAGGCCGCCGCGGAGGTCAACCCACCGCCGAACGCGGCGAACACGACATAGGCGCCCGGAGAGATCCGCCCCTGCTCCAATGCCTCGACCAGCGCCACCGGAATGGTGGCCGCCGAAGTGTTCCCATAAGCGTGGATATTGGTGTAGACCTTTTCAGGAGGAAGTTTCAGCCGTTTGGCGGTGGCGTCGATGATCCGGAGGTTGGCCTGATGAGGTATGAGCAGATCCACATCATCCAGCGCCAAGCCGGCCTCGGCAACCGCACGAACCGACAGATCCCCCATCGCCACCACCGCCCGGCGAAACACCTCACGCCCGTTCATGGAGATCCCGCCACGCATGTCTTCCAGGGAACGGCCCGGCATCCGGGAAAGCCCGTCCTCGGCCACCTCCAAGTAGGACAGAGCCGAAGAGTCCATCTGCAGACACGCCGAGAGCAGACCGTGGTCCTCCTCCGTGGGCTCCACAACCACCGCGCCGGCCGCGTCACCAAACAGAACCGCGGTCGACCGGTCGGTGAAGTCGATCAGAGCGCTGAGTCGTTCGGTGGCGGCCACCAGCACCCTTGAGTGCATCCCGGACTCGATCATCTTGGCGGCGTTGATCAACGAATAAACAAAACCCGAGCAGTTGGCGTTGAGATCGAAGGCCGCGGTGGCGACCGGCGCTTCCAGCAGGCGGTGGACATGGGCGGCCGTGGCGGGGACGATGGAGTCGGAAGTGCAGGAAGCGACAATGATCAGATCGATCTCCTCGATTTTTCGGCCAGCGGCGGCCAAGGCGTGTTGAGAAGCCACCGCCGCCATCACCGATGGCTCCACATGACTTATCCGCCGTTCCTTGATCCCCGAGCGGACAGTTATCCACTGATCGGAAGTGTCCATCATCCGCTCGAGATCGGCGTTGCTCAGCACAGTGGGAGGGACACATTTGCCCCATCCGGTGATGGCAGCCCTTGTCATGTCAGCCTCCTCGCCGAAAACTCCATCCTAGATAAAGATTCAGCCACCTTCGCCGCCCCGGCCAGATCATTTACCGTCAGCACGGTGGCGGAGGGGACCGTGCGGCGGGCCAGACCGGCGGTTACCTTTCCCGGACCGACATGCACGAAGACCTCTACTCCCTGCCGGGCCATGGCCAACAGGCTCTGAGCGAACCTCACCGGGGAGCAAACCTGGGCGACGAGCGTCTTGGTGACACTGTCCTCGTCGACCGGCCCACCGCTGACATTGGCGTACACCGCAAAGCGCGCCGGGCGGGACCGGACGCCCTTCAAGGCGGCTTCCACTTGCTGGGCTGCCGGTGCCATAAACCCGGTGTGAAAGGCGCCCGCCACCGCCAGCCGCACCATCCTGCGGACTCCCAAGCCACGGCCCCGGGACTCCAGCCAATCGAGATCGGAGGCCCCGCCCGCCATCACCACCTGGCCGGGGGCGTTGAGATTGGCCACCACCAGCCGCCCTCCCTCTTCACGGTTCGCCTCGGCCACCTCTTCCGCGAGTTCTGAATCCACTCCCATCAGCGCCATCATCCCCGAGTCTTCGGCGTCGGCGGCCTCGGCCATCGCCCGGCCCCTGGACACCACCACCGAAAGGGCCTCCTCGAACCCGAAAACCCCGGCGGCGGCCAAGGCCGAGTACTCCCCCAGCGAATGGCCGGCGGCGGCGGCGGGGGGGATGGAAAGCCGGTCCGCCAACTCCAACCACAGCACATAGGAGAGACAGAACAGGGCAGGCTGTGCCCGCTCGGTTCGGACCAGCAGTTCTTCGGGTCCCTTCAGGCAGAGCTCGCGAAGGGACCAGCCCAACAATTCGTCGACCCGGTCACCCAGGAGATCGGGCCGAGCCTCGAAAAGATCGGCGCCCATCCCCACGAATTGGCTTCCCTGGCCGGGAAAAAGGATCGCGTACTTCACTGGTGGTGTAGGTATGACCCTGCTGATCGAATCCCGGTTACCCGCTCAACCTGTCGCAAAGGCAGTCAACAGCCGATCAACATCGGTGTCGTCAACATCCCGGTGGGTTACCAGCCGGAGAAATCCGGCAAATACACCGCTGAAGACGATCCCGGCCTCCTTCAGTCGGGCGCGGATAGGCGCCCATCCCCCTACCAGCCTTCCTACCTCCACCCGCACCATGTTGGTCTCGGTCGCCCCGGGATCCACAGCTCCGGGATGCCGATCAGCCAGCCCGGAGGCCAGCCTTGCCGCCAGCCGGTGGTCTGCGGAAATACGAGCCCAGTCCCGCAGGGCGATGCGGGCCGGGGCGGCGATGATGCCGGCCTGTCTCATCCCTCCCCCCAGCCTTTTGCGGAGATAGCGTCCCTCGGCGATCACATCCGCCGAGCCGCACAGAATGGATCCCACCGGCGCCCCGAGACCTTTGGAAAAGCAGAACTGCACGGTGTCCACCCCATCGGCGATGCGGGCCGGGGGAACATCGGAGGCCACCGCCGCGTTGAACACCCGCGCCCCGTCGAGATGGATGGAAAGGCCGTGCCGACGAGCCGCCCGGTTGCCCTCGGACATCACCTCGACGGGAACCACCCGTCCTCCCGAGAGATTGTGGGTGTTTTCCCACACCATCAGCCTGATCCGGGGGAAAAGGGTGCCCGCCAACTGCATTGCCTGGTCGATGTCGAAGGGAGTGATGCGCCCGGCCGGGACGTCCACCGTGCGAAAGGCCACTCCCGACAAAGCCGAAGCTGCTCCTGCTTCCACATTGCGCAGATGCACCCCGGCGTCGCACAGCACCTCCTCGCCCCGCCCGGTCTGGAGCATTATCCCAAGTTGGTTTCCCATCGTCCCGGTGGGGGTGAGCAGCGCCGCCTCCTTGCCCATCATGGAAGCCGCCTCTTCCTCCAGGGCGTTGACGGTGGGATCGTCGTGATAGACATCATCCCCCACCGCCGCCTCCGTCATGGCGCGACGCATCTCCGGGGTGGGCCGGGTGACGGTGTCAGAGCGAAAGTCGGCGGTTCCGTCGGAAAAAGCCATTGTTTCAGAGAAGTTCGAGCGTCCGGCGCATGCTGGTGACCGCCTGGGTGATCCGCTGGCGGTTTTCCACCAGGGCGAAGCGGACATGCCGGTCACCGCTTGGACCGAATCCGATTCCCGGACTGACCGCCACTTTGGCCTCGCGCAGGAGGTGCAAGGCGAACTCCATCGACCCCATCTCCACATAAGGCTCGGGGATGGGCGCCCAAACGAACATGGTACCCCGGGGCGGCAGCATCTTCCACCCGGAGTTGTTCAGGCCATCCACCAGCGCGTCGCGCCGATCAGCGTAGATCCCTCTCACTTCCTCCACAAAATCGTCCCCGAAGTTCAGGGCGACAATGGACGCAATCTGGATGGGCTGGAAGGTTCCATAGTCGAGATACGACTTGAGCTTGGCCAGGGCCGCAACCGCAGCGGCGTTCCCCACCACGAATCCCATCCTCCAACCCGCCATGGAATGACCCTTGGTCATGCTGTACAACTCCACTCCCACTTCCTCGGCGCCCTCCACCTCCAATAGCGAAGGAGGCCGATAACCATCAAAGTGCAAATCGGCGTAGGCGAAATCGTGCACCAGGAACACCCCATGGTGATGGGCGAAAGCCACCAGCCGTTGGAAGAACGAGAGATCGACGCAGGTGGTGGTGGGGTTGTGCGGGAAGGAAACGATAATCACCTTCGGCTTAGGCGAGGAGGAACGAAAAAGCACTTCCAGTCTCTCGAAATACTCGGACTCGGAGACCACCGGAAGACGCACAATGTCGGAACCAGCCAAAATCGGCGCGTAGATATGAATCGGATAAGAAGGTTCCGGCACCACCGTCGTGTCCCCCGAGTCGACCAGGGCCCACAGTAAGTGAGAAAGACCCTCTTTGGCGCCGATTGTGGCCACTACCTGGGTCTCTGGATCTAGTTGAACTCCGAAGCGGCGACTGTAGCGATCCGCGATGGCCTGCCGGAGGTTGGGAAGACCGCGGGACGCGGAATAACGGTGGTTTTTTCCCTTGTTGGCCGCCTCCGTGAGCTTTTCCACCACAAAAGACGGCGAGGGTATGTCGGGGTTGCCGAAGCCGAGATCCACGACGTCTTCCCCGGCGCGGCGGGCAGCCACCTTCGCCTGGTCAACCTCAGCAAACACATAGGGCGGAAGATTGTGAATACGTCGGAATTCCATACTCGCAGGCTACTAGAGATCGACGACGCTTTAGAAAATCGGATGGGTAATAATCAGAGGCGCCCATTGGCGGAATGTGGCGACTCGAGGAGGAGTGAGCGCCACCACCAAGGCCTGGGCGCCGACCTCCACTCTCCGCAACAGGGTTTTGCGGAGAGAATCAACAGGACGGGTGGTGTCCAGTAGACCTCCCCAACTGATGAGCACGGCGGGATTCATTTTTGTCATTTGGTCGGCAGCCGCCTCGAAGGCTGCCGGCTCTCCTCCCCAAGCATTCCAGCCGTCGGCCAGTTCGGCGGCCAACTGTCGCAACTCGGGACGCCATCCCCCCACCCATATCTCAATGTCCGGAGTCCGGGCGCGGACGGCTGCGATGGTCTCTTTCAAAAGCGCAATCCGCTCGGACAACGGGGGCTGGACAATCCCCAATCGGTTGCTTTCCCCTCGCGACCTAGAGTCGCCCACCCCCAAGCCGATCAAGGGCGGCGCCCGACAAATTGCGGCCAGCGTTCCCGCCACATCGGCCGTATAGGAAGGCGAACGGAGGGTCGTCTGCAACACCAGTGATCCCACGCGGCGCTCGGCGACGGCCGCGATCGTACCCAGCGCGGTGGTGGCCTCCAGCACCGGGTCTGACGGGCGGAGCCAGCCAGCCAGATGGTCTGTCGCCAGCACGCCCGTCAGGCCCAGCGACTCGGATTCTTTCACCATCCCGGTGAGCTCCTGGGGAGACGACTGGAAGAGGGGAAGAACCGTCCAGACGGGGAAGTTCATTCGAGGGTGGTCATTCTCCAACCAGCCTCCGGATCACCCACTGCACCCTCTTGGGCATGAAATCGATCAAAAGCTCCACCCCCAGGAGTATCCGTCTCAGCGCCTCCGGTTCGCCATCCCAGTGTTCGGCTATCACCTCCCCGGGCGCCGAGGAGATCAGCACCGCCAAGGCCACCGCCACCGCCAACAGGTCGTCGACCAGCCCCACCACCGGAATAAAATCCGGCACCAAGTCCACGGGCAACACCGCGTAGACAGCCAAGGCAAACGCCACGCGTTTGACGCGCACGGGGATCCGCGGGTCCCCGGAAAGCCGGACCACCAACTTGGCGAGCTGCGGCAGGGCAGAAACGAATCCGGCAACGGTTGTCACCACCACTTGCCGACTATCTGTGAATAGCTTTCCTGCAGTGCTCATCCGATCTCCGCTCGACGGCCATCCACTATCCCATCCTCTGAAAGCCTCACCGGCCGGCGGGTTGCTCGGAAATACCCCACATTCCGACAGAGAGTGGAACCCACCCGCCATTGATGGGCTTGGGGCTGGTGGACATCTCCGAAAAAATGGTAGCGGGGGCGAACCTCCAACAGATAGTCGAGAATCGGGCGGGAAGCCCGCTCATACTTTCCCGTCACCACATCGAGGTGGAGAGCGGGCACCGCCGGAGCGAGATGGGTACAGAGGATGTCTACCTCGCCCAAGCCGGCCAGCTTGTCCGCCATCTGCTGGTCGGAAACCTCCCCGGAGGCGTTCATGGGAGTGGTCAGCCCGCCGCCGGCGAACCCCACCCTGAGACCTTCGATGACCACCACCTCCCCGTCTAAGAACCGGGCGCCTTGGGGAAGGCTGCTGCGCAAAAGCTCCGGCCGGTCAACGTTGCCGTAGGTGACGTAAGCCTCTGCGCCCTCCAAAGCCTCCGACATCCGCCGGTATTCCCTCTTGACCTCTTCGGCCATCGCCGCCCGAAACCACTCGTAGCGATCACCGACTCTCTCCGCCCACAGCGATCGCATCTCCTCGAAACGGGATCGTCCCCGCGAGGCGGCGATTTTCCGGGCGAAATCGATGCCAAGCACTTGCGCGAAAATGCCTTCCCCGGTCCGGTAGTCAACCAAGTTGATCAGATCGCCCAAGACCAAAAGCGGTTCCCCCCGGGAGGCCACCTCTGCCAAGGCGGGGAAGCGGCCATGGATGTCGGAAACTAGCAACATGGCAACTCAGAAGTGGTTGGTGACGGCTCCGTTCTCCGCGCCGCCCACCAGGTTGGCGTACTTGGCAAGGACGCCGGAGGAATAGCGAACCGGGGCCGGTTTCCAGCCCGCCCTCCTGTCTTCCAAAACTTCCTCCGCCACCAGGAGATCCAGCCGCCGAGCGGCCACATCGACCCTGATCCGGTCGCCCTCCTCCACCAAGCCGATCGGCCCTCCCACCTCCGATTCGGGCGCAACGTGGCCAATGCACAGGCCGGTGGTGCCGCCCGAGAAACGCCCGTCTGTTATCAGCAGCACCTCCGATCCCAATCCCGCTCCCTTGATAGCGGCCGTGATGGCCAGCATCTCCCGCATTCCCGGACCGCCTCTCGGGCCCTCGGTGCGGATCACCACCACCTCCCCGGGGTGGAGATTTCCCGCAAAGAGTTCCGCCAAGGCGCCTTGCTCCCCGTTAAACACCCGGGCTGGGCCTTCGAAGACCTCCAAAGTGATTCCCGCCACCTTGACCACCGCTCCCTTGGGCGCCAGGGAACCCCGCAAGACCGCAATGCCTCCCTCCGTGGCGATGGGTTCGGAAACCGGGCGCAGCACATCCTGGTCATCGGGAACCGTCACATCTTTCAGGTTGTCAGCCATGGTCTTTCCGGTGACTGTGAGACAATCACCATGCAGAAAGCCTTCATCCAACAACAGTCGCAGGACCACCGGCAGACCGCCGATGTGGTCGATGTCCACCATGTGGTAGGTCCCGAACGGCTTCATGTCGCCAATATGGGGAGTCCGTCGGCTGATCCGGTCGAAGTCCTCCAACTCCAGCACCACCCCAGCCTCGTGAGCGAGGGCCATGAGATGTAATACTGCATTGGTAGAGCCGCCCAGGGCCATCACTGTGGTGATGGCGTTCTCGAAAGCGGGACGAGTCATGACCTGGCGGGGGCGGATCCCTTCTTTGAGCAGATTCATCACCGCTTCGCCGCTTCGGCGGGCATATATCCCCAGCCGAGTGTCCACTGCCGGCACGGAAGCCGAGCCAGGAAGAGACATCCCGATTGCCTCTCCCACCGAGGCCATGGTGTTGGCGGTGAACATCCCAGCGCATGACCCTGCTCCCGGGCAGGCATTGCGCTCAATCTCGTCGAGTTCACCGGCGCTGATCCGACCCTGAGACTCGGCCCCGATTCCTTCGAAGACATCGACCAGGGAGATATCCCGACCCCGATAGCGGCCGGGCAGGCTGGATCCACCGTACAGGAACACTGCGGGAAGATTGGATCGGGCCGCCGCCATCAGCATCCCGGGAAGGGACTTGTCGCATCCGGCAATAGTCACCAGGGCATCAAAACGCTCAGCATGGGTCACCAGTTCCACCGAGTCGGCGATCACCTCCCGGGAGACGAGCGAGGCTCGCATTCCCTCGTGGCCCATCGAGATACCGTCGGAGACCGCGATGGTGGCAAATGAAAGGCCCACACCTCCTCCCACCCGAACCCCTTCCTTCGCCCGTTCCGCGAGGACCGGGCCGGTGATGTTGCAGGGAGTGACTTCGTTGCCCGCCGAGACCACCCCTACCTGGGGCTTGGTGAAGTCTTCATCGGAGAGTCCTACCGCCCGGAGCATGGCGCGCGCCCCGGCGCGGGCCGGACCTTCGGTTACATCTTGGGAATGAATCTTCAAAGACATATCCCGATAATAAACCCCAAAGTGGCGGGGCATCCCGGATACGGGGGCGGAGTCCACTCAGGAGCGCTCCGATCAGACCTCAAAGAACCGACCAGCGGGCCAGCGTAGAGAGCAGCGTTGTGTAGGCGCCGGTCAATACGAGAACTCCCACCGCGGCAAGCGATGCTTTGGCCCCCAGCAACACCCACCGGTTGTCGGCCCAGCGGCGAGCGGCGGGGAAGTAGGCCAGCAGAGCTACCACCGCCACTATGGGGAGCATCACCCCAATCAGATAGACGGTCAACCTCGGTAGAACCGAGACCGGGGCATCCCGCGCGAGGATGAGCACCGCCCCCAGTTCCTCACCCACACATGGCAGCCAAGTCGCGCCTGCAAACACGCCGATCAGCCCCGCTGCGCCCAGTCCGGCCAGCCGATGCTCAACCGCCAGCGCCAGCGCCAATCCCCCTATCACCACCACCGTGCTCACCAGCCGTCCAGCCACCAGATCCGATATACCCGCCGCCCTTATCCAGGCAGAGAAAACGGTGGCCCCGGCGAAGACTCCCAGGGCGGCGATCCGCTCCTTCTTTCTCAGCACCACCAACGCCAGCCCCACGAGAAGGACGGAGTACGAACAGGGCAGCAGACTGGAACGGATGCCTTCGGCGAAAAGGCTCACAAACCCTCGTTGAGCAAAAAGGCCACGGTTTGCTCCAACTCCGTGTATTTGCCCTCCCCGATGTGGTCATAACGCACCCGGCCTTCCCGGTCCAGGACATAGGTGCGGGGCCAGTATGCCCGGCCTCCCTCCTGCCACTCCCAGAAGGTGCGCCGCCGCGTATCGAGCACCACCGGCCAGGTAACCCCTAGATCAACGAGCGCCTCTTTGATGTTTTCCACATCTTCCTCAAACTTGAACTCGGGCGAATGAACGCCGACGATCTCCAGGCCCTGCTCGTGGTACTTGGCATAGATTTCCTGGGTGTAGGGAATTCGGTTTTTGCAGTTGTAGCACCCGAAGGTCCAGAACTCCACTACCACAACTTGTCCACGCAACTCCTCGAGAGCTTCGACCTCCGATTGCAGCCATCCGTCGATATCCACCAACCTGGGATGCACTTGCAGCAGCACCTCGGGGGTGGGAAAGGTGGTCGTAGTGGTCGGGGCCGCGGTTGTGGTCGGGACCGTAGTGGGGGTGACGGTGGCTGCAGTGACAGCGGGCGCTTCCGTGTTCATGGCAAGCTCGGCGGCGGTCGATTCGGTTGTCGCGGTGGTGGCTTCAGACACCGCGACGCTCCCTGCATCCGGACCGGACAAGAGGCTCCATCCCAGCGCCACCGCTCCGGCGGCCAAGATCGCCAAGAGAAAGAGACGTGAGTCGACCTTCACGTCCACAAACGGTAGCGAATCCCAGTCTCTATCTCCCTTCAACCGCCCTTTGGCTGTCCGGCAACGCAACTGCCTTTAGAACAGTTAAAGGGACCTCAAGACTTCACTCCAGCCAGAGTCAACTCCTGGAGAACCTCGGGGGATCTCTCCCGGGACGCGGCGTGGAGAAGGAGCGACTCCCCCCACTGCAAGGACAGCCGGACGCTCATAACGTGAACCGCCCACACCGCGTGCAGCCGCAACAGCCAGTCGGGATTGCCCAGATAGCCGGCGACTATGCCCAAGTGCTCGGCGGCGCCGGTGTTTCCCAATGCCACCAAAGCATTGCGACGGAGAATTCGGGGACGGCGAGATGGCAGGTAAAAGTGGGCGAATTCGTCCAAGAGCTCTTGGTCGGCGCTTCGCAGCAGCGCCACCAAATCGACCGAGCCCCGAGAGGACACCGCCTGATCCAAGATGCGAAAGCCCGGCGGACAAGCCGTCAGGCATTCATCGCATCCATAGATGCGGTCCTCCATGAAGGTGCGCAGATCTCGGGGAATAATCCCCGGGCTTTGGGCCAGTGCGGCCAGGCACAACCGGGCATCCAGCACTCCCGGCGCGGATAGGGCCCCGGTGGGACAGGCCGGAAGGCATGCTTGGCAGCTCCCGCAACTCCGTTCCATGGGGTCGGAGGTCAGCAAGCGGGCATCGGTCACCACGGACCCGATCAGAAACCACGGACCCACTCCGGGCGCCAGCACCATAGTGCTCTTTCCCCACCACCCCACTCCGGCTCTCACCGCCGCCGCCCGATCTACCAGTCGGGAGTCGTCGACCAGCACCTCGGCTTGGAATCCGCTGTTATTCAACTCGACGGCCACCCTTTCCAGGCCCGAACGGAGGGGTCCATAGGCGTCGGTGACCGCGAAACGGGCTACCCGGCCCCGACCGGGCCGACCTTCGCCTGGATCGCCCGCGTCGGGTAAATAGGCGCGAATCCCCACCACCAGCCGCTCGGCCCAGGGAAAAGAGCGGCGGATGTCGGTGGACAGGTCGGGATTGGTGTAAGTGAACCCCAGTCGGGCGGACATGCCCCGGGATTTGCGGGAACGGATCACCAGCCGCGTGTCGGAGAAGGGATCAGCGGCGCAAACCCCTACGCGGTCCAGCCCCGCCTCGGCGCCCAGGGTCATCAGCCGGGTGGTCAGACCGGCGAGTTCGACATCCACTCCGCCAAAGCCTCCGAAGCCAAAGTCACCGCTCCGTGTGCCCGACAGCGCTCCGCCAACTCATTGTCGCTGGTGATCACCGCCACCGGCTCGCCCCTCCGCTCAGCGGCTGCATCGGCGATGGCATCGTCGGCATTTTCCACATAATGTCCGACCAGACGACCATCCTTGAAGCGAGAATCCCATTCCTTCTCCAGCCCCACCACTTTCTCCGAGTCCAGATAGAACAACACCAAATGCCTTCCCACCGAGTAGGCAGCCAACTGCTGCAGCTTGTTGGTGATGAATCTAATAATGCTCCGGTCTGGTGGCTCGGAGAGATTCCGGTGGTAATTCCAGTTGTAGGCGGCATTCCATCCGTCTACCACCAAGGTGAGCCGGGGTGCGTCGTCATAAACCCACCGCACCGCCTCGCCCGATTTGGGATCCATCCCCGGCGGAAGCTCTAACCGGGGAGACAAAGCGGTCCCCTCGGAGACGGAATCCGATCCCACCTCCCAAAAGCTCACCATCTGATCGAGCGCCCGAGCGGCTTTCACCGGATCGCGGCTCAGCCCGCCTCCCCACCAACCATTGCCTTCGCTCGACGAGGAGGATGCATGAGCGGACCGCTCCCTTCCAACTAGCCTGCGTAACTCCTCCACCCGTACGTCGGCCAGAGTTAGTTCATCAAAGGCGGCCTCCAGCTCCTTGTCCAGGCGATGGTTCTCTTGGCGGCGCTTAGAAACCTCGCCCTCCAAGTCCTGGTTCCTTTTTTTTGCCCGCTCCAGATCCTCGCGGAGTTGTCGGGTGTCACGGTGGGGTTGAGCGGAGGTCGACCGCCGGATATCTCTCACCTGCTTTTTGAGCTTGTCTCTTTCAACTCGCGCTTCATTCAGTTGGTTCTTGAGGCTGACTGCCTCCTCATAGAAATCTCCCAGCTTCACCTCGGTGAGAAGGTGCCCGACATCTTTCTCCCATCCTTCCGGGCGGGCCAGGAAAAGGCGTGATGCAGTCAGACGCGGATTGCGACCGCCGGACCGCGGCGCTCCTTCGGAGGGTGCGGTCTCCAAGACTTCCAAGGTAGTTTGGCGAAGTTGCTCATTCTTGTCCAGTTCCCGGTAGAGGGTTCGTTCCTGCACCGGCGTTAACCGACGAACCGAGGAGACGCGTATCTTGCGCAGGTTGTGAGGAACCTGCTCCACAGGCATGGCCTTGACCACCAACAGAGCCCACTCCGAGGCGACTCGGAAGTCTTCGGGTTGGAACTTCATGGGTCGATGGCCCGCGTCATAGCTCTAAAGATAAAGCAATCCCATGAACAATTGTTTTTCAAAGATGGAGCAAACCCGTTATTTTTGCCTTTTCGAGTTGCGATGTTGTGAGTAACAGACCATAATGTCCAATTAATGAGAGACATTAGCCTGTTGCTGGTACTCGAATAGCGCGCACGCATAATCGCGTGTGCGCCGAATCCCTCCCCCCAAGGAGGGATTCTTTTTGTAGCCTCACGAAAAGCCAACCATGACCAAAATCAGCGGAGCGCAATCAGTCATCACCTCGCTGGAACACGAGGGCGTCGATCTGGTGTTCGGTGTCCCGGGCGGGGCCATCCTTCCTGCCTACGACCCGCTGCTGGCCAGCCCGATCCGCCACATCCTCGCTCGCCATGAACAGGGCGCGGGTCACATGGCGGCCGGATACGCATGGGCCACCGGGCGGGTGGGCGTGTGCATAGCCACCTCCGGACCAGGGGCTACCAACCTGGTAACCCCGCTGGCGGACGCGTTGATGGACTCGGTGCCCATGGTGGCCATCACCGGACAGGTCCCCACCCATGCAGTGGGAAACGATGCCTTCCAAGAGGCCTACACCATGGGGATCACCATGCCTACAACCAAGCACAACTATTTTGTGTCCAACCCCGACGACATCCCCGCTGTCATTCATGAGGCTTTCCATCTGGCCGGCACCGGTCGCCCCGGACCGGTGCTGATCGACCTTCCCAAGGACGTGATGCAGACCGAGACCGAATGGAACCCGCCCGAAGATCTGAACCTGCCCGGCTATAAACCCACCATGGACGGTCACCCGCGGAGGGTGAAAGGAGCGGTGGAGATGCTGGCGGCTAGCCGGCGCCCGGTGCTCTACGTGGGCGGAGGCATCATCAAGTCGGAGGCTTCCGAGGCGCTGACCCGGTTCGCAGAGATCTCCAACATCCCGGTGGTGACCACCCTGATGGGTAGGGGCGCCATCCCCGACGGCCATCCCCTGTGTCTGGGGATGCCGGGGATGCACGGCAACTACACAGCCATCACCTCCATGCAGAAGTGCGACGTGCTCGCCGCCATCGGGGTGCGTTTCGACGATCGGGTCACCGGCGACCCCAAACACTTTGCGGTGAACGCCAAAATCATCCACGCCGATATCGATCCAGCGGAGATCGGCAAGGTGCGGACGGCGGACATTCCCATCGTGGCGGATGCCCGACGGGTACTGACGCAGATGATCAAAGCATGGGGGGACCGGCCTCCGGTCGCCAACCACGACTGGATTAATACCTTGCGCGGATGGCAGGATAAATACCCACTCTCCTATGATCAGACGCCGGACGGTCCGATCAAGCCCCAGTTCGTCATCGAGGAGTTGGCCAGACTCACCGGAGGAGACGCCATCCTTGTGGCGGGGGTGGGCCAACATCAGATGTGGGCCTCGCAATTCTGGAATTTCGACCGACCGCGGCGTTGGATCAACTCCGGGGGGCTGGGAACCATGGGATTCGCGGTTCCGGCTGCGATCGGCGCCAAAGCGGGGATGCCTGACGAACTGGTCTATGCAGTGGACGGCGACGGGTGCTTTCAGATGACTTTCCAGGAACTGATCACCGCGGCGGCCCACCGAATTCCCGTCAAGGTGGCTGTCTTCAACAACGGCGCCCATGGCATGGTGAAACAATGGCAGACACTCTTTTACGGGGGACGGCTCTCCGCAAGCCTGCTGAACGCCGAAATAGTGGACTATGTGAAGCTGGCTGAAGGCATGGGCTGCATCGGACTGCGAGCGGAGACGCCCGAAGAGGTGGGGCCCATCATCGAGAAGTCACTGTCCATCGACGACCGTCCGGTGGTGGTGGACATGGTGATCGACCCCGACGAGATGGTCTTCCCGATGGTCCCCGCCGGAGGCTCCAACGACCAGGTGATCCTGGGACCGGACCCCGAGTAGAGGGAGGAAAGCCATGACCGGACCCTCCAAGCTGCAGCATCACACCCTGAGTGTGCTGGTCGAAAACCGCCCGGGGGTGTTGGCGCGGGTGTCCTCATTGTTGGCCCGGCGAGGTTTCAACATCCACTCCCTTTCGGTGGGACCGACCATGGATGCGGGGCTCTCCCGGATCACTGTGGTGGTCGAGTCCCAAAACGTGGAGCAGGTCAAAAAGCAGCTCCACAAGCTGATCAATGTGATCAAGATCTTTGAACTCGACCCCGCCGCGGCGGTGGAGCGGGAGACCATGCTGATCCGGATATCAGCCACCTCAAGAGCACGGGCCGAGGCGATCGAAGTGGCCAACATTTTCAAGGCGAAAGTAGTGGACATGGGGATCAACACCCTCACCTTCGAAGTGACCGGCAGACCCTCCAAGTTGAACGACCTCACAGAGCTTCTCCGGCCCTTCGGGGTGGTGGAGTTGGTCAAGTCGGGCCGGATAGTCATCGGACGGGACGCCAAGACCAAGCCCGCCCGGATGAGAGCGGTCGGATAGGCGGTGAAAAACTAATGGCCAAGATTTTCTATGAAAAGGATGCGGATTCCGAGGTAATCAAGGACCGCAGGGTAGCCGTGATCGGCTATGGCAGCCAGGGACACGCCCATGCTCTCAACCTCTCCGAATCGGGAGTGGATGTGGTGGTTGGTCTGAGGCCGGGATCAGCCCGGCGGGCACAAGCGCGGTCCGACGGACTGACCGTGATGGACCCAGCGGAGGCGGCCGAGTGGGGCAACGTGGTCACGATGCTGGTCCCCGACCAACTCATGGCTGACTTCTACAATTCCCAGATCGCCGAGCGGATGGCGCCCGGAGACGCGCTGTTGTTCGCCCACGGATTCAACATCCATTTCGGGGAGATAACCCCCTCCGCCGGCCTGGATGTGCTGATGGTGGCGCCCAAGGGCCCAGGCCATCTGGTACGACGCACCTATACCGAAGGGTCCGGGGTTCCCTGTCTCTTGGCCATCCACCAGGACACCACCGGGGGCGCCTTCGAGTTGGGGATGTCATATTCCTGGGGGATCGGCGGCGCCCGTGCAGGGGTGCTGGAGACCACATTCCGAGAGGAAACCGAGACCGATCTCTTCGGGGAACAGGTCATCCTGTGCGGTGGCGTTTCCCAGTTGATCAAAGCCGCCTACGAGACCCTGGTGGAAGCCGGATACGAACCCGAATCCGCCTACTTCGAGACTCTTCACGAGTTGAAACTGATCGTGGATCTCCTCTATGAGGGAGGCCTGTCCTGGATGCGTTATTCGGTCTCCGACACCGCCGAGTACGGCGACTACACCCGCGGAGCGCGCATTATCACCGATGAAAGCCGCGCCGAGATGAAAAGGGTGCTGGCGGAGATACAATCCGGCGCCTTTGCCCGCGAGTGGATGGCCCAGGCCCGGGAAGGAGCTCCTTTCCTCTTGGAGCAACGAGCTGCCAACCGGTCGCACCCCATCGAACAGGTCGGACGGGAACTTCGTCAAATGATGCCCTTCTTGGACCCCAAGACGCCGGAATGAACTTCAGCGGCTCCCCCACCAAGGAAATACTCCTCTGCCGGGGTTGGCTGGCGCTGACTCGGCCGGGCGGCGGCCTTCGCCGGCTCGGCCTTCACACCACGTAGAGCTCAGCACCCCACCAAACAACCAGGAGCCCTCCATGTCCGACAAATTAATCATCTTCGACACGACCCTGCGTGACGGGGAGCAGGCCCCCGGCATCGCCCTGACCCCCGACGAGAAACTCACCATCGCCCACCAGTTGGCCCGTCTGCGGGTGGATGTCCTGGAAGCCGGGTTCGCCGCCGCCTCCTCCGGCGACTTCCAAGCCGTTTCGCGGATAGCCGCCGAGGTGAAGGGGCCGGTAATCGCCAGCTTGGCCCGCACCCATCCCAACGACATCGACCAGGCCTGGGACGCATTGCGCCACGCCGAACGAGCCCGCATCCACGTTTTCATGTCCACTTCCCCCATACACATGGAACGGATGCTGCGCATGACCCCCTCCGAGGTGCTGAAAGCCTCGGTGGAGGGTGTCCGCCGGGCGCGCCGCTACACAGACGATGTGGAGTTCTCCCCCCAGGACGCCACCCGCTCCGACCACCAATTCCTGGTGGAGGTGTGCCGGGCGGCGGTGGAAGCCGGCGCTACCACCATCAACATCCCCGACACCGTGGGATACGCCACTCCCACCGATTTCAAAGAGCTGATGAAACGGATCTACGCCGAGGTACGGGGTGGCCGAAACGATATCACCATCTCGGTTCACTGCCACGACGATCTGGGCCTGGCCGTGGCAAACTCGCTGTCGGCCATTTCCGCAGGAGCCAGACAGATCGAAGGAGCAATAAACGGGATAGGGGAACGGGCCGGCAACACATCCATCGAGGAGATCATCATGGCCATCAAGACGCGCCAGGATGTCTTCGACGTGGAGATAGGAGCAGACACCACCCAGATCTACGACACCTCCCGACTGGTTTCTCGTCTCACCGGCTACCCGGTGCAGTTCAACAAGGCGGTGGTGGGCCGCAACGCCTTTGCCCACGAGTCGGGCATCCACCAGCACGGGGTGCTCCGCGACCGGGAAACTTATGAAATCATGAGCGCCGAATCCATCGGCCAGCGGGGCGCCCAGATCGTTCTGGGCAAACACTCGGGCCGGGCGGGCTTTGCCGACGCTTTGCAAAATCTGGACATCTCCTTGGAGGAAGACGAGTTCGAGCAGGCCTTTACGAAATTCAAGACCATGGCCGACCGCAAGCTGGAGATCGGCGAACGCGAGTTGCGCGCCATCGCCACCGCCGGACTGTCCACTCTTCCGACCGCCGAGGTAAAAATAGCGGGCATCAACGTCTCTGGAGGCCACGACACCACCCCCACCGCAGTGGTCACTCTGATCAAAGGAGACGTCACCTCCGAGTACACAGGACATGGAGACGGGATGGTTCACGCCGCCTTTTCGGCCATCAAGCAGTGCTTCGGCATAGAAGCCCGCCTGGTGGACTACCGGGTGGTGCCGGTTACCTCGGGCGCCGATGCCATGGCCGAGGTGAATGTGGTAGTCCGGGTGGACGCAAACACCCATTCGGGAAAGGCAGTCTCCACCGATGTGGTTGAGGGTTCGGCGGAGGCTTTCGTGGATGCTCTGAACCGGGCCGTCGGCTACAAGTGACCATCGTATACCTCATCCTGTTCTTGCGATATCCTAAAATGTATATGACAATCCATGGGTAAATCCCCACCGCGGACAAAGAATATATATTCTCATGAACCGAGGAGACTCGCGTATAGCAAAGATCCTGCAGGAGTCCCGCATCCACCAAGGACTCAGTCAGCGGGAATTGAGTCAAAGGTCCGGGCTTACGCAGGCACAAATCTCGCGAATCGAAAACGGGAAGGTCGATCTCCGGCTCTCCAGCCTGGTCGCCCTGGTCAACGTCCTGGAACTCGAGTTGATCCTCACGCCCCGCACTCTCGGTCAACCCGCTCTTACCAGGCAGGAGAAGCCACCGAGAGCTACCCGCAACCCTCCGAAGAAAACACCTGTTTTCCAGGTTTCCGAAGAACCGCCCCGACCGGGCCTTCTTGGCGATATGACCGATGAACTGCTGTAACACCAGACAGTCGAAATAACATGTTCTGTTCGTGAGCACCTATCGGCTGGCGGTGATCAGTGGTGACGGAATCGGCCCGGAGGTGATCGCCTGTGCCGTGGGTGCAATAAAGGCGGCCGCTCAAAGATTCGGGTTCAAAATCGACATCACCGACTATGACCTGGGGAGTCGGCGTTATCTGTCAACCGGGGAAGTGCTTCCCGACTCGGTGCTCACCGAACTGGCCGGACACGATGCGATACTGCTGGGAGCGGTGGGAACCCCCGCAGTCCCTCCTGGCGTTTTGGAGCGGGGACTGCTGTTGAAGTTGCGGTTCGAGTTCGACCTCTATGTGAATTTTAGGCCCGTGAAGCTCTACCCGGGTGTCCCCAGCGCGATTTCCGGACTCACGCCCGAGCGGTGCGACCTGGAAGTAATGAGAGAAAACACCGAGGGCTTGTATTCAGGCAGCGGCGGATTTCTCCACAAGGGAACCGCGGTAGAGGTTGCCAACCAGAATTCGGTCAACACCAGGATGGGAACCGAGCGGATCGTCCGATATGCCTTTGACCGGGCCATGAGCAGAGACCGGCGGTTGACACTTTGCCACAAGACCAACGTGCTCACTTTCGCCGGCGACCTGTGGCAGCGAACCACCGACGAGGTGGCCGCAGAATATCCGCAGGTGCAGGTGGACTACGTGCATGTGGACGCCGCCTGTATCCACCTGATCAACAACCCCGAACGCTTTGACGTGATAGTCACCGACAATATGTTCGGCGACATACTCACCGATCTGGGAGCAGCCATATCGGGAGGAATCGGCTTGGCGGCCAGCGGCAATCTCAACCCCACCGGCGCCTATCCCTCACTGTTCGAGCCGGTTCATGGAAGCGCCCCCGACATCGTGGGTACCGGATGGGCCAACCCGGTGGCGGCCGTGTTCACCGCTGCTATGTGCCTGGAGCAACTGGGCGAAGGAACAGCAGCGGCCACGGTGGAGAAAGCAGCGGCCGGGGTGCTCCCCGAGTTGGGCGCCATGGCCGGACCGGAGATGGGCGCATCCACCTCCGAGATCGGCCGCTGGATAACCCAGGCGATCGACGTTTAGACGACCTCGAATACCCCACTCTCGGTAATGAGATGGGTCATGGAGACGTCGTACGACTCATAGGGGACGCTCTCGGTCATCAGTCGGTGGAGTGTGACCCCCACCCGCAGGGCGCTCGGGGAAAGCCCGGTCAAAAGCCGGTCGTAGTAACCCTTGCCCCGGCCAACCCGTCCTCCCCGACCGTCGAACGCCAGCCCCGGCACCAGCGCCACCTCGATCCGGGCCGGTGACATTTGGGGCGCCGAGGCGAGCGGTTGGCGAAAGCCGAAGCGATGGAGTTCGGATTCGGAGTGATAAGGATGGACGGTGAGAGGGCCTGACGGGGGAGTGCGGGTGGTGATCCACTCAACTTCTGGAAGCCGACTCACCACCGGGCCGAGATCGAGTTCATCAGGCATCGCCAGCCAGACCAGAGTGGGCGCCGGTCGCCGCGCTCCCAGCCAGGCAAAAACCTGCTCACACACCTTTCGGGACTCAGCAGCGGTGGGAGCCGGCCTCCGTCGCGCCTCGGTCCGGAGCCCTTTTTTCGCCTCAGCCGGAGTCACACGTGCCCACGCTAGCAATAGTGACCGAGTCGGCATGAGCGTTGAGCCCCGCCAGCCGACTACTGCGCTAGGAGATCCAGCGCACCAACGCCGCGATTGCCGTCGACGCCAGCAAGATGAAGCCCGCGATTGCCACCCATGTCGAGATCGCCGACACGGGAGCCGGGCGGTCCAGCGCATTCGTTCGCTCCTGCACTTCTTCCACGCTGGACAGCGCGCCAAAGGCCAGCCCGGGCCTCCTCGACGGCGACCCTGAGAAGAAGCTGACGGATGATGGGACGTTCTTCGTCGGTCTCGATTGCGGCCTCGTCCGCCCATCTTTCTACGGAAAGTCCAAGCACATCGATACTCTGCCGTAGGAACGACACGATGCGGGCTAGTGGTTGCACCACCCCTGACGATCAGCAGCATCTTCGAGTGAAACCGAACGTGGGCGAGTTCGTGTCGGACCACCAACTCGAGCTCGTAATCGGTCAACTGATCGCAAAGGTGGTCCGACAGAACGATAACTGGTCGACGACCCGGCACCGCCACGGCAATCGACCGGGAGGAGCGGTGCACGAGAATATCGGCCCCGCCCGTGCGGAGTTTCGGAACCACCCATGCGAGCCGCTCTGGCAATGTGTCGGCGATCTCGGACTGTACTTCGAATCGCAATCAGATATGTCGGGAACGCCACCGCCGCCAAGAGGCGGACAATCCCTGCAGCGGATCCGCCGGGGAACAATGGACATGGACGAAGACGACGACCATGCATGCCATGGCTTCATGGCGTTGCATCAACCCAACGAGACAGCACGACTCTCAATCACCATCCCCCTTGACCCGACCGGGGAGTGGGAACTCGGCAGCTTCTCCGAAGACGGCGCCCACTGGGACGACGACCCCTTGAACCTGAGAAGGACACCTTCACCATCGTGACCGGCGTCTGAGCCGTCGCCACCCTAACTGAAAGTTCGGTGCTCCGAGGGAAAGGCATGTCCCCAGAGCACCGAGTCCCTTTGCCGAGGGGCAGAACATTGTGATCCCCCGGTGTCAATGGTGACAGCGTGCGGCCGCACTTCCAATCGTCGGCGCCGTGCCTCCTACCCTTATGGTCTGATGAGGAAAATGTGGGCCTATCCCCGTAGCGGGATTACCTTACTGATCGCCGGGCTCGGTACCGTCGGTATTACGCTCACCATCGCGATCGGGGCGGCGTTCCGCCCTCTGGGGTCTCTCGGCGACCGGCTTTTGAACGGCTTTGGAAGAATCTGGGTGCTGACCTCCGGCATCCGGATGAAAGTGAGCGGACTGGAAAACATCGAGGCGGGAACGCCCTACATAATCGTGGCCAATCATCGCTCCAACATCGACATAATGACCCTGCTCTCCGCCCTGCCCATCCCCATCAGGTTCTTGTCCAAAAAAGAGGTGTACAAATTTCCGTTGCTGGGAAGTGCGATGCGAGGAGCGAGGATGGTCCCACTGGACCGCGACCTGGGGCGCCGAGAACTTGCTTCCATTATTAGCAGCACACGATTGCTGGTGGCAGAAGGAAGATCCCTGGTGGTCTTTCCGGAAGGAACCCGCAGCCCCACCGGCGAGATGCTTCCCTTCAAGACCGGAGCCATTCATATCGCCGCCCGAGTGGGCTGCCCGTTGCTGCCGGTGGCCATTCAGGGCACCGGCGCTATCTGGCCTCCTCAGTCATTATTGATCAGAGGGGGACCGGTCAGCGTGAAAGTGATGCCACCGATCACCCTCACCAAAGGGGCGGCCCGACATTCCAAGCGGATCACCCACCAGATCCGACGCGACCTTATCGAAGAACTGACCCGGATTTGATCTCTTAGCCAACAGAAATCGAATCGGACCGGCGCAGTGGCTGAGACCGTGAATAGGTAGCCACGCGCCATAGCCATTCGGCCGGACCGAAGCGAAAACGGTCAAGCCAGGCCCGGGACCACCAAAGCTGCATTACCCAGATCACCACCACAAATCCAGCCAGCACAGTCCGGGTCAGGGTCAAATCGGCCAGTATGCCCCGCAGGATCGCAACGCCCACAACGGTCTGGGTCAGATAGTTGGTGAGAGCCATACGTCCGACAGAGCAAAGCCGACTGTGAAGGGAGCCTTCCGACCGGCGATTCCAGAGGATGATGAGGCTGGCGTAGCCCATTACAACCGGGACCGTACCCAGCGTGTTGGGGATGGTCCCGATAAACGCCACACCAGGAGAGAAATCGCTTGCCGCTACCCAGGCGAGTCCGATGGCGGCCAGCGACAGCCCCACACCCAGTCCGGTCACCGCCGTCCGCTGGTAGAACCCAATCGAGCGAGCGCCGGTTATCACACCGTTTCGGTAAAGCCCCACGCCGATCAGCATCATGCCGACCGCACGGGAGAACAAATCCACAACGATGAAGCCTTGAGCGGCATTTGTCATCTCCGCGGCGGCGCTCCAAAATGCTCCCAAGCCGCTCCCGTCGCTCGCAAGGGCGGCTTGGAAGAGGACGGCGGCCACTGGCGACATCAGCACCGTTGCCCCGCCCAGAATGAACAGCGTGCGGGGACGCCGATTACGCAAAAGGATGATGAGCGGGGAGACCAGCGCGTACACAATCAAAATGTCCCCTTCCCAGAGCAGGGAGTGAAGAAGGCCGATCCCCAGCAATAACAGATTGCGCCACAGGCTGAGCGAAGCCGGTCGCCGCGTTTTTTGCGCGGCCCGGTCACAAAACAGTGCGATACCGGCGCCGAACAGCACTGAGAAAAGGCCCATGAACTTCTGGTCAACGAATATCTCACCGAATCCTCCGATCAGCCAATCGAGCCAGGTCTGCGAGCCTCCGGCTGAGAGGTTGAAATAGGGGACAGCGCCGAGTCCGTAAGAGACAGCGTTCATGACCAGGATGCCAAGCACCGCCACTCCCCGGATCAGATCAAGATTGGTGTTGCGGGCGCCGAACCCAATAGGCCGGGCCCGGTCGGCGCCTTTTGGGAAGCGCGACATGATTTCAGCCACACTCCGATCGGCGGCAGGTGCTTAACCGGCCGCCTTCCTGAGCCGGGGGATCGGAAGGCGGATGCCGCCCACACCCAAGTCCCGGCGGCGCACGGCCAATAAACCTATGCCCAATAACAGCACAGCGAAGCCCCCTAGGATCAAAGCGTGCTCAACATCCAAGCCGTTTCGAAGGGGGTTTGAGGTGTCGTAGTAATAGAAAGGCGAAAGGGGCTTCAAAACATCCAGGCTTTCCACCAAACTGCCCAGCGAGTTGAGCAGATACGAACCTGCCGCTACAAAGGTAACCACCCCCACCGATACATTGCGAAGCCCGGTGGCAGCCCCCAAAGCGAGCGCCAGGGATCCAAAGAACACCCCCAACAAGACTGCCATGAAAGCACCGGCGGCGATGTTGGCCAGAGGAATGTCGACCCCAAACAGCCAGTCGTCCACAGCTAGGGAGACAAAGAGCGCCGCGCCCAGCACCATCTCCGTCGACGCCAATGCCAACCATTTTTGCCAAACCAGACCGGATCTGGAGAGCGGCGTTGCCATCACCAGATCGATAGTGCCATCTTCCTCTTCGCCAGCCACGGCCCGGGCGCCTTGGACTGCACCATATATAGAAAACACCAGCGGCACGATCCATCCCAAAGCCTCCGCCTGCATGAAACCAACCGGGTCGAACAGGCTCTCCTCCCCTCCTATGCCCATTATCGCCAACAACTCCTCGGGGTATGCAGATATGAGCAACTCGAACTGCTCCTGATTCTCCGCCACGAACGGATAGAGCGCTCCAATACCCAACAGGTAGCCGAAGATGCCCACCACCCACCAGAGGAGCGACCGGCGGCGGTCCCTCAGTGTCTTCAGGGTCACGTTATTCAGCATGTTCAGTCTCTCCTCGGTAGTAATCCAAGAACAAGGCCTCCAGATCGGCGCCATGACTCACCAGGTTGCGGACCCTGTGGCTTGCCACCACTTTGACCAGTTCGTCGATGCTGCCGATTACCTGGCAGTGGAGAATATTGCCATGCATGCTGGCGGAACGGACTCCATCCAGTTTCTCGAATTCGGCGATACTGGGCGAGTCGTCAAAGACCACTTCGAAGGTGCGTACCGCCTTTTGGCGAAGGGCTTCCAGTTCTTCCACCTCCACCAATCTTCCCTGTCGGATGATTCCCACCCGGTCGGCCACCCTTTCCACCTCCGATAGGACATGGGATGAAAAGAAAATCGTCACACCTTCGGCCTTGATCTCATCTATGAGCCGATATACCTCCTGTTGCACCAATGGGTCCAGACCGGAGGTGGGTTCGTCCAGTATCACCAGTTCGGGCCGATGCATCAACGCCTGCACCAAGGCCAGTTTCTGACGGTTTCCCTTGGAGAGATCGCCTATCCGCCGGGAGAGATCCAGATCGATCCTCTCAGCGAGTTCCCTGGCCAGGGCATCTCCGCCCTTGCCCCGCAAGTTGCCTATATAGGCGAGTAAGTCCCCACCCGACATGCGTTCATAGAACTCGACCTCTCCGGGTAAATACCCGATCCGACGCCTGATGGAAGGATCCTTGGGAGAACCACCCAGCACTTCCACCTCTCCTTTTTGAGGTCGAATCAGATCCACCAGCATGCGGATGGTGGTGGTCTTGCCAGCGCCGTTGGGGCCGAGATATCCAAAAACCTCTCCCGCTCGCACCTCCAGATCCAGATCTACCACTCCGCGGGCTTTGCCATAGCTCTTGGTCACCCCCGTCAACCGGATAGGAGTGGACAATCTGCACCTCCAATAGGTCCTATCCGGGAAATACTATCGGACCCGCGACCTGCGGCCGTCTGCTAGGTCTGCGCGCCGGTTCTCAGTTCTTCCAACTCCTCCAGGGTCTTGGGCCAGTCCCCTTTGAGCAATCGCGAGAGTGAGCGATCGGCCAAAAGCCTTCCTCCTGTCTGGCAGGTCGCGCAGTAGTTGGTCTCGTTGCTGGCGTAGACGATTCTCCGCACCGACGCCCCGCACCGGGGGCAGGGTTTCCCGTACTTGCCGTGCACCGCCATCTCCGGCCGAAAGGCGGTGACTTTGGTGGGCCATCTCTCCCCGGTCTCCACGGCCAACCGCTCTATCCAGGAGGAGAGCACTTTTCTGACCGCCTCGTGCAGACGATCGGCCTCCTGATCGCTAAGCCGGAAAGTCATCTTAACCGGCGACAGCCGGGCCTCCCACAGTATCTCGTCCGAGTAGGCATTGCCGATCCCAGACAGAATGGTCGGGCTGGTCAGGGCACGTTTGAGGGTGTGATTCCTCCGTCGAATGGCCTCGGTGAACTGCTGGGAGGAGATCTCGAGCGGTTCCAGCCCTCCCCGGTCCTCGGCCACCAGGTTCTCCTCTCCCGAGATCACCCATATCCCCGCCCGCCGTTTCGTCCCCTGCTCGGTGAGCACCAAGGTGGCTCCGGGGAAGCCCCAAGCAGCCAAGCCCACCTTTCCGGGAGGCTTGACACCGGCTCGCTCGTGCCACCGCAGTCGCCCGGCCACCATCAGATGAATGACCAGAAAGAGCTGGTCCTGGTCGAACTCCCACACTATGCGCTTCCCGATCCGCCGCAGGCCGACCACCGTTCTCCCCACCACCTCCTCGTAAGGCGGCTGGTAGGTGCGGAGAACCGACATGGAACGCACCAAGAATCCCCTCACCTGCTTACCCATTATGCGAGGCTCCAGGGCCCGCAGATACAAAGCGATGTCGGGAAGTTCCGGCATTGGTTCTTCAGGCTACCTAACGGTCTAACCTTGGGTGGTGAAGACGCAACGATGATCAGAAACGGAGACACATTGTGGTAGACACCCTCTCGACCATGCTTCCTCTCGGAACCCCAGCGCCCGACTTTTCGCTGACCGATACGGTCACGGGCAACACGGTCTCCATCGGAGATCGTACCGGGAAAGCCCTGGTAGTGATGTTTATCTGCAACCACTGCCCGTTCGTAATTCACATCCAAGACGGTTTGGTCAGCTTCGGCAACGACTACCGCGACGCTGACGTTTCCATGGTGGGCATCAGCGCCAACGACGCCAAGAAGTACCCGGGCGACGCGCCGGACAAGCTAGCCGACATGGCCCGCCGGAACGGATACGCCTTTCCCTACCTCTATGACGAGACCCAGGAAGTGGCCAAATCCTACACCGCAGCCTGCACCCCCGACTTCTTCGTCTTCGATTCGGATCGGACATTGGTTTACAGGGGCCAGTTCGACAGCGCCAGGCCCTCCAATTCCATTCCGGTGACCGGAAGCGACCTGCGGGCGGCAGTGGAGGCGGTGCTAGCCGATCAAGAGGTATCACCGGTCCAGAGACCATCCATTGGATGCAACATCAAGTGGATCCCCGGACAGGAGCCTGATTACTTCGGCTGACCATACGAGAGAGGTAAATCCCATCTTGTACTGGTAGTCAACCGGTCCTAACCAGCATCGAACCGAGCCCGTCCGCCAGGAGCCCTTCTGCCACGGCCGAGACAAGACGCCGTCCCAGACCCCTGCCTTGATTCTCAACAAGCACATAAATGAAATAGAGTTCGGCCAGGTAGGTTCGATTGCCTTGGCGCTCCCGGCTTCCTCCCGCGAATCCGATGACCTCGCCCCCGTGGTTCTGGGCAACAAAAATCCTCACGGCAGGTCGGTCCTTTGAGAGGACGCTTTCCCACCACGATCCCCCATCACGACACGATAGGTTTGCCAGATGCTCAGCCGGCACGATGCCAGCGTACGTGGTCCGCCAAGTATCGACTTGAACCCTCGCAATGGCTCCTGCGTCTGCCAGGTTGGCCCTCCTTATCCGCATATCCATATCTTGACCGACCTGGCTGATTCACTGCGGTGGCCTCGACCGAACCGCCTCCTCACAACTCGGATCGGCAAGTCCCTGTCACGTCCCATAGACGAACAGTAGGGCCCGCACCACATCGAAACAGGTGAGTTCTCTAACCTGATCAGCCGGGTGTGAGAATCGATCCGAGGGAAACATCTTGGAAGAAGCACAGCCCTATTCTTGATCCAAAGCGTGCAGGTAGAGAGCGACATCGAACAGTTCAGGCATCGGCATTGAGGCTATCGGTTTGACTACACTCAGAACACCTAGAAATTTGACTAGAAAGGAGAAGCATCGTGGTCAAGACTGCGTCAACCATGCTTCCTTTGGGAACCCCCGCTCCGGATTTTTCCCTGCCCGACACGGTGAGCGGAAATACCGTATCACTGGAGAATTACGCCGGCGCCGCGCTGGTGATCATGTTCATCTGCAACCACTGTCCCTTCGTGGTCCATATCCAGGACGGCTTGGTGAACTTCGGGGCCGACTATCAGGACACCGACGTTTCCGTGGTGGCCATAAGCTCCAACGATATCCACAGTTTTCCCGATGACGCACCCGACAAGCTGGCCGCGGTGGCCCGTGAATACGGTTACGCCTTTCCCTATCTCTACGACGAGACCCAGGAGGTGGCCAAGTCCTACACCGCCGCCTGCACGCCCGATTTTTACGTGTTCGGCCCGGACAGGACATTGGCCTACCGGGGTCAGTTCGACGATGCCCGGCCTTCCAACTCCATTCCGGTGACCGGAAACGACCTGCGGGCGGCAGTGGAAGCCGTGAGGGCCGGCCAAGAGGTGCCCTCTGCCCAAAAGCCCTCCATAGGATGCAACATCAAATGGATCCCTGGCCAGGAGCCTGACTACTTCGGCTGACCCTCTTCCTGACAACACCCCGAACAGAGCCTTCAAACGGCTAGGATCGCAGTTGTGACGAGAACCGAGGCTCGTTCCTCTTTTAGAAACCGGTTCCTCATCGCGTCTGCGCTGCTTTTGATGACGGCGGCCGCCTGTGGGGGGAATTCCTCCTCGGATCAACCCCCCTCAACCCTCCCGGAAACCACCACCGCAGCCGCCCCGGAAACGACCACCACCGCAGCCGCGCCCCCGACCGCAACCATGGCGCCCGAAACCACCACCACGAACGCCTCACAAACGACCGTCGCCTCGGAAACGACCACCACCGCAGCCGCGCCGGATTTCGAGCCGACCCTCCTCTCCTACCACTACCCCTCGAGCGGTGAAGTCGAGTACGCCGTTTCCATCGAACAGCAGGCCGAGATGAGACTGGATGGCGGAGCAGCCGCCGAAATGCCCCCCGGCCCAATCACGGTGAACAGCATCCTGGCGGGAACTCTCAGCTATCGGACCGATCCCGGCGCCGAAGAGAACACCACCATCATCCGCATTCTCTCCGACTTCAAAGTGGTCGAAAACAAGGCGTCCATGGGTGGCATGCCGACCGACGAAATAGTCGATGCGCCGGGGTTCGAAACGCCGATCGATATAACAGTGGTGGTGGATCAGCAGGGCAACGTTTTGGAGTTCTCCAGCAAAGAGCTGGACGATCTGGTCGGCAACGAGAACTTCCTGCCCAACAGCTCGGCCGGAAACCAACAGTTCAGCCGGCCGGTCGGCCCGGCCTTCCCCGATCATCCGGTAGATGTCGGTGACACGTGGACCGAGCGGACCGAAGAGGAGGGGCCGGGAGGCATGGTCATCACCAACGCTGAACACCGCCTGGTGGCAGTGGAAGGAACAGAAGATCGACCAATCCTGGTGGTGGAGAGCGAATATCAGACCGAGCCGTTCGAGTGGGACATGAGCGAATTCCTGACCGGCATGTTCGGCGCTTTCTCCGACGAACTGCCCGAGGATGAGGCCCAAGAAGGCCAAGAGGTCCTCTCGGAGTTCAAACTGTTGATAAGCGTCACCCCCGGACCCGTCCAGGCAACCACGTGGTTCGATCCCCAAGCCGGCTTGGTCATAGAAAGCGAACACCAAGCGCAGGGAGAGGTAACAACGCATATGACGTTCCCCGGCGAGACGGGTGAACCGTTCGCCATCATCACCGCAACCGCATACGACCAGGACGTTTTCTACCAACTGATCAACCCGGCCACCTGATCTTCTCGGGCTCCAAATGCGGCGCCACTTGGTCTGCTCATCCCCACCTCTGGCCTCATGGCCTCCGACTGTCGCTCCTCGCGGCGACGGACACTTGCTTGCCCCTAGCGAACAGCATCCTCCACCGAGACACAAGTTGGTGGTTGGCTCATAGCAATGGAGGAAGGTCTCCATGGGCTATGAGGTAGCGCCGGTTATATGGGAATAGCCATCCAAGGAACACGCTGAACCGTGTTCACATTCCACCCTTGTTCAAGACTTGCCGCCACCTTTGGGGAGGCGCCCAGAGATCCGGGAATCGTAGACCCGCAAAGAAGCGGCCGCCGGCGCCGTTATGGCCGCTAGCACCGCCACCACGGCGAAGCCCACCGAGATGGGCACCACCAGCACCAGGAACCCCAACAGGACGGGGGCCAAGAGCTTCCCCAGGTTTTTTACCGCTCCGTTGGCCGCTACCAAGCTGGCCCGGTGTTCGGGGTCGGTCGCCGACGCCAGATAGGAGTTGATGAAAGTCCCGAGGGCGCCGTCGGCCAGCCCATAGGCGACCGCGGCCGTCATCAGAATCCAGATACCCGACCAGAACGCCATGACCACCAATACCAGGGCCTGCACGACTATCCCGAGGATCACCCACCGCGAGGCGGGGCCGAGCCGGGCCAAAAGGCCGCTGACCGCGGCTCCCAAGGTCCCGCACAAGGAGGACACTCCCAATATCAAGCCCACCTCGGCGGCAGTCTTTCCCCGGGAAACCACCAACAGCAGCGGCAGATAAGAGAGCAGGGAGAATTTCACGAAGAAACGGAGAAACCCCACATAATGGAGGGACAGAGCGCCTTTGACATGCACCGAGCGCCACAGCCATCGCAGGCCGCCCATCCCACCCGGACGGCCCAGGGGCACCCAATCCCGAAAAGCAACCAGCACCACCAATCCGACGGGAAGAGCCACGGCTTGCAAGTACCAGGGGGCCAACCAGGAGAGTCCCACCAACATCCCCCCCAGGATGGGGTAGCCACCGTCCGCCACATGCATCATCACCGCGCGCCGTCCCTGGGCGCTCACCAGCGCCGGACCTTTGTAGAGATCCCCCAAAATGGTGATGGTGAGGGGAAAAGCGGGTGCGAACCCGAGCCCCTGCAGGAACCGCATCACCAAGAGGGCCCCGAAGGAGGACTGCGCCGCCAGGGGAAGGAACAGACTCGCCAAGCCGAACAGGCATAAGCCGCCTCCAAAAACCCACCGTCGTCCAATGCGGTCCGCCAACAGCCCGGCCGGCACGGAAGCCAAAGTGGCAGGAATCAAATAGACGCTGATCACCAGAGAGAGTTCCGACTCCGACAAGGCGAAACGCTCAGCCATGGCCGGAAGGGCGGGGGAAATCAACTGAACGCCGCTGAGCACCGCCATCCCCCCCAGATGTGCCATCCACTCATACCGGAGAGGTGATTTGACCGGGCCGGATGAGGTCACGGCCGCAGCGATGCTCCAGCGCAGATAGAGAGAGCCGCGAGTGCGTACATATTGGCCCCCTCCAACCTGTTGTCGAGCTTAATGCAACCACTCCCCGGCACTCCAGCCCGCCCGCGGCTCGGCTCGCAGGTGGGCGCGGGGATACCCACCCGGCTGTATATGTTGGTATCACCCCACATCGACACCACCACCGTGGCAGATCGGTTGGGCATCTCCTCTCCCCGGACATAGGGGTGGGAGTCGCCGATGGCGCCCAGAAGTGGCTTGATTTCCTGTTGGGAGGCAAAGTCGCCGGGATCTAACATGATCAGCCGCCGCTCGGCCTCCAAACCGTGTCGGCGATGGCTCGCCCCAAGGAAGAGGTGATCGTGCGGTTCGTCATCTTTGGCGATGCCTCCTCCCGGAGTACTACAGACTGGATCCGATCCTAGCGGAATCCGGACAGGCCGGTAAGTCGGGTCCCCGCAGACACCACTGCTGGTAGATTCCCGTAATTGGGAAGGCCGTCATGTTGTCAAGAAAAAATCCAGCGGGAGTGAGTACTCCTACCGGCTTATTCGCTGGTCTCCCAAACGGCCATGCGTACCGAAGAGTTTGAGGCAGTCCTAGACCGGGCGCTCTCAGAGCTCCCCCAATGGATCACTTCCCTGATAGACAACGTATTGGTGGTGGCAATGGACTCGCCTCCTCCCGAGGAGAGAGACCGGGATTGCGGGGAGACGTTGTTGGGCGAATACAACGGCGTGTCCTTGCCGGAACGGGCCGCCGACTATTGGGGAGTGCTCCCTGACGAGATCCGCGTCTACCGTCTCGCTCATCTCGAGTTGGGGCTTTCCCGCACCGAGACCGAACAGGAGATCCGCCGCACCCTGTTGCACGAACTCGGCCATTACCTGGGGTTCTCCGAACGACGCCTCCACCAACTCGGCTGGGATTAGCCGACGTTACGATCAGGAAGCGGTCAAATGGTCCCGTGGGACGGGTGACCAACTGGCAAATACGCCTCCTCGCACCGCGACCGGCTGGGAATCGTCGAGATACTGGACGAAGATCCGATCTTCACCGTTACTGGAAGATACCCCCGGATAGGTGAAAGCCTCGCCGGTGGGCGACCACCAGGTAAGGCTGCGGGTGTATTGATCCCAAAACGGCAGGTACTGAAGAAGCAACACTCGGGTGGGATAAAACGAGGGGAAGACCAGGGTTTCGTCCCCATCCCACACTTTGGGCACCAGCGCCGGGGCCTCACTATCCACCTCCATGAACAAAAGCTTGCCCCCCACCGGGCTCCATTCGAAAGCCGCCACCTTGCCCTCGGAGACAGCCACCTCCCCGCCATCGGTGAGGTCGACCACCCGCAACGGACCGGAGAGGTTCGAAAACGCCACCCACCTCCCCGTGGGGTCCGACTCGAAGCTGGCCGCTCCCTCCAGATCAGCCAAGGTAACAATGGAGCGACCCTCCAGATCGCTTGAGATCAGCCGCTGCGGGGAGGGGTCGTCCTGAGCGTTTTGCGCTCTCCTCAAACTTACCTGGACAGAGCCCGGCGATATGGGCACGACAGTCAGAATCCGGTCTTCGGAAAGCCAGGCCGGAGCTTGGAACAGTCCCGGCCTGAGGGGAACGCTTTCCGATGACCAAGCTTCGCCGGTACGGGTAAAGATCGACAAGACATCGTCGACATGGGTGACAATCGCCCGCGAATCGGGCCGCCAGTCGAAGTAAAAAGGCTGACCCCCACCAACTATCTCCACCTCGTCACGTTGATAGTCCAACACACCCATCTGCACCGGAGAAGAAACGTTTTGACCCAAAAACGCCAACAACGTGGCATCGGGACTCCAGTAGTAGTAGAAGGGCGCCACCGGGGACGGGTATCTCATTACCTCTCCGTCCTCCACATCGCCGAGCGCGATCCGGAATGTCCCGCCATCGCCGAGCTCCGTCCATGCCACACGACGACGGCCATCAACAGAAGCCGGCGCCCAGGTGGGTTGCGAGCTCGGCTCGCCGGGCCCCGCCGCGCCCCGCAACTCCCGCGCCCCCGTTCCATCCGGGTTGATCACCGTCACCTCTCCACCCGAGCCGGTGACCAACAACAGATCAAGTATCTCGGGAGGATCCAATGCCGATCCCTTCGGCGGCCCAACGGCTTCTTCATCCACTGAATCGAGAGGCACCGCGTCCTCTGATACCGGTGGGACTGTCTCCCCGGCCTCCGGTGCGATCCCATCGGAATCTCCCGTCCCCGCGCAGGCAACCAGCACCATCGCCGCCAAGACGCCGGAAACTAATATGCGGATCAACCCGCTTCCGACCTTACCCGACCCCCGAGGCTAAACGTCTTCCGCAGGCGGCCCTATGAGCAACCCTGTGCGGACGATGCACACGGGACACCGCAGAAACATCGCAGATATTCGACCGACTCGACGCGGTTTAGGGAATCTCTCTGGCCGAGGCTACCGATACTTCGGAAACACTCGCCTCCCTCAGCGACCGGACCAGGCCTTCCTGGTAGAACTTGGATCCCAGTTCCTGCAAATGGCTCTCCAACGTATCGCTTCTCCATACCCGGAACATCCGGGAGGCAAGCCGGCTCAGCTGCGAGACATCCTCTGAAGACCTCACCATATCCATGGCCTCGGTTACATCGGCGACCAACAGATGGGCAAACCCTCTTTCCTGCCCCAGATCAAACGCCGGCTTCGGAATGTCATGTCCAGCCAGCCGTTCAGCAGCGTCATGACCCGCCTGCCAACTCTGTTCCATCAACATCTCCAGATGAGACCGCAGACGAATGTCCACCTCCTCCACGTTCCACAGCAGTTCTCCGACTCTTATTCCTTCCAAAACCCGGTTCTGCTCCTCTGCCAGGAGCCTTTTGAACAGACGGAGAAAATGGTTGGCCACCGGAAGCAGCATCTCTTCTTTCAGGGCCTCCGCTTCGGCATCTCCCACCCGGGGAGTGACCGGACGGGATGCCGCCGCTGAAGATACCTGCTCGGAGGAGCCGTTGCGGCGCCCGACCGCCGGCCTCGAAGAAGGGAGCGAACCACCGGGCGCCACCTGCCTGAGAGAGGCGAATAACCCTTCGAAATCCCCCAGCGCGCCCGAGGAGCCCGCTTCTTCCACCTTCTCGACCGCTGGACCCTCTTCGCTATCCTGGGTCGGGCTGGCTTCGCCGGTCCTGTCTCCAGAGAGCGCGGTCGGCGCTGGTTCTTCCGTCGGCCCCTCCTCCACAGAGGTGGAAGCAGCCGATCCCGGTGGTGGGGAATCCTCTATGGGCGCCTCAGCCGGTTTGTCCTGGGTGATCACCCTAACCAACCCCGACATCTCATGATGAGGTGTTACATGGGAAGGCTCCTCCTCCGAAGAAGGAGCGGGTCGGTAGATCAACGCGCCTGTCTGGTCAACCAGCTTCACTCCGATAGGCGATGCGCCCGAACGGATTCCTCCGATCTCCTCCAACAGTTGGTCGCGATGGCGCTCCAAGGCCAAGACTCTTTCCTGGATAGCGGAGACTCGCTGCTGGGCGGAGTCGATCATCTGATCGCACAGAGCTCGCGTCCTTTCCTCCACCTCCAGTGACTCCACATTGGCGTCGCTTCGGATCGACTCCGCCCTCCGGCGGGCATCCTCCCGGATACGATGGGACTCGTTCTCCGCCTCGGCGATGACTTCCTGTGAATGTTTATCCACTTCGCGATAGGTCTCAAGCTCCATGTCCTGGAGTTGGGTGATCATCTCGGTCGACACCTCCCAGGCGGCGCCCCGAAGTTCTTCGGCGGCTGCCTGCGCCTCGACAATCCTCCTCTCCACCTCGGTTGTGGCCTCTCCGCGCCACCGCGCGGCATCCAACTCCGCCTGCTCCTTGATTCTGGCGGCTGTCTCTTGAACTGACCTCAGGAGATCTCCAATCTCCCTCCCCAACTCCCGGTACCGGTCAACCTGGTCACCGGAGACTGGTGAGCCTGAGTAAAGCGCGGGAACTTCCAAGCTTGCCATCCTGAATTCGAAGAGTTCCTTCAGATATTGATCAACGGCTTTGCGCTGGTAGCCAAGAAAGGCGGACGGAAAACCGGGAGAGTCGTGTTCTTCCCCCGGTTCTCGACGGGATAAATCGGACATAGGTCGAAACAATACTGCCAAACTGGTGCGTTTCGAATTATTCAGACGGGTTTTTATCCTCCTCCCCTCTTCATTAGTGTCATGGATCGTGACCTCACTACCCCTTCTCCACGTCGAAAATCTTCATGTGTCGGCGCTGGCCAACGCAACTCCCATCCTTCACGGTATCGACCTAACCATCCATAACAGCGAAATCCATGCAGTGATGGGACCCAACGGATCAGGGAAGACCACACTTGCCTCCGTGTTGATGGGCCACCCCGGATTCTTGATAACCAAAGGGGCCATCTACTTCCAGGGAGAGGACATTACCAAGGATCTCCCCAACAAACGGGCCAACCGGGGAATCTTCATGGCCTTTCAGCATCCAACCGAGATCCCGGGAGTGCCGGTTGTGCAGTTCTTGCGTCAGGCTCTCTCCAACCGCACCGGCATCGACTACTCGATAATCGAACTGCGTCTCAAAGTGATGGACGCCATGGCAGAGTTGGGCATCCCCGGCCATTTCGCCGACCGATACCTTAACGAGGGGTTTTCGGGTGGGGAACGCAAAAGAAACGAGATCCTGCAGATGGCTGTCCTTGAGCCGAAGCTGGCCATCCTGGACGAGACAGATTCCGGATTGGATATCGACGCCTTGCGCACCGTATCCGACGGAGTGCAGCGCATGGTCGGCCCTGAACGAGGGTTCCTGATCATCACCCACTTCCAACGATTGCTGGACTACATCACTCCCCATTTCGTGCATGTGCTGGTAGGGGGAAAGCTGGTGAAGACAGGAGGCGCCGAACTCACCGCCCAACTGGAATCGGAAGGATACGAATCTTTCCGAAACCAGTCCTAGCACCCCGGCCAATCCTCGACCACCGGCTTTCTAACCTATAGAGAAATGTCTCTACCAGAGTTGTACCGACAGGTGATCCTGGATCACTATCGCAACCCACGCCATCGAGCGCCTCTCTCCGACCCCGATGTCTCCTCGGAAGGCGCCAACCCGCTGTGCGGGGATGAAGTGAAAGTCGATCTTCATCTGCGAGACGACCGGATTAGCGCGATCTCGGTCACCGGGAAGGGTTGCTCCATCAGCCAATCCAGCGCCTCCCTGATGAGCCAGGCAATCTCCGGAAACCCAATCGCCGCAGCCCTCGGTCTATCGAGCCGTTTCCAAGAGCTGATGCGGGTTCCCCCAGACTCCAACGAGCAGGGCTTCTCCGATCTCGGCGATCTGTTGGCCCTGGCAGGAGTTAGACGCTATCCGATCAGGATCAAATGCGCCACCCTGCCTTGGATCACCCTGGAACAGGCCATGGGCAAACGGAGCGCCTCCGAAGCCGGTGCGACAATAAATCCCGCATAGGCATCTGTCCGTAAAGCACCCCCCTCCTACTTCACATTGGGGAGAAGCTGCGACGGTCTTTCGCCAACGGTTAACCCGGTGATGACTTTTACTTTGTGGTCTTGGAGGGCGGGACATGTGACACGCTCGCGACAAGGGAACATTTGGGGACCACCCTTCTAATCGGAGTTCCGCAAGCCTCCGCCCGCCGTCGGGGCTCCGCCCATAGCTGGAGCTGTCCCTGCCCGGCTGCTGGCCTCCGGGCTGCCAGGGTCCAGCAGCTCCGCCGTGGCTGGTCCGCCCAGGAGGCCTCTCTCGCCTTGGCGCTCCACCGTTTCCAGGTGTGATAGGGCACGCCGACAGTACGGCGCGCGGTTCGCAAAACGCGGCATTAAAACTCTGACCTTGGTAGCCCATTCCATCATGGCCAGGGCTTGTTCGGTTTCCAGTGTCCTTTGCACATAGGCGCACTTTTTGGGGAGTGTCAGCCCTTCACAGCGGCGATTTACGACCCCGCCAAACTTGTGGCGGGGTCGGGGTGGTCAGCCTGCCGGTCGCTTTTAGCGACTAGGTGGGGAAGGAGTGCCGGTAGACAGCGCCGGAGGCTCAACAGATTTCCCCCAAAGGGTCCACTAGGGGTGGTTCGTCCCACCGGGGGATCCCAAAAGACCTTCAGATCGGCTTTAGCGGCCGCTATGGTCTGCGTCAGATCACCCGCCACCCTCGCCGCCGGCGCTGACTAGCTGGGTATCGGGTCAGCCACGCCGATAGCCCCTCCATCAGCGTTAGGGTCGAGAAACATGGCGACTCGCGTTACCTCGGTCAGGTAGGTCATAGAGTGCGCCCAGCTTTCTTCCACCATTATTGGTTCGAGGCCATCCGTTACATACGCTCCCAGGCGGCCGACCGGGGAGCGGTGGCCCGCTACTACCGCCACTCCTGAAACCTGAAAAAGGGAACCCGGAATCGGGCGGAATGCGAAAAAACCGCCTAGAAAAAAAGGGGCGCCCCAAACCAACACCCAAACTTGTTCTCATCGGGATCGCCTTGAACGGCTAGGCGTTCCTATAGGCCCTCTGCCGGGCTGCTTCTCGAGACCGGCGGCGGGCCCCTGGGCGCAGTTGGTGCAGCGGCGGGCCTGGGGGCCTCGGTCGTTGAGGGAGGCGCTGCATTCGACGCAGAGCCGGGCTGGGAGGGCCTGGCCGCACCGTGGACACGCCGGGACGGCTCCGGGTAGTGCGGTCTGTCCCGCCAGGATCGGGGGAGGAGCGTCCTCGGGTGTGTCGATCACGTGGCTCCGGTCTGTCGGGCGTAGCGGGCGACGGCCCCGCGGCCGGCGGCGTGGTTGCGGGTGTAGTGGGCGGGCATTCTCGGGCTGGCCCACCTTCCGGCGGTCTGCAGCTCGACCAGTCCGGCACCGGCCGTGGCGAGGTCCTGGGCCATGCCCACCCGGAGACTGTGGGCGGTCATGCCGGGGTGTCCGGCGTGGTCGGCTCGGCGGGTGACGATCCGGCCCACGGTGGAGGGGTGGAGCGGTCGGCCCCACATCGGGCTGTGAGTCTCGGCGGGTAGCCCTCGGGCCTGGGCGGTGTCCCGCCAGGCCGAGAGCAGCCGGACGGTCTGGCGGGGGAGGTAGAGCACCGCGCCCTCGCCGGTCTGGTCGGTCTTGGAACGGCGGACGGTGAGCCGTCCTGATCCGTCGTCTTGGATGGTCAGGTCGTCCCAGCGGAGAGCGGAGGCCTCCGAACGGCGCAGCAGGCCCCAGCGGAGCACCGAGAGCAGAGCGGCGTCTCGGCGGGCGAGGTGGGAGGCGTCTCGGCGGAGATCAGCGAGCACGTCGGCGATGGCCTGGGCTCCGAGCGCGGCGGCCTGGCCCCGAGGTCGAGTCCGCGTTCTCGATATACCCGCCACCGTCGCTGCTACCAGTTCGGAAGCGGCCGGGTCAGGAGCGGCGGCGATCGCCGCTCCACCACTTCCGGCGGCGGCGAGGAGCATGGCGAGCGTGCGGTGATGGTGGGAGAGCGCGGCGCGGGCGGTCCGGACGGTGGCGGGCGAGGCTCCGGCCGCGTGCATCGCCTGTAGCCAGGCGCACACCTCGACCGGCCCGCCGCTGCTGGGCAGAGATGCCTCGGGCGGCGCACCAGTCGGCCCATTGGCGGGTGTAGCAGTCGTACACCCGGCGGGTGCTGTCGGCGCGAGAAGCGCGGACAGCGGCCACCACTCCCGCGGCCAAGACGCCGCCGGCGCCGGAATCGGGTCGAGCGAGAGGGTGGGCGTCGATACGCACAATTCTAAGCAGATCATGCGTATGGCAGTCGATGACGGTGCCTGTTGGGCAAGGTTGCTAACGCTGAGATCTATGGTTTCCCCACCGAAACCCGATGATTTAACCTGTCAAAAGCGACCTGTCAGTCAACGGGGGGTTGACAGCTTTTTTGACAAGCGGTTTTTTGCCGCCCGAAACCGTGAAAACCAAGTTGGGCTATGACGCCGGCCGGAGAACTGTCTGAGGATCATCTCAGAATGGCTGTGTCTCGTACAGGGCCGCCGAGTCCCCGAGTTTGGGCCGTCCCAGTGGGGTGTTTTGCCCCCGCTTCTAGGGGCTTCTAGGGGCTTTTGGAGGCCTCAACATAGGCGCCGAGGATGTAGGTGAGTGCCACTTCGCTCCAACTGAGATCTTTTTGTGCTTGGCGGGCTTTGATGACGGCCGCCATCTTCGCCGGGATTCGTACGTTGACCCGGCTTCGATGTTGCATCCATTTTTTCGGCGGACGGTAAGCCTTGCCGCCCTGCTGTTCGATGCGAATCCCACTGGCGATAGCCGAGCGGGTGGCGTCGGAAATGTTGCCGGGCTGGGACTGCAGCCACTCGACCAGGCGGGTGGGCAGCGTGATCGGCCGTTGGACGGATGCCGGCGGTTTGGGCTTTGGCCACGCGGCGGTGTTGGTGGTGAGCATCCCCTTGTATGTCAGGTACTGGCCGAGGATCATTTCGACGGTTTGGGTTTTGGACAGTCCCAGTGACTCGGCGGCGATGCCCAAGGCCTCGGCGGTGGCGGTGGGGATGAACACCTGCAGGCGGGTGCGGTCAGGGTGGGTCATAGTCGGCGTGGCTCCACTGAGCAGAGACACCAGCACTCCGGTTTCTGTGCCATCGTCATTTCCAGTTGATGGATCGCCGCCGCCACCCCGGCCTGTCTCGCCTGGGTTTAAGCCCTGGGTCGGCGGGGAGGGCGAGCAGCTCCTCGGTGCCGATGCCGGTGATCTCCTGCAGGGCAGCCTCCGGATCTGTTTGCGCCATTGCCCATCGGAGTTGCGCTGCGATGCTGACCTGGTGGACTCTCCCCCGCCGCTTGAGCTCGTCCAACTCTTCGGTGTGCAGGGTCACCCACAGTCGGGGCCTGCGACGGGGTTTTCCGCGGTGGGTCGTCTCGATTTCGCCCTCTTCGATCTGTCGCATCTCCGACAGTTCGGCGTGCATCATCGCCCATCGGTCTGCATCCATGAGATAGAGTGTAGGTCGACTCTTATCTCAATGGATGCAGGTTGGGGCATCTCCTTAGCGATCCTCCTGGAGGGGGTGCTGGTGGGTGTGGCGTACGTATACGCACGAGGGAGTAGCGTTCGGGTGGGGTTCGGGTGGCGAGTCACGCCAACGGTCACGCCCTGCTCGTCCGGCTATCACGCCAACGGTCACGCCCTTCTCGTCCGGCTGTCACGCCAACGGTCACGCTCCTGGGTGTTTGTTTTTCCGACCACCGAGGCTACGCCCGGCCATTGCCCCTTTTGCCGGGGCGAATAGTGGTGTCGGGGATGGGTCGGGCGCCGCCTTCGCGCTCCCACCGCACGGTCATGTCCGGTCTGTCATGACCGTGGGTTCGGCGCCGAACCTGGGCACGTCGGCGGCCAGGCGGTCGTCCAAACCGTGGAACAGCATGGCGTCCATGTCCCCGTCGGCCAGCAGGGCCATTGCTAGCCACCCTCGGGCAATCACACTCACGGTCACACCGTGGCGTGGGGCGTCCAAACGCACAACTCTGGTAGATCATGCGTATGTGGGTTTGTGTGTTAACGGCATTTATCACGCAAATTTTCCCCTCGGACGAGTGAGGAAATGGGGGCTTTTAGATGGCCTGGGGGTTTGTTGCCCCACCGGTGGAGCTACAGGCCGACCCGCACACCCCCCGAGGGCGGCTGGTGGTGCAGCGTTCCAAGACTGACCGGACCGTCGAGGGGGTGGTGCTGTGGATCAGCCCGCAGACCATCGAGGCGACACAACGCTGGCGAAAAAGTGGCCGGCACCGGTTCCTTGATGTTTGATCTGTCGGCCCGGTCGGTGGGGCGGGTGGTGTCCCGCCGTGCCGAGGCGGTGGGCCTGCAGGCCTCCGGGCATTCGTTGCGGGTGAGGATGGGCCCAGGGACCTGGCCGCTCCGGGCGCTAGCCTCCCAGGGGCTGTGTCAGGCGGGTCGGTGGCAGTCCCCGGCGATGGCGGTGCCTTATACCCGTTCCCAGGCGGCCGACCGCTCCGGCGGTGGCCCGCTACTACCGGCGTTTCTGACCGGAGACCAAAGCACACTCCCCCAACCTTTGTGGCATAGAGAGAGGGAGGCTCCCTGGTGGGAGCCTCCCTCTTATGGGGTTGTTACTAAACCCTTTTGGGGTGGGATTTAGTTATTAGCTGCCGTCGTCGGGGTTTATGTCGAAGATGCTGGACTTGTCAGCGTCTTCGTAGTAGAGATGACCCTGACATTATCTTCCGCTGCTGGGCGGATCGTCTCGCAAGGATCGGCGGTGTCGCCGCCTTCGATGTAGGTGTCGTTGTCGTCCATGGCGTACAACACACCATGACCATCATCATCAGTGCCTGCGGTGGCGAAATGACTGGCTGGGCTGTCATCATCGCCGCCATAGGTCCGATCGACCATGACTGGGGTGTCGTCAGAGCTGTTCTGGGCAGCCACATAGACATAGGTCAACCCGTCGTCGGGATTATCTACATCGCCAGTAACCCCCACTGGCATCAGTCAGATTCACATAGACCGGATCATCTACCACTGTGGTGCTGCCCTCACCAGCCAGGAACTCACCGTCGGCGTTCACTGGGACATAACGGATCTGGTAGCTAATGGCGAAGTTGTGCTTGTCTTCCGCGATGTTGTTGACAGCGAACAGTGCTCTGGCCATGCCGCGGCGGCTGCTGCTGGAACTGATCGTCGGCGTCTTGACAATACCATCAACACCGGCAGCATTGGTTGCCTGGTAATCGTAGATCCGGATCGGCGTCTGTCATATGACCCGCGGAGGCAAGCGTCAGCGTGATCTGGTAGGCGTTGCCGTTCCCGTCCACGCGGATACCGGCGCCGTACTGGTCCAACAGCCTGGCAGAAACACTGATGTTGACATCATGGTTGTCAGTATTCGCACCTTCGACTAGCACATAGTCGGTAGCCGAAATGTCGGTCTGCTCATAGGTGCGTGCGTCCTCAACCCAGTTGAACGAAGTGCTGCCCATGGTGTTCACAGTACCGTCTGCGTCGTTGTCGGCTTCCACCGTGAACGTCACCACATCAATCACGTCCTGGTACTTGTTGCTCTTGATGTTCCGAGGAGCATCCACCACGAACGTGACCGTTCCGTCGTCGTTGGTGGTCCTGGTCGCCTCATCAGTGTTCTCATAGACAACGCCACCGTCGTCTGCGGGGGCAGCGGCGGTGTCGCCCTCGACAGCTTCACGGTCATAAACGGTCCTGGTGAAACCGATAGTGACTTCCACGCCACTCTGGGCCACATCAGGTCGTCACAGGGTCGTTGGGATCACCATCGTCTGTCGCAGGCTTCGAGTTGGCCGGTAACCACCACAGAACTGGTGGAGGCCAGGTTAACCAACTGTCCAGCCGGAGTAGTTAAAGTGTCATCGGTCCTGGTCATGCCAGGAGCGGCGTCACCACTGATCGAGGTGCTAGCAGCAACACTGTCCCTGGCGGGAGTCCACGACGCATCAACAGACGCGTAGTCGTCTTCGTCCACGTTGAACTCGTCACCGGTTTCAGCGCCGATCCACGCATAAACAGTGTGGACACGACCGGTGTCACCCTCGACAGCCGGTGTGGCACCGATGTCAGCACCATAAAAGATGTTGCCGTTGCCGTCGGTCTGATGGTCATCGGTGTTCCACGCACAGTCACCCTGCGTCTGCTTGCCGTTGCACTGCCCGGCGTCGTCGCCGGAAGTCTCGAAGTGAGCGGCGTCGCCGCAGCTGTCTTCGCAGTTGTTCTGGAAAATGTCCACCAACTGATCGGACATAACGCCGAACTCGTCGCTGCGGACAGAAACCATCACCGTGGAAACATATTCACCGTAATCGAAGGTCTTGTCAGCCTGGATGCTCACACCAGCGGGGCGAGCGTTGGAGTGATCCAACATCGCAGCCATGAAACCGGCCATCGCCGCGCGGGTCATAAGAGCCGACGGAGCAAAAGCGGTGTCAGAGATACCGGATAGCAACACCCAACTCGTACAACTGGGTAATAGCGTCATACTGGTTCTTGCTCACCGGACCCAAGTCGGTGTAAGGCGAATCGATGTCGGGCTCTTCGTCTTCATCGTCCTGGTTCTTGACCGTGACCTTCTCGTTCGCATCCACCATATCAGGCGTATAACCATAGAAAGCGGTGTCGTCCAAGCTCGGGTCACCATCGGTCAACGGTGTCATCTTGTTCATCAAACGTGCGATGAACAGCGCCATGTTACCGCGTTTAACATAATCGGCAGGCGAGTAGGTGGTGGTCGAAGTGCCCTGGGTGATATTCAACTGGCGTATCTGGCTGATCGCAGCCTGTGACTTTGCCGGACAGCTCGTCGGTGTCCATGAAGCCGGTGTCACCAGCATCGGGAACGTCGATTCCCACCAGGCCGGCCAGGCGAATCAGGAACAGCGCCATGTGCTCACGGGTGACCGACATGTTCGGCGAATAGGTGGTGGTCGAAGTGCCCTGGTGACCCCGAAATAGGCGATACAGTCGATGTCACTGGCGTTGGCGTGACCCGAGGGAACATCAGTGAACCCCGAAGACGGCGCGTCACCGCACGCATCAAACGTAGCCTCATAGTTCGGCTCAGGATCATCAGCAGCAACAGCCGGCGCTGCGACCAGCACACTGGCCAACATGGCCAAGGCTGCCAGCACCGCTACGTGCCGCCGAGAACGGTTAAAAAAAGCAAACATAAAAGCTTTTTTCCTCTCAAAAATAGATTGCAATCTTGCTGTCGGATGGGGAACTCCACCAGCTCAAACGAACGCGGTGCCTGTTCCACTCGACACCCATCAAGACGCCACCCCCCACCCGGCGTTACCCCGCCCGTGAAAAAACGGAAAAGGGAGCCGCCGAAACAAAACGGCGAACCCCCAACCGCTGGTAAATGCCGCATAGCTTGCTAGAAATGAGGCGCCCCTAATTATACGACCCCCCAGGACCCCTCGGAGGCTGAGAAAAGTGTCCGGTAATGGCAGGCTGGGCAGTTACCGGACACCTCGCATTCTTTTCCCTGGTAATGCTTGCTGATTCCGTAGCCACTCGGCGATGCGGTGGGGTGTCGTAGTAGTTGAGTCTTTGTTCGACTGGTTGCAGTCTGGTGTTGTCGGTTGATCTGGTGGGTGATGTTTTGGTCGGACCGCAAGGTGCGCCGAAGGCCCAAGCCCACGGGGTAACGGCCCTTTTGGGCTTTTCTTTGGAATTGCGGTGCCCCGTGTCCCAGGCGTCGGGTACGGTTCGGAGTCATGCAACTTCAGCTCCCGGAACCGGGGTCGGTATTGGCGGCCACGGCCGACAACCTGGCCAGTTCCCGCTCGATGGAGACCCGCCGTGCCTATAAGCGGATGGTTGGCCGTTGGGTGGAATGGGCGGCCCGTCGGGGAGCCTGGCCCAAGACATGGACCAGCCCACCGGAGGGGTGGCGTTCTGCGACCGCCGGGGACGTGGCCGACTGGCTGTCGACCCTGGCCGCCACCGGCCTGGGTATCTCGACGGTGCGCAGAGTGCCAGTCAGGGCTGGCGCCAGGTCGGCCGCCCATCGGGAGGGTGCCAGCCTCCAGACGCTCGCCGGCGGGGAGGCTTTGTCCGATCCCACGCAGGATTGGCTGGTGTCAGCCACGATCGCCGGGATCGCCCGGCGTGTCGGCTCTTCGGCGCAGGCGGCCGGGCTGCGAACCGACAGCTTCGCCCGGATCCTGGCCGTGGTGGAGCTGCAGGCCGACCCGCACACTCCCCGGGGACGGATGGCCCTCCGAGACGCGGCGCTTCTGTCGGTGATGCGCAACGGGCTGTTGCGCCGGGGAGAGGCCGCCGCTCTCCGCTGGGACGACCTGACCATCGAAGACGACGGCTCCGGGCGGCTCACGGTGCAGCGTTCCAAGTCCGACCAGACCGGCGAGGGGGCGGTGCTGTGGATCAGCCCGCAGACCATCGAGGCGACAGAACGCTGGCGGAAAGTAGCCACCACCACGTCCTTGATGTTCGATCTGTCGGCCCGGTCGGTGGGTCGGGTAGTCACCCGCCGTGCCGAGGCGGTGGGCCTTCAGGCCTCCGGCCATTCGCTGCGGGTGGGAATGGCCCAGGACCTGGCCGCCGCCGGCACTGGCCTGCCCGAGCTGTGCCAGGCAGGCCGGTGGAAATCCCCAACAATGGCCATCCGTTACATACGCTCCCAGGCGGCCGACCGGGGAGCGGTGGCCCGCTACTACCGCCACTCCTGAAACCTGAAAAAGGGGCCGCCTTCGGAACCGGCGGAATGCGAAAAAACCGCCTAAGGTGATCGCTCACTAGTGGCAGTTACCGGTCACCGGCTCGGCCGCGAACCTGGCCGCCGACAGGGCTTTGAGAAGGGGATGGACACCCCTCCCTGGGGGAACCCCGTGCTCCGCACTGGCTGTGCGGTAACGAGAACCCCCACACCACCCCCTCTAAAGCCTCACTTCCGCAATACTACGATCTATCGCGAACTCCTTCTCAAGGTCTATGTCGAAAAGGTATCCGCCGGGCGGAAGAGGGTGTACCGAACACCCGACCGGGGGCTGGCGTCTTCCGTCGTTAATTCTGGAGCAACAGCAATTCTGGAGCAACAGCGATCAGGGCGAGTCGTTCCGAGAGGCGGTCTCGGGTGACTTCGAGATCGTATTGGCTCTGCAGTCCCATCCAGAAGGCTGGAGAGTTGCCGAAAAAGCGTGCCAAGAGCAAAGCCGTCTCTGCTGTTATGGCTCGCTGGCCGTGGACGATGGAGTGAATCCGCCTGGGGTCCACACCGATGGTTTTCGCCAGCCGATACTGGGTGATGCCCATGGGAAGAAGGAACTCCTCATTGAGGATCTCTCCAGGGTGGATGGGCGCAAGCTTCGTTTCAGTGGTCATTGGGCTCTCCGCTTTTAGTGGTAGTCCTCTATCTCGACTTGGTGGGCGTTGCCGTCGCTCCAGACAAAACAGATCCGCCATTGGTCGTTGATGCGAATGCTGTGCTGCCCTCGGGGATCTCCCGACAGGGCCTTTAGCCGGTTTCCTGGCGGGACCGCAGGTCGTTGAGGTCGGTGGCATTGTTCAGCATCATCAGTTTTCTCTGTCCTCGCAGCTGGTTGTCCTCCGGCAGGTTTCTAGCACGACGACGCTCGGCGACAGCCTGGGTGTCCTTGTCCCGGTAGCTCCGGATCACTTACCCCGATAGTAGCAACAAACGCTATTAGCGCCAAATACAAATAGGCACATTCCCAGTGAGGGGTTCCGTGGGTTGGCAGTCACAAGGGCAGCACCAACGTTTACGCATCGAGGGTCATTGTGGACACAGAAATCCATACCCTCACCAGACAACGCCCTTCTGACACCAAAGTTTGACCATCTTCCCCACCAGAAAAGAGGGGGGAAAAGACACTTGCAGTTGTACGTCGATGCGACGTACACTGAGTCCTTATGGACACAAAGACCAAACGGTGGACCCTCAGGGTGACACCGGCCCAGGACACAATCGTGCGCCAGGTGCTGAGCACCAGCGGGATGTCACTGAGTGAGTACGTAGTCAGCCGTGCAGTCGCCTCGGCTGTCAAAGACCTAGCCGACCGTCAGGTCTTTGCCGTGTCTGCAGAGGCTTGGGAAAAGCTTCAAGAGGTGCTCCAACGTCCGGCGACAGCCAAGCCCAAGATCGCGGCGTTGCTGGCCGAGGACTCGGTACTCGACTCGGGGTGAGCCCATATCAGGGGCCAGAGCTGCTGGCTGATTCACATGATGTTGGCAGATTCGACTGCGGAAACGAGTCTCTCAACCACTGGATCAAGAGTCGGGCGCCACGCAATCAGCGAGAAGGTTCAAGCCGTACCTGGGTCGTTACGGACGGCACTCGGGTGGTCGGTTTCTACGCGTCTGCCACGGCGGTGGTAGCCCGTACAGAGGCCACTACACGCGCTGCCCGTAACCAGCCCGACCCTCTGCCCGCAATGCTCCTCGGCCGTCTGGCCGTTGACCGCAACCACCAAGGTAAGGGCCTCGCCGCGGCACTGCTCAAGCACTTCCTCCTCAAAGCGCTCGAAGTAGCCGAACTCACCGGGCTACGGTTCGTACTAGTCCACGCCAAAGACTCCCAGGCCGCTGGCTTCTACCGCCACTACGGGTTCGAACCTTCCCCGGTCGACGACCTAACACTCGTGCTATTGATCAAAGACATCCAACCCTGAAAAGCGCTGGGCGTGCAGTCTCCGTCGGACGTGGCGCCAAAAAGAAATGGCAGTCACCGGACACCCTCACTTTTCCTCAGAGCACCCCCCTTACCTTGTTTAGGTATGTCCCTTGTGTGATGCTTGGGGTTGATCGCCTGCCACGGCGGCCTGGAGCGATTACCCCTGATCAGGAATCTGGACTGCGGCGAAGACGGTGGCGGTCAGCCATGGCGACGCCGATGCGGTGACGGTGGGTGACTACCACTTGGAAGAATGTGGTTGCCTGGCATCTTGAATGTGGTTGCCTGGCATCTTGAAAGGTCGCCCGCGTGGTACTGACGACGAGATGATGGAACTTCTGGAGCCGTCCCGGCCCCATCGCGGCAGGGGTGGTGAGACTGTTGGAAAAGGCGGGCCCGGCGCAACGGTTCGGGCCGCGTATGCCGCTACGAGATTTTCGGTATCAGTGAGTTGATCGCAGAAAAGAGACAATCGCCTCTCCCACGACCTGAGGGTCCGCCAAAGCAAGGTGACACGCGTTAGGAATAACCTCAAGGGTCACGTCATGTCCCGCCGCTACCAAGGCGTCGGTGAAATCCTGCGAATGGAAAAAGGGAGCTGTTTCGTCCGCCCCGCCGGCCATCAGAAAAAAGCGACGCGGATCATGATTGACCGCTAGCTCATGGGGGTCGAGGAATAGCCATAGGTTCTCGGGGATATGACGCTTCACGGTACGGGCGAAAAACTTAGCCTGTAACCGTTCCCTCTCCCTCAGCCAATCGGCTCCTTCGGGCAGCAGGGTGATCAGTGCAACCTCATGCCACATATGTTTGATGTCATAAAGCCCACCCAAGCCGATCATGCCGACAATCTCGCTGGGTTCGTGAGGACAAGATTGAGGAAGGATGTCTCCCGAGAGGGTCGCCATGGCCACGAGGTTAGCCCCGGCAGAAAAGCCCAGCATCCACACCGGACCGGCCGGATAAGTGAGGTGCGGTTGTGCCAGCAAAGGCGCGGCGGATGCTATGCAAACCACTTCATGCAGTAGATCCAAGAGGTGCCGCCCTTTTGACAAAGGTTGGTAATCGGCGTTGATCGCCACCACCCCTCGAGAGGCCAGATATTCGGCCAAAGGTGAGAGTTGGGTACGACTTAGGGCGCTATAGCCTCCACCGTAGGTGAGCGTCACTACCGGGTAGTTCCCCGGCTGAACAGGAGCGTGTATGTCAGCAAAGATCTGAGGCATGAACTCGACGGTTGAGATAGAAGCATCGTAGAACGACGGCCGGGGTGATGGGCCGTCGCTCGGCAGAATCAGTCCAGATGAATCGGTCGAGGATTGGCTCATTTGTCTGTTCCCTTTGACTTGGTCCACTTTTGGAACCTTATAAGTGGCTGGGGACAATGCTAAGAGATTTTCGGGTAGGGGTGTTGCCTGACAGCGGCCAAGTCCTGGGGCCATTCCCGACCCTAGGTGAGGCCTCCCTCGGTCATCTTCTGCAGATCGAGTATCCCGTCCAGTTCCTCTTCGGTGAGGAGACCCCGTTCCAGCGCCACCTCCCGGACGGTGCGGGCGCTGGCGAAGGCTTCCTTAGCCACCGAAGCTGCCGCGTCGTATCCGATGTGCGGATTGAGAGCGGTGACCACGATCACGTTGCGTTCCACTAGCTTCCGGGCCCGCTCGGCATCCGCCTCTATCCCGTCCACGCATTTTTCGGCCAAGACACGAGCGGCGTTGGCCAACAGTCGAATGGACTCCAAGAGGTTGCGGGCGATGACCGGCATCATGACGTTCAACTCGAAGTTGCCGTTGGCTCCCGCCCAGGTGACCGCGGCGTCGTTGCCGATCACTTGCGCGGCCACCTGCATGACCATCTCGGGAATCACGGGGTTGACCTTGGCGGGCATGATGGAAGAGCCGGGCTGGAGAGCAGGCAGACGTATCTCGGCGATCCCGGTAACCGGGCCCGAAGACAACCATCGCAGGTCGTTGGCGATCTTGAACAACGAAACCGCCACCGTTTTGAGTGATCCCGAGGTGTTGACCGTTGCGTCCTTTCCGGCTTGCGCCTCGAAGTGATCCCCCGCCTCGGTAAAAGGGATACCCGATCTTTCCGCGATGACCGAGATAGCCGCCCGTGCCAAGCCCTCCGGACAGTTGATGCCGGTCCCTACCGCCGTGCCACCCAAGGCCAGTTCTTCGATCTCCGCCAAGATCTTTCTCATCCTCTCGGTCCCTTTGCGCACAGCCGCCGCGTAGCCTGAGAATTCCTGTCCCAAGGTGACCGGAGTGGCGTCCATCAGGTGCGTGCGGCCGGATTTGACCAGCCCCGAGAACTCATCCGCCTTGGCCGCCAGCGAACCAGCCAGGGTCTCCAAGGCCGGCAGGAGCGATTCATGAACCGCGGCGGCCGCTGCCACATGGATGGCGGTGGGGATGACATCGTTGGACGACTGCCCGAAGTTGACATGATCGTTGGGGTGCACCGGCCGCGCATTCTCCTCGGCGCCCAGCAATTCGGATGCCCGCTTGGCGATCACCTCATTGGCGTTGATGTTGGTGGAGGTGCCAGAACCGGTCTGGAAGATATCAACCGGAAAGTGCTCGTCCCAGCGGCCGTCCATCACTTCCGACCCGGCCTGGCGTACCGCCTCGGCGATCCGGGCGTCGAGATGCCCCTCCCGCCCGGCCGCCTCCGCCACCGAGCTTTTGATCAGCCCCAGCGCCCAAATGAACCGTCGTTCAAAACCTGCTCCTGAAATGGGGAAATTGTCCACCGCCCGTTGGGTGGAAGCCCCGTAGTAGGCATGGGCCGGTACCAGCACCTCTCCCATCGAATCTCTCTCGGACCGGTACTCCATCACCGCTCCGCCGAAGCGCAGCCCCACCTGGTCTCCGTTTGTTCGATCTCACACCTCACTGGCACTCCCTAGGGTATCTATTGTCGACCAGGCTACCCACCCACTTTGGCGGAGTATCGGTCGGCTCCTCTACTACGCCCGCCACCAAATGAACAACGCTGCGTCTGCCGCCCAGGAGGGCCGCCGCTCGAACCCAATACCGCTAGCTTGAATCAATGCCCTCCGGTTTTCAAGGCCCCCAACGATTTGGGCTAGTTTTCGAAGGGCAGGTCGGTGAAGAAGTCCGAAGACCGGTTGGGCGCCACGGCGGGTGCCGGGGCCGGAATGCCCAGTCGCTTGCGCACCCCCTCATAACCCTCCTTTTCCAGTTCTCGGGCCAGACCCGGTCCTCCCGAGGTGACAATCTTGCCTCCCATCATCACATGCACCCGATCGGGCTCCACATAGCTGAGAATCCGCGAGTGGTGGGTGATCATCAACACTCCCATGCCGGGGCTGCGCATATCCTCTACCACGCCCGCCACCGTGCGCACCATGTCGATATCCAGCCCCGAGTCGGTCTCGTCCAAAAGAGCCACCTTGGGTGAGAGCACCGAGATCTGAAATATCTCCGAACGTTTCTTCTCTCCCCCGGACAGATCGTCGTTGACCGAGCGCTCCAGGAAAGAACCCATATCAAAGCGCTGGGAAGCCTCGGCTATCCGCCGGTCCGCCTCCTCGGAATCCATCCCCCTCTCCTCCGCCGCCTCCCGCATGACCTCCTCAAGATTCACCCCGGGAACCGCCACCGGATTCTGAAAGGCCTGTACCAATCCCAACCGGGCCCGCTCGTCGGCTTCCAAGCCCAGGATTACCCGGCCGTCCACCCAGGCTTCTCCCTCCGCCGTGAAATCAGGATGACCGGAGAGAACATGACACAAGGTGCTCTTGCCCGACCCGTTGGGCCCCATCAGAGCGTGCATCTCTCCAAAGGGCACCTCCAAGTCGACCCCGCGGAGGATTTGCACCGCGCCCACCGAGGCCCGCAGCCCCCGCACCTTCAAAGCGAGACCCATCAGGTTGCCCCCGCCCCGTCATCGGCGAAATACACCCACACTTTTTCCTGTTCCACGCGGGTCGGATAGGTGGGAACCGGCCGGACAGCGGGAAGAGTCAGGGCCTCCCCACTGGCCAGGTCGAAGACCGCTCCGTGAAGGGGACACTCCACCTCGATCCCAAACACTTCCCCCTCCGACAGGGAAGCCTCGGCGTGACTGCACCGATCCCCCAGCGCGTACACCTCCCCGTCGGCCAAGAAAACCGCCGCCACTTGGCCTCCATGACAGATCTTTCGGCCCTGTCCTTCCTCCAGGTTGGCCAGGATCGCCGCCTCCACCCAGACCATCAGACTCTTCCTGCTTCCTGGGCCTCGGCGAACCGCCGGTTGACGGCTTGGCGGGCGGCGTCGTCCAGGTCATCGAGGGGCAGTCGGTCGATCGCCTCCCCGAAAAAGCCCCGCACCAGCACTCGCTCGGCCCGGGACCGGCTGAGACCCCGACTCATCAGGTAGTACATGGGCTCGGTCTCGAGGGGGCCGACACTCGACCCGTGTCCACAGATAACATCGTTGCACAGAATCTCCAGGTTGGGCACCGAGTTGGCCTTGGCGCCCCCGGAGAGCACCAGGTTGCGATTGGTCTCGAAGGCGGAGGTGCCCGCCGCATCCTCTTCGATTCGCAGCAGGCCGGTGAAAACGGACTGCGCCTGATCCTGTACCCCTCCTTTCAAGAACACGTCCGAACTGGTGGAGCGACCCACATGGTTCACCAACAGCCGGTAATCCAGCACCTGCTTCATCTCGCCGTAATAAAGCCCGACTACTTCGACGCTTCCCCCCGCCCCCTCGAGCGTGGTGCGCAAATCCATCCGGGCCAACCGGCCGCCCAGCCCGATCTCTCCTATCCGCAAGGTGGCGTCCCTGCCTATCCGGGAGCGATGATGCATGATGTTGACTGCCTCTGTTCCCATGATCCCGACGGTGGTGACCGAAAGACGGGCGCCGTACCCCACCTTGGTTTGCAGGTTGGGAACCATCACACTTGACATCCCGTCGGGCGAGCGAAACAGCACCACCACCGTCGCTTCCGAATTCTCCTCCGCCCGGATGGTCAGGCCGGGGAAGGTTACGGTGTCCGGGAAGGTGGATTGGACATCGATGACGAACGGGGAGTCCACTGCCCGGTTGCGCGGAATGCGCAAGGTGATCCCGTCCAACGAAAAGGCCAGAGCGGCGGCGGCGAACTTGTCGGTGTCGGGAGTCAGCAGGTCGAGCGGAGGATCAGCAGTCCAAGCTTCCACAGTCGACCCCAGCCACGCCTCCGAGTCGTTCTCCACTTCCACGAGCCTGCCGTCCACCATAACCGCCGTGCCTGCCCGGTTTCCCAGCGCGGCCAGAAAATCCCCCTTGGGGAGAGGATCACCCGGGGTTCGGGGAATTCGCATCTCCTCCAGATCGAACCCGAGGCTCACATATTTCCAGTTCTCCTCTTTCGGAGTAGGCATCTCCAAGCGATGGTATTCGCGAAGGGCCTCCCGGCGCAGAGACGCCAGAGAGGCGGGCGCCGCAGCGTTGAACCGCTCCAGGGTGTCGGTGTTGAGACTCAGCATGGACAAAGTCGCTTCCAAGAGTTCAGATAACAGATGCTATCGGAAACCCGGTGTTTTACTGAAAACGCATCGCCACCTCGGCAGCGCTCCACAAGAGACTCTTCATATCGGACCCGCCGTCGAAGACCCCTCCAACAGCTTTCGGGCTATGTCAAAGACCTCGTCGAACATTTTCTCGGTGAGCCGACCGGTGAAAGTGTTCTGCTGGCTGGGATGATAGGAGGAGAGCAAAGTCGGGCCATTCCCCAGCACGGTTACCGCGCCGTGGCCGAAGGCGGGGCGGGGGCGGGAGGCCGACCAACCCAGGCGAGGGGCGAGCCGCAGCAGGTTGGCATGGGAAAACCCGCCCAAAGCCATCACAACCTTCACCCGTTCCAGACGACCCAGTTCATCTATCAGCCAGTCCGAGCAGTTGGCAGTCTCCCCCGAAAGTGGGCGGTTTTGGGGAGGGGCGCACCGCACCGAGGCCGTCACCCAGCAATCCCGGAGCCTCAGTCCGTCATCCCTCTCCACCGAGTGAGCCTGATTGGCGAAACCCGCTCTATGAAGCGCCCGGTAGAGCCAGTCGCCGGATCGGTCACCTGTAAACATGCGCCCCGTCCGGTTGGCGCCGTGGGCGGCAGGCGCCAGGCCCACCAGTACCAGCCGCGCGGCGGGATCCCCGAATCCGGGCACCGGCCGACCCCAGTAGAGCTCGTCACGATAAGCGGCCCTCTTCTCCCTTGCCACCTTCTCCCTCCACGCCACCAGCCGCTCACACCGCCGACATTCGGCTATAGCCGCGCCCAGTTCCTCCAAGGGACTCATCATCTCTCAACTTGGGGACACGAACAACTCGTCGTCCCCCGCCGAGACTGGTCCGGGCCAACCAGCCCACTGAGTTGGATTCCCTTCTCCACAAAGACAGCTGTCTCCTCGAGCATTTCCTAAGAAAGCATAAGGTTCCAAAACTGCCAAACCCCCCTCGTGAGCAACCAGCAACTAGGAGTGGATTCGGCGCTGGTGGGCGGTGAAATAGTCAGCGGTGACATAAGCATCGCCGATGGGCAGGTCACCGAGGTTGGACTACCTCCAGACGGAAGCGGCCACCTGGCAGTGGCAGGGTATATAGATTTCCAGGTAAATGGCTTTGCGGGGGTGGACTTCTCCCAGGCCGATGCGGTGGGAAATCAACAGGCGGGATCAGCAATGGCTGCCACAACCAAAATCCGAGAGTGCAGCGTTTTCCCTACCGGACATTGCATCCCTCGCCTTGCCAATCATGCCCGCGAGGCGCGGAGTTCGCTGCTCCTAAAGAGGAACGCCGTGCGCGGCGGCCACCTTCCTGATTCGTCCGGCGCTCTGTGCGTATGTCTCCCGGTCGGGTAGATGTTCCATTATCAGGGGAATGTCGGCGTCGAGGCGGGTCATGCAGCGGAGAAAGGCGTTGTAATCCAGGTACCCCGTGCCGGGCGGAACCTCTTCCATCGCCACGATTGACGGGCTGCCCACGAAGGTGACATCCTTGGCATGACAGGCCTTGGTCCACTGGCCCAGCTGATCGAAGAGATCCTCGATCACCGCTCCTGAGTTGAACAGGGCGCGGGGGGAGATCATCGAGTTGGCCGGATCGATATGCACGGCCAGCCCCGGATCATCCACCCGGTCCAAGATGTGGCGGTAGACCTCTGGGCGGTCCACGATTGCCCAGGGACACATCTCCAGAGTCAGGAAACTCCGGGTGGGCTTCACCGCTCCCAGGACATCGCTGATCCACTCGATCACCGCGTCGACGGCGTCGGACGTGAAATTGTCAGGATGGTGACCCACGTGAGAGTCGGGAGTGTCAGAAGACGCCAACGATCCGGAAACAGTCGTGCAGCAAGCCGCTCCCAGTTCGTCCGCCAAGGCGAGGGAGCGGGTGATCTCGTCCCGAGCCTGGCTTCTCAGCCGGGGATCGGGATCCATAGGGTTCACCCAGGCCGCCACTTCCGAGATAGCCACATCCGCTCTTGCGAACTGTCGGCGTACATATTGCGCCGCCTCGGTGTCCTCGGGGTCTATGACCGGGCATGGGGCGGACCGGTAACCCTGGTCCGCGCACTCCCGCAGATATTCGTCGGGGTCCACGGGACCCAGGTAATCGGTTATTGAAGCTCCTAGTCGCGCCATACCAACTCCTCTCGCTCAGAATACGACCACATGTCGGGTAAGGCATGACGCGATGGGTGAACACCGCGCCAAACACACCACTCCCGAACAAACCTGGGGGCGGCGGGAAGAAAACCGGGCTTTATGTCCCGAGTTTGACTCCGTAGTAGCCAGCCAAGTCGTTCAAGCTTGCATCCCGCGTATTGATGGCTGCGATCTTCTCCGCGGTAACGACCGCGTTTCCGGTGTCGTAAATCTTGGGAGCGACCATGCCCCGCTCGACAAATTGCCAGGCCTGCATCACCGCCATGAATCCCTGGGCGAAGAATTGCTGGTCGATGGTGAACGAGCTGTAACCCGTCTCAATGGCCTCATTGATGATCGGATCGGTGTCAAAACCGGAAATGATCACGTCGCCAGGCGCCCAGCCCAACTCCTCCGCCACCCGGTAGTTGGCGATATGCGTCTGGGTGCTGGTGCCGGCCAACGCCACGAGATCTTCGCCGACTTCGGTGATCTTGGCCTGATAGATCGGGATGGAATCAGCCAAAGTCGCCGACTGATCGGGGAACTGCTCGGTGGTGAAGCTGGTGCCGTTGGCAGCATTGAAGGACGCAACGCCGTCGGCGATCCCCCGGTAGCGCTCCTCGATCGGCAGCGACCCGGGCGAGACGTTTCCGGTCAGGAAGTGACCGCTGGTAATGCCCTTCGCCACCAGGAGTTCGGCCGTTTCCTCTCCGACCAGCACTCCACCCAGATAAAGATCCTGTCCGACATACGGCACGTCCTGCTCGGCCAGCCACTCGGACCGGGCGGTATTCACCGCCACGAAATGGATTCCCTGATCCATCGCCTGTTCCGCCTGGGGCTCGGAGGGATCGAACCACATACCGCCGATAATGACATCGGGCTGCAGAGTTATGGACTGCTCATATGTGGCGTTGAGCGTGTCGGGGGAGTCCTCCTGGTCGGTCAAGATTCCCTGGTAGTCCCAGCCCACCAATTCGGCGGCATTGCGCGCGCCGACCATGATGATGCCCACGCAGGGACAGGAAGCGTACGCCAACGCGGAAACCACGGAGCGGCTTGGTCCCTTGGACGTATCAACTGACGGCGCCGCGGGCGCCGCGGTGGTGGCCGGAGCGGCGGTGGTGGCCGTCTCCTCGGCGCTGCCACACCCTGCCAACAACAGAGGCACAGCAACGGCGCTGGCGCCGGTAAGAGCAAGCATCTCCCTTCGAGTGAATAGAGGGCTCGATTTCTGATCTGGGGCTTTCATGACATCCTCCTGGCTAGTTCGTCTCAGGTCTTCGACAATTCTTTGTGCGCCCACGTAACCTAAAGAGATCATATCATCATATCTCTGACGGTCAATAGAAAACCCGCCTACAAACTTGACAGGGTTCTCAAGAAATCTGTCTTGGGATTCAGCCCAGGGTCAGGACTCCGAAGATGGCTAGGAGCGTCGTCGAAGTCGAAAAGACTCGGAGGTGGCGCCGATTATCGAAGCCAGTTTTCCTTCCCGACGGAGAGTCACATCCAAAGTGGCCGCCACAATGATTATCGCTCCGATCGCTACCCTCGTCCAGTTGGCGTTTACGCCCGAGAGGATTATGCCGTTTTGCATCATCCCCAGGATGAATGCCCCGATAAACGTCCCGTATACGCTCCCCTCCCCTCCGAACAGCGCGACACCACCCAATATGACGGCCCCGATCACCTGCAACTCGAAACCCGCTCCCGTGGTCGGCGAGGCGGTCCTCAGCCAGCCGCCCTGCAGAACCGAGATGAGACCCACCAGCCCCCCCGTGATCACAAAGCAATAAAGTTTCACCCTGCGGGTGTGGATCCCGCTTGCCTGGGCGGCCTGGCTGTTCCCGCCCGTGGCGAAGATGTGATAACCAAAAAGGGTATAGCGGAGGACCAAACCTCCTATGACGAGCACCCCCAGCATCCAGATAACCTGCGCGGGGACCCGACCCACCGACCCGGCGGTGATGGAGTAGAAGCTCGGATCGAGTTCTTTGGGATATGAGAAGGGAAAGCCGCCCGAAATAACCAGGGCGCCGCCCTTCAGAAAACTCAGCATGCCTAGGGTAACGATGAACGACGGGACTCCCACCACCGTGGTGATCACACCGTTTATCACTCCGATCAGACACGAAATGCCCACCACGATCAAAGCAGCCGTCCAAGGCGCCACCCCCCGCGCCACGATCAGCCAACCGAGCACGATGGTGCAAAAGGCATAGTTGGACCCGACCGACAGATCGAACTCACCGGAGATGAACAGCAGGGTCATGCCGACGCCCACGATCGTAGTGAAAGACACCAGGCGAGTCACATTGATGATGTTGGTCAACTGGAAAAAGTGCTCGGCGCTGAACGAGAACCAGATAAACATCGCAGCCGCCACCACCGTCAGCGCTATCAGCCCGGCAAGGGTGGCATTCACAGGGGCGGTGGCGATATCGCCCTGGCTGTGATCCAGCTTTGGTCTCTCGTCCACTTGACGCAACCCTTGAGTCAGTCGCCCGTATGCTGGCCGCTTCCCACGATGAGACCAACGATCTCATCACGGGTGACCTCGGACACCGCCTTGTTGGCGATCACCCGCCCGTGACGGAGAACCACAATCCGATCGGCGATGTCGAAAACGCTCACCAGGTTGTGACTGACTACCAGCACCGCGTGACCGTCGGCCCGGAGTTGTCGCATCAGGGAGTAGACGTGCCCGGCTTCCCGGATTCCCAGCGCGGCAGTGGGCTCGTCCATCAACATGGTCTTCCCTCCGCGCAGGATGGCGCGCGAGACCGCCACCGACTGGCGCTGTCCGCCGGACAGGTCACGGACTGCCGCCCGTACCGAGGGAAGGTTGACTCCCAGCTCTGCTATAACGGTTTGCGCGCTTCTCAGCATCTTCTGGCGGTTCACAAACACCCCGAAGCGAGTCGGCTCCCGGCCCAGATGAAGGTTGGCGGCAACGCTCCGCTGCTCCACCAGCGCCAGTCCCTGGAAGACAGTGGCTATTCCGTGTTCGATAGCGGACTGGGCCGACTCGATCCCCACCTCTTTGCCCTCCACTCGAATCACGCCTTCGTCGGGCTGGAGAACACCGGAGAGAATGGCAACCAGGGTTGACTTTCCGGCGCCGTTGTCACCCACCAGAGCCACGATTTCGCCTCCGTACAGGGAGAGCGAAGCCTTGCTCAAGGCAGTCACATATCCGAACGTCTTGGAGATCGAATCAGCCTCCAGATAAGGCAGGCCGCCAGGTTGGGAGGAGATGCCCAAAGATCCGTCCAACCCTCCATCAAGGGACGCGGAGACCGATGATTTCATCAGGAGCCGAGTATATCACTAGAAGACATTCTATGATTAGACCTCTTGCTTCAAGACTGCTCGCACCAGGGAAGCAGACACCAAGAACGGACGCTACTCCCCTTGTGCGGCGGAAGAGAGGAGAGGAGATGGACGGGCGCGGATGGACCGGGCTCATATGGACCGGGCTCATATGGCTGGCAAGCGGGATTGGCTGGCTTTCGTTCACCCTTATCACACAACAAGACCGATCCCATCTCGGTGGAAAATCCGAAGATTCTCCCGACGATGATCCAGAGGATGGCCGCAGTCGACATTCCCCCAAGAGGCTGCTCGCTCCTCTCATCCTCATCCTCGTGGGCGGCGCTCTGCTCCTTTGGGGCATCGGGATCTTCGATACAGAGTTCCCCGACGAACGCTGCTGTCCCGGACCATGATGGATGATCATCACCCCACCGGAACGAAGACCGCCTCCCGGAGACACCTGTGACCTCTCCGGTAATCCTCATCACTTGGCCCCGTTTTCGCGCGGACGACCCGGAGACGGGTGGCCGACTCGTATCAGCCGGCTATCAGGTACGACACGCGCCCAATCACGGAGGCCGTGATCCGGGGACCCTGATAGAACTGCTGGAGGGAGCGGTGGGCGCCATCGTCAGCGCCGATCCTTTCACGGCCGAGGTGTTCGCCGCCTCTCCCATGCTGAGAGTGGTGGCGCGGACCGGAGTGGGCCTGGACAGCATCGATGTGAGCGCCGCCGAGGCGGCAGGAGTAACTCTTTTTACCACTCCGGGCGCCAACCACAATTCGGTCGCCGACCACACGATGGCCTTGATCCTCGCCCTGGTTCGCCGACTGGTCGAAAACGACACGGCGCTGCGCAAGGGCCAATGGGACAGAGCGGGAAGCCTTTCGGGGGGAGAACTGACCGGCGCCCGTGTCGGGTTGATCGGATTCGGCCGAATCGGACGGGCGGTCGCCCGGAGACTGGAGGGGTTCGAGGTCGAGATCCGGGTGTGCGATCCGGGAATCGCCGATGCTTCGCCACATCAGTTGACCACACTGGAAGAATTGATGAAGTGGAGCGAGATCATCAGTATCCATTGTCCCCTGACACCGGCCACCGCCAACCTGATCGGCAGCCGCCAACTGGCGCTGGCCCGGCCGGGACTGATACTCATCAATACGGCCCGGGGCGGAATGGTGGATGAGACCGCCTTGGCCGCCGCTATCCGGTCGGGACGAGTGGCCGGAGCGGGATTGGATGTCTTCGGCGTGGAACCTCCCCATGACTCCGACCTACTCAACCTCCCCGGAGTGATCGTATCTCCGCACATCGCCGGGCTCAGCAACAAATCGATGGGACTCATGCTCGATCAATGCATATACAACGTGCTTGAATTCCTCGACACACCGCAGCCAGCGCGGCAGGAACACCGGCTACCCCGACTTTCGATCCCCAACCTGTCCTAACAAGGAGGTAAGAGTTGGCCGATACAAGACTCAAACTCGGAACCGCGCCGTGTTCTTGGGGAATCTGGTTCCCCGACGACGCCCACCAGGTGCCATGGCAACGATGCCTGGACGAGATCAGCGAAGTAGAGTACGAATGGATCGAACTGGGCCCGTACGGATACCTCCCGACCGACACCGAAGTCCTCAACAAGGAGCTGGCGGATCGGGGTCTGGCAGTGTCCGGCACTTTCACCATGGGGTTTCTCGATGATCTGGATCACTGGCCTGCGCTGGAAGCAGAGACAATCGGCGCCTGCCAATCTCTGGTCTCGGTCGGCGCCGGCTATCTGATCGTGATCGACGGCATCTACTCGGACCTCTTCACCGGCGAGATGCTGCGCAGCGCCACATTGAACGATGCAGAATGGCGTGCTTTGATCGACACTACCCACCGGATAGCAAGCATCGCCGATGACCACGGGCTGCGAGCCGTTTTCCATCCCCATGCCGAGACCCATGTCGAGACCGAGGAACAGATCGAGTGTTTCCTGGCCGACACCGATCCTGAATTGATCGCCCTGTGTCTCGATACCGGCCATCACGCCTATCGAGGAGGTGACGCCGTCGGGTTCTATAAAGCACATGCCGACCGAATCGAATACTTCCATCTCAAGAATGTGGACGGAGAGATTCTGGAGAGGGTGGGTCGAGAGGGAATCCCCTTTGCAAAGGCGGTGGAGATGGGGGTTTTCTGCGAGCCGGAGCATGGCGTGATCGACTTCGCGGAGATGGCGCAAGCGCTTGCGGACACCGGTTTCGACGGTCATGCCACAGTAGAGCAGGACATGTACCCCGCACCTCCGGACAAGCCGTTTCCCGCAGCCAAACGGACCTACGAATATCTGAGGGGTCTAGGTCTGTAAACGCCCCGATGGGATTCGGTGACACAAGGGCGCTGAGACTCCATCCCTCTTGGGGTATACGCTCGGGCACGCCATCGAATAGGCTTGAAATATGATGATTGAATCTTTTCAGGATCCGCGCCTGTCCGCCGGCCAGGCGCCGCAGGGCGCCCCGGTGGGGGTGGTGAATCCCTATAACGGCGAAACGATCGGCGAGATCGCCGCGGCGTCGGAACGGAACGTTGAAAATGTTCTGGCTGCCGCAGCCGCGGCCGTGAAGCCCATGAGATCTCTGAGCGCCCACGAACGGGCCGACCTGTTGGAGAAGGCCGCGCTCAAATGCGACGAAGCCACCGAGTACCTGGCCGGGCTGGTCGTCGCCGAGCAGGGGAAAACCATCACCGAGGCGCGCGGCGAGGCCGGACGGATGGGGTCTCTGCTCCGCTATTGCGCGGGCGAGGCCCGGCGGATCGAGGGAGAGGTGCTCCCTCTCGATGGGAGTCCGGGCGGCGAGGGCCGCCTTGGGTTCACTCTCCGCCAGCCCGCCGGGTGGCGGCCATCACCCCCTTCAACTATCCGCTGCTCCTCGTCGCCCACAAGGTTGGACCCGCCCTGGCGGCCGGAAACCCGGTGGTGGTAAAGCCGGCTTCCTACACGCCGCTCAGTGCTTTTGCCTTCATGAGTTTGCTGTTGGATGTCGGCTTTCCCGAGGGCGCCGTCCAGTGCATCGCCGGCCCCGGCCCGACCGTGGGCGCTCGTCTCTGCACCGACGAGCGGATCCGGGTGGTCAGCTTTACCGGCAGCGCCGAAGTGGGGAAAAGCATCACCAAGATCGCCGGAGTGAAAAAGCTCCTGCTCGAGTTGGGCGCCAACTGCCCGGTGGTGGTTCTCCCCGACGCCGACTTTGACCTCGCCGCCGAGGCGACGGCCAAAGCCGGCACGGTCAACGCCGGACAGGTGTGCATATCAGCCCAGCGGGTGCTGGTGGACCGTCGCTCCTACTCCAAGTTTCTCGACACGCTGGGTGACCGCTTTTCTGCGATCAGCGCCGGGGATCCGACCGATGAGAACACCCAAATGGGCCCGATGATCAGTCCCGACGAGGCGGACCGGGTACGCCGGGTCATCGCGGACGCCGCATCGCAGGGTGCCAAGGTAGTGGTGGGCGGCGAGGTGAACGGAGCTCTGCACCAGGCGACCGTGGTAGCGGATGTCCCCAGCGACACGCATCTCTTCTCCGATGAGTTGTTCGGCCCGGCGGTGGGAGTCACCCCCGTTGACAGCGTCGAGGAAGCCATAGCGCTCTGCAACCAGACCTCCTACGGTCTGGGGGCGGGGGTGTTCACCAGAGATATCGCCACTGCCGTCCGTTTCGCCCGCGAGGTGGACGCTGGAAACGTGCACATTAACTGGGGGCCGCTGTGGCGGGTTGACCCCATGCCCTACGGCGGGCTCAAGGGAAGCGGGATCGGTAAGGAGGGCCCGAAGTACGCGATAGAAGAGATGACCGAGTCCAAGACGGTGGTGATTCATCCCGGCTAGAGCATTGTGACAGCTTGACCCCCGGAGGAGAAAGGAAGCAAAATGATGAACAGCAACCACACCGACAAGACCATTCGGCTCACCACGGCCCAGGCCATTGTGAAGTTCCTTCAGGCGCAATGGACGGAGTTCGATGGTCGCCAGGAACGTCTCTTCGCGGGAATGTTCGGCCTCTTCGGACACGGCAACGTGGCCGGGCTCGGGCAGGCGCTGGAGGAATACGGACAAGACCTTGCCTTCTATCAGGCCAAGAACGAGCAGTCCGCCGTTCATCAAGCCCTCGGATACGCCAAGGCCAAGAATCGGTTGTCGACCTTCGCTTGCGCGGCTTCCATCGGACCCGGATCCACCAACTTGGTCACCGGGGCGGCCACCGCTACCTCCAATCGGCTGCCCGTGTTGCTCTTGCCGGCTGACACCTTCGTCCGCCGCCGCCAGGGACCGGTCCTCCAACAGATCGAGGACCTGGTTTCGGCGGATACCACGGTCAATGACTCACTTTTGCCCGTGTCCCGGTTTTTTGATCGGATCAGCTATCCCGAACAGCTCCTCTCCGCTCTTCCCGAGGCCTGCCGGGTCCTGACCGACCAGGCGGATACAGGCGCCGCCACGCTCTCTTTTCATCAGGACACGGAAGGAGAGGCCTGGGACTTTCCTCTACATTTCTTCTCTCCCCGCGTCTGGCACATACCCCGTCGACCCCCGGCCACCGACGAGATCAGCCGCGCCGTTGACCTGATCCGGTCCTCGGAAAGACCGTTCCTGATAGCAGGCGGCGGTGTTCGCTATTCGCGGGCGGGAGCGACGGTCGCCGAGTTCTCCGAACGTTTCGGCGTGCCGGTGGGCGAGACCTTCGCCGGAAAGGCAGCCGTCCCGGCCGGGCCCTATCACCTCGGCGCAGTGGGTGTGACCGGCACCGGTGGCGCCAACGCCATGGCCTCCCGCGCCGATCTGGTGATCTGTGTGGGCACCCGGCTGCAGGATTTCACCACCGCCTCCAATTCGCTCTTTCAAGGCAGTGGTGTGCAATTCGTCGGCATCAACGTCGCCGGCCGCGACGCCTACAAGCTGGGGGCCGCGCCCATCGTGGCCGACGCCCGCCTCGCCTTGGAGATTCTGCATCAGGCTCTGGCGACAGCGCGCTGGCAAACGACGGACGAGTACCGAACGCAAACGTCGGCAGAGGGGCGCGCGTGGGCCGATCTCATGGATCGCCACCTAGAACGTCCATCGGGCCAGCGCGTGAGCCAGGGTGAAGTGATCCGCGCCCTGAACCGTCATGCCCACTCCGGGGATGTGGTGGTCGCGGCGGCCGGGTCTCCACCGGCCGACGTTCACAAGCTGTGGGATCACTCGGATGGAACAGAGGTCCACTTGGAGTTCGGCTATTCCTGCATGGGCCACGAGGTGCCGTCGGCCATGGGTTACAAGATGGCCCGTCCCGGTGACACCGAGGTCTATGTGATCCAGGGCGAGGGTGGGTGGCTCTTGTCCAATCCGGAGATCGTCTCGGCCGTTCAGGAGGGAATCAAGGTCACTGTAATTCTCGTCACCAACGACGGGTACCAGTCGATCAGGGACCTTCAGGAACGGACCACCGGCGTTTTGTTCGGCACCGAGCTGCGATACCGAGAGGAGGACTCCCGGCGTCTCACCGGCGGTGTGCTCCCAGTCGACTTCGTCCTAAATGCCCAGAGTCTTGGCTGTCGGGTGTTTCATGCCCCCGACATCGATGTCCTCGAAGAGGCTCTTGCCGAGGCCCGTAACAGCGTCCTCCCCGTGGTGATCGTCTGTCCGGTCGAGCCCTACCGGATGCTTCCCGGCGGCGACGCCTGGTGGGATGTCGGCATCACCGAAGCGTCGGACCAGGCCGAGATGCGCCTCATCGCCGAGTTGCACCTCAAGGGACGCGAGTCCCAGCGTTTCTACTATGCCGGGGCGGTGTAACCCCGCGGCTGGAAGGTGAATTTTCTCGTATAGCATTACGGTTCGGCTGACCGCATTCGAAAAGAAGGGATGTAGATGTCGAGGCTAAGCAGAGAAGCGATGCGCGTCCTCATGGGGGACATCATCTCGGGCAGATACTCGGAAGGTGAGCGCCTTCCCAAGGAAAGCGATCTCACGGAACGTTTCGAGGCAAGCAGGGGCACTATCCGAGAATCGGTGCGGGCCCTCGAGGAACGTGAGTTGGTCAAAGTCACGCACGGCGTCGGGGCGGTGGTGCAACCGTCCGACCGCTGGGACATACTCGACGCCGATGTCCTGGACATAACCCTGGCCACAACCCGAAGCAATAAAGTGTTGGAGGCTTTCTTGGAGACGCGGCGGATTCTTGAAGTGGAAGCCGTGGCGCTGGCCGCCCAGCGGGCATCGGACGAGGAACTACAAGCCATAAAAGAGGCGTTCGGACGTTTGGAGACCGCTGCCAAAGCGGCGGTGGCCAACCCCTTGGACGAAGCGCATTATCTGAAAACGGACGCTGAATTCCATTCGGCGATCTTCAAGGCAACGGGGAACATCATCCTCGGGAAGATGGTCGAGCCGCTGCAGAAGGCGCTTCAGACTGCCATGCGGTCCCTGGCCCGCCCCGACCACCGTGTTTTCAGAAGCCTTCCGGAGCATGAACGGATTATGAAGACTGTCACCAACCGTGATGTGGAGGGTGCACGGGCGGCGATGGAAGAGCACCTGTCCACTTCCCTCGTACATTTGGAATCCATCCGAACCAACTAGCTCGCCAGTTGTCCGGCAATATAATTTGGGACTTATATACCTAAGGGGCGCTTGGGCATACTGTTCCGCGGCGTCTGTCCGCGCCACCAGGGTTAGCCCCGGGACCTGATGTTCTTAGCGGCATTGACGTCCCTAACAGAGACGCAGTCCGCACGCCGCACAGTCGAAGGTCCTCTGGGAGAGGGCCATCTGCTGGCGGTGACCACATTTGGAGCAGACTCCAGGCAGGCGCTATAGAGCTCACAGCACATACCTAAAGAGTTCCGTCAGACGACGATGCTGGGAAGCAGAGCACTTGGCAGGGAAACGGAACGTCTGGAACCACACCATACCGAACATGCCCCGGGGGTGTGACAAACCCCTTCGCCACTTAGGTATATAAGTCCCCTATAATTTCTTCATGAGCACACGAAGCCATGCAGGAAAAGCGGCTTTCGTAACGGGGGCGAGCAAAGGAATAGGACAAGGACTCGCCCTCGGCTTAGCCCAACACGGGGCATCGGTAGCCGTTGGATACCACAAGGACGGGGAGGGTGCGGCCGAGACCGTGGAGTTGATAGCCCAGGCCGGCGGCGACGCTCATGCCGTGCAACTCGATCTGGCCAGTATCGACACCTGCCTCGCGGCGGTCGATGAGGTCGCGGAGCACTTCGGAAGACTCGACATACTGGTGAACAATGCCGCCCGCACCCGCTTCGGCCCTGTTCAAGAGACCACCGAGGTGGACTTCGACGATGTCGTCAACACCGTGCTGAAGGGGCCCTTCTTCTTGTCACTGAAAGCTGCGGAGGTCATGAACGCCCACCAATGGGGCGCGATAGTCAACATATCAAGCATCGCGGTGGAGGCCATCATGCCTTTCCACGGGGCATACACCATGGCGAAAGGCGGATTGGAGTCCATGACCAGGCAGATGGCCCTTGACCTAGCGCCCGATATCAGGGTAAACGCCGTGGCCCCCGGCGCCACCCTCACCGCCCGTAACCTCCGTTACAGCCAGGGCTACGGAGATGACTGGTCAAAGGTGACGCCTCTCGGTCGGGTGATGATGCCCGATGACTATGTGGGGATAGTGAACTTTTTGACCAGCGACGCCGCCGCCATGATCACCGGGGAGATCATCTATGTGGACGGTGGTTGGTCCATGCTCGGTCTCGGCCCCGACATGGGCGCCTTCGACTTCTCATCCGACAAACTCTGACCAAGACCAAGGCATCGATCGGCTCTTGGGAGTCCCGGGCCGTCGGCGCCGGATTCGGAGACAACGACAAGACAAGGAAGAACAATGAAAAACATCGGCTACTACGTCGAGTTGGACATCGATCCCGCCCAGCGCGAGGAGTTCCACGTAAATATGATGACTCACTCAGAAGCGACGCTCAAGGGCGAACAAGGCTGTCTGGTCTTCGATGTGTTCGTGGACGCTAGGAATCCCAATCGCTATGCGCTTTTCGAGCTTTACGCCGACGAGGCGGCGGTGGATGAACATCGCTTCTCAAAGCAGTTGGCCAAACACCGCACGGAGGTCGATCCGGCCATAATGACCAGGGTCATTTGGGTGGTGAGCGGTCAGGTGGACGAAAACCAGTTCCGCGGCACCGAATAGCGAGAAGCTCAAAACCCCTACTCCACCGACCCCAGAAACTCAAAGAACAACTCCGACCACCGTTCGGCGGCATCGAACTGCGGTCCATGGCCCGAGCCTTCGAACATCTTCATCTCCACCCGGCCTCCGGCCGCTTGATATTGCTCGAGAACATCGCGGATCTGAGACACCATCTGCTGGGGAGGAAACACCTCGGTGCCCGGCCAGCCGGGCACAAATCCAGCCTGTCCCAAAGTGCCCATCTCCCAGGCTGATCCATCGGCCACCACCATGTCGGCGCTGCCATGAGTCCACAGCACAGGAGGCTTTGAGTCGATGTCAACAATGTTCGACCAATTACAGTATTTACCGGAAAGGGCGTTGAGTATCCCCCGGGTCCCGGGCGCAACTCCCGGCCAGTTCCCCGAGGCTGTGAAGTCACCGGGATACCCATCGTCGCCGGTAACCGACAGCAACACCTCGTCGAGCAGTAAATCTTCCCGGTCGGAGGGCTCGCTATGACTGGGGGCCCAATAAGAAGAATTGATGATGTTGCGAGGAGACACCACGTCCTCCGACGAGCGGTCTCCCTCGGCCAAACGAGCGGTGAAATCGGGGTTGCCGGTCCCCCCACCCGAACCTGCCCAGTCCGAGTAGCAAGGGGCGCCGTCCCGTTGGGTACCGCCGAATCCGAATGGGGATACCGGATCTATCAGCGTCAGGGAAGCAACCTCCCGATCCATCGCATAAGCGGCGATGGCAGCTCCGCCGGTCGACCAGCCTACCAAGTGAATAGGACGTTCGATGCCCATCGCTGCCACCAGAGCAAACGTGTCATCCGCCCAGTCTTGGAGGCCTCCGGTGGCATCGATCGGTTTGGGCTCCGAACGCCCGAAGGACCTCATGTCGGGAGCAATGAACCTGTATCGTTCGGGCGCTGCTGGCCAGAGATGTTCATAGAACCGTCCCGTGGACAGGTTGCCGTGGATCATCACCACCGGGATTCCGTTCTCCGGTCCTGACTCATATACGAAAGTGTTCAGGCGATCAGTACTGACCGTTTGGGCTCGCACTCCGCTCAAGAGGTCCATGTCGTCCTCCTCGATGTTTCGACGCCCTCCAGATACTAGAAGGTGATTTCAGCCAAGAACCCTGTTTAGAAAGCTGTGCATCCGCTCCCGGGCGGCCCGGCCGTATTCATTGTCGAAGTAGTCGAAAGCGTGGATACCCTCCGGCCAAATTGCTAGTTCAGCATGGTTGGCGGCCGCCCGCCACCGGCTAAACATAAAGAGGGAATCGTCCAATAACGGGTCGATTGTTCCCACGGTGAACAACGCGGGCGGCAAGCCTTGCAGATCGGCGAAAATCGGGGAGACATCAGGATCGCACAGATCATGTTCGCCGGCGAACTGGTCGGTGAACCAGCGGATGCTGGTGGTGGTGAGAATCAGGGTCTGCTCTCCCGCCTCCACCACCGATGGCGTGCCTCTCAAGTCATATGCCCCGTAGGTGAGCAAGGCGGCCCGGAAAGGGGTGAGTCCATGACGGTCTCTGAGCCGGAGGCAGGTTACGGCGCTCAGGTGGGCGCCCGCCGACTCGCCTCCTATGGCCAACAACTCCGCTCCCAGACTCTCGGGAGCATTTTGGTGCAGCCAGAGAGCCGTCGCCTCGCAGTCGTCCGGTCCGGCCGGGTAGGCGTTTTCAGGCGCCAATCGATAATAGGTGGAGACCACCATCAGCCCGGTGGCGTCGGCCAGCCGTTCCAACATCGGGTCATGGTGATGGGCGCCACCCACCACCCATCCTCCACCGTGAATGTGAAGGAGAATCCCCCGGGGTTTGCCGACAGGTGGCATCACCCGGAAGCGGAGCGGCCCCGACGGCCCATCCACTACTTGCTCGAATGCCCGATTCGAGTAGACCAAAGCCCCGAACACCGACTTTCCCTCCTCCCGCGCCTGACGGGCAACCACTGGTCCCACCTCCCAGATCTTGGGAAGATCACGAGTGGCCCTTTCGAGTTCGGCGTTGAAAGCGACCACCTCGGCAGGCGCTTCGGTTGGGATATCGAGGCGAACCTCCCCAGGCGCGTAGTCAATAACTGTGGCTGACTGCTCTTTCTAGGCGGGCGGCTGAATCAATTCGATAACGTTGCCATCCGGGTCACGGATGAACGCCTGATGCCCGGCGGCGGGTACATAGGCCGATCGGCGATACTCCACTCCCCGGGCGGCTAGCAGGTCCAAAAGCGCATCCAGCCCGTCAACCTCCAAGGCAAAGTGATTGTTGGGGTTCGGCCCCAGCGCCGGAACCTGGCTGATGTGAATAGCACTGTTCGGCCCGGCGCCGACCCAGACTCCCGGTGATTCGAACGGCGGTCGGGGGAGTTCGGGCAAGCCGAGCTTGTCGAGATAGAACTCTCTGGACCTACCAAGATCGGTCGACGGGAGGTTCACATGCTGAAGCGCCGTGAGATGTCCGAAAAGACCGTGGTCAGGCATCGACTGTCACCAACTTTCCATGGGTGGCCGACTCGATCAGGGCGCGAATGGTAGCCATGTTCACGGCGCTCTCGGAGAGGGGAAACCCGATCGGCGCACCGTCAAGAATCATCTTCTCCATGGCTCTTACCTCTTCCAAATAGGCGTTGGAGTTCTCGAAGGTGTAAGAGGCAACTGCTTGATCGCCCTCCTCGTCACCAAAGGGATTGTCGGTTCCTTCACTAAGCGTGGATCGGGTCGGCTCAGCTTCCTGGGTAACCACCTCCACCGTGGAGACCAGTTCCACCTGACTCAACCACGGGTAGGAGATCCGAATGCGTCCCTTTGAGCCAACGAATTCGGCCGACCAGGAAGGGAGCGCCTCCATGCTGGTGGTGAACTGGCCAACGGCTTCTCCTTCGTAGAGAATCTGGGCGCCGAAGGTCATATCCACTGCCTCCCCTGCCGATCTGATGAACCCCGCCACCTTGATCGGCCGTCTCTGTAGGACGGCGTGGAACAAAGTGACCGGGTAGCAACCCAGATCCCATATGGAACCACCACCCCGCGGATCGAGCCGTATGTCATCGCTGTACAGCAGAGTGGAGCTGAATGTGCCCTGCACCCAGCGAGGAACGCCGATCGCTCCTTCGGATACCAACCTACGGAGAAGAGCCGTCTGAGGGTGGAAGCGCATCATCGATGCCTCCTGAATGATCACCCTGTTCTCCTTAGCCGACCGCTCCAGTTGCTCGATCTCACCGGGATAGATAGCGATGGGCTTTTCGATCAGGGCGTGTTTCCCTGCCCGAGCGAGTTCCACACCCCAGGGAACATGAAGCCAATTGGGGAGGGAAACATAAACGACATCCACCTCCGTCGATGAGACGAGTTGCTCGTAGCTGCCGTAGGAGATGGGGATCCCCCGGGATGAGGCGTAGGAACTAGCCCGGTCTTCGTCTCTGCTGGCCACCGCCGTGATCCGGGACCGCTCCGAGCAGGCCACCGCCTCGACAATGCGGTCATTGATGCGGGCGGTGCTAAGCAGACCCCATCGCAGTGGCTGTTCACTAATAGACATAGGTCAGTTCCCGATTCGCTCCCATCCCCCCTTGGTTGAGGAGTTCATTATTGCTTCCTGGGCGTTGGCCACATACCGGGCATCCTCGAAGGTGGGAACCCGGCCCTTCCCGGTGGCCATGTGGCGAATCATGGCAGCTGCCTGGATGCTGACTATGTCTTCATATCCGATCCCGACACCGGGGCCGGGCCAGAAAGTCGCCTGCCCGGGGTGGCCGGGACCGCTCAAGACCGTCCGCTCACTGTCGGGATGGGAATCATGCATGATCACCAGTTCGTTCATCCGCTCCAGATTCCACGAGATCGCCCCTTCGGTTCCGTGAACATCAAAGGCCATCCGGCAGACCGGACCATTGATTATTCGGCACGCCTCGAGATGCCCTCGACCTCCGTTGCGAAGACGGATCAGAGCTGTTGCGTAGTCGTCGTTGGTGACCGGACCCTTGATGTCGGCGGCCTGGGCGCCAAAGACATGGCTGTCGGAGTGGAGAGGGATGGGGCGCTCCCTGATGAAGGTGTGGGTGTCGGACACTACCTCGCTGATCTTCCCGGCGATGAAGTGGGACATGTCCAGCACATGAGACATCAGGTCGCCCAGCGCTCCGAACCCCGCCGCGTCTCCATCGAACCGCCAGGACAGGGGCGTGGCCGGGTCTTTGCCGTATCCCACTAGAAAACGACCTCGATAATGGGTCACCTCGCCGATCGCGCCCTCCGCCACCAACTGTTGAGCATATCTCACCATCGGCGCCCATCGATAGACATAGCCGACCATGGACCGGACACCATTTCGGGACGCCGATTCGGCAATGCGACGGGTCTCTTCAGGTGAGCGGCCCACCGGTTTCTCGCAGAAAACATTCTTTCCCGCTTCGCTGGCGGTTTGAGCGAAGCGGGCGTGGGTGCTATTGGGGGAACAGATCATCACCAGGTCCACATCATCGGCCTCGATCACCTCCTGCCAGGAAGTGGCGCCTCGCTCGAATCCGTATAAAGCTCTGGCTCTTTCCACCTGATCGAGGGATTCATCCACACAAACGACCAGGCGGGGAGGATCAGAACGCAATTCATCAAAACGAGTGGCGGCGCTCAGGATTGCCTGGCAGTGTTTGGATCCCATCAGACCCATCCCGATCATTCCGATTCCAGTCATGGGCCACCACCTTGATGCGATGATTAGACAACTTATCTTAGATCAACGGGGGCCGATTGCTCCTGCGTGTCCGAGACCCTGTTACGAAGGTTAAGGGTCTTTAGGGGACCGTCGGAGTTTGAATGATGTAATCTCCTGTTTAACACGAGAGCCGTCGCCGAAGTTTTTAGAGAGCACAATTGATTGGAGAATCTAAGTGAGAACGCGTAAGAATATCCTGTTGACGGGACTTCTAGTCCTAGGGTTAGTGGTCGCAGCCTGCGGTGAGGCGGAGGAAGCCACCACCACCACTGCGGTTGTTGCGCCCGCGCCTACTGACGCACCCGAGGATCCGATTGTGGTCGGGGTGCCGGCGCTTATCGCTACCCATCCGTTCTATGTGGAGCAGTATCGCTACTTCCAGCATGAGGCCGACCGGCAGGGCGCCGAACTGGTGATAGTGGACAGCGCCCCCACCAAGGACGTCAATGAGGTACAGATGCTCGATGACGCCTACTCCTTGCTGGAATCGGGCGTTGACGCCATCATCATGGAGTACATCAACCCTGAGCCCTTCCTCGACTTCCAGGCGGAAGCGGCATCGAGAGGCGTTTGCGTGCTCAACGAGTCCCAGACCCCTCTGACCGGAGCGCAGAACTGGAACGAAGACAACTACCAGGGCGGCTACGCGGTAGGCGTTCACGCCGGCGAATGGGCATCCGGCAACGGATTCGACTCGCCCAAGATGGCCGTGATCGTACGTCCTGACAACCCACCAATCCTGGCCCGGAGCAACGGGTTCGTGGATGGTGTGCAAAGCGTCGTCCCCAGCGCCGAGGTGGTGGCCGAGGCTCAGGCGATGGGTCCTGAGGATATTGCCGCCGCCTTCGCCAACATGGCAGCCGCCAACCCTGACGCCCAGATCTGGTTCGCTCCAGAGATCGACTCGGGAGTGGCCGGACTGGCGGCCCTGGATGAACAGGGCCTGAACGACCCCGACCAGGTCTTCCTAGCGGTGACCAACGTCTCCGAATCCGGCCTCGAGGTGCTGGCCCGAGGCGACACCCCACTGCAGGCCGCCTACATGTACTCCAAGAACAACCTGGCCTCGATCCAGATGTTCCGGGATGCCCTAGCTTGCGCCAGAGGCGAGACCAGACCACCCACCGTGTACATGCTCGGCAACGTGGTGGACACCAACAACCTGGCAGAAATCCAACAGATGCTCCAGGATCTGGACAGTTCCGGCGAGTACCCCCAGTATCTTGAGGATCTGATCGACAGCGTGATCGACTACCGGGACGAACCCCAAACCACCCCCGGGCCCGAGGATCCGATTGTGGTCGGGGTGCCGGCGCTTATCGCTACCCATCCGTTCTATGTGGAGCAGTATCGCTACTTCCAGCATGAGGCCGACCGGCAGGGCGCCGAACTGGTGATAGTGGACAGCGCCCCCACCAAGGACGTCAATGAGGTACAGATGCTCGATGACGCCTACTCCTTGCTGGAATCGGGCGTTGACGCCATCATCATGGAGTACATCAACCCTGAGCCCTTCCTCGACTTCCAGGCGGAAGCGGCATCGAGAGGCGTTTGCGTGCTCAACGAGTCCCAGACCCCTCTGACCGGAGCGCAGAACTGGAACGAAGACAACTACCAGGGCGGCTACGCGGTAGGCGTTCACGCCGGCGAATGGGCATCCGGCAACGGATTCGACTCGCCCAAGATGGCCGTGATCGTACGTCCTGACAACCCACCAATCCTGGCCCGGAGCAACGGGTTCGTGGATGGTGTGCAAAGCGTCGTCCCCGGCGCCGAGGTGGTGGCCGAGGCTCAGGCGATGGGTCCTGAGGATATTGCCGCCGCCTTCGCCAACATGGCAGCCGCCAACCCTGACGCCCAGATCTGGTTCGCTCCAGAGATCGACTCGGGAGTGGCCGGACTGGCGGCCCTGGATGAACAGGGCCTGAACGACCCCGACCAGGTCTTCCTAGCGGTGACCAACGTCTCCGAATCCGGCCTCGAGGTGCTGGCCCGAGGCGACACCCCACTGCAGGCCGCCTACATGTACTCCAAGAACAACCTGGCCTCGATCCAGATGTTCCGGGATGCCCTAGCTTGCGCCAGAGGCGAGACCAGACCACCCACCGTGTACATGCTCGGCAACGTGGTGGACACCAACAACCTGGCAGACATCCAACAGATGCTCCAGGATCTGGACAGTTCCGGCGAGTACCCCCAGTATCTTGAGGATCTGATCGACAGCGTGATCGACTACCGGGACGAACCCCAAACGACACCGAGTAATTAGAGAACCCGAAAGGACGGATAGCTTACGATGATGGTGGATTCGGCAGACAGCGGGTCCACCATCATCAGTGTCTCCGGTATATCAAAATTCTACGAGCGAGTACGGGCACTCCACGGGGTGAGCCTCTCGTTGAGAGCCGGCGAATGCTTGGGGCTGGTAGGAGACAACGGAGCGGGAAAGACCACTCTACTCCGGGTCATGAACGGAGAACTGGTGCCCGACATCGGTGAGATCCGCGTGCATGGCGACCGGGTGAAAGAGTGGTCGGTTCGTGATGCTCGCCGAGTCGGAATCGCCACGGTCGCCCAGAACCTGGATCTGTGCGATGAACTGGATGTCCCTGGCAATGTCTTCCTAAACGCCGAAATACACAAGTGGCGTTTCGGGCCGATCGGTTGGATGGATCGCCGCCGGATCCGCAATGAAACCGAGGACCTCTTGGCAAGTATCGGCGCAGCCGTACCGCACAGCGCAACCAAGGTCGAACGGCTTTCCGGCGGGCAGCGGCAGGCCATTGCCATTGCCCGGTCTCTGCGGGGAGACCCCCGCCTGGTGCTGATGGACGAACCGACCGCGGCACTGGGAATCCGCCAAGCGAGAACCATTCTGGCCAGCATCAGGCGGATGGTCGAACGCGGGATCGGGGTGGTGATCATCTCCCACAACCTCGATCACGTTCTCAACGTCAGCGATCGCCTGGTAACCATGTTCCAGGGAAGGATCACGCTCGATGAACCGGCCAGCGCCATTCGCAGAGATAAACTTCTGGCCGCCATGATGGGTCATAAAGAATGAGGGAACAGTGCCTACCAGGGTAAGTCGGAGTAGCGCGCTCGCAGTGGCGTTGATCATTGTGGTCACCGTCGTGCAGTTACAGGCCAGCCATTATGTAACCCCTTCCAACATCCGGGTGATAGCAATTCAATTGGTGTCATTGGGCATCGGAGCGTTGGGATCCGCCTTCGTGGTGGCTTCGGGCAATATCGATATCTCGATCGGCTCGATGTTTTCCCTATGCGGGGTGGTGGCATCCATGGCGGCCGCCGCCGGTGTGCCCTGGCCGTTGGCGCTCTTGCTGGGACCACTGATGGGGGCCGTCCTGGGCGGGATCAATGGTGTGATGGTCCACCGTTTGGCGGTGTCTCCCATCGTCGTGACCCTGGGCGCCCTGACTCTGTATGCCGGGATGGTCATACTGATCACCAGAGGCAGAACGGTGGCAGGGGTTCCACAGGAATTCCGGACGGTGGGTCGGGGTCAGTTCTTCGCCATTCCGGTCAACGTCCTGATTTTCATCGGTCTAGCTTTGCTGGCCTTCGCCTTTGCAAACCGGATCGACATCGGCCGTCGTTTGCTGGCAGTGGGCTCCAACGTCAGGGCGGCCGCGTCAGTGGGAATTCCGATCCGAAAGTATGTGATCGGCGTGTTCATCGTCAACGGCATCCTGGTGGGCCTGGCCTCCACGTTGAGCGCCAGCCGATTCGGGACCGCCGCTCCCACCGCTGGCATCGGTTATGAGTTGCAGGTGTTGACAGCTGTCCTGTTGGGTGGTGTGCTGTTCACCGGGGGGGTGGCTCCCATTGGGGGGGTCCTGTTGGCCGTATTCCTGATCGGTACGATCCGATCAGGCCTGATAGCCATCGGATTCGAGGTGACGTGGACCAATGTCGTGATAGGCGCCCTCCTGATCGGCGCCGTGGCCCTCAACCAATTCTCCGAAGAAAGGAGAGAGAGAGCCGTAACCCGATCGGCGCTGGCGGAAGCCCTGGAAGAAGAGGAAGTCTGGGACAACCCTGAGTCCGGCGCCGGAGATCCAGGCCGCCAATAATCGTTCCCAGAGGGGACAACTGAAAGGAGAGAAGCCCATGGCCGTCTGCGGTTACCTCGACCGATGGTCATACCTCTCCGGCGATGAGGTTCGCCTGCACCTCGACACCCAGGGTCAACCGTATTCCTTCGATCTGATCTCACTTGATTCGCCCGGCGACCGCATACCCGACCTCGGTCGAGGCCCGCTGCCCGGCAGCCGACCGTCCTCACCGGTGGGATCGATGATCTACGTCCCGAGCGCCGGGCCGGAGTTGTTGACGCGGGTTAGCATGCGGCTCTGGATCTGGCCCACCCTCCTGGCGCGAGACGAGCCACAGGTCCTCTTGAACTGGCGAGACCACATCACGAATGACGGCGTAACGATAGCCTTGGATGACTCTGGACGACCCTATTGTGATGTTGCTTTCGGAGGGGTCGAGTGGAGAGTCTCCTCGGCATCCGCGGTTTGGGAGAAGACCTGGTTTCACATTTCCACCGGGTTCGACACCATCGCGGGTCAATATTCCCTCGGTGTTCATGAACTCGGCGGTCGAGTGTTGGATCGGAGCGCGATCACACAGGATATCACGGGTGAAACACCGACTCTTCGTATCGACGGCCCGATCACTATAGGTGCGGCCGGCATCCTAGACCAGACCGGAAAGTACTCCATAAAACACTGCTACGACGGGAAAATCGAGCAGCCCTCGGTCTACCGCGAATGGCCCGATTCTCCATCCGGGATAGCCGGTCATCCAGTTGATGTTTCTCCCGAAGCTGTGATTGGATGCTGGGATTTCGCCCAAGTGCAAGCCACAACCCGGGTGCCGGACTCCGGTCCTGGCAACCGAGACGGCTGGACCGTCAACCTGCCTGCCCTGCGAATGAAAGGGCATTCATGGAGTTGGCGTCAGTCACCCGGCGAGCAGGCCTTGAACAGAAACGCCATCCATTTTCATCACGACGATGTCGGCGACCGGAACTGGGACGCGTCCACGGTTGTCACGCTGCCCCAAGATTTGGAACCGGGCGCCTACGCCATGCAGATCGAGAGCGGCCCGGCTTCGGCGGAGTTGCCCTTTTTCGTCCGGAGCAGAAGGGACCGACCCGAAATTGCAGTGCTGATGCCCACCTTCACATATCTGGCCTACGGCAACCTGCGGCCGGATATGTCCAATCCCGACGCGGTGGCGATCGAAGAGGCACACACCGAAGTTGGTTTGCACGATTTCGATGAATCGAATCCATTCGACAGCTTCCTGGCCGGGCGTCCGGATCTTGGCGCATCGGTCTACAACCGCCATGTCGACGCCAGCGGAATATGCTATGCAACCCGCCATCGTCCCATCGTGACTTTCGCATCCGAGTATGAATGGTGGGGGACGAGGGGCCCGCGCCACTTCTCCACCGACATCATCCTGCTCCGATGGCTGCGATCCGAAGGCCGCCGATTCGACGTCATCACCGATGAGGACGTGGACACGTACGGCCTCGATCTGCTCTCCTCCTACCGGGTGGTCATCACCGGCAGCCACCCCGAGTACGTTTCGACCAACTGGATGCTGGCGGTCGAGGATTGGCTTGAAGCTGGGGGACGCCTCATGTACCTGGGAGGGAACGGCCTTTATTGGGTGACTGCCACCCATCCCGACATGCCGGGAGTCATCGAATTGCGACGCGGCTTTGCCGGCTCCCGTGACTGGACGTCGGAGGTTGGCGAAGAGTGGCTCAGTCTGGAGGAGGGAGTCGGAGGACTGTGGCGTCACCGAGGCATCGCTCCCCAGTGCCTGGTCGGCGTGGGGTTCACAGCCATGGGTTGGGGCACCTCTGCCGGTTACAAGCGATGTCCTGATTCGTTCGAAGAAGATGTCGCATTCGTCCTCGAAGGCATCGGCGCCGACGAGATAATCGGAGAATTCGATAGTGGACTCGGCGGGGCACTCATGGGAGCGGCAGGTGATGAAATTGACCGGTTGGACTACGCGCTGGGCACTCCTCTCCAGACAAAGCTGCTGGCCACCTCCTCGGGCCGCCATGGCCAGTTCCAGCGCGCCATCGAAGATCTCATGCAGTCGAACAACTTCTTTGGCTCCGATCGGGATCCGGAAGTGCGAGCGGACATGACGCTCCTCCAACGAGCGAATGGAGGGTGCGTGTTCTCGGTGGGATCGATGAACTGGATCCCATTCCTGGCCACCCAGGACGGGAACAGCAATGTGGCGAAGGTCACCCGCAATGTCCTGAACAACTTCCTGTCACGCTCGAGAGAGGGAGGAGGATGAGCCGGAAGGTCGGAGTCGGGGTGGTGGGCTGCGGTCATGTAAGTCGCCAATATCTGGAGGGATTCAAGAGCATGCCCTCCCTCCAGGTGGTGGGGTGTTTCGACGTTGATCGGGGACAGGCGCAAACCCGTGCCGTGGAATTCGATATTCCCTACATATACAGACACTTGGAGGAGTTGCTCGGCGACCCCGCGGTGGAGATTGTTCTGAACATCACTCCCCCGTTGATCCATTTTGGAATCTCCGAGGCCGCGCTCGGTTCCGGCAAGCACGTTTTTTCAGAAAAGCCCCTGGCGCCAACCCGAGAGGAGGCGCGACATCTTCTTGATATCGCCGCCGCCAACAATGCCCGGTTGGCGTGCGCTCCGGATACTTTCCTGGGGAGCGGGCTTCAAACCTCGCGCAAGCTCCTGGATGATGGGTGGATCGGAACGCCGGTGGGGGCTAGCGCCTTTTTCCTTTCCAATGGCGTCGAACATTTTCACCCCAGTCCGGCGTTTTTCTATGGTCCGGCAGGAGGACCCCTGCTGGATGTGGGGCCGTATTACCTCACCGCCCTCATCAACCTGCTCGGTCCGGTGGCGCGAGTGGCGGCCAGTTCCCGGATCACCTTTCCCGAGCGGATGATCACCTCGCTGGAACAGTACGGTTCCCGAATCAAGGTGGAGACACCGACGTACATCTCTTCGATCCTCGAATTCGAGTCCGGGATCATCAGCTCGCTGCTCGCCACGTTTGACGTCCAGGCCACTCGGCTGCCTTTCATCGAGGTGTACGGAACGAGAGGCTCGCTCAGCGCGACAGACCCCGACATCTGGAGCGGAAGCCCCGAGATCCGCCAACACGGTGAAGAGGAGAAGGCCATGCTGGATTTGGAGCGAAATGTTCCATGGACGGCTTTTCGGTCCTCGCTGCCCATTGCCGGGATGAGAGGCATCGGCGTCGCCGATCTCGCCCGGGCAATAGTCGATGGTCGGCCCCATCGAGTAGCGGCCGAAGTTGCATACCACGTGCTGGACATTGCCCTTTCCGTTGCCGAGGCAGCAGAATCCAGAGTCCATGTGCAAGTCGATAGCACATGTCTGAGACCGGCGCCGCTTCCACTGGAAGTGGTGGAATGCCCGCCGTCCTGAACCCGACGGGGACTGCCACGACGGAGGCGGTGCGGCTATCGCTCAGTTATCGGGAGCATCATTGGTTTTCAGTGCCCCTACCGAGACATCGCTGACCGGGTTCCACAGCATCCAGCCCAGATCAAACTCCTCTGCGGCGTTGATGGAAGACCGCACCTGGGAGTCCCGGTATCCGAAGTCCTGCAGCCAGGGACGAATCACCACCCCGGTTTTGACCCGGGCAATAGCGTCCGCCAAGGCGTGATTCACGACCTCGCCGGGGTGGTCGTTGGGCCGTTCGTAGCCGAACCATCCGTGGTCATAGTGACTGGGATACAGCATCGGCGAGACGACATCCAGCGCCTCGGTGATCTTTTCCCATTGCTGGCCGATCCCACCGTCATCGGGAACCGTCGTCAAAAACCCGAAAATGTCGGCTGCCACGGCGCATCCCATCGGCCACAGCACAGCGCGGGCCTCTTGCAACAGTGAGGTGATGGCGGACACCCGCGAGTCAGGGTCGATCGGTCCGTCAAAAGTGGCGGACGGCCGCCGCGAATCGGGGAATCGAATGTAGTCAAACTGGATTTCATCCACCCCCAGAGCACAAGCCTCCACCGCCAAGTCCAGGGCGTAGGAGCGGGCGTCGTGATCCGTGGGATCCAAAAAGTACTGATGGCCCTGCCGGTAAGGCCGGTCGTAATAGGCATCCCAGACCGCCATGGTCGGACGTTTCACGCTGGCGGTGGGATCCTGGAAAGCCACGATCCTGCCGATCAGATATATGCCATCCTGTTCCAGCATGTCGGCGAGCCCGGCCAGATCGTATTGGGGATACACAGCTCCCACCTCCCGGGCCATTTCGACCTGGGAGTCATAAAAGACCAATCCCGTTTCGTCCTTCAGATCCAGCATCACCCCGTTCAGTTCGGTCTCCTCCACCATCCTCACCAGAGCGTCCCATTGCTGCCGATCTCCCGCCGCCTTTCCTGACACATGCACCGCTTTCACCACCAGCGGAGCGATGGTCAACTCCGCATCCCCCGGGCCTCCATCCCATTGGTATTCGGCGCCGATCCAGGCCGGACGAGCCACCCTGATCTCGCCCTCTTCCACTCCCTCCAAAAGGAAACTACCGTTGATACCGGTAACCGTGCTCACCGATCCCGAACTCACCAGCACCCCCTCAACAGGAACCTGACCAAGGTCGGTCACTCTTCCCCGCAGAATCCTCGGCCTCAGGTGGACCACCATCGACTCCTGGGGCGGCCCCGCGACGGTAACCGTCTTTTGCAGGTGGCCGGGGGAGATCAACACATAACGACGTCCGTCAGGGACCCACTTCAGTCCGGCTGACCCCTCCAGGTCGGTGATGCCCACCACCTCCTCGTCGTGGAGAACCGTTACGTCACCCATAGGCTGGCCGCTTCCATCCAGCACATAGAGAAGGAAAGGCTGATCGTCGTTGAACACCAGCCAAGCCATCCATATCACCCAACAAAGGGTGAACAGGGTCAACAACCTACGTGCCCAGAGTCTGCGCCATGACATGTCTAACAACCGAGATTAGATAAATTCCGGCTATAAGGTATATCCAATGTTTGGCTTCCTGCTGTCGGTGTTGATCGCCGCCCTGGCCGGAGCAATCGGCGCCCGGCTGGCAGGCGGCCCTCCAAAGGGCTGCTGGGGATCCATTGCCCTGGGATGGGTGGGCGCCTTCCTGGGCTCCCGGCTGGCCGACCTCCTGGATTTGCCCACCTTCTGGGTAATCGAGGGGTTCCCGGTGGTGTGGGCAGTTATCGGAGCGGCATTGTTCGTAGCCCTGCTCAACCTGATAAGCGGACGCGGTGTCCGGCGGCCTCGCCGCTGGAATAAATTGCCGCCGCCCTGATGCCGGACGGCGCCTGAGAAGTTAGCCGACGGCTCCCGACTCGAACATGTTCAACTCGATGAGCCGGTTCATCTCCACCGCATACTCCATGGGGAGTTCTTTCACGATCGGCTCGATGAACCCGGCCACCACCATGGATGTGGCCTGATCCTCGGTAAGGCCCCGGCTCATCAGATAGAACAGCTGCTCCTCTCCCACCTTGGAAACGGTCGCCTCATGGCCGATCTCGGCATCGTTCTCCTCGATCTCCATATAGGGGTAGGTGTCGGAGCGTGATTCCTCATCGAGGATCAAGGCGTCGCAACGCACAAAACTCTTCGACCGCTCCGCACCCGGCTCCACCCTCACCAGACCCCGATATCCCGCCCGGCCACCCGCTCGGCAGATCGACTTGGAAACGATGGTGGAGGTGGTGTCGGGAGCGACATGCACCATCTTGGCTCCCGCGTCCTGATGCTGTCCCGAGCTGGCGAAAGCGATGGACAGCACCTCGCCGTGGGCGCCCGGCTCCATCAGCCACACCGACGGATATTTCATGGTCAGCTTGGATCCGATGTTGGCGTCCACCCACTCCATGGTGGCGTCGGCATAGGCGGTCGCCCGCTTGGTGACCAGGTTGTAAACATTGTTCGACCAGTTTTGAATGGTGGTGTAACGACACCGGCCGCCCTGGAGGACAACGATCTCCACCACCGCCGAATGGAGCGAGTCGGTGGCGTAGACCGGCGCCGAACAGCCTTCCACATAATGGCAGAAGGCGCCCTCGTCAACGATGATCAGAGTGCGTTCAAACTGGCCCATGTTCTCGGAGTTGATCCGGAAATAGGCCTGGAGGGGCTGGTCGACATGCACCCCGGGAGGCACGTAGATGAAGGAACCGCCCGACCACACCGCCGAGTTGAGCGCGGCGAACTTGTTGTCGTTGGGGGGAATGATCGTCCCGAAGTACTTTCTGACCAGGTCGGGATATTCCCGGACCGCGGTGTCCATATCACAGAACAGCACGCCCATTTCATCGAGGTCTTCCCGGTTGCGGTGATACACGACCTCCGACTCGTACTGGGCGGTGACTCCTGCCAGGAATTTGCGCTCCGCCTCGGGAATGCCCAACTTCTCATAGGTTTCCTTGATCTCATCGGGGACCATATCCCAGGTGTGGGCCTGCTCCGCAGTGGGCTTGATGTAGTAGTAGATGTCGTCGAAATCGATTTCATCGAGCAGCCCTCCCCCGCCCCAGGTGGGAATGGGTTTGGCCAGGAAGCGCTGATAGGCCCGAAGCCGAAAGGAGAGCATCCACTCCGACTCTTCTTTCATAGCCGACATCTGTCGGATCATCTCCTCCGACAGCCCCTTTTGCGGTTTGAAGACGTAATCGTCCTCGGAGTCGTGCCATCCCAACTTGTAGGCACCAAGGTCAATATCAACAGTTGCCACAACTCACCTCTTCATTGCACTAAGCCGTTGTTTGTAATGCTAACACCAAACATGTAGATGCGCATCCCGAGACCAGACGCTCAAAATCCGCTCCGCGATGCTGCTTTGGGTGTACTGGAGTGGGATTCACACCGAAGCGGCCACTCACCACTTGCTTTTTGGAGGAGTTTCGGGAGGTGCCGTAGCGCTTGGCGCCCTCACCGGAGTTGGGTTGTCCCCGATAGGGGTCATCGCCTCGGCCAACGCCTCCTGGGCTTCTTTTGGAGAGCGCGCCATGAGAGGCCTGGTCACTGCAAAACTCCCCGCTGAAAGGAACCGATTAACCTACCGGAAGTCGCTTTACGCCAAAAATGGGAGTTTCGGCTTGAACCACCGGGAGAAAACTTGTCGGAGGGAGGCGGAACGGTGCCGGTGATGGTGGTGGGCGCGGACACTCCGGTAGGAGAGGCGATCATTGGAGAGTTGGTCCACCCCGACCGGGAAGTGCGGGCGTTTGTCTCCGATCCTTCCTGCGGGGTGCGCTTCAAAAAAGCAGGCGTTAAGGTGGCACTGGGTGATGTCTCCGACACCTCGCACGTGTCCAGTGCCTGTCTTCGGTGTCATACCGCGGTTTTGGTGTGCGAAGCATCCCGGGACGGCCGAGAGATCTCCTTTGCCGCCGACGCCCGGGAGTTGTTCGCACAATGGGCACAGGCGGTCTCCGAGGCGGGGGTGCGGAGGGTTATATGGGTAGCCGACCACCCGGTCCCCATTGCCGATGTCCCGGAACAGGCCACGGTCGAAAGCAGCCTGCCTTCCGAACAAGTCGCCGAACAAGTCGCCGATCTCGACGACGCCTCGTCCCTTTAGCGTTTCTAAAACTAAAATGGCTCCCAGAATGGGTGAGCAAGTCGAACTCGGCCGGGAAGAGCGGGTGGAGTTACGTGAGGTGTGGCAGTAGGAAGCAAGAGACTTCACCTCGTGGTTGACCCAGAACATCGACCTGCTCAATGAACATCTGCCATTCGGCATCGACCCCGACTTGAGCAGACCGACCACAGCCATCTTGGCCAGTTGCTGACCTATCTCTCCGCTTACCAGGCTGAAGCAGCGATCTGGATCGCAGGTAAAGGACGACCGGAACATGCCAAGGCCGTCCAGTGGCTCAACGATGCCGGCAACATCGATGCCTATCTCTTCCAAGTCGAAGCCGTCAAGATAGATACTCGCGTCTAGCGCCGATGCTCGGAGAGCCGGTGATGAAGATCGCGCCAAGCACTGTCCGTCCCCCTCTTCCGGCGTCCTAAACCAAAAGGGGAGCAAGGCCCTCCAAGAGCAGGCCGATGGACTCCTCCGTGGTGGTGGCCGGAGGTGAGACCCTCACCCAGCCGGCTCGATCAGCCAGCACCACCCCTCGTGCCCGCATGTGCTCCACCACTTGCCCCGAGGCATGGCCCGGGATACGGAAGGTGAGTATTCCCGCTCTCTCGTCTGCGTCTGTCCAGGGCCGCCGCAGCTCACATCCCATCCTTTCCAACGCCTCCTCCAGGCGGTCCATCGCCCCCGAGATACGTTGGCTGATCACCCCCAGACCGACCATCTGGATCACTTCACAGGCGGCCGACAACGCCACCGCTCCCATCACCGGATCACTGCTCATCTGAAAGCGGGAGACGGTTGCGGAAGGTGGATGGGGAGGAGGAGCCTGAAAGTCCATGGGCTCGGCCACGCCCATCCATCCGGTGAGAGTGGGCGCCAAACGCTCGATGGCGCGATCGGAGACCATCATCGCCGCCCCTCCGAATCCGGCTCTCAGCCACTTGTGGCTGCCTGCCGCCACCACGTCCGACACCGCGGTGTCCACCGGGAAGGCCCCCAGGGACTGAATGGCGTCCACCACCAGCAGCGGAGCGGGAAAGGCTTCCCGGAGCTTTCCCAAATCCGTGCGGAAGCCGGTGGCGAAATCGACATGGCTGACTGCCACCACCCGTGTGGAGGAATCAACGAAGGGACGGAGATGGTCAGGAGCAAGGCGATGATCCGGCAGGGGAACCCGCCGCACCTCATCGATCAAACCCGCTTCTTGGGCCCGAATCCACGGATAGAGATTGGTGGGGAACTCCGCTTCGGGGACTACCACGTTCCCGCCCCGCAAACCGAAGGCGACGTGGAGGAGGGCGGCCCCGGTGGTGTGGGTGACGCCCACCCGGTCGACCGCTGTATCCGAAAGAGCGGCGAGTGCCTGTCGGCCCTGGTCCATCGCCCTCTCCAAGAGCGTGGTCAGGTTTTTGGTGGCGGAGCAAAATTCCGCCGCGTAGTCGGCCACCCTGCTTTGCACCAGCCGGGAGACCGGAGAGATGGCCGCGGAGTTCATATACCCCAAAGGTTCGCAAAACTGCTCCCGATAGGCGGCGGGAAGCGGAGGAAGAGTCATCTGAACTGGGCGCATCCTTCTCTATAGAAGCGAAAGCCCGACCAACGCGCCCAGTTCTCTGAGGGCGTCGGTGGGATCGATCACCTTGATTGTGGTCATGCCCATGTTAAGGGCGGTTTTGAGGTTGGCGCCAATGTCGTCCAGCATCACCGCCTCGCAAGGTTCCACTCCCAGGCGGGAAAGCGTCCTGCGGTATATCTCCGGCTCGGGCTTGCGAACCCCTTCCACACAGGACTCCACCACTATCTCGAAGTGGGCTTCTACCGATGGCGCCTCCAGCCCTTTCCAGTTGTTGGTAACCGCCGCCGCCGCGATCCCCTTCCCGCGCAACCGGCTCACGGCCTCCAGCATCCGGGGACGAATCGTCAGATCGGCTTCGATTCTTCTCATCATTTCGGCCACATCCAGATCCACCCCCCATTGCCGGGCTTCTTCTCTCAGGCCTCGTTCGAAAGTCTCGGCGCTGATCTCTCCCCGTTCGTGGCGGACCCAGGCGCCATCTCCGCCCGCATCGGTCACTATCCGCGCCACCGTCCCGGGTGGAAGGCCCTGATCGCACTCGAACGAGGAGATGGAGTGAAGCGGCGATTCGAAAACCACTCCTCCCAAGTCGAAGAGAGCCGCTTTGATCCGTGTCAAATCGTCCGGACGCACAAGACCTCTCTCAGCGCCTCTTGCGCTCGCGCACTGTGAAACGCAGCCGATGGACAGGCTCTCCGTCGAGATGGATCACGAAGGAATAATCACCCGCCGACTCAAAGGGCAGCGAGTTGAAGGTAAAAGCTATCGGATATCCGAATATTGCTCCGGGCGCGAAACCGGAAGGAGGCTTGACAGGCAACCTTCGCTGAAGTATTCTGGATCCCAGAATGCTCCTTCCGTCTTGGTCTTGAAGGTCAACGCCCACGTCCACCGGAGACTTGTCCCATCCCCAGGGAAATGTGATTCTCATGCCGATCCCCATAGAGGAGTGCCGGGTGGGAAGGCCTCCCACCAACAGTTGATCCCAGCCCCCTCCCAGGGCAAACAGCTTTCCTCCCACCACTTGCACAGCGTCGGCCAGAAAGGCGAAATCGACAGAGGGCTTCAGCCCGGAAAACCCCATCTCCGACAAATCCATTACTACGCAGCCACCAGCGCGGAGGTTAGCTACATCCCCTCCTTGCCACAGGTGGCTAACGCTGCCACTTTGAAATCTGTCTTTGGGAACCCGAGGACCTGAACCATCGCTTATTGCCGAACCCCCAGAGAGGAAACCTCCACCCATGTCCGAGTCAACCCATGCTGCCCTGAAAGAACAAGCCAAACAACGAATCACCAACGAACAACCCCGCTTGGAGGAGTTGAATCGCTGGCTCTATGACCATCCCGAAGTCGCCTACCAGGAGTACCGCTCCTCCGAGCGACTCGCCCGGATCCTGGAAGGATACGGGTTCTCGGTTGAATACCCCGCCTACGGCCTGGAAACCTCCTTCGCGGCTCGGGCCGGCAGCGCAGGCCCCGAGTTGATTATCTGCTGTGAATACGACGCCCTTCCCGATATCGGACATGCCTGCGGCCACAACATCATCGCCTCAGCCGCAGTGGGCGCCGGACTGGCCCTTCAACCCCTAGCAGACTCGCTCGGTTTCCGCCTCACCGTCCTCGGCACCCCCGCCGAAGAGATCTATGGGGGGAAAGTGGATCTGATCAACGCCAAAGCGTTCGCCGGAGCAGCCGCCGCCATGATGGTCCACCCCTCTCCTCGCGATGTGGTCGACGCGCCCTCCCTCGCGATTATCCAGTTGGATGTGGCCTTTCACGGCAAGGAAGCCCATGCCTCCGCCTTTCCCGATCAAGGCATCAACGCCCTCGACGCCTTCGTGCAGTCCTATGTCAACCTCTCCACCCTGCGCCAGCACATCCTTCCCACCGACAAGATCCATGGGATAGTCACCGACGGCGGAAAAGCACCCAACATCATCCCCGCCCTCACCCGATCAAAATGGTACGTCAGATCCCAAAACTTCGAACGGCTCGAGACCCTGATAGAGCGGGTCCGCGCCTGTTTCGAAGCGGCTGCCCTCGCCACCGGATGCCAGGTGGAGATAGAACCCATGGGAGACGGATACACGGAGGTGATCAGCAACCCGCTCCTGACGGAGTTGTACGCCGCCAACTCCGAAGCCCTGGGGCGCCCTCTCATCAGAGGCTCCACACTGTCGCCGTCCGAAGCCGGCTCCACCGATATGGGCAACGTCTCCCAGGTAGTTCCGTCCATCCACCCCATGCTCTCCCTCCACTGTGCTCCCATCGGGAACCACCAGCCCGCCTTCACCCGCCAAACCATCACCCCCGAAGGCCATCAGGCCATTTTCGACGGTGCAGTGGGAATGGCCTGGACCGCCATAGACCTGGCCGCCGGAAACCTCTGGGATCAACTGGGTGATGTAGTTCTTTGAACCGCTAGGCGGGAGAGCGGCCTCCATGCCGGGGGGCCAAGAAGAACCCGGAGCGGGGCTTGGGCACGAAAAAGGTCGTCTTGGGGGGGATGGGCAATCGGTTGTCGGCAGCGTGGATCACCTGTTCTATGGTGGCCGATGCCAACATGAAACCAACCCCTCCATGTTCGGCCACATGGTCGACTACCGTCTTCAGGCCCTCTTGGTCGGGGACGAACTCTATGCGGGGATCGGTTCGCTCGTCCTTCACCTCCAGCAGGGGATGTAACACGCTGCGATGGAGAGCTACGGCATCCATTTCGTCTTTACGAGGGGATAACTGGATCGACCAGCAGCCCTCCCCGGTAATCGCTATCGCCTCTCCCCTGATGGGCGGACGGACCGGCGCCCTGGCCGCCCCCGCATCCTGTTCCAACCGTTCAGTCGATATCTCCGCATCCACCCACCGGTGATAGGGGTAAATGCGAAGCTGATTGGTCGGAAAGGCCGCCACCAGCATTCTTCCCGCCGGATGGGCGTCATCGGCGCCGCATCGGACCGCGTGACGAAGATGAGCAGCGGCCCGATGGTGACCGTCCACGATGTAAGCCTTGGGAACTGTGGAGAAATCTCGCAGCAACCCGGGGAGCACATCTTGGGGAACCCCCCAAATCTGATGCAGGTGGCGGTCCTCAAAGGTCACCGAGATATCGGGCGGAGCCTGACAAATTTCTTCCACCGTCCGGTCGATCTCCTCCCGGGGAGGGTAACCCAACCCCAAGGGATTGGAGCTGTACGGAACTCTCGCCATGTAGTTAAACAGCTCATCTTCCCGATCAGTACGGGTGGTCTCGTGAGGCACCAGCGTGTGCGGCGCGGCAGCCGCCGGTGCATCTCCCACCACACCGGTCTGCTGGTGCGCGCTGCCGGTTATCCGATAAACGAACAACCCCTCCAGCAGTGGACCAAAACTACCCTTTTGGAGTTGGCGGTCCAGGTAGCCAGCAGCCTGGGACACCAGTTTGCTGAATGACCTGTTGGGCCAAATTCCAGCAGGAGTGAAGGCGTTGAAGAACGAGTCGGGGTTCTCCGAAGCCCATTGATACCGTTCATAGGGAGTTAAAGAGTCATAGTCGGGAGAAACCACCCGCCCTGCGTACTCGGGAGAGACCAGCCGGGTCTGGACGGGCCTCAGCCAGCCTTTCATTTCGCCTGCCTGCTCTGGTGGGCGGTGACCCCCACTATGTAAGGCAAGCTCTCCAGCTCCGCAACCATGGTGTCGGACACTTCTCCTTGCACCTGCACCACTGCCACCGCGGTTCCCGCTCCGTAAAAAACCTGGTTGGTCATGTGCTGCACGTTGAGCCCCGAGGATTTGATCGATATCAAGACGCCGGACAGTACTCCCACCTGATCGATGTGACGAATAGTGAGATAAGTCCCGGTGGGGGGGAGCGTCCCGAGATTCACCACGTTGCGCACCCGGCCTTCGGCATAGTCGGCCAGCATCCTCACGACTTCGGCCGCGATAGCATGCTGCGCCTGACGAGTGGAGGCGCCGATATGGTGGGTGACGTAGACACGGGGATGGCTGGCCAGCTTCGACTGCCCGCTCCCCGAAGTCGCGGCGGACTCGCCGGAGAAGACATCGATTCCCACCCACAGGTCCTGTAGGTCGACTGCCTCCAGCAGAGCTTCTTCGTCCACCAGTTCGGCGCGGGCAGTGTTGATCAGCCAAGCGCCCGGTTTCATCTGGGCCAGCAGGTCGGCCGAGACCATGCCGCTGGTCTCGGGTGTGCATGGCGTGTGGAGACTGACAATGTCTGATACGGCAAAGAGTTCGTCGAGCCGTGGCACCGTCCCGACGCCCAGTTGTCTCATCTCATCAAGAGCCTCGAAGGTTCTGGGCTTCTCGACGGTGAGAAGCTTCAAGCCGAAGGCACGAGCGCGTCTGGCCACTTCGAAACCGATTTGGCCCATTCCCACTATCCCCAGGGTCCTGCCATGGAGCCCGCGAGCTTTGGAGAACTCTCTTTTCCGCCACTCGTTCTGGCGGATAGCGGTCACGTTGTCAGGTATCCGCCGGTCAATGGCCAGCATCAGCCCCATCGCCAACTCGGCCACAGCAATCGCGTTACGGCGAGGGACGTTCGACACCCAGATCGCCTGTTGGGCGGCGGCCTGACAGGCGATGGCGTTGTAGCCGGCGCCCGCCCGGATAATCCACCCCAGATCAGCCGCTGCATCTATCGTCTCGGCGGAAACCGGGGTGGAACGCACCAGCAACACGTGCACGCCACCGAGCGCTCCCGCAAGTTCAGCGCCGCTGAGTTCGGGCCGGAAAAGGCATTCGTACCCGAGCTTCCTTATCTCGGGCAGAAACTGCTCAGGGAAATTGTCTGCCAGCAAAACTCGCATGGAGAGCCTCCTCGCGGGGTTCGTCTCTAGTTGATGGAGGGCCATGTTCTGGGTAACCTCGTTCTGAACGTGGTTTCGGAACATTATGACCCCTCTGCCTGGAAAATTGTACCTGGTTTTGCGTTTACAGATATCACCTATCACCGGGCCGTGGGAGTGGGGGCGGTGCGGATCGCCTTCGACCGCCCCGGCGTGCGCAATGCCTTCCGCCCCCATACCGTGGACGAGTTGATCACCGCCTTGGAGCACGCCCGGCAGTGGAGCCGGATCGGGTGTGTGCTACTCACCGGAAACGGCCCCTCCCCCCGCGACGGAGGCTGGGCTTTCTGCTCGGGCGGCGACCAGCGGATCAGAGGCCGGGACGGATACAAGTATGCCGCCGGAGCCGATGGGCCTTCCATTGATCCGGCCCGCCTGGGGAGACTTCACATCCTGGAGGCGCAGCGCATTATCCGCTTTATGCCCAAGGTGGTGATAGCGGTGGTGCCGGGGTGGGCGGTGGGCGGCGGTCACAGCCTTCACGTGGTGTGTGATTTGACTCTGGCTTGTGGCGAGCACGCCATCTTCAAACAGACCGATCCGGACGTGGCCAGCTACGACGCCGGCTACGGATCGGCCTATCTGGCCAGGATGATCGGCCAGAAACGGGCCCGGGAAGTCTTCTTTCTGGGCAGGGACTACCAGGCCGACGAGGCCAAGCAGATGGGAATGGTAAACGAGGTGGTTGCCCATGACCGCTTGGAGGAGGTCGCTCTGGAATGGGCTCGCACCATCACCTCCAAAAGCCCCACCGCCCTGCGGATGCTCAAGTTCGCCTTCAACCTGGTGGACGACGGCCTGGTGGGGCAGCAGATCTTCGCCGGGGAAGCCACCCGGCTGGGCTATGGCACCGATGAGGCGGCCGAGGGACGGGACGCCTTCTTGGAAAAGCGGCCTCCCCGCTTCGACCGTTTTCCCTGGCACTATTAAGAAGTCCTCCCCCCGGCTCACCCGTTTCCAAGCCTGGAAGATCGCCGCCCGGCCTCATACCCTGTGGGCCTCGGTGGCGCCGGTGACGGTGGGGACCGGACTGGCCATCGGGGACGGGGTGTTCCGATGGGATGCCTACTGGATGACGCTCATCGTCGGAGTCGCCATCCAGGTGGCGGCCAACTTCGCCAACGATGTCTCCGACGCGGCCCGCGCCGCCGACACTCCGGATCGGACAGGACCTCGCCGGATGGTGGCCGAAGGGGTGATCTCTCCTCGTCAGATGTGGATTACAACCTGGGCGGTGGTGGGGTTGGCCTTGGCGGCGGGGTTGTATCTGATCTTCATCGCCGGATGGCTGATTGCCTGGGTGGGCGTCCTGTCGGTGCTGGCGATGCTCACCTACGTGGGGGGGCCCTGGCCGTATGGGTACCGGGGAATGGGCGAGCTGTTCGTTTTCGTTTTCTTCGGGCTGGTCGCCACGGTGGGCACCCGATTCGTTCACGACGTCACCGCACCTGCGGAAGCATGGGCGTTGGCCATCCCGATGGGGACACTGGCCTCCGCCATCCTGGTGGCCAACAACCTGAGGGATATGGAGACCGATGCCCGAGCCGGAAAACGCACCCTGGCGGTGATGATGGGCGCGGTGCGCTCCAGAGCGCTTTATGTCGGCCTCCTCGGTGTGTCCTTTTTGGCGGTGGCGGCCTCCGCCGCCGGGGGGATCACGCCGCTCCCCACCCTTGCCACGCTGGGATTGGCACCCTTCGCCATCGGGCAGATGCGTGCCGTGCTAGGCGCCGCCCAAGGGCCCGCCCTGACCAGAGTACTCAAATCGACCTCCCGGCTGCAGATGGCAACGGCATTGGTCCTGGCCGTTACCGCCGCAGTATGGGGATAGGCAAGACAGCTAGCGGAGAGGGGATGACTGGACCCGTCACGAGCGCACCGACGATCAGCCGTTGAACTAAACGCGGTCGCCGTGGGTAAGGATCGCCTTCCAGAGTTGGGGAATCCCCTTCCCCTCTGTGGCGACAGTGGTGAGAACCTCGGGCCTTGGACCCGCGCGATGACCCAAAGAAATCATCTGGCGGAGAGTCCGCACCGCCCGATCAGCCCCCTCCTGGTCGGCTTTGTTGACGCAAAACACCCCCCCTATCTCGAACAGGCCGGCCTTGTCGGCCTGCACCGAGTCTCCCATACCAGGATTGACCACCACCACCACGGTCGGGGTAACTTTCATGACCTCCACTTCCGACTGCCCCACTCCCACCGTCTCCACCAACACCACATCGAATCCTGCGAGGGTCAGAAGCTCGGTGACCGCTCGAGTGGCCTTGGCCAGTCCTCCCAGATGACCGCGGGTGGACATGGAGCGGATAAACACACCCGAGTCGGTGAAATGGGGCTGCATGCGGATCCGATCTCCCAGCATGGAGCCGCCGGTGAGGGGACTGGCCGGATCCACGGCCACCACCCCCACCGTCAGATCGGCCTCCCTTATGCAACCCACCAAGCCGGATACCAGCGTGCTCTTGCCCGCGCCCGGAGGGCCGGTGATACCTATCAGCCGCGCCGGACCAGAGTCTGCCCCCGCCGACTCCCACATCTCACCCAGCGCGGGATCGGTGGGAAAATTGTTTTCCACCAGGGTTATCGCTCTGGCCAGGGCGCGACGATCGCCAGCGCGAAGGTCGTCCAGAAGACGGGAAAGTTCCGGGCGATGATTGCCCACTCGAGACCAATCGGAGCCTAGGCTTCGGCTTCGACCGAGATCACCCCCGGCACCCTTGCTCTGAGGATCCGCTCGATGCCCGTCTTGAGAGTCATCATCGACATGGGACATCCTCCGCAGGCTCCCACCATCTGGATGTTCACCACCCCCTCGTCGACCCCCAGCAAGATAAGATCTCCCCCGTCCATCTGCACCGCCGGACGGATATAGTCAAGCGCCGCCTGAAGCACGTTCAAATCGACCTTGGGAGCGGACGCTCCTTTCGGGTCAACCGCCCGGCTTTTGGGAAGTTCCAGGATTGTCTCGGTCATTTCCATCTCTCTTAACCCTAAACCCCCATCGTAAACGGATCATTCCGCGAGTTACCACCTAAAATAGCCGCTGTCCGCCGTCACCGCCCACTTCCTCTCGCCTGATCCGGGCGCCCAACCCTGCCAGATTCGCTACAAGATCAGCGTAGCCCCGATCAATGTGCTCCACGCCTTCTATGAAAGTGACGCCGTCGGCTACCAGGCCGGCGATCACCAGCGCCGCCCCTGCCCTTATGTCGGTGGCCATCACCGGACAACCCGACAGCCTTTCCACTCCCCGCACTACCGCGTGCTGCCACTCGGTGTAGATATCGGCGCCCATCCGAGCCAATTCCCCCACATAGCGGAACCGCGCATCGTAAAGGTTCTCGGTGATAACCGAGGTGCCCTTGGCGACCGACAGCACCGAGGCCATCTGGGGGTGAAGGTCGGTATGGAATCCCGGATAGGGAAGGGTGGCGAAATCCACCGCCTCGGGACGATCCGGACCGGCCAGCCTCAACCAGCCCTCACCCCTCTCCACCTCGCAGCCAACCGCGTCCAGCTTGGCAAGTTCCATACGGAGGTGAGAAGGCTCGCATCCGGTGATGGTCACCTCGCCGGCGGTGACGGCCGCCGCCATGGCGTAGGTGCCGGCCGCGATCCGGTCAGGAATCACCCGATGAGCCACCGGATGCAACTCCTTTGTACCCCTGATGCGGATAATGGGGCTCCCCACACCCGACAGGTGGGCGCCCATCTTTTCCAGTTGCCGACCCAAGTCTTCGATCTCTGGTTCACGCGCCGCGTTGATGATGGCCGAATCCCCCTTGGCCATCACCGCTGCCATCAACAGATTCTGGGTGGCGCCCACGCTCGGGAAGGAAAGCTCCATCTCGGCCCCCGAGAGTCCCCGCGGCGCCTTTCCCACCAGCACCCCGTGCACCAACTCCAACTCGGCGCCCATCTGCCGCAGGCCGTTGAGATGCATGTCGACCGGGCGAGCACCCAGATCGTCCCCACCCGGCAGAGGAACCTGCGCCTCGCCAAAACGAGCCAGCAGGGGGCCGAGCAGCAAGATGGAAGCCCGCATGGAGCGGACCAATTCCAAAGGCGCGTCCACACTCATCCGCTCCGGCACCACCATGGCAAGTTCTCTTTTGACCAGGTCACACCTCACCCCCAAATGCTCCAACACCATCATCATCGCCCGTACATCGGCGATGTCGGGCACATTGGAAAGGCGATGCCATCCGGGGCAGAGCAGCGTGCTGATCATCTGCTGCAACACAGCGTTCTTAGCCCCCATCACCCCCACCGTCCCCCGCAGGGGAACTCCTCCTTCCAGGATTATCTCATTCAATTCAACCTTGATTGTACGAACCGGGCTCCCGTGATGCGGAACACCCGGGCGCACGGCTGTCCCGGTTGCCCGAATGCCCGCCCCCCGGGCGGTAACCTCTCTCATACGTCTTCCTCGACAGGAGAACCAAATGAGGGTGGCCATCGGCGCCGACCATGCGGGGTTTCCCCTAAAGCAGCAGCTCACCGGCATTCTTGCCAACCAAGGACACACCGTCTTCGACCTCGGTACCCACGACTCCGAGCGGGTCGACTATCCCGACTACACCCTGGCGGTGGCCAATGCGATCACGGAGGGACGAGCCGATCGGGGGATCATGATCTGCGGCACCGGAGCGGGCGCCTCCATCGTCGCCAACAAGGTCAAGGGAATACGGGCCTCGATCGCTCACGACACCTATTCGGCCCACCAGGCGGTGGAACACGACGACATGAACCTGCTGTGCCTGGGGAGCAGGGTTATAGGGCCCGCCCTCGCCGAAGAGCTGGTCAAGGCTTTTCTGGATGCCCGGCTGATACGGAAAGATGCCTATCTGCGCCGGCTGGCCAAGGTAAAGAGCCTGGACGACCAGCGGTAGAAACGCCCGGGCTCAGCTCCCGGCCTGAGAGATGAACTCCTCCAGTTCTTCCATGCTCTGGATGGACAGCTGGTGAAGACCCAACAACCCCTCGATACCGATGCCTGCCGCGATGCGGAACACAACCTTTCCTTCGGAGTTCAAGGCCACCCAATAGGGGAAGGCGGATAAGCCATAGGCGATGGAGGCGCGGTTGTTCTTGTCCATGATGGTGGGCGAGGTCCATCCCTCGCTCTCGAGCCAGTCGCCGGGGGGCCAGTTGGGGCGGGAAGGGTTGATGGAGGTGGCGACCCCGTAGAGATCCACCTCGGAGCTGCCCCCGGTCTGGTTGAGCCACGCCTGAACCTCGGGGACTTCCGTCTGACAGTGGGGGCACCAGTGAGCCAGGAACACGATCAGTTTGGGACGCCCGTCTGAGGGGTCGATGGTCACCGGATTTCCCTTCCAGTCCGACCCGCTGATCAGGGAGCGTCCCATCCGAAGGCGATATCCTGGCCAACCGGCGCGTTCCCCGCCAGAACCGGGATGGGTTCTCCGGTGACTGTGACCTGCACCGCATCCGGCTCGTCGCCGCTCACGGTGCATACGCCCACCAGACCGGCGGTAAGCACTGCGACAGCCACCCCTCCGATAATCGTCCACTTTCTTTGACTCTTGGCCTTTTGGCTCTTAGCCGTCATCAGCCTGCTCTCCTGTCATAACCGGTCGTCCGAAAGCCAGGAGGATAGTGATGATCAGGGCGAATACCCCCCCGGCCATGAACGGGATCGAGACGAACCCGAACTCCTCCACATATCGGGCAGTGCACGACACCCCTGTCCTGCACACTCCGCCGCCGACATCCGAGAGAACCTGCACCAGATAGTGATAGACACTGATAGCCAACCCCACCACTGCCAGAGGCAGCGCGTACCGGCGGGTTCGTGACTCACCTCCTAACAGATCCACCCCGAAGATCACCACCATGGGATACATGGTGATCCGCTGATACCAGCATAACTCACAGGGCTCATAGCCGATCACCTCCGAGAAGACCAGGCTCCCCGCCGTGGCGGCGGCGGCCAATACGAAGGCCGGCCACCTCCACGACCTGTCCAGACCGAAGCCGCCCGCGGCCCGCCGCACCGGACGGAACGCCAACGCCACCGCGGCTGCCAGAGCCATCAGGACCAACAGCGCTAAAAAGCGGTTGTAAAGCTGTACTGACATCTTTCTCTACTGGCGAAAGTAGCCCCGACGGGATTCGAACCCGCGTTACCGGCTTGAAAGGCCGACGTCCTAGGCCGCTGGACGACGGGGCCCTGCCTCGGCCGCATCCGAAGCCGACACCGCCAAGATGCTAACCGACCCTGTCATTTTGATAAAGAGCTTTAGCTCTCGTCACCGGTGTCGGAGCGCATCCTCTTCTGGGCTCGGCGGGAGCCCTCCAGCACCACATTGAACAGTTTTTCGATGTGCTCCGGATCGAGTTGATTGAGGGCGGCCTCTTCTCTCACCACTTCCAACAACTCTTCTTCCCGGTGGGGAATCAGTACTGGCCAACCCTGGTCGGCCTTGGCGCGGCCGATCTCCAGAGAAAGCCTCCGCCTCCGGGCCAACAGTCGGACGATTTCCCGATCGACCAGGTCGATGCGGGAACGGAGCCGGCTGATTCCCAACTGCATCATCAGTTCGGCGAACTCCGTCAGGTCCAACTGACGAGGACCTTCGGTTTTGGCCGCTTCGGGGTGAGAGTGGACCTCCACGATCAATCCGTCCGACCCCACTCCCTGAGCGGCTAGGGCAAGGGGCGGAACCCGATCCGCGCCGCCGGAGGCATGACTGGGATCGATCAGCACCGGGAGATGTGACTTTTCCTTCAGATCGGGAACGGCGGTGATGTCCAAGGTGTCGCGATGGCCCGTTCCAAAGGTTCGGATGCCCCGCTCCACCAGAATGATCTGATCGTTCCCCTCCGCCATCAGATACTCCACCGACCACAGAAACTCGTCAATGGTGGCCGATGGGCTGCGTCTGAGCATCACAGGCTTTTGGGAACGACCGGCGACGCGCAACAACTCGAAATTCTGCATCGACCCATGGTGGATCTCCAAGAGGTCCACCAATTCTCCTGACTCCTCCAGGTCACGCTCCTCCGTGATGGGCATGGCTACCGGCAATTCCACCCGTTTTCCGGCAGCCGCCAGGAGTTTTGCTCCCTCCAACTTCATACCCCGGAAGGAATAGGGAGAATTGCCTGACCGGTAGGCCGCGGCTCGCAGAATGGAACCCCCACTGTCGGCCACTGCCTCGGCCACGGTGTTGATCTGGCATTCGCTCTCCACCGCGCAGGGACCGGCAATCACCGGAAATGGATCCCGACCGAACCTGGTATCCCCCACCTGCACCACAGTGCGCTGCGATCGGCTTGCTTTGGTTGCTTGTCTCTCCACTGACACACCTCTTCGTTTTATTGCTGTGAGGAACCGGCGACTTCGGGCAAAAGAAAACCCGGAGCCGGGCTCCGGGTCAGGCAAGTTCGGTCGGTACTGGTCTTTCGCTACGCCCTCCGGAGTTGGGCCCCGGTAAAGACGAAATAGCGTTCGAACCTTTCTTCCAACATTACGGGGGATGCTACTCCGTTCCCGGCGGCTGGTCAAAATAGTTCACGGTCGGTGGATCTTCCCCGGCCGTGACCGGAGAATCCGCTCCCAGACTCTCATCCACCTCGGATGAAACCATCGGCTGACGCTTCCCGAACCACCACAAGAGAGCTGCTCCCAGAACTGCTCCGCCCAGAGCGCTCACCTGGTTCCAGGTGAGGGCGCCGATGGTGGCATCTCCCATTCCGAACCGGAGAGAGTCCAACCCGAAACGCTGCAGGCCGTACCACACTATCCAGACCGAAAAGAGCTGCCCGTATCGCAGCGGCGCCCGACGGTAGATCAGCCACAACACCGCCAGCAGCACCCCGGCGCACAGCATGTCATAGAGGGCGACGTGGTGATAGATCCCACAAATCCCGTCCGGACCGGCCTCGGCGAGGGTGCACTCCAACCGATTGTGCTGGGGCGCCAGGTCGTAGCCGGGGCGGACCTCATACCCCCACGCCGCCTGGGTGGCCCGACCCAGGTGCTCGACTATGGCAAGATCCCCGATCCTTCCCACCACCGTACCCATCGCCAAACCGAAGGCGGCCAAATCCAAAATAGGCAGGAGCGGCAGCCCGAAACGACGCATCCTCCAAACTCCCACCACGATCCCCCCCACGAATCCTCCCATGATGGAGTAGCTGCCGACCACCGGGTTGAGCGCCGCCCATCCCGCCCCATCCAACAAGGCGGCCGGGGCGGTCAGATAGCGGGCACCCAAGAGCCCGCCGACCAGTAACCAGACCGCCAAAGAATGGAAGCCGTCCGGGTCAAAGCCTCTTCGTTCCAGCAAGCGGGCCACCAGCCAAAATCCCGCGAAGAAACCTACCGCGGCAAAAACCCCGTGCAGGGAGAACAGCAAGGGCCCGACTTCCCACACCGGAATCGGAGGATAGGCGATGGTCGCCATCAGCCGACAAGCCTACCAGGAGCCGGAGGGCAGTTCTGAACTCGGCACCGGTCCGAGCGCTCCAATGGGAACCGCCTTCGCTTCGTCTTCACAGCCTCTGGACTAACGCCCTGTGGTTAGGGCCAGATTGGGAAGAACAGGGCGGGATCGTATCATCTGGCGTATATGATCTGGCGGCACGTCACGCGGCTCATACGACCCTTCATCAAATGGGGGTCGTTGGCTGCATTAACGGTTTTAGCCTTGCCGCCTGCAGCCTGGTAGAGATCGAGGATGCTCCTCTGACCACCTTCGAGCCCGCCGGTCCCTTCGCCGAGAGGATCGATGCCCTCTTCTGGCAGGTGTTTTGGATTGCGGCGGTGATATTCGTGGTGGTGGAGGGAGGGATCCTTCTCATCGTTTTCCTCTTTCGAGACAGGGAAGGACGCAAAGAACCCCGCCAGATCCACGGCAACCACAAGCTGGAAATCACCTGGACCATTATTCCCGCCCTGATACTGACCGTGATCGCCGTGCCGACGGTCAGGGCAGTGTTCGACCTGACCGAATGCGGCGACGATGCCATGGCTGTGGAGATAATCGGGCATCAATGGTGGTTCGAGTATCGATATCCCGACCACGGGATCGAGTCGGCCAACGTCCTGGTGATCCCCGTCGACCAGGAGGTCTGCGCCTACATGACCTCAGCCGATGTCCTTCACAACTTCTGGGTTCCCCACCTGATGGGCAAGCGCTATCTGGTTCCCGGCCAAGAAACCACCTTGAGACTGCAGGCGGACGAGCCCGCCGAGTACTGGGGACACTGTGGCGAGTTCTGCGGGCTTTCCCATTCGCTGATGCGGGCCAGGGTGATCTCGATGACCCAGGCCGACTTCGACGCCTGGGCGGCCTCCCAGCAGCAGTATGCCATCCCGTTCGAGCCGGACACCCCGGCCGCCGCCGGATTCAAGGTCTACCAGGAACAAGGGTGCACGCAATGTCACACCGTTAACTACGGGCCGGATTATCAGGGCACCAACCTGGTGGCGGATGACCTCTACAACGGGCCGAACCTGACCCATTTCGCCTCCCGGGGGGTGTTCGCCGGCGCCGCCCTGCCGCGGGGTAACCAGACCCGATCCGACGGACTGAGGGAGTGGCTAACCAACCCGCCGGGGGTCAAGCCCGGATCGTTCATGCCCAACCTGGATCTCACCTACCAGGAGATAGAAGATCTGATCGTCTGGCTGGATACTCTGCAGTGAACATAAACTTGCTTTTTGCCCAACTTGCCCGCAAAGGAGATCCTCTCCATGGTCTTTAGGCCGGAGTTCCCCTTATGACAACTACCGCCGAGCGCCGTCCCGCCGTAACCATCTTCCGCAGGCCCCGAGCCACCACCGGATTCTGGGCTTGGGTTACGACCGCCGATCACAAAAAGATCGGGATCATGTATGGCTACGCCGCCTTCATCTTCTTTTTGGTCGGCGGAGTCGAGGCCCTTTTGCTGCGTATCCAGCTCTCGGGGGCCGACAACACCTTTCTGACCGCCGCCGAATACAATGCGGCCTTCACCATGCACGGCACCACCATGGTGTTTCTCTTCGTGATGCCCATCTCGGCCTCCTTCATGAACTATCTCCTCCCGCTGATGATCGGTGCTCGCGATGTCGCCTTTCCCCGGATGAACGCCCTGTCGTGGTGGATTTTCCTCTTTGGAGGGATCTTTCTGTATTCGGTGCTCCTGTTCAGCGACCCCACCGCCCCGGTAGGTGTGCAGGGGGTGGCGGGGAACCTCGACCCGGGCGACAACACCATCCTGGGCGGGATGCCCGACGGGGGATGGTTCGGGTATCAACCCAACGCCGGGCCGTTCTATTCTCCGGGCACGGCCATGGACTTTTGGGCGCTGGGCGTCCAATTCCTGGGCGTGGCCTCGCTCATCTCGGCGGTCAATTTCATCGTCACCATCTTCAATATGCGGGCGGTGGGCATGCGGCTATTGCGGATGCCGGTGTTCGTATGGATGAGCATGGTGGTGGCGTTCCTGCTGCTCTTCTCGCTTCCCATCATCGCCATCGCCCTGTTCATGGTCACCTTCGACCGCCAGTTCGGGAGCCTGTTCTTCGTGGCGGAGGCGGGGGGCGACCCCATCTTGTGGCAGCACCTGTTCTGGCTGTTCGGTCATCCCGAGGTCTACATTTTGATCCTTCCGGCAATGGGCATCGTCTCCGAGGTCTTGCCGGTGTTCAGCCGAAAACCGCTGTTCGGCTATGCGGCGGTGGTATTCGCCGGATCGGCCATCGCCTTCATGGGATTCGGTGTCTGGGCGCATCACATGCTCTCATCGGGAATCAGTCCGGTGGCCCAGGCCGCGTTCGGCATCTCCACCATGGCCATCGCCGTGCCCACCGGCGTCAAGATCTTCAACTGGATGGGCACCATGTGGGGGGGCCGAATACGTTTTACCAGTTCAATGTTGTTCGCGATCGGTTTCGTGGCGATGTTCGTCATCGGCGGGCTTTCGGGGGTGACCCACGCCATCGTTCCCTCCGACTGGCAACAGACCGACACCTACTACATCGTGGCCCACTTTCACTACGTGCTGTTCGGAGGATCGGTGTTCGGTATCTTCTCCGGCCTCTACTACTGGTTCCCCAAGATCACCGGCCGACTGCTCAACGAACGACTGGGCAAGATCCACTTCTGGACCATGTTCGCCGGCTTCAATCTCACCTTTGCCCCCATGCACTGGCTGGGCCTGCAAGGCATGGTCAGACGCACCGCCTATTACCCGCCCGAGGCGGGGTTCGACTTCTGGAACCTTGTGGCCACCGTGGGAGCCTTTGTCATAGCGTCCGGAGTTCTGTTCTTCATGTACAACTGGTGGCGTTCCAAGCGACACGGCGAACCCTCGGGAATCGACCCCTGGGACGCCCGCACCATTGAGTGGACGACTCCCAACCCCACTCCTGAATACAACTTCGGAGTGGCGCCCACCGTCACCTCTCTCGATAATTTCTGGCACAGAAAGTACGACGAGGACTCCGAGGGGCGTCCGGTGCGGAGAGCGGACGCCGAGGAGACACTCACCGAGTTGGTGGAAACGGGAATCAACCCTCCCAAACCCATACATCTTCCCGCTCCCTCCTACTACCCGGTGCTGTTCGCGTCGGGAGTGCCCCTGGTGGGCTGGGGGATCATCTTCCACACCTCGTTGGTGGGCAAGCTCCTGATCTTGGTGGGAGTGCTGGTGTTGGCCTCTGCCGCCTTCGGCTGGAGCATGGAACCCCTCGAAGAACCCCATGACGACCGTGATCACTCCGACGATTTTCCGGCCGCCGGTTATTGAGGTAGGCGTCTGATGGAGGCAACCGACACGATGGACCACCACGATCAGCACGAGTCGACCGGCATCGACCACCGCAAGCTGGGAATGTGGGTGTTTCTCAGCTCCGAGTTCCTGTTCTTCGGCGCCCTCATCACCAACTACCTCCTCTATCAGGGTAAAGCGGGCTTCGCCCGGCCCTACCCGGCGGAGATCTATGACATTCCCTTCACCTCTTTTTCCTCTTTCGCCCTGTTGATGAGCTCCCTGACCATGGTCCTGGCTCACAATGCCCTGGCCCGCAGCGACCAACACGCCACCCGCACCTGGCTGTTGGCCACCGCCATGCTGGGCTCGGTGTTCCTGGGAGGACAGGTCTTCGAGTTCACGGAGTTCATAACCGTCTACGGGATGAAGCTGACCACCAACCCGGCTGCCTCCGCCTTCTTTATGCTTACCGGTTTCCACGGGTTCCATGTCCTGTTGGGGGTTTTGATGCTGCTCACCCTCTTTGGGATCTCCCGCCGACAGGGCGGGCTCTCGGAAGCCTCGGGTTTGAGCCTGGAACTGGTGGGTCTCTACTGGCACTTCGTCGACATCATCTGGATCGTGATCTTCACTGTGGTCTACCTGTTGGCCGACGCTCCTGTGGCGGGTTGACCATGGCTGACGCGGCCGGGCATCACCATCCCACGCCCCTCCAATATGTGAAGATCGCCGTCCTTTTGGCGGTGCTCACCGTCTTCGAGGTGGCCCTGTTCTACATCAACGAAGCCGCTGACATGGGCGGCTGGGATGCGCCGCTTCTAATCTTCCTGGCTCTCTTGAAGTTTGTGATCGTGGTGGGGTGGTACATGCATCTGCGTTTTGAAAGCTCCACCCTCTCCCGATTTTTCACTTTCGGTTTCGTGCTGGCGCTGACTCTTTATGCGGTGCTGCTGCTGATTTTCGGCGTTATAGCGCTGGGAACCTGAAACCTTGCCCCCCTGGCACCCTCACTGGGATGTCCTGGCGGTGGTCGGGGGGTTGGGGGTGGCTTATCTTTACTCCGACCTCCGACTACGTACGCTGGTCGCCCCCAACCGGCCGGCCGCCACGTCCCGCCAGCGCGGACTGTGGTTCGGGGCGCTGGCGATACTCGCCGTCAGTTCCAGCTGGCCTTTCCACGACCTGGCAGAACAAGTGTTATTCAGCCTCCACATGACAGAGCACATCATCATCGCGCTGATAGTCCCCCCTCTGTTGCTGATGGGAATCCCGCGCTGGATGGCGGATCATCTCCTGGGCTCCTCCTCGTTCCTGGCGGTGCTGCGTAGGCTCTGTCGGCCGCTGCCAACGTTTTTTCTGTTTCATCTGAGCCTGGCGGGATTGCACTGGCCGCCCGTTGTGGAAGCGATGGTTACCTCGGATCTCATCCACTTCGCGGCCCACAGTTGGCTGTTCACGGTGGCGATACTGATGTGGACTCCGGTGGTGAGCCCCACTCCACTGATTCCCCGGCTGAATCCGCCCCTGCGAATGCTGCTCCTGTTCTGTCACTCCATCATTCCCACCGTTCCCGCCTCGTTTTTGACCTTCGGCCGGACCCCTCTCTATCCGGCCTATATCGATTCGGCGGCCCACCTCGGGATTTCGACCATCACCGATCAGCAGGTGGCCGGGCTGATAATGAAGCTGGGAGGTGGTTTGCTCCTGTGGGGAACGATTCTCGTGATCTGGTTCAAATGGATCAGCGCCGAGCGGGCCCGGGATTCAATAGAGCGAGACTTGCTTCGCTCGTCTATCAGTTAGAGGCGATCAACTCGATAGCCTCGGCTTCCCCTGCATGGTCTTCCTCTGGTTCGGCATGCCCCGCACCCTGGGTGTTGAGTACCGCCACCAGAATGAAAACGACCACCCCTATGCCAGCCGCCGCCAAGAGGAACTCCCCCCGGGTTATCCGCATCCCCGGTCGGGAAGCTGAAAGCGCGGCAAAGGTGAGGATGCTGGCGGCCACCACCGATCCCATGATCGGCGCCCAGCCGGGAAAGCTCAAGAAGAGATATGCGGCGGGCAACACGAACAAAGCGATCGTAACCACCCCCGTTACGGGAAGGGCTATGGCAGAAGCCAACCGGAACCTCACCACCTCCGCTTCCTCGCCCTCGGCGCCGGACATACCCTCGGGAACGCCCAGCACCTGTGAGAGCTGACCCACCGCCCAGCCCAGGACAGCCCCGGCCGCTACCACCACCAGAATGGCGGCCATCACCGATACCTCCACCTCTTCGGCGCCGGGCGACTCCGTCCCGAACATTCCCACCGCAACTCCACCTGCTGCAGCTCCAATCAGCAGGCCGGCCAGTGCGCCTCCCACCAGTATTGGCATCCGGCTGCCCTCCAGACGCATACCCGGACCGTGCCATCCCACCGCCGCGGTGGTGAACGAAGCCAGAATCATTCCATACAACCCGAACAGGACAACCAGCGTCCCTATCGCCCAGGTCGACGTGAGCATCAGCGAAGGCGCAAAAGTTCCCTCTTCACCGAGTAGGTCGGCGCGGGCAGCCAACCAGGGTGTGAGGGCCACCACGGTTACCAGCCCGGTCACCGCACCGGCGGTCACTCCCAGCCGGCCTCCCAACCGCCGACGAACCTGAAGGGGCGCGGGGTCCACCAGCGGAGAAGGCGGTTCCTCGGCCACGGGAGCGGCGACCTCCGGCTGGACGGCAACCGCAGCCGCGGCGGGGGTTTCAACCGCAGAAGAAGGGATTTGCGGAACAGCGGGTTCGGGGGCTTTCTCCTCCAGAGCAGCCTGTTCCACCGGAGCGGGCTGGGCAGGCGCGGCGGGGGCCGGGGCAGCGGCGCCGCCTCCCCACGCCGCCAGATAGTCATCGGCGGTTCCCCCCAAAGCCTGGGCTTTCGCTTCGGCCGACCGCAGAACCAACTCCTCCGGTGCGTTGAGAACCGCCGCGGCCGCCGCCAAGAACTCACTCATATGCGCCACCGAGGATACACATTCGGATGGGCCCCTTTTTTGCTACCGTCCCGCCAAACGCCCATGCCATGGGCTATTGCTTCTCACCCGAGGCCGCTTCTTCCCTCTCCTGACGACGTTGGCGCGCAAGGCGCTCCGAGCGGCGCAACAGCATTATCAAGCCCGCCAGTACCAATGCGGAAACGACAAATTCATCGGCCGAGCCCTCCCCCAGGATGTGAGCAAGAGTCATCTTTATCCGGAAGTAAGTGTAAAAAGGGCGGTCATCGTCAAGACCACCATCAGCGCCAGCATCGCGTACTGGGACCGAACTGCCTTGGTGCCGGGGAAATCGACCAGCGCCCGGTCATGCGCCAGGATCACCCCGCCTACATGGCCGGCGATCACCGCCGCCAGTTGGATGTACCAGACCGCGGTGGGTGAGATCAGGGTGTAGTCAACCGCCCGGTCGGCGAGCCCGAACAGATCCCAGCCGAGATGGAAAGGATCGCCGATCGTGCTCAAAAAGAGTTGACCCTCATAGAGAACTAGGGTGAAATAATGGGCAAAAGCGTAAGCCAGGGCGATAGGGGCCAGCGCATGGGCGAAACGCATCCGCACCCGGGCAACGCTCGTTCGGGCGTCGGACAAGGAGACCGACAACGCACAGGCCAGGTGGTAAGCCCACCCCATCAGCAAAACCACCGCCACCAATCCGAAAGTCCCCACCAATATCTCCGCAGGCTGCCACCCCAACCCGAGGTCCCGCAATGTGTCCTCCAAGGGACCGGCCAGATTGTTACGCCAGTACGGGATTCCGCTCAGGCCGTCATAGGTGACCGTGCCGATCAAGATCACCGCCAAGGCGTCCAGTCCGGGCCGTTCGGCCACCATCGGCAGCCCCCTCAGCCAGCCGCGACGCACCAGAACGCCCTCCCGGTTGATCCCCAGGGGCCCGATCGCTCCCATCAGATGGTTGTAGGCTCCGAACCCGTCCCAGGTGGTTAACTGTGAAGAACGGCCCCACCATTGGATAGAGACCAGCATGTAAACGGTGTAGGCCACCGCGGCCAAGGCCAGCAGGGCCGGAATGCTCCCTACGGGCGCAACCAGCTCCCACCAGGTAAAAGCCAGGAGCACTCCCGTCGCCGGCCAGTACCCGAGCCGGTCGGCGGTTTCGGGCTTTTCCGCCTTCCCTACCCCCAGCCAGCGGGACAGGGCCCTCCAAGGGGCGATCACTTGATAAAAGTCGCCCACCAGCGCCGAAAGGAACGGGAGGACCAGCCACAGTCCCACATAGACCATGACCGGCGCCGGGTTTTCGAGCGCGTCGTCGGACCCGAAGAAGCCAGAGAGCACCAACACCGCCAGTAACACCACCGCCACCACTGAAAAGACCACTCCCCCTAGCCGCGGCCAAAAGGTGGTCTTGATCTCTCTCCCCACCGGATTCTGTAGGCGGGGCTCGTGCCAGCGCGCCGACAGCATCGCGAATGTAACCACCAGCACCGTCACTGCGGCTATGACAAAGTACAAGAGCGGAATGGGCAGATCTAGGCGACCACCGATGCCGTGCGCAAGAGTCATCTCCTCACCTCAGGGCGTCACTTTCAGCTCGATCAGCGGGCGATGGGTCACATGATCCTCCACCTCGAAGATCCCGGGGAGGATCCCATCGAACTCATGAACAGAGACAACGCCGGCCTCCACGGAAAACTCCTCGTCATAGCCATGAACGTGCACCAGGAGCGGGGCGTCCGAATCAAACCGCATCGAGATCCGGTTGCCCAGGGGGACTTCGACCCTCCCCTCGCCGAGCGCCTTCCCCTCCCTGACTATCACCTCCACAACCGTCAGATCGTCAGGAAGGGTGGTGGTCGTGGCGGGCGGCGTTGTGACGCCGGTGGTCAAAGTCGTGGTGGCGGACAGAGTGGTGGCGACGGTGCTTCCCGCGCTGGCGGGAGTGGTTGTGGTGGGTGGGACGGCGGTGGTGGTGGGTGTGGTTCGGGCTGTGACAGCCGTGGTGGACACGCCGGTGGTAACCGTGGTAGCGACGGTGGTGACAGTCCCCGCCGTGGGAGCCGTTGCTGATCCGGGCGCGGTGGAGGGGCTGGCCTTCTCTCCGGTGTCCGCTGTGCAAGACGCCGCGATCAGCAACAACACTCCCCACCAGACTCCTGCATGCCTATGACCGGGCATCTGAGGTGCGAAAAGCGTCCAACAACATACAGACAATCCCTTTTAACCGTACTGCCGTCACGTGCTCTTGGGGCCGATCCGAAGACGAGCCGAACCCAAGCCAAATCACACTCCACCTCCCCAACCCCGGTCGCTCCTCTCCAGACGGCGGGGCGTCCTCCGGGCGGTCCGTTGCGCCGACTCCGTTATTTCGGCCTTGATGGCCCCTAATCTGATATTGGATGAGAAAATACGTAGCTACGGATGAGGCGCTCACCGAGTATGCAACTGCCCACTCCATGGCGGGAACCCTGGTGAGCCGGAAGGTGATCGAGGAAACAGCTCAACACTATCCCGGCCTGTCGAGAATGCAGATCGATCCCCTCCAGGGACCATTCCTGGCGTTGATGGTGAAGCTGATCGGCGCCGGGAGAGTGCTCGAAATCGGCACATTCACCGGCTTGTCCTCGCTGTGGATGGCACAAGCTCTTTCCGAAGGAGGCGAACTCGTCTGCTGCGACCTCTCCGAGGAGTACACCACCCACGCCAGACGAGCCTGGGCGGAAGCCGGAGTGGCGGATCGCATCACCCTGTTGGTTGGTCCGGCCCTTGAAACCCTGGCGGAACTGGAAGGCCCCTTTGACATGGCGTTTCTGGACGCCGACAAGCCAAACTATCCCCACTATCTCGAGAAGTTGACGCAGTTGGTGCGCCCGGGAGGGGTGATCGTGGCCGACAACACGCTCTGGTCAGGACGGGTTATGGATCCCGCCGACCAAACTTCTGCAACCGAGGCGATTCGCCGTTTCAACGACCTGGCCGCCGCCTCTCCCGACCTGGAAGTGGTGCTGCTTCCCGTCGCTGACGGGGTGACGGTTATGCGCCGCCGCTGACCGGTGTCGGGAGGCCCTTTTCGCCTCTGACCGTGCGTATAGCCCTAAAACCGGCCAAGAAAGGGCGGCAATTACCAGCACCCCCGAGCCGGGAGTACACAGCAAAGACCCTACCCTCCCCCATTCCAGCCTGCCCAGAGACACCGAATGGAAACGGATGGCGCTCGGCAAATCCCTTTTTTTGGATCGGATAACGGCTAAACGTCTCTGCTGGTCGGCGCCGAATGACCGATGTCGTTTCTGATTGGGGACATGACCAAGAAGCCGACCCCGAAAAGGACGGTGATCGCCAACCAACCCGGGGTGTAGGCGCCAAGCACATCCACCGACCATCCAAATAGGGGAGCACCTACACCGAAACCACTTATGAAGCCGAAGTACACCGCCCCCGAACCTCTCCCGGCCAGGGACGCCGGAAGAGCCTCGACAACAGCGAGCATCCCTACAGAAGTCCAAGCAAAAACACTGAGGCCCATCGCTGTCGCCGCGACCCAAATCGCCCAAGTCCCCATCAGATTTCCAAACGCCAGAGCAAGACCGGAGAGCACCCCCAAGAAGGCAATAACCATCAGAGTGCGCGCCATCCCCAAACGCCCTTCGGCAGCCTTTGCCCACCCGATCCGGGCCACAATCCCCACCGGCCCGGTAACAGCCAACACCAGTCCGGCCTGTCCCCGGCTCATCCCCAGCACCTCCTCGGCATATAGCGGCAAGTAAACAATCACGACCACTACCCCTATGCCCAACAGGAACCCATAGACCGTCAGACGGCGAACCAATCGGGGAAGTCGACCAGGGTATCTCTGATCTACATCTCCCCGCCCGGCCTTGTCTTCATCCGGCGCCAGTCGGGAGGGCTCCAGCGCGGCGCCCTTCGCCATAGAAAGCATCCCCACGATCAACGGGGCAGCCGCAAATGTCAGGACTGCCCATCGCCAGCCCCACCAACCGGTGAAAACCGGCAACAACCAACCCCCCAGGAAAATACTGATCTGCACCCCCGACTGCTTGATGCCCATGATCACTCCCCGCCGCCCGGGCTCAATCTCAATGGAAACCATCTTGTTGGTGGCAGGATTGGCGATGGCCGATGCAATCCCGTTGAGAAAGGCTGCTCCCACCATGAGCGAGAACTCGGGCGCCACTCCCACACAAAAGAGGGACGTTCCGGCCACCATCAAGGTGGTGACGGTGGCCCGCCGACCGCCCACCAGATCAACCCACTTACCGAGTCGGGAAGAAAACAGGGCGCCGCTCAAAGTGCCAGCGGTGGCCAGCATCCCCAACTGCCACCGTTCGATGTTCATGGCAGAAATCAACTCGGAGGCGAGAACCCCGAAAGTCGTGATGGCCAGGGTGACGGAGGACATGGTTATGACCAACATCGAAACCAAACGCAGACGGCGAGAGAAAATCAAACACTCAAACATAGGGGCTTATATACCTAAGTTCGCAGGAACGTTTAGGTGATACTGTTCCGCGGTGTCTGCCAGCATCTCCCGGCCGGAGCCGGGTGATGTCTTACAACAGAGACTTGTAGAGCACACCGCGTCGGGAAACACGATGTCATGTCCCACCCGACCCCGGAACCGTGAATAGCCCCGGGCGCATATGTTGATTGCAGAGTTGATGTCTCTGCACATGGTCAGTCCACATTGTTCGCACCGGAAAGTCCGTACCGAGAGGGGCATCGTTTGGCGATGCCCGCACCGGGAACAGTCGGTGGAGGTGTGGCGAGGGTCCACCTTCACATAGTGGACACCAGCTTTCGCGGCTTTGTGTTCCAGTATGAGATCGAAGGCGCGAAAGCGTTGCCGTGACATCTTCTTGGAGAACAACTTGGCTTTCAGCATCCCCGCGATATTGAGATCCTCTACAGCTATACCGTCGTCGGCCTTGACCAGGCGGTCGGCGAGGCGAAAGTCCGACTGGATGGCCCGTTCCTGCATCCGGCGGTATTGCTTGGCGAGGTGGTTGCGTTTCTTGATGCGAGATGCAGATCCCTTGACAGCCCTGCTGAACTGGCGCTGAGCGCGCAGCGCCTGTCGGAGATCCACCGTTGTGGGTGGTACGTGCTCTCGTCGGAGGTGACCAGCCGTGACTTGAGTCCCTTGTCCAAACCGACGGGATTGACCGGAACAGCCACCAACGGTCGGTCAGGGTGTTTGATGACCGCATGTATCTCGACTCGCAGAGGAGTGCGAACCACTCGCAGTTCCACCAGCCGCCCTCCGTCCAGAGCGGTAGTGAGGCGGTCGTGCTTGTCCTCGAACCGTACCTGCGGTACTCCCTTCACCGCCAGGCGCCACCACTTGTCGCTGTGGCTCTTTCCTTCTCCCGGTGCTTTGAGCATTGCGCGGTCAGCGTTCACAATCTCCGACCCAGGTTCATAACAAAGAAGCCGGCCGCGAATAGGACGGTGATCCCGAGCCAACCCGGCCGGTAGACACCGAGGGCGTCAACCGACCACCCAAACAGGGGAGCGCCCAGTCCAAAACCGCTCATAAAGCCGAAGAACACCACCCCCGAACCTCTACCCGCCAGCGACGCCGGGAGGATCTGGATAACGGCGAGCATGCCCACCGAAGTCCAAGCAAAAACGCTGAGACCGATCAACACCGCCGCCAGCCATATCGACCAAGTCCCCACCAGATTCCCGAATGCAAAAACAATACCTGAAACCATTCCCAACAAAGCGATGATCATCAAACTCCGCACCACTCCCAGACGCCCTTCGGCCACACGCGCCCACCCAATCCGGGCGAGGATCCCAACCGGTCCGGTAATAGCCAACACCAGACCGGCTTGTCCGCGGCTCATCCCCAGCACCTCCTCGGCATAAAGCGGCAAGTAGACAACTACAGCAATGCCCCCCACCCCCAACAAGAACCCATAGATCACCAAGCGGTGAACCAAGGGGGGAAGCCGAGCAGGTGTCCGGGCTGTATCTCTTCTCCGGCCAGCTTCATCTTCATTCGGCGCCGGACGGGAAGGCGCGGGCGTCACCTTTTTCCGCATGTAAGAAAGCGCAATGGTGAGCGGAACCGCGGCGAATGCCAATATTGCCCATCGCCACCCCCACCAACCGGTGAAGACCGGCAACAACCAACCCCCAAAGAAGGTGCTGATCTGCACTCCCGACTGTTTCACACCCATGATGAACCCACGCTGACCGGGCTCAATCTCCACAGAAATGAGCTTGTTAGTGGCCGGATTGGCCAGCGCCGATGCTATCCCGGTGAGAAACGCCGCTCCCACCATCAGGGAGAATTCGGGCGCTATTCCCACACAAAACAGAGAACCTCCGGCGACCATCAGAGTGGTGACCGCGGCTCGCCGCCCTCCGACCTCATCAACCCACTTGCCCAGCCGAAACGAGAGCATCGCCCCACCCAAAGTGCCGGCGGTTGCCAGCATTCCCACCTGCCACCGTTCGATCCCCATAAAGGAAATCAACTCGGAGGCGAGAACACCAAAGACGGTAAGAGCCATGGTGGAGGCCGCCATGGTGACAACCAACACCGCAACCAAACGTAGATGACGGGAATCCGCGAGCATGCAAACATACCGCCCCAAGCGGCTCGACAGATTCTTCATCCGCCCTCGAAACAAGTGCTGGACCCTCGACAAAGCGGGCGGCGGCTACACGCTGCGGCTGATGGGCACTGTCCTATCCTCGCCATCTCCCACCCCTGTGCATGACCCAGAACCCGATCGCGAAAAGGACGGTGATCGCCAGCCAACCCGGCGTGTAAGTCCCCAGGACATCCACCGACCATCCCACCAGGGGAGCACCCATACTCAGACCCCCCAAGAACCCAAACAGCACCACTCCTGAACCTCTACCCGCCAGAGATGTGGGGAGTATCTGGATGATGGCCAGCATGCCCACGGCGTTCCAGGCACTGCCGCTGAGACCCGTTAGCCCCGCTGCCGTCCAGATGGCCCAGGGTCCCAACTGATCCGCAAACGCCAGAACCACACCCATTGTCACCGCTAGCAAGGCAATAATCCTCAAGCTACGGACCGACCCAAGACGCCCTTCAGCCAGATGCGCCCATCCCAACCGGGCGACAATTCCCACCAGGCCTGTGATCGCCACCGCCAAACCTCCCAACTCTTGACTCATCCCCATTACCTCTTCCGCGTAAAGCGGCAGGTAGGTAAGAACCACAGACATGCCCGTCCCCATCATGAACCCGTAAACCGCCAGACGGTAGATAAACCTGGGAAGGCGGTCTACGGGCATCCCGGCTGTGTCCTTCCTGACCGTGGGTACCTGCGTGGGCGTCGCCGCATAGAGACCTGCCAACGCCAGCGGTGCCACGGCGAACGTGACTACTGCCCATCGCCAGCCCCACCAAATCGCGAAAACCGGCAGTAGCCAACCCCCCAGGAACACCCCTATCTGGACACCTGATTGTTTCACGCCGACGATGAGCCCCTGGTGACCGGGCGCGAACTCTGTAGAAATGAGCTTGTTGGTAGCCGGGTTGGAGGTTCCCGATGCTATTCCGGCGAGAAACGCCGGGGCCATCATCAGGAGGAACCCGGGCGCCATTCCCAAACCAAGCAAGGCAACCCCGGCGACCACCAAAGTGGCGACGGTGGCCCGCCGGCCACCGACCACATCAGCCCATTTGCCCAATAGGGGCGAAAACGCCGCTCCGCCCAGAGTGGCGGCGCTTACCAGCAGCCCCACCTGCCACCGTTCGATGCCAAAAGAAGAGATCAACTCAGAGGCGAGAACGCCAAAAACGGTGGGAGCGAAAGTGGCGGCTGCCATGGCAACGGCCAACACCGTGCCCAGAAGCAGACGACGGTAGAGCACTCCGAATAACGGTAGTGGTCAGTCGCCAGTGGTTAGTTCTCCCGAAGGATCCTCAATAAGTGTTTTGTGCAATAAAGATCGCTACAACTCAACAAGTCGCTGGACCTCATACAGAAGAGCCACCCCCTGGCGGCAAACCCGACCGGCCACCCCTCCGCTGTGGTCCGTTGGACCAAAACGCGAGCACGGAACGGGGTCAACCGGGCTCTACCATGTGCTACACGGGCTTCCTTGGCGAGTCGTGGCGTTCTGTTTCATCCAACTCAACCAGGTAGGCCTCAAATCAAATGGCAATAACGTCCATAGAAAGCACAACTAGTGGAATCGCTACCGGTGGCGGGGGCTGGGGCGGTAGACCGCCACCTGTTGGTCGTGTTCGGCGCCACCGGTGATCTCTATCGTCAGAAGCTCGCCCCCGCCCTCTACAACCTGGTCCGCCAGTACGAATTAGCCGACCGCTTCGTCATCCTGGGAGTAGGTCGGTCGCAGTTGGACAACAAAGACTTCAAGGCGTTTTCCCGGGCCTCTGTCGAAGGTACCTCCATCGGCCAGGGACAACTTGACGAGACGTATGCCGATCCCGGTGAGTGGTGCGACGAGGTGGCACACTACCAGACGATCGCGGACGGCGGGACGAGAGCGTACGAAGCCCTCCGGAGGCGGATCGAGCGTATCGAGGCGGCACACGGTCTCTCCGGCAACCGGGTTTTCTACCTAGCCTTGCCGCCTGCGGCGTTTGCCCCCTCGGTAAGGGAACTGGGGGCATCGGGTCTCGCCCGCAGCCCGGGATGGACCCGCCTTGTGGTCGAGAAACCCTTCGGCACCGACCTCGACTCGGCCGTAACACTGAACGCGATCCTCCACGAGAGTTTCGACGAAAGCCAGATATACCGGATCGATCACTACCTCGGGAAGGCAACGGTGCAGAACCTGCTGGTGTTCCGGTTCGCCAACCCGCTCTTCGAGTCGGTCTGGAACCGGGATCGTATCGACAATGTCCAGATCACGGTGGCCGAAGATAAAGGAATCGGCGATAGGGCCAGCTATTACGACCTGTCGGGAGCATTGAGGGATATGGTCCAGAACCACTTGACCCAGCTGCTCAGCCTGGTGGCGATGGAACCGCCGGTCTCCTTCGATGCCGAAGCCATCCGGGACGAGAAGGTGAAGGTGCTCCAGTCGATCCGGCCTTTGGGTCCCGACGATGTTGTGTTGGGTCAATACGCGGCGGGCCGAACCAACGGAAGGCCAGTGCGAAGCTATCGGGAGGAGCAGGGAGTGTGTGAGGGTACGATCACCGCTACCTACGCCGCCTTGCGGGTGTTCATCGACAGCTGGCGCTGGCAGGGGGTTCCCTTCTACCTGCGCACCGGCAAGCGGCTTCCTGAACGCCTCACCCAGGTGGCGGTGACGTTCCGCGAGCCCCCGGTACCGCTGTTCAAGTCCTTCGAACGGCGTCGTAGCCAAGGCAATGTCCTCTATTTCAGGCTGCAGCCGAACGAGGGGTTCGATCTCTTGTTCGATGTCCAGGTACCTTCCGATCATCCCCAGTTGGGTACGAAGTCTTTGGCCTTCGCATACGAAGAGGCCTTCGGGAGTCTGCCCGACGCCTACGAGACCCTGCTCTACGATGTTATGACCGGTGACCGGACCCTGTTCGTCCGCTCCGATGAGGTGGAGCAGGCCTGGCGGCTCTACACCCCGCTTCTCAAGGCCGGGATCAAACCCATTCCCTACCAGGCCGGTTCCTGGGGTCCCAAAGAGGCCGAGCGCCTGCTCGGGCCTCATGGGGACGAGTGGACGGTCCGGCTCCCTGAGGACCGCGGTCCGGACGGCTAGTAACGGACCTAGATCTGGTTGAAGGAGGGACACCTAGCGGACCGAGTGCGCAGGACCCCACCGGTACCAGCGGCTATCAACCCTCATGTCCTCAATGGTCCATATCCAAGAGAATGAGTTCCGGGGTGAGAACGCCAAAGACATCGGGAGCAAAAGTGGCCGCTGCTATGGCAACAGACAGCACCGCGCTCAAAGAAGACGACGGGAAGGCACCCTCACGAAGGTGGTGGCCGGAGCTCTTGTCCTCCAGAAGGACAACGACAGTGTTTTGTGCAATAAGAATCGCTGCAACTCAACAAAACCGAAACGGCAGCTATCCGAAGAGGAAGGATCCTTGCATAAAAACCCACACCCCACCGCAAATTGTTTTGCATAATAAGAATGGTCGATGGCTCAACAACATATGGTGGGTACCCCCCACCTGGTCGACCAAGCCGCTTAGAGGTTTACCAGCGTTTTACGATACAGGTCGCCGAGTTGCATGATCGCTTGGGCGGATTGCCCAGCCCGGTCGAGACCAGTGGCATCTGGGAGGACATCTGGTATGAGGAAGCCCATCACTCCACCGCCATTGAAGGCAACACTCTGGTGCTGAACAGGTGAAGTTGCTGCTAAGCGAAAGCCGGGCCGTCGGCAACAAGGAGTTGCGCGAGTACATGGAGGTTCAAGGATACGCAAAGGCTGCGACCTGGGTGTACAGACAGGCGATGAGTCCCATAGGGTCCATCCGACCCGACACCCTTCTCACTTTGCGAGAGCTTCGGGAAGTCCACTATCGGGCCATGACCCCGGTTTGGGAAGTGGCGCCTCATCCCAATGCTAAGAAGGGGACGAAGAACCAGGAAACTTCCGTCGGCATGAGATGCATCCCTTTCCGGGCGGGATGACACCCGTCTCTTATCCTCTGATACATTCCGAGATCCGTGGCTGGATCGACAATGTCAATTCCCTCGACGTTCTTCTCCTGACTCTTCCCGAGCAGCTAGCGAACGTCCACTGGCGTTTCGAACAGATCCATCCCTTCCTCGACGGTAACGGACGAACGGGCCGGTTGATTCTCAACTTGATCCCGGTCCGCCTTGGATATCCACCCGTCGTTATCTACAAACGCGAACGAACAAGGTATCTAAAGGCACTGCGGAGAGCCGACCTTGGCGATCCGGGACAACTCGGGGAGATGATCGCCCGGGGGATCCTACAAAGCCTTTACCGTTTTATCGTGCCCGCAGTCGCCGGGCCGGCGCGTCTCGTTCCGCTCGCTGCCCTCGCTACGCCGGGAACTGGACGTGACCGCGTTGTGGGCGGTGGCCGCACGGGGCCGGCTTCAAGCGACACGGGGATCCGATGGCCAGTGGCGCAGTTCGCGCCAGTGGGTCGACGAATACAAAGGGGCTTATATACCTGGGTTGACACCTCCTGGTTGACGGCGTTGTCACACCCTTCGGGTACCTTATTGAATATGCCCCTGGTTCAGACTCTGAGGTTCCCGGCCAAGTGCTCGCCGGGCGCTCACCGCCGGCTTTCGGAGGTGTTTTTCATGTGCGCGGTGCTCTATAACGCCGCCCTGGAGTCCGGGGGGGCACATACGCGTGGTGGAGGGAACACCACCCCGGAGAGCCCTTGCCTCCAGAGTTGAGGAGCTCCAAGTATGACCTTATGAAGGAGTTCACGGGAGTGCGCTCGGACCTCCCCGAGTGGGAGAGACTGGCTGTCCAGGTGGGGAGAGGCGTTCTGTGTCGCTTCGACCGCGCCGTGCGTTCTTTCTACAAGAGGTGTAAGAAGGGACAGAATCCGGGGTTTCCCCGCTTCAAGTCCTCCCGCCGGTGGAGGACCATCGAGATACCAGATGTGTCTCCCTCTATGGTGGTTCCCCCCGGTACCGAGGGGGCATCTTTTGTGTGGTGGAAACTCCAGGTAAAGGGACTTCCCCGCCTGAAGTTCAGAGACAAGGGTGACCGCCTGGAGAGCGCCCTCGGGGGAGGCGCCAAGGTGAAGGAACTCCGTGTGGTGCGCACCCCCCTGCGGACAGAGATCCATGTCGTGGTCCGCCATCCCGAGAGGGAGATGCCACAGGTGGAGCCCTCCAACCCGGTGGGGATAGACGTGGGCCTCACGCAGCGCCTCACGCTCTCTGATGGTTCCGTGGTTCCCCCGAGGAAGATAGATGCCTCCTCTATCAAGAGAGCCCAACGGAGGTTCTCCAGAGCCAAGAAGGGTTCCCGTTCCCGGGGGAAGAAAGCCCTCTCTCTGGCCAAGGCACACCGAAGGGAAAAGGAGCGAGCCGTCCAGGCTGACTTCCGCCTCGCACGCCGCTTGGTCCAGACCTATGACGGCATAGCGACCGAGAACCTCAACGTCTCGGGCATGCTCCGATCAAAGAGGTTCTCCAAGAAGATGTCAGAACAAAGGTGGTCCTCTCTCGGGAACATCCTGGAATACAAAGCTGAGAAGGCTGGCATTCCGTTTGTGAGAGTGGACCCTCGGCATTCCTCCACTGACTGCTCGTCCTGTGGGCACAGACAACCAATGCCCCTGGGCCTTCGGGTGTTTCACTGCGGAGCCTGTGGAATGCACGTGGGTAGGGACCTCAATGCCGCAATGAACATACGCGCCCGGGCCTTCCCGGGGTCGGGAGGGACTATTCCCGATGCGATGCGCGTAACAAGTCTCCGCTGTAAGACGGACACCCCCGGGTGTGTAGTGGGCGGACATCGCAGAACAGTATCACCTGAGACAGCACTGTCAACCTAGGTATATAAGTCCCAATACAAAACCACTCGCTGGAAGCGACAATAACCCTTATCCTCCCAGCGGCGCCCTGACAAAGGCGTATTCTTCTACGACCCGGCCACCGATCAGGTGCTGGTCGATGATCATGTCCAACACTTCAGGGGTGACCCCCCGATACCAAACCCCCTCGGGGTAGACGACCGCCACCGGGCCCTGTTCGCACACTCGCAGACAATCCACCTTGCTCCTCAGCACCACGCCGTCCCCCGGCGGTTCAGGCTGGGCTTCCAAGCGGGGATTTCGGGACCAACGGGGCGGTGCAGAGGTAAGCCCCAGTTCCTTGCAGCGTCGTTTGAGATGGGCCCACAACCGGTTCGTCTCCTCCCGGGGAGCACAGCGGGGATTGGCCTGGCCGGCGCAGAGAAAGAAATGCCACCGGGCGCCACCGATGGAAAGGCCATGTGCTACGGCCTCCAGTCGCTCCCGCTCGTCAATCGCCAACGCTCCCAATGGAACCAGGGAATATCATAAGGGCCAAATGTAGACAGGTGGAGGGAAGAAAGGATTGCATATGTCTCTTGTCAGGCATTGGATCGGTGGACGACTCGTGGAAGACGTTCCGGAACGGACCGGGCCAATATTCGATCCGGCACGTGGCCAGCAGACCGCCGAAGTTGCCCTGGCCGGCGCCGCCGAGGTGGGCAAGGCCGTAGAGGCCGCCGCAGATGCTTTCGCGGGATGGAGGGATACGTCGGTGGTACGTCGCCAGCGGATCCTGTTCTCCTTCCGACAATTGGTGGACGAACACCGATACGACCTGGCCAAGCTGATCACCGCCGAGCATGGCAAGACCATGGATGACGCCTTGGGAGAGGTCCAACGAGGGCTGGAGGTCATCGAGTATGTATGCGGCATTCCCCAGTTGCTCAAAGGCGAACTCTCCGAGCAGGTATCCACCGGGGTGGACACGTATTCCTTCCGCCAGCCGCTGGGAGTGGTGGCGGGCATCACCCCTTTTAACTTTCCGGTGATGGTTCCGATGTGGATGTACCCGGTGGCTATCGCCTGTGGCAACACTTTCATTCTCAAGCCTTCGGAAAAAGACCCCTCCCCCTCCGTCCTCTCCGCGGAGCTGTTTTCCGAAGCAGGGCTTCCCGACGGGGTTCTCAATGTCTTGCATGGCGACAAAGTGGCGGTGGACGGACTGTTGGAGCATCCGGACGTGACGGCGATCAGCTTCGTGGGTTCCACTCCCATCGCCCGCTATATATATGAAACCGCCGCTCGGGCGGGAAAGCGGGTGCAAGCTTTGGGCGGGGCCAAGAACCACATGGTGGTGCTACCCGACGCCGATCTCGACCTCGCCGCCGACGCGGCTGTCTCCGCAGGCTACGGGTCGGCCGGGGAACGCTGTATGGCCATCTCGGTGGTGGTGGCGGTGGGCGACGCCGCCGATCGGATCATCCCGCGCATCACCGAGCGAATTGACCGACTCCGGGTGGGGCCGGGAGCCAACGACCAGAGTGAAATGGGTCCATTGGTAACCGCTCAACACCTCGAGCGGGTGGCCGGATATGTGGAGAAGGGCCTTTCAGAAGGCGCCGAACTGGTAGCCGACGGGCGAAGTCTGATGGTGGACGGATACGAAGACGGCTTCTTCCTGGGACCCTGCCTGTTCGACCGGGTCCGCCCGGAGATGTCCATCTACCAGGACGAGATCTTCGGACCGGTTTTGTCGGTGGTGCGGGCGAACAGCTACGCGGAGGCGATCGATCTGGTCAACGCCAACCCCTATGGAAATGGAACCGCGGTGTTTACCAACGACGGCGGAGCAGCCCGCAAGTTCCAAAGGGAGATCGCGGTGGGAATGGTGGGCATCAACTTGCCCATCCCCGTACCGCTCAGCTTCTACTCGTTCGGGGGATGGAAAGACTCGCTGTTCGGGGCCCACGCCATCTACGGGCCGGAGGGAATCAACTTCTACACCCGCCAAAAGGTGGTCACTGCCCGCTGGCCGGACCCCATCCACCGGGGAGTGGATCTGGGCTTCCCCAAGTCCGACTGACAAGAGGCGGTGACCGCCCTCCCCCACTCGTTGGATGCAGCCGCCCCACAGCAGACGAACAATGCCGGGTGGACACATGACCACGTGAACCGGGGGCAAGATTTCCGGCTGATTTTCCGTACCCCTAAGGCGATGGAGGAATCGGCAACCGAACCGCTCAGCTACAAGCCTGGCCATCCACTGCGGGAGCCATTCTCCGACGGTCGCTACGCTCAGATGTGATGCAACCGGCTGATCTTTCCCTCATCACTTCGGTGTCCGATCCTCAGATACATCCGGACGGATGGAGGATCGTGTTTGTCGTGACCACCATCGACCTCGACGAGGATCAGTACCGGTCGTCGCTGTGGCTATGGGACGGTGAGGTACGGCAGATGACCTTCGGAGATGGCGATTCGGCGCCCCGCTGGTCACCGGACGGTAGGTTTCTGGCCTTCTTGAGAAAGGGAACGGAGCGCACCGACCCTACCCAGTTGGCGATCATGCCCTCCGACGGTGGAGAGGCCCAGATCGTCACCTCATTCGAGCTTGGGGTGAGGGCGCCGCTCTGGTCGCCGGACGGCTCGCACCTATTGGTGTTGGCGACGGAGTGGTTTGGGGAGTGGGCGGACCTCGACGAAGATGAACGGGCCCGGCGCCCGCGGCGCATCACCGGCTTCGATGCCCGATTGGACAACCGGGGCTGGCTGCATGACCGCCGGAGCTACGCCTACCTAATCGAGCCAGGTGGTGAAACCGCGCCCCGGCGGGTGGGAAGCTCCGACGAGGACGAGTCGGGTCTGGCCTGGTCGCCGGACGGCGCCAGGGTGGCCATGGTCACCAGCCGCGACAACCCACGGTACCTCAGGCGGGGCTTCGACGTGGTGGAAGTGGAACTGGAGAGCGGCGCCGAGACGCTGCGAGCGCAGGGTTCGGGCTATTACCAGACCGATTACGACCCTTCCGGCGCCCTCTACGGGATAGGTAACCCCACCCCCGACTACCCGTACGTCTTCTCGTTGTGGCGTCTCGGCGAACCGCCGGTGGACCTTACAGGTCACATTGACCGGAGTATCAATGGTCTCGCCGTCGCAACCGGGATGGAAAGACCCATTTGGCTGGATGAGGGTTTCCTTTGCGGCGTGGTGGACCGGGGCCGCGCTCACATAGTCGCCTTCGACAATGAAGGGAATACCGCAACCGTGCTGGGTGGAGACCGGTACATCACCGGGTTATCAAGGTCATCATCGGGAAAGCTGGCCTTCACCGCCACCGATCCCACCTGTCCGGGTGAGCTGTACGAGCGGACCCTCGATGGGAAGGAGCGAGTCCTTACCGGTTTCAACCGGGAGTTCTGCTCCCGAGGCGGATTGGTGCGTCCCGGATTCTTCCAAGTGGAGAGCGCTCCCGGAGTCGAGGTGGATGCCTGGGTATACGTGCCCGATGGTGAAGGACCCTTCCCGGTACTCCTCAACATCCACGGAGGCCCGGCTTCCCAGTACGGCTTCTACTTCTTCGACGAGTTTCAGGTATACGCGTCGGCAGGCTACGCGGTAGTCGCCGCCAACCCCCGCGGCTCGGAGGGACGAGGCCGCGAGTGGCTCCGGGCGGTGATCGGCGCCGGCTGGGGCGTGGTTGACATGGAAGATATCACCGCAGTCTTCGGCGAGGCTATCCGGCGAGATACGCGGCTCGATCCGTCCCGCGCCGGGATCATGGGGGGCTCCTATGGAGGGTTTCTCACGGCTTGGGCAATTGCCCGTGATGATCGCTACCACTCAGCGGTGGTGGAGCGGGCCCTGATCGACTGGGAGTCGTTCGGGGGAACCTCGGACATCAATCGTGACTTTCCGGGACTGTACCTGTACCCGGCCACGGCCCGCGACCATCAGGCGCTGTGGGAGGCCAGCCCCCTCGCCGCGGCCGACCGAATCACTACACCCACTCTCATCATCCACTCCGAGTCCGACTTACGCTGCCCGATCGGTCAAGGAGAGCAACTCTTCGCGGCTCTGCTGCGCAACGGAATCGATGTGGAGATGATTCGCTTCCCCGATGAGGGCCACGAACTGAGCCGGAACGGGGCGCCCCGCCACCGCGTAGAGCGTTTTGAGCATATCCTCGCCTGGCACGACCGCCATCTTGGACCCCGATTACGTCAGCAATCCGGTACCCGGGATGCGGAGAGGCCCACGTAGATCAGAATCCCATCTTTGGTCGACTTCGAATCGGTGTTAAGGACTGAGTGCTTGGTGGCCGGTTGTGGGCAACGGATCCCCTGGACTTTCCGGACACCGCCGGTCTGCTCTCGGACTCCGGGCGCTTGATGGCAACGACGGTGAGGGAGCGCGTTGCCAATGGCGTGCTGGATGAGATAGGGGGTGGTGAGAGGCGGAAGAGTACCCTGATCACCTGCTTCCCGAAGTGGCCCGGATGGGCATGTTCGGCATACGTCTAGAAAGCCATGGCTGTGCGGGACTGGGGCCCTACCCTGGCATCCACCTCGACTCCGGGAGCGCTCTCCACTTGGAAGAATCCGGGACGCCCCAATCCGCCTCGGGAGCAGAACTCCCGGTTGAAACCGGTAAGCATTCGCTCCTCACCATCGGGGGTCGGCTCGTACATCTCACCCGGACAGGTGTGATGGCCGCTTTCGATCAGTTGTCAGGCGCCGACAGTGCTGTAGCCTCCGTCGGCGATGACATAACAGCCGACCATGTGACTTGCCTCGGGCGTGGCGAGGAACAGGGCTGGTCCAGCCAGGTCCTCCGGGATCGGGACCCGTCCCGCTGGTGTCGCTGCAACGATTGCCTCCCGTCGACCGGAATTCCAGTCCTCCCGCGATACCGTGGACTCTGTCTCCATAAATCCTGGTGCGAAGGCGTTAACTCTAACGTTCACATCCTATGCGGAGATACCTGACTATGACAGACGCCCTTGCCGAATACGCAGCTTCCCACTCCATGCCCGTCAGCGAGGTCGGCCGAAGGGTAAGGAAGGAAACGGCCCGCCTCTATCCCGATGTGTCCCAGATGCAGATCGATCCTGTTCAGGGCGCCTTCCTTGCTTGGCTGGTGAAACTGGTGGGGGCAAGGAGAGTCCTCGAAATCGGTACCTTCACCGGCCTGTCGTCACTGTACATAGCTGAAGCCCTCCCTGAAAGAGGAGAACTTGTCTGCTGTGACATCTCCGAGGAGTACACTTCCCACGCCCGGCGAGCTTGGGCCGAGGATGGCGTAGCCGATCGCATCATCCTGATGCTCGGCCCGGCTCTGGAGACCCTGGCCGACCTGGCAGGCCCCTTCGACATGGCATTTCTCGATGCCGACAAGCCGAACTATCCCCTCTATCTCGAAAGGCTGATCCAACTGGTCAGGCCCGGTGGGGTGATCGTGGCCGACAACACGCTCTGGTCGGGCCGGGTGATCGACCCCGAGGATCAGACCGAAGCCACTGAGGGGATTCGCCGTCTCAACGAAATGGCTTCCGTTTCCCCAGACCTCGAAGCGGTACTGCTCCCCTTTGCGGACGGGGTGACGGTCATACTCAGATCCTGATTCACCCTCCGCTCCCGAGCCGGGCCGGTATGCCCCTCTCACCTCTTACCGTGCCTGCCACTCCCAGGGCAGTGATGAAGAGAGCAGCCACCACCAGCCATCCTGGCCGGTAGACACCGAGGAGGTCGACCGACCATCCGAGCAGGGGAGCGCCCACTCCGCCACCCCCCAGCGCTCCGGCGAGCATCACTCCCGAACCCTTTCCGGTCAAAGATCCGGAAAGGGTTCGGATGGCAACCAGCATGGAAACCGCATTCCAAGCGCTGCTGCTCAGGCCGGTTAGCAGCCCCGCCAGCCAGATAGACCAAGTTCCCCACTCCTGCGCATAGGCCAGAACAAACCCCAGAGCCGCCCCGAGGCAGGCAATGATCATCAGGGTCCGCACCGCTCCGAACCTGCCTTCAGCCAGGCGAGTCCACCCGACCAGACTGGCTATGCCCACCCATGCGGAGATTGACAAGGCGCGACCGGCTTCCCCTTGGCTCATGCCAAGGACCTCCTGGGCGAAAAGGGGGAGATAGGTGAGCACCGCGGTGATGGCCGCCCCCATCAAAAAGGCGTAAATCGTCAAACGGTAAACCCACCCGGGTAGCCGATCCATGGTTGACGTCGGTTCGTTCTTCCTGACAATCTCGCCTGGTGTCGGCGCTGCCGTCCCTAGCCGCACTACTCGCACCATGGAAGGAACGGCTACCGCCAACGGTACCGCTGCAAACGCCATCACTGCCCAACGCCATCCCCACCAGATGGTGAATACTGGAAGAAGGAGTCCCCCTATCGCGGCGCTGACCAGCGAACCAGTCTGCTTGACCCCGACGATAAATCCCTGCCGACCGGGTTCGGTCTCCACCGAGATCACCTTATTGGTGGCCGGATTGGAGATGGCTGTCGCGAGACCGGTGAGGAAGGCGGCTCCCACTATCAATGCGTACTCGGGCGCCGCGCCCAGGCAGAGAAGAACCACTGCCGAGAGCACCAGAGTGGTGTTGACTGCTCTCCGTCCACCGACCTCATCGACCCATCTGCCCATCAATGGTGATAAGGCTCCTCCACCCAGAGTGGCAATGCTCACCAGCATCCCCAATTGCCATCGCTCGATCCCCAGATTGGAAATCAACTCAGAAGCCAGAACACCGAATACAACGAAGCCGAAGGTGGCCGAGGCCATAGTGACAACCAGCAGCGGGCCAAGAGTCGTCCGCGGAGGAATCACATACAAAGACGGTACTGGCTGCGGTTTAGTCAGCCCATGGTAGAAGGATCCTGAACCGACCATGTGCCGCCGGGCCTGGCCTCCGACACTGCGCATCCTGGCTGATCGCCGTGGCCGACCGAATCACCACACCCACCCTCATCATCCACTCCGAGAATGACTTAACAATGCCCGATCGGTCAAGCCGAGCACCTCTTCACGGCTCTGCTGCGCAACGGAAGCCGCGAACAAGCCGACGATCTGAGGACAGAGATCCATTGGGCAAACGAGGATCTGCGGAGCGACCTAGTCCCTTCTGCAAGACACCCGCGTGGGCCGTTCCAGCGTCAGATGATGACGAGAGTCAGGGTCTCAGCCACTAGGGCGGGACGATCCTCTCCCTTGATCTCCACCGTGATCATTCGCTTGATGAGATACTGACCGGGACGCCGCTCGGTTATGTCGGCTAGGGCCACCCGGGCGCGTATATCACTCCCTACCGGAACCGGAGCAAGAAAACGCACCTTCTCGGTGCCGTAGTTGATCTCAACCTTGGTTCCCTCGGGCGTCAGCTTCACCCCCGAGCCAAGGTGGGGCAGAAGCGAAAGCGTTAAGAATCCGTGGGCGATGGTCACCCCGAATGGTGACTCGGCGGCGGCCCGCGCCGGGTCGACGTGGATGAACTGATGATCCAAAGTAGCGTCGGCGAAGGCGTCGATGCGATCCTGGGTTACCGTGAACCACTCCGAGATGCCGATCTCACTGCCCACCCGCTCCATCAGATCCGCTACGGTGACGGCTTTATCGCTCATATCTTCTACTTCTTCACATAGAGCGGGGCGCCTGGAAGGCGGGGATCCCGGTGAGTGCGTTACCCAGGATCAAGGTGTGTATCTCATGGGTTCCCTCATAGGTGTACACCGTCTCCAGATTCGCCATGTGCCTCATCACCGGATAGTCGAGCGTTATGCCGTTGGCGCCGAGGATGCTGCGGGCCATCCTCGCCACCGCCAGGGCATCTCTCACGTTGTTGTATTTGCCGACCGAAACCTGCTCGGGCATCAGCTTTCCTTCTTCGCGCAGCCGTCCGATCCGGATCGCCAACAGGGTTCCCCGTTGAACGGACACCATCATCTCCACCAGCTTCGACTGGGTCAACTGGAAGGAGGCGATCGGAACTCCGAATTGTGACCGCTCCGAGGCGTAACCCAACGCGGTTTCATAACAGGAGCGGGCCGCCCCCATGGCGCCGAACACGATCCCCAGACGCGCCTCGGTCAGACAGGAAAGCGGTCCTCTCATCGACGCCACCCCCGGCAGCATCATCTCCTCAGGCAGCCGTACCCCGTCCAGGACAAGCGCGGAGGTAACCGAAGCCCGCATGCTGGCCTTGCGATCGATGGGATGCGCCGAAAATCCCCGAGCATCGCTGGGTACCAAAAACCCACGCAGGCCTTCGGGCGTTTTGGCCCAAATCACCGCCAGATCGGCGATTCCACCGTTGGTGATCCAGGTTTTGGTCCCGTCGATCACCCAATCGCCTCCCACCCGGCGAGCAGTAGTACGCATCGAGCCCGGATCGCTCCCCGCGTCCGCCTCGGTCAAACCAAAACATCCGATCACCTCGCCCTTGGCCATACGGGGAAGCCACTCCACCTTCTGCTCTTCGGACCCGTATTCCCAGATCGGAAACATGCAAAGCGATCCCTGCACCGAGATGAAGCTGCGCAATCCGGAATCGCCCGCCTCCAGCTCCAGAGCTGCCACCCCGTAATCAACGGGCCCCAGCCCCGCACATCCGTAGCCCTCCAGGTTCATGCCGAACATGCCCATCCGGGCCATTTCGGGAATCAGGTGAGCTGGGAACTCTCCCGCCTCCCACCACCCACCGATCTCATCCAGCACGCTCTTGGCGACAAACTCCCGTACGGTCTTTCCAACCAGGCGCTCGGAGTCAGTGAGCAACCCGGCGGTGTCCAGAAAGTCAAGGGGGTCGGGCGCCATCAGATCCGATCACTCACTAGCGCCAAGCGGTGCATCGTCAACATATAGTCCCTGCGGTCGAGGCGACTACTTCTTGTTCTTATGACGATTCGCCTTGCGCCGCTTTCGATACTTGTGCCGCGACATCTTTTTGCGACGCTTTTTGATAACCGAACCCATAACTGGCTTCCTCGTTGACCGATTAAGACACTCCGCCGGCCCACCCCGGCCGACAAGACTTTGGAAAAGGCTAACAGGCTCTGTGCATATCGGGAAACCCGCAGTCCTATTTTTTCGTCAATAATCGCGCTGGTGAGGCCGCCAACCGCGTATAGCAGGGGTTTTTTGATCAGACGATGCCCTGTTCCGCAACCCGGGGGCGGACTATCTCGACCCTATCACCCAGCGAGGAACAGAGGGCATCGGCCACCCGTCCGGTCTCCGACGACTTGGTGAAAACCAACACGGAGGGGCCGCTGCCCGACCAGGCGGCGTAGGAGGCGCCGACCCTCAGCGCCTCCTTGATGAACTCACCCACCAAAGGCTGCAGCCGGTTGCGACTGGCTTCGTGAAGCTCGTCCCCCAAGGCCGATTGGAGCATATCCGCTTCTCCCGAAGTCAGGCCGGCCACCAGGGCTGCCATCCTGGCCATGCTGTTGACCACCACAGCCCGTTCGAACCTCTTCGCCACGACGCTTCGGGACTTGCGGGTGAACAGCCGGAAATTGGGAACCAGCACCAGCAGACCGTAGACGTCGCTCATGGTCAGCTTGCGCACCCGCCCATCAACTCCCACCAGCATCAGACCGCCGAAAATCGCCGCGGCGGCGTTGTCGGGGTGGCCTTCGAGAGCGGTTACCAACTCGAATATCCGGTGCAAATCGACAGGACGGCCCAAGCACCGGAGAGCGGCCGCCGCTCCGGCGGTGTAGGCGGCGGCCGATGACCCGAGACCGCTTCCGATGGGAATCCGGTTGTCCACCTCCAAACAAAGCGGATTCTCGAGGCCCACCGCCGCCTGAGCGCCGGCCAGCACCGCATCCGTTGATCCTGACGGTGGTTGATGGCGGCCCACATGTTTCACCTCCCACCGGCTGCTGTGCCACACCCTGACCTGGCACCTGATTTCGAGCGCCACTGCCAGACAGTCGAATCCCGGGCCCAGATTGGCCGAGGAAGCCGGCGCCGAGGCTTCAGCCTTGATCCGGCTCATAGGGTTCTATGAATATATTGCCGGCGGCAGGGATTCTCTCTCTGATAGCCAGCTCCGCCTTGCGGATGGCATCGGAAATCTCGACGGTGGACAGCGAATTGACAAAGTCGACCTCTACATTGACCAGCAGGTCGTCCGGCCCCAGATGCATGGTGAGAAGACGCGCTATTCCTGTAACCTGTTCCATTCCCAAAAGCGTCGCCCGAATAGTGGCTCGCTCCTGTCGGTTGGCCGCCTCACCAATCAGCAACGCCTTGATCTCCGCCGCCAACAGCACCGCCACCACAGCCAGCATGACGCCGATGAGAAGTGAAGCCGCCCCATCCCAGCGAGAATCTCCGGTCGCCCATGCCAAGGTGGTTCCGACCAGGGCAAAAATGAGGCCCAACATAGCCGCTGTGTCTTCCAACAGAATCACGATCAAGGAAGAATCCTTCGAATCCCGCACTCCTCGCCAGATCGAAGCAGTCCCCCGGTGGCGATTGAACTCCCGAAACGCCACCCCAAGGCTAATGCCCTCCAGTACCAAAGCCACCGTCAAAACGATAAAGCTGGTCGTAAGGTCACCAAGCTGCTCCGGATGACTCATGGCTTCCCACCCGTGTAAGAAGGCCCAGACACCGCCGCCGAAGAACAGCATCACTGCCACCAGGAAGCTCCAGAAATAGGCCTCTTTCCCCCGGCCGAAAGGATGGCTTGTGTCAGCGGGCTGACGAGCCGCTCTTGAACCGTATAGAAGCAGGCCCTGATTGGAGGAGTCCGCCACCGAGTGGATGCTTTCGGCCAGCATGGCGGCCGAGCCGGTCACAAAAAAGGCGAAGAGCTTGGCAACCGCGATTATGAAATTCGCCACCAACGCGGCGATTACCGCAAGTCGTGATCCTCCACTAGCCACGGACAGAGAGTCTACGTGGTTTCGGGAATAACGCTATAGGCGGTGACTTCGAAGAGTGTTTCACCATTCCATCTCGCGGACCTCGTCCTTGATGACCGTTCCCCCCACCCGACATCGATTCCCCTCCCAGGTCAAGTGGATCAGCGACGGCCACCCCATCTCGCTCCCCTGGAAAATCTGCAGGCTGCCGGAAGGCATTTGCTCGGAGCGGAGCACCGCGGCCAGGGCTACCGCCGCGCTGCCGGTGGCCGGGTCTTCAACCACTCCCAACCCGGGAGCGAAAAAGCGGGCCTTCACCCGATCCGGGGGCGACATCCAAGCCCAAACCAGCGTCATCCCCAAATCCGGGGGCGGCGATTCGAGGCCTCCGACCTCTTCGGCAGTCTCCATCTGCCAGACCGAATAGGGAAGGGGCATCTCCACTTCCCAGGCCCGGGCCGGGGAGCACCAGCCGAGAGTCGGGGGCGCTTCTTCAGGCCGCACCGGTTGCTGGAAAGGGGGCTCGATCCACACCCGATCCCCTTCGGCGGCGATCTTGACTTCTCCTGCGCCGCAACTCACCCGGTCGACGCCGCCCGGTCCGGCCCTGAGCAACAGCCAGGCCGCTCCGACAAGAGGATGCCCGGCGAATGGCAATTCCGATACGGGAGTGAAGATGCGGACATGGGGCATTCCGCCCATCTGCCAATCGATGAACACCGTCTCGCTGAAGCCCAGTTCCGTAGCGATGGTCTGCATGCGCTCGTCGTCAAGCTTGACGGTGTCGGCCACCACCCCCAGATGGTTCCCGCCTTGGGTACCGTCGGTGAACACCCGCAGTATCTGTACCGGCCGAGCCATTGCTCAGTGCCCCTCCAATGGGCCTGCCATCATGGGGGGCAAGCCGATTTTCTGGAGAAAGGTCATGGCGGAGATACTTGGACTGGACACCCTGGTTGCACAGATGATCCTAGCCATCGGGCTGGCCCTGGTGGCCGGCAACTCCTGGGCTACCGTCCGATACCTGAGAGGGCGACCTCCTCCCGGCCAGCGAGGCGACTTCCGGCCCCGGCGGGTGGCTTTTCTGATCCTGGCGGGGACACTGATGGTCATCTGGAGTGCTGCCTCTCTGCTTTTCTAGACATTCTCCCTGTCGCGCGGCCTTTTCCCGCAGAGCCGCGCCACACGTCTATTCTCGGACAGTTATGAGCCTATGGCCTTTCCCGCCGCCGGTGGCCACTATGGAAGCCCGTGTTTCGGAGCGATGGCCCAGGGGGTCATTCGCCTACGAGCCCAAATGGGACGGCTTCCGGGCATTGGCCTGGAGTGGCCCCCAACCGCGTCTGGACTCCCGCAACCAACGACCCCTGCTGCGTTATTTTCCTGAACTCCTACCGGCGGTGGAACAACTTCCCCCGGGCACGGTGGTGGATGGCGAAGTGGTGGTCGTCCGCGACAACACCACCCACTTCGATGCCCTGCAGATGCGCATCCATCCCGCGCAAAGCCGTATCACCCGTTTGTCAGAGGAAATCCCCGCGCAACTGGTGGCCTTCGACCTCTTGGCCGCAGAAGGAGAAGACCTTCGGCGCCGGCCCTTCTCTCTCCGGCGGCAGCGACTGGAGGCCTTGACCGCCCGGCTGAGGTCCCCATGGAATCTCACCCCCACAACTACCGATCCCTCGGTCGCCCAACGTTGGTTCGATGAGTACGAGGCGGCGGGATGCGACGGGGTGGTGGCTAAACGGCTGGACGGTGCATACGAGAGCGGGAAAAGAGGGATGATCAAAATCAAACACCGCCGCCATGTGGACTGCGTGGTGGGGGGATACCGGGTCCACAAGGACGGCGGCAAGATCGGCTCGCTGCTGTTGGGTCTTTACAACTCCGAAGGCGCTTTGCATTTCATAGGCCACTGCTCGGGTTTCCCCGATGCCGATCGGGCGGAGATGCTCACCATGTTTGAAAGTCTCCGCTCCCCCGACTCCTTTGGTGAAGAGGCGAGAACGCCGGGCAGCCTGAGCCGATGGTCAACCGAAAAGAGCATGCAATGGACACCCGTGCATCCCGGAGTAGTGGTGGAGGTCAGCTACGACCAGTTGCAGAACGACCGATTCCGCCACGCCACCCGGTTTCATCGCTGGCGACCCGACAAACCCGCCCGGGAATGCACCATGGATCAGTTGGAAAGACCCTCGGGACCAGGGTTTTCGGAGGTCGTAGCGGGCCACCAACAGCCTGTTCAGGCCAACCGTCTTAGGATTCATCCCTAGAACGGCCCCTTGAAAGGACCTCAGCGATGGAACTTGCCAGCCAACTGAGCGTGATTTCTGCCGGGATCGGAATCATTCTGTTCGGCTTCGGGCTGGTCAAATACTTCAAGCAGCGAGCGGAGCGGAGCAGACGCCGTCGCGAGCAACAGTCGAGCAGTGATGACTAGGCCCAGACCGCGCCTGGCAGCCACCCTGGCCTTCACGCTACTCCTGGCGATCGGATGTGGCGAGGAAAACGGAGGACAGTACTCAGCCACCCAATCGAACAGTTCTGAACCTGTCTCAGTGAATGTTCCTGTGTTGTCCGACACAGCTCGCCTGGGGGAAACACTGTTCAACGCCACTTGTTCAGAATGCCATGGCATCAATGCCGCCGGATCCTCGCAAGGCCCACCCTTGATCGACAGAATCTACGAACCTGGACATCACGCCGACTTCAGTTTCCATTTGGCGGTGCGACAGGGAGTTAAACAACACCATTGGGGATTCGGCGCAATGGATCCGGTCAGCGGAGTATCGGCGGAGGAGGTGGACAAGATTGTGTGCTATGTGCGGGAAATACAGTACGCCAATGGCATCTTCGAGGATTCCGCCGCTCTGAGCGCTTGCCAGGTCAAGTAGTCCTAGGCAAGCCGCGAATATCTAGTTGACATAAAATATTTCTAAGACGCCATAACCTAAGCATTCATGAATCTCATGATTCTTGCCCAAGAGGAACCTACCGAGGACGTAACCAAGTTACTCATCCACATCGGATGGGTGGAATGGCTGCAGGCCGTCCTGGTTCTGACAGTGGCGCTGGTGGTTGGCCGACTGCTCCGACGGGTGCTCACCCGAGGACTGGAGCGAACCCCGGTAACCCCTTTCGCCATCATCGTCCTCGGCAAGACCGTTGTCTACCTGCTGGTTGCGTTGGGGCTGTATTTCGCCCTGACCATTCTTCGCCTGGAAGTCGGTCCCCTGATCGGGGCCCTGGGTCTGGCCGGTTTGGCGGTGGCATTCGCCTTCCAGGACATCCTGGAGAATTTCATCGCCGGAATACTAATGCTGATGCGGCGGCCCATCAAGGTTGGCGACGAGATGGGATCCAACGGCTATCAGGGAATCGTCCATGACATGACCCTGCGCGCCGTCTCCGTGAACACCTACGACGGTGACCGCGTCTACATCCCCAACGCCATGGTTTGGAAGAGCCCCCTGGTCAACTTCACCGAGACCCCCATCCGCCGAACGGCACTGGTGGTAGGAGTGGCATACCACACCGACTTGGACGAGGCGCAGCGGGTGCTGGCCCAGGCGATCAATCAGGTGCCCGGCGTGCTGAAAGAACCTCCCGCACTGGTGGAGATGGTGGAGTTCGCCAATTCTTCCATCGATTTTCATGTGCGGTACTGGCACGCCGCGGACATCAAATCGCTGTGGTCGGTGAGAGACCAGGCGGGGCGGGCCGTTAAGAGGGCGCTGGACGCGGCCGGAATCGAGATCCCCTTCCCGCAGCGGGTGCTGTGGTTCCCCGAGGGCCTGGGAGACCGATTGCATCGGCCCGATTCTCCCCCCGGCTGACCGCAAGAGTTCCATGCCGTCCACCCATGCCTCGGAGACGCTACGAATCGGGCTGTTGGTGTGCGACCATGTCCAGACCGAATTTATCTCGATAGCCGGGAGCTATCAGGACATGTTCACCGCTCTCTTTTCCGGGCGGCCCGAAATAGAGATGTATCCCTACAACCTGCTCAGCGGGGAATACCCCAACGATCCCAGCGACTGCGACGGCTGGATTTCCACTGGCTCCCAGTGGTCGGTGTCAGATGATGAGCCCTGGATCCGCTGGATGGCGGGCTTCGTGCGCCGTCTTTATGAGGAGCGGCGACCTCATGTGGGAGTGTGTTTCGGGTCCCAGATGATCACCCTCGCACTGGGTGGAGAGGTAACCATCCAAGCCGCGGGTTGGGGCGTGGGAGTGGCGGATTCCGAGGTGGTCGAACAGGAAGAGTGGATGATCCCCCACCAAGACTCCTACCAAGTGGTGGTTAGCTATCAATACCAGATCACCAAACTTCCGCCCGATTCTCAAGTACTGGCGTCAACCGACCATTGCCCGGTTTCCATGTTCACGATGGGCGAACACTTTTTGGGGATAGGCGGCCATCCCGAGATCCCCATCCCATATATCAGGGCTTTGATCGAATCATGACGAGCCGTCCGTATCCCCGAAGCAACCGCGGACGCCGGTCTGGCTTCCCTGGAAACCCTCCCCGACGACGCCTTTCTCCGAGACTGGATAACGGCGGTTTTGCTGAGAACCGTCCGTAGATAGCACCGTTCATCGCTAATCATCTAGTCAAGTCCCCCTGGCGAAAGCGGGAATAATTCGGCGATCCCTATAGTTGATATGATTACACTAAGATTATCTGATATCAGCAAAGGTAGGTATCAATATGCCCGAGATGTTCGACCGTCTTACAGCCAAGAGCCGCCAAGCCATAGCCGATGCGGAGTCCTTTGCGGGCCAACAGCGGCATCCCGAAATGACCCCGTTGCATTTGCTGGCCGCCCTGTTGAGCCAAGCCAACGGATTGATGATGCCTCTGGTGGATGCGGTGGGGGCACAGCCCACCATGCTCAAAGCAGAAACGGAACAGCTGCTGGACTCGCTTCCCAGTGCATATGGCGGAACCGGCCCTACTCCGAGTAGGGAATTCTCCAAAGTCCTGAAGCGCGCCGACCAGGTTCGAGCCGAGTTCAAAGACGACTATTTGTCAGTGGAGCACCTGCTGCTCGCTCTGGTGGAGGAAAAGGGTGCAGTGGGAGACTTGCTCCGCAGTCACGGTGTAAATCGGCAGAACGTTCTCGAGGCCCTAGCCAAACTGCGGGGAGCGCACCGTATCACCGGCCCCGACCCCGATGCCACGTTCGGAGCTTTGGAGCGCTTCGGACGCGACCTCACTGCCTTGGCCAATCGGCAAAAGCTGGACCCGGTGATCGGACGGGACGACGAGATCCGGCGGGTAATACAGGTGCTCTCGCGCCGCACCAAGAACAATCCGGTCCTGATCGGCGATCCCGGAGTGGGCAAAACCGCCATCGTGGAGGGTTTGGCCCGCCGGATAGCCGACGGCGACGTCCCCAAAGGTCTGAAACGCAAGCGCATCGTTGCTCTCGATCTGGGAGCGATGGTGGCTGGCGCCAAATACCGGGGGGAGTTCGAAGAGCGGCTGAAGGCGGTGCTGACCGAGATCAGCGCCTCGAACGGTGAGATCATCACCTTCGTCGACGAGATGCACACCATCGTGGGCGCCGGCGCCGCGGAAGGCGCCATGGACGCCTCCAACCTTTTGAAGCCGATGCTAGCCCGAGGCGAACTCCACATGATTGGGGCCACCACCACCGAAGAGCACCGCCTGCACATTGAAAAAGACGCCGCCCTGGAACGGCGATTCCAGCCGATCTTTGTGGCCGCGCCCTCGGTCACCGACGCGGTGGCCATCCTGCGCGGTTTGAAAGAACGCTATGAGGTACACCACGGGGTGAGAATCACCGATTCCGCCCTGGTGGCGGCGGCCACCCTTTCAGACCGCTACATAACCGGACGTCATCTCCCCGATAAGGCAATCGATCTCATCGACGAGGCTGCATCCCGCCTAAGAATCGGAATCGACTCGATGCCCGAGGAGATCGACAAGCTGACCCGCGTGGTCACCCGGTTGGAGATCGAGCGGGAGGCCCTGCGGATGGAGTCCGACAAGACCGCCCGCGGCCGGCTTTCGGAACTGGAGCGGAAACTGGCCGACATCCGGGAGATCCTGAGTGGTCTGACGGCCCGATGGCAGCAGGAGATAGAGGCAATAGCCTCTATCCACGGCATCCGGGAGCAGATCGAAGCGGCACGCGCCGAGGCGGAGATGGCCGAACGACGGGGGGATCTTCACCGGGCTGCCGAACTCCGCTACGGCGTGCTCGTGAGTCTCGAGGCCGAGTTGGAAGAGAAGGAACAGCACCTGGAGAAACTGGCGGTCACCGGGCGGATGCTGTCAGAAGAGGTAACCGGAGAAGACGTCGCCGAGGTGGTCTCCCATTGGACGGGAGTCCCGGTCGCCCGCATGCTGGAGGGCGAGGTGGCCAAGCTCATTAACCTGGAACGCCATCTCCATGCTCGGGTGGTGGGACAGCACCCGGCCGTGCAGGCCATCTCCAACGCCATCCGCCGCAGCCGCTCGGGCCTATCCGATCCCAACCGGCCGATCGGCTCATTCCTGTTCCTGGGCCCCACCGGGGTGGGCAAGACCGAACTGGCCCGAGCCCTGGCCGACTTTCTCTTCGACGACGAGCGGGCCATGGTACGGATCGACATGTCCGAATACTCCGAAAAGCACTCCGTGAGCCGTCTGATCGGCGCCCCGCCGGGCTATGTCGGATACGACCAGGGCGGACAGCTCACAGAGACGGTGCGCAGGCGTCCCTACGCGGTGATCCTCTTGGACGAGGTGGAGAAAGCCCATCCCGAAATCTTCAACACCCTATTGCAGTTGCTGGACGACGGACGGCTCACGGACGGCCAGGGCCGCACGGTCGACTTCACCAACTCGGTGCTGATCATGACCTCCAACCTGGGATCGGAGTTGATCGATTCCGGCCTGGGAACCGAAGTAATCGAAAGCCGGGTGATGGGAGCGGTGCGCGGCCATTTCCGTCCCGAGTTCCTGAACCGGGTGGACGACATCGTGGTGTTCGGGCGGCTGAACCGGGCGGAGCTGGCAGAGATAGTCGACTTGCAGTTGGGGCGATTTCGGCGACGTCTGGCCGGACGCGGCCTCGGACTGCGGGTTACCGGTGAGGTAAAGGAAATCCTGGCCGAAGAGGGGTACGACCCTGCATACGGCGCCCGTCCCCTCAAGCGGGCGATCCAACGCCGCTTAGCCGATCCTCTGGCCATCAGGCTGTTGGAAGGCGAATGGCCGACGGACTCGACGGTGGAGGCATACACCAAGAACGACTCTGTGCAATTCCGCTTGGCGTCCTGAATCCGACCCCACCGGCGTAGGGAAACGGACCAGACCCCCGTTCCCGGTCATTACTCTCTATGGGGTGAGTTCCCGAGAACAGTGGTCGGAAATGTGGGTCGGTCTGCGGCTGATCTTCTCGGGAATACGGCGCTACCCACGTATGTCGGTGATCGCCATCATGGGAGCGCTCACGTGGATGGTGGTCACGATCATCAACCCCTACCTGCAAAAGCTGGTGGTGGACAACGCCATCGAAGGCAACCAGCCGAATCTTCTGGTGCCCCTGGTGCTGATGGTGCTGTTCGTCGGACTTATGAGGGCCAGCAGCATCGCTTGGCGACGCTGGAACGCCTTCAAGCTCTCCTACCGCTTCGAGTTGGATCTGCGTGGCCGCATCTTCTCCGCCGTCCAGCGGCTGGGATTCGACTTCCACGATCACGCCTCGTCCGGGGAGTTGATGGCCCGAGCCTCGACCGACGTCACGCAGGTGCGGTTGATCTACATGATGCTGCCGATCACCGTGGCCAACCTCCTCACCGTTGCGATGGTGGGAGTGATGGCGTTCGTGCTCGACCCGGTTCTGGGAATGGTGGCCGCTATCACCTTGCCGGTGATGATCGTCTTTGCGGGGTTGTACGCCCGCCAGACCATCGGTATCTCCTTTCAGGTGCAGCGGGCACTGGCCGAGATGAGCAGACTGACCCAGGAGGGCATTTCGGGGATCGCGGTCACCAAGGCGTTCGGCCGCGAGGCCAGGGAGGCCCGGAGAGCACGGCGGGTGGCGCTGGACATCTTCAAAAAGTCGCTGAGCCTGGCCCGCTTCCGCTCGATTTACCTGCCCTGGCTCGAACTACTCCCCACGCTGACAACCCTTGGAGCACTCTGGCTGGGCGGACTCAGGGTAGCGAACGGCGATATGAGCATCGGCGATCTGGTGGCCTTCACCCAGTATCTGGTGGTGCTGTACTTCCCTATCCGTATGACCGGCTGGTTCTTTGCAGAACTCCCTCGCGCCTCCGCGGCAGGGGCCCGAATAGTGCAACTGGTCGAAACCCCGGCATCCGTGACCACCTCTGATGATCCTCGCCCGTTGCAAGCCGGAGGTGGGGAAATCCGCTTCGAGGGTGTCTCTTTCGCCTACGAAGGGGCGGATGTGCTCCGGGACCTGGATTTGCACATCCCGGCGGGAAGCAGCGTGGCGTTGTTCGGCGCCACTGGCTGTGGCAAGACCACCCTGGCCCAACTGATCCCTCGTTTCTATGATCCCCAGGCCGGCGCCATCTCAATCGACGGAACCGATGTCCGCCAACTCGATCTGACCGAACTCCGCCGGGAAGTGGCGGTCGCCTTCGAAGAGCCTTTTCTTTTCTCGGCGACCATTGCCGAGAACATCAGGTTCGGCGCCCCCCGTGCCGAACGATCCGAGATAGCGGCCGCCGCCCGGATCGCCGACGCCGACGAGTTCATCCGAAAACTCCCCGAAGGATATGACACAGTGGTGGGCGAAAGAGGGATGAGCCTCTCCGGAGGCCAGCGCCAGCGTCTGGCCTTGGCGCGGGCCATCGCTGGCAACCCCCGCATCCTCATACTGGACGACGCCACCTCGGCTGTGGACGCCATCACCGAGGCCCATATCCATGCCGAGTTGGTGGAGACGATGGAGGGCCGCACCACCATTGTGATTGCTCACCGCACTTCAACCCTGCTGTTGGCCGACCGGATCATCCTGTTGGAGGGGGGAAAGGTGCTGGCTGTCGGAGAACACCAGGAGCTCTGGGAGAATGTGCCCCACTATCGCCAACTCCTCGCCGAAGCGAGCCCGGCCCGATAATGTACTCCCGCTACGGATCCACCGACCCGGTCCCTAACCGGCTGAACCTTATCCGCCGGGCCGCCAAGTCCGCCCGGTACATGGCCCTCCCGGCGTTGGGGGCCGCGGCCGCGGCCGTGGTGTCGGCCATGTCCAGGGTGGCGGGGCCGATGGTGATCCGAGAGGGGATTGACCACGGCATTATTCCCCAGAACACTTCGGTTATCACCAACGTGGCGCTGATTTTCGCCGGCATCCTGGTTGCCCAATACGTGGCAACCAGAGTCAGTATGTACACGGTGGCCTGGCTGGGCGAGAGATTCATGATGGACCTGCGAAACCGCGTCTATTCCCACGTTCTGAGAATGGACATGGCCTTTTTTGGGAGAACCAAGACCGGCGTCTTGGTGGCGAGGCTCACTTCCGACATCGAGTCTTTGCAGGTCTTCGCCACCGAGGGCGTCAGCCAGGTGGTGGGAAGCACCTTGATGGTGACAGGAGTGTCCGTCGCCCTGTTCGTGATTGATCCGTCTCTGGCCATGATCGTGATGCTGCTCATGCCTTTTTTGATGGCTATTTCGTACCACTTCGGCCGTCGGTCGGGACGGGCCTATCGGCTGGTGCGCAACCAGGTGGGGAGGGTGTTGGGCGCCCTTCAGGAGAACATATCCGGAGTCCGGGAAGTCCAGGCCAATGCTCAGGAACAGCGCCAAGAGGAGCGCTTCGCCGATATAGACGAGACCTACTACCAGAAGGGAATGGCCGCCGCCAAGACCGTGGTCACTTACTTCCCCGGGGTTGACGTGCTGCGAGCCGTGGGACTGGTATTAGTCCTGTTGATTGGAGGAAACCGGGTGCTGGACGGGGAGATGAGCCTCGGGTCGATGATTGCCTTCCTGCTCTACCTCAACTGGTTTTTCGAGCCGATTGTGCAACTCGCCAACGTTTACAACCTGCTGCAGAGCGCACTGGCCGCTCTCTACAAGCTGTACGGGCTGGTCGACGAAGAGCCTTCGATTCGGGAGGCTGAGGAAACCACGCCTCTCCCCCCGGAGGTGGAAGGCCAGATCCTCATAAACCAGACTACCTTCGGCTATAACACCGACGAACCGATCATCACCGACCTGAACCTCTTGATTCCCTCCGGCCAGCGGGTGGCGGTGGTGGGCGCCACGGGATCGGGAAAGAGCACCATGGTGAGACTGATCGCCCGCTTCTACGATCCGCAAACCGGCGGGGTCTCCCTGGACGGGATCGACCTGCGACAAATCAGCTTCGCGGACCTTCGCCGAACTGTGGCCCTGGTCCCCCAGGAAGGGTTCTTGTTCGAGGATTCGCTGCGCTTCAACCTGTCCTTCGGCCGGGACGGGATGAGCGATGAGGACATCTGGGAAGCATGTCGCGCAATGGGTATAGCCGAGTGGGTGGAAACCCTGCCGGAAGGACTGGACACTCCCATGAGGGAGAGGGGAAACCGACTCTCATCAGGAGAGCGTCAACTTGTCGCCCTAGCTCGAGCGCTGGCTATCGATCCGGCGATAGTCATTCTTGACGAGGCCACCTCCAATCTCGATCCCGGGACGGAAGGCGAGATCGAGACGGCGCTGGAAACGCTCTTGGCGGGCCGCACCTCCATCGTGGTGGCTCATCGGCTCCGCACCGCCCGGCGGGCCGACCGGGTGCTGGTCATGGAAGACGGCCGGGTGGTGGAGGATGGCACATACGAGGATCTGGCGAGCCGAGGAGGGCCGTTCGCCGAACTCATCAACACCTGGAAGGCCTCCGAATCCCGGGTGTGAACGCGGTTGCCGCTCCCTCTCAGCCGAGTGAGCGGGGGTGGAGAGTCTCTGTATGGCCGTCCACCGCAATCACCTGGCCGCTGATGTGCCGACCCGAGGGCCCGCCCAGGTAGAGCACTAGGTCCGCCACCTCCTCGGGAGAGACGAAGCTGGCCATCGACGTACTTTCCACATACATGGCGCCCACCGCCTCTACTGTGAGACTCTCTGCGGCGGCATGAGCGGCGATCACCCGTTCCATCCGCTCACCGGTGATCGAACCCGGAGCGATGGCGTTCACCCGGATGTTGTCCCGGCCCAATTCCATCGCCAAGGTCTTGGTCAACCCGACCACCCCGAACTTGGCGGCCACATAGGGGGAGCGATTCGGCATTCCCATCAGTCCGGCGGTGGAGATTATGTTGATGATCGCTCCGCCGCCCCGCGCCTTCATGGCGGGGATCACCCGGCGGGCACAGTAAAACTGCCCCGAGAGACATACCCCCAAACATCTTCGCCAATCCGAAGGGTCTATGTCCTCCGTGGGGGCGGTGGGTCCCGCCGCGCCGGCGTTGTTGACCAGGATGTCCACCCCCTCCGCCGCAATGGGTTCGAGCCAGGCGTCTACCGATCCGGCATCGGCCACATCCACCACGGCCCCGTCGAGATGGGTGGAGAGCGCCTCCACTGCGGCTTGGTCGATATCGCATACGAAGGTCGTGGCGCCAGCTTCGGCCAAAGTTCTGGCCACCACCAGCCCCAAACCGCCCGCTCCCGCCGTCACCACTGCTCTTTTCGAGTCCAAACGGATGTCCATGCACTAGCAGGGTATCAATGGGAGCAAAGGCCACCTCCAATCTCGATCCCGGGACGGAAGGCGAGATCGAGGCGGCGCTGGAAACGCGGTTGGCGGGCCGCCCCGGCGGGCCGACCGGGGGTTGGTTGTGGAAGGCGGCCGGGTGGTGGAGGATGGAACCTATGAAGATCTGGCTGGCCGGGACGGGCCCTTCACCGAACTCATCCGCACCTGGGGAGTCCTCCGAAGCCCGGGTGTGGACGCGGTTGCCATCCCCTCTCAGCTGAGGGAGCGGCGGTAGAGCGTCTCGGAATGGCCGTCCACCGCGATCACCTGCCCGCTGATGTGCCGACCCGAGGGGCCGGCCAGGTAGAGCACCAAGTCCGCCACCTCTTCAGGCGAGATTGATATGCCCATGGATGTGCCCTGCGCGGAAATCGATCTGGCCGCCTCTATGGTGATGCCTTCGGCTTCAGCGCGCGCAGCTATCATCCGGTCTCTTCTCTTGCCGGTGAGCCCTCCGGGTGCTATGGCGTTCACGCGGATGTTGTCCCGACCCAACTCCATCGCCAAGGTCTTCGTCAACCCGACCACCCCGAACTTGGCTGCCACATAGGGGGAGCGATTCGGCATTCCCATCTGCCCGGCGGTGGAGGTTATATTGATGATCGCTCCGCCACCCTGTGACTTCATAGCGGGGATCACTCGGCGGGCGCAGTAAAACTGCCCCGAGAGGCTTACCTCAACACATCTTCGCCACTCCGAGGGATCGATGTTCTCTGTGGGCGCGGTGGGTCCCGACGATCCGGCGTTGTTCACCAGGATATCCGCCCCTTCCGCCGCAATCGGATCGAGCCAGGCGGCCACCGCCTCGGCGTCGGCCACATCCACCACGGCCCCGCGGATATGGGCAGGAAGTGCCTCCAACGCGGCCCGGTCGATGTCGCAAACAAAAGTGGAAGCGCCGGCGTCGGCCAAAGTCTTGGCCACCACCAATCCCAAGCCACCCGCGCCTCCTGTCACGACCGCCCGTTGCGAGTCCAAACGGATACCCATAGCCCGTCAGGGTATCAAGCAGGGGCTCCCTAACCTCCCGATATAACGGGCGGAGCTTGCGGTGATCCGGGCGGGATGGAAGCCTTTCGATGCCTCACCCGTGCAAGCACCACCCGCACTAACACTGCCATCACGCCGGCCAGGGCATTGAACAGCATATCGACCGGATCGAAAACCCGGCTGGGCAGAAAGACCTGAATGCCTTCGTCGAGCACCCCCACCGCGCCAGTCGCCAATACCGCGAGCGCGGCGGGTGCGGGGACCCTGCGACCCTGACCAGCTCGCTCCTCGAGCGCTCGTAGATAAAGGAAGCCACCACCCCATATTCAATGAGGTGGCTGCGTTCCGCAAGCGCCATGCGGAGTAAAACCATGAGATAGACCATGCGTGTTTGAATGGGGGGTGTGGCAGTGCCGGTGGGGATGGCTCCAAATGGACCTGCCCCTTGCCCCTGTGGGGTGTGGTGGCTTTGGTAGTGAGTGCCTCCCCACCGGTTGCCCGCTCGGTGTTGTCGCTTGATAGGAGCGTGACTTGTATCTGCCCCCTGTGGGGGTGTTGTTTCGACGCATGGATGCGCTTCGCCGAGCCTTCTGCCGCTCCCGCAAACCCCCGAAATTGGAGGATTGAACCATGTTCGTTATCGGGATCGACTCGCACAAGGATACCCTTTCTGCCTGTTTGGTGGACCACCTGGGCACGGCTTTGGAATACCGGAGCATTCCCAACACCCCGGCCGGTCACCGCCAACTCATAGATTGGGCTCACACCACCGCCGCCAGGGTAGCGGTCGAGGGGTCCGGCACGTTCGGCCGCCCAGCCGCGGTCGCCGCTATGGCCGCTGGTCTGGACATCCGGGAGGTTCCACCCCAGTTGACCGCCCAGGTCTCGGCACCACTCGGCTTCGTCCTCAGCCCCTGCGTCACCAACCGTCACCGCCGATCAAGAGCATTCCGAGGGCAAAGTCGACACCGTGGTTAAGTCGCGGTCGATCATCCACATACGTCAGCCTAGGCTTCCCGCCAGGCCGAGGGTCGAATAGATGGCCACCACGACAGTCAGCGTCCAGAGCCAGAGCCTACGCTCGCGACGCGACACGAACAGAGCCATCGAGAGGCTTCCCGCCAGGCCGAGGGTCGAATAGATGGCCACCACGACAGTCTCCAGAGCCAGAGCCTACGCTCGCGACGCGACACGGCGAGAATGAAGATAATGGCGGGACACCACTCCCCACGGGCGGGTCGCGCTGACAGGGTTATCCAATATCTTCGAAAATGGCCACCACGACAGTCGTCCACTACGTAGCCATACACAAATCAGGGCCGCGGTCAGGTTCAACGCCTCGACCATACTGGCCGGGTATGGTCGCGCTGTTGGGTAGACCTGACCCCGCGGAAGGAGGTGTTCAGTTGTGCAGCATCCAGAGGTCGGAAAGGGCACGGACCCGGTCGGGGACACGGGTGGTGTTATCGGTGGTAGCCACCACGTTGGTCGGCTTTCTCCTTCTACCGGCATGTGGGAGCGGTTCATTGACAGAAGCGGAGCGTGTTTCCGCTGAGATCGCGATTCACGCCGCTGTGACGCGGCAACTCGTTGAGTTCGACAACACGTTCGGGCCCCATCACCGGTTCAGCCAAGTGCTGATCGTCGACCATCTTGACGTGGATGCCGCCGATCCCCTACGGCAGGGTCAGTCGGCTGGTCCGTTCAGCGAGGACCAACGATCTGCTATCGCCGCCGCTATCACACATCTCGCTCCGGTTAAGTTCATCACCAGCCAGGGCCAGTTCATACGACAGGATGTGCTGGCGCCGGTTATCCCAGGGAGTGTCATCATTACGCTGGGTCCTGTGGACTTCGATGATGATGGGGCCACGGTCGGGGTCAGCCTTTGGTGTGGCGGTGTTTGCGGTCTCTGGATTACATACCGTGTCATTGAGGGACCGGACGGCTGGACGGTTACCGGAACTGAAGGAGACTGGGTCATCTCCTAGCCGGTCTGCAATGTGGCAGACGGCCTATGTCGCCTGCCACCAGTGATGACCTAATCCTCTGTTCTATCTGCCTAGGTTCGTGCCTCTGATCTTGGCGGGATGAATAAACACCGCCGCCCTGCGTTCGGCGGCCATCGCCCGGTCGTACTCGTCCCAGTCCGAATGGGTCCCGCCCGCGGCGGTGAACACATCCCTGAGCAGCCCCGGCAACCCGTCCGAATCAAAGCCTTCCATCGGATCATCGGGGCCGACCTGGGTAACTCTGCCTTCCACACCGATCCATGACCATCCGGCCCTGAACACGATGGTGGCCTGGGGGAAGCGGCGCCATTGGGCGAGTTTCACCGCGTCTCCCCGCACCACGGTGGCAACAACCTCCTCACCCGTGACTGGGTGGGTCATCACTCCGGCGTTGACCAGCGTGGAGTGCACCGTCCCGTTCGCCCGGGCAAAGGAGATCACCGCCAATCCCCGGTCGGCGGCGGCGAAGTCCCTGACATGTTCGATGGTTCGCCTCACTGGTGCTCCTTTCGTTGTGCCCGGCCTTGCCGACCCTCCGAGAATACCCCTGCCCTCGAACCGATAAGGTAGATGAGATGCCCGACCCGAGCGATCTGGCCCCCGCCACCCGGAGATGGCTGGAGAGGTGTGAGGGTTTCGATCCGTCTGCGGATATCCGAGTTTTCCCCGCCGGGACCAAAACCGCGGTGGAGGCTGCCCGGGCAGTGGGATGCCGGCCGAGCGAGATCGTCAAGTCTCTTGTGTTCGAGGTGGATGGTGCGGTGGTGCTGGCGCTGGTGCCCGGCGACCGGAACCTGCAGCCGGACAAACTGGCCGAGGCGGCGGGAGGACACAAGGCCCGCCGGGCTTCACTCGACCGGGTCAAGGAGGCCACCGGCTTCGCGGCGGGAGGAATGCCTCCCTTCGGCCACGCCCGCCCGCTCCGGGTTTTCGCCGACCAGGCCCTCCGTCGCCATGATCCGGTGTGGGCGGCGGCGGGCACACCCACCACTGTTTTCCCCATTAGCCTGGCCGACCTCGACCGGATAGCCCATCCCCAATGGCGCGATCTGTCCTGAACTACAGCCGCGGGGAAGGTCGATGGGCGGGATCGAGCATCGCCAGGAACTCCACGCAGCGGTCAGCCTCGGACACTTCCCCGATCGCTCCGGCCATCCGCCCGAGACCGTCCAGACAGACCAGAAACCCACGGTTGGAGGGTTGCGACCAGCGCACATATCCCGATCCGCGCCAGCCATTCTGACGAAGCACGTCCAAGCCGCGGTGATAGCCGATCCGGTAGTAGGCGTAGGCCTCCAGACGATTCGCCAGAACGCTTGCCTCCGACTCGCACAGCTCCCCCAAAGCCGCCCATACCTCTGGCAACTCGGGATGGGCGGCCACCGTCTCGACCATTCTGTCACGGTCATTCCCGGCGGCGGCCAAGGCCGCCATCACCTGTGACGGCGGTTCGGGCAACACCGTCTCGGGCGCTCCTCCGGGAGTGAGCCGTACCTCGGCCATCCGTCAGGCCCGGGGTAGGGGGATGTCCCCGTTACGGATCGCGGCCTGGGCTGCTGCCAGCCGGGCGCCCGGAATCCGGGGAGGGCTCATGGAGACATAGTCAAGCCCCACCCGGTGGCAAAAATCTATGCTGGCCGGGTCTCCCCCGTGCTCTCCGCACAGTCCCACCCACAGGTCGGGCCGGACGGCCTTTCCCTCTGCGGTCGCCCATTTCACCAGTTGGCCCACACCTTTCTCGTCGAGCGACTGAAAGGGATTGTGGGATAGCACCCCGTCGGCCAGGTAGGTGTTCAAAAAACGCACCTCGGCGTCGTCACGGCTCAGCCCGAAGGTGGTTTGGGTGAGATCGTTGGTCCCGAAAGAAAAGAACTCCGATATGCGGGCCAGTTCCCCCGCCAGCAGGGCGGCGCGGGGAAGCTCCACCATGTTGCCCAACTTCACTTTCCGGTCCACTCCGAAGGCGGCCTGTTCCTCAGCGAGCATCGCCGCCACCCGCTCCATCTCGGCGGGATCGGCCACCAGGGGGACCATTATTTCCAGCCGCGGATCTCCTCCCGCCTGCAAACGGCGGCGGATGGCCTGAAGCGCCGCCCGGATCTGCACGCGGTAGAGCGAGGGGCGGATCAGTCCCAGGCGAACCCCCCGCAGCCCCAGCATGGGGTTGGTCTCCTCCCAGCTCTTAACGACCTCGATGATCCGCTCCACTTCAGCAGTGGACTCTCCCGCCGCTCGGAGTTGATCGTATTGGTCACGAAGATCCCAACGGTCGGGAAGGAACTCATGAAGAGGAGGATCCAGCAGGCGAACCACCACGGGCTTGCCGTCCATCGCCTCCAGCAGGGCGGTGAAGTCGTCGGTTTGCAGCTGTTGCAACTGCAAAAGGGCCTTCTCCGGCTCCTGGTCCATAATGATCCGGCGCACCACTGGCAGCCGGTCGCCCATGAACATATGCTCGGTGCGAGCCAGCCCGATGCCCTCCGCTCCCAGTTCCGCGGCGCGGGCCGCGTCCTTGCCGGTGTCGGCGTTGGCCCACACCCCCAGACGCCGCATCTGATCCGCCCAGCCCAACAAGGTTTCCAGTTCGGCGGGCGGCGGAAGGCTCCACCAACTCCACCTCCCCGATAAAGACCCGACCGGTGGTGCCGTCGATAGCGATCGTATCCCCCTCCCGTACCCTGAGCCCGCCCGGCGCGGTGAAGAGTCTCTGATGGGCATCGATGGAAATCTCTGCGGCGCCGGTTACCGCCGGAGTTCCCATAGCGCGGGCCACCACCGCCGCATGGCTGGTCTTTCCGCCGTGGCTGGTCAGGATCCCTTCGGAGGCGAACAGCGCCTCTATATCGTCGGGAGTGGTCTCCCATCGAACCAGTATCACCGGTGTCCCTTCACCGGCCATCTCCACCGCCCGGTGGACATCGAATACCGCCTTCCCCACTGCCGCTCCCGGAGAGGCATCCAGCCCGAAGAAAGCCGGCGGGGGACAGTTCTCCTCATTGATGCCGTGCACGAGCAGTTGTTCCAGCTGACCGGGCTCCACACGCATCAGGGCGGTTTGACGGTCGATCAGCCCTTCGTCGACCATCTCCACCGCGGCTCTCACCGCTGCCGCCCCCGACCTCTTTCCCACCCGGGTCTGCAAGATCCAGAGCTTCCCCTTCTCGATGGTGAACTCGATGTCACAGATATCCGAATAGGACGTCTCGAGAGAGGACCCCACTGCCTTCAACTCGGCGTGTATCTCGGGGTGGGAATCGGCCAGGGCAGCGATAGGGAAGGTCTGTCGAATTCCCGCCACCACGTCTTCCCCCTGGGCGTTGGGCAGGTAGTCCCCGAACATCTCCCGCTGGCCGGTGGCTGGGTCGCGGGTGAAGAACACCCCCGTGCCCGAATCGACGCCCAGGTTCCCAAAGACCATCATCTGGATATTGCACGCCGTTCCGAGATGGTGCGGAATCTCGTTGAGGCGACGGTAGCTATAGGCCCGCGGAGAGTTCCAGGACTCGAACACCGACTCGATTGCCCTCCGCATCTGCTCCATGGGATCCACCGGCACCTCGCAGTTCTGGGCGGCGAGCAACATCCGGAACTGCCGGACTGCGGACACCAGGTCGGAGGTGGGAAGCTTAGAGTCCTCGGTTACGTTTCTGCGTTCCCGGAGACTGGTCAGCACCTGTTCGAAATCGTCCCGGTTGGCGCCCAGTACCACCTGCCCATAGGTCTGAAGCAATCGTCGGTAGGCGTCCCAGGCGAAGCGCTGATCTCCGGACCACCGCGTCAACTCCGAAACCACCGCCTGGTTAGCTCCCAGGTTGAGCACCGTGTCCATCATTCCCGGCATGGAGACCTTCGCTCCCGAACGGGCCGACAAAAGCAGCGGGGGACCTCCCACCCCTCCCAGACAGCGGCCGGTCTGATTCTCGATCCCGGCCAGCGCTGACTCCACTTCAGCCCAAAGCCGGTCTGGCATTCGTCCCTTTTCCAAGAAGTGACGGCAGGCGGCGGTGGTGATAACGAACCCAGGTGGAACCGCCAATCCCATCTCCATCATCCGGGCCAAACCGGACCCCTTGCCTCCCAAAAGGTCTCGATCACCGGGATCGGCCTCGTCAAAACTAAAAACGTATTTCATTGCACCTGCCTTGGCCATTACGAGGATAACCCACTAGCCCAAGATGATGCCCTCCTCGAATCCATATAGAAAATAGGACAGGGCTAGCCTTTAGAGTGTTAGATCACCCGGGCAGTGCTGAGGAAGTCGTCTTGAAGGTGCATCATCTTCCTCGGACCAGGCAAGGAGCAAAACATGGACAATGAGTTGTGGAGATGGCTCTGGCTGGGACTAGCCACTGTGCTGGGAATCGGAGAGGTCCTAACCGCCGGGTTCTTCCTGTTGCCCTTTGTTGTAGGAGCGGGCATGGCCGCGCTCGTTGCCTGGCTGGGCATAGCCCCTTTGGCCCAGTGGCTGGTGTTTTTCGGCATCTCTCTCCTGTCATGGGCGTTGCTGCACAGATACATTAAGACCCAGGACTCCGACGGACAGCCGCGAGTGGGCGCCAACCGCTGGGAGGGCGCCACCGGACTGGTTTTGGAGGAAATCGATCCGGTCACCGGAAAAGGGATGGTGCGGGTATCCGGCGAGGAATGGCGGGCCACCGTCGAAGGCGGTCAGGAAAACATCCCCATCGGCGACGCCATAGAGGTGATCGGAGTGGTAGGAACCAGGCTGGTAGTCGTTCCCCGTTCGTGAGTAAGGTTCAAAAAGTAGGATTCAGGAAGGAAGTGATTTTATGAATTTGGCTGTTGTAGGGCTTTTCGGTGTCGTTGCCTTTGCGTTGATCTTGTTCGCCGCGGCCGGACTGAAAGTGGTCAGGCCCTACGAAAAAGGACTAGTCGAACTGTTCGGTCGTTACCAGTACACGGTCGAGTCAGGGCTCCGGTGGATTATGCCCTTCGTCAAGCGGCTGATCAAGGTCGACATGCGGGAGCAAGTGGTGGATGTGCCTCCCCAGGAAGTGATCACCAAGGACAATGTGGTGGTCACGGTGGACGCGGTGATCTACTACGAGGCCACTGACCCGGTCAAGCTTAAGTACAACGTAGGCCGCTTCATCGTGGCCGTTACCAAACTGGCCCAAACCAACCTGAGAAACGTGGTGGGTGACCTGGACCTCGACTCCGCACTCACCTCCCGGGAAGTGATCAACGCCAAGCTGCGCGAAATCCTCGACGACGCTACCGACAGGTGGGGAACGCGAGTGGTGCGAGTGGAACTTCAGCGGATCGAACCACCCGCCGATGTAACACAGGCCATGCACCGTCAGATGAAGGCGGAACGGGATAGACGAGCCATGGTGACCGAGGCGGAAGGAGACAAGCGCGCTCGTATCCTCAAGGCCGAAGGGGTGAGGGAAAGCCAAATCCTGGAAGCCGAAGGTGAGGCGCAAGCTATCCAGACCGTGGCCGCCGCCGAGCGATTCAAATTGCTTACGGTGGCAGAAGGTGAAGCCCAGGCGATCGAGAAGGTGTTCTCTGCCATCCACCAGGGTGATCCCACCCCCGACCTGATCGCCATCCGTTATCTGGAAGCCCTACAGGGAATCGCCGACGGCCAGGCCACCAAGATCTTCCTGCCGCTGGACACCAGCGGCGTGCTGGGCAGTGTGGCGGCCATCGGAGAACTGCTTAAAGAAACCGGCGGCGCCAAACCAACGTCATAGCCAGCACGGTTTCCGGAACGCCAGCCAGACCGGACACCAAAACGGGAAAACCAGTCAATAAAGAAGGGGGTTGGGACTCCTCTCGGGAGTCCCAACCCCCTTTGTTTTTAATCTCCGCCCGCTTCCGGCAGAGAGCATTTTTGCTACATAGCGGCGGCGATGGCCTGTTGGAGAGCCCTCTGGGTCATGACCTTGGCCAAGTGCGCCTTGTACTCAACGGTTCCGAACAGATCGTCGAGGACCGTCACGCCCTCGATTGCCCGTTCGGCGGCAGCCGCTACAGCCGCGTCCGAACCGTCGGTTCCGACCAGAGTTTCCACTACTCCTTCCGCCAGGGTGGGCTTGGCGCCTACCCCGGTGAGCGCTACCCGCGCACAGCAGATCGTCCCGTTGGAGAAGTCCAACCACGCCGCGGCGCCCGCCACCGCGTAGTCGGTGTGGCCACCGCGGCGACCCAGCTTCTCATAGGCGGAGCCTCCGCCCTGTTTGGGAATACGGATCTCGGTGAGAATCTCCCCCGGCTCTAAGGCGGTAGTGAGCGTGTCCACGAAGAAGTCAGCGGCCGCGATTTCGCGAACGCCCCCCGCCGAGGCCGCCACCATAGTGGCGCCCAAAGCAAGGGCCGCCGATGGTTGATCAGCAGCGATATCCGCATGGGCGATCGAACCGCAGGTGGTGCCCTGATTGCGCACCTGAACATCTCCTGTCCAGGAGGCGGCGGTAGCCAGCGCAGCGGCGTGCTCCGCGATCCTCGGATCGGAGGCAGTGTCGGCGTGGCGAACCAAGGCGCCTAGGGCCAAGTGATCTCCGCGATCCTCGATGGAGGAAAGCCCGGGAATACGGGCGATGTCCACCAGAACTTCCGGTGAAAAGAGGCGTAGCTTCATGATGGGCAGGAGGCTCATCCCTCCGGCCAGCACCTTGGCGCCTTCCGTGGAAGCCAGAATCGAGGTGGCCTCGTCCAGCGACCCCGGGGATACATACTCGAATGACCTGGGATACATCAGCTCACGCTCCCGTTCGTCTTGGCTGCCTGGATCGCCGCCCACACCCGTTTGGGACGCAGCGGCATATCCACATGGGTCACTCCGAGGGGCGAAAGCGCATCGACCACCGCGTTGACGACAGTCTGCGCCGAGCCGATGGTACCGGCCTCGCCGATCCCCTTAACCCCCAACGGGTTGACATCGGTGGGAGTCACGGTGCGATGCAACTCGAAGGACGGCAAGTCCACAGCGGTCGGCAGCGGATACTCCACCAAGGACCACTTGAGCAGGTTTCCGTCCGGCTCGTAATCGCCATCCTCGAACATTGCCTGGCCGATACCCTGCGCCAAACCGCCGTGGATCTGTCCGTCCACGATCATCGGGTTGATGACGTTGCCGCAGTCGTCCATGGCAATATAGCGCAGCAGAGAGACGTCGCCGGTGTCGCCATCCACCTCCACCAGGGCCAAATGGGAACCAAATGGCCAGGTGGCGTTGGCGGGACTGAACACGGCGTGGGCCTCCAAGCCTCCCTCCATGCCCTCAGGCAAACGGTGAGGCTGATAGGCCAGAGTGGCGATGTCGGACCACGATACCTGCTGGTCGGGCGAACCGGCCACATGGGCGCCGCCATCGGCGAACACGATGTCATCCGAGGAGGCCTCCAGCAGATGGGCGGCCAGGTCAGCGGCCTTGGCGCGCACCTTGTTGGCCGCCTCATAGGTGGCCGATCCGTCCACCGCCGCCGAGCGGGACCCGAAGGTTCCGATTCCCAGCGGCGACTCGGCGGTGTCGCCGTGACTTACCCTGATGTTTTCCACCAGGATCCCCAACTGGTTGGAGACGATCTGCGCCCAAGTGGTCTGATGGCCTTGTCCGGAAGGACCGGTGCCGATGATCACCGAAGCGGTGCCGTCGGCCTGCACCCGGACCAAGCCCGATCCGCTGAATCCGGAGGGTATCTTGTAGGCGGCCCAGGAAAATCCCAGGTCCACCAGAGCGGAAGGGCCGAAACCGCACACTTCCACATAAGTGGCCAGGCCCAGGCCCACCAGCCGTCCTTCGGTCCGCATTCGATCCCGCTCGGCTTTGAGGTTTTCATAGCCGGCGGTCTCCAACAGTGCGTCGAGGTTGGTCTCGTAGTCGCCCGTGTCCATGGGGAACCCGATATGAGTCGCAGCACCGGGGAACTCCGAGGCGGGGATATAGTTCTTTCTCCGTACCTCGGCCGGATCCACACCGATCTCCCGTGAGAATGCATCGATGGCCCGCTCCAGGTAGTAAGCGGCTTCGGGTCGGCCCGCGCCACGATAGGCGTCGGTGGTCATGGTGTGCGTGTGCACACAGGTCACCTTCCAGTGGGTAGGGAACCCGTATTGGCCTGCTCCTACGAACAGACCCAGGAAGGGGATGGCCACCGTGAAGTTCTGGCTGTAAGCGCCCATGTCGGCGATGCCGTCCAGTTCATATCCCAGAATGTGTCCGTCGCGGGTCCCGGTTATGGTGGCGGTCGCCACCCAGCCCCGACCATGGATGGTGGAGCCTGCCGCGTCCCGCCGGGTCTCGGTGAACTTGACCGGACGACCCAGCTGCTGGGAGGCGAAACAGACCAGGATCTCGTCGTTGTAGATATTGAGTTTGCATCCGAAGCCTCCGCCCACCTCGGGAGCGATGCACCGGACATCGGTCAGGGAAAGCCCGAAGGTCTGGGCGATTCCGCCCGCCAGAGCATGCGGGATCTGGGTGGAGGAATGGACCGTGAACCGGCCGTAGCCAAGATTCCAATCCGCCACCACCGAGCGCGGCTCCATCGGCATGGGTAGCAGGCGTTGGTTCACCGCTTCCACCGAGACCGAGACCGTGTCGTTCCGCGCCTTGGCGTCGGCGATGGTCTGTTGGGTGGCGACGATGCCTTCCTCGTCGCCCCAGGGCCCGCCTTCCCAGGCCAACAGCACATTGGATTCCATGTCTTCATGAACAAGGGCGGCGTCGGCGGCGGCTTCCTTGAGGCCGATCACCGGATCGAGCGGATCATATTCCACATCGACCGCGTCGGCGGCGTCACGAGCCCCGTAGCGGCTGTCAGCCACCACCATCGCCACCGCCTCACCCAAATGCTTGACCTTGTCGCCCGCCAGGAGCGGCCGGAGCTTGCCTACCGCCACCTGAGTGACCAGATCGCCGAGGTGAGCAGTGTCCGAAGCGGTGTACACCGCCCGGACCCCGTCCATCGCCTGGGCATCGGAGGTGTCCACCGACACCACCTTGGCGTGGGCGTAGGGGCTGCGCACGAAGGCGACATGCAACATCCCCTGCAACTGGAGGTCGTCCACATAGAGCCCGGTGCCTCTGATCAGGGCCGGATCTTCTCTGCGCTTGACCACTCCGCCCAAAACGCTGGTGGTACTCATGCTGACGCCTCCTCCCACTCGGGGGGAGGCGGATCCTCACCCCGCATCTGGGCGGCGGCGTATTCCACGGCCCGGACGATGTTGTGATATCCGGTGCATCGGCACAAATTGCCTTCCAGCCCGTGGCGGATCTCGCCTTCTGTGGGAGACTCGTTTTCAGACAACAGGCCCACTGCCGACATGATCATCCCCGGTGTGCAGAACCCGCACTGGAGACCATGCCGTTCCCAAAATCCTTCTTGGACGGGATGGAGATCGCCGTTGGCGGCCAAACCTTCGATGGTGGTCACTTCAGCGCCCTGTGCCTGGACGGCCAGCATGGTGCATGACTTGACAGTCTTCCCGTCGAGGATCACCGTACAGGCACCACAATATGACGTGTCACAGCCCACGTGAGTGCCGGTCAGGCCCAGTTCCTCTCTTAACAGGTGCACCAACAGCGTACGCGGTTCAACATCGGTCACCGCGCGCTGACCGTTAACGGTTAGTGATACGTGCATAGGCCTCCTATCTCGAATCTGTTATCCCACGCTATCAGGTTTGGGTGGAATAGGGAAAGCCAGAGTGGGAAGAATTTTATGAAAAACCTTCACTTCAGGGTTGACTTGACGGGTTCAGGATTACCAGATTGTCAGCAGGACACTCTCCGAGACAGTGAAACATGGCTTCCAAAGAACCCGAACACCCGGATCTGGCGGATTTCGGGAGACTGGCTCGACTGCGATTCGACGAGGGGCTGGAGTACGAACAAGAGGCCGCCATGCTGCAAATCCGGCGCATGGCCACCTTCCGGGATCGACTGTTGGACGCCGAAGACGCAGACCTCACGATCAGGGTCTGGGTGCGAGGCGGTCATCTGTGCGAAGGCACACCCTCCACGGTGGGACAGAAGCATGTGAAACTGGGTGACTCTTGCCGGCTGATCATCCCCTTCTCCGCCATAGAGATGGTGGAACTCACGTGTTCCCGCAAGTAATTACCACCGCGGGGCCGCTTTGGGAATCGGAATTGGTGGAGAGAGCGAGAGCGACCGGAACGCTTCGGATTGCAGAGCGAGCCTTCCATCCGGCCCAAGTCCATAAAGACCTTGCCGAGGGAAGAGCGCGGACGGTGCTGGTGGGCGCCGAGACCCCCTGGTTGTCTCCCGGCCTGGTGGGCGCCTGGCGGCGGATGGGAGCGGTGGTTATCGGTAAAAACGACCCCTACCATCCCCCGAGCTGCCGACTGTTTGGAAGAGTGGGGATGCCACTTCGTGGTTGAAGAGCCCGATCCCGAATGGACAGCAGCCGCGCTCGGGGTCGCATTGTCGGTCACCCCCGTCCCCGTGGCGCCGACGGGCCCGAAAGTAGTGGCGATGGGAGGCCCACGCGGCGCCCCAGGGAGAACCGAGGGGGCGCTGGGCCTGGGTAGCTGCCCGGGATGGCCCTTGCCTGCTGGTGGAAGCCGATACCTCTCCCGCTCTGGGGCTGTGGCTGGGACTCCCCTCGCCGCCTCAAATCCACCAGCCGGTCACTGCGGACAGGATAGACCTGTTGCTGTGGGACCCCCGGGGATCGGCGGGTGGAATCCTGCACAGCGCCTGGTCGCGGTTTTGCGACTACCGGACGGTGGTGGTGGACCTCGGGCCGGGACACCGAGCCTTCGAGAGATGGCCCGGCGAGCGAGTGGTGGTATGCCAAGCCAGTCCTTCGGGGATTGAGCGAGCCGCCTCCCTCATGGCAAGGCTGGGCGGCGGACCACACTCGTGGACGGTGATAAACCGTCTGGCAGCCGACGAGCCTCTCCGTCGGGAAGTCTCCCTGTATCTGGCCACATGGGCAGGAAACCCACCCGCCGCAATGATCGGCGAACTGGATGATCTGCAATGGGGAAAGCCCCCTACCGCCTCTATCCAGGCCGCGCTCGAGCCGCTCATGATTCGGCTCGGCCGGGCCGGGGAAGAATCACCGGGCGGCTCGATAGCTCCCCAGCATGCGCAAGTTGCTCACCGTAACCAGGTCCGGCTTAAACACCGAGGACAACCCCTCGGGTCCTGGGGAGTGGATCAGATCCACAAAGAAGCGGTAGCGCCACGCCTCGGTGGAGGGACGGGATTCGATCCGGGTCAGGTTGGCGCCCCGGGCGGCCAACTCGGTGAGAGCCAGGGCCAGGGAGCCAGGCCGGTGAAGAACCTCAAAGACCACTGACGTCTTGTTGACGTCCTCGGGCACGCATGGCTCTCCGGGGGCGAGCACCACGAATCGGGTGGTGTTGTCCACCCGATCGACCAACCTTTCCAAAAGCACCTCCAAACCCAGGGCAGCGGCGCTGATGTGGGCCAAAGCCGCCTGTTGAGGATCCCCTTGGGATGCAACGATCCGCACCGCACCGGCGGTGTCATGCACGGGAACCATTTCCCAACCCCGCTCGATAATGGCCATTTCCGCCTGGGACAGAGCTTCGGGATGGGAAACCACCCGACGGATATCGGACAGCTCGGCGCCCTCCAGCCCCAGCAGGCTGTGACTGGCGATCTTCTTGTGCTCGGCAATAATGTGGACATCATCGGCCACCAGTCGGTTGAGCACCGGCAGGACACTGCCCGTGGTGGAATTCTCGATGGGCAACACTAGTCGGTCCACCTCTCCTTCCCGCATCGCCGCAAACGCCCCCGGAAAGTTGGAATAGCCGCGCAACTCCTGATCCGAGAAGAGTTCGGTGGCCACCTGATGGCTGTAGGAGTAAACCTCTCCCTGATAGCCGATCCGCATCAGGATCTCAATCGGTTGGACAAGACCGTCATCTTCTGAAGCGGCGTCGGGCTCATTGGCTCTCCTCATTGGCCAGAGCCACCTCGGCCAGCATCTCCGCCAGATCCCTCACCACCACCTCGGACTCCCGGCCCAACTCCTTGACTCCGTCATCCAACATCACATAACAATACGGGCAGGAGACGGCCACCTCCGAAGCTCCGGTCGCCAAGGCCTCCTCGGTGCGTTCGATGTTGATCTTCTTCCCCACATGTTCCTCCATCCAGAACCGGGCGCCCCCCGCCCCACAGCACAGAGCCTTGGTTCCATGTCGGGGCATCTCCACCATCTCGATATTGCCCGAAGCCGCCACCACTTCCCGGGGCGCCAGGTAGATGTCGTTGTGTCGACCCAGATAGCAGGGGTCGTGATAGGTAACCCTCCGAGGTTCGGAAGCACCGTTGGAGGACCCGTTGGGGGTGGTCAGCGCTCCCCGCCGCAACAGTTCCGCCAGAAGTTGGGTGTGGTGAATCACTTCGTAGTTCCCACCCAGTTGCGGGTACTCGTTAGCCAGAGTATTGAAACAGTGGGGACACTGAGTGATCACTTTCTTGACCCCGAAGGAGTCCAGTGTCTCGATGTTCTGGAAGGCCAACTGTTGATATACGAACTCGTTTCCGGCCCGGCGAGCAGGGTCTCCGTTGCACATCTCCCGGGGACCGAGCACCGCGAAATCGATTCCGGCGGCGTGCATAAGACGGGCCAGCGACAGGGTTACCGCCCGGTTGCGATCGTCAAAAGAGCCTGCACAACCCACAAACCAGAGGTACTCAGCGGAATCCACTCCATCGTCTCCCAACACCTTGACAGGAAAATCCAACTGCTTGGTCCACTCGATCCGCTGCTCTTTCCCCAAGCCCCAGGGGTTGCCCTGGTTTTCCATCGCCACAAAGGCCTTGGCCAGTTCGGGGGGGAAGTCGGCTTCCATCAGCGTCAGATAGCGACGCATGTCGAGAATCTTGTCCAGGATCTCGATGTTGACCGGACAGACATCATCACAGGCTCGACACGTGGTACATGACCACACTTCCTCTGACGTGATCCGCTCAAAAAGACTGTCGGTGTCGATAGTTATGGCGGAGGGGAGAGCCACCGGAGCGGTCACCACCGGGTTACCCGAAGCGGTGAGCACCTCGCCCGATTTGACCACGATCTCCCGGGGGTCGAGCAGCTTGCCGGTGATATTGGCCGGGCACACCGAGGTGCAGCGACCGCAGATTGTGCAGGCATCCGTGTCAAATAACTGCTTCCAGGAAAGGTCGCCTACCGTTGCCGCGCCGATCGTCTCCAAGTCTTCGGCCTCCATGAGGTTGGGCATTGCCTTCATCGCCCCTTTCGCTCGTTCCTTCGGCGACAGGAACATGTTGACGGGCGATGTGACCGCGTGACGCAGCTTGGTCATGGGAAGGACCACCAAAAAGGCCAGGAAGGATGCGGCGTGAATCCCCCACACCACTTGGTGGAAGAACTCCGGTGACGACGGCATCAGAAAGGAGAGCGGATACCCGACGAAAGACCACTTTTCGAAGTCGGGCTGTCCATCCACCGCGATCCGTGCTGCTTCTGTAACCAGTCCGGTGACCCCCACCAGAATCAGAAGACCTACCACCAATGCATCCTCGGGCCGGGTCTTAGAGGCTATGCGAGCCGGCGGTCGGATGTAGCGACGGAACACCGCCCATGCCAAGCCGCCCAGGAATACCAGGGCGAAAAAGTCCAAGACCGCCGAATACCCCAGGTAGAAGGGGCCGTGCAGGAATTTGAGGAACTCGGGCATAAGGTGATCTATTTCGAGGGTGATAGTCCCTGCCAAGAGCACCAGGAACCCAAAGTAGATCATGGAGTGCATCAGCCCGGAGGCAGTGTCCTGCAACAGGGTCTTCATGCGAAGACCATCAGCCAGGCGGCGAACCCGTTCCTTCCACATGCCCAGCCGCTTCTCCGAAACCCCCCTCGACCAGTTGCGAGCACGGAGGGAGAAGAGATAGAAAGCCAGCCACAAGAAGGCGGCTATCGAGACATAGAAGGCGGCTTCCAGACCGCTCGGGATGTTTCCAAAGACCTCCCGGCCCACATTGGTGGGCGGTTCGGAGTGCATGACCGAGCCCAGCCACCACAGAGCCATCACCCCCACCGCCGAAACCACTCCCAAAGCAAAAAGCACCTTCGAGGCATTCATGCTTTGATCCTGCTCCTTGGGTTCGGCGTTAACAGGCATCCTCTTTTTCGAGAACGCTTCCCGTTTGTGCGCCCGAAGAATACTCGGCCCGCCTCCTCTGGCTGACGGGCCATCCTCAGGCGTCCAACAGATCCCGCTTGAGACGACTGACATGTCCCTTGGCTCGGACATTCCGGTATTCCCGCTCCAACTCTCCCTCCGGACCCAAAACGAAAGTGGAGCGAATCAACCCCACCGTCTCCTTTCCATACAGCTTCTTAGTTCCCCAGGCGCCAAACGCCTCGGCCACCGCGTGGTCCTGGTCAGACAACAACGGAAAAGGCAGATCCTCCTGCTGCCGGAACTGGGCGAGGGTCTCCGGTGGGTCGGGGCTGACGCCCACCACCGCCAATCCGGCATCCAGTAGCTCTTGGTGGCTGTCCCGAAAGTCACAGGCTTCGGCGGTGCAGCCGGGAGTCATGGCCTTGGGATAGAAGAACACCACCAGCCTTCGCCCCGAGAAGTCGGAGGAGGAGACCGGATTCCGGTCCTGATCCGGCAGATTAAAGTGCGGTGCCTTCACAGAGGTCTCCTAGGGGGCGACACATCTCCCGATCTCGTTCGAAGCGGCGGGAGTCGTGCAAAGATGCCCGATAGCAGCCGTTTATCTCAGGCATTAAACAACTCCTGCTTGAGTTCACTGACCAGCCCCTTGGGTTGAAAACGGGAGTATTCCTCTTCCAGTTCCCCGTCGGCACTGACCACAAAAGTTGTGCGAATCAGCCCGAACAGCTTCTTTGCCCCCCAAGCACCGTACGCCTCGGCAACCTTATGGCCTTTATCGTACAAGAGGGGAAATGGGAGATTCTCCTTATCGCGAAATCTGGCGAGCCTCTCCGGTGGATCCCCGCTGATGCCCACCACCGCTATACCGGCATCCAGAAACTCCTGGTAGCTATCCCGAAAGTCACATGCCTGCATGGTGCAACCGTAAGTCAGAGCTCGGGGATAGAAATACACAACCACCCGCTGGCCCAAGAAATCCGAGAGGGAGACCGGATTCCGATCCTGGTCCAGAAGGGTGAATCCCGGCGCTTTCACAGCCTCTCACCTAGCCTCATCGAGTTGTCTAGCCGCCTAGTTCTATGGATCGTTGATGCGCTGCCACGAGAGCTCGCACCATCAAATCCGAGAACCCGCCCTCGACCATCACCGCCCACGCAGCCGCGGTCGTGCCTCCCGGCGAAGTCACCTGTCTACGCAGATGCGCAGCGCTTTGTCCGGTTCGAACCAGCATCTCCCCGGCGCCCAGGACCGTGTGATTCACCAACTCGGCGGCCGCCTCGGCAGGCAATCCTAGTTTGAGAGCCGCTTCCGTCATCGACTCGGCTAAGGCAAATACATAGGCGGGGCCCGTACCGGAAACTGCCGTCACCGCATCCAGGTCGGCCTCTTTTAGTTCCACCACTTCGCCCACCGCTTCCATGACCATCCGGGCCATGGTCATCTGGTGTGGCCCGGCATGGCTACCCCCAGCCAGCCCCGCTATCCCCTTTCCGAGGAGAGCCGGCAAATTGGGCATCACCCTGACCACGGGGGTGTCGCCCAAGGCCTTCTCCAGGGTGGCTATCCGCACACCGGCAGCAAGGGTGATCACCAACTGACTGGCCGTTATTACACCTGACACTTGCCCCAAGAGTGTCTCTATATCCTGGGGCTTCACCGCCACCACCACCGCCTCCCGATCCCTCACCGCCTCAGCGGGATCGGAGACGCATTGGCATCCGAGTTCGGCCCTCACCTGGGCGGCGCGCTCGGGCACGACTTCGGCCAGGATCAAGTCCTCCCGGCGCCATCCGTTCCCCAAAAGGCCCCTGGCCAGAGCGCTTCCCATCGCTCCGGCGCCCAGCACAGCGATAGTGGGAGGAGACGACACTTCGCCTTAACAGTCTAAGGAGAAGCAGAAGGCCGGCTCTGCTGTCATGATGCAAGACCAACTCGGGTTGGTGAGGAGAACCTGGGCCTCCCGGTTCAGGGACGAGGGCCGAAAACCGGGCCGACGGTGCGCTCTCGCTTGACCTCCCAGATTCCGGGTTGGGCCGCCAGAGCCGCGAAGCTGTCGAAAAGAGTTAGGGCGGCCTCTCCGGTTGGCGCCGGAGAAATGACCGGGCCGAAATATCCGTACTGGCCGTCGAAGACGATGGCCGGTACTCCGATGTCATCTCCCAGGAGATTCAGCACCACCGACATGGAAGCTTCGATGGCCTCGTCCCACCGCGGGTCATCGGCGGCGGAAGCCCATTCCGGAGAGTTCCCGATGGCTTCCAGGCTGGTGGAGAAGTCGGGCAGGTATTCGCGGTCGTGGTAAAGACGTCTTCCGAGTTCCGTGTACAGGTCGCCCACCAATTTGTCTTCCCCGCCGGCGCGGGCCGCCTCTGCGATCCGCAACGCTCTTCTCCCCCAGTCGGCGGTAGTCCAGTATTCCTCGGGACGGTCCAGCCCCTGGTTCTTAATGTACAGGCTGAAAGTGCGCCAACTGATCTCCACCGGCCTGTGTGGCGCCACCTCCGTCAGCCACCGGCTGGTTATCCAACACCATGGACAGGTGGGGTCGAAATAGAAATCGATCTTCATGCTCCTAGAGAATACGTGGTCTAACTCCCGGAAGGTCTGGTGTTTACTTTTGGGCTTTGGCCTTGGCGGCTTTCTTCATTTCCCGCTTCATTGCTCTCAAATCCGCCACATCCTCCCACCGGGCGACATCGGCTATGGATGGACGTTGGGCGGCTTCTTCTTCCCAGCCGGTCGGACAGACCCCCATGCGCTTGCCCAATATTCCCACGAACACGCGGGACTTCATCTCTCCGAAACCGGGCAGGCTCTTCAAACGCTTGTACAACTCCCGGCCGTTCTCCGCTTCGGTCCACAGGCGCTCGGTCTCCCCATCGTATTGGTCGACCAGTGTCCGGCACAACGCTTGGGTGCGCTTGGCCATGGAAGTTGGATAGCGATGGATGGCCGGCGGACCCCGGAAGATCGCTGCCAACTCCTCAGGATCCCAATCGGCGATTTCAGCCGCGTCCAGGGATCGGCCCAGGCGTTCTTGAAGCAGGTAAGGGCCGAAGAAGGCCCTCTCCATGGGGAACTGCTGGTCCAACAACATGCCGATCATCAGCGCCAGGCTATCGGTGGCCAGGAGCCGATCGGCGTCGGGATTGTTCGTCCAGGGAAGAGAGGAAGGAGAAAGATTACTCATCTGGAGACCTGCATTTTCGGGTTCTCTATTATCAACCATAGCCGAGAAGCAATCTGAAGAAACGAGGATCGACTATGGCTCAAAGAAAGTTTACTCTTGCCGAGTCCCAGATTCCCAGCAGTTGGTACAACGTCATCCCTGACCTGCCGGCGCCGCCCCCGCCGGTTCTTCATCCCGGCACCCATCAGCCGGTAGGCCCCGGGGACCTCGCTCCGCTCTTTCCCATGGCGCTCATTCTCCAAGAAGTGTCGGGGGATTCCCGGATCGACATCCCCGGAGAGATCCTTGATGTTTACCGAATGTGGAGACCCACTCCCCTTTATCGGGCCACCGGTCTGGAAAAGGCTCTCGACACTCCCGCTCGCATGTACTACAAGTACGAGGGGGGAAGCCCGGCCGGCTCCCACAAGCCCAACACCGCGGTGGCCCAGGCCTATTACAACGCCCAGGAAGGCGTGCGGAAGCTGACCACCGAGACCGGCGCCGGACAGTGGGGTTCGGCCCTGGCCTTTGCCTGCGCAGTCTTCGGGATGGAATGCGAGGTGTGGCAGGTGCGCTCCTCCTACGACCAAAAGCCTTACCGCAAGTCCCTGATGGAAGTTTGGGGCGCCAAAGTCCATCCCTCGCCGTCGGAAGTGACCAACTCCGGGCGAACCATCCTTGCCTCCGACCCCGACTCCCCGGGGAGCCTCGGGATCGCCATCTCCGAGGCCGTGGAGATGGCCGCCGGCTCTCCCGATGTCAAGTACTCGCTGGGGAGCGTCCTCAACCACGTCCTGTTGCATCAGACCGTTATCGGCGAAGAGGCATTGGATCAGATGGCCATGACCGGCGACACCCCTGATGTGCTCGTGGGATGCACAGGGGGCGGATCCAACTTCTCGGGCCTGGCCTTCCCCTTCCTCCGGGAGAAGCTGGCCGGAAAGATGAATCCCGTGATCCGGGCTTCTGAGCCGGCTTCATGCCCCTCCTTCACCAAGGGGGAGTACCGGTACGACTTCGGCGACGCCATCGGGATGACTCCTCTTGTCAAGATGCACACTCTTGGACACTCATTCGTCCCCGCGCCGATCCATGCCGGCGGGCTCCGTTACCACGGAATGTCTCCCCTGCTTTCCCACATCTACGAACTGGGATTGATAGAGGCGGAAGCCATTGGACAGAACGAGTGCTTCGCGGCAGGCGTCCAGTTCGCCCGCACCGAGGGAATCGTCCCCGCGCCGGAGCCCAACCATGCTCTGGCCTCGGCGATCCGAGTGGCGAACGAGTGCCGAGAGAGCGGCGAGGAAAAAGTGATCCTCATGGCCCTGTGCGGACACGGGTCATTCGATCTCAGCGCCTATGACAACTATCTCTCCGGCAGCTTGGTTGACTTCGAATACCCCGAGGAGAAGGTAACCGAGGCCATGCAGCAGGTCCCAGTGGTGGCCTGACAATTGACAGATGAGAAGGCTCGTCCCGGCGAACGGATGGACATCCTGCCGGGGCGGCTTCTCCTCTATCGGACAGCCGCCTCCGCTTGACGGCTCATAACCTGACTTGCTGTGGTAAGCAGACAGATCCACATCGAGGAACGGCGCGCCCGCCTCGCCCGACGACAGCACCTTCATCCTGAGCATTCGGCGGCCTCGCCTGTGGAAGCGGCCCGTCAACAGGTGGGGTTCCACACGAGCGACCCGGCTACCGTTTTCTTGTCCGCCTGGGCGCGGGTGGCCGGCACAACCATCTCCGATATCCAAGCCTGTCTCTACGAACAGCCTTCGCTTTTTCGGGTATTGGGGATGCGCCGGACCCTCTTTGCGATCCCCGCCGATCTGATTCCTCTGCTCCACCACGGATGCGCCCTACCCCTGGCGGCCGCCGAGCAACGCCGGCTGGTGGGCTACCTGGAGGGACCGGGCGTCACTGACGACGGAGACCGGTGGCTTGAAGAAGTAAAAAACGCCACCTTGGCTGCGATTATCCGACGGGGGGAGGCGCTGGCCATGGAACTGCGGGAGGACGTGCCCGCACTCAAGCAGACCCTCACTTTTGGCAAAGGCAGAAAATGGGGTGGAAACGTCGGAGTCTCGACCCGGGTGCTGTTCCTGTTGGCCACCGAAGGAAGGATCGTCCGGGGACGCCCCCGAGGATCGTGGCTGAGCGCCCAGTACCGATGGGCGGCGATGGAATCCCGGCTGCCGGGCGGTATTCCCGACCTGGATCCGGCCACCGCCCGGGCCCGTCTGGTGGAGCGGTGGCTCCGCACCTACGGACCCGGGTCCGAGGCAGATCTGAGATGGTGGATCGGCTGGCCGCTCGGCAAGGTAAGGGAGGCGCTTTCGTCTTTGGATGTGGGCCCAGTGGAGGTGGACACCGGCCCGGCGTTGGTGATGGCCGACGACACCGAGCCCGTTCCGTCCCCTGCGCCGTGGGCAGCCTTCCTGCCCGCCCTCGACCCGACAGTGATGGGATACCGGGAGCGCCACTGGTACCTCGGCGAGCGATGGGAGGGGCTGTTCGACCGCAACGGCAACGCCGGACCCACCATCTGGTGGTGCGGCCGGGTGGTGGGCGGCTGGGGACAGCGACCGGACGGGAGCGTTGTCTCTGCGCGCCCGAACCCTGGAGGCATGGCTGGGCGGCGTACGGGTAACCCCGCGCTTTCCCACCCCTCTCTTTCGGGAGCTGTCCCGCTAGACGCGACACTCCAACATTCGTCGGCTCAGGTTAGAAGCGAGCGGCATCAGCGTGAGCGTAGCCAACCACCTGCCGGTCGGCGCCCACCACGCTTTCCAGGTCCGAAACTATCTCAGAGAGCCTCCCGGAGGGAATGGCGCAGGTGAGCTCGTCATCACCCATCCCGGTGCGGGCCCGGGAAAGGGCGCATCCCATGGACAGCGCCACCTTTCCCTGGTCGATGGCGATGGGGAGAATCTGGCATTGCGGCTTTCCGCTCAGCTCCAATGCCACCGCGTCTCCCAGTGCCATAGCTTGGCGCGGGCTGAGCCGAAGCAGCACTACATCCGGAGTGTCGGTCGCATCAGCCAGCGGACCGTAGATGATCGACTTGGGACGCCGCTGCAGGGCGGCCACCCCGGCAAAGGCCTCCATAGTAACCCAACCGACCTCCAAGAGAGCGCCTACGTCCTCTCGCTCCAGGATGTCAGCGGCGTCCACCAGGCCATGGGTGTACTCGCCCACCGAGCAGTTGCCGTGATCGGCGGGGGAGGTGGCGAAAGTACGAGTGTGGGCCTGCATCCAAAATACGCAGGGAGCAGGAACCGCGCCCGACCGCCCGTCCGGAGTGGGCTCCGACAACGGGCCTCCGAAGGGGCCAATCCCGCTTTCGGGAGAGACCGGCGCCTCGGAAAAGGTAATGGCGATGGGTGCATGCTCCAGTTCGAGCAAATCGGTTAACCGCAGAGAGAGATTTCTCCAGTCGGTGGTCATTAGTTACTCCTTGAATCGGGAAGGAAACCTTGCCAATCAAGCATAGCCATTGCACTATCCGGCGGCCTCCAAGCCTCCCGTACCGTAATGGCGGGGGATGATCCAGATCCGATCGGGGGGAAAACACACCTCAACGGTTTGGCCGGGTTCGAAGATGCGGCCCGAAGAGGCTCTCATCCCCAGAGAAATACCTCCAACGGACAATGTGATCTGCTGATGGGTTCCCATATACCTGGCGTTCTCCACCCGGGCGGAGAAGGAGTCCTCCCCGTTCCCCAGTTCCACCGCCTCTTCACGGATTACCAAGATCGCCGACCCAGAGGGAACCGGATGCCGGAGCGGGAATGTCCCCAACTCGCAGCGGAACCGGTCAGCGTCCACCATCCCCGGGATCTGATTGTGGCCTCCGAAGAATTTGGCGACCTCCACCGTGGCGGGGGCCTCGAAAAGCTGAGCGGGCGGACCGATTTGCTGAAGCCGGCCTTCCAGCACCAGCCCGATCCGGTCGGCCAGCACCACCGCCTCTTCCTGGTCGTGGGTGACAAAGAGTGTGGTGATCCCCAGTTGTCTTTGGATCGAGCGGATCAGCTCGCGCATCTCTTTCCGGAGGTTGGCGTCCAACTGGCTGAGCGGCTCGTCTAACAGCCAGACAGCCGGCTCGACAATCAACGCCCTGGCCAGCGCCACCCGCTGACTCTGTCCTCCCGAGATCTCGGTGACGCGCCGCTCCTCCATTCCATCGAGCTGGACCAGTCCCAACATCTCCTTGACCCGGGCCCTTATGAACCCCGGGTCGAGACGACGCATCCGCAGCCCGAAGGCCACGTTCGCCCCCACATTCAGATGGGGAAACAGCAAGGGCTTTTGAAACACCATGGCGATGGACCGTTTCTCAGTGGGAACCCCCACCACCGATTTGCCGTCCATCCGGACATCGCCGCCGGTGGGCTTCAACAGCCCGGCAATGGCTTTCAGGATGGTGGTTTTGCCACAGCCCGAAGGCCCCAGCAGGCAAACGATCTCACCCGGCTCGACCACCAAATTCAGAGAGTCCACCGCCGGCTGGGGGGCATCCGGATAGGAAACGGTCAAATCCGCCAGCTCCAAGCCGACCTTGCCGCTACCGGAGTTCGTTTCTGCGTAATCCTTGCTCATGATGATAAAAACGCTTTGTCAACTCCTCATAGCGCTTCGCTTCTGTACCTTTCCCGCCATAATCCTCGAACAGGAACTGTCCCGACCAAAGAAAGGCGACACAGCATGTCCGCCCCTAACCTCCGACTGCTCGATTTGATAAACCGGTCGGGCCCTGCACACCACCAGGCGTACCTGGAAGTCGACGGCTGGGATCCTGAGTGGCCCATCTGGTACGCAGAATACCTGTGGGAGCCTATCCAGAAATTCCTGCCCCGGGAGGTCACCAAGAGCGAACTGGCCTACCTCTTGGTAAAAGCTTATAAGGAATGGCCGGAGGGCGCCGACTGGGCAGAGGTCTTTTCCGGCATTCTCGACCGTGACATAACCGTAGCCGGCGCCACCCAGCGGCCCTATAAATTCGGATAGCACAACCAAGGATCTGTCATCCATGACTGAAATCTTCATCGCCGATGCCTGCCGCACGCCCATGGGCCGCATCGGGGGACAACTGGCGGCAGTCCGCCCCGACGACCTAGCCGCTCATGTAGTCGGCGCCCTGATGGAGCGTAACCCCACCCTGGACGCGAGAGACATCGAAGATGTGGTGTGGGGCGCCACCAACCAGGCGGGGGAGGACAACCGCAACCTGGCGCGAATGGCCGCTCTGTTGGCCGGGTTGGGAATCGAGGCGCCCGGCCAAACCGTGAATCGTCTGTGCGGATCGGGGCTGCAAGCCATTATCACCGCCGCCCAAGCCCTGGCCTCCGGATGGGGAGAAATCATGATCGCCGGAGGGTCGGAGGCGATGAGCCGCGCTCCCTATGTAGTCACCAAGCCGGAGAGAGCCTACGCGGTGGGAGCGCCTCAGATGGTGGACACCGTGCTGGGCTGGCGGCTGGTCAACCCGCGCATGCAGAAGCTGTATCCACCCATCAGCCTGGGGGAGACGGCCGAAGAGGTGGCCACCAAATACGGAGTTACCCGCACTGACCAGGACGAATTCGCACTGACCAGCCACCAACGAGCGGTCACCGCCCAAAAGGAGGGACGGTTCGAAGACGAGATCGTCCCCATAGAGGCTCCCGTTGGTCCCAAAAAACGCACCATCGCCCTGATCTCTGCCGACGAGGGCCCCCGCCCGAACACCTCCATGGAGGCCCTGGGGAGACTCCGTCCGGTGTTCCGAGAAGGGGGAACCGTAACCGCCGGGAACTCCTCTCCCATGAACGACGGCGCCGCCGGAGTGATCCTGGCCACCGCCTCCGGCCTGGAAAAGACCGGACTGACTCCCCTGGCCCGGCTGGTCTCCTCCGGGGTGGCCGGCGTCCATCCCGACCTGATGGGAATCGGACCGGTCCCCGCTTCCCAAAAGGCTCTCGTCCGGGCCGGCCTGGACGTCGCCGATCTCGACTTGGTGGAACTGAACGAGGCTTTCGCCGCTCAGGCGGTCGCCTGCCGAAACGAACTCGGCCTCTGTCCCCAAACAGTGAACGTGAACGGAGGGGCTATCGCCCTGGGACATCCCTTAGGTTGTTCGGGAGCGCGCATTCTCACCACTCTGGTTCATGAGCTTTCCCGTCGGGAGGGACGCTTCGGGTTGGCCAGCATGTGCATCGGGGTCGGGCAGGGAATCTCGGTGGTGGTGGAAAGGGCGTGAGCGTCCCCTCCGGCCCCCTGTCGGGAACGAGGGTGGTGGAGATCGGCAACCTGGTGGGGGCCCCCTACGCCGGAATGGCTCTGGCCGACCTGGGTGCCGAAGTGATCAAGGTAGAACCTCCCACCGGTGATCTTTCCCGGGTTTTTCCTCCCTTCACCTCAGGGGAATCCGCCTTCTTCATGGCCATGAACCGCGGGAAGAGGTCGGTGGCGCTTCAGCTTCGCCACCCCGATGCCCGGCGGTGGCTAACCGAACTGGTGCACACGGCCGATGTGCTGCTGCACAACCTCCGACACGGTGCGATGGAGCGGCTTGGCCTGGGCGAACCGGAGGTGCGGAAGATCAATCCTGGGGTGATCTATGCGGTGGTCTCCGCCTTCGGAACCGAAGGCCCAGACGCGGCCCGTCCGGGAATCGATCTGATCTTCCAGGCCGAGTCGGGGATGATCTCGGTCACCGGTCACCCCGGCGACCGCCCCCAGAAGGTTGCCACCACCATCGGGGACTTCCTGGCGGGAACCAACATCTCTCTCCTCATCTGCGCTGCATTGGTGGAGCGGGCCCGAACCGGCAAGGGGCTGAAGGTTGAAGTCTCTCTCCGGGACGGACTCATCGCCGTTCAATCCACCTGGAACGCCATCGCCCTGGCCGAGGGAGGACAGCCCGCCCGACTGGGGACTGCCTCTCCCTTCACCGCGCCCAACCAACTCTTCGAGGCCGACGATGGCTTCCTGGCTGTGGCGATCGTGGCGGACGCCCATTTTCGGAAACTCTGCGAGGTGATCGACCGGCCCGAACTGGCGGATCGCTTTCCCACCAATTCCGACCGGGTTGCCCACCGAGAAGAACTGGCCGAAGAGTTGGGCACGGTCTTTACAACCAGGGGGGTTGATACCTGGGTCGAGAATATCTCAGACGCCGGAGTGCCAGTGGGGAGAGTGCTGACCCTGCCCGAGGTCATGGAAGACCCCCAAGCGCTCCACCAACAGATGTTCTATCAGGAGCCCCACCCCCGCCTGGGCACCTTGATTCAGACCGGCTCGCCCTTCCGGGTGGACTCCGAGTCGGCCCGCGCCGAGGAACCCGCTCCGGCTCTGGGTGAGCACACCGCCGAAGTGCTGGCCGAGTTGGGCGCCACCGCATCGGTAATAGCCGAACTGGCGGCCCAAGGGTCGGTGGTGATCGCAAAGAGTCCGCCGCAATGATCAGAACGCGAATCTCGCCCGGCGTTAGGCTTGGGGCGTCTTGCATAGCTATCTGAGAGTTCCGTCCGAGTGGCAGGAAAGGTTGGCCCGAGCGGGGGTGGAGCCCGGCACCACCGCCCAGGGTTTGGTGTTTTGGACCGACCAGACCCTCGGGGACGAATGGGAGGACGTGTCAGACGAGATGACCGAGGCGTTCACCCTCTCCCGGGAAGCGGCCCGGGCGGGAGCGCCGGTGGTCTACGTAGTGGGAAGCGCCGATCTCCTGGGGAAACGGGGGGCGGGAAAGGCCATGGTGGCCACTGGTCTCCTGTCGGCGGCCCGCGACCTGGCCCAGGAAACCGCTCAAGCAGGGATACCGGCCAATGTCCTGGCCACCGTCGAACACGCCGAACCAGAAACGGTCGCAACTTGGATAGCCCGGCTTCTAGACCATCCTGGCACCACCGGCGAGCTGATTCGCCTAGGTTCCATCCATCTGGGGAAAGCGCTCCCGTGACCAGGCCCACCGCGGTGGTTACCGGCGCCGGACGAGGGATAGGACTGGCGACTTCCTCCCGTTTTATCGAGGAGGGATACCACGTCTTGATGGCTGATCTCGACCCCACGGTCACAGAAACAGTCCCAACCCTGGGCAACGGGCAGCATGCGACGCCGATAGTGGCCGACGTCTCCACCGAAGAAGGCCGGAGAGCAGTGGTAGACGCAATGGAGGAACGGGGAGGCGCCCTAGCCGCGCTGGTCAACAACGCCGGGATCATCAGAGATGTCCGGTTGGTGAACATGACTGACGAAGAATTCGCGGTAGTGATCGGGGTGAACCTGGGCGCCGCCTATCAGCTCACCCGGCGGTTGATACCCTTCCTCGGAGAGGGATCGGCGGTGGTCAGTATCTCCTCTCGCGCCTATCTGGGAAGCTTCGGCCAGTTCAACTACACGATGTCCAAGGGAGGACTGGTGGGAATGGCCAGAGCTCTGGCCAGAGAACTGGCGCCGCAGGTCCGGTTCAACATCGTGGCGCCCGGATTCACCGAATCCATCTTGAGCCGATCCATGCGTCCCGAGTTGAGGGAGAGACTGGTCAATACCGCCGTCTTGCGAAGAGCCGCCCAACCCGAAGAGATCGCCGATCTGATCTCCTTCCTCTGCTCGGGACGATCAGCCTTCATCACCGGACAGGTGATGATCATCGATGGCGGCCGCAGCCTGTGAGCCATGACGAAACGACTAATAGACATTGATGATGGTTTATTAGACCAAGCGCGAAGGCTGACCGGCGCGGTAACTATCAAAGAGACTGTCAACACTTCGCTTCGCGAGCTGATCAATGCCGAACTTCGCCGCCGTCACCTGCTGCGCTTGGTCAGCGGCGAGGGAACCGACATAGCCAATGACGAGGTTATGGCCGGCGCATGGCGGTAGCGGCACAGTGGCTAGCCGATAAGAGCGCACTCGCCCGACTTGCTCAACAACCCGTGGCAGACCGCCTGGAGCCACTGTTGATCAATGGCCTAGTCGCCACCACTCCGATCATCGACCTCGAGATCCTCTACAGTGCCCGTTCCCTCGCCGACTACGAGAGCATCCTCTTGGAACGTCGAACCCTGCCCTACCTATCCCCTTACCGAGAAAGCAACAGCTCGCGCTATCGAAGTTCAACACAGATTGGGCCGACTCGGCCGGCACCGGATACCTCTGCCTGACTTGCTGATTGCCGCCGTGGCGGAACTCAACGACCTAACGGTCATCCACTACCACGCCGACTACAACCGCATCGCCGAGGTCACCCACCAACCGTGCGAATGGGTCGTGCCCCGAGGTTCCATCTGACCTGCGGAGCGATGGATTGACCCATCAGCCGCGGTAGGGGACGAAGCCGAGATGTTTGTCGACCACGTTGAGGAGGGGGCGGCCTTCTTTCCAGCGGCGCAGGTTGTCGAGGAACAGCACGACCAACCGCTCTTCGAATCCGCTGCCCGACATGTGGGGCGACACATACACCTGCGGCATCCCCCACAGCGGACTCTCGGGCGGAAGCGGCTCGGTGGCAAATACATCCAGGGCCGCCCCGGCTATTTCCCCCGTTTCCAAGGCGGCGATCATCGCTTCCTCGTCCATCGACGCTCCCCGGCCCACGTTTATGAACCGGCAAGTCTTCTTCATCAGTGAGAACTCTTCTGCTCCGAACAATCCTCGGGTCTGGGCGGTCAGGGGAAGAGCACAAACCACGAAGTCGGCCCAGGGAAGCAATTCGGCCAGATCGCTCAGGGGATGGACCGTTCCGAAGTCCGGATCACCGTCGCGTCGGCTGCGAGCCACCCCTCGCACTTCCATGCCCATCTTCCCCAACACGTGCGCTATGTCCCGGCCTACACCCCCCGCCCCCAGAATCAGCACCTTCTGGCCTTCCAGTACCCCTACTTCCCGGTTGACCCACCGCCGTTCCCGCTGGTGTTCCACATTGTCGAACAGCTCTTTTAGGAAGGCGAGGATGCACATCAGAACCCATTCGGACATGGGACGATCGAACACCCCCGCCGCGTTGGTGACCACCACCGAACTCTCCACCAGTTTTGGAAACAGGGGCCTGTCCACTCCCGCCGCGGCGATATGCACCCAACCCACTTTCTCGGCCAGCTCCCAGGATCCTTCCAGTAAGTCCGATTTGTAGGCCCAGATCAAGGCGATCTCGGCCTCGGGCAGAATGGCGTCCAGCCTTGCCTTGTTGGAAGCCGCCCGAAGTGTCGCCTCCCCTGCTACCAACGACGACAGACCGTCAGGCACCTGTTCGGTGTAGTTCACCACCGCCACCACCGGATCATGTGTGTCGGCGCCGGGGCTGTTCATCTATCCGAGGTGTGGATTCGGCAAAGGTTCATACTCTCATCGAATCAAAGGCTATAGGAGAGGAAGAACTTCTTCTCCCAGACGTTGGATCTGTTCGGCGGCTTGGTCGTAGGTGTCCCCGGGGAAGTGAGGGAAAAGGGTGAGGTGCTCCAAACCACCCAGCGCATCGGCATAGAAGGAGACGCCCTCGGCCACTTCCTCAGCTGTCCCGATCACCCAGGTCCTCTGCTCCACCGACTGCTCCAGGGTGGGAATCAGCCCCGGCGGAGAAGGTCTTCCGTCTTCTCCCATGTAACCCCGGCTCCATCCATAAGGTCCCAGGAACTTCCAGAACTCGTCATGACCGGGGCGGGCGGTTTTCCACGCCTTTTCGTGTGTGTCCTCCACCCGCACGTTCAGCACCAGCATCCGCTTTTCGCCGGCTTCCAGCGGTTCTCCCTGTTCTTTTTCGTAGATCTCCGCGAAGCGACTCCACCATTGAGCGGTGAAACGATGGTGCTTCAGCCAGAACACTCCTCCCCAACCCCGCTTGGGCACGTACTCCAGCGTGGGCGGAGAAGTGACAGCCTGCCATGTGTCGAAGGGAAAGAGCGGTCGGGGCACCAGGGTGAGCGTTTGAACCGTCCCGCCTCGATCGGGGATGCCGGGCGGCGGATACTGGAAGTGCCGCCCGTGGTAGGAGAATGTCTCGTTCTCGAAGGCGGCCAGGATCACATCCATCGTCTCGTCGAAGATCTCCCGGTTGATCTGGTCGGCCTCGGCCTTGTCGGGATTGTCGTGGCTTCCGATCATGGAACCGAGCGTCTGGGCTTCACGTGGCACGGTGCCTCGACCCACTCCCAACACTCCCCGACCACCCGAAAGATTGTGCATGGTGGCGAAATCCTCCGCGAACCGCAGTGGATTCCATTGGGGGACGATGTTGAACAGCGCCCCGATCCGAAGGGTCTCGGTCCGCTCTGCAAGTACTGCTCCGAACAACACCGCGTTGGGAATCACCTCGTATCCCTCGTACTGGAAGTGGTGCTCGGCGAGCCAAAAGATGTCCAAACCGCTTTGCTCGGTGACCACGCCCATATCCAGCATCCGCTCAGCCGCATACCACATCTGTTTTTGGTCGTAACGGCGGTCGGTGGGAAGGGGAGGACCCGCTCCGGCGTCGTCCATCTCCACTACTCCGAACAGGAAAATTCCGGTTTCCATGGGCCTCAACTCATCCTTTAGCGCCGGGCGGGGGGTTCGATCATATTTTAGGCTTTGCTGAGGACTTCTTGAGAACCGGTCTTTGCCTCGACACAACCAAAACTACTGCGGGTTGGGTCCGGGCTATGTCCGACCTGCTGCTCCGTGACTACCCGTTAGGCACTCCGATATCAGGAGTTGTCAACTCACGTGAGGACGGGCGCGGTAAAGGAAGGTTGCCATCTCTGCTCGAGAGGTGGGTTCCTCGGGACAGTATCGAAGGGGATCGACGCCGCATCCTGTGGTGACTCCGACCGCGTAGAGGGAATCGATGTCGGGGGCGTGGCTACTGTGAGCTGTGTCCACAAACCCGGCCTCCACCGCGGGGGCGAATTTGTACATGCGCACCAGGAAACTGGCCATCTGGGCACGGGTGGTGAAAGCCTCGGGACAGTATCGCAATACTGGTTCAGTCCGGCCCTGGCAACCAATGGTTATACCGAGATCCCACAGCCGTTCCACATGTGCCGCCCACCACTTGCCTGGATGCACATCGACAGATCTGCTCTCGCTCACCGGCTCCGGATCTTTGCCATCGACTAGTCGCACCAGCCACACGGCCATCACCCAGCGGGGAATCGGTTTCTCTGGGCAGAACTCGCCCGGGCGGCAGTCGGTGCCCAGGAACATCCCTGTGGAGGCCATCGCCGTGATGGCGTCATAGTGAATGTGACCATTCGGCACATCGGTGTACTCCACTTGCAGAGGAGGCCTATTGGACCCACCCCCACCCGAGCTACCACCACCCCCACCCGAGCTACCACCACCCCCACCCGAGCTACCACCACCCCCACCCGAGCTACCACCACCCCCACCCGAGCTACCACCACCCCCACCCGAGTTACCACCACCCCCACCCGGATTCACCGGATTCGAGGGCGAGGTCACGAAGGTTGTTATCACGATGACCCGACTGTCGTCGTCGAAGTGGTCGAAAGAAGCCTCCACCGTATAGGTTGTCTCCGCCGTCAAATCCCTTAGATTCGCCTCTCGAACCGACGTGTCCAGGGCGTCCTGCTCCTGATCCTTTGTGGTCACCGAGTCTCCCTGATCACCCTTCGTAGTCCCGATTCCCTGTTGCTCACTCGATGTGGGAGGCTCCAACGGCAGGCTGTCAATCCACTCCTGCTCCGAATCCGAAGACTCCTGAATCTCTCCGTAGCGCAGGTAAACGGTGCTGTCAGCCATATCCTCTACGGTGATTTCCGTCTTGACCGTGGCGCTGTCTTGAGTGATGTCTTCCACATTGAGGACAATTGCCGAGGTGTAGAAGAACACTTTCCACAGTCCCGCGTCCGGAAACTCCGGATCCATCGACAGTCTGACCTCGTATTTGGTTTTTGCCAGGAGTTCCTGCAGATGGAATTCTGCAGTGTTTGTAGAGCTCTTAGCCTCGATGCTCTTTTCGGGCCAGTCAGGTGGATTGGGATGGGCGACGTATTGCATATAGATGGTTTGATCCCGACCATTTGGCTTTTGGATGTAAACTTTCACAGTGGCGTCGTTCAAGGTCTTGTCGACGATGGTGACTCCCGAGATGCTGGGAGGCGCGGTGGGGAAAGTGTCGCTCAGATAAGGGTCGAAGTCTTCTTCCAGCGAGGCCCACACCTCGTACTCCGTCCCGGAGGTGAGATCCTCTAGATCAAATCCCACACTCGTGCCATCGGTAGCGATCTCCTCAGGCTCACTCCACTCCCCGGCCGCCACCTCCACTTGCTCGGTGTTGATATATGGGGTCGTGCGGTATTTATAGTGGACGTCCTTGTCATCCGAATCGGGATTGTTAATGGTGACCGTGACATCGGCGCTGGTCTGGGTGACATCCGAAAAAGCTATATCAGTAACACTGGGGTCCGCTGACAAAGTGGTGAACTCAGTCGTCTTTGTCTTTTCAATCTCTCCAGACCCGACCGTTGGGAAACTCCCATCCAGGGATGCCTCCACCTCATATGTGGTGCCCGGGGTGAGACTCGAGAGACCAAAGGTCTCACTGTCAGCCGTGGTAGGTCTCGTTATCGTATTCTGGGTTGGCCACGTTGCCTCACCGTCCACCTTGTAGCGCAGATGCACTGTCAGGGAACTGCCGTCATGCGGCACGATATCGACTTTCAATTCGACTTCAGTCTGCATCAGCGAACCCGACACAACCGTCACCGCAGCGACAGTCGAAGCCTTGGTGGTGAACTTTTGCGTCTCCCTATCCGGTTCCGGTCGGCTGCCATCAAGCCAAGCCTGCACCTGATAATTCTTCCCCGCCTTAAGACCCGTCAGTTCTTTGGTAGCCGTGTCCGTGTACTCGTTTGTCACAGGATCAGTGTTGTGGTCGGCCTGCTCCTCATTCTCCCAATTGTCATAAACCTCCACCCCACTCTGCTCCTCGTAAGTGCGGTATCGCAGCTTCACTGCCTGCTTACGTCCATTCGGATGGTCAATGGTGGCGATCACAATGGCTCTCGTCTGTTCCACCCCACTCACCTCCAGTGGGTTGGCGACTCGGGGACGGTTCGTGGTGAAATCCTTCTCCCTTGTCAGGACAGGAGTATTTGTTCCTTCGGTCTGTGAAGGAAAAGCGCTGTCCAACGAAGCCTGCACTTGGTAGTTCGTGCCGGAGAGGAGGCCTGACAACGTTATCGAGGCGGTCTTTTCTTGTGAAACAGGATCTGTCGTGATGGTGATCTCTTCCGGGGGGTCGCTCCAATTGCCGTAATTCCTCACATCGCCGGCTATCTCCTCGAAAGTGCGATAGTGAACATGAACTTTCTCATATAAGTCATTGGGATCTGTAACAGTCATTTTGACTGTGGCGCCGGTTTGAGTTATATCCACCACCGTAAGCTCCCCCAGACCGGGCGACTCCGTGACGAAAGTATCGGACTCGGCAATGCTGAAGTTCCACTCCAGAGAGGCCTGTACCTCATACTCGGTGTTCGGAGTCAGGCCAGTAAGGCTGATGGTCCCCCCATTGCTGTCCATGGTCGTATTTTCAGGGAGGACGGAAGGCCAAGCCGTCCCCACGACGCGGTAACGCCACTTCACTGCCGGAGAATCGGAAGAAGGCACAGCAGCCAACCCCACATCGACCTTCGCAGAAGTCTGGGTGATGTCCCTGGCTTCCACCGAGGACACTCGGGCTTTGCCCTTGGTTCTAAAGCCTATGGTTGTGGTAAATGCATTGTTGAAGTCACTGTCCAAGGATGCTTCAGCGTGATATCCCGTGGCTGGAATCAACCCGGTCAGTCTGAAGCTCGGTTTGGCCTTTGTATTGCTTTCTACCGGGATTGATCTCCAGTCGTGGGGGTAGGACGAAGGTTCGGCATAATAACGCACATAGAGATTCTTGGTTATCTCATCGTTGCTATTCGAAGCCGCTAAGGGGGAGTCCCATTCAACGAGAATGAAGCTAAACCCGGCATATGTGTCCCCCACGAGCGCGCCAACTAGGCTCTTCAGGCTGATTTCGGTTGACAGTGTGCTGAATTCCGTTTCAGGTTGCGACCAACTGGGACTGTCAGGCCTTGCTCCCTCATATACAGATGCCTGTGCCTCATATGTGGTACCTTGAGTCAGACCCGTCAGATTGAGGGGCGCCGTGGCGTCGGAAGTGATAACCAGAACTGTGCTCCAATCGTCACTGGAACCGTCAGGTCGGTATCGAAGTTCGACGGTCTTCTCTGCCGTACCGGGGTTAGCGATTGCTACCGATAGTTCGGCTGTGGTCGGATTCTCCCGTACAACAGTCACCGAGGACACGCTTGGAGTGGCGAGCGCGACACCACCAGTGGTCAGCGTCATACCTATGGCCGAGACCACCATAGCAAAAGCCATAACCGCAATACGGTGACGGCCTTTCCCAAAACCCAAGCCCACGGCAGGGTTTCTTGGAACAAAGATGCTATTCATTTTTTGGGCGGTAAACCTCCAACGCCTTGCGCCGCCAGATCCGCCCGCTTCTCACTATCAAATTACAGGCCTGCGATTCGAAAACAAAGCATCTCCGATGTCGAGCCCACTGCAGGGTCCGGTTGCCGAGGCCGAAGCGTTTGAGGAAGCGTCCTCCCTTTACAGCCCTGTCGTTCTAGGGGTACGGACCTGACAAAGGCAACCTCCCGGTCTAGGCTGACTAAAACCTGTCAGCCGATTGCCCCGCTGACCTAGCCCGCCGAACCAACTCCGAAGTCGAATCTGGCTATCTCGGCCAGTTGTTCGCAGAGCATCTCGACCGCTCCCTCAAACAGTTCCCTCCCCTGGTCAGCGGTGGCTCCGACCGGGTCGCCGATGTGACCATCCGGACCGAAATCATCGGAAGTCCATCCAAAAGGCACCGACCCTCCGAAGCGCACATGCTGGTTGTCAGCCAGGCGGTCCGGAACCCGCCGCGTAGCCAGGCTCATCTCCACCAGATCGGGACGGAGATGGAGCATCATTGATGTCTCGTCATAACCTCCGTGGATGCCCATACCCAACTCTCCCGTCGGAGCGGTGGTGGATCTGCCCCCGTGATCGGGAGGGAGAAAAGGATGGAGCAAGAAGGTCTGCATTCCTTGAGAAAGTCGCACATCTCGGCAAGCCACCACCAACAGGGCGGTATTTCCGCCGTGGGAGTTGAGGAAGACAAGTCGCCGGGCGCCGGTGGTCGCCGCCGAGGAAGCAATGTCCTTTAGTACGGAAAGGAGTGTGGTCGCTTGAAGCCAGAGGGTCCCCGGGGCCCAGGCATGCTCGTTCGCCTTGGAAACCCCCAGGGTAGGTAACAGCCACAGGTCGAGTTCTTCACCACAGAGGTTCGCCACCGCCTCGGCCGCCTCTGAGGCGATCAAATGATCCGTCGTCAAGGGAAGATGCGGGCCGTGCTGCTCCACCGACCCGATCGGCAACATGAGGATCGAGGATGGGCCGATCATCTCCCTCACCTGGGGGAGGGTCAGATCCTCGAGTCGACGGGAAGACGCCATCAAAAATATGGTAGACCACGCTTACCATCGTGTTGATGCTCATCGTCAATGGCGCCCAAGAGATCTGGACCGGAACCAGAAGGCTTTCTGGCAACTCCATGGTCTGTGACTTAGGTCGAGTAAAGGAGGTGGCATCAGACCCGATTCCCCCCGCTAGCCAGGCCAACGCCGAGCATCTGGATGCCTCCGGATGCATTGTGATACCCGGGCTGGTCAACGCTCACCATCATCTGTTGCAAACCGCCTTCCGTACCCTGCCGGGCACCCGGCATCTGTCTATGGGTGAGTGGCTGGCGGCTATGGCCGGCTATTACCGTCGGGCTTCGGTCGATCCTGACCTGGCCGCCGCCGCGGCTGCGGTGGGGGTTGCGGAGGGCCTCTTGGCAGGGGTAACAACCGTTGCAGACCACCACTTCACCTGGCCAAGGGGTGTCGCGCCGCTGGACTTGGTGGAAGCCACAGTGGAAACTGTCCGACGGTTGGGGGCCAGGCTGGTGTTTGGCTACGGGTCGGCGGGAGACTCACCCAAGGCCGTGGCCTCGGGACTGGTGTCGGTGATGGGCCGCTACCCGGCGTTCAGTCCCGACGGGATGCTTCAGATGGCGTGCGGACCTGCCGGAGTTCATTCCGACAGCTCCGAGACCTTTGCCCTATTCGCCCAGGCCGCCGACCAGTGGGGCCTCCGCCGCCGCACCCAGGCCAACGAGGCGATAGACGTGGAACGCGCCGCTGGCCTCTATGGAGGAAGTCGCCCCCTGGAGCTGCTGGAGGAATGGGGCTGGCTGGCGCCCGATGTCACCATCGCTCATCTGTGCGGGATAAAAGGATCAGAACGGGCTCGCCTGGCGGAGTCGGGAGCATCGGCCACGCACGCTCCCGGATTCGACGTGCCGATGGGGCTGGGAATCTGCGAGGTGGGCGCTTTGATAGACGCGGGGATCACAGTAGGCCTGGGCACCAGCGGCGGAGGTTACAACGATGCCGGAAACCTCTTGGCCGACGCCCGGCTCGCCCTGCAGGTGGGGGGGCTGACAGAGCGGTCGCCCAGCGCGACCGAGGTGCTGGCAATGGCCACCGCCGGGTCGGCGACAGGTCTGGGACGATCCGAACTCGGACACTTGGAACCCGGCGCCGCCGCCGACCTGTGCTGTTACGACGTAACCGGGCCGGAAGACGCCGGAGTAGGTGATCCCCTGGCCGGGCTTTTGTGGGCCAACCCGGGACGTCGGCCGAAGCATGTGGTAGTGGCCGGACGGGTGGTTGTACGGGACGGAGAACTTCAAACCGCCGACGCCTCCGGGCTGGCCACCCGACTGCGGCGCCTGATGGCCACCCGCCTCAGCTAAACAATTCCCCCTCCGAGTCCCGGCGAACCTGGGACAGACTACATCGGCTGGCGGCCGGCCAGAGCACGGCCCAGAGTGATTTCATCGGCGTAGTCGAGGTCCCCTCCCACCGGCAGTCCCGAGGCCAGGCGAGTGATACGTATGTTCCGCGACTTGAAGACGCGAGCCAGGTAGAGAGCGGTGGCATCTCCCTCCAGAGTGGGATTGGTGGCCATCACCAACTCGGTGATCCCCTCCGTCTCCATCCGATTCTCCAGTTCGGGAATGCGAAGCTGCTCCGGTCCTATGCCCCGCAGAGGTGAAAGGGCGCCGCCCAGAACGTGATACCTCCCTCGGAACTCGTTGGTGCGCTCGATCATTGAGATGTCCTGGGGCCTTTCCACCACACAGACCATGGTGTGGTCCCGCCGGGTGTCCCGACAGATTGCACAGAACTCCTCGGAGGTGAGGTTGAAACATCGAGAGCAGCGCCTCACATTCTCGGTCATCTCAAGGATCGCATATCCCAAGCGTTCCGCGGCGTCCCTGGGAAGAGACATGAGGTGAAAAGCCAGCCGCTGAGCAGTCTTGGTGCCAATCCCCGGCAGCCTGGCGAACTCGTCTATAACCTTTTGAACGGGTGCCTCGAACTTCATGTGAGCCTCAGGGTATTGACCGATTGAGACAATCCGCGGGAACCCTTCCTAGCAAGCCAGCCATAACGCAAACCCTGGAATGCCTCGGCAGCCTTCCTTTCAGCCTGCGTCTCATCCGTGATATGCACGCAATTCTCCTGAGCGGTGTGCGCGGAAGAGAAAGACAACCGGGAGAGCTCCGAACCTTCCAAAACTGGATCGGACCACCAAGGTCAGCAATCGAAACTGCCGCTTTCATACCACCACCCCCCGGTGAACTCGCCCGCTTACTTTCGGACTGGGAACGCTTCGTTCACGAGAACCGGACTATTTCGGTGCTGATGCAGAGCGGGTTGTTGCACTACCAGTTCGAGACAATCCATCCGTTCCTCGACGGCAATGGGCGGATGGGCCGGTTGTTGATCCTCTTTCACCTGGTTCTCCGCGATCGGCTTCCCCGACCCCTGCTCTACCTGTCCTCATACTTCGATAGGCGCCGAGACGACTACTACGCAGGGCATCAGGGGTGCGGGAGCGAGGAGATATGAACGCCTGGCTGCGCTTCTATTTGGATGGGATGGAGACCCAGGCCAATGATGCGGTGCGTCGGGCTCCTTGTTGACTCTCTTATAGCCGATCCGTTTATCAACACGAATCGCGTCGAGGCGAGTCTCGGAGTCAAACGACCCACCAGCCTCCGGATGCTGGGCTTGCTGGAGGATCTGGGGATACTGACCGAGATGGAACCAGGGCGACGTCGACAGCGGCGTTTCGTCGCTGAAGAGGTGATGAGGACTATCGAAGAGGACATGACCTAACAACCGTCCCTTCCTCCTTCCCCAGCCGACGAGCCACAAAGCATCGGCCAAGTTATCGACTTCCCCGACTCGTCATGTGGAGGAGCGAACAGAAGGGGGTTCTGGTCCCGCGCTTGCTAGGTGAAGAGGCTCGGACCATCAGGGTTCTTCACCTCGGTCACCGAGACTCCAGCCGCCTCCAAGAATGCCGTGGCCTCGGCATGTGGATCATCCTGGTCGGCCATCCCATCGTTCTCCACCTCGGACTCTTGGGCAGGCGTTGCGGCGGCGCCGTCCGACTCGGTGAGGGAAAACGGTCTTTCGTCCTCCGGCGCCCCGGGTTCGGCTCCGGTCTTTTTCGCTTCGGCAACTGGCGGCGAAGGAGCTGCTGTAGCAACCGGAGCCGCCTTCTTCAAGGCCGGATAAGTGGCACCCTGTTCGGCTTGGTTTACATACTCGATCAGAATCTTTTGGCCGGTACGCTTCTTGATCTCATCGCTGATTTGTGATGCCGAGTCGCTGTCTTTCAACCGAAGCAAGCGGAAATGGTTGGCGCAGTCAACCACCAGACGCTCTCCTTCCAGGGTGACCGGACTGGTGGGGCGTAATAGGGCTCCGAACATCCCGCTGAAGGATCCTGCAATCTCTTCCCACATGGTCGCCAACCCTTCCAAGGTGAGCGGGGCGGTGTCGGGCGGGGAAGTATCGGGCTGCGGATCGGCAGAGGAGGCGGATCGGGAAGCAGCCGGCGCGGGCGGGTCTTTCCGCTCCACAGGAGGGGGGGAAGCCGTCACCGGCTCGGCCGGCCTGGATCGGGGTTTCGCTTGTGGTAACGGGCCTGCAGGCACGGCAGGTTTAGCCGCCGGTGGCGCCGCGCGCGCTTCTCCCATCTGAGCTTCCAGCGCTTCGATCCTGTTCAACAGGGCAGCCGGATGGATGGATGTCTCCGGGCGCACTATCCACAGGAGGGCCAACTCCAGCATGAGCCGTTCTTCCCGTCCCTCGCGTATTTTGATCAGGGCGTCTCCCAGTTGATCGATGACCCGATTAACTTCGGGGGCCGTCAGGACTCGCGCCGCCGCCTTCCAGTCATCCACGACTTCGGGAGGTTCGTCGACCACCGCAGCCGGATCGGAAAGGTGATGAACCAGAAACGCCCCCCGGAAGAACCCGATCCCCTCGGAGATGAAAGAACGAAGGTTGACGCCCCGGCGGTCCAGACGGGCCACCAATGACAACACCGCCGGCGCATCCCGGTCGGCCACCGCCCGCGCCAGGACGGTCATCGTCTCTCGGTCCGCCACCCCCAGGGCTCGTTCCGCCCCTCTCGGATCGACCCGCCCATCCCCCAGCGCGGCCACCTGTTCCAGGAGACTCAGCGAGTCGCGAACGCTTCCGTCCGCATGGCGGGCCACCGTCTCCAAGCCGCCCTTGGCTACTTCATAGCCTTCCTGGGTGGCCACCGAGCGCAGGTGACGGGTGAGGACTTCCGCCGGGACGGGATGGAAGTCGAAGCGCTGGCTCCGGGAGCGGATGGTGTCCAACAACTTGTAGGGCTCGGTGGTGGCCAGGATGAAGTGGACATTGGGAGGCGGCTCCTCCAGCGTTTTGAGCAGCGCGTTGGAGGCTGCCGTGGACAGCATATGCGCCTCGTCGAGGATGAAAACCCGATGAGCGGAGGGACCCGCCGCCACCATGGTCACCTGCACCCGAATATCCCGGATGTTCTCCACTGAATTGTGAGAGGCGGCGTCCAGTTCCTGGACATCGAGCGAAATGCCGTTGGAGATGGCCTGGCAGGTGGCGCATTCGTCGCAGGGCTCGCCATTGGGACGGGGATCCTCGCAGTTGATCGCCTTGGCCAGGATGCGGGCGGTGGAGGTCTTGCCTGTCCCCCGCGGGCCGGCGAAGAGATAGGCGTGGGCCACCCGTTTTTCCCGAGCTTCGCGGACCAGCGTGTTCGTCACGTGCTCTTGGCCGATCACTTCCCCAAAGACCTGCGGTCGATATTTGCGATAAAGCGCCCGGTACTCCATGTGCTGTGAATGGTATATTCCACAAAGGACATTCATGCCTAAGGACCGTGTCAATAAAAATCCCGGAAGGCGGCCGCAAAGGGAGGACGAAGCGTGACAGCCCGACCGGACGAGCCCGCGCTCCGGATACGGGACCGCCACGACCGCCAGCAATCCGAAGCGGCGCTCTCGCCTCTCGCCACCCGCTCGGCCCGCTCCCGTGGAAGGAACAGGCCCGAGCCACCCGACGAGTTGCTCACACCCTTTCAGGTCGACCGGGATCGTCTGTTGTTTTCCAAGGCCTTCCGACGGCTGCGCAACAAGACCCAAGTTTTCCCCGATCCTCCCGGCGACCATGTGATCACCCGCCTCACCCACACCATTCTCGTTGCCCAGATCGGAAGGTCCCTGGCGGTGTCCCTGGGGCTCAACGAGAGTCTCACCGAGGCGATTTGTCTCGGCCACGACATCGGCCATTCGCCTTTCGGCCACGTTGGAGAGGAGGCTCTATCCCCCTACGTGGAAGACGGGGACTGGCACCACGCCGCCCATGGGATACGGCTGCTGACCCTGTTGGAGCCGCTCAATCTCACCTGGGAGACCCTGGACGGAATCCGGGCCCATACCTGGCGGATCGACCCTGCCCCGACCACCCTCGAGGGAATGCTGTGCCGGTTTGCGGATCGCATTGCCTACCTCACCCACGATCTGGCCGATGCCCTGCGTCATGACGCTCTCTCCCTCCGGGACATCCCGGCCGAGATGACCCGGCTGTTCGGCGAGCCTGACCAGTGGATATACGGCATGTGCCGGGCCGTAATCTCCGAATCCGTCCGCACGGGAGAAGTGTCCATGGCACCGGAAGCGCTCTTGGCGATGACCGGCTTCCGGGCGATAATGTTTGAAAGGGTGTACGAAAGCCCCGATCGCCGCCGAGAACACCAATGGGCCGTCGGGGTCATCACCCGGCTGGTGGAGCATTACATCCGCCACCCCGAGGACCTGCCGGACAGCTTCGGCCTGGTGAACGACCCTCCCCAAGTACGAGCCGTCGACTACGTGGCGGGGTTTACCGACCGAGCAGCGATTTCCACCTACCGTGATCTGTTCGGCGAGCCTCCGGGATTGCCGAGCTAGTCACTCCAGAGAGGCTCGTCCAACCGCCATGGAACCGGACTGCCCCACCGGTCGGCGTATGTCACCTCATGAACAGGGCGGCGCTGGGCCAGGCCCCACCGCCCCTTCGGGTACCCACAGGAGACGGCCGCCGCCTGCTTCCAGCCCCGGTCGGCGGGCACTCCCAGCAACTTGTCAGTCTCGGCCGCCTTGAACTCTCCCAGGATGGTGGTGAGGCAAGTCCCCACCCCATACCCGCGGGCTGCAAGCATGGCGCTCCACACCGCCGGGTAGGTGGATGCTCCCGACGGGTCTCCTCTTGCATAGAAAAACAACCACAGCGGGACTTCGGCAGCGTTTTCGGCCAGCCATTCGGCCGATGCGAAGACGCTCAATGTCTTTTCGTCGCCCTCCTGACGAGCCTTCTCCTTAGCAGCACCGTAGACCCGATCCAGAAGTATGGCAAAAGCCTCCTGATAGAGAGCGCCCACCCCGGCGCGCACCTCGGGATCAGCGACCGCCACGAACCGCCAGTTCTGTGTGTTGCCGCCCGAGGGAGAGCGCACCGCCGCGTCCAGCATGCCTTGCACCACCTCGGTAGGTATAGGGTCCGGAAGCACCCGGCGCATAGCCCGGGTGGTATAGAGAGCGTGTGTGAGATCCATGCCCCCCAGAGTAAACGGATAGGACTATTAAGCGGCCGCCGGGAGCGTTGTCCCACCCACCTTCTAGGCTTTGTGCGCTATGAACAACTTTGCATCCTCCAAGAAATACCTGGAAATTCTGGGCAAGCGCATGGCCTACACCGAGGCCGGCGAGGGAGACCCAATCGTATTCTTGCACGGCAATCCCACCTCCTCCTATCTGTGGCGAAAGGTCATCCCTCCGGTTGTCGGCCAGGGTCGTTGCCTAGCTCCCGATCTGATCGGGATGGGCGATTCCGACAAACTCGAATCCTCGGGAGCGGGCTCCTACCGCTTCGTGGAGCACCGCCGCTACCTGGACGGATGGCTGGAGGCGGTGGGCGCCACCGACAACGTGACCCTGGTGGGACACGACTGGGGCGGGGCCCTTGCCTTCGACTGGGCCAACCGGAACAGGGATGCGGTCCGGGGCCTGGTATACATGGAGACGATCGTCTGCCCGGTTGGCTGGGACGACTGGCCGGAGCCCGCCCGACGGATCTTCGGCGCCATGCGCTCTCTGGCCGGCGAGGATATCGTTCTGGCCAAGAACGTGTTCGTGGAGAGGATTCTCCCCGCCTCGGTGCTCGATCCCCTGTCGGAGGAGACGATGGAGGAGTATCGGCGTCCCTACACGGAGGGGGGCGAGAGCCGGCGACCTACCCTCACCTGGCCGCGGGAGATCCCCATCGACGGCGAGCCCGCAGATGTGGCCGAGATTGCTGCCGCATATGCGGACTGGCTGGCGGCAAGCGATGTCCCCAAGCTGTTCATCAACGCCAAGCCGGGAACCATCCTGATCGGAAAGCAACGGGAAGCCTGCCGTTCTTGGCCCAACCAGACCGAGAAGACCGTGCGGGGCACCCATTTCATTCAGGAAGACTCCGGCCCCGAGATCGGACAGATCATCTCAGGCTGGCTGGCCGGTCTCTAAACGCAGCGTAAGTCGCCTTCCCGAGGGAGAACAGCACGGCGGGAACTGCGACGCGACATCGAGCGTGCGTTGCAGACAAGACAGTTACACCAGACGGCAAACTAAACGAACTGACGCTCCAGATCGTTAGGGGTGATCAGAAGGGAGGTCCAATGAGCAAGAAGGGTCATATCCAATTCGGTGACACCACCATCACATATGAAGTAACTCGCAGCGAACGGCGCAAGAAAACGATTTCAACCATGGTGAGCCTGGACAAAGTCAGGGTGCTGGCGCCGACCCATACCTCTGACCGCGAGCTGGAGGACCTGATTCGCAAACAGGCGCCCCGGATACTGGACCGTCGTGAAGAACTGAAACGCAGGCCCGCACCGAAGAAGTTCGTGACCGGTGAAACCCTGCCGTACCTTGGTCGCGATGTTCACATGAACGTGAACACCGATCAGTTCCTAAGACCCTGGGTGCGTTTCGACAACGGTCACTTTTGGATCGATGCACCCCCAGATCGGGGCGAGGAGCAACGCCGGGAGCTAATCCACAAAGCCTTCGTGGAGTGGTATCGCCACCAAGCCGCCGACTACCTGCCCGAGCGCGTCGAAAACTGGATACCGCGCGTGGGGTGCAACACCGAGCCCCGGATCCTGATCCGAGATCAGCGTCGGCGCTGGGCGAGTTGCGCTCGGGACGGAACCTTGCGCTTCAACTGGCGGGTCATGATGCTCCAGCCTGACCTCATCGACTACTTGGTCGTACACGAACTCACTCATCTCATCGTCATGGACCACTCGGCTTTCTTCTGGGAACGGGTCTTCTTCGTCATACCCGACGCCGAAGACCGACGCCAATGCCTCAGAAAAACCGAGCGCTTACTTCCCCTGTGGCAGCCCAGTCGAAGATCAGAAAAGGTGTAGGGTTTGAGCGGTTGATTCTGGTAGCCATCCCCGCCTTGCTGATCGGCGTGATCAGCCTGGTTGGGTTCTTTGGCAAGTGGTTTTGGGTGTTCGATCTGGCTACCAGCTTCCGCCCACAGTACGCGGTAGGACTGCTGGCGGCGGGAACCGCGCTTTTGTTGAGGAACTGGCCGCGGCTGGGCTGGGCAATTCTGATCATGGGATTGGCGAACCTCGCCTATGTGGCGCCCATGTTCTGGGGAAAACAGAACGTGGCTCCCGAATCGCCGCGGCTGCGAGTGGTCTCGATCAACGTTCACGGCCAAAACCAAGAATACGACAAGGTGACGGAATTTCTCAACCGGGTCGATGCGGATGTGGTCTTTCTGCATGAGACCAACAGGCTCTGGGAAGCGGCCCTGTCAGAAGCCATTGTCGGCGGGCGACTTCCCTACCGACAACACCGTTCCCGTCCTGACAATCTGATCTTCTCCACGCTGGTGCTGACCCGAGGACTCCCTTCCGAGGTGATCAGCCACGGCTGGGCAGAGAACGAGGCAAGGGCGACGGAAGTCGTCATCGGTCTGGGCGAAGCCGAAATTACGCTGCTCGGCATCCATCCCTTGGCGCCCACCAGCGGGCGGCGGGCCGGGCTGCGAGACGCCCAGTTCGAGTTCGTGGCCGACTGGGCAGAGAGAGTGGCCGGCCCGATCGTGGTGGCCGGAGACTTCAACGCCACCCCTTGGTCCCATGTCTTCGGGCCGCTGGCCCACGCCGGTCTTCGCAATTCCCAGCGCGGATATGGATTGTCCGCGAGCTTTCCCGTGAGAGGCAGCTTCCTCACCCGTATCCCCATCGATCACCTGCTTCACTCCTCCCACCTCCTGGTGGCGGACCGGTGGCTGGGCCCGGACGTCGGATCGGACCATTTCCCCCTGGTGGTTGATTTGGAGCTCGGCTTCCCACCCGGCTAGCCACTTGCGGTCCGGTTCGGCACCGCCGGGCCCTCTGATCTCCTTATCCTTCTTCATGGCCACGCCTATTGCGATCACCAAAGGATTTCCATGGAAAGCACCTTCGCCCACAACCGGCGGCGACTGGCCGAGTTGATCGGTCCAGAGGGTTTGGCGGTCGTGGCGGCCGGGGTTCCCAGCCTCCGTAACCCCGATGTCGATCACCCCTTTCGCCAGGACTCGGACTTCTTCTATCTCGCCGGATTCGGCGAGCCGCATGCGATGGCAGTGATCGCCCCAGGCCATCCCGAAGGAGAGTTCACGCTCTTCGTGCGTACCAGAGACCGCCTAAAAGAGATATGGGACGGACCCCGGGCGGGATTGGAAGGAGCGAAAGAGACCTACGGCGCCGACGCCGCCTATCCACTTGCCGAGTTGGACACCCGACTGCTGGAACTGGCGCGGGGGCGCTCGGTCATCTGGCACTCCCTGGCAGCCAATGGCAGGCCGAAGCGGGTGATGGACCTTTTGGCCAAGGCCGACACCCTGCGCACCCGGCTGGGCGCCGCTATGCCGCACCATCTGTCCGATCTTCGTCCGCTCATCTCCGAGCTTCGTCTGCGCAAATCTCCCCGGGAGATCCAATGGTTGAGGGAGGCATGTGAGCTGACCATGGAAGGCCACCGGGAGGCGATGCGCTTCGCCGGGCCGGGCCGATGGGAATACCAGGTGCAGGCGGTAATGGAATACGTGTGGCGGATGGAAGGGTCTCCCCGCGACGGATACCCATCCATCGTCGCCTCCGGACCCAATGCCTGCATACTCCACTATGTCGAAAACAACCGGCAAATGGAGGATGGTGACCTGCTGTTGGTGGACGCCGCTTGTGAACTCCACCACTTCACCTCCGACATCACCCGCACCTTCCCGGTGTCTGGCTCATATACCTCCGCTCAACGCCGTGTATACGAGGTGGTGCTGAAAGCTCAGGAGGCGGCGATCGCTGCCTGTCAACCGGGCTCCGACATCCGCTCTCCACACCAGGCGGCTCTAAGCACCCTGGTGGAGGAGATGGTGGAGATCGGACTATTGCCAACCGGTGTTGAAGAAGCGATGAACATGCATCTCTACCAGGAGTTCTTCATGCACGGGACTTCCCACTGGCTGGGGATGGATGTCCACGACGTCGGAGCTTACCGCCTCGATGGGACCCATCGACTTCTGGAACCGGGAATGGTACTGACCATCGAACCCGGCGTGTACGTGGACCCCTCCCGACCAGAGGTCGAGTTCACGTTATTGGAATACGATGCCGACCAGTGGGCGGAGGAACGGATGCTGGATCCCTCCGCGGCCGCCCGTCAAAGGGAAAGGCTGAAAGAGGCGCCCAAAGTCGCTCACATCATCCCCTCCGAGCTGCTGGGAATCGGAGTGAGGATCGAAGACGACGTTCTGATCACCAACCAAGGCTGCGAGATGCTCACCTCCGATCTACCAAAGGCGCCCGACGAGGTGGAGGCGCTGTGTCGGGAGGCACCCCGGCACTACCGCGATCTCCGGTGAGGGGCGGGTTGAAGACGGTTCGGATCGCCAACTGCTCGGGCTTTTACGGGGACCGGTTGGCGGCGGCCCGGGAGATGGTGGAGGGGGGACCCATCGATGTGCTCACCGGCGACTATCTGGCCGAGCTGACCATGGCCATTCTCTGGCGGCTGCGCCGCCGCGACCCGAAGGGCGGGTATGTCCGCACCTTTCTGACCCAGATGGAAGAGGTGCTGGGAACCTGTCTCGATCGGGGGATCAAGGTGGTGGCCAACGCCGGCGGCCTGAACCCCGAGGGCATGGCCGAGCGGCTGGAGGAGCTGGCGGAGCGACTCGGCCTGAAGCCGCGCATCGCCTGGGTCTCCGGCGACGACCTCACCGACCGGGTGGCCGAGTTGGCAAAAGCCAACGGCTTGCGCCACTTCGACACCGACCAGCTCCTTCCTACAGAAACCACGCCCCTCACCGCCCACGCCTATCTGGGCGGAGCGGGCATCGCCGAGGCGCTTTCTTGGGGAGCCGATGTGGTGGTGACGGGTCGGGTCACGGATGCTGCGGTGGTGATCGGACCGGGGATGTGGGCCTTCGACTGGGCGGCGGACGACTATCACGCCCTGGCGGGCGCCTTGGTGGCGGGGCACATCATCGAATGCGGCGCTCAATGCACCGGAGGCAACTACTCCTTCTTCGACCAGGTGCCGCAACTGGAACGGGTGGGATTTCCGATCACCGAGCTCTCCGAGAACGGGTCGGCGGTGATCACCAAGCATCCTGGAACCGGCGGGCTGGTGTCGGTGGGGACCGTCACCGCGCAACTCCTCTATGAGGTGGGCGGGGCGCGCTACCACAATCCCGACGTGACCGCCCGTCTGGACACGATCCGGCTCTCCCAGGAGGGGCCCGACCGGGTGGCGGTCACCGGAGTCCGGGGAGAGCCTCCCCCTGCCACTCTGAAGGTGGCCCTCAACTACCTGGGGGGATACCGCAACACGGTCACGATGGTGATCACCGGCCTGGACGCCGCCCACAAGGCGGAGTTGGCCACCGAGGCGCTCTGGAACAGTCTGGGAGGCGCCGACCAGTTCGCCGAGGCGAAGGTCTCCTTCGTAGAAACCGGCCATCCCGACCCCTCCACCAACGAGGCCGCCATGTCACAGCTTCGGATTACGGTCAAAGATCCCGATCCGGACAAGGTAGGGAAGCGGTTCTCGCGGGCGGCTGTGGAGTTGGCGCTGGCTCACTATCCAGGGTTTTTCATGACCGCCCCACCCCAGGACTCCACCCCCTACGCCGTCTACTGGCCGACCACAGTGGATGCCTCCGAGGTGGTCCAGCGGGTTCGGATGGGAGACCGGGAAAACGCGATACGCGCCGCGCCGCCGAGCCCGGCCCGCGCCGGCTCCGCCGGCCCGGGCATGGATGATCCAAGAGACGGTGAGACGACCGAGCCCAATGGGTGGGGGAAACCCGAGACGGTGATTGCGCCTCTGGGGCGGATTGTGGGGGCGCGCTCGGGCGACAAGGGCGGGGATGCCAATGTCGGGGTCTGGACGGAGAGCGGGGAGGCGTATTCGTGGATGGTCGGGTTCTTGTCCGTGTCCCGCTTTCAGGAGTTGGTGCCCGAAGCCGCCGATCTGGAGGTGGAACGTCATCTCCTGCCCAATTTGTCAGCCATCAACTTCGTGGTGCGAGGACTCCTTGGAGAGGGCGTCTCGTCCAACACCCGCACCGACCCCCAGGCCAAGAGCCTGGGTGAGTATTTGCGTGCCAAGCTGGTCCCCATGCCCGTCTCTCTCTTGGGAGAGCGCCCCGGTTAGAGCGGCGCGGACATGGCGGTATCCTGGCTGTGGTGCCCACTGCCATAACCGTCACAGACCTTGTCAAACGTTATGGCGAGGTGACTGCCGTGGCGGGGGTGAGCTTCACGGTGGACGAAGGCGAGGTGCTGGCGCTGCTGGGTCCGAACGGGGCGGGTAAGACCACCGCGGTCGAGATCCTGGAGGGCTACCGTCGGGCAGACCAGGGTGAGATCGAAGTCCTCGGCCACCACCCCGCCACGGGTGGACGGGCATTCCGCGACCGGATCGGCATCGTGCTGCAAGAGACCGGGACCGAACTCGTGCTGACCGTTCGGGAGACCCTCGAACTGTACGGGGCATCCTATTCCCGCCGCCGCCCGTCGGATGAGTTGATCTCCCTGGTGGGGCTGGAGGAAAAGGCAGATGCCCGCATCAAGACTCTCTCGGGCGGCCAGCGCCGCCGCCTCGATCTTGCTCTAGGTCTGGTCGGCGACCCCGATCTGGTCTTTCTGGACGAGCCCACCACCGGGTTCGATCCGGCCGCCCGCCGCAAGTCGTGGGAGTTGGTCGAGGGGCTCACCGCCTTGGGCAAGACGATCCTCCTCACCACCCACTACCTTGAGGAGGCCCAGCATCTGGCCGACCGGATCGTCGTGCTGAACGAGGGGAGGATTGTGGCAGAAGGAACTCCTGAAACCCTGGGTGCAGCTCGGCCGATCACGACTGTCCGGTTCAGCGTCCCCGATCCCCGAGACCTACCTGTCACCGGGGACGGCCCGGAGGTGAAGGGAAACAAGGTCACCTACCGAACCGCCGACCCGACCGCCGACCTGTACACGCTGACCCGGTGGGCGACTCAGTGTGGGGTGGAACTGGGCGGTCTCGAGGTCACCCGGCCGAGCCTGGAAGACATTTACCTCGATATCGTCAACGAAGCAGGGAGCGAGGGGCAGACAAAGTGACCGGCGCCAGGAATGACCTCCCCCTCCTATGGCGGCAAATCCGCAGTACTAACCGCACGTTCTGGAGGACCCCGATCGCCGCCTTCTTCACGCTCGCCCTTCCGATTTTCTTCCTGGTGCTGTTCAGCGTCATCTTCGGTGATGAGGAAATTGTTGGCGAGTACCGCTTCTCCCAGTTCTTCGCTCCGGCGATGGCCGTCTTCGCGGCGGTGTCCGCCACCTTCACCAACATTTCGATCGGCACAGCCCTGGCCCGCGATCAAGGCATTCTCAAGCGGGTGCGAGGCACCCCGCTGCCACCGTGGATCTATATGGGAGGGCGAATCGGCTCGGGGGTGTGGATCGCCCTCATCTCGATGGTGATGATGTTCGTCATCGGGTGGGTGTTCTTCGGTTTTCACATGCTATGGGACGACTTTGGTCAGGCCGTGCTGGTGTTCGTAGTGGGCATGGCCACCTTCTCAGCTCTCGGACTGTCGGTGTGCGCGGTCGTAAAGAACGGAGACTCGGTGCCGGCGGTAGCCAACGCCGTGTTCTTGCCGATGGCTTTCATCTCGGGTATCTTCATCCCGCTCGAAGATGCTCCACAGTGGCTCGTCGTCCTCGGAGACATCTTCCCGCTCAAACACTTCGCAGCGCCGTTCGGCGCCGCCTTCGACCCGACCCATTCCGGGCAGGTTCTAGGATGGGAGAACCTAGCCGTTATGGGAGCCTGGTTCGTGCTCGGGCTGGTGCTCACCACCCAGTTTTTCAGCTGGGACCCGGGCGGTTCAAGATAGGCTATGAAACAGCGCGGACAACCTCCCAAGATGACCACACCCTTCACAAGCCTCCTCTACCGCCTCTACGAGCGACGGCTGCTCGGCCAGATGGACGCCTCCCGTTTCCCCCGGCATGTAGGGGTGATTCTCGACGGTCATCGCCGCTACGCCCGCCAAAGCGGACTGCCCACCTATGTGGACAGCTACTTGGAGGGTATGCGCCGTTTTGAGGAATTCATGGACTGGTCGGCGGTACTGGGGATTCCGGCCATCACCTCCTGGGTACTGTCGAAGGAGAACCTCAGCCGTCCGCCCGAAGAACTCGAACCCTATTACGAGGCGCTGGTGGGCCTGTTCAAACGCCTTCCCGAACGCTGCCGACGGCACGGAATGGGGCTGAGATTCATAGGAAGCCTTGATCTGCTGCCCGCCGGGTTGGTCACCGCCGCCAAGACCGCCATCGAACAGACCGGCCCGGGCACGGAGGACCGCAAGCTGACCATCGCCATGGGCTACGGCGGTCGCCAAGAGATTGTGGACGCGTGCCGGAACCTGGTGGCCGAACTGAGCGTCACGGTCGACAATCCCGCCCGGTTAGCGGAGCGGATCGACCACGCCGGCCTGGCGCGGCATATGTATTCGGCCGGCACCCCCGATCCGGATCTTCTGATCCGCACTTCGGGAGAGTCCCGATTGTCGGGGTTTCTACTGTGGCAGTCGGCCTATGCCGAGTTTGTATTCGTGGATGTCTACTGGCCGGCTTTTCGTCGGGTCGACTACCTGCGCGCCCTGCGCGACTTCTCACGCCGGGACCGCCGCTACGGACAGTAACCCTATTCGGTCACCTGTTCGGGAGATAGATGGGTCACATCCCCGAAGCTCTTCAGGGAAAACATCGCGGCGTCCGCCAGCGGGTGGGTCTGGAGGACGGAGACCGCGGTGTGGAGGGAACTGAACTTGTGCCACGCTATGGGTGTCGCTCCACAGCCCAGAAGCGTCTCGTAAATCACCCCGTTGGTGCCGCTATGGGCCACAAGCACTATGGACTTTCGTTCGCGGACCTTCCATAGGCGGGGCTGGTCGGGCTCGATCATTTCCGTACCGCAGTCACCCAGTGTCCCAAGCAGCCCGGTGGTGACTCTCTCCTGAAAGCTCCGGTAGGGCTCACCCCTCCGCATGCCTCTCCATAGCTTGTCGAGCGACGGCAACCTGTGAAACTCCGAGATCCGGGCATCCACTTGTTCTTCGGGCATTCCGTCCCATTCCACGGGGTCCCCGATCTCATTCATCCATGGGCGCACCACCGGCGTCAAACCGAGCGCATCGGCCAGGGGAGCGGCGGTTTCCCGGGCGCGTCGCAACTCCGAAACCCACAGCTCGTCGATATCGGGCCAGGAACGTCCGGCCAACTGTCGGACCTGGCGTCTTCCCAGCTCGGTGAGCACCGGGTTGCCCACCATCCGGCCTCTCTCTCTCCAGGCAGGCTGGGCGTGACGAATCAGAATCAGGCGCATCCCCTCCAAGCTAACCACCCATCCTGCTCTTTTGCCAATCAGCTGCTATAGATTGTCCTTTCGTCGCGGCTCAAGGGAGCCACAGCGCGGTATCGTGTAGCTCGCCGGCTCTAGGAGAACATGGAGACCCTCACTGTCTACAACTCGTCCCGGCGCAACTGGACAACCACGCTGTTAGGTGTGGTGCTGATTGCGGCCGCGTTGGACCTGTTGTGGTGGAACTGGCTGGTGGCCGGGTTGGCGGAAAGGATTTTCGAGGGAGAGGAGGTTCTGGAAGACCGGGAACGGGTATGGGCGGGTATGATGCTGGCCTCCGGCGTCCTCCTTCTGGTGTGGGGGGTGGTCTCGGCTATGCGGATTCGTCCGATCCTGACAGTGGGATCTGACGGGCTCTCTCTTGCCCTGCTAGGCCCCATTCGGCCCCTTATCCCCCTGCCCTGGGAATCGATCAGCCAGGTTTTCTCCCAGCCGGTGGACGATGACGGGAGCTTACTGTCCAGCCTGACCATCGTTTTACAGCCGAATGGCCCGACGTATGGCCTTCCATCTCACCCCTGGGGAGCGAGATGGACGGGAAAACGCATTCTGCGGGTTCTGGCCTCGGACTGGTCGGTCCGCGCCGCGGTGGTGGAAACGGTGGCCAACCACTATCTCGACCGCGTGAAAGAAGAGAATGAAATGACCGTGGCGGACACTCCATGATGATCGGAGCGCACCTCTCCAACAAGCGGCCACTGGCCGACGCCCGTGCGATAGACGCCGAACTGATCCAAATTTTTCTGTCCAACCCCAGAAGCTGGAAGAAGCCGCTGCCCCGATCCGATGCGGAGGAATTGGCGTCCTCCCCTACTCCCATCTATGTGCATGCTCCCTATCTGGTGAATGTGGTGGCGGGAGAAAGCAGAGTACGGATACCGAGCCGGCGGATCCTGGCCGAGACTTGCGAGGCGGCGACCGCCATCGGAGCGGCGGGCGTGGTGGTTCACGGCGGGCATGTAACCGGGGGCGGCAGCCTCGGGGAGGCGACCGGACGCTGGCGCAAGGCGCTCACCCAACTCGACACCACCGTCCCTGTGCTGATCGAGAACACCGCCTCCGGAGAGTTCGCCGCCGCCCGACGGCTGGAGGACATACGTCGGCTGTGGGAGGAAATCGGCGACCTGGATGTCGGGTTGGTGCTCGACACCTGTCACGCATGGGCGGGAGGAGAGCCGCTCGATGAACTGGTGGAGCGGATGATGGCCGTGACCGGGAGAATCGATTTGGTGCACGCCAACAACTCCCGCGACCCCTTCGACTCCCGCCGGGACCGTCACGCCAATCTCGAGACGGGGGAGATCCCGCCGAACCTCCTGGCCAAAGTGATCCGAGAGGCCCGGGCCCCGATGGTGGTTGAAACCCCAGCCGAGGGCCAAGCAACCGATATCGCCTGGCTAAAGGAACAGCTTCGCTACTGAAGCGAGGTGCACGGCTGGCGGTGGCCGAGGTTCCGGTCTCGAAACGGTGCCGATCCCGGTGTTTTCGGACCGATCACCTTCCCTAGCTGATCACCGACTTTGCGGCCCAGAGTACTGAAATTTCTATAACTTCCGGACCTGCTCTTGGGTGGGCAGGTCATCCTACCGGTTTTCGAGGAGGAAAACCTGGAAGACCATCCTGCCTATCTCGAAGTGCAGACCGAAACCACTTCCCTAAGCCAGAAACCTCTGCGCTCCACCAGAGGCGGATATCATCAAGCTTATGGATTTTCTGGTTGAACTTCACTCGGGGCTGCGGTGGTTGTTGCTGGCAGCTCTGATCTTCCTGGCAGTGATGGGTCTTGTCGGATGGCGGAAGGGGTCATCCACTCCTTCTGTCCTGATAAGAAGTACGGTCATTGTCATGGACATCCAGGTGCTAGCGGGGATAGTGCTGCTGATCGGCAACCAACGCTGGGACGACACCTTCTATGGGTTGATCCATCCCGTCGTGATGCTGGTGGCCTTGGTGGTGCTTCACATCGGCAGACATCGCTCCCGAATGGCCGAACAGCCGTCGGCGGGGCGCATCTTGACGGTAACCACCCTTCTCACCCTGGTACTGATCCTCGCCGCCATACCCTGGTAGGGCTCCTCCGAGCGAAACCCTTCGCGGGACGAAGCGAAAACGCGTTCGAATATCCGGTGCCTTGTGGAAAAAAGAGGGTATATCATTGGAAAAACGTAAGCCCTTGGGGGCGGTCGACTCGTTGTAGCGCGCCGACCCCCTAACCCGGCTCGTCAAACCCAGAACCCGATCCCCCAACCCTTCGCGGTGGGGAGAGAGGAGCCAAACATGGCAAACGTGACCGTCCCAGCTATCCGGGCCCGGAAAGGCACTACAAAAATCGCCATGGTGACCGCCTACGACTTTCCCGGCGCCAAGCTGGCATCGGAAGCGGGCATCGACATCATCCTGGTTGGAGACTCGGCGGCCAATGTGGTCCACGGCTTCGAAAACACCCTTTCGATAACCCTGGAGATGATGAACCATCATGTGGCGGCGGTCGCCCGGGCCAAGCCCCACTCGCTGGTAGTGGGAGACATGCCATGGATGAGCTTTCACATATCACCCGAGGAAACTGTTCGCAACGCCGCCACTCTGATCAGAGCGGGCGCGGAGGCGGTGAAAATGGAAGGTGGATCGGAGCGGATTCCCCACATCAAGCGACTAATAGCCGCCGAGATCCCGGTGATGGGCCACTTGGGACTCACTCCCCAGTCCATCCACGCCGAGGGCGGCTATCACGTACAGGGCCGCCGACTCGACACCGCCCGCAGGATCATCCAAGACGCCCGGGCTCTGGAGGAGGCGGGCGTATTCGCCCTGGTTCTCGAAGGCGTACCCGAAGTGTTGGCGTCGGTCGTCACCGAACGCATCTCCATACCCACCATCGGCATCGGCGCCGGTCGCTCCGTGGACGGACAAGTCCTGGTCTTCCACGACCTGTTGGGTTTGGGATTCGGCCGCTATCCGAAATTCGTCCGTCAATACGCGAATCTGGGCGCTATCGCCGCCGATGCGCTCCGTCGCTACCGCGACGATGTACAAGCCGGCCGCTTTCCCGATACCAAAGAGACATACAACGTGGACGCCGGCCTCGAGGAAGCACTGTTGGGAGAGCCGCCTTCAGCAAGCGCCTCCTCCTTCTAGTTTGCCTAACGTTTCTGACCGGGGCATGCGGGAAGGCCCCGGCCGGAAGCGAACCGGGAGATGAAACCACCACGGTTGCTGTCGCTTCTGCGGAGCGCACGACCACCAGTTCCTCCCTGAGCGTCGACTCGGAATCCTCCACCACCCAGACAACCACTGCCGATCCGCCCACCACCACTACCCGAAAAACCTCTGACGGAGGGGCTTCCACCACCTACACCACCGCCACTCCAACCACGACCACCACCCCTTCTCAAGTCGACACCGGAGACGTATCCGGGTATGAAATCATCAGCTCCCACCTAGGAGAGCGATCCTTGTTGCTGGCCTTGGCCGACACCCCCGCTCTGCGCAGCCGCGGCCTGATGGGGGTGACTTCCCTGGGCGATCTGGATGGGATGCTCTTTGCCTGGGACGCTCCCCTCCAAGTGTCATTTTGGATGAAGAACACCCTTATCCCCCTGGACATCGGCTTCTTCGACGAGAACGGAACGCTGGCCCTAGTGGTGTCCATGGTTCCGTGCGACGCAGATCCGTGTTCCACCTATCCGTCGGAAGGGCCGATCCTCTACGCCCTGGAAGCCCTTCCCGGACTCTTCGACACCGCGGCTTTGGGGGAATCTCTTATTCCGCGAAAAAATGCCGCCTCTCCTTAGATCTTTGGGAGGTCAACGGGGATTGAATGGGGTTCGGCATGTGTTATCATGGCCTGCACAACCCCCAAATAGCGCCTGCGGGCGCCCCCATCCTGCCCCGTAAAGGGGGCCTTCTGCATGTTACGCAGATGACCAAAGGAGGTAACGCTATTTTGCGTCAGTACGAGTTAATGACGATCCACCGCCCCGAGTTGACCGAGGGCGAGTACCGGGAAAAGGTTTCGGAGTTGGAGGAGTTTCTTGTCAGCCAAGGAGCCGTCAACCAAAAGACCGACCCGTGGGGTAAGCGGCGATTGGCCTACAAAATCGACCATGTTTCCGAGGGTTACTACACCGTCAGCCGGTTCGAGTCGGAACCGGCGACAGTCGAGGCACTCCGGCGGGTCCTTTTATTGGCCGATGACGTGCTGCGTCATAAAGTTGTCCGCCCTGAAAACTGATAAAGGCCCCAAGCACCAGAGAGAGGAAGAAGAGAAATGGCCAACAACTCCGTGACATTGGTCGGGAACCTGGTGGAGGATCCCGAACTCCGATTCACCACTTCGGGAATCCCCCGGGCCAATATCCGTTTAGCCGTCAGCCGCCGCTGGCGCGACACCAACAACGAATGGCAGGAAGAGGCCAGCTTTTTCAGTGGAACAGTGTGGCGTCAGTACGCCGAAAACGTCGCTGAGTCCCTACAGAAGGGATCGCGGGTCATCGTCACCGGCCGTCTCCAACAGCGCAGTTGGGAAACGGCGGACGGCGACCGGCGCTATGTGGTCGAGGTGAGAATCGACGAGATCGGACCGTCGCTTCGGTGGGCCACCGCCGACGTGAGACGCACCACCCGCGAAAGCAGTGGCGGATACTACGAAAGCGGTAAGCCATCGCCCACTCCGGCTGGCCCGACCAAACCCTCGGGCTACTCCGCCGGCGAAGAAGAGCCCTTCTAGGAAAGGATCCCTATGGCACGCAAAGCTCCACCCAAAAAACGTCCGCGGTCAGGTCCAGGCTATCGGAGGACCAAAAGGCGGTCCTGCCATTTCTGCGACACTAAGACTCGCTATGTGGACTACAAGGACATAACGCTGCTGCGCAAATACATCTCCGACGCCCGAGCCAAAATCCGCGGCAGGCGGTCCACCGGAAACTGCCAGCGGCACCAGAACGCAGTGGCCCGCGCCATCAAGAACGCCCGCGAGATGGCGCTCTTGCCCTACACCAACACATGAGTGCCCGTCTGATCCTGACCGAGGACATAGTCGGGTTGGGGTACAAGGGCGAAGTGGTGGAGGTAGCCCCGGGATACGCCCGGAACTACCTGATACCCCGCAATAAGGCAATAAAGGCCACCCCCCGGGCGATCGCCCACATCCAGGCTCTCAAGCAGGCGAAACTGACTGAATATGTCCGGCTCAAGAGCGACGCCGAGCAGGTCGCCACCCGACTGGTAGGCAAGATGGTGGTAATCGCGGCCAGCGCCTCCGAATCCGGGACCCTCTACGGCTCCGTGAGCGCCAAGGATGTGGTGGAGGCGGTGCGTCGGGACACCGGCTTCAACCTCGACGTAAACCATGTGGTGTTGGATACGCCCATCCGAAAGGTCGGCGCCTTCCCTGTCACCATCCGTCCTCACGAGGATGTCCAGTTCCCCATCACCGTGGACGTCTACCCCGCCGAAGCCACATAGGCTCACAACCGATCCATGCCGACCGGCGATCAACAATAGTTGCCGTCTAACCGCCCATCGGACCCGGTTAGCTACTTCCCCGGTCGGTCAGGGTGGGCAAACCCGGTCGAAGTAACCCGCACCACCGCCGCCGCGCCAGACGGAACAGTGATCGCGCCCGCCGACATGTACGGACAAACCAAGGCTTGTCTGGATGATGCTCTCTGCGATGGCCGAGTTGGGAGCCCACTCCCCAGAGATGCTCCGGACTAGGAGCTTCCGGACTGACATCTCACCGTGGGAAGAAACCGGGCGGGTTGTTCTCAACTCGCCACGTCGCAATCGAGCCAACCTGGGACCCCTCGTTCAGTTCCCAACCCTAGAGAACGGAGGCGACGTATTCTGTGATCTCCTGCTGGAGAGCCGCTTTCCGATTCTCGGGCAGAAAAGAAGCGGTGACCGAATTGCGGGCTAGTCGTACCAGATCATCACAGGAGAGATCCAGGGCCGAAGCGATGCTGAGGTAGTTATCTCCGACGTAACCACCGAAGTAGGCAGGATCGTCCGAGTTGACAGTAACCAGAACTCCGGCATCCATCAGTTCCTTGAGATTGTGGCGGCGGAGGTCGGGAAACACCTGGAGCTTTTGGTTAGACAGAGGACACATGTTCAGGGGAATCTGCTCTCTGACCAACCGCTCCACCAAGTTCGGGTCGTCCCCGGCCCGCACCCCATGGTCGATCCGCTCCACTCCCAATACGTCGAGAGCCGACCGGACATATTCCGCCGGACCCTCTTCGCCGGCGTGGGCCACTGCTCTCAATCCTGCCTCAACAGCCAGGCGGTAGGGCTCGGCAAACAGCTCAGGGGGATTACCCAACTCGCCCGAATCGAGCCCTACCCCCTGGATGTGACCAAGGAAAGGTCGGGCATCCTCGAAAACCTCGATAGCCGATTCAGGCGAGAGATGACGGAGGAAACACAGGATCAGGGTCGAGGAAACCTCCGCCCCCTCCTGCTGCCCGCGCGCTAATCCTTGGATCACCGTCCCGATATCGATCCCTCGCTCGGTGTGCGTCTGAGGATCGAAGAAGATCTCCGCATGACGCACCCCGTCGGACGCCGCCCTCGCCAGATAAGCCTCCATCAGCTGGGCGAAGTCGTCCTCGGTTTGCAGTACCGAGGCAGCCTGGTAATAGATGTCAAGAAAGGATTGGAGATCACCGAACTCGTAAGCCGCTCTTATCTCTTCAACCGATCTGAACGGCAGGGCCACATCGTTGCGCTCCCCCATCTCGAACATCATCTCCGGTTCCAGCGTCCCCTCAATATGAATATGCAACTCGGTCTTCGGTAGGCCCCTGACGAATTTCTCCATACCTAGGCTCTCTTTTGGCGGGTCTCTTGTTTGCAAACGTTAGTCAAGAGATCGTGGCGGGAACATGGTCGGTGAAAGGCGAGAGAGCGCCAAGTGGCGCTCTCTCGTGCATACAGCTATACAGGCGGGTTACAGGAACATTTCGATCCAATCGCTGGCAAAGTAGATCAGGCTGGCAATCGAGACTATCCACATCAAAACATGAATCTCACCCGACTTGCCCTTCACCACCTTGATCAGCGTGTGCGACACAAACCCAGCCGCAATCCCCACTGTGATCGAGAACGCCAACGGCATGAGAACGATCACCAGCAATGCCGGCAATCCTTCTTCCAGATCCGTGAAATCGATGTGCTGGAACAATCCCAGCCAAAGGCGACAGGACAATAGCAACCAGGAACAGTATCCCCGTGACCACAGACGTGAGTCCGGTCTTTCCTCCTTCTGCTACCCCTGCCGAGCTCTCGATGTAGCTGGTGTTCGAGCTAACCCCGAACACTCCACCGATCGCCGCGCCGAGCGAATCCACCAACAGCAAGCTTCGAAGGCGAGGAATCCGACCCTCATCATCGGTCAACTCCGCTTGCTCAACAATGGCAGTCGCGGTGCCCATCTTGCTTCATTCCTACCACCTTCCAAACCATGATCAAAAAACCACGTCCTAATTTGATAGCGGACGCTCCCCCTGCTAAAACGATCAAAAACACCAAGAGCCCCAACAGTCATCTACTCCACGCCAACCAGTTAAATCTCCTTCAATAACACCCAAACAAGGCCTCACAAGACCATTACCACCCAAACCAGACGCTGAACAGCGCCCTAACAAATCAGGACCCTCTCCGGCCTCCCCGACGTTATCAGTACAAATCGCCGCAGCGCCATCCTCAACTCCCTTACCGCCGCAGCAAGGACAGACGGCTATGTTTCGATGACGCAGATTACCTCGCCGGTGACTACCTCGGCGTCCTCCGCAACTGTCAACTCGACCACGGTTCCCGCTACTGGGGAAGGGACTTCGGTCTCCACCTTGTCGGTCTCAACCAGGACCAACTCGGCGCCCTCCTCTACTTGGTCCCCCACCGCCACTAGCCACTCCAAAAGCACCACCTCGTCCACTGTCTCACCCAGCCTGGGCATCTTCACCTCGAAACGCATAGTCGATCCGCCTTTCCATCCCGGAGCGTAGATGTTTTGGAACATGGCATCAGAACCCGCCACCCAAATCGCCCGACCAGGCACCGAAGGCAGAACCTACTGCGAACGCAAACTCGCCCGCGGCAAAACCAAAAGAGAAGGCATCAGATCCCCCAAACGCCCCGTATCAGACCGCATCTGACCCACCTCCAACAACAAAACCCCACCCCCCAATTTGACTGTGAGAATATGGCGGGTGCCCTTGGAGGCTATCAGGTACGGTGCTGGTGGTGATGTCGTGACCCTCAATTTGACTGACCTTGTTTGGTATCTTTCCTATGATCTGTCCGACATTGACTGCCAGCGCCGACCTAGCGTACCGCGCTGGCCTGATCAGAAGCCTGTCCGCCCCTTTGGGTGTGACTCATCACAGTCCTGCCGTCACGGTTTGCGCCTCTGTAGGCATTTGCCTAGTTCCGCAAATTGAAAGAAAGAGGTTTCCCTCAAATGTTGGCGATCGTAGAGCATGTAATCGGAATCGATCCTGATCGTGATCGGGTCACCGCTTCGGTAGTCGACGCGGCGACCACCAAAGAAGAGGCATCCACAGCGTTCGAGACCACCCAGGTGGGATACGACCGGTTGTTGAAATGGGCAGACCAATACACCCAGGCCGCTGGCCGGGTGTGGTCTGTCGAAGGGGCCGGTAGTTATGGAGCAGGTGTGACCAGCTACCTTTCTGCCCGGGGTGAACGGGTGGTGGAGTTCAACAACCCCAACCCAACAAGTGGCGACGGCGCCAAAACCGACGCTCGCCGGGCCGCCCGCCAAGTGCTGGGCCGCTCCCGGCCCTCTGTACCACGGGTTCGGGGGGACCGAGAAGCCCTACGAGTGCTGGAAACCACCCGGCGAGGTGCCATAACAGCTAGAACATCGGCTATCAACGAACTCAAAGCCCTGGTAGTGACCGCGCCCATTGATCTCAGAGATCAACTCCGAGATCTCACCACCGCCGCGCTGGTCACCAAAGCCAACAAGTTCCGACCGGGTCAACCAACCTCCGGCGCCCGAAGCGAACACACCGCCACCAAAATGGCCATGCGTTCTCTCGCCCGGCGTATCCGCACGCTCACCACCGAAATAGCAGAACTGAAAACGCCATCGCCGAACTGATCACAGCCGTCGCCCCCCAGTTGCTCGACCAGCCTGGGATCGGCCCGATCACCGCCGCCCAAGTGTTCATCGCTTGGTCCCACCCCCGCCGATGCCGTAACGAAGCCGCTTTCGCTCGTCTAGCCGGCGTGGCACCCCTCGAAGCCTCCTCGGGACAGCACACCCGCCACCGGCTAAACCGACGACGCGGTGACCGCCAACTCAACCAGGCCATCCACACCATCGCTATCACCCGCACCCGACACTGTCCCAAAACCCGGGCCTACATCGCTAAACGAACCGCCCAAGGAAAAACCACCCGCGAAGCGCGACGCTGCCTCAAACGGTACATCGCCCGCCGCCTCTACCGGCTACGGGAAAACCCCCCACCAAACCCCGAGAACTCGCTCCAACCCCAAACCACCCCTCCAAAAAACTCGAACAACCCCCACCCCCCGATAAGCGATTTGGAAAATCATAGAAGCATCATAGGAGCTCATCTAGGTCGACTTCGTGGGCGAGTCGCTCCTTTCCAGGTTCTACAACGAATCGCCCACGATTCTCAAGCCGGCTCGTTAGAGGTTGTTGTACACCGCCGTCTCGAAGTCGAGATACCCAACTACCGACGTGGGATCTGCGAACGGGAATATCTGGGTGGCCCAGAAACCTCCGACGCCGTTTCCACGATCGATCCAGTAATAGAGGTTGGCCAATCCGGCCCAGGCGAGCGCACCCGCTGGCCTGCCGGTGGGAGCGTCCTCATCGTTGATCATGAAGGTCAGTGCCCAGGACTTCGGCATACCGGGGAAGAACTCGGCATAGTTGGAGAGCCACGGGATGACGCCGGGAAGACCCTTGATCTTCATCTCGCCCAAACCGTTCTGCTGCGCCATCTCCACGGTTTCCTTGTCGAGCACCTGCCCGCCGGGACCCATTCCGTCGTTCAGCCACATCCGGATGAACTTGCAGTAGTCCTCAGCAGTCGAGTACAAGCCGTGACCGGCCATGTGGACCTCGGGGTCCGACGGCAACTCGAAGTCGAGAGGCGTCAGCGACCCGTCGCCGCCGCGCTGATGTATCAGCGCCATGCGGCTCCGCATTTCCCCACTCAGGTCAAAGGACGTGGAATCCATCCCGAGGGGCTCGAGGATCCTCTCGGACATCACCTCGCCAAGGCGTTTTCCGGTAATGCCTTCGACCACCAGGCCTGCCCAGTCGACATTCGACCCGTACTCCCACTCGTCTCCCGGATCGAAAAGGAGGGGAGTCATCAGGGCCGCCTTCGAAGACGTCACGACACTGGGCTGGCCGTGATCCTCCGCCAACCGGTTGTACTGTTCGTTGAAGAAATCGTAGGCGAAACCGGCGGTGTGGAGGAGGAGCATCCTCGTAGTCACATCCCGCTTCGGGGGACGGAGTATCGGGTCCCCGTTGTCGTCAAACCCGTCTAATACCTGCAGTTCTCCGATGTCGGGGGTGTAGTTCTTTGCCGGCGCGTCGAGATCGAGCCGACCTTCCTCCACCAGCTGCAAGCAGGCAGTGCCGGCGATGGCCTTGGTCGTCGAGAAAATCGCGCAAATGGTGTCGGTAGTCATCGCCGCACCGTTTCCCAGGGACCGAACGCCAGCCGCGCCTTCGTAAATGTTGCCGTCCCGGTTGGTTGCCAACGCCACCACGCCGGGGACCCGCGGGCTTCCGGATACCACACCGTCGAGGACTGCGCCTGCCGCCGCCGCTAAGTTGCCCATGTTGACCTCCTTTGTCAGTCGCTTTACTGATCTCGTGAAGAACCTATGTGATCAGGTCAAACCTTAGCAAATCCAGGTTCATGGCATCGAAACGGCCGGCTTTAGCTTCCCGCTATATTTGGATCGATCGCTACCAATCATGAAAGCGAAGATGCCGTGTCACCGGTAACCGTGCGATCTGCTCTTTGTGAAGACACGCTGGCCGAGTTGGAAGCGCTGGGGACCGCCCAGAACCGCAAGGTCTACGGCCGCCACGGGGTTCGAGAGCCGATGTTCGGAGTGAGCTACGCCAATCTCGGCAAACTTGCCAAGCGGCTGTCCGCCGACCACCTACTGGCTCAGGAGTTGTGGTCCTCGGGCAACCATGACGCCCGGGTGCTGGCAACCATGGTGGACAAGCCCTCGCATGCGTCGGCGCAAGTCCTCCGCGATCGGCTGGCGGATGTGGACAGCTACGTCTTGGCCGACGCCCTGGCCTCGCTCGTAGGTCGAACTTCCCTCCGCGACGAACTGGCTTCGGAGTGGACCGTTGACCCCCGGGACGAATGGGCCGGCGTGGTCGGCTGGTCATTGGTGGCCGCTCAGGCTTTGGACACCAAAACCGCTCTGCTCGAAAGTCATTTTGTAGAACGACTGTCCTATATAGAACAGTATATCACAAACGCGGCCAACCGGGTGCGGCACTCCATGAACGGCGCTTTAATCGCCATCGGCTGCCGCAGTCAGGAGACGCGCATAGCGGCAGAGCAGGCCGCTACCCGTATCGGCAAGGTGTATGTCGATCACGGCCAAACTTCCTGCAAAACACCCGAGGTCATCCCTTACCTGGCCAAGGTCTGGCAACGCAAAGCCGCCCGCCGCGGTTCCTGAGCGCCGCCTGGGAGATCATCCCATCTTTGGAGCGACTCCGAGAGTAGTGTTTCCGTCAGAAACCGAAGCTTGCCCAAATTGCGTTCTGTGCTTACCTCCTCTTTGATTCGCGGACACGGCCCTGTCTTCATCTTGATCCTGTTGACCCTGGTCCTAGCCGGTACATCATGCTCACCCGACGTCGAGTCCCCTGCGGAGTCCTCGGCGACCACCCATCCGATCACGACTGCCACAACCGCTGCGCCGGCCGCTGCCACCGCTCCCGCCACCACCACGACCGTGACGCCCGGGACAACTACGACCACCGCCCCCGCGACAGCCACAACGTTCCCGACCGAGGAGTCGCTGAACTACCTAGATATGGTGCTAGCTGCCGAGGCCCACATCGGGGAGTTCGCGGAGGAGGTTCGTGCTATCAACCACAGGTGGGATACCGGGGCGGAAAATGAGGTTGCCTATCGAGATATCGAAGCCGCTTTGGAGGTCGCTGCAGAGCGCGCTCCGCAATTACGGGAGGTGCTCGAACTCATAGAGCCCCCGGCAGGGGACGGAATTCAGAACGAACATCAGAAGGCGCACACTGCGTTCGGCGTGATGGCTGACATGGTCCCGGAAATGCTCGACGGTTTGCGGTCGACAGACACCGGCCAGGCTCGCAGAGCGGCGCTCTTGAGGTTCACGGCCGCGTTCGACATCTTCAAGAAGGTGATCGACAGAGTCGCGGGGATCATCGGGGACGAAGGAGTCGCGGCGGTCGAAACGGCCAGAACCGAGACTACCACCGTAGACCAAGAGGAGGAGAGCGACGAAGTATCCCCCGAGGAGACGACGACCACACACCACCAACCACCACCACCACCACCCACCACAACCCAACCACCACCACCAACCACACCACCACCACCCACACCAACCACCACCACCACAACCACAACCACCAACCACCCACCACCACAACCACACCAACCACCACCACCACAACCACACCAACCACCACCACAACCACAACCACACCAACCACCACCACAGAAACCGGAACGGCAGCAGGAGTGATCGCGGAGTGGTGGCGTCCCGGTTTGGCCGAGGAGGCGTTGGCCCTTATCGACCCCGCGTCTGTGGCCGCGGACAACTGGGCACTGATCGCAGAGGAAAAGAACTATGGAACTCGGGCGTTCTACAGGTTTTACTTTCTGAACACCCCAGTCTCTGACGCGGACGGTCTCACCCAAGAGCACCGGGAGGAAATTGGCGCGTTCGAGAACGCTTTGGCCAGCGCGCGACTTGTGTTGGAACAGAGCCCCGTTATTTACTACCCCTATCGCTACGACATTCGCTGGGTCGAGAAACCCAGCGTGGTCAGCGTAACTGGTGCATTCCCCCGGGGAGAGTCACGCCAGGTGCTTACCCGGCAAAGCGGCTCCTCCTGGACCGCCGACCAGGGTATTGATATCCCCGGGGGTCCGCCGATCCGTCCCACGACGCCTTTCGCTGCGCCGCGTTGGACGGACACTGCCGGAGTTCTGGGAAGGAACTGTGCGCCCGTCGAGGAGATTTGGACAAGGGGCGGTCCGGTCACAGACTCCTGCACCCTGAATGCGATAGAAACCGCTCTGGACTACTTATGGACGGAATCCTCGGAACTTCGCCAAAGAGCCGTGCGCGACGGGCATGTCCTGACCGACCTCTTCGGTCGGCTCGACAACCAGGCCAACGCCTACTTGGCCGGACTGTATGGAAAGAAGACAAGAGCCGGGGTCACTACCAACGTGAGAAATGTGCGCTGGGCGGGGAACTGGGCAGGCGCCTCCATGATCTACTTCGAGTATCAGAATGTGCATCCGGACCGGGAGTTGACAGAGGAGGAAAGACAGGACGCCATCAGTTACTTCACGGGCCTGTCCGAACAGGGGATCGACGTGGATTCCAGATTCCTGCGGGGGCAATTCACCATGGGTTTCGCCTGGGACTGGGAGAGCGCGTTGATGGTCCGCACAGCCGACGGCACATGGCGGATGTCCTACCGTTCCTTTTGCCAGTTCTACCGAACCTTACGTGTAGTCGACCAGCCACTGTTCCTCTGTGCAGGTGATCCCACTCCGCACTTTCCCGACTCCGAGTTTTACGACCGCGACCTCTGGCCACCCAACCACGTGCATTACTACAGCGACCCCCGTCGGGAGAACTCGCCCCGGTTCAACGAAAATTACGTAGGAGTGCCGCCATCATGACCGCAGCAGAGCAGACATATCAACACAACCACGGAACCATCCTGGGTACGGCGCTGAGCGGGGTGGTTTCATCGCCTTTGAGGAGATCGTTCCCCTGAGTATCTTGAATGCTATGGGTTCATCTCCTGATAGTGGAAACCCCGACCAATACCCTCTATTTGGCTTTCCTGGCTCTGTCCGCAAGGTGACCCACCGGCGGAACGTTGTCTCGCTGCTGGCCCTATTGGTGGTGATTGTGGGCGGAGCATCCTGCTCCGACGAGCCGCCTGCGGCAACCTCCGCCACCCCGGCGCCGATCACTACCACGACCACCCAGTCGGCCACGACCTCCGCCTCCTTGCCCGAAACAACTCTGCCCGAGACCACCACCACGACAACCCCGTCTCTGGCTCAAGAATCACTGAACTATCTGGACATGTTGCTGGCGGCCCAGGTCAGCATCGGCAAGTTAGTGGCTGAGGTGCGGGCCATGAACGAAGACTGGGACAATCGGTCCGAGAGGGGAGTGACCTATTCGGAGACCGAAGCGGCCATGGAGGCTGCAGCCGAGCGCTCCCGGAAACTACGTGACGCCTTTGAACTCATCGAGCCCTCGTCAGAGGGTGGGATTCCGATCGAACACCAGACGGCGACCGCCGCGGTGGGGCTGATGGCAGACACTGCCACGGAGATGCTCGACGGGCTGCGGTCAACAGACACCGGCCAGGCTCGCAGAGCAGCGCTCGTGGGGTATCTCACCGCGTTCGAGATTCTCAAGGAAGCGATCAATCGAGTCGCGTTGATCATCGGGGACGAAGGAACGGCAGCGCTCGACGAAAGTAGCACTGAGAGCACCGTCACCACGGTTCCGGATACCACCACTGCCACGGAACCGGATACCACAACCACGACCACCGAACCAGTCAGCGCGACGGACCTTCCCAACCCCGGCAACTCGAAGAACTGCAGCGATTTCGCCACCCAGGCAGAATCCCAGGAGTGGTTCGATACCTACTTTGCCCTCTACGGCGATGTGGCGAAGATAGACACGAACAACAATGGCGTGGCTTGTGAACTCCTGCCGTGAAGGAGGACGACTAAAACACTGGCGGTCCCGTCCTTGGCGGGCCGGCAGATCAAGGACTGTTTAACTTGGTCGCGGTTGATTTCCGAGTATATTCAAGGCCATAGTGTCGCTTTATATGTTCGAGAAGAAGGCTCGTCGGGGAAGGCGACGACTACGCCTTCCCGCTTCAGTCTGAGTCATGTTGCGCGTACGCAGACTCTCGGTCGCCCTTCTGGCCCTGCTATTAGCTCTGGGCGGCGCGGCATGCCTGTTCGATTCTGAAGAATCGCCCTCGACGACCGCGGCGCCGGTCACAAGCACCACCGCGGCGCCCACGACAACCACCACCGCCGCTCCCACGACAAGCACCACCGCGGCGCCCACGACAACCACCACCGCCGCTCCCACGACAACCACCACCGCGGCGCCCACGACATCGACGACCTTTCCGACTCCAGTAATGGTGAACTACCTCAAAACGGTGCTCACCGCCGAGGTGAGCATCCGCCAGGTGGTGGAGGAGATGATCACGATCAGCAACGACTGGGACAACAGGTCAGAGACCGATGTCACTTATACGGAGACTGAAGAGGCCATGGATGCTGCAGAGGAAAGAGCGCAGTCCCTCCGTGCGGATTTCGAGTTGATCCAACCACCACCGACGAACGGGTTTCCAGAAGAGCATCGGTGGGTGAGGGCTGCGGCCGGCCAAATCGCAGATGCAGCCTCGGGGATGCTCACGGGGTTGCGGTCTTCCGATGCTGGCCAACAGCGCCAAGCTGCGCAGGTGGGGCTGGTTGCGGCCTTCGGGGTCTTTGTGGAAGCGATGGATCGGGTCATCGCGGAGTTCATCGGGGATGAAGAAGTAACGGCGCTCATCGTAAGCAGAAACCTGACCGTACCCCTCCCTGCAGGTTCCGATACCACTACCACCACCACAGAGTCGAACTGAGGGGTTGCCAACTGTTCCCATTTTGGTAGATTGTTGTTGATGGTTGGGGAACATTTTTGCGGCGGACCATGATGCGGGTGTTGTTGTGACTAGGCGTGTTTTGATCGATCCTTTTGTGGTGGGTCTCCCTTCGGGCGGTGAGTACCAGAACGCGTCTGTTCCCTTCGGATTCCGATGAGACAGTGTTGCGGGAAATAGGCGAGCATTTGGGTGGTTTGTTGCGTTCTGACCTGGCTATCCGGTGTCGCCTCGGAGCGGGGCCTAAGTACCTGGGACGCGCTAAGCGTAAACGTGCGTTGACTCCTCGTTGTTCTTCTCGTTGGGCGGGCGCCATCACCCGCATTACTGATGACATGTGGGAACGGGAACTGCTCAATTTGGAGGATTTGGAGTTTTGGGATCGTCGGGAGTTGGCGGTGTTGGATCGCCGCCTGGCTTTGCCGGTAGGCAAGGGAAAGAAAAAGAAGCGAGGATACGCCACTCGTTCGGAGCGTTACCAGAAACAGCGCCGCCGCCAGAAACTCGCAGCCCGCCTGTCCGACACCGAAAAGTGCCTAACCGAGGGCCGCTTGTCAGTAGTGGCGGGTGGTAAACGTCTGGCTCGTATGCGACACAACCTCGAAGAAGCAGGTATCTCTTTGGAGGAGTGGCGCTACCAGTGGGACGCGAAACGGATGTTCATCGCCGCTGACGGCGAAGCGGGTAAGGCGTGGGGCAACGAAACGATCAGAGTGGCTCCTCACTGCAACGACGAGCACACGGTCACTATCCGCCTGCCTTCCCCTCTAAGCCATCTGTCCAACACGCCAGGCAGGGCACCCACCTACCGGCTTTCCAATCCCATACGCTGGCACCATCTAGCCGGCGAATGGGAAACGCAGGCCAGCGCTGACCGGGCGGTCGGCTACGCTATTGGCTTCGATGCGGACAGGGAGCGTTGGTACATCACCGCTTCGTGGTCTCAGCCACCCAAGAAGAGCCCCGGCGTCAAAGAGGCCGTCAGGTCAGGCCGGTGTTTGGCGATAGATCTCAACTCGGGACACCTCGACGCTCGGGTGTTGGATGTTCACGGCAACCCGGTGGGCAGGCCCATCCGAAAGATCATCCCCGAACGGGGATCCTCGGCGCACCGTCTCGGTGCCCTTAGAGAAGCGGTCAGCCAACTCGTCAAACAGGTCAAACAACGCCAGGGTGTGACGGTAATAGCTATTGAGAAGCTCAACTTCGCCGACATTCGCACCAGACAGAGAGGACGCAGAGGCAAAGCAGGCCGGACCACCCGCCGCAAAGTATGGGGCATACCCACCGCCAAGTTCACCCACACCATCTGTTCGGCGGCGTACCGCCACGACATGGTGGTGATAGCGGTGGATCCGGCCTACACCAGTATCTGGGGAGCCAGATGGTGGAAACAGCCGTTAGACAGATCTCGCCGGCAACGCGGCGACCGCCACCAGGCGGCCGCCGTGGTGATCGGCAGGAGAAGCCAGGGACATAGCGCAAAGCGCCGACGCAGTCAGCGCCCTTACCTACCGGAGGATCGGTACAGGAAAGCAACTGCTGAGCAGACCGCTAACACAACTGGCATGGCGCACACAGCAGACAACGACCAGCGCGAGGGCTCACATTCTGTGGGTGTTACCACCGCCGGCGCGGAACCCTGACCAACAGTGTCGCACAGGCGTTCAAGATCGTTCGGGACGCCGGGATAGGAACAACCATCTATCCAAAAAGGAACGGTTCAGGAAGTCCGAAAGCCGGTCATCCGCGCGGCCAACGGATCCAAAAGGACAGTCACCCGGGGATGGGGTCGGAGAGCCGAAGCCGGAACCGCTGAAGTGACCGGACCCTCCAGCGCCGCCCTCACAGCCTCTGACTTGGACGATCCCACCGCCAGCACCAGCAGATGCACGGCTTGGCCTATGGTGGCGATGCCCTGGGTTATCGCATGGGACGGCGCCTGGTCGGGACCGTCGAAATACCGGGCGTTGTCGGCCCTGGTGGCCGCCGTCAGCCGTACCACCCTTGTGCGAGACTCGAAGGACGAGCCCGGTTCGTTGAACGCCAGATGGCCGTTGCCTCCTATTCCGAGGATCTGAAGTCCCACCCGCGCCCGGGTCACCAGTCGGTCGTACCGGGCGCATTCCAGATCAAGGTCGGGAGCGTCGCCGGCCGGCACGTGCAGGTGGTCGGGGTCGATGTCCACATGCCTTGCGAACTCGGCGTGGATGACGTTGCCGTATCGCTGCGGGTGTTCCGGCCCAAGCCCGACGTACTCATCCAGCAGGAAGGACTGGACCTGCATAAAGCTAATCGTGCCCCGATTAAAGCGTTGGATCAGTTCCCTGTACAGGGGCTGTACCGAAGCGCCGGTGGTCGGCTCGGTATAGACCGCGAAGTCGGGTGACGGTCGCCGTTTCTCGAAGAGATCCCCCACCGCGGCCCGCATCCCCAGGGATAGCCCGCTTCCGGGCTGACCCGACTCCTCGTCGCATACGAACAGTCCCGTCACCGGTCCCCGCAGGCGAAAACCGGCGCGATCCACCGCCCGGATGGCCTCTATGATGGAACAGATCCCTCCTTTTTGATCCGTCACCCCCCGCGCCCAGATTTCCTCGTCGATAAGGTGCCCGACAAAGGGATCGGCTCGATCGGCCCCCGCCCACTCCTGCGTCCAGTCATCCGCGTGAACCGTGTCTAGGTGTCCCGCCAGCACCAACGACCGGCCTTCCCCTTCTCCGGTCAGCGAATAAACATTCGGCCTTCCTGGCGCCACTTCCACCAGGTCGACCTCGTTCCAGCCGCTCTCTTCCAGCTCGGTCTTGACCCAGTCGGCGAAGGGCCTCTCATTGGGAGTGATGCTCGGAATCCTCACCGCGTCCCGCGCCAAGGCGACCAAAGCATCACCGTCGACTGCGGCTGCAATGGACGCCGCCGGGCTCTTCATCCCGCACCCTTCCGTCCCAATCGCTTCGCCACCAGAGAACTCTGCACCGAGGAGAGCGCGGTGGAGACCGCTCCCAGGAACGCCGCCTGACCGCCGAGCGTGGATGGAACCAGTTTAGGGACTACGGTGAGGTAGTGGCCGATCCTGGCGCGCACCGCGTCCACAAAGATCGAATTGGCGCCTACCCCACCGCCGAACACCACCATGGCGGGGTCATTCACCCAGCAGAGATAGGAGGTGGCAAAGGCCACGGCATCTGCAGCGATGCGCAGAGCCGAAGCGGCTGCCTCATCACCCTGCGCTGACGCTGCGAAGATGGTGGGCACATCGGCGTCGCCTTCCAGGCGGGTACGGCAACCGGACTCGACGGAACGATGAAACAACTTGCGAATGGCAGGCGCCGAGGCCACATCTTCCAATGTGAGTGCGTGGAATACCTCACCTCCCAACCGCGGCAGCTTGATCGACCCGATCTCACCGGCCGCGCCATGAGCACCGCGGTAGAGCGCTCCGTCCAACACCATCCCCATACCGATTCCCGTACCGATCGAGATGGCAACGAAGTCGTCCACCCCCTCCTCCACCATGGCGTTCGCCTCACCAACCGCCGCCAGGTTTACATCGTTCTCGATAGTGACCGGAACCCCCAGTCGCTCCGAGAACTCAGCGCCTATCGCCAAATCCAAAAACCCGGGGAGGTTGGGGGCCATCTCCACCCTGTCGAGCGAGGGCCGATAAACGCCCGGCACACCCACGCACGCGCCTTCGAGCCGAGATCCCCGCAGGCCGAGGCTCTCCCAGAGACGCTGTGCGGTGATCCCCACGGCATTCACGGCCGCCGCGGCATGGGATGGGGTGTCAATCCGCTCCATAGCCATCACCCCTCCCAGCAGATTGGCAATGCCCACAATGGTCTTGGTGGCCCCCATGTCCACGCCCACCACGATCGCTGATTCGGGCACAAGTTCATAGGAGGCCGCCGGCCGGCCGATCCGACCATGGGATTGGACCGAGGGGATGCGCTTCACAACTCCAGCGTTTTCGAGATCCAGCACCAGCGCGTTCACCGTGGGCTTGGACAACCCGGTCCAGCGGGCGATTTCGGCTCGGGAGATGGTTTGGTTCCCGGCCTCCATGAATCGGTCGAAAACCAATTGGCCGTTCCGCAGACGAAGCATCCCCGAACCCGACTCTTCGATCACTTGCTGCTACACGCCCTTCGTTTCTCATGCCCACCGGTCAAAGGGAGCCCGTAGCTCCCTTGCGGTCTTGAAATTGCAGTGTAAGCGCGCCGAAGCCTATTTGTCAAACACCTTTACAAAAGCCCTCTTGCCGCTCGCTTTCCCTGCATTTCAGGACAGGTGACAGAGGATCATCCCCCCGGTCAGCTCCTGGCGGACCCTACGACTCCCGATCCGACTGCGTTCCGCGCCGCCTAGCATCGGCTACAAGGATCTGAGAGTAAGGAGAAAAATGGCGACTTCTGATCGAGGCCACCGGGTATTCGTCGGATTGGCGTTTCTGGTGGTCGGTGTTGTGTTCCTTTTGGAAAACCTCACTGATTGGGAAATCCCCTGGGGAGGATGGTGGCCCGCCATCCTCATTGCGGTGGGAATCTGGAACATCGTTAGGAATCGCTCCTGGTTCGGGGGCCTGGTGGTCACCGCCTTGGGCGTGTTCTTCCTCCTGGATACACAGGATGTGTGGGAGTACGCCATCGGGGATATCTGGCGGTTCTGGCCGGTGGTTCTGATCCTGATAGGGGCAAGATTGCTCTTCAATCGGAAACGAAAAAAACCCCGACAGGATCCCAAGGAATACCTTGACGACAAGTCGGTTCCCGGCGAACTGGACATCACCTCCGTATTCAGAGAAGAGAGCCGCCGCGTCACAGACCAGAACTTCTCGGGCGGCCGGGTTACCTGCGTTTTCGGCGGTTCCAGAATTAATTTGCTTGATGCGGTCCTGGCTGGCGGAAAGGCCACCCTGGATGTCACGGCGATATTTGGCGGCGTCAGGATCCGGGTCCCCGACAGTTGGACCGTCGACGTTCGAACCACCAGTCTCTTCGGAGGAGTGGATGATGATCGCTCCCGTCCTTCCCCCGGCGGCCCCGGTGGCCAGCTCACCATAACCGGCTCCTGCCTGTTCGGCGGAATCGAATTGGAGTCCTGAGTGTCGAACCCAGCCAGCGGTAGTCAGCTGGTGGCCGTCTTATGTTCCTAACCGCCCCCCGGGCGGTTAGCGGCAGGCGTCTAGCTACCCGCTGATTCCGAGCTTGCGCAGGAAGGTCTCGTTGTCGGGCTCTCTTCCCAGAAAGGCGCGGAGTGTATCGAGCGCGTCGCGAGAGCCTCCGGTTTCCAGCACCTCCCGTCGATATTCCATACCTACCGCCGGGTTGGTTACGCCTTCCTCCTCGAAGCGCCTCCACATGTCGTCCCCGTAGACCTCCGACCACAGATACCCGTAGTAGCCGGCGTCGTAGCCGGCCAGGAGGTGACCGAAGCTGGCCGGGAAAAAAGTCTCCTCCTGAAGGCCAAACAACGACACCTCGGTGGTGCGGGCCAGAATCTCGTCGAGGTCCTTTCTCGAATCGGAGCCGTGCAGAGCCATATCCAACAGCCCGAAGCTGGCCTGGCGGAGCTTGGAGATAGCGATGTTCAGCAGCTTGGCGCCAGTGAGTTTCTTCAACAGTTCGGTGGGCAGGGGCTCCGCGGTCTCGTAGTGGAATGCGAACCGGGCCAGGACTTCGGGCCGCCAGGTCCAATTCTCCATGATCTGGCTCGGCGCCTCCACGAAATCCCCTTCGGTACTGGTTCCCGAAAACCGGCCCAGTTCGGTGCGGGTGAGAACCTGATGGAGGATGTGTCCGAACTCATGAAATAGGGTCAACACCTCCGAATGTTGCAAGAGCGCAGGTTTTCCCTCCGACGGCGGGGTGAAGTTGGCAACTATCGCCGAGCGGGGCTGCTGATAGGACCCGTCCTGAAGACGACGGCCTCCCACCAGCGGGAAGGCCGCGGCATGGCTGAACTTTCCTTCCCGGGGAAAAAGATCCATGTGAAAATGAGCGATACGTTCTCCTGAAGCCCGGTCGACGACCGCGTAGGTGATCACATCCTCGTGCCAGACCGGCGCATCCACTTTCCGGTATTCCAGTCCGAACACTTCCCCGGTCAGATTCAGCATCCCCTCCACTACCCGGAAGAGCGGAAAATAGCCGGCTACTTCCATCTGGTCCACCCCGTATTCGGTGCGGCGGATCTGGTTGTCGTAATACCGCCAGTCCCAAACCTGCGTCGGTCCCTCCTCCCCGTCAGCCTCCAGCATTCTGGTGATGCGAGCCACTTCTCGGCGGCCGGCGGCTTGAAGTGGTTCCAGCAGCAATTCGTAAAAGTTCTCAACCGCCTCGGGTGTCTTGGCCATTCGGTCGGAAAGTCGATGGTGCGCCCAAGACGGCACACCGAATAGGGAGGCGATCTCCATGCGGATAGCTACCGCCTCCTCCAAGAGCGGCCGATTGGTCTCCACCGTCCGCCTGTTGAATTTCTTCATCAGGCGTCGACGCAGGTCGCGACGATGGGCGTTCTCCATAAAGGGAATCACATGGGGATAGGCCATGGTCACCCGAAGCCACCCCTCCTCCTCGGCAGGAGGAAGGGAGGCGGTGAAGGAATCCGGCAAGCCGTCCAAGTCCTCCCGGGTTACCTCTAGGGCGTCGTCATATTCGGCGATGTTTTGCCCGAAGGCAACACCCAACTCGATCAGCCGTCCGATCAACTCCTTGACCCGGGCCTGGGATTCGGCGGGAAGGTGGTGTCCCGCCCGTTTAAGGTCCCGGCGAACGAACTCCAGCAACCTGGCCCGCTCTCCAGAGAGCGCGGCGGCCTCCTCGGTGGCCGAAAACGCCTCAACCGAGTGGTAGAGCCTGGGGTTGAAGGCGAGTTCCGTATGCCATTTGGAGAGCCGCTCGGCAGAAGCGCGGCCCGCATCTCTCACCTCCTGGTCGGTGTGGACATAACCCATGAATCCGGCGGTCCCGAAGGCCCTCGCCATTACCTCCCCCGCCTCCTCCAACGGCGCCAGAGTGTTGCAATAGGTGCGGGGAAGGTCGGAGGCCAACACTTCGGACAGCATGCCCTCGGCCTCCGCTATGGCCCCGGAGGTGATCTCTTCGACAAGCGCGAGGTCGATCACCGTGTAGTCGAATATCTTTTCGGTGTGACTTCTCATATATATATATCTCCCAGGATTCCTTAGCCGACCGCTTTGGCCAGCACCTTTCCAAACCGGCCATGGACAGCGCCGTTGGTGGCTATCACCAGCGATCCGTCCAAGGGAACCTTCCCCCCACCAAGGCCGGTTACCTTTCCGCCCGCTTCTTCCACCATCAGGATCCCCGCCGCCATGTCCCACACCGCCAAGCCTTGTTCCCAATAGGCGTCGAATCGCCCGTCGGCCACATAGCAGAGATCCAAGGCCGCCGAACCCCTTCGTCGCACTCCCTGGCATTCGGCCAGCACCGCCCCCACCAAAGCCGCGTACTCGTACGCCCGTTCCCTTCGGTCGTAGGGGAAGCCGGTGGCCACCAGCGCCTGGGAGAGAAAGGCATGTGAACTGACCGAGATCGGCCGGTTGCCAAGCCGGGCGCCCTCCCCGCGCACCGCAGTGAACTCCTCGCCGTGTATTGCCTCTATAACCACTCCGACCATGGGCGCTCCGTCTTCCCAAAGCGCCACCGAGACGCTTACCGGCGCCAATCCGTGGATGAAGTTGACCGTGCCGTCCAAGGGATCGATGATCCACACCCGACCCCGCTCGGGAAGATGTCCGCCCTCCTCCTCTCCCACGATCCCATCCGAAGGGCGATGAGAGATCAACATCCGGCGTATCTCGGCCTCCACCCGGCGATCCACCTCGGTAACCGGGTTCACCTCCCCCTTGAACTCCACTTCGGGGGCGTTCCCCCATGCTTCTCTCAGACGCGCGGCCGCTTGGCGGGCGGCTGCCGCCGCCAACTCCAAATCGGTCATCGACGGAGCCTCGTTCACTCGACAGAGGTTACCTGCGCCGAAATCTTGGGTAGCCTGACAAGAAGATGGCCCGATGATCGACAGAGTCGCCCCGATCTTGCTTTCGGCTGTCGCCGGCGCCGGGTTGGCGATGGCCTTCCCAACCCGGTCCTGGTGGTGGGCAACCGTGCCGGCCATCGCCCTCTTCCTGCTGCAGACCCGCCGGATCAACTCTCTTTGGGCGGCCGCGGCGGCCGGCCTGGTGTTCGGCGGAGCGTTCTTCGGGCTATTGATACCCTGGCTTGCTGAGCTGGGAATAATCGCCTTCATTCCCCCATTGGTGGTGCTCTCGTTGTTTCCAGCCATCTACGCGGTTTTTATGGCGCGCAGCGCCGAATTGTCCTCTTACCGGTGGTTCGTCCGGGCGGTGGGAGGATGGGCCCTGGTGGAATGGATCAGGGTGCGGTGGCCCCTGGGAGGATTCGGATGGGGGATGGCCGGCTATCCCTTGAGCGAATGGTCCCCTCCCCGTGCCGCCGCGCGGTGGATAGGCGCCTCGGGCTGGACGGTGCTGGTGGTTGCCGCCGCGGCCACCTTCGCTCTCCTGGCCTTGAACCGAACCCGCAACGCAGAATCCCTCCGTCTGGCAGGCGGGGTGGTCGGGGTGGTGGGGATACTGTTGATCGGCGGCCTTCTGTGGCCACCCCAAGTCGACGGGGAGTTGGTCCGGGTAGCGGTGGTACAGGGAAATAACCCCTGTCCGGGAGAGCACTGTCCCAATGAGCGCTACCAGATCTATCAGAACCATTTGCGGATCACCCGCACCCTGGCCCCGGGCAGCGTCGACCTGGTGGTGTGGCCGGAGGGTTCCACGGGTTCCTGGACGGCCGATCCCATCAATGCCCCCGAGGTGGGCGAGACGATGGGCGCCGAGGCGGCCCGAATCGGTGCGGTTCTGCTGGCCGGTGGGGACCGCCCCCTCAATAACACCCACTGGGTGAATGCCAATGTGTTGTTCGACCAGAGAGGGCAGATCGTAGGCGAATACCACAAGCAGCACCCGGTTCCCTTCGGAGAGTACGTGCCGGGCCGGGGCTGGTTCGGGTGGGTTGAAGAGCTGGAAGCCGTGCCCCGGGACATGATCCGGGGAGACGGACCCCTCCTGTGGGACCTGGGATTTGGCCCGTTCGGATCGGTCATCTCCTTCGAGGGGTCGTTTGCCCGCTACGGGAGGGAGACCGCGAAAGAAGGAGCGGGGCTGCTGATCCTGGCCACCAGCCAGGAGAGCTACCCTTACTCGGTGGCCTCCGACCAGTTCATCGGGATCACCCGCATGCGGGCGGCCGAACTGGGAATGCCGTTGATCCACACCGCGGTGACCGGCCGCTCCACCATCATCACCCCCTCGGGCGAGACCGGTCCCCAGACCGCTCTGGCCGAAGAGGCCCTGCTGTTAGGAGAGGTGCGGACGCGAACCTCTGGGCCGACTCTCTATGTCCGACTGGGAGACTGGGTACAGGTCCTGGCGATAGCCGCCCTGGTCGCAGAAGGGCTGTACGCCCTGTACCGCCGCCGCTACCCCATGCGCCCCCGACGCCGCTGAGACCCCGTCCGGCTCGGCTCCCGACGCCGCGAATCCGTCGAGGGCGTCTCCAGTTGGCGAACACGCATCTACCATGTCCCCTATCGGGACTGTCGCCGACCTGACCAACCTATTGAACGCCCCCCTAAATTCGGGAGCAAGTCGCAGAGCAACAAAGGAGCGCACCATGGCGGAAACCCTGGAGAACCTGCTGGTCGAGAAGAGGACCTTTCCTCCCTCTTCCGATTTCGCCGCCCAAGCCAACGCCCGGCAGGGCGTGCATGCCGATGCCGACGCCGCCTGGCTCGATTTCTGGCGGACCCAGGCCACCGAGCGGATCGACTGGTTCACCGAGCCCACCCGTGTGCTCAACGACGACAACCCTCCTTTTTACAAGTGGTTCGAGGACGGGGAACTCAACCTCTCCTACAACTGTCTCGATCGCCACATCGCCGAGCACGGCGACCAGGTGGCCTATCACTGGATCGGGGAGCCGGGGGACAGCCTCACTCTCACCTACGGGGATCTTTACACCCGGGTCTGCCGGTTCGCCAACGCCCTGGTGAGTTTGGGCGTTGAGAAGGGCGACCGAGTGGCCATCTACATGGGGATGATCCCCGAGCTTCCAGTAGCGATGCTCGCCTGTGCCCGGATCGGCGCCGTCCACTCGGTGGTGTTCGGCGGGTTCTCCTCCGACTCTCTGGCCGACCGGATCCTGGATGCCGACGCGCGGGTGGTGATCACCCAGGACGGATCATGGCGGGGAGGGAACGTAGTGCCACTTAAGGACAACACCGACGTGTCCGTCGAACGCTGCCCCGATGTGGCTTCGGTGGTGGTCGTGAAAAGGACCGACACCCCGGTGACCATGGTCGAGGGACGGGACCACTGGTGGCACGATATCACCGAGGGCCAACCCGACGAGTTGGCGCCGGCGCACCTGGAGGCCGAGCATCCCCTCTACATCCTCTACACCTCTGGCACCACCGGGCGCCCCAAGGGGATAGTCCATACTCAGGGGGGATATCTGACCTCGGTGATGACCACCCACTCATATGTCTTCGATCTCAAGCCCGAAGACGACATCTATTGGTGCGCGGCGGACATCGGCTGGGTGACCGGCCATTCCTATATCGTCTACGGGCCGCTGGCCAACCGGGCCACCAGCGTCATGTACGAGGGAGCACCGAACCATCCCGACCTGGACAGGCTGTGGTCGATCGTGGCCGAATACGGGGTCACCATTTTCTACACCGCTCCCACCGCCATCCGGTCCTTCATGAAGTGGGGAGACGAATTTCCGGCCCGCCACGACCTGTCATCGCTCCGGGTGCTGGGAACGGTGGGTGAACCCATCAACCCCGAGGCCTGGATGTGGTATCACGAGAACATCGGCGCCGAAACATGTCCTATCGTCGATACCTGGTGGCAGACCGAGACCGGCTCCATCATGATCACTCCCCTGCCGGGGGTGGTCACCACCAAGCCCGGTTCGGCTACCTTCCCCTTCCCGGGCATCTCCGCGGACATCGTCGACGACGAAGGCAACTCGGTCCCCTGGGGCCAGGGCGGCTACCTTGTGATCACCCGACCCTGGCCATCCATGGCGCGCACCATCTACGGAGATCCGGAGCGCTACATCGACACCTACTGGTCGCGGTTTCCGGGCCGCTACTTCCCCGGAGACGGCTGCAAGCGGGACGACGAGGGGTACTACTGGCTGTTGGGACGGGTGGACGACATCATGCTGATCTCGGGACACAACATCTCCACCACCGAGGTCGAATCAGCCCTGGTCTCCCACCAGGCCGTGGCCGAAGCGGCGGTGGTGGGCCGCAAGGACGAGATAACCGGACAGGCCATCGCCGCGTTCGTCACCCTCCGGGGAACCCGCAGCGGCGACAGCCAACTGCTGGAGGAACTGCGGAACCACGTGAGAAAGGTGATCGGCCCCATCGCCCGGCCGGCGTCGATCGTGTTCACCGACGACCTCCCCAAGACCCGGTCGGGAAAGATCATGCGCCGCCTTCTCCAGGACATCTCCGAACAGCGACAACTAGGGGACGTCACCACCCTGGCTAACGCGGACGTGGTGGCAGAGATCGCCGAAAAAGCTGCAACGGGTAGCAACAAATAAAGCCCCCGACCCCTCGGCAATCCAAAGCCGACTGGGGAAAAGCCCAGACCCGCCCCGACGCGATCGCTCCCCTGAAGGCGGGTCGTCCGGGAATCCGCCCCGGACCGAGTGGACTAAGCCCAACTAGGCGTTCTCGGGAAGCACCCTTCCCCGGACTCGCGGATAACAAACCGGCGCGTGGTTGTAGCAGTGCTCGCGGCGGTTGTAGCGATTCAGCTTCACCTCACATCCCTTCTGGATGCACACCCGCCCCGTTGGATAGGTCTTGGGCGACCGTTTCTTTCCTCGAACTATGTAGCCCTTGATAGGTTCGCTCATCTCTCCCTCCTGTCCTCGTCTTGTTGATAGGAATTTTACCAAGCCCCTGGACCTTTGTCTCCTGGATTTGTGTCCATGGGCTTGGTAAAAAATGTCACCTTAGGGATAAATATGACATAAAGCCCCGAGCCGATCAGGAGCCTATATCTTGCCGCCCGGCAAAGCCCATCTTTACCAAGGTGCCGGTTTGGGAATCCGCGCCGAGCCGCCGGCGTCAGCCCCGGCCTCAATGGCTGAGGATTTGCTTTAGGAACATCTTGGTGCGGGGATGGCGGGGGTTGTTAAAAAACTCCGCCGGGGGTCCTTCTTCTATTATCTGGCCCTCGTCGAACAGCAGGATACGGTTGGCGACCTCCCGGGCGAAGCCCATCTCGTGGGTGACGGCCACGATGGTTATCCCGGTCTGGGCCAGTTCCTGCATCACTTCCAGCACTTCTACGATCATCTCGGGATCGAGAGCGGAAGTCGGCTCGTCGAACAGCAGGATCTTGGGATCCATCGCCAACGCACGGGCAATGGCCACCCGCTGCTGCTGCCCGCCGGAGAGTTGGCCCGGATACTTGGAGGCCTGCTCGGGTATCCCCACCCGTTCCAGGAGCGCGACCGCCCGCTCCTCGGCCTCCGCCCTGGTGCGCTTGCGGACCCAGATCTGGGCCAGGGTGATGTTCTGCAACACGGTGCGATGGGGAAACAGGTTGAACTGCTGAAACACCATCCCCACCTCCGAGCGGATCCGCTCGATGTTGCGCACATCGGAGGTGAGTTCGGTTCCAGCCACCATGATCCGTCCCTCCTGATGCTGTTCCAAGCGATTGATGCAACGTATAAAGGTGGATTTGCCCGACCCCGAGGGTCCGATGATCACCACCACCTCCCCCTCTTTCACCGAGGTGGTCACCCCTCGCAGGGCCTGGAAATCCCCAAACCACTTTTTGACGTTTTCACATACGATGATTTGGTCAGTCGGTCCGTTTTCCATCACTACTCCAACGCTAGCGGGTGCCCAATCCCAATCGTCTCTCCAGTCGCAGGCTGGCGCGGCTGAAGTTGAAGGCGAAAACCCAATAGACCACCGCCGCCAGCAACAGGTTCTCCAGAACGCTCCCCAAGGAGTCGGGTTGGTTGGGCACCACATCGCGGGCCACTCTCAAAAAGTCGGCCAGCCCGATGATGGCCACCAGCGAGGTGTCCTTGAAGAGGGCGATGGCCTGGCCCACCATGGCGGGGATGACCGCCCTCAAGGCTTGGGGCAGAGTGATGAGCATGGTCATCTGAGCGGTGCTCATTCCCAGTGCCCGGGCCGCCTCGAATTGTCCTTTGGAGACCGACTGCAGCCCGCCCCTCACGTTCTCGGCGAGGTAGGCGGCAGAGAAGGCAGTAATGGCCAGAAGCGCTTTCGTCTCTCCGGTGACATCCACCCACGGTGGCAGAAAGCGGGGAATGACTTTGTCGGCAAAGAACAACACGGTGATCAGCGGGATCCCCCTGACCATCTCTATGTAGGCGACGGACAAAAGCCGAAAGATGGGCATGGTCGAGGTGCGCCCCAAGGCCAGGAGCAGCCCGACGGGAAAGGAGAGAGCAATCCCCCCCACCGCCAACAGGATAGTGAGGTTGAATCCGCCCAGGAAGTCTCCGCGGGTGCCCAGATCAGTCGATCCCACCCCCAGCAGAAAGAAATACAGGGCGCAGAGCGATCCTCCCAACCACGACCAGTAGAAAGCCTTCCGAGCCTGCGGGCTGGAGGCGAAAGTAGGAGCGGCCATCGAGAAAAGCGTCAGCAGCAGCGTCAGCACCCGGATGGCCATCGGCCACTGCACCACCCAGGAGAAAATCGCCACTCCCCCCAGCAGAAAGTTAACCGCTGCGGCTTGCTCTCGTCGGAGACGGCTGACCAGCCCGATCACGACCGGCCCGACCGCCGCCACGAGAACCGCCCAGGGAAGCCACGGGAGCACCTCCTCCCACTCCAGGCTGGGGCTGCGCTGGATCTGCATATAGATCACGGGAAACGAGACCACCCACAGGAACGTGACAGTTCTTTTCAGAGCCCGTGGCGAAGCCCACCGTGCGGCCAGCCGCCCTAGCCCATGGAACGCCATTATCACCAAGGCGGTCACGATCAACCGCAGGTGCCAGTGGGCGGTGCTGTCCAGGCGTAGGACCCACGTCACAGCCAGTCCCAGTGCGACCAAACCGGCCAAGGCGCTCGTGGTGGGCACCGTCCTATCATCCGACAACATCCTCATAAGCGCCCACCCGGCCGCCACGAGGACGGCCCCACCCCAGACCAGCAAGGATTGGACTGCGGTTCCGGCGGGGGACCACAGCGACAGCACTCCCACCACCAAAGCGGTCACCCCTGCCGCCCTCACCCCCGCCACTAACTTCACCAACGAGATCCGGTCCTTGGCGCCCCACAGGACGGTTGATATCCCGGCAAGAGCGGCGATGATCCAAACCGACCACCACATGTTGACCAAGCCGTCGCGGGGATATGACCCCACCACGTAATTGGCGGCGTTGGGAGGGATCACCTCCCAGCGACGATCCAGGCTGAAGACGAAGCGGAGCACCGCCAAGATTCCCATCAGCAGCCCCACCGTGAGGAGCACAGTCAGCGTCCCGTTGAATACCGAGGCGAAGAGGTTCTTACGGACCCAGTTGAGCCCGCTCAGGCGGACCGCCTTGGGGGGCGGCTCGGCCGGAATAAGCTCAAACTGTTCGAGGCTCATCTACCGCTCCACCAGTTGGGCGCGTCGGTTGTAGTAGTTGATCAGCAGCGAAATCAAGAGGCTGATGGTCAGATAGAACCCCATCCACAAAAGAATCACCTGGATGGTGTCGCCAGTCTGATTGAACATGGTCTGGCCAACCTGCACCATCTCCGGGAAGGCCACTGCGATCCCAAGCGAGGTGTTCTTGGCCAAATTCAGATATTGGTTGCCCAGCGGAGGAAGAATCACCCGGAAGGCCTGTGGGAGGATGACCATGCGGAGAAGCTGCCCCCGCCTCAAACCCAGGGAGTATCCCGCCTCGCTCTGGCCCTTGGCCACCGAAAGAATGCCGCCTCTGACGATCTCGGCGATGAACGCGGCTGTGTAAAGAGTCACTCCCATCCAGATTCCGAAAAATGAGGAAGTCATGGTCATGCCAGAAGGGGCGATCTGTGGAAATCGGCCCGGCAGTTCCACCGATGGCTGTCCGATCACCACGGGCGCCCCGGTGCGGAGGAAGTCGAACTTCTGATCGAAGAACTCCAAAAGGCCTTGGAAGACACTGACTCCCAAATCGGTGACCGCCGGCAGCAACAGCAACGCCACTGCTCCACCGGCGCCCATGAGCCCTGCCAGCACCAACCGGAAGTAATCGTCGTCGGTAAGTCTGGCCATGCCGGCGGGACTGCGACGGGACTCCAAGAACCGATGAATCCATCGCCACCCCAGATAGAGGGCGGCCAACGCCAAGAGCATCTGGTACACCAAAACCGGAATGAAACCCACCAGAGCGGCCAATAAGGCGAACACCCATCCAAGAGCCCCGGCCAATGGGTGCGCTACCCAGCCAACCAATGCCCAAGCCAACAGCGTCGCCACCGCCCAGGTGAGAGGCCGGGTGTCCTCCCCCGTTTCTTCGGCTCTGCGCATCCGGCTGCGATATATCCACCGGGCGGTCAGAAGACCCAGCACCAAGAATACGCCCCATTGCCAGAAGGTCTCCTGCGGAAAGGGCCACGCGAAGGAAACCCCTTTACGGCTGACCAGCAGCACTCCGGGGATCGGACCGGAGCTATCCTCCTCCAGGTTGGGGAAAAGAATGGAAGCGAGGAAAAACCAGAAGACCACCTGCACCAGGACCGGAATGTTGCGAACCGTCTCCACGAACGCCGTAGCCAGCCGGGACGCCAGCCAGTTGGAGGACAGCCGGGCTATACCAACTGCCACCCCCACCACGGTGGCTGCCGCGATTCCCGACAGGGCGATCCTCAACATATTCACCGCTCCGGTATAGAACACCTCCAACCCGGTTTCGGGTATAATGAAAACCCCTTCTCCCAGTTGGATGCCCGGGGGATCCGTCAAGAGATCCCAGTCCAACGAGAGTCCCTGCGCTTTCATGTTGGCGGCTGCCTCGCCAATCAGCACATAACCCAGAACCACCACCCCGAAGAGCACTCCGATCTGCGCCGCCCATTTCAGGAAAGTGGCGTTGCGCCAAAACGGCGGTCGAGTGGGCCGGGTGAGGCCGGGGTGGCTCACGGAACAGCGTCCTCCAAGAGTTCACCGCGTAGCGCGGTGATCTGGACGGCCACACTTTCGGGGCTCCCCCCTCCCCGAGTGGCTCTCCGTTGCACCGAGATCACCGGATTCAACAGATCCAGGTCGGAAGCTAGGAAACCGGGATGCGCCCCGGCAAGTTCATCGGAATTGAGTGACGCGAAGTCCCGACCCTGTGATGCCAACCGGGCCGCTATCTCTCCCATGACCCGATGCGCCTCCCGGAAAGGAGTCCCCCTTGCCACCAACGCCTCGGCCAAGTCCAAAGCAGCCGTCTCCGAAGCAGGCGGGGGCGGATGAAACCGGGCTGAGGACATCAGCCCAGCCAAGGCTGTAGTGGCGCCAGCCAAGTCGTCATCCACCCGGAACAAATGTTCCTTGTCCTCTTGCAGGTCACGGTTGTATGACATAGGCAAACCCTTTTCTAACGCCAGCATAGCCGTGAGTGCCCCGATTGCCCCGGCAGCCTTTCCCCGCACGAGTTCTGCCACATCAGGGTTCTTCTTTTGCGGCAACGCTGAAGAGCCGGTGGCGAACTCATCGGCCAAAGTCGCCCACCCGAACTCCCTTGTGGACCACAAAACCAGGTCCTCTCCCAAGCGGGAGAGGGAAACCATGGAGCGGGCGCAACACCACACGTACTCGGCGGCGCGGTCCCGGGAGCCCACAGCTTCCAAAGAGTTGGCGAAGGGCTTTGACATACCCAGCCGGGCGGCGCTTATTCCCGGGGAGAGGGGAAGGGATGATCCGGCCGAGGCGCCCGCTCCCAGGGGAGAGCAGTCCAGCCGGGCCATCAAGTCCAGAAACCGACGCCGATCCCGTGCCGTCATTTGCGCGTAGGCCAAGAGGTGATGGGCAAACAGCGTGGGCTGAGCCTGCTGAAGGTGGGTATAGGAGGGAACCACCACCTCTGGGCCCAACTGCGAGGCGACGTCCACCAGCACCAACGCCAGGCGAGCCAGGCCTTGGACATGACCGAGGGCTCCGCGTCGCATGTACAGGATGAGGTCCAGGGCGACCTGGTCGTTGCGGGACCGTCCGGTATGGAGCTTTCCTCCCACCGGCCCCACCAACTCGATCAGGCGGCGTTCCACCGCCGAATGCACATCCTCATCGGTTTCAAAGAAGACAAAGGCGCCGGTCCGAGCCTCTTCGGCGATAGCTTGAAGTCCCTCGGTGATGGTGGAGGTCTCCGTCTTCGACAGTATCCCCACCTCTCCGAGCATTCCCACATGGGCCAAAGACCCTTCGATGTCGTCAAGAAGTAGCCGTCGATCGGCGGTCGAGACGGTGAAGTCCCACATTGCGGAGGCGGGAACGCCCGCAAGCCGCCCTTCCCAAAGCGTCACGACGCGGCATCTTCCGGCGTTTGGGAGGAAGGAGGACGCAGGCGCAGGGAGTTGACCCGAATGAATCCCCCGGCGTCGGCCTGGTCATACACATCGTCCTCCTCGAAGGTAGCGCGCTCGGGGTCATAGAGACTTTGGTCGGAACGGCGGCCCAGCACCTTCGCAGACCCCTTGTAGAGAGAGAGCCGCGCCTCGCCGGTCACCACCTCCGCCATTTCGTCGAAGAGCGTCTGCAGGGCGTGGCGCTCGGGAGCGAACCAGAAGCCGTTGTAGACCATCTCGGCGTAGCGGGGGGCGAGCTCGTCCCGGAGATGGGCCACCTGACGATCCATGGTGATCGACTCCACCGCCCGTAGAGCATGGAAGAGGATGGTTCCCCCCGGCGTCTCGTAGACCCCGCGGCTTTTGATCCCCACGAACCGGTTCTCCACTATGTCGATCCGGCCCACCCCGTGGCGGCCGCCCAGGCGGTTCAGTTCCCCCAGCAGCGCAACAGGCTCCATCCTTTCTCCGTTGACGGCCACCGGATCACCCTTCTCGAAAGCAACCGTAATCTCCTCGGGCTGATCGGGCGCCAAGCGAGGATCGACGGTCAGAGCGAACATATTCTCGGGCGGGGCGGCCCAGGGATCTTCCAGCACCCCTCCCTCATAGGAGATGTGCAGCAGGTTGGCGTCGGTGGAATAGGGCTTTTCGGGCGAGACCGGGACGGGGATTCCCCGCTGGCGAGCATATTCCACCAAATCGGCTCGGCCCCGCATCTCCCACTCACGCCAGGGAGCAATCACCTGGATGTCGGGCTGCAAAGCATAAGCCGACAACTCGAAGCGAACCTGATCGTTGCCCTTGCCGGTGGCGCCGTGGGAGATGGCGTCGGCGTCGAACCGCCGGGCGACCTCGATCATGCCCTGGGTGATGATCGGCCGGGCCAGGGAGGTCCCCAAGAGGTAGTAGCCCTCATAGAGCGCCCCGGCCCGAAAGGCGGGGAACACCGCCTCGGTGACGAATTCGTGACGCAGGTCGGACACCACCGCCTCAATGGCGCCTGTGTCGAGTGCCTTCTGGCGAGCCGCTGACACCTCTTCACCCTGACCGATGTCGGCAGTGTAGGCAATCACCTCTGCCTTGTGAACCTCTCGGAGCCAGGCCAGGATCACCGAAGTGTCCAGGCCGCCCGAGTAAGCAAGAACCACCTTGGTCATACCATTTCTCCGATGCTCTCCAGTCGCTCCTTCACATTCCGGCCACCCGATGGCCGAGCCGCCACCACCAGGATGGTGTCATCGCCGGCCACGGTTCCCAGAACACTTCCAATCTCTCCCTTCTCCAGAGCAGCGTCCAGAGCCGAGGCCACCACCGAGGCGGCGCCCGGAAAGGTCTTCATCACCACCAGGTTGGCCGAGGCCTCTATCGACACCGTATAGGAGTTGATTGCCTTGCCCAGCTTTCGCTCCGGGTCTGTAGATCTTTCCGCCCTGGCATTGTGGGAGTCCAGTCGGTAGCCACCCTGCCGGTCCTTGACCGCTCCCAAGAAACGCAGATCCCGGGAGATAGTGGACTGGCTGACCACAAACCCTTCTGCAGCCAGCCCTTTTGCCAATTCCGCCTGCTCCGCGGCGTCTCCCCGGGCAAGCAGACCACGCAATGCCCGCCTGCGAGCGCCGGCCGAACTCATTCAACCCTCCGCGCCAATCGAATCTGATAGGGCCACACCGAATCGCGATATCGCTTCGGTGGTCTCCTCGGGAGTGATGGTGAGCGGAGGGGCGAAGCGCACGGCATCCGCCCGCACGTTGTTGACCACGAGCCCGAGCTGCAGTGCCCGATGGGTGGCGGCGGCTGCCCACTCCCCTTCCAGGACGGCCGCCAACAGCAATCCCCGTCCCCGAACCTTCTTCACGCCATCCAGGGCTTCCAGTCCTTCGGCGAACTGGCGCGAACGCGCCAGGCAGTTGGCCAGCAGATCCCGTTCGGCGATCTCGTCCAAAACTGCACACGCAGCCGCGCAAGGGACCGGACCGCCGCCGAAAGTGGTGCCGTGATCGCCGGGACGAAAAGCCGTGGCGACTTCCTCACGGGCGAGGCAGACGCCTATCGCCAAACCGTTCGCCAGCGCCTTGGCCACGGTGGCGATATCCGGCTCGAAACCCAGGCCCTGCCAAGAAAACATGTGCCCGGTGCGCCCTATGCCCGCCTGGACATCGTCGATGATCATCAGGGTCCCCGTCCGGCTGCACATTTCCCGAACTTCTTGGAGGTAATGGGCGGAGAGGGGAACCACGCCCCCCTCGCCCTGGGTAGTCTCGACCATCACCGCCGCGGTGCGGTCGGTGACCGCTTCGCCCAGCGCGTCGATATCTCCGGGGGGAACCTGGCGAAACCCGGGCGGCAGCGGCTCGAACGTCTGCTGTTTGCCGGGTTGGCCGGTGGCCGCCAGGGTGGCCAGGGTGCGCCCGTGGAAAGAGTCCAGCAGAGAAACCACCTCGTAGCGATGCGCGCCGTGCTTTTCCTGCGAGTACCGGCGGGCCAGCTTGATGGCCGTCTCGTTGGCGGTGGCCCCGCAGTTGGCGAAAAACGCCCTATCCAGCCCGGAAAGTGCGGTCAGTCGTCCGGCCAATGTCACCATCGGCTCGGTATAGAAGATGTTGGAGACGTGAACCAACTCGGAGAGCTGGACGCTGGCGGCCTCCGCCACCCGTGGGTTGGCGTGTCCGACCGCCACCACCGCCAAACCGGTCAGACAATCCAGATAGGACCGCCCCTCCCGATCATAAAGCCAGACGCCCTCGCCCCGGGTGAAGACAACTGGGGTTCGCCCATAGGCAGGGATGAGTGTCCGGTCCGCGTTCTCGATCCAGGAGCTCACTTTTGCTCTCCTTCCTGGTAAATGACCATGGTCCCTATTCCCTCGGGAGTGAACATCTCCAACAACAGGGCGTGTTGGACCCGCCCGTCCAGGACATGGGCCTGGGAGACTCCGCCTTTCATGGCTTCCACCACCGCCCGCAACTTGGGAAGCATTCCTCCCCTGAACCGGTCGACCATCATCACCAACTCGGCCAGGGTCATCTTGGAGATGAGCGAGGAGGCGTCGTTGGGATTGCGGTACACCCCCTCCACATCGGTGAGAAACACCAGCTTCTGGGCTCCCAGCGCGGCGGCCAGGGCACCCGCCACGGTGTCGGCGTTCAAGTTGTAGACCTCGCCGTCAAAGCCCAGTCCCAGCGGCGCCACCACCGGTGTCATCCCTCCCTCCAAGAGGAGCTCCACCATAGCCGGATTCACTTCGGACAGATCACCCACCCTCCCCAGGCGGCTGTCCAGTCGCCGACACCGGAACAGGGCGGCATCCACACCGCTCAAGCCCACCGCCTTGGCGCCACTGGCCGCCAAGAGGCGGACGATCTCCCCGTTGACCTCCCCTCCCAGCACCCTCCGCACCAACTCCATGGTGCGGGCATTGGTCACCCGCAGTCCGTCCACCCAGGTGGGAGCAATTCCCTCCCTCTTCATGGCCGCGGTGATCTGTGGCCCGCCGCCGTGGACCACCACCACCTTGATCCCGACTTGGGAAAGAAGCGTCACATCCCTGGCGAAGGACTGGGCGAAAGTCAGGTCATCCATCGCCGAGCCGCCGTACTTGACAACCACGGTGGTCCCGGCAAAACGACGGATGTAAGGCAGCGCTTCCATGAGGATGGCCGCCTTCCCCATCGAAGAGGCGATGCGAGGCTTGAGCCGGGTGGGAGGGCTATGGCCGGTAGTCATGATGGCTCCCCGTTGTAAGTCACGTACCCGGGGGTGAGATCGCAAGTGAGGATCTCGGCGGTTCCCGGACCGTCCCCAACCGTGACCCCGACCTCGAAATCGCCAACCAGCAGGTTCCCCACCGCGGCCAGGTCCACGCCCGTGAACACCCCGCCCCTTGCCACCGGTGCTCCCTGGTAGGTGATTCCGATCCGATCGGCGTCCATATCCTCCCCACAGGCGCCGAGCGCGGCCACGAGCCTCCCCCAGTTGGGGTCTCCCCCATAAAAAGAGCAGCGCACCAGGTCGGAGTCGGCTATCGCCATGCCCATGCGGCGGGCGGAACCGTTGTCCGCGGCGCCGCTGACGCGAATGGTCACCACCCGGGTGGATTCCTCCGCATCCACCACGATGTCGCGGGCCAGCCGGGCGCAGACCGACCGCACCCCCCGGGTGAGATCTTCTGTTGACGGTTCGAGCCCCGAAGCACCGGACGCCATCAGAATGACTGTGTCGTTGGTGGACTCGCACCCGTCGATGTTGATGCTGTTGAAAGTCTCATCTGCCGCTTGGCCGAGTACTTCGCGCAGCCGCTGGGGCGAGGCGATGGCGTCGGTGGTTATCACCGCCAGCATGGTGGCCATCTGCGGACGGACCATCGCGGCCCCTTTGGCCATCCCTCCCACCCGAAATCCCCCTGGGCCAGAGACCGCTGCCTCTTTTACAAAGGTATCAGTGGTGATGATCCCCGTCGCGGCTTCCCGTCCCGCGGCGGGGCTGGAGGACGCCCGGGCGGCGAGAAGCTGCATGGTGGGGATGATCTTGTCCATGGGCAACTGCTGGCCGATCGGTCCCGTGGAGCAGACCAACACCTCAGCGACCGCGCAGCCCAACACCTCGGCGACCGCGGCGGCCATGTCGTAGGCGGCCTGGGCGCCGGGCTGGCCGGTGGCGGCGTTGGCGCAACCCGAGTTGAGTGTTACCCCTCGGATCCGCCCTCCTGACAACTCTATATGACGCCGGGAGAGCCGCACCGGCGGAGCTGCGGCCCTATTAGGGGTAAACACCGCCGCGGCAGGGACCGTTTCCGCGGCCATTACCAGGCTCAGGTCCGGCGCGCCGGAAGGCTTGATTCCAGCCACGGCAGACGACGCCCAAAACCCTTTCGGAAAAGTAACGCTCATGGCATCCACCCCGTTATATCCAAGCCGGTCGCTTCCTCCAGCCCATATACCAGGTTGGCGGCTTGGACGGCTTGGCCGGCGGCGCCCTTCAAAAGGTTGTCCAATGCAGCCTGGGCTATCACCATCCCGGTGTGGGAATCGAAGAAAGCCGTGACCAGCGCCCGGCTGGACCCCGCCACCCATCGGGTCTGGGGGGGACGATCGACCACTTCCACCAGAGGACAGCCGTCATACATCTTGCCCAGGACGCCCAGGAGGTCTTCACGATCCACCGGAGGCTCGATGGCGGGCATGGTTACGGTGGCCAGCAACCCCCGCTGGATGGGAAGCAGGTGGGGGGTGAAGGTGACCCGGGCAGAAACCCCGGCCATCTCCATGCCCATCTCTATCTCGGGCCGGTGCCGATGGGTGGTAACCCCATAGGCTTGCGCTCCTTCCGCGACCTGTCCGAACAGCAAATCGGACCGGAGGGATCTGCCCGCTCCCGAGACGCCCGAGAGGCAGTCGGCCACCACCGGGCCGGAAGTCAATCCCCCCGCCAGCAGTGGAACAGCCGCCAACAGCACCGCGGTCGGATAGCAGCCCGGCAGGGCCACCCTCCGCGCCCCTTCCAAGCCGAACAACTCCGGGAGGCCGTATTGCCACTCGCCTAGGCGATGGCCGGCCGGATGGGGAGCGCCGTAGGCCGTCTCATAGCGCGCCTCGGTGTCGAACCGATAGTCAGATCCCAGGTCGAACACGGCCGCGCCCCTCTCTGCCAACTCGTGCCCCAACTCATAGGATGCCCCGTGCGGCAGAGCCAGAAACGCTGCATCCACCTGGGGGATGTTCTCCACAGTCGTGGGCGACAGCCGACGATCACCCGCGGAGAGATGAGGATGTACCTCCCCCAACGCGGCGCCGGCCCGAGTATGAGCGCCGAGCCACATAAGGTCGAAGACCGGGTGGGCGTCCAGCAGCCGGATCAACTCCCCACCGGCATATCCGGACGCTCCAATCACCGCCGCTTTCAGTTTCATCTGATATCACCGATTCGCATCAGATCGACTATATACGAATATGCGCATAACTCCAAAAGGCATTCTATGTGTTTCCGGGCCAATCGCGTTGTCTGGCGCCTTAAGGCCAGGCTTTGCGATTCGCCGGCTGATCGCAAAGCCTGAAAGCTCTGGGGCGCCCGAAACCCCCCGTTCGTCAAATGGCGCGTGCCCCTGCACCCGGCAACTTCCCGCTCCCGCTTATGCGCCCTGGGAATCCTCCTCGTGCCCAAGTGGGTAGAGGTCTCGGTCAGGCAGAGGGGGTGGTACTGGGTCGTAAAGCCAGGCTTCCACCAGCTTGCGCGCTGAGGGTCCTCCTGTCTCCTCGGTCAGGGACAGGAATTCGGCGGTGGTGGCGTTTCCGTAGCGATGGGTGTCGTGCCAGCTTTTGAGCATTCCGAAAAACGCGGCGTCTCCCAGTACATCTCGGAGGGCAACCAGAGTCAGCGCTCCCCGCCCATACACCGAAAAGTTGAAGAGGTCATTGGCGGGTGGCAAGCCGGGGGGATAGAACCGGCGGGCAGCGGTGGCCGCCGCCTCTTGCGGAGAGCCGCTCCCATCGAGGTAAAACTCGCCGGAGAACAGCCGGTAGTGATTGGCCACCACTCGGTCGTAGTCGGTCACTCCCAGGGTTTCTTCTATCCAGAGCCACTCTGCAAGGGTGGCGGGGCCCTCGTTAAGCCAGATGTCGCTCCAGTCCGCCACCGACACCGAGTTTCCGAACCACTGGTGGGCGAGTTCGTGTATCACCACCCCCTCCCACAGCAAAGAAACGTCGTAAGTGGGGAGGGTCTGGTGCTCCAGGGCCAGCCCCACTCCGGCATCAACCACCATGGCACCCACCGTTTCGAAGGGATAGGGCCCGAACAGCCCGGACAGGAATTGCAGGAATCGGTGCTGGCGGGTGAAGGGATCGAGCAACTCGGGATTCAGGCCCTCGGGATACCAGGTGGTGATCTCCAGACCCAGGGGGTCGGGCTCGGAACGAGAAGCAAACCGCCCGATTCCGAGGGGAACCAGATAGGGCGCCACGGGATATTCCATCGACCATCGAAAGAGCGCGGCTTGCCCTTCTTCCCGCGACTCGACAAGCCTTCCGCCTGACACCGCCGTCCAACCGGCGGGAACCTCCACCTCCAGAGTTACCAGCGCCTTGTCCAGAGGATGATCGTTGAAAGGCGCCCAAGCGGCAGAGCCATCCGGCTCGTTCAGTACAAAGAAGGTCTCCTCGTCGACCGACCAATGGCCACCGGAGGTGTACCCCTGGATCGCCTGGCCGGGCCGGGAGACAACCACTCCTTCATAGAAGACAACCACCGTCATCGGGTCTCCATGCCCGAGCGGCTGGGAGGGTTCGATGATCAGCTCTTCGGAGACTTGCTCGTAGCCCGCCGCGGCGCCGTTGACCGTCACCCCGCTGGTCTCCATGCCGAAGAAATCCAGACTGAACAGATCGAGGTCGGCGGTGGCCATGGCTGTGATGGTGGAGGAGGCCGACAGCCACCTGGTGATCGGATCGAAGCGCATCTCGATCAGATAGCTCTCTACGTCGTAGCCGGAGGAACCGAGGGTTGGATACAAGGAGTCCCCTACTCCTTCTCTTCCCGACGCCTGGAGACGCTCCCACAAAGTCGGCTCCGTCGGGGTCGTAGTGGTAGTGGTCGGCGGGAGCGTGGTCGTCGTGACCGGAAGCGTGGTGGTCGTCGTGGTTGGCGCAGTGGTGGTGGTGCTGGGCGGGAGGGTGGTGATAACCGTGGTTGGGGCAGCCGGGGCCAAGGTGGTGTCGGGAGGTTGGGCCAGAGCGGTTCCGTCAACAGATGACGACGTGGAGCCAGAGGGATCTCCGGCATCCCCGCCACAGGCGGCTATACCCCCCAGCACCACGACCAGCCCCACCGCCGAAATGGCCGTTTTCACACCAAAGGGGAAGTGGCAGGATCCACCAATATCCTGCTTATGGCCCATGGTTCAGCGGTCTCGAGTGCTTCTGTTGCAAGATAGATACCTTCTTGAGGCGGCGGTCCAAGAGTCCTGACAGTTGGATAGGGTAGATGCCTGACTGTCTTTCTTGGTTTATTGTGGTTGGGGGATGAAGGAGGTGTTTCCTTCTCCCCAGATTTGTGGTTGGATGGCTACTCCGTTGATGAACAGTGCTGCTTCGGCGCGGGTGGCGTCGCGGTCGGGGCAGAACAGGTCGGAGTCGCATCCGGGTACCACCCCGACGTCGGTGAGCTACGCCACACTGGTGGCGTAGTAGCCGTCGCGTTGCACGTCGGTGTAGGGAGGGGGTTGTCCCACGTGGTCGGCTTCGGTGTGCCGGTACAACAGGGTGGCCATTTGTCCTCTGGTGACCTCTTGGGTGAGACAGAATGTCCAGTCGGAGTCTCCGTATTGGCCGGGGGTGCATCCTCTGGTTATGTCGTTTCCGACGGCCCACCCGATGGCTTGGTCGGCGTAGACGACTTTCTTGACATCTGAGAAGACTTCTGATCCCAGGTATTGGGGGGTAGGCCGCCCGGCTGCTCTCCATAGAAAAATAACGAATTGTTGGCGGGTGAGGTTGGCTTGGGGACAGAACATGGTGATGGTGCATCCGGAAGTGACCCGATGGAGGATCATCCATGACACTGCTGATTCGTACCACACACCCGCCTCAATGTCCTCGAACACCTCAGAAGCCTGAGCCGGCGCCTCCTCCAGACCCTCATCAAACGAACCATGCGTGTTTGAATGGGGGGTGTGGCAGTGCCGGTGGGGATGGCTCCAAATGGACCTGCCCCTTGCCCCTGTGGGGTGTGGTGGCTTTGGTAGTGAGTGCCTCCCCACCGGTTGCCCGCTCGGTGTTGTCGCTTGATAGGAGCGTGACTTGTATCTGCCCCCTGTGGGGGTGTTGTTTCGACGCATGGATGCGCTTCGCCGAGCCTTCTGCCGCTCCCGCAAACCCCCGAAATTGGAGGATTGAACCATGTTCGTTATCGGGATCGACTCGCACAAGGATACCCTTTCTGCCTGTTTGGTGGACCACCTGGGCACGGCTTTGGAATACCGGAGCATTCCCAACACCCCGGCCGGTCACCGCCAACTCATAGATTGGGCTCACACCACCGCCGCCAGGGTAGCGGTCGAGGGGTCCGGCACGTTCGGCCGCCCAGCCGCGGTCGCCGCTATGGCCGCTGGTCTGGACATCCGGGAGGTTCCACCCCAGTTGACCGCCCAGGTCCGGCGCCGTGGCCGTACCCAGACCAAAACCGACCGGGTCGACGCTTGGGTGATCGCCAGGGTCGCTCCTCGGAGACAACACGCTCGCCCCGCCGACGTTTTGGGAGGACACCGAAGACCTGCGTGTGCTGGTCTCATACCGCCGGGAGCTGGTAGAAGACCGCACCGCCCAGGCCAACCGGCTCCACGCCGACCTGGGAAAGCTCCGACCAGGCTACCACCAGAACATTCCCCGGCTCACTACCCGCCAGAGCCTCGACCAAGCCATGAAACTGTGTTGGCGGGACACCACTCCCCACGGGCGGGTCGCCAAGCAACGCATCCGAAGACTGCGACAACTGGACACCGAGATCAAGGAACTCACCGCCGAGATCAAAACCATGGTCGATCAGTCCGGAACCCGTCTAATAGACATTCACGGGGTGGGTGTGCTGGTCGCTGCCACCATCCTTTCGGAGGTGGGCAACCCACACCGCTATGCGACCAAAGACAAGTTCGCCATGGCCAACGGCACCGCACCCATCGAAGCCAGCAGCGGACGAGTAGTACGCCATCGACTCAACCGGGGCGGGAACCGCCAACTAAACCGGGCCATCCACACCGCCGCTTTGACCCAGATCGCCCGCGCAGACAGCGAAGGCCGCCGCTACTACCAGAAACTCATAACCCGAGGAAAGACCCACAGAGACGCCATACGCGTCCTCAAACGCCGAATCTCAGACCGCATCTGGACCCACCTCCAACCACCAAAACCAACCCCGATTTTGACATAGGAGCTCACCACCCCCACCCCCCGGACCAGGACCCGGTGGTGGCCGGTGGTCGGGGAGGAGGAGGGGCAACAGCCACAACTTTCTCGTCCGTCTCGGCCTGTTTGGTCTTGTTGTGGCCGTGCCCGTCGCTATTAGGTAACGGTGCCGAAGAAGTCCAAACCGAAGAGATCGAGATCGGCGGTAGCCACGGCCGTGATGGTGGAGGTCGCCGACATCTGTTTGGCGGTCGGATCCAAGCTCATCTCGATCACATAGCTCTCCACGTCGTATCCGGCGCTGCCGGGCAGCGGGTACACCGAGTCTCCTATCCCCGCTCCTCCCGACTCCTGAAGCCTTTCCCAAAGGGTCGGCGGGTCAGTCCTGCCGTGAAGGGCTACCAGCAGTATGACCAGCCCGACAACGATCTGCCCATTTTCATTCCGAGGGAGGAGGACCGGGATCTTCCCATCCCTTGCCTATTGCCCACCGCCGGGCGATCCCCAGCGCATCCTGCTCAGAATAGGGACCCTCTTCTATGCGTCTCTCCAGGAGGATTCTCACAATCTCGCCCACCGGCGGGCCGGGAGGGATCCCCAGATAGGACATAATCTGATGGCCGTTGACCGGTGCGCGGAGACGGTCGAGATCCTCTTTTTTCTTGAGTTCGGCGATGCGCTCCTCCAACCGGTCGATCCGATTCCGAATAGAAGTGGCCCGACGCTGGTTCACGGTGGTCACATCACAGCGCACCAGTTCGTTGAGATCCTCCAAGAGCGGTCCGGCATCCCGCACATAGCGGCGCACCGCCGAATCCGTCCAGCCCATCTTGAGGGTGTGAGGACGCAAATGCAGCTCCACCAGTTGAGTTACATCGTCTATCACCGCCCGTGGATAACGAAGCTCCCCCAGGCGACGGCGAGCCAGTTGGGCCCCCACCACCTCGTGATGGTGAAAGCTGACCCCCTTTGGCCCGTAACTGCGGGTGTCGGGCTTTCCTATGTCATGGAGCAAACAGGCCAGCCGCAACACCAGTCGAGTAGGAGCCTTTTCTACCACCGCCAGGCTGTGCGCCAACACATCCTTGTGACGATGGCGGGGATCCTGTTCCATCTGGAGAGAAGAAAGCTCGGGCAAGAAGTGCTCAACCAGCCCGGATCTCACCATCCCCGACAAGGCGTCGGCGGGACGGGGAGCGGTGATCAGCTTGCTGAGCTCGTCCCTGATCCGCTCTGCCGACACTATCTGGAGGCGTCCCGCCATCCCAGCCACTGCCTGCAGCGTCGGCGCGGCGGGCTGAAACTCCAACACCGCCCAGAATCGAAACAAACGAAGCATCCGCAGCGGGTCATCCTCGAAGGTCTTCTCCGGTGAGGTGGGGGTGGTCAAAACACGCCGGGCAAGATCGGCCAGCCCTCCGAACGGGTCCACCATCTGAGCGTCAGGCACCTTGATAGCCAGGGCGTTCACCGTGAAATCCCGACGCTCCAGGTCCTCCTCGATGGTGTTGGAGAAAGAAACCTCCGGGTGGCGGCTGTCGGTGCGGTACACGTCTCTTCGAAAGGTGGTTATCTCAAAGGCGGCCCCCTCCTTGATGCCTGCCACCGTCCCGAAGGCCTCCCCGATGGTGTATACCTTTTCCGCCCAACCCTCCAGAATGCTTTTGATCGCCGGCGGCCGTGCGTCGGTCGCGAAGTCGAACTCACCGCCGGAACCAGGGTGGCCTTGGGTCATGAAGGCATCCCGCACCGTGCCCCCCACCAGATAGAGAAGGTGGCCAAACTCGGCAAAGCGGCGGCCCAGCCGACCAGGAATCTGCTCGGCGTCCAACAGCCAAGTGAGTCTTTCGGGAATCACGGGCTCAATGTTGGTCGGCGCCGATCCCTGGTGGATGGGGGTTTTGCGTTCTTCCCCCCATCACCCGGTCATGGATATCCCCCAGCGCGTCCAGAATGCGATGGGCTGGAGGCGGGGAGATAAATGGCGGAGTTGGAGACGCATAGGATCGGCCGGCAAATCCCAACAAGGTCGCCCGGGTCGATTCGGCTATTGCATCAAGGTCGTAGCCACCTTCCAGAAAGATCAATGTCCGGTTGGGCGGGACGATCTCCGAAAGCCGCGCTGCCATAAAGTGGTAATCGCCCTCGGTGAGCCGCAACCCGGCCAGGGGATCCAAATGATGGGCATCGAATCCGCAACTCACCAGGACCCAATCGGGCGAGAATCGCCGCAGGCGGGGGATGACTATCTCCGTAAAGAGCCGCCGGTACGCATCGCCGCCCGTTCCGGCCGGCCAAGCGGCGTTGATCGTGTATCCCTTGCCCGGCCCCGACCCCATCTCGTCGAGAGCACCGGTCCCCGGGTAGTAGGGCCATTGATGAGCGCTTATATAAAACACTTCTGGATCGCGGTGGAACTCGGCGTCCGTCCCATTGCCGTGATGCACGTCCCAGTCGATGATCGCTACTTTTTCTCCCCGGCCCTGCAGATGGCGAGCGGTGATGGCAGCGTTGTTGAACAGGCAAAACCCCATCGCCCGATCGGCCAGTGCATGGTGGCCGGGAGGTCTGACCGCTAAGAGCGCTACCGCGTCGGTCTCGCTCTCCAGAAGTTGCGCCGCACGGGGACCCGCTCCCGCCGCCCGACAGGCCGCCTCCCATGACCCTGGGCCGGCGGCGGTGTCGGGGTCAAGCCGCCCTCCGCCCGCGGCAATGAACTCCCTGATGTAAGAAATATAAGAGGAGGTGTGCGTCAAAGCCAGAAGGTCATGATCCGCTTCCGGAGCCTCCACTGTCTCGATGACCAGACCCGAGGCGTCCACCCCCCGCTGGACGGCCTCCAGCCGAGCGGGCCGTTCGGGGTGGTGGCGTCCGGCTTGATGTCGGTAGAACGCAGGGTGGGTCAAATATAGAACTCTCATGGTCCCTTTGGATAGTTTGGCGTGGCCGCGCCCTCCTTGGGAATCGATAAGGGAGATATTCTTCAAACCAGCAATGCCGCCTCCCCTACCCGACCGTTATCGCCTCGAGGTTCGCCTGGGCAGAACCGAGGGCGTCGAAGAGTGGCTGGCCACCGACACGGTGCTGGACCGGCCGGTGCAACTGCGGGTGCTCGGGCCCGAGACGCCTCCTTCCCTCCGGGAGGAGTACCTGGAAGCAGTGCGACGGTCGACCGTGGCTACCCACCCCAACCTGCTCTCGGTTTTTGACGCCGGACGGGTTACCGGTGGAGTCTTCGCCGCATACGAATGGACCGGCGGGACAGCCCTCTATCACCGGCTGGCGGCCGGCGCGAAGCCGAGCGCCGCCGAGTTGCAACCCAATGCCGCCGGGTTGGCCGATGGTCTGTCCGTCCTGCACCAGGCCGGCGTCGTTCACGCCCGCATCAGCCCCAGCACGATCTATTACTCCCTGGATCACCCGGCCAAGCTGGGAGGAGTGGGGCCACCCGTCGAGGAAAGCACCTTCGCCACCGACGTGGCGCAGCTGGTGGACACTCTGGAGCAATGGGCCATCGGCAGCCCCTCTCGAGGTTTGCCTCTCTCGGAGTTGGTGGACGGGATCTCCCCCGCGATCGATCACATCCTCACCGATGCCGCTGCCGGAGAACTTACCTCTTCGGAGTTAGCGGCCCGGCTCGCGGCGGCCCCGGCCATCCCCCTCTCCTCCACCCAAGGGTCCGTCGGTTCCCGCGTTGGGATGTGGCTGACCGCCGCCTTGATAGGGACTGCGGTCGGGCTGGTGGGCATGGGAACTTTGTTGTCCGCCGGGGCCGCGTCTACCCCTCCCACCCTCGAATCCACAACTTTTCAGACAGCCACCCCGCAGGCGCCCGCCTCCACTGTCGCTTCGCCCACCACCACCCTCCCCTCCCCCGAGCCAGTTGCTTCTCCCGCCCCGGTGCTTGCCGCGGCGCCGCCCGAACTGCTGGATGTCCCGGTTGTCTTTACCCTCGACCCCTATGGAGGCGGGGGGGAGATGGACCACCGCCTGGGGTTTTTGGTTGACGGGGACCGTGACAGCACCTGGCGAACCGAGCGTTACTACGACCCGCTATCGCTGATCAAAGCGGGGGTGGGACTGGTGATGACACCTCCCTCCGGCGCCCGACGGCTTGAGCTTTGGGGTATCACCCCGGGAACCGTTTACACCTTGTCCTGGGCGGAGACGCCCACCGCCTCCCTGGAGGAATGGACCCCGGTGGCCATCGGAAAGACCACTTCCGGGGCTTTCTTCCTCACCTTGCCGCACCGACCAGACGGCGCCTGGCTGATCTGGTTCACCGAGTTACCCTATTTGGGACCCGAGAACTATTCGACTTCCATCGCCGAAGTCCGATTCTGGGGATGATTAGCCATAACCACATAATATAACGATATAGGGCGATGGTTTCGCAGGCTACGCCTCGTCGACGTATACGGCCAGGCGGCATGACACGCTAGCCTTTTCCGCGTTGTGCAATTAGAAGACCTGCCTGCCCGATTTGCCGACGCTCTGGAGTCGGCGGCCATGCGGGTACGAGCCATGACCGCCGACCGGATAGAGGGCTGGATTCGAACCGCCGTGTTCTTGTTCACAGCGGCCGTGATTGGCGCTATAGGTCTGGTCTTCTTGTTGATCACCGCCCATCGGGCGTTGTCGATCGGGGTAGGGCCGGGCGGTTCCCTGGCAATCCTCGGGGGACTATTTCTGGTCGCCGGGTTGTTTATATGGAACAGGGGATCAACAAGCTTTCGAGGTCGCAAGTGAACGAAATTCACAAGGTATTGATTATCGGCGGAGGGCCAGCCGGCTACACCGCGGCGCTGTATGCCGCTCGCTCCGAGTTGGCCCCGTTGGTGCTGGAGGGCAGTTCGCCCGGAGGCCAGCTGATGATCACCACCGACGTGGAAAACTATCCAGGCTTTCCCGAAGGAGTTCTTGGTCCTGAAATCATGGAAAAGTTCCGTGCGCAGGCGGAACGCTTCGGCGCCCAACTTCTCACCGAGGATGCCACCGAAGTGGACTTCTCCTCCACCCCGCTGCGGGTAACAGCCAACGGCGCGGTCCACCTCTCACATACCGTGATCATCGCCACCGGCGCCAGCGCCAAGTGGCTGGGGGTCCCCGGTGAGGAGCGGCTTACCGGCCGGGGCGTCTCGGCCTGCGCCACCTGTGACGGGTTCTTTTTCAAGGACAAGGACCTGTTGGTGGTGGGAGGAGGCGACTCGGCTATGGAAGAGTCCCTCTTCCTCACCAAATTCGCTTCCTCTGTGACTATTGCCCACCGGAGAGACGCCTTCCGCGCCTCGGCCATAATGTCCCGCCGCGCCATGGACAACCCGAAGATCGCAATGGAATGGAACACCGTGGTCCAAGAGATACACGGCGAGCAGCAGGTAACCGGAGTCACTCTGATCGACACCATCACCGACGAAACCAGACACCATCCCCTCAACGGGGTATTCGTGGCGATCGGCCATCGGCCCAACACCGAACTGTTCACAGACTGGGTAGCATTGGACGAACGCGGCTATATATCTCTCCCAAACGCGGGCCACACGGCGACTTCCGTCCCGGGAGTGTTCGCCGCCGGAGACGTAGCCGATCCGGTCTATCGTCAGGCCGTAACGGCTGCGGGAACGGGATGCCAAGCCGCTCTGGACGCGGATCACTACCTTCAAAATACTCTCGGGCTGTAGCGGCCCGGGCAAGAAAGGAATCGACAAGCGATGGCGGAAAACCTGCTTACTATCACCGACCAGAATTTCCAGGACATCATCTCGGCCGACCAACCGGTGCTGGTCGACTTCTGGGCCGAGTGGTGCGGACCCTGCCGGCTGGTCGCTCCCCATCTAGAGGCTCTGGCCACCGAGCATCCCGACCGGCTCACCGTCGCCAAATTGAACATCGACGAAAACCCCCAGTCGCCCGCCAGCTACGGTGTGATGAGCATCCCTACCTTGATTCTGTTCAAGAACGGTGAGGAAGTCCAGCGTATTGTGGGGGCACGCCCCAAAGAGTGGCTGTATAAGAACATCCGAGAGTACCTCTGACCCATCGCTCCGAGGCTGCCGCTGCGCCTCAGCGACTCTGCTCTATCCTGATCGGAAGAAAGTCGGTTTTCCGACAAGCACCAGATATTTGATGCGGCGTTACCAACAAGGCAGTTCCGGAGAGGGCGTGAGAGAAATCCAAGAACGTCTTTCCGCGCTCGGCCACAGTTGCGACCGCGACCGGCCGGGAGAGTTCGGAAGAGGGACTTTGGCGGCAGTGCGGGCTTTCCAGGACCAAAGAGGACTCCCGAGCAGCGGGGTGGTGGGACAAGAAAGTTGGAGGGCCCTGTACGAAGCCGGATATCGGCTCGGCGACCGCCTACTCTTTTTGCGCCGGCCCATGCTGCGCGGAGATGATGTAGCCGAACTGCAAAGCCGCCTCGACGCCCTGGGGTTCGACACCGGCAAACCCGATGGGATCTTCGGTCCCCAGACCGAGCGCGGCCTTCGGGACTTCCAGCTCAACCGGGGTTTAGCCGTCGATGGCGTCTCCGGGCCGGAGGTCATTACCGAGTTACGCCTCGTCGCCCGGGGGGAGATGCGGTCGGGTCGGGCAACACTTCGGGAGCGGGAATGGCTCCGCTCCCGACCCGCCACCCTGGTGGGGGCCCGCATCTACTTCGATCCAGCCTGCCGGACCCATGAAGAGGCTTCGGTCAGTTGGGAAGCGGCCACGGCGGCCTCTATAGCCCTCCAACAGGGAGGCGGCACACCCATCTTGTCCCGGGGAGTTGACAGCACCTTTCCCGAACGAGTACGAGCGCGACGCGCTAATCGCATGGGGGCGGACCTGATCGTCTCTTTTCAGTTGTCGGACCGACCGACCGGGGTGGTCAGGTATTTCGCCACCTCCCTGAGCCACAGCCTGGCGGGAAAGCTAATCGCTTCCTGCCTGGCGAAGGCAATGGCGCTGGATATGCAAGGTCAAGCCACGGCCATTTTAAAAGACACTCGATCCCCGGCGGTGGTGGTGGCCGTTCCTGACCTGGGCGCCGCCACAGGGGAGGCGGCAGTCTTGGGCCTCAAACTCTTCTTCCAGACTTCCATTGCCTGAAGTTGGCGGATTCCGCCGGCCGGTACAATCCAAACCGTGGGTGCAAATTACAGGGATGTAGTTTCCAGAAATGTTCCGGGTCCTGCCGACACCCTCTGGCGCATGTTTCACGTGGAACATGGGTCCGCGCCTCGCCGAGCCGGAAGTTCTTCGATGTTTCACGTGAAACCCCTCCCGCTATGACCGAACCTACCGGAATGGAGCGGGTGCGCCGGGCCGCTCATTGGGCAGGACTGACCCTCGACCCTCTCCAACTCGACCTTCTCCGCCATTTTGCGGATTGGCTGGTTATGGAGGCCATTCCGGCGGGAGGGTTGGGTCCCGCCGAGGAATCGGTGGTGTATTCTCGCCATCTCGCGGATTCGCTCCTGTTTGCCTCGGCATGGCGCGGTCGTGTCCGTCCGCCCAGAACCATTTTGGACGTAGGCGCTGGTGTTGGCCTTCCCGGCCTGCCACTGGCTATCGCTTGGCCCTCCAGCCACGTCACATTGCTGGAAAGGTCGGCCCGCCGAGCCGCCCTGGCCCAGCGGGCGGTTCGCTTGTTGGGTTTGAATAACGTGGCTGTGGCCACCATCCAGTTGCGAGAGTGGAGAATTCCCGCCGAACTGCTCGTTGCTCGGGCGGTGGCCCCTCCCAACAGCCTTCGCAAAGACCTGGAGCGGCTGCTATTCCCCACCGGCGTAGCTGTAATTGGCGGCTCCCACCGCTCTCTGCCCGTATTCCCGGGCTTCCGCACCTGCCAGGTGCCGCCACATATCCTTGGAAATCCAGCCTGGCTCCTTATCATAGGTGAGACATGACCTCCGCATTTATCGCCGTCACTAACCAAAAGGGCGGGGTAGGCAAAACCACCACTTCCGTAAACCTGGGTGCCGCTCTGGCGGGATTGGGCGAATCGGTGCTGGTATTGGATCTGGACCCGCAAGCCAACGCCACCTCCGGGCTGGGCCTCAACCATGAAGAGGTACGAGTCTCGATCTATGACGTTCTGATCAAAAACGCGCATGTTGAGGACGCGATAGAGCCCACCGCAGTGAGAAACCTATATCTGCTGCCGTCCACCCGCAATCTCGTGGACGCCAATATAGAACTGGTACCCATGATGGCCCGTGAGCAGATATTGCGCCATGCTTTGAGAGTTCTCGACAACCAGTACTCCTATATCTTGATCGACTGTCCCCCTTCCTTGGGTCTCCTCACCGTGAACGCACTCGCCGCGGCCCGCTACGTGCTGATTCCAATGCAGTGTGAACAATACGCCTTAGACGGGCTAGTGGAGTTGAGTCGCACCATAGAAACGGTTCGCTCTGCTCTCAATCCTTCCCTGGAACTGCTTGGAGTGCTTCTAACCATGCTGGAAAGCAGAACACGCCTCTCCAGAGAGGTGTCCGACCAAGTAAAGGAGCATTTCGGGGACAAAGTTTTCCGCAGCTACATTCCCCGGAGAGTCCGGCTCGCCGAGGCGGCCTCCTATGGGGAGCCCATCGATGTCTTCGATCACATGAACCGAGGGGCGATCGCCTATCGGAGACTGGCCGAAGAGCTTCGTGATCGCCTGCAAGCAAAGGGGGCAACTAACTTATGACCAGCCGTAGAGGAGGACTCGGCCGGGGTTTGACAACGCTGATCCCCACCAACGGGCCCCCGTCAGGATTGCCTTATCGGGAAATCCCCGTCCACCAAATCCGGCCCAATCCCTCCCAGCCCCGATCGCGCTATGACGACCAAACGCTGCGCGGCCTGGCCCGATCCATCGTCGAAGTGGGATTGCTGCAGCCCGTGGTGGTCCAAGAGACCGCAGATGGCTATACCCTCATCTCCGGAGAACGCCGCTGGCGGGCCGCTCAACTGGCAGGGCTTGAAAATATCCCCGCCATGCTCCGCCACGCAGACGAGACCGGCTCCCTAACCCAAGCGCTCATCGAGAACCTGCAACGCGAGGACTTGACTCCGCTCGAAGAAGCGTCCGCCTATCGTAATCTAATCGATCAGCACGGGCTGACCCAGCAGGAAGTGGCCCATCGGGTGGGAAAGGGACGGGCAACTGTCGCCAACAGCATCCGGCTGCTTCGCCTTCCCCCTCCCATTCTCGAGTTGTTAGAGACTGCCCAGTTGACCGCAGGGCATGCCCGGGCGCTCCTGGCGGTTTCCGATCCCAAATATGCCACCCACATTGCCAAGCGGGCCGTGGCGGAAGGGTGGACAGTGCGTCAAGTCGAGGAAGCGGTCAATGCTCGGGCGCCTCGCAAAAGGGCCCCGCGCTCAACCAAGGAGGCGCGGCCAGCGCAGATTGTGGAGCTGGAGACCCGGCTCTCCGACCAGTTGCATCTGCCCGTCTCAATCAGCTATCGCAATCAAAAGGGCAGCGTGAAGGTCGGGTTCAACTCGATCGACGATCTGCAGCGAGTCTTCGCCAAACTATCCACCCGCTAGCCGATCCGGATCAATCTCCCCTGGCTGGTAACGCTACTCTTCGTCGTATTCTTCTGTAACGTCAACTATCACTACATAGCGTTGTGGCGTTTCGCCTTCTGAAAAAGACTTCACGTTATCGTGCTTGGCAACCGTTTCATGAATGACCTTGCGGTCGGCGGCGTTCATCGGCTCGAGCATCAGCTCGCCGCCTTCGGAAGCCACCTGCTCTATCAGACCGGTAGCGTAGATCGCCAGCGCCTCTCGGCGGCGTGTCCCATAGCCGGCGATGTCCACCCGGAGCCGGGCTCCCCCCTCCGTCTTGCGCTTGATAACCGACTTGGCGATGGTGTGCAGAGCTTCGATTCCGCTTCCCCGCGGTCCCACCAGAACTTCGGTCTCTTCGCCCTTGATCTCCACCGTAACCAGGTCGTCATCCAGCCTCGTCTCGACTTTTCCTTCAATATCCACCGCCCCCAACAGGCCGACCATGAAGCTCTTGGCGACCTCAGCCTGTTCGACCGGGGAGGAAGAAGCGTTCTGCTTGGGAGGTTGCCCGCGTCCTACCGGCGCCTTTTTGGCTGACCGGGCCTCGGAACCTCGGCCAGCGCCCGGGCGGGCCTCTTTGTTTCTTTTGGGGCGGATGGCCTGCTCGCGGCCCGTTGTTCCTTTGGCGCTCCGGGCCACAGACCCCTTGGCGCCTCGGCTCCCTCGGCCCCGCCGGCGCTTGGCCGGCCTGCGCTTGGCCCGCACGATGGCGTCCTGTCTACCGACCCCCAGGAATCCCCGGGTCGGCTCTTGTAATACCTCCCATTCCACGAGATCGCGGTCCGTGAGGCCCAGTTCTTCCAAAGCGGCCTGCTCGGCCAACTCCAGGGATCGGGCGCGTACTTCTACTAACTCCATTGTGTTAATACCTCCTGTTCCTCCTCCTCGATTTATTAGCTGCACGGGAATGTGGTGGAGAGACGGATTGGGAACTCCCATCATCCGGCTTATCCTCCACGCCCAGCGCGGATGGCGGCTCCGGCCGTCCGTCCATCCAGTTGATGGCGATTTGCTGACCCAGGCGGACCAGGTTGGATGTCGTCCAGTACAACAGCAACCCGGCGGGAAAGTTCCACGAGATGAAGCCCAAAAAGAGCGGCATGATACGAGTAAACATCTGCATCTGCCGCCTCTGGCGGTCTCCTGCCACAGCCGTCTGATCACGCTGTGTGTACCACTGCTGGATGTATTGAATGGTGATCATGGCGATCATGGTCGCCAAATAGGGGAGCGCGACAGTCAGTCCTGTGCTGATCACCTGCGAGGGGGTCGACGCCAGGTCCATTCCGACGAACACCGCCTCCTCAGCCCGGATGGCTTCCCAAAGGGCGCTCCCGCGCGGAACCGGAGAAAGGTCATTAATCAGGCCGGTTGGATCGTTCAACACCCGGAAGATGGCGAACAAGACAGGCGACTGGACCAGCAGCGGGCCCAGGCATCCCAGGGGTGACGCCCCGTGCTCCCGCTGCAACTCCGTCATGCGACGCTGCATTTCCTCGCGTTGGTCCTTGTAATCCCGCCGAATGCGCTGCAGTTCGGGCTGGATGACCATCATCGCCCGACTGGCTCGGGTCTGCTTCACAGTTAGCGGAAACAGCAGGGTGTTTATCACGATCGTCACCAGAATGATTGCTATCCCAAAGCTGGGGATCACATCATATGAGACAGCAAAAGCCCAGCCAAGCCCCTCTTTGATCCAGTCCCACAAAGTCCACCAGGGATCTAGCACGGTTCCACTCCATACTTCGACGCAGGAACCGGATCAAAACCGCTCGATCCAAAGGGCTGGCAACGCAACAGCCGACGACCTCCCAGAATGGCTCCCTTCCAGGCGCCAAATCTCTCGATGGCCGTCTTAGCGTAAGCCGAGCAGGTGGGCAGGTACCGACAACGGCGCCCCAAGGCCGGACTGATCAGCTCTTGATAGAGCTTCAGCACTCTCAACAAGGCCTTCTCGGCCGGGCCGACCAGTGCCTGCTCAGGTTGTCCGTTCATCTTCAATCACCGTTTCCCAACGCGGCTCTTAGCCATTTCACCAATATCCGGAAAGGGACATCCACCACTTGCCGGGTGGCCACGATCACATAATCGCGGCCCGCCGCCGGGCCGACTTCCACCAAAGCAGCGCGTAGACGCCGCTTTGCGCGATTGCGGATAACGGCCGTTCCAACCCGGCGACCTGCCACCAAGCCTATCCTGATGCGACCTGTGGTGCCTGGCGCCGAGACGACCGTTACGCCGCCCACCCGACTTTGCTTGCCTCGCGAGAATACCAAACGAAAGTGCCTGGAAGTTCGCAGCGGCTCGTAACGCGGATCTATCTTCAGACAGCCAGCCGCTTGCGGCCTTTTTGTCTCCGGGATTGGATAACCGCCCGTCCGGCGCGTGTGCGCATCCGGTGGCGGAATCCATGCCGTCGCTTGCGACGGCGAACCTTTGGTTGGTAGGTCCTTTTCATTTACGCACCTGCGAAGATCGTCGGGGAGGACTCCCAAGGCTATAGCAAAAGCGTTCAGAAGTCAAGATAAAACCTGAACCGCGCAAACTCAAATGAAGCAACATGTAATCCTTCGTCGGGACAGGATACGGTTAATCTCGACAGAGCACAGTTAATTTACAAATATGTCATTCGGCTTAAAGTTCCGAAAAGGATCTCTCCCCGGCAGGTTTCCGCTTGTCAGTGATCCACATGGGTCCCGTAAAGGAAGTAGCCAAAGAAGCTTCGGGAAACCGTGAAGCGCCAGATCCAACTGTTGGAGGCGCTGGAGCGGATCAAGCCGGCGGATGTAAATGCTATGCGGCGCGCAGAGTCCAGACAGTTATCCCTTACCAAGCCCGTAGGCGCGCTTGGTCGCCTTGAGGAGGTCTCAATTCGACTGGCGGGGATCTACGGTGACGAGAAGCCCTCGATCCGGGATAAGGCGGTGATAATTGCGGTTGCTGACCACGGTGTCACAGCACAAGGAGTCAGCAGCTATCCACAGGCGGTTACTTCCCAGATGGTGTCAAACTTTCTGAGGGGCGGCGCAGCTGTAAGCGTCATGGCCGACTTGTTGGGCGTACGCCAAGTCGTAGTCGACGCCGGGATCGTCGCCGATGCCCTCCCGCGCCATCCGGATCTGCGCTCCCTTCGGATCGGGCGAGGCACGCGCGACATCAGCGAAGGTCCTGCCATGTCCTCGAATCAAGCGATACGCTGCGTGGAGGGGGGCATAAACCTTGCCGTGGAGATCGCCGACGCTGGCGCCGACCTGATTGGGATCGGCGACATGGGCATAGGCAACACCACTGCATCAAGTGCAATAACCGCCTCCATCACCGGAGAACCGCCCGAACTGACCACGGGCGAAGGCGCAGGACGCACCCCGGACGAACTGCGCCAAAAGATCCATGTTGTACGAAAGGCCCTCGAGGTGAACGAGCCTGACCCGAACAACGCCCTCGAGGTGCTGGCCAAGGTGGGAGGATTCGAGATCGGAGTTCTCGCCGGAGTGGCTCTGGGCAGTGCCTCAATGCGCCGCGCGGTTTTGCTGGACGGGTTCATTTCCGGCGCGGCCGCACTGGTGGCCCATGGTTTGTGTGCTTCGGTGAGCGACTACATGATCGCGTCGCACCGCTCTGTCGAAAGGGGCCATGCAGCTGTGCTGTCCTACCTCCAACTCAATCCGTTGCTGAAACTGGGCATGCGACTGGGAGAGGGTGCGGGGGCGGTGCTCGCCATGCCAATCGTCGAGGCGGCAGCCGCATGCCTCTCAAAGATGTCCACATTCGACGAGACCGGCGTCTCCAGCGGTGTCGACGTCGGCACAGCACATCAGGCCCAAGAATGACCGGGCTGCGTTCTGCGATCGCGTTTCTGACGATCCTTCCGGTTGCCCCACGCCGTCTTGAAGAAGGTCTCACCTTGGCGCGAGGCTGGTTTCCGACTGTCGGATTGCTTCTGGGAATAGCATTGGGTGTCCTGGATCTGGTAATGAGGTGGGGACACTCGACCCTTTCAGCAGGCGTTGTGCCCTCCGACCAAGAGGCGGCGCCGCCAGTTCTCCTGAGCGCAATCCTGGTGGTCGCGCTGGTCGCTGCGACTCGCATTCTCCATCTTGACGGTTTGATGGACACCTGCGATGCGCTGTTCGGCGGTTTTGACCGCGAACAGCGGCTGAAGATACTCAGAGATCCCCATGTGGGAGCATTCGCGGTGGTGAGTGTGGTTTGTCTGCTCGCGATAAAAATCGCTGCCGTCGCTGCTCTGGCGGGGCCGAGCCGTCTGTGGGTGATCATCCTGTTTCCGTGCCTGTCCCGCTGGGCCATGCTGTTGGCCATGGAACTGTTTCCATATCTCAGGAGCGATGGCATTGGCTTGCCTCTCCTGCGTAGGGGCGGCTGACAGCAGGTTCTCTTTGGCTTGCTCGTCACCCTGGCGGCCGGGCTTGTGTTGGCGGGTCCGTGGGGACTTGTGTTGGCGGCGGTGGCCAGTGCCACGGCTTGGAGCGTTGGGATATGGACAAATAGGCGGCTCGGAGGCGTAACCGGTGATGTGTACGGGGCAGTAAACGAGATCACAGAGGTCTCGGTTCTCGTGGTTGCCGCCTTTCTGACTTGGGGGGCGCCGTCCGTGTTGCAGTCACCCCTCTACACCCTCTTTGATTAACCTGATGCAAGGTGGCGCTCTTCTCGGCAACCAAGCTACCTTGAGGCCGGCAGCTATGACTCATCCTGTACTGAGGGGAGTAGAGATTTGACTGCGAAGCTCACTCTCATACTGGGCGGGGTCCGCTCCGGCAAGAGCACCACGGCCGAAAACCTGGCCCATGGTGGTCACCGTGTTCTGTTCGTCGCTACGGCGGAGCCCCTGGACGAGGAGATGCGGAATCGAATTGGGGCCCACCAGAAGAACCGGCCCAGTACATGGGACACTCTGGAAGAGCCACTCGATCCAGTTGCCGTCGTCCGACCGCAACTGGGTTGCTACGACACATTCCTACTGGACTGTGTAACGCTGTGGGTAAGCAATTTGCTGCTGAAGAACGAACACTGCCCCGATTACGAGAGGATCATTCTCTCCGCGGTCGAACAACTCCTGGACTTGATCGAAGTCTCGGACGCCAACTGGGTCTTGGTCAGCAACGAAGTGGGACTGGGCGTGGTGCCGCCTTCGCACCTAGGACGAGCATTTCGCGATGCGCTAGGGCGGGCGAATCACCTCATCGCTTCCCGCGCTGACAGGGTATGGCTGATGGTGGCCGGTTTCCCACTGCAACTGAAGCCGCCGTCCCCCTGACATTTGCCGACGGGCTGGTTCAAAAGCTCACGCGTCCATGCGGCTCTGTATCAGGCGTCGGATCGGACCATGCAAGAACGCAACAGCTCGCGAAACAGACAATAAACCTTTCTAGCAAAAAAAGGGCTAAATCGCGAAGAATCGGACACAGGATCCTCCGGAGTTGTTTTGGCAGGTCAACCCGCACTCCATGATTTCGGCCTTTGTCTCCCCACAAGTGCCTTCTGGCAGGTCAGAGCGGATCCGGCCCCAATGTAGATAGGCCCGGATCCGCTCTGACCCGGGCTCATCCGCCACCCTTACACTTGCTGTGTCGGTTGGATTTCCCAGTCCTAACCGGTTAGCCTCGCAAACCGCCTCCTCAACCCCTTTTCAGCCCCCCGAAACCCAGACACCTGCGGAATCAACACAGGTCTTTTCACAGCTGTGGACAGCCCTCGATTCGCAGGAACCGGAGAACTTTCTGCTTTGAATCCACACCCCGCTCACTTCAATCAAACCATTTTTCGCGAAGTGCTCACCGCCTGCACCTCTACCGACGACTGGTCCCGATGGTTCAAAGACCTAAGGGTTTCCCTGACTCCATCGGAGATTCTCGTGAAGGCGCCCAGCCGGTTCGTGGCCAACCAGGTAGCGACCAGGTTTCTCTCCGAGGTCGAAAACGCAGCGCGGACTGCAGGCAAGGGAACATCCTCCCTCGAAGTGCGAGTGACTGTGAACCAGACCCGATCGACCTCCCCCTCACGATCTTCGAACGGCGTGCCAGCCCCCGTATCTTCCTTGCCTGAAGAAAAAGCTCCGCGGCTTCGGGGTGCGCGTCATCCTTCCAACCACCATCGGCTGGACAACTTCGTGGTAGGACCCTCCAACTATTTCGCCCACGCCGTCGCCTCGGTTGTAGCCGAAGAACCCGGTGGCAACTACAACCCCCTGTTCATCTACGCCTCGTCGGGGTTGGGCAAGAGCCATCTGCTGCATGCCATTGCCAACCACGCCCGGAAACGACACCCCCATCTTGAGGTTCGCTACTGCACCTCCGAGAACTTCGTGCAAGAGTTCATCCAGTGCGTCAGCAGGGGGAAAATGGACAAATTCAGACGCCGTTTCCGCCAAGTGGACATGCTTTTGCTGGACGACTTCCAGTTCTTGGAGGGAAAGGAACAGACCCTGGAGGAGTTCTTCTGGACTTTCAACAGCCTCCATCAGCAGGGGAAACAGATCATCCTCAGTTGTGATCGACGACCCCGGGATTTGACAGCCGTCGAGGATCGGATAAGAAGTCGCGTTTCCGGAGGGCTGTTGGCCGACATCATGCCGCCGACTTTTGAAACCCGGCTGGCCATTCTTCGCAGTATGGAGGAAAAGGACCCCCAATCCCAGCCTCTTTCCGAGGAGCTCTTGTCGATGGTCGCATCTCGGGTTACCGACAATGTCCGGGACCTGGAGAGCGCCTTGCGGCGACTATCCGCTTATTCGGAACTCACTAACAGCCCGCTTACTCCGGAAAACGCCGCCCGCCTACTGGCTCCTATTTCCGACCTTGCCTCCAGCGCTCCCACGCCCGAGAGAATCATCGCCGTCTGTGCAGAAGCCTTTGGGATCAGCTCCGGGGAAATCCTCGACCGCAGCAGACGCCCCATCCCATCTGCGGCGCGGCGAGTGGCGATGTATCTCACTCGTGAACTCACCGACCTTTCCTTTCCCAAAATCGGAAAGGCTTTTGACCGAGACCATTCCACCGTGATCTCCGCCTGTCGCGGAATACTCTCCCAGATATCCCGTGACAGGCGGTTCGCGAACCGGGTGACTGCTATCCACAGTTCCATCCACAGCCCGTGATGCTTATCCACTGCTCTTTTATACGTCCCGCCGTCGGCTGGGGAGAGCGCATTCGGCCCGTAGACAAACAGGTTTGTAGTTCACCCAGCTACCTGCCCGTTTCTCCGCGCTGTCCACAGACAACAGCTATCACTGTTATAAAGAGTATTTTAAAGACAACTCCGAAGAAGGGGGTACCTCTGTGAAGATCCGAGCCAACCGGGAACAACTAGCCGACGCATTGGGGCGCGCCCAGCGGGCGGTCGGTTCACGGAGTTCTCTACCGGTGTTGCAAGGGCTCTTGTGTGAAGCGTCCGAAGGGAGGCTAGCGGTGACCGGGACTGATCTCGAGGTCACGGTTCGAAGCGAAATAGAGGCCGAAGTGGAGCAATGGGGTAAGGCAGTTGTTCCCGGCAGATTGCTCACCCAAGCCGTGCGGCGGATGCCACCGGGGATGGTGACCCTCCAGGCAGGAGATCAAGCCGAGTTGGAGATTTCCGGGGAGGCTGCCCAGCCGGTCTATACGTTAAGGCAGCTCTCCGAAGACTTTCCGAAGCTGGGTACAGCTGGTGAAGCCGGGACCGACGTTGAGGGGGAGGGCCTGACCGCGGCCATCAGACAGGTAACCCCAGCAGCTTCGACCGACCTGGGCAGGGCCGTGCTGACTGGGGTCTTGATGGAGTCCACCTCCGAACGACTGCGGATGGTCTCAACCGATTCCTATCGGCTAGCACTCCGCGATCTACCGGCTATCGGGCTAGAAGCCACTGGGCTCCTGCCGGCTCGGGGATTGCGGGAGTTGCCCAACACCGTGGGGGCCAGCAAGGTAAACGTCGGGTTCACCGAGCGTGAGGGCGTGTTCAGTTCCACGGCAGGCACTTTGCGGTTGCGCATGATCGAGGGGAACTTCCCCAAGTACGAGACGTTGTTGCCCAGCGAGTACCCGAACCAACTGGTGTGTAACCGGGAGGCTTTGCTGGAAACGATTCGTCGGATGGAGTTGGTTGCCGAGGACCACTATCCGATCAGACTGACCATCACCGAGGGAGGAGCGGAAGTCAATGTGATACGCCAAGACGTGGGTAGGGCCACCGACCATGTGGAAGGGGAATTTCAAGGAGAGAGCAGCAGCCTGGTAGTTGCTTTCAACCCCAGGTATCTGGCTGACGGAGTGGTAGCCGCCGGCGCCGAGAAGGTGCGGCTTCGGATCATCGATGGCATGAAGCCCAGCGTGATAGACGATCCTGACCGAAAAGAGTTTCTCTATCTGTTGATGCCGGTCAACGTATAGATGGCTCTGGCCTGGCTGGCTCTGGCCGGGTTTCGGTCCTACCCGGAGTTACGGTGGACACCGTCGGCCGGAGTCAATCTGGTGGTTGGTGGCAACGGAGTGGGTAAGACCAATTTGTTGGAGGCGGTGGGGATCTTGTTCACGGCCGCTTCTTTCCGGGGAGCGCCTGATCGGGCATTGGTTGCCGCCGGCCGAGACATGGCGGCCGTAAGGGGGGAGACCGATGACGAGGCCCCGCACACCATAGAGTTGGTGATGCATCGAACGGAGCGTCGCCGGCTGCTCCTCAACGGATCACGTCCCTCCCGGGTCAGCGACTTGGCCCGGGCCGGGCGGGTGCTCGTGTTCATCCCCGAGCATCTGGAGTTGGTGAAGGGCGGGCCTGCCCTGCGGAGGGAGTGGTTGGACGAGACCGCGGGGTTGCTGTGGCCCCTGGCCCGGGCCGATCAGGTCGACTATCAAAAGACGCTTCGTCACCGCAACGCTTTCTTGAAGACGGGCGACCAAGAGGATCACATCACCTTGGCAGTATGGGATCAACGGCTGTCGATGTCGGGGGCGAGGGTGATGGCTGCCCGCGCCCGGGCCTTCCGAGAGGTGGCCGATCCGGTGTCGCGGGCGGTCGCGGCCATCGCCGGAGTGGGCGACCGGGTCTCGGTCGACTATCAATCGGATTGGGGAGGAAAGCTCGATCCCGCAGTGGAGATCGCTGACTGGGAGCAGCGGCTCCAAGCGGCCCTGATCGGTTCCCGCCGACGCGATTTTCTGGTGGGCGCCACCACGGTGGGGCTTCACCGCGATGAGCCCGTCCTTACCCTGAACTGCAACGATACGCGCCTGTACGCCAGCCAGGGAGAACAGCGAACTATGGCTCTGGCTCTCCGGCTGGGCGTCTTCGAAGCTGTGGAACGAGCGGCGGGCACCCGGCCCATCCTGGTGCTGGATGACGTGTTCAGCGAGCTGGACCAGGATCGGGCCGAGGCCCTGGTGAAATGGCTGCCCGTAACCCAGATCTTTATTTCGGCGGTGGATGAGAGCAAGGCGCCCATCGGTGGAGAGGTCTGGAGAGTGTCGCCGGGGTCGCTGAAGTGAGCCGTCCGCACACCAATCCCGTCCGAGCTGGGCACCAGGTGGAAGAGGCTCTGGCGAAGATGGGGGTGCCCTGGGTCGCGGCCAATCTTCGAATCCGTAGGGAGTGGAGAGACCTGGTTTCGGGGCAATGGCGGGATAAGGCCCGGCCCCTGGTTCTGGAAGAAGGGTGCCTGGTGGTGGAGGTCCCCTCGCAGATGGATGCCGCCCTTCTCCGCTACGGAACCGCCAGCTTGACCGAACAGATCAACGCCGCGTTCGGCTCGCAGGTCGTCACGAGTGTGAAAATAAATGTGCTCCGATCCCCGCAAGTGTGAAACCCCAGGTCACAGCCGATTAATGGCCATAGAGAGAGCTTGGAGTAATGCGGCGATTGTCACAGGGTTCTGCTAAAATATTTGGGTACGAACCGGGGTCGCTGAACACTCCTTTCCTTGCGATCCGTACAGCCAGTTTGTAAAAGAAAGCAGTGAGCACACAGTGACCATCACCGAGCGTTACTCCGCCAAGGACATCGTTGTCCTGGAAGGCCTGGAAGCGGTGCGGCGCCGGCCCAGCATGTACATCGGCTCGACCGGCCCGCGGGGCCTTCACCATCTGGTTTGGGAGGTGGTCGACAACGCCATCGACGAGGCTATGGCGGGCCACTGCACCCTGGTCGAGGTAATACTTCAGGCGGACGGATCGGTGCGGGTTTCCGACAACGGGCGGGGAATCCCGGTGGGTCTTCATGCCCAGACCAGGATGTCCGCCCTGACCACCGTGCTCACCGTGTTGCACGCCGGGGGGAAGTTCGAGAAGGGTTCGTATCAGGTGTCGGGCGGTCTTCACGGAGTGGGGGTGTCGGTGGTCAACGCCCTCTCCGAGCGATTGGACGCCGAGGTGCGGCGGGAGGGCCGGATATGGACCCAGAGCTTCGAGAAGGGCCTGCCGGTTGGCAAGGTGGAGAAGGGGCGCAAGGCGACCCGGACGGGGACCACCGTCACCTTTCTTCCCGACACCGAAATTTTCCAGGAGACGCAAGAATTTTCCTATCCAACGGTGGCTTCCCGGCTGCGGGAGTTGGCCTATCTGAACGGTAACCTCCAAATCCGGTTGACCGAGGCCCGCAAGAGTCCGTCCGAAACCGAATCCTTCCAGTACAAGGGAGGGATCCGGGACTTCGTGGCCCATCTCAACCGCAACAACGATGTGGTGAACGCCCGCCAGATCATGGTGGAGGATCAGGACGAAGAAGCCGAGCTGGAGGTGGCCCTCCAGTGGACCACCGGCTATCAGGAGAACGTGCTTTCGTTCGTGAACAACATCAGAACCGCCGAGGGAGGGACCCACGAGGAGGGATTCCGCCGTGCCCTCACCAAGGTGGCCAACGAGTTCGGCCGGGCCAAGAACTTCATCAAGGAAAGAGAGTCCAACCTGACCGGTGAGGACGCTCGGGAGGGGCTGACGGCAGTGCTGTCGGTGAGGGTGAAGAATCCGCAGTTCGAGGGGCAGACCAAAACCAAACTGGGCAACACCGAGATCCGCTCCTATGTGGAGAAGGCTCTCAACAAAGCCCTGCCCGAGTGGCTGGAGAAGCATTCATCCGAGGCCCGGGCGATCATAACCAAGGCGCTGGGAGCGTCCAAGGCCCGGGAGGCGGCCCGCAATGCTCGGGAGCTGACCCGGCGCAAATCACTTCTCGAATCCACCAGCCTGCCCGGCAAATTGGTGGACTGCTCCAGCCGGGACCCTGCGGAAAGCGAGCTGTTCATCGTGGAGGGAGACTCGGCGGCCGGGCCGGCCAAGCAGGCCCGCGACTCTCGGGTGCAGGCCATATTGCCCATCCGGGGGAAAATCCTCAACGTGGAACGGGCCCGGTTGGGGAAGGCTCTGATGAACAAGGAGGTGAGATCGATCATCACCGCTGTGGGCGCCGGCATCGGGGAAGAATTCAACATCGAGAAGTGCCGCTACCACAAGATCGTGCTGCTCACCGACGCCGATGTGGACGGCTCGCACATCCGCACCCTGCTGCTCACCCTGTTCTTTCGCAATATGCGGGGGTTGCTCGAAACCGGCTACATCTATATTGCCCAGCCTCCGCTCTATCGGGTCAAGCGCGGCGCCAGGGTGGTTTATCTGAAGAACGACCAAGAGTTGGAGGCTTTGCGCCGCAAGCACCCCAAGGTCAACCCCACCCGGTTCAAAGGTCTGGGAGAGATGAACCCCGACGAGTTGTGGGATACCACCATGAACCCCGAGACCCGCACCCTCTTGAAGGTGCAGACCAACAACCTGGCCGCGGCCATGGAAGAGAGCGAGCTGTTCCGAACCTTGATGGGCGATGACGTCCCGGCCCGCCGGGAGTACATCAGGACCCACGCCTCGGACATCCGTTTTCTCGACGTATGACCGAAGAGACGCCCTTCCTGCATCATCCCACGCTTTACGGGGGACCGGCGATCGGCCTGACCGAAGAGATGTCCCAGTCCTTCATGGACTACGCCATGTCGGTGATCGTTTCCCGGGCGCTGCCCGACGTGCGGGACGGGCTGAAGCCGGTGCAGCGTAGGATCATTTACTCCATGAGCCAGGCCAATCTGGTTCCCAGCGGTCGCCATCGCAAGTGCGCCACGGTGGTGGGGGATGTCATGGCCCGATTCCATCCCCACGGCGACCAAGCCATCTACGACGCGCTGATCCGCCTGGGCCAAGATTTCAGCCTGGGACATCCGCTCGTGCATCCGCAGGGGAACTTCGGCAGCATCGAAGACCCCCCGGCGCAGATGCGCTACACCGAGTGCCGACTCGCGGAGATCGCCATGTCGATGTTGGAGGGCATCCACGAGGGCACTGTGGACTTCGCGGAGAACTATGACGGTGAACACCGCGAGCCGGTGGTGCTCCCCTCCCGCTTCCCCAACCTGTTGGTGAACGGGGCCCAAGGGATTGCAGTGGGCATGGCCACCAATTTCCCTCCCCACAACCTGGGAGAGGTGATCGACGCCTGTGTTTACCTCTTGGACAATCCCGACTGTCCGCCCGCCGACCTTCTGAAGTACATCAAGGGCCCCGATTTTCCTTCCGGGGGAGAGATCGTGGCCGATGATGCGGTGAGGGAGGCGCTCATGACCGGCCGGGGCTCGATCAAAATGAGGGCGGTGGCCGAGCCGGGTGAGATCCGGCCGGGCCGCAGCGCCATAGTGGTCACCGAGCTCCCCTACCAAGTCTCCCAGGACCGGGTGTTGGAGAAGATCGCCGACCTGGTCAACCAAAAGGAGATCGGAGGTATCGCCGATCTCCGCAACGAGTCCTCTTCGCGGGTGGGGACCCGCCTGGTCATCGAGTTGAAAAGAGGCGCGGTGCCCGAGGTGGTGCAGAATCAGCTCTACAAGCGGACCCAACTCCAGAGCACCTTCGGGGTGAATATGGTGGCCTTGGTGGACGGCGTTCCTCGCGTTATGGGCGTCGCCGAGGCGCTCGGCCACTACCTGGACCAGCAGATGGAAGTGGTGGAGCGGAGGACCCGTTTCCGGCTGGACAAAGCCTCGGCCCGCGCGCACGTCCTTGAGGGCCTCTGCATCGCGGTGGACAATATCAGCGAGGTAATCACGATCATTCGCTCCTCGGCCGACACCCCCGAGGCCCGGTTGCGCCTGGCGACCCGGTTCGAACTCTCCGACATCCAGGCCAATGCCATACTCGAGATGCCGCTTCGCCGCCTCACTACCTTGGAGTCCGAGAAGCTGGCCACCGAGCTTGCTCGACTGCGGGAGGTGATCGCCGACCTGAATGACATTCTGGCCAACCCCCCTCGCCGCTGGGCAATCATCCGCACCGCTCTGGTTGAGAACCGGAAGAAGTACGCGGTCGCTCGCCGCAGCCGGCTGATCGACGAAATGGGCGAGGTTTCCATCGAGGACCTGATCGCCGACGAGGAACTGATCATCACCGTGTCGCGGACCGGCTATGTAAAGTCGGTGGACGCCAAATCCTATCGCACCCAGGGACGGGGTGGCCGGGGGGTGAAGGCCGCCGGGCTGGCCGAGGACGATGTCATCTCCCACCTGGTCCACACCACCGCCCACTCTTATCTTCTGTTCTTCACCAACCGGGGAGTGGTGCACCGGCTGAGGGCCCACGAGATCCCCCGCCAGTCGCGGATCGGCAAGGGAGTGCTGGCCCATGCCGTTCTGCCCATTGAGCCGGAGGAGCGGATCGAGGCGATCATCGACACCCGCGACTATGAGACGGTGAAATACCTGGCGATGTTCACCCGCCAGGGCATGGTTAAGAAAACCGAACTCAAAGCTTACGAGTCCCTCTACAAGACCCTAAGGGCTATCAACCTGTCGCCCGGTGACGAACTGGTGGCGGTGCGGCCCACCAACGGCCACAATGACCTGCTGCTCTTCACCGAGAAAGGTCAAGGGCTCCGCTTCCACGAGGGGGACATCCGCCCGACGGGAAGAGCCACGCGTGGGGTGATAGGCATCCGGCTGCTGGAGGATGACCGGGTGGTGGGGGCCTGCTCGGATATGGAGGGCGACGAGGTGCTGCTGGTCACCTCCAAGGGGTTCGCCAAGCGCACCAAGATGGTCCTGTTCTCGTTGCGCAAGAGAAAAGGGCAAGGTGTGATCGCTATGAAGTTGTCCAAGCCCAGGGGGATATTGGTGGGCGCCCGGGCGGTGGGCCCTGAAACCGAGGTGATGCTTATCTCTGCGCGGGGGATCGCCATCCGCACGGTGGTGTCCTCGGTGAGCAGGCAAGGCCGCTACGCCACGGGGGTGAAGGCGATGCAGGTGGGAAAGGACGAGACGCTCTCGGCGTTCGAGATCGTTCCCACCGAGAACGGGGACGGCTAACCGGAGCTGCGGATGACCCAGCGGCGCGTCGGTAGTCTCTAGGTGGTGCTAGACACCCAGCCCACCCACTCGGTTCACCGGGTTCGGAGGATCGTCCGCCGAGTAGACGCATGGACGGTTCTGAAGGTTTCCTTCATCGTCTATCTGGTGGCGGCATTCGGGTTCATGTTGGCCTCGGTGATGTTCTGGGAGGTGGTGGAGAGGTCGGGAATACCTCAAAAGATCACCGACTTCCTGATCCAAATCACCCTTCTGGGTGAAGGGGAAGCCCCGTTCTCCAACACCGAGCAGTTCATCCGCCTCTCAGCGATCCTGGCAGTGACCTGGGCGGTTTTGTCCAGCGGTCTCACCACCCTGGCGGCCATCATGTACAACCTGGTGGCGGATGTGGTGGGCGGCGTGGAGGTGGTGCTGTTGGAGGAGAACGTGGTTCCGGTGCTGGTGGCCGCCGCCCCCTCCGAGTCCCCTGCGGTTGCGCCGTTTTCCGAGCATGCCGGCCCGGCCGGTCCCGACCAGCCCACCATGCTGGTGGAGACGGACTAGCTCCCCGCCTCCTGATCCACCCCCAATACACATGTGGCCCCAGGTGGCTGCTGGTCATCATGAGTCGCCAACAGCAATTCTGCCTTTTCTGACAATTGAAGTCGATACGAGCTTCTCGGATTGGTACCCCTAAAGCTCCGCATCAACAAAGCCGAGTTTGTTGTGGAAGCCTATAGAAGACGTATTGAATGGCGGGACGGCGAGTTGCTGTGGGATTATGTCAGAGCGCGCGGGATGGACCGACGCCAGTTCCTGCAGATGATGATGGCGGGGGGCGCTACGGCGGTCCTCGCCGCCTGCGTCGGCACAGAGCCGCTCGGAGGGATGCCTCAGCCCGCGCCAACGAGGGCGGGTTCGGATCCAACCTCGGGCTCCCCCTGGTTCAAGGACCCCGCACCGTTCCTTGAGCACGACGACAAGAGCCTGGAGGCCCGGCTGGAGAACATGCAAGGCCTTATTACGCCCAACCGACTCTTCTTTGTCCGAAACAACTCCGTCAGCCTGGACCTGAACGCTTCAGACCGGCGGCTTTTCGTGGAGGGAGATGCGGTCACGGAGCCAATGGAGTTGACCTACGACGACATCAGAGGTCTGCCGGGTCGCACGCTGACTGCTTACCTTGAGTGCGCGGGCAATCACCGCGCTATGTTCAATCTCCTGAAGGGACAGAAGGCGTCCGGGACGCAATGGATGACGGGCGGCGTCAGCAACGGCGAGTGGGTCGGCGCTGCGCTGCGGGACGTGTTGACTTTAGCGGGCATTGACACCAGCGCAGCTAGCGTGCTGCTGGTGGGGCTGGACGCCAAATCGCCGGAGGGGGGTTTTCGCTATGTGCTCCCAGCTGAAAAGGCGATGCACCCGGACACCCTGCTGGCCTACGCGCTCAACGGCGACACACTGCCCAGAGACCACGGCTTTCCCCTGCGCGCCCTTGTGCCGGGCTGGGTTGGCAGCGCGAACGTCAAGTGGCTCGGGCGCATAGTGGTTTCCTCCGAGCAGGTATGGACGCGCAACAACACGACTTCCTACGTGCTCATTGGCGACAAGTATCCGCCAGAGGGCGAGTCGCGGGGCAAGCCCGTGACCATGCAAGTCATCAAGAGCGCGCTCGCTCTGCCTTGGCCGGCAGAGGTTTCGGCGGGGCGCCACCGTATCCACGGCTACGCCCACTCCCCGGAAGGGCCGATCTCATGTGTGGAGTGGAGCGCTGACTCGGGAGGCACCTGGGCCATAGCGAAACTGGCAGGTCGGCAGCCGGACTTGTCTTGGGCTCGGTTCGAGTTCGTCTGGGACGCAGAACCGGGCGATCATGTCATCATGACGCGCGCCACCGACGCTGCCGACAACACGCAGCCAGATCAGGTGCCCTTCAACGAAAAGGGCTATCTCTTCAACCAGCCAGTGCCCCACCCGATACGCGTAACATAGGCCAATCCCAAGCCGGAGGACATTCGTACAGACCCCCCGCATTGAGGGTATCGCCTCTTTGCCTTCATGAGCTCGGCTCTCCCATCCCTTGCAGTGTCAGCAGCGCTTGAAACTGCACCGCACCAAACGAAGGCGCAACACGAAGGTGCTGATGCCAGTTTTGTGGGCCCACCTGGATTTGAACCAGGGACCTCATCCTTATCAGGGATGCGCTCTAACCAACCTGAGCTATGAGCCCGAAATGTATCCAGCACCATCTTAACTCTGTTGAATCTGTGCTATGGTCGGTTTTGGCCGTACTTCCTCGAATTGCTCCTCGAGGGCTTCGGTTCTGGGTGCCTGCGAGGGCGGAACCAACTATCGTTCGCGAGAGCGAGTTTCGGATGGAAAGAAAGATGGAAAGCTCCGACCAAATGATTGATCGACCAGTACCGTTCTCCCCAGCTCCACAGACGGCCGCAACTAAGACTTTCTTGGAGCACTGAGATGGCGCGGCAGGCAGGGGCGGTTGTGGTCGGAGCCGGAATCGCGGGTGTCGCGACTTGCTACGAGTTGGCCGTGATTCAGGGAGTGGAAGGAGTGATTGTCGTTGACCCGCGTCCGCCACTTTCGCTCACATCTGACAAATCATCGGAGTGCTATCGCAACTTCTTCCCTAACAAGCCCATGGTTGACTTGACCAACCGCTCCATTGACATCCTGGAGGACATGAGGGAGCAATCGAACGACTTCTTCAACATGTCACGGAGGGGATACCTATTTGTGACCGGTGACCCTGAGCAATTGGCGTCTCTAATAAGGGGCGCACAAGCGAGTTCGGGGTTTGGCGCGGGCCCAGTTCGAATCAATCGGCACGCGGGCGCCCCAAGAGAGGAGGCAGGCTTCGATGTCTACCAGAATCCCGAAGCCCTCCTAGGCAGGTTTCCCTATCTGAGTGGCGAAGCGCTTGGTGGGCTCTACGTCCGACGAGGCGGATGGTTCAGCGCCCAGCAGCTCGGGGCCTGGATGCTGGAAATGGCAAGAAGCCACGGAGCGGAGGTAATCGTTGATGAGGTAATTGATATCAAGATCGTGCGAGGGGGCGTCTCCAGCGCATTGTTAAGGTCGGGCGGGTGGATCTCAACACCGGCTGTGGTCAACGCCGCCGGGCCAATGTCGCAGCACTTGGCGGATTTGGTAGGAGTTGAACTACCCATGCACGCATCGCTTCACCACAAAGTGTCGTTTAGAGATCACCTTGGGGCGTTTCCCCGTGATGCTCCAATGCTCTTGTGGACCGACCCTATAACTATCGACTGGAGCGAGGAAGAGAGAGCCGCTCTCGCCGTGGAAGGGTTCGATGAGTTGCTGGGTGAGATAGCAACCCCGGTCTTCGGTCGGCCCGAAGGCGGCATCGATTCGCCTTTCTTCGAAGCTCTCTGGAACTACCGGCCCGTTGTTCGAGATCGACCAACCTGGCCGGCGCCTGAAGCAGACTTCATGTTCCCCGAGGCGGTCATGCGCGGAATGGCCGCCATGGTGCCTTCCCTGACCCGGTACCGTGATCATCTTCCTTACGCGGTTGTCGATGGCGGATATGTCATGAAGACTCCGGAGAACCTCCCTCTGATCGGGCCGGCGGGTCCTGAAGGGTTCTATCTCATGACCGGGATGTCGGGATACGGGGTGATGATTTGCACAGGAGCCGCGGAACTCGTCGGCTGCCATTTGACCGGAAGTGACCTTCCTGAGCATGCGGACGCGTTTCTTCTCAGCCGCTATGAGGATCCCGAGTACTTGGCCAGGCAAAACCTGATGGACACCGGCGAACTGGCCAAGCAAGGAGCCAGGACCTCATAGAACAGAGATCCCTTGAAACACCGAGGGCGGGCTATCTCCGTCCGGCACGAATAGACATCGGGCCTCAGATAGGTCCCCGACCCGGGCGATAGGACCTCAACATGACGAACTCAAGCATCAAGATCGATAAAGCTCAATACGTCATAACGGTCGATGACAAGAGAAGGATTATCCAAAACGGCTCGGTTGTGGTCCGAGACGGACAGATAACCCACGTTGGCAAAGCCGACGAACTCCGCCACATTCAGGCGAATCGGGTAATCGACGCCACCGACATGATCGTGACACCCGGGTTCGTCAACGGTCATATGCACATCAGCTATGCCCATTCTGTCCGCGGCATCTTTCCCGACGACGTTCCCAACCGATTGAAACACGTCTTTGCCATGCAATCGGTCATGACCGAGGAGGAGGAATATCTGACCACCCTGCTCGGTTTGGCGGAATTGCTTCAGACGGGAACCACGACCTTCGTCGATCCGGGCACGACCAAATATCCGGAGGCGTGCCTGGCTGCTTACGACGAAGCTGGATGCCGGGTAGTAATCGGTGAACAGGTCCAGGATCTGGAGAACGGGTTGCATCTTCCGGTCTATGACACCACCGATGCGCTCAAGCGTTTGGAAGCTTCTATCACGGGACTGGACGGATGTCTTTCGGGACGGGTGCGGGCCTGGGCCATGCCATTCTCGCTTGATTTCTGCAGCCCGGAGCTTCTTATTGGCGCCAAGAGGATCGCCGACCACTACGGAACCGCCATGACACTCCATCACTCGGGCGGTGCCCGAGCCCCGGGATCAGCGCCAACACAACGACTGGCGGAGCTTGGGATTCTCGGTCCCAACGTGGTGCTCTCTCATTGCATGGACCTGACCGAAAGCGAAATTGAAGTCATCGCCGGAACCGGCGCCGCGGTGGTGATTTGTCCTAGCACAGTGATGAAGGCCGGAGGCAACACTGGTAGAGGGGGACGACTTCCTGAGTTATTGAACGCCGGTATACCAGTGTCCCTGGGAACAGACTCCGTCAACAGCTCCAACTTCTCGGACATGGTGCGTTGTATGAATCTCGCGGCAACCGTTTACAAAGATGTTCGGGGAGACAGGAGCCTAATACCGGCGGAGACAGCACTCGAGTTGGCGACCCGAACCGGCGCCGCTGCCCTGCAGCGTGGCGATTCGCTGGGCGTCATAGAGGTGGGAAGGAGGGGCGATCTGGTTCTCTTTGACACGCGCCGCGCCGAGTGGCGATCTTTGATAGATCCAGTCCGTAATCTTGTGTACTCGAGCACCGGCGAATCGGTTGATACGGTGATCGTCGAAGGCAGAGTGGTGGTGGAGGCGGGCAGACCGCGCTTCGCGGATGACCTATGGGGGCTGATCCAACAGGTCGAGGAGGTCGGCAAACGAATACGAAGAGTCACTGGTATCGGGTTCCCATCACGATGGCCGATTGTCTAGGGACCGTCGATTGCTGGCGCCAGTAGCCGCTCTTTGAAAAGCGCGCCATTCAGACGCGTATGAAATGGGCCGGTCACAACGAGCTTGGGATCGCTTCTCCTTCCCTGCGGGCGGCCACGCCGATAGCCATACCCCTGCCCTTGCTATCGCAGCGACTTGTAGTAACGAATTCATGTAGATACCCACGAAAGCCACCCCGTGCTGGCTGGTATATTAAAAGCAGAAGCAAGTCATGAGATCTGGCGCATCCCCGCCGGCCCGGCTTGATCTTTTTCAAAGAAACGAGTAAAGGAGAACATACAATGAACAGATTTATGCGACAACGCCACAGGTTTCTAGGGCTCGTTCTGGTGCTTGGTTTGGTGCTGGCCGCCTGTGGCGGCGATGACGCCACAACCACTACCGAGGCACCCCCGGCGACCGAGGCACCCCCGGCGACCGAGGCACCCCCGGCGACCGAGGCACCCCCGGCGACCGAGGCACCAGCCACTACTGCCGCCGAGACGGCGCCGGAACCATCGGGCGCGGGAATTGTGATCGGTTTGGGTACCGAACCCGGATCGCTCGATCCCCAAGCCGTTGACCAGTTCGCCATGTTCACCATCAACGACAATGTCTTCGACAAGCTGGTGACGCGCAATTCCGATGGCGATCTGGTGCCCGGTGTAGCCACTGACCTCGGCACCCCTCTGGACGACACCACCTGGCAATACACCGTGCAAGAAGGCGTCACCTTCCACAACGGCGAGCCTCTCAACGCCGATGCGGTCGTACACAGCATCCTTCGGATAATCGACCCGGACTTCGCAACGCCGCTCAAGGACAACCTCGGGACCCTGGTGGGTGCGGAGAAGGTGGACGAATACACGGTGAACATTCTCACCAGCGGCTCTGATCCGCTGATTCCAACCAGGATGACATTGCTCTACCTCGTTCCGCCCGAGGCATCTCAAAGCGCGGACTTCGGTGAGAATCCGGTTGGCTCAGGTCCTTACAGGTTCGTTTCCTGGGAGCGCGGCATCGCCGTCGAACTGGAGGCGAACCCCGACTACCGGGATGGCGCTTCGTCGGTATCCACGGCGAGATTCACCTTCATCGAGGAATACGGAACACGTCTGGCCGGCGTCCTCAATGACGAGATCGACCTCATGGTCGACCTGCTTCCCGAGGACAATGCCCGGGTGGATCAATCGTGGACCACACCCACTGGGCTCAAGCAGTTCATCGTGTCTCTCAACGCCCGCGCGGGCAGTCCCATCGAGGATGTGCGAATTCGACAGGCGCTCAACCATGCGGTGGACAAGGTGGCAATCGCCGAGGGTCTGTTCTCGGGGATCGCAGAAATCCTGCAAGGTCAGATGCTGAATCCCAACTGGTTCGGATTCAATCCCGACCTCGATCCTTACCCCTATGACCCCGACCGCGCCCGTGAGTTGCTCGCGGAAGCCGGAGCCACCGGGTTGGAAATCCAGCTCGTTTCCCTGGTAGGCAATTCGCTGCTCGACCGCGAGACCACCGAAGCGGTGGCCGCATACTGGGCCGAGGTGGGTGTAAACGCTGAGATATTCATACCCGAGTTCTCCGAGTACATCGACCGCCTCATCGATCGCGAGAATCGTCCTGACGCTATCTTCGTGCCGCATGACAACATCCTGTTCGACGGTGACCGGACGCTGTCTGCGTATTACCACTCTCAGGGTTGCTGTGGTTCCATGGACCCGTCAGAAGCAGATGACTGGATTGACGCTGGACAAACCGAAATCGACCAGGCCGCCCGGTTGAAGCTGTACCAAGATGTCGGGCAGGCTGGACACGACGGGGCCTGGTACGTCTGGCTCATCAGCATTCCCAACGTCTTCGCCGGGACAGACCGGATCGACTGGTCCGCCCGCGCTGACGGTTTGATCCATCTGGATGAGATAACAGTGTCCTCGTAGGACCCCAACGCATTCAACACCGGGCGTGTCATCGGACCGGGTGGCGCGCCTGGTGTTGAAACAGATGAGACGGGAGAAGCCATGGGCCGGTACTTGCTAAAGCGCCTGTCCCAAGCGGCGCTCGTAGTGGTCTCGGTGATGGTGGTGGTGTTCGTGGTGACGCGCCTTATCGGGGACCCGGTGGCGGTGATGTTGCCTCTGGAGGCCACGGAGGAGAATCGCGCAATCCTCGAAGCGCAACTAGGCTTGGATAGACCGATTCTGGTCCAACTGGGCGACTACATCGTGGACGCCGTCCAACTTGACCTCGGCGACTCCCTCTGGCAACGACGCCCGGCGATCGACATCGTTCTCGAACGGTTGCTTCCCACCATTGTTCTGGTGGCAGCCGGCTTCGCCCTGGGGGTCCTGCTTGGCGTTGTGATCGGGGTCGTCTCCGGTATGCGGCCCGGGGGGTGGGTGGACCGAGCTGCCGTCACTCTCGGTCTGCTCGGGGTCTCGCTTCCACAGTTCTGGATCGGGTTGGTGTTTATCGTCTTCTTCAGCGTGGGTCTGGGGTGGTTCCCTACGTCCGGTTCGGGTGGGATCGAGTATCTGGTGCTTCCGGCGTTCGTGCTCGCTCTACCGATCGTGGGACGCATCGCCCTGGTCACGAGATCTTCGATGATCGACGAATTGAACGCGCAGCACGTCAAGGATGCGGCCGCCCGAGGAGTGTCTCGGGCTCGTATCGTGATCGTTCATGCCTTCAAAGGCGCCGGCATCGCCACCATCACCATCGCCGGCTGGGAGTTGATCGGCGCCTTGGCCGGAGGAGCGGTCGTAGTCGAGACGGTCTACGCTTGGCCAGGGATCGGCTTTACCGCAATACAGGCCATAGAGCGGCACGACATCATCCTCCTCCAAGCGGTTGTCTTCGTGATAGCGATCATGGTGGTCACGATCAACATCATCGTTGACGTCATCTACACGTTTCTCGATCCGCGAGTGAAGTTCGATTGAGTGCCATGAACTCCACCCCTCACCCTGGTAATCGGGCCAATCGTCCGCGATGGGCCGGTTGGCTCATTCGGATTCTCCGTGATCCCACTGCCGTGTTTGGAATCCTCGTCCTGGTGCTGTTGGTCGCAACCGCCCTCTTCGCACCTATGATCTCTCCATTCGACCCTATTAAGCAAGATCTGCGTGCGCGGCTGCTTCCGCCCTTCTACGCCGAGGGCGGCTCCTTTGAACACATCCTCGGCACGGACCAACTGGGCCGGGACGTGTTTTCACGGGTCATCCACGGTGCCAGAATATCTCTCACCATCCCCCTGGTAGCGGTGACGCTGGCTGGCGTCTTCGGGACCGCGGTCGGCTTGCTGGCCGGATACCGGGGCGGCAGGACAGACGCCGTCATCATGCGCATCGTCGACACGCTGTTCTCTTTCCCCGGACTTCTCCTGGCCCTGACGATTCTCGCTGTGGTGGGGCCGAGTTTCTTGACTCTTGCCATCGTGCTGTCACTCAGGATCTGGATGGTGTTTGCCCGGATGACGCGGGGGCTCGTCCTGTCGGCGCGAGAGGCTGAATACGTGGAGGCGGCGGAGCTAGTCGGGGCATCACCGGTTCGCATCATGATGCGCCATATCGCGCCCAACCTCACCGCGCCGCTGCTGACCCTGGCGGTCCTCGAGTCGGCCCATGTGATTCTTTCCGAGGCCGCCCTCTCGTTCCTCGGGCTGGGAATCCAGACACCACAGATCTCGTGGGGACTCGACGTGGCGATCGGTCGACAGTACGTCTTTTCCGCCCCTTGGTTGATCATCTTCCCCGGACTCGCCATCGCGTTGGCAGTGTTGGGAATCAATCTCCTGGCCAGTTGGCTCAGGGTCGCAGCCGATCCCGAGGAAAGCGCCAAGCGGTTCGCCGCGGCAGCCGACGCCCCTGCGGGCTGGTCGGGATGAGAGACGGCGACCATCTCCTGGAAATTCGCAATCTTGAGGTGGTCTTCCCGGCTCGGGGCGGCACGGTCCGGGCTGTCCGGGATGTCTCCTTCACTGTCGATGCGGGTGAAGCACGGGGGATTGTTGGCGAGTCGGGGTCCGGCAAGAGCACCATAGCTCGTGCGGCCCTCGGGCTGATCGAGTTGCCGGGCCGGATCATCGGCGGCGAGGTGCTGTGGAGGGGCCGGTCGCTCCGGGATAAGAGGGTCGCCCGCAGGGTGCGCGGCCGGGAAATCAGCATTGTGTCCCAAGACCCCATGGCGTCGATGAACCCGCTCCTCACGATCGGCACGCAGATGACCGAGGTCATGACGCGGCATCTGGATCTAGGCAGGAGGGAAGCCCGCACGAGAGCAGCCGATTTGTTGGAGAAGGTTGGGATCCCCGACCCCGGGCGCCGCCTCGGTCAGTATCCGTTCGAGTTCTCCGGCGGCATGCAGCAGCGAGCGATAATTGCCATAGCGCTGTCGTGTGATCCCATGATGCTGATTGCCGACGAGCCGACCACGGCTCTCGACGTGACCACCCAGGCGCAGATTCTCGAACTGATCTCCTCTCTTCAGAGAGATTTGGGTCTTGGGCTCCTGCTGATCACTCACGACCTCGGGGTGGTCGCCGGGGCCTGTGACTTTGTCGATGTCCTGTACGCGGGGGAGATCGTCGAGTCGGGGACGGCTGACGAGCTGTTTCATCGCCCCCATCATCCGTATACCGTTGCTCTTTTGGGCTCAACACCTCGCCTCGATGTGAAGGCGGAACGTCTCGTGGCAATCGAGGGCCAGCCTCCCGATCTTCGGTATGTCAACGCCGGCTGCAGCTTCACCCCTCGATGTCCCTACGCAACGACCCATTGTGAGTCCGCGTCTCCGGTTCTTGAACTATCTTCGGAAGGCCGGGGATTTGCCTGCTGGCATCCTTTGAACAGTCGATCAGACCTGACGGCCACTCAGGAGAAGTTCGGGCATGGCTAGCGCTCTGCTCGAAGTTCAGGGACTCACGGTCACATACAACGTCGGCCGCGTGGGCTTCTGGGGTCAACGCCAAACGCGTCTTACCGCGGTCGACGACATCAGCTTCTCGATCAAGCGCGGTGAGACGTTCGGGCTGGTGGGGGAGTCGGGCTCGGGCAAAACCACAACCGGGCGCGCGATTCTAGGGAAGGTGCCCATTGCCTCCGGTCGTGTCAGATTCGCCGGGCGCGACATCACCGGTCTGGAGGGGCGGGAACGGCGATCGATACGCCAGAACATGCAGTTGATTCCGCAGAACCCCTATGGAAGTCTCAATCCTCGTATGAAGGTCCGAGAACTCATCGCCGAACCGCTGGTGGTGCACCGACGGTTCAAAAGCGCCAGGGGAGCTGCCGAACGAGTGGTTGAGTTGCTCGAATTAACAGGCATGAATGCAGCCGATATGGACAAATATCCGCATGCGTTCAGCGGTGGCCAACGTCAGCGAATCGTTATTGCTCGTGCACTAGCGCTGAACCCCGATCTGATCATCGCCGATGAGCCGGTTTCCGCATTGGACGTATCTATTCAAGCGCAGGTCGTCAACCTGCTGCAGGATCTTCAAAAACGGCTCGACCTTACCTACATCTTCATTGCCCACGACTTGGCCGTCGTGCGCCATATCTCTCATCGCGTGGGAATCATGTACGCCGGGAAGCTCGTGGAGGTTGCAACCGGAGAGAGCATCTACCGGACTCCAACCCACCCCTATACGGAAGCTCTTCTATCTTCTGTCCCCATACCCGATCCGAGGATTGAGCGCGCTCGAGCGCTGAAAGTGATACCAGGTGAGGCGCCGGACCCGATAAACCTACCCACGGGCTGCCGTTTTCACACCAGGTGCCCTCTTGCCGAGGCGCGGTGCCGCGCTGCAGAGCCAACGCTGGAAGTCAAAGCACCGGACCACAGAGCGGCATGTTGGTTGCGTTAGCCAATGGATCCACATTTCCAGGTGGCGCGGCCGGTAAAAGCCACGGGCCGTCCGGATTGATGCTGCAATGAGTCAGAGGCTGGGCCGCTCTTACAGTAGGCTGCTCGCCGGCTATACGATCTCGAATGTCGGTAACGGGATTCTGGTGGCGGCCTTTCCGTTGTTGGCAGCTTCAACTACCCGGAACCCCGTGGTGATAAGCGGGCTAACTGTCGCCGCCGGTCTTCCCTGGATCGTGATGGGGCCCCTCTCAGGGGCGATCGTAGATCGAGTTGAACGCCGAAGCCTTATGGTTCTGGCTGAAGCCGGACGGGCCGCAATCATGGGTGCTGCCGCCATCTACGTTTTTATGGGCGGCGAGTCAATCGTTGTCTTGTATGCGTTTCTGTTACTCATTGGTATTGGTGAGACCTTTTTTGATCCCGCTGGTCTTGCCCTTGTACCCGGCTTGGTGACACCCGCCAGACTTGATATCGCTAACAGTCGGCTATTTGGAACTCAGACCTTGGCTCAACGCTTTGCGGGGCCGGCGCTCGGAGGATGGCTCTTTGCTTACGCGGCATGGGCGCCGCTTGGGGCAGATGCAGTTTGTTTCCTGGTGGCGGCCATAGTCGTGGTGGGGCTTCCAAGGGGAGGGAAAGAAAGACTGTCGAAAGACCGCAACGCCGGGTTGCTGGCTGAAACGCTCGAAGGTTTGCGCTGGGTGTGGGGGGACAGTGTTCTGAGGGCGTTCGTAATAGGCAGCGGGACGCTCCATTTCGCAACTGCTGCGAGTTTGTCGCTCTTCGTGTTGATTGCCCAGGATCGCTTCGGGCTGACGAGTTTTGGTTTCGGTCTTACGCTCAGCGCGTTGGCTGTGGGCTACTTCCTTGGTTATGTCGCCGCTCCGCCAATTGCCGCAAAGCTTCCGCGGGCGAGGATCTGCGTTGCTGCGGTGCTTTTCGTAGCGAGCGGATTCTCGCTGGTGGGGTTCTCAAGAGTCGCTCTGATCGGTGGGCTGGGACTGGCTGTGGTCGGGTTTGCTACTGCTCAGATCGATGTTGTGGCCATGTCCTATCGCCAGGCGGCGGTGCCAGATCGCATTCTCGGGCGCGTTTTGGCCAGCTTCTTGTTCGTGGTCCATGGGGCGGTACCCATCGGTGCTATTTTCGGGGGATTAGTGGCTGCGTGGGCCGGAATCGGCTACACCTATATGGCTTCAGCCCTCTCGGCGGCGGCCGCTGCGCCCTACTTGTGGTTTGCCTTGAAGGATGCGGTGCTAGATCCCCGTCGAGTCCAACGGGGGACGTTAGACCCCTAGGGTTTGGATGCAGAGCCGTAGTTTGTCGATCAGGATGTCTTCGCTCCTAGCTTCGTCATAAGCTCCTTCGCCGGGTGTCCTTCCCACAGAGGTGGGTTACAAAGTCTGGTGATGGCTATTTGGCCTCGTAGCTCGCCTGCTGGTTACATCCCAGGACTGAAAGGGATTGGACCTGGATTGCTCCAGCGCGTTATCCTCGGCCTCCTATAGGGGGACGTAGCTCAGCCTGGAAGAGCGCCTGCTTTGCAAGCAGGAGGTCGTGGGTTCAAGTCCCATCGTCTCCACACTTTCAAGTGAACAGAAGAACCCGAGAGGAGCAGGAAAGATGAATTCGGCTGTAATCGTAGATGCGGTCCGCACGCCGGCAGGTAGGCGCAAGGGAAAACTATCCGGGATCCACGCGGTTGACCTGGCGGCCATTCCCCTGGCTGCTCTCATGGAGCGCAATGACCTTGATCCGGGCATGGTGGAGGACGTGATAAGCGGCTGTGTCAGCCAAACCGGCGAGCAAGGGATAAACATAGCCCGCAATTCGGCGCTGGCGGCGGGGTTCCCCGAAGACGTGGTGGGAGTCACCATCGACCGTCAGTGCGGATCCTCCCAGCAGGCTGCTCACTTTGCGGCCCAGGGTGTCATGGCCGGCGCCTATGAGGTGGCGATCGCCGCGGGTGTGGAGTCGATGACCCGGGTTCCGATGGGGATCACTGCCGAGTTGGGTCCCGGTCTTCCGTTCGGGCCTCTGGTGATGGAGCGCTATGCCAACGGGTTGGTTCCCCAGGGAATCTCCGCCGAGATGGTCGCCGACAAATGGGGACTCAGCCGCCAAGAACTTGACCAGATTTCACTGCTCTCCCACCAGAGAGCGGCGCGAGCCACCGACGAAGGTCGGTTCCAATCCCAGATCCAGCCGGTGAGGGTTTCGGTCGGTGGTGCCGAAGAGGTGATGACCGTCGATGAGGGGATACGCCGAACCACCAGTATGGAGGTGCTGGCCGGGCTTCCTCCCGCTTTCAAAGCGGACGGGAAAATAACCGCCGGCAACTCTTCGCAGATCTCCGATGGCGCAGCGGCGGTGCTGATAATGAACGAGGAGCGGGCCTCTCGGCTCAATCTGACACCCATGGCGCGGTTTGTCTCCTTCGCCTTGGCGGGAGTCGATCCGGTGATGATGCTGACTGGGCCGATTCCGGCTACGTCCAAGGTGCTGGAGCGCGCTGGTCTGACCATCGAGGACATCGGGCTGTTCGAGATCAACGAGGCATTCGCATCGGTAGTGGGAGCTTGGCGGGCAGAGCACGGCGGCAGTGATGTGGACGGATTGTGGGAGCGCACCAACGTCAACGGGGGCGCCATCGCCCTCGGTCATCCGCTGGGAGCGTCGGGGGCGAAGCTTCTGACCACCCTGGTTCACGAGATGGTAAGAACCGATACCCGCTACGGGCTGTTGGCGATGTGTGAGGGCGGCGGGATGGCCAACGCCGCCATTATCGAAAAACTCTGAGAAACCCGGGCATGGCTCGGCGTTGATCAGCCTGGTCAACCTCGGTATCGCCCTGCTGATCGGGGTGGTGGTGTGGCGGTTGTGCATATGGTTCCTGCGCGCCCTGGCGGCGGCGCCGGACCAGCCCGATCCCGACTTGGTGATCGAAGCCGTGCAGGACTACCGGTGCACCTTGTGCGGGACGGAACTGACTGTGAGGGTGGCTAGCCTGTCGGAGACTTCTGCTCCCCGACACTGCCGGGAGGAGATGGTGGCGGTGTGGAGGCCGGAGCGGTTGGGCTAGCGGTAACCGGTGGTCATGAGGAAGCCGACCGCGATCAGGGCCAGCCCACCCACCAGCCACAGTTGATCGAGACCCAGGACAAAGCGCAGCAGCACCAGGATCAGCCCCACTCCCATCAGGCCGGCCATGGTGATCACATACCAGCGGGGGGAGGGGGCGGCAGCCTTCACCGGATTGCGGGGAGGGGTGGGCTGACGGGGTCGGGTTCCCTTGCGTTTTTTTGAGATAGGCATATTTTCCATCCTAGAGAGTAGCGGACAGGCGTCCCGTTTGTACGGGCGGGCGGCCAAAAGAATATTCAGTTCTCGAGAAGGGGCAGCAATGGGGGAGAACTTTGAGGTGGCGCCCCATTAACCTAGATGGGTGGTTATGCGGGTTTTGATTTTGGACAACTACGACTCATTCACTTTCAACCTGGCTCAGTACCTTGGAGAATTGGGCGCCGAGCCGTTGGTGGTGAGAAGCGATGTGGTTCCGGCCGCCGAGGCGGTGGGTTGGGAGATGGACCGGTTGGTGATCTCCCCGGGTCCGGGACGTCCGGAAGACGCCGGGTTCTCAATCGACTACGTCAAGACCTTAGGGTCCCGGGTTCCCACTTTGGGGGTATGCCTGGGACACCAGGCGGTGGTGGTGGCTTACGGCGGAGAGGTGGGTGCGGCGCCCGAGCCTCGCCACGGAAAGACCTCCCCGATCTGCCACGACCAAAAGGGTGTATTCCGGGGGTGCGACAATCCGTTTGTGGCGACCCGATATCACTCGCTGGCCATCACCGTGCTGCCCCCTGATCTGGAAGCCTGCGCCTGGAGCGAGGATGGGGTCATTCAGGGAGTGCGCCATCGTTCCCTGCCTGTGACGGGCATGCAGTTTCACCCCGAAAGCATTCTCACCACCGAGGGGAAACGACTGCTGGCTAACTTCCTCGACCAAGACCAGGCCGAGGCGGGGATGTAGCTTTTCGGACGGTGGTATTTTGAGATGTAGCCTGGCTTTACAGGAGGTTGTACATGCCGATCGCTAGTCCCTCCCAGTATCTCGAGATGCTGGACGCGGCCCGTGAGGGCGGCTACGCCTTTCCTGCTATCAACGTAACTTCGACCGACACGCTCAATGCCGCCCTGGCCGGATTCGCCTCAGCGGACTCGGATGGCATCGTCCAGGTATCCACGGGTGGGGGCCAGTTCCTTTCCGGGAGCGCGGTGGCCGACATGGCGGTGGGGGCACAGGCTTTGGGGGAGTTTGCCCATGCTGTGGCGGATCACTATCCGATGCTGGTGGCTCTCCACACCGATCACTGCCCACCCGATCGGGTGGATGACCTGATCCGTCCCCTTTTGACCGAGACCGCCCGGCGGCGCGCAGCCGGGTTGGGACCGCTCTATCAGAGCCATATGCTGGACGCTTCCGTCCTGCCTTTGGACGAGAACCTGGCCCTGGCCTCCCAGCTTCTGGATGAGTGTGCCTCCCGGGAGGTGGTGCTGGAACTGGAGATCGGGATCGTCGGGGGAGTGGAGGACACCATGGATCATTCCGGGGTTGATCGCCAAAAGCTGTATACGACGCCCGATGATATGGTGGCGGTGGCCGAGCGGCTGGGCGTGGGGGAGCGGGGTCGCTATCTCTTGGCCGCGGTCTTCGGGAATGTGCACGGGGTTTACAAACCGGGCAAGGTCCAGCTTCGCCCCACCATCCTCCGGGACGGACAGGCTGCCACCGAAGAGCGGTTCGGCTATCGCCACTACCTGGTGTTTCATGGAGGAAGCGGGTCGACTCCCGAAGAAATCCAGGAAACACTGGGCTATGGGGTGGTGAAAATGAACATAGATACCGACACGCAATACTCGTTCACCCGTCCGGTGGCTGATCATATGCTCACTAACTATTCGGAAGTGTTGAAAGTGGATGGGGAAGTGGGCAACAAAAAGGTGTACGATCCCCGCTCCTACATGAAGAAGGCCCAGCAGGCAATGTCCGACCGGGTGGTACAGGCCTGTGCAGAGTTGGGGTCGGCGGGTCGCTCGATCAGCGGTTAACAAAGAACCTCATGCTCCGAGAGCCTCTCCACGAAACCTGGGTCGATTCCGACCGCTTCGTCCTCCGTCGATTCGTCCGCCCCATTCAGAAGTTTTTGCAGGTGGAAGCCTCCGCCGGGGCCGCTTTACTGGTGATGGCGGTGGTGGCGATGGTGTGGGCCAACTCGGCGCTGTCGGACAGCTATTTTGGCCTTTGGCAGACCCATGTGGAGTTGGCGGTCGGCCCTGTTCATTATTCGAGTTCTCTCCAAACTTTTGTCAATGACGCCCTGATGGCCATTTTCTTTTTCGTGGTGGGCTTGGAGATAAAGCGGGAGGTGGTGCTGGGGCGGCTGCGGGATCCCCGCGCGGTGGCGCTCCCGGTGATGGCGGCGGGGGGCGGGATGCTGGCGCCGGCGTTGGTCTACGTGCTGATAGTGATGGGAGAAGGCGGCGAGGCGCTGAACGGCTGGGCGGTTCCCACCGCCACCGATATCGCCTTTTCCTTGGGAGTTCTCTCCTTGTTGGGAAGTCGGGTCTCGCCCGGCGCCAAGCTTTTTCTTCTGGCGCTGGCCATCGCCGACGATGTGGGAGCGATAGTCATCATCGCCTTTTTCTATTCGGGAAGCCTGCGGTGGGACTGGCTCACCTGGGGGATACTCGCGCTGGTGGTGGTGGCAGTGGCTGGCCGCGTCGGAATCCGAGCCCGCACCTTCTACATCCCTATGGCCCTGGTGGCCTGGTTTTGCATCCATGAATCGGGGGTGCATCCCACTCTGGTAGGGGTGGCGTTGGCCTTCATAACGCCGTCCCGTCCCATGTATTCGGCCGAAGAACTCTACAACAAGGGACAGTCGATTCTGGGTTCTTTCCCCCGCCACATAGTCACCATCCACCAGCGAGAAGAAGCCGACTACCAGATACTCACGCTTGCCGAGGTGGCGCGGGAGTCGGTGGCGCCTCTTGCCAGGAACGAGCACCGCCTGCTTACCTGGAGCTCTTTTATGGTGCTCCCCATTTTCGCTCTGGCCAATGCCGGCGTGCGCTTGGAGGGAGACCTGGGCCAGTTGATCAAGCCGGTGGCGTTGGGGACCGCTCTGGGTTTGCTGGTTGGGAAAGTACTGGGAATCACCTTTTTTAGCTGGCTGGCGGTGAGGCTGGGATGGGGTCGGCTTCCCGAAGGCATGGAAGGTCGGGATGTGATAGCCTTGGCGGCGGTGGCCGGGGTCGGCTTTACGGTGGCCATTTTCGTGTCCAGCCTGGCTTTTGTCGACCAGGCTCTGATAGATCAGGCCAAACTCGGGATTCTGACCGGGTCGCTTATTGCTGGGCTGCTGGGATACTTTTTGTTCAGGTTGGGAAGCGCCCGGGAAACTTCGGGAGAGAGTAGGCCAATGTGAATGCCGACAAGTCCCTTACCTGCCAAATCCCTTACTACGCTTAAGAGTTATTCTTGAGGCTTCAGGAAGGAAGACCATGAAAAAAATGATATGCGCACTATTGGCTGTAGCTTTGGTGGCAGCAGCCTGTGGTGGAGACGACGCGGAGGATATCACTACTACGGTTGCTCCCACCACCACCCAGCCCCCAGCCCCTGCTGAGGAGGATCTTCTCGACGCGGTGATCGCCCGCGGTGAACTGAACTGCGGAGTAAACGAGACGATCCCCGGATTTGGCTACAAGGACTCTTCGGGCACGTTCTTGGGCTTTGACGTGGATCTGTGTCGAGCTGTGGCTGCCGCCATCCTCGGGGATGACGACGCGGTGAAGTTCGAAGCTCTGACCGCCGCGGCCCGCTTTGAGGCGGTCAACTCGGGGCTGATCGACCTTCTGGTTCGAAATACAACTTGGACGCAGAGCCGCGACACCGACTTGGGTCTCGACTTTGGACCTACCACCTACTACGACGGCCAGCAGTTGATGGCCAAAGGGGCCGCCGGGTTCAATTCAATGTCTACCTTGGATGAGGTCGAGGGCGCCGTGGTGTGCGCCATCGCTGGTACCACTACCGAGAAGAACATGACTGAGGCCGCCGCCGCGATAGGAGTAGAGATCACGCTGAGCACCTTCGAGGATTTCAATGTGGTGGTGGAGAGCTTCAAGTCCGGTGCCTGTGATGTGGTGACCAGCGACGGGTCGACATTGGTCTCCCGCAAGGCCACCGAGGATGCCGCAGGTGAGGATTGGGTGATCTTCCCATCGGTTCCCATCTCCAAGGAGCCGCTCGGTCCGAGCTGGATCCAGAACCAGTCCCGCTTCGGCGATGTGGTTACCTGGACGGTGTTCGCGATGTTGATCGCCGAGGAAAAGGGCATCAACTCTTCCAATGTCGATGACATGATGAGCCTTGACGGAGAGGTAAGCCGGCTCCTGGGCGCCACCGAGGACGAGCTGCAGACCAAGATGGGCCTGCCTGCCGACGCCTTCTATCAGGTGATCAAACAGGTCGGCAACTATGCCGAGGTCTACGACCGGCACCTGACGCCGTTGGGCCTCGAGCGCGGATTGAACGCCCTCTACGGCGACGGCGGCATCCTCTACGCGCCGCCCGCCCGCTAACCCTGCCCAAATAGCCGACTAGAGGAGGCCCTGGGTTTCGAGCCCGGGCCTCCTCTCGATTAAGTGGAAAGCGCATAAGAAGAACAGCGATCGCGTTTGTCGCCTTGGCGCTGGCGGCAGTTGCCTGCGGCGGAGACGACGCCGAGCAGACCACCACCACGGCTTCTCCCACCATCCGGGCCCCGGCGCAAGCGGCTGAGGAGGCGGATCTTGTGGACGTGGTGATCTCCCGCGGCGAGTTGAAATGCGGAGTCAACGATATCCTCCCGGGATTCGGCTACAAGGATTCTTCGGGCGCCTTCAAGGGCTTTGACGTGGATTTGTGTCGAGCTGTGGCGGCTGCCGTCTTCGGGGACGCCGGCGCGGTGAAATACGAGGCTCTGACCTCCACGGCCCGCTTCGAAGCGGTGAACTCGGGGCTGATCGACCTCTTGAGCCGCACGACCACCTGGACGCAGAGCCGCGATACCGACCTGGGTCTCGATTTCGGACCCACCACCTACTACACCGGCCAGCAGTTGATGGCCAGAGGCGCCGGTGGGTTCAATTCGATGTCCACCCTGGACGAGATAGAGGGCGCGGCTGTGTGTGCCACCGCCGGCACCACCACCGAGAAGAACATCACCGAGGCGGCCGCTGCCATGGGGATCAAGATCACGCTCAGTACCTTCGAGGATTTCAATGTGGTGGTGGAGGGCTTCAAGTCCGGTGCGTGTGATGTGGTGACCGCCGACGGGTCGACATTGGTCTCCCGCAAGGCCACCGAGGGCGCCGCAGGTGAGGATTGGGTGATCTTCCCATCGGTTCCCATCTCCAAGGAGCCGCTCGGTCCGGCCTGGATCCAGAACCAGTCCCGCTTCGGCGATGTGGTTACCTGGACGGTGTTCGCGATGTTGATCGCCGAGGAAAAGGGCATCAACTCTTCCAATGTCGATGACATGATGAGCCTTGACGGAGAGGCGAGCCGGCTCCTCGGCGTCACCGAGGACGAGCTGCAGACCAAGATGGGCCTGCCTGCCGACGCCTTCTATCAGGTGATCAAACAGGTCGGCAACTATGCCGAGGTCTACGACCGGCACCTGACGCCGTTGGGCCTCGAGCGCGGATTGAACGCCCTCTACGGCGACGGCGGCATCCTCTACGCGCCGCCCGCCCGCTGACCCCGCCCAAATAGCCGACTAGAGGAGGCCCTGGGTTTCGAGCTCGGGCCTCATTTTTAATAAGTAAGGTTTACGAACATGACACCCAGTTCGGTCGATGAGGTAACCGCCGCTCTTGCTGACTGCCGCTATCTGGCCGATCGGCCCCTGTCGGTGGCTATTCATCTCGCCCGCAGCCTCGGTCGCCCTTTGTTTCTGGAAGGGGAGGCCGGAGTAGGCAAAACAGAGGTCGCCAAGGTGTTGGCCCAAGTGTTGGAGACAGAACTCATCAGGTTGCAGTGCTATGAGGGACTGGACGCCAACCACGCTCTCTATGAGTGGGACTACGCTCGGCAAATGTTGGCCATCCGCCTCATCGAAGCGGGTGGCGCCCAGTCCCAGGCTTCGGTGGAGAGCATCATGAGCCGCGAATACCTGCTGGCGCGCCCGCTTCTCCAAGCAGTGGAATTCTCTTCCTCGCAAGGAAAACCACCCGTGTTGTTGATAGACGAGTTGGATCGGGCCGATGAAGAGTTCGAGGCGTTTTTATTGGAGATACTCTCCGATTTCCAGGTAACGATCCCCGAGATAGGCGTTATCCGCGCCGTGGTGGCGCCGGTGGTGGTGATCACCTCCAACCGCACCCGGGAGATACACGACGCCTTGAAACGAAGGTGCATCTACCACTGGTTGGACTTTCCTGACCTGGATCGGGAGGTAGAGATCGTCAGGGCGAAGGTACCGGATATCGACTTGCGGCTGGCCCGCCAGCTCGCCGAGGCGATGTCCGATCTCCGCTCCTTGGAACTCTTCAAGCCTCCCGGAGTGGCCGAGACGTTGGACTGGGCGCGGGCTCTGGGTGTGCTGGGCGCCTCCGAGTTGACTTCCGAGGCGGTGGCGGACACGCTGGGGGTGGTTCTGAAGTACCGCGAAGATGTGGAGGCGGTCGTCCAAAGGGGAGTGGAGACCCTGGCGCGGACGAGCGGCTAGACCGGGGTATGGCTGGCGCCGAGACCTTGGTGGAGTTCACTCGAGAACTGCGCGAAGAAGGCCTGTCGGTGGGTTCGACCACTGCCGCAGATCTCATGACCGCCTTGGAAAAGGTGGGGCTGGCCTCCGCCGCCGACGTGCACGCCGCGTTTCGCTGTTTAACGGTCTCCTCGCCCTGGCAGTTGGACATTTTCGACCGGGTGTTCGTGCGGTTCTTCGGCCGCAATCTGTCGAGCGGCATAGCCATGGCTTCACCGCCCAAACCCCGCGCGTGGACGATCAGCCGGGTCCAACGGGGAGGAGCGGAAGGGGACGGCCAGAACGCCGATCCAGAGCTCGAAACTTCCACCGGGGCTTCGTGGGCGGAGCGGCTTGCCCGGAAGGATTTTGCCGAACTAACCAAGATCGAGCAGGCCCAGGTGCGCAATCTGGTGGCCCAGATGATGTGGCGCCCCGCTCCGGTGAAGAGCCGCCGCCGCCGGTCCTCCCCGAGGGGAGACCGTCCCGATCTGCGGCGCACGCTTCGCAAATGCGTGGGACCCGAAGGGGACATGATCAAACTGGAAAGCAGCGAACGCAGAACCCGGCCGCGTCCCATTCTGTTCATCGCCGACGTGTCGGGCTCCATGGAGCGCTACACCGAGATGCTGCTCTATTTCGCGCACGCCGCACGCGCCCGGCTGGGGAAAATGGAGACTTTTGTGTTCTCCACCCGCCTGACCCGCATCACACGCCATCTGATGCGCCGCAACCCCACCGAGGCGCTCTCCCAGGTGTCCGAATCGGTGGAAGACTGGTCGGGGGGCACGAGGATCGGCGAGTGTCTGCGCACGTTCAATTACGACTGGAGCAGGCGGGTCACCAGGGGCGGCCCGGTGGCCCTGATCATCTCCGACGGATGGGATCGAGGAGATCCGGAGCTGCTCTCCCGGGAGATGGAACGCCTCCGGCGGGCCGTTTATCGACTTATCTGGGTCAATCCGCTGGCGGCACGGGAGGGATTTTCCCCCGAAACCAGGGGGATGCGAGCCGCCTTGCCTCATGTGGACGACTTCTTGGCGGGAGGGCGGCTTTCGGATCTCGCTACTCTGGTATCACTCTTGGAATCTCTACCGGAGCGCAAGAAATAATGGAAGAAGCTTTGGAAACCCGGAACCGCTGGCGGGCGGAGGGCAAGGAAGTGGTGGTCGCCACGGTGGTGGCCACCGCCGGACCCTCCCCGCGTCCGGTAGGGGCTAAATTCTTGGTCTCCTCGGAAGGCGAAATGGCGGGATCGGTGTCAGGAGGTTGTGTGGAAAACGATGTCTATGAGCATGCCCGAGGGGTGATGACAGAAGGCAGCCCGCGGCTGGTCACCTACGGGATCGCCGATGAGGACGCATTCTTGGTGGGGCTTTCCTGCGGGGGAACGATTCAGGTTTTCATCGAACCGTGGTGAGCGACCGCCAAGAGACGGGGGAAGTGTTGGCAGCCTGTTCCCAACTGATCGCAGAGCGACGGCTGGGGGCGCGGGTCACCGTGGTGGAAGGCGTTGGAGCGGGCGCGTCGTTGGCGGTGGACTCGGAGAAAGGGGTGGTGGCCGGAGCTTTCCCCACCGGAGAGTCCGCGTCGTTGATGGCCGATGTCCGCACCCTGATGGACCGGGAGAAGTCCATGACCGTTACCTATGGGGACCGCGACGTGTTCGTCGATGTGATCGTTCCCCGCCCGCATCTCATCATCTTTGGGGCGGTGCACATCGCCCAGGTATTGTGCGCGCTGGCGCGCCACCTCGATTTTGACATCACCGTCTCCGATGCTCGACCGGCCTTTCTCACCTCCGAGCGCTTCCCCCACGCCCATCAGCTATTGACGGGGTGGCCGGACGAGCTTTCCGACCGCCTCTCCTTCGATCATCGTTCTTATGTGGTGGTGCTCAGTCACGACGACCGCTTCGAGGCGCCGCTGTGGCCATTGGTGCTCAAAGCGCCCGTGCGGTATATCGGGGCGATGGGCAGTCGGCGCACGGCCGCCGCCAGGCGGGCGCGACTGGCGGAAGCAGGATACTCCGAAGAGGAAATAAACCGGATCCGGGGCCCGATCGGAATCGAAATCGGGGCAGACTCCCCCCCGGAGATGGCCGTGGCCATTCTGGGAGAGATCATCGCAACACGCCGCCGGACGCAAACCCCTCTCGAACTGGTGGGCAGCCCGCGCCGGCCCTCCGGAGGAAGAAAACGATGATCGCCAATTTGGTGCTGGCGGCGGGGGGTTCCTCGCGTCTTGGGCGACCCAAGCAGTTGGAACCCTGGGGCGAAGGCACCTTGTTGGGGAGGGTCTTGGAGACGGCGCTCGGAGTGGGATCGGAGGAGACCTGGGTGGTGTTGGGCGCTGCGCACGAGCAGATATTGGCGACGACGGATTTTTCCCGGTGCCGAGTGGTGATCAACTATGAGTGGGAAAGCGGCATGGCCGGCTCTCTGCGAGTGGGACTGGATGCCCTGGAACGAGGATCGACGGCGTCTGCCGCGCTTATTCTGCTGGGTGACCAGCCCGGTGTAACGGCCCAGACTGTCACCCGGCTGCGGGAGGCTTATCGGCCGGGGGTTACTCCGGCGGTGGTTCCCAGGTACCGCTACACAGTTTCCAATCCGGTGCTGGTGGATAGAGTGTTGTGGCGGCGACTGATGATGCTGGAGGGAGACCGCGGCGCCATGCAGCTTTTCAAGGCTCATCCCGAGTGGGTTACCGAAGTCTGGTTTCCAGATCCTCCTCCCGAGGATGTGGACGACCAACAGGACATCGAGAGACTGAAGCCCCGCGGCCAGGCCCCTCGAAGGGAAGGGTCCTGGGCCGAGGGTTCTGGTGGGTTCGGAAAAGGAATAGGCCGGGAGTAATGTCGACGATCGGGACAATTGCGGGAATGGATCACCTCTCTGCCGCGCGGTTGCGCAGAGCAGGAATCAAAACCTCCGAGAGTTTTCTGGAAGAGGCGCGAGCGGCAGAGCGCCTCCGAGCACTTTCCGAGCAGACCGGCATTGATCGGGACACACTCTTGGATTTGGCGGCATCCGCCGATTTGATGCGCCTGGAAGGGCTGGGCGGCGCGTACTGTGGGTTACTGAGGGCCGCTGGCATCCACTCTGTGGCGCAGCTTGGGGAGTTGTCGCCCGAGGAGTTGACAAGTGCGCTCTTCGCCGTCAATCACAACCGCCGGGTAGTTCGACGTCTCCCTAGTCCCCGGGAGGTGAAGTTGTGGGTGCTTCAGGCCTCCGATCCGGGATTTGCGGACGGTGAGTAGGCCAAGGCGCTCGGAATCAGGACGGGCCCATGGTGTTCCAGGTTGGCGAACCGGGTCGCCGGTCAGGAGAGCCCGATGTCGAGAAGGCGGCCCACCCACCAGGCGATAACCGCTCCCACTCCTGCGATCAGCATGTTTTCCAACCCGGAGCGAAGCCCCGGAGTGTTGGTGATCCGGGTCTTGGCCAACCCCACGCCAAACAGTCCGATGAAGGTCAATATGAACGAGAAGAGCAAACCGTCTTGGGGACTGGGCGACAGCAGGAAGGGGACGATCGGGAGAAAGGCGCCGATCAGAAACAATCCCCCTGACATCAGCCCCGCCCGATAGGGCGAGCGCCGCTCGGATTCGACCACTCCGAATTCCAACACCTCCATCGCTTTCAAAAGCCGATGGTCATCCGCGGAGAAGATGCGCACCGCCTCGGTGAGATCATCCCCGTCTATACCAAACCGCCCCAGCAGCTCATAAAGCTGTTCGGTCTCCTTTTCCCGGTAATAGCGGATGTGCTCTTCCTCCAGCGCCAACTCCGCTTGCCAGACCTCGTCCTGGGACTTGGTGGCCAGATACTCCCCCAAAGCCATGGAGACCCCGCCGGCCAGCGCTCCCACCACTCCGCCCAGCAGTACCTTGGCAGGACTGAGTTGGCCTCCCACCAGCCCCGCCACCAGAAGGAAGATAGAGACCAGGCCGTCATTCGCCCCCAGGACCATGTCCCGCAGATACGATCGGCTCTCGTTGAGGTGCGGCCGGTAGGGGACCGATGTCGGCTCCTTGGTCTCTTGGTCCTGTTTCTGAGGGTCGGAGTGGCTTATAGGCTTTCCTCGGCTTACATGTTGCGTCGGTAGCGCCCACCTACACCATAGAGGGCGTTGACCATCTGTCCCAGAGTTGCCGCCTTGGCGGTTTCCATCAGGTCTGCAAAGACATTGTGTCCCGCCCGTGCCCCGGAGGCGAGGGTTGCCAAGGCCGGCCGGGCGCGCCCGGTATGAGCGGCTTGGAAGTCGGCGACCTCGGTGATCCGTAGATCCTTTTCCGCATCGGTGGAGCGCACCAGCCGGTCGGGTGTTACGAAGGGCGAGCCGTCTTCGGACAGAAAGGTGTTGATCCCGATCAGGGGGTAGTCGCCCGATTCCTTGACTTGTTCATAAAGGAGGGACTCTTCCTGGATCTTGGAGCGCTGGTATTGCCGCTCCATGGCGCCCAGTACTCCCCCGCTGCGATTCAGCCGCGCGAATTCCACCAGCGCCGCCTCTTCGACCAATTCGGTGAGGTCCTCGATTATGAAGGCGCCTTGAAGCGGGTTCTCGTTCTTGGCAAGACCCAGTTCCCGGTTGACGATCAACTGGATGGCCACCGCCCGCCGCACCGACTCCTCGGTGGGAGTGGTGAGGGCTTCGTCGTAGGCGTTGGTGTGGAGAGAATTGCAGTTGTCATAGATCGCGTAGAGCGCCTGGAGAGTGGTGCGAATGTCGTTGAACTCCACCTCTTGGGCATGGAGGGAGCGTCCGGAGGTCTGGATGTGATATTTGAGCAGCTGTGAGCGGGAATTGGCCCCATAGCGGTCCCGCATCACTTTGGCCCAAATTCGCCGGGCCACCCTTCCGATCACCGCGTACTCGGGGTCGAGTCCGTTGGAGAAGAAAAAGGAGAGGTTGGGGGCGAAGTCGTCGATGTCCATCCCCCTGGCCAGATAATGCTCCACATAGGTGAATCCGTTGGCGAGGGTGAAGGCCAACTGGGTGATGGGATTGGCGCCGGCCTCGGCCATGTGATAACCGGAGACCGACACCGAGTAGAAGTTGCGAACCCGGCTGTCCACAAAGAACTGCTGGATGTCTCCCATCATCTTGAGGGCGAAGTCGACCGAGAAGATGCAGGTGTTCTGGGCCTGGTCTTCCTTGAGGATGTCGGCTTGCACCGTTCCCCTTACCCGGGAGAGGGTCTCGGCGCGGATCTTCTGGTAGATCTCGGGCTCCAGCACCTGGTCGCCGCTGGTTCCCAACAGCAGTAGCCCCAGGCCGTCATTGCCCTCGGGCAGAGGTCCCTGATAGCGGGGACTCCGACGACCGGCATACATCTTGGCGAGTCGGTCCTCCACTTGCTCCACCAGCCCGTGGCGGCGGATGTACAGCTCGCATTGCTGATCTATCGCGGCGTTCATAAACAGGGCAAGGATCATGGGAGCGGGACCGTTGATGGTCATCGACACCGAAGTTGAGGGCTCGCACAGATCGAAACCCGAATAGAGGCGCTTTATGTCGTCGAGGGTGGAGACTGAGACTCCGGAGTTGCCAACCTTCCCATAAATGTCGGGGCGTTTCCCGGGATCTTCCCCATAGAGGGTTACCGAATCGAACGCAGTGGAGAGCCGCCGCAAGCGGGTCCCGCGAGCCAGATAATGGAACCTGCGATTGGTTTGCTCGGGGGGTCCCTCCCCTGCGAACATCCGGGTCGGGTCCTCGGAGGTTCGTTTGAAGGGATACACGCCCGCGGTGTAGGGAAAGCGGCCGGGGAGGTTTTCCTGTAGCAGCCACCTAAGCCGGTCTCCCCAGTCCCGGTAGCGGGGCAGCGAGATTTTGGGAACCGCGGTTTCGCTGAGGCTCTCCGAGGACAGAGGGACCGTAATTTCCCGGTCGCGAACCTGATAGGAGAATTGGCCGGCTCGATAAGCGGTAGCCAAATCGTCCCATCCCCGAAGCGTCTCCCGGTGTTCCGGCGCAAGCCGCTCGGCGGTCAGTCGGGCGGTTTGGGAAAGGGCGCGGGATGATTGTCCGTCGGGATCGGCCTTTGCCATGAGACGGCGGGCCCCCTCCAACTGATAGAGATCCCGGGCTGTTGAGGACTGTTCGGCAACCATCCGGTTGTAACGGTGGACGGTTTCGGCTATCTCCGCCAAGTAGCCGGAACGCTCCGGCGGGATCACGACCTGCCGGACGCCTGCTGAGGCGATTTCCCCGGACAGTCCGCCCCCGTGTCCCAGCGCGGTGACCATCGCCCGATAGAGACGGCTCATCCCCGGGTCGTTGAAGTCGGAAGCCACCGTCAGATGGACATCTTGCATGGGATCGGGATCATGGAAAGCAAGCCGATTGCGCCGCACCTGGCGGCGGACATCACGAAGGGCGTCTTCGGCGCCCTGTTTGTCTCCCTTGTTGACCGCCACCAGATCTGCATAGTCGAGCATCCCGATTTTTTCCAACTGGGTGGCGGCCCCGTATTCGGGGGTCATCACGTACAGGGACAGGTCGGAGAGGTCCACTACCGCGGTGTCGGCCTGTCCGATGCCGGAGGTTTCCAGGATGATCAGGTCGAATCGGGCCGCCCGGAACACCGTCAGCGCCGTCCGGGCCGCTTCGGGGAAGGCGGTGGCGCTTTGCCGGGTGGCCATCGAGCGCATGTAGACCCGGGGGTGAGGGATGGAGTTCATGCGGATCCGGTCTCCCAGCAGGGCGCCCCCCGTTCGCCGCTGGGAGGGATCGACCGAGAGCACCGCCACCCGGTGGTCAGGAAAGTCCGAGAGATACCGGCGGAGCAATTCGTCCACCACAGAGGATTTACCCGACCCGCCGGTTCCGGTTACTCCCACCACGGGCGGCAAGGGGCGGACTTTCGAGGCCCCAGCGAGTTCTTCGAAGACGTCGGCGTACTTGTCGGGGTAGTTTTCGGCGGCCGAGATGATTCTCGCCAGCAGGCGATGATCGGAGACCGAAAGTCGGCCGATCTCGACTTGGTCCAGCTCGCCGGTGGGATAGTCGGCTTGCGAGATCATGTCGTTCACCATCCCCTGCAGTCCCAGAGCCCGCCCGTCGTCGGGCGAGTAGATGCGGGTGATGCCCTCGGCTTGAAGTTGCAGTCCCTCCTCGGGGAGGATGGTTCCTCCCCCGCCCCCGAATATGCGAATCCGGTTGCCACCCCGCTCGGTGGCCAGCTGATGGAGGTAGCGATAGAACTCCATATGTCCCCCCTGATAGCAGGTGACCGCTATGGCTTGGGCATCCTCTTGTACCGCGGTGTCCACAATTTCTGTGGCCGAGCGGTTGTGCCCGAGGTGGATCACCTCGGTGCCCGAGGAGGCCAGAATGCGCCGAAAGATGTTGATGGAGGCGTCGTGTCCATCGAAGAGAGTGGTGGCGGTTACGAACCGCACCGGGTAAGTGGGGCCATCCGGCCTTTTGTCTGCCATGCTCCTCCGCGGTAGCGCTGACTGGGGCGGTTCTCCCGCAAGGATACAGGCGGGTTGCTTGTGCGACAGGCCGGGAGGGCGAAACGAAAAGGGCACGGCACGGCACGGGGCCAACTCCGGGGTGGGCGCCGAACAAGTCGCCTGTCTGGGCCGGGTGCAGTGGGGGGCTGTGGGCTAGTCTTGGGGTCGGATCGAACAGACGGAGGTAAAGGAAAATGGCGGAACAGGTAAGGGGGATAGTTTCCCTGGAAAAGGGAGCGCCGGTCTCCCTGGAGACGGTGATGGTTCCCGATCCGGGCCCCGGAGAGGCCCGTGTGGCGGTGAAGGCTTGTGGGGTGTGCCATACCGATCTCCACTATCGGGAGGGCGGGATAAGCGATGATTACCCCTTCTTCCTGGGGCACGAGGCGGCTGGGGTCGTGGAGTCGGTGGGGCCCGATGTGACGGCTGTGGCGCCTGGTGACTTTGTGATTCTCAACTGGCGGGCGATTTGTGGGAATTGTCGGGCCTGTAACAGGGGCCGTCCCTGGTACTGCTTCGCTACCCACAACGCCACCCAAAAGATGACACTGGCCGACGGAACGGAACTTTCTCCGGCTCTGGGCATCGGCGCTTTTGCCGAGTTGACCCTGGTCGCCGCCGGACAGGCCACCAAGGTGGACAGCCGGGCGCGGCCCGAAGCGGCCGGCCTGCTGGGCTGCGGCGTGATGGCGGGTATCGGCGCGGCCATCAACACCGGAGGGGTCGGGCGAGGCGACACGGTGGCGGTGATCGGCTGTGGAGGAGTCGGATCGGGCGCCATAGTGGGATCCAAACTGGCGGGGGCGGGCACCATCGTGGCGGTGGATATCGATGATCGCAAGCTGGAGTGGGCCAAGGGGTTCGGCGCCACCCACACCGTCAATTCCCGGAATGAAGACCCGGTGGAGCGGATCAGGGAGATATGCGGCGGCGTCGGCGCCGATGTGGTAGTGGAGGCGATCGGGCTGCCCGAAACCTACGAGCAGGCCTTCTATGCTCGCGACCTAGCCGGAGTGGTGGTGTTGGTGGGTGTCCCCACTCCCGACATGCGCCTGGAACTGCCCTTCCTGGAGGTGTTCGGCCGGGGCGGCGCCCTGAAGTCTTCGTGGTACGGGGACTGCCTGCCGGAGCGGGACTTCCCGATGCTCATCGACCTCTATCTACAAGGCCGCCTCGACCTCGACGGCTTCGTCAGCGAAACCATTGGCGTCGACGAAGTCGAGGAAGCCTTTCACAGCATGGAGCGGGGAGAGGTGCTGCGCTCGGTGGTGGTCTTCGACTGACGTCGAAACCGGGCGGTGGCTCGGGAATCAGCGAGGTTCAGAGCGCGTCGTCTGAGAGTGTGACCTCGCCGTTCGCGGTGTGGTACTTCACTCCGGCCACGCCTGCGAAACGCTTTCGCATGACCGTGAAGGCATCCTTGGAGTGGTCGACGAGGATGAAGCGGCGCTCCTGCTGCATTGCCGCTATACCCGTGGTGCCGCTACCGGCGACGAGGTCAACAACGAGACCACCGGGCGGCGAAGAGGCTCTCACGATACGGTTCAAAACACCCAGAGGTTTCTGCGTAGGGTATCCGAGTTTCTCTTTGCCCGTGGGACTCACAATCGTATGCCACCAAGTATCCGTTGGCAGCTTACCGCGAGCTGCTTTCTCCGGCCCCACGAGGCCGGGCGCCATGTAGGGAATGCGTTCGATCTCGTTGGCGTTGAAGAGATTTCGCTCGGGGGACTTCGCGTAAAAGAGGATGTTGTCGTGCTTCGCGGGCCAGCGGTTTTTCGGACGACCCCCGAAGTCGTAGGCCCATATGATCTCGTTGACAAAGCAGTCCCGTCCGAATATCTGGTCGAGGAGCACCTTCGCGTAGTGCACCTCGCGGTAGTCGAGGTGTAGGTAGAGCGAACCGCTCGGCTTGAGCAGCCGCTTCGCCTCGATCAGGAACGGCTCGAGGAAGCCAAAGTAATCGTCGAAGACATCGTTGAAGGAGCGCGATCCAAGGCTGACTGTTCGGTAGCGATGTCCACCAAAGCCGGTTCGGTCCCCCGCTCCATCCTTGACGCGGGTTGTCTGGAGTCGCTCGCGCGCCTGCTGCTTGCCAGTGTTGAAAGGAGGGTCGAGATATACGAGATCGACGGACTCGCTGGAGAGACAGCGCGCTACTTCCACGCCGTCGGCGCAATAGATGGCGCCGCACGGATCGGGGGACGCAATCACGACGCAAGCGGGTTCTTTGGTTCAACGGACAACGGTACGAAACTCGGCTACCAGCCCCGGTCCCGCCAAGTTTGGGTGTGGGGTCGCTCGGCGGCCAAGGTGCTGTCGTTCGCCCCGTGGCCGGGAAAGACCACGGTGGGGTCGGGAAAGGTCGACAGGAGCCGGTCCACCGAGTCCATGATCTGACCGAAAGAGGAGTAATCCCATTGGGTGGCGCCGGGGCCGCCCGGAAAGAGCGTGTCCCCGGTGAACAGCCACGGCTCCAGCACAAACGAGGTGGAGCCGGGGGTATGGCCGGGTGTGTGAATGGCATGGAGCAAGAGATCCCCGACCTCGATCTCCTGTCGGTCGCGAATCAGTCCGTCGGGAGCGGCCTTTTCAATGCCGGCCTCGTCCAGCAAAAAAAGGTCCTCGCGGTTTAGAAGGAACGGGACGCCCAGTTTGTCGCTTACCCGATCCACCGCCTGGAGGTGGTCCTGATGGCCGTGGGTGGTGAGGATGGCCTGCACCTGATAGTCGCCGACCGCGTCGAGAATACGATCAGCCTCGTCGGCGGCGTCCACGATCACTGCCTTTTGCGTGTTGGCGCAGCCCACGATGTAGACGTTGTTCTCCATGGGACCGACCAGCAGCTTTATCAGATGCGCTCCCTCGATTCGATGCTCCCATCTGTTCATAGCCAGTTGCCTTTCTCTGTTTTGGATCTGTTGGCCGGAAGAATACCAAAACTGTCAGAACGCTTTCCTGCCTGGGCGGAAAGAGGTACCCTGGGGGCGCATGCGAGCCTGGCGTTTACATGAACTAACCGGTCCCGGGGCGATCTCCCTGGATGAAGTGCCTGTTCCCGACCCCGGAGAGGGTCAGGTGCGGGTCAGACTCCGGATCATTGCCCTCAACCACCTCGATATCTGGGTGACCCACGGGCTGCCGGCTCCTCCCGGTCTTCCCCATATCCTCGGCGGGGACGGCGCCGGGGTGGTGGAGGCGGTTGGGCCGGGAGTGGAGGGCTTGGCCGAGGGAGATGAGGTGATAATCAACCCCTCGCTTTCCTGTGGGACCTGCCCGGCGTGCGCCAGTGGAGAGACGGTCTACTGTCGATCCTTCGGGGTGTTGGGAGAGCACAGTCAGGGAACCCTGGCGGAAAAGGTGGTAGTTCCCGCTCCCAACGCTGTGCCTAAACCACCCGGTTTGTCCTGGGAGATAGCGGGGTCTTTTTCTCTGGCGACCGGCACCGCCTATCGAATGCTTCGCAGAGCGCGTCTGCAGAAAGGAGAGACGCTGTTGGTGGTGGGCGTGGGAGGCGGGGTGTCCAGCGCCGCAGCCTTGCTGGGAGTGTCGTTGGGCGCCCGGGTGTTCGTCACCTCCCGAAGCCCGAAGAAGATCGCCTGGGCTGTTGACAACGGGGCTGAGGCGGGTTTCAACTCGGGAGGACAGTTCTCGACAGAACTCAGGGCGGCGGCCGGAGGACAGGCCCATGTGGTAGTGGAAAACGTCGGGCCGGCCACCTGGGGACAGTCTCTCCGTTCCCTAAGACCCGGGGGCCGGATGGTGGTATGCGGGGCTACTAGCGGCGCCAAGGCGGAAATCGGCATCCCGGCGCTTTTTTTCAGGCAACTGGAGATCATCGGCTCAACCATGTACACCCCGGCCGAATATCAAGATCTGCTGGCTCTAATTGTCTCGGGCAAGGTTACCCCGCCTCCTGTGGACTGCGTGTTTCCCTTCGAAGAACTGCCCGCCGCCATGGCCAGACTGGACTCGGGGAGCCAACTCGGAAAGGTCGCCCTCTCGCTGGGCAACGCCGGATTGGCTTGAGGGCCGATGCGAGTGGTCTCGGTGTTGTGTCCGCCGTAGGCATTGATGTGGTCTTTGACATGACTGCGCCTTCACCAAGAGTGCTTTGGGGGTGGGTAAGGTGGAACAGGATGGCCAGTGGGCAAACCGCGATGCGGCTCCCGGGGGGAGTGGATATACTGGCAACGCGGGGTCGGCGCCGAGCCGGCGCCGAGCCTTACCATGGGGGCGTAGAACAGTCTGGAGTGTTCGCTGGCCTGTCAAGCCAGAGGTCGCGGGTTCAAATCCCGTCGTCCCCGCCACAGGTTGGGAGGCCAGGTAGCTCAGTTGGTAGAGTATCGGTCTGAAAAACCGAGGGTCGGCAGTTCGATTCTGCCCCTGGCCACCTGTTCAAGGTGAAGCGGATGTCCCGATCCTTCGAACATGTTTGACCTTGCCCGCTGGAGAGTCGATCCTCCGGCTCTCCCCGGTGGTGTCTATCGGCTTTTCCAGCAGGCGTTTTCCCGCGACCCCACCAAGGTTGCTCTGGAGACTACCGATGGCCCGTCGCTCCGTTATGGGGAACTCGCCGCCACGGTGGAGCGTTGGCGTGCGAGGCTGGCCGCCTGCGGGGTGGCCCCGGGGGATCGGGTGCTGTCCTATGTCGCGAAGTCGCCGGCCAACGTTTTCCTGTACCTGGCCTGCCTGAGCTATGGGGCGGTCTACATCCCCGTCAATCCCGCTTATACCCGGGCGGAACTGTCCGCATTCATAGAGGATGCCCGACCTCGGCTGGTGGTTTGTGACCCCTCCCAACGAGTGGAGGTCGCCGAGTTAGTCAAAAGGAGGGGGTCTTTTGCCGAGGTGGCCGCCCTCCAGCCCGATGGCATGATTGTCCAAGAGGTCCCGCTTGCCGAATCCGCCAGTTCTTTCAGGGAGCATTTGCCGACCGGAAGCGACCCGGCGGTGGTCCTCTACACCTCCGGCACCACCGGGAGACCCCGGGGGGCGGTGCTCACCCACCGAGCTCTGGCCGCCAATGCACTGGCGCTCTGCCGGGTGTGGGACTTCCAGTCAGAAGACGTCCTGGTTCACGCCCTTCCCCTTTTTCATACGCACGGGCTGTTCGTGGCCCTCCACTGTGCTTTGCTGACGGGCGCTTCGATCCTCTTCATGCTCGCCTTCGATCCCGCCACGGCAATCGGACTTTGGGATCGGGCCACCGTGTTCATGGGAGTTCCCACCTATTACGCGCGCCTCTTGGCGCATCCTGGGCTTTCTGTCGGGTCGGCGGCGGGGATGAGGCTCTTCACCTGCGGCTCGGCGCCGCTTATGCCCCAGATCTGGGAGGAGTTCCACCAGCGCGCCGGTCATCGGATCGTGGAGCGTTACGGAATGACCGAGGTGGGGATAATCACTTCCAATCCTTACCACGGAGAACAGATTCCCGGAACGGTGGGCTATCCACTGGAGGGCGTGGAGATCCAGGTGGCGAACGAGGCGGGCGCCGAAGTGGGGCCGGGAGTGATGGGAGAGCTTTACGCACGCAGCGCCGGGGCGTTCTCGGGATATCTGAACCTGCCCGACGAGACGGCGGAGGCGGTGAGCCCGGAAGGCTGGGTGGCCACCGGCGACCTGGCCGTTAGGGATAAAGATGGACGGGTGACTCTGGCGGGAAGATCCAAGGACGTAATAATCACCGGCGGCTTGAATGTTCACCCCGTGGAGGTGGAGTCAGCGCTGAACGCTGTGCCGGGCGTGGTGGAGTCGGCGGTGTTCGGAACGCCCCATCCCGATTTCGGGGAAGGAGTGGTCGCCGCGGTGGTTTGGGTCGGCAAGGGCGAACCGTCTGCCTCCGGGCTTCGTCAGGCCCTCTCTTCCCGGCTGGCGGGATACAAGATCCCCAAGCGGATACTCATAGCCGAGACTCTGCCTCGCAACGCCATGGGGAAGGTCCAAAAGACCATTCTCCGTTCCCAAAACGCTTCCCTGTTCACCTCTGGGCCGGATCTCGGTGCACCATCCGCCGTCGGCGAATAGTATGGCATCCAAACCAGCTTCTTCGTAACCATCGGGTAAGGGGTTCGCGACATTCGTCGGGTGGCGACGGGCCAAGTCTTGGTACAAACCAAATTGTCGTTAAGGCAAGGGGAGACCGCTAGTTTTCGGGGTGTCGCAGAAAAGCCTCGATCTCTGAGATCATCTGGTCTCGGGCGTCCTCCAGGTTTTCGGGGTGGAGATCGTCGTCGTTGGCCACTTCTTCTTCCAGGTGTTTTATGTAACCGGCCAGGTCTTCGGACTCGGCGATCACCGCATCGAGCTTCTTTCGGAACCTGGCGGTCTCCACTTCCAGGGGAGAGGTGTCGAGGTTTATCTCCAGGATTTCGGCGGCCTTTCGAACCAGTGCCAAGGAGGCAGGCGGGTATTCCTGGGTAGACAGATAGTGGGGAACGGCCGCCCACAAGGTCAGAGCGTCCCATCCTTCCTGGGTGAAGGCCTGGTGAAGAACCCCGACGATCCCGGTGGGACCCTGGTAGCTCGAGCCGAAGAGACTGTGACGGTCAAGCCGGTCGGAACGGGCCGCCCGCCCCACCATGGGCACCGGGAAGGTATGGGAGATTTGTCCCATGAAAGCCCCCATGGTGAGGGCTCTGTCGACTCCCGCCGCTCGGCACAGGTCCATGAGCCGGCGGACGTACGACTTCCAGCGGGCGTGGGGCTCATCGCCAGTTATCACCAAGAGCGGTGGTTGGTCCGGAGGGGTGGTCAGGTATATCTTGGTGCTCGGCCAACTCAGGGAAATGGTGCCGTCCTGCCCAAAGTTGATCTCGGGCCGCAGCACTTGGAAATCGAAGTATTCCTCGGCGTCGATCTCGGCCAGCAGCGCCGAGGGGTAGATGGAAAGCACATGTTCCACCGCCCGGCTGGAAGCCTCCCCGGCGTCTCCCCAGCCCCGATAGGCGACTAAGGCGGTCGGCGGCCCTAGCGGCTCGTACAGACGCCAGTTGACTTGCGACACTCTCTAAAGACTACTCAAGTTGGCCGCCTGCGCGCCGGGGGAGGTCCTTTGCGCCCACTGGTGACTCTCCTTGCTCTTAAAGGGATAGTCGTCGATCCAGGGGAGGGCCTTTTCCAGTTGGCCGGCCAGGTTGAACAGGGTGTCCTCTCTTCCAAAGCGGCCCACCAGTTGGACGCCCACCGGGTGGCCCTCCTCCGTTCGGTGAAGAGGAAGAGTCATGGCGGGTTGGCCGGTCATGTTGAACGGCCAGGTGTTGGGGATCCGATCCATGGACTTCGTCGCCAACTCCTCCATCAAATCAATGGCCGCGCCGGGGTAGCGGCCTTCCAGCAAGGCTGCGATCCGCTCTTTCTGCTCCGCCCCGGGCTGGAGAGCAAAGTGGGGCCAGGGTGGAGTGGCCAGGGTGGAGGTGACCAGCACGTCGTGACTCTCCATTATCCCGCCCAAGATCCGCCCGTAGCTGCGAACCAGATATAGGTTGGCGGCGAAATCGGTGGCCGCCACTGTCTTTCCGGCCTGCACCACGACCTGGTTGGCCGGCTCCAGCTTGGTGAGGTCGATACCGAAAGTTCCCACCATCCAGGCCGTGTCCACCGCAGAAAGGGTCAGCATCGCCCGCCTCCCCGGCCCGGGGGAGATGCCGGTCGAGACCAACTCGACATGATGGCCCAGTTGTTCCAGAAGAGAGGCGGTTCGGTCGACCGCCCTCAGGCACTCGGGAGCGAGGGTCACGTCTCCGGTCATCGCGCCCTCGACCACGCCGATCCGCAGCGGCCGATGCGGGGCGTTCACAGCTTCCAGATAAGGTCCTTTCGGGGGTGGCGCCGCATAGGGGTCACCCGGCTCGGGTCCGTGAGTGAGATCCAGAAACGCCGCCGAATCGCGCACGGTCCGGCTGACCACATGGGAGGCGGACAGGCCGTACCATCCTTCGCTCATCACTGGTCCCACCGGGTTCCTTCCCCGGGTGGGCTTCAGTCCAACCAGGCCACAGGCGGAGCCGGGTATGCGTATCGAGCCTCCGCCGTCGCTGGCATGGGCCGCCGGAACTATTCCCCCCGCCACCACCGATGCCGATCCTCCCGAAGAGCCACCCGCGGTTATCTCCGGATCCCAAGGGTTGTTGGTGGCGCCGTGTACCGCCGGCTCGGTCACCGACGCCATCCCGAACTCGGGGGTGGAGGTTTTTCCGAGGATGACCAGGCCTCCCGCCAGATAGCGGGAGGTGAGAGTGGTGGTGAAGGGGGCTATGAAGTCCAAGAGCGCCCTCGACCCGGAGGTGGTGGGCACACCCTCCCAGAACTGCCCGAGGTCTTTGAGCATGAAGGGCACGCCGGCCAGGGGAGTAGCGGGAAGCTCTGCTTCCACTATCCGGGCGGCCCGGTCGTAAGTGGTGTGGACCACGGCGTTGAGGGCGGGGTTGAGGGCTTCTATCTGGCGGATGGCGGTTTCCATCGCTTCTTTCGCCGAAATCTCTCCGTTGGCGATTAGCTCGGCCAACCCCACCGCGTCGTGGTTTCGATACTCTGCTTCTTTCATCAAGCCCATAATGGCAGACTTGGTGCTTTGTAGTATTCGATTTGTCCGGCGGAAGGAGAGAAGTTGAGACACCCGTGGGTGCATCTCTGAGCCTCGGGATGGGCGAACAAGGTCTTTTACGGGAGGCGGTCGGATGTCTCTGATTTCCCGCTTGGGGGAGGTATTCGGCGCGGCTTTCGAAGAGTTGGGTCTGGACGGTCGATTCGGGAAGGTCTTTCCCTCCCAGCGTCCCGAGTTGGGGGATTTTCAATGCAACGGGGCGCTGGCCGCCTCCCGCTCGGCGGGACAGGCCGCCCCGCGGCTGGCAGAGTCCGTGGCGGAGTTGGCGGGAGGGGACGAGCGGTTCGAAGAGGTGAGCCCGGCCGGGCCCGGCTTTGTCAACATTCGGCTCTCCAACCGGTTCTTGGCAGAGTGGGTGGCGGAGATGGCTTCCGACCCGCGTCTGGGTGCGCCCCTCGCCGATGCGCCTCTACATGTTGTGGTGGACTACGGCGGACCGAATGTGGCCAAGCCCATGCATGTGGGACACCTCCGTTCCACCATCATCGGGGACTCCCTGGCCCGGATCTTCGCCCACCTGGGACATCGGGTCACTCGCGATCCGCACTTCGGTGACTGGGGGACCCAGATGGGAATGCTGATCTTGGGGGTGCGGGAACGGTTCCCCGGGTTGGCGTACTTCGAGGAGGGACACCAGGGGGACTATCCCTCCCGATCCCCGGTGAGCCTGGCCGAGTTGTCCGAGATATATCCAGAGATCGCCGGCGTCTGCGCCTCCGATCCCCGACGGGCGGAAGAGGCCCGTCGGGCCACTCTGGAGCTGCAGGAGGGGCGAGCGGGATATCGGGCCTTGTGGGAGCAGATGGTACGAGTCTCCATGGAGAGCCAGCGGGCCGATTTCGCTCGGCTGGGAGTGGAGTTCGATCTTTGGTACGGGGAGAGCTCCGTGGCCGACCGGGTGGAGAAGATGATCAGGAGAATGGAGAAGAGTGGGCGGGTGACAGAGAGTGAGGGGGCGACCGTGGTGGAAGTCGCCACTTCGGAAGACGAGGCGCCCCTGCCGCCCCTCATACTGCGCAAATCCGACGGGGCGGCGCTCTACGCGACGACCGACCTGGCCACCATCGAGATGCGGGTGGACGATCTGGGGGCCGAGTCGATCCTCTATGTGGTAGATGCCCGCCAGGCCGACCACTTTCGGGGAGTTTTCCGGGCGGCCCGGCTCACCGGGCTGGTGCCCCGTCGAGTGAATCTGGAGCACATCGGCTTTGGAACCATGAACGGTCCTGACGGCCGGCCTTTCCGCACTCGGGAGGGTGGCGTGGTCCGGCTGAGCGAACTGATCGCGAAGGTAGCCGCCGCGGCGCGCCTCCGCCTGGAAGAGAACGATTTGGCCAGAACCTATCCGGCCTCCGAGCGGGACGCCATCGCCGAGGCGGTGGGGCTGGCCGCCCTCAAATTCGGCGATTTGTCGACCCACCGCGTCTCCAACTACGTCTTCGACCCCGACCGGTTTGTCTCCTTTTCCGGCAAGACCGGTCCCTATCTGCAATACGGGGTGGTGCGGATCCGGTCGCTTCTGGCGAAGGCGGCAGCCGAGAACCTGGCGCATGGCGCCCTCATCCCGCCCTCCCGTCCCGCCGAGCGGGAGTTATTGCTCACCTTGACCCTCATGCCCGAGGCCATCAGCCGGTCCGCCTCGGAGCGCGCCCCCCACCATCTGGCCGAATACACCTACCGGGTGGCGGCCGGTTTCACCCGCTTCTACGACCAGTGCCACATACTCAGCGAGCCCGATCCGGCCCGTCGGGAGGCCTGGCTTACCCTGGCCTGCTATACGGGGGAGGTGCTGTCGATGCTCTTGGAGCTAATGGGGATCGGTGTTCCCGAGCGAATGTGAACCGGGCGTCAGCCTGGAGGGGAGAAGAGCGCCATGGTCAGGATGACCCACGCGCCGAACAGGAGATAGGAGTCCCAGCGGGGCTTCCATGGTGCGGCCCGTACCGAAAGCCAGCCGGTCAGCGGAGGAACAAGCAGACAGGACATCAGTCCGGCCCCTCCCGCGGCACGGAGGGTGGCCCGGCCATATTCGATGGTGATGGGCAGGCCCTCGGGCAGGGGCAGAAAGGCGCTCAGGGCGACCAGGATCATCGAGACCGCCAGCCCGGCTATCGCTCTGCCGGCCGCCCGCCGCCAGATGTCCTGTTCGGCTTCCAGTGCGGCGGCGCCGTAAGAAGCCTCCGCGCCCAGACCCAGGATCGCCCCTCCCACCGCCCCAACCGCCGCGATGGCGCCTAACGCCTCCATGACAGTCAACTCCGGGCCGCCTTCCACTATGCCCAGTTCCAGGATGAGAGAAGCGAGGGCCAAACCCAGGAGGGCCACCCCGGCTGCCGAGAAGCCCACCCGGAGCATGGAACGAAACGAACCGGCGGCCAGCCTATACCAGTCACGCCAGTCGGACATCTGTTCGGAAGTCGAGCCCGGGCTGGTCATGGCTGTGCGTCCGCAGCGTTTTCCGAGAGTGCCTGCAGGTATATCTCCACCGGGTGGAGCACCCGGTATTCGTCGCCCAGATGCGACCGCAACTGCATCTCACAGCCGGGGTTGGCGCTGGCCACCAGCGTGGCCTCGCTGCGGCGAATCTCTGTGGCCTTGTCCTTTCCGAGGCGGGCGGAGGTGTCAGGGCGGAGAATGGAGTAGATCCCGGCTGCGCCACAGCACATCGGGTCGATATCTGTGGGCTGGTATCCGGCCGCCGTCAGAATGACCCGAGGCTGGGTGATGATCCGCTGTGCGTTGCGGAGATGGCAGGGATGCTGTAGCGCCGCCGGTCCTCGTTCTTCGGTCAGCCGGGGAAGCCGGCCGTCTTCGATGGCGTCGGCCACCAGCTCGGTGATGTCACGGACCTGCCAGCGGTCTCCCAGGGCGCCGTCGGGAACCCAGTGCCGGTAGTCCTTGAGGTGGGCGGAGCAGCCTGCCGCGTCGGCCACCACATAGTCCACTTCTCCGAAGGCCGCGGCGTTGCGAGCGGCCAGGCGCCGGGCGCCGTCTGCGGCGCCGTCGTGAGCGGCCAGGGCGCCGCAGCAGGTTTGGCCGGGAGGGACGACCACCCGATAGCCGGCGCGCACCAACAACGCGATGCTCGCTTGGTGTACATCTCCAAACCAGGGCCCCATGATGCATCCGCTCAAAAGCCCCACAGTGGCAAGAGGGGTCTGATCGGGCTCGAAGGTCTTTCCCCGGAGAGAGGGGATCCTCCATCGGATGCGTCGCAAGCCCGCCAGCCCGGAGCGAAGTCGCCGAGGAGCTATCTTGGCCAGCCCGGTGTTTTGTGCCAGGGCGGTTGCCCAGGTGATCAACCGGATTATTGACCGGTTTCCCAACCAGCTCACCATAATCCATTCCCGCAGCCGCCGCGTCGGCCCGCCCCGCTGGGCGGAGATCTCCGCTCGGGCGCCTTCCAGTGTCCTTCCGTAGGGAACCATGCTCGGGCAGACCGGCTCGCAGGCGCGACACCCCAGACAAAAGGAGATGGTCTCGGTGAAGACTTCGTCTATCCCGGTGATCCCATCCAGCACCGCCGTCATGGCGGTCAGCCGTCCCCGAGGGGAGTCGAGCTCCTTGCCGGTGAGGCGGAAAGTGGGACAATGAGGCAGGCACAGGCCACATTGGATACAACTGGAAAGCTCGGATCGAGTGGGGGCGTAAGGAGTCTGATAGCCCATTAGACGCCTCCCGGCAACCGTCCGGGATTGAGAATTCGATAGGGGTCGAATCCCGCCGCCAGTTTGCGTTGATAGTCGAGGCCGGACGGGGGAGTTCCCCAAGGGTTGATCCGTTCATAAAGAGTCTCGGGGCCGCCGGCGAGAACCATTGCCCCGCCTGTCGATTCGGCCCATCCCCGCAGTTCCTCGGCAGCACCGAGATCCAGGTCATCCGTGGCGCACTCCACAATCCCCACCCCGTGCTGGGCCACGTAGTCCCAGGAGTCGGGGAGGCGGTCGGCGCCCTCCGACAATCGGGAGGGAGGGATCCGCAGAGACCAGGTAACGCGGCCCGCAGGCTGGGGCGGCCAAACGTGTCCGCTGCTCATCTCCTTGCCCACTCGATCGGCTTGGGACTCCACCTCGGCGGGGGTTCCCCACAGAAAAGCCCGATGCCCGGCGGGTGTGGAGAGCACCGCCAAGGGCCGGTAGAGAGCGGCCAGTGCGGCGGCCGGATCGTCCACGGTTACCGTCATGGCGGCGGTCGGTGTGGGAATCAGCTTCAGGCATACCGAGCCGATCAGGCCCATTCTGCCCAGGGCGCCCACCATCAGCCGGGGGATGTCGTAGCCGGTGACGTTCTTGACCACTCGCCCTCCGCTGCGGACGATGCGCCCATCGCCGGTGATCACCTTGGTCTCCAGAACCCGGTCCCGGCTGGGGCCGTAGCGGAATCGCTGGTAGCTGCTGAGTCCGGTGGCCAGGGCGCCGCCGATCGTGGCGGTCGGTGAATGGTGGGGCAAGAGCGTGGTTTGTCGCTTTTGGGCCAACACTTCCTCTACTTCTGAGATTCGGGCGCCCGCCCCTGCCACCATGGTCAGGTCTTCGGGTTCCCACACCTCTATCCCGTTGAGGGAGGTGGTGGCCAGGACCATGTCGGGATGCACCCGGTGGCCGTATCCCTGATGGTTGCCGCCTCCCCAGATCAGAACCTTCATCCGGAGTTCGGTGGCGATGCGGAGAGCTTGAGCGGCTTCCTCGAGGGATGTGGGCGCCACGGCGATCTCGGCTGGTGGAATGGCCTGGTGGGCGGCGGGATCGGCGATGGGGATGGCGCCGAACCGGGTTTTCACACCCAGGCGCCCTCGGGCACCGGCCGCCCAAAGTCAAAACAACGGGATCCCTCCGGGAGGATTTTGCCGGGGTTGAACACCCCATCGGCGTCGAAGGCCTCTTTCACGCGGGCTTGGGCGTCGAGGTCTATCTCTGTGAAGAGCAGAGGCATCAAGTGGCGTTTCTCGATTCCGATGCCATGCTCTCCCGAAAGCACCCCGCCCTGTTCGACGCAGAATTCCACCAATTCGTCGGCGGCGGCTTTGACTCTGTCCAGTTGGCCCGGTTGGGAGGCGTCGAATGCCATCAGGGGGTGAAGGTTGCCGTCTCCGGCATGGAAGACGTTCATCATGGTGATCTGGTGGCGCTCCCCGATTTCATACACCTTGCGCATGGTTTCCACAAGACGGGTGCGGGGCACCACCGTGTCGTGCAGGTAGTAGTCGGGCGCGGCCTGCGCCACGGCGCCGAAAGCCGACTTGCGGCTCTTCCACAAGAGATCCCGTTCTTCTTGGGTAGCCGCCACCTGTACCGACAAGGCGTTGTTGTCCCGGGCGATCCTGGTGATGATCTCCGCCTCCGCCTCCACCGCCTCGGTCACTCCGGTGACCTCCGCCAGCAGCAGGGCGCCGGCCGCGATGGGGAGACCGGCGTGCAACCAGTTCTCGATGGCCTTCATCATCAACTGGTCCATCATCTCCAGGGCGGCGGGAATCATTCCCGAGGCGATTATTCCCGAAACGGCGGCGGCGGCGTCCTCGATGTTGGGAAAAGCGATGCCCATGGTCCGCACATCCGGAGGGTTGGGGGTGAGCTTCACCAGTGCGCGGGTGACGATCCCCAGGGTGCCTTCCGAGCCGACCAGTATTCCCCGGAGATCCAGTCCGATCGGATCGGGCGCTCCGCCGCCCACGATCAAAACCTCCCCGGTGTCGGTGACGACTTCCAGGGCAAGGATGTGGTTGACGGTGCTCCCTTCGGACAGGCAGTGCGGACCCCCTGAGTTGCATGCAATGTTTCCCCCCACGGTGCATGCCGACTGGGAGGAGGGATCGGGGGCGAAGTGCATCCCATAGGGGGTGGTGGCCCGGGACAGGTCCAGGTTGATGACTCCCGGGCCTACCCAGGCGGTGCGGTTCTCCGCGTCGATCTCTTCTATCCGGTTCATGCGGGTGGTGACCAGTACCACCCCGCCGACCTCGGGCACCGCTCCCGCCGATAAGCCGGTCCCCGCCCCCCGGGCCACCACCGGGACGCCATGCCGCCGGGCGGCCTTTATCACCTGCGCCGCTTCCTGGGTGGTTTCGATCATCACCACCACGGTGGGGTTCCCTCGATAGACCCCGGCGTCCTTGGCATAGACGTGGCGTTCCAACACCGAATCCATCACCCGATCCGCCCCGAGAAACCGGATAAGTTCATCGCGGAGTACGGCGTTGGTCCCAGTGAGGGTGGTAGCCATATCCACCTAGAATAACAATGGCCTGTTTATCCCGACCTGTACCGGTCGGGGTCGACAAGCGGTCCTCTCCAGGCGGGAAATACATGTCGGTGATCGCGCAACTCACGCCCAACCCCAATGCCATGAGATTCGCGGTGGGCGTCAGCGTGGGAGGCCCGGTCACCTTTCGGGCGGGTCAGGATATAAGCCATCCGCTGGCGGCGGCCATTCTGGCGATAGAGGGCGTGGCTTCGGTGTTCTGGACCGCCGATTTCGTTACGGTGAACAAGGTGGCCGAAGGGGACTGGAGCACCATGCGGCCCGCGGTGGTATCGATTCTGGAAGACCACTTCGGGAAGGGATAGAGGCCCTCAGCCGTCAGGGGGAAGGGGCGCCCCTTTCCGGGCCCATCCAGAGGCTGACCGGCCAGGATATCCCGGCCGCATCGATCACTGCCCACTCCAATCGCCAGACGTCTCCCATCCGGCTGAATGCCGGTTGGCCCGCTACGGTGCCCGCCTCGGCGAGGATGAACTCTTCCCGGGCGATTTTCAACACCGCAGTGGGAGGGGGTTCCCACTCCTCACCCACCCACCACTGACTGGCGGTTGCTTCTGGAAAAGGGATGAAACGGGGCAGGTCGACCATGGCTGGAGTCCCTGCTCCCAAGTCCACCACCACCACCACCACTGACTGGGTGGGAAGACGGTTGGCGGCGCCGTCGGAGGGCCACCACTGCCCGCCAGCGCCCGTCTCCCAAGGGCTCAGCCCACAGGGTTCGCACCGATTCCAAATAGGAAAGGGCGGTATCCGAGGCGTCGGTCTCCTCGGGAAGGTTGACGCCTGGAAGCTATCGTTTCAGTGAGGGTGGACCGCTCGGTCCCGTCCAGGGTGAAAAACTCGAGTACGAACCACTCCGAATGGGAGGCCGCCCGACGCTGTCATAAACCTCTCCACCCACCGCGGTTGGGTCTTCACCAGCCCGGAGGTTTGCCTCGGTCAGAGTCGCCGCGGCCGCCGCGAAAGGGTCGGGAGGAGAAGACAAAGCGAACAGCATCGGTTTCCTGCCGCGCAAAAGGCGGCAACCTCCGGTGCAGCGGTGGTCGGCGGAGTCGCGGTCTGAGGGACGGCTACCCGTGGATCGGGGGCCGCGAAGGTGCGGACTACGCTGAAAACCAGCACCGCCGCCAGCGCGGCGCCGCCCACCAGGTGCCAGACTCGACATCGCCGGGAGATCTCTCCCAGATCCCGCAGTTCCTCTCAGGGGATTGATTGGAATACTTCTTGATCGGATGGTTTGGAATCGCTTATGCCTCATTGTTGTGGGGTGTGTCGCACGATTTCAAGGGGCGTTGGCGAGAACCCGAAAGAACACAGAGTCGCGACGCGTTCGGGCCGCCAATCCGTCCTTGTTATCAATGAGAGGTCGCCTCAACTAAGCTGTGGAAGCATGGTGGTCAACCCCGATCCCAAGCCCGGCCGTTGGCTCCTTCCTTTGGCCATCTTGGCGATGTTTGCTTTCACTTTCATGTTCGTGAGAACCCTGCCCAGAGCCGAGATCGAGCCCCAGCCGGTTACCACCCTTCCTCCCTCCACCACCCCGGGATCCTCTTCGGGAGAGACCACTTCCACCGTAGAGGGCGATGCCCCCGACGGTGAAGAGGCTTCCGCGGAGGCGCCCACCAGCACCACCCTTCTGCCCGCCGTTGTCTCCTATCTGGCCTCCATCGAGGCGCTCGGGGAACAGCTCACTTCTCTGGTAAGAGAATCGAGAGAGGTCAACGCCTCCTGGGACGAAAAGTCGATCGACTACGCCGAGACCGAAGAACGGCTCGTGGTTGTGATGGAGGATGTCATTGGCTGGCAGGAGAATGTGGTCAGGCTGAGCGCGCCGTCGGTTTTGGCTGCGTCGCACCAGGATATGCTGACCGCCTCTACTCGGGCGGCGGCGGCAGCCACCACCGTGGTGGAAGGACTGCGCAGCGCCGACACAGGCGAGACGCGCCAGGCGGCGACGGCCGACTTCAATGGGGCGGCGGCTGACTTCGTCTCGGCGGTGACGCGGGCTCAGAACACCGTCGGCTCCTCCTGACGCGCTCGGGGACGATGGCTGTAGAGATACGGGCTGTCGCCCCCGAAGATCTGGATGCCCTGCGCCGGACAACGGCCATCGCCTTTGGGCAGGACCCCGATCCCGGCAAGGAGGAGAGAGACCGGAGGCTGGTGGAGTTCGACCGCAACCGCGGGGCCTTTGAAAACGGACGGCTGGTGGGTGCATCCGGGGTCTACAGCCTCGACCTGACCATCCCCGGTGGGACTGCGGCGGCTGCAGGAATCAGCGACGTGATCGTCCTCCCCAGCCATCGCCGGCGCGGTCTGATGCGCAGGATGATGACCGAGCTCTTGGCGGATGCCCACGCTCGGGGAGATATGCTGTCCGTGCTGTGGTCATCGGAGGTCCCTCTGTATGGCCGGTTCGGGTACGGGATGGCCGGGATGACCACCAACCTCGTGATCGATCGCTTTCCCCTTCTTCCGCACCGACTGGCGCCGCGGCCTGCTCCGGTGGTCTTGATTGATCCCGCCGAGGCGATGGAGGCGTTGCCGCCGCTGTTCGAGCACAAGAGAAAAGAGGTGCCGGGGATGTTTGCCCGCTCGCCCGCCTGGTGGGAGTGGGAAGTGTTCGGGGACTCCCTCGAGGATCGAAGAGGCGCCACCTCCTACCGCTACGCCCTTTCCCACGACTCGGCCGGTGAACCCACCGGGTATGTCCAATACCGCACTGCGGGCCAATGGGAGGGCCTCTCTATGGATGTCACGGTTCTGCTGGAGGAGATCATCGCGCTCACCCCGGAGGCGTATTCCGGCTTGTGGAGTTTCTTGGTGAACCATGATCTCATCCACCGGCTCAAGGCGTGGAACATCCCCACCGAAACCGCCCTGCGCCAGATGTTCGCCAACTTCCGGGAGTCCCAGACCCTGTATGACGGTCTGTGGGTGAGGATCCTGGATGTGGAAGCCGCGCTTTCCGCTCGGCGCTATTCGGCCAACGGGTCCCTCGCGTTCGAGGTTTTCGACCCCATGCAGGGAAGGTCCTCCCGGTATCGGTTGGAGGTCATGGAAGGCGTTGGGTGGTGTCGGGCGGTCTCTGATTCTCCGGACCTGACCCTCGACATGGAAGACCTGTGCGCGGGGTTTCTGGGCCGTCCCCGGTTCCGCCGTCTGGGGGCTTTGGGGCGCTTGAGGGGTAATCCCGCAGAGCGGGCATTGGCTGACGCCATGTTCGATTGGGATCCCCAGCCCTGGTGTCAGGAAGTTTTCTGAGGAGGGATCAGCGGGCTGCGATCGCTTCGATCTCGATACTCAGGCCGGGGAGGGGAAGAGCCGCCACCCCCACCGCCGAGCGGGCGGGAGGAGGACTGGTGAAGAAGCTGCCGTATACCTCGTTGACCGCCCCGAAATCACGGATATCGGTCAAAAAAACGGTGGTCTTGACGATATCCGAATAACCCAGGCCAAGCTCTTTCAGGATGGCGCCGATGTTTCGGAGGATGAGCCCGGCTTGCTCCGTGACCGGTTCGGGAGTCTTCCCCGTTTCGGGGTCGATGGCGATCTGTCCGGATATGAAGACCAAGCCCTGGGCTTCGGTGACCACCGAGTAGGGAGCGAGAGGAGGCGGGGCACCTTCGAGTTGTGGGACGGTTTTTGGCATGGGGGAATTCTAGGCGAAGCTGTTGCCGCACCCACAGGAGCGGGTTACGTTGGGGTTGTCGATGGAGAAGCCAGCTTCCATCAAGCCCTCCCGGTAGTCGAGGGTGGCGCCCGTAATGCGCTTGGCGCTCTGCGGATCGACCATCACCCGGAAGCCCTTGAAGTCGATGATGATGTCTTCGACCTCAATATCGGTGTCGAAGAACATCTCATATGAGAACCCCGAGCATCCGCCCGGCCTCACCGCCACCCGCAGTCCGAGATCTTCATCTTCTTCGGAAGCCAGCAAAGCCTTGACTTTGGCCACCGCCGAGTCGGTCAGGAGAATGGGCCGCTGCGGGGCGGAACTCTTGATATTGAGAAGCTGCATATTGAGAACCTAAATCGTCTACTGCAGATGATATAGCGTGATTGTGATTATAAAAAGCGAGAATAGGAAATTGTGCTCAGGGAAACAGACCTCTCAGCAACTTCGCCTTGGCCACCCGCGAGATGCCCATGATGAGGGCGGCGGTACGCAGGTCGACTTTCTCGTGGGCGGACAGTTGTCGAATTTCTTGAAAAGCGTTGGTCATGATGTGGCGCAGACGCTGGCGGGTCTCATCATCGGTCCAGAAATAGTATTGCAACCCCTGAAGCCACTCGAAGTAGGAGACGGTCACTCCCCCGGCGTTGGCCAGGATATCGGGTACCACCAGCACGCCCCTTTCCCCGAGGATGCGGTCGCCCTCCATGGTCGTGGGTGTGTTGGCGCCTTCCAACACCACTGCGGCGGTGATGTCGGCGGCGTTGCCGGCGTGGATGACTTCCTGGACGGCGGCCGGGACCAACACTTCGCAGTCCACTTCAAACAACTGGTCGCCGCTGATCGGGTCGGCCTCGGGATAGCCGTTCACCCAAATGTTGCGGTCCGTCCACGACCTCAGCCGCTGGATGTCTATGCCGTCGGGACGGTATATGGCTCCTGCCAGATCGCTTACCGCCACTACCCGGGCACCCAGTGCGGTCACCGCCCGGGCGACACTTTTTCCCACCTTTCCAAAGCCTTGAATGGCCACGCGGGTTCCCACCACAGGCAGATCGACCATCTGCAGGGCCAGCGGCAGCAAGTAGGCCAACCCCAGGCCGGTGGACTCCTTGCGCACCTCGGTACCGCCGAGCTCCACCGGTTTGCCGGTCACCACTCCCGGCACCGGGTAGCCCACCTGTTGGCTGTAAGTGTCCATGATCCAGGCCATAACCTGGGAGTCGGTCCCCAGGTCCGGGGCCGGTATGTCGGATTGCGGCCCGATGAAGTTGAAGATCTCGGAGGTGTAGCGACGGGTGAGACGCTGCTTTTCCTGTCGGCTGAGAGTCTCGGGCGCCACTCGAACTCCGCCCTTGGCGCCTCCGAACGGAAGCCCTACCAAAGCGCACTTCCAGGTCATGTTCATGGCTAGGGCCGTCACCTCGCCCAGATTGACGGTGGGGGCATAGCGTATTCCGCCTTTGGTGGGGCCCATGGTCAGGACATGCTTGACCCGATAGCCGAAGACCGTCTCGACCTGGCCGTCATCTTTTCGGAAAGGAAAAGTGGTAAGTAAGGACCTTTGAGGAGTGCGCAGCCGCCCGGAGACATTGCTGTCGAGGTCCATGTACGCTGCCACCTTGTCGAACTGGGCAACGGCCTCTCGGTACATCCCCGAGTCCCATTCCAGGAGGGGAGTCGTCACCTCTGAGACTTCAATGTCAGGGGCAGTGAAAACCACTAGCGCCTATTTTAGGCCCGTCGGGGAGAGGGTAAAACCGATATGTGGCTGACCATGTTTCGAAAGCGTCTACCATCAAGCTTTCGGAAGGACAGGGAAAGTTGGTCCGTGTCTGACAAACCAACCGCGCCCGCCGCCGAGCAGGTATGGGCTGCTTTGCGCGGGGTTATCGACCCCGAGCTCGGCGACAACATAGTCAACTTGGGTATGGTCGCCTCGGTGGAAGCCGCTCCGGAGGGAACCGTGACCATCGGGTTGGCTCTGACTATCGCCGAGTGCCCTCTCCGCGGCCAGATCGAGGGGGATACCCGACGAAGGGCGCTCTCCTTGCCGGGGGTCAAAGAGGTGGTTATCAACACCACCGCCATGACAAAGCGCCAACGTGCTGACCTGATGTCCAGGGCCAGAGAGAAAGCCCGCGAGCGAGCCCAGCCGACCCAGGTGTCTCCCACCACCCGAGTGATTGCGGTCAGCTCGGGGAAGGGGGGAGTGGGGAAGTCCTCGGTGAGCGTGAATCTGGCCATCGCCATCAGAAATCTCGGCTTCGAGGTGGGGCTGATGGACGCCGACATCTGGGGGTTCTCGATTCCCCGCCTATTGGGCATAACCAGCCGGATGGAAGCCGACAGCGATTCCCGGCTGATGATTCCGGTGAAAGCCCAGGGGTTGAGGGTGGTGTCAACCGGGCTGATCATCGACTCTGAGGAAACGGCGCTAATGTGGAGGGGCTTGATGCTCGCCAAAGCGTTGGAGCAGTTCCTAAACCAGGTGGATTGGGGAGAGTTGGACTATCTGGTGATAGACATGCCGCCCGGCACCGGCGATATCCAGATGGCCCTCTCTCGGATGCTTCCCCAAGCGGAGATGGTGGTGATTACCACCCCACAGCGAGCGTCACAGAAGGTGGCGGCCCGTATTGCGGACATGGCCCGACGGTCCCACATGCCGATTGTTGGGGTCATAGAGAACATGTCGGGTTTCGATTGCGGCCATGGGACGGTTCACCGGCTCTTCGGGGAGGGCGGAGGCGAAGAACTGGCCGAAGATATAGGAGTGCCGCTGCTTACCCGGGTTCCCTTTGACATAAGGGTGGTGGAAGGCGGAGACCGCGGACGCCCCGTGGCGGCGGAAGTTCCGCCGACCGGCGCAGCCCTGGCCTTTGCGGAGACTGCGGAACTGCTGGTGCAGTTGGTGCCACCCGCCCAGAACGAGACCTGCACGGGTCGTCTCGCCAAGCTGTTGGAGGGCCTTGCCCAAACCGGACAGGATCAGGATTTCCTGGCGGCGCTCACGCCATAACCCTTTTCTTTCGGTGGCCTGACCCGGTCGCCGGCTATGGGGTTGCGATTTTGGTAATGGTCACGGTGTCTGTGTAGTAGGTGGTGGAGTGGACGGTGATGACGTAGCCACCGACGATGACGCTCTGACCCTCGGTGAGGAGGGGATAGTCGGCGAAGTGTAGAGGGGGGTATTCGCCGTCCGGGCTTCCGACTACCCGGAGAGGCAGCCTGCCGTTGCCGAGGGAGGCGTTCACGGTGTAAATGAGCACGCCTTCGCCCGCCAGTACGGGGAAAGTGGTCTGAGATCCGTCGGGAGCGAGATACTCTTCACCGAAGTCGTATCCGACTTTTCGTCTACTTTCGACCACGATCAGTTCAGTTTTCGACACCGGTATGGCGATCATTGCCCTTTCGCTTCCGGGGAACGCGGCCGGGCTTATGGTGATAGTTGTCTCGGTCTCGAGTTCCGTGACACAGCGGATTTGGGTGGGGTCCAACCAGCCGAGTTGCCATCGACTCCACGCCAGCATCTCTGGGGCTTGCAGGTGGTAGGTAAAAGCGGTCGATCGGTAGCCTTTTGGATGGCGCCAGACATGGGCTAGGCGGGGATCTTCTTCGGAAGCGAGGAAGAAAGCCCACAAGCCCATCAGGCCGATCTGACTGTTGACCCATCTCTTGCCAGCGGGCGGGTCGGGATGCTGTCGGAGGGCGCTGTCATAGGAGTACAGGTCCAACAGCCCGAGATTGTGCGCCAGTTCATGCGCCCCGACCAGTCGCCATTGGTAGGGCTCTCTTGGTTCATTCAACGGGAAAGTGTTGATTCGGGTCAAGTTCCGAATAACGCCTTCTTCTGTCATGGCTATGCCTCCAGCGACGCCGCCGGCGAAGTGTGAACTAGGCAGGACGATCATTAGAGCCTCAAATCCGGTGAAGTCGAACTCGGGATCCGCCAGTTGAATGGCCGCCGCGTTGAGCCCTCCCGATGCTTGATAGTGGTTGTAGTCGTGTTCGGCTCGTAGCCACCGGTGCAGGGCGGCGAATTCGATGTTGAGGTTCCCGTAGCTGACCGTCTCCAGATACTTCTCCACGAAAGGCAGGCCCAGTTCGGCCTCTTGGTGGGTGGTATGGGTTGCCTGGGCTTCGGGAAAATCCATAAACAACACTGCAACCCGTATCGTGCCCAGCGATGGAACCGCCCAACTCTGCGAGGGGAAGCCCGCCGGGCCGGGCGGTCGGCAGGTGGTGGGTCCGTCGGGCACACCACCATCTTCGGCCACGGGAAGGGATTGCTCCACACCGACCGGTGCTTTCACCACCAGCACCTGACCCCAACAGGTAATAGTGTGGTCGGTGCGCAGGCCACACGAGTAGGCGTTACCGGCGGCTACGGTGATGAAAGTCCCTTCGGGCGGCTCAGACGCGCCTTTGTTGTTGGAGCCCCAGCAGACAATGGTCTGGTCGGTCCGCAGTCCACATGAATGTCTTCTCCCTGCTGTTACTTGGTCGAGTTCTTCCACCGGTGGGTCGGCCTGGCCGTCTCTGTCGTAACCCCAGCAGACGACCGCGCCATCAGTGCTCAACCCACACGAATGGTGCATGCCGGCGGTTATTGCGGTGAACTCTCTTGCTGGTGGGTCGGCCTGACCGCCCCAGTTCGCGCCCCAGCAGGCAACCGTGTGGTCGGCGCGCAGCGCACACGAGTGATCCCCGCCCGCCGCGATTGTGACGAACTCCCCTTCAGGTGGGCTGGCCTGTCCATTCCCGTTGTGCCCCCAGCAGGAGATCATTTGATCGGCGCGAAGTCCACATGCATGTGCCAAGCCGGTCTGTACGGTAACGAACGCTCCTGGCGGCGGGTCGGCCTGACCGCCCCAGTTCGCGCCCCAGCAAGCGACTGTTTGGTCGATTCGCAATCCACACGAAAACTCGCTGCCGGTTGCTATGGTGGCGAACTCCCCTTCCGGTGGGAATACTCCGCCCCACTGACGACCCCAGCAGGAGATCGTTTGGTCGGTGCTAAGCCCACACGCATGTGAAACGCCGACAGCAAGGGTGGTGAACTCGGTTTGAAGCGGGACGATCCGATTATCTGGGTTCAGACCCCAACAGGTGATAGTGGCGTCCGTGCGCAACCCACATGAATGCCTATCTCCGAGGGCGATATTGGTGAACTCTCCTTGCGGCGGAGTGGCCCGACCATATTCGTCACGACCCCAGCAAATGATGGTTTGGTCATCATCCACACCGCATGTGTGCTCCCAACCGGCCGCGATAGCACTGAAACGCTTGGCTGGAACCTGAGCCTGACCGGCCCAGTTTCCTCCCCAACAAGTAGTGATGCCATCAGTCTTCAATCCGCACGAGTGCCAGTTGCCAACCGCGATGGCGACGAATTCTCCTGGCGGCGGGTCGGCTTGACCATACCCATTGTGACCCCAGCAGGCCAGAGCATGGTCGGGGCTGCGCAATGCGCATGTGTGCAATTCCCCGGCTGCGATGGCGACGAATTCTCCTGGCGGCGGGTCGGCTTGACCATCCCCATTGTGACCCCAGCAGGTGATGGTCTGGTCGGTCCGTATGCCGCACGAATGGTCACCTCCAGCGGTGATAGCAGTGAACGTCCCCTCGGGCGCGTCCGTCTGGCCATGCCAGTTTTGGCCCCAGCAAACACCGTTTTGGTGGGTGTTGATACCGCAGGAATGAAACCGACCGGCGGCGACAGCCATGAACTCTCCTGCTGGCGGTTCCGCCTGAGTTGCCCAGTTGTGACCCCAGCAAATCACTGTCCGGTCGGCTTGTATCCCACACGAATGATCCCAACCGGACACTATGGCGGTGAAACCCCCACTTTCTGGCGGTGGGGTGGTTTCTTCAGGTTGGGGGACGGCGTCGATCCCCAGAGCACGGGCCAGGAAGGTGGCCATCTGCGCTCGGTTTGTGTCCCGAGTTGGGCAGTAGCGATCCGGTTCGATGGCGCAACCTGCGGTGATCCCCGCTGCGGCCAAAGCGTTGATGTCGGCTGTATAAGTGTCGCCCTTTTCAACATCAGCGAACTTGTTCGACGGTTCCGGTTCCAACTGGAAGGCCCTAACCAGGAAGGTGGCCATCTGCGCGCGGGTCACCGGATCGGTGGGACAAAAACGAGCCGGTTCGGTTGAGCAGCCCCGGGTGATCCCCAAATCGGCAAGGCGCTCCACATAAGGAGACCACCACTCGCCTGTCTCCACATCCACAAATCGCGAGGACTCCGCGACGGCTGGTTCGGCTTCGTCCACGGCGCGTACCAGCCAGACGGCCATCACCCAACGTTGAATAGGTTCTTTGGGGCAGAACTGTTCAGGAGCGCATTCCGTACCCGCCAGAATGCCCCGGTCGGCCAAGGTCTCTATATCCGCTCTATGTACACCCGCGTCGCCGATATCAGAAAACCCCTGCTCCGCATCCAAGAACACTCCCTCGCCGTCGATGTGAGGAAACCCCTGCTCCGCATCCAAAGGCATCCCGTCGCCACCTAACCCCGACGGTCCTTCCTGCGCGGCGGCGGCTGGACCCACAGTTGCCACTGCCAACGCCGCACCTATGACGGCCAGCTTCCCCGGGAAACTCACCGTACGGCGCGCCGACCCCCGCTCAATACCAAACCCCATGAACGTCCTTTCTCTCAGCGCAAGAATACATTTCGAACCCCTCAAGGCGGCTCTAAATGCCACCACGGTCTTCCGACGTAGCTGGTCGGGCTATTCGCAGGCTTGGACCGCGAGCTGGTAGGGATTGACGGCGCTTCCACCCCCCGGGTGATACTCGAAATGGAGGTGGGGGATGTAGTCAGGTGAATTGCCGCTGGTCCCGACGTAGCCGATCAGCTCCCCCTGGGAGACCTGTTTGCCGGTGACGACCCCGGGGCCGAAGTTGTTGAGGTGGGCGTAGTAATACTCGTCCCCCCAGGGAGAACGCAGCCATATGTACAATCCTCCCAGGCCTCCCTCGTCGACTCGGAAAAGGACCCCTTCGTAGATGGCTCTCACCGGGGTTCCCCGCTCGGCCAAGAGGTCCACTCCCTTGTGGGTTCGCCCTCCGGAACGGGGAGCGCCCCAGGTGTCCACAAAGGTGTTGGGCTGATCCACCGGGCAGATTCCCTGATAGTCAGAGCCGTCATCTGGTGGCCGGGTGGTGGTTGTGGTTGGTGGCCGGGTGGTGGTTGTGGTTGGTGGTTGGGTGGTTGTGGTTGGTGGTTGGGTGGTTGTGGTTGGTGGTTGGGTGGTTGTGGTTGGTGGTTGGGTGGTTGTGGTTGGTGGTGGGTGGTTGTGGTTGGTGGTTGGTGGTGGGTGGTTGTGGTTGGTTGGTGGTTGGGTGGTTGTGGTTGGTGGTTGTGGTTGGTGGTTGGGTGGTTGTGGTTGGTGGTTGGGTGGTTGTGGTTGGTGGCCGGGTGGTGGAAGCAGGTTCGAGCGGAGCGAGGTCCAAAGATTCCAGAAAGTCGAGGTCCTGTTGAGCCGCATCCAGTTTCTCTATCAACTGTGTAAATAGCTCTTCCTGTTCGCCTCTGATCTCTTCCAGCCGCGCTAGTTGTGACCGGTGGTCGGTTTGTTGGCGGGCCAAATCGTTGGTGACGATGCGGTAGCGGTTCAGAATCTCCTTTTCGTTTCCTCCCACCGCCTCCAGGTAGCCGACTCCCGCCTCGAACCCTTCCGGTCCGTCCACCATCAAGAGACTCACCGATTTGCTGGTCGTCAAATCCATATAGAGGCGCACCGCCCACTGCTCCAGCGAGGATCGGGCCAGCCAGAGATCCGATTCGGCTTTCTTGAGAGCGTCCTCGGTGGCGGCCAGCCGCTCTTCGGTCTGCACCTGCGCCACCCAGGTTTCCTCGAGAGATCGGGCCAGTTCCTTTTGCTGGGCTTGGATCTCGGCCACTCGTTGGCGGGCGCTTTCCACCTCGTCGGGCTGGGCGCCGACATCCGGGATGTTCAGCATTGTCGCAACCATCACTCCCAACACTCCCACGACCAGCCTTGCTCGCCGCCTGCCGGTGATCACGGGCCTTCCCGCAACTCCACGGGCGCATCCCGCCGGGTTTGGCCTCCGTACCGGACGGCGCCTTCGGCTGCAAGCTTCTTGAGATGGGCCGCCACCGAGTAGACGGCCAACGCGTGAAGAGCCTGGTCCACTTGGCGGTAAACTTGTTCCACGATCTCGCCTACCGTTCGGCATCCGGAAGCCACTGCCGCCAGTATCTGCCGTTCACGCTCCTGGCGATGGGCGATGTACCACGAGATGACCTCGGTGGGACGCTCTATCTGCTCTCCGTGACCGGGATACAGGCGGGATAGCTTCAGGCGGGCGAGTCTCTGCAGGGAGTCCATATAGGACGCGGCGTCCGTGATTATCACCGAGGAACCCCCCATGATGTGATCGCCGGTAAAGAGCACATCGCCGCTTCGAAAGCAGAGATGGTCGTCGGTATGGCCGGGGGTGTGAATCGCCTCCAGCGCGGCGGCGCCCACTTTTATCACCTCACCGTTTGTGAGGCGATGGTCGGGTTGGAACTGCGGTCCGGGTTCATACCCCAGGGCCGGGACTTCGAACCATCGCGCCAGGGGGTTAGCCAGCGGGGCATGGTCGGGGTGAGTGTGGGTGACGATAACCGCCCGGACCGACAGGTCGCCGACCGCCGCGAGGATGGCCCGCCGATGTGTGGCTTCTATCGGCCCCGGGTCAAGAATCACCGATTCGCCCTTGTCCTCTATCAGGTAGGTGTTGGTACCCGGTCCGGTGAAAAGACCGGGATTGGGCGCCAGCACTCGCTGGATCCTCACTCGGCCTCCTCATAGCCGGGATCGTCGGGCAGTAAGGCGTGGAGTCTTCCCTGGCGTATCACGATTTTGGGAAGGACGGGCGTTACCTCACAGGTTTCGCTAACCGACTCCCAAGCCTCCCGGGAGGTGGCGAACTCCAGCAAGTATTTCAGGGTTTTCTCGGTGGGGAGAATCATATCCCAATCCCCCATCCGCAGACGGCGTAAGGCCCGGGACGGCCGCACCCACACCGACTCGGTCAGCTCTTCCTTCGCCAGCGCCAGCACCTCGTCTCCCTCCACCCGGGCCAGATAAAAGCGGGCATTGAAGCGCTGCGGCGCCTGGTGGGGGGTTACCCAGTTGGACAGATAGCGGAGCCGCCCGGCATCGAAGCGGGCCCCCTGGCTCATCGCCCACCGGTAAACCTCTTCGCCTCCCAAGGGCCGGGGCGGAAGGGTGATCGGCCGGTCGGTCAGATAGACGCCCACCTCCTCGGCGGTTTCCCGAAGTCCCGCCGCCCGCCACCCGATTTCCTCCGGCCCGTTTCCTGTCAGCGCCTTTTTCGCCAGGGGGCTGCGGTCCACCGGATCGACCACTCCTCCGGGGAAGACGAACATCCCACCGAACACCGCTGACCGGGATCTCCGAACCATCAGCACCTCCAGATCCCCGGCCCGGTCCGCCAACAGCAGGACGGTCGAACTGGGTAGGGGATGTACGGGGTGGGGATCTGGAAGGCTAGGAAGGACCGATGTCATAGATTCCCTCGTCGCGGTCGGCGAAGCTCATGAAGAACCTCTTCCGGGTCAAGGAGGGAATAAGCAGGCTTCTGACCGCGGGGATCATCAGCAAGAGGCCCACCACATCAGTGAGGATTCCCGGGGTGATCATCAGGGCTCCGCCTACCAGAACCATCATCCCCCCAAGAATCTCCTCGGTGGGGATTTCCCCCCGGGCCATTCGCATCTGCGCCGATCTCCACACCCCTGCTCCCTGCCTTTTCATAACCACCGCCCCCAGCATGCCGGTGGCGATCAGCAGACCCAGAGTGTTCACCAAACCTATCCGGTTCTCAACCACGGCCAGCACATAGAGTTCCACCAGGGGAATCCCCACGAAAACTATCAGGAAAACGGACCGTCGCCACATGGAAGCTAACGATACCCCTATCGGGTGGTATAGCCGGGTCGCCTTAGGTGAGCTTCCCATGGACGTTGATGCCCTTCTTTTCGACGTCGTCTCTCTGGGCATTTCAACCAGAGGGAGGGTTCCAAGACATGCCAAAGGTCGTCGTTGACAACGATGGAAAGCGCCTGTGCCCTATCGGAGGGCGCCGTCGGTGATTCCCGGCGGGGTAGCCGGGTCCATCTAGAGGTGGATATCAACAATCAGCGGGCCATGGTTTATACGAGCACCTCGGATTCGAGACCTCAATGATCGAAGCACATGTGCGCTTCATGAGGATGCTCATTGCCTCTTGGGCGCACTCCGGGCGGTGGGCAGAGCCGGTAGCCTTCCGCAGATGCAGAAGCGGAGGTTCCCATCGGTGGACCGTTTGGCCGGTTCCCTGTATGACGGGTCCCTGCCGCGCAGCCTGGTTATCCAGGTGGTGCAAAATGTGATAGAGAAAGCCCGCCGCGGAGGGGGGGAGGTCGGAGCCCAAGATGGAGCAAGGCGCGCGCTTGCCGATTTGAAGCGGTGTCGTCCGGTCCGGGTTATCAACGCCACGGGGGTGTTGCTGCACACCAATTTGGGCCGCGCCCCGTGGCATTCCGACTCCGCCCGGATGGGGATGGATGCGGCGACCGGCTACTCCAACACCGAGTTGGATCTCTCCGGCGGTGACCGGGGAGAACGCGCCGGATATCTTCATCGGTTGCTCGCCTTGATAACCGGGGCGGAGGCGGCCTTGGTGGTGAACAACAACGCGGGCGGCCTGCTGCTGGCTCTCATGGCACTGGCGTCGGGGAGGAGAGTCCCGGTCTCCCGCTCGGAACTGATAGAGATCGGAGGGGCCTATCGGCTTCCGGAGTTGATGGCCGCCTCGGGCGCCGTCCTGGTGGAGGTGGGCACCACCAACCGCACCCGACCCGATGACTACCGGCGGGTGCTGGGGCCCGAAACGGCGCTATTGCTGAAGGTTCATCCCTCTAACTACCGCATAGTGGGTTTCTCGGAGGAGGCGACTCTCGAGGAGCTCTCCCGGATCGCGTCGTCGGCAGGGGTTCCGCTGGTTTTCGATGCGGGAAGCGGCTTGGTGGACGAGCGGGTTCCCTGGTGGTCGGGGCCGCCCCCTTCCTGGCTGGCCGGAGAGCCGGGGGTGGTGCAAAGCCTGGAAGCCGGGGCTGATCTGGTGCTTTTCTCCGGTGACAAGCTGTTCGGTGGTCCGCAGGCGGGGATTATCGTGGGACGGGATGAAATGGTGGCCCGGTTGCGGCGCCACCCGGCGGCCCGCGCCCTTCGGATCGATGGGGCAACCGCCTCGGCCTTGGTGGCCACCGCCGAGGCCTACGCCGACGGGCGGGCGGGAAGACTCCCCTTTTGGGAGATGGCCGGTCTTGATCGGACTGTCTTGGAGGAACGGACGCGACGGGTGATCGAGAGGGGACAAGTCGAGGCCGACATCGAAGAAGGGGGCGCTGCTCCGGGGGCGGGGAGCGTGCCCGGCGCCGTCATTCCCGGTCCGGTGATGGCCATCGAAGGGCAAGCCGACCGGATGTTCCGCCGGTTGTTGGAGGCGGATCCTCCGGTGGTGTCCCGCCGGGAACGCGGTCGGCTGAAAATAGATTTGCGCACCGTTTCCCCATCCGACGACGAGGCGTTGGCCCAGGCCCTGCGGGCGGCATGCCGGTAATCGGGACGGCCGGTCATGTAGACCATGGCAAGTCCACCCTGATAGCCGCCCTCACCGGCATCAATCCCGATCGCTGGCCGGAGGAGCGCCGCCGCGGCCTCACCATCGACCTGGGGTTTGCATGGGTGAATCTGCCCAGCGGTCAAAAGGTCTCCTTCGTGGATGTGCCCGGTCATGAGCGCTTTATCAAAAATATGCTGGCCGGGATAGAAGCTATCGACGCCGCGCTGTTCTTGGTGGCCGCCAATGAGAGCTGGATGCCCCAGTCCGAGGAGCACCTGGCGGTGCTTGATCTGCTGGAAGTCTCCCGGGGGGTGGTGGCGCTCACCAAAACCGATCTGGTGGACGAGGAACTGGCTTTCCTGGTGGAGATGGAGATCGCCGAGAAGCTGTCGGGCACCAACGCCGCCGGGTGGCCGGTGATCAGGGTCTCCGCTCTTCGGGGCCGGGGGCTGGTCGACGTGGCGAAAGGTTTGGAGGAGGCCCTGGCCGGGCACTCTCCCGAGGATCGGGGAAGGCCCCGGATGTGGATCGACCGGACCTTCAGCATTAGGGGCGCCGGAACCGTGGTGACCGGCACGCTGTTGGACGGCGGGCTGGCGGTGGGGGACCGGGTGGAGATATGGCCCGGGCGGGCAGCGGCTCGGATCAGAAGCCTGGAATCCCACGGGGAGCCGCTTTCCCAGGTCGGCCCGGGATGGAGAGTGGCTGTCAACCTCTCCGGCCTGGGTCGCCACACGCCGGAGAGAGGAAGCATGCTCACTGTACCCGGGCAGTGGCGCAGCACCGACTCGGTGTTGGCCGTCGTTCGTCCGGCCCGCTATGTGAAGGAGTTGTCCGGGAAGGGGGCCTATCACCTTCACGTCGGGAGTGGTGCCTGGCCGGTCCGGTTCGCCCCCCTGGAGAAAGGCCCGGGCCCGGTTTTGGCCCATCTGCAGCCGGTTGCGCCCCTTTGTCTGGCCATGGGGGATCGTTTCATCCTGCGGGAGACGGGGCGCCGGATGGTGGTGGGCGGCGGCCGGGTAGTGGATCCCGCCCCATTACCTACTGCCGCCCTGCGCCGAAGCACCGGCCGGTGCTTGTTGGGACTGACCGGCGCTTCGCCTCGCCGGCAGGCTGACGGATTGCTGACGGTGCGGGGAGGGGCGTCGCTCGATGAGTTGGCCGCCCATACCCGGGGAGGCGTTCCGAGCAAAGGCATGACCGCGGCGGGTGTGGCGGTCTCCTTGGAGTTAGCCGAGTCGCTCACCGCCGAACTGGAGGCCATCGTCGGGCGACATCACCGGGAAAACCCGTTCCAGTTGGGGATGCCCACCGCCCGGGCCGCCTCGGAGCTGGGGATAGAACAGGCGCTCTTGGCCAAGCTGGTGGATTCCCACCCCCGCCTGATGGTAGAAGGGACGGTAATAAGAGATCCGGCGACGCAGACGGATCTCGATCCCGGTCAGGCGCCGGCCTGGATTTCTGCCCGCGAGCAGCTTTCGGAAGGGGGACTGTTGACACCCGACCCGGCGTCACTCGGCTTGGATGAAGATTTGGCCCACGCCCTCGGGCGGGCCGGCTTGATGGTGAGAATCAGCCCTTCGATCTGCTATCTGCCCGAGCAAGTGGACGAGTTGCTTCACACGGCCGGGCGCCTGGCCCAGCCCTTTACCGTAAGCGCGTTTCGGGATGCGGCGGGACTGTCCCGCAAGTACGCGGTTCCCTTTCTGGAATGGACCGACAGCCGAGCAATAACCCGCCGCCGGGGCGATCTCCGCTATTTGGCCGAATAGTCAAAGCGTTGGGCGCAGGATATCCTGCTCACTTTGCTGCCCGAATCCCCGCTGTTCGCACCCTCTCCCCAAATCGGGGGATCCTTATGTCCATACCGTGACGATGACTCCCATGATCACATGGCCGAAGACGCCGATTCCTCCATTCACCAGCACCAGATCCATCGATCGGCCTTCGAAGGTGACATTGACCCACGCCTGGGCGCCTACGAACACCACACCTGTGACAAGGCCGAGCACCAGGCCGTCGCCGAAAGAGGACCCGCCGATTCCCCGGGCGATCATCGCCAGGACCATCGCCATCAGAAAATAGGCGATCAGCGTCCCCACGAAGATCCCCGGGTTGGGTGAGGCTTTCGACGGATCCACCCCGGTCGCCTTCATCCACCTGGCGCCCATCACCTTCGGCTGGTACCACAGTGCCCCCGCTGCGAAAAACGCCACGGCGGCCACCAGGATCGCCAGCCAGTTCAGATCACTTAGGGAAAGCACGAGTCCTCCTTATACCGTTGGAACGCTGTCTCGCCGATAGTACCCACGGGTAGACACACCAAACACAAAGGCCCCGCCCGTAATCCCCATCCCCCGCCCGCTGTTAACCGTCACCATTATCAATTCTTCGGGTTTGCCTCCCGACCCGCCGCCGTCGTTCCGAGCAATTCCTGTTTTTGGGATGGGCGCAGGCCTATCCCAAACTGAAGGTTTTCAATCGTCGGCTTGGCGCTTGTCCCCGTGGAGCGTTTCCGAGAGGCCGCCCGCCCGAGGCATGAGCGACATTTCGCCACTTCCCCGCCCGTTTTGTGTCTGCCTCCCTGCCGGCCCTCCCTCGACGAGGAACCCCTAGCTGGCGATTCGGGCCAGGATCAGATTGCGCTCCGACTCGTTGAGCCCTCCCCATATGCCGTAGGGCTCTTTGAGGCTCAAGGCGTATTGACGGCAGGGCACGATGACTCTGCACCGTCCGCAGATGGCTTTGGCCCGGCTTTCACGCCGCTCCTTCTCGTCCTTTTTCTCCGAAGTGGTAGGTGGGAAGAAAAGGCTCGACCTGACTCCCTTGCACAGAGCCTGACCTTGCCAGTTGGTGTTCATGCCAGCCACGGGGGACCTCCATCAGCTTTCATTGAAACAATAAAACCTAGACCCCAAATCCGGCTCTGTCAAGATGTTTTTTCATTTTCGCCCACCGGAGCCACTTCCAACGTGTCTCCATCCACCGCCGCCACCCTGACCGGATCCCCGGCGCGGAGGGCCGCCGCCCGGTGGGAAGTGGCCTTCCATCTTCCCCCTCCCACCTCGACCACTCCGTCGGGGCCGAGATCGGTGATCGCGCTGCCAAGTTTTCCGATCAGCCCCTCTCTCCCCAGGCCGGGAGCGCTGAACCGAACCCGGGCCACGGTGGGCATGGCCAGCAGGAAGAAAAACGCCACTGCCGCAACAGTTAGCGCCCATCCCGGCCAACCCAAGGTGATCTGGGAGGCGCCGTCGAAGAGAAATATGCCCGAAATCGCCGTGGCTGCCATACCCGCTGTCGACAGTCCCAGCACCCCTCCCCGCTGATAGGAGAAGGCAAGCAACCCCACTCCTCCCAGCATCAGCGCCAGGGCCCACCAGCGGAGCGGAAGAGCGGCCGGTCCGTAAGCCCCCAAGCCCAGGGAGATGGCCGCTACCACTGCTGCCACACCCGGGCCCACCGCGTAGAACTCGAAAACCGCCACCGTCAGTCCGGCCATGAGGAAGAAGAAGGCCACCTCGGGCCGGGTGGATAACCCCACCAATTGTGTCCAGAGTCCCGGACGGCGAAGCACGGTCTGGAGGACGGTTACGCCCTCGGCGCCGTCCTCGTCGAGAAAGGGACGAGTGGTGGCGAGGGCGATCGTCTCTCCCCCGAACTCGAGGCTGGTCTTATCCAAGAGTTGGAGGAGTTGGCGCGGGGAGGCAGTCTCGGGGGAGGACAGGTCGATCAGCCCGGGGATGGGGCCGTTGACCTCGATCACCCCGGGTCCGGCCGTATAAGCGCCCACCAGGAGAGGAGCGCCATCCGTCTCACCGACCAGGGTGGGCCGCCAGTGGCCGATCTCCACTCCGGGGGCCGCCGCCCGGATGGCGGCCAGAGAGACCAGTTGCGCCACCCCCCCGTAGGCCACCGCCGGAGCGGGACCTACCCACACCCCCAACGGAAGGGGCGGGTTGCGGACCACCTCCACCAAGTCTCCGAAGAGGTCGGGATCGGCCACCACTCCGGGCGAGTCGATCATCAGAATCACCAGTTCCACTCTCCCGTCGCCTTCGTGGCCCGGCCACCTGGATCGGGCCGCGTTGTCTATGGAGTCGAGTATGAAATGAACGGTTGCGTTGTGGATGGCGCCTTCCACGGCCACCAATTCGATGGTGGTCGGCAGGGTTTTGGCAGCGGCGAAGTGCATGGGGATGAGGAAGGCCCAGGCCACCGCCATTCCGGTCAGGAGGCGGATCGCCCACGCCGGGGTTCTGCTGCTCACGGCGGCGGGTTCTGACGTCAACCTGGAATCGAGGAGACGGGCGCCGCACCGGCTGGGTACCCTTTTATTTGATATGAACAGCATCTTTCTCGTTGCCGAAGCCCCCTGGGTTCGGAACGACGTATTGTCGGCCACCGATGATACCCGCTACGAGATAACCGTTGTCGATGACTCCCGCCAAGCGGCCGATCAGATAGCCGCCGGTGGTCCGGGGTCGGTGGCGGTGGTGGACATGCAGGTGGGAAGCATGGGTGGAATGGCGATCTGCCGAGCGATCCGCGAGGCAAGGATGGCTCGCTCAGCTCCTCCTCTGCCGGTCATACTGCTGCTGGATCGTTCGGCAGACGCCTTCCTGGCGCGCCGGGCGGGAGCGGCGGGATGGGTCTTGAAACCCTTCACCGCCTTTCAGCTCCGCTCCGCTCTGAAGGGGGTGGGCAAACCGGTCTCTCCACAGGTGGGGTCCGAACCAGGGTCGTGACCTCCTTTCAGATCGCGGCGGTGGTGGGAATTGCCCTGTGCATCGTGGCCTCGGGGTTTTTTTCCGGTTCCGAGACGGCGCTTCTGGCCCTGCCGCGCGAGCGCGTTCCGCAGTTGGCGGGGGAAGGACGGAGGGGCGAAAAAGTGGTGCTTATGGTCCGAAGCCTGGAAAGAACCCTGGCCATGTTGTTGGTGGCCAACAACTTCGTCAACATCCTGGCGGCCTCTCTGACCACCATCCTGGCGGTTGACCTCCTCTCTTTGGTGAGCAGTCGCCGGTTGGGAGAGGTGTGGGGACCCTGGTTGGCCACCGGGGTGTTGACTTCCGTCATCCTGGTGGTAGGCGAAATCACTCCCAAGACCATCGCTGCCCGCCATCCGGAGAAGTATGCGTGGCGAGTGGCCCCCGTGTTGTGGGTGGTGTTCCGCGGGCTTGGCCCCATAGCCCGGGTCTTCTCTGCGGTGAGTACCGTCCTCCTGCGACTGATGGGAGTCCGCTCCGACCGTCTCAGCCCCGCCACCGAGGAAGATATCCGAGCCTTGGCGGTGCTCAGCGCCGAGGCGGGAGAAATCGATGTCGCCGAGCGGGAGATCATCGAGAAGCTCTTCGAGTTGGCCGACCGCCCGGTGCGGGAGGTGATGACCCCTCGGCTGGAGGTGATCTCCCTCGAGGCCCCGGTTGACTTCGAGCAGATCCGCAAAGAGGTGGCCCGGACCAGCCACTCCCGCTACCCGGTGGTGGAGGCGGGGGGTGACCTCGATGCCCTGGTGGGGATTCTCTATGTGAAGGACTGGATGCGATACGAGGATCCCACCGTCGCGGAGACGATCGCCCCCGGGAAGATGATTCGCGATCCGCTGGTGGTTCCGGAGAGCTATCCGATCTTGTCGACGGTGATGGTCATGCGCCGCAACCGGATCAGCCTGGCGGTGGTGATCGACGAGCACGGTGGGGTGGAAGGGGTGGTTACCGCCAAGGACCTGGTTTCGGAGTTGGTGGGAGGCATTCAGGACGAGCACGATCCCGCCGCGCCTATGGCGTTTCCCACCGGGCCCGGCCGCTGGGTGGTGGAGGGTCGGCTGCCGGTGGAAGACCTGGCCGAGATGATCCCCCGTCCGCTTCCCTCCGGTCCCTATGACACGGTGGCCGGGCTCTATCTTCACCTGGCGGGCAGGATCCCTCGGCCCGACGACGCAACCTCCGTTGACGGGGTCGGTTTTCGGGTGCTCACCATGGACCGTCTGCGCATCTCCCGCTTGGCGGTGTGGGTGGATCCCCCGCCCGATGAGGAAACAGGTCCTCTCTTGACACAGGGGAAGGGTCTGATTGGTCGGGACGGCCGGATTTGAACCGGCGACCTCAGCGTCCCGAACGCTGCGCGCTGCCAAACTGCGCCACGTCCCGCCACCGCTACATCTTATCGGCGTATGGAGCGCTTCGCCCAAGGGGTTGGCCGGGCCGGATATCATCGGAAGGCGCAAACCCACCTGAACGGGGGATCGTTTCCCCGGGGACGAACAGGGGATCAACATGGATACCGGTTGCCCTTTCTGCCAGTGTGAGATGACGGCGTTGTTGGTCCGGAACGCCGTTCCGGATAGACCAACCCGTTCGGGATGTTGCGGGTGAAGAGACCCATTCGTTCCGTCCTGGGGCTTTTCTGCCTTCTGTGCGAACGGCTCTATCAAACCGATGAAGTGGACTACGTCTGCCCCGACCACCGCGGGGCGGCCACCTTGTCGGTCGTCTATGACTACGAATACCTGGCCGGTCTGATCAGTCCCGACCAGATCGCCGCCGACCCCGACCCCTCGATCTGGCGTTACCGCCGGCTCCTTCCCGTCCGCCCGGATGCCGTTCCTCCTCCGCTCCAGGTGGGAGGCACTCCTCTCTTGCGAGGGAAGGTACTGGAAAGAGAACTGGGAGTCCGGCTGTGGGTGAAAGACGAGGGACGCCAGCCCACCGCCTCGCTCAAAGACCGGGCCTCGGCGTTGGCGGTTCTGAAGGCAAGGGAGCGGGGAGTGGGGGTCATAACCACCGCTAGCACCGGCAACGCCGGAGCGGCCCTGGCCGCCCTGTGCGCGGCCTCCGAGTTCCCCAGTGTCATTTTTGTGCCGGCCACCGCTCCTCAGCCGAAGGTGGCGCAGCTCCTCTCATTCGGCGCCACGGTGCTGCTGGTGCAAGGATCCTATCACCAGGCCTTCGACCTGTGCCTGTGGGCTTCCGACCAGTACGGCTGGTACAACCGCAACACCGGCTACAACCCCTATATGACCGAGGGAAAGAAGACCGTCTCATATGAGATTTGGGAGCAGTTGGGGCATAGGGTCCCCGATGTGGTGGTGGTGAGCGTGGGGGATGGGTGCATCATTGGCGGTGTACACAAGGGCTTCGAGGATCTCCGGCGACTGGGCTGGACGGATCGGGTTCCCAGGCTGATCGGCGCGCAGGCGGCGGGAAGTGCCTACATGGTTGAGGCCTGGAAACGGGGCGAGGACTTGACCGTGAAGCCGCCGATTCGAGCGGAGACGGTGGCCGACAGCATCTCCGTGGATCTCCCCAGGGATCGATTCAAGGCGATGGCGGCGGTGACCGGGACACATGGCGCCTTCGTGGAGGTCTCCGACACACAGATACTCATGGCGATTATCACCTTGGGACAGCGATTGGGGGTGTTCGCCGAGCCGGCGGCGGCTGCCTCTTTGGCGGGTCTGCAGGAGGCGCGGCAACAAGGGTTGGTGGAGGAAGGAGAACGGGTGGTGGTGATCATCACCGGGAACGGGCTCAAGGACGTCGACGCCGCGATGCGGGCGGTGGCCGAGAGCGGAGAGGGCCCACTCGCGGTCGATCCCGAGATAGAAGCTCTGGCTGAAAAGCTGGGGAGCCGTTTCCTGGGGGGATAGATACCAAAAAAGGCTTGGCCGCTTTTTTCGGGGGTAAGCTTGCCGAAAACTATACAAAAGGTAAAAAGGCCATGATTGACCTCAACATCGTTCCCGAGGTGAGGGAACGGGCCGCCCGCCGGGCGGCCGAGTTGGACTTGGTTATCCCCACCTTCGCCCAGATGCGCTCTCCCGAGTTGGTCCCCGACTCGATCAGGGAACAGCTGACCCGGATCGGTCTGTGGGATCTGCACCCGGCCAACCTGTTCAGGGTTACCTGGCGGAACCAACCCGTCCCCCAGGGCGGGGGGTTCGGAGGGCTGAACTATCTGGAGTTTCCCCCGGAGCTGACCGGGACCGAGGCCCGGGTGGCGGCGCTGGTGGGCAAGTGGTTCCCGACCGGCGCTCACAAGGTGGGGGCCGCCTTCGGTTGCCTGGCGCCCCGGCTGGTGACCGGCCAGTTCGATCCCACCTGCCAGTTGGCGGCCTGGCCGTCCACCGGCAATTACTGTCGGGGAGGAGCGTACGACTCGCGCATTTTGTCCTGTCGGTCCATTGCCATTTTGCCCGAGGGGATGAGCCGTGAGCGATTTGACTGGCTGGACACCGTCGCCGACGAGGTGATCGCCACTCCCGGCTCGGAGAGCAACGTCAAGGAGATCTTCGACAAATGCTGGGAACTTCGGCGCTCGGGCAGGGACATAGTCATTTTCAACCAGTTCGACGAGTTCGGCAACTATCTGTGGCACTACTCGGTGACTGGTCCGGCCTTTGCCGAGTTGGCGGAGGAACTTATGGGTCCCGGCGACCGCCTGGCCGGGGTGGCCCTCACCACCGGTTCATCGGGGACCCTGGCGTCGGGCGACTATCTGAAGGAACAACACCCCCACAGCCGGATCGCCGCCGCCGAGGCCCTGCAGTGCCCCACCATGCTCCGGGGAGGGTTCGGGGAGCACCGCATAGAAGGGATCGGCGACAAGCACATTCCCTGGATACACAACGTCCGCAACACCGACATGGTGGTGGCCATCGACGACGCGGCGCCCCTGGGGCTGATCCGGCTCTTCAATGAGCCGGCCGGCCGCGACTACCTGGTCTCCCAGGGTGTGTCGCCCGAGGCGACCGAGAGTCTCCATCTGTTGGGCATCTCGGGGGCGGCCAATCTGCTGTCGGCCATCAAGATGGCCAAGTGGTACGAGTTGGGGCCCCGCGACCTGGTGCTCACCATCCTTACCGACTCCATGGATCTCTATCGCAGCCGGCTGGTGGAACTCACCGCTGCCCACGGGGAGCTGACCACTGCCGATGCGGCGGGGATTTATCACCGCTACCTGCTGGGCGCCTCCACCGATCACATGGCGGAGTTGACCTATCCCGAGCGCCGGCGCATTCACAGCCTCAAATACTTCACCTGGGTGGAACAACAGGGCAAGTCCGCTTCCGAGCTCGAAGACCAGTGGTACGACCCCGAATATTGGGAGGAGATCCGCCGGGCCGGAGAGAGGATCGATCCGCTGATCGACGAGTTCAACCAGCTAGCGGCCTCCGGCGTCTGAGCATGGTCTTGCCTCTCCCCCTCACCATGCGTTGGGATCTGCCCCCCTGGGCGCACGATCTGGTGCAACCCGAGCAACGCTTTCCAACCGTTTCGGAGCGGATGGGGTTGGCTGTCGAGCTTTCTCGCCGCAACGTGGTCGAGAGGACGGGTGATCCGTTCGGGGCGGCGGTGTTCGATCTTTCCACCTTTCGTCTCCTGGCGCTGGGAGTCAACGTGGTGGTGCCGACCTCCACCGTTGCAGCCCATGGCGAGATCGTGGCTCTCTGTCTGGCCGGTGTAGCGGTGGGGAACTACGACGTGGGGGTGGGAAATGGGGATCCCGTCGAGTTGGTCACCAGTTGCGCTCCTTGCATGATGTGCCTGGGTGCGATAATGGGGTCGGGGGTGTCCAGCCTGGTGATCGCCGCCCGCTCCGATGACACCCGGTCGCTCGGATTGGGTAAGAGCAGCCGGCCTCCCGGCTGGGTGGAGGGCTTGAGGCGGCTGGGGATCGCGGTGACAGAGGATGTCCTGCGAGCCGAGGCGGTGGAGGTGCTCCGGGAATATGTGGGTGGGAGAGGGGGTATCCAGGACTGAGCATGGTCTTGCCTCTCCCCCTCACCATGCGTTGGGATCTGCCCCCCTGGGCGCACGATCTGGTGCAACCTGAGCAAGGCTTTCCAACTGTTTCGGAGCGGATGAATTTGGCTGTCGAGCTTTCCCGCCGCAACGTGGCGGAGAGGACGGGTGGCCCGTTCGGGGCGGCGGTGTTCGATCTTTCCACCTTCCGTCCCCTGGCGCTGGGAGTGAACCTGGTGATGCCCACCGCTTCCGCCGCCGCCCATGCCGAGATCGTGGCTCTCTGTCTGGCCGGCCAAGCGTTGGGAAACTACGACCTGACTCTGGGCAACGGTGGGCCAACCGAGTTGGTTACCAGCTGCGCTCCCTGCGCGATGTGCCTGGGTGCGGTGCCCTGGTCGGGGGTGTCCAGCCTGGTGATCGCGGCCCGCGAGGAGGACGCCCGGTCGGTTGGATTCGACGAGGGCCACCGGCCCCCCGACTGGGTGGAAGGCCTGAAGCGACGGGGGATTGCGATCACCGAGGATGTGCTCCGGGCCGAGGCGGTGGGAGTGCTCAGGGACTATGTGAGGGGAGGAGGAGTCATTTACAACAGCTCCAAGACGGAGGAATAGCAGCTTGCATGAGGTTCAGCGCCGGGCGGACCTGACAGACCGCTATGAGTCACCTTCCACCGCGGAGGAGGCTCTGGCGATCCTGGCCCGCCACCGGGAGCGAGCCCGACTGATAGCCGGAGGGACCGACTTGGTGCTGGAGATGCGCCGCGGCGTGCGCACAGGGGTTGAGATGCTGGTGGACATCTCCCGGGTAGGAGGCCTCGACCGGATCGAACAGGACTCCGAGGGGGTCATACACTTGGGACCATTGGTGACCCATGCCGATGTCGTCGCCTCCGACCTGGCATGGAACCGGGGGCTTCCCCTGGCGCAGGCGTCGCTGGAAGTGGGCGCCCCTCCCCTCCAGGCCCGCTCCACGGTAGTGGGCAACCTGGTCACCGCCAGCCCGGCCAATGACACCATCTCCGCCCTCACCGCTCTGGACGCCTGGCTGACCATTCGCTCCGAGAGAGGCGAGCGCCGGGAGTCCCTGGCCGACTTCTATCTCGGATTCCGTCGCACGACCCTCGCTTCGGACGAGATGGTGACCGGCGTGAGCTTCCCGGGCCTGGCCGACGGCCAATCCAGTGTGTTTGTCAAGCTAGGACTGCGGATGGCGCAGGCCATCTCGGTGGTGCATATGGCTTTGTTTCTCGAACGTGACGCTGAGGGTGTGACCAGCCAGGTTCGTATTGCCCTGGGGAGTGTGGCGCCGGTGATCGTCCGGTCGCCCGGGGCCGAGGAGGCGCTATTGGGCCGGGAGCTGGACGAGACGACCATCGCCGCCGCTGCGCGGGCGGCAGCTGAGGGAATAAGTCCCATCGATGACCTGCGAGGAACGGCGGACTACCGACGGTGGACAACCGAGGTGATGGTCCGCCGGGCTCTGACCGCCCTGGCAAACGGCGAGGAACGGCGGACGGTTCCCCACCGGGCAGTCCATTTCGGAGCTTCCCGTCAGCCGACCTTGGCCGAGGCGCATTCCCACCGAGAGGGTGACCCGATTGAGGCGGTGGTCAACGGGGCGCCGGTCATCACCCGGAGCGGCGCCGATCTGACCCTCCTCGATTGGCTTCGGGATGTGGCCGGCCCGGCGGCCGGTTCGCCTCTGACCGGAACCAAGGAGGGATGCGCGGAAGGAGAGTGCGGGGCGTGTCTGGTGTTTCTGGACTCCGAGGCGGCCCTCTCGTGTCTGACTCCCGCCCCCCGCGCCCACCGGGCGGTGATCGTCACCGTGGAGGGGCTGGCCGACGGCGGGCTCAATCCGGTTCAAGCCGCTTTCTGTGAAACGGGGGCTGTCCAGTGCGGCTACTGCACCCCTGGCTTTCTCATGTCGGCCACCAAGCTCCTGGAGAAGATCTCGGATCCCACTACCGAGGAGATCAGAACCGCCCTGTCCGGCAACCTGTGCCGCTGCACCGGTTACTACCCGATCATCGAGGCGGTCTCATTAGCAGGCGGACCGGCCTCCGGAGCGCCCCGGTGAGCGTCGGACGGTCGTCGCCGAGACGCGACGCCCTCTCCAAGACAACGGGCGAGGCGCTCTACCCGGCGGACCTCTACCGACCCGATGCCCTTTACGCCAAGGTGGTGTTCAGTGGTCGGCCCCATGCCCGCATGGTGGCGATGGATGTCTCCGGGGCTCTGGCCGCGCCGGGAGTGGTGGAGGTGATTACTGCCGCCGACGTGCCCGTCAACGAATACGGGTTGACCCGTTTCGATCAGGCGGTGCTGGTGGGGCCGGGAGGAACGGGCCGGAGCGCGGTTCCTGCCGAAATCAGCCGTTGGGAGGGAGATCAGATCGCGGTGGTGGTGGCCGAGACCCGCCGGGAGGCGGAGGGGGGGGCGGAGCGGCTCCGGGTCGAATGGGAGGACCTTCCCCTGGTCCCCGATGTGGAGGCGGCTCGGACCGACTCGGTGCTGGTGCATCCTGAGAACGGTTTGGGTACCAACATCTACAAGCAGCTCAAGTTTCGGGTGGGGAATATGGAAGAGGGATGGCGGGCGGCGGAGGTGGAGGTGAGCGGTACTTATGTGCTTCCGCATCAGGAGCACGCTTACCTCCAGCCGGAGGCGGCCCTGGCCTATTTCGATTCCCAGGACCGGATCACCGTGGAGATCGCCGGGCAGTGGACCTATGAGGACCGGGAGCAGATCGCCCACGCCTTGGATGTGGATCCTGAGCGGATCAGGGTGATCTACCCGGCCATCGGTGGAGCGTTCGGAGGCCGAGAGGACATGTCACTTCAGATCGTGATGGCCCTGGCGGTCCGGAAGCTGGCCCGAAGGGGCATTCACCGGCCGGTGAGGGCAGTGTGGTCGCGTGAAGAAAGCATTGTCGGTCACCACAAGCGGCACCGGGCGGTTATCCACGCTCGCTGGGGCGCCACCCGGCAAGGCCGGCTGACCGTGGTGGAAACCGAAGGCTGGCTGGACGCCGGGGCGTACAACTACACCTCCGACAAAGTGCTGGGCAACATGCATCTGTGCTCGGTGGGGCCCTATCGGGTGCCCAACTTGTGGGTGGACTCCCGGGCGGTATACACCCACTCGGTCCCCGGCGGCGCCTTTCGGGGCTTCGGAGCACCGCAGGGCGCCATGGCCGCCGAAGGGCAGATGAACCGCCTGGCGGCGGAACTGGGCATGGACCCGGTTGCCCTGCGCCTTCTCAACTGTTACCGGGAGGGGGATGTGGGCGCTTGGGGAACGGTCGTCCCACCGGTGGTGAGCCTTCCCGAGGTCATCGAAGCCTGCTCCGACCGGGCGGGGTGGGGAGATCCCCCGAGGTCTGATATATCCCCGTTCCCCGTGTTTCGATCCCTGCCTCCCGACTCGGGCCGCCAGCGCCGGGGACGGGGGTTCGCCTGTGGGTTGAAGAATGTTGGTTTTTCCTTCGGGTTCCCCGAGCGGTGCGAGGCCACCGTCGAGCTGTGGGGGGACGAGGAAGTGGAGCGGGTGGTGCTGTATCACGGCGGAGCAGAGGTGGGACAGGGCGCCCACACCGCCTTCGCGCAAATGGCTGCGGAGGCGGCCGGAGTGGATGTCGGGATGGTGGAGACCCAGTATTCCGACACTGCCCACACCGGCGACTCGGGATCGGCTTCCGCATCCCGGCTGACCTGGATGGCTGGCAACTCCATCCTGGGCGCTACCGAGGAGGCCCAGAAACGATGGCTGGATGGAGATCGGCCTGCTCTCGGCAGATTTCGGTTCGTTCCCCCGCCCACCGAGACCTTCGATCCCCAGACCGGCGCGGGGGAGCTCAACTTCGCCTACGGGTGGATGGCGGAGGCGGTGGAGGTGGTGGTGGACCTGGACACCGGGCACCTGAAGGTGGAATCGGTGGTCTGCGCGGTGGATGTGGGAAGGGCTGTCAATCCGGGATTGGTGAAGGGGCAGATAGAGGGAGCGGTGGCGCAGGCCCATGGCTACGCGATCACCGAGCGGCTGCTGACAGAGGATGGGAAGATCCTCAATCCCCACCTGAGCACCTATCTGATTCCGGGGATCGGGGACATCCCCGAGCGGGTGGAGAGCGTCATCCTGGAGATCCCCGACCCGAGAGGCCCATGGGGCGTTCGGGGAATGGCGGAGATGCCCTTCATCCCGCTGGCGCCGGCAATTTCCGCCGCCCTGTTCGACGCGGTGGGAGTATGGTTCGACGAGCTTCCTCTCACTCCCGGAGAGGTGGCAGCGGGTTTGCGATCCAAAAAAACAATGCCCTTTTGGTAATAGAGCGGCAAGACTGGTATATATTTAGGGCTGGAGGTCGGTTAGTCTGCCGACACAAGCCACTTTTTAGTCGAGTGCCGTTGGCCCGACGAGCAAGCGGAAGGAAAACAAAATGAGAAAACTGAAATTAGCCATTGCCTTGATGGCTGTCTTGGCGTTGTTGGCTGCGGCCTGCGGCGGCGATGACGGCGCAGGGGATACGGCTGCTGCGGATGCTGCTGCGGCGGCTGCCGAAGCCGAAGCCGTTGAGGCTCAGGCTGCTGCGGATACGGCTCAGGCTGCTGCGGATACGGCGCAGGCTGCTGCGGATACGGCGCAGGCCGAGTTGGAAGCCACGCAGGCCGAGTTGGAAGCTACCCGCGCTGCTGCGGCGGCCGGTGATGCGGACGCGCAGGCGATGTTGGAGGCTGCTGAGGCCGAGGCTGCCACTCAGGCTGCTGCTGCGGCGGCTGCCGAGGCTGCTGCGGAGGCTGCTGCAATGGAAGCCGATGATGCCCAGAAGGCACTGGCAGAGTCGACGATGGTGGATGCCCCCGAGGTCCGGGAAGCCGAGGTTGCTATGGGTTTCAACGCCTGTTGCGCCGATTCGGCCTTTTGGCAGATTCCCGTCGATTTGGGCTGGTGGGATGATTTGAACATAACCATCGTCCCCAACTCGCCTACCTATCACTACTTCACCGCCAGCGCCGACGCCATCGCCTGGTTGCGAAACGGTGAAGGCAACGTGGCCCCTGGCTGGGTGCCGGGACTGTTCGGGTCCTTGGAGACCTTTGGTCAGGAAATCCCACCGATCTTCTTCGCGGACATCTATGTCGGCTATGCCATCCTGGTAGCGCCTGACAGCGATTCGAAGACTGTTATGGAGTTCGTGGAGGAAGGTATGTCCTTCCCGGACGCGGCCTTGGCGGCCGTGCAGCAGCTGGTCGGCGAAGTTGTCCACATTCCGCCGCACAGCACACAGCAGGCCCAGTACACGAACGCGTTCTTCGCCTATCTGCCCGAGTGGTGGGAGGCTTACCAGGAAGACATTTCCGCTTTGGACGGTGAAGGCAACCCCTTGGTGTTGCTGGGCCGCGACGGCGCGCCACTCCTGGACGATGACGGCAACGTTCAGCCGATTCGCATTACGACCAACGACTGGCGCAATTACGCCAATCCTCAGTACGTTGATGATCCCACGATTGTGCAGCTTTCGGCTGTTCCGGGCCGGATCGAGTACGCCATGCCCTATGGCGCTCCGACCCTGGTGCAGATGATGCGCAACGGTTGGGATCCGCTGATCAACTTCGGGATGATGATCGAGCACGACCCGTTCTCCCAGCAGACGGCCATCGCCAGCTCCACCACAGGCGGCATCGGCCTATTGGCCAACCGCGAGTGGGTGGAGGCGAACAAGGACCTGGCCTATCGGACACTTTCTATCGGCTTTCGGACCTTCGAGTTCCTCGAGGATCCCGAGACCCAGTACCAGGGGTGGGAGATCGAGGCCAATCTCATCAACGAGAAGCGCCAGTTGAGCATGGAGCCCGAGGACATCGGAATCATCTGGACGACCATCGACCCGTCGTTCACCTGGGAGGACCAGGAGGCCCTTTGGGACTTGAGCCTGCCCAGCTACCACCCAGAGACGGTGTTCAGGACCCAGGTGGAACTTCTGAAGGCCAAGGGAGTCCTGTCTGCGACCTATGACACGCAGGCTGGGCTCGAGCAGTTCTTGTTGGCCCAAGAGCTCTACTATGACATGAAGGGCATGCAGGACCGTTCCGACGTTCTCTTCGCTAGGACTGAGGGATTGGATCTTTCCGATAGCCAGTCCGCTTTGGTCGAGCAGGCGCAGGCCTACTATGACATCTATGACTTCTATGACGCTGAGCGCTTCTTGGAGGCTGCCCTTATTGGGTAAGCTTTCGGTAGCGATTGGCTAGTAGGTAAATAGAGATGCTCCGAGCGCGGGGCAGGACGGTAAAACCCGTCCTGCCCCGCGCTTCGGCCTGTAGGTAAGGACCGCGAGGGCGAGGAAGAGAGATACAGTGACCACCACAAGCACCGATGTTCTTGATGTGAGAGCGGCGGCGCATCGTGAAAAGCGGCGCCGCCAGATTGCCTATAGCATCTATCTGGTCCTCGGGTTAATGCTGTTTTTGCTGTTTTGGCAGTTGCTGGCCTCGCCTTTTTCGCCTTTTTTCTATCTCGTACCGCCGCCCATTGATGCCGTCAGGCACTTCGGGGAGAACCTGTTTTTCAGTCAGCGGATGTTGGAGCGGTATGTTCATGCTTGTCCGGATCTGTTGGACGAGTTGGAGTTGACGGGGGGAGGGATGTTCGATCTTCCCGATCGCTGTTTTGGGTATATTCTGCATTTGGTGCGGACTACCCGCAATATCATGATCGCAGTTACGCTGGGGACGGTGGTTGGTTTGTCGGTGGGGCTGAGCAGTTTGGTTTTCCCGAAGATCGCGGATGTGGTGACGCCGATTGCTGGTTTTTTTGGGACTACCCCGATTTTCATAGCGGCGCCTTTTTTCGTGATCTGGTTCGGGATCGAGTATCCCTTGATGACCACCATCGGGGTGGTTGTTTTCTACACCACCCTTCTCATGTATTTCTTTAGCCGCCGGGCGGCGGAGAATATACCGGTGGGGATCATTGAGTCAGCCCTCACCCTGGGGGGAGACCGCCGTACTATTTTCCGGTGGGTGTATTTGCCGGGGACGATACCCGAGATCGCGGGAGGCTTTCGTATCGCGTTGGCCGGCGCCTGGGGACTGGGTACGCTGGTGGAGGTGCTGGGAATACAGATGGGAGGAGGATTTCTTATTCGTATGTGGAGCTTTGCGATGGGCCTTTTGGAGGGGCCGGCCGCGGTGGTTTCACTGATTCTTTTCTTCGGTGTGTTGGCTGTGGTAGTCGACGGTATCTTGGTGCTGTTTATCCGTTTCGTCACCAAGTGGTCCGAGGCCGGTCGCCGGCTGGGTTTGTAGGCAAGGAGGAACTATGTCGTCAACTGTTGTGAGCTTTGAGAATCTGTGGTGTGTGTTCGAGCACCGATCCGGGCAATTGGTGCATGCCCTTGAGGATGTCAATTTCCATGTCGATCCCGGCGAGTTTGTGTGTGTCGTGGGGAGGTCTGGGCACGGTAAGACCACTCTGCTGAGGGTGCTGGCCGGGCTTCAGCCTCCTACCGCCGGTGAGGTGAAGCTGGGCGACACTCCCGTGACGGGGCCGGGTAGCGACCGGGCCATGGTTTTTCAGCAGGACACGGTGTTTCCTTGGTTGCATGTCCGCGAGAACGTTGAATTCGGTCTCAGGGCTAACAAGCTTCCCGAGGACGAGCGGAACGAGATCACCAATTACTGGTTGTCGGCGGTGGGACTGGAGGAGTTCGCTGACTCTTGGCCGCGGGAGCTTTCTGGGGGCATGAGAAAGCGGGTGGCCTTGGCGGCGGCGATGGCGGTGGGCTCGGATGTTGTGCTCATGGATGAGCCTTTTGGGTCTGTTGACTATTTCACGCGCCGTAATCTTCATGAGGTTCTTTTGAATTTGTGGTTTGAGACCAAGAAGACCATCTTCTTTGTCACCCATGACATTGAGGAGGCGCTGATTCTTGCTGACCGGGTGATCCTCTTGGCTGAGGGCAAGTTGGTGGACGACATCGCGGTTTCTCTCCCTCGTCCTCGTAACGAGGATGTCCGGGCCACCCCTGAGGCGGTGGGTGTGTTCAAGCTGATCTTGGCGCATCTGGGTATCACCGAGGAGGAGGCGACGAAGGTTTGAACCAGCCTGCCCGCTTCCGAAGCCTTTATTGGATTGGATGGCTGATTTGGGCTGTCTTCCTGGCTCCTTGGTTGCTCATTCAACTGCCTGAAAGTCTTCCCTTCGTTTCCTGGACACATGGGGATGGTGTGATCAACGTCACGTGGTCGTACCTCGTTTCTTGGCCGGTTTTGTTGCTGGTCTGGCCGGTTGTGTTCCGCCCGAGTGGGGTCAAGAACCGCCTGGTCAAGATGGGACAGGGGATAGCGGCGGGGCCGGCGATGCTGTTGGCCGGTATGCGCCGCAGCCCGCTCTTCTTCATCTCCTGGGCGGTGTTGCTGCTAGCGTGGCAAGTGGCGTCTTACATTGCGCCTACGGGAATCCTCGAGCACCCCCTGGTTCCCGGATGGGACTACGTGTTCGGTGAATCCCTCTCCAGAATGTCCGGGGACTGGACCGTCCTTGGGTTTGACCTCGGGTTTGTAAATTTCCAGGTCGCGGACCTGGCGCCTTATCCCGCCTATGGCGGAGAGGGGACCGTGCCGGCCATTTTCCTCGCCATCGCTTTTCACTCGGGCGTGACCCTTTTCCGGCTGATGTGTGGCATGTCGATCGGTTTCACGCTCGGTCTCCTGACCGGATTGGCCATTCCCTATTGGCCGGCGCTGCGCCAGTCCGCTTGGGCGCCCATGAACTTTCTGCGGATGATCCCCCTCCTGGCGGCGATTCCCTGGTTGCAGTTTGCCCTGGGCTCCACCCTCTTTGGTATCACCATCTATATTGCATTCGGGGTTTGGACGACGCTGGTGGTGGCCACTATGAACTCGGTGGCCAACGTGCCTGACCGGTACATCGAGAGCGCCCGTACCCTGGGCGCGTCCCGCCCGTGGACCTATTTCAAGGTGATAGTGCCGGGGTCGATTCCCGAGTTGCGCACCGCCATGTTGCTCGCCATGGGAGGGAGCTGGTCGCTGGCCATTGCCGCCGAGTTCCTGGGTTTCCCCACCGGGCTGGGATATATGGCAGCGGTGGCGGTGCAGGAAACCAACACCGCCCGGCTGGTGATAGTGGCGTTTGTCGTGGCTGGTTATTCTCTCACGACCTTCTACTTGCTCAACGAAGGATTCAAAAAAGCGGTTAGTTGGATGCCACAGCGCGCCACCGGGAAGACGGATATCAGCAGGGTGGCCGGGGCGGCCGGAGCGGGGGGCCGCGCGGAAACCCTAGAGGGCGGATAAGGCCAGCGCCGCGGAATCAGCGTTCGCGGTTGGGTGCCGCGTCGGGATTGACCATCCTGGTTTTTCCCTGCATGTGAGGTTGCCGGCCCGGTGCTGACCGGCATCGTCTTCGGGTTTATCACGGCGGTGACGCTGGGGATCAACCTTCTGCTCACTGCCGTGGTGGCCCGGCGCTTCGGCGTGCTGCGCTCCACTACCGCCACTCTGAGCCTGGCCCTCTTGGTGATGGTCGCCTGGGCACTCCTCATCGACGTGCCGTTCGAAATCACCACTGACCAACTTGTATTACTGGCCTTCTTGGGCTCCTGTGCCGGCGGAGCGTTCCTGTGCGGCTACACGGCCCTCCGACTCGGTCCGATCTCGGTGGTGAGTCCGATCGGCGCTCTGGGGGGCGCCATGACGGTGGTCTTCTCATTCTGGTTGCTGGGGGAAAGACCCGGCGCGGTGCAGTGGGCGGGAATACCGATCGCCGTACTGGGAGCGGTATTGGCATCCGTGGTGATCAAGCGCGGAGTCAAGATTCGACTGGTCACCTGGGGGCCGGTCTTCGCCATGATCGGCGTGTTTGTGGGATCGCTCTCCAACGCCGGCCTGAAGATCCCCATCAGGGATGGACTCGACTCCAACCTGACCGTCATCACCCAGCGGGTCTACACGGTGGCTTACGTCGCTCTGGTGTTGGTGATTGTCACCCGGGTGACAGAACAGCGTCGCCGAAGGGGAGACCCCCGGTACGCGGGGAGCCACCCGGTGAAGATTACCTGGAAAACAGGATGGCTGCTGGGCGTGGTGGGAGTGATCGACGCCGTCTCCTTCATATCATTCGGATACGGTTTGGCGTATGCTCCAGCCTGGCTGATCGGGATCATCTCCCAAAGCGGACGGATAATAGCCGTGATCGGCGGGGTGATATTCTTCAAAGAACGACTTCAATCCCTGCAGTGGACAGGCATAGCCCTGGTAACGGTCGGCGTGGCCATGTCCGTCGCCGGCTAGGACCGCTACCACAAAGAGGGCGAACGCTATTCCGTTCTTCCTCTTCGGGGTCCCCTCTCCTCTATGACGACCCGCGCCCCGACCACTGCTGTTGGAAAGTTGTTATCGACGAGCTTCCTCACCCCTGGAGAGGAAGCAGCGGGTTTGCGATCCAAAAAATAATGCCCTATTGGTAACAGAACGCCAAGAGTTGAGTATATTTGAGGTTCAAGCGAGCGGAAGGAAAACAAAATGAGAAAACTGAAATTAGCCATTGCCTTGATGGCTGTCTTGGCGTTGTTGGCTGCGGCCTGCGGCGGCGACGACGGCGCAGAGGATACGGCTGCTGCGGACGCGGCGGCTGCTCAGGCTGCTGCGGACGCGGCGGCTGCTCAGGCTGCTGCGGACACGGCTGAGGCTGCTGCTGCTGAGGCGGCTGCTGAGGCTGCTGCGGCGCAGGCCGAGTTGGAAACCGCGCAGGCCGAGTTGGAAGCTACCCGCGCTGCTGCTGCGGCCGGTGATGCGGACGCGCAGGCGATGTTGGAGGCTGCTGAGGCCGAGGCTGCCGCTCAAGCTGAGGCTGCTGCCATGGCTGAAGAGGCTGCCGAAGAGGCTGCCATGACAGCCGCAGACGCCCAGAAGGCACTGGCAGAGTCGATGATGGTGGATGCCCCCGGATCCGGGAACTCGAAGTGGCTATGGGTATAGGTTTCTGTTGCGCCGACTTTGCCTATTGGCAGATTCCCTTGGAATTGGACTGGTATGACGAATTGGGTATAACCATCGTCCCCAATACGCCTACTTATTGGTATCTCACCAATAGCACCGAGACCAATGCCAAGTTGCAGCGTCAAGAGCTTCACATGGCCAATGGCTGGGTGCCCTCACTGTTCGTAGCTCTGGAGACCTTCGCTCAGGAGATTCCAGTGATTCACTTCGCGGATATCTTTATCGGCTATGCGGTCCTGGTATCGCCTGACAGCGATTCGAAGACTGCCCTGGAGTTCATGGAGGAAGGGATGTCCTTCTCCGAGGCGGCCACGGCGGCCGTGGAGCAGTTGGTTGGCGAGGATATCTACATCACGCCGGGTAGCACTACACAGGCCCAGTACGCGAACGCGTTCTTCGCCTACCTGCCCGAGTGGTGGGAGGATGTGCAGGAAGACATTCCCGTAATTGACGAGGAAGGCAACCCCTTGGTGTTGCTGGGCCGCGATGGCCAGCCACTCCTGGATGATGACGGCAACGTTCAGCCGATTCGCATTACGACCAACGACTGGCGCAATTACTCCACTCCGAAGTACGTCGAGGACCCCATTATCGTGGAGCTTTCGGCTGTTCCGGGCCGGATCGATTACGCCATGCCCTTCCAGGCTCCAACCCTGGTGCAGATGATTCGTAACGGCTGGGATCCGCTGATCAACTTCGCGATGATGTTCGAGCACGACGCGTTCTCCCAGCAGACGGGCATCGCCAGCTCCACCACAGGCGGCACCGGCCTGATTGCCAACCGCGAGTGGGTGGAGGCGAACAAGGACGCGGTCTACCGGATACTCTCCGTTGCCCACCGGACCTTCGCTTTCCTCGATGATCCCGAGACCCAGCGAATTGGGTGGGAGATTGAGGCCAATCTCATCAACGAGAAGCGCCTGCTGAGCATGGAGCCCGAGGACATCGGAGTCATATGGGAACAGATCGACCCCTCCTTTAACTGGGAGGACCAAGAGGCGCTTTGGGACTTGAGCCTGCCCAGCTACCACCCAGAGACGGTGTTCAGGAACCAGGTCGAGGAGCGTAAGGCCAAGGGAGAGTTGTCTGCGACCTATGACACGCAGGCAGGGCTCGAGAAGTTCTTGTTGGCCCAGGAGCTCTATTACGACATGAAGGGCATGCAGGAACGTTCCGACGCTCTCTTCGCCACGGCTGAGGGATTGGATCTTTCCGATAGCCAGGCCGCTTTGGTGGCACAGGCCCGCCACTGGTACGACATCTATAACTTCTACGACGCTGAGCGCTTCTTGGAGGCTGCCCTTATTGGGTAAGCTTTCGGTAGCGATTGGCTAGTAGGTAAAAGAGAAGCTCCGAGCGCGGGGCAGGACGGGTTATCGTCCTGCCCCGCGCTTCGGCCTGATAGGTAAGGACCGCGAGGGCGAGGAAGAGAGATACAGTGACCACCACAAGCACCGATGTTCTTGATGTGAGAGCGGCGGCGCACCGCGCTAGACGGCGAAGCAAGATTGCCTATAGCATCTATCTGGTCGTCGGGTTAATGCTGTTTTTGCTGATTTGGCAGTTGATCGCCTCGCCTTTTTCGCCCCTTTTCTATCTCATACCGCCGCCCATTGATGCCGTCAGGCACTTCGGGGAGAACCTGTTTTTCAGTCAGCGGATGTTGGAGCGGTATGTTCATGCTTGTCCGGATCTGTTGGACGAGTTGGAGTTGACGGGGGGAAGGATGTTCGATCTTCCCGATTACTGTTTTGGGTATATTCTGCATTTGGTGCGGACTACCCGCAATATCATGATCGCAGTTACGCTGGGGACGGTGGTTGGTTTGTCGGTGGGGCTGAGCAGTTTGGTTTTCCCGAAGATCGCGGATGTGGTGACGCCGATTGCTGGTTTTTTTGGGACTACCCCGATTTTCATAGCGGCGCCTTTTTTCGTGATCTGGTTCGGGATCGAGTATCCCTTGATGACCACCGTCGGGGTGGTTGTTTTCTACACCACCCTTCTCATGTATTTCTTTAGCCGCCGGGCGGCGGAGAATATACCGGTGGGGATCATTGAGTCAGCCCTCACCCTGGGGGGAGACCGCCGTACTATTTTCCGGTGGGTGTATTTGCCGGGGACGATACCCGAGATCGCGGGAGGCTTTCGTATCGCGTTGGCCGGCGCCTGGGGACTGGGTACGCTGGTGGAGGTGCTGGGACCTCAGATGGGAGGAGGATTTCTTATTCGTATGTGGAGCTTTGCGATGGGCCTTTTGGAGGGGCCGGCCGCGGTGGTTTCACTGATTCTTTTCTTCGGTGTGTTGGCTGTGGTAGTCGACGGTATCTTGGTGCTGTTTATCCGTTTCGTCACCAAGTGGTCCGAGGCCGGTCGCCGGCTGGGTTTGTAGGCAAGGAGGAACTATGTCGTCAACTGTTGTGAGCTTTGAGAATCTGTGGTGTGTGTTCGAGCACCGATCCGGGCAATTGGTGCATGCCCTTGAGGATGTCAATTTCCATGTCGATCCCGGCGAGTTTGTGTGTGTCGTGGGGAGGTCTGGGCACGGTAAGACCACTCTGCTGAGGGTGCTGGCCGGGCTTCAGCCTCCTACCGCCGGTGAGGTGAAGCTGGGCGACACCCCGGTGACGGGGCCGGGTAGCGACCGGGCCATGGTTTTTCAGCAGGACACGGTGTTTCCTTGGTTGCATGTCCGCGAGAACGTTGAATTCGGTCTCAGGGCCAACAAGCTTCCCGAGGACGAGCGGAACGAGATCACCAATTACTGGTTGTCGGCGGTGGGACTGGAGGAGTTCGCTGACTCTTGGCCGCGGGAGCTTTCTGGGGGCATGAGAAAGCGGGTGGCTCTGGCGGCGGCGATGGCGGTGGGCTCGGATGTTGTGCTCATGGATGAGCCTTTTGGGTCTGTTGACTATTTCACGCGCCGTAATCTTCATGAGGTTCTTTTGAATTTGTGGTTTGAGACCAAGAAGACCATCTTTTTTGTCACCCATGACATTGAGGAGGCGCTGATTCTTGCTGACCGGGTGATCCTCTTGGCTGAGGGCAAGTTGGTGGACGACATCGCGGTTTCTCTCCCTCGTCCTCGTAACGAGGATGTCCGGGCCACCCCTGAGGCGGTGGGTGTGTTCAAGCTGATCTTGGCGCATCTGGGTATCACCGAGGAGGAGGCGACGAAGGTTTGAACCAGCCTGCCCTCTTCCGAAGCCTTTATTGGATTGGATGGCTGATCTGGGTCGTCTTCCTGGCTCCTTGGTTGCTCATTCAACTGCCTGAAAGCCTTCCCTTCGTTTCCTGGACATATAGCGATGGTGTGATCAACGTCACGTGGTCGATCCTTGTTTCTTGGCTGGTTTTGTTGCTGGTCTGGCCGGTTGTGTTCCGCCCGAGTGGGGTCAAGAACCGCCTGGTCAAGATGGGACAGGGGATAGCGGCGGGGCCGCCGATGCTGTTGGCCGGTATGCGCCGCAGCCCGCTCTTCTTCGTCTCCTGGGTGGTGTTGCTGGCGGCGTGGCAACTGGGGTCTTATTTGGCGCCTCCGGGAGCCCTTGAGCACCCCCTGGTTCCCGGATGGGACTACGTGTTCGGTGAGACCTTCTTCAGAATGTCCGGGGACTGGAGCGTCCGCGGGTTTGACCTTGAGTTTGTGGTCCTCGATGTCACGGGACTAGCGCCCCTTCCCATCTATGGCGGGGAGGCGACTTGGCCGGCCGTGTTCCTCGCCATCGCTTTCCACTCCGGCACGACCCTTTTCCGGCTGATGTGTGGCATGGTGGTCGGTATGACCCTCGGTCTCCTGACCGGTCTGGCCATTCCCTATTGGCCGCCGCTGCGCAAGTCCGCTTGGGCGCCCATGAACTTTCTGCGGATGATCCCCCTCCTGGCGGCGATTCCCTGGTTGCAGTTTGCCGTGGGCTCCACCCTCTTTGGTATCACCATCTATATTGCATTCGGGGTGTGGACGACGATGGTGGTGGCAACTATGAACTCGGTGGCCAACGTGCCTGACCGGTACATCGAGAGCGCCCGTACCCTGGGCGCGTCCCGGCCGTGGACCTATTACAAGGTGATAGTGCCGGGGTCGATTCCCGAGTTGCGCACCGCCATGTTGCTCTCCATGGGAGGGAGCTGGTCGCTGGCCATTGCCGCCGAGTTCCTGGGTTTCCCCACCGGGCTGGGATATATGGCCAACGTGGCGGTGCAGGAAACCAACACCGCCCGGCTGGTGATAGTGGCGTTCATTGTGGCTTTTTATTCTCTCACGACCTTCTACTTGCTCAACGAAGGATTCAAAAAGGCGGTTAGTTGGATGCCACAGCGCGCCACCGGGAAGACGGATATCAGCAGGGTGGCCGGGGCGGCCGGAGCGGGGGGCCGCGCGGAAACCCTAGAGGGCGGATAAGGCCAGCGCCGCGGAATCAGCGTTCGCGGTTGGGTGCCGCGTCGGGATTGACCATCCTGGTTTTTCCCTGCATATGAAGCTGTCAACGCGGTGCTGACCGGCATCGTCTTCGGGTTTATCACGGCGGTGACGCTGGGGATCAACCGTCTGCTCACTGCAGTGGTGGCCCGGCGCTTCGGCGTGCTGCGCTCCGCTGCCACCACTCTGAGCCTGGCCCTCTTGGTGATGGTCATCTGGGCAATCCTCATCGACGTGCCGGTCGAAATGACCACTGACCAACTTGTTTTACTGGCCTTCTTGGGCTCCTGCGTCGGCGGGTCCTTTCTGGGCGGCTACACGGCCCTCCGACTCGGTCCGATCTCGGTGGTGACTCCGATCGGCGCTCTGGGGGGCGCCATGACGGTGATCTACGCATTCTGGTTGCTGGGGGAAAGACCCGGCGCGGTGCAGTGGGCGGGAATACCGATCGCCGTACTGGGAGCGGTATTGGCATCCGTGGTGATCAAGCGCGGAGTCAAAATTCGACTGGTCACCTGGGGGCCGGCCTTCGCCATGATCGGCGTGTTTGTGGGATCGCTCTCCAACGCCGGCCTGAAGATCCCCATCAGGGATGGACTCGACTCCAACCTGACCGTCATCACCCAGCGGGTCTTCACGGTGGCCTTCGTCGCTCTGGTGTTGGTGATTGTCTCCCGGGTGACAGAACGGCGTCGACGAACGGGAGATGGTCCCCCGTATCCGGTGAGGATTACCTGGAGGACAGGATGGCTGCTGGGCGTGGTGGGAGTGATCGACGGCGTCTCCTTTATATCATTCGGATACGGTTTGGCGTATGCTCCGGCCTGGCTGATCGGGATCATCTCCCAAAGCGGACGGGTGATAGCCGTGATCGGCGGGGTGATATTCTTCAAAGAACGACTCCACCACCTGCAGTGGGCAGGCATAGCCCTGATAACGGTCGGTGTGGCCATGTCCGTCGTCGGCTAGGATCGCCGCCCGAGGAGGTACTCGTTGAGGGATTCAAGAAGGTCGTTGGTCGGATGCCACAGTGCACGGGAAAGTGAACAGATGGCAGCAGGGTGGCCGCGGCGGAAGGAGCAGGAGGCCGCGGTGAAACTCTCGACGACGGATAGGGCCTCGGCCGCGGAATCGGCGTTCGCGGTCGAGTGGCCAATCGGGATTAGTCAGCCTGGCTTTTCCCTGTATGTGAAGCTGTCAACTAGGTGTTGACCGGCATCATCTTCGGGTTCATCACCGCGGTGACGCTGGGGATCAACAGCCTGCTCACTGCTGTGGTGGTACGGCGTTTCGGCGTGCTGCGCTCTGTCTCCGTTACTGTGACTCTGGCTTGCTTCTTGATGATGGCCTGGGCGGCGCTGATCGGTGTGCGAGTCGAGATGAATGCCGACCACCTGATCCTGCTGGTCCTGTTGGGCTCCTGTGTCGGCGGGTCCTTTCTGTGCGGTTACATGGCTCTCCGGGTCGGTCCGATCTCGGTGGTGAGTCCGATCGGCGCTCTGGGGGGCGCCATGACGGTGATCTACGCATTCTGGTTGCTGGGGGAAAGACCCGGCGCGGTGCAGTGGGCGGGGATACCGATCGCCGTTCTGGGAGCGGTGTTGGCATCCGTGGTGATCAAGCGGGGGACCAAGATTCGACTGGTCACTTTGGGGCCGGTCTTTGCCTTGACCGGCGTGCTGGTGGGATCGATCTCCAACGCCGGCCTGAAGATCCCCATAAGGGATGGGGTGGATTCCAACGTGACCGTCATCACCCAACGGGTCTTCACGGTGGCTGTCATCCTCTTGGTGTTTGTGATCTTCTCCAGGGTGACAGAACAACGACGACGAAGGGGAGATCCCCGGTACGAGGGGAGCCACCCGGTGAAGATCACCTGGCGGACGGGATGGCTGCTGGGTTTGGTGGGACTGATCGACGGTGCCTCCTTCATATCCTTCGGATATGCTCTGGCGCATGCACCTGTCTGGCTGATCTCGATTATCTCCCAAACCGGACGGGTTATAGCCGTGATCGGCGGGGTGATGTTCTTCAACGAACGACTCCACAGCCTGCAGTGGACAGGCATAGCTCTGATATGCGTTGGGGTGGTGATGTCCATCGTCGGTTAGCACTGCCGCTAGCCGTTGGTTATGAAGAGCTGTGAAAGAAATCGTGGGTGGAGGATTGATTCTTGTCCCACGGGGGTTCACATTGAAGATGTACCAAACACCGAGACGGTCTGTCTTGGCATCGTTCGGACTTCGTCAAGGGATCAAACTGACCTCTTGCACGCCCTGTTCCGGGCTGGGCGGACGCGTGTTGGACCCGTGGCAAGGTGGTAGCGGGTCACTGCCGCTAGGCAGTGGGCTTGCCTGAGGGCCCGGCAGGGAAGTGGTTTTTTACGCCTTTCCGCGGTGATTGGCAACAGAACCCGCCTCCGTGGGCTGGGGCCAGAGCTGGGTGGAGCCGGTGCTCAGTTCTCGGGGAAGGTGTACTGGAATACCCCGCCGGTGCGGATCATCTCGGCGGCGATGGCGCCCACCAGTTCGGGATGGCGGGCGGCGGCCGAGATGATCACCTGTCCCCCCATGCTTTGGCCCACCAGCACGGGCCGATTCAGTTCCAGTTGGCGGATGAGTGCGGCCACGTCATCGCCGTGTTGGGCCATGGTGTAGATCTCATCGGGCTTGTCGCTTTCCCCGTGGCCGCGCAGATCGACCGCCACGCACCGGTGATTGGGGGAGAAGTACTTCTCCTGGAGGCCGAATCCTTCCCGACTGCCGAAGCCCCCGTGGATGAAAATAATGGCCGGATCGCCGGAGCCTAATTCGTGGTACGCCATGCGGACGCCGTCGGGGTTAGTAATCCATTCAGTCATGGGACCCAGCCTAATTTGTCCTATTTCTGAGTTGTAGAGACACTCGGGTCAATACTGGGTTAGTGGGGTTCGGCGGTGCATCCTGTTGCTTGATCACCACGTCGAGCAGAAAGGAAGCCCCGCCGTGGGTAATGATGATGCCTTGTATCGCTTTAGGTTGGGGGTATTTGCTCTAGCAGAAGAATTGGGAATCGTGCGTGTGTTGCATAACCGGATGATGGGAATCCATCATTCTACGTTTTTTATCGGTGGGCTTGGGTATATTTGGGAGGGTCAAGGTCGGCTGATTTGCTGGCTCAGCCGCTTTGGTCGACAGCCGTCGGCCCGACCAGCAAGCGAACGGAAGGAAAGCGCAAACGAGGAAATTTATATCAGCTATTTCTCTGGTGGCTATCTTGGCGTTGTTGCCTGCGGCCTGCGGCGACGGCGCGGCGGATACGGCCGCGGCGGACGCGGCTGCTGCTCAGGACGAAGCCGCTGAGGCTGCTGCCACGGAAGCCGACGAGGCCCAGAAGGCTCTGGAAGGGTCGATGGTGGAGGCCCCCGACATTCGGGAAGCCGAGGTTGCGATGGGTTTTAACGCCTGTTGTGCCGATCTGGCTTTTTGGCAGATTCCCGTCGATTTGGGCTGGTGGGATGATTTGAATATCACCATCGTTCCCAATTCGCCCACCTATTACTATTTCGCCGCCGGCGCCGAGGCCATTGCCTGGTTGCGGCGCGGTGAAGGCGCCGTGGCCCCCGGGTGGGTGCCGGGACTGTTCGGGGCGTTGGAGACCTTTGCTCAGGAAGTCCCGCCGATTTTCTTCGCGGACATCTATGTCGGCTATGCGGTCCTGGTTGCGCCGGACAGCCCCTCCAAGACCGTGCTCGAGTTCGTGGAGGAAGGGATGTCTTTCCCGGAAGCCGCCAAGGCGGCCGTCCAGCAGTTGGTAGGGGCGGATATTTACATTTCGCCCAGCCCCCAGCAGGCTCAGTACATGGATGCGTTCTTCGCTTATCTGCCCGAGTGGTGGGAGGCTTATCAGGAGGACATTGCCGCCTTGGACGAGGATGGCAACCCCTTGGTGTTGTTGGGCCGCGACGGCGAGCCACTTCTGGACGAGGACGGCAACGTTCAGCCGATTCGGATCACGACCAACGACTGGCGTAACTACGCCAACCCGCAGTACGTCCATGACCCCACGATCATGGAGCTTTCGGCTGTTCCGGGCCGGATCGAATACGCCATGCCTTATGGCGCTCCGACCCTGGTGCAGATGATGCGCAACGGTTGGGATCCGCTGATCAACTTCGGGATGATGATCGACAACGATCCGTTCTCCCAGCAGACGGCGATCGCCAACTCCACTGTCGGCGGCATCGGCCTGCTGGCGAACCGCGAATGGGTTAATAACAATAAGGACCTGGCCTACAGGGTGCTCTCTGCCGCCTATCGCACCTTTGAGTTCCTCGATGATCCCGAGACCCAGTACCAGGGGTGGGAGATCGAGGCCAATCTCATCAACGAGAAGCGCCAGATGAGCATGGAGCCCGAGGACATCGGGACCATCTGGTCGACCATCGATCCCTCCTTTAACTGGGAGGAGCAGGCGGCGCTGTGGGACTCGAACCTCCCGAGCTACCACCCCGAGATAGTGTTCGCCACTCAGATCGAGAAGCTGAAGGCCAAGGGGGTGTTGTCCGAGGACTATGACACGCAGGCCGGGCTGAAAGAGTTCTTGTTGGCCCAGGACCTCTACTATGAGATGAAGGAATTCGAGATGCGCTCCGACGCACTCTTCGAGAGGGCTTCGGGAAGGGATCTTTCCCCGGCCCAGGCTGCTCTAATCGCCCAAGCGCAGTTCCACTATGACATCTATAACTTCTATGACGCTCTCCGCTTCTTGGAGGCTGCCCTCATCGGGTAGGCTCCCGGTTCGATTGCCTAGTGGATAGAAAAGGCGCCGCCAGATCACCGAGGAGGAGGCGACGAAAGCTTGAACCAACCAACCCTCTTTCGACGGCTGATTCAAAAAGGCCGTTAGCTGGATGCCCCAGCGCACCACCAGGGGGCCGGACATCGCCAAGGTGGCCGGGGCGGCGGGAACGGCAGGCCCCGTCGAAACCCTGGAAGACAGATAGGACCCGCTGCGGTTGGGCGGCGCGTCGGGACCTAGGCGTCATGGCCTCTTTCCGTTTATGAAGCTGTCCACGGGGTGCTGACCGGCGTCATCTTCGGGTTTATAACCGCGGTGACGCTAGGGATCAACAGTCTGCTCACTGCCGTAGTGGCGCGGCGCTTCGGCGTTCTGCGCTCTGCTGCCGCCACGCTGACGCTGGCTCTCTTGGTGATGGTCGCCTGGGCAATCCTCATCGACGTGCCGCTCGAGATGACCACCGACCACCTGATCCTCTTGACCATTCTGGGCACCTGCGTCGGCGCCTCCTTTCTGGGCTCCTATACGGCCCTCCGACTGGGCCCGATCTCCGTGGTAACACCGATCGGCTCTCTGGGGACCGCGATGACTGTGGTCTACTCCTTTTGGCTGCTGGGGGAAAGACCCGGCGCCTTGCAGTGGGCGGGAATACCGGTCGCCGTGCTGGGAGCAGTACTGGTATCGCTTGTAATCAAACGCGGGACCAGGGTTCGACTGGTCACCTGGGGGCCGGTCTTCGCGTTGATCGGCGTATTCGTAGGATCGATCTCCAACGCCGGCCTGAAGATCCCCATCAGGGACGGAGTCGACTCCAACTTGACCGTAATCACCCAACGGGTCTTCACAGTGGCCTTCGTCCTGTTGGCGTTGGTGGTTTTCTCCCGGCTGGGATTTCGACGTCGGCGAGAGGGAGATGACCCTCAATCCCCGATGAGGATCACCTGGAAGACAGGATGGCTTTTGGGCCTGGTGGGACTGATCGACGGCGTCTCTTTCATATCATTCGGATACGGATTGGCCTACGCACCGGCCTGGTTGATCGCGATCATCTCCCAAAGCGGAAAAGTGATAGCCGTAGTCGGCGGGGTGATCTTCTTCAAGGAACGACTCCACCGACTTCAGTGGGCCGGGGTGGGGTTGATAATGGTCGGCGTGATGATGTCCCTCGTCGGCTAATACCGCCCTTTCCATCCGCGGTGGGAGGTCGTGAAAGGAACCGCATTGGGAGGGTTGATTCTGTCTCATGGAGGGTTCATAGTGATACGAGTCAAACACCGCAGCGGTCTGCTGTGGACCCGGAGGCAATTTTTCGCGATTTCTCACAAAGACTGGCGACAGTTTCTGAATCGTGAGCTGGGGCGGCGGTGGTTGGAGTTTGTCCTCAGTTCCCGGGAAAGGTGTATTGGAATACTCCACCGGTACGGATCATCTCGGCGGCGATGGCGTCGGCGTGTTCGATGAATCGGCGCAGCATGGCGTTGATCTGGTCCGGCACTACCTGGAGGGCTCCATGGCCAGCGCCGACCGGTTTGCCGATCACCACTTGGGGGCACAGTTCGCGGAGCAGGTCCAGGTCGATGCGCGGCTGACCGCAGTCGACATATAGATAAGGGCACTTGATGCTTGCCAGTATCGGCGCGGGATCGAAGGCGCTCAACCCGTGCCAGTCGCTGAGGATCACGTGGTCGGGAACTTGGGCCAGCCGCTCGGCTGCTTTCTTGGCGCGGGTCGGGTCGTCGGTGGGCAGGTGGGAGGCGCTGAGAAACCCGACCAGCGTGTCCCGGAAGGGTAGGTCCTTTTGCATGAGGTGATCGAAGGGTCCGTGATGGTACGCGGTCCACCCGGGGAGGTTGCTGGGAGAGTCCAGGCTGGCGATCGCTCCCACCAGGTCGGGATGGCGGGCGGCGGCGGAGATGATCACCTGTCCTCCCATGCTCTGGCCGACCAGCACCGGCCGGTCCAGTTCCAGTTGGCGGATGAGTTCGGCCACGTCATCGCCGTGTTGTTCCATGGTGTAGAGCTGATCGGGTTTGTCGCTATCCCCGTGGCCGCGCAGATCGACCGCGATGCAGCGGTGATTTGGCGAGAAGTACTCCTCTTGGAGGCCGAATCCTTCCCGATTGCCGAAGCCGCCGTGGATAAGGATGATGGCCGGGTCGCCGGCACCCAGCTCGTGGTAGGCGATGCGGACGCCGTCGGGGGTGGTGATCCATTCGGTCATGGCACTCAGTTTAGTTGTCGGGTGTCACCACCGGTCCTGGTACAGGATGACTGTCCGGACCGGTTTGAGGAGTGACGGCCCCTATAAATTCTCGGGGAATGTGTATTGGAAGACGCCGCCGGTGCGGATCATCTCGGCGGCGATGGCGTCGGCGTGTTCGATGAACCGCCGAAGCATGGCGTTGATCTGGTCCGGCACTACCCGGAGGGCCCCATGTCCGGCGCCGACCGGTTTGCCGACCACCACTTGGGGGCACAGCTCGCGGAGCAAGTCCAGATCGACGCGCGGCTGTCCGCAGTCGACGTACAGATAAGGGCACTTCACCCCAGCCAGTATCGGCGCGGGATCAAAGGCCATCATCCCCTGCCAGCCGTTGAGGATCATACGGTCGTCAAGCCGGGCCAGCCGCGCCGCTGTGTTCTTGGCGCGGGTCGGGTCGTCGGTGGGCAGATGGGCGGCGCTGAGGAAGAGTTCCAGCGCCTTCCGGAAGTCTTGGTCCTTCCGCATGAGGTGATCAAAGGGTCCGTGATGGTAGGCGTGCCATCCGGGGAGGTTGCTGGGCGAGTCGAGGCTGGCGATGGCCCCCACCAGTTCGGGGTGGCGAGCGGCGGCCGAGATGATCACCTGTCCACCCATGCTTTGTCCCACGAGGACGGGCCGGTCCAGTTCCAGTTGGCGGATGAGTTCGGCCACGTCATCGCCGTGTTGTTCCATGGTGTAGAGCTCATCGGGCTTGTCGCTTTCGCCGTGGCCGCGCAGATCGACCGCGATGCAGCGGTGATTTGGCGAGAAGTACTCCTCCTGGAGGCCGAAGCCTCCCCGATCGCCGAAGCCGCCGTGGATAAGGATGATGGCCGGATCGCCTGCACCCAGCTCGTGATATGCAATGCGGACGCCGTCGGAGGTGGTGATCGATTCAGTCATGTCACTCAGCTTAGGTTGTCAGCCCGGCAGAGGAGGGCGAAAGGGCAACAGGTATTTTGGTGGTCCAGTCGGAGTCAAATGCCCGCCCGGTGTTCGCCGGTCCCAAGTGAACGGTGTTCGCCGCGGGTCCTTATGTGGAGGGGAAGGTGTATTGGAATACCCCGCCGGTGCGGATCATCTCGGCGGCGATGGCGTCGGCGTGTTCGATGAATCGTCGTAGCATGGCGTTGACCTGGTCCGGCACGTCCTGGAGGGCCCGGTGTCCGGCGCCAACCGTTTTGCCGATCACCACCTGGGGGCACATCTCGCGGAGCAGATCCAGGTCGAGATCCGGCTGGCCGCAGTCGATGTAGAGGTAAGGACACTTCACCCCGCTCAGCGTGGGTGTTGGGTCGTAATCGGCCTTTCCCAGCCAAGTGTTGAGGATCAATTTGTCGGGTACTTCGGCGAGCCGCGCGGCCATGGTGCCCACCCGGGAGGGGTCGTCGGTAGGCAGATAGGCGGCTTTGAGGAACGTGTAGAGCGTCTCGCGGATAGGGGGGCCGTCCTTGCTCATCAAGGGTTGGTAGGGACCGTGAAAGCGCTGGTGCCATCCGGGGATGTTGCTGGGCGAGTCCAGGCTGACGATCCCCCCCACCAGTTCGGGGTGGCGGGCGGCGGCGGCGATCACCACCTGTCCGCCCATGCTCTGGCCCACCAGCACGGGCCGATTCAGCCCCAATTGGCGAATGAGCTCTGCTATGTCATCGCCGTGTTTGTCCATGAAGTAAGGCTCATCGGGCTTGTCGCTGTCGCCGTGGCCGCGCAGGTCGACCGACACGCACCGGTGATTGGGGGAGAAGTACTCCTCCTGGAAGCCGAATCCTCCCCGCTTGCCGTAAGCGCCGTGGATGAAGATGATGCCCGGGTCGCCGGCGCCCACCTCGTGGTAGGCGATGCGCACCCCGTCGGAGGTGGTGATCCATTCAGTCATGTCACCTGAGCTTAGGGTATCCTGTGGCGGCGCGGTACTGACACTTGCAGTCGGTTCTATCAGAAGTTGTGAAACAATCCGTTGTTGGGGGGTTGATTCTGTCGTGGGGAGAGTCCATGCTTATATGCGCCGAACACCGAGATGGTTCGCCCAGGCGTCGATTGGACCGCGTCGAGGGATCAGATGTCCTTACCCAATAAGCCCTGTTGTGGCTGGACGGAGTTGTTCGACCATGGCGAGGTGGTGGTGGGGGAGGGCCCGGAAGGGACGCCAAATTTTCGCGACTTTTGGGTGTTGATCAGCGACTGCCGGTCGCCACTCCGAGTGGCGTTCAGCGCCGCCGGGTTTTATGTGGGTGGGAAGGTGTATTGGAACACTCCGCCGGTGCGGACCATTTCGGCGGCGATGCTATCGGCGTGTTGGATGAAGCGGTAGAGCATGGCGTTGATCTGGTCCGGCACGTCCTTGGTGGCCTGATGACCGGCGCCCACCGTTTTGCCGATCACCACCTGGGGGCAGAGCTCGCGGAGCAGATCGAAGTCGAGACCGGGTTGGCCGCAGTCGATGTAGAGATAGGGGCACTTCACTCCGGCCAACACCGGCGCCGGATCGAAGGCGCTCATTCCCTGCCAGCCGTTCACGATCACATGGCCGGGAACCTCAGCCAGCCACTCTGGCATTTCCCCAACCCGCGATGGGTCGTCGGTGGGCAGATAGGCAGCGCTGAGGAAGGTTTGTAGCGCCTCCCGGAAGGGGCCGTCCTTGGTCATCAGGTGGTCGAATGGACCATGAAAGCGCCGGTGCCATCCGGGGATGTTGCTGGGCGAGTCGAGGCTGGCGATTGCCCCTACCAGTTCGGGATGGCGGGCGGCAGTGGAGATGACCACCTGTCCGCCCATGCTGTGACCAACCAGGATGGGCCGCCGTATTCCCAGATGGCGGAGCCATTCGGCAACCTCATCGGCGTATTTGTCCATGGTGTACAGTTCATCGGGCTTTTCGCTGTCGCCGTGGCCACGCAGGTCGATAGCCAGACACCGGTGATTGGGCGAGAAGTATTCCTCCTGGAATGTGAAACCAGTCCGGTTGCCGAAGCCGCCGTGGATGAAGACGATGGGCGGATCCCCGGTGCCCACCTGGTGGTAGGCGAGGCGGACGCCGTCGGAGGTAGTGAACCATTCAGTCATGTCGCCGAGCTTAGGGTGTCAGCCTGGGATAGGGAGGTTGATCGGCAACAGCCAATTGGTGCTCGAGTCGGCTAGAAGCATTGGACTGCCGGATCGTCGGGACAGCGTTCGGCCCGGGTTCTTATGTGGGTGGGAAGGTGTATTGGAATACTCCGCCGGTGCGGATCATTTCGGCGGCGATGGCGTCGGCGTGTTGGATGAATCGGCGGAGCATGGCGTTGATCTGATCAGGCACATCCCTGGTGGCCGCGTGACCGGAGCCCACCGTTTTGCCGATCACCACCTGGGGGCACAACCCTCGGAGTAGATCGAGGTCCAGATACGGCTGGCCGCAGTCGATGTAGAGATAGGGGCATTTCACCTGGCCCAGCACCGGCGCCGGATCGAAGGAGCTCAATGCCCACCACTGTCTGACGATTACATGATCGGGAAATGCGGCCAGCCGCTCCCCGATCCCGGCGACCCGCGACGGGTCGTCGGTGGGCAGATAGGCGGCGCCGAGGAAGGTGCGCGCCGCTTCCCGGAAGGGACCGTCTCGGGTCATCAGGTGGTCGTAAGAACTACTAAATCGTTTCTGCCATCCGGGGATGTTGCTGGGCGAGTCGATGCTGGCGACCGCCCCAACCAGTTCGGGATGACGGGCAGCCACGGAGATAACCACCTGCCCGCCCATGCTGTGACCCACCAGGATGGGCCGCCGGAGACCAAGTTGGTGGATCAGCTCCGCCACGTCGTCGGCGTGTTTGGCCATCGAGTACACCTCGTCGGGCTTGTCGGTGTCGCCATTGCCGCGCAGGTCGACAGCCAAGCACCGGTGATGGGGCGAGAAGTACTCCTCCTGGAGAGCGGAACCTCCCCGATTGCCGTAAATGCCGTGGACGAAAACAATGGGCGGATCGCCAGCGCCAACCTGGTGGTAGGCGAGACGGATGCCGTCGCGGGTGGTGATCCATTCAGTCATTTCACCGAGCTTACATTTCAGGGCAACCCGGCGGACGTCGATCTCCGACGAGGGAAAGTCAGAGGCTAAGTCGCTCAGCCAGTTGAACAGCGTTGAGCGCCGCGCCCTTGCGGAGGTTGTCGCCCACCGCCCACAAGTTGATCCCTCCGGGCATTCCTACCGTCTCCCGCACCCGGCCCACCAGGGTCCGGTCCCCCCCGGCGCTGTCCAGGGGAGTGGGCGGGATGTCCTCCCAGACCTCCACCCCGGGGGCGGTGGCCAGGACATCCAGCGCCTCGCTCCGGCCCAGCGGACGGTCGAACCACACCGAAGCGGCCAGGCCGTGGCCGACCATCACCGGCACCCTCACACAGGTAGGCTCCACGGCCAGCTCCGGGAGTTCGAGAATCTTGCGGGACTCGTTCACCAGCTTCCACTCCTCGTCGGTATAGCCCTGCCCAGTCTCCGAGCCGGCCATGGGCAGCACATTGAAGCCGATGGGACGGCTGTAGACCTCGCCGCCCGGGTCGGTCCATCTCCCTTGCGCCAAGCCGGATAGATCACCCCGGAAGTGATCTATCTGGTGGGAAAGCTCGGTCATCCCCTTCTGTCCCGAGCCTGAGACCGACTGATAGGAGGTGGTAACCATCGAGCGGAGCCCTGCGGCCCGGTGGAGAGGGGCGACTGCCATCATCAGCACCATGGTGGTGCAGTTGGGGTTGGCGACTATTCCTTGATGTGATCCCAGGGCATGGTCGTTCACATCCGCCACGACCAGCGGAACTGTGGGGTCCATCCGGAAACAGGACGAGTTGTCGATCACCACCGCCCCTGCGGCCACGAAGTGGGGGGCATAAGCCCGGGACCGGGAGGCCCCCGCCGAAAAGATCGCAATCTCGATTCCCTCCGGATCGGCCTCCTCCAGATCTTCCACCTCAACCTTGCCCCAGGTGGTGGAGATCTTCTGTCCGGCCGAGCGCGCCGAGGCCATAACCCGCAGTCGGCCGATGGGAAAATTCCGGTCGGCCAGGATATCGAGCGCTGTCCGGCCCACCGCTCCGGTGGCGCCCACCAGGGCCAGGTTGACGCTCATGCGCCCCGTTCCTCCCGGATCAGGGGGGGTCGGAACTCGCGGTGAAGCGCCTGCACGGCCTTCCGCATCTGGGACTCGTCCACTACACAGGAGATTCTGATGGTGGAGGTGGAGATCATCTCGATGTTGATCCCGGCCTCGCCCAATGTTCGAAACACGCGGGCCGCAACACCCGGCTCGGTTTTCATGCCCGCCCCTATCAGCGACACCTTGGCGATGTCCTGGCGGATCTCCACCCCTGATGCTCTCACCTTCCGTCCGATGAGCCTAACCACCTCCTCCGCCCATTCTATGGAGCTTTTAGGGATGGTGAAGCTGATGTCGGACAGGCCCTCCCGAGAGATGTTCTGCACGATCATGTCAACGTTCACGCTCGCCTCCGCTAGCGGTTCGAAGACAGATGCCGCCACGCCCGGTTGGTCGGGAACTTCCCGCAGGGTGACCTTCGCCTCCGAGGCGTCGTGGGCTATTCCGCTGACTATGGCTTGTTCCATTCGCTCCATCTCGGTGGCCTTTCTTATCCAGGTGCCGGGCGAGTCGGTAAAAGAAGATCGTACGTGGATGGGGACGCCGTATCGACGACCAACCTCTACCGCCCGGGGAACGAGCACCCCCGCCCCCCCGGCGGCCAGCTCCATCATTACCTCATAGGAGACCTCATCCAGCTTTTTTGCTTCGGCGACTATCCGGGGATCGGCGGTCATCACCCCCGGCACATCCGTGTATATCTCGGCCACGTCTCCACCCAGCGCGGCAGCCAGCGCCACCGCACTGGTGTCGGAGCCCCCCCTGCCCAGGGTGGTGATCTCCTTGGATCGCGGGCTGACCCCTTGGAACCCGGCCACGATCACCACCCTCCCCTCGGCGAGATTATCGGTTACCCGAGCGCCCGTTATCCCCTGGATTTTGGCGGCGCCATGGGTGTCGTCGGTAAGAATCCCGGCCTGGCTGCCGGTGAGACTCACCGCTTCCACGCCATAGGCGGCGATGGCCATGGCGGTCAGGGCAGTGGAGATGCGCTCTCCGGCGGTGAGCAGCATATCCATCTCCCGGGCCGGCGGGTTGGGGTTCACTTCTTGGGCGAGGACCGCCAGGTCATCGGTGGTGCTACCCATGGCGGAGACCACCACCACCACCTGGGCGCCGGTTCGTCGGGCGCTCACCACCCGGGCTGCCACGCTCCGGATGCGGTCGGGAGTTGCGAGAGAAGACCCGCCGAATTTTTGTACGATCCGCGTCATATCCAAGAGAAGAGAGGGAGGTCAAGCCAATGTTACGGCTTGACACCCCGTCGCCAACGCCAGTTTCAGCCCGAGCAGGCAAGGTTGGCGAGAGATGCGTACAATGTTTTGGCAGACCGAACCGATAACCGAACCGATTGAGACGGGAGACGCTTTAGGTGGGCATAGAAAAGCGACAGCGTCAGAAGGCTGCCAAGGCGGCGCGCATCCGGGCGGAGCAAAAAAAGCGCTCTCGCCAAGAGAACATCAAGCGGTTGGGAATCGGGGTGGGGATGGCCCTCGTTTTGGTGGCGGTGCTGGTGACTTGTAGCTTGAGGGGCGGGGAAGAGGGCGAGGAAGGATCTGGCGAGTTGTCTGCTGATTACCAGGAATATCGAGATAAGCCCACTGCCTGTGGAGCGGAGGCGCCGCCTCCCATGCGGGTGATGAGCTTTGCCAGGTTTGTACACCAAGGAATAACCACCGAGTCGTCGGTTATTGGCCGGGTGAAGACCTCCTGTGGTGAGGTGGTGATAGAACTGGACACGAACTATCCCGAAACCGCCAACTCCTTTGTTTTCCTGGCCAGGGAAGGATATTACGACGGCACGGTCTTTCACCGGATAGCGGAGGGGTTTGTTGTCCAAGGTGGTGATCCCACCGCCACCGGGCGGGGAGATCCGGGATACGAGATCGCCGACGAGTTCCCGCCCGAAGACTTTCAGTACAACCGCGGGGTGGTGGCCATGGCCAACGCCGGGAAGAACACCACAGGCAGCCAGTTCTTCTGGATGCTGGTCGACGCTCCATTCCTCAATCCGCAATACAACGTGTTGGGCCGGATAATCGAAGGCGAGGAAGTCCTGGACCTAATCGTCCAAATACCCACCTCCCGCTCCCCCACGGGCGAGCAAAGCCTTCCCCGGGAATCCCTCTACATCGAGTCGGTGGAAATCACCGTCGAACCCTGATCGGTCCCCGGCGATGGGGGTCGACCTGCACACCCACACCACCGCCTCCGATGGCTCTGACTCTCCCGCCGAGTTGGTCGTCGCCGCCGCAGCAATTGGGTTGTCAGCAGTGGCCGTCACCGATCACGACACGACCGAAGGCCTGCCGGAAGCCGAGAACGCCGCCGCCCGCGCCGGGATAGAACTGGTAAGGGGATTGGAGCTTTCCCTGGAGTGGAGTCCGGGAGCTATGCATTTGCTGATCTTGCTGATCGAAGACTCCGATTCTCTCTCCTCCCGGCTGGATCGAGTGCGCGAAGGCAGAGTCCGGCGTAACTTGGAAATAGTGGAGCGTCTCCGTTCCCAAGGCGTGCAGATAACCATGGAAGAGGTGAGAAGAGAAGGGGGATCGGGGGCCATCGGAAGACCGCATTTCGCCTCCCTTCTGGTGAAGAAAGGCCACGCACCCGACATTCCCGCCGCTTTTGATCAGTACTTGGCCAGGGGACGTCCCGCCTATGTGGAAAGGTATCGTCTCGGTCCGGCCGAGGCCATCGAGGTAGCCCACGCGGCGGGTGGCGCCGCGGTTTTGGCCCACCCTCTCACCCTGGGGGTGGAGGGGGCCGCTCTCTCGGCCGTGCTGGAGGAACTTTCGGAGCAGGGCTTGGACGGGATCGAGGCTTACTACGGAACCTATGGTTTCCCCACCCGTCGATTGTTGGTCGACCTGGCTCGACGACACGGGCTCGTTCCCTCCGGAGGTTCGGACTACCACGGTCGCTTCAAGCCGGATGTCAGACTGGGAGCGGGCCGGGGCGACCTGGTTGTCCCCGACGAGGTGCTGGCCGAAATGCGGGCAGCGGTCTCCTCGCGGCGCGAGCCGGGTCTTTCCCGCCGATCATGAAAGGCAAAGCGATGGGGATGGGCGCTGCCGCTTTGGTGGTGTCGGGAGGAGTGCTGGCATCCAGGGTGTTGGGGCTGGGCCGAGAGACGATGCTGGCGGCCCTGATCGGGGTCAATGCGGTGGGAGATGTCTATCGGGCCGCCTTCCTGGTTCCCGACCTGCTCAACTATCTGCTGGCCGGGGGGTATCTGACCATCACCTTCGTCCCGATCCTCGCCGCTCGCCTGACGGCGAACGATCCCGAGGGCGGCAACCGGGCTTTCGTGGCCGTCTTCAGGGTGGTGACCGGTGTGACCGTACTTCTGACCGCGGTGTTGATGATCTGGACGGCGCCTTTGATCGAGTTGATCTATCCCGAACTCTCCCCGGCCCAACTCGGAGAGGTGACTCGGCTCACCATGATCGCCCTGCCCGCCCAGGTCTTCTTCGTGGGTGGCTCGCTGCTGATGGCCTACCAGTACGCTCACCGGCGGTTTCTGATTCCCGTGACCGCTCCCATTGTTTACAACCTGTCCATCATTGTCGGGGGGATGGTGGGTGGAAATCTCGTCGATCCCCCTCCCGCCGACGGGTTCGTGTGGGGAGCCCTGGCCGGAGCCGCGCTCGGCAACTTCGGGATACAGTGGTGGGGGGCGCGCCGGGTGGGTCTGCGGTTGGTGAAAGGTGTGGCCTGGAAGCACCCGGCGGTCCGAACCTACTTGGCGTTGGCCTTACCACTGATGGTGGGCCAGTCGGTGGCGGTCCTCGATGAGCAGTTTGTCCGGCTCTTCGGCCAGTTGACCGCGGAAGGAGGGATTTCGGCGCTCTCCTTTGCGCGGGTGCTGAACATGGTTCCAGTGGGAATGGTGGCCCAAGCGGCCGGGGTGGCCGCCTTTCCGTTCCTGGCCTCCCTGGCCGCGGCAGGTCGCCGCTCCGAGTTGGCCGAAACAACCTTGCGCACCGCCCGGATGACCCTCTTTCTTGGAACCGGCGCTGCTGCGGCGGTGTTGGCAGTGGGAAATCCTGGCGTGAGGTTGGTTTTTCAGTGGGGAGCCTTCAGCTCCGCCGATTCGGCTAGGGTGTCACAACTCCTGGCCATCTACGCGCTGGCCATTCCGGCGTGGGGCCTTCATCAGGTGATAGCCCGCTCCTTCTACGCCGAACGGCGGATGTGGCCGCCGGTGATGATCGGCACCCTGGCCGCTGCTGTTGCAGTACCGCTCTCTTTGGGGCTGGTATCGGTTTGGGACGCCGAAGGATTGGTCTGGGCCAGCGTGATCTCCATGGCTGCCTACACAGTGGCGTTAACATTGTTTTGGCTGCGCGGCCAGGATGCGGGAGGAAAGGGCCTGGCTTTGGGGCTGGCGCGTTCAGTGGTGGCCGGGGGTTTCGCGGCCGGGGCCGGATGGCTGGTGGCCCGCTGGTTTTCCGAGGACGGAGCCTGGACAGTCGCCGAGGCGCTGGGCGCCTTCGTGGTGGGAGGGGTGATTGTCGCCCTGGTCTTTGCGGCGGTGGCCCGGCTGCTGGGAAGCAGGGAACTGCAATCGCTGAAGAGGGCCCGCCGGGGGGGCAACACTGCCAACTCTCCCGAAACCGTTTAGTTGTACTTGTAGTAAACGTCGCTGACAGTTCTGGTTGGTTGAGTCCTGCTTTGTTTGACTAAAGGAGCCCGCCATTGCTAACGGCTGTGCTCTCCCTGCATCTCCAAAGGGGTCAGTACACACGCCCCATCGCGAAGGCAATCGACACCTCGATATCGCGGATCGCCTGCGACATAGCCTGACCGATGAGGTCCAGCTTGCGCACCTGTTCGATTCGGTCGGACGCCCTCTCGAGTTCACTCCTGGACAGCAACTCGTGGAAGATACCACATGCGTCGGCCAGGCAGATGAGCATCACATCGCGCGGGTCTGGGATTTCGTCGCTGAAGAGCACTCCCATGATTCGCAACTTCACCTCGCGTTCGGCCGTGCCATCAATGGTCGGATAACGCCTGGACCGGAAAACCCACAGAAAGCGTTCATCCTGGCGCTCCAGGATGCCTCTGGCCACCAGTCTGGAGAGCGCCTCCTCGCGTAACGCGTCGGCGCGCTCCACTATGTGTTCCACCCAGTGACGAGTGGGATGCTTCTCTCCCGCGGCAATATCGGCCAGCGTCGGGTCGAGCAGGCTGTCGCCTACCGGTGTGGCATCGACCAAAACCAAATTGTCGGTGTCGGTGTCGATGCGGTTCTCCATCGCCAAGTCCATTAGCACCCCGCCGGCGATGGCATAGTCGAACGCCCAGTTGGGCACCTGTACGAACCTCCCATCCTGGTCACGGAGCAGGAGAAGGATTGTTTCCTCGACGAATCTCAGCATTGTGCTGGTCCTTCCTCAGTAACGTGCTCATTCCAGCGCCCTCGCCGGGCCACGGCCGGGCGGTTACGCCGGAAAGTCAAGAACGTCATAGTCTAACCTGCTGGCGCTCCTCGCTGCCTGACCTGTCCCATGCCGATAGCACGCTCAGCGAGGCAGTCCCGGCCGCCCGGATAGTCTCGGCCAGGGCTGCTCGGATGGTCTGTTGGGTGCCGTGTCGCCGTTCAGGCCCGGATCGGGGGGCGGCAGTGGATCCACGGCGGTCAGTCGACCGGCTCGCACCCAGGCGGACAGCTGCTGGTTGGCATGAGGTCGGCGAGCCCAGGCCGCCCGTCTTCGCCGCCGCATCTGCTCCATCACCGCCGAAAGCGCCGCTGCCTCGTATTCACCGGCCCCGCCTTGTATCTCGAACCGTTCAATCATCGGACGGCTCCACCAACTCGATCAGCGTCCCGGCCAGGTCACGGGGATGGACGAAAGCAATCCGGGTTCCCCCGCCCCCCGGACGGGGCTCGGAGTCGACCATGTTCGCTCCCTGGGCCTTGAGGTGCTCCACGGCGGCGTCGATATCGGCCACCGTCCAGGCCAGATGATGAACCCCTTCTCCTTTCTTGGCCAGGAACCGCCCCACCGGGGTCTCCGGTCCGAGCGGCTGAAGCAACTGGATGAATGATCCGCCCAGTGGGATCATCGCCTCCTCCACCCCTTGGGAGGAGACGGTCTCCCGATAGAGGGGCGTTATCCCGTATTTGACTCGGTACTCGGCCACCGCCCGGTCGAGGTCATGAACGGCGATGCCCACATGGTCGAGGTTCAGCAGTTTGATCAAGAATGCTTCCTATTAGGCCCGTAAACCCTTTTAGACACCCCTGAAGGCCACAGGGTTACGCCTGAAGGCCACAGGGTTACGGCTTGGGCGAATGTTTCCCCAAAAACAAGGAGTCAACCGCCAACTATCCTTCGACGGATGAGGAGTCTTTCGACCCGGTCGTTTGCTCGGTGGCCCGCACCCCTATCGGCCGCTTCATGGGGGGGACTTTCTCCGTTACGCGCCGTGGATCTGGGAGGACAGGCCATCGCCGCGGCCCTGACCCGGTCCGAAGTGGCGTCCAGCGAGTTGGACGAGGTGATTTTCGGCCATGTCCTGGTGGGCGGGGAGGGCCAGATCACCGCGCGTCAGGCGGCGGTGGGGTTGGCCTCCCGTTCGGTTCGCCTGGGTGAGGCCAACTTCGTGATGGCGGGCGGGATGGAGTCGATGAGCAACGCCCCCTACATGGTTCGGGACCTCCGCTCGGGGCTGTGGATGGGAGATGCCAGCATGGTGGATGTCATGGTGCACGATGGTCTGTTTTGCGCTTTCGACCAGTGCACCATGGGGGAGATGTCGGATGGGGCTAACGCCCGGCTGGGCCTCACCCACGCCCAACAGAACGAATGGGCCGCGGAAAGCCATCGTCGCGCCGCCCAAGCCACCGAAAGCGGCCATTTCGCCCGGGAGATCGTTCCGGTGGAGATGAGGGTGGAGTGATGGTCTCGGGCTTCGGCCACAGCTACACTCTCGACCTGGCCCAGGTGACGGAGCAGGCGGCGATCGCCGCCGCCCATTGGCAGGGAAGGGCCGACAAGGAGGCAGTCGACCAGGCGGCGGTGGATGGGATGCGAGAACGTCTCAACACCATTCACCTGGACGGGGTGGTGGTGATTGGGGAGGGAGAGAAGGACCGCGCTCCCATGCTTCACAACGGGGAGCGAGTGGGGAGTGGCCGGGGCGCCCGGGTGGACATAGCCGTCGACCCGGTGGACGGCACGGCGCTCACCGCCCGTGGGGGACCGGGGGCGCTGTCGGTGATCGCGGCGGCGGAGCGGGGAACCATGTTCTCACCCGGAGGCCTGGTCTACATGGACAAGCTGGCGGTGGGAGCGGAAGCGGCGGGGGTGATAGACCTGGAGGCTCCCGTCAGCCATAACCTGGGGCAGGTCGCCCGGGCCAAGGGTCTGGACATCGATCAGTTGACGGTGGTTGTGTTGGATCGCCCTCGTAATCAGGATTACATAAGGGAGATCCGTGCGGTCAGGGCCAGGATCCGGTTGATCGGCGACGGGGACGTCTCCGCCGCGATAGCCACCGCCCGTCCAGAAACGGGAATAGATGTGCTGGTGGGGATCGGCGGCTCACCCGAGGCGGTGATCGCCGCCGCCGCCATGCGCTGCATGGGGGGAGAGATCCAGACGCGGCTTTGGGCGGGGACCGACCAGCAGCGGGAATACGCGGCCGATCACGGCTTGGACCTCGGGCGGGTGATGACCACCGCCGAACTGGTAGGGGGAGAAGAGGCCTACCTGGTGGCTACCGGAGTAACCAGTGGCGAGTTCCTGCGGGGTGTGGAATTCGGCCACGACCAAGCTATCACTCACAGCGTCACGATGCAGGCCAGCACCGGAACGATCCGCTACATATTAACCCACCACAACCTGGCTCGCTTGGAGGAACTACAGCGCGGGTGACGGCTGGGCCGCGCGCGTACTGTTCAGCGGGAGACGTCGGGAGCGATGGGATCTCCGGAGTCGCGTTCGCGAACCGCCTGGGCGAAGCCGACCTGCTCGGCCCGCCGCTTGAACCACAGCCCCTCGGGTGAGTGTCGGGCGATCCCGTCGAAAAGCGTGGCGAGCATCTGGGTACCGGCCAGTCCCATGCTCTCCAACGCCGGTTGACCATCGTCTTGTTCATCATCAACTGGTTGCGGGGAATGCCCTCGATCCGGTCGGCCAACTCGGCCACTCTGGTGTCGAGGAGAGCTTCGGGGACGGCGTCGACCACCAACCCTATCCGCTTCGCCTCGACGCCGTCGATCAGGATAAACCCACATGGCGGTGGTGGGAACACCCCAGACACGAGCAGGCGGGTATCCGATCTCGGCGTCGGCAGCCATCACCACAAGATCACAGGCAAGGGCGATGTCTGATCCTCCCGCCACCGCGTACCCATGGACCTTGGCAATAGTGGGCTTGGAACATCGCCGCAGCGACACGAAATCTTGGGTGTTGCGGTTCATCATCCGATAGTCCACGGTGGGATCCCAGGGCATCTCCTGGGTGTGGGGATCCTCGGCCCGTGCGGCGAACTCTGAGAGGTCGTACCCGGCGCAGAACGCCCGTCCCGCGCCCGTAAGAATCACCACATGAACCCGGGGGTCTTGATCCGCCGATTCCACCGCCTCCCGGATCTCCCCTGGGATTGGCTCGTCAATGGCGTTCAGCCGCTCGGGACGGTTTAGGTTGATTGTGGCTATCCGGTCGGAGACCTCGTATCGAATGCTCTGGTAATCCACTTTGTCCGTGAGTCAGGTTATGGGACTGATCCCTATTTAACTGGTATCGCCCGCGTTTTTTGTGACCTTCTGACAAAGACCGGAGCTCTCGGAGGGTGACATCTGACCGTCCCCGGAACTCAAGCCCGCTTTCCTGAGTGCCGCCAGCAGTCCGCCTGCGAAAAAGCGATCCAGGTTGGCGCTGTACCCAAGCGGATGCTCTCCGTGGTGATTGACCAGAATGCAGGTGCTTCCGGCCTCCTGGGACGCGGCCAGATCGTCATCGGTGTCGCCGATCATCACCGCTCGGTGTGGGGGGATTCCCGGAGCCGCCGCCCGCAGGTGATCACCGAACAGCCCCACCTTGCTTCGGCCTGCAGGTCCGCGCAGGCCGTCGATGCGGGTGAAGTAGGGGGCGAGTCCCAACCTTCCGACCAGCGAATTCAAGGGAGCGTGGGGATACAACGAGAGAATCGACTGGGTGGCGCCGCTTCGGGCCACTATTTCCAGCACGTGGGGAACTTCTGTAGCCAGCCCGGCGAGGTGCAGGCTGCTCTCGTATGACATCAGAAAGCTCTGGTTAACCCGTTCCCACTCCGAGTCGGTGAGATCCCGCCCCAGCACCCTGCGATAGAACAGGGACAGGGGACGGGTGAAGAGCCTGATGTATTCGGAAAGACCGAGTGGATTGGCGCCCATTTCCCCAAGCGCAGCGTTGGTGGCAAGATGCACCTGTGGGAGATCATCCCATAGGGTTCCGTTCCAGTCCCACACCACATGATCGGCCATTCCCCCAGAGGATATTGCCGGTTGATGGTCTGCAAGCCAACCACCTGGAGCGGCCAAAGGGCAGGTGGTGGAGGGCGCCTCTGGATTTGAGGAGATTGTCGGTGGTTGAGCCCGCCGGCGTTCCCCCAAGATGGCGCACTTGGCGTTGCCGAGGTCCCGCCGCGTTCCCTGTCTGTGGATGGAGTTCGGCCCAGTGCCGACAATCATCTCCGCGAGAGCGTTATCGCGGGGGTCCCGTTCGATCATCGGGGAACCGGTTGCCATCGCCTTCCGCGGGGTATTGCATCGGGAAGATCATTGGCCCGAGGAGTTGTAGTCGGCTGACCCGATATCGTTTACTTCCACGATGAAATCGTCACCGATTCGCTCGAGAACAGTGACAGTCACATCCCCCCAGGTAAAGCCTTCACCTATGCCCGCCACATGCGCAACGGGGTCATTGACGTGGATAAGGCCTGCCATATCCACAGTGATTGCCCGGGTGCGTCTTGCCAGACCAACGCAGGCGGGGTAGCCGGGGTGGTGGAAACAGATCGGAGGCTGCTGTTCTATGAAGTAGGATTCAACGCCTTCTTTGGGCACGCCGGAGTCGAATGCCTTTCTAACTCGCGCCCCCAGTGTGATCATGCTGCCCCGGTCCGTCGGCAACACCAGCATTTGGGTGCCGTGGTCGCCAAGTGGACTGAGTGTGTATATGGAACTCCCGGCCCCTCTGTAGATCGCCACCTCCGTGGGGTCCATCCAGCCGGCTGCGTATCTGTTGACAGCGATGGTGCCTATTTGCAAGCCTGACGGAGCCTCGATGGTGCCCATCAGGTCCATCGAGTTGTCATACCGGACGTAGCGATGCGAGTGAGGAAAACCGATTCCGTGTCCGAGTTCGTGGGCAACCGTGTACAGATTTGGCAGCGTGACATTTGCAATTAGATGTTGCTCCAAACTGCCGGGTTCGGCCACTGACCTGGCATCGAGGTACACGTAGCGGGTGTTATCCGGGAAAGTGGTTGCGCTCAATGCCACCTCGGCCGACGAGAGGTAGGATATGGTTCCCAGGCTGGCAAAGCTTGGAAAGGGAGCCTTGTTGATGATCACAATTGCGCCCTCCGGCCTGTCCTGTCGCGTGTTGCCCCTGTAGGCTTCCCATACCGGGTAGGTGCAGTTCCTCCGACCATCGATAGCTGGCGGTTCGATCACTCCACCCGCTCGGAAAACTGGCCGATAGCGACCTCCCGAGAGCCAAGCGAAATATGGGTTTAGTTCAGCCTCTAGCAGGTTGACGGCTTCCTCAAGAGAGAGATCCGGGATTGCCTCCTGCACCTTGCAGATCCATACATCCCAGATGTCCTCGTCCAGGGTGTATTGGGTGGTCAGATTGTATCCTGCGATAAGCTTCAACGGATCCGCTTTGTACACATCATCCAGCACCGGTACCGGATGCAAGATCGGGGTCCACGCAATGTTTGTGAACGCGACAAAACCCAAAAGGAGCAACATGGTCATGAATAGGGACACGAACAACCGGAACCGAGTCTCGTCTCTCCGACTATTGGGGCGCGGCACGCCGACCTTTGGGACTTCCAAGCCAGACATTGGCAGTTTGTCGGCCGTGCTCACTGGATCGAGGCTACTAAGAGGGGCGAGTCGATACTCGTGGTGGAGGGGAGTGCGGGGATGGTCTGGTCGCCCGACCGTACCCACATAGCATTTCCCGCGGTCCTTACGGTGACGATGAGATCTTTGTAATGGATGCCGATGAAACCAATCTGCGCCAGATCACCGACAACCACGCGGATGACAGGGAGCCGATGTGGTCACCCGATAGACACCGGCTTGCTTTCGTGAGTGACCGAGATGGTGATGATGAAGTCTCTGTCATGTACATCGATGGGAGCAACCTATGGCAGCTAACTCACAACAGCACCTCGGACCGGGGTCCGGTCTGGTCGTCGGACGGTTTCCCAATCGCCTTTACCGGCCACGGTGACGGCGATGAATAAGCCTTTGTGATAGATGCGGATGGAACCGACTTAGCGGAACTCACCCACAACGACTACGCCGATCGGTTTTCGACCTGGGTGCCTTCCGGTTACTAAAAGGCAAGCCCCCGTAGCTGCAAGCGGTGTGACCGGGTATGGATCCGGTCAGGGGACGAGAGACTAGAAAGGTGCCTTTCCCAGGCCCACTACCTTCATTCTTGCGAAGGGCCCACGCTCCGATTCGGTAAATGGGCTTATCTGAGCCAGGGAACGGGCGCCGTCGGTCGTCTCGACCAAGGCGGTCAAACTTTTCTTGTCCAGACACGATCCTTCAAAAATGATGAGTTCGCCGACCCAAGTGCCCCGGTCAGGATCGGCGATCCGCAACTCCGCAGCGCCGATATCCAACAGGAATCCGGCCGGGTCCATCACCCGGAGGGTTCCTTGGTAGAAGTCGCTCACGAGACAGCGATACTAGCCGTGATCCGCCGTGCCCTGGTCGGGCAGGTTCTGGTAGTAGATGCGGCGAAGGCCCTCCAGTTCTCCGGAGACGGCGCCCAGCCGGTGGTCCAGTTCGCGGATCTTGGTGCGCAGCCGCTCGTTTTCTGATTCCAGTTGGGCGGCCCGCCCGGCGGTGCTGGCCAATAGCTCCCGTTGGCGCCGCCGCCTTTGCTGCTCCTTGCGAATAGCCGATAGTTCATTCTGCAGTTCTATCACCATCTTCACCCCCTCCAGGTTGAGTCCCGCCGAGGTGAGCTCGGCGATCAGCAGGAGCCGTTCGATGTCTTGTTGGGAATAGCGGCGGGTGCCCCCCTCGGTGCGGTAGGGCGCCACCAGGCCGCGTCGCTCGTAGATCCGCAGGGTCTGGGGGTGCATGCCCGACAGCCGGGCCGCGACCGATATCACGAACACGGCTTCCTGACGACTGCTCATGTGTTCATCTCAAAGTGGGAGCGTATATCCCCGGGATCCAGCTCGGCGAGGTTTTCCAGCAGGCGCCGTTGCTGTTTGGAGAGACGCTTGGGAATCTCGACTCTGGCTTCCACCAACAGGTCCCCGGCCTTGCCCTTCCGGGCGGGCGCCCCTCTGCCTCGGAGGCGGAAGGTCTTTCCGTTGGGCGTGCCGGGCGGAATACGCAGCTTGACGGTTCCGTTTAGGGTGGGAACCTCCAAGGTGGCGCCCAGCGATGCTTCGGCGTAGGTGAGGGGAAGCACCAGGTTGAGATGGTTCCCGCTCCGCTCGAAGAGCGGGTGTCTTTCGACTTCTACTCTCACCACCAGATCACCGGAAGGCCCGCCCGAGCGGCCCGGAGCGCCCTTCCCTCTGATCTTTAACCGGCCTCCGTCCTTGACCCCGGCCGGGAATTTGACCCGCACCTGGCGGGTCCGGTGGCGGGCGCCCCTTCCCCGACAGCCCGGGCAGGGATCTCTGATAATCTTTCCCGATCCCTGGCACTGGGTACAGGGTCGGCTGAAGGAGAAGAGACCCTGGTTCTGGACGGTCGTACCCTGTCCTGAACAGGCCGGACATATCTCGGGATTGGTACCGATCCGGGCCCCGGTGCCCCGACAGTCCGGACAGGACGCCGGGCCTTTTACGGCGATCGACTTGGTGACGCCCTCGAGGGACTCTTCGAAAGTGAGCCGGAGCTCGGCGGTGAGGTCGGCGCCTGTGCTTGCCCTCGCCTGCCGCCCGGCGCGCCCGAACAGGTCGCCGAAGCCGCCCCTGCCTCCCAGCAGGTCTTCCAGGTTCACCTGTCCTCCGAAGGGACCACCGTGGCCGCTTCCCGCCCCCGGGAAATGCTGATATCCCCCGGACTCCACCAGCCGGCGGACCTCGTCGTACTCCTCGCGCCGCTCGGAGTCGGAAAGGATGGAGTAGGCCTCCGAGATCTCCTTGAACTTCTCCGCCTTGGTGTGATCGCCGGGGTTGGCGTCGGGATGATAGAGCCGGGCTAGTTTCCGATAGGCGCGTTTGATCTCCTCGGGAGTGTTGGACTTTCCAACTCCCAGGGTCTGATAGAAGTCCTTGTCTACCCAGTCACGGTTCATCTATTCGGATTCGTTCCTTCTGGTTACCTCCACCAAGGCAGGCCGCAGGAGCCGTCCCTCCAGTCGATACCCGCGGCGCACCTCCCCCGACACTATCACCTCCCCGTCTCCCGGCGGGGGGGCGTTGATCGGCTGGTGGATGTCGGGAGAAAAGCTCTGGTCGGTGGTAGGGATGATCTCCAGGCCCTGGCTCTGCAGGGTTCCCATCATCAGCTCATGGGTGGCTTTCACTCCTGAGAGGACGCTTTGTTCCTCCTCGGAGTTGACTTGAAGGCCCAAGGCGGCGTCGAAACTATCCAGGACGGGCAGGAGGGAGGAAACGGTCCGCCCGGCCGCCTGCGATGCCACGGTGGACTGCTCCCGGCGCATGCGCTTTCGGTAGTTGTCCAGATCGGCCAGGGCTCGCAGGTGGGAGTGATGAGCGTGGTCGGCTCTCTGCTCCGCCTCTCGGAGGGCCTCCAGCACGATCCCCAGTGCTTCGGCGGGATCTTGAGGCAACTCTTCCATCCCGGCCGGGATGGAAGAGTCCGCCTCCACCGTTGCTTCCACTATTACTTCTTCAGCCGAAACTTTCTCCGATAGGGTGTCCGTGGAGTCGTCCAGGTCCTGGGACGGGTCTGCCATCATTCGTCCTCGTCTTCCACGATCTCGGCTTCCACCACATCGTCATCGTCATCACCGGCTGCGGTCTGGTCCTGTTCGGCCCGAGTCGCCGCCTCCTGGTAGAGACGGGTCGCCATCTGTTGGCTGGCCGCGATGACCGCTTCCATCTTCTCGCGCACCGCGGCCGAGTCGGCGTTTTGGTTCTCCAGCACCGCCCGCAGGTCGGAGAGAGCGGCTTCCAGCGCGCTCTTCTCCTCTTCGGTGAGTTGCTCGCTCTGCTCTTCCATGAGCTTTTCGGTCTGATGCACCAGTTGGTCGGCCTGGTTGCCGGTCTCAACGGCCTCCCGCTTCTGGCGGTCCTCCTCCTCGTATTGCTCGGCGTCACGGACCATCTTGTCGATCTCGCCCCTGTCCAGGGCGGTCCCGCCGGTGATGGTCATGGCCTGCTGCTTGCCGGTGGCCAGGTCCTTGGCGGAGACGTTGACTATCCCGTTGGCGTCAATGTCGAAGGTGACCTCGATCTGGGGAACTCCCATGGGGGCAGGGGGAATCCCGGTCAGAAGGAACTTTCCGAGGCTCTTGTTGTCCATGGACATGGTGCGCTCTCCCTGGAGAACATGGATCTCCACCGAGGGCTGGTTACTGTCGGCGGTGGTGAAAATTTCCGAGCGGCGGGTGGGGATGGTGGTGTTGCGCTCGATCATCTTGGTCATCACCGACCCCTTGGTCTCCACGCCCAGGGTGAGGGGGGTGACGTCCAGCAACAAGACATCCTTGACGTCGCCCTTGAGCACTCCGGCCTGGATGGCCGCGCCGGCGGCCACCACCTCGTCGGGATTCACTCCCCTGTGAGGCTTGCGGCCGGACAGCCGCTGTACCAACTCTTGGACGGCGGGCATCCGGGTGGATCCCCCTACCAGCACCACGTGGTGGATGTCTCCCGTCTTGACTCCGGCGTCCTTCACCGCCGAGAGAAACGGCCTCTCCAGACGCTTGAGGAGTGATTCGGACAGCTTTTGGAACTCAGAGCGGGTCAGTCTGTACTGGAGGTGGAGCGGACCCGCCGAGGTGGCGGTGACGAAGGGGAGGTTGATCTCGGTCTCGGCTACGGTGGACAGCTCGATCTTGGCCTTTTCGGCAGCCTCCCGGAGCCGCTGGACAGCCATCCGGTCGGCGGATAGATCCACTCCGTGCTCATCCCGGAATCGCCTGGCCAGCCAGTCGATGATGGCTTGATCCCAGTCGTCGCCGCCCAGGTTGGTGTCGCCGCTGGTGGACTTCACCTCGAACACCCCGTCTCCGATCTCCAGGATGGAGACATCGAAGGTCCCACCGCCCAGATCGAACACCAGGATGGTCTGGTCGCTCTCCTTATCCAAGCCGTAGGCAAGCGAGGCGGCAGTGGGCTCGTTGATGATGCGAAGCACGTTCAGTCCGGCGATCACCCCCGCTTCCTTGGTGGCCTGCCGCTGGGCGTCGTTGAAATATGCGGGGACGGTGACCACCGCGTCCGTGACCGGACCTCCCAGATAGGCCTCGGCGTCACGCTTGAGCTTGAGTAGCACCCGAGCCGATATCTCCTGTGCACGATAGGTCTTCTGATCGGCCTCGATGGACCAGTTGGTGCCCATCTCCCTTTTGACTGAGCGGACGGTGAGATCGGGATTGGTGATGGCCTGTCGCTTGGCCACCTCTCCCACCAGGATTTCTCCGTCCTTGAAAGCCACCACCGACGGGGTGGTGCGGGACCCTTCGGCGTTGGCGATGATGACCGGATCGGCGCCGTCCAGGGCGGCGATCACGCTGTTGGTGGTTCCGAGGTCTATTCCGACTGCGGATGCCATATTGTTCTTCCTCCGTTTTTTCGATGTGAGGTGCGATCCCCAGACGGGGAACGCATTAGGTTGTCTATCTAATACAACCTAACAACAGGGCTATCATATTTCCACAATCACTTATTATCAAATCGACTTTTGGTGGAAAGTGCGGACGGTGTTAGTCGGTGGGTTCCAACTCCAGCGAACAGGAGTTGATGCAATAGCGCACCCCGGCGGGTCCCGGGCCGTCCGGGAACAGGTGGCCGAGGTGGCCTCCGCATCCCTTGCACAACACTTCGGTGCGGACCATGCCGTAGGATTGGTCGACGCGGGTCTCGATCCGGTCGGAATCCATGGCCTCCCAGAAGGAGGGCCATCCCGTGCCGGAGTCGTATTTGGTGTCGGAGTCGAACAACTCCATTCCACACCCTGCACAGCGGTAGATCCCCGGCTCCTTGGCGTTCCAGTAGGCGCCGGTGAAAGGATGCTCGGTGGCACCTTCGCGCAGCACGCTATATTGCATGGGGTCCAGCCGCTCTCGCCACTCGGCGTCGGATTGAGGGAGGGCAGTGTTTTCGCTCATATAGGAGACTCTACAAAGGGTGAAAGCCAGGCTGACCCTATGGACCGTCGGTCGTGGAGCGCTCGGCCCACCAGAGCGGCTGAGGTCAGTTTCCTTCTGTAGAAAGCTGGTGTGGTATTCACACAATCTCCCCCATCTGTTGCCGCACGTTGACAAGAGTCGGGTTGGTTGCCGTTCGGCAACAAATAGGAGGCGTAGCCGCCTGGCTACAGAAAAGACCTAATCGAGAAGCCGGGTGAGGTGATCGATAAGTGTCGTCTGGCTGGAAGGCATCTTGGCGCGGGCCTCCTCGACGGAAAACCACTGGGCACGGTCGATTTCGGGAAACTCCCGAGTTTTTCCCGAGCGGGGTGGCCACTCCATGGAGAACATCCCGGGGCACAAGGCCGCCGGATCGAGATCAACCTCCACCGCCCAGATGTTCATAACCTGGTGCGATGTCCTGACCTTGGGTAACTGCAACCAGGGATCGGTCGGAGCAGGCCAGCCGGTCTCCTCCTCGAATTCCCGGGCGGCGGCTTCCATGGGGGTCTCGGATTGGTGAACTCCGCCCTTGAACACGGTCCAAGCACCCTGGTCGCGGTTGGCCCAGAACGGGCCCCCATAATGGCCGAGCAGCACCTCCGTGGGCCGGGAGGGTCGACGTCTGTAGACCATCAGCCCGGCGCTTATCCGTGGCGCCACAGTGGTTGCTCCTTTCTCAGGATCACGGGGAGGGCCGCTGCGGTCAGGGCGAGTTCCCCAAGACGGCGTCGGCGAAGTTCCCCAGGGTGGCATAGCTCCAGGTGGGCCGGGCCTCGGCCACTTTGGCGGCGTTCTGGCCGCGGCGGATCCACACCGTGTCCAAGCCGAGGGCGCCGGCCGGTGCAATGTCATGGAATAGGCTTTGGGCGACATGCAGCACGCCACCCTCTTCGCCCAAGGCGGCCAAGGCGGCATCGAACATGGCGCGATCCGGTTTGTAGGCGCCTACCGCTTCTGCGGTGACGACGTGGCTGAATGAGACGCAAAGCTGCCGGCTGGTGCGGGCGAACAGGTCGTTGTCCACATTGGAGATGACAGCGAGATCGAATCGCTCCGCCAGTCTGGTGAGGGCCCCCACGGTGTCCGGGAACGGTTTCCAGTCGCCGACGCTCTCGGCAAATCCGTCAAGGGCGGCGTCCGGCGGCCTGAATCCGAGACGTTCTCCCAGACGGCGCAGCACTTCTCGCAGCACGTCCGCATATCGCCCACCCTGGGACTGGACCTCCGGCTCGGTTTCCGCGAAGAATTCCAGGAGAAAGGTGTCTGTCGCTTTGATCTTGTGACGGCTCAGCACCGGCCGCAGGTAGTCAACGATTCCCGAACCCCAGTCCACAAGGGTGCCGTAGCAATCGAAGGTGAGGACGCGATAGTCCTCAGCGCAAGGGTGTCGCATAGCCATGATGTTGTCCGGCGTCTTAATATTCGCTCTTCATGCCGACAACGCGGCGAGTATCTCGGGGAAGGCGGCCTCGGCGAGCGCCTGCATCTCTTCGTCGCTCCGGTCCTGGATGGGATGGGGCGTCAGTACTCTGCGGGGATGCATGCCCAAGGCCTCCCCCTGGGCATCGGCTGCCTGCGCGAAGCGATCCGACGCCACGAACACACCCGCCACGCCCCGGTCTTCGAGATCAACGAGGTCGTGCACACTGCACGACGCGCAGGAGCCTCAGTCGGCCAGGGCTTCCACCACCGCCGTGCACTGGGCTGCGATCTGCTGGCGCAGGTCGAGCGGGGCCGGTTTGGAGAAAGTCGGCTTGCGGTAATGCTTCACCGACACCCCTCTCTGGGAGAACAACTCTTCCAGCCTCTTTATGAACACGTCGCCGCGTGGCTTGGAGATGTCCAACAGGGCGACAGTCCGTCCCGAAAGATCCGGGAGCCGGGGGCTGAGGCGTCGCTCCTGGGTGGCTCGTTCGCTGGTCGGGTCCAACAATGCGGTCATCTGATACCTCTTCAGTAGTCGATGGCGACGGTGGTCATCTGGGAGCTGGCGGCGCCACCGATCCAACCAGAGATTATCGCCGAGAACATCCCGGCGTCTCCTCCGGTGTGGACGAACCAGAGGCCTTCGGTGGCGAATTTCGCGATTTCCTTTTTCTTGGCGGTCACCCGACCGGGCAGACCCTCCGCCACCCCGCCGGCGCCTTCCGTCATCTCGGCGGTGGGGAGGGTGAGCAGGGAGAAAATCTCCCGGCGCAGTCGGGCCTTGGACCAGCCCGCTCCCCCGAAGACCCGGGCGTGTTCGGGGGAGACCACCACTATCGCATCCGCCATTCCGGCCAGCTTGGGGTGGCCGACCATGCGCAGCTGCAATGCGAAGGTCCCTGCTAAGGACTCGGGGGTGCGGGATCTTTGGTCGACGATCTCGATCGGTCCGTGCCCGGCGAAGAGGGTGACCGTGGAGTCTTCCGGAGAGAATCCCCTCTCTGTCGCCAGGGATTCCCAGGGAGAGGCCTCCTCGTCCTCGGGGAAGCAGAAGGAAAGCTTTCCCGGGCTCCCCAGCGCCGCCCGGTCCACTCCGCCGGGGCGGGCGCCGCCCACGTTGCGGACCACCAGGTTGAGGGCCCGCCCGATGGTCAGGTTGGCGCGGTTGCCCTGGCCGAGCGCGTTGATGCCCGAGTTCATCCCGATCCGGCGTCGGATCGGGCCGTTGACTACCACCACCGGCCCGGTGAAATAGGTGGTGGCGGCGATTCCGTGGATGTTGAAGCGGCATCCGGCCGCCGCGGTTACCGCCGCCAGCACCACCGGCAGGTATTCGGGCAGACAACCAGCCATCACCGCGTTTACGGCTACCTTTTCCACTGTGCATTCGGCCAGGTCGGGAGGGAGGGCGCAGATCACCTCATCGGGTGGGAGGGAAGTACCCTCCAGCATCCTCGCTACCCGCTCCTCGGTGGGCGGCGTCACCGGCAGCCCATCCGTCCATCCGCGGGCGAAGGCCGCTTCGATGGGATCCTCGGAGGCACCCAACTCCACTCTCCGGGACGCCAGGCGCTGGGGGGAGTGTCGGCGCAGAAGCCGCTGGTGAACATCGGGCAGCATGGTGTCCGAGCCGCATCCGGGACGTTGATTCGGAAGATCCGCTCCCAGGCCGTGCATGGCGGCCACCCGCTCCCATCCGGTCCGATGCCATCCCGCTTGCTGGTCGACCACCTCCCCGTTTTCGATCCGGTAGATGGTGGGGGTGGTCTCGGTCCCCAGCCGCCAGGAGATATCCAACTCCCGGTCGTGGATCACATCCAAGCCCGAGAGAAAATCGGCCCGATTCTGGGAGACCACCGCCAGGGTCTGCTCGCCCCGGGCGAGCTCGGCCAGGACAGGCGTCACCAGATGGCAGGTCTCGCACTCGTCCTTGACCACAACTGCCAGTCCGTCGGTGAAGGGAAGGCTTGTCGCAGATTGGCCGTTTTTCAAGATTAAGCCTTGAGCAAGGGGATGTGTCCGGCTCGGAGAGCTTTACGACACAATAGCGCAGATGCTGGGTTGGGCTGATTTGGCGGGGCTAGGGATCGAGCAGACAAGTCGCGTATTCATAGGGCGTCTGGGTTATGCCCCCGACGCGCAGGTGACTGATCGTGACCGCGTAGCAGTGATCGCCTTTTGGTGGGTTCGGCCAGCCGAATCGCGGGGTGTCTTACCTGATGGCCCCTTCGACGCGGAGCAGTATGCGCTTGCGGTCGGCGCCCCCCAGCCCGTAGTGGCCGATCCGGCCGTCTGACAGCACCACTCGGTGACAGGGGATCACCAGGGGAACGGGATTGCGGGCCATGGTCTGTCCCACTGCCCGAGCGGCTTTGGGGCGGCCGGCGCGGCTGGCCAGCCATCCATACGAACGCGTCTCACCGCGGGGAATGGCCGCGGTTTGCTGAAGTACCTGTCGCTGGAAGGCCGTTACGGAGCGCAAATCCACCGGAAGATCCCCGGGCGTGCCCTTTGCTAATGCCCGAGGGATCAAATCACTCCAGTCCCGGGGCGGCCGCGCCTCCAAGAGCTGTCTTCGGAAACGTTCCGCAAAGCGCTCCTCAAACCCGTCGGTGAACAAGTCGACCGCCGATACCCCCAGGGGGTTGAACGCCACCACCACCGATCCCAATGGGGACTCGAACACCGAGAACCCGTCGGAGAGCCCGGTTCCCAGTGCCACTCCGCCTGCTACGCCTCTGGGCGCAGAGACCGAGAGTCGTTCCAGTTCCTTTTCCAGGATCATTTGTCTTCCTCCTTGGGGGTCTCGTCTTCGATGACCGAGCGCAATCGGCCAAGCCCGCGGCGGACATCGCTGCGGACAGTGCTTTCGGGTCGTCCTGTCGCCTCCGATATCTCCTGATAGGAAAGTCCCGCCACGTACCGCAGGATCACCGCTCGGCGCTGAGGTGAGGGAAGCAGTTCCCACCGCCGGCGCCAGGCATGAGAATCCGGAGGCTCGGATGGGACGTACCCGAAATCCTCCAGTTGCACCAGAACGGGCCGCCGGGCGGAGGCTCGGACCTCGTTGCGCAGGAGGTTGAGGGCGATGGTCCACACCCATCCCCGCACCCGCATCTCGCGGATTCGGTGGATGGGATAGGACCGCAGGGCCAGATAGGCTCGGATGAAAGCCTCCTGGGTGAGATCTTCGGCCCGATGATGATCCCCCGCCAGCTGGCGGAGACCGCTGAACACACCGTGTTGCAGTCGGGACACCAACTCCGGGAAGGCCTCATCCAGGTCGGACGCCAGAGCCTCGGTCAAACTGTTCATCATCTACTTTAAAGAACACCTATCCGCCCGGCTGCGTTGCAGTGGGACACGATTTCCTTGGTGGAGCGGGGGCGGGGATCTCAAAGAGTGACGAAGCACCTTGCCAGGTAAGCTACCGTGATCCGGTATGGCAGCTGAGGAAACCACTGTCGAGGTTGCCGGAGAGGAGGTGCGGATTTCCAGTCCCTCCCGGGTGGTGTTTCCACAGTGGGGGTGGACCAAGTTGGATGTCGTAAGCCATTTCGCGGTGTGCGCGGAGGGGGCGCTCCGGGGGGTGGCCAACCGCCCCACCATGCTCAAGCGCTACATGAAGGGGGTGGACCAGCCTCCCATCTATCAGAAACGGGCCAAGCGGGGCAGTCCTTTCCAGACCGTCTCGATTCGTTTTCCTTCCCAGCGTCCCGGGGTTATGAATGTTCCGATCTCTCGTGCGGACATCATCCGACTGGCGCAGCTGGGCTGTCTGGACTTTCACCCGTGGCCGGTCCGGGCGGACGACATCGACCACCCCGACGAACTGCGGCTCGACTTCGATCCCACCCCCGGTTTCGGGTTTGCCCAAGTGAAGGAGGCGGCGCTGGCGGCCGGCATGTTGTTGGAGGAGGCGGGACTTCGGGGGTGGCCCAAGACGTCGGGGAGCCGCGGAATCCATGTACATGTACGGATAGCGCGTGAATACGACTTCAACCACACCCGCCGAGCGGTGCTGGCCTTCGCCCGAGAGTTGGAGAGACGACTGCCGGACCTGGTCACCACCAAGTGGTGGAAGGAGGAGCGTCGGGGGATCTTTGTGGACTACAACCAGAACGCCCGGGACAAGACCGTCTCTTCCGCCTACGGGGTCCGGCCCACCGGATACGTCTCGGCTCCCCTCACCTGGGATGAGTTGCCTGATGTTGAGATCGAGGACTTTCCGATGAACCGATTCGCCGATCGTTACCGGGCGGTTGGTGATCTGACCGAAGGGATCGATCAGTCGGCGGGGGAGATTCATACCCTGTTGGAATGGGTGGTGCGTGACGAGGAGGAGTACGGCTTGGGCGACGCGCCCTGGCCTCCCCACTATCCGAAGCAGCCCGGTGAGCCTCCCCGGGTGCAACCTTCCCGCCAGCGCCGCGCAGACCACGAATACTGATTCCGTGGTCCCGGGGGTCGAAAAGGGCCGCTATTTCTGACGCTTTTGAAAGTCCCGGTGGCTGCGGCTGGGGGTTGGGCCGGTCTGATCCTGGTATTTGGAGCCGGTGATCCCACTTCCGTAGGGGTTTTCGGCAGGGGTAGACATCTGATAGAAGCTGATCTGTCCGATCCGCATGCCGGGATAGATGGCGATGGGGAGTTGGGCGACGTTGGAGAGTTCCAGGGTGAGGTGGCCGTTGAAGCCCGGGTCGACGAATCCGGCCGTGGAGTGAATCATCAGACCCAGCCGCCCCAGACTGGATTTGCCCTCCAGCCGGGCTACCACATCGTCTCCCAGCCGGACTCGCTCCAAGGTGGCGCCCAAGGCGAATTCGCCGGGGTGAAGAATGAAGTGATTGTCGGGTTCCACCTCGTGGAGGGAAGTGAGCTTCTCCTGGTGCCGGCGGGGGTCTATGTAGGGATAGAGGTGATTGGCGAAGACCCGGAAGGTGGCCGCCACCCGCAGGTCCACGCTGGAAGGCTGCACGTGTGACTCTTCGTAAGGCTCGATCTCGATCCGGCCCTCCTCAAAAGCTTCCTTAATGGTTCGGTCGGAAAAGATCACTAAGTCCTCGTCTCAAGCAATTGCCGCTGCCCAACTCTGGGGCGAACAAGACTCTTCCGCCAGCACTGTAGCTGCACGAACGTTACCGGCTCGGGGTCGGTAACCGGACGATCTCGACCCGAGTTTCCTTGTCATATAACTCGGCCGCCAGAGACTGCACGGTTGCCGCGGTGGCATTCTGGATTTCCTGCAGAGAACGCACCGACGTAAAAACGTCTTCGTTGTCAAGGTGCAACCGGCTCGTGATGACATTGAGCAGTCTGGCGTTGTCGACCTTGTCGAAGTCGGCTTGGGCAACGGCCTTGGCCTGCTGGAGTTCCTCGCCGGTGGGTCCGTTGGCCACCATATCGGCCAGGATCGCAAGGACTCTGTCGTAGGCGTCTTGGTAGCCGTCAGCATCGACGGTGAAAAACAGGTCCGAGTAGATCGTGGGCCGTGGCGTGAGGACCGGTGCGATCGAGACCCCCGCAATGTAAGAGGCGCCCAACTCTTCCCGGACCAACTGGGTGAGACGGTCGTCCAGAATCACTCGAAGTAGGTGAGCGTTGACTCTCGCCGCCGGGGTGATGGCGCCCTCGGCCTCGTGGTACATCTGCAGAACGGCGCTCATATTCCCGCCGATCGGTATCTCCCGCCGCACCAAGCCCTCGGGTGGCGCCGGATGGCGGTCAACGTACGTGTCGGACTCGCCGGCGGGGAGAGTCCCGATGTAATGACGGGCGAGTCGTTCGACAACCTCGGCGTCAGTGTCACCCACCACCGCCACCACCATGTCGTCCACATCACCCAGTCGGCGCTGGTAGAGATCGAGTAGCGATTCGGCGCTCATCGTGGCGAGTTGTTCGGGGGTTGCCACCGGTCGGTGCCAGGCGGGATCGAAGCGGGCTTCGCTATAGGCTACCCACGCCTGCCAGGCGGGATGCACCTGGGCCAGTTGAGTGCGGATGGCGGCGCTGTTCAATGCCTGCTCGAAGGCGATGTCATCCACCCGGGGAGCGGTGACGAGCAGGTGCAGGAGTTGGAACAAGGTTTCCAGATCTTCACTGTTGGCGCCGCCATCGAAACCTTCCGTGGTCTCACCGATCGACGCGCTCAAGGAGGCGGTGCTCTCCCCGAGGAAACGGTTGATCTGCAATTGTGTCAGGTCACCGAAACCACTGCGCACCACCGCTTCGACCGCTCGGGGAGCGAGCGCCCGCGCGCCCGGTTCCAGTTGGGACCATCCCCCAAGCGACCGGGTACGGAGGTGCACAGTTGCCTCGGTGATGTCGGAGTACACGAACACCACCCGGGCCCCGTTGGCGAACTCCCACTGGGTTCCTTCCAGCACAGCGAGCGGGCCACTGGAAACCGGCTCCACCGGCTCGGGAACCGCCATCAACTGATCGACTTCCGGCTCGACTGGTGGAGGCTCGCGGCGCGGCGCGGCGGCCGCCACGGCAGCTTCCAGGTCAGCGGTGGAAGGGAGGCTGGCAGCATTGGGACCGACTGCGATCAGAATCGGCCCGGCCCGGCCCATCAGCCACCGGTAGTGATCGGTCAACTCCTCGGCCGTCACCCCTTCAAGAAGGGCCGAGACCCGGTCGTACCGATCATCAGGGGCACTGATGTCAGCGCCACGCAGGAAGTGGTCTACGTAGTTTCCCGTGTACTGCGGGTCCGTGGTAGTAGCGGCCGTTTCGAGCTGGTGCCCCAATACGGTGGCGATTTCTTCTCTGGCGCGGACTACGTCGGCATCGGTGAAGCCGTGCCTCTGGGCGGTCTGCAACACCGACAGGTAGGCGCTGGAAGCCGTGTCGAGATTCTCGCCCTGCCAGTTGGTGCCGTAATAGCGCAAGCCCCGGTTGTGGTTGAAGATGTCGAAGTGAGGGCGGTCCACCTGTGTCAGTTCACCGCGGTAGTAGGCATCTTCGAGCCGATTGGCGATCATCAATCCCACCAGGCTGTCCAACAGCAGGAGGCGGTCTCCGCCTACCGTGCCGGTAATAAACGATGGAATGGGGATGTCGAAGGAAATGAATGTGTAACCCTGTGCTTCGTCGGTGACCACGTGGAAGGACGGCGCCGGGTGGGGTGTCACTTCGGGAGACGAGAACGGCGGAGGGGTACCTGGTTCTATCGGTCCGAAGTGCTCCTCTACCAGGGCATAGAGGTCATCTTCGGGTACGTCGCCTACCGCCACGATGGCCATGTTTGACGGGACGTACCAGGTCTCGTAGAACTCTCGCAGGTCCTCAGCCGTCATCGACTCCAGAGACGGTGCCGTACCGCCCGGGTAATAGCCCTCATAGGGGGTCCCCTGGGTGTATATACGATCGAACTCTGCGCCGATCTGACCACCACTGGTCTCGGTCCGGAAACGCAACTCGTCCAGAACCACCCCTCGCTCTGCGATAACCCCCTCGGGGTCAATGAGGGCGGCATGGGCCATCTGGGACAGCAAATGCAGCGCGGTGCTCACATTCTCCACCGGATCAGCGGCCACAGTCAACTCGAAGATAGTCTGGTCGTACCAGACACCGGCATTGATGTCCGGGCCGAGTTCGGCGCCCAGAGAACGAACCGTGGCAGTGAAAGCTTCCTCTGAATATGCCTCGGTTCCCTCCAACACGATGTGCTCCAGGAAGTGAGCGATGCCCCGCCCCGGTTCGGGCTCATTGATCGACCCCGCCTTCACAACCAGGCGAAGAGTTACGCTCTTTCCGGGCCTTTCGTTATGTCGAAGGTAATAAGTGAATCCATTGTCGAGGGTTCCGATGCGCACCGCCGGGTCGGTGGGCAGGGGAGTCGAGTCAACGGCCGGCTGGTAGCCGGGTAGCGGCACCAGTCCCACTGCACGCGCCAGGAAGGTTGCCATCTGACCGCGTGTTACATCGGCGGAGGGGCAGTACAGGAAAGCGTCGGCGGAACAACCAACGGTCACGCGGGCGGCGGACAGAGCATTGATGTCGTCGGCGTTTTCGACGCCTGCCAGATCTCCGAACCCGATGTAGCCCGCCGGTGGGAGGTTGAAGGCAAGGGTAAGGACAGTCGCAATCTCCGCACGGGTCAGGCCGTCCTCGGGGCAGAACCTGAGCGGATCATCGCCGCATCCCTCGATGATGCCCTGATCAACCAGTTGTTCAATGTGGGGAGCTGCCCACATTATTTCATTGTCCAGGTCGGCGAATCTTGTCGACGGGGCCTCCTGCCCAGGGTTGAATCCGAAGACCGTCCTGGCGAGCCAAACCGCCATCACCCAGCGTTGCACAGGCTCGTCGGGACAGAAGCTGCCTTCGGCGCAATCCGTCTCGGTAAAAAGCCCTAAGGCGTGCAGGGCCTCAATTGCCGGAGCGTGGACATTCTGAGAGGAAACATCCTCGTAGGCTCCATCGTCGGCAGCAGCTACGGGGGTGGCGAGGAGCGTTGCAAACATCGCTAGAGCCACGAACACGGTTACAAACCGAGACGATCGGACAGGCACAGTCATCCTCCAGGGAAGTGGTCAGGATTAGTGACACATAGCGTAGTCACCGCCACGGAGCATGCCGTAGGCGGCTCCGATGGAGAGCGGGTGAGGGGAATCGAACCCCCACTCCGAGCTTGGGAAGCTCGTGTTCTGCCATTGAACTACACCCGCCAGCTATGGATTCTTAGTCTAAAGGGGCGCAGGCGGCCATTCCCGAGGAGGCCCTCAGGATTCAGTTGGTGGGAAGCTGTACTGGAATACTCCGCCGGTGCGGATCATTTCGGCGGCTAACTCGTCGGCGTGGTCTATGAACCGCCTGAGCATGGCATTGACCTGGTCGGGAACATCCTGTAGGGCTTTATGTCCGGAGCCCACTGTCTTTCCGATCACAACCTGGGGACAGAGCTTTCTGAGCCAACCGAAATCCAGACCGGGCTGGCCGCAGTCGATGTACAGATAAGGCGCTTTCACCTCGGGCAGCACCGGGACAGGATCGAACAAGGTCATAGTCTGCCAGCCATTGACGAGCACATAATCGGGGACCGGGGCCATTCGTTCTATGAAGCTACCCGCATGATCAGGGTCGGTAGAGAGATAGGCGGCGCCGATGAACATCTGCAGCGCTTCCCGAATGGGGCCGTCCGAAGTCATCAAATGATCGAATGGGCCGATGTAGTTCTTGGTCCACCCCGGAGCGTTGCTGGGCGAATCGAGGCTGGCTATCGCTCCCACCAAGTCGGGATGCCGGGCGGCGACGCTTATGACGACCTGTCCTCCCATGCTCTGGCCGATCAGAACTGGTCGGCGCAAACCAAGGTGGCGAATCAATTCGGCGACATGGTCGGCATGTTCAGCCATGGTGATGATCCGATCGGGCTTGTCGCTTTCACCGGTGTTGCCTATCAGATCGACGGCCAGGCACCGGTGACTGGGAGAAAAGTACTCCTCCTGGAGGCCGAAGCCTCCTCGGCTGCCGTATACGCCATGGATAAAGATCAGCGCAGGATCACCTGAACCCATGTCGTGGTAAGCGAGCCGTTCGCCGGCTGCAGTAGTAAACCATTCTGTATTCATTGGGATGTCAGTCTAGCCTTGGAAGGCCGAACGGGTTGCTCGACAGGCGATCAATCACCAGGTCAACCCAGCGGAGCCACTCTGCGCCACTATCGGACTTGCCGGGAGGGTCTTACCTCTCCGCAAGTCGGTTTCTACCCCAGCAATCCACGGTGAGATCGGGTCTCAAGCCGCAGGTACGCGCATCCCCGACACTTATGGCCAAGAAGACACCGCCGAGAGCAGTTGCTTCGCCGTGGTCATTGGAACCCCCAGCATTCCCCGGCGCCGTTGGCGCGAATTCCGCATGTGTGATTCCACCCGGTCCCACAAGGTCACTTGCGGTCTCACACTCCGATCCTTAATGAGTGGGCTTTATGTCATCCCTGCTGGCACTTTGAATGCAGAAGGGATTCTCATCAGGCAAGTTGCTAGACAGTCACCCTTCGGCCTTCTCGGCTGGAGGTCATGACGGCATCGAGGATCCGATGGAGTTTTACTCCGTTATCGAAGTCGGGTCGGAAACGTCGTCCTTCCCGGATGGAATCTGCAAAGTCTGTAAGGGCTCTCGCCACGTTGTAGCCGGAGTGACTCTCGGTCAGCGGCGTCTCCGAGAAATACTCGCCGGGGATCTCCACCTGCTCCAGATTGTCTGTTTCCCTTCGGCCTACCGAAACTTTCAGGGCGCCTACCGACAACCTGACAGGGCTGAATTGGTAATAGGATGGCGCTCCCAGCAGGATCTGTCCCTCCTCTCCGAGGATTCGCAGAGAGTATCCCAGGGGAGGTGAGGTGGCGTTGGAGGCGTAGACCGTCCCGACCGCACCCCCGGCCAATTCGGCGATGGCCATCACGGTGTCGGCGGTCTTCCACTCGAAGGTCTCCCCTTCGCTGAACACCCCTGCCGGCGACAGGGTCATTTGGCGGCCGGAGATGTTTTTCACGTTTCCCAGGATGAAACGGACCGAATCCATCACATGGCCGAAGGCTACGAACAGCGCACCGCTGGCTTCTTCGTGACGCACCAGCCAGGCCCGGTCGGAGTCCACTTCGAACTTTGAGAGCATCTGGGAGGCCAGGAAGGAAAGAGGCCGGCCGATGGCGCCGTCGGCCAGCAGTTTTCGCGCCCAGCCGACCGCAGGAGCGAAGCGGCCTTGCAAACCAACTGCAGTGGGGATACTCCCCTGGGATGCCGTGGACGCCATCTCCAGAGCCTGCGTGGTGTCGAGAGCCAGCGGCCATTCGCAGAATACCGGTTTGCCGGCGCGAAGAGCGGCCATGGACAGCGGATGGTGAAGCCGGGGCCGGACCGCGACCGTCACCAGGTCCACTTCGGGGTCGTTGCACAAGTCTTCTACGTCGGCGTACCACTTGCGAGCGCCCCACTTTTGGGCCGCAGCCTTGGCTGTCTCCGGGCGGGTGGTGCAGACCGCCTCCAACGTCAGTCCGGGGGCCGATTGGATCGCCGGTAAATGGGCACGGTCACCGAAGCCGGGCGGGCTGGCGCCCACCACTCCCACTCGTACCGGATCGTTGTTGCTCATAATCGCCCCTTTCCGCGTTTTCCGCCTGGCCGACCAGAGACGGCAGTCCCGACTATAAGGAACCCCGACGCTCCGATCGCAGCGCGTCGGTGGCTTTCTCGTCGAGCTGATAGTCCTCGGGCAGGCGAACCATCCGGTCCGGCGAGCCGGTATAGCGGATGATCACTCCGTAGTCCCGCTCCGCCCCGGTTATCGAGACATAGTCCTCCACCACGTCGGCTAGCACCCTCGCCGGATCCCGGTCCAGTGGATCACCGAATCCCCCACCGCCGGGAAGGTTGAGTTGCACTCGCTGATCGGGCCCGAGGGCAAGCAGAGCCTTGGGCTGGCCTCTCTCCTGGCCGTCCAGGAGAAACTCGCCCCGCGCGCCGGGGCCTCCTCCCAGCATCCCCTCGGGTGGATGGTTGATCCGGTCCACCATGGCCGAGACCGTCCAGGTCTCCTCGGTGCGACATCCCATCTCGGTGTATTGCCCCAAGCCTCCCCGGTAACGGCCCGGTCCGCCGGAGTCAGGCCGGAGTTCCCTGCGGTGCTGGATGAGGGAGGACAGGGTCTCAACGGCTTCGGCCGGCACCCCTGCCACCCCGCTCGGAAAGCCGGTGGCGCTGAGGCCGTCCTTTCCGGCGCGCGCGCCTCCTCCTCCGCACTGGAAGAGAGTGAAAGTAAAAAGACGTTCTTTTTCGGCGGGCCGTCCCCGCCAGACGCTGATCCAGATCGGGTCGGATCCGGCCGTCATTAGAGGTAGCGCTTCCGCCAGCGCCCCGAAGATCACCCCTGGCAGGAAATGTCCCAGGATGTGCCGTGAAGCGACTGCGGCGGGCGGTAGGCAGTTGAAGATGGAGCCGGGGGGAGCGGAGACGTGCACGGGCCGGAAGGCCCCTTCGTTGTGGGGGACATCGGGGCTCACCGCCGCTTTCATGGCGAAAGAGGCGTAGGCATGGGTGTAGTTGAACACCACGTTGATTCCTCTCTGGCTCTGGGGCGAGGAGCCGGCGAAGTCGATGTGGATGTCCCGGTCTTCCACGGTCACCGCCACCTTGATCTTGATGGGCTCGTCGAACCCGTCGCTCCAGGTTTCGTGCTCGTACCGACCGTTGGGAATCGTGCCGATGGATTGGCGCATGGCCTCCTCGGAGCGGTCCATAATCTCCTGGGCAACCGGATCGATGGAGTCGAGATCGAACTCGTCCATGAACTTGAGGAGCGCTCGAGCCCCCACCTCGTTGCTGGTGGTTTGGGCGTACAGATCGCCCACGGTCTCGTCGGGGGTACGCACGTTGACCCGGATCAGCTTGATGAGGTCCCGGTTGATCTTCCCACGCCTGAAGAGCTTCATGATGGGCAGCCGCAGACCCTCCTCGTAAACCTCTCGGGCTTCGGCGGAGAGGAGCCTGCCTCCGATGTCGGCCGCGTGGCAGGTGTTGGCGAAGTAACCCACGATCCGTCCCTGCCGGAACACCGGGGTCGCCACGGTGATGTCGTTAATCTGCCCGGCGGTCATCCACGGGTCGTTGGTGAGGAGCACGTCGCCTTCCGACAGCCGCTCGGGCGGGTATTCGGCCAACAGGTGGCGCATCCCGGTGGCCATCGCGTTTATGTGGCCGGGAGTGCCGGTAAGTGACTGGGCGACCATGGCACCCTCCGTGTTGAACACCCCGCAGGCCAGATCCTGGGTTTCTCTGACGATGGTGCTGAACGCGGTGCGTATAAGGGCCACCTGCTGTTCGTTCACCACCGACAGGAGGCGGTTCCAGAGCACCTCCAAAAAGATCGGGTCCATCCCGCTCATTTCCCGCTACCCCTTTCGTCCAAGGTCACCACCAGGTTGAGTCGGGAATCCACCCGGAGGGCGCCGCCCGGGCCGATCACCGCCGTCGACTCCCTTTCCTCGATGATGGCCGGGCCGTCGATCTCGTCGCCTGTTCTCAGCAGGTATCGGTCGTAGACGGGAGTCTCCCGAAACGCCCCGTACTCGGGGAAATAGGCCGGCCTCCTTCCCTTGAGGGCCGCTCGGTTGGCGCCAGACCGGTGGCCGGTCTGTCGTCGGATCACCGGCATCGGCCCGGAGCTGACCACCCTCCAGGTGAGTGCCTCCAGCCCCACCCCGGGCCCGGACCGGCCGTATAGTTCCCGATAGACCCGGTCGAAACCCCCTTGAAGGGACTGGTAGTCCTCCTCTCCCAGGACGCCTCCGGGGACCGGGACCCCAACCTCGTGACCTTGTCCGATGTAGCGGATGTCGACGCTCCGGGTGTGGTTGATGTCCTTTGGCGCAATTCCCGAGCCGGCCAGTAGCTCGGTCCCCTGCCTCTCCAAACCCGAGAACATCCCATTGAGGTAATCCCAATCGAGGTCGTCCAGTTGGGCATAATGGGATTGGACGAAGTCGAATGCCAGGGGGGCGACCAGGAACCCCAGGGCCGAGGTGACCCCGGCCGAAGGCGGGAGAATCAGGCCGGGACTGCCGGTCAGCTCGGCAACCCGGTACCCGTGCACCGGCCCGGCTCCTCCGAAGGCGGCCAGCGGCAGCGACCGGGGGTTCTTGCCCCGCTCCACCACATGGACGCGGGCGGCGTTGGCCATGTTCTCGTTCACCAGCTGGTGGATGCCCCAGGCCGCCTCGGTCACCGACAGCCCCAGCGGTCCGGCGATCTGGGTTCCGATGGCCCGGCGGGCAGATTCGGTGTCGAGCGTCATTCGGCCGCCCAGGAAGTAGTCGGGATCAAGATAGCCGAGGGTCAGGTCGGCATCGGTGACGGTGGGCTGGGCACCGCCCAGGGCATAGCAGACCGGGCCGGGATCGGATCCGGCCGACTCCGGTCCGATCTTGAGCAGTCCTAGTTGGTTGATCCGGGCGATTGAGCCTCCTCCCGCCCCGATCTCGATCATCTCGATCACCGGCGCCTTCACCGGAAGGCCGGAGCCTTTCCGGAACCGGTACCTCCGATCGACCTCGAAGTCGTAGGTGACCGACGGACGTTGCTCTGCAATGACGCACAGCTTGGCGGTGGTGCCTCCCATGTCGAAAGACAGCAGGTTATCCACCCCGGCGTCCGCACCGAGGGTCGCCGCCGCCAGCGCCCCGGCCGCCGGGCCGGATTCGAGAAGCCGGATGGGAAAGCGGGTGGCGGTTTCCACCGTGGCGATACCCCCCGAGGACAGCATCACGAAAAACGATCCTCCGAATCCCAGATCGGCCAGGCGGCCCTCCAAGCCTTGCAAGTATTGCTCGGCCATGGGCTGGACGTAGACGTTGGCGATGGTGGTGGAGGCGCGCTCGTACTCTCGGATTTCGGGGGCCACCTCCGAGGAGATGGAAACTCGCATCCCCGGCGCCGCGCGGTTCACCGCTCGCCGGGCGGCCTGTTCATTGGCGGGATTGGCGAAGCTGTGGAGGAAGCTGATCGCCACCGCTTCGATTTCCCGCTCGGCCAGCTCGGTTGCCAAGGCTTCTACCACCGTCTCATCCACTGCTCGGAGGACCTCGCCCCCCGCCGTCATCCTTTCGGGTACATCGAAGCGAAGGTGGCGGGGAGTTAGGGGAATGGGCAGTTCCAGGAACAAGTCGTAGAGCTCGTAGCGATGTTCTCGTCCTATCTCGACCGAATCGCGAAAGCCCTCGGTGGCCAGGAGGGCGGTGCGGGCGCCCTTGCGCTCGATGATGGTGTTGGTAACCAGTGTGGTTCCGTGCACAAGGTGTCTGATTTGCGACGGGTTGAGGCCGCTGCGATCAAGGGCTTGGACAAGCACGTCTTCAACCCCTCGGGAAGGGTCGTCGGGGGTGGTCAGCACCTTGCCCACCACCGTTTCTCCGGATCGGTCGTCTATCAGCAGTAGGTCAGTGAATGTGCCCCCGATATCGACCCCGATTCGATATGTGGCCGCAGGCGAGCTGGAAGGTTTCATGGAACGGGCTAAACGAAGGGAGGTTGGGTAATAGGAACTGAATTCAGGTTACTGTCTGGGCTCTTCACGGTGTTCGGAGTATTCGTTTGACTCGCCTGCGAAATGCGAACCCGCCCCTGGCCATGGGACATAGTCTGGGGCGGGAGTGACTTCTTTTCCTAGTTCTGCTCCATCTTCTCGACGACCCCGATTGGGATTTGCGATGGCGTTGTCAGGCGGAGTGCTGTTTGGCGTTTCGGACACAGTGGCTGCCGGGCTGTTTTCTTCGATCGGGACGGCCGAACTCAATCAATACCGGTTGGTGGTGGCAGCGGCGGCCATCTCCTTTGTGGCGGCCCGAAAGGGGCTGATCGACCATGGGGGGATGCTGGGTTGGCTGGTGCTGCTCGGTGTGATCACCGCGGTGGTCACCTACGTCTTCTATGTGGCGGTGGAGCGTTTGGGGGTGGGCCCGGGAATCACCATTCAGTACCTCGGGCCGATCCTGATGTTGATGTGGAGGAGGTTTGTTCAGGGATTGTTGGTGCCGGCCACCGGCTGGCTGGGAGCGGTGGGGGCGGTGCTCGGCATTGGTCTGATCACCGGTGCTTTCACCGCCAACTACGCAGACTTGGTGGGAGTGCTGGCGGGTCTGACATCGGCTTTCTCTTACGCCGCTCTGACCATCACGGCCGAGAAGCTGGGCAAGACCCTTCATCCTCTCACCTACAGTTCCTATAGCCTGACCATTGCCGCGTTGATCTGGCTGGTGGTGCTTCCGGTGGAGGTACCCCAAATCTCCTTGGGAGGCTGGGTGGGAGTGGCCTGGGTTTCTGTGGTGGGCATGGCGATAGCGTATCTGCTGCTGATGAGTTCTCTCCGCCACGTCAGTCCCGGCCCGGCGGGGGTGGCTTCCACTTCGGAGCCGATTGTGGGCACTTTGACGGCCTGGATGGCCTTGGGTCAAGCCCTCTCCATTGTGGAGGTCGTCGGAGTGGCGTTGACAGCTCTGGGAATCGCCGTCGTGCATTGGAGTATCCGCAGGACCCCTGGGTTCTAGGGGGTCTGCTTTGCCTGGCGACCGCCTTTCCAACTTGCAGTGAGAGCGATGCAATCCAGGGGATTTTGGCCAGGCCCACCTGCTGAGAGTGTTAGGAGATAGGGCCCCGGCCAGCCGCAGACCTGCTCGATGTCCTTTCGGTGGTACCACATACCGCATGGTCTCTATGATGAGGCACATGCGTAGCACGCCGGTCTCCTCCCCCCGCATGAGTTCTGACAGGGCAGCTCTTCCGACCGATATTTCACCGCCTCGGGTATACCCCTTCGGGGGTGGTACGGCCCCGACGATGTTTCCTCCGAATCGCGGGAAGCAGCGGACAGGCCACCGGGAGCCCCTGCTTATCTGAAAGGCGCCTATCCCGGCATGTACCGGACCAAGCCCTGGCGGGTATTCCAGCTCAGCGGACACGGAAACCCCGAGGACGAGCGGGAACGGATCATGTTTCAACTGAACCAGGGTGAGACGGGCTTCATAATGGAGCACGACGGCAACACAGCCGACCCCAGGTGCACGGTCCCAGAGGGTAAGTGGGCTCGGGGCCAGAGTACCGCGCTGGGAGAGGCGGTATTAGGGTATGGGCAAACTGGGCTCCGAGACGCAGAACGAGCTAAGTTCAAGGCAGAGGGGAAGCCCCGTTAGGAACGAAGGGGTTCTCTACAAACATCTTGACTCTGCCGGTTCTTCGATCGGACAACACATTGGACACTGAAATGGTCAAATCGATATATCGATAGTAAAATGGTGCCTGTGCGTTCCTACCTTAAGTCTCATCCATGGATCACCTTCAAGGCCACAGACATCAACTCGCTCGATCCCAGGATCTGGATGCTTTTGGGTGAGGCGCGGTCCAAGTGCGAGCATCTTGCCGGAACTCCGCTCCAACCCGAAGTAGCTCGGAGTTTCTACGAAGTTGCCCTCATCAAGGGAGCGCAAGCAACTACGGCTATCGAGGGGAACACCCTAACTGAAGATCAGGTGGCTGGCATTCTTCGCGGAACCTATAACGCTCCTCCCTCCCGCGCCTATCAGCAGCGGGAAGTAAAGAATGTGCTTGATGCTCTGAAAGCGATTGCTGATGACGTCATGCAGGGTGAACTCCCCACTATCACAAGGGAACTGATCTGTGAGTTCAACCACCAGGTATTGGAGGGAACTGAGTATGAATCGCACGTCGTACCCGGGCGAATACGTGACTACTCGGTAGGCGTGCCGGCCTATCAAGGCGCCCCGGCCCAAGACTGCCAATACCTGGTCGACCGTTTGGCCGAGTGGCTGGAGAGCGCCATCTTCCGGTCAGAGAGCACCGAGATCCGGTTCGCCTTGGCTATCGCCTGTGCGGTCTATGCCCATCTCTACATCGCGTGGTTGCATCCTTTTGGCGACGGTAACGGGCGGACGGCAAGACTTCTTGAGTTCTTGATCCTCGCTAGGTGTGGAATGATCCCTCTTCCTGCCGTTCACCTATTGTCGAATCACTACAACCTGACGCGAGACCAGTACTATCGCGAACTGGCGAAAGCCAGCCGGACTGGTGAGACCGTTGGGTTTTTGGCCTATGCGATACAAGGGCTGGTGGACGGCATTCGAGATCAGATCGAGTTTGTGCTGCAGCAGCATTTCAATGTGACCTGGATCAACTTCGTGCATGAGACAATGAGGCAGTTTCCTTCGAGTCCGGCGCGAGACCGCCAAAGATCCTTGGTGCTTGCAATGTCCTCTGGCATTGACACACCCAAGAAGGAGCTGCCCGGGCTCAGCCCGCAACTAGCGGCTCTCTACGCTAAAACAGGACCCCGAACATTGAGTCGTGACCTAAACAGGCTCTGCAGCGTCCAATTAGTGGCAAAGGGGCCCAAAGGATGGAGGTCGAACGACAGAATTGTCAGAGCCTTCCTACCACCCATAGCAGAGACCGACTAGAGCGGCCATCCGACAAAGGGGTCGCGCGGACTCCATCAGAACGGTTTCTCCGAAAGCCGGTCGAGCGTTAGGGAGGCTCCTGAGAGTCGTTGGGTGGCGGTGTGAGGCGGTGGTTCCTCCCATTCACGCAGCCTGGGGTATCTTTCGCGCCTCATCACGCAACTCCAAGATCCGGTCCGCCAGACCCCTGATCTGAGAGAGTATCCCGTTGAGCGAGTCAGACAGATCGAGCGCCGCCACTTCAAGCCGCTTTCCGGAGTGCCGGACCTTGTAGATCACAGGCTCAGCCTCGCCCTTGGCGTAAATCAGCATGCCTCCCGGCAGATCGAGGGCGGTGGCATACGCCAGCAGCTGATACAGGTCGGCGTTGGGCACCCGCTCATCAGAAATGCGCTTGTACTTGGCATCGCCTACGAATGTGCACCCCCCGCTCTCCCACCACGAAAGATCGGGTCTAAGTCTTACCTGGCCTGCCTCGTCCAGCGTAAGGCCAGGCAGGCCACGGTCCGAACGCAAGATCCGCTCGGAGATTCCCAATGCTTCACGAAGCGCTCGTGTGACGAACTCCTGAAAGAGCTTGTTCATATCTATCAGAAACCCGGAGGCGCGTATTTCGCCACGGGTGGACTGGTATTCACTATGTTGCAGGATAAGCCGAGCCAGGGCCACCACTCCCCGGTAATGTTCGTTCAGCCGGTTAAAGGCGATCTTCGGCGTCTTGCCGGGGGAAGGCTCGATTAGAGAAATCCGGCTGAGCATTCCGGACACCCACCCAAGTCGGCGGCGTGCCTCTGTTGACCGGAGGCGCATCTGGCTGAGCCGCACCACCGCCGCTTTCACCAGCCGGTTGGCCAGGATGTCGTCGGTGAAGTCGTCGTAACGCACTTCGACCGGTATGGCTACGCCGAACCTGCGCCGCAGCTGATCGGCGAACCTGACTCGCCCTCGGATACCATGCAGTGCCTCCTCCTCGGTGCGGTATCCGTGAAGCAGTCCCCGGCTGAACGCCCGGCGGGATGCGGCGGCCAAGGAAAGCGCCAGAATGTCCGATAGCGCCTCTTCCTCGCCGAAGTCGAAGTCTGCGTTATGAGGCTTGAACTCGCCCATGGCGTAGCACGCCAGCGAAAGCAGCTGGGGAATCCCGATCTTGGGCTTGATGAGCACCGAAAGGTCACCGATCTCCACCGCGCCCACGATGGAGCCGGGTGTCAGATGGTAAAAGGTATCTTGGTCGGAGGGGTCGATAGTGAGTGACGGCACTTCACGCAACTCGCGGCGGTCATGAGCCGATAGGTTGTAGGAGAGTTCGCTCCGCTCGTACTCCCGTAGATCAATCCGGCGCATTGGTGGCTTCGTTGGTCTCGTCCTCCGCCTTGCCGTCCTTCTTCCCTTCAGCCTTTGCTTTCTTTCGTAGCGTGGCGAGTTGCCACTCGTCCGGTCCGTCAAGGTTCCCGAACAGGTGCTCTTCGATGTAGGGCAGGACGCTGTGTGTCCAGATGCGCTCCACAGCGGCATCATCGAGGCCGTCTTTCTTCATGAAGTAACTCGGCCCGATGGCCACGTGTCGGTCGTCTGCCAGCTTTTTGTTGGCCTGTTCGACGACATCTGCCACCCACTGCATTCCCGGCGCGTTCTTGTGCAGCCACCGGCGGAGCAGGCCCTTTATCGGTTCAATGTCGGGATGGAACTCCTCGAAATAGAACCGGCGGCGCAGAGCCAAGTCCACCAGGGCGATTGAACGGTCGGCAGTGTTCATAGTCCCAATGATGTACAGATTGGACGGCAGTGAAAAGGGGTCGTCGCTGTACTGAAGGCGCACATTCCGATCACGGTATTCCAGCAGGAAATACAACTCTCCGAGCACCTTGTTGAGGTTGCCCCGGTTGATTTCGTCGATGAGTAGGAAATGATCCTGTTCCGGCTCGGCTCGGGCCTGCCTGGCGGAGGTCAGCAGGGGCCCGTCGCGAAGCGCAAACCCGGTCGTCCCTTCGTTGGCGAGAGCGGGACGGAAGCCCTGCACGAAGTCCTCGTAGGCGTACGCCGGATGGAACTGCACCAGTGTGACCCGCTCTTCCGCTCCCGCCAAGCATTCTGCGAGCTGCTGGGCAACGTAGGTCTTCCCCGTCCCCGGCGGTCCTTGGAAGATAACCTGCTTCTTCTCCTTGAGTAAGGTTTGGATATTCTCCAAGAAGTCAACGGTCAGAAGCAGTTCCGCTGCAAGATCCGCGACCGGTTGCCTCCGGCTGGGAGGCGTCGGGCCAGTTTTGAGGATCATCCAGACCAGCGATTGGGCATCGAGCCGGTGGCTCAGGGCAAGTCCCCGTTCGGAAGCTTCCTCAATGAAGCGGTCAAGGAAACCTAAAGCGTGTTCATATAACACAGCTTCGTCTGCGCCTTCGTGTGGGTGGTGGTATCCAGTGCGGTCGTATGCCTCGTCGAACAAAGTGATCATGAACGGCGGATACTGATAAACATTGAACCCAATCATGAAGACCGATGCAACCCTGGTGCGGACTCCTGTTCCGCTTATCTCCGATGGGAGCAGGTCGCAGAAGGCTCTGATTCGTTCAGAAACGGATGAGGGTTCCCGTGTCCAAATGGTCTGTAATGCACGCAGGGCGTCTTCTGGGGATGCATCCACCCAATCGCGGAGCTTGGATCTCTGTCGCCAAGTGATGAGATTGCTGGACAGTGCGCTCTTAAGCAGGTCGGCCCAGTTAGCTTCCCCAGCCAGCACCGCCTTACGTGCCTGTTTCAGCTTTCGACCGTCCTCTACTTTGTATTCATTCTCCTGGCTGTTGAGTTGCCCTGTCTCAATGAAGTCGCGCGCGGGTCCTATGAACTTGTCCCAAGCCTTGCGGTTTTCGACGGGACTCCACATTGGAAGAACCGGGTCATGGTAGTAGCTAAAGCCAGTTCCATACTCGGCTTCGAGACCCTTGCGTATCTGCACCAATTGGCGGTCGCGGTCGTCGGTCGGTTCTGTGACCATTTTCGCAAAAGCTCTGGCGATCTCTTTCTTGTGTGCTGTGGAAAGTATCGCCTCGAAGGTATCAGGAAAAACGAGATGAAGCAGGGCCTGAAACTGGGCGCGGTAAGCCCCATCGCCTTCCCAATCCTTGAACAGTTGGCTGGTGGGCTCAAACTGCAGGAACTGCTTGAAGGCCCAGGGATCGTCGAGCAATCGCTTTCGATCTTCATCCCTGCGCCCCTTCCATAGCGCGGCAAATTCGATAAGGAATCCGATCTGAAACGGCCGGAGGGTGTTGAACGCCGGTCCAGTGTTTGCGACGCCGACAGAGAGACCGTCAACCAGGTCATGAGGAATCGCCGTGTCTTTGTCCGACCATCCGAGCACCCGATTGATACGCTCCCTTTTCGTAGAACCCTTCATTGATTCTTGATACACAATGAGAAAGTGGATATACAGTAACTCGGCCATTAGCTGGTAGACCTCTGCCGGGCTGCCTTCTAACTGCCGCTTTAGCTTCGTGTAGAAGTCGTCGGAGGACTCGTCCGGGTGGTTCAGGTACCGGTTGCGGAGTTCCCTGAGCCACCGGCTCGACCAGATGGGCTCATCCGGCGTAAAAAGCGAATCATCGGCCCTCAGGGCGCGATCTACCCACCGCGAGGCCGCTGCGTAAACGCTCTCAAGTGCCTCGTCCGTGCCCGTTTTGCCCATTGCCTTTCGCTCCTGGAGGTAATGTCTGTGCGCGAAACTTTATCCTAGCTGGCCAACGGGTAGGGAGTAGATCGTGACGGCAGGGGTGACGATTACAGGAACGGGGATCCCGGTTCTTTCGGCTGATCGGGGGTGTTGGCGGCATGCGAGGCGTTGGCCAGGTGGCCACCCTAACCCAAGCGGCTCTGGATCTGGTCCGAGCCGATCAGGCCACTGGCCCCAACCGGGCCGGGGAAGGCCGAGGTCAGCACAGCCCCCGGTCCTGAGGGATGCGAGACTCTAGACCTGCCGTCAGCGCTCTATCTGTCTTGGTCTATTGCGGACCGGAACGCCCTCAGCGTCCGTCTGTCGAAGCAGACGAAGCGGATCGTGTCTACCTTGGTCGAAGTCGACCGAACCGTGTCCACGGCGGTTCTTGCGGCCGCCTTGAGCGGATAGCCGTGAGCGCCCGTCGCGAGTGCCGGGAAGGCCACGCTCTTGGCGCCCACCTCGTCGGCGCGTGCGAGGGACTCGCGGTAGCACGACTCGAGCAGCACTGGTTCGCCGCGAGTTCCGCCCCGCCACCGCGGCCCCACGGTGTGGATGACCCAGCGAGCATCCAGCTGGTAGCCCGGAGTGACCTTGGCGCGCCGGACGGGGCAACCGTCGAGCGTTTTGCAGTGAGCAAGGAGTTCTGGGCCCGCCGCTAGGTGAATGGCGCCGTTGACTCCGGTTCTACCAAGCAGGCTTGTCTTGGCGGCATTGACGATGGCGTCGACGTCTTGGGTTGTGATGTCGCCGAGCACGGCTTCGAGAGTGGGCGTGCGAGACACGATGGTTGGCGGCGAGATGGGCATCGGCTCACCTGACACGTGCACGATCAGGTCTCGCAGGTCGTCGCGCTCGATGATCGGGTCAATGCCTTCCGGCTTGTAGTAGCGGGGATTGCCTTCGACTCTTGCTGAGGTGGCCACGAAGCCCGTCTCCTTGGCCGCGAACGTCACCTCATAGATGCCATGACCGGTCCAACTCCGGTGGAGGAACAAGCGGTCGTCCTCCATGAAGGCCAGCCATTTGTCGTTCATGTCCATGGGCCTATATCCCAAGGCGATGGCCTGCATGTCGTCTCGTGAGATGAGCATGTCCGGAGGTGGAATTGGAACCGGTTTTCTGATGGGTGAGGCATGCTCCCAGCAGTCGTCAGGGTGCCCCTCGTCCTCTGCGCACGACCCCCAATCATGTCTGCCGAAGATGCGTTCGGGCGGCCCGTCCGGTCCCCAAAGTGCCATGCTGAACAGGCTCAGATTCGCGGCGTCGGGAACCTCTACGCTGCCGTTGGTCTCCCTCGCTTGGTCCGCTGGGTGGTCAGGCATACTCACTCCATTTCTGCGTAGTTCTTTCACTGGAATTCAAGCAGACCCATGTGACAATCATGCTGGGTTGGGCCTCGCCGCCCGAGTGGGGGTGGGCTCCTGAGGAGGGATGGAGGGCCGCCCGGGCCAGGGTTTTCAGCCGGACAGTCAGGGGGGTAGGGTGTGATCGTGGCCACACTGATAACCATTACGGGAGCGGGGATGCCGGTGCCGTCGTCTGATCGGGCGGGGCCGGGAGTGCTGGTGCGGGCGGAGGGGGTGGCGTTGCAGTTTGACGCGGGACGGGCGACTTCTATGCGTCTGGCGAGTTGCGGGGTTTCGCCGGTTGACCTTGACGCGGTGTTCGTCACCCATCATCACAGTGATCACGTCAGTGGTTTGGAGGATCTCGTGATGTCCCGGTGGATTATGGACCGGCTCGACGAGGCGGCGCCGCTTCCGATCTTGGCGCCAGCTGGGCCGGCGACGGACTTCTTAGAGAGGATGCTCGACCCCTGGGAGCATGATTTGGAGGTGCGGAGCGCCCACACCTGTAGGGGGACCCGCCCTGTTCTCGAAGTGACGCCGTTTGAGATCGAAGATTTTTTGATCGAAGTCTGGTCGAGGGGTGAGGTTCGGGTGTTAGCAGGGCCAGTGCGGCATGAGCCGGTCTTCCCGGCGGTGGGGTATCGGGTGGAAACGCCTGCCGGAGTGGTGGCTATCAGTGGTGACACCTTGGTGTGCCCGGAGATTGCTGCTCTGGCTGAGGGCGCCGATGTGCTCATCTACGAGGCGATGCGGTTCGAGTTGATCCGAGCCCGGCCCGATTTCCTGCACTTTGTGCTGGATTATCATGCTGACACGCAGCTGATAGGCGCGCAAGCGCAAGAACTTGGGATCCCGACCCTGGTGCTGACCCATCTCATACCTGAACCTACCACCGAGGAAGATCGCCAGGGTTTTGTGGATGATGTTCGTAGCGGGGGCTATACCGGAGAGGTGATCGTAGCCGACGACCTGGACACCGTCACGCTGTGATAGGGAAGCAAGACAAACCGGATGAGAATCCTCAAGAATTATTCTGTCAACCGGAACTCTTCGCCGGTCACCTCGAAAGCCATCAGAAACGGTCCGGGGTCACCGGGCCGTTTGGGAGGGTTAGCCGGAGGGGGCGATGAGGAGGGAAAGGACCACTGAATGAGTTCCACCTCACCGATGGTCACCGATCCAGCCTGCAGGATTGCCACCTGTGCGGAAGTCCCCTCGGGAAGACGAAGATAGAGGTCGTGTTCGGGGTCGCTCGCGGTGGTTTGGATGGTGAGCCTGAACCCGAGAGTGTCCCCTGTAGAAAGCTATGGATCTGTCCAGATCGGTGACGGAAAGGGTGACATGATGGACCGGACCCAAAGGCATGGCAACCCTACCGGTATCTGGGGATGACCTCTTGGGCCAAGAGTTCGAGGCTTCTCATGGTGAGCGAGAACGGCATTCCCAGCCAGGACATGCGGAAAATGAAATGATCGAATCCGGCCGCGGCCAGAGTGTCTATCCCGGCCGCGATGTCGTCGGGTGAACCCCACAAGAAGGCCTTCTGGCGCAGATCGTCAAACATGGCGTCGAAGAACTCGAGGTAGCGGGAATAGTCGACGTACTCGTCCCTGATAAAGCGCCCCGCCTCCTTTTCGGCCTGGGCGCGGTTGGTCGAGACGTAGGTCTCCCTGATAATCGGATAGCGTTGGATCTGCTCCAGGCGTCCATGGGCCTGCGCTTCCTGGCGGAAGCTCTCCAGGTTGCCGATCACCCAGCGCGGTTTTGCGTGGGGTGAGGGAAGCCAGGCGTCACCGATCCGGGCCGCGCGAAGAATGGTTGCCGGAACACCGGCGCCTACCCAGAGAGGAGGCCCGCCGGGTTGTGCCGGGGGAACGCTGATGGTTTGGTCCTCGAGTTGAAAGAACTCTCCCTGGTGGGACACGGGCTTTGCGGACCACAGTGCCCGCAGCACCTCCAGGGATTCGACGAACCGCCTGCCCACGGTCTTGGGATCCACTCCGAAACTCTGAAACTCATGGTTACGATATCCGGTGCCAACTCCCAGAATGACCCGGCCTCCTGAGAGTTGGTCGAGGGTAGCCACCTCTTCGGCGATGTGAACGGGATGGGCCAAGGTGCTGATGAAGATTCCGGTGCCCAACTCCATGTCTCCGGAAGCCGGGATGAGGCGGGCCAGCAACGTCAAAGGCTGGGGGATCTGCCAGCGGCCCAGGTAGTGGTGTACGCCGAACAGCGAGTCGAAGCCCAGTTCCGAAGCGGCGGTAACCAACTCCACGGTCTCTTGCAAACGAGTGGCCATTGAATCGGTCGGCGGATATTGATTGCTGAGAAGGATCCCGAACTTCATGGGCACCGACATTAGAGGAGGTCGCAAGCGCAGCTGAAAACGGGTCGGCGGCCAGTTCCAAAGGTGGGGTGGAAGCGGTGGAGCACTACCGATCTCATGTGGCGGTTTTCCTGGGCGAGCGAAGGTTTCTAACCGAGGAGGGATTCGCTGAGGTCAAAACCAAGCGCGACCAGATGGAGGACATCTTCTTCAGCGTGGTGAAAAGGGGTCAGGAAACCGGTCGGCTCAGAGCCGATCTGGAGGCAAGAGTGGTGGGTTTGGGGATCATTGGCATGTGCGCTTGGGCGTATCAGTAGTTTTCGTCTCGAGGGAAGCTGTCGGCTGAGAAGGTGGCGGACACCTTCACTGCCATGGTTTGGGAAGGGATCGAGGCTAAATAGTCTCTGGGCTCTTCAACTGTCGTGGCAAATTGTCTACTGTTACTCTGAGTAGAGAGGAACAGATGGAGAACGGTATGGAATCGAAAGAGGGATCTCTGTCCTCGGCTCGCCCTGTTCGGCGTCTGGTTCGCAGGCTGGGCGACGGCATAAAGGTAGAGGAACGAATTTTGGTTCCGGCTCGTCGCGTCGGGTACCTGGTTCGCAGGCTGGGCGACAGCGTGGAGGCCGATGAGCGGCTTCCGTTCCCGGCTCGTCGCGTCGGGAGCCTCATTCGCTGGCTGGGCGACAGCGTGGAGGCCGATGAGCAACTTACGGTTCAGGACGAGATAGACACCAATCGGTTTCGATGGGCCTGCGGGCAGTTCATGACCGGGGTGAACGTGGTCACCACCCTCGACCAGGAGTCTGTCCCGGCTGGGCTGGTGGTCAACTCCTTCACCTCGGTTTCCCTCGATCCACCCTTGGTGCTGGTGTGCATTGACCGTCACAGCAACAGCTACCGCGCCATGGCCACGGCCACCCGCTACGCGGTACATGTTCTCTCAGCGGATCAGGAATCTGTCTCGAGAAGGTTCACCCGGAGCGACCTCTCCGGGGCGGAGAAACTCGAAGAGGTTTCCTGGTCACCGGGTTTGGGCGGAGTTCCCCTCCTTTCGGACTACATAGCGCGGTTTGAATGCCGGGTCATAGCGGCCTACGACGGGGGCGACCATGTGATCTATCTGGGAGCCGTGGAGAAGATGGCTATGGAGGAGAGCAACCGGCCCGCTCTGGGATATTTCCGAGGGAGCTACTACCACTTTCCCGACTGAGCAGGGGTATCCAAGGCTTTCTCCCAATAGCCCCTTCGGTTTCCAATGGTCGCCATTGGACGGCTGGCCCGATCCGGGGGTGGGCGGGCAGGGAAGTAGCGTTGGAGAAAACGAAAAACAGCGGCCCGGCCGGTTCTCCCGGCTCGATCTGCAGTGTCAGCGAGGAGTCCGGCCATCGGGCGATTAGCCCCGGTTGTTCATACGAGACTTCTGCTCCCAAAGCGGTCCACAGCAAGGCGGCTTCCTCCCGGTCGGGATGACGCAGCCTCACCGCCGTCAACTCGATGCCGTTATCCGGCGCCGCGACCACCGTCAGTCCCATCGTTTTCCCATTCATGATCGGCCACCTCCGTCCACAGCAGTTGGACCAGCATTCCACCTCCATCATTGGGCCGTATGAACTCCGGCGTCGCGGAAGAGGGTTTGCCATATTGATGTCGATCGGCTCGATCCTGGCCCGCCGGACGGTGGCCACCGCTTGCTCCAAGTCGGGGGTCTTAAGAGTGATGTGATGGATACGGGTGCCGTATTTCGCCAAAAACCCGCCCAGGTAGGTGTCATCCCCGTAGTCGGGGTCGGCCTCTATCAGTTCCAACTTGGCCCCGTTGCGGTAACGCCACTGGCTGGTGATAAAACCATCTCGCCGGGTGCCGCCGGCAAAACCCGCGCCCAGCAGGTGTCATGCCAGCGGGCCTGGGCGGCTCGGGAAGATTGGACCGCTGCGGCGACGGGATCCAATCGAGCGCTGATTTTTGGGACTGTCACGACGTTTGTGCCCTCAGGGACCCATTTTCAAGTAAGCAAAACCCGTTTTGTGTTCGCTTTTGCCCATGCTTAGTTCGTTTGCCGCACCCGGCCCGAACGCGACGCGAGGCCGGAGCGCTGGGCCCCGGCCTCGGCCGGTCGAGGTGTTCAATTGAGGGGTAAAGCGCTCAGCTGTCGAGCACGATCCACTCGTCGACCTGGTCCACCATCCGGACCGGGCCGTCGGCAGTGATCAGAACGTTGTCGGCGATGCTGATCCCGCCCAGCATGGAGCCCTTTACAGGGTCGTCGATTGCCACCGCCGGATGGGTGTTGATGATCATGTTTTCCTGCATCATCCGCTCCTTCCCCGGTATCCATGGCGGCTCCAGAGAGTCGACGCCGATGCCGTGGCCGGTATAGGAGTTGATGCCCTTCGCCGAAGGATATCCCCAGGCTTCGTAGACCCGATCGCGGGCGTCAAGGACGGTGTTGGAGGACTCTCCGGCTTTCATTGCCTGCACGCAAGCGTCGAAGCTTTCCACCCGCATCTCCCAGAATGCCTGCTGTTCGGCGGTGGGGGGCTTGAAGCTGTACACCCTGCGAACTTCCACCCAGTAGCCTGAGGGGCCTCCCCACTCCAGGTCGAACACCATTATGTCGTCCTTCTCGATCACCCCGCGGGTTCCCGGACCGAAGCACTCGAAGGGGGCGCGGCCCATCAGGGCGATACCCTCCATGCAGCCCAGCTGACGCGCCAGCCGGTGCGCCTCGGAGAGGACATCGAGCTCTTGGACTCCGGGGCGTATTTCCGCCTCGATCCCCCTGAACACCTGGCGCACGATCTTGCCGGTCTCGTAGGTGGCGTCGATCTCCTCCTGGCTCTTGATCATCCTCACGTCATCGAACAGGTCGGTGGCGTCCTGCCATGTGGCGTTGGGCAGGGCATTGCGCATGTCGTTGTAGTCCGCAACCGCAGTGATGTCGGCCAGTCCCACTACTCCTATGGTTCCACTGGCCACCCCAAGGTCGGAAAGGATCGCTCCGATCCCCGCTCCGGCGTTATCGGGCTGGCGGTAGTCGTTGAGCCATCTGCCCTGCATGGCGTAGCCGGTACCCCAAAGCGGGTCGACTACGAAAGTGGCTTCGCCTGACGAGGGAAACACCACGAAGCCACGGCCCGCCCACTGGAAGATGTCGCTGACGTACTGGACCCGTCCACGCACGAACTCGTCGCCGCGGCTGCAGATGACCCAGGCATCATGGCCGGCGGCGGCCATGACTTCCCGAAGGGCGGCGTAGCGTCGGGCGCGCTCGGCATCCGAAGTGAGGTGGGATACGGGGGCATGTGTCATAGTGATTACTCCTTGTCTTTGGGCAAGCGCTTGTTAGTGGATATTAGCTACAGAGACCGTCGGGACTCCTCAAACCGTGGTTGAAGCTCGAAAACTCTCCGCCTGAGGATCAGTGGGCGGCAAGATTGGTTGTTATCCTCCATCGGAACTCGTTTTCGAACGGAACTCGTTTTCGAAACCTCTGCTCTCATGTGCCGGGGCTGGGACAGGGTGATGATGCGCCCTTTGCGATCACACATGTCGACAATCCACTCTCAGCGTTTTCCATGGCTCTGCGTGCCGTCGCCCAAGAAACCCAGCAGTCTGGTTCTGTCGAGAAGTGCACATGTCCGACTCCGATAAGCAGGACTGCCAGAAGCGGCTCGACCGCCTATCGGCAATATTCTCGGACATCGTCATCCATGCCGAGGAGTTGTCACGTACCCGCTGCCCATACCGCGACCGCCACGATCTCTGCACCGCTCTGTTCCGATGTCGCAATCAGGTCCCTGTCGCCGGTGGCGATTTGGAGGAGCTCTATTGTGGCCACGACGGGGCTTCCGACTACCGCAGCGCCTGGGAGTCCACTCCCCGAACCGTGGAGCGGAACCCTGAGAAAACAGCCAGAGCCAGACGAGAGGCCAGGGAGCGGCGGAGAAGACGTACCCGAGGGGACCGGGACCGGTGAGTTCCGTTGCAGACGTGTGTGAGTTGGGGTGCCGGATCCCTAGTTGCCGGTTGAGGTCTGTGTCTCGGTAACCGGTAGCGGAGGACCGTCCGGGGAGACGAATTTACCCCCCGCCCCTTCTGTGACATGTCCCTGGTCGTACACGATGCGGCCTCGAGACAGTGTGGTGAGGATACGGCCCGCAAGGTCCAATCCGTCATAGACCTTGCCGCTTCCACCCGAGCGGCTCAGGAACCGGGTGGAGTCAGCGATCGTCCGGGCGTCGGGATCCACCAGTACTAGGTCGGCGTCCGATCCGGCAGAGACCGTTCCTTTTCGCGGGTAGATGCCAAACAGCTTGGCCGGATTGGCCGTCATAACCTCCACCGCCCGGGTGAGAGGAAGTCGTCCGGTGAGGCCAGCGTCCAGCATCGCCGGGACCAGCATCTCCAGGGAGGGAATCCCCTGTCCGGTGGTGGCGAAGTCGGCTGCGGCTTTCTCTTCGGGCGTGAATGGGGCGTGATCGGAGGCCACGACCGACAGCGACCCGTCGATCAGCGCTCCCCACAGATATTCGACGTCCTCGGCCGGGCGAAGCGGCGGCGCCACTTTCACAAAATTGCCGAGCCGGGGAATCTGGGACTCGTCGAACAGCAGATAGTGGGGACAGGACTCGGCGGAGAGGTCGACACCCAGGGCCTGGGCGGCTTTCACCTCTTCGGTAGCCATGCGGGATGTGATGTGGACGATGTGGGCGGGGATACCCAGTTCCCGGGCGATGGTGGCCACCAGTCCCACCGCGGCCGCCTCCACCAGAGGAGGACGGGAGGGATGCCCAAACCGGTCCGGGTCGACGCGGAAGCGCTCGATGAACTGCTGACTCTCGGCGTGGACCGCGCAACGCAGGCCCGTGGCGCCCACCGTCCGCAGGCAGTCATAGATCTCCTCGGGCGCCGACGCCCATAGGCCGTCGAAATCGGCCAGCCGATGGGATGGCGGAGTGTGGGTGAAGAGCTTGAATCCGATCGCCCCGCGCTCGACCATGGCCTCCGCGCGGGCGGGGTCGGTTATCCCCGCTCCCCCGTACAGGGCGAAGTCGACCAGGCATTCAGCCTCTCCCAGCTGCCGCCGGAGTTCGAAGGCCTCAGGGGTGCTGCATGGTGGGTTGGAGATCGGCATTTCCAAGAGCGTGGTGACGCCCGCCGCGGCGGCCGCCCGCGACTCGGAGGCGAAAGTGGCCCGCTCGGGGTTGCTGGGCGCCCGGCAGTGGAAGTGGGTATCCACCGCGCCGGGAATCACCAGTAACCCCGAGGCGTCGATTTCCCGCCGGGCCGCCCCCAGTCCGCCGGTCGGGGAGACCTCGGTGATGAACTCGCCCTCTACGCCGACATCAGCCGGACTAGAGCGACCGTGGCTCACCACCGTCCCCCCGACGATTCTTAGATCAAGCACTGATCTATCTTATATTTTGTCTTTGCCAGTGTGGGCTAGGCCAGTCGATATTCGAGCTGCGGGCTGGGCCCCCAGTGGGTCTTCATATCGCCCACATCCTTGCCGTACTGGGTGTAGCCGCCTTCAGAGGAGACTGCCAACATACCCCGGACATAGACTTTACGAACGTCGTACATAGCATCCAGGTCGGCCAGCGGATCGCCTCCCACAGCCACCACATCGGCGATTTTGCCTGTCTCCAAGACGCCCAAGTCGTCGTCGATGCCTAGCACCTTCATCGCGCGGCGGGTGGCGGCGTTGAGAACGTCCCGGGCGTCGGGGCAGACCCCGATCTTCACCATGAACTTCATTTCTTCGGCGATGGCGTAGTGGGGTACCGCCGGGCTTCCGGCGTCCGTGCCGAAGATGATCCGTCCTCCGGCCTTGGCGAAGTTCACGTTGCCTTCGAATCGGGCCGTGTCATGCATGCTCGCCTTGCGGGCCTTCAGGTCGGTCTCGCTCATCCCGTACAGATGGCCGAACAGGGCCTGTTGCACATTGGGGGAGTAAGTGGTGACGATGGGAATGTCCCTCTCCACCAGCTTTTCGATGGTCTTCTGAGTCATCTGGCCGCCGTGCTCCACGCAATCCACCCCGGCTTCCACCACGCGGTCGATGGCATGGTCGAAGGTGGCGTGGGCGGTTACTTTCATGTTGTTTTGATGAGCTTCTTCGCACATGGCTTGCAACTCTTCGAAGGTGAACTGTTCTCTGACGTGGGAGCCCATGATCTTGATCCATTTGGCGCCGAGCTTGTACTGTTCCCTGATGGCTTGGCGAACCCCATAGGGGCCGTCGGCCTCCCGACAGACCCACCAGGTGTGGCCGCCGGTGGTGCAGAGCGCCCGTCCGTTGGGGAACAGACGGATCCAAGGTGCCCACCCGTTGTCGATGGCGAACTTGGCGTCGATGTTCGCGTTGTTCATGCCCAGGTCGCGGATGGTCGTGACTCCGGCCGAGAGGGTGCGGTGGATATTCATTATCGCCTTCATGGCGTTGACGGCCGGGGATTCGTAGCCCTGAGCCTCCAGGTCGTGGGTTCCGTCCCAGCCCAGGTGAACGTGGAGGTTCGCCAGGCCCGGGATGAGCCACATGCCGGATACGTCTACGACGTTGTCGCCCGGCCGGGGGTTCGACGATCCTACCGAGACGATCCTCTCGGCTTCGATGGTTATGTCTTGCTGCTGGGAGGGTCCGTCGTCGTCCAGATTGACTACGACGCCACCTTTGAGAATTGTGTGCACGGGTAGTTTCCTTTCTTGTTGGTGTCAGATTCTTCCATGGCGCCGTAGGGCTGTTCCTACTGCGGCCAGGTTGGGGAGGGTCAGTTCCGAGTAGTTGCGGGAGATCATCACTCCTCCTGCTCCGCCTGCCAGCGAAGCATCCACCATGTCCTCGACGTCGGGGGGAGTGATGTCGCGGTCCACGGTCTCCACACCCAGTCCGATGCCGGGATAGACCTGCACCTCCGGACCAACTGCCTCAACATGGCGCCTGGTGAACTCGGTGATGTATTCGGGTCGGAACCCGGCAGCGGGCAGGTCCTCGAATGGCGCTTCGTTCAGGCCGAGGATCTTGTAGAGGATCGGCGTCCACTCCGCGGGTGAGGCGTCGCCGAAGATGGTTTGGCACATCTTGGTGACGAAACTGGCGAACCGCGCACCACCCGGTGCGTTGTAGAACACCGGTTTCAGCCAGTCGGCGTACAGGCGGTACTCGGCGGGGTCAAAGGCGGCCCGCAGAAGCGGGTTGAAGGTGTTGATCATTTGCCAGATCCCAAGACCCACCTGGTAGTCGTCGCCGAAGAAGCGGATCTGCCCGGAGATCGCCCGGTAGAGGTCCTTGTGTCCGTCCCACCAAAGCTTCTGCCACTGCATAACCTCGGGGTACTCGAAGAGATGACGGAGGAAGGTGATCAGCTTGCCGTCGGGTGGCTGGTGACCACCTCGCACTGCGGTGAGATAGTCATAGATCCGCCGATATCCCTCGGCGGCCCGTCCGGCGTCGATACCCCGGCGGTGGGCCTCGGAGCGGCAGTAGACGCAGAAGCAAGTGGGTAGGTCGGCAGAGACGATCATCGACGAGAGCGGATCCTCCCGCTCGATCCCCCACATCATCCCGTTCAGGTCGTACTCGTTCAGCCAGTTGTCGATCACCGCGAACCACCAGTTCCGATAGTTGGGGTTGTGGAAGCAGGGACGGGTGGCCTTGCGACCCCACGGGTCGACTTCCAGCACCTGGGAGAATCCGGGCTGCCAGAGAGACTTGGGTCTGCTATGGGCGGTCTCACAGTAGTACGTAAAGACCTCCATGCCCCTTTCCCGAGCTGCAGGGATCACGTCTCCCAGGATGTCCCAGCCCTTGTAGAGAGGGTCGGGAGCAGTGAAATCCTTGATGGAGGTGGCGTGATAGTACTTGGGGTCGGGCGGGAAAAATGCCCCGCCCTGCAGGTTGTCGGGTTCCTGCCCCCCGTGGTCGGGATAGTCGCCGCTGCCTGAACGGCCGGCGTTGCCCCGAGCCCAGGAGAGAGCGGAGATGAATATGGCGTTCACTCCGGCCAACTCCACGAAAATGTCGAGGGTCTCCTCTACGCCTTCGTCGATGAAGCTGATTCCTCCCACCTGCATGCCAACAAAAGTCTTTTCACTCATTTCGTTTCTCCATTCCGTCGGCGGATGACTCTTCCGGCGGAGCCCAGTTCCAGGGCCACCGTGTCACCGGCGGGTGTCCCGGCGGTGTGGGGGGTCATCAGCAGGTTGGGGGTGTCCCGGAGAGGACTGTCCGGAAGGATGGGTTCCCACCACATAACATCCAGCGCGGCGCCGGCCAGATGCCCGCTGTGCAGTGCGGCCATCAGGGCGTCCTCGTCCACCAGCCGCCCGCGTGCGGTGTTGACGAAGAACGATCCGCGGGGCATCAAGGCGAACTCCCGGGCGCCCATCATCTTCTCGGTCTCCGGGGTGAACCGGTTGTGGAGCGAGACACAGTGCGACTCCGCCAGGAGCTCCTCGAAGGGGAGGTAGCGGATGCCCATCTTCTGCTCCTCTTCGGGAGTGAAACGGTTGCGCTTGGTGTAGGCGACATCCACCCCGAACGCCACCAGGAGCTTGGCCGCCACGCTTCCGATCGAGCCGACACCGACCAAGCCCACTGTCTTACCCAACACGGCCTCGAACAGGTCCAGGCCTACCCAGTTGTAGGAGTAGTTCACCTGGTCGGTGACGAAGGGCTCCATTCCTTCCACGATCACCCCGTCCATGAGGCGCTGGTAGCCGGTGGGCAGTCGTTTGAAGAGCGCCAGGATCAGCATCACGGCGTGCTCGGCCACGCTGGTTGGCCCGGGGGACACGACACCTTCGGTCCACGCTCCCATGGAGTCGCAGATCTCTTGGGAGACGGTGGCGCCCCCCGAGTCGATGGTGACCACTCCCCGGAGGGAGGAAAGGGCGCTGAGTTGGTCGTCGTCGAGGCTCTCTTGCCGGAGCACCACGTAGTCGGCCTGTCCGATGGTCCCCGAACCGAGGGCGTCGGTAAGGACCGCGGCGCTGGTGGGGAGAGCCTTCTGGAGGGCCGTTACCTGGGCAGGCGTGAACTCTTCGACCAGGGCTACTGTGGGGCCGCTCACTTGCCGCTCAGACAGTCGTTCCACAGCTGTGTGAAGCCTTCCATGGCGCGGATCAGGTCATCTCGTGGAGCCAGATAGGAGATGCGGATGTACTTGGCCGCTCCCTCGGAGAAGGCCCTGCCCGGCGAGAAGAGGATTCCGTAGTCGGGCGCCCTCGCGGCGAACTCGCCCGCGTCCAGTCCCGATCCGGAGACGTTGGCGAAGAAGTAGAACCCGCCCTGGGGCTCTCCGTAGGTGACACCCAACTTGTCGAAGGTGGCCCGCATGATCGCCCGGCGTTGGTGGTATTCCTCCATCATCTCCACAAGAAAGTCCTGGGGACCCTCCAGCGCGGCCAGGGCGGCGTGCTGGGAGGGAAGGTTGGTGGAGATGCTAAAGGAGTGGCGGGGCTCGGTAGCGGCCAGAATGTAGTCGGCCGGCCCGGCCATGTATCCCACCCGGAAGCCGGTCATGCTGTAGGCCTTGGAGAAACCGTTAATGGTGATGGTCCGTTCCCACATATCCGGCAAGGAGGCAAAGCTGACGTGCTCGAAGCCGTCGTAGACCACCTTCTCATACAGTTCGTCGGAGATCACCACCAGATCCGGATGGGCCCGAACCACGTCGGCGATCCCCTCCAGGGCCTCACGAGTGAGCACTCCGGCGGTGGGGTTGTTGGGGGTCACCAGCACCAGAACCTTGGAGCGGTCGGTGATGCATGCCTCGATGCCCTCGGCATTCAGTTCGAAGTTATCTTCCTCCACCGTGGGCAGGAACACGGGCTTGCCGCCGGCCATGATGATGTTGGTCGGATAGGCCATGTAATGGGGGTTGGCGAGGAGAACCTCGTCGCCGGGGTCGAGGAGGGTCTGGAGGCTGACGGCCATTGACTCCTGGGCGCCGGCGGTGACCAGGATCTCGGTCTCGGCGTCGTATTGCAGGCCGTTGTCCCTTTTGAACTTACGGGCGATGGCCTCTCGCAGTTCGATCATTCCCCCCGGCGGCGTGTAGCCGATGTGGCCCGTGTCCAAACAGCGCTTGGCGGCTTCGATGATGTGGGTGGGGGTTGGGATGTCCGGCTCTCCCCTCACCAGGCGGATGACGTCCGTTCGTTCCGCTGCCTTCCGCACTATCCGGAGGTATGGGGACTCTTCGCCCTCTCGGATTCGCAGGATACGTTCGGCAACCGCGGCTCTTAGTTTCGTTTCGCTCATTTGAACTCCATCTCTAATGCTGTACTTTCGGGTATGGGTTGACGTTCAATCGAATTTGGATTTGTGGGGGCTCAGCCTCCCAACTCGGCGTAACGGCGCATGCCGGCTGCTATGCCCATCGGGTTCCAGCCGAGTTCTGCACGCGCCTTGTTGCAGGAGATAGTGGTGGGTCGGTCGGGGGTGGCGTCAATAAGGGTCTCGGCGTTCTCGTCCACCACCAGACCGAAGGCGGCCTGGGCTGCTTCCAACACGTCCCGGAAAGGTATCGCCTCTCCCGAGGAGAAGGCGAAGGAGCGGTTACCCATGGTTCCCGAAAAGAAGCGGTGGGCGGCCTCGGCGACATCGTCCACGAACACCCAGTCGCAGCGGTCGTCCAAGCCGATCACCCGCACCGCCAGCCCGTCCAGGGCGGCGTCGGCCAACTGTTTGGCCTGGGTGACGAAGGGTCGGGTGTCGCGGAACTCCTCGGCCGGGCCGTACATGGAGGTGGGACGGATGGCGCCGGCGTCGAACCCGAACATCACGGCGTAGCGGTAAAGCATGATCTCGGCGGCAATCTTGGCCGAGCCGTACAGCGAGAAACCGCCGTCCGCGTCATCTTCGGTGAGAACTTCCTCTTGGGACTGGTTGTAGACGCCGGCCGACGAGATAAAGAGAAACTTGTCCAGTTGCTCCTTTCGGGCGAACTCCATGGCGTTGAGGGCTCCGATCAGGTTGACTCGCACCAGGCTGGCCGGATTCCCCATGGCCTCCTGGACACTGGGAGTCAGCGCCGCGGCGTGGACGATCCCTTCCACCGGCCCCGTGGTCTCCGTAGACCAGGCGGCCGGGTCGGCGACGTCCAGCACCACGTATTGGACACGGTCGCTGGGGGTGTCTGAGCGCGGAACGAACTGATCGGGCGGAAGAATGTCCGCCGCCACCACATTATCCCCACCCCGTGCAAAGGCCCGGACCAACGCTCTGCCGAAGAATCCTCCCGCTCCCGTCACCAAAACTCTCATCTCTCTGTGTTCATCCCTTCTCCTGCGCTGGTGCTCAGGGTAGTTAAGCTCTATTCGGACATTCGCGCCCCGAGGGACGCGTTAACCCGACCATGCTAAATATACTTACTAAAACCGGAAGTCGCGCTATTGCAGCGGGATACTTTCTTTTTGTAGGAAGCGGCTCAATCCAGGAAGGCGAGAGATTTGAATCTGCACGACCCCTTTTACGACCTATTCCCCCGGCCCTCTTTCCCTTCTATCGCTCCGGGGAGGACCGCCCTGCTCACCATCGACCTGCAGTATCTGGATGCGCATGCCGACGGGTGGATAGGGCGGATCGCCACAGAGGCCGGCCAGCCCGAAAAAATGCAGGAACGGTGGGACAACATCAACGCCATCCTGCCCAACGTCAGTAGGTGCCAGGACGCCTTCCGGGCGGCGGGCGAGGAAGTCATCCATGTCCGGGTGGCGTATCGTACCGACGACGGCCGGGACGCCGGGAAGGCCTTCATGCCGTCGGCCGACCTCGAGCCGGTGCCCCGCGACCTCCGCGATGACGATCTCCTGCCGGAGGTGGCGGAGCAGAGCGATGAGATGATCTTCTCCAAGACCTCCGCCAGTGTCTTCAATTCCACTGCCATCGACAAAGTCCTCAAACGCATGGGCATCACCAACCTGGTCATCACCGGAATCGTGACCGAGGGGTGCGTGGAACTCTCCGCCCGCGACGCAGCCGACCGGGGTTACACGGTTTCGCTGGTTTCCGATGCCTGCACCTCTTCCACCCAGGATCTTCACGAGAATGCTCTCGTCAGGATGACGGACGGCGGATTCATCGCCTCCCGAACCACCGACGAGATATGTGAAGAGCTACAAGACCCGCAACTATCCGCCGCCAATCGCCCGGCGTCGGTTCCGACGCCCGGCAACAAAGGAGCTGAATAACGATGGCAGAAGGAACCGTAACCCATATCTCCTCTCCCGCTGAGCGGGCAAGACGTTATCGAGTGCTGCGCGAGGCCATGGCCGCAGAAGGCATGGATGCGTTGATCATTTATAGCCGTGCCGATGAGTTCATGAGAGGCCGCATCCAGTATGTGAGCGACGGCTTCCAATGGGCCGGATGGGGGATTATCGTGCTTCTCCCCAAGGGCGATGCCATCTACGTCGGCGATCCCCTGTGGGGAGGGGGACGGGTGGCCCTGGCCGGCTGGGTCGATGATATTCGGGCCACGCAGACACCCGACACCGAGATCGCCGGGATTCTCTCCGACCACGGCTACACGAGCGGGAAACTCGGGATAGTGGGGCTGGCCGACATCGTCACCTATGCCCACATGCGGGCCTTCCAGAAGGCTCTCAGCGGTTTCAGCCTGGTCGACGCCACTGACCTCTTCGACGATATCCGCGCGATCAAGAGCCCCGAGGAGATGGAAAACCTGCGGGAGACTTCGCGGATTCTCAAGCAGGTGTTCCGCAGCCTGGAGGCCCACATGCGACCGGGGGTCCTCGAGATCGACGCGATGGCCGAGGCCGAGCGGCTGGTTCGCCAGTACGGCTGTCTGACCGGGATCGCCCAGATCGCTCGCCCGCCTTTTAAGTCGTACACCTTCGGGATGTTCGCCGAGATCGAGAGCCACGACATCATCTCCATTGACCTGGAGTGGGGAGGCCCGTCCGGCTACTGGCTGGAATTGCGACGCAATTACAGTTTCGGAAAGCCCTCCGACCAGGTCAAGCGTTTCTTCGAGATCAGGTTGGAGACCCTGGAAGCTTGCATAGCGGCGATGAAGACCGGCGGCCATTCCATGGACATAGTGGCGGCCCGCGACCGGGTGAATGACAAGTATGGCTACGGCGGACGGGAGTCGGTGGGCTACACCGCCCACGGCATCGGATTGGACTCCCTCGAGCCCCCGTGGGCGCCGGGGAAGGATCGGATCCTGGAGACCGACATGGTGATCAATCTCCATCCCCACCTCAGCTTCAGCGATCCGGCCGAGGCCCTGGCGGTTTCGGGTATCTCGCTCTCTGACAACATCCGGGTGACTCCCACCGGCGGCGAGCGGATGACCGACTGGACAGACGAACTGGTGGACCTAAATGCTTAACCGGGCAGCCCTGGTGGTCTCGCCAGGCCGGATCGAGATCACCGAGATCGAGATCGGTCCTCCCCGTGAGGGGGAGGTGATACTCCGGATGGAGGCGGCCGGGGTGTGTGCCACCGACTACAAGGTGGCGGCAGGTCGACATGGCGGGCGAGAGGGCCGCTATCCCATGCTGTTAAGTCACGAAGGGGCGGGCGTGGTGGAAGAAGTGGGTCCGGGAGTGACCCACCTGAAGGAAGGCGACCGGGTGGCGGTAGGGTGTCGGGTCCCCTGTGGCGCATGCTCGATGTGCCGGCGCAACGAGCCGCGACGGTGCCGGGATTCCTCTCCCCGCGCCCCGCAGGTCTCCCTGGCCTCCGATGGTTCCCCCGTGGAGGTCCCGATGGGCCTCGGGATGTTCGCCGAGCGCATCGGAGTGGATGCCCAGGCCGCGTTTCGGATCTCCGACGGGATGCCCATGACTTCGGCCTCGCTGCTTGGATGCGCGGTGATGACCGGAACAGGCGCTGTTCTGAACATCGCCAGGGTATGGCCGGGGGCTACCACGGCGGTGATCGGCTGCGGCGGCATCGGCCTCTCGGCGGTGCAGGGCGCCCGGATAGCCAACGCCTCCAAGGTAATCGCCGTGGATCTCTCCGACCGGAAGTTGGAGTGGGCCAGGGAGCTGGGCGCCACCCATGTGGTGAACTCGGCCTCCGAAGACCCGGTGGAAGCGGTGCGGAGCATCACCGGCGGCGCGGGAGTGGATTTCTCCTTCGAGGCGGTGGGAGCGCGGGTCTGTGTTGAACAGTGTCTGGAGATGCTGGCCCATGGGGGTGTCGCAACCCTGATCGGGGGGCAGAAACCCGGGGTGATGGCCACTTTTGATCCGGCGGCCTTTTCCCGCAGGAGTTTGACGCTCCAGAACACGCACGGCGGCGGCGGGATACCCGCCCATGACTTTCCGGTGTTGGACTCCCTCTATCAGCAGGGAAGCCTCGATCTGGACGCCATGGTCACCCACGCCGTACCGCTGACGGAGGCTGCGCAGGGTTTCCGCAACCTGGAGGAGGGGTCGGCGATCCGCTCCGTGGTTGTCCCCGACTGAAGGGTTTGGGGATGGTCGCGACCCTAAAGAATCCGACAAGGAGGACCTAGATTACAGCAGTATGATTTATGACTGATCTTTCAATGTCTGCATTGACTCTCACGCGCCGCGACCAGCTTCTTTCCATACTGCGTGAGTTAGCTCTCCGGGAGCTCCCCGAACCTGTGAAGTTGGCGTCGGGCGCCTGGTCCTCTCATTTCATCGACGGTAAAAAGGCACTCGCCAAGTGGAGAGATCTCCAGATTGCATCGGAGGCCATTTTCGAAACTGTTACCGAGGGCGGTCATGACTTCGATGCGGTTGGCGGGCTGACTCTGGGTGCCGATGCGCTGGCCGTCGGGGTAGCGGCCGTGAGTGATACCGAGTGGTTCTTCGTGCGCAAGGAAGCCAAGAACCGCGGAACGGGACGCTTGATTGAAGGTGCCCGGATCGGTACGGGCGACAAGGTGCTCCTAGTCGACGACGTAGTGACAACCGGTGGTTCGATTCTTGAGGCTTTTGATGCTATTGAACAGACAGGAGCCGAAGTTGTAGCTGCAGTGACGCTAGTGGACCGAGGAGACTCGGCGCGGCTGCGGTTTAACGAAAAAGGTGTTGCGTATTATCCGATGGCGACCTACAAGGATCTGAGAATCGATCCGGTCAACTTTGGATAGATTGTCATTGAGGCGGCTCGCCGAGGGAGGGCTTCGAGCCTTCCCTCCAGCCCAGCTTGATGATCTTGCCCACTGGTGTCAGGAATATTGCTGGGCGACCGGCCATGTTGCCTGCTGGGTTTATGCGATCTCTTCTCAGGTCTTGCCAAGGCGTGGGAATACTCGATCCCGGCGAGTACCGATGAGGCGATGAGTGCTGCTCTCCGACGCGACGTTCCGACTATCTTTGGAAAGCGAAAACGAAACGGCCCGTGTCGTTTCTTTGGCGCTGAGGGAAGAGGTGCTTCGTATCCTTTCCTCATAAAATGTACCGACACCCACCCCGTTATAGCAAGGAGCCTCCTGTGGCCATCGAGGCGAACAGTCCCGATGGCTTGTGCGAGCCTCCCGGGTTTTACTGCGGTGGGGTTCGGGCAGGCGGTACCGTTTACCTGGCCGGGCAGGCGGCGTTCGACGCCTGGCAACAAAAAGGAGCTGAATAACCATGGCAAAAGGACCTATTACCCACATTTCCTCTCCCGCTGAGCGGGCGAGACGTTATCGAGTGCTGCGCGAGGCTATGGCCGGAGCAGGGATGGATGCCCTGGTCGTCTATTGTCGCGGCGACGACTTCATGCGAGGCCGCGTCCAGTACGTGAGCGACATCTGGCAGGCGGCTGGGTGGGGGATTGCGGTGCTTCCCGCCAAAGGCGAGCCCTCCTATATAGGCGATCCTCTGTGGGGAGGGAAACGAGTGGCGATGGTGAACTGGATCCAGGATATTCGGCACACCCAAACTCCCGAAGTGGAGATCGCCGGGATTCTCTCCGACCACGGCTACTCGAATGGGACGATCGGGATGGCGGGGCTGGCCGACATCACCACCTATGCGCTCATGAGTGGTCTGCAAAAGAATGTCCCTGGTTCCACCCTGGTGGACGCGACCGACCTCTTCGACGATGTCCGCATCAAAAAGAGCCCCGAGGAGATGGAGAACCACCGGGAAACTTCGAGGATTCTCCGCCAGGTTTTCCGCAGCCTTGAAGGCCACATACGTCCGGGGGCTCTCGAGATCGACGTCATGGCCGAAGCTCATCGGCTGGTTCGCCAGTACGGCTGTCTGACCGGGATCGCCCAGACGGGCCGTACCTCCCCCAAGGCCCTTACCCACGGGATGCACGCCGAGATCGAGCGGGACGAATTCCTCTCCATAGACCTGGAGTGGGCGGGCCCGTCCGGCTACTGGTTGGAATTGCGACGCAATTACTGCTTCGGGAAACCCTCCGATCAGGCCAGGCGCTTCTGGGATATTCGAGTTGAGGTCTTCGAGGCCTGCGTAGCGGCGATGAAGACGGGCGCATCCTCCAACGACATTTTGGCTGCCCGCGACCGGGTGAATGACAAGTACGGCTACGGCGGCCGGGAGTTGGTGTCCTACACCGCTCACGGTCTCGGCCTCGACTCCCTGGAGCCCCCATGGTCGCCGGGTAAGGAGCGGATCATGGAGACTGACATGGTGATCAATCTCCATCCGCATTCCACCTTCAGCGATCCTGCCGCATACCAGTCGGTGTCCGCTCTCTCGCTTGCCGACAACGTTCGGGTGACTCCCACCGGCGGCGAGCGGCTCACTTACGAGTACGACGAACTGGTCGACCTGGATGCTTAACAGAGCGGCCATGGTCGTGTGGCCCGGCCGGGTTGAGATCACCGAGAGGGTCCCGACTCACGGCTGGTCCTGATCCGAAGGAGGCTCCGAAGTGAACATCGAGGCGATCAACCCCGACGGCCTTTGCGAGCCTCCCGAGCCCTACTCCTACGCGGTCCGGGCAGGCGACACCGTCTACCTGGCCGGACAGGTGGCGTTCGACGCGGCGGGGGAGATCGTCGGTGACACCACGGGATCCCAGGCCGAACAGATCTGGCGGAATGTCGCCGAGGTCTTGGTGGCGTGCGGGGGTTCTGTTGCCAACATCGTGAAGATCACCTACTTCTGCCAGGACATCCGGGAGCTCCCCGAGGAGATGGAGGTGCGGCGGCGGGTGTTCGGAGGGGGCCCCTATCCGGCGGTCACCGCCTGCCAGGCGGCCGCTCTGGGTTTGCCCGGGCTCAAATTGGAAGTGGACGTGGTGGCGGTGATCCCCCAGTGAGCGCCCTCGGGCCCGAAGAGGTCCGCACACTGGTTTCCGCAGCCGGGTTGAAGGCCGAGGATTGGGATCCGGCGGAGTTGGCGGGGCTCCTGGAGGCTCAATGGGCCGACATCGACTTGGTGCGAGACCGCCTGGCTCAAACCGACGAGCCGGCCTTGAGATTCGACCCGCGATGGGAATGAACGCCGCCGGGGGAGTAATCGCCGAGCTGGGCAGAAGCCTCCGCTCCGGAGAGGTCTCCGCCCGGGAGTTGGCCGACCGCTCCCTGGCCGCCGCCGAGGAACTCAATCCTCGGTTGCAGGCCTTTGTGATAATCGATTACCAGGGAGCGCGGGAGGCGGCCGATCGGGTGGACCGCCAGCTTTTCCAAGGGATCGACCCCGGTCCGTTGGCCGGGATTCCGGTGGGCGTGAAAGATATCATCGACATGGCCGGGCATCCCACCCTGTGTGGCTCTCCCGCTTATCCCGACACTCCTGCCACACGGGACGCTCCGGTGGTGGAGCGGCTGCGGGAAGCCGGAGCTGTGATCGTGGGCAAGACTGTCACCCACGAGTTGGCCTGCGGGGTGGAGTCTCCTCCGGCTTGCAACCCCTGGGACATAGAACGTATCCCGGGCGGGTCCAGTGGTGGCTCGGGGGCGGCGGTGTCGGCAGGGATCACCGCTGCGGCGCTGGGGAGCGACACCGGCGGCTCGATTCGCATCCCGGCCGCGGTGTGCGGGACGGCCGGCCTGAAAGGGACCTATGGAAGGGTCCCCCGCAGCGGAGTGGCGGCCCTCAGTTGGTCGCTCGACCACATCGGCCCTCTGGCGCCCACTCCCGCCGACTGCATTCTCGTCCAATCGGTTATATCGGGGTTCCATCCCTCCGATTCCACCACTCTCACTGACTTGCCTCCCGACGGCTATCCCGACGGCGAGGGCAGCTTGGAGGGAGTCAGGTTGGGTGTGATCGAACGCTATCGACATCCCTTGATTCAACCTGCAGTGTCTGAAGCTTTTGAGGCCGCGGTGGGAGTCCTGGCCGACCTGGGCGCCGAGGTTATAGCACTGGAGATCGAGGAATTGGATATGGTGATGGGAGTCGAATACGCCCTGGTTCGGTCCGAGGGCGCGGCCTATCACCAGGAACTGATGGTGGAGGCGCCCCATCTGATCGATCCGGCCATCAGGACACTCTTTGCCACCGGTCTGATGATGCCCACCGAGCACTATCTGACCGCTCTCCGCGGTCGGGAGAAGATCTGTCGAGCCGTGCGGGATTGTTTCAACCAAAACCGTCTTACTGCGGTGCTCACTCCGACCCTTTCGGCGGTAGCCGCCCACAAGGATCAGAATGTCTTCGAGTACGGAGGGCAAAGCGAGGATGTGAACCCGGCCTACGTGCGGACCACCGCTCCCGCCAACCTGACCGGCCAGCCGGCCCTCTCCGTCCCATGCGGTTTCGACTCGAACGGGCTTCCCATCGGGTTGCAGATCATCGGCAGACCCCTGGCCGAGACCGAGATCGCCCGCATAGGGCAGGCCTATCACGAGGCCGCCAACTGGGACCTGACCCCGCCGATCTCAGCCGCCTAGGCATAACCTCAACCGGAGATGTCAGACTTTCGCCCGTTGGGGATTGGAGAGGTTTTTGGTTTCTCGTGGACTCTCTACAAAGGGAGGTTCAGGACGCTGATGGCGGTCACCTTGGCGTTGGTGGGTATTCCTTGGCTCTTGCAGTGGACCCCCGGCATCGGGTGGCTGATGGAGGTGGTGTCTTTCCTTACCGAGTTGTTGGCCACCGGGGCTTTGATACGGATCGCTGCCTCCCAATGCGTCGACCTCCACCTTTCCGCCACCAAAGCCACCCGCGCGGCTGGAGAAAGGTTTCAGAAGATGCTGAGGATGTTGTTGCTTTTCGCGTTGGGAGTCGGAGCGGTGGCAATGACAATGATCCTGATCGGCACCATGATCTTGGCGGTGGTGGCTCCCGGGATGCTCGAACAGCTGAGTATCTATGCGGATGATCCTCTCGGCACACCCTTGGAGACGCTTGTGCCCTTCCTGGTGTGGACTTTCGTGATGGTTCTCCCGGCGCTGGCCCTGATGGTCTTGTGGTGGATGGCTCCCATGGTGGTGATGGTCGAAGGAGAAGGCGCCATCGCCAGCCTGCGACGGTCCTGGAGGCTGGTATCGGCGCAGTTCGGGAGGGCGAGCGCGGTTGTGGTGTTGTCGGTTCTGGTGATTGTGCCTCCCTTCGTGGTTCTCTACTGGCTCCTCCCCGACTTCTGGGCGATTCTGATCATCAGCCTCTTGAGCCTGCCCTTCTCATCGGTGATCGGAACCGTGCTCTACCTGGATCTTCGGGCGAGAACAGAATATCTCAGTTCCGACATCCTTATTCAAGAACTCACCTCCACCGCCTGAAACCAGTTCATCCGCAGCGGTTGTGGGATCCAGGCTACGGTAGCTCGAGAAGCCGGACCGGAGTGTCATGGAAGATCGTTTGGAACTCCCTGTCGCCGAACCCCTCGCTTCGCAGAGCATCGAAGAAGTCTGTGACACAGTATGTGTATCCGCCGCCGCCGAATGCACGGAGGTGGGTTCGCCAGCACACGTCGTTAGAAATTACAACATGATCAATGGATCCCCGCTCAGCGAGCCATGTCAGACCAGCAATGCGTTTGTTAATGTCAAAGGCGTAGGTAGGTTTCACAGTGTCGAAGCCGAGGGTGACTCCCATATCGAGCAATTCTGACCAGTAGTCCTTCCGGGGCACGGTGTCAGCATGGCCGATGACTATCCGGTCTGGTGGAACACCCATGCGGATCAGGATTCTGGCTTGCTCAATCCCAACTGTGCTCCGGGAAGCATGTGTATAGATCGACACTCCTGTTTCTAACTGTGCATATCCGCCAGCGCGTAAAACCCGCTCTTCGGCAGGAGACATCGGACTTCTGTATGCGCCGATTTCTCCGATAATCCCTGGTCGTATTCCACCAGAGTCAGATCCTTGGGTAATCTCGCGGATCAGTTCGTCTGCCAGGCCATCTGCGGTTGTCTCAAAGACCTCTCTTGGCAAGTAAGGGTCCCGGTACCATCCACAGCCGGCAACTATATTGAGATCGTTTTGTAAAGCCAGATCCCGCAATGTCTCAAGATCTCTGCCCAATCCAACACTTGTTACGTCTACTACGGTGTGGACCGGCGTATCAGCCAACTGACGGAGCTCACTGGCGGCAAGGTCAACGTCATCAAGTAGATGATTCGAATCAGCGGTTATCCTGTATAGGTCACACATAATGTGCTCGTGCATTAGGACTGCGCCGATTTCGGTACTCGGCACTTCACCTGTCACAGATATAACGGAACCCATATCCCCCACTATAACTTACATAGCACGGTGAAACGCGTCAACTACTCGCCCGAGATCCGACTCTCTTGGCCCACAATCGACAACGAGACGAACTGCCCGGTCCATAGACCGCTCTAAACGGGCTTGCGATCGTTCCCCCGGCGTTGTTGGCCACCGCGGCAGCGACTTCGGCCGTTACCGCCCAAGTGCTCCACGGCAAGCTCGAATCCCGTGTTTCAGGCGTGCTCCGCGATTGGGCACAACCGCGGGCCGGCCGGAGGTCAGCCCATCCGGATAATCAGGCGGAGTTGGATTAGGCGCCTTCGGCGAACTTCACAAGGGTGGTTGCGACTTCCTCGGCTTGGGATTCGGTGATCTGAGGGAAACAGGGTAGTCCCAGCATCCGCGATGCGGTTCCTTCCGCTACCGGCAACGAGCCCGGTCCGAGTCCCATCCACTTGTAGGCAGGATGGAGATGGAGGGGCGGGTTGTAGATCAGACGGCCAGGGATACCCCTTAAGGACAGGTACTTTATAGCCTCATCGCGATTGTCGAGCATAGCGTTGTAAGCGAAATAAACGTGCTTGGCCCAGGGCGCTTCGTAGGCAGCGGTCACCGGCGTTCCCTCGAATATCTCCCGGTAGATAGCCGCAGCCCGGCGACGGCCGTTGATCCGGTCGTCCAGGGTGGGGAGCTTGGCCCTGAGGATCGCGGCCTGGATGGTGTCGAGACGCTGGTTGAAGCCTTCCTCCAGCACCGTCCAATCGCCTCCTGTCAAGTCACCTTGGAAACGCGGCCTACGGGGCGCGTGGCCGTAGTTGCGGAGTACCCGGATTCTCTCGGCCAGGTCGGGGTCGTTGGAGACGATCATCCCTCCGTCCCCATATCCCCCCAGGATCTTTCCAGGCGCCACGCTGAAGCACCCGAGCGGGCCGAACGTCCCCATCCGCCGCCCTTTGTACTCGGCGCCGATCGCAAGACACGCATCTTCGATAACCGTTATGCTGTGGTGGTCGGCGATCTCCATGATGGGATCCATGTCGGCGGGGTGGCCGAACAGGTGCACGGGGAAGATCACCTTGGTGCGGGGGGTGATGTATTGCTCCAGCTTCTCAGGATCCATGTTGAAGGTGTCTGGGGTTGTGTCCGCCAGCACCACCTTCGCACCAGCATGGGCCACGACTGAGGCGGTCGGATTGTCGGTGTTGGGTACGGTGATCACCTCGTCCCCGGGCTCCAGATCCATCGCCTCCAGGGCGAGGTGAAGGGAAGCCGTGCCCGACCCCACTCCCATGGCGTACCGGGCGTTCTGATAATCGGCGAACGCTTCCTCGAACGCCTCCAACTCTTCGCCGAGGACGTAATTACCGCTCGCCAGCACCCGCATTATGGCCTCGTCGATCTCGGGTTTCAGGGACTGGTACTCGGCGGCCAGGTTGTTCGTAGGGATTGGCAAGGCGTGCTCCTCTGTTGGGTTGGATACGCAGAATGTTAGCCTTGGGCAGGCTGCGCGGGATATGATAACGACCGTGCTCTACCTGGATCTGCGGGCGAGAACGGCGATTATTGACCCTGGGACATTGACCTACGAACTCTCCTAGCTCCGAGATCTGGAATTGTTTGGGACGAGCACCTTTGATACAGCTGCCAGACAATCCACCACAGTGGGACGGCGGAGACGGCGTGACTTGTGGCGGATCGCTCAAGTTGGTCAGCCGGAGCCCAGAAACTCCAGGAGCGTTGCCGCGGCTTCCTCGACTTGCGACTCGGTGATCTGGGGAAAGCAGGGCAGACCGATCATCCGGGAGGCGGTTTTCTCAGCCATAGGCAGGGAACCGGGACCAAGCCCCATCCACCGATAAGCTGGATGGAGATGCAATGGTGGGTTGTAGTACAGCCTGCTGGCGACCCCCCGCGACGCAAGGTATTCTCGGGCCTGGTCGCGAACCTCTTCGGAAACCATCGCGTTGTACGCGAAGTAGACATGACGAGCCCAGGGCGCCTCGTGGACGGCCGTAACGGGGGTGTTCGCAAAGATCTCCCGGTAAAGGGCGGCCGCACGCCTCCGGCCGGTGATGCGGTTTTCTAGGGTAGGAAGCTTGGCGTTGAGGATGGCCGCCTGGATGGTGTCGAGGCGCTGATTGAACCCTTCCTCCAGCACCTTCCATCCGCTTCCTCCGGTCAGGTCTTTCCCGGACAGTCGCAAGCCCGGCGCATGACCGTAGTTTCTGAGCACTCTGATACGGTGAGCCAGGTCGGGGTCGTTGGTCACCACAATTCCTCCGTCTCCGTATCCGCCGAGGATCTTTCCCGGTGCCACGCTGAAGCATCCCAGCGGCCCGAAGGTCCCTGTGCGCCGTCCCTTGTACTCACCGCCCACCGCCAGCGCCGAGTCTTCCAATACCGTTATCCCGTGACGGTCGGCGATCTCACATATCGGGTCCATGTCGGCAGGATGCCCGAACAGGTGGACCGGGATAATCACCTTGGTTCGGGGAGTGATCTTTTCCTCGAGCTTCTCCGGATGCATCGTGAAGGTGTCCCCGGTGGTATCTGCCAGGACCACCTTCGCCCCGGCATGCGTCACCGCCGAAGCAGTGGGGTTGTCGGTATTGGGGACAGTGACTACCTCGTCTTCGGGTCCCAGGTTCAAGGCCGCCAGTGCCAGATGTAAAGATGCCGTTCCCGACCCCACGCCCATTGCATAGCGGGCCCCCACATAATCGGCGAAGGCTTCTTCGAATGCCTCGAGTTCGTCGCCGAGGACGTAGTTGCCGCTGGCCAGCACCCGACCCACAGCTTCGTCTATTTCTGTCTTCAGTGATTGGTACTCTGCGGCCAAGTCGCTCATGGGCACTACCAAGACAGACTCCTCTTTGAGGTTGTTACTGAGGGGGAATCTTAACCCACCGGAGTAAAGGGTGCAGATCATCCTCCAGGTTCGATCGGCAACAACAGACTCACCATGCGCGATGACATCTCATGGCGAGGATCGACAGAATAGAGTTGGAGCGCACATGACAAGCGGGTTCTATCCGTCGGACTTTTCGTCGATGACCGCCGAAGAGTTGCGCGGTTCTCAGTCGGATAGGCTGGTCGGGGTGATCAACCGGCTCAGGGGAGTGGATACGCCCTACTGGCGCAACAAGCTGGCGGATACAGGTTCTATCGGATCTTTAGCCGATCTCGATCAGTTGCCTATGACCACCAAGGCCGAGTTCCGGGAGTCCTATCCCACCGGGATGCTGGCGGTGCCGATGGAAGAGGTGGTGCGCGTCCATGCTTCGTCGGGGACCTCGGGAAAGCCCACCATTGGCGCCTATACGGCCGCGGATGTGCGGCTGTTCGCCGAAATGAACGCCAGAGCCATCGCTCTGGCCGGCGCCACCTCCGAATCGGTGGTGCACATCGCCTATGGATACGGACTCTTCACCGGGGGGCTGGGCCTTCATTACGGTGTGGAGGCTCTGGGCGCCACCGCGATTCCCGCCTCGGGCGGCAACTCCGGGTTTCAGGTGCAGATGCTCGCCGATCTGGGCGCCACCGGATTGGCATGCACGCCCTCATACTCTCTCCTGCTCGCCGAGCGGGCCGCGGAGGAGGGTTTGTTGGAGTTGATTTCTCTTCAGTGGGGTATCCATGGCGCCGAACCATGGTCGGAGGGCATGCGCCAGAAAATAGAGGATGCGTGGGGTGGTGGCTTCAGCGCCTGTGACATCTATGGTCTGACAGAGATCATCGGTCCGGGGGTGGCGTCCGAATGGAGCGACTACAAGGGCCGCCTGGTCATCATGGAAGACCATTTTTATCCGGAAATCATCGATCCCGACACCGGGAGAGGTCTGGCGGACGGAGAGCCAGGGGAGTTGGTGCTCACCACGCTCACCAAACAGGCCCAGCCGGTGATCCGGTACCGGACGGGTGACATCACCCGGCTGTTGCCTCCGGTGGGCGACCTTCCGTTTCGGTGTATGGATCGGCTGTGGGGCCGAGTCGACGACATGCTGATCGTGCGGGGGATCAATGTGTATCCCCGTGAGATCGAGGAGGTGCTTCTCGACGATCGCGACTTGGGCGGTCAGTTCGCCATTGTTGTGGACAAGCGGAGCGTTCTCACCGAGATCGAGGCCAAGGTGGAGTTGCGAAGTCCGGAGTTGAGTCCCCGCCGGGAGGCCATTGCGACGCAGCTGCAGAAACGATTGATGGAAACCATCCGGCTGCGGGTCAGGGTCACTGTCTGCAACCCAGGCGATCTTCCCCGCCAGGAGGTCGGCAAAGCCAGGCGGGTTCACATTCTGGAATAGCGGCTCTTGGGAGGTGAGTGTCCAGCCGGCGGTCGGCCGGTTTTCTGTGGTGGAGCTGGTCGTTGGCGAGGCCGCACTATCTCCGGCGGGCGCGTTCGAGCAGGTCAATCACCTTGCCGTCCGACGTGGGTCGGTAGTCGGCGTAGAAAAGGCCAATGGCGGCGAATCGTCGGGGGGTGGAAACGGCCACGAACTCATCGGCGGCGTCCCTGAAGATAGTGGGAGCGTCATGGGGAGCGACCGGGGTGGCCATGACTATCCGATCGGCGCCGAGTCGCCGGGCGATTCCGCAGGCGGCCAGGGCGGTGGACCCGGTGGCGATCCCGTCGTCGACAATCACAGCCGTTCTCCCCGCCAGATCGGCGGCTGGGCGGCCTTGCCGGAACAACTCGGCTTGCCGGGCCATCTCCCTGCGTTCCCGGTGCACCAGACGGTCTATCTGATCGGCGCTGATGCCAAGTCGCTTCACCCTGTTCCCGTCGATGATTCGTATACCCCCTTCCCCCAGGGCGCCTATAGCGAGTTCCGGCTGGGAAGGTGCGCCGAGCTTTCGCACCAGCAACACCTCCAGAGGCGCCGATAGTCGACGGGCTACCTCGAAACCCACCGGGATGCCCCCGCGAGGAAGGCCGAGCACCACGGTGGGCTCGTAGCGCAGGCGATCGAGGAGGCGGGCAAGTTTCCGGCCGGCGTGGGACCGGTTCATGAACTTCACAGCGCCCTACTGTCTACCTGACCGATTCTGCCACACACACCCTCCCCGCGGGCTGAGAGCTATCGCTCTGGATCGCCACATTAAACTGAGGGTAAGGAATATTTAAGGTGGCGTGATGTCTTTCTTCCAGATTGCCCAGACAGTGACAGACGCGTGCGGCGCAGATCCGGGGGCTGCGTGCAGCATCGTTTTCGACCTGACCGGCAACACCAGCGCGGCGCGTATCTCTGATTTCGCGGCCCGCCCGATCAAGGTTGTGATCATTCTTCTGGCGGCCTGGATGATCAACCGGATCGCACGGCGGTGGTTGGACCGAGCTGTGGAGGGTTGGTTGGAGCGGCGCGAGGCGGTGGCCGAGAAAGCCCGGGGGAAGTCGGCCGAGACTTCTGGTCGGATCGAAGGGCTGCGTGAAGCAGCGGTTCGCCGGGCCGGGCTGATGCTCGAACAGCACGAACGGAGCAGCCAGCGGACCAGAACCCTGGGAGCAGTACTCCGATCGATCGCTTCCATCGTCATCTACGGCATGGCTGTGATGATGTCCCTCGGAGAGTTCGACGTGAATCTGGGACCCCTCATAGCCGGCGCCGGAATAGTGGGTGTGGCGGTGGGCTTCGGCGCCCAGAGTCTCGTTAAGGACTTCCTGACAGGAGTGTTCATGCTGCTGGAAGAGCAGTACGGCGTGGGCGACATCGTGAACCTCGGCGAAACTATCGGGGTGGTGGAAGGAGTGAAGCTTCGCACCACGCAAGTCCGGGATATCAACGGCACCCTGTGGTACATACCCAACGGGGAGATCCGTCGGGTAGCCAATTTGTCCCAGGACTGGGGGAGGACGGTGCTGGACGTAGAGGTGGCGTACGACACCGATATCGCTGCGGCCACGGCCGTCATCAAGGAGGTGGCCGACGGGGTATGGCGCGAGCAATTACCGAATGCCACGATAATTGAAGAGCCCACCATCGCGGGTGTCCAAAGTTTCGGCGAGAGCGCTATAGCGATTCGACTGATGGCCAAGACCGAGCCTGGCGAGCACTTCGCCACCGCTCGGGAGTTGCGCGGTCGGCTCAAGGTAGCTTTCGACGAAGCCGGTATCGAGATACCGTTCCCCCAACGTACCGTGTGGATGAAGACCGATCAGCCGGATGACGGGTCGACATCCTAGGTGCTTGGCTTCCCGGCGCCGGTATCCTCGACGCGAGTTCGTCGCTACGCAAGGAAAATGAAAAAGACATGACGAAAAACAACAGGCTGGCTGGCCGGGTGGCGGTCGTGACCGGGGCCGCGGCGGGGATCGGCCGCGCCACCGCGGAGCTTTTCGCCGAGGAAGGCGCCCGCGTGGTGCTCGCGGATCTCGCTGGCGAGGCAGTGGAGCGGGTCGCCGCTGCCATTCGAGAATCGGGCGTGTCGGCCATCGGCGTGGTAGCGGATGTCTCGACGGAAGAAGGCGTCGAGACGGTCGTGGGAACGGCGGAGCGCCAGTTCGGCCCGGTGGATGTCCTGGTGAACAACGCGGGCGTCGAACTGAAGAAGCTGGTCGAGGACACGAGCCTCGAGGAGTGGAACCGGATCCTTCGTACGAACCTGACATCGGCGTTCCTGATGTCGCGCCGGGTGGTCCCCGGCATGAAGGAGCGGCGGAGCGGGGCGATCGTGATGAACTCGTCGGTGGGGAACTTCATCGCGGCGACCGGAACTTCGGCCTACGGGGCGTCAAAGGCCGGGATGATGGCGCTGGCGCGAGGGCTGGCGCTCGAGGGCGCTTCCTACGGAATCCGGGTTAACGCGGTGTGTCCGGGCGTCATCGACACTCCGATGAACGAGCGGAATCTCGCCCGGGCCGAAGATCCGGAAGCCATGCGGCGCTCCTGGTTTGAAATCACACCGCTCGGGCGGCTGGGAACTCCCCGTGATGTTGCGCAGGCGATTCTCTTCCTGTCCTGCGACGAATCAAGGTTCGTGACGGGATTGCCGCTCGTCATCGACGGCGGCAGAATGATTCCGTAACGTACTCGTTACCCACATAGCGGGAAGGAGGGGGACTTCGGAGACCCCCGATGGGTTATACGGCCGCCACCTCTTCATAAACTTCGGGTCGGCGGTCCCGGTAGAAGGCCCAGTAGCGGCGTACCTGTTCCACCAGGCCCAGGTCGAGTTGGCGGACCACCACTTCGTCTTCGGTGTCCGAGGCGGTCTCGCCCACTATCTCCCCGCGGGGGTTAGCGAAATAGGAAGATCCGTAGTAGTCGGTGCCCTCGAGGTCCTCGGCGCCCACCCGGTTGATGGCTCCCACAAAGAACTCATTGGCGACCGCCGCGGCCGGCTGCTCCAGTTGCCAGAGGTGTTTGGAGTGGCCGCGGGTGGTGGCGGAGGGGTTGAACACGATCCGGGCGCCTTTCAGGCCCAGCACTCTCCAACCTTCGGGGAAGTGGCGGTCGTAGCAGATGTACACCCCGATCCTCCCCACCGCGGTGTCGAACACCGGATATCCCAGGTTGCCGGGTCGGAAGTAGAACTTCTCCCAGAACCCCGTCACCTGGGGGATATGGGTCTTCCGGTACTTGCCCAGGTAGGTCCCGTCGGCGTCTATCACCGCCGCGGTGTTGAAGAAGGTACCCTCGTCCACCACCTCGTAGATGGGGACCACCAGCACCATGCCGGTTTCTCGGGCCAAGGCGATCATGCGCTGGATAGTCGGGCCGTCGGGTATGGGCTCGGCAAAGGAGTAGTTGTCGCTGTCCTGGACGGTGCAGAAATAGGGGCTGTTGAAGATTTCCTGGAAGCAAAGCACCTGCGCGCCCTGCTCGGCTGCCTCCCGGGCATACTCGATGTTTTTTTCCACCATGGATTCGGAGTTTCCGGTCCATTCCGACTGGACCAGGGCGGCGGTTACGACTTGGTTGGACATGGAATGTCTCCTCTCCTGCTGATAATCAACTTGGACACGACGGTCAGGCCACCGCGGTCGAAACCCCGGCCATCAGCAGGCCGATCTGCTGTCGGTTGGCAACTTCCGCATCAACCTCTCCCACGATTCGCCCCTCGTAGATGACCGCGATCCGGTCGGCCAATCCCAGGATTTCGTCCAGGTCCTCTGAGATCAGCAGGATGGCGACCGATTTGGCGCTGCGTTGTTCGATGAGCCGGTCGTGGATGTATTCGGCGGCGCCGATATCCACTCCCCGGGTGGGCTGGGAAGCAACCAGCACCGAGGGTGACCCCGAAAGCTCCCGGGCCAGGATCAGCTTCTGGAGGTTGCCTCCTGAAAGGTTGGACGCCGGGACGTCCAGGTTGGGGGTGGCCACCGAATAGTTGTCCACCAACTCTTGGCTGTGGTGGCGGATTTCGCCGTTGCGGAGAAATCCCCGTCGGCTCAGCGGTACTTGGCGGTGGTTCACCAGAATCAGGTTTTCGGAGACGGTAAATGCTCCGATGGCGCCGTCCCGCTGGCGTTCTTCGGGAACGTAAGCCAACCCGGCCGCCCTCACCGCCGAGGGTTTCCGGCCTGTGATATCGATGTTGTCCACTTCGACGGTGCCCGAACGCGGCGGCCGCAGCCCGGCGACGGCTTCGGCCAACTCGCGCTGGCCATTGCCGGACACGCCGGCGATCCCCAGAATTTCTCCTTCGCGCACCGAGATGTTCAGATCCTGCAGGGCCGGGATGCCCCGGTCACCCATAACGGTCAGGTCGCGGATGGTCAACCGGGCCTTACCCGGTTCCCGCGGCGCCTTATCAGGCGCCAGGCGCACCGGGCGGCCCACCATCATCGAGGCCAGGTTTTCGCGGGTGGCGTCCTTGGCCGGGACCTCGCCCATCACCTGCCCGTGGCGAAGCACGGTGATCCGGTCGCTAAGGGCCAGCACCTCATGGAGCTTGTGGGAGATGAACACCAGTCCCCGTCCGGCCGCGGCCATCTGCCGAAGGATCTTGAACAGGTGTTCCACCTCGCCCGGGGTTAGCACCGCGGTGGGCTCGTCCAGCACCAACAGTTTGACGTCGCGGTAGAGGGCCTTGATGATTTCCACTCTTTGTCGTTCTCCTACCGACAGTTGCCAGATGTGGGCGTCGGGATCCACCGCTAGACCATGAGCCTCCGATAGCTCGTTAATCCGGTCGGCCACCTTCCGCAGATTCATGCGTCCCTTTTTTGATGTGACGGCGCCCATCGCCACGTTTTCGGTTACGGTGAGGGAAGGCACCAGCATAAAATGTTGGTGAACCATCCCTATTCCGTGGTTGATGGCGTCGATGGGGCTGGTGATCTGAGTCGGCGACCCTTCGATGAACATCTCTCCCTCATCGGGCTGATACAGCCCGTAGAGGATCTTCATCAGGGTGCTCTTGCCGGCGCCGTTTTCTCCCAACAGGGTGTGCACCTCCCCGGCGCGCAGATCGAAATCAACTCGATCATTGGCCAGCACGCCGGGGAAGCGCTTGACGATTCCCCGCATCTCCAGGAGTTGAGTCATCGTTTTGTCACCTTGTTGGTTCTTTGTCTATTGGTTAGTTGGCGCCGGTATCGATGTTGCCGTCGATGATTCCCTGAACCACGGTGGCAACCTGAATCAACATCTCCGGGGGTATATCGAATGCCGGGTTGGGCTCCAAAACCAGTCCGCCGTTGGCGAGGTTGATCTCGTAGGCCTTGCCGCCCAGTGAACCGGCGGAGATGTCGGCGATGATGTCCCTCAACACCACTTCCCACTTGTACACCTGAGAGGCAACCACCAAATCGGGGGCCAGGGTGGTTTGATTGGCCTGGGTACCGAACCAGAAGACGCCGTTTGCCTGGGCGACTCCCACCGCGCCGACCACCATCTGGGCCGATCCGGTCAGCACGTCCGCGCCGGAGGCGATGTGCGCCTGGGCGGCTTCGGAGGCCAACGCCACATCACTGAACGAGCCGATGTAGTTGATGTTGACGGTCACATCACCGGTGGCGACTGCGCCGTTGTGGAAACCGTCCACGTACAGCTTGGCGTCGCCCACTTCGATAGGACCGACCACACCGATCACTCCCGACTGGGACAGCAAGGCGGCCACCACGCCCATCACGTAGCCACCTTGGTCGGAGGCGGCGGTGTAGGCGCTGACATTGGACATGCCGAAGGTGTCAGCAGAAGTACCCCACGCGAAGGCAGTGTCGGGGAAGTCCCCGGCGATCTCCTGCAACGACCCACCGTACTGGGAGCCGTGGGCGATGACCAGGTCATAGCCTTCATCGGCGTAACCACGAATCGCCGCAGCAGCATCATCAACAATGAAAGTCCCATCGGTGATGGCCACTTCGGTGCCCGGATGTTCAGCAACGATCACATTCACCGCATCCACGATGCTCTGCGTGAACGCCAAGTCATTGGAAGCACTCGGCGCAACGATCGCAATCCGTAACGGCTCCATCGGCTCCATCGGCATTGCTTCCATCGTGTTGACGCTGCCGGCGATGATTCCGGCAATGGTGTTATCGGCGGCGGCTCGTGCGTCGGCGGGGAGGTCGAATCCGTCGTTGAATTCGATCACCAGTCCGCCGTTGGCCAAGTCGATTTCATAGGCCGTGCCGCCCAGTGAACCGGCGGAGATGTCGGCGATGATGTCCCTCAACACCACTTCCCACTTGTACACCTGCGACGCGACAACCTGGCTGGGTGACAGGTCGGTCTGGTTGGCCTGGGTGCCGAACCACAGGGCTCCGTTTGCTTGGGCGACTCCCACCGCGCCGACCACCATCTGGGCCGATCCGGTCAGCACGTCCGCGCCGGAGGCGATGTGCGCCTGGGCAGCTTCGGAGGCCAACGCCACGTCGCTGAAGGAACCAATGTAGTTGATGTTGACGGTCACATCACCCGAGGCCACCGCGCCGTTGTGGAACCCGTCCACGTACAGCTTGGCGTCGCCCACTTCGATAGGACCGACCACACCGATCACACCCGATTCCGACAGGTGAGCGGCCACCACTCCCATCACGTAGCCACCTTGGTCGGAAGCGGCGTTGTAGGCGCTGACGTTGGGATGGCCCAGCGTGTCAGTAGAGGTTCCCCACGCGAAGGCGGTGTCGGGGAAGTCCCCGGCGATCTCCTGCAACGACCCACCGTACTGCGAGCCGTGCGCGATAACCAGGTCATAGCCTTCATCGGCGTAACCACGAATCGCCGCAGCAGCATCATCAACAATGAAAGTCCCATCGGTGACGGCCACTTCGGTGCCCGGATGTTCAGCAACGATCACATTCACCGCATCCACGATGCTCTGCGTGAACGCCAAGTCATTGGAAGCACTCGGCGCAACGATCGCAATCCGTAACGGCTCCATCGGCGCCATCGCTTCGGTGGTGTCTGGGGTGTCCCCAGCCGTGGTTTGCGGGGCGGCTGCGGCCGTGGTGACGGGGGCGTCAGCGTCGTCTCCGCAGGCGGTCGCCACCAGGGTCAGAACCGCTGCCAGGGCCAGCAGCCTGGCCAGGCCCGGTTTCTTATGGATGTGCATGGTTTTACTCCTTGGTTCGTAAGGGTTGTTTACGGACGGTCCGGGTCAAAGATTTCATGATGCCCCCCGAATGAAGGGTTTGGTGAGGGCGCTGGGAGCGTGGAACCGCCGCGCCGCCACCACCAGAGCCAGGACGGTGATGACCGCGGGAATCATGGCGGCCAGGTCCGAGGCGCCCAGTGGGATGATTCCCCGGGTTTTGAGCAGCAGCACTACGGCGGAGACCAGTCCGTACACGAGCGAGCCGGCCATCACCCCCAGGGGCCGCCACGCTCCGAAATAGACCAGAGCGATAGCGATGAAGCCTTGGGCATTGGTGAGGTTCTGCTGAAATATCCCCAAGCTGAGAGCCAGCACCGCGCCTGCCGCGCCTCCCAGGACCCCTCCAATGGTTACCGACGCGTAGCGTACTCTCACCACGCTGATTCCCTGCGAGTCGGCCGCTTCCGGGTTTTCTCCCACTGCCCGGATGTTCATCCCGAAGCGGGTGCGGTTGATGATCAGCGTGGAAATCGGAATGGCCAGGAAGGCCAGATAGATGGGGAGGCTGTGATTGAACAGTAGATCGCCCGCCACCGGAATGTCGGAGAGTAGCGGGATGGGCGCCTTGGGGAAGGGCTGGATGGGCCGGGGAGTTCCTACCAGCCTTTGGAACAGGAGGTCGCTCATCCCCAGCCCGAACAGATACACGCCGATACCGCTGATGCCTTGTTCGGCCAGCAGGGAGACGCTGATCACCGCGGAGAGCAGGCCGAGCACCAGCCCGACCGCAACGCCCACCAGCAACCCCAGCCAGGGACTCTGTGTTTTGAGTGCCGTGTAATAGCCGCCGAAGGCCCCCAGCAGCATGATCCCGTCCACTCCCAGGTTGAGCACCCCGCTTCGCTGTCCGAACGCCTCTCCCAGGGAGGCCAGCAACAGGGGTACGGCCAGACGGATCCCCGAGGACAGGGTGGCCACAATTACCACGCTGGCGAAAATGTCAGCCATCAGGGTCGTCCTCCTTGGGGGAATGGGAGGCTGTCGGGTCGGCCTCCGGAGTGGTTGCTGCAGCCATTGCCCGCTGCTCCTCTCGCTCCTTCAACTGGCGCCGGAAATGATCGAGGCTGACTACGAACAGCACCACCAGACCGTTGAGCGCCAACACCAGGGCGGTGGGGACCTGGGCTGCCCGTTGCAGGGCGATCGCCCCCACCAGTAACCCTCCGAACAAGAACGAGGAGGGGATGGTCCAGAGCGGATGGAGTCCGCCGAAGAGAGCCGTGACGATTCCGTTGAAGCCGGCGCTGCCGGTGAACCCGATGGTGCTTCCGTCGGTCACCATACGGTGTCCTTCGGATCCCAGCACGAGGATCGCTCCCGCCAACCCGGCCATCGCCCCGCTCAGGGTGAGCGCCAACACCACGTTTCTCTCCACCGACATCCCCGCATAGCGGGCGGCGTCACTGGACAGCCCCACCGCTCTCAGGCGGTATCCGGAGGTGGTCCGCCACAACAGCACATACACCAGGACCGCAGCCAGCACCGCGATGAACGGCCCGATGTGAAGACGTCCGTTCTCGGAAAAAAGCGGCAGGTCGGTGCTTTCGGGCAGGCGGGCGGTTTGCGGAATACGGGTACCCCGTTCGATTTCCATCGGATCGATCAAAGGAGCTCGCAGCAGGTAGTTCATGGCCTGCACGGCCACCACATTGAGCATGATGGTGGTGAGGATCTCGTTGACCCCGAAGTAGGCCTTCAAAGCCCCGGGAATGGCGCCCCACATCGCTCCTCCCGCCACTCCCGCCAAGAGCACCAGGGGGAGAGCGACCCATGCGGGGACATCCGTCATTCCCAGGGCGACGGTGGTGGAGGCCAGGGCGCCCGACACCATTTGGCCCTCTCCCCCGATGTTGATCACGTTGGCCCGGAAGGCGATGGTGATGCCCACTCCCACCAATAGCAGGGGGGTGGATTTGATAGCCGTCTCCACCAGGGCGCCGCCGCTTCCGAAGGCGCCCTTGGCCATGGCCCAGTAACCGGTGAAGGGGTTGGCGCCCAACGCCGCCAACATCACCGCCCCGATAGCCAGCGCACCCAGCACGGCCAGAACGGGCACGCTGTTGGCGGCCAGCCGGGAACTTAGCCGGGAGTGTCCCGCCGGAGCGTTTGGATGTCCTGTGGAAGTCATGTCATCCTCATGTCCCGGCTGCGCGGGTCAACTCCCAGAAGGGTGAGGAGTAAGAAGAAAGCCATCACCACAGTTGTCTAATCGCCGCGAATGGCGTTGAGGTAGTTGTAGATGGTGATTCGGCTCACCCCCATCGCCTCAGCCACCGTTTCGACGGATTTGCGGATCAGAAAAACACCTTGTTCGTCCAGAATGCGGACCGCCGCCTGCTTTTTCTCTCTGGGCAACCCGCCCAACTTGCCCCCCATTCGGTTTTCCACCGCACCGATGATCCGGTCCACCGCCCCGTGGAGATCTTCGGGGTGGGTCGAGCCGATCATCGCTTCGTTCCAGGCCATCGGATCATCCACCACCGCTTCGCCGCCGGGGATGGAAGGCCGGGTGCGGTCCGCCGATCCGAGGACCGGGCCTATCGGATGCTGCGGGATGTCCTGGGTCAGGGTGATTGAGATCCGGGAAGCTCCCTTTTCGAACGCGGACCTGAGCATGGTGGGCAACACCGAGGTTATTGTCTCGTAGTCGCCATCCACGGTGTTTCCGAAAGGCCCGAGGGCCATCTCCAGTCCGTGGCGTTGCAGGATTTCTTGGGAGCCGAGCACATGCGGCCCGGGGTTACCTTCCGCGAACGGCTCTACCAGAAACTCAAGCCGACACAGACTACGGTTCCCGGTCTTTTCAGAGGGCGTGGGACGGTTCAAGGACTATAAATTTAATTTGACAATTTGTAAAAGAAGATGGTACAGTCAGATACCATGAGCCGCAACTTAAAGGTGGGCGTCGCCCAGCTAGGTGCCATTGCCCGAGAGGACACGCGCAAGGAGGTGGTTGAGCGTCTCATGGAGCTTTTGGCCCAGGCCGCCGATCAGGGAGTGGAGTTGCTGGTCTACCCGGAGCTGGCGATGACCACGTTCTTCCCGCGCTGGTATATCGAAGACGAGGAGGAGATGCTCTCCTTTTTCGAAGAGCAGATGCCCTCGGAGGAGACTCAGCCGCTCTTTGATGAGGCGGCTCGCCTGGGTATCGGCTTCTGTCTGGGCTATGCGGAGCTGCATACCGACGCGGATGGCATGACCCACCGCTACAACACCCAGATACTGGTGGAAAGGGACGGGTCAGTGGTAGCCAAGTTCCGCAAGGTTCATCTCCCCGGGCATGCGGAGATCGAGGAGTGGAGGCCTTTCCAACACCTGGAACGGTACTACTTCGAGCCCGGCCCGGACGGCTTTGGGGTGTGGCGGGCGTTCGGGGGGCTGGTGGGCATGGCTATCTGCAACGACCGGCGGTGGTCGGAGACTTACAGGGTGATGGGGCTGCAGGGAGTGGAACTGATTCTGATCGGCTACAACACCCCTTCTTTCTACGCTCCCGATCCCCAGCAGAACGCCTTGCAGAACTTTCACAACCATGTGGTGATGCAGGCGGGCGCCTACCAGAACGGATGCTGGGTGGTGGGGGTGGCCAAGGGAGGAATCGAGGAGGGGATCGACCACTTGGCGCAGAGCGTGATCATCGCCCCTTCCGGCCAGGTCGTCGCTCAGACCATCACCACCGGGGACGAGTTGATAGTGGCCAACATCGACCTGGACTTCTGCTCGTTCTACAAGGACACCGTGTTCAATTTTGATCTATACCGGGTGCCGGAGCACTATGGGCTGATCAGCCAGACCAGAGGAGCGATCCTCCCGCCCGAGGAGTAGACTATGACCCTGATCGAAGCGCCGCCCACCGTTTCCTTCCGTCTCAACGGGGAGGATGTCGCGGTTCGGGGCGACCACCCGCACCTTCTGGCGGCCCTGCGCGAGGAGTTGGGGGTCACCTCGCCCAAGGACGGATGCGCTCCTTCCGGGCAATGCGGATGCTGCACAGTGCTGGTGAACGGACGGGCGCTGGTGAGCTGTCAGGTGCCTCTCACCCGGGTGAAGGGACGGGAGGTCATAACTGTGGAGGGGCTCGATCCGGTGGAGAGAGACCGTCTGGCCCGCGGCTTTGCGGCCACCGGCGCCCTGCAGTGCGGGTTCTGCACTCCCGGCATCGTGATCCGGACTAAGGCGCTGATCGACCAAAAAGGATCGGCGCTGGACCGAAGGACCATCAACGGTCGCTTGGGCGCCCACCTGTGCCGCTGCACCGGCTACACCAAGATCGTGGAAGCCATCGAGCTGTTGGCGTCGGGAGAACCGATTCCCTCCGTCGCCCGTCCCGGAGGGGTAGGTAAGAACGGCGCCAAGTACGAGGCCATGGAGCTGTCTTTGGGAGACCGGCCCTACATCGACGATCTGGCCTCTCCCATGATGCTGCATGCCGCTCTGCGGCTCACCGATCATTCCCGCGCCGATGTGTTGGCCATCGATACCTCGCCGGCCGAGGCGTATCCGGGGGTGGTGAGAGTGATCACCGCCGCCGATGTTCCCGGCGAACTTCGGGTCGGCCTGATCCACAAGGATTGGCCGGTCTTCATTCCCGTGGGTGGACGCACCTCCTATTCGGGGGATGTTCTGGCCATGGTGGTGGCGGGCGATGTGCAAACGGCCAGGGAGGCCGCCGAGTTGATCAAGGTTGAATACCGGGTGCTCACTCCCATCAGCGATCCCGAGCAGGCGCTTTCCTCCGAGGACGCGGTTTGGGAGTTGGACGGGAACCTCTTGTCCCGCTCGGTGTATGAGCGCGGAGATGTGGAGGACGCCTTTTCCCGCTCGGCACACACCATTCATGAGGTTTTTCGCACTCAGCGGGTGGAGCATGCTTTCCTGGAGCCGGAGTCGACCGTGGCGGTCCCCTTCCCCAACGGCGACCTCCATGTCTATTCGGGAGGCCAGGGAGTGTGGGACGATCGCAACCAGATCGCCTCGGTGCTGGGGATGGACCCCGCTCGGGTCACCGTGGAACTGGTCTCCAACGGGGGCGCCTTCGGCGGCAAGGAGGACATGGCCAATCAGGCCCAGACCGCCTTGGCCGCCCATCTGCTGGGAAGGTCGGTGAAGTGCACCCTCACCCGCGAGGACTCCCTCCACATCCATCCCAAGCGCCACCCCATCCGGATCGAGATATGGGCGGGCTGTGATGCCGAGGGCAAGCTCACCGCTCTCAAAGCGCGGATGCTGGGAGACTCCGGTCCCTACGCCTCGGTCGGAATGAAGGTGCTGGAACGGGCGGCGGGCCACGCCAGCGGGCCCTATGTGTTGGACGCCATCGATGTGGAGGCGGTGGCGGTGCGCACCAACAACTCGGTGTGCGGCGCGTTCCGCGGTTTCGGGGCCAATCAGGCCCAGTTCGCCATGGAGGGAGTTATCGATCGCCTGGCCGAGAAGGTGGGCATCAGCGGCTGGGAGATGCGGGCTCGGAATGTGATCGAGCCCGGTTCGATTTGGGGACCGGGACAGATAATGGACGAGGGCTCGCGAGGAGCGCGGCGATGTCTGGAGGCTGTCAAGCCCCATTACGACCGCGCGATCAGCGAAGGCAAAGCCGTTGGGGTGGGACTCGGGTTGAAAAACTCGGGGCTGGGCAACGGCTTCCGGGAAGTGTCCCGGTCGGTGGTCCAGTTCCGTCCGAACGGAGCGGTGGAGGTAAGGCATTGCTGGACGGAGATGGGACAGGGCGTGCACACCGTTGCCCTACAGGTAGCGGTCGAGGAACTGGGGATCGATCCCGACCGCATAGAAGTGCTGGTCGACACCTCCCGCGAGCTGGGCGCCGGGCAGACCACCGGCTCCCGGGGGACGCTCATGGTCGCCGGCTCGGTGGCCGACGCCTGTCGGAAAGCACTCGAGGGCGGCTGTGAGCCGGGGGTGGACTATTACGGCGTATGGACGGTGGACTGGACGAACAGCCTGTCCGAGGGAGTGGAAAACCCGGTGATCCACTCGGCTTTCGGCTACGCCAGCCAGTTGGTGATCGCCGATCGAGAGACCGGGAAGATCGAGAAGGTGGTGGCCGCCCATGATGTGGGGAAGGCGGTGAACCCGGTTTTGTGCGAGGGACAGATCGAGGGCTCCGTCCACATGGGACTGGGTTACGCCCTTTCTGAGGATTTCCCCAATGACTCCAACAGCCGGCCTACCAACATGACCCTGCGCAGCCTGGGGATCATCCGCGCCAAGGACATGCCGGAGGTGGAGGTGATCCTGGTGGAGGTCCCCCAGCCCGATTCGCCCTATGGGATCAAGGGAGTGGGCGAGATTGGTTTGGTTCCCACCGCCGGAGCGGTGGCCGCCGCGCTCCATCAGGTGGATGGGGTTTGGCGCACTCGGATGCCCTTCAACAAACACTATCCGTCGGGATCGAGGCGTTGACATGAGCCGGGAGACCCCCGGTTTGGTCTGCTCCCACCATCATCTCTACTCCACCTTGGCCCGGGGCATGCCCGCTCCGCCCCTCACGCCCCGAAGCTTCGGGGAGATCCTGGAGCAGGTCTGGTGGAGGCTGGATGTCGCTCTCGATGACGAGATGATCTACTGGTCGGCCAAGCTGGGCGCCTTGGAGGCCTTGGAGCGGGGAACCACCGCCATCGTGGATCATCATGCTTCTCCCCGGGCCATAGAGGGATCCCTGACGCTGATTGCCGACGCCTGCGCGGAGGTGGGGGTGCGGGTGGCGTGCGCCTACGAGGTGACTGACCGCCACGGGCCCGACGGCGCCCGGCGCGGCCTGGAGGAGAACCGCCGGTTCCTTTCGGAGGGAGGAAGGGGATGGGTGGGCGCCCATGCCTGCTTCACTATCTCCGAGGAGACGCTGGAGGCGGTGTGCGGGCTGGCCGAGGATCTGGGGGTGGGGGTTCACATCCATGTGGCGGAGGGCATCGAGGATCCCGACGCCGGTCGCCGGTTGGAGTCGAGGTCCCGGGAGGACTGGCTCCTGGGGCACTGTGTCCATCTCGACCGAGATCTGAAGGGCGTAATTTTGCACAACCCGGAGTCCAACTTGAACAACTCGGTGGGCTATGCTCGGCCGACCAGGTTTCCCAATCGGGTGGCGCTCGGGACCGACGGGATCGGGGGTGACATGCTCGGCGCTTTCCGGTCTGCCTACCTGCGGCTACGTGAAGAGGACGTAACCGCCTCCCCCGAAACTGCCTGGTCGTGGCTGGAGACCGGCTGGGAGATCTTTCCCGAGGCGCGGGAGGACCGGGTGGTCTGGTCGTACGACCCCATGGACCCCTGGCATCTGGCCTTTACCCCGGGAGTACGCCCTCTCCTGGTGGAGGTGGACGGACAAGTTGTGCTGGAAGAAGGCCGGCCGGTTCTGGTCGACCCCGAAGAAGTACGGGCCAAGGCTTCTGAGCACGCGGCTCGTCTCCATGCCCGGCTGTAGTTAGAAGGGTTAGAAATGTCTTCCGGCGCCGATCCGCTTACTCCTTATCCGCTGGACATGTTGTTGGGGAGGGTGGCCGCCGAATGGAATTCCCGGCAGCGGATTTTCGATCTGCCCTCGGCCCGGGTCTGGAAGCGTCCGCCCGATCTCGACCTGGGTTTCTCTTTCCTGGGCCGTCCCTGCGCCTCTCCCGTGGGCCCGGCCGCTGGGCCGCATAGCCAGATGACCCAGAACATCGTGCTGGCCTGGCTGGGCGGATCGCGGATTTTCGAGCTGAAGACGGTTCAGGTGCTCGACCGCCTGGAGATCGGCCGCCCCTGCATCGACATGCAGACCATCGGCTACAACATCGAATGGAGCCAGGAGCTGCGGGTGGAGGAATCTTTGATCGAGTACGTGAAAGCCTGGATGATGATCAGGATTCTGAACAACTGGGAACCCGTGATGGCGCTGGTGGGCCCCGATCCGGGGCCCTTCGTCTTCGACATGTCGGTGGGATACGACCTGGAGGGGATCTCCACGGAGAAGATCTCCGATTTCATCGTGGAGATGAAGAACGCCAAAACCCGGATCGATTCCTTTAGGTCACAGATTCCCGAGCCGTTCACCCATCTTCGGGATCTCGATTTCCCCTCCCGGATCGCCGACACGGTGACTCTTTCCACTTTCCACGGGTGTCCTCCCCACGAGATCGATGCGATCACCAAGCATCTGATGACCCGCCACGAGGTGGATGTGATCGTCAAGCTCAACCCCACCCTGCTGGGCATCGGAAGGGTCCAGGAGATCCTCCACGACACGCTCGGCTACGACCATATTCCGCTGCTGCCACAGGCTTTCGTGGACGACTTGCAGTTCGATCAGGGCATGGAGCTGATCGAAGGGCTGCGGGAGTTCGCCCGTCGGCACGGCCGGCGGTTCGGGGTCAAGCTCAGCAACACACTGGTGGTGGGCAACGACAAGGGTTGGATGCCCGATGACCCGATGTATCTCTCCGGTCCTCCCCTGCATGTGATTACCTCGGCGCTTTTGGACGAGCTGATCTGTGCCCTGCCGGGGGTCTTCAACCTGGCGGGCCACGGCGGCGACGTCCAGGTCAGCTTCTCGGCCGGGGTGAGCAAGGAGAACCTCTCCGACACCCTGGGAATGGGAGTGGCGCCGGTCACGGTCTGCTCGGATCTGCTCAAGCCGGGCGGCTACGGTCGCCTGGCGCCGATGCTCAACCGCTTGGCCATCGAGATGCGTCAGGCGGGAGCGGCCGATCTGGGAACCTGGCATCAACACAAGTGGCAGTTGGCGCAAGAAAGCGGATACCGGGGCCCCGTGGAGGCCCATGTGATGGCCATGAGCGGCGGCAAGGAAACCCATTCTTATCATCTTTCGGCGAACGAGAAGCTGCCGCGGGCGGTGGACAATGTGCTGGAAATGTGGGGGTGCGTGGCCTGCAACTTCTGTGTGACGGTGTGTCCCAACGACGCGGTGATCCGGCTCGCCACGGTGCCCGAGCTCCAGGACGAACTTACCGACCGCTGGCAGTATTTCATCCTGGCCGAGTTGTGCAACGAGTGCGGGAACTGTCTGACCTTCTGTCCCGAAGAGGGCGACCCGGCGGTGATCAAGCCGCGGCTGTTCGTGGACCGCGACCGTTTCGAGGCCGACCAGGAACAGGGATTTTTCCTCATGCCCACCGCTGACCGGCTGGGAGTGTTGGCCAGCCCCGGCTGGGAGAAGGAAGTGGCGCCCCTAACCGCCATGCTCAACGGCGCCCGCGGTTTACCGCTCCGCACCGCGGAGCTATCCACCTAGCGATAGGCTCTTAAACCTAAGAGCCCGGCAGGCAAACAGGCTTCGTTCCCCCTGTCGGCAAGGAGCCTACCCATCAGAAAAACCGGCGACGTGGCGACCCAGGCCGTAGGCCGACCGACCGAGTCTTATATCCGTCCCCACGCCGCGAGGGGAATGGCCATGGCGGCCATCTCCACCGTCCTGTTTGCCTTGGTATCAGTGGCCGTGTTCGACTTGTTCTCTCACCACACGACCTTGGAGATGACCTTCCGGATGAACCTGGCGGGCCTGGTGATTTTCATGATCATCGGGTGGTGGAGGAAGGCTTTGCACCCCCAGGGACATCTGGGAACACTTCTGGTTCTGGGAGTGTGCGTCGTAGCCGCGACGGTGCTGTATTACGTGAGCCTCTCCCGTCTCGGCCCAGGTCCTTCGGCCACGTTCGCGTTCATCATGGTCCCCACAGTGCTCATCTGGACGCAGGCGAAACAGAATGTCCCCGTGCCGGTCAGGGCGTGGGCCGCGGCGGGCATCGTTTGCTTGGGTGTTTCCCTGGCGACCGAGACCTGGACTTGGGAACGGGCCGACCCGATCGGCATCACCGCCGGAATCGGCTCGGCTGTATTCATGGGAGGCTATCTGCTTCTCGTTGATCGCCTGAGCAGTATCCCGCCGGTAACTGTCGGTGTGTGGATGAGGGCCTCCGCCGCGATGCTGATACTGCCGGTCTCCGGGATAGGACCCATCGACCTGCCATTGTCGAAGTGGTTGGTCCTGGGCTTCGCCGCCGCGGCCAGCGCTGCGGGCATACTGCTGGAAATAGCGGCGGTGTCCCGTGCCGGTCCGGGGACGGTCGGGACGGTCCTCACCGCACAGCCGGTCATGTCCTCCGCGGTGGCGTGGCTAGTGCTGGGAGAGAGCCTGAGTTGGATGCAAACCGTGGGCATCGGAGTTGTGGTGGTGGGAGGTTTGCTACTTCACAACCGCCAGAAACTAAAAAGCCCCGTCGGAGAACAGCCCTAGACGCTTATCCGCTGGGCACTCCGATCCCTGGCAATACAATACGGTAGAGACAGGAGGCAGGGTCGCAGCCTCCACTTTGGCTCGTCGTAAGGGAGTGACCTGATGGACGGAACGGTCTCTTTCACGAAAATGTCAGACGGCACCGCCGAGGACTACGCACTCCTATCCGAGTACGAACGCGAGGAGTTGGACGAGTTCCCGGATCGGGCGCTCGAGTGGCTGCGGTCGATGGACGAGCACACCGGATACAAGATCACCCGCCTCGGCCATTCCCTGCAGGCCGCCACCCGCGCACACCGGGCCGGGGAGGACGAGGAGATGGTGGTGGTGGCGCTTCTGCACGACATAGGAGACGTCCTGAGTCCCGCCAACCACTCGGAGGTGGCCGCCGCGCTCCTGCGTCCCTACGTGTCAGAGGAGAACTATTGGATCGTCAAGTACCACGGGATCTTCCAGGAGAAGTACTACGCCCATCACTACGGACGCGACCCCGACGCCCGGGACCGGTACCGCGATCACCCCCTGTACGAACGCACCGTGCAATTCTGCGCCGACTACGACCAAGTCTCATTCGACCCCGACTATCCCACCGAGCCGCTCGAATTCTTCGAGCCCATGGTGCGCCGCGTCCTGTCCGAACCCCGCCACTCCCCCACCTGAGCGCTCGGGCCGAGTCAGAGCCGCACGGACGGTCGCTTGTAGAGAGACTGGTTGCGCGGATCGATTGCGATGCCGGCTGATTCCAGAACCGTTACCCCGAGTAATGGTTCGACGTCGGCTTCACCATAGACAATGGTGGTACCGACGATCTCTCCCATGATTTCCACCTTTGCGGTCGTGACATCCATCCCGATCTCACTGCCGTCGGCCATCACATAGATCCGCCGTCCCCTCGGCTTCAAACCGATGGCTTCCAAATGTGGCCTGGGCACCAGTGAGTCCGTTGCGCCGGAGTCCACTAGGAACACCCCTTCCCAAGATCTCTCCGGTTCACCCGCATTCCGAACAATTGCTGAAGCGTATATCATGCCCACTTTGTCTCCCTTCTTGTGGCTCCCGGGACCTCTCCCCGGTGCTCCTCTCCCCGGTGCTCCTCCACCCTTGCTTCGACAGGATAACCGTCGTCCGGAGATTTGGGATCCATCCGTTTCGGAGTAAAGGAGACTGTCACACCCTTCGGGCGGAATGTTCTCCATGTCGCAAGTAAGGAGCAAATTGCCGCCGAGTCCCGACTCCGAGATTCCCCCTCTGCCCCCAACCCAAATCTCGATCCCGAAAGTGCCGATGGTGAGGACTTGCTGGAGACCGGGCGTCCACGTGATCCGAAGACAGGACGATTTGTCGCTCCGTGCCCTTCATCCCGAACACCCGGCCCCTGCCACCAGTCGGTCACATCGCATTTCGTATACCTCTGGCCGGGTGCCCTTAGCGACGACGAAACAGGCTCCTACTTTGATGCCACGCAGAAGCCGTGGTCGGATCGAGAAGCCCGAAATATCGTGTTCGGAAATGTCCCCGCCTTCTACTTCGGTGGAGGGCGACTTGAAAGGAAGGGAGACAGTCTCCTTGACAGGGCTACTGTCTAGCGTGAAACGGAGGTACCCCGCCCGTGTCGTTCCCCGCGCAAAACCAGACTCTCGCACTGGATGACGGCGCTGGGCTTCGGGTGGTCCGGGCGCGGTTTGTGGACGAAGAGAAGTTCGACTGGTCGCTGTTCGAGGGATTCGAGAGTTTGCGGGTGCTCACTTACTCGGCCAGTAGTTCGGCTGTGGTCAGGATGCTTGATGACTTCTCTTTCGAAAGCTTCGAGTGCGTTTTCGGGAGCGAGGGCGTACTCGGGAACTTCTTGGAGGTCCTCGCCTTCCAAAAGGTGGTGACAGGACAGACGCGGGCAGCCATCATGGGACTCAAGGACGAACGGCACCAGCGCATCCTTGAGAAGATCGCCAAGGGCCACGCTAGGTTCTGGGTACTTCGCCGGTATGTGGCCCATGCCAAGCTGTACCTTTTGTCCGCCGCGGATAGGACGCGGGTGATCGTAGGGTCGGCCAACCTGTCCGAACGGGCATTCTCGGGAAACCAGTCCGAGACGTTGGTTGTTTTCGACAACGACGAACCAGCATGGAGGCACTACAGTCGCATGTTCGATTCCATCCGGAGTGCCGGCTCTGACGAGATGCCACTTCCGAGTGAGCGAATCGTCCAAGCCGAGATCGAGGTAACGGATGCCCCGGTGCTGTCGGACAACTCAACCACCGTAATAATCGAAGCTCCCGATCCTGCTGATATCGAGGTGTCGGCGCCGGTGCAGATCGAGCGAGTCGAGAGGGTGGTGGCCGTGTTGAAGCCTCGCCTCGCGGCAGCCATCCCAACGTTGCGGGCCGGAAAACAGAGGATCACCCCTGTCATCAAGAGGGAATTGAGCCGCATACGCCTGGTCAAGTCGAGCGACGAAGCAGACAGTCGTTACTTCTCTATAGACAGGAGCAACGGCAGGGCGGTGCTGTCCGGAAAGGAGTTCCCTCTGAGCTGGGACGCCTCGGCCGCTCGCGCTGACGCCAAGCTCGTTCTGGATTTCTTCGGGAACTACGAGGGGGCGTTTGAAGGGGATGTGCCCGCTCTCCAGCGTGACTATTTCACCCTGATGGCTTGGCTGTATTTCTCTCCGCTCATTTGTGACCTCCGTTCATTGGCCCATCTGAGGGACAGCGATGTGGTTCGCTACCCCTCTTTCGCCATCATCTTCGGCAAGTCCAACTGCGGCAAGACCAGCCTGGTGGACACCTTGACGACTTCCATGTTCGGTCGTCCCCACACAGTCGACAAAAGGGGTTTCACAACCGCCCAACTGCGCGGCTTGCAACACGCCTACAGGCGTCACCCGGTGGTCTTCGACGATGTGGGACGGAGAGCCTTCAATCAACATGGCAAGGACATGATCAAGGACGAGTTGCCGCCATCTGTCGCCGAGTATCCGGGGTTCGTCTTGTCGATGAACACCGAGCCTCACTCCTTCCCCGACGAGATCGCCAAACGCAGCATGATGATCTACACCACCACCGCCCTTCCTGCTCACAACGAAGGTTTGCGGCAGACCCTACAAAGCGAGGTACAGCAAATCCGAGGAGGGCTGACCGGTCACCTCTACCGACGCTACCTGGCGGATGTCATGGCCCGACTGGAACTGGACCGTCTTTCCGAGGACTGGTTGGCGGTCTCATCGTCAGTGCTCGCCGCCGTTCTGGCGGAAGCGGCCGAGGGCGCTCCGCCGCACTGGTGCAGGGAAGTCACCTGGCTTGACTACGCCGACAAACGCTACGACCGGGTCAGAGACCGGGTCGTAGCCCTGCTGAGGCCGTCGGTATACGCCAAGAGGGAGGGCGACAGTCCGACCGGCTGGACCATTGACGGGAACAACGTCATAGTTTGGGAACAGCGGGACGCCTTCGGCAGGCGCGCTTTCGCCTGGGATGACCTCCCCTCCACCCTCATCGACGAAGCCGCCAGTGGCGGCGACCGAACAGTCTTGCACAAAAAGAGCCTTGAGAGTTTCCTCAATCAGCTCCTCCGACCCAAGGGACGTTGGTGGAGGCGCAGGAATTAGGACCGGGTGCCCTCCAGCAGCGGGTTGTTGTACTACCGCCGGGGGAATCCACAGCGAGGCCGTGCACTTTACACAGAGGCGATTGAATTGGCACGGAGAGTTCGCGACAGGAGGGCAGTCGTGCTTGCATGGACATTCTTTGCCCATGAAGAACTCTTGACCCGGACTCCCAAAACAGCTCTCGTCCAGGAGGCGCTCCAAGCCGCAAGACACCGGGAGCCGTTACCAGAGCTTTCCGTTTGGCTAGAACGGTTACAGGTACATCAGGAACGAGGCAAGGCCTGGGTCCGGGGGTTGCCCCGGTCATGAAGACGGCATCTCCTCTCCTGCCGACAATGGCGGAACCAGAAGCCAGGCGTTGAGTCTGCAATAAGGACAGACATCGTACGTGAGAAGCCATTCACGCCAACCAGCCCCGGCAACGATACGCCAAATAGCACAAACACTTGCAGTCACAGGAACTCAGAACCCAGGTTCTATGCGATGAATGGCATCGGTGGTGAGGACGTACATCTCTTCTGATCCGTCGCTGCCGAAAGAGACCACGGAGCCCAGTTCGGGCGTCCATTCCCGCAGGTCGGTGGCCAGGGTGCCGTCCCATCGGAAACTGCGGAGATAGCCACCGCAGTAGTCGGAATAGAAGTAGTGGCCCTGCAGGCCGGGCATGGCAGATCCTCGGTAGACGATGCCGCCGGTTACCGAACAGGTTCCGCCGTCGTCGTGGACGATCTCCAGCACCGGCAGCGTGAGGCTCTCCGAGTTGCATCCTTGGCGGGGTTCGTAGCAGTGTAGGCCTTCAGTGATCGGCCATCCGAAGTTGAGGTCCGGTTCTGAAAGCATCGCCACGTTGATCTCCTCGTAGGCGTCCTGGCCGACGTCGGCGATGTAGGTCAAGCCGGTGGGCCCGTCGATCCAGAACCGCCAGGGGTTGCGGAGGCCGTACCACCACACCTCTGAAGTCACCTGGTCGGGGTCGATGCGCACCAGCGCCGCCAAGGGAGTATCGGGTCGCTGGCCGTGACCGTAGTAGTCGCCGGCTCGGCCGCCGTCGCCCAGTCCCAGGTAGAGATAGCCGTCGGGCCCGAACTGGATCATCCCGCCGTTGTGATTGGTGGCGGGTTGTTGGGCAAAGAAGATGATTCTCTCCGAGTCGGGATCGGCGGTCCGTCCGTTGTCGGAAAGGGAGAATTCCGAGAGAACGGTGTGACCCTGCCGGTTGCTGTAGTGCACGAAGAGGCGAGCGGGCTGTGTGGGGTGCAAGGCGATTCCCAGGAGTCCCTGCTCTCCTCGGAACGTCACCTTTTCGGTGATGTCCAACACCGGAGCACCGGCTATCTCGTCGTTGTGTAGATAGAGGATTCGTCCCCCCTGTTCGGCCAGGTAGGAGTGGGAGGCGCCTGGTGTTGCGGCCAGGAAGATGGGATTTCTCGCTCCCTTGGCGACTTCGACGAACCGGAGGGAGTCGGGAGGCAGCGCCACAGTGGTGGTAGTCGCTTGTTCGAGTTCGGCGGGAGGCGAGGTGGCAGTGGGGAGAGAGGTAGTACTCGTGGAGGTCGTGGGCGCATCATCGCGGCCGGTGACGGAGGTTTCATCGGGCCGGGGGTCCTCTTCACCGGAGGGGGCGGTAGTTGTGGCGGTGGTGACCGTAGAGGTGGTCATGTTCGAAGAGGACGACGCGGTGGTGGTCACCGATGTCTCTGGAGGGAGAACCTCCTCCTGGGGGGAGGAGCACGCTGCGATTGTCAGCACTACGACCAACCAGGCCAGTCTCCTGCTCATCCGCCTCGGCATTCGGGCGACAGCCTCCTCTCGATACGTCCGAAACTTACTGGATCAGGGGATCGATAAACCCGTTGCCGAGGTCCATGCGACAAGAGGATTGCCAGGATACCGGTCCGGGCGTGACAGACCGGGGGATTGGTCACACCCCGATCACCGTCAAGCCGGCAGATCGTGCGGCCTGTCCCTGTCGTATGTCGAAAGTGAGGAAAGTGGTTGCATCGCCGACGCGCCGCGCCGCAGCGATGTGCAGCGCATCCAGAGATCGGCACAGGGTCTGCTCGGCGATGCGTGCCGCCTCATTGCAGGTGACGGTATCGAGGTCTATGAGAGCGAAGCTGTTCAGGTCGGATCGCACCAGTTGCCGGGTGCGAAGCAAGTGGTCGCCGGCGAGCAGTCGGGTAAGGTTGCGGCGTAGCTCGACCTCGGTGAGGCGGGAGGTGACCAGCACCGGATCGGACCGAATCAACTGTTCGGCGAAGTCGGAGTCCGACTCGGCGATATACCGCTTCAGCAGAGCGCTAGTGTCCACATAGAGGGTCACCCGCGATCCTCGTCCAGTGCATCGGCGGTGCTCCGGCCGGCCTTGCATCGGACGATGGGTTCCAACCCGGCGCCTGAGGGAGGAGTGATCCAACCCCCGGCTATTCCCCGGTCGACCGCCGACACGCCGCCGAGGCCTACCAGTCGGGCCACGGGTTTGCCCCGGTGGGTGACGAGGATCGGTTCCCCCCTCCCGGCTCTTCTGACGTAGTCGGAGAGATGGGCTTTCAGTTCGCGTATACCCACATTCATGTAGTCACCACCGATTAGTGTAGTAACTACAGCGATAAGACCTACGGTGGGTTCAGGCGAGGCGATCATCTTTATAGATGAATGACATGGAGGATCGAGTGTCCCGGCAGCCGCGCCGCCCCACCAGCACCTCCGTTTTCGGGGCAGGTCGAAGAGAGAGCCACGACTCGTCGGCCTTCTACGCCCGTTTCCAGCCACCGATCATCGATGACGACGACCGGATAGGCTCTAGTCCTGACCTCGACGGGCCGATCCTGGGGGACGCCCGGAGAATGGAGGAACTCCCCGACCGCTCCGTCGCTCTGGTGGTTACCTCACCTCCCTATTTCGTGGGGAAGGAATATGAGGACGCGGTGGTTCAGGCGGCTCGGTCGAATGACCTCGAAGCTGAGATACCCAAGAGCTACGGTGAGTACCTCCGGCTGCTCCATGATGTCTTCACTGAATGCGTCCGGGTGCTGGAGCCGGGAGGCCGCATCGCCGTCAATGTGGCCAATCTGGGCCGAAAGCCCTATCGCAGCCTGTCGGCTGACGTCATCGGGATCTTCGAGGCTCTCGGTCTGCTGCTCCGGGGCGAGATTATCTGGCGGAAGGCTTCCGCGGCTGGCGGGTCGTGTGCCTGGGGTTCTTTCCGGAGCCTGGCCAATCCGGTGCTCAGGGACGTAACCGAGCGGATCGTGATCGCCTCCAAGGGCCGGTTTGATCGGGCTCTTAGTGCGGCCCAGCGCCGATCCCAAGACCTTCCACACCGGTCCAGCGTGGCCAATGACGAGTTCGTGGAAGCCACCCTGGACGTGTGGGAGATTCCTGCCGAGAGCGCCCGTCGGGTGGGCCATCCGGTTCCTTTTCCTGTCGAGCTTCCCCTGAGGCTCATCGATCTTTACACCTACCTGGACGATCTGGTGCTCGATCCCTTCATGGGATGAAGGGACGACATTGGTGGCTGCTCATCGAGCCGGGCGGAGGGGAGTCGGCTACGACATCAACAGCGAATACGTGGACATCGCCTTGGAGAGGCTGGAGCTTGGGTACCGCCGTCCGTTTCTGGAGGAGGAGGCGGGGCGGGCGTTGTCAGCCAACGGTGTCGCCGATGTTTTGGTTTTGGACGGCAATTCCGGGGAGGATTCCAGGCGCGGGCGGTGAGGGAGGGGAAGAAGGCGCAACGCTTGGCGCGGGACGCCTTGGAGGATGCCGGGTTCGAAATCCTCAGGACGAACCCCAGGATTGGTGGGTTGGGCATCCAGTTCAGCTTTCTCGTCGAAAACCGGTGCGGCCAGAAGTGGTATGTGGATGTCTCGGGTGCTTCACCACCGTCCGGCCGGGACTCCGGCGCACCGACACCTTGTGGAAGACGCTGGGCCGTGCTCACGTTCACTGCATGGCTGGCGATGAGACGCCGCTTCTGGTTATGACCTCTAATCTCCCCAAGCAGGGAAGCGAGGGTCGCAAGGCGCTGGAAGCGGTCGGGCCGCAGAGCGTCTTCGACGCCTTCGAGATCTACCGGGAGCGGGACAGGATGCGGCTCCGTGATTACGGAACACAGGAGAACCCTGTCCCCTTGGAGGGGTTCTGGACGCAACAGGAGATCGACCAGGCCTTTTTTCAGTAGGTGCCTATGAGTCCAAGGTTGACAGGGGCGCCACACCCGCCGTTCGGTTGGCCGACACTAGGGAAGATCCTGTGGGTGGGTATGAGCAGGCGGCTGGCCAAACCCCGGCTCAGCGCATGGCCCTCATAGCCCGGGACCGGGGTTGTGTGGGCTGTGGCGCTGATCCGGCCTGGTGTCAGGCGCATCACCTCATCCCCTTGGGAGGTCGGGGGACCCACCGACATCGCCAATCTGTGCTTGTTGCCGCTGTCACCACCAAGTACACGACGACGGCTGGCAAATCCAACGAACGCCTGCGGGAAAACATGTTCTCCAACCGCCCCACCCCACAAACCCCTCCCCGCTGCCCATCAAGACTCCACCCCGCCGCCGAGGGCACCGTAAACCAACTACCAAACTGATATTGTGAAAACAGTCTCCTGGGTTTAAAGGCCTCTATTGTCGGCGGCTGCCCGGGGATCAGACCGCGCCCATGTAGCGATGGTGGGACCAGGCCTCGTAGACCACGATGGCCACCGAGTTGGCAATGTTGAGGCTGCGAACGCCCGGCAACATAGGGATGCGAGCGGTCTCATCCACCCAGGGGGAGGACATGACTTCCTGAGGTAGCCCGGTCGACTCGGGCCCGAACAGCAGGGCGTCGCCCGGCGCGTAGTCGAGCGAGGAATGCCAGTTGACGCCCAGGGGCGAAAAGGCGTATACCCGCTCGGGTTGTTCGGCCTCCAGCCAATCGTCGAGGCTTGCGTGGACCTGGGTGACCACCCTCTCCCGATAGTCCATCCCCGCTCGCTTGAGGCGGGTGTCGGACATCTCAAATCCCAACGGCTCGATGAGGTGGAGAAGGCATCCGGTATTGGCGGCGAGCCGCATGATATTGCCGGTGTTGGGGGGAATCTCGGGCTGGTAGAGAACAATGGAGAACAAGTCGGCTCTTTGCCTGGGGACTCAGACTCCCGGTCCGAACACCAGCACTGTGTTGTGGCCCCCGAAACCGAAAGAATTGGAGACCGCCAAACCGGGCTCCCAGTCCTGTCGTTCGGTCACGATCCGGTGGAGGGGTATCTCGGGGTCTTGTTCGCGCATTCCGATGTTGGGAGGGATCTGTCCACGGCTGATGGCCAGCACTGTGGCCACGGCCTCTATCCCCCCACTGGCCCCCAAGGCGTGGCCGGTGGTTCCCTTGATGGAAGAGACCAGCGGCTGGCGATCACCCCAGATCGCCGAGATCACCCGTCCCTCGCCCACATCGTTGAGGGGAGTGGAGGTGCCGTGAGCGTTGATGTAGCCCACCTGTTCGGAAGTGGCCCCAGCGTCGTCCAATGCCCACCGGAGGGCTCGCCGGGCGCCGTCGCCCTCGGGGTGGGGAGCGGTGATGTGATGCGCGTCGGAAGTAGTCCCCGCCCCCAGCAGCTCGGCCAGGATGTCGGCGCCCCGCTCCCGCGCCTTGTCCCACTCCTCTAAGACCATCATGGCGGCGCCCTCGCCCACCACGAATCCGTTGCGGTCAATGTCGAAAGGCCGCGACTCATCGGTGGGAGAAAGCGCCCGGGCAGAGCGGAATCCGGCGATGGTAGCCGGTCGGATGGCCGCTTCGGATCCACCCGCCACCATCAGATCGGCGTACCCCCATTGCACTTGGCGGAGAGCGTCGCTGATGGCCTGTGCGCCTGCCGCGCAAGCCAAGGTCTGGGTGGTCGCCGGACCGAGAAAACCAAACGTGATGGATATGGCGGCAGCAGCGGCGTTGCCCATCATCATGGGAATAGCCACCGGGGATGGCCGCTGGTTGTCACTGTTGACAGCCTTCACCAGACCCTCAAACGATCGCATCCCTCCGATGCCGGTTCCCACGCACGCCCCAGCCCGCACGGGGTCCGTCTCATGGTCTCCCGCCATGGCCAGCGCCTCGTGGGCGGCCACCCGCGCATATTGGGAGAACAGGTCCAGGCGTCGGACCTCGCGGCGAGGAATCCAGGACGAGGGATCCCAGCCGTCAACGGTGAAGGGACCTTTTCCCGGGTCCTTGGTAAGACCTTCCCAAAAGGCATCCACTCCTACGCCCGGGCCGGTGACCACCCCCACTCCGGTGACGGCGACCCTACGCCTCTTCACTCTTGCCTTTTGTCCGACGGATTCTTCACGTTTTCTTCCTTACTCGCTTTCGAATGAGTTCATGTCGGCGGCTTGATAGACGCCGAAGATTATCCCCTGGGGGTCGCGGCAATAGGCGACCTGGCCCACCTCGGGGATGTCCTGGATGGGCACCACCATCTCCCCGCCGGCTGCGGAGACCTTTTCCAGCGCCTCTGAGATATCGATCACGTCCACAGTGATCACGGTGCGGGCCTCCTGGTCGGGGGAGGGCATCAGCGCGCCGTTGATGCCCGGCCGGTCTTCGGGGCCGGTGGTGGCCAGCCAATACGGAAAGTCCCCCCACTGGGAGAAGGTCCAGCCTAGCGCTTCGGCGAAAAATTCCCGGCTGGCGGCGGGATCCGGACTTTGATACTCGAAGTGAACCGGTCGCATTGGCATTGTCGCTTTCTATTGGGTTATCAGTGGGCGGCCATCTCGGGTCTGAAATCCAGCTCATACAAAAGCCCTGATCCGCCCGACGCCGAGGCTTCCAGAGATCCGGCTTCGGGGAGGAGTTGCTCGCAGTAGAAGCGGGCAGTGGCGACCTTCTGACCCAGCCAGTCGTCCTTTCCGGCGGCGGCGCCGATTTGGCCGAGCGCGGCCTGGGCCGATCGGACCATGAGCCATCCGCCCATCACCGTTCCGAACATGGTTAGGTAGGGGTAGGCGCCCGCCAGGGCGTCCTGATAGGCGCCCTTGGCCAAGAGCGATCCCAGGGCGCGGCTTGATCGAGCGAGAATCTGGACCGACCGGGCCAACTCCTCACCGGCTCTTTGCAACTCGTCCACCGAGGAGGCCTCCATGGCGGTGATCCCCACCTGCTCCAGCAGCTCTTTCACCGCTCCGCCCGATCGGATGGGGAGCTTTCTCATCACCAGGTCGATGGCCTGGATGCCGTTGGTGCCCTCATAGATGGGACTGATACGTGAGTCCCGGAAGAACTGGGCGGCGCCGGTCTCTTCCACAAATCCCATCCCACCATGGATCTGGATGCCCAGCGACGCAATCTCCACCCCCAAGTCGCTGCACCAGGCCTTGGCGATGGGGGTCAGGAGCGACACAAGTTCCTCCGAGCGGGTACGTTCCTCCTCGGATTCGGCATAGTACGAGCGGTCAACGGTGGCGACACAGTAGAACAACAAAGCTCTCATCGCCTCGATGCGGGCCTTCATCGTGGCCAGCATCCGGCGAACGTCGGGATGGTTCACGATCAGGGACTGCTCACCCGGCGGGGCGCCCACCGCTCTTCCCTGGCGGCGTTGCCAGGAGAACTCCAACGCCTTCTGATAGGCGCGCTCGGCGACCGCCAGCCCGCCTTGTCCCACCGCGATCCGGGCGGCGTTCATCATGGTGAACATCCGGGCCATTCCTCCGTGTTCGGGGCCCACCAGATAGCCGATTGCACCGCCGTTCTCGCCATATGAGAGCATGCAGGTGGGACTTCCGTGAATGCCCAGCTTGTGCTCGAGGGAGACGGTCCGGATGTCGTTCAGTTCGCCCGGTTTTCCATCCGGGCCCACCAGCCGCTTGGGCACCACGAACAGGGAGATCCCCTTGGTGCCGGGAGGTGCGTCGGGGGTCCGCGCCAGGACGGTGTGAATGATATTGTCCGACATCTCGTGATCGCCCCAGGTGATGAAGATCTTGGTTCCCGTGATCCGGTAGCTTCCGTCCGGCTGGGGTACGGCCTTGGTGGTGAGCGCTCCGACATCGGAGCCGGCGTGGGGCTCGGTGAGGTTCATGGTTCCCGACCACTCGCCACTGATCAGCTTCTCCAGATAGAGGCCCTTTTGCTCGGGCGAGCCGTGCATGCTCAGCAGGTGGACGGTTCCCGCGGTGAGGGTGGAGCACAGCGAGAAGGCCAGACTTGAGGAGATCATCAGCTCATCCACCGCGAAACCCACCACCTGGGGCATGCCTCCTCCGCCCCAGTCAGCGGGCAGGGAGATCCCCTGCCATCCCGCTTCGACTAGCAGCCGATAGGCCTCGGCGAATCCGGTGGGGGTCTTTACCGTTCCCTCCGCGGTGAGGACCGATCCTTCGGCGTCGCCCACCGGGTTGAGAGGCGCTACCACCTCGGAGAAAAAGCGCCCGGCCTCCTCCAGAAGATCGCTTACCGTCCCCGGGTCGGCGTGCTGGAATCCGTTCAGCTTGGACAAGGACTCCAAATCCACGATGTGTTGCAGCACGAATCCGACATCCCGAAGCGGGGGCTGATAAACACTCATATGCGCTAATAGAGAATATCAAGATGCTGCCTTTAGGGATAAAAGGAACCCAGAGGATGCCTGGGGAGGGATGGTGGAGAGGGGTCGGCGGCGCGAGTTGTGAAAATCCGGGGCTATTCGCGAAAAAAGGGGCGATGAATCCCCGGAACACACTGGCAGAGTCACTAAACACCTCCGGTCCGTTCCGACGTCGTCCGGACCGCAGAATCCCAGAGGTTATATGCCGCGAAACACCCCTCACCGGGGCTCGGATTTTCACGACTTCACAGATGACGGCGGTGGCGGGGAGAGGGCCTGAGGGGTGAAAAGTGGCCAGCCGATTTTCGTGATTTAGGGTTCCCTTTTCGCGAGTTTGGGGTACCGTTTCGGTGCTCGTTGCATAGGGTTCCCGCTCCCCATTAATAGGGGACAGGGCATTCTTCGAGTGGCGGGACGTACGAGCCGGCCCAAACTCCTGTCCGATGAGATCCGGGCGGTCTATTCTTGACAGAGCTACCCCTCTTTCGCGAACTGCCTGCCCATCGATGTCGATGACCACCTTAAATCAAATATCACGCTTCTTCAACCGGGAGCTTTCCTGGCTGGACTTCAATAGCAGGGTGATTGCGCTGGCCGAGCAGGAGGAGACGCCGCTTTTGGAGAAAGTGCGGTTCCTCTCCATCTGGGCCTCCAATCTGGATGACTTCTTCCAGATCAGGGTGGCGGGGCTCAAGGAGCAGGTTGCCCACGGCGTGAGAAGAAGAAGCCCCGACGGACGCACCCCTGGCCAACAGCTCTCCGCCATCCGCGCTGAGACCTCCGAGCAGTACCTGCGGGCCTCCAAAATATTCTGCGATCAGCTGGTTCTGGGTCTGGCCGAGGCAGGCCTAGGCCTCAAATCCTATGCTGAACTGGACGAAAAGGCCGCCACCTATCTTGACAAATACTTCCAGGACACCGTCTTCCCGGTGTTGACCCCCCTGGCGGTGGATCCCTCTCATCCCTTTCCCCACATCTCCAGTCTCTCTCTCAACCTGGCGGTACATGTGCAGGAGAGCCAAAGCGGGGCGGTCCGATTCGCCCGGGTCAAGATCCCACCCATCCTCCCCGCCTTCGTGCCCCTGTGGGACAGCGGATGGTTCGTCCCGCTCGACGATCTGATCGCAGCGCATCTCGATGAGCTTTTCCCGGGGATGCGGATTTTGGGCTATCACCTCTTCCGTGTCACTCGCAACGCCGACTTCGAACTGGAGGAGGACGCGGGCGGCGATCTGTTGGCCGCCATCGAGTCGGAGTTGACCCGGAGAAGGTTCGGGCGGGCGGTCCGTCTGGAGGTGGCCGGGACGATGAGCAGTGAGGTGCTGGACATGCTCACCCGCGAACTGGAGATATCGGAATCCGACGTCTACGTCATGGACGGGGTGTTGAACATGGTCGACATCGGGTTCATGGCCGCTCTGCCCCGACCGGAGCTGCAATATCGGCCCTGGACATGGGTGCCCCACCCCCGGCTGGCGGGACGCATCAGTGAGAAACTGGACATGTTCGAGGTGATCAGGGAAGGGGACATCCTGGTGCATCACCCCTATGACTCGTTTGCCTCCTCGGTGGAGGAGTTCATAGTACAGGCGGCTTCGGATCCCAACGTGCTGGCCATCAAGCAGACCCTTTATCGCACCGCCAGTGACAGCGTGATCATGAACGCCCTGATGGAAGCCGCCACCCGAGGCAAGCAGGTGGTGGCGCTAGTGGAGTTGAAGGCCCGCTTCGATGAGGACCGCAACATCACCTGGGCGCAGAGGCTGGAAGACGTTGGTGTGCACGTCGTCTACGGAGTGGTGGGCCTGAAAACCCATACCAAGGTCGCCCTGGTGGTCCGGCGGGAAGGGGAAGAGATCCGACGCTACTCCCATATCGGCACCGGCAATTACAACGAGCACACCGCTCGCATCTATGAGGATCTGGGGCTGTTCACCTGTGATGAGGCGGTGGGCGCCGACCTGAGTTTCCTCTTTAACTATCTGACCGGATACAGCCGTCACCCCGCGTACCGCAAGCTCCTGGTCTCTCCCATTTTCACCCGGCCTCGCATCCTCAAGCTCATCGAGTCACAGGCCAACCCGGGGGGCCGCATCACCATGAAGATGAACTCTCTGGTCGATTCGGTGATGATCGAGGCTCTTTACGCTGCTTCTGTCGCCGGGGCGAAGATCGATCTGGTGGTCCGGGGCATTTGCACCCTGGTGCCGGGCGTGGAGGGGATGTCGGAGAATATCAGGGTGCGATCCCTGGTGGGTAGGTACCTGGAGCACTCGAGGATCTACAGATTCGGTGGTCGGGAGAGTCGGGTCTACTACATGGGGTCGGCCGATCTGATGACTCGCAATCTCGACAACCGGGTGGAGGCCATGGTGCCCATCGAGGATCCTGATCTGCAGTTCCGCATCGATGAGGTCTTCGAGGTGCTGATGGCCGACGACACTCTTGCCTGGGAACTGGAAGCGGACGGGAAATGGACCAAGGTGAAGGAGCGGCAGGGCCTCACCACCCATCTCGAGCTGCAGTACCTCGCCGAGGCGAGGTCCCAGGCCCGTTTCTGAGGCCCGGCGGAAGTAACACCAAGAATTTACGTTCCGTTCACAAAAAACCTCGATCTGTGTTCATTTAGCTCTCTTAGCGTGGGCGCCATGAGATGGACCCGCGCCCGGAGGCTGTTTTTGCCTCTCAGCGGGTCACGAACGTGTCATCGAGTTCAGGAGTCTGGATATCAGATGAACTTTGCCAACAAACGTCTTTTCCGCTTGGGAGCAGCCCTGGCAGCCTTGCTTTTGGCGGCGGCGGCCTGTGGAGGAGATGATGGCAGCGCGGCGCCCGTTACCACCGAGGCGTCCGAGCCCGGGGGATTGTCGGGTTCCATTGAGGTGTCGGGTTCTTCGACGGTGGAGCCGATTACGGCTTTGGTGGCGGAGGAGTTCAATGCTATGAACCCGGGTGTGGGGATTTCGGTTGAGGGTCCGGGGACGGGGGATGGTTTCCAGCGGTTCTGTGCTGGTGAGACCGATATTTCGGATGCTTCTCGGGCTATCAAGCAAAAGGAGATCGATGCTTGCGCTGAGGCGGGGATCGAGTGGGTTGAGTTGAAGGTCGCCTTTGATGGGATCAGTGTTTTGACTTCGCCTGAGAACACGGCGGTCAATTGCTTGGATCCTGGTGATCTGTATGCGTTGGTTGGTCCGGAGTCGGAGGGTTTCTCTTCTTGGTCTGACGCCAATGGTTTGGCTGGCGAGTTGGCGGCGGCTGGTTTGGGTGGTTCGGGTGCTCCGTATCCGGATGCCTCGTTGGTGGTTACCGCTCCGGGTGAGGAGTCGGGTACTTTCGACGCTTTCGTGGAGTTGGCGTTGGAGGACATCATCGAGGAGCGTGGTCAGGAGGAGCCGACTCGTGCCGATTATCAGGCTTCGGCCAATGACAATGTGATTGTGGACAACATCAGTTCCAACCCGACTTCGTTCGGTTGGGTGGGGTTTGCGTTCTTTGCGGAGAACAGTTCGGTGTTGAAGGCGATCGAGGTGGATGGTGGTGACGGTTGTGTTGCGCCTTCGGTCGAGTCGATCGCGGATGGGTCTTATCTGTTGTCTCGTGCGCTTTATATCTATGTGTCGCTGAACCGGTTGGCGGAGTACCCGGCTTTGGGTCCGTTCGTGGACTTTTACCTGGGTGAGGGCCTTTCGTCGGTTAGCGAAGCCGGCTATGTGGACCTTCCCGCCGACATAATCGCAGACACCCAATCCGCCTGGGGGGCCATTGGGTAAACATTTGGAACGAGACTGATCAAGCAAACAGGTAGAAAAAAGGACATGCTCAGCACTCCGGGTTCACTGGATCTCTCCGGTGATCCGCGGCGCTTGCGCCGCGAGCGCAACATGCGTTGGGTGTTCATGTCGGCCGCTGTCTTCACGATCCTGGTGAGCATCGCCATCGTGTTCAGCCTGGTCGGGGAGGCGGTTGCCTTCCTGCAAAGCATCGCGTCGGAGACCGATGAAGGCCTGGGTTCGCTGATCGCCGACGGGTGGTTTCCTCGCCGGGACCGCTTCGATCTGCGAACCATCGTCTGGCACACTTTGATGGTGTCGGCCATCGCCATGGTGGTGGCCACTCCGCTGGGCCTGGGTGCGGCGGTCTACCTGAGCGAATACGCCAAACCGGGGGTGAGGAGGGTCCTGAAGCCCGCCCTGGAGGTCCTGGCAGGGATTCCCAGCGTGGTGCTGGGTTACTTCGCGCTGCGTTTCATCACCCCTGACATACTCCGCTCCTTTTGGGACACCACCCAGCAATCCAACCTGATGGCGGCCGGGATCGGAGTGGGGATTTTGATCATTCCCCTGGTGTCGTCGGTCTCCGAGGACGCCATGGCGGCGGTGCCTCGCGCTCTCCGGGAAGCCTCATACGGACTGGGCGCCAAGAAGTGGCACACCTCGCTGCGGGTGGTCTTCCCGGCGGCCCTGTCGGGAATTGTCGCCGCACTGATCCTGGGGTTGTCGCGGGCGATGGGGGAGACCATGGTGGTGGCCATCGCCGCCGGGGCGACCGGAGGGTCGCTCCTGCAGTTCAATCCCCTATACGGCGGCCAGACCATGACGGGCGCCATGGCTTCGCTCGCCATCGGCTCCGATCAGGTGGCGGGAGGGGTTGCAGCCTTCCAGAGCCTCTTTTTCGTGGGGTTCCTGCTGTTTTTGATGACCCTGGTTCTCAACATCGGAAGCGAGCGGCTGGTGCGTCGTTTCCGACAGAAGTACTAGGACTTCGGGAGGAAGACGAATGGCCACGCGCACCATAGGTTCCGGCATCACCCAGGAGATGCTCCGCCGGGCTCTGGAAGGCCGCAAGGTCAACATCATCAACCCCCTGGTCGCCCTGATGCTATTGATCTCACTTCTGGCATCCCTGGCGATTCTGGTAGTGCTCTTGTGGGATGTGGTGGCCAAGTCGCTTCCCGTCTGGGAGGAGCGGGGGTGGTCGGTGATCACCAGCGATCTCTCACCCCGACCCGCCGAAACGGGAATCATCCAGGGAATCTTCGGGTCGGTGATGCTGACCGCGGTGGTGGTGGTGCTCTCCTTCCCACTGGGAGTGGCGGCCGCCATATATCTGGAGGAATATGCCCGCGACACCAGGATCACCCGGATCATGGTGGCCAACATCCGCAACCTGGCCGGGGTTCCCTCCATCGTCTACGGACTGTTGGGCTTGAGCGTTTTCGTGAAGCTGATCCTCGAGGGACTGGTGGGCCAGGTCAGCGGTCGGACGCTGATCGCAGGAGGCCTTACCCTGTCGATGCTGGTGCTGTCGATTATGGTGATCACTACCCAGGAGGCGCTGCGCGCCGTTCCCCTTGCGATTCGCGAGGCCTCCTTCGGGGTGGGGGCCACCCGTTGGCAGACCATTCGCCACCATGTGCTGCCGGTGGCCAGCCCGGCCGTCTTCACCGGTTCGGTGCTGACCCTGGCCCGCGCTTTCGGGGAATCGGCGCCGCTGCTCCTGGCCGGTGCGGTGCTCTCCACCTTTTTCGCCGCTCCCGAGGGGACTCCGATCACCGGACTGGTCTTCGGAGAGAAATACACGGCTTTGCCTATCATCATCTACAACTGGTCACGCCAGCCCCAGCAGGAATATGTTGCCTTGACGGCTGCCGCCATCGTGACGTTGCTGGTGGTGCTGCTGGTGGTGAATGCCGGGGCGATAATGGCTCGAGACGCGCTGGAGCGGCGCAACAGGATGTGAAAGTCATCAGGCAATACTTTGGACAAGGAGAAAACATGTCGACCCTTGTGGAAACGGCGCCCGTTGTGGTAGAGGATGGGGTTTCGCCCGGCCCTGCGCCGCGTTCTTCCGCCGCGTCCCAAAGCAGGCCCGTTATCTTCGATATCAAGGACTTGAATGTCTATTACCGAGATTTTCATGCGGTGGCGGACACCTCTCTGAACATATATCAGAACGAGATAACCGCTTTGATCGGCCCTTCAGGATGCGGCAAATCCACCGTCCTGCGCTGCCTGAACAGGATGAACGATCTGATCGACGGAGCGCGCGTGGACGGCGAGGTTCTCTATCACGGGATCGATCTGTACGGAGCATCGGTCGATGCCGTCGAGGTTCGCCGTCGGATAGGGATGGTGTTCCAAAAGCCCAATCCCTTTCCCAAGTCAATATACGAGAACGTCGTGTTCGGCCCGAAGGTGGCCGGATGGAAGGGCGACTTCGACGAGTTGGTGGAAGAGTCCCTGCGACGGGCCGCCCTGTGGGAGGAGGTCAAGGACAAGCTGGGAGACTCGGCCTTTGATCTCAGCGGCGGCCAGCAGCAGAGACTGTGCATAGCCCGGGCCATCGCCACCAGCCCGGATGTGGTGCTGATGGACGAGCCGTGCTCGGCGCTCGACCCGATCGCCACCTACCGGATCGAGACTCTCATGAGGGAGTTGAAAGAGCAGTACACCATCGTGGTGGTCACCCACAACATGCAACAGGCCGCCCGGGTGAGCGACCGCACCGCCTTTTTCTCGGTGAACGTGGGAGAGAGCGGCCAGCGCACCGGCCGGCTGGTCGAATACGACTCCACCGATCAGGTCTTCACTGCCCCGACTTTGAAGGAGACCGAGGATTACATCACCGGGAGGTTTGGATGACGACCGACCAGCGCCCTGATTTCCACGCCGCGCTGAACAGCCTCGAGGAGACCACTCTCAGCATGGCTGACCGGGTGGAGAGAATGGTGTCCATGGCGGTCAAGGCGTTGGTGACATCCGACGATGAGCTGGTCTCGGAGGTGATCGCCTCCGATGAGATCGTCGACGATCTCTACATGGACATCCGGGGCAGATGGATGCAGATCATGGCTCGCCAGCAGCCCGTGGGAAGAGACCTGCGGATGATGGCCGCCATTCTGGAGCTCAACAACACCTTGGAGCGCATGGGCGACCAGGCGGAGAACATCGCTCGCATAGTTCGGGCCACCGCCGGGCTGCCCCGTGAGGAGACCATCGTGGCCAAGCTGGCAGAAATGGGCGATTTACTGAAGCCGATGATCCGCACCGCCATCGACGCCTTCGCGCGCCGGGACGCCGATGAGTGCCTGCTGCTGCCGGCCATGGACGTTCCGGTGGATGTCCTCTACCGCGGCTTGTGGAAGCATGTGGTGGCATGCGGGCACGACCAGCCGCTTCTGGAATGGGCGACCCGAATGGTTCTGGTGTCGCGGGCCTTGGAGAGAGTCGGTGACCAGGCGGTCGACATCGGAGAGCAGGTTGCTTTCCTGAAGACCGGCGATCACCAGGAATTCACTCGCATACCCGAAGATGGCTCGGACCACTGAGGTGGCCTACCGAGTTCTAGTGGTGGAGGATGAGCCCGCCATCTCCGAGTCCATCGCCTATGCGCTGGAGACGGAGGGGATGTCGGTGGAGGCGGCCTACACCGTCTCCGAGGCGCTTGCCCGGGTGAGGAATCGTCCTCCCTCTTTGGTTTTGTTGGATGTGATGCTCCCCGGCGGCTCGGGCTTGGATGTCTGCCGGGAGATCAGGACCTTCTCCGATGTTCCCATCATCGTGCTGAGCGCCCGCGACTCGGAGGCCGACAAGGTGGCCGGTTTGGAACTGGGCGCCGACGACTATGTGACCAAGCCGTTTTCCATGAGGGAGCTGATCGCCCGGGTCCGCTCTCACATTCGCCGGGCAGCGCGCTCGGGACTGATGTCGGAAACCAACGAGGTGCTGCGGGGCGGGCCGGTGGAGTTGGATGTGGACGCCCACGAGGTGAGGATCAAAGGAGAGGTGGTCCCTCTTCGACCCAAGGAATTCGATCTTCTGGAGACGCTGATGCGCAGAAAGGACCGGCTGGTTACCCGGGAAACTCTGCTTGGCGAGGTGTGGGGCGCCTCTTTCTACGGAGACACCAGAACGCTGGATGTCCATGTCAAGCGGCTCCGCCACAAGATCGAGGAGGACTATTCGACGCCCCGCTACCTGGTTACGGTTCGGGGTCTCGGTTACAAGTTCGTCGATGCGCCCTAGCAGACGTCGGGGACACCGCCTGATCCGACGTCTGGTTTTGACCCTGGTGGTCGTGGCGGGGGTCTCGGCGATCTTGTGGTCGGTGTTGAGCGCAGTGCTGGGAGTGCCCTTCTGGCTGGCCGGCTTGATCTCTGGGAGTTTGGGTCTCACGGTCTACGGTGTGGTGCTCTTGCGGTTGCGCAACGCCCTAGTGGGGTTGGGCGAGGCGGCGGCCGGCCTGTTGAAGGGGGACCCCCAACTCGCCCAGCACCCCCTGGGAATTGAAGAGGTGGACCGCCTGGCTGCCGCCCTTCGGGAAGCGGGGCGCCATTTCCAGAACACCGAGGACGCCCTCCGGAGGGAGCAGGGTCTTTTGGAGGTGGTGCTGGAGGCCCTGCCCGGGGGGGTCCTGTTGGTGGAGGCCGATAGTCAGGTGGCCTATTCGAATTCGGCCTGTCGTCAGATGCTGGGGGTGGTGGGAGACCCTTCGGGCCGTCTGGCGTTGCGTCCGATCAGGAGGCTGGTGAAAAGGGCCCGGGAAAGTGATCAGGCCTATGAGGAGACCCTGACCCGCGGCTATCCCCAACGCACTCTGGGAGCCAGAGCCTTCACGATAGATGCCGAGGACCGGGTGCTGGTCATTGTTCTGGACCTCACCGAAACTCGGCGGGTGGAGACCATGCGGCGGGATTTCGTGACTGACGCCTCTCACGAACTCAAGACTCCGGTGGCTTCTATTCTTGCCTCCGTCGAGGCCTTGGAGATGGCCTTGGAGCGCGATCCGGAGTCGAGCCGGCTGTTCGCCGAGCAGATCTCGTCCTCGGCTCTGCGCTTGGCCCGATTGATCTCCGATCTGTTGGATCTTTCCCGTCTGGAGGCACAGGAGCCGGCCCCGGATAACTTCGATCTGGAGAAGGTGGTGACCGCCGAGGTGAAGCCGTTTGTGCAGGCCGCCCGCCAAAAGCGCATCGAGTTTACGGTGCGTACCGTGCCGGCGGCGGTGAGAGGATCGTCTGCCGAACTCGGTCTGGCCATCCGGAACCTGTGCGACAATGCTCTCCGGTATACCGAGGAGGGCGGGAGGATCGAGGTGGCGCTCTACGAGGGCCATGGCGAGGCGGCCTTGACGGTCACCGACACCGGAGTGGGGATCCCGGGCCGGGATCTGGGACGGATTTTTGAGAGGTTTTACCGGGTGGACGTGGCCCGCTCCCGGCGGACGGGCGGCACCGGCCTGGGTTTGGCGATCGTCAAGCATGTGGCTGAGCGGCACGGCGGCACGGTGATGGTGGAAAGCTTGCTGGGGGAGGGATCCACTTTTATCCTGCGGGTTCCCCTGGCGGAAAGGGGGACCGCTTCTCTCTGAGGGAGGCTGTCCCGGGGACGGGATCAGGCGGTAGGGAGGGTTTGGCTATCGTGAAAAGCGGGTATGTCCTATGACGCGGTAGTGATCGGAGCGGGACCGAACGGCTTGGCGGCCGCGGTCGTCCTGGCAGAGGCGGGGTGTTCGACGCTGGTTGTGGAAGCCGCCGAGACCATCGGTGGCGGATGCCGGACTTCGGAGTTGACTCTTCGGGGGTTTCGTCATGATGTCTGTGCGACTGCTCACCCTCTCGGGCGGGGTTCTCCCATCTTTCGGCGCCTTCCCCTGGCAGAGCACGGGTTGCGCTGGATTCATCCGCCGGTCGCTCTCGCCCATCCGCTCGACGACGGCGAGGTGGTGGTGCTGAAGCGTTCCATCGAGGAGACCGCGGAGGGACTGGGAGTCGACGCCGGGCGCTATCGAAGGAAGGTCGAGGGCATCGACCGGATGTGGCCTCGGATAGAGGGCCGGCTCATGGGACCGGTGCTCAAGTGGAGGCCTGACCCCTGGGCGGGGCTGAGGCTGGCGCCCCTGTCCTGGCCGGCCTCCTGGGATATCCGGAAGTTCAAGAGTCCGGCGGCCCGCTCCCTTCTGGCCGGCTGCGCCGCGCATGTGGTGATGCCGCCCCAAAAGGTGTTCACTGCCGGGGTGGGATGGCTCCTGTTGGTGGGAGGCCATCGGTACGGTTGGCCTTTCGTCGCCGGAGGCTCCCAGGCGTTGGTGGATGCCCTGGCCTCCTGCTTTCGGGCGATGGGCGGCGAAATCGAGACCGGGCGGCGGGTAGCGGCCTTGGCGGAGCTTCCTCCTTCCCGGGTGGTGCTGGCCGATGTGGCGCCCTCAGCGCTGGTCGGGATGCTCGGGGCGGAGGGGCCGGGTCGGGCGGCGCGGGTTAGGAGGGGCTTCCAGCACGGGCCGGGGGTGTTCAAGCTGGATTGGGCTCTGTCCCGACCGGTGCCTTGGAGAGATGTCCGGATGGCGACAGCCGGGGTTCTCCATCTGGGAGGCGACTATCGACAGATCGCCTCGTCGGAACGGATGGTGTGGCGGGGCGAAACCCCCGATCGACCTTTTGTGGTGGCCGCACAGCCCTCCCGGTTCGACCCGTCCCGCGCCCCGGAGGGAAAGCACACACTGTGGGCCTACGCCCATGTCCCCTCTGGCAGCACGGTAGACATGCGGACGGCGGTCGAGGCCGAGATCGAGCGGCACGCTCCGGGCTTTCGGGACACCATCCTGGCCTGTCATAGCATGGCGGCCTCTCAATGGGAGAGCTACAACCCCAACTACGTGAGGGGCGATATCGGCGGCGGGGTGTTTGGAGTGAGGCGAGCGCTGTGGGGGCCTTTCGGAGGGTGGTCACCGTATGCGACGGGAATCGACGGGGTCTACTTGTGCTCTTCCTCTACTCCTCCCGGGGGAGGCGTGCACGGCATGTGCGGCTACCACGCCGCCCAAGTCGCGTTGCGTAGGATCAAATCTGTTTGAGCTTCCGGCAGGTCCTTGGCGCCGGGTTGGGCTGGTTGGACCATGAACGACGCAGCAAACGGGCACTTGTCGCGAAAATCAATAACAACACGCGAATTCTGCAAAACCGGGTTTTCTCCGTTGGGCCCGTCCCCCACCACCACCTAACCGTTGTAGGGCGCGAGAATCCGCGGCCCGGCTAAGGGTTCGGTTTCGCTTGACCTCTGGATTGTCTCAGCTGGGAGAGCTCTGGTCCGGCTGGAGGGTTTTGTGCAGCAATGGACAGTGTGTGATTGAGCATTTGGGAAAGTCAACCTCCGGATCAGTGGTTTTTTCCCACTCTCGCTGATTGGCGGGGCGCTTGAGGTAGCTACTACTCCTTATGAAAGAGTCCTACTCGTGGGGCTCGAAGATGGTGAACGTTCCTTTTTGGTCGTCGTTGACCACCGCGAAACGCCCCACCGAGATCTCGGTCACCGGCACACAGACATCGCCTCCCAGGCTCGTCACCTTGGCGGCCGCGGCATCGGCGTCCTCGACCTGGATGTTGACCATCCAATGAGGAGGCATCTCGCCCCAGTTCTCATCCATGACCATCACTCCGGCAACCTGGAATTCTCCCAGGTTTGCCAGGTGGTAGTCCCCGCCCTGGGGTATGGGCATGCTGCTCCACTCCCAGTCGAACAGGGCACTGTAAAAGCTCTGGGTGGCTTCCAGATCCCTGGTGTAGAGATCGTTCCAAGCCAAGGAGCCGGGAGCGCGCATTATCTCCGCTCCACCGAACTCGAGGGCCTGCCAGAGAAAGAACCCGGCGCCGGCCGGGTCCTGCAATAGGGCCACCCGCCCGTTCCCTGCGTCGGCGGGTCCCATGAGGAAGGTCGCTCCCAAAGCTCTCGCCCGTTCGGCGGTGGCGTCCAGGTCATCAGTGGCGATGTAGGAAAACCAGCAGGGCGGCACCCCTTCGGGGAACATCCCCGGCATCTGCGGTCCGAGAGCTCCCACGCTCTTTCCGTCCAGGTTGAACATGGTGTATGACATCCCCGAACCGCCCATGGGAACATCGGTCCAGTCCCAACCAAACAGGGCACCGTAGAAAGCTTTGCCTCGTCCCGGGTCGGGCAGGTAGATGTCCATCCAACAGAAAGTGCCGTGGGGATGTTTCATTGTTGCTCCTTTGGGTGCTGGGGCGAGATTAGCCCCTCCTGGGGTAACGTCCACGGAAGGGTAGACACGTGCTGGATCCGCCTGGCGCGTGGCAGCGGCAGCCGGGATTGGGCTATGACCCGGGCCGCCTCCCGAAGTTGTTCGGGGCTCGGCACGATGCGGGAGAGAGGAGCCGGGCGCCGCAGCACGACGTCGTCGCGTTCCACCAAGGCCTCGGGCGGAACCTCGATCAGAACGGGGCGGGGACAGCCGGTACGCATCTGTCTGAACGCTTCTGAAACGGCGCCCGGGATTTCCCGGGGGGTGAGCACCTGCCGTCGCCACTTGGTCACGGGGCGCACGACCTCGCACTGGTTCGAGATTTCATGAACACCCCCGAGGTTCTTCCCGATCTGGCCGCGGGGGATTTGGCTGGCGATGACGAGGACGGGTGAGCATCGGGCGTATGCAGTGGCCAAGCTGGCGGCTGCGTTGTAGAGACCTACGCCCGGAACCACCATGGCCACTCCCGGTTTTCCCGATGCGCGTGCATAGCCGTCGGCCATGTAGGTCGTGGCCTGTTCATGCCGGGTTGTGATCATGCGGATGCCCGGCTCATCCCGCAGCGCGGCGACCATCCCGTCCATCTATATGCCCGGAGGCCCGAATATGACCTCGGCGCCCTCGCTGATCAGCGATTTCACCAGAGCTTCGCCGCCGCTCATTTTCACCATTGTTGGCCTATCCAGGCAGGTCGTTTCCCCACAGACCTCATTCAGGATAACTGTCCCAGGCTTGCCAAGCACGGGGTGCGTCAGGGGCACTCCTCGCTCCGAGAGCACTTCATTTCAGTCTCGGATGCGTGTCGGCTTGGCGAATACCGAGACTCCCCGTCGGGCTGCTTCCTCCGGTTCCTGGTGTTGTCAAGCGATGAGATTCGGCACGCCCGGAGGGACTCGAACCCCCAACCTTCTGATCCGTAGTCAGACGCTCTGTCCAAATTGAGCTACGGGCGCAAGGGCTTTTACAGCAAAGCATAAGCTTAGCCGGAAACGGGACCATCGGACGAAGAATTCGGCCAATCAAGTCGTGATGCGGGCTGGGAAGGAGACCGCCACCACGGAGTTCGCTAAAAACCTGTCCTGATTCGCCGCTACGGACGCCAACTGGGCCAGATTCTATTTGAGATAGGTGAGGGTTTTGCGAATAGCTGACCACAACTGGTACACCTATCGGGTAACGGGTATCCGGACTGACTGGCGGTATCTCCTTCGGCCCGGTGTATCTTCATGCATAATGAGTAGGCACAAGAGCATTCTTCCGCGGCGGCCTCGGACTGATCGTGCGCACGGCGGGGCGGCCGGTGCATGGTCCGTTCCGATACCCCTGGCGTTACAGCTGATCGATGACGGACCGGGAGCGGGCAGGTGGTGAGATGACCGCCGGAACCGCCGTGGCCGGGCACGGACCCCCACAGGACGCTGCGGCCGTCCGTCCGAATCTGCTCGACATTGAGAACCTGGTGGTGCGCTTTGAGTTGCCTGCCGAGACAGTCCGTGCGGTCAGCGGTGTGAGCCTCACCGTGGCTCCGAGCGAGACGTTCGCCCTGGTGGGTGAGTCCGGATCCGGCAAAAGCGTGTCAATGCTGTCCGTCATGGGTCTCCTTCCTTCACCGCCCGCGGTGGTATCGGGGTCCATCCGGCTGGAGGGCCGGGAAGTCCTGGGAATGTCCGGACGCCGACTGAAAAGGTTCCGTGGTCGGGACGTGGCCATGGTCTTCCAAGAGCCGATGTCGTCATTGAACCCTGTCTACCGCGTCGGTCGGCAGATCGGCGAGAGCCTCCGCATCCATCGCGGTGCTACCCGGGCCGAGGCACGGCGCCACGCCATCCGCCTCCTGGACCGCGTTGGGATACCGTCGGCGAAGACCAGGGTTGACGACTACCCGCACGAATTCTCGGGGGGTATGCGCCAGCGCGCCATGATTGCTATGGCGTTGGCGTGCGAGCCGAAACTGCTGATCGCCGATGAACCGACCACGGCCCTCGATGTGACCGTCCAGGCCCAGATCGTGGATCTGGTCCGTGAACTGCAAGCCGAATACCGCTTGGCGGTGGTCTGGATTACCCATGACCTCGGGGTGGTGGCCGAGATAGCCGATCGGGTGGCGGTCATGTACGCAGGGAGAATACTCGAGACGGGCCAGGCATCCGACGTCTACCGGGCCACCCGCCACCCCTACACATCCGGATTGCTCCGCTCCATACCCCGACTGGACCGCCCTGTCACCACCAGCCTGGCAGAGATACCGGGTGCACCCTTCCGGGTCGTTAAGGAGTTGGAGGCGTGTCCTTTCGACGACCGTTGTCCGCTAGCTGGAGAGGGCTGCCAGGATGCTCTCCCGGAGTTGGACACGGTTGGGCCTGGCGGGCACCAGTCGGCGTGTATTCACCACCACCAGATGGGACCCGCCTCCGCGCTCTGGCCGGAAGGAGCAGCATCCGGTTTCCACACGCCCGCCGATCAAACCGGCGATGTTGTCATCTCGGTCCGGGACCTGCAGGTCCATTTCCCGGTCATCCGAGGCCTAAGCCAGTCGCGCAAGGGGGCTATTCGGGCCGTGGACGGTGTCTCCCTCGACGTGACCCGGGGACAGACCTTGGGGATTGTCGGCGAGAGCGGCTGTGGGAAGACCACGCTGGGTCGGGCTCTGGTAGCGCTGGTACGGCCCACCGGAGGAACGATCGAGATCAACGGGGCGCCGATCGACCACCGTAGCGGAAGGCATCGGCGGGTGGTGCAAATAATCTTCCAGGATCCCTTCTCGGCCATGAACCCCGGGATGCGGGTAGAGGATGTCGTCGCCGAGCCCCTCCGCATCCACCGACTCGCGGACGCCGCAGCCGTCCGCGACCGCGTGGCCCAACTCCTGACCCAGGTGGGTCTACCTCCTGACTCGGGTGAACGCTATCCGCACGAGTTCAGCGGAGGGCAGAGGCAGCGGATCGCCGTCGCCCGCGCCCTAGCGGCCGACCCTGAGGTCGTGGTGTGCGACGAACCCGTATCGTCCCTGGATGTATCGGTGCAGGCTCAGGTAGTAAACTTGCTGGCCGATCTGCAGACACGAACCGGCATGGCGATGGTTTTCATAGCGCATGACCTGGCAGTGGTGCGCCACGTCTCCCACGAAGTGGCGGTGATGTATCTCGGAGAGATCGTGGAGAAAGCGCCGCGCGACCAGCTTTACGAGGCTCCCCTTCACCCGTACACCAAGGCGCTTCTGGAAGCGGTGCCGGTGCCCGAGCCCGACAACGACACAGCCAGGCGGACCAGGCTGGTAGGGGATGTACCGAGCCCGGCCGATCCCCCGTCCGGCTGTCGTTTCCATACCCGTTGCCCGGTGGCTGTTGAAGGGCTGTGCTCGACTGTCAAGCCGCTGCTGCAAGAGGTGGCCCCGAGCCGATGGGTCTCGTGCCATCTCGTCAGTCCACCCGCTGGGCTCAGCAAGTCCCGCGGGGCCTAGGAGCAAACGCCCGGACTCTCGGCGGCGGTGGTTCTTTTGACAAGGACAGCCGCAGTCGAGTGGTTTCGAGGCCCAGAGGCTCAGGATGTTGCGGCCTCTAGCAGACGCCATGCCGTTGCTTTGGCTAGGATGATGTCAGTTGAGGGACAAGTCCCTCGCAAATCGTGATTTCCGCTACCTGTTGGCGGGGAAGAGAAAAGAGGAACAAACAATGCAACGCTTGACGAAGTTCAAGATAACTCTCCTTCTGGTCGTTCTCGCGCTGGCAGCCGTTGGCTGTGGCGACGACGATGCCGAACCAGACGAACCCACGACCACTGTGGCCGCACCGGCGCCGACTACCACAGAAGCGCCGGCGCCGTCCGACACGGACGAGGCGCCCGAACCCGCGCCCGAGACCACAACTACCACTGCGGCGCCGGCCCCCCCACCGGAACCAGTCACGGTTCGGGCTGCGGTCACAGGGGATGAAGGAACCCTTACCCCCTACACGTACATCAGCGGCTTCCCCGGGTGGAATATCATGATGCTCCAGTACGACTCTCTGATGCAGCTTGACTCGGCCGGAATTCCCCAGCCCTGGCTGGCCTCGAGCGTCACCGTCAGCGACGACCTCACCGAGTGGTCGGTAACTCTGGTCGAGGGCGTAACTTTCCATGACGGGGAGCCTTTGACCTCCGATGACGTGTCCTTCAGTGTTGACTACTACGTGAACAACCCTGAGGCGAGCCGTTTCGCACGCGACTTCAGCGGCGTGGCGGACGTAGTGGTACACGATGACTACAATGTCACCTTCGTTCTCAACGGTCCCAGCGCCGGATTCGACGTGGGAGCGCTGGCCGATGCACCCATTATCCCGCGCCACATCTGGGAGTCGGTGGAACTTCCGTCGGAGCACCAGTTCGAGGGCGGTACCAACATCGGGTCGGGTCCGTACAAGTTGGTCCAATACGTCGAAGGCCAGAGTTACCGATTCGAGGCCAACCCCGACTTCTTCCGGGGCGCCCCGGCGGTTGACGAACTGGTAGTCATCGTCTTTGCCGACGACGCAGGCACTCAAGCCGCCATCCGTACCGGGGAAGTCGACGTGATCTTCGAACGGATACCCCCCGAGCAGATCGATCTGCTGGACTCCCAGGACCCGCTGGACATCGCCTTGGGACCCGAGTTCACCACCCAGATGATTAACTACGACGCTTCGAAGCGCCCGTTCGACGACGTTGCAGTCCGTCAGGCCATCAACTTGGCTATGGACCGCCAGGACTTCGTCGACACCGTGTACCTGGGGGCAGCCACAGTGGGGAGTCCCGGCTGGATCCATCCCGGGCATTCGTCTTATAACCCCGCCATCGTCCCCGTGTACGACGTGGCCGCGGCCAACGCGCTATTGGACGGCGCCGGCTATGCCGACACCGACGGCGATGGCGTCCGAGAGTTCGACGGGCAGCCGATGTCTTTCGAGATCATCACCAACTCTTCCGACTCGCTACGTCTGCGGATCGCCGAGTTGACTACGGAGATGCTGGCTGTGATCGGCATCGAAACCGAGATCGTACCCGTCGACACCGGAGTCTGGGAGCAGGCCGTGTGGCCGAGCTTCGATGTCAACAATGGTCGCAACTACGAGATCGCCATGTGGGGATGGTCGGCGCCCGTTCAGGCCGACCCGCTACGGCTTCCCTGGTTGGTCCACAGCTCAACGGATTCAGGATTCCTCAACCTGACCGGCTACGGCAACGCCGAGATGGATACCCTTTCCGAGGCCCTGTCTGTCGAGCCTGATCCGGCGGAGCGCAACGCTATCTTGGGTCGAATGCAGGAGATAATCGCCGAGGACCTGCCGTTCGTGCTATTGCTGTATCCGGATGGCGCCTATGTGTACGACTCGAGCGTCTACTCGGATTGGGAGTTCATCGCCGGCCAGGGCATCGTCAGCAAGCTGTCGCTGCTCCCGCCTTCCGCCCGCCCGTAGGAGAAAAACCGAATAATGACGGCTAGTGGCGGCCTGCCGCTCGCTCGGGCATAGCGTGTTTGAGTTGCTGCCCGGTAGGGACAGTTCAGCACGCTCCGAGAATCGCGGCAGGCCGCGGGCTAGGTCGAGTTGATGGCTTGACAAGGCGCATCGACCTCCGTCGGGTGGTCCAGTACGGGGTAGTGGTAGTGGTGGCGGTGACGCTCAACTTCCTGCTACCCCGGCTGATGCCGGGAAATCCGCTGGCGCTGATCGCTGGAGTGGATGTCGGGCTCCTGGACCCGGCGCAACGGGCTGAGATCGTCGCCCGGGTCGGTCTTGACGCGCCTTTATGGAAGCAATATCTACGGTATTGGGGCGGTATTCTCACCGGCGATTTCGGGTACTCGTTCCGGGCTAGCCGTCCCATCGTCGAGATGATCTGGGACCGGCTCCCTTGGACTCTCTTAATCACAGGCCTTTCGCTGATGGTATCGGCAATCTCAGGTGTGTTGCTGGGCGCCCTCTCGGCTTGGCGGAGAGGCACGAAGGGCGACTTGAGTCTGCTTTCGGGGATGATCTCGATCGAGTCGTTGCCCTCTTTCTGGTTGGGTATGGTCCTGATCTCGGTCTTCGCCGTCCAATGGGGGTTGCTGCCCTCGTTCGGCGCGGTGACCCCCGCGTCCGATCTGGAGGGTTGGGCCGTTACCTGGGACATCATCCGCCACGCCATAATGCCGGTGGCCGCCCTGTCCATTGTCGGGACGCCGGGCGTTTACATGACCATGCGCTATTCGATGCTCGAAACGTTGGGAGAGGACTACATCCGAACCGCCAGAGCCAAAGGCGCCGGCGAGCGCAGGGTGCTGTTCGGGCATGTTGCCCGCAACGCCATCGCTCCGGTGATAACAGTGCTAGCCCTACGTCTGGGGTTCGCGTTCGGGGGCACGGTCATCATCGAGACGGTGTTCTCCTATCCAGGGCTCGGTCGTCTGGTCTTCGAAGCGGTCTCAGGGCGTGACTATCCCGTGATGCAGGCGGCCTTCCTGGTCTTCACGGGGGCGGTGTTGGTGGCGAACCTGGCGGCCGACCTCTTGTATCCGCTGATAGACCCCAGGACCAGAGCATCGTGACGGGGACCAGCGGCGAAGACAGGAAGGTGAGACGGGCCTTACGGCGACGCTCCCGGCTCCCCACCATCCTCGGGCTGGCGGGGGTGGCGATCGTTGGGGCTCTGCTGTTCACGGCTGTGTTCGCCTCGTGGGTGGCGCCGTACGACCCCACCGAGCGGGTATCCAGACCCTTCCTGCCGCCCAGCGCCGAACATCTGTTGGGTACCAACGATGTCGGCCATGATCTCCTCTCGGAGATCATCTTCGGATCGCGGGTGTCTTTGTTGGTGGGGCTCGTCGCGGCAACGGTGGCGCTGCTGATCGGTACGACTGTGGGGGTGGTGGCCGGCTATTACCCCAGACGGCTGGGGTCGACTCTGATGCGCGGGGTTGACGTGATCTTGATCCTGCCGTTCCTCCCGCTGCTCATAGTGCTGGCTGCCTACTTGGGCAGGAGCCTTCTGAACACGATCCTGGTCATCGGGGTGCTGATCTGGGCGGAGCCGGCCCGGATCATCCGATCACAGGTCCTATCCCTCCGCTCGCGAGAATACGTGCTGGCAGCCCGTTCGATGGGCGCACCTGACCGTTGGACGATCCTGCGGCACATCGTTCCCCGCACAGCCCTGCTCGCTACGGGCTCGTTCGTCCGGGCGGTGTCCGGGGCGATTCTGCTGGAGGCTGCGCTCAGCTTCCTGGGTCTGGGCGACCCGATCCAAAAGAGCTGGGGCTCGACGCTGTACTGGGCCCAGACTCGGGGGGCCTTCCTGACCCCGGCATGGAAATGGTGGGTGCTGCCGCCCGGCCTGCTGATCATGCTGGCGTCCCTCGGATTCGCTCTCATCGCCTTCTCGCTCGAGGAACGAATCAATCCCCGGTTGTAGCCGGTGGCTCCAAGTCCGGGCGGCTCCCTGGATACGGGAATCAAGAGATGGAGACAGACTGAATGCTCAGAGCTTTGAACAGACGCATCAAAGAGACTCTGGACGGTTCACGCCAGAGTTAACGATGCAGAACCTCATCCACCGGTGATGATCCCGATCTCGACCAGTTCGCGGTCGGTCAGGTGCCAGTCGGCTCCCTTCGAGTTAGTGAGAACCTGCTCGGGTGAGCTTGCGCCGGGGATAACTGTCGAGACATCTGGTTGTGCAGCCAGCCAGCTAATAGCCAGTTCGATTAGGGTCCGGCCGTGGTCGGCCGCGTACTCTTGGAGTTTCTCCACGATGTCGAGGTTCCGATCGCTCAAGAAGCCCCGGTCGGTTGTCGCCGGATCGTTCCGGACCCATTCCATCCGCGAACCCTTGGGGGGTTCCTTCCCTCGTCGGTACTTTCCAGTCAGCACGCCGTTGGCGAGTGGGCAGTACGGCATCACAGAAAGACTGTTGCGTGTGCAAGCGGGAATAACGTCTCGTTCTACCGTACGGGCGAAGAGACTGTAGTGATTCTGGGCGCTGACGAAGCGAGGGATTCCGCGGTGCATGCTCACCGCGGTTGCTTGGTCGATTTGGGCGCCAGTGAAGTTCGAGCATCCGATCTCGCGAACTTTGCCTTGTTCGACCAGGCGATGCAACGCATCCAGCGTTTCCTCGATCGGAACCGAGGGATCTGGCGTATGCATTTGGTATAGATCGATGTAATCGGTCCCGAGACGCTGGAGACTGTCCTCGACGGCCAAGGCGACCCATCGGGCGCTGCCGCCCGCCTGGGCGTCGTTCAGCATTTTCATCCCGAACTTGGTGCCCACAATCGCTTGGTGGCGTCTGCCTCGTAGCGCTGCGCTCAGATACTCCTCGGATAGTCCTTTGCCCCCGTAGATGTCGGCCGTGTCGAAATAGGTAATTCCTTGTTCGAGCGCGGTCAAGACAACTGTCTCGGTCTGCTTTTTATCGAGTCGGGCACCGAAGTTGTTGCAGCCCAAACCGACCTTCGAAACCCGTAGGCTTCCTATGAGAGCAGTGCGCATCGTCGCCTCATTTCTCTCCAGACATCCCGGTGTGTAGCTCAAACCGGACTTCCCTTGTCCCGTTACTCAAGAGGAGCATACGCCGACGCCGGTCGCTATGGCCAGGGGACAGGCTTGATGGTCAGACCGACCAAGGTCGACGAGCGGATGTCCAGTTCATGGGCGCCAGTCGGACTCGATCGGTGGGCAGGTCTGAATCAGGTGGGGATAGCCGCGGAGGCCGTCTTCCAAGGAGTGATCAGCCCCCGCTCTGATTACTTGATCATCGCAGGCGGGGATGACCCCGGCGCCCAGCAGGTCGATGTTCTCCATCCAGCGGTCGAAGGAGAGCCGCAGGTCGAAGACCAGGTGGTCGACGCCCACTTCCGGGAACTTGGCGGTTGCGGTCACCACCTCGTCGGGGTTTCTGGCGATCAGTGAACCCTCGATGTCCTCGGCGGTCTCGAAGCGACCCGACAGAGGCTTCACCCACCACTTGCCGCGCGTGTTCGCCCAGGCCAGGAGGCCCTCGATGGATGTACCGGCGATGGCCTCCTCGGTGGTCTCGGCGATGCTGGTAGGAGGTATGCAGGCCACGGTCGGCATCGGGCGGCCGTTCTCCCGCAAGAGTCACCCCGGGTTTAGCGGAGAGTGTGATGGTCTCCCGCAGCGGGTTAACCTCACCAGAGCCAAGCGACCTCAGAGCACCGACAACTCCTAGAAGATCAGTGGCTCGTCGATGCTCCTAGGGGGGTCTCCTCATGGGCAAGCCGTCCGCGGTCGCCAACCGTAGTATCGACCGGTATGGGCCGTTTCACACAGCCGCAGCGCCGCAGTTCAGGACGTCAGGTTGTACGGTTCGCAGAGGAGCTTCGCCTCGACTGGTCAAGGGCTCGGGTGGGTGGGCTGTCGGCTGAGATCGCTTTCTTCGCGCTCCTCGGGCTGTTCCCGGCTGTGGTGGTATTCGCTGCCGCGCTTGGTTCGCTTGACGTGGTGATGGGCGAAGACGCGGCTGCCGACACCGAGCAATGGCTACTCAATCAGGTGCATGAGATCTTCGGCTCCGACAACACGCTGCGCTCTACCATCGCGGAGCTCTTCGAACGGTCGAATGCGGGACTGATCACGGTTGGCATCGTTTTGACGATGTACGCCTCGTCGCGGGGCTTCGTCGCCGTGGTACGCGCTCTGGACGTGGCATATGGCCACGATCAGCGCAGAAGCTGGCTGTCGACCCGGGTTCTGGGTTTGGGCCTGACGGCTTCCACGATTCTGGTTGCCGCGCTGGTTGCCGCGATGGTGGTGGTCGGTCCCTTGCTGGGCGGCGGGGAGGAGGTGGCCGAGCGTCTGGGGGCCGGCTCCGCGTTTACCACGGCTTGGGGGTGGTTGCGCTGGCCTGTGGTGTTTGCAGTTGTGGTCTTGTGGGCCACCTCCGTCTACCACATAGCGTCCCGCAGGCGGGCGCCATGGCGACGGGAGTTGCCAGGAGCGGTGGTGGGAACCGTGTGGTGGCTGGTCGTGTCGGCAGGTTTCCGCGCCTACCTCGAGTTGGCCTCCAGCGGTGTGAACGCGGTGTTCGGGTTGCTGGGTGGGGCTCTGAGCCTGCTGCTGTGGTTGTATCTTCTGGCGATGGGCCTGCTCGCCGGGGCTGGGTTGAACATGGTGCTGGCTCGCCGCCGGCGGTGATCCGGCAGGGCACCGGCCCTATTGGATGCTCTCCGCATCGGGTCGAACTGGCTGCAGATGTCTGGTCGGGCACACCAAGCCCACCGTCGGGTCTCAGCCTTCCGGACCTGGCTGGGAACGATTCCGAGCATCGCTGGTTCGGCGCACCTTGGCGCGTCGTCGAGGACCTACCGGTAGGTGCTGGTGGCTAACCGGGATTCCGTCCGGGGAGGTCGATAGCACCAGGTCCGGTTCTTTCGTAGCCCCAGTCCCCCAAGATCTTGAGCGGAAGTCCCGGCCACTAGTTTGAGGGGGTGTTGCCGATCACTGAACCTTCCCATCTCAATTGACCGAACTGGACCGAAGAATTGCATGCCTTCTCCGACCGCTGGGAATCTCTCCTCAGTTATTATGCTCCGGGCCAGCGAACGGCGCGTTGGACGTCCTGTAATAGCAAGCAGACATCGTTCGCAGTCAATAAGAGAACTCTCGACTCCCCGGTAACCAGACTCAAGAGATGACGAAAGACCCTCAGTATCCTCGGCCTGATTGTTGTGTATACCACTCCCATCGCGACTTCATGCCTTCTGGATCCGACGTGACCTTTTCAGGAGCGAAGTCGAACTCCCATCCTTCGGTTGCTATGGTATCTACTATCTTTCCCGCATTAAAGCAGAGTCCAGTGAATCTGTTTGGAGGCTGGCTTGCCAGCCAGACAAAGGCCTGACCCAGTTCGGTAGGATCCGTCCAGGTTGATTTCACGTCTTCGGGCACCAGCTCTGCCTCTGCAACAGTTACCCCCGATGGCTTGATTCGCTTTCCAGGCCCCACAGCGTTGATAGCTATGTTGTGAGGCACTGCCTCTATGGACAGGGATTTGGCAAACCCTTCTTGGCCGTGTTTTCCGACACCATATGCAACCTCATTGGCAAAACCGTGAAAGCTGGAGAGGCTGGCCACAGACATGATATGGCCACCACCTTGCGCCTTCATTACCTCCCACACCGCTTTTGTGCCATTAAACAGACCACCCAAATTAATGAAGACCTCATGCCACCAAGCCGCATGAGATGTTTTCTCAAAACTGATCACCGGCATTATCACAGCAGCATGAACCAACACATCTAACCTGCCCCATTCATCAACCACTTTGTGGACGACGTTGTCGAACATTTCAGGGTTGGTTACATCCAAAGGCAGATTGAGCAGTTGGGTTCCACTCATCTTCATCCCCTTGAAAGAAGCTTCCATCTCCGCTTCATCCACATCGGTCGCGCACACCTTCACACCGGCTCGTCCGAAGGCCTTGGCAATTCCGCTGCCGAGACCTCTGCCAGCGCCTGTCACCAGTGCAACGTTCCCCTCCAGTCCGGGTATGACTGGGTTGCCTTTGAGGATCATGACGAACCTAGCCGGTTGGAGAACCCAGTGCAGTCGCCACCGGTTGCACCGCATCCATGACGAACTCGACATGCTCTTTGTCTCGGCAAAGGAACCACGAACCTATCTTCTCACGCCTCGAACTGCTGTGCGCGGCCGCTGCATTTGGGGAGCAACCCCGAAGGACTACCCGCGTCGTCACTCATCTAACTCTACCAGACGGCTGCAACAGCGCCACCTGCCGCTGGCAACAGCAACCCAACGACCGCAAGCCACGGAAATCGCCCGCTACTAGTGGTTTGACCAATCGTCTACCCAATGGCTTTGGACACGGCAAGTCCGAAAAATTCCCGGGTCGGTTCACCACACCTCAAAGCAGGTCGATGGGACTGATATCTGCTGAGTACCCGTCATACGGATCGTTTTCGTTATCTCAGGTCTTGGGTTGGTGGGGGTTGCCGACCTTCGTTCGTAGTCGCCGGTTACTGGCATTGTGCCGGGGTACTGTCCTCTTGGGACACCGCGAGGACGTATGTGCCCTTGAAGCCGCCTTGGGAGTCGATCTTGACGTAGTGCGAACCGGTGCCTGCTGCGGTGAACTCCAACCTCGCGTCATTTCCCGGGCCGCTGTCTAAGTCGTAGGAATCTTCTATCCGGCCTCCGCCCTTGGAATGGAGACGGCCGGCGGTCTCGTAGGCGCCGTGCAGCGCCGTGTCATCAGGGTCGACGTAGATGCCGAGCAGCTCCGGATCCGGCAACGTTGCAGTGCCGGAGCTGAGCCCGCGTACTTCGAGCACATACGTCTCCCCGGCGATGAGTTCGACGCGTATCCAGTCGATGTCCCACGACGGGTCGATTCTCGCTTGCGTCGGGTCGCCGAAGCAACTGCCGACTTCCACCGACGCGGAGGTGCTGAAATCGGGAACCGGGTCGTTTGCCTGCGGTGACGTGCTTGCCATCAAGAACATCGACTTCAACGAATGGGTGCCGGGTGACTGAACTCGTACGTAGTAGATGCCTGAGGGGACCACGGCATTCACGTATTCTTCGGTGTTCGACTCATTTGTGCTCGAGGCGAGAACCGCCAGCGTCGAGTCGGACTGTGGCTGCTCGAGGAACACATCTGCATCACGGGAGATGTCCAACAAGACGGCCGCGACGAATCGTTCTCGTGTCAACGTAAACTTGAAATAGTTCGATCCAGAACTCAGCCAGTCATGCCACACGAGGCTCAGAGCGCCCTGCGTGGTCATATCTCCAAGGTCAAGCGCGCCGACGGGTCCCGCAGCATCGTCATCGGCCACCGTTGCCGACACTTGCGCCGACAGCCCGGCATAGTTCGCGTCAGCCGATGTCGCGGTCGCTGTCACCGACACCGTCTCGAAAGCATCGTCGTTGTCGTCGACACCGGCAACCGTGACGGTCTGGGCCGTGTCCCATGTCGCCGGGGTGAAGACCAGCAGCGCCCCGCTGCTCACCTTCAACGCCCCGTTGTCACCCGAGGACACCACAACGACGACATCCGCCGACGGGGCAGTGGCGAGTCTCACCGAGAACTCCCCGGTGCCTGCCTCGCCCACGCGCATCTGCGTGGGGTCCACTACCAACCCGGAATGATCGTCGTCTTCGACATTGACCTCCAACTCCACGCGTGTCTCGTCGTAGGCAGCATCGGTGGACGAAGCCACCGCGGTGACGGTCACGTTGTCATCGTCAGCGTCGTTGTCGTCGACACCGGCAACCGTGACGGTCTGGGCCGTGGCCCATGTCGCCGGGGTGAAGACCAGCAGCGCCCCGCTGCTCACCTTCAACGCCCCGTTGTCACCCGAGGACACCACAACGAGGACATCCGCCGACGGGGCGATGGCGAGTCTCAGCGAGAACTCCCCGGTGCCTGCCTCGCCCACGCGCATCTGCGTGGGGTCCACTACCAACCCGGAATGATCGTCGTCTTCGACATTGACCTCCAACTCCACGCGTGTCTCGTCGTAGGCAGCATCGGTGGACGAAGCCACCGCGGTGACGGTCACGTTGTCATCGTCAGCGTCGTTGTCGTCGACACCGGCAACCGTGACGGTCTGGGCCGTGGCCCATGTCGCCGGGGTGAAGACCAGCAGCGCCCCGTCGCTCACCTTCAACGCCCCGTTGTCACCCGAGGACACCACAACGAGGACATCCGCCGACGGGGCAGTGGCGAGTCTCAGCGAGAACTCCCCGGTGCCTGCCTCGCCCACGCGCATCTGCGTGGGGTCCACTACCAACCCGGAATGATCGTCGTCTTCGACATTGACCTCCAACTCCACGCGTGTCTCGTCGTAGGCAGCATCGGTGGACGAAGCCACCGCGGTGACGGTCACGTTGTCATCGTCAGCGTCGTTGTCGTCGACACCGGCAACCGTGACGGTCTGGGCCGTGGCCCATGTCGCCGGGGTGAAGACCAGCAGCGCCCCGCTGCTCACCTTCAACGCCCCGTTGTCACCCGAGGACACCACAACGAGGACATCCGCCGACGGGGCGATGGAGAGTCTCAGCGTGAGCTCTGCCGTGCCTGCCTCGCCCACGTTCAGGCCGGTAGGCACGGCAAGGAGTCCCCGCTGCTGCCTCCACCGCTGCTGCCTCCACCGCTGCTGCCTCCACCGCTGCTGCCTCCACCGCTGCTGCCTCCACCGCTGCCGCCTCCACCACCACTGAAGCCCCCGCCGTCTCCGTCGTCTTCTTGCTCCCCGCTGGCGCTGGGAAGTTCTGGCGAGTGTGCCAAGGCGCGTGCGAGGAACGTGGCCATCTCTGCCCTGGTCACAGGCTGGTCCGGGCAGAACATGGTGTCTTCGCATCCTTTGGTGATGCCCGAAGCGGCGAGCTTGGCGACACTTGCCGCGTACCAAGCGTCGGAAGGCACGTCGCTGAAACCAGGGTCGGGTCCTTCATCCAGCCCGAACGCTCGGGACAGGAAGGCAGCCATCTCGGCGCGGGTCGTAGTCCGATCGGGGCAGAAGACACTGCCGTCCCCGCATCCCTTGGTGACGCCAAGTGCCGCCAGGCGCTCAATGAAAGCTACGTGAGGATGCGCCGCGTCCACGTCCCCAAAGCGCCTTGACGCAGCCGGCCAGGGGTCCGCTCCGTCCAGGACGCGAACAGTCCACACCGCCACCGTCGCGCGATCTATGTCATCCCCGGGGCAGAACCCCTCATCGCACTCAGTGCCCACAAACACCCCGGCGGCGGCAAGAGTGCTGACCGGCTCCGCGTAGTAGGCGTCGGAGGGAACATCCGAATACGGCGCACCCTGTTGCGCCACGGCCGCCGACGTTGCTGCCCCCAGTACCGCAGCCACCATGGCCACAAAAGCCAACCCCCAAACCACCCCAACACGAACGCCACTCAACCACAACCGCACTAAAACGAACCCCCACCGAGGCCGACACAATTACTACAGATACAACTCATTTACAGAGCAGAAGTTAGCACTATATACCGGCACTCGCATTGTTACCTCACAATCGCCTCATAAATGTACCACAGCGGGGCAGCGTCCCATTGATGTGGTGGGAATGATCCTTACCGCAGTGAACGCGTTTCGTCTTCGACAATGGGACTGCGCGCTGGGAAGGAGTCCCGTTGAGAGGGAAACGACCGAGAAGAGAGTGCTCGGAGGAGTTCAAATGTGACGCGGTGGAGATCGTGGGCAGTTCTGGCAAGCCAATACACCAGGTCGCTAACGAGTTGGGGATCTATGACTCGACGTTGGGGAACTGGGTACGTCAGGATGAGATCAACCGGGGAGATCGGGAAGGGCTGAGTACCGATGAGAGGGAACGGCTCCGCGAACTCGAGCTGGGCTTCCCCCCGTATCGTGGAGGCTTGCTCTTTGAGGAGGAGCTTATGTCTGAGATACGTAGAAGGTATGACCCGGAGTTCAAGTCTGGGGCGGTACGGATTGTTCTGGAGACTGGGAAACCGATTGCCCGGGTGGCCCGGGATTTGGGTCTTCAATGCGGGTACGTTGGGGAACTGGGTGAAGCAGCAGCGTGTTTCCCAGGAGGGCAACGGGCCGTTGGGCGAGGACGGCTTGGCTGAGCTTGTTCGGCTGCGGAAAGAGGTGGCGGAGTTGCGGACGGGGGCGTGATGTGCTCAAACGATCTGTGGTCCTGTGGGTCAAGGAGGCGACACGATGAGCGTGGTATCCCATATCGCCGCCCAGAGGACCAACCACGGTGTTCCCCACGCGGTTTCCTGTCGGCTTCTGGGGGTGAGCGAGTCCTGGTTCTACAAGTGGCGCAGCCGCCGCCCGACCGCCACCGAACAACGCCGGGCGGAGTTGGATGTGAGGGTAAGGATCGTGTTTGAGACATCTGCAAGGACCTACGGTTCTCCCCGGGTTTGTGCTCAGCTGCGCTCCGATGGTGAACGGGTCTTTAGAAAAGACCGTGGCCCGGTCTATGCGCACCCAAGGGCTCGTTGGCACGGCAGAAACGGCGCCGGCGAGGGCTGACCCGCCCCGACAAAGCCGCTCCTGTGGCGCCTGATCTGATCCGCCGCGATTTCACCGCCCAAAGACCTAACGAGAAATGGTGCGGCGATTTCAAACAGATCAACACCCAGGAGGGTCCCGTCTACCTGGGAACGGTCGAGGACCTGTACTCCCGGCGGATGCTGGGGTTCGCTCTCAGTTACACCTATCCCACCGCCGAGCTGGCCAAAGCCGCGGTGAACATGGCCATCGCCACCCGAGGCGGAACCGTCGAGGGAGTGATTTTCCACACCGACCGAGGCTCTCAAATACAACGCCGAAGCGTTCACCAAAGCCTGCGCGCGGCTGGGGATCGTCCAGTCCATGGGAAGAGTAGGCTCCGCCTTGGACAACGCCGCTGCCGAGTCGTTTTTCTCCACCCTCCAACAGGAACGGATCAACAACCGACGGTACGCCACCAGAACCCAAGCCAGACAAGACATCGCTAACTGGATCCACACCTGGTACAACCAACACCGACTACATTCCACCCTCGACATGACCAGCCCCATCAACTACGAAAAAACCCACGAAACAACCTAACCAACTCTCCACGATTTGGGGGGAACCTCAAGCGGGGAGAACGCTCGGCTGCGGATGGAGCGTGAACTCTTGAAACGAGCTGTGGCCTTCTGGGTGAGGGAGTAGAACGAGTGATGCTGTATCGCTTCGTCGATGCCCAGAGAGCCGAAGGGTTCCCCGTCAGGATGGTGTGTTCGGTCGTGGGGGTTTCCCCCTCGGCCTACTACGGGTATGGGAAGCGGGTCCGGCTCAGCTGGCCGAGGCCAACGTCAGAGCCGTCGCACAAGGCCGAGACCCCCGAAGCCACCGGGACATCACCTTCAAGACAATCGCCATGGAATACATCGACTGGTGCGCTTTGGGGGGCACATGGAGTCCCGGAGGTCGGCGCCGCCAGTCCTGGACAAACAGTCTCACCACCTATGCCTTCGCAGTCATAGGCGCAATGCACCCCCGGGATATAACCAGCCTCCATATCTTTGAGATCCTAAAACTCATCTGGATCACCAAACACAAGGCCGCCGTGGACCTCGGAGGCCGGATCAGCAAGATAATGAAATACGCCATAGCCCTGGGTCACTGCGACACCGATCCCGCCCAGAGAGCCCTGGACGGTATGCCTCCCGTTCACATAGAAACCAAACACCGCAGATACATCCATTACAAGCATCTCGGAGAAGCCCTCAGGATCGTGGCAGCGTCCGACGCCGACCCCATCGCTGTCAACGCTCTTATCTTCGCGGCCCTCACCGGTGTCCGCAGCGGCGAACTCCGGAAAGCCACCCGGGACCAGTTCCACATCGAGGAGCGCAGGTGGCACATACCTGCGGCGAATGTCAAGAACCGCCGCTAGCATTTCGTGCCACTATGCGACATCGCCATAGCGGTGCTGGAGGACACCTTCGAACGCACAGGCCCCGACAGCGAGTGGGTGTTCCCCGCGCCTCGGGGAGGGATGATGCACTCCGACAACCTCAAGAAACCCCTCCGGGATTGTGGACTCGACACAGACGTCCACGGGTTCAGATCATCTTTCCGCACCTGGGCGGCCGAAAACAACATCGACGAGAAAGCCGCGGAAGCCGTCCTCGCCCACAAAGAACCCAGCCCTCGGTCGAAACTGACACCTGGAATGACACAGCAACCAAATGGATCCCCGAATTATGCCTCTGACCAGGCCAAACACTGATGGGGTCTCGCGGAGAGGGAGGGATTTGAACCCTCGAGGGAGCTACAAACCCCCTACTCGCTTAGCAGGCGAGCGCCTTCGACCGCTCGGCCACCTCTCCTTTGGGCCAGCGTCGGACGAAAAGACTCTCCCGACGCTGGCGGAGGGAGTGGGATTTGAACCCACGAGGGAGCTACAAACCCCCAACGGCATTTCCAGTGCCGCGCACTAGACCAGACTATGCGATCCCTCCATTACCCAATAACTGGTATAGGTTAAGAAAGCGCTCAGTTCGCCTAAGACATTAGCAAACCGCTCAACGGAGATAAACAAAGAATATGCTCGACTCAACGGATCACGACCGATTCATGGAACTGGCTCTGCGCGAGGCGGCCAACGCCCCGGCTCATGGGGATGTGCCGGTGGGGGCGGTGATCGTCGACTCCGCCGGGAGACTGGTGGCCGCCAACCACAACCGTCGGGAGGAAAGGGGGGATCCCACTGCACATGCTGAGGTGCTGGTTTTGGCCGAGGCCGCCCACCGGGCGGGGTCCTGGCGTTTGCTGGGGCACACTCTGTATGTGACTCTGGAGCCATGCTCGATGTGTGCCGGGGCCGCGGTCTCCGGCCGAATCGCCCGGATCGTGTACGGCGCCGCCGACCCCAAAGCCGGAGCGGTGTTGAGCCTCTACAACATTCCCGGCGATCGGCGTCTCAACCACCAGTGCGAGATAGTGGCAGGGGTGGGTGCCGACCAGAGCGCCGAACTGCTCAGGTCGTTTTTCAGCAGCAAAAGGGGTCGCGACAGCGAGTGATCCCGTCCTTTCGTCATCTCGGATCGTGCTAAGGTCGGGATGCGTGCTAAGTGGGGCGCTAGGGGTTCCCTGAACCCGAAATCCTCTACATGCGGGGCCGAATTCCCCGCCTGAGGATGCCGAGCCCCGGGCAGGCGGCAAGAGCGCAGTGATGACGGCCGGGTCCCGTGAGTCGGGGTGGTCGTGAACCGGGTCAGATCCGGAAGGAAGCAGCCCTAAGCGGGTGTCCCGGTGCCACGGGGGCGCCTGGTCTGAGCAAGCGGCTTGTCAGCCGACCGGAGGTGTCGAGTCCGAAGGCGGGGTGCACGCTTGGGCGGAAGGCGGCATGGCCCGCGGCGCCGTTAGGACTTGAGCAGGGCCGCTCCGTAAACGCTTCCCCATATCCCCATTCGCCACAGCTTGCCGACTTCGAACGGACCGTCTCGAAACATCTCTTCAGGATGAGGGAGCTTGTCCATCGAACGATGGAAATACCAGTATTCCCGCACCGCACCGGCAAGCATTCCCACCACTGGGGTCACCATCGCGGTTCCCGTGCGGTGAATCGGTGCGGCCAGCCGGTTGAGGGGTCGTCCCGCGTCCACTACCACCATCACGCCTCCCGGGCGGAGCACCCTGGCTGCCTCGACCAGGGTTTCTTCCACCGACTGAAGATTGCGAAACACGAAGGCTGACCATATTCCGTCAAAAGTGTTATCAGCAAAAGGGAGACGCTCGCCTTTCCCAACTACCCGTTGGGGAGCGGGATTGATGGAGAGCATCGGCCAGACCGGATCGAGCGCCACCACCTGCTGGCGTTCGTTGAAGAGCGGCATGGCCACGCCGGTCCCCGCTCCCAGATCCAGGATGAGACCGTCGGGAAGACAGGAGATACCCTGTCTTCTCCAAGCCTGGTCCTGACCCAGGGAGAGGACCCGGTTGAGTCGGTCATACCGCTGGTATATCCGCGAGAAAATGTGTTCGGGTGAAGGTGCGGTCACTGTCTCTACGGTGGGTCGATACGATCAAAGCTCAGATAAGGCCGGAGCGCTTCGGGCATCACCACCGAACCGTCGCTTTGCTGATGGTTCTCCAACAGGGCAATGATCACTCTGCCTACCGCTACCGCCGTTCCGTTTACCGTGTGTACCAATCGGTTGCCTCTCGGCGCCTTCATGCGGATCTTGAGTCGTCGGGCCTGGTAGTCAGTGGTGTTGGAGCAGGAAGTTATCTCCCGGTAGGTGTTCCAAGAGGGAAACCAAGCCTCGATGTCGTACTTCTTGGCGGCGGAGGCGCCTAGGTCGCCGGCGGCCACGTTGACCACCCGGTAGGGAATTTCCAACTCCCTGGTCAGCTTCTCCTCCAGCTCCAGAATCCGCTCGTGCTCCTCGGACGAGTCTTCGGGACGGGTGAAGGAGAACATCTCCACCTTGTCGAACTGGTGAACCCTGAAAATCCCTCTGGTGTCCTTGCCGTGGGTTCCGGCTTCGCGACGGAAGCAACTGGAAAAGCCAGCATAGCGGATGGGAAGCTGGTCGGGGTCCAGGATCTCGTCGGCGTGGTAGGCGGCCAGGCTGATCTCGGATGTGGCGGCGAGGAACAGTTCGTCGGCGGGAATTTCGTAGACCTGCTGGCGGTCCCCGGGGAAGAATCCGGTGCCGAACAGCGCCATCTCCCGGACCAGCACCGGGGTGACCATAGGGACCAGACCGGCCTTCACGAGGTGATCCATGGACCAGTTGATCAGACCGAATTCCAGCAAGGCCGCCTTGCCCTTCAGGTATCCAAAGCGCGACCCCGCGATCTTGGCCGCCCGCTTGGTGTCAATGACATCCAGCCGTGCTCCCAGGGTTTCGTGATCGGCGGGCCTGAAGCCGAAGAGGGGGATCTCCCCCACCCGCCTGACCTCCTGTGCGTCATCCTCGGTGAGCCCGTCGGCGGCGGTGGGATCGACCAGGTTGGGCAGTGTGTTCCACTCCTCATAGAATCGGTCGGAAGAGGCCTCGGCCTGGGAGTTCAACTCCTTGATCCGGCCGGCCAGCGAAGCGGCCCGCTCGATGGCTTGCCGCTTTTCATCTCCTTCCAACTCGGCTATCTCCCTCCCCAGGGATCGTTGGGCGGCTCGCATTTGCTCGGCCTCGTGGCGCAGTCTCCGGATCCGGGCCTCGGTCTCCACCAGGCCTTCGATCGGGATATCCAGGCCCCGACGAGCCAGGGATTGGCGGATCGTCTCCGGGGAGGAGCGGAGTATGGCGAGGTCGAGCATTAGGCTCCTATGCTAAAACAAGGCTACTGGTGGGGAAGCGATCACACTGTGGGGTGAAGAATCCCTATTCACCGACCCGCAAGGTGAAGTTGTAGCTGTTGTCATCCAGGTATTGCTCCTCTTTGGCAAAACCCAGGCGTACCTCCACCTGATAGGAGGTGTCGGGGGTCACTGCCAACTCATAGAAGGCAACGGTGGTCTTTTCTCCCGGCGCCAAGGGCGGCACTACCAGCACCCGGGATTGAATGACCTCTCCCGGTGGCCAGATGCTCAACTGCAGGGAAGTTTCTTCGACCACCTCCACGTTGCCTCGGTTGGCCACCACCACCAAGAGATCGAAGCTGTCGGTGGGAATTATCACCGGATGCCCATCCAGGTCGGAGACCCACTCGGGATAGGAGGTAACCTGTTCTATCCCCAGGTTGGCGGTGAGTTCCAGCGTCGGCCGGGACAGCCGGGCGAAAGTGGCCAGGAACTGGGCGGTGTCCACCACCGGGTACTCGGGAGGCAGGAAGACCGCTGTTCGGAAGTCGGAGAAGGACTGGATATCGGGATCAGTGACGGTTTTCTCCAAAAAGACTTGATACATTCGGTCACCGCTCCGGACGCTGACCAACGCCGTGGTTAGCTGTTCCTCCACTACGTAGTTGAACGGGTCGTCCACCGCGGACAGGAAGGCGTTCTCGAAGCGCTCCAGGCCCTCGTCCCACAGGTCGAGGGAGGTATCCAACAGAATGGCCAGGCTGTTATCGGGCTCGGCCGACTCGTCCAGAGCTGCAGAGACTGCGCCGATCGACTCTCGGGATTGGGTGATGATCGATGCCAACTCGGATCGGTCCACCCTGTCGATCTGTTCGATCAGCCTGACGAAGGAGCGGGCTGCCCGGTCCAAGGTGATGGTGTGGCTGCGGAGTTCCTCGGCGAGGGTGGTCTCGGTGCGCGAGGTATTGACGAGTGAGTTGAATGCCCACCCCAGACCCAGCGCCAAGGCGAGCGCCAGCAGCCACCACTTTCCGCGGGATGGGCGGGGTCGGAAGTGATAAGAAGCCATGCGCTCTGTTCGTAGGTTAAGGTGTCACGGATGTTTATTGACATTCTCGATCGGTCCTTATCGGCTCACAACCTTGTTCGGCGCCTGCAAACTTTGATCTTCCCGGCAGCGGGCGGGACCTGACTGCGGGCACGCTCCGTGCGTTAGCATCCTGGGGCGAAAATGACGGAAGCGCACTTTACTCCGCACCTCTTTGAGTTTCTCCTCGACTTGGCAGCCAATAACAACCGTGAATGGTTTCAGATCAACAAAGATCGATACGAACAACGCGTTAAGGAACCACTGCTCCGGTTCATAGAAGACTTCGGACCGAGGCTGGGCTCGATCAGCGCGCATTTCGTTGCCGACGCGCGGCCCCACGGCGGGTCGATGTTCCGCATTTATCGGGATGTCCGGTTTTCAAAAGACAAGAGTCCCTACAAGACCCAGGCCGCTGCGCACTTTCGTCATGAAGCCGGGAAGACAGCCCATGCTCCGGGCTTCTACCTTCATCTGGCGCCCGGAGAAGTTGGGGCGGGGGTGGGAATCTGGCGGCCCAACACGCCTGCATTAACCAAGATTCGCAACGCCATCGTTTCGGACCAGGGCGGATGGGAGAAAGCCGCAAAGGACCCCAGTTTTCTGGGTGAATTCTCGATCGGTGGGGACTCACTGAAACGCCCGCCCAAGGGTTTCAATGCGGATCACCCCCATCTCGAAGACCTCAAACGCAAGGACCACATCGCATGGTTCGAATTGGACGAGGATGACGCGGTCTCGCCGGGTTTCCTGGACGACTTTGCTGACATCTGCCACCGATCCGTGCCTTTTGTGAGGTTTCTGACCACCGCGGTGGGCCTGCCTTTTTAGGAGCCCCGAACAGAAACCTTCGGTTCTCGGCCATGGGGCACGGCAAGGCTGGGCTACCCAGCCTCTGAAATCCCGTCATTCACCTGGGGTTTGAATCCCATCTATCCCTCTTGGGTAACCAGCTGCAGTTCTAGGGGCGACTTACGCTTATCGGTTACGAAATGGGTAGAAGACTGGTGGTGTTCCCGCCGATGGCGATCACACCGGTGGCGCTCGCCACGAACACTATTTGGCGCACGTCCTCGGGCTGAGACCCGGGATGGTCGTGGCTGACCTCGGTTGCGGCGTTGGCGGACCGCTAATTGAGATTGCTCGATTGTCCGGCGCCAGGATCGTGGGAATTAACAACAATGCTTACCAAATCGAACGCGCCCGAAAACACACCGAAGAAGAGGGCCTGACTCATCTGGCTGAGTACATGCAATGCGACTTCCAGGACGTCGATGCTCTGGACAACTCGTTCGACGCGGTCTACGCCATCGAGTCAAGCTGCCATGCGCCGGACAAACTCAGCGTATATGGCGAGGTGTTCGCTTGCTGAATCCGGGCGCGTGCTTTGCTAATTACGAGCGGTGCCTGACGGATCGCTTCGACGCGAGTAATCCCCACCACCTCAAGATCAAGGCTGACATCGAGCTAGGAGGCGGCCTGCTAGACATTGACTACCGTCATGCTGTTGATGACGCACTTCGAACGGTGGGATCCGAGGTGTTGGAAATACGAGATCTTGCGGAACAGTCAGGTCCGTCCATCCCTTGGTATCAACCGCTGATCGGTTCAGGTCTATCCCTGGCCAGCTTTCGCAGTTCATTGATCGGACGCTTTGTCACCCACATCTCACTGCGAGCGCTTGAGGCGTTTCACGTTGTGCCGCAAGGAACGGTTCGCGTATCGAAGACTTTGAATCTCTGCGCGGCTGCGATGGTCGAGGCGGGCCGGCTGGGTATCTTCACGCCAATGTACTTTTTGCACGCTCGCAAGCCGGCGTAGCGCGGTCCGAACTTGGCGTTCGAGTCCCTCAGCCAGAATTTCAGGCGCCGACAGCACCCCCTACTGTCGCTTTCACCGCGTCCGGAAACCTCCGCTTCTCCCAGAGCGCTGTTGAACCACCCCCCACATTTAGGTCAAAAGCCATCCGAAAACACCCCACTGACGGCCTGACGCCCCCAACGCCGGCAACCCCGGTGGACATGGGGCTTCGCTAACTAACAGGCCCGTAAATCGCCGATCTGAGGGGTCCCTGGGGAGTGCGGGGAATGGCTGAAATGCCCTTGATCCCGCTGGCCCCGGCTGTGTCGGCAGCCGTCTTTGATGCCGTGGGGGTATGGTTCGACGAGTTGCCCCTCACTCCGGAGCGAATCTCCGCTTGCAATCCAAGCAACACGGCCCCCGACCAGCCAAAAACACCCTCCGCAACGGCCTGAAACCCCCAAAACAGGAATAATCAGCGCGTCCGACGCTAAATCGCTAATACACAGCGTCCTAAATCGCTAATACTTCATGGTGGGCTGTTAGCGACCACCCCTGACCTGCACCCTAGCTGAGGGTTCCGAGAGAGCTCCACATTTCAAAGGGGTCGTGCTCCACATTGCGGGAGCATTGATGACGGGTCACTCCTGAAAGCGGCCGACCTCCCCCGTCGACGCTAGATGGCCACCAGGCAAGGAAGGTGGGGAGAGGCCGCTGGAGGCGCGGTTGTCTTAACGAATGATCCAGTCGATATCGAAGTCGAACTTGCCACCCTCGTCCCTGGCGAATGGACTTAGATCGCAAACCTGATTTCCTTTTGTATTCCAGGAAATCTCTCCGCCGTCGATCTCGCAGGCCACCTCCTTTGCCCTTTGATGCTCAAGGGACTCGTTCTGGTTTTCGATCATCGCTCCTTGGTTTTCAACGATCACCTTCTGGTTTTCGATCATCACATAGAGGATGCCGGCCAGGACGAGAAGTATTCCTGTCAAGAGAACGGCTATGAACCGAAAGGGTCCTGATCGGGAATCTGACAATCTCTGAACATCCGCGCCCGCCGGGGTGGACCCTTGGTTAGGGCTGCTTTCACTCATTGGAGAATCCATCTTTTCTGGTCTGCCCAGATACAAACGCCTGAGTCATGTGGTTAGGGTAGGCTGTTAGCGACCACCGTTGACCTGCACCTTGGGAGTGGTTCCCTGAGGTGCTCCACATTTCGGAGGGGTGGGGCTCCACATTTGGGAACTCCGATTTATGCCGAAGGGTGGCATCGAGGTGGTTATGGACTTACACCAGCACCGAAGTTAACCCTTCCCGATGGTTCCCCCCACCGGGACTAGCTGATAGCACGCCGGTTGATGGGCCGAAACGCAGATGGGGTCAATGAAGCAACTGGCCTGTGCTGCCCCTCCATGGGTTTGGCTGTGCAGTTACTATTCGATTGAGGAGTACAGTTTTCGATGCGTCACCGAAGGCGATTCATATCCGTCGTCTATTTGAAGATCCTGCCCACGGGCAGCTTGGACCGCTAGCTGATCACACCGCTCGTTTTCTGGGTCGCCAGCGTGTCCGCGTACCCACCGAAACTCCACCTCGTGCTTCTCGCATAGGTCAAGGAGCCTCCCCCAGAGGTCTGGGTTCACAGCCCGTTCCCGCTTATTGCGCATCCAACCGTTCTCCCGCCAACGTTTAGCCCAACCCTCCTGAATGCCTCCCACTACATATTGTGAGTCGCTGTGCAGGATCACCTGGCAGCTCTGGTTGAGGACTTCGAGACCTTTTATCGGTCCCATCAACTCCATGCGGTTGTTGGTTGTGCGTCGGTAGCTCCCGCGAAGCTCACGGCGGTGAGCCCTGTGTGACAGCACCACTCCATAGCCGCCTGGACCGGGATTGCCGACGCATGCGCCATCCGTGTAGATGATGACTTGCTTTTTGGGTGCCATCAGCCTGATACCTTGGCTATAGAACCGGGATCGAGTTCGAATCCGGCCTCCCCAAGCCGCTGGCAGAGCTTTGCCGCTGCCTCTTTGACATGGTTGTTGAAGGGCAGGTAAATGATGCCGCTGGCATCTGAGGGAACGTCGACATGGCCTTTCTTCAATATGGCAACTCGAGGTCTTCCGAACGCCGCTATCAACATTCCCATTTCCATAACAACATTCTGTCTGGCGCGAGGTGCAGCGTTTGCTGGATTATCCCCCTGCTCGTATCCCATGTCATCAGGGGTGAGCAACACGATCCCGAATCGCATCCCCTTTGATGGAGATACGATTTCGCGTTCCAATGCATCCAATCCTGCTCAACTGGATTTTGCTGCTCATCTGTGTCGTTGCGCACCTCGGGGATCATCTTCATTTAGCCACTCCAATTCGGACCTTCGCCGCTTACTCAATGATATACCTTGATGCTTAGCCTGTCGTGCTCTAGGGTCACCAACGGCCAATCGCCAATTCCGGATGTGCTTCCCGGCCCGATGTCAGCGACCAAGAGAGAACCAGATGCCGTTCCCTCCGATTTGGTGCAACGGGAACTAGACGATACCAGGACCAGTTTCGCTGATAAGTGCCCACTCATTAAAGAAACGCTCCTGCCTTGCGGGAGTGGGAACGGTTGTCGCCGGAGCAGCAGAACCGTTGCCGCGTGGCGCTGGCGCGACCGACCGCACCGCCCCCCGATGCGCTCGTGAACCAGAATGACAATCCCCGTGTTTCTGCTACTGTTACTATCCGCCCTAAGCACGGGGAATGGTGGTCACAGCTACGAATATCTCAATCCTTGAACGCCCAACCTACGGGATTTCAGAAGCCGCCAAGCACTTGGGCATCCGCCGTGACCGTGTTCGCGCTTGGCTTGATGGCTACATACGGCGGGGCAAGGCATATCCGCCGGTAATCCGCCCACAGGCCACAGGCGAAGACACGGTGACTTGGGGAGAGTTCGTCGAACTCGGTTATCTCCGCGAGTACCGTCGCAAAGGAGTGTCGCTCCAGTATCTGCGTCCGGTCATAGACGAGTTGCGTAACGTGTTCGAACTGCCCTATCCGCTGGCGACAAAGAACCTGTACCTCAATGGCCACGAGATAGTTTGGAAGCTGCAGGTTGAAAACAATCTGCCTTCCGCTCTTGCCATGGTGGTGCGGTCGGGACAAATGATGATGCTGGCTGACGAGGCTAGCAGTTTCTTCAACAAAATTGAGTTTGATCCCAATGGCGATGCCTTAGGCGAGGCTTGCCGCATATACCCGGGAGGCGTGGATGCGTATGTGAGCATCGACCCACTGGTGTGCTTTGGCCGCCCGGCCATTGGAGGCGTGGCCACTGAGCGACTTTGGGAACTACGAGTAGCTGGAGAAGAGGTGAGCGGGATCGCAGCAGACTATGAAATGCAGGAGTACCTGGTGAGGGCAGGCGTTGCCTTCGAGGAGATGCAAAGGGTCTTAGCGGCATAGCCAGCGCCTATGCCACACCGGTACTTCGCAGACGAGACAGACTTAGGACTCGGTAAGCGACTGGACGACTTCCTGCCGGGAGAGGTTGTTTATCCCGGTCATCCTGACCTTCCAGAGATTCCTCGAGGGTGCCCGGACGACAGATGGTTAGAATTCGTAAGCCGTCGTCGACTTGTTGTGATCACTCGTGACAAACGTATACGAACGCGGCCTGTACAAAAAGCAAAGTGGATCTCTTACAAGACGCGGGGCTTCGTATTGACCGGGAGAAAGAACCAAACAAGCACCGCAAGTCTCCTAACCCTCAAGAAGCACTGGACATCGATCCTCGAGCAGATACAAAACGAGCCTGATGGTCCATGGATGTTCGCAGTGACCGAGGCAGGCGGACTCCGAAGAGTGCCCTTGGAATAAGGACGGGGATTCTGAGGTGGATTGTCAGTAGGCACTTCCCACTTGCATTGTTAGTCGCTTGGCCACTGCCTGTGTTTCCTGTCGGCCCCCAACTCCAAACCTTCGTCCCCGCTTCTCCCGTCTTCCAGAAAAAAAAATGGGCTTCTCCCGAAGCTTCCCTACACAATTGACGTCCCAAGAACTCCAGGTTCCCGCGGCGCGCGCAATGCTGGGACTCGTGCATCCTGCCCCGGCCCGGGTCGGTGTGGTGGTGGGGTGGGCTGTTAGCTACCACCTCTGACCTGCGCCTTAGAAAAGGGCTCGCAGAGGGTTCCACATTTGAAGGGGGTGGGGCTCCACATTTCAGCAGAGTAGGTGTGGTTGGGTTTCCCGACGGGGGGGTGAAGTCGTCGATGCAGGAAAATCCGAAGGTCTCGGCAAAGAAACCTTCCTCCTGGAGTTCTAGCACTAAGAGGCGGGTGCGACAGACTATCTCTTGTAGTGATTCTTCAAGAGTGGCCTGCGTTGCCATGCGGCGTTGGGAATAGTAGACGCGTGGGGGCGGATCCTGGGGCACTGTCGGGGCGGCATCGGCGAGTTCGGCGAGCCACTCCAAGGAGTATGTCAAAATGGATCCTCATATCGGGCGTAGGTGCTGGTATCTGGCGGATTCTTCACGCTACGAACGAAGTCCTCCGCTGGTACCCCTGACTGAACGCCTGACGCGCCGAGCCGGTTGTTCGGCGGTTCGTAGATGGCCGGGCTCCCAGCATAGGCTAGAGGCACTAATGACCTGTCAGGGCTCTTCCGTATCCGTTGCGCGCCAACCGGGGCGGTACGCGCCGGTGAGGTGGCAACTAGGCGCGGTGTTGTTGGCCTCCCTGTTCCCCATATTCGTTGAGGTCATGCCCCATGAGGACGCTTTTCTGTTGTCGGGAATGATTTTCGTGGGCAACTCCGCGGGTGTCGCGTTGAATCTGGCCCTTTTCCACAAGAACCTGGTGGCCGACAGGACCGTTCTGCGGTTGCTGCTCCGCAGGGCCGCCCCTTGGCGGATCGGACGGGGCGAGGGCACGGCCGACCGGGAACGCCAGATGTTGCTGTCCCGCTTGAGCTTGGTGTGTATCTGCGCTCAGATCAGCATGATCCCTTATGTGTTGTCCACCAACTATGTGGATACTGCCGTCACCGCCATACTGAATGCCGCTGCGCCGATTCTCTTTGTGGTGCTGTTGTCAAGACAGGATCGTACCGTGGGCAGATACCGCAAACTGACCGCGGGTACCTTTGGGGTGCTGTTGCTTGCTTTCGCGGGTCTGACGTTGGTCGTGCTGGGAACGACCGACCTGGCCTCCTCTACTCGGCCTGCACCTCTCGGAGGTTTGGTTATCGGATTGCTCCTGGCGTTGCTGGCCCCCGTGTTGATATCGTTCAGTGCCAGGGCATTCCGATGGGGATCCGAGATGGCCTCCGATCTGTGCACCATGGGCCATGCATCAGCCACTGACCGGCAGCGAACCGAGTCGGCGTGCGTGCTGTTGGCGATTGGGGTGGGCAGCCTCGGCGCGTCGGTGCCCACACTCGTGATCGCTCTCGGCACGGGAGAGCGCATGGGCATTCTGCCTCTTGCCGCCGCATTTGCTTACGGGCTGATAGTGCAATGTGGCACCGCCGTATGTCACCGCACTGCGATGCTCCGCACCAGATCGCTGTCCATCAGCGCCCTCTCCTATGCCACTCCCCTTTTCGGCCTGCTGTGGTTGTGGGTGTTCTCGGACATACAAGTGGCGAACATCGACTATGTGCTGATAGGTGCCGTGGGGATTGTCACGGCGAACCTGTTGCTGGCCAGAGTCATTCCCTCCAGGAGTTCCCCAAGGGCATGTTCCTCCTCCCGATAGTAGGTCCCCATGAAGGTTGGTTCGGAACTCGCCACCCCCGGGTCATTGGTCCGGCCCCGGCCGACTGCGCTACCCAGACGACGTTCTCAACCGGCGATGATCCTCTAGCCTGTACCATCCCCACCGCTCCCCTGAACCGACAGTAACCCCTACTGTCGGCCACGCCGGTCCGAGAAAGCAGGCCCTTCCCCCAAGCCGCCGGATCACGGCTGCTGACCAGCCTAAAACACCCTCCAAAACGGTCGCGAACCCCTAAAACCAGGGAAATCCAAGGAGAATCGGCGCGTCTGCCGCTAAGTGGCTAACAGTCGATGGTGGGCGAGGGGGGACTTGAACCCCCACGGGTGTTAAAGCCCACAGGATCCTGAATCCTGCGCGTCTGCCAATTTCGCCACTCGCCCCCGGGGGGTGCCCATTGTACCTCATCGCAAACGGGGCTGGAGAAAAATAATGGGAAATAGTGTGGGCGCTAGAGGCCGGGGCCGACATACACTAAACAACATGTATGGTGGAGACCCGTCGGGGAGGGTCCATCCGTGACCGATTTTGTGTTTACGGCGCTTCGGTTGATTTTTCTGGCATTGATCTACCTGTTCGTATGGTATGTCGCCAAGGGTCTCACCGATCACTTGGGGCTGGGGTTTTCTCTCCGTGCTTCTCGGCGCGGGTCCAGGCTGGTGTTCATCCGCTCGGAGTCTCAAGCCGGTATGCATTTCACCGTAGCCGACTCGGTGGTGTTGGGAAAGAGCCCCGAGGCCGATATCCCGATAGACGACCCTTATGCATCGGAGTTTCATCTTCGTATAAGCCGTCGTCAGGGAAAGTTGTCAGCCAGCGACCTGGGAAGCGACAACGGTACCTATCTCAATGGCCGTAGGCTGCGGACCCCGGTCGACCTGGCTCGCGGAGATGCTTTGCAGGTGGGTCGAACGGTCCTGGAGGTTCGATGATTTGTACATGGGCAGCCGCCACCCATTTGGGATTCGGCCCCGAAATCAATCAGGATCGCATGCATCCCGCCGGATCGGGCAGATCTTCGGAGCCGGCGGTGATCATGGTGGCGGACGGATTGGGAGGAGAAAAATTCGGGCATGTCTCCGCGGAGTTGGCGGTTACCACCGCCCGGGCCGCGACCGGATCGCCCGCCGATCGGGTAAGGGCCGCAAATGAGGCCATTTTGGAGTTGGTTAGGCACGAGCCCCGTTGGGAAGGCACCTACACCACGCTCACCTTGGTGGAGTTCACCGGTGGGATGGCCCGGGTGGCGCATGTTGGGGATACCCGGGCCTATTTGTACCGGCAGGGTCGGATCATGGAGTTAACCAACGACCACACCGTTGCCTGGCAGTGGGTACAGAGGGGAATGGATCCGATCAGAGCTCAGAATCTCCCCAGCTCGGGGAGCCTGGTGAGGGTACTCGGTTTTGACACCGGGCTGGAGGTGGAAGAGACGAAGATGTCTCTCAAGGACGGCGACCGGTGGGTGGTCTGTTCCGACGGGCTGTACAGGATGCTGTCGGACCAAGATTTGAGGAGAGTGCTGGAGAGCGGTGACGCCGAGGAGTGTGTATGGGGTTTGGTGGAGATCGCACTGGGCAGAGGCGCCTCGGACAACGTCACGGTAGTGCTGACTGACATCTCGTCATGAGACGGATCAGCGAAGCGGCCCTGTTGGCCGGTTCGGCAGCGGTCGCCGGCTTGGGTGCGGCGTTGGTCGACTTCGGAAAGACCGGGCAAATAAGTTGGGCGGCCGCGGTGGTTTTCCTGGTTTTTGGGTGTTGTCTGGCCGCGCTGGTGGTAGCGGTGCGCCGTTGGGCACCGGGCGCCACCTCGTTTCTGGTCTCGCCCGCCGCCTTGCTCATTGCCCTGGGACTGGTGGAGATCTATCGCATTGATCCCATCGGAGCGCCCATCCAACTGTGGTGGGTTGTGGCGGGCGTCGTGGCCGCCATCGGCGTCCTGGTGGTGTTCCGCTCGGGGATGGGAAGGCTGATGTCGGTTGGCTACTGGCTTGCCGTCGGCGGGTTGTGTCTGATCGTCTTGCCTTTCCTGCCTCGGCTGCTGGGCGGCGGTTCTGAGGCCCGGGCCGGGCTCTGGTTGACCATCGGGTGGGGGCGCGTCTCTTTTTTGGCCCAGCCTTTTGGATTGGGTGCGGTGCTGTTGGCGGTTGGTCTGGCCGGCATCCACTCGCGGTGGGCTTTGAATCCGCCCTCTGCGGGGGCCGACACCCGGTTGGCCTCCGTCAGGAATCTCTTGTTGATGGCGGCGGTGTGGGTGGCTACGTTGCCGCTGCTCTGGGCGACGGGCGACCTCACCGCCTGGGCGATGCTGGTGGTTCTCTCGGCGAGCATCGCCTACATGGCGACCGGCGCGGGTCGGGTTATCTGGACGGGTTTGGCGCTCTTGGGAGTCGGCGTCGCTTTGGGGTTGACTTCTTCCCGGGTTCGGGAGACCCTGGGGATTTGGCTGGATCCGTTCGGCGCTGGTGAAGCGGGCGCCGGGTTGAAAGAGAGTCTGCTGGCGTTGGGAAGCGGACATTTGTCAGGTTCCGGATTGGGGATGGGTGATCCCGAGTTGGTTCCTCACGCCACCAGCGACTGGATCCTGGCCGCCTTGGGTGAGGAACTGGGATTGGCGGGAACGGTGGCGGTGATAGTGCTCTACGCATTGGTGGCTGCGACGGGAATAGGAGTGGCGATCGGTTCCCGTGATCTCTTCTGCAAACTGGCCGCCGCGGCGCTCTCGGTTCTGTTGGGCCTGATGTTTTTGGCCAGCGCCGGGGGATTGGAGCGTCTGCTGCCGCCCACCGGGATGGGTTTGCCGTTCCTGGCCTACGGGGGCATCCCCCTCGTGGCGGGCTGGTTGGCGACGGCGCTGTTGCTGAGGGTCAGCCATGAGGAGCGTGGGTCGCTGTGAATCGCCCTATCCGCCGGGTTGCCCTGTTTCTGATGGTCGGGATGCTCGTGTTGGTGGTGGGGGCGACCTGGCACCAAATGGTGGCCGCTGATCGCTACCGGGACCATCCCGACAATCGACGGATTGCCCTTCTTCAGGCTGGAAAAGAACGAGGGATGATCAGCACTGTGGGGGGCACGGTTTTGGCTTTTTCCTCCCAGGATCCCGATAGCTTCCGTTCCTATAACAGGAAGTATCCGGCGGGGGAGGCCTTTAGCTCAGTGGTGGGAACGGAAGCCTCGCCGGGTGGATTGGAGGAGATATATGCCGACGAGTTGCGTTCCCGTCGTGATCTCAGTGTCTCGGACCTGATGGCGGCCCTGTTCGGTGAGGATCTTCGTCCGCGGGGACTGCAGATAACCATAGACGCCGACCTCCAGCAAAGGGCTTATGAAATTCTGGCCCGCCGTCGGGGTGCGGTGGCGGCTGTTCGTCCCGACACCGGCGAGGTGCTGGCGCTGGTTTCCTCATCGGGGTCTCCGGTGACGGAGAGGGCTGCCGACGCCCTCTATCCATTGGGTTCGGTGTTCAAGATCGTCAGCGCCGCAGCCGGGATCGATACGGAGACCGCCGGCATCGAGAGCTTGTTCGAGGACCGCGCCGTATGGCAGATCCCGGAGGTCTCTTTGACCGTCGCTAACCCCGGGAATGTTCCCTGTGGGGAATCGTCGCAGGTCAGCTTGCTCACCTCATTCGTGCTGTCTTGTGACTTGGCCTTCGCCGAACTGGCTTTGGAAATGGGTTCGGAGATCCTCGAGTCCTATGCTGCCGCTTTCGGATTCGGGGCGGCGATGGAGTTTCCCCTGCAGACTCCGATCCCGGTCTTCGGAGCGGAGAGATCCTCCGATCCCGGTCTGCTGGCTTCCGCCGGAACAGGCCGACTGGCTTTTTCTTCCCCCCTCCACATGGCTTCGCTAGCTGCGGTGGTAGCCAACGGCGGGCGGATGGCCCCACCGCATCTGGTGGCGAGTTGGACAGACGCAGACGGTGAGGTCATCGAGAGGGTGGTTGCTCCTCCGGAGAGGCGGGTGGTCGCCGCGGAGACCGCGGCCGAGCTGGCCCGCATGATGGAACGGGTGATCACCGAAGGCACGGGTCAGGAAGCCACGGTGGCGGGGTACCGGGTGGCCGGCAAGACCGGCACCGGACGGGATTCGGATGGGCGAAATCACGCCTGGTTCGTGGGATTCGCCCCGGTGGATTCTCCCACCATCGCCTTGGCGGTGATGATCGAGCCGGGCGGGGAGTTCGGAGAGTCGGTGACCGGAGGCACCGCCGCGGCGCCGGTCGCCTCGGAGTTGCTTTCCTATTGGCTGCAGCGAAACTAGCCCAGAAGCCTCGGAACGGGCGAAACGACGCCTGTTAAGCCTGACTGGTTTCTATTATCGGCTAGGAGATGGAACTCCCCTACACCATGGCCGATCGTTACCGATTGGTGAGTCATTTGGCCAAAGGGGGCATGTCGGATGTCTACCTGGCGGTGGATGTTGCCCTGGGGAGACGGGTGGCTGTCAAACTTCTTCCCAAATCGCACAGCGAAGACGAATCTTTCGTGCGACGATTTCGCCGCGAAGCTCAATCCGCCGCCAATCTGAACCATCCCAACATCGTGGGCATTTACGACTGGGGAGAGGCGGAAGGGTCGTACTACATGGTGATGGAACTGGTGGAGGGGGACAGTCTGAGTGATCTCATCCGCGAGGGAAGACCTATTTCTCCCCGGCGGGCGGTGGAGATAGCCCGCCAAGTGGTCCTGGCCCTGGCCACAGCGCACCGTTTGGGGGTGATCCACCGGGATGTGAAGCCGGGAAACATCATGCTCACCACCGACGGGACGGTGAAGGTCGCCGATTTCGGGATCGCCCGGGCATGGAATCACTCCACCGACTTGACTCAAACCGGCTCGATCATCGGGACCGCCACCTACTTCAGTCCTGAACAGGCTCAAGGTCGCTCTGCCGATCGACGCTCCGACATCTACTCGTTGGGGGTGGTTCTTTACGAGATGTTGGTGGGCCGACCTCCTTTTCAGGGCGAGACTCCCATGGCCGTCGCCTATCAGCATGTCTCCACAACAGTCCCTCCTCCTTCCTCCCGGAACCGTGAGATCCCTCCCGAGCTAGACACCATCGTGCTGCGGGCCCTCGCCAAAGACCCCGATAGCCGCTACCAGGATACCGAGCTGTTCCTCGGGGATTTGGAGGCATGGCTGAGGGGAGAGAGGATTCCCACGGGCGCGCCCTCTCAACCATCGGTGACTCCGAAGCAGGAGCAGGTGATGGTGCGCCAGCCCATTGCCGTGTCTCGAGTGGGCGGGCGCGGGGCTCCCAGGGGAGGGAGGGTAATTCCCCAGAGCTATTACCCGCACATGCAGGAGCGCCGTTCGGTGCCCCTGCCCTTCGTGGTGGGGGTATTGGTGCTTCTGGCCGCCTTGGCCGGTTTGAGTTGGGTGGTCTGGTCCCTGCTCCAGGCGCCGGAGCCGACGCCCGACGCGGTGGTTGTCGCCATCCCCGATGTGGTGGGAAGATGGGAGACCGACGCCTTTTCCTCCATACAGGAATCGGGGCTTATCGTTCGGGTCGTCCGCCAGAATAGCCAGGAGATGCCCGAAGGAAGGGTGATCGCCACCAACCCCGCGGCGGGGGAGCGGGTGGAGTCTCGCACCGAGGTGGAAGTGGTCGTCTCCAGCGGCCTGGAGAAGTTTGCCGTTCCCTTGGTGATCGGCCAAACCCAGGGCACGGCTGAAAACCTCATCCTGGCACAGGGATTAGCGGTGGGTCAGATCGAATTCGTCGAGGACAGCGGTTTCCAGGTGGGGACGGTCATCGACCAGGATCCCCTGCCGGGGCCGCTTTTGCCATCAGGAACTCCGATCGACCTGGTGGTGGCGACTGGCCCCGGATTGCTGGTGGTCCCCGATGTGGCGGGGCTGCCCGGCAGTGAGGCTCTCTCGGTTCTGGCGCAGTCGGGTCTCAGGTGGGCCGAGACAACTGAGATTTCCGATACGGTGGCGGTGGGCGATGTGATCAGGACCGAACCGGGCGCAGGTGGGGGTATTACCGCTATCGAGCAGGTGGTGGTGGTGATCTCCGAGGGCCCGGAACTGCTGGTGATTCCTGACGTGGTGGGGCTGTCAAGTAGTGAGGCTCTCTCGGTTCTGGCGCAGTCGGGTCTGAGGTGGGCCGAGACAACTGAGATTTCCGATACGGTGGCGGTGGGCGATGTGATCAGGACCGAACCGGGCGCAGGTGGGGGTATTACCGCTATCGAGCAGGTGGTGGTGGTGATCTCGAGTGGCGTCGCGTTGCCGGTCGTGCCGGATGTGGTGGGGTTGCCCAGCAGTGAGGCGCTCTCGGTCTTGGCGGATCTGGGCTTGGATTGGGTGGAGGTGGTCGAGGCTTCCGATACGGTCGTGGTGGGTGGGGTGATCAGGACCGAGCCGGGGGCGGGTGAGCAAGTGGAGGAGGGCAGCCAGGTGGTCGTGGTGATCTCCGAAGGCCCCGAGATCACCACGACAATCGAGACCACCACGACAATCGAGACCACCACGACAATCGAGACCACCACGACAATCGAGACCACCGCTCCGGAGGGAACAGGGACCACCGTTCCGGAAGAGACGGAGACGCCCGACGACACCACGACAACCACGGCAGGTTGACGAAAGCGTCGGGGAACCAAGCGGTTATCCGAGCAGCCGTTTCGTTATCTCGGACGGCCCTCGGAGTCTTATCTCGGCATGGTCTTTCGTCACGACGGGTTCTCTGGGTTCAGGATCCCAGGGGGATGGAACCCTCGAAGTTGCCCGGAGTTGGCCGTGACCACCGTCATGTTGGTGTGCCATGACCGCGGCGGTGATGCCCCGGAGAGCGTCAATAGCCTTGGTAAACGTCGGGTGGGGCGGGACCGGCATGGTTGCGGAAGAGTGTGTACTCCTTCGAGAAGGTGGTGAGCACTTTCCCGGTGGGCCCGGAGCGGTGCTTGGCGATGAGAACCTCGGCGAGGTTTTGGGCCGCCTTGTTGTTCTCGTTGTAGTATTCGTCCCGGTACAGAAACAGCACGATGTCGGCGTCTTGTTCGATGGCGCCCGATTCCCGCAGATCCGAAAGCATGGGACGCTTGTCCTTGCGAAGTTCCACCGCCCGGTTGAGCTGGGAGATCCCGATCACGGGGATTTCCAACTCCCTGGCCAGGCCTTTCAGGGAGCGCGATACCTCGGCGATCTCCTGTTGGCGGTTCTCGAAGTTGCGTGACGAGGAGCCTCCCGTGGAGGGCATCAACTGCAGATAGTCGACGATCACCAAGTCGAGTCCCTCTTCATACCGCAGTCTGCGGCATTTTGCCCGGATCTCCGTTACGGTCGGCTCCGGGGAGTCATCCAGATATAGCTTCCAGTCGTGGATTTTACCTCCCGCCTCCAATAGCCGGTCCCACAGTTGCTGGTTGTTGGCCACTCCCGAGCGGATGCGAGCCGAGTTCACCTCGCCCACCATGGAAAGCAGGCGGGTCAGCACTTCATCCTTCGACATTTCCAAGGAGAACAGGGCGACCACCCCGCCGTCCTGGGCCGTGTTCGAGGCGAGGGTCTGGGCGAACGCCGATTTGCCCATGGACGGTCGTCCCGCCACCACCACAAAAGTTCCCGGCTTGAGGCCCATCAGCTTTTCATCGAGATCAGTGAGCCCGGTGGGGAGGCCGGGGAGCTGGTCGCCCTGGCGCTCGATGCCCTCGAAAACGCTTCTCATCAGGTCTCTGACGGGCTGAAGTCCTTCCTCGACCGCATCGTCGTTGACTTCCAGCATCATCCGCTCGGCCTGATCGACCACCACCTCCGTTGTTGTGTCGAGATTCATGGCCAGATCGGTGACCCGCTGGCTCACCGCGATCAGTCGTCTCCGCTGGGAATGCTCCGCCACGATGGCGGCATAGCGGTCAGCGTGAGAGATGTTGGGGACGCTCTGGCTCAGGTCTGCCAGCCGCTCATGTCCGCCGATCCGCTCGAGGGAGTCGCTGCGTCGCAGCTCCTCGGCCAGGGTGAGCACGTCGATGGCCCGGCTCTCGTTGAAAAGCCGGCGGGCCGCCTCGAACATCAACCCGTGGATCGGCTCGTAGAAGTCCTCCACCTCCAGCATCTCCATCATTCTGTTGGTGGCGTCCCTGCTCAAGAGGATGGCGCCCAGCACCGACTCTTCCGCTTCCCGGGAGTGGGGGGGTATCCGCCCCACGCGACCTTTACGTGGTTCCGAGGGAGGCTGGTCTAGATATTCGTCTTCCTCATAGCGGTCATACGCCATATGGGAGGGGCCTTCTGGTTGGGGGGTACGTCTGGTGAAAGCCGTTGTCTTCTACGGTAAATAATCGGGGCCTCGGGGTCACAAGTGGGTTCAGTCCTTCTGTTGTTCCTGATAGACAGGGAGTTGTCTCCCTCTGTCCGTCTCGGGGTCACCGGTTGGTTTTTTCGCGAGCCAGAAAGTCTTTTCACACACTCCAGCGTAAAGCAGGGGTGTGACAAATACGCGGCCCGACAAGCCTTGACCGATCCTTATTAACCCGAGCGGCTGCTGAGGGTCGTCGGCGGGGGAGGCGGTGCTGCGGGGATGGTCCAGTCGGAAGCGTCGGTCCGTTCCGTGTCGGCCCAGGGCGAAGCCCGTCACATACTCACCCACCACCGGCCCGTGCTTGTAGAGATATGTCCCGATCCCCCTGTCACCAGCACTATGTTCTCGTGGTCGGGGCCGACGAGGAGCGCTTGGTATGGATGGCAGCCGGGGATCATGCTCGGTTCATCAGGACGATGCCCGATTACCTGCCTCATGAACCCGAGGCGGGGTTCGGTCATTACCTGGCCACGGTGGCCTCGGTAGGAGGGGATCGATGCCGGGCGCCAGGCTCCCAATTCTCAGACTACGAGAACGCCACCGGCACCAGCCAGGTACACGTCTGGTTCGACCGCCCCTCTGGAGGCTGGACAGGGTAGTCCTAGCCGTTATCCGGTACCCGTCCCAGCACCCTGTAAAGTTTTCTTTCGGACGCTCGCACTTCATGGGCCATGTTCAGCGCCCTCACCCGGTTGAACTCCGGGAATCCAGCCTGCTGTTCCGCTGTCCACTCCCGGGCGAAAGAACCGTCTTGGATATGGGAGATGATCGCTCTCAGCCTAGCCCCCTCGGTTTCCTCCTCCTCGGGAGAGAGCCGGCTGGTCACTTCCTGCCCGTACTGGCTGGTACGGGAATGTAGCGTGATCTGTTCCCAGAGCCCGATGTCACGATATGCTTTGGCGGTCTCGATGCCTTCACCCGAGGCATAGAATTCCAGCATGGCCGCCTCGGGGCTGCAACCGGCCTCCACCAGGACTTCGCAATAACGACGCACCGCGTAGAGATAACCCACCTGCTCGGCGAATAGATCCACTGTTGTCTCCTCGAGGAAACTGGATTCGATCACCCCCATCCTTGTGGATCCTATCCCTTCGCAAAGGGCCAGCATCCGCCCGAATGCCGTTTCGGTGGCGGAGTGGTGAACGGCGATGGACTGGGGAAGCCCTCACCGCTCAAGAAGGTGTCCCTGACTCCTGCGCCGATCATTCGAGGAGCGATCAAAACCACGTCTATGTCGGAGGGAGCCTTGATCAGACCGAAGGTGATGTTGTAGCCGCTGGCGAAAACCAACATGTTGCCCGATGCCAGGTGCGGGGCGATATCCTGCTCGAAAACCTGGGGCATCACCTCGTCGGGGACCAGAAGAAAGATGATATCGGAACGCGCTACCGCTTCATCAACTCCGAACACCGCGAAGCCATCCTGTAGGGCCGTCTGGTAGGACGCATCCCGACGGCTCCCTACAATTACACTAAGCCCGCTGTCCCGCATGTTGAGGGCCTGAGAGCGACCCTGGTTGCCATACCCAACGATGCAGATGGTCTGCCCGGCCAGATACGTTAGGTCGGAATCCTCCTCGAAGTACATACGGGCCATCAGATGCTCCTTCTGTTGGTATCGGCCACCTCGATCATGACCTTAACAGCTCCAAATGTACCGTTTCAGAGCGATATCCATAGCTTCAGCGGTGGCGCCCAAAGGAAGGATGGGTGATGAGCCCAATGCACCACCACTGGCGAGTCGGTATCGCAGCGGGGAAGGTAAAGGCATCTGAGGCGTAGTGTTCCGGATGCGAAGTCGCGCGTAAAGCACAGTTCGGTTTAAGACCGACCTCGCTGGTTTGACCGTAGGATTCTGCGGCCTGGTGAGTTCGGACGAGGCCGAAGGTTGTTGTGCTGCCATCCCAGCATGAAGCGAACGAGAGGGTAGGAGTCAACCCTGTTCGAGGGGTTTTAACGAACTTACCGACCTTTAGGGGAAGGTCAAGTGTCACTCCGGGACGGGTTTGCTAGCGGTCTGGAGTGGATCGGCTTACTCTGCCTTATTCGGGTTGGGAGAATATCCCTATCAAACGAAGTGCCATTCAAGCTCCACTAATCCCCGCAGCAGGGTAGCTTTGCCATAAGAGGGTAGCTTTGCCATAAGTAGGAGAATGTACAGGAACTTGAGGAAGGAGACTGCGATGAGAACGAGACGATTGCTTTGTTTGTTCGCGGCGTTGGCTTTGGTAGTCGCGGCGTGCGGGGACGATGAGGGGGCTTCTCAGACCACTGCCGCCCCGGCGCCGGAAACCACCGCCGCGGCGGCCCCTGAAACGACTTCGGCTCCTGACGCCATGGACGAGGAAGAAGAGCCTGCTATGGATGAGGAGGAGGAGCCTGCTATGGATGAGGAGGAGGAGCCTGCCATGGATGAGGAGATGCCGATGGGCGCCACCTACCGGCTGGGTATCTTTTCCGCTCCCACTACCGACAACCCCTGGGCGGCGCTTGACACCGAAGCCGATATCTGGAACTCCTACGTGATTCCCGGCCAGATTTCGCTTTACACCTATCAGGGACCGACCTACACGGTGGTCCCGGCGCTGGCCTCCGATCCCAGTCCCCCTCAAGTGGAGGCTGATGGGGACGGTTACTCCGTCACCGTGAACCTGCGTTCGCGCGTCACCTGGTCGGACGGCTCTCCCATAACGGCCCATGATGCGGTGTTCACCTTCAACACCATCGCCAAGTACGACGGTCTGGGTGGTAATTTCCCCAGCATCTGGCCTTTGGCCCGGGACGATGACCCTGCCACCGAAGATGACGAGTCATCCCAGGGTGTCTCTTCTGTGGAGGCCTTGGATGATCTGACTGTCAAGATCAGCTTCAACTTCGAGCCGGGGCTGGCCATCTGGCCGCTGTCAGTGGGTCTGGCTTCCATCTTCCAGCAGGCCTTCTGGGGACCGATCGTTGACGGTTCCGACGATCCCGAGACTCTCTACGCCGCCTCCGGTCTGGGCGCTCCCAACGCATCCGGTTTCAACTCCGCTGAATGGGAACCAGGTGCTTTCTGGCGCAACGTGGCTTTAGGGGATTACTGGGACGCTGGCAGCCAGTACACGGTCTACAGTTCCGGAGCGGTGGAGTACACCAGTGACGGCGCCACCGAGAACTGGGGTGGTGAGCCTGGCGGCGATGTTCTGGCTGACTACACCGAAGGCCCGTTCGTCTCCGAGAGTATCTATTCCATCTACACGGACCAGAACGCAGCGGTGCTGGCGTTGACCGAAGGGGATGTGGACTTCCTGCTTAACCCGCTCGGTTTGCAATCCGGATTGCGCAACGAGATTTTGGCGGCGCCCAATCTAGAAGTGGCGGTCAACGAGCAGAACGGTTTCCGGTACCTGGCCTACAACACCCGTAAGTTCCCGATGAGCGAGACCGCCTTCCGGCAAGCGCTGGCCTGCCTGATCGACAAGGACTTCATGGCCAACACGGTGCTGGGTGGCACGGCCATCTCGATCAACTCGCTGGTGCCGCCGGGCAACGCCTACTGGTACAATCCCAACCTGACCGCCCCCTGTGCCGGGCAGAGCACCCAGGAAAGGGTGGCGTCGGCGGTGCAGATGCTGAAGGACGCGGGCTGGACCTGGGATGTGGAGCCGGTCTGGGACGAGGGCAACCGTGACGTGATTCCCAAGGGAGAAGGCTTGCGCGGCCCCGGCGGGGAGAGCATAGATCCGCTCACCCTGCTCGCTCCCGGACCCGGTTACGATCCGATGCGGGCCACCTACTCGCTGTTCATCGAGGAGTGGGCCACCGATCTGGGCATCCCGCTCTCTGCTGATCCCACCGGGTTCTCGGTGATCGTGGATAAGGTGTTCCCACCGGCTGACCCACTCGGGTTCGACATGTACATCCTGGGGTGGGGACTCACTCCGTTCCCGGACCACGTGTTCGACTTCTTCCGGTCCTCCGCCGACTCGGCGTTAGGAGGGTTCAACACCCCTGGGTATTCCAATCCCGCCTTCGACGAACTGGCCGATCAGTTCGACAGGGCCAAGACGCTGGCAGAGGCGCGTGATCTGATACATCAGGCTGACGCCATTGTCGCTGAGGATCTGCCTTACGTGGTGCTGTTCACTACGCCCCTCATCGAGGCATACTCGAACCAACTTGCCTTCCCGTACACGACAATCCTTGACGGTTTGCAAAACGTTGGTGCTTTGACGGGAGTGGTCACCATCGGTTGATAAATACCACTGCGAAACTGTGGGGAGCCGTCACTTATGACGACGGCTCCCTACGGTCCTAGCAAGGAAAGGGTTAAGAAGTTGAAGGTATAGGGACGTGGTCCGGTATGTGATTCGCAGGTTGATCCAGATGGTGTTTCTGTTTCTGGCCTTCCTTACGGTGACCTGGTTTCTGCTCTACATTCTTCCTGGCGATTCGGTGGCGCTGAAATACGCGGGAAACCCCAACATCCCGCCGGAAGCCAGGGCAGTGGCGCTGGAACGGCTGGGTCTGGACAAACCGGTGCTTATCCAGTTCCGCGATTACATGTTCAACTTCTTCCGGGGCGATCTCGGAGTCTCTTTCAATCAATACCCGCGGCCGGTTACCGAGATCATCGCAGAGCGTTTGCCTCGCACCCTGGTCCTGTTTCTGACTGCTCTGGTTACCTACTACTGGGCCGGGTTTGTGGCCGGCAAATATTTGGCCTGGCGTCGGGGGAATCGAGGGGAGATGTTGATCACGGTGTCCGGGGTGGGACTCTACACAACCTTCCTACCGTTTTTCGCCCTGATGCTGATCTGGTTCTTCAGTGTCCAGTTGGATCTGCTGCCCATCTCCAAGTTTCTTAATCCCGAGCAGTGGCGGGATGCTCCGTTCGCGGCCAATCAGGTGTTCATGCGCCTCTTCTGGGTGACTCTGATCTTTTCCCTTGCGATGTTCGCGGCGAGTTTCGCCGCGCATCGGACCAATAGTCGGCGGTTGGAACGGACCCTGCGGTGGGGGGGTGTCGTCTTGGCGGTGGCCGGATTCTTCTTCTACTGGTTCGGGACCCAGTCGGGCCAGGACATGCGAGTCTATGCCGGGGATATCGGGTTTCACATGATCCTGCCGGTGGCAACCCTGGCCCTGTTGAATTTTGCAGGAGTGATGCTTTTGACCCGCAGTTCCATGCTGGAGACAATGCGGGAGGACTACATCCTTACTGCCCGCGCCAAGGGCTTATCAGAGGGAGTGATCCGTGATCGCCACGCGGCGCGGACCGCTCTACTGCCGGTGGCCACCTCCCTGGTCCTGGCGGTGGCCACGGTGATCGATGGTGGAGTCATCACCGAAGCGGTGTTCTCCTGGCCGGGCATGGGTGAGATCTTGATCTCCTCGGTGTTGAGTGAGGACATTCCCCTAGCGGTTGGGGCGTTTTCCTTCATCGGCATAATGGCATTGATCGGGCACTTCGTGGTGGATGTGCTCTATGGGGTGCTCGATCCTCGCATCCGGGTGACCGAGCATGGATGAGATGATGATTGCTCCCGAGGAAGCTCTCGTCGAGGATCCGCTTATCTCGGAGATTATTGGTGGGGAGGTGGACTCTTGGTGGAAGATCCGTTTGGCTCTCATGCGGCGATCCTTCCGGGACAACTGGAAGATCTTTCGCCGTAACAAGGTCGGTATGTTGGGATTGGTGATCATCGCCTTCTGGGCGATGATGGCGGTTATGCCCACAGTGTTCTTTGCCACCGGGTTCTGGAACCCGGCAATTTATCACCCGGTTACCGGCTTGGAGCTCGATCCGCCCACCCGCACCATGATCATGGTGGAACGCATAACCGATCCCACTACCGAGATCGACCCCCGGGCGGTGTTGCTGGACGGACGGATCCCCGACACCCTTCAAGTAGGCGACACTTTCGATCTCCCCCTGCAGCCTGCGCCTCCCGACGGTCGGCACTGGCTGGGAACCGATCCGCTGGGCCGCGACATCATGTCCCAGTTGATGCACGGAGCCCGCGCATCCTTTTTCCTGGGAATTCTGGCGGCGGTGGTGACGGTGACGATTGGGACCGCGATCGGGTCGATGGCGGCGTATTTTGGAGGGATAGTGGACGCTGCTTTGATGCGGTTCGCCGATCTTCTGATAATGATTCCCGGCGTGGCTCTGCTGATCGTGATCGGAGGGCTTTTCACCTTCCAACTATGGCACCTGGCGGTGGTGATCGGGGTACTTTCGGGTTTTGGCGGCACGGCTATCGTCCTCAAATCCCAGGCGCTGGCGGTGAAGGTCAAACCGTTTATCGACGCCGCCCGGGTGGCGGGAGGGTCTGCCCGTCACATCATCCTCTATCACCTGATTCCCAATGTGATGCCGCTCAGCGTTCTCTACATGATGTTCACCGTTACCGGCGCCATCCAATCCGAAGCAGTTCTGTCCTTTTTGGGAATCCTCAACACCAACACTTCCTGGGGCCTGATGATGAATCTGGCCAGGACCCAGGGTTACCTGCTGCAAGTGACCAATTACTGGTGGCTGACCATCCCGCCGGGCCTGGCAGTCACTTTTCTGTCCATGGCTTTCTTCCTGGTGGGAAGGGGGATGGACGAGATTGTCAACCCGAGGTTGCGTAGACGATGACTGCTCCCCAAAAGTTTCCCCTGAAGGTATCCGCCGGTCGCGCTCCATTGCTCGAGGTCGACGGTCTGGTGATGCGTTATGACACCGAGGCCGGGGAGGTGTCGGCGGTGGAGAATGTCAGCTTCTCACTGGGCCGGGGAGAGGCGATGGGGCTGGTGGGGGAGTCGGGTTGCGGGAAGACCTCCGTGGCTCTCTCCCTGCTGCGTCTTGCGCCCGAGAACGCCCGGTATCAAGCGGGGTCGGTTCGTTGGGAGGGTGTGGATCTGCTGGAGCTTTCTGATCAGCGGATGCGGGAGTACCGGTGGGCGGAGATCTCGATGGTCTTCCAAGGGGCGATGAACGCCTGGAATCCCGTGTATCGGGTGGGTAAGCAGATTCGGGAGGCGATGTACCAGCACTTCGATCCCCCGCTCAGTTCGTCTGAAAGGAATGAGCGGATCAATCGGCTTTTCAGGTTGGTGGGTCTTGATCCAGCGGTGCAGAACCGCTACCCCCACGAGTTGTCGGGGGGAATGCGCCAGCGGGCGGTGATCGCCATGGCCCTGTCCTGCGAACCCAAATTGATCATCGCTGATGAGCCCACCACCGCCTTGGATGTGATCGTTCAGGCCCAGATCCTTGAGGAGTTGAAAGAAATACAGAAGGATCTGGGACTCTCGATCCTCTACATCAGTCACGATATGGCGGTTATTGCTCAAGTGACGGACACCATTGGGGTTATGTACGCCGGGAAACTGGTCGAACTGGGGTCGACGCGGGAGGTGTTCCACCGACCCCGTCATCCGTACTCGTATCTTCTGCTGTCCTCTATTCCGTCCGTAACCGGGCCCCGGCGTCGGCCGGTGTCTCTGGAGGGAACGCCGCCCAACCTGCTGGCGCCTCCATCGGGCTGCCGGTTCCACCCCCGTTGTCCGTGGGCGACGGAGCAGTGTCGCCAAGAGGAGCCCCCCATGATGCCGATCGGACCCTCCCAGTGGGCGGCGTGCTGGAATTCCGAGCAAGTACCTGAGATGGGAGAACAACTCCGATGAGCCTGGTGAAGGTGGAAGGGCTTCGAAAGCTGTTCCCGGTTTCGCCGGGATTGTTCCGTCGTAACACCGGATTCGTGCACGCGGTGGACGATGTCGACTTCGAGATCGGAGAAGGGGAGAGCCTGGGACTGGTTGGGGAATCCGGGTGCGGAAAGACCACGACTGGCCGCATGCTGGTCCGATTGGAAAAGCCTGACCAGGGGAAGATCTCTCTGAGCCAGGACGATGGGACGGAGATGGATCTCGTCGATCTCAATGCTGATCAGCGGGCCAAGTTTCGCCGTCAGGTCCAGATGATCTTTCAGGATCCCTATGAATCCATCAACCCGAGGCGGACCGTGTACGAGACGATTGCCGAGCCGCTTCTGATTCACGGGATTGGCGATCTGCTTACCCGGGAAGAACAGATCAGAGAGATGCTGGGCAAGGTAGGACTGGCCCCGCCCGAGTCATTCATGTTCCGCTATCCCCACGAACTGTCCGGTGGGCAGCGCCAGAGGGTCGCTATTGCCCGGGCCCTTGTTCTGCAACCCCGTCTGGTTGTCGCAGACGAACCCACCTCCATGCTGGATGTCAGCATCCGCATCTCGATCATGGAGTTGATGTCCAGTCTGGCGCGGGAGTTGGGAGTCTCATACCTTTACATCACTCATGACTTGGCCGTGGCCCGCTACATGTGCGACCGCATCGCGGTCATGTATCTGGGGAAGGTGGTGGAGATAGGGGAGACCGAGCAGTTGCTGGCCAACCCGCTGCACCCCTACACGCAGGCGCTTCTGTCGGCGGTCCCGGTTCCCGACCCGGCGCTTCCCCCACCGGAGGTTCAGATCAAAGGAGGCATCGGCAAAGCTGTCAACCCAGCCCCCGAGTGCCGGTTTGTTGATCGCTGCCCCCAAGCGGCCGATGTTTGCCGAACCACCCCCCATCCGCCCCTGGAGGACAAGGGCGGCGGCCGTCTGGTTTCCTGCCACTTGGTGGACGCTCTTCCCGTTTGAACCTTTCCAGGTGGTCATGGCTGGAAATCTGTTCGGTCAGGTCTGAGTTGGGCGATTAGTCTGCCTGGTTGCGATAAGTCCAGATCGCCGAGCAGAGGCGCGAGCTACACGTCTGACGCTCCATTGGGGGCTTATATACTTAGGTTGGCGAAGCGTCTAGGTGATACTGTTCTGCGGTGTCTGTCAGCGTCGCCCGACCGGAACCAGACGGCGTCTTACAACAGAGATTTGTAGCGCGCACCGCGTCGGAAAACACGAGGTCATGTCCCACCCGACTCCGGGGATTCCACGTGGGAAAACCCCGGACGCGTATGTTGATAGCAGAGTTGTGGTCTCTGCACATGGTCAGCCCACACTCCTCGCACCGGAACGTTCTCGCCGAGAGGGGCATTTTCTGCCGATGCCCGCATCGAGAGCAGTCAGTGGTGGTGTGACTGGGGTTTACTTTCGCATAGTGGACACCAGCTTTCGCGGCTTTGTGTTCCAATATGAGATCGAAAGCGCCCCAGCGTTGCTGCGACATTTGCTTGCTGAACCATTTGGCTTTCAGCATCCCGGCGATGTTGAGGTCCTCTACAGCTACCCCGTCGTAGGTGCTGACCTGTTCCCGTATGCGGCGGTGCTGCTTGGCCAAATGGTTGCGTTTCTTGACACGAGACCACGAACCCTTGACGGATCGGGACAGTTTCCGCTGCGCTCGTAGCGCCTGTCGCAAATCTGAGAGAGGGGGTTTCGGCCAGTCGCAGAGGTGAGGGCGGGGATAGCTCCCACCTGGCTTGCACTAGGGCAAGGGTGGAGCGAGGAGTTCAGGCGTTCAGTGTCTTTTCATAGGTGACTGAGGTGAGCAACCGGTCCTCGGGAATGTCGAAGTAGGTGCGCAAAACAGTTTGGGAATCGGCTGAAAGGCGATATCCGCCTTTTTCAAGAATGCCCCGCGCCTTGTAGTTGGCGGCGTAGGTTCCCACGATGATTCGCTCGATACCCGCAAGCCGCGTCTCTATGTGCTCGCGCAACGCCGATGCCACGGAATGAAACGCCGCCTAACATGTAGCATTTCAGATTAGCTATTTTGCCCAGCCGGTTGGCGGCTTCTGGCCTGGAGTTGCCTCGCTTTTCGTGGACGGTTTTCGGTTTGAGGGTTTAGCGGCTAGTTGGGTATTCGTTTCCGTAGTTGGGGGGTGTTTGGTTCCCGAGGGTGGAGTACCGTAGCCTGAGAGAGAGGGTTTCGGCCAGTCGCAGAGGTGAGGGCGGGGATAGCTGGCTTGCACTACAAGGGTGGAGCGAGGAGTTCAGGCGTTCAGTGTCTTTTCATAGGTGACTGAGGTGAGCAACCGGTCCCGATCGGTTCGCTTCCCATCACCCCCACTAGGGCGCCGTCGATCGATGCCCCCCACCAGGTCATTCGCTGTCCTTCGGCTGCCCACCCGGCCTCGTCCATCTCGGGGTCGTGGAGTTCTTCTGGTGGTAGAAACTCCCGATACCACCGGGCGGCGGTGTTGATCACCTCCACTGCCCGGGCCCCATCGTCGGAAGTGAGTTCCCGGAAGGAGAGCCGGTTGGCGATGTCCTCGTCCACAGTCCTAGGCAGGGGGAGGATTAGGGGATCGGTGGAGGGTCGTTCCTCCCTTCCATGACATGCCCACCCGTCGCCAGTACCCGGCGATCATATCCTTGGGAGCCAAACGGTGATGCTCCTCGGCCGGGGAGGGGTAAAGGGACAATTCGACGTCTCCTTCCCACCCATCGGCGATCTCGACATCAAAGCCGCGCATGGTGACCAGTTTATCCATGGAAGCGACGCCGTCGGACTCGATGGCGGGAATGCAACATGGGCAGGGCGTTGACGAAACCGGCGTGGTCACAGGGACGGCCCAGAGTAAGGCGGGCCTCGGCCAGCCGCCGCCCGTTCGACGACAGGGTGGCGCCGAACTTTCCTCCCTCTTTCAGGCGGGGACCGGCTCTTCCCACCGAAACCGGGTGGGTCATGTGGATCTCCCCCAAACGTTTCGGATAGCCTTGATGGTGGCCGCGCACCATTGAGAAGTCGGTGTCCACCCAGATATAGACACAACGTGACCACGTCCGGTCCCGGTACTGGCACCGCACCACGAAGAAACACTCCCGATACTGGGAGCGAATCGGATCGAGGAGTTCTTCGCCCGACTCTGAACAGGACTGCCACTCGGCCCAGATAAGGGCGACCGCTCCTGGATCATCGAGGGCGGGTTCGAGGGGTGGGGGAAGCAACTCTCGGACGTTTTCGGGGTGGGTGTGGTATTCCACGGTCAGCATCTCACCCGAATAGTGCCAGGGTGGGGAGGGCAGGATGGAAGCCCGTTTGGGCCAGTGGCCGCTCGGTGTTTAGCCGCCCTCAAAGGAACAGCAGGAATACAGTTGCTGCTATGGCGGTCAGCATCCCTCCCATCGCGGCCGTCAGCGCAAGGCAACCACTTCTCTTCTTAGCGTCCGATGGTCTCTGTTGTTTGGTAGGCCCAGTTTTGCGGCGTTGCTGAGCGTCCTTACCGGTCTGGATGGCCTCGATAAGTTTTGGCGCCACGTCCCAGGGTTTGTTGTTGACGGTTCGGCCCTGCAGAAATCCCTCCAGTTGTCTCCAGATTCGGGGAAGCTCCTTCTCGGCGGCGACAGTCATTATCTCCCAGTTACTTTCAAGCCCGTCTCGGGTCAAGTTGGCTGAGCCCACCAATGCCGCCTTGGCGCCTTTGGCGTTGCGGTCTGCGACTATCCAACTCTTGGCGTGCAAAGCTGATGCCCCCTTGGCGCTTCTGGCGGTTCGATACCAGTTGAGAACCCGCACGTCCCGGCGCTGTAGAAGGGCCAGGGCTTTGCGCCGGTCCGAGTCGGTTGCAGTTTGGAACCTGGAATCCTGGGTATGGCCGATGATCAGCGTCACGCTACGTTCTCTGGTGTTCTCATGCAACCAGGCCAAACCCCAAACGCTGGCATAGCCGACCGCTACATATAGGCGTCCATCGGGATAGTCTCTCAGAAAACGGATGATGTGTCGTTGGGTGTTATCGCCCTGCATTCTTGGAACTCTTTTCCGACCGACAAGGGAAGTACACCTTGGCAGATTATCTGCACGAGCGGCTGATGTTGAATCAGGTGCCGGACCAAAGGGTGGAAAGGTGAATCGAATCCGAGCGGCGATGGTAACGCCATTGACGGGGCCGTTGGCTTTGTACGGCAGGGCGACATGGGCGGCTATGAGGTTGTGGGTGGAGGAGATCGTTGCCGACTGGTCGGTGGATATGAAGTTCTACGACGCCCATCCCGATCCGGCCGAAGCGACGCGGCGATCGCAAGCTTGGGGGCCCGATGTGCTGTTCGGGCCATATGGGAGGGGGCCGGCGCTGGCGGTGGCCCGGGCAACTTCCCGACTGGTGTGGAACGGCGGCGGCGCCACCGCTCGCCTGGCTGCTCCCGGGTTCAGCAATGTGGTGAACATTCCCGCTCCGGCGGCTTCATATCTGGAGGGTGGGCTGGCGGCTATCCGCTCCACCGATCCCCAGCTTCGTTCGTTGGTCGTACTTCACACAGGGAGGGGCTTTTCAGGGGAGGTGGCGCGGGGAGCGATGGAGGCTGCTCTGGGTCTTGGCATGGCATGCGCCGAAGTGTTCTTCCAGCCGGGAGGGGCCGAGGAAGCAGTGTCCCGGACTCCAAGCGGAGACGTGCTGGCGATAGTGGGATCATTCCAGGACGAATTGGAGATAATACGGGCCATCGATCGTCGGCGGTGGGGAGCCGTCTTAGCAGTGGCGGCCGGGGTGGATGAGGTATTGGAAGCCATGGCTGGCCAGCGGGAGGGTTTGATTGGCCCCGCCCAGTGGACGCCCGCCAGCGCTCGCAAACCCGTTGTCGGCCCCGAAGCGGATTGGTTTGTTGGCGCTTACCGTAGCGAGGTCGGGGGTGTTCCTCCTTATCCCGCCGCCCAAGCTCTGGCAGCGGCTCTGATCTGGGCGGAGTGTGTCCGAATGACCGATGCTCTGGACGATGAGATCCTGATGGCCCAAGCTCGGCGGCTCGACACCCGAACCTTGTACGGCGCGTTCCGGCTCGATCCCGTCACCGGTTTGCAAGTGGGCCACGAAGTGGTGACGGTCCAATGGCAGAACGGCCGCCGTCGCGTGGTGTGGCCCCGTGAAAGCGCCGAAGCCTCATGTTCTTTAGCGTTGGCAAAAGGTTTTCAATACAATTTGTAAATGCTCTCGATGGCCAAACCCGGGCAAGTTGTCAAATAGGAGCCAACGGCTTTTCACTGCTGTTGTAAGTGTGGGAGGTTTCACATTTGCTGCATTATTACGATGTCCGGCAAGCATGAAGGTAGCATGGCTGAAAAGGTGTTGACCGGGAAGGAACGAGCATGACAGGTAAGTTGGCTGGTATCTGTGCCCGGAGACCATGGGTAACAGTCGGCGTCTGGGTGGTGGTACTGGTCGTAGCGCTGGGACTCGTCCAAGCCCTTCTTCCCAGCGCCACCACTACCGAGTTCCGGCTGGGCGCCAGCTATGAATCGGAACAAGCAGCCGCCCTTTTGGAGGAAAGGCTCCGGGGGCCTAAACCGGTATCGGAACTGGTCATAGTCCAGTCCCCGTCCCTGACTGTCGATGATCCCCAATTCCAGGCCAAGGTCGAATCTGTCTATGCCCAGATCATCGGATTGGGAGCCGACCTGGTTGAATCCGGATCCCACTATTACTTGACCAAGGACTCGGTTCTGGTGTCTCCCGACCGTAGGACCACCTTATTGAGCTTTGTCCTGGCCGGGGACTTCAAAGAGGCGACGGAGAACGTCGAGAATGTCATTCACGTAGTCGATGGTGAGGACCGGGTGGACGGCTTTCGGGTGCTCATCGGTGGCGACGCCAGCGTGGCCTTTGAGAACAACGAGTTGAGTGCGGAAGACCTGGAGAACGGAGAGCGGGTCGGCATTCCTGTCGCGCTGATCATTCTGCTGACCCTGTTCGGCTCTGTCGTCGCCACCCTGCTGCCGTTGGGGCTGGCCATTGTTGCCATAGTCCTGGCGTTGGGTGCAGTGGGAGTCATTGGCCAAGTCTTCGAATTGATCTTTTTTGTGACGATGATGATTACGATGATCGGGCTTGCGGTCGGTATCGACTATTCGCTGCTGATCGTATCCCGATTCAGGGAGGAGTTGGACGGCGGCCTCGGAGTGAAAGACGCGGTCGCAAAGACAGGCGACACCGCTGGCCGCACCGTGCTGTTCAGCGGCACCACCGTGGTGCTGGCCCTTGTCGGCATGCTCATAGTGCCCGTATCTTTCTTTCGATCAATCGGTTTGGGAGCCATCCTGGTGGTCATTACTGCTTTGGCCGCCACCCTCACGCTCTTGCCCGCCGTGCTCTCGCTTCTCGGCCCAAAGGTGAACTTGCTGACCGTTCCGTTCCTAACAAGGTTTTCACTCAAGAGTCCGCAGGCCGAGGAACACGGATTCTGGGAGAAGGTGACCAAAGTCGTCACTCGGCATCCCATCGTCAGCATCCTCCTCACCAGCATCCCTCTGATTGTTCTAACGTTCTTCTATTTCGACATCAGCACGGGACTGAACGACGTCAACACCTTCCCCGACAAATCGAAAACCAAGGAGACGTTCACCGTCTTCGAAGAGGAGTTCTCAATCGGGGAGGTCAGTCCGGCCGGGGTGCTCAGTCCAGCGGAGATTGTCATCGATGGAAACATCGGGGACCCACAAGTGCAGCAGGCGGGTTTGCGGTTGGTGCAGTATCTCCAGGACGACCCCGACTTCCCGGTGCCGCCCCAGTTGGAGGTCAATTCCGAAGGCGATCTCGCTTTGTTGGCGCTCCCGTTCCCGGGCGAGCCCAACAGCCGAAAAGCGACGGAAAGGCTGACCAGAATCCGCGAGGAGTACATTCCGGCGGCCTTTGAAGGCGTTCCAGCGGAGGTCTATGTCGGGGGTGTGACAGCTGCGGCCACCGACTTCTATGGCATCGTTGATGTGTACACCCCCATCGTCTTCGTCTTCGTTCTTGGTCTCAGCTTTATCTTGTTGATGCTGGTTTTCCGCTCGATAGCCATCCCCATCAAGGCCCTCATCATGAATCTGCTCTCGGTGGGCGCCACGTATGGACTATTGGTGCTGGTGTTCCAGAAGGGGATCGGCATAGACCTCCTGGGATTTCAGCGCGCCGAGGTTATCGACGCGTGGATACCTTTGTTCCTCTTTACCATCCTGTTCGGGCTCTCTATGGACTATCACGTGTTCCTGCTGAGCCGCATACGTGAACGCTACGATCAGACCGGGAACAACGCCCAAGCGGTGGCCTATGGACTGCGGTCCACCGGAGCCATGATCACCGGCGCCGCGCTGATAATGGTCGCGGTGTTCGGCGGATTCGCGTCGGGCGAGACTATCGTCAACCAACTAGTCGGATTCGGGCTGGCCGTAGCGGTACTCCTGGATGCGACCCTGATAAGGTCAGTGTTGGTGCCGGCCAGCATGGAGGTGCTGGGTAGAGGAAACTGGTACTTGCCGTCTTGGCTGAACTGGTTGCCTGATCTGCGAGTAGAATCGGAAGAAACATGAAGGTATGTTTCACGATCATCTGAAACGGGGACTACAGAGGTGCGAGCACCGATAAAAGTACCTACAGACTACCAGGTGGGCTATGAAAAGGCCCGCGCCCTCTTCCCTGATGTCGCGGACAAATACATTGCGCACACATTTCATGGAGATCCGCTGGGCACAGCGGTGACGGATGACCTCTCGAAGTTTGACCCCCGAAAATCAGGTCAACTCATCCAAGCAGCCATGGAAGGAAATGAGGAGGCTCTGCGGGACGCGCCAGACTCGTTGCGAGAACTCTTCAGAGAATCGGAAAAGTTGCCGGAGTGGCTCAATTACTCAGATTTGGCCCCGGCTGTCCGCATGTTTCATAGGAACACGCGGACTATTCTGGCCGCATTCGTCGCAGGTGTTCTGATAGAAGGCTTTACAACGAACATTGCACAGTCCTTCTTCATCACCGGGCGGGTGCGTGATCAGGGCACCAGGCGTTTGGGGCAGAATAACCGCCACATGATGGAGATATTCCTTCCCGGCGGCATGTACCGGTATGGAGACGGCTGGAAACTATCGCTGCGGATCAGAATTATTCACGCACGGATAAGGCACCTCCTGAATAAATCGGAAGAGTGGGATGCACAAGCGTGGGGCGAGCCGATCAGCATGGCGCACTTGGGCTACGCCATTTCCGCCTTTTCAGCAAGGTTGCTGATTCACATGAAAACCTTGGGTGCTGAATACAACGACGAAGAGCACGACAGCTTCATGGCCGTTTGGCGCTACTCCGGTTACCTGATGGGCATTCCCGACACCATCCTGTTCCAGGATTCCGATAGAGCCTTGGAGTTGTATCGCGTCGGCCTGATGTGCGAGCCTGATCCCAAAGCTGAATCGGTCTCGATGGCGCATTCTTTGGTGAACTCGGCGCCTTTGGTTGCCGGGGTGACCGAACCAGGTCCCCGTCGCGATTTGGCTCGATATGTGTTCCGTATTTCTCGCGCGCTCATTGGAAAGGAGGTTGCCGAGTCACTGGAATATCCTCGGCTCTCCCCCTTTGGAGCTATCGGGTGGTTCAAAACGCAACAGCGTTATGGCCATATTCTGAATAGGCTGAAGCCGGGCGGTCGCCAGGAAAGCAACTTCACCAGATTCACGTCCTTGCTTGATGCGTCGTTGTTCGACGAAGAAGGAATTCGCTACACATTGCCCGACCACGTCTACTCCGAAGAGTCCACGACTTGGTGATGTCGACGGACGAGTGATTTTCTAGCTGCGCTAGCCGCCACTTGGCAAATAAAAAGCTCAAGAGCGCCCTTTCTTAAGAATGCCCGCCGAACCTGTGGGTTGGCCACGGAGATGGGAGAGGAGGTGTCTTCGTAGGCGATCACCGCGCTGCGCGCCCCTTGGCCGGCCAGCAACTCAAATCCTCGACTTCGTGTAGTCCCTGGCGATCGTCGCCACTAGGGATAAATTCCGAAAACCGCGCTCGAACATGGTATTTGGAGGTTGCCGTTTGCCTCCACCATGATCACGTCGTTCGCCTCGGCATTAGCGCTTGCCCCGGTGGTGAGGCCACTCGAGTAGGGGCCGAACAGGAAGTCGACCCCGTCCGCGTCGATAAGTTTCTCCACCGGCCGATCGACCAGCAAAACCACCCAATTGTTAGTCTTGGTCTTTTGTGAGACGATGACGCGTGTTCTCGTAGCCTTTTTCGTTGTGGCGGTGTCGGTTGTCCCGGCTCCGTCTTTTGCTGGCTTGGCGGTTTCGAATGAGGTTCCTGGCGGGGGCGTTGACGGGTACCTTTTGGGGGTTGTTGCTGAACCGGGCACTCAGGGTGGTGGCTTGGGCTCTGTTTCTGTGGATGGTGAAGTGGTGCAGGCTTCTGGGTTGTTGGTGACCGGGGTGGAGAGCCGTTTCGTAACGTTTTCTGCGGTGTCTGCCGGCGGGGCGCATTCGTGTGGGGTGCGGACCGATGGGTCGGTTGTGTGCTGGGGCTTCAACCTTGATGGGCGGGCGTCTGCGCCGGGGGGTTCGTTTTCTGCGGTGTCTGCGGGCGTGGCGCATTCGTGTGGGGTGCGGACCGATGGGTCGGTTGTGTGCTGGGGCTTCAACCTTGATGGGCGGGCGTCTGCGCCGGGGGGTTCGTTTTCTGCGGTGTCTGCGGGCGTGGCGCATTCGTGTGGGGTGCGGACCGATGGGTCGGTGGTGTGCTGGGGCGCCAACGCCTTTGGGCGGGCGTCTGCGCCGGGGGGTTCGTTTTCTGCGGTGTCTGCCGGCGGGGTGCATTCGTGTGGGGTGCGGACCGATGGGTCGCTGGTGTGCTGGGGCTTCAACGATGATTGGCGGGCGTCTGCGCCGGGGGGTTCGTTTTCTGCGGTGTCTGCGGGCGTGCGGCATTCGTGTGGGGTGCGGACCGATGGGTCGGTGGTGTGCTGGGGCTACAACACCTTTGGGCAGGCGTCTGCGCCGGGGGGTTCGTTTTCTGCGGTTTCCGCCCGCTGGTGGCATTCGTGTGGGGTGCGGACCGATGGGTCGGTGGTGTGCTGGGGCGCCAACGCCCTTGGGCAGGCGTCTGCGCCGGGGGGTTCGTTTTCTGCGGTTTCCGCCGGTCAGGAGCATTCGTGTGGGGTGCGGGTGGATGGGTCGGTGGTGTGCTGGGGTCACAATGCCTCTGGGCAGGCGTCTGCGCCGGGGGGTTCGTTTTCTGGGGTTTCCGCTGGCTGGTGGCATTCGTGTGGGGTGCGGGTGGATGGGTCGGTGGTGTGCTGGGGTCACAACACCTTTGGGCAGGCGTCTGCGCCGGGGGGTTCGTTTTCTGGGGTTTCCGCTGGCTCGTTTCATTCGTGTGGGGTGCGGAGCGATGGGTCGGTTGTGTGCTGGGGCTCCAACTCTGATGGGCGGGCGAGGGCGCCGGGGGGTTCGTTTTCTGGGGTTTCCGCCGGGGGGGAGCATTCGTGTGGGGTGCGGGTGGATGGGTCGGTGGTGTGCTGGGGCTACAACGCTGATGGGCAGGCGTCTGCGCCGGGGGGTTCGTTTTCTGGGGTTTCCACCGGATTGGCGCATTCGTGTGGGGTGCGGGTGGATGGGTCGGTGGTGTGCTGGGGTCACAATGCCTCTGGGCAGGCGAGCGCGCCGGGGGGTTCGTTTTCTGCGGTGTCTGCCGGGGGGGCGCATTCGTGTGGGGTGCGGGTGGATGGGTCGGTGGTGTGCTGGGGCTACAACGCTGATGGGCGGCGTCTGCGCCGGGGGGTTCGTTTTCTGCGGTGTCTGCCGGGGGGGAGCATTCGTGTGGGGTGCGGGTGGATGGGTCGGTGGTGTGCTGGGGCTACAACGCTGATGGGCAGGCGTCTGCGCCGGGGGGTTCGTTTTCTGGGGTTTCCGCCGGGGGGGAGCATTCGTGTGGGGTGCGGGTGGATGGGTCGGTGGTGTGCTGGGGGGATAATGCCGTGTTTCTTCCGACGGCTGGCCCGGATGCTTCCGGGCCTGTCGGGGCCGTGGTGGACAGGTTCGCCGATGTTGCTGGTAACCCCCACAAGGACGACATCAACCGTATAGCACAACTGGGTATTACCGTCGCGTGCGCTACCCAACCCGAACCCAAATACTGTCCTGATGGTCATGTGACCAGGGCGGAGATGGCGGCTTTCCTTCTACGCGCTATTGGACAGCCCGATCCTCAGCCCACCGCCGCCAACCCCTTCTCTGATGTTCCCGATGACGTGTGGTACACCAAGTACGCTCTCCGGTTGGCTCAGATGGGAGTGGACACCGGCGAGAACGGTGAATGGCGTCCCGTTGACCCGTTGACCCGGTTGGAAATGGCCCAATGGTTGAACCGGATGTTCGACCACATCACCCCCGTCACCAGCCCCCAGGGACTGTTCGGCGATGTGGACACTGAGCATTGGGAGGTGGTGGAGGGCCTCTACCACGTTGGAGTTACCAGGGGATGCTCCGCCCAGCCGCTCTTATACTGCCCCGACCAGCCGATTACCAGAGCACAAATGGCGTCGTTCATCATCCGAGCCCTGTCAATAACACCCACAACAAGCAAAACATCACCGATCTTCGGGGGGCCAGGGCCGTAGTCCCGTTGATGTGTTTAGCTGTTCGGTTGTCAGGCCTGACCGCGGACCTTGTCTTTATTTAGCGTTTGTATCAACAACTTAGTGATATTGAGTGATGGTTTGTCACACCCCCCTGGCATACTGGTAGACATGAACAAGACAACCATCAACCGACAGGTGGTCAACGAGGCGCGGGTCTTGGTGCCCACCCTGTCTGTCGGAGAGGCAACGGTGGAACAGTTGCAGGAGCGGGTGCAGTCCACCATCCCCGCAGAGAACCAACTGGCCGGGATCCGCGCCCAAGCAATAGCCGACTTACGTCGGCGGGAGGGGGCCGAACTCACAGAGACGGTGCTGCGAGAAGACGGTCTGCGGTTCCGCCGTCGGGCACGCTCGGAGATCGAGACCGCGGTGGAACTTCAGGGGCTGGTGGAGACTTCTGAGGGTTTGCGGGACGGGGAGATCTCTTATGACAAACGCGCGGATCATCGCGGGGGCCTCGAAACGGGGAGAGATAGATGAGATCACTCATAATGGGGGGTGCCCCTGGCCGGGGTGGGTCTGATCCTGACAAGACCTGGCTTTGTGTCTTTAGTGGCTTGAATCGTACCGGGTATCACCAAAGTCTCTACTAAACCCGGTGCGATTCAGGGAGGTGTTTCGGCCTGGTGTTCACATACGGAATACGCCAAAGGAACTGGTCCCCTTCACAGGGCCGGAATGGACTGCCGACAAGGCAATTCCCAGCACGGTGCGGGTGTGGCGGGGATCCACCAGCCCATCGTCCCAGATGCGAGAAGTGGCGAAGTAGGCCAGTTCCTCCGCGGAGATCTGGTTTTCGATCTTCGCTCTTATCGCCGCGTCCAGTTCTTCGTCGTATGGCTCCCCGCGGCTCTCTGCGGCGGCTCGGCGGATGATGGACATCACACCGGCCAATTGCTTCGGTCCCATCACCGCGATCTTGTGATTGGGCCATCCGAACATGAAGCGAGGCTCGTATGCCCTTCCTGACATTCCGTAATTGCCCGCCCCATAGGAAACTCCCGCGAGAAGGGAGATGTGAGGGACTGTCGAGTTGGATACCGCGTTGATCATCTTCGCCCCGTCCTTGATGATCCCCCGCTGCTCATAGTCGCGTCCCACCATGTAGCCGGTGGTGTTGTGGATGAAAATGATGGGCAGGTCATAGCGGTTGCATAGCATGATGAACTCGGTGGCCTTGTGGGCCTCCTCGGAAAAAATTACACCTTGTTGATTGGCCACCACCCCCACCTGGAAACCGTGCACCGAACCCCACCCGGTCACCAACGACGGTCCGTACAGTGTCTTGTACTCGTCGAACACGGAGCCGTCCAGCACCCTTCCCAGGAGTTCGCGCATATCGAAGGGGATTCGCAGGTCCTGAGAAATGAGTCCCAGCAGATCCTCTGGTTCGTGAACCGGCTCGGTGGCGGACTGGGTGGGCCCGTATCCCTGCTTGCGCCAGTTGAGATGGGCTACGATTTGCCGTCCAATTCGTAAGGCGTCCAATTCGTCCACTGCGAAGTAGTCGGACAGACCCGATACCCGGGAGTGCATCTCCGCCCCGCCCAGCTCCTCGTCGGTGGATTCCTCTCCGGTGGCCATCTTCACCAGGGGAGGACCCCCTAGGAACACCTTGGCGCGTTCTTTGACCATCACCGCATAGTCGGCCATGCCCGGCAGGTAGGCGCCGCCCGCGGTGGAGTTGCCGAACACCAGCGCCACGGTGGGGATGCCCAGTTGGGAAAGGCGGGTAAGGTTGCGGAAAGTCGCCCCGGCGCTCACGAACACTTCGGACTGTTCGGGAAGGAGCGCGCCGCCTGACTCCACCAGGCTGATCAGCGGCAGCCGGTTGACTCGGGCGATCTCCTGGGCGCGCATGCCTTTTACGGTCCCGATCCGGTGCATTGATCCCGCCTGGCTGGTGGGATCGTTGGCGGAGATCACACACTCCGCCCCCTCCACCACTCCTATCCCGGTGACCAGATTCCCTCCGAGGTTCTTGTCGGTTCCCCAGCACGCCAGGGTGGAGAGTTCCAAGAAGGGAGAGTCGCGATCCACCAGCAATTCGATGCGCTGGCGAGCCAGGAGTTTCCCCCGGGCTAGATGACGCTTGACGTATTTAGGGCCGCCACCCTCCCGGGCTTGGGCCATTAGCTGCTCGAACTCTGAAAGTGTGGCCACCATGGCCCCCCGATTGGCCTGGAAATCCGGGGATGACCGGTCGATCTTGGTGGGCAGTACTGGCATCGACGCTGGGAAGGGTACCTTCTCCGGAGGCTATATCCTCTATGGCTGTGAGCTATCAACACATTCAAATTGAAACCGATGGGCACATCGGCTGGCTGTGGCTGAACCGTCCCGAAAAGATGAACGCCTTTTCTCCCGATCTGTGGGAAGACCTGCCCCCGGCAGTGGCGGAACTGGGTGCCCGTCCCGAAGTACGGGTGATAGTGGTGGCGGGTCGCGGTCGGGCGTTCACGGTGGGCATTGATCTCAACATGCTGGGGGGATTGGCGCCGAGGGGAGGTTCACCCGCAGCTGCCAAACATGCTCTCTTCCGCCGTCTGAAAGAACTGCAGGGTACCTTCACCGCCTTGGAGCGTTCTCCCGTTCCGGTGATCGCAGCGGTGCAAGGGTGGTGCATCGGGGCGGGCATGGATCTGATCACCGCCTGCGACATCCGCTTGGCCGCAGCCGACGCGGTGTTCTCGGTGCGGGAGACCCGGATGGCGATGGTGGCCGACATGGGAACCCTGGAGCGGCTGCCCAAGGTGGTCTCGGCGGCTCATGTGGCGGAACTGGTTTACACCGGGAAGGATATAGACGCGACCCGCGCCGAACAGATGGGGCTGGTCAACCAGGTGTATCCCGACTCGGAGACCCTGATGACGGGCGCCCGGGAATGGGCGGAGCAGATCGCTGCCAACTCTCCTTTGGCGGTGCAGGGCTCCAAGGCGGTGCTCTCCGCCGAAGAGGGATGGACGGTGACCGAAGCCTTGGACTATGTAGCCCTGTGGAACACTGCTTTTTTGGAGTCCGAGGACCTGTACGAGGCGATGGCCGCATTCATGGAGCGCCGGCCTCCCCGTTTCACCGGGAACTGATCAGGCCGGGGTCTCGGGGGCCCAGCGGTGCACCGAGGGGGGATTGCGGAACCCCAACTCGGTGCAGAGAGCCTGGTATTCGACGCGGCGCACGCCTCGCCAGAGAATCTCGTCCAAGGTTCGGGAGATGGGGGCGTTTCGCCGAAGGGTGGTCAGATCCCGGAACAAAAGGGCGTCGTCCTGGCGCTCGCTCAGGTTTTGGGCCAGGCGCGCGGTGCCCCGCACCGTGACCTCCCAGTCGGCCGGGTTGGGGGGGATGTACTCCAAGTGTCCGTAATGTCCGAGCACTGCCGCCGAGGATTTGGCGCCCCAGCCGCGGATGCCGGGGATACCGTCGGCGGAGTCTCCCACCAGCGCCAGATAGTCGGGGATGGAGGCCGGCGCGACCCCGAACTTGGCCACCACCCCCGAAGCGTCCAGCATCTGGTTCTTCCGGCGGTCGAAGGTGACCACGTGACGGCCGGATACGCACTGGGTCAGGTCCTTGTCGGGGCTCACCAGGATCACCCGCTCCGCCTGGGGGGCGAAGCGATGGGCGCCGCTGGCCAAGGCGTCGTCGGCTTCGAACTTGGTCATTCCCCACACCGTCACTCCCAGCGTCTCAAAGGCCCGCTCGGCCAATCCGAACTGGGACATGAGATCTTCGGGTGTTCCGACCCCGGTCTTGTAGCCGTCATAGAGGTCGTTGCGGAAGCTCTTGATCACGGTGTCGGTGGCCGCGGCGATGTGGGTGAGCTGGGGATCTCGCAGGAGCGAGAGGGTAGTGTTCAACAACCCGTAGACCGCTCCCACTTCCCGGCCATCCGGCGAGGTGCGGGAAGGGAAACCGAAATACGCCCGGAAAAGTTCGTATGTACCATCAAGCAGATGAACGAGCATCCCAATGATGGTATGAGTGATCCCGAAGATGGCCAAGCCGACGCCGGCGAAGCCGGTCGGGGTGACGAAGCCGAGTTGGGTGAGGAAGTGATCGAGGGGGAGGACGAACCAGGTTGGCGGGACGCTGGCGAAGAGTTGGATTTTCTCCGGGCCAGGTTTCGGTGCAGCTATCAGGAGGGAGCGGCGGAAGGCCCGTCCCGGGAGGAGGTGATAGGCGCCTTTCGCATATTGGGAGAGGCTCTAACCAATATAGCGGCCGGTGCCGGGAACACTCTCAAAGACCCCCAAGTCAAACAGCAGGTAAAAAAGACGACAGTCTCCGCGATCTCGGCGATCAGCGGGATCCTCGTGGAGTGGGGGACTGATTTGCGGAGCCGTCTGCTGGAAAAAGAGGAGTCGGAAACCGCCACTGCCGCCGATGCCGAACCCGTCTCCGATGGCGAGGATGACGTGGCGGTCCCAAGCCCTCCCAGCGCCTGAGTCGATGAGGAATCCCCGATGGCTTTGATGACCGTCGAGGAGTTAGCCGGGCGGCTTTCGGACTCCCGAGTGGTGATATGCGATGTCCGGTGGTATCTGGCCGACCCGCGCCAAGGCCAGGTTGAATATGGTAAGGGGCATCTGCCAGGTGCGCGTTTTGTCGATTTGGACACCGACCTGAGCGGAACGGAGGGGCCGGGCCGCCACCCCTTGCCGCCGGTGGAGGATTTCACCCGCACCTTGGGGCGAATCGGCATCGACCCCGGCCACACGGTGGTGGCCTACGATTCGTCGGGAGGCGCCATCGCCGCCCGCCTGTGGTGGATGCTGGACTCGATTGGACATCGGTCCGCGTTTGTGCTGGATGGGGGGTTCGGAGCTTGGGCGGGGGCAGGTCTGCCGCTTACCGCCGAGCTTCCCCAAGCCTCCGTGGCTGACTACCCGGCGCCGGGTGGTTGGGAGGGAGTGGTGGACGGCGACGAGGTACGCTCGATGTTGGGTCGCCTGCCGCTGCTGGACGCCCGCTCCGAAGACCGCTACCGGGGTGAAAACGAGATGGCCGATCCCCGGGCCGGGCACATCCCCACCGCTTTGAGCGCCTTTTACGGAATAAACCTGGCGTCCACAGGGCGGTTTTTGCCTCTGGATGCGCTGCGGCAGCGCTTTGAGGAGTTGGGCGTGAACCAATCGGAAGCCGGTGCGATCACATATTGCGGAAGTGGGGTCACAGCCTGTCACAACCTCTTGGCCATGCGCCTCGCCGGGTTCTCCGGGCTCTTATATGAGGGATCGTGGAGTGACTGGTCTCGCCGGCCTGACTCGTTGGTGGTCACCGGCACAGATCCGGGAGAAACCCCTTCGGATTGAGACCCCGCGGGGTTACCGATGGCGGATGGCGGGGCACTTCTATCCTTTCTGACATTGTTCGCCGAGAGAGGTATTCTTGCGAATTATGCGTTCTCTTTTCTCCCGTTCTCACCACCGGATCGCCGGGGCGGTGGCGGCTGTGCTGGCCTTGGCGGTCGGTGAACTGATTGCCGGACTTTCCCCGGTTTCCATCTCTCTCACCGAAGCGGTGGGGGGTCTGGCCATCGATTACGTTCCCCCTCCCGTCAAGGACTTCGCCATCGCGGTGTTCGGGATCTATGACAAGCTGGCTCTCATCATCGGAATGGCGGTGGTCACCGTTTTGCTTGGAGCTCTGGTTGGAAAGTGGGCGGCTCGTCGTTGGTCGGCGGCTCTGTGGGTCTTTGGGCTGTTTGGCCTGTTGGGGGCGTTTGCGCTGATCCGCGAGCCGGATGTGGGTTGGCTGACATCCATCGTCAGTGCCGCAATCGCCGCCGGGGCGGCGCTCATCGCCCTCAGAATCATGTACCGGTTGATCCCGGTGCCTGTCTCCGAGAGCCACGAGGTCCCGATGGTCCAATCCGATGCGGACGGTGATGCCCCGCTATCTGGTGAAGAGCCCGAGGAGATGGCCGCGACGCCATCCACCCCTCCCACATCGGAGCTCTCCGGGGTGTCCCGGCGAAGGTTTCTCGTTGGGGCGGGCTCCATTTTCGGAATCGGCGTGGTGATGGCCGCGGGTGGTCGTTTCTTGCTGGAACGGACCAAGCAGACCTTGGCCGGACGGGATACGGTGGTGCTTCCCCAAGCCACCGAGGCGACTAGTACCACCAGCCCACCCACTACTGCCGGTCCGAATACTACCGCTTCAGGGACCACGGCCGCCGAGGCCCAGGTCACAACCTCCGAGGCTGCCACCACGACTACTGCCACCGAGCCAGTTGTGCAAGGAGCCGGGCCACTTCCTCCCGGCCACTCTTTGGAGGTGTCGGGGATAAGTCCGATCATCACTCCCAATGAGGATTTCTATTTGATCGACACCGCCCTCACACCGCCGCAGGTCAACCTGGAGGAATGGAGTCTGCGAGTTACCGGTCTGGTCGAGAATCCCTACGAGATCACTTTCGACGAGCTGTTGACTCGACCCTTGGTGGAGCGCTATGTGACTCTGTCCTGTGTCTCCAATCAGGTGGGAGGATCACTGGTTGGCCACGCCAAGTGGCTGGGGGTGCCGCTCAGTCTGATACTGGACGAGGCGGGCATCCTTCCCGAAGCCGAGCAGATCGTGGGGCGCTCGGTGGATGCCTTCACGGTTGGCTTCCCGTCCAGCATTCCTTATGATGGCCGGGACGCTCTGGTGGCGGTAGGGATGAACGACGAGCCGCTCCCCATCGAGCACGGCTTCCCGGTGCGGCTGGTGGTGGCCGGTCTGTACGGCTATGTGTCGGCCACCAAGTGGCTGTCAGAGTTGGAGTTGACCACCTGGGACGGGTTTGACGCCTACTGGGTGCCGAGAGGGTGGGCCAAGCAGGCGCCGGTAAAGACGCAGTCGCGGATCGACACTCCCCGAGACGGGCGAATCGACGCTCGCCCAAGGTCCATCGCCGGCGTCGCCTGGGCGCCTCACCGGGGGATCGACCGGGTGGAGGTGCGAATCGACGAAGAAGAGTGGATCGAAGCTGAGTTGTCCACCGAAATCTCTGACAACTCCTGGCGGCAGTGGAAAGTGGACTGGGATCCCGTCCCGGACCGGTACAGGATCCAGGTGCGGGCCACCGACGGCGACGGGGTCACCCAGACCGATCTCCGCCGTCCTCCCGCTCCCGATGGCGCAACCGGCTGGCACACCATACACGTGACGGTGGTCGCCTGAGGGCAATTCGGTACAGTCCGGCCCCAGGAAACCCACCCGATGGATCCCGGCTTACTGGCGGAGGGGCCCGACGGGGCGTGGCGCTGCTGGTGGGGCTCTGATCCTCCCGAGTACCGCCGCTATCACGACACCGAATGGGGCTTTGAAGTCACATCCGATCAACGGCTGTTCGAAAAGATCTGTCTCGAGGGCTTTCAGGCGGGTCTTTCCTGGCTGACGGTGCTTCGCAAGCGGGAGAACTTCCGGGACGCCTTTTCGGGCTTCGATCCGGAGCTGGTGGTGGAGTTCGGAGAGAGCGATGTGGAGCGGCTAATGGCCAACGCGGGGATCATCCGCCATCGGGGAAAGATCCGCTCTGTGATCAACAACGCCGCCCGCGCCTTGGAAATGGTGACCAGCCACGGATCCCTTTCCTCCTATTTCTGGCGGTGGGCGGAGTTCGGATCTGCGCCACTCCGTGCCGCACCTCCCGCTACCACAAAGGCCTCTGTCGCCTTGGCCAAGGACCTCCGCTGCCGCGGCTGGACGTTCGTCGGTCCCACCACCTGCTACGCATTCATGCAGGCCATGGGACTGGTCAACGATCACCTAGAAGGTTGCTGGGTGCGTGAGGAGGCGGAAAGATCCCGTAGCCAGGCCGGAGATGTGGTTTTGAATCCGGGTGGGAAAGCGGAGTAACGAACCGAGTCGATTTGGGAGGGCCTCGGGACTCCGTTTCCCGTGGGTGGTCTAGAATTCGCCGCTCTGCTGCCGGATGAAAGTGGCGGTCATCAGGTCGAGATGGCCGCCGCCGCCGTTTTCATAGAGGGTTATCTGGTTCTGGTCCTGGCGTCCGGGGTGTTCTCCCCGACAGAGCTCGAAGAGATCGGCCTGGATGTCATCTTCGACGATCAGCCCCGATCCCAGCGGGATCACCAGATCTCCGCACTCGTGGACAGCCGCGTCGCGGGAGTCCACGAAGATGGTCGCCCGGCGGATGACCTCGTCGTCCACCTCCCGGCAGTGGGGCAGGAAGGCGCCCACCAGGTCCAGATGAGTTCCCGGCTGCAATAGCTCTCCAGAGATCAGCGGTTCGGTGGTCATGGTGGCGGTGGAGATGATGTCGGCCGAGGAAACGGCGTCCTCCAGGTAGTCGGCCACCTCTCCCCCCACCGCGGCCGCCAGTGTTTCCGCCTTGGAGCGGGTCCGGTTCCAGATCAGCACCCGCCGGAGGGAGGGTCGCACCTCCCGATGAGCGGCGATCAGGTGGGGCGCCAATCCCCCGGCGCCCACCATCAGCAAGGTGCGGCTGTCCGGTCGGGACAAGAGCCGAGAGCCGAGGGCGGAATCGGCCGAGGTCTTGCGGTAGGTGAGTTCCGTGCCATCCATGATCGCCAGTGGCCGCCCATTGCTCCCGTCGAACAGTGCATACACCGCCTGCACCGAGGGGATGGCGGAGACGGCCGGGTTATCGGGGAAGACGGTCACCAGCTTCACTCCCAAGGACTCTCCCGGCTGCCAGGCGGGAAGGCCCATGAACACCTGCTCCGCTCCGGGTGGAGAATAGACCACCCGCCGGACATGGGCGGGCTGATCGAGATGGCCCCGATACAGATGGTCGACCAGCTTCCCGTAGGGCGCCAGCCTTGCCACTGCGGCTCGGTCAAGACTGGGGATGAAGCTCATCGACCGGCTGGCGGACAGGAGCTGGAAAGACCGGTGATGCGGGAGGGATGTCCTCGGGGTTTCGGCACGCCCAATAGTCTAAACAAGCCGTCTGGAGGAGGTCCGAGACAAAAGAGGGGGAACTAATCACTGTTGGAAAACGACCGGTCCGCGCTTGGGGCCGGCAAAAGCGGATATCCTCGGTAGTCAGTGTTGACGTAAAGGAAAGCCGCATGGTTCTGCAAAAGCCTTCTTTCACAGTGGGAATCGAAGAAGAGTACATGCTGATCGATCCGCGGACGAGAAACTTGATTTCGGATCCCGATCCCGGCATGTTCGGCAGATGCCAGGAGCTGTTGGGAGAACGGGTCACACACGAGTTGCTGCGCTCCCAGATCGAGGTCAGTACCAGACCCTACTCCTCCATCACCGCTTTGGGCGAGGATCTTCGCCACCTCCGCAGAACCGTTGTAAACGCTGCCCGGGAGTACGGGATGGAGGTGATCGCCTCTTCCACACACCCCTTTGCCCAGTGGTGGGAACAGCAAGTGGTGGCTGACGAACGGTATCTGATGCTGGCCGGAGATATGCAGGCTCTCGCCCATCGGCTGGTTACCGGGGGCATGCATGTCCACGTCGGCATCGAGGATCCCGATTTGCGGATCGATCTGATGGGACAGGTCACCTATTTCCTTGCTCACCTCTTGGCGCTTAGCACCTCTTCTCCCTTTTGGGGGGGCCAGGACACCGGGCTGAAAAGCTATCGCCTCAACGTGTTCCGCAGTCTGCCGCGCACCGGCCTCCCAGAGACGTTTGAAAGCTGGAGCGCCTACCAACGGCACATCGAAGTCCTGGTCGGGGCGGGAATAATCGAAGACGCCAGCAAGGTATGGTGGGACATCCGACCCAGCGCCCGGTATCCCACTTTGGAGATGCGTATCACCGATGTGTGCACCAAAATCGAGGATGCCCTGGCGGTGGCGACGGTATACGTCTGTCTGCTCAGCATGCTCTTCCGGCTGAGAACCAACAACCAGAAGTGGCGTTCCTACGCGACTTTTCTGCTGGACGAGAATGTCTGGCGCGCTCAGCGGTATGGATCCACCGGCTCCCTGATGGATTTCGGGCAACGCCGCCTGGTACCCTTTTCGGAATTGGCGGAGGAGATGTTGGACATCCTCAGGCCAGAGGCCGAAGAACTGGGGTGTGTACACCAGCTCAACCGGGTGCGGCAGATAGTCATGAACGGCACTTCCGCAGAACAGCAACGATGGGTGTTCCGCCGAGCGCTCAACAGCGGCGCCAGCGAACACGAGGCCTTGGTGCAAGTGGTGGATATGCTGGTAAGCAACACGGCGGGGAACTTGACAACCGGCGCTGACGAGTTTTAGGTATGACAACCGAGAGGAAAATATGAATAACTATCCGGTCAGGATCGGTATCCAAATCCAACCCCAGCACGCCGATTACTCCAGTATCCGCGCCGCGGCCCAGAGGGCCGAAGAGATCGGGGCTGATGTGGTATTCAACTGGGATCACTTTTACCCGCTCTTTGGCGATGCGGCAGGCAAGCATTTCGAGTGCCTGACGATGCTGGCGGGTTGGGGGGAGTCCACCAGCCGGGCGGAGATCGGCGCGCTCGTGACCTGCAACTCCTATCGCAACCCTGAACTATTGGCCGACATGGCCCGCACCATAGATCACATTTCCGGGGGGCGCTTCATTCTGGGGATCGGGTCGGGCTGGTTCCGTTGGGACTATGACAGCTATGGATACGAGTTCGGCACCGCGGGAAGCCGGCTCGATGACCTCGGCGCGGCCCTGCCTCGCATCGAAGCCCGCTGGAGCAAACTCAATCCGCCGCCGCTCCGCAAGATACCCATTCTGATCGGGGGCATGGGAGAGAAAAAGACTCTTCGCCTGGTGGCCCGTCACGCTGACATCTGGCACGGTTTCGGTGATGTCGAAACCGTTGCTCACAAGAACTCGGTGATCGACCGGTGGTGCGAAGTAGAAGGCCGGGATCCGTCCAGTATCGAGCGGTCGTGTACTGTTCGGGACGCTACCGTCTTGGAGGGAGAGGATTATCTGGCGGCCGGGGCCACCTTCTTCGTGGTCAGTGCCAGTGGACCGGACTACGACCTCTCCAGCCTGGAGGAGTGGGTGGCTTGGCGCGACTCAAGGAACGGCTAGCGGCCTCACCCCCACCCGTCGCCACAACTCGCAAAACAGAACTCCGCAAAGAAGAAGGGGCCCCGAACGGGGCCCCTTCTCTGTATCGTCTCTTCGTTCCCGGCTACGGCAGGCCGATGCTGGGGTCGATGAATTCGTTGGTGACGATGTCGGTGGCGGTCACGTTCGGGTCATAGGTCACCAGTTCTTGCGGACCGTAGATCTCGTCGAGGAGTGCGATCACCTCGTTGACCCGGTCGATGTCGAAGTCACCGATGGTGTCGTTGGGGCCGTTTCCGATTAACCCCAGTTCCAGCTGCGCGTCGTGGGAGTATTGCGCCACTCCGGGGCTGTACTGCCAGAAGCTGTCCAAAGCGGCCACGATCTCAACGATCTGAGCATTGGTCGCGGCAGGATCGGCGGCATAGTCCACCTGGGCTTGCTGCACCATGGGCACGAACAACTCCCAGCACTCCCGATACTGTTCGACGATGTCAGGCTTGGTGGACAGCAACTGCGGGTACATCTCCAGACCGGAGTCGTGGATCAGCATGAACTCGACCGGCTTGCCCCAGTCCTCGAACTCGTTCTGGTACTGGAAAGGCTCGGCGGATGCGAACCCCTGCTGGACGATGTCGCCTTCGGCGATGAACCGGGCGGGGGACCCGTCATAGGAGGAGTCGATCTGGTCCTGGGAGACCCACCCCTTGCCCAACAGATAGTCGATGTAGGTGGCGCCCTCGAAGTAGAGCAACGTGGCGCCCGACTCTCCGATGTCAGCGAAGCTGTCAAAGGAGTACACGGCGGGGTCCCACATCACGATCTGGGGGTTCTTGTCACGAGGAGCAACAATCCCGATGGTGGGCTGTGACGCCGACAGTCTGACCTGCTCATCGGTGTTGGTATATGCCAAGTGAATGGCAGCCTCCTGATATAGCAGCGAAATGTCGTTTTGGAATCCGATGTAAGGACCACCGGCGCGGACTTCCAGCATCACACCGGTACCGTCGATCTCGCTGGTGTAAGTCCCGTTAGTGGAGTCGATATCACCACCAGGACCGGCCAACTGGTACAACTCCGAATGCTCAGCCTCGGGGAACCAGTCAGTCTGCACCACGATCGGATTCGGACACACATCAGACAAAGCAGCCATGTCGTCCATGGCCATGTCCATACTGGGCAGGCCGATGCTGGGGTCGATGAATTCGTTGGTGACGATGTCGGTGGCGGTCACGTTCGGGTCATAGGTCACCAGTTCTTGCGGACCGTAGATCTCGTCGAGGAGTGCGATCACCTCGTTGACCCGGTCGATGTCGAAGTCACCGATGGTGTCGTTGGGGCCGTTTCCGATTAACCCCAGTTCCAGCTGCGCGTCGTGGGAGTATTGCGCCACTCCGGGGCTGTACTGCCAGAAGCTGTCCAAAGCGGCCACGATCTCAACGATCTGAGCATTGGTCGCGGCAGGATCGGCGGCATAGTCCACCTGGGCTTGCTGCACCATGGGCACGAACAACTCCCAGCACTCCCGATACTGTTCGACGATGTCAGGCTTGGTGGACAGCAACTGCGGGTACATCTCCAGACCGGAGTCGTGGATCAGCATGAACTCGACCGGCTTGCCCCAGTCCTCGAACTCGTTCTGGTACTGGAAAGGCTCGGCGGATGCGAACCCCTGCTGGACGATGTCGCCTTCGGCGATGAACCGGGCGGGGGACCCGTCATAGGAGGAGTCGATCTGGTCCTGGGAGACCCACCCCTTGCCCAACAGATAGTCGATGTAGGTGGCGCCCTCGAAGTAGAGCAACGTGGCGCCCGACTCTCCGATGTCAGCGAAGCTGTCAAAGGAGTACACGGCGGGGTCCCACATCACGATCTGGGGGTTCTTGTCACGAGGAGCAACAATCCCGATGGTGGGCTGTGACGCCGACAGTCTGACCTGCTCATCGGTGTTGGTATATGCCAAGTGAATGGCAGCCTCCTGATATAGCAGCGAAATGTCGTTTTGGAATCCGATGTAAGGACCACCGGCGCGGACTTCCAGCATCACACCGGTACCGTCGATCTCGCTGGTGTAAGTCCCGTTAGTGGAGTCGATATCACCACCAGGACCGGCCAACTGGTACAACTCCGAATGCTCAGCCTCGGGAACCAGTCAGTCTGCACCACGATCGGATTCGGACACACATCAGACAAAGCCACATCAGGAATTGCCGCTTCGGTGGTGGCGGGAGCCGCGGTAGTAGCTGGAGCGACATCAGCGACACTTTCATCGTCGCCGTCACCGCAGGCCGAGGCCACCAAAGCCAGGACGGCCAAAGCGGCCAGCCACTTAGGTGCCTTTCGAGTTGTTTTCATGAGCGAGGCTCCTTTCGTTCGAACCAAGTTATGCACATAGGTGTTGTCGACTTAATTTCGGTTGGGATCATGTTCTAGGTCAGGTAGTCTCGTGCCATTTGCCCACCGCCAGTTTGCTGAGGAGCCCGAACCCCCAAAAGACTAGGATCCCCAGCAGGGAGGAGAAAAATAGGGCAGTAAAAAGCTGCTCGGTGAGCAGCCTTGCCCGATACAGGTCGAGCAGCCTTCCCAATCCGGGTATTCCCTTTCGGAAGAAAAACTCGCCAACTATGGCACCGATCACCGACAGGCCGGCGGAGATGCGGAATCCGGCGAAGATGGCGGGAAGGGCATTGGGAAACTGCAGCTTGATCAGGCGGGTTAACCGGTTCGCCCGATGCAGGGTGAACAGGTCGTGGAAAGAAACGGGGGCCGACTGCATCCCGAAAAGGGTGTTGGTGATGATCGGAAAGATGGAAATAATCACACACACCACCACCCGGCTGGTGAAGCCGAACCCAAGCCACAGGCCCACCAGGGGAACGATCGCCAAGATGGGGACGGTCTGAATAACCACTGCATAGGGATAGAAAGAAGTCTCCACCCATTTGGCCTGACTCATGAAAATGGCAGAGGTCATCCCCAGCACGATGGCTATAAGCAGCCCCGACATCGACACCGCCACGGTCCACAGCATCCCCTCCAGCACCTGGAGGAGGTTTTGCTGGTTGACAAAGCCGACGTTGATGACTTCGTTGGGGGTGGGTAGCAAGAACTGCCGATCGGGATGCAGATTAAGGCTGATGGCGTACCAGACGCCCATTACCGCCAGCAGAACCAGGATGGGCGGCGCCATCCGGTAGGTAGAAGAACGCAGGCGGGAAGCAGCGTGGCGGGGTGCGGTCATCTACTCTTCCTCATCTCTCAGCACCGCGGAGACTTCCCCGGTCAACTCGGCGAACGCCGGGTCGAAGCGAAGGCCCAGGTCGCGGGGGTAGGGGAAGGGGACTTCGAAAGCCTTGAGGATCCGGCCGGGCCGTGAGGACATCACCAGGACGTGGGTGGAGAGAAACACCGCCTCATAGAGGTTGTGGGTGATGAACACCGCCCCGAATCCCTCGAGGGCGAAGATACGGAGCAGCTCGGCGTTGAGGTATTCCCGGGTGATTTCATCCAGGGCGCCGAACGGTTCGTCGAAAAAAAAGAGGGGAGGATCCAGGGTGAGTGATCTCGCCAGGGAAACCCGCATCCTCATACCACCCGAAAGGGCGGCGGGGTAGTGCCGATTGAAACCGTCCAACCCCACCAGTTCGATAGCTGCCTTGGCTCGTTGCCGGCGGTCGCTCCGGTCCAAACCGCGCAACTCGCAGAACAATTCCACGTTTTTTTGTACTGTTCTCCACGGCAACAGGGTGGCGTCCTGGAAAACGTAGCCAAGGTGTCCCTCTGCCCGGAGGACCCGCCCCGAAGTGACCGACAGTAGGCCCGATCCCATACGCAGCAAAGTGGACTTTCCACAGCCCGAGGGGCCCACCACCGTCACGAACTGTCCCGGGCGTACCGAGAAAGATACGTTGTCCACCGCATGAGTGCCGTCGGGGAAGGTCTTGCTGACGTTTTCGAAGGAGATGAGGGTTGAAGAGGAACTACCGACCCGTGGCTCTCCGTGGTTTGAGGATTGGGTGGTTGAGATTATCGGTCCCCCATCCGTGTCTTGAGGCGATTGCTTCCAGAGGCGACCACTACGCCCTCCCTCATGGTAATCCGCTCGGGACGAAGGGAGAGAGCCTCGTTGAGGGTACTTGCCTCCACGAGCGTCAAGTCGGCGGTCTCGCCCGCCCGGAGGGTGGACCGGCCGTCGCTGAGGGAGGCCAAGAACTGCGCATCGTCATAGAAGTGCCCCGCCAGTCTGGCCAGGTAGCCGATCTCCAGGGTGTCGGCGGTGGGGAAGGGGCAGAATGTGTCATCCACATTGTCCACCCCCAGTCGGACATGCACCCCTTCGGAGAGGAGCAGGTTGATGGGCGCCAGGGCCCGGCGGGGTGAGTGAGTGTCGTGTTCGTGGAGGATGAGGTTGGTGCGGGGTAGGCAGATAACGGTTATCCCCAATCCGGCTATGCGTTGGGCCAGGGCGCGGGATCGGCTCTCGGGGAGGGCGCTGAGCACGCAGCTGTGGCTGAAGGAGACCCGGCCTGCCAAGTTGTGGCGCTCCACCTCATCGAGAGCGAAGTCCATGAGCATGTGGGTGGGGTCCAGAGTTTCGTCAATGTGGAGGTCCGCCTTGACCCCGGTGCGAGCGGCGAGTTCCATGATGCTGCTGACCGACTGTCGGGGATGGGAGTCGTGATTGGGCGATCCTCCGATTAGTTGGTATCTGCCGAGAGTGAGATCTCGATGGAGTCGTTCGACTTCTTCGAGATCGGTCAAGGCGTCCAACACCGCAAAGGCAACCAGTTCGATCTCCATACGTTCCGCCATCTCCTCCCGGACCTCGCCCATGACCGGCCAGCGGGGAGCGGCGAAATTCTCGCGGTAGTGCAGCACGTGGCCCCGGGCGCGGGTGGCGCCGTTGGCCGACAAGGTGGAGAAGAGACGCCGGGCGCGCAGCGCGGCGGTTTCGGCTATGTACCCCTCGGGTCGCCCCCCCATCTCGATGGCGTCCCCCAGGGAACGGGGCGGACGAGGAGAGCCGACATAGGCGCGGTCGGGGTGGAGATGAGGCTCGGCGAAAGCAGGCAGGGCCAGGTGCGAGGCGCCGGCGGGAGATTCGGGGTGGGCGGCAGGAGGTTGGATCGACTTGATAAGGCCACGGCGGAAAGAGACGACTTGGGGCTGGTCGTATCCGGGGACGATCACCGGGCCGATGGCTTCGGGCCGTTCGCCTGCGGTCAACCGGTGGGGATGGGTGATCATCGGTGTGTGTTACCGGTAGAGGTCGGTGGTCAGGGGGATGCCTTTGCCCTCCAGCCCGGCCCGATGCCGGATCGCGGCGGCTCGACCACGCGCTTCGACGTGAAGGCCGGCTTCGTCTATTCCCACCACCCGGCCGTTCCGATAGCAAGGGCGTCCGTCCACCCAGGTCTCATGCACCGATGCGGTCGACACCGACCAGACCAGTGCCGAGAGGGGATCTCCATATGGCACCCAGTCGGGATGGTCGAGATCCCAAAGCACCAGGTCGGCCTTTTTTCCAACCTCCAAGGATCCGATCTCGGTCTCCATGCCAAGCGCCGTCGCCCCATCGATGGTGGCCATCCGCAGCGCCTGTGTTGCTCCCAGAAGTGAAGCATCCATCCGGGCGTCCTTGAACAGGCCGGCGGCCAGATGGACCTGTCGGTGCAAATTCAGATTCCCCGAGGCCGAGACCCCATCGGTTCCCAGGCCCACGGTTACTCCTGTTTCCATCATCTCGGGATATTTGCCGATGGCGGTGGCGCCTTTGGCGAGTTTAAGGGAGGTGGAGGGACAGAAAGCCACTTTGGTCCCATGGTTGGACAACAGGCCCACCTCCTCGGCCGTCACGGCCACCGCATGGGCGATCACCAGGTTGTCACCCAGTCCACCTGCCCGGGCAACCCGGGTGATGGGCCAGGTTCCGTGGCGGCGCTGGGAGATTTGCGCTTCGGGGAGAGAGGTGGCGAGATGGTAGGTGGTCCCCACCCCCATGCTGGAGGCCAACTCCCGGGCGCCAACGTGAAGGTCCAGGCTGCAGGGCTCCTTTCCTTCGATGTTCACCCACACTCCCAGGCGTCCCTGCGCCGCTCCGTTCCAGGTTCGCACCGTCTCCTCCAACGCTTGCAGGGCGACATCGGCGGTCGGAAAAAAGTGATGATCAACCATCTCCGCCGACCAGCCGGGAGGAATCCGTTGGGGTTTGACATCGGCGGCGTGACGCCCCGTGATACCCCTTATCCCGGTTCTCTCCACTGCTGCTGCCACCGGGGCCGGGTCGTTTTGGGCGCCCATGTCCAAGAAACAGGTGGTTCCTCCCCGGAGCATCTCGGCGGTTCCCAGGAGTGACCCGACCTCTTCGTCTTTGACGCTGACATGCGCATAGAAGGGCTTGGCCCAGTGAAAAACCCAGGTGCGAGTGTCGATCACATCGGGGAATACCGCTCGCGACAGAGTCTCGGAGAGATGGACGTGTGAATCGATTAGCCCGGGGGTGAGTCCCCGGCGCCTACCGTTTAAACGCTCGATCGGGTGGTTTCGGGGTTGGCGGGAGAGACGATCGTTCACCTCGGTCGTGGTTCCCAGGTCGCGGATCCGGCTACCTTCGATTAGCACCGCCGCGTCGCTCATCACCCGATCACTGCCGTCACAGGTGATGGCGAACTCCAGGTGTTCGATCAGTGTCGAAGAAGTGGGGGTTGCCAATGGCGGTCTCTTGCTTGCTACCCGAGGGCGCCGGTGGAATATCTCGCCCGATAGCGCATGTAGAGATAGTCGCCGGCTTTGCGAACCGAGAGGATCTGCATTCTCGGGGCGTCGTCGGGAAGCCATCCCGTACCCTCCACCAGGCTGGGACGGGGATTGTCCGGGTTCTCGCCGACCACCAATGGGGAACGGGTGATGAAGGGTTCATCTACTACTCCAGCTTCGAGAAACGCCCCGTACAACGTGGCGCCGCCCTCGCATAGGAGGAAAATCACGCCATAGTCGCTGGCCATGATCCGCGCGTACCGTTCCAAATCAACGCCGCCATCTTCGAATTCCAGGATGTCCAATCTGCCCGCCGGGTGGACGGTCTCCCGTATCCGCCGGGCCCCGGCCGGAGTGGTGGCCACCACCACATGAGCCTCTTCCAGTGAAAACACCCGGGCCTCGGGCGGTAGGTTCCCTGCGAATGTGATGTAGGAGAAGATGGGAAGCTCCGAGCGGTTTTCGTGACGACGCAGGGCGGCGAAAGCCTCCACATCCCCGGGGTAGATGTCCTCGGGGGTATTGAGATGGCTGGGTTCGGCGCGGAGTGTCCCTTCTCCAACCACCACCGCGTCGGCGCGGGCCCGCAACAGTCCCATCAGCCAGACGTCATTGTCGTTGAATCCCGAGACCGGGCCTCCCCCCCGGTGATCGGGATGATTGAAGGCCACCCGACCGTCGTGGGCGGCCACGAAGTTCATGGCCAGGAGCGGAAGCCCGTTGGTGGGTGGCCGAAGCCGCAGAGGCCCGCCGTAGACGGATGCGAAGTCGGGATGGAGACCGACTCCCTCCCCTGGGCCGGAGGTTTCGGGGTCGAACAGGGTTTCGAACGGAAGGGCCGGTCCGCGTACCGTGATGGGAGAAAACTGTTCCATTCTCTTTTTGCTTGCTCCTTCAGACATCCATTCTGAGAGATCAACGATACCGAATCACTCTGATGTCCAACTTGTGTCTGCCATTACTCTTCGGTCGATTACTACAAGGATTGTTAAATGAGAGAACAAGTCGTCGCCCGTCTCCGCTCCGCCCTGGGTGAGCAGGGATGGGACGGTTTGGTGCTCTCTTCTCCGGAGAACTTCGCCTATTTGGCCGGGTTCGTCGTGCCATCCCATCCGCTGATGCGCTGGCGGCATGCCGCGGTGGTGCTGCCCGCCGGCGGCGACCCGGCCGTGATGTGCGTCGGCGTGGAGGAGGGGATGGTCCGCCAGGGAACCGAAGCCTCCGAGGTGGCGGTATGGGACGAGTTTGATGACGATCCCATGGTGTGTCTGGCCGGACTTCTGGGGCGGCTCGGCTTGGAGGAGGCCCGGTTGGGTGTGGAACTCGGGTATCTGCCGGCCGCGGACTTCGCCCGGCTCCAAGCGGCGGCGCCCGGGGTGGAGTGGCTGCCCGCCGACCGGTGGCTCGGGATGCAGCGGCAGGTCAAGACTCCTGATGAGATGGAACTATTGGCCCGATTGTCGAGGATCTCCGACGCTGCGATCGGTGCGGCGCTCCGGTCGGTGAGCGCGGGGGACACCGAGATGGATATCGCGGCGGCTCTCACCGACGGCATCTACCGGGGTGGGGCGGAAGATTTCGAACTGATGATCGTTGCCACAGGTCCCCGCAGCCAACTGGCCAATGTCGGGCCCACCGGGCGGGTCCTGAGAGAGGGGGACGTCTGCCGGGTGGAGATATTTGCCGTGGCGGAGGGGTATCACGCCGGAGTGTGCCGCTCCGCGGTGGTGGGGACGCCGCCTCCGGCCGCGGTCGAGATCTGGGCCAAACTGGTGGAATGCCGCGATATTCTGCTGGACGCCATCGGGCCGGGGGTTTCCAGTAGATGGGTGTGGGACCGATTCGAGGAACTCTTCGCTCTGCTGGGGCTGCCGCTGTTTTCCTTTGTGGGACATGGGATCGGCCTGTCCCTGCATGAAGAGCCCTATCTGAGCCCTCGTCACGACCAGCCTCTGGAAGAGGGCATGGTGTTCGGTGTGGAGCCCTTGGCATACAACACAGGACACGGTTTCGGGTTGCAGCTCAAGGACATGGTGGCGGTCACGGCTCAAGGCGCCCAACTGCTGTCGGACGCAACCGACAACCGCCAGTTGATCACAATCGGATGAACGGGCGGGTCTCCTGGTGACAACTTAGGGTGGCTGGGGGACTCCGGTACGAAGTCACAAATGCCGTCGGAGGGGTTGCATACGCGTCGTTAGCCGTTAAAAAAAGCCGGGAGGGTCCTATCCAACTTGGCAAGGAATCTCTCCCTTCTTCGTGGGGAGTCTTTGTTCATGTTGTTCAGGTCCAGCCATTTCACTCGACATCCTGGGGAGAACATGACCCGATGGCCTCGCTTCAGAACTCGTTTGGCCGGGTTGCCTACCGCGAGCACGTACCACCATGGCGATCCGGTGGTAGTCACCGCTGCCACTCTTCGCAGGCCCAGCATGCCCCGGATGATGGGTCCGCCTTCTTCTCGGAGTCCGAAGGCCACTCCGGGGATCCACACCCTCTGCAGCCATCCGGTCAGGATGGCCGGGTATCCGAAACTCCAGGTGGGGAAGATCAGCAGTAATCCTTCGGCGGCTTGCAGCTGTTCCACATAGGGCTGGACTCGGGCGAGGTTGGGGCCTATCTCGTGATAGTCCCGACGCTCCTGAGCCGAGAGAACCGGGTCGAACTCCTCGGTGTAGAGATCCAAGAGGTCGATATCGTGACCGGCCGCTTCCAAGCAGGCTACGGCGCGGTCTTTGAGCGCGGCCGAATAGCTCTCGGCAAGAGGATGCGCCCACACCACCAAGATATTCATCGGGTTGCTCCTTTGCCTAACCGCTCAACCCGTCAAGACGAATGCTATTGCAGTCTTGGCCTTCCCAGTCCACGGCTACTCAGTCGGGTCGGGTGACGCATCGGCCGTGACCCAGCGAGTCGGGGTCGACTTCCCCATCTTCGTAGACCACCCTGCCGCGGCTCACCGTCATCGTCGGCCATCCCCGCAGGTCCATCCCCTCATAGATGCAGGTGCCGTTGCCGGTGTGGCGGACCGTGTCCACCCGGTCGGGGTCGACCAGCACCAGGTCGGCGTCGGCGCCGGGAAGGATGGCGCCCTTGCGGGGGTACAGACCGAACCTTCGGGCAGGTCCATAGGAATTCAATTGCACCAGTCGGGAGAGGGGCAGCCCCCGGCGATGCACGCCGTGTTCCATCAGGAGCGCCAACTCCCATGGAAAGGAGACCACTCCTGGTTTTTCCTCCCACAGGTCTTCGCCCTTTTTGGGGAAGAAGGGAACGTGATCTGATCCGATCGATCCCACCTGGCCGGCGAATATCCCCTCCCACAAGCCCTCCTGCTGCTCGGCGTCTCGCAGGGGAGGGGATATCTTGGCTCGCATGTCCAGATCAGGGTCATAGGCGGTGCGCACCAGATAGTGGGGGCAGGTCTCGATGGTGACATCCACTCCCCGGGCGCGGGCTCGGGCGGCCAGTCTAGGTCCGGCCGCCACACTCGTGTGCACCACATAGAGCGGGCATCCGGTCAACTCGGCCAAAAAAATCATCCGGGCAATGGTTTCTTCCTCACAGAACGCAGGCCGCGATTCGCTGTAGGCGCCCAGATCCTGGCGTCCGGTGGCTTGTATCGAGCGCTTTATCCACCGGGCTATCTCGGTGTTCTCGCAATGAACGGAGATCACACCCCGTGGAAGGTGGCGGATCTTGGTCATGGCGGTATATACCCAGCCGTCGTCGGCGGGCACTATCCCGATCGGATTCTCCTGCTCATAGCCGAAGTAGCACTTGAAGGATTGCACACCGGTTTCTGCGGCGATGCGGGGTATCTCCGCGATGTGTTCTTCCCGCTGGATCCCGAAATGAAACCCGAAGTCGATGTGCGCCACAGCCTCTCCTCGTCGCCGGCGGTCCCGGTAGAAAGGCAGATAAGAGGGTTCGAGGTTGCGTATGTACAGGAGGACGGTGGTTATCCCACCCCGGGCGGCGGCGGCTGTCTCGGTGTCCATGTCCTGGTCGTAGGGGTAGTTCACTCCCAGGTGGCAGTGGGGGTCGATCAACCCTGGCATCAGTGCCAGCCCCCCGGCGTCGATGACCCGCCGTCCTTCCCCCAGTTCCGCGTCTTCGCCCACCGAAGCGATCTGTTCTCCCTGAACGGCCACTCCTCCTCGGAACTCTCCGGAATGGGTGACCACCCGGGCGTTCTTGATTACGAGGTCAGGTTTCATTTGCCGTTCGCTTCGATCTGTTCGATCCTCCTCCGTATGCCTTCCCACTGTGAGGAGCCCGCGGTGACCGGCGCCCGGGTGCCCAGTCCCCTGGCCCAGCAGGTGATGTGCCCCAGTTCGGCGGCTCGTTCCAGGTCGACTCCTCCCGGCGGCGCTGCCAGATCCATTACCAGGGAACCGGGGGGCAGTGCCTCCAGCACATCATCCCCCACCACTTGGACAGGCACCGTGGACAAGAGCATATCCAGCCGGTGAGCATGCCCGGGCAGCTGGTCGAGCGGCACAGCCGAAGCTCCGGTCACCTCCGCTGCCGCCCGCTGGACGGGGTTGCGGGCCGCCACCAGGACCTTGGCCCCCATGAGCACCAGGGTGCGGGTGAGAAGCGATCCGAGGGTCCCATGGCCGACCACGCCCACTGTTGAGCCGTGGATGGTGATTTCGGTCAACTCGATGATCTTTCCGAGGGCGCCCTCCACGATGGTTGGGCCGCGCCGCAGCATCAACTCCCGGTCTTTCTCATATTCCCGGATGCTCACCCCGGCGAGCTGCGCCGCCGCCCGGAGGCGATGATCGGCGGCGCCCAGAATGAGATGAGCCCCGGCAGCCATTCGTCCCAAGTGTTCGGGGCCGATGATGATGGGTCGAGGGGAGTCGGGGGCATAGAGGGAACCGTCCTCGGCGATGCCGGGGATAGGCAGCAGACCGTAGTGGGCGCCTTTCACTGCCTCACCGGGGTCTGAACACGGCATCACCCCGGTGATGCCCCCTTCGGGCCAGGGAAATCCGTAGGCCCGCACCACCGCTCCCGTCGCTGTGGCCTGACGGGCGATTTCCTGTTCGCGGCGGTCTCCTCCCACTACCGCGATCACTCTTTCGCTCCAGGGAACAGTCATGTCACACCTCTACCAGTATTCTTCATAGTGGACGTTTCCCATTACCCCGGGATGAGGGAGGGTAAACCCCCGTTCGGCAAGGAGTTTGGCTACTCCGGGGGTTTCCGCAAAAATTGGTTGGCCGTTCGACCATTGAGGAACTCCGATCATGACCGGGTTGCCGCACATGAAAACTTGAAGGCGGGAGGGATCGAGATCCAAGCCGGTCTCCTGGGTAAGCAGATCGTCGGCAAATAGCTGCTGGATGCGCATCCGCAGCGTCCCGTGGGCTTCTTGGCGGGTGACCAGAGGCAGATAGCGATAGTTGGGGAAGCGCTCTTCCAGGGCCCGGTGGCGAGCCACATACGCCAGGTCGGCGGCGTAGCGCACCGATACCACAGACACCACTCGTCCCTGATGTCCCTTGCGAAACAGCTCCACGACCATGGCGTTGTGGGGCGCCTCCCCCGTCCCGGTGGCCAGGAACAGGACATCGGAGAAGGGATCGGTCACCGTGGACAGGGTGTAGCGGCCGGCCATGCGCGGGCCAAGATACATCCGGTCGCCCTCCTGTTTGAGAGCGAGCCTGGGAGTGAGCGCCGGCAGCTGGTCCACGGTGGGCGATACCCGCACGATATAAAACTCAAGGCTTTCCTCATAGGATGGGTCGGTGAGAAAGCCCCGGGGGTCGAAGATGCGAGAAGAAATGGAATAAGACCTTCTGATCAGCTTCTCCGATCCTGCCCGGCGGTCTGCAGCGCCATCCACCCGTGGTTCCCAGTAGCCGATGCCCAAGGTGGCGTACTGTCCTGGAACTAGCGGCGAGTCGCGTTGATCGGGTCGCACCCTGACGATCCACAGGTCGGAGTTGACCCTCCGAAACCAGGTGATGGTGGAGTTGTAGTAGCGCTCCGCCAGGTTAGAGAAGCTTTGACCGGCCGCAGCCGGAGCAGACCTCTTTTGGAGTGGGAGGGATGGAAAATGGCGTGAGCGGATGGGTTCCCAAGCCTGGTCAGCCGCCAGACTCACCACTCCGTCAGGGCCTTCTTCGCCGTCGGATTGGCGCAGCAGCAGATAAACGGGCAGGGGACCCTTCTCCAACTCGATCCCCGAGCTTTCCAAGAGCCGGTCGGCCGAAGAGTCGGGTTCGGAGACCAATACCTGGTCGAACTGCAGATCCGGTGTTTGACGATTGTCGAAAGCCACCATGGGATAACCACCCAGTTCGTATACACGGATGGGCCGGGATCTCCAGAAAATAGTGATCACTCTCTGGGCCTCCAGGCGGCGCACCGTTCGTCTGGCCAGAAAGGACATCCGGCCGAACTCGGTGTGATGAATGCAGAGCACCACCTTCGCTCCCACCGATAAGAAGTTGAGGGTCCATTCCACCGGCTGGTCCCCCTCGCCCATTATCACCACATCACCAGGCGGATCTTTCATCTGGGATGGGTGGGTGTAGACGCGCGGGGAGATCACGGGATCAACAGAGAGGCGAGGAGCGCGCCCTTCGGGTGGGGGATAGGGCAACCCCAATGCCACTACCCGTGCCGCCACCGGGCCGGTGGAGGTCTCTATCACCAGGATGGGGCCGGGCGCCTGGCGTATCTGTCGGACGACCGTGTCATAGCGGATGGTTATTCCCGGCGCCTCGAACCGGTCAGGATAGACCAGCCGGTCGGAAGGGGAGAGAACCAGCACGCGTCGGAGACCGCTTGCTGCCGCCTCCGACGCCAGGGACAGCGCCGCCAAGCGATCGCCCAGCACTACGATGTCCCAGAGATAGGACGGGTTGGGAACTTCGGTGGCGGTTGGTTCGACGATGCTGTAGAGGCTATCGGAGACTGTGGCCTGCCCTTCGCCTAAATTGAGACCCGAAGGCGAAAAAGGAGCAGCACCGTGCCGGTTGTGACCGTGGAAATGTGGGAAGGAAGAACCACAGAGCAGAAGCGTCGGCTGGTGAGAGCTATCACCGAGGCAATGGTGGAACACGTCGACGCCCGTCCCGACGCCCTGCATGTGATCATTCATGATGTTCCACGGGAGAGTTGGGGCTTGGCCGGGGTGCTGGGCCCGGATCGAACCGACGTATGAGCCGCGTGACGAATCTCTCGGTTCTAGACCCGGCGTCGTCGGCGCTGTTGGTGGTGGATATGCAAAACGCCTTCTGCCATCCGGAGGGGACCTTGGGCGTCTCGGGGGTGGATGTCGGTCCGGCCCGGGAGGTCTATGGGCCTATTCGGCGGCTGGCCGAGCTGTTCAAGGCGGCGGAGATGCCGGTGATCTGGACGGTGCAGGCTCACTTGCAGCCTGACCAAGCCAGGAACCAAAAACGTCTCCCCTCCCACACCCAACGCCGCTCGGGGGTGGCGGCGCTGGCCGGAAGCTGGGACGCGGCGATCATTGACGAGTTAGCCGAGTTGGCCAACGATCCGGTCATGGTGGTCCAAAAGCATCGGTTTGGAGCTTTCTACGAGACGCGGCTGGAGGCGTTGTTGCGGATGTTGGGGGTGAGAGCGCTGTTCGTGGCGGGGGTGACCCTCAACGCCTGTGTTGAGACCACTCTCCGGGAGGCCTACCTGCGAGATTATGACGTGGTGGCGGTTACGGACTGCATCGCCGGGGTCCGCCCCCAGTGGGAACCTTCGGCTCTAGAGGTGTGGGCGCACTACCTGGCTTCCCTGGCTACCTCTTCGGAGGTGGTCGATTGGTTGGAGGAAGGCAGTCGACCGGTGATCAGCGGAATAGCGCATGTGCTGTTGGAGGCCACCGATCTGGACGCCGCCGAGCGCTTTTACGTCGATCTATTGGGACTTCGGGTTCGTAGCAGGGCGCCTTTTCGCGACGGGCGGCGGTTTATCAGCACCGAACAGGGTTTGGGGCTTACCGAAGGGGGTACCGGGAGGGGCGGGCAGATGGATCACCTGGCTTTCGAGGTACGGGGGGTGGCGGAGTTCGAGCGGCGGGTGGCAGAGGCGGGATATCGGATCGTTCGCCCTCTGGGACCAGGCCCCTACGGTCTCACCGTGTACGTAGCCGATCCGGATGGCAACGAGATCGAACTCTACGAGAGGGAGGGAGCGTGAAGATAACCGCCGCGGTCATCTACATAGTGGCATTGCCCACCCGGCGCGAGCACGCCTGGGCTTCCAAGATGACCGCGCCCATCGGACGCCACGCCATCCTCCGGCTGAGCACCGACCAGGGACTGGAGGGGTGGGGGGAGGCCCCGGCCGGAATCACCTGGGGCGGGTCGGCGATGCGGTATTACGGCGAATCCCCGGAGACAGTTCGGGTGGTGGCGGCCGACTATCTGCTCCCCGCCGTGGGCGGTTCCGACCCTCGTGATATAGCGGTGATTCACGCCCGGATGGACAAGGCGGTGAAGGGACATCCCTATGCCAAAGCCATGATCGATATGGCCTGCTATGACCTAGCCGGGCGGGCGATGGGCGTGGGAGTCTCCACCCTCCTGGGGGGTGCGCACCGTCGGGGAATCGAGCTGGCGCACTCGCTGGGGATCATGCCCATTGAACGCTGTCTGGAAGAAGCCCGGCAGGCGGTGGCGGAGGGGGCGCTCACCATCAAGTGCAAGACTGGGCTGGATCCGGTCCGGGATGTGGAACTGGTTCGCCGGCTGCGGGAGTTGGTGGGGCCGGAGATCAGAATCAGGGTGGATGGAAATGAGGGGTATTCCCATGTGTCGGAGGCGGTGAGGGTAACCCGGGCCCAGGAGGAATACGACATCATGCTGTGCGAGCAGCCAGTGGCCGGCGCCGAGAGACTGGCGGCGGTGGCCCAGCGGGTGGATGTGCCGATGATGGCCGACGAGTCGGCGTGGACGGTCGAGGATATCTGGGAGTTGGCCCGCTTGGAGGCGGCCGAGTATTTCTCGTGTTATGTTACCAAACCGGGAGGCCTCTTTCGAGCCCGCCAGCAAGCCGAGACGGCTCGGCGTTTGGGAATGATGTGCGACATCGGCGGGTCCATCGAGACCGGCGTGGGCAACGCCGCCAACCTGGCGCTGGGAGCGGCGCTGGAAAACGCCATGCTGCCCAGTGTGTGCCCGGTTTCGGGCCCCGAGGGGAGCGCCCGGCCGGAGATAGCCGGCATCTACTACACAGATGATTTGGTCACCGGCTCTTTTGGCTTCGAAGACGGGCGGGTAATGGTTCCCGAGGGTCCCGGCCTGGGGGTGGAGGTCGATGTGGCCAAGGTGGAAAAGTACTCGGTGGTCGAGGCAGTCCGTTTGGATCTGGGCGGGGGCGAGTGAGGCGCAGCCAATGACCCGGATAGTGGTGATGGGAGGCGGTGCGGGAGGCATGGCGGCGACCGTCGATTTGACCCTGCGGGGATTCGACGTGGTGTGGTGGCGTCGGACCGTTCCCCTAACTTCTCTTCGGGGATTGCGGCTCGAGTATCGGGGAGTGCTAGGTGAGGGGAGTATGCCCGGTAGGTGTACCGACGACCTGTCAGCGGCAGTGCAAGGCGCTGACGGGGTGCTGGTGTGCCTGCCCTCTACCGCCCACCGTGATATAGCCCGTCAGTTGGCACGGGTCGGGTGCGAGTCGCCGGTGGTGCTGGCGCCTGGTCACCTGGGCGGTGCCTTGGAAGTGGCGAAAATGATGCGTGACGTCGGCGCGGCGCGCCTGCCTCCCCTGGCTGAGTGCTCCACCCTTCCCTATACGGTGCGAGCCGCTCTCCCCGCAGTGAGTGAAGAGCAGCAGCCGAATGGCCACTCTCAATGGATAGTGAACATAACAGGTGCGGCGGCCCGGATGTGGGTTGGGTGTTTGCCGGGAGGCGAGGACGCTTTGGCTCTGGCCTTCGATCTCTATCCATTGGCGGTTCGCCTGCCCGATGTGCTGGCGGTCGGGTTGGCGGAGGTGAATATGGTGCTCCATCCTCCGGGAGCGATTTTGGGAGCGGCTTGGGTGGAGGCCACGAGCGGCGACTTCCGGTTCTACGTGGAGGGGATGACCTTGGCGGTGGCATCGGTGATGTCCCGCTTGGACGACGAACGCCGGGCGGTGGCCGCCGCTTTCGGATACCACCTGGATTCTCTGATGGAGGAGATGTTGGCCATCGGCACGGTAGACAAGGACGCCGACCCCGCCGATTTGCAGAGAGCGATCTCGACAGGCAGCGCCAACGCCCGGATCATGGCGCCCCACTCTCTGGGCCACCGTTACTACACAGAAGATTTCGGATACGGCCTGTTGCCTCTGGTGGAGTTGGCGGGAGTGGCCGGAGTGGCGACTCCCGTAGCCGCGGCGCTGTTGAATCTGGCGGCCGCCGCCGGTTTGGAAGAAGCCATCGCAGGCGGCCGCACCCTGGAGCGCATGGGCCTCGACGACCTTTCGGTAGAGGAAATCATCTCTCTGATCCGTCCCTAGAAGTGGCGATCTCTCCCATCGGCGTTCTGTATCGTTCCATCGAGGTTGCGCGGCGAAGCCCGTTGAACGGATGGGAACTCGTACCGAGAAAATGCCGCCTCCCGTAGTCGGCCGCTCCAGGAGGGGAGAGGGGTCGTCCTCCTGTGGATCTCCAACCGCAGGCCGGGGCACCGCTGCGCCTTCTGTCACGCTTGATAGTCCCTTGCCGTCGACACGTCCCTCTACGATAGTTTGACTAAAGGTAAACTATCCAGGCATGGGGAAAGTGGTGATTATCAAGCATTCCTGCGGATCGGCGGGCAGATTGGCGGAGCGCCTGGACCTTTCCGGAGTGGAGTGGGAGGAGATCAACGCCGCTGAGGGAGAGCCTCTCCCCCGGGTGGAGGAGATCCGAGCCCTGGTGCTTATGGGCGGGATAATGGGCGCCTATGAAACAGAGGAGAATCCCTTCCTGGTGGAGGAGATGGCACTGGCCCGCAAAGCCGTGGAGAGAGATATCCCGGTGCTGGGAATCTGTTTGGGATCCCAACTCTTGGCGGCCGCTTTGGGCGGGAGCGTTTTTCTGGCCGACCAGCCCGAGGCGGGGGCGGTCGCCCTTCAACTAACCGAGCCCGGTTACCGGCATCCGGTAGTCTCGAAGGTCGCCGACCGGCGGGTCTTCTCTATGCACCAGGACACTTTCGACCCACCGCCGGGAAGCGAGTTGTTGGCCTACTCCAACCGTTTCCCGCAGGCGTTCACTGCCGGTTCGGCGTTGGGGATCCAGTTTCATCCCGAAACTCACAATGCCGAGGCCAACGAGTGGGCGAACGACGGGGCCCGGGGTATGTTGGGAAGAGCGGGAAAGACCCCCGAGGGGTTCGCAGCGGAGTTGGAGGAGGCTGAAGAAGAGATGGTCAAGGGCGCCCATCAACTGTTCGACGCCTGGATTGCCGGACTGGATGGCTGAACCCCCTGGTCCATCTCAGCCGACGGAGAGAACATCCACCCGGCTGAGGGCGATGGCGGCTTCCGACCCTTACGCCGAACTCCTGGGAGCGAGGCTGGTCGGCGCCGATCCTGAGCGGCTGGCGGTGGAGTTGGAAGTGGCGCCCCGGCATACCAATTTCATGGGGCTGGTTCATGGCGGAGCGGTGTATTCCCTGGCCGATTTCGCCCTTTCCCTGATCTCCAACGCCGAAGTGGAGGCGGTCGCCCTCGACACCCATCTGGTGCAGCCCGCTTCCGCGCGAGCGGGAGATCGGCTGACCGCCACCGCGCGCCCTGCTTCGCGGTCGCGGTCGGTGGCCACCTACCAGATCACTGTAGAGCGGGGCGATGGACGGGTCGTCGGGTTGTTCACCGGAACAGTGTTCCATCGGGGGGAGTACCCTTCTCCGGGCGGGGCGCGGTGACGCCCTGTTTCTGCTAAGTAGGGACTACTGAGTTGACGACCAGAGCTGCGCTCAGGATGAGACGTCGCAAGATGCAACGGCGGATCTGGATAGGGGTGGGGGTGGCGTTGCTGGTGGGGTTGACGCTGGTTGGATGGCGCCTATACAGCGGCTTCAAGGCAGTTGCCGATGAGCCCTTTTCGCCGACGGAAGCCAGTTCCGCCCTGGAAGACCGAACTGCCGAGGAGGTGCAAGAGGGTCGTCAGGAAATCGAGACCCAAGAAGAGGAGGAGGAGGAGGAGGAGGAGAACTTCGACCCTCCCGAAGAAGGGGGAACGCCTGATGCCGTCCCGCCGCCGGATGCCGAGGGGGATGGAACACCGGATGCCGAGGGGGATGGAACACCGGATGCCGAGGGGGATGGAACACCGGATCCCCAAGAGGAGGAGATACCGGCGCCTGCTCCTGTTGACCATGTCCGCAGTTCGACCAAGCTGCCTGATGGGATGTTCGACTCGGTGCTGCTGATGGGCGCCGACGCCAGCGGCTTCTTGGCCGATACCATAATCCTGGCGTTGTTCCCCGAGGACGGCTCGGCGCCAGCGCTGATTTCGATCCCTCGCGATTTATATCTTTACAACTTATGCTCCGAAGATTTTCGGCGGGTGAATGCCAATCTGGGAGGATGCACCGGGTACGCCAACGGACCTGAACTGTTGGCCCTGGCCATTGAGGACTTCACAGGCGTTGCTATGGATCACTTCGTGCGGGTCGACTTCGATGGGTTCGTAGAGTTGGTGGACGGCCTGGGTGGGATCGAGATTTGTTTCGACTATCCCACCTACGATGAGAAAGCCCAGTTGGACATCACCGAGCCGGGTTGTCGTACGGCGGATGGAGCGACTTCTTTGGCCTATGCCCGGTCTCGCAATGCTCGCCAACTGGTGGATGGGGAATGGCAACGGGCCTGGTCGTCTGATTTCTCCCGTCAGAGACATCAACAGGATTTGCTGTTGACCCTCTCGGGCCAATTGCAGCTCGACTCTCCCGCCGGTTTGCTCGCCACCATGGCGAGCCTTTCCCACACCCTTCGTCTGGACAGAGGATGGTCGATCACCGAGGCGGTGGATTGGGCAGTGCGGTACCGAGACCTTGCTCCCTCCCAGGTGACCCGGCTTACCATCCCGGTGGCGGACTACCAAGCGCCCTCTGGCGCCCAGGTGCTGGTGCCCACCCGGTCCTTCCGAAAGGTCGTGTCCGAGTGGTGGGGACCTGCCGGGGGATGAGACCGGGATGGAACGGTTTCTGCCCCGCTCGACAACCCGGCGCGGCTGGTAGCCTCCCCCGGCTATGAACGTCGAGTCATCGCTGGGTCTGGGCGGGGTGGTGAAACGGTTTGACCACGTGTCCTGGGCGGTGCATGACATTAAAAGCGCCCTTCCCCTGGTGGAGTTGATGGGCGGCCGTTTCTATCAAGGCGCCGACAATCCTCGCAACGCGTTCCGATGGGCGCAGTTCCGCCTTCCCCAAGGGATGCTGGAGGTCATGTCCCCGCTCGGTGACAAGTCATTTCTCCGCAAGTTCCTGGAGGAGCGGGGCGAAGGCTTGCATCATCTTACCTTCGAGGTGGACGACCTTTCAGAGGCGGCGCGCGTTGCCGAAGAAAGGGGATTTCGGGTTACCGGCCTTCATTTCAGCGAGCATTGGAGCGAAGCCTTTTTGCATCCACGCACCACCAACGGGGTGCTAATCCAACTCGCTCAGTGGACCAAGAACGTCTGGGTCGGATACACCCTGGAAGAGGTACTGGCCGGGCTTTCCATTGACGCCTCCTAGCTCTCCGGCGATGGAGGTGTTGGCGGCGGTTCCCGTAAGGCAGGCGATATTCCCCAAGGCCCGACTGGCGACGGTCCTCTCTCCCCAAATACGGCGGCGACTGAGCCTGGAGATGGCTGCCAGAGTGGTGGCCGCCATTGAGGAGGCGGGGGCCCGTCCGTTGGTGCTGGCTGCCGACCAACCGGTGATGGATTGGGCCGGAGCGCGCGGCTGGGAGGCGATTCGCGACCGGACGCCGTCTCTGAACGAGGCCGCGGCCGGAGCGGTGGAGATGGCGGCGCGGCTGAACATGGGATGGATGATCGTCCACGCCGACCTTCCCCTCTTATCGGCGGCTGATCTCAGAACCGGCATGGCCACGGTGAGCTCGGGGGGGTGGGTGCTGGGTCCCTCCTCGGACGGGGGCACTTCTCTGATAGGAGGCTCGGGTGATCCCGACTTCGACTTCGCTTACGGGGAGGGCAGTTTCCACCGTCATCTGTCCCGGCTCCGCCGGCGGTCTCCACAGATGGTTTATCGACTGGGTCTGGCCCTGGATCTCGACCGCCCCTCCGACCTGACGGCGGCACTGTCCCATCCCCGGGGCCGCTGGCTGACCGATTGGATAGGCGAGATGGAGATGAAGCAGGGCGCGGAGAGGCAGTGAATACAAGTAGAGGCGGACGATGACCGAATTATCTATCCTGGCCACTCGGATTGGTGGTTACGCCAGGATGCACCAGATGAAGACTGGCTGAGATATGTTGGACAACGCGATTGGTGCGCCATTCTGAAGGACAAGAGGATACGTTGCCGCTCCCCTCAGTGGGCTGTATTGGAGGCTTATCAGGTATGAGTAGTCGTGATAGCTACTAACCGAAATCTCACCATTTGGGAGAACGCTGCTTTGTTGAGGCGGTATTGGGAAGAGGTGGAAGAAGCTTTGGTCGGCCCACCCTCCTATAGGCATATAACACTCTCCGGGTTCAAGACCATGCTTGAATACGGAGGGAAAGGTGATATCGGCGACGAGGGAAGGAAAGGATCAAGGTGAGTGAGCAGTTGCCTACTCCGGATCGGGCGCTGACGATTGGAGCCCACCCCGACGACGCCGAGTTCGGAGCGGGGGGCGTGCTTTCCAAGTGGTCGGAGAGAGGGTGCGAAGCGTCGATGCTGGTGATAACCGACGGGTCGAAGGGGAGCTGGGATCCCCACACCGATCCCGCCGAGTTGGTCGAGACCCGCCGGGTGGAGCAACTCCGCTCGGCATCCGCGCTGGGTATCACCGGCGAGGTGGTGATGCTGGGTCGGGTGGATGGAGAACTGGAGTACTCCATGAAGCTTCGGGAGACACTGTGCTGGTGGATCAGACGGCTGCGTCCGAACGTGGTGATCACCCACGACCCATGGCGGCGCTACATGCTGCATCCCGACCACCGGGTGACGGGAATGGCCGTCACCGACGGAGTGGTCGCCGCCCGGGACCATCTCTTTTTCCCGGCTCAACTCATCGAGGGGATGGGCAAACACCGACCTGATGCGGTGCTCTACTGGTCGACCGACCAGCCCGACCACCGAGAGGACATTGCCGGATATGTCGACCGGAAGGTCGCCGCCCTCCTGTGCCACTCCAGCCAGACCGAAACTACGATGGACGACGCGGAAGCTTCCGCTGCCCACCGGAAGCGGTTCGGGGCCAAGATCATTGAACGGGCCGTCGACGCGGGAAAGCCTGCCGGTCTGGCCGCGGCGGAGGCTTTCAAGATAGTCACACCTTGAGGGTGGCGGACGACGCCGCCAGAGCGGCTTTTCTTGCCGCATACCGGGCGGCGCTGCGGTCTGTGGACGCCCGCCTTGTCACCGAGAAACACTTCTCACGGTCGGGAGACCGGCTGGAGGTGGGAGGCGCGGTGGTGGAACCGAAGCGGGGAGTGCGGATCTTGGCGGTGGGAAAGGCGGCTCACGGTATGGCTCGCGGCGCGGTGGCGGCCCTTTCGTCCCGGTTGGTGGCCGGTTTGATCATCTCCGATCACCACCGGTCTTCCCCACATCCCCGGGTGAGGGTGATGGTCGGTGATCACCCGTACCCGGGCCAAGCCAGCCTGACGGCGGGACAGGCCGCGCTCGGGCTGGCAGGCGATGGGCACCCCGATGAGCTGCTGCTGGTGCTGGTATCGGGCGGGGGATCTTCCCTGATGGAAGTCCCCGCCCCGGGGGTAACCCTCGCAGACCTGACGGCGGCCGGTCGGGCGCTGGTGAACGGCGGGGTTCCCATCTCGGAGATGAACATCGTCCGCCGACATCTTTCCGCGGTGAAGAACGGGGGGATCGCCCGGATGGCCGGCGGTCGCCCCCTGGCCACTCTGCTGATCTCCGATGTGGTGACCGGCCCCGCCTCCGCGATCGCTTCCGGCCCCACGCTGGCCGACGATACAACTCCGGCCGATGCCCGGGCGGTGCTGGCCGACTACCGGCTGGAGGAGAGAGTTCCCCTCTCGGTGGTGAACTACCTCGAGGAGTCCCGGCCCTCTACGACGGCGCTCGGCCTACGCCCCTCCCAGGTGATAGCCGATGGCGTCGGCGCGGCCCGGGCAGCCCGCGCCGAACTGGAATCCCACGGGCTCGCCGCGCAGGTAGTCGCCGCCCCGTTGGTCGGGGAGGCCGAAGAAGCCGCCCGGCTGGTGGTGGGGAGCTGCGTTGCGGACTTGGTGCATGTCTACTGGGGAGAGGCCACCGTGAGGATCGATGCTCTATCCCCAGGTCGGGGCGGTCGCAACCAGCATGCCGCCTTGGCCGCCGCCGCGCGGCTGGCCGAGCGCAGCTCGGGAATTTTTGGGGGTTTCGCCACCGACGGGATAGACGGGCAGAGCGAAGCTGCGGGAGGTTTGGTGGATGCCGGGACAATCCAGCGGGGCCAGGCCGCCGGCCTGGATTGGCGCGACCATCTCCGTTGCTACGACTCCTCCCCGTATCTGGCTTCCTCGGGTGATCTGATAACCACCGGGCCCACCGGCGTCAATGTGGGAGACCTGTGGTTGATGGGCGGATGAACGGGGGAGGCCCGGCCGGCGAGGCTCGTAAGATTGGGCGGAGATGAAGCATCACCGCTCGGCGGAGCTGTACCAGCGGGCCCAGGAAGTGTTGGCCGGAGGGGTCTCCAGTCAATTCCGCTCGTACGACCACCCCCACCCATTGTTCTACGAGTCGGGCCGGGGGAGCCGGATCACCGACGTGGATGGAAACACCTACCTGGACTTCACCCTCAGCCAGGGCCCGCTCATCCTCGGCCATTCCCGGCCCGAGGTGGTGGAAGCGGTGGCCCGGGCGACCGCTTCCGGCCAGATCTTCGCCGGCCAGCACCTCGCCGAACTGGAACTGGCGGAGACCATGCAAAGGTTGGTCCCATGTGCTGATCTGGTGCGTTTTAGCCTGAGCGGGTCCGAGGCGGTGCATGCCGCCCTGCGGGCCGCACGGGTGCACACCGGAAGAACCCGGTTCCTCAAGTTCGAGGGTCACTACCACGGCTGGTTCGACAATGTGGCGGTAAGTGTCTCCGCACCCTCGGCCGACGCGCTCGGCTCCCGGCTCCGGCCCCGGCCGCTCCCTTGGACCCAAGGCCGTCCGCTCTCCTCTGACGCCGAAGTGACCACGGCGTGCTGGAACGATCTCGACGCGGTGGAAAGGGTGTTGGCGACCGATCCCGACGGAATAGCGGCGGTGATCACCGAGCCGGTGATGTGCAACAGCGGCTGCATCCTTCCCGCCGAGGGATTCTTGGAGGGCTTGCGTTCTCTCTGCTCATTCTACGGGGCGGTGCTGATCTTCGATGAGGTGATAACCGGGTTCCGGCTGGGAATGGCAGGCGCCCAGGGGTACTTCGGGGTGGTTCCCGATCTGGCCACCTTCGGCAAGGCCATGGCCAACGGATTTCCGATCAGCGCCCTGGCGGGAAAGGCCGAGGTGATGGCGCACGTGGCAGAGGGGAGGGCATTGCACGCCGGGACCATGAACTCCTCGACCCCCACCGTGGCGGCCGCGGCGGCCACCCTGGCGATTCTGGAGAAAGAGCAGGTCCACGACCGCCTCTTTGAGCTGGGGGGCCAACTCGCCGAAGGCCTGCGTCGGGTCTCTTCGGAGGCGGGACATCCCCTGCGGGTGGAGGGTCCCGGCCCCATGTTCCATGCCGGATTCACCAACGCCGAGGGGATCCGGGACTACCGGGATACGCTTTCCTATGACACTGCCAAGTACGGACGCTTCGCGGCGGGGATGCACCGGCGGGGAGTAAGACTGATCGGAAGGGGTCTCTGGTACCTGTCGGCGGCCCACACCACCCAGGATGTGGAGATGGCGCTGGCCGCCGCCGCCGAGGCGCTGGCCGATCTTTAGAAAAATCGGGCGGGGAGATACAAGAAAGCGAGACCAGAACCATGGAAGACCACCAGGACATTCCCGGACAGACCGGCGATCACTCGCCCGACCACCACTCAGATCAAGATCATGGGGAGCATGCTCACGGTCATCATCATGAGGGTTGGTGGCGGCAGCTTTTCTATCTGAGACACGCCCCTCAGTTGTGGAAGTCGCCCATCAACGACGCGGTGGTGGAGCTGATCGGCCCTGCCGAGGGAGAGAGGGTGTTGGATGTGGGAGCAGGGATGGGACCCGCGGTATTGGCCGCCTCCCGCCGGGTCGGTGACGGGCGGGTCTTCGCAGTGGAGCCCTCCCCTCTGATGAGGGCGATCATGCAAGTCCGACGGGGGGTCCGATCCTCCTCGACGGAGCGGATCGTCGTCCTGAAAGGCAAGGCCGAGCAGATACCCGTCGAAGAAACATCCATCGACGCGGCTTGGTCCATCAACTGCGTCCACCACTGGGTCGATGATCGCGCCGCCTGCGCCGAATTAGGGCGGGCGCTCCGCCCGGACGCCCGGCTGTTGCTTTTGGATGAGCAGTTCGCCGACCCCACCCATCCCCGCCACGATTCGTTCGACCATGATCGCCGTGACAAGCCCGGGTTTTTTCACGAGATAGACACCGATCGGCTGTCGTGTCTCCTCGTGGAGGAGGGTTTTCGGATCGAACAGGCGGGGGAGGAGCGCCTGGATGGGGTTCCGGTGAAGATGGTGCGGGCCGTTCGCCTGCCCGACGCCGACCGTCCGTCGTGATGCTGGGAGGAGGGTTGGCCCGGATGGAGGAGATCGCCGGGGAGATCCTGGTGTGAATCCCACCGGGCGGCGGGTGTTGATCGCCCACGAGGGCATGACCCACGATTCGCTCCGGGAGGGGTTTCGATGGGAGATTCCCGAGCGGTTCAACCTGGGGGCCGCCTGCGCGGATCAACAGAACCCCGCGGCCACGGCGCTGGTGGCCGAGCGCCGGCAAGGAATCGAATCAGGCGACCGGGTGGCCATCATCGTTCCACAGTCGGTCGAGGTCGGCCTGTCCCATCTCGCTCTGTGGAAGCTGGGCGCCCGTTTCGCTCCCCCTCGCCTCCCTGTTCGGTCCCGACGCCATTTCCTACCGCTTGGAGGACTCCGGCGCCAAGGCGGCTATCGTCCACCCGGCCAACCGGGCCAAGCTGGATGAGGCGGCGCCCTATTTGCCGGTGATCGAGATGGGCCCGGAGTTCGATGCTCTCTGTTCCGGTCCGGGTTTGGAACGGCCATTCGAGACCGGAGCGGAGGACCTGCCTATCTGATCTACACCTCCGGCACCACCGGCCCGCCCAAGGGAGCCATCCACGCCCACCGCTCCCTGTTCGGGCACCTGCCCGGCTTCGAGAGCTATTACGAGTTTGCTCCTCGGCCCGACGACATCATCTGGACTCCGGCCGATTGGGCGTGGATGGATGGTTTGATGGATGTGCTTATCCCCGCCTGGTATCACGGGATGGTCGTGTTCACCGCCGAAGACGATTTCGATCCGGGAGGCTCTTTCGACTTGATGGCCGAGCTTGGGGTGACCCTGGCATTTCTTCCACCCACCGCCCTGAAGATGATGCCGGCCTCGGGCGTCAGCCGGCCTGACCTGTCGCTCCGGGCCATTTTCACCGGCGGGGAGCCGTTGGGATCGGAGATGTTGGAGTGGGCGGAGGAAACCCTCGGATGCCACATAAACGAGGGCTACGGGCAGACGGAGGCCGACCTGGTGGTGGGTAACTGCGCCCCGGTGCGGCCCGGGTCGATGGGCCGGGCGCTGCCGGGGCATGAGGTGCTGATCCAGGACGAAGAGGGTAACCGGCTGATTGGCCGGGAGGGGGAAATCTGCGTGCGCGCCCCCGACCCGGTGATGATGCTCGGCTACTGGAACCGGCCGGAGGCCACCGCCGAAAAATACCGGGGTGGGTGGCTTCTCACCGGGGATCTGGGCTTGGAGGACTCCGATGGCTACCTGTGGTTCCGCAGTCGCAAGGATGACGTTATCACCTCGAGGGGATATCGGATCGGGCCGGGTGCGATAGAAGAAAGCCTGATGGCCCATCCGGTGGTGGGTGTCCCCGACGAGATCCGTGGGCAGGTGCCGGCGGTCTTCGTGGTGCTGCGCTCGGGGGTGGAACCATCCGAACAAGTGGCCGCAGAGTTGCGTAACCATGTCCGCACCCGGTTGGCGGCTCATGAAACCCCGCGCCAGGTGACTTTTCTGGATGAGTTGCCCCCTACCACCACTGGCAAGATCATGCGCCGCGCCCTCCGCCCCTGAGATTTCCAGGGGCCACTAGAAAGGCGCCATTGTCGTGCCCGTCGTCAGTAGCTTCCCGGTTGGATGTCACCCCTTCTCCCAGCCAGGAGGTGGGGTGTCAGAGGGGGACAGGTCCTGCCCGTAGCATCCGTGGGGGGTGGTCGGGCAGTACTTCTATCACTGTGGAGGCGGCGCCTCCCGGACAAACTCCCGGCAGGTAGAGCTCTACTTGGCCGCCGAACATCTCCCGGGCCTCCCGGTCCGATCTAGCAGGGGCGCCTCCCGATAGGTTTGCAGAAGTGACGGTGAGTGGACCACCGGTGGTCAACAACTCCACGGTCAGGGGATGGTTGGGCATGCGGAGGCCGATGGTCTGTCGGGCCTCGGTTCCCACTCCGGGCCGGATGGCCAGGACCAGGGTGAGGGGGCCCGGCCAATGTTCATGGGCAAGTTGCCGGGCGGCCGGAGGAAAGACGGCGAGACGTTCGCCGTCGGCCATGGTTCCCACCAACACGGGGATGGCTTTGGAGGGTGGGCGGCCTTTCAGTTGAAAGAGTTGCTTTCGGGCCGAGCGCCGGGTGGCCAGGCCGTAGACGGTGTCGGTGGGCACCCCCACCACTTTCCCTTCGGCCAGGATGGTGCAGGCCCGCTCCAGCAGAAAGGAACTCACCGGGCCGGGAGTCGCCCCACCACGAATCGGGGCCGATCGGTGAGGTCATGGTGGATCCGGGCATTCATGCCCCCCGCCCGGAAGGCCCTGGCGACCACCTCGGCCTGGGTCTCTCCCATCTCGGCGATCATTATCCCGGTGGGGCTGAGCCAGGGCGGCGCCTCGGCGGCCAGTCTCTCAAGTACTTCGGTTCCGCGGGGCCCGGCTACCAATGCCTGATAGGGCTCGGCCCGCACCTCGGCAGGGAGATGGGGCCACTCTCCCTCCGCCACGTACGGCGGGTTGGAAACCAGCAGGTCCACCTTCCCCAGGAGGGAGGGCTCCAGCGCCTCGAAGAGATCGCCTTCCCGAAAGCCGATCCGGTCCCGCGCCCACCGGTTTGCCAGGACATTGTGGTGGGCCAGTTCCAGGGCGCCGGTGCTGATATCGGTGGCCACAACCCGTGCGGTGGAAAAGGAATGGCTCAGAGCCAGGGCCAGCACGCCCGAGCCGGTTCCTATGTCCACTATCACTTCGGGGGGTAACGCACGTGCAGTCTTCGTAGCCAGTTCCCATAGCTGTTCGGTCTCGGGTCGGGGAATGAGAGCCCGCTGATCCGTCGCCAACCGCAGCGGGCCGAAATCGATGTGTCCCTCCAGGTATTGAAGAGGGATTCCTGCTTGGCGTTTTCTTATCAACGGCTCGGCTGCTGCCGCGATCCCAGGTGGCAGGGGTAGGCCGGGATAGACCCTTTCTGAGGTGAGGGTTGCGATCAGCCGCTGCACCTCGTGGTAAGGAAGCCGGCTGCGGCGGGAGATTTGCAGAGGAGAGAGCGCGACAGGGGCCATTTTGGGCTGGGAGAGCGGTCAGTTCGGACGGGAAGGGTCGACCAGTGAAGAGACCAGTCTTTCGGACCGCTCCCGGGCGGCGAGCGCGGTGGTCATCTGGTCGATCTCTCCCTCCAGCACCCGGTCGAGCGACTTGAGGGTGAGCCCGATCCGATGGTCGGTTACCCGGTTCTCCCGGAAGTTGTAGGTGCGGATCTTCTCTGACCGGTCGCCTGCCCCCACCTGGGAGCGGCGCTGGCCAGCGATTCCCGCCTGGCTCCGCTCGATCTCCAACTGGTACAGCCGGGCGCGCAGCACCCGGAAGGCTTTCTCTTTGTTCTGGAGTTGGCTTTTTTGATCCTGACAACTGACGACCAGTCCGGTGGGGAGATGGGTGATGCGCACCGCCGAATCGGTGGTGTTGACCGACTGCCCGCCGGGACCGGACGAGCGGAACACGTCCACTCGCACCTCATCTGGGGATACTTCCACCTCTACTTCGTCGGCTTCCGCCAGCACCGCCACGGTGGCGGTGGAAGTGTGGACCCGACCCTGCGACTCGGTCCTGGGCACCCGCTGTACGCGGTGAACACCGCCTTCATAGCGCAGCATTCCATATGATCCGCGACCTTTGACCGCAAAGGAGATCTTGCTGTATCCGCCCACTCCGGAGGGAGAGGCATCCATCTCCTCGGTGCGCAGACCGCGGCGGTCAGCGAACTTCTGGTACATGCGGAGCAGATCCCCAGCCCAGATCGCGGCTTCATCGCCCCCGGCCGCCGCCCTGATTTCCATGATCACATCTCGATGGTCGTCGGGGTCGGGGGGAACCATCAGGACCTCCAACTCCTCTTCCAGTTGGGTGGCCTCTTGGCGTCGTTCGTCGGCCAACTCCAACAGCTCGTCGCGGAGTTCTGGGTCGGCCTCGGCCAACTCCTCGGCTTCCCGAGTCTCAGCCTCGGCCGCCAGCCAGTTGCGGGCGGTTTTGACAATGGGCAAAAGCTCCGCCCGACGCCGACCCGCCTCGGCCAGCCGCCGGTGGTCGGCGATGACATCCGGTTCGGCCATGGAGCTCTCCACATCGGTCAGTTGCCGTTCCAACTCGGGGATGCGCTCGCGCCACACGGGAGCGATCATCGCGTGAGGGCTTTCATCACCGAGGAAGGTATGACGCCGGTGGACACCAGCCGGTCCGATTCGGAAGCATCAACTGCCGAGAGCAAACTGGTCATCGCCACCTCGATCTGGTCGGCCGTCGGCTGGTTGGTAGTGAGCTTCTGCAGCCACATTCCGGGGGCGGCCAGCCATCTGCCCAGGGTTTGTGACTGATGCCTGCCGGCGAATTTCAAAAGCTCGTAGGCGATGGCGGCGATTACGGGAATGAAAATCACCCGGCTGATTACCAGAGTCAGCCATCCCGGGTTACCCACCAGGGCGAAGGCCACGATGGAGAGGGTCACCACTATCAAGAGGAAGTTGGTTCCACATCGGGGATGCTCAGGCGGGTACCTGAAAACGGATTCCACGGAAAGGGATTTCTCATGTTCGTAAGCATGAATGGTCATATGCTCCGCCCCGTGATAGGCGAATACCCGCTGGATGTCGGAGATCCGTCCGATCCCCCATATGTAACCTACAAACAGGCCCAAGCGGATCACTGCTTCCAAAAACCCGAACAGCAGTCCGGATTCGCCGGCGGTCAACCGGGCGACGGTGGCAGGAACCACCATGAAAAAGGCGACAAAAAAGGACAGGGCCACCCCCATCCACAGCCAGAGCTGCCAGCCGAGCGACTCCTGGGGACCACCGAGATCGTCGGGGTCTTCACCGGGTTCCCAGGCGGCGACCTCTGCTGACCAGGCCAGGGAACGGAATCCCAGGTTGAGAGATTCGATCAGCACCAGGATGCCTCGCAGGAACGGGGTCCGGGCCGCCCAGGTGCGGGTGGAGAGGCGGGGAAGGGTCCGACGTTCGGCCACGATAACCCCGTCCATGCGTCGGGCCGCCACCGCCCAGGCTTCCGGTGCCCGGATCATCACCCCTTCGATCAGAGCTTGTCCGCCCACCGCCAATGGATCGAGGCCGGAGGATTCCTCTGGTTGGGGTTTGGCGCTCACCGCGAGCAGGGTGGGCTAGGCGCCGTCGGGTTCCAGCACCTCGGATCCTGATTCCGGAGACGAGCCTCCGGCGGCGGGTGTCGAAGACCCCTCTGCGTCAGGCTCTTGCACGGACGAAGTCGGTTCTTTGGGATCCGTGGCTCTTTTTCGGTATCGCTTGGAGCGGATTTCGGCGGCTTCTCCGTAGCGCCTTTGAAAGTGCTCCACCCTTCCGCCGGTGTCGACCAGCCTTTGCTCTCCGGTGTAGAAGGGATGACACTCATTGCACAACTCCACGGTCATGGCGGGAGGCCGGGTGGTCCTGGTGACGAATTTGGCGCCGCAGGAGCAGGTGACCGTGGTCAGGTCGTATGGGGGATGTATCTGTGTTTTCATACCGATCTGACTCGATCTCTGGTGTTTCTGGCCACCTCGGCTAGGAACACCTTGTTGGAAGGGGAACTCTGGAGTTTATCGATCAGCAACTCGATGGCGGCGCTCGGCTCGAGCGACAGGAGGACCCGTCGCAGCTTCCAGACCTGAGGAAGCTCGTCGATGGTGAAAAGCAGTTCTTCGCGACGGGTGCCCGACAACTCGATGTCGACCGCCGGGTAGATCCGCTTGTCAGCCAGCTTGCGGTCTAGCCGCAGCTCCATGTTGCCGGTGCCCTTGAACTCCTCGAAGATCACCTCGTCCATCTTGGACCGAGTCTCCACCAGGGCGGTGCCCAGGATGGTCAGACTGCCGCCTTCCTCTATGTTGCGGGCCGCTCCGAAGAACCGCTTGGGCGGGTAGAGGGCGGTGGCGTCGATTCCTCCTGAGAGCATCCGTCCCGAGGCTGGGGCGGCAAGGTTGTGGGCGCGGGCCAGCCGGGTTATGGAGTCGAGCAGAATCACTACGTCCATTCCGGTTTCCACCATGCGCTTGGCGCGCTCCAAGGCCAGGTCGGCGATTTGGGTGTGCTGCTCGGCGGGCCGGTCGAAGGTGGAGTAGATCACATCTCCCTTGACCGACCTTTGCATGTCGGTCACCTCCTCGGGACGCTCGTCCACCAGCACCACCATGAGATGACATTCGGGATTATTGATCGTGATCGACTGGGCGATCTCTTTGAGCACGGTGGTCTTTCCTGCTTTGGGGGGAGAGACAATCAATCCCCGCTGTCCCTTGCCGATAGGAGAGATGAGGTCAATGAGGCGGGCCAGGGTGCGCTGGGGCATCCCTTCCAGTTCCAGGCGGAGCCGCTGGTCGGGAAAGAGGGGGGTCAGTTTTCCGAACTTCGGTCGGCGCATCGCCTCGCCGGGGTCCACTTTGTTGACGTGCTCCACTCTCACCATGCCTGGGTATCTCTCTTGTGAGCGGGGGGTCCTGATCGGCCCGCCCACCAGGTCGCCCCTGCGAAGCTGCATGCGGCGGACCAGCCCGGCGGAGACGTAGACGTCCTGTTCACCGGGTCCGTAGCCGGACACCCGGAGGAACCCGTAGCCCTCGGGGAGGATGTCCAACAGCCCTTCCCGCACCTCCAACTCGCCCTCGGGGATGTTGGACTGAGGTGACGGCCTGCGTCCCCGTCCGCGGCGGCGGCGGCCGCCTGCGTGCGAAGGGCCTGTTCCGTCGTCGGCGCGGAATTGGAAGTCAGGCGAGGAGCCGTCCGACGATTGCCGGTTGTCTTCGTCCGCGGCGGATCCGCCGGAGGACCTTCTGGGCGCCGGGGAGGGAGGCACGGGCGCCGGAGGCGCCTGCTGGCGTCCACCGCCGCGTGCTCTGGGCGGCTGAGCGGCTTTTCCGCCACCGGGGTTGTCCCCGGCGGCGCGGCCGGAAATGGCACTGATCAACTGCTCTTTGCCCATTTCGCCGGAGTCAATGCCGATCGTCGAGGCGATTTGTCGCAGGTCAGCCACCGATTTGGTTAGAAGTTGTCCGTTTTCGGATTCACTAGTCATTTAGGATTCCTCATCTTCTCGGGGTTTCCGAATTACCTTTCACTTTCCTCTGCGGAGGTGAAGGCTGTAACGCTCTATAGCAAGACCGCCTTGAAGAGTTCTCGGGGTGTTCGCCGCCGGAGTCGGAGGGCGGACGAATCAGACAAATCCGACTATAACAGATCGAGCCGCTGTCTGCCAAACCCGATACCGTCGGAGCGGTTGGGTTAACGGCGGGCCTTTTCCAGGAACGACAGCAACCGGTCTAGCCGGGCGGGGATCACGGTGGTTCGCTCCGGGCGCTCGGAGAGGTCGGCCAGGCGGGAGGGCGGATCAGGGTCAAAGCCCACCGCCTTGGCCACCGCCTCGGGGAACTTGGCGGGATGAGCGGTGGCGATGCTGACCACTTCCTCGCCCCTCGCTCCCAGGCGCTCTGCCATAGCCCATCCCAAGGCGCTGTGGGGGTCGAGCAGCAACCCGTGCTCCCGATGAGCGGAGGCGATCACTTCGATGATCGCCCGGTCGTCCAGCCATCCTGCTTCGAAGTCGTCCGTGAGGCGGGAGTGGAGTTCCTCGTCGAGACGCAGTTCGCCCCGGCGGCGGTAGTCGTCCATCACCTCGGACATCCATTCGCCTCGCCGTGAGCCCAACTCAAACAGATATCTCTCCAGGTTGGAAGGGATCTGGATGTCCATGGCCGGGGCGAGGGTGGGGCGCACGTCTTCTATGGAAAGGAGTCCTTCAGAGATGAGCCGGGTCAGTCCGCGGTTGTGGTTGTTGGCCACCACCAGCCGCTTCACCGGCCCCCCCATCCGGCGCGCTGCCCATCCGGCCAGCACGTTGCCGAAATTGCCGGTGGGGACTGAGAAGCTGATCGCCCGCCCGAGCCGATGCCCCACCCACAGGTAGTAGGCGATTTGGGCGACGATTCGCGCCCAGTTGATGGAGTTGACGGCAGCCAGGGGCAGCCGGCGTCGCACCTCGGCGTCGCTAAAAGCTGCCTTGACCAGGTCCTGGCAGTCATCGAAAGTTCCCTCCACCGCTACTGTGTGGACATTGGAAGACTCCACGGTGGTCATCTGGCGGCGTTGGATGTCGGAGACCCGGCCTTCTGGATAGAGAATCACGATGTCGATGCCGGCCCGGTCCCGGCATGCCTCGATAGCGGCCGAGCCGGTATCCCCGGAGGTGGCGCCCAGCACCAGTATCCGTTTGCCCTGCAGTTTCAGCAGTTGGTCGAACAGCCTTCCCAGCATCTGCAGGGCGTAGTCCTTAAAGGAAAGGGTGGGTCCGGAGGTGAGATCCAACAGCCACCGGTTCTCCGACACCTCCCGCAGGGGCGCCGGGCCTTGTGGGCCGAAGCCGGCATAGGCTTCGGCGGCCAGTCGGGGGAGATGTTCCAGCAACAGGCTGTCTTCCATAAAGGGAGCGGCGACCGCAGCCACCATCTCGTGGTAAGAAGCTCCCGAGGACAGGTTGGGTGCGGTTGGCCAGTGGGTGGGAACGTATAGCCCCCCGTCGGGTGCGGGGCCGGCCAAGAGGATGTCGTCGAAGGGGGCGGGCGCGGTTCCTCCCCGGGTTGAAACGTATTTCACAGCCTGCCCCCCGCAGCAAGGGCGGGGGTATCCATCAGGGGCCGGTGCCGATTACGCGGATGGTGGCGGCCACTTGTCTTACCACTTCCAGTCTTTCCAGGTCACGGACGGACGCCCGGTGGTTGGTCTCTCGGGCATGGTGGGTGATCAGTAGCAGGGTGGCGTGATCTCCTCGTCCTTCCTGCCAGACCGACATGATCGATACCTGATGGGTTCCAAACACCGTCGCGATCTGGGCCAGAACCCCGGGAGCGTCCTTGACCTCTAGGCGCAGGTACCACTTGGTTTCTACTTCGGAGAAGTCCTGCAAGGCCCCGTCTCCGAAGCGCACTCGAGGGGTGACCTTGGTACCCGCCAGAAACTCCCGGGAGGCGAGAATGACATCTCCCAGTACCGCGGTTGCGGTGGGTCTTCCTCCCGCACCCGGCCCCAGGAACAGAAGCTCTCCGATCGAGGGTCCCTCCAGGAAGACTCCGTTGTTGGCGCCACGGATGAGCGCCAGGGGGTGATTGCTGGGCACCAGGGCGGGGTGAACTCGCACCGCCGGGCCGTGGGGGGAGGTGTCGGCCACCGCCAGCAGCTTGATGTGATACCCCAGTTGGCGGGCGAACCCGAGATCCTGGGTGGAGAGATCCGTGATTCCCTCTCGGTGGACACGGTCTATGCTCACCCATCGCCCGAAAGCCAGTCCGGCCAGGATGGCGGCTTTGGCGGCAGCGTCGCTTCCGCTCACATCGGCGGTCGGATCGGCCTCGGCGTATCCGAGTCTCTGTGCCTCGGCCAGAGCCTCCTGGTAGGAAATCCCCCTGGTATCCATCGCGGTCAGGATGAAGTTGGTGGTTCCGTTGACGATCCCCATCACCCTCTCGATTTTCTCTCCCGCCAGGGATTCGGAGAGAGGGCGGATCAGGGGTATTCCTCCTCCCACCGCCGCCTCGAAGAGAAGAGAGACCCCTTTGGCGGCTGCCCGGGCGAAGAGTTCGGGTCCGTGCAGTGACAGGAGTTCCTTGTTGGCGGTGATCACCGGCTTGCCCAGATCCAGGGCGGAGAGAACCAACTCCCGGGCAGGATCCACTCCTCCCATCAGTTCCACCACCAGATCCACTCCGGGGAGAGAAACGAGCAGGTCCGTCCGGTCCACGACATATCGGGAGGGAAAGAGGCGGGGTTTGTCCAACTCCCGTACCGCCACCCCTCGCAATCGCAGGTCGATCCCCGACTTGGCCAGTATGGCTTCCCGGTCCTCGAGCAGGCGTCTGGCCAGTTCTCCGCCGACCGTGCCTCCTCCCAGGATGCCTACGCCTATTTCCATAGCCGGAATGCTAGAGGCATTAAGGTATCCTTCGGCAAACGTAATCGTCCTCAAGGACCAAGGTCATGGCCGGACCTCTGCCCTTCCATCTTCTCCCCCTTTCTTCCGGAGTGGTGGCCGGACGTCTGATGGTGGGCGGATGCGACCTCGTTGAATTGGCGGAACGGTACGGAACCCCCTTATTCGTCTACGACGAGCTCCATCTGCGTCGCCGTTGCCAGGAGGCATTGGAGGCTTTTGGAGGAGGGGTGTCCTATGCGGCCAAGGCCTTTTTGTGTGTGGCTATGGCGAGGCTGGTGGAATCCGAGGGCCTGGGTATGGATGTGGCCACGGGAGGGGAATTGGCGATGGCTCTTCGGGCCGGCTTTCCGCCCTCGAGACTGGTATTTCACGGCAACAACAAGTCTTCGGAAGAGTTGAGGATGGCGATCGAGGGGGGAGTGGGCAGAGTGGTGGTGGATTCCTTCGACGAGATGGATCGAATCGACCACCTTCACTCCCTGAGAGGCGGCGCCCCGGTGGATGTCCTGATCCGTATCACCCCGGGGGTGGATGCCCACACCCACGAGTTCGTGGCCACCGGCCACGACGACACCAAGTTCGGCTTCACTGTGTCTTCGGGAGCGGCCGCCCGGGCGGTGCGACGGGCCAAAAATTCTCCTTCCATGAGAGCGAGGGGTGTCCATACCCACATCGGCAGCCAGGTTTTCCGGCTGGAGTCCTTTCGGGAAGCAGCCCGGATCGTGGCCAGAATGGCAGCGCCTTTCGGTTTGGAGGAGTTGTCGCTGGGAGGCGGATTGGGAGTTCCCTATGTGGAAGGGGAGTCGGCGCCGACCATCGGAGAGTGGGCGGAGGCGCTGGTCGGGGTCTGTCGATCTGAGGGCGTCAGGGGACCGATCATGGCCGAGCCGGGAAGAGTCATCGCGGCCGCGGCGGCGATAACTCTCTACCGAGTGGGGACCATCAAAGAGGTGGAGGGGGTGCGTACCTACCTGGCGGTGGATGGAGGGATGAGCGACAATCCCCGGCCGGTGCTGTACGGGAGCGGCTATGAGGTGTTCCTCCCCCGGGCGGTGGGCGCGCCGCGAGAGCGGGAAGTAACCGTGGTGGGTAAGCACTGCGAAAGCGGGGACCGACTGGTTTCCTCGGGCTGGCTTCCCGGGGATGTCGAGGTCGGTGACATTGTGGCTACCCCGGTGACTGGCGCCTATGGGCACTCGATGGGATCCAACTATCAAAAGGTCCCCCGCCCTCCGGTGGTTTTCGTCTCCGACGGGCAATCGCGCCTGGTGGTGCGCCGCGAGGAGTTCGAGGACATGTTCCGCCTGGAAGTGGATTGACTTGAGGGGAGCCGTCCCGAAGTAAAGCTAGCCGACGGCTGTTTGGGCGTCGGGAGGATCGCGGCGCTCCGCAGCCAGCTTGGTCGCCTCCACGCTGGCTTTGAGAGCGGCCAGCAGATCTATCACCTGGCCGGGCTCGGGTGTCCCGGCGACCGAGACTATCTCTTTTCCCTCCACCTTGAGCCGGGCGGCTTCCTCGATGTTCTCCCTGGTTTTGTCCTTGAACTCCTCTCCTGCGAAGGGTCCGCTCATCGTCTCGATCAAGAGCTTGGCCATCTCCACCTCTTCGGGGCGGATCTCCACTTCCTCTTCGGCGTCGTCGGCGGGTACCGCGCGGATTTCGTCGGGCCAGAACATGGTCTCCAACACGAGGCTCTCTTGGTGATAGCGGAGAGTGGAGAGGTGCTCCTTGCCTCGCATGGCGAAGCGGGCCACTCCCACCCTGCCTGCCGAGCGGAGCGCCTCCAAGAGAATCCGGTAGGCGCGTAAGCCGGTTTTCTCAGGCGTCAGGTAATAGGAGGATTTGTAGTAGACGGGGTCGATCTCTTCGCCTTCCACGAATTTGAGCACGTCGATCAGCGGCAGGCCCTTTTTCCCTATTCCGGCGGCGGACAACTCCGAGTCGCTGAACACCACATAGGCGCCGCGTTCCACCTCGTAGCCGCGGACGATCTCACTCCAGGGCACCTCTTGTCCATCGGTCTCCGCCACCCTTTTGTAGCGGATGGGGCTCTGGTCGCTTTGGCGCAACTGCTTGAACTTGGGCCGCCGGTCTTCGGTGGCCGAGTAGAGGACCACCGGGATGTTCACCAGGCCAAAGGAAATGGCGCCTTTCCAGACGGGACGCATCAGGCCCCTAATTGTACTTGTCTCTTGTGCTCGGGGTCGTCGGGGGTCCCGGAAGCCGGGACGCGTCCGTTCCGGTAGGCCAGCGGTTCGCAGACTCCGGAGAGGAGGTGGGAGTGTCTATCCGCTGGACAGTTCCTCGGCCGCTAGCCGGGAAATCAAGCCGCCGTCCACCTCTTGGCGGCGGGTCTTCATAATGTGGCCCATCACTCTGCCCTGCGCCCGGGGTTGGCCCGCCACCCCCAGGTGGGCGATGGTCTCTCGCACCAGTTGGCGGCTTTGCTCCTCGTCGAAGCGGGTGGGCAGCCATCTGGAGAGGTATTCCACTTCGAAAGAGAGCTTTTGGGACATTTCCTCCCCCCGTTCCCCCAGGTTGGCGTATTCGGCGGCGGCCTTGCGCATCTTCTTCACATAGCTCCCGATCATCTGCTGATAGAAACCGTCATCCTCGCCGGTCCCCGCAAAACCCGGAGCGGTCCTTCGCGTCTGTATCTCTGCCACGACGGAGCGGATGGCGTCCCTGCGGTGGCGGTCCCCCGATTTCATGGCGTCCACCAGTTCGGTGCGCATCTCACTTTTGATGCTCATTCGGCGTTTGCCTTCTGTCTCGTCTTTCGGCCCGGCCCGGTTGTTTGCCTCAGTTCGATAGGCATCAGCCCCAGGCCAAAAAGCTGCAGAGGAGGTTTTCTTCGGTCTGCACCTCCCGGGGGTCCGCTCATCGCCCGACTCTTCTGGAGAGTTCCTGTTTCAGCTGGGAGACCAGTTCCCCGTCCTCCCCCAAGTCGGCGATGGCTTCTCGCATCAGCTTGCGGAGCAGCCCCAGACCAAAAACTCTCACAAGGTTTTCCTCGGTCAGCACCTCTTGGGGAGGTCCACTAATCACCCGATTCCCTCCCAGCAACAGCACATGATCGGCAGCCCAGGCTTCTTCGAGGTCGTGGGTGGCCAACAACACAGCACAGCCGTGGGCCCGCTCATCGTGGATAAATCGATAGACAGCCTCCGTTGAGACAATGTCAAGGCCCGCAAGAGGCTCGTCGAGGAGAAGAACAGAATGATCCTGCGCCAGTCCCTGAGCCATGAACACTCGCTGGCGCTGTCCTCCTGATAGTTCGGTGAGGTGGCGGTTGGCCAGGTCGGTAATGGCCATCCTCTCCATTGCTCTGGATACCCGAGAGCGGTCAACGGCCTTCATGGTCCGCATCATTCCCAGGCTGGGATAGCGGCCCATGGCCACTACCTGGTAGACGGTGAGCGGCAAGGTGTGGTTCACCTGATTTGTCTGGATGACATAGGCAACCTGTCGCCGGGCTTTTTGAGGAGAAGTTCCCAAGACGGCGATTCGCCCCGCTGTGGGTGAAATCAAGCCAACGATGCAATGGAGGATGGTGGACTTCCCCGCTCCGTTCGGTCCGACCAGGGCGGTGATTCGCCCGCTGGGCGCCGTAAAGGACGACGACGTAAGGACAGTGGTAGAGCCATAGCGGAGCTCCAGCCCCTCGGCTTCGATGGCGTTCATGTTCCACAACTCCCGCACATGCCCTCGATCTCCAGGGTGTGGCCGGTTACCCGGTACCCGGTGTCGGCGGCGGCGCTCTCCGCCAGCTCTGAGAGACGGAACTCGGTTTCGGGGGCCAGGGAGATGTCGGAGATGGCCATGCACCCCATACACACAAGGTGGTGGTGATGTCCCGTCAGCCATTCGGCCAGTTCGAAGCGGTTGGATCTGTCGGTGCTGTGGTGGAGGGTGAGCACCTGCGAATCGATCAACACCCGAACGTCCCGATAGATGGAGGAATGGGGGATGCGCGGCTCCGTCACTCGGGACAGCTCTTCGACGGTGAGCGGGCCTGGGGTGTTGAGGAGCGCGTCGATGAGCGCCCTGCGGTTGGTGGTGTAGCGAACCCCCTGTGAGCGAAGGCTCTGTTCTACTTGGGCGTGAAGTCCTAGCATTCTATATGTATGATAATGATTATCAGTCGCTGAATGCACGTTATCCGACTCAACTGAGAAATGGTATGGACTGGCTGCTAGAACCTTTTGAATTCGCTTTTCAGCAGCGGGCGCTGCTGGCCGGGGTGCTGGCCGGGATACTTACCTCGGTGGTGGGTACCTGGGTGGTTATCCGGGGGATGTCCTTCATGGGTGATGCGGTGGCCCATGGGATTGTTCCCGGTGTCGCTATCGCCCTGCTGGCGGGAGTCAATCCGTTGTGGGGGGCGCTGGTGGCTGGGGTGGTGATGGTATGGGGGATCAATCATGTTCACCAACACACCAAGCTCAGCGCCGACATAGGGATCGGGCTGCTGTTCGTGGGCATGCTGTCCCTCGGAGTGGTGGTGATTTCACTGACCGCCAGCTTTTCGGTCTCGATCACCGCCGTTCTTTTCGGTGACCTGCTGGGGGTGACCGGCGGCGGCATCCTGTTAGAAGCGGTGGGCCTGGTGGTTGCCATGGCGGTATCGGTTGTGATGTATCGGTCGTTTCTGGCCCTCGCCTTCAATGAGGCCAAAGCCGAGATGATGGACCTTCGTCCTCGGATAGCTCACCTGACACTGTTGGCGCTCATCACAGGGACGATGGTCATCCTGTTTCAGGGAGTAGGCGCCATCCTGGTGTTCGGTCTGCTGATCGGGCCTCCGGCCACGGCCATTATTCTGGTTCGGCGGGTGGTGCTGGTGATGGCGGTCTCTGCCGCTTTGGCGGTCTTCTCGGTGGTCAGTGGTCTGGTGATCAGCTATCGCTTTTCCACGGCCGCCTCGGCCACCATCGTCGTAATTTCGGTGTCTCTGTTCTTCGTCGCCCTGACGGGATCCCGGCTGCGTGATGCCCTCCATAGAAAAGTGCCCGCTCCGGCTTGAGGTCCGGGGCTATTCGGGGTTGGGACGGCGGGCGGCGGCTAGCACCTCGTCTATGGAGCTTTGTTCCACATCCCCCAGGTTCTGCACGTAGTCGTAGCCGAACCGTCCCTTGATGCACAGGTGGCCGCTGGTGACCTCGTGATCTTGGGGAGAGGTGACCTTGACAATGCGGTTGTCCTGGGTGTGCAACTCCAGGTTGCAGCCGACTCCGCAATAGGAGCAAACCGTCCGGGTCACAGACTGCGCTTCGGGATCCCATAGATCCGCCTTCCGGAGTTCCCATTCCGAGCGAAACATAAGGGCGCCGGTCGGGCACACTCCTATGCAGTTGCCACAGAACACGCAGGCGCCGTCGCCCAGGGGAAGGTCCATCTCGGTGGAGATCCGGGCGTCGAAGCCCCGGCCCGCCACCGCTATGGCGTAGGTGCCCTGGGCATCGATCCCGCACGCCTCCACGCACTTGTAGCAGAGGATGCAGCGGGAATAGTCGCGGACATAGAGGGTGTTGTCCACCTTGGTGGGCTGGTGTACTCCCTCGGCGGTTTCACCGTTGACCGAATTATGATGCCCCGGATGCCTCCCGTCCCGTTCCCCGGCCGCGGTGGGCTCGGCGGCGGCTCCGTAGCGGGTCGGGTCGGCGTCGTACTCTTCCATCCACCCGCTGACCTCGGCATCGGCCAGCGAAAGATCCACCGAGGAGCCCAGGAATTCCAGGACCATCTTCCGACTGTGCCGGACCCGCTCCGAGTCGGTCTTCACCACCATGCCCTCCTCGACGATCCGCGAGCAGGCGGGGACCAGGGTGCGGTTCCGTTCTACCTCCACTACACAGATCCGGCACACGTTGACCGGGGTGAGGGTCTCCAGATAACAAAGGGTGGGAATTGCGGTCCCCATTTGTTCACAGGCTTCCAGAAGGGTGGCGTCCGCCTTGACCTCCATCGGTGCGCCGTCAATGGTCAACCGGACGGTTTGGTGGGGAGCGGTGGTTGTTTTGCGTCGGGTCATTTCAGCAGTCCCAGGTCGAGGGCGGAGCGCAGGGCAATGGCGGCGGTGTGTCCCAAGCCGCAGATGGATGCGTCCCGCATGGCCAGGTCGATTTCGGTGATCAGTTCCAGGTCTCCGGGTCGGGGGCGTCGGCGGATTCGCGCCAGCGCTTCTTCGATACGTACAGTACCAACCCGGCACGGCACGCACTGCCCGCAGGTCTCATCCCGGAAAAAGGCGGCGATGCGGGCGAGGATGTCTCCGAAGTCGGTGTGCTGGTCGAACACCATTATCACTCCCGATCCGAGCGAAACCCCGGCCTCGACGGCAGCCTCGAAAGTGAGTGGCATGTCGAGGAGGTCGGGGAGCACGAACGAGCCGGCCGCGCCGCCCAGCAGGATCGCCTTTGGTTCCAGACCCTCGGGCAAACCTCCCGCCAAGTCGATCAAGTCCCTGAGAGTGGCGCCGAATTCCACCTCGTAGACGCCTGGCCGGTTGACCGATCCCGATAGACAGAATAGTTTGGGTCCGGTGGACTGAGCGGTTCCCATCGAGGCAAAGGCCTCTCCGCCCTCGGTGACGATGTCGAGGACATTGCACAGGGTCTCCACGTTGTTGATGACGGTCGGCTTTCCGAACAGCCCCGAGACAGTGGGGAAGGGGGGCTTGTTGCGCGGCTCTCCCCGGAAACCCTCGATGGAGTTCATCAGGGCGGTTTCCTCGCCGCAGATGTATGCCCCCTGGCCGCGCCGCAGCTCGATGTCGAAAGAGACACCGGTTCCGGAGGTGTCTCCCAATAGGCCCCGCTGACGCGCCGAGTCCATCGCCCGCAGCAGCCGTTCGGTGGCCAGGGGATATTCCCCCCGGATGTAGAGATACCCTCGGTGGGCGCCGATCGCGTATCCGGCGAGGGTCATGGATTCAATTACCGAGAAGGGATCGTCCTCCATCAGAATCCGGTCCTTGAAGGTGCCCGGCTCAGACTCGTCGGCGTTGCAGATCAGATAGCGGACCGGCTCGGGGGAGTTGGCCACTGCTTCCCACTTGATCCACGCGGGAAACGCCGCTCCTCCCCGACCCCGGAGGCCCGAGGTCTTGATCTCTCCGTTCACCGCTTCCGGCCCCATCTCCACCGCCTTTTCCAGGGCTTGGTATCCACCGGCGGCCAGGTAGGAGTCGAGGCATTCGGGATCCACCACCCCCACCCGCCGCAGCAGCCGCAGATGGGGTTGGCCGGACTGGGGAATGGCGGGTTTGGCCGAACGGCCGTTGGCCATCGAGAGAGAAGTGTTGTTGGGCCATTCGCCCAGCTCGGAGGCGCCTACTTCCACCATTACCAGGTCGTCTTCTCCGGCCCGCTGGATGTAGGCCGCCGGCGCCAGGTCGCATTGTCCGAGACAGGGCGAGCGCGCCCATCGGGCGTTCGGAGCTTTCGCCTCCCCGGCTTCCAGTCCCTCGATAAGTTCCAGGGCGCCGGCGCGGCGGCAGACAATATCGTCGCAGATGTGCCATACCTCGGACGGGGAGGGATCGACCGATATCAGGGAGTAGAAGGTAGCCACCCCCCACGCCTCGGCCGGGGGGACGGACAAAACCCGGCAGATGTGCATGAGGGCGCCTTCCGAGACCCACCCTATCGCGGATTGCACGGTCTCGAGGGCGGGCAGCAGCAAGTGGCGTCGATCGACCACGCTCTGTCGTCCGGTCATGAAGATACGCAGGTTGGCCGCGGTCCGCACCCGGCTGTGGCTTTCGACGCCGCCTGGGCCGGTGACCGACTCCACCACCTCCCGCTCAGCAGCGGTGGGCTGGGCCTCTGTAAAGCGAAGGTCCATCTGCCAGTGTCGTTTGCTTGCCGCTACCCGACCGGCGCCGGCGCTTTTTCCACCCGCACGGCAGTGGCCTTGAACTCCGCGGTGCCACTCTTCGGATCCCAGGCCTCGATGGTCAGCTGGTTGACATCGGCCTGCTCGGGAAAGTGAACGGACATGAAGACCAAACCGGGGCGGAGGCTCTCGTCCACCCGGGCGGGAACGGTGATCGACCCTCTCCGAGAAGTAACCCGCACCTTTTCTCCCTCCGAAATCGCCCAGGCAGAGGAGTCCTCGGGCGAGATGTCGAGGGTTCCCCCGATCCGGAGCGGAGAGGCGGTTCCACCGCTCTGCACTCCCGTGTTGTAGGAGTCGAGGTGGCGGCCGGTGGTGAGCCGGGTGGGATAATCCTCGGTCAGCCGGTCGACCGGCGGAAACCACTCCACAGGGAAGAAAGGAGCGAGGGGGCCGACTGGGGGGTCTGCCCACAGGCGGGAGTGGAGGAACAGTTCACCGGGATGGTCCTCGTCGAAGCAGGGCCATTGTAAGCCGCCCTGCTCTTCCAGGCGACGGTAGGCCATACCCCGGTGCATGGGAGAGAGGCTGCGCAGTTCGTCCCACACCTCCTCGGCGGAAGGCATACCCCAACCATGTCCCATGCTGGCCGCCAGGGAGGAGATGATGGAGGAGTCGGTGCGGGCCTCCCCGGGAGGTTGGAGGGCGGGGCGCACCCGCTGGACCCGCCGCTCGCTGGAGGTCACCGTACCCTCCGCTTCGCACCAGTCGGCGGCGGCAGGGAACACAACGTCGGCCATTTGGGCGGTGCGGGTGAGGAAAATGTCCTGAACCACCATGAATTCCAGGCCTTCCATCAGGTGGCGGGCCCTTTTGACATCGGCCTCGGATTGGGCGGGATTCTCTCCGATCACGTACAGGGCGCGCAGAGTACCATCTTCCATCGCCTCGAACATCTGGGTGAGGTGAAGACCCTTGCGGGGAGGGACGGGGGCCTTCCAGGTGGTTTCGAACGGGGTGCGGAGTTCGTCTGACTCCACGTCTTGGAAACCCGGGAGTTTGTTGGGGATCGCTCCCATGTCGCCGCCTCCCTGTACGTTGTTCTGGCCCCGGAGGGGCACCAGTCCCGACCCGTAGCGGCCCACATGTCCGCAGAGCAGCGCGAGGTTAATAAGGGCCAGCACATTGTCGGTGGCGTTGTGGTGCTCGGTAATCCCCAGCGTCCAGCACAACTGGGCGCGGTCAGCTTTGGCATAGGCATGGGCCAGGGAGCGGATGGCATGGGCGGGGACCCCGGTGATCTCCTCGCCCCGCTCCAGACTCCACTCTTCCACGCTCTGAGCGTATTCGTCGAAATTTTGGGTGGAGCGCTCGATGAACTGGCGGTTCTCCAGCCCCGACGCCAGGATTTCACGGGCCATCGTGTTGGACAGGGCGATATCGGATCCGACATCGATACCCAGCCACAGGTCGGCCCACTCTGCCGACTCGGTTCGGCGAGGATCCACGCAGAACAGGCGGGCACCGCGGCGGACCGCCCGGATGATCCGGTGAAAAAAGATGGGATGGGCGGCCCGGGCGTTCGACCCCCACAGGATCACCACCTCGGCGTCATCCATCTCCCGATAGGAACTGGTTCCCCCTCCCGCTCCGAAAACAGCCGCCAGACCGGCGACGCTGGGAGCGTGTCAGGTCCGGTTACAGGAATCTACGTTATTGGTGCCCAACACCACCCGGGCGAACTTCTGTGCCAAGAAGTTGGTCTCGTTGGTGGCTTTGGAGCAGGAAAACAGCCCTATCGCTTCTCCGCCGTGCGCGTCGCGCACCTCACCCAGGCCGCGGGCCGCAGTGGCAAGAGCCTCGGCCCACGTGGCTTGTCGAAGTACGCCGTTCTGGCGCACCAGCGGATGGGTCAGCCGGGTCTTTTTTCCCATAGTTGACTCTCCTTGAGTTATACGGGCGAACTTTGTCCCGTTGTCGACATTTTAGCAATCTGTAAAACTGACTTGTTACAAGAGACCGAGATTTGGGGGTTGAGGCTCGGAGTCGACTGTCGATATATTGGTCGTAATTGCTGTGAATGGCTTTTGAGAGGAGCCCATATTGGCGGCCGCGTACTTCACGACAGTGCTTGTCGTCTTGGCGCTCGCCCTTGTTGCCTGTTTGACGGGTACGTCGTCGAGTCGGGTTGTCCGGATGTGGATCGGCCCGGATGTGGTTGACTGCGTGGGGGTCGGTCCCCGGAAATGCCTGCTGGCCAAGGAGTCCGAGAACGCTGATTGGGAGTTTTTCTACGACGGCATAGAAGGGTTCACCCACATCGAAGGGGTGTCCTATCTCCTCGATGTGGAGACTACGGAAGTCGATGACCTGCCGGCCGACGCCAGTTCGCTGGACTACCGGCTGGTGCGAGTGGTTGAGGCTACCTCCGACGCCGGCTGATGCCGATCCAACCCTCGGTCGATTCAGAAGAGGCCCACCACCTTTCCCGCCGAGTCGATGTCCACATTGAGGAAGGCGGGGGTCACCGAGAGCCCGGGCATGGTCCGAACCGCGCCGACCAGCGGATAGATAAACCCGGCGCCAACCGAGGCCCGTACTTCCCGGATGGGGAGGGTATATCCGCGGGGAGCGCCCCGGAGGCTGGGGTCGTGACTGATGGAGAGATGGGTTTTGGCCATGCAGATCGGCAGGTTACCGAAGCCGGCCTGCTCGTATTGGGCGAGTTGGCGATCGGCGAGGGCGGAGTAGGAGACATCCTCGGCTCCGTAGACCTGGCGGGCGATCCGGGCGATTTTCTCTTTGAGGGGTTGCTCCAGCGAGTAGGTCAAGCGAAAATTGCCGGAGACGGCACAGGCGTCCTCCACCACCTCGGCCAGTTGGCCTGCCCCGGCGCCGCCTCCCGCCCAATGATTGGCAGGGACCGCGGAGTGAGCGCCGGCTTCCACGGCCGCCGACTGTATGTATTCGATCTCCCGCTGAGTATCGGTAGGGAAGATGTTGACCGCCACCACCGCCGGAACTCCAAACTCTCGAATGGTTTCCAGGTGGGCTTGGAGATTGGCCACTCCCGCTCTCAGGAGCGGCAGGTTCTCCTCGGTATAGGAGGGATGAAGAGGTTTCCCCGGCGTAACCCGCGGGCCTCCTCCCTGGTTTTTGAGCGCCCGCACCGTGGCGGTCAGCACAACGCAGTCCGGAACCAGTCCCGAGGTCCGGCACTTGATGTTGAAGAACTTTTCCATCCCCATGTCGGCCCCGAATCCCGACTCGGTGACTACATAGTCGGCGAGTCGGAGACCGATCCGGTCGGCCAACACCGACGAGTTGCCGTGGGCGATGTTGGCGAAGGGCCCGGTGTGGACGAATACCCCCTGTCCCTCCAGGGTCTGCATCAGGGTGGGGTGGAGGGCTTCGCGCAAGAGCACGGTAACCGCCCCCGCGGCTCCCAGGTCTTCGAGGGTGAGCGGCTCTCCGGTTTGTGAGGAGCCGAACACCACCTTTCCGCAGCGTTCGCGCAGGTTGCGAAGGGCGGAGGCATAGTCCTTTCCGTCCACCAGGGCGAGAATCGCCATCAACTCGCTGGCCACTGTGATGTCGTATCCGCTCTCCCGCGGGCGCCCGTCGGCCCGGCCGCCCAGCCCCAACACCACATTGCGCAGCGCCCGGTCGTTCACATCGACCACTCGCCGCCACAGGATGCGGTCATGGTCGATCCCCAGGCGTTTCAGCCCCCGTTCGGCCAGGCGTTCGTCACTGAGCCGCCCCTCGTGATACCACCGGGCGTCGATGGCGGCGGCCACCAGATTGTGGGCAACCCCGATGGCGTGGATGTCCCCGGTGAGATGGAGATTGAACTCCTCCATGGGGATGACCTGGCTGTAGCCTCCCCCCGCCGCGCCGCCCTTGATGCCAAAAGTAGGGCCCATGCTGGGCTGGCGAATGCACGCCATGGCGTTGTGGCCTCTGGCGCCCAGGCCCTGGGTAAGGCCGATGGTGGTGGTGGTCTTGCCCTCGCCGAGGGGAGTGGGGGTGATGGCGGTCACGTTCACATAGCGACCCCGGGGTCGGTTCTGGATCCGACTCAAAATGTCGAGATGCACCTTGGCCTTGTCGGCGCCGTAGGGGATCAGTTCGTCAGTTTGGATCCCCACCCGTTCTGCTATCTCGATTATGGGGATGACCTGGGCGCTTTGGGCAATGTCCAGGTCGGAGGGGATACTGGCAGAATTCAAGGGAAGCCTCCTGGGTGCTGAAGAGATGTGGAATGAAGCAAAACGCCGCCCGGGCGGCTCGGAGTAAATATTACCGCCGGAAAGGCGATATGTCGGAGTTTGGAAGGCTCTTCCTGTCTGGCGGCGCCGGCCTGATTGGACATCGGATGGGGGCTGGACGGCTTCGGCGGACGGAGGGTTTTGTTATAAGGGTGCGCGTTTCTAATCTTTCCCCTAGGCCGTGGCAGCGCTCTATTTCTTGGTGAGAACCCTCTGATGGACTGGGTAGATCTATTGTTGATAGCCGCCCGCGTGGTGGGGGTGTTCGCCCTGTTGCTTGTATTGACCATTGTCAACATCTGGCTGGAGAGAAAAATCCTGGCGGATATGCAGAACCGGGTGGGTCCGGCCCGGGCGGGGCCGTGGGGGATCCTCCAGACCCTGGCTGATGGAATGAAGCTGTTTTTCAAGGAGCAGGTGACTCCCCGGCGAGTGGATTTGGGCGCCTACCTACTGGCGCCCTTCCTGGCGGTGGTTCCCGCCTTCCTGATCTTCATGATGGTTCCGCTCGGTCCGGGCTTGGAGATTGCAGGTCGACAGGTGCCGCTCCAAGGGGCCGATCTCAACATCGGGATACTGTTCATATTGGCCATGTCGTCCATGGCTGTGTACGGGGTGGTGCTGGCCGGGTGGTCGTCGGGTTCCAAATATCCGTTGCTGGGGGGAGTGCGGGCCACCGCTCAGGCGATTTCCTATGAAGCGGCCATGGGCTTGGCGATGGTGGCGGTGGTGATGTTCTCGGCCACCGCTCCGGGGGCGGAGAGCGGCACGCTCTCCCTTGCCGAGTTAGTAGAGAGACAATCAGGAACCTGGGCAGGATCTGTCGCCTTCCTCGACCCGGTGATCAGCCATATTCCCCGCTGGAATATCTTCCCCCAAGTGGTGCCTTTTGTGGTCTTCTTCCTGGCGACGTTGGCGGAGACCAACCGGGCGCCCTTCGATTTGGTGGAGGCCGAGCAGGAGTTGGTGGGTGGATTCCACACCGAGTACTCGGGAATCCGCTTCGCTATGTTCTTTTTGGCCGAATACATCAACATCTTCTCCATGTGCGCTATCACTGCCACCCTCTTCTTCGGAGGATGGAACGGCCCGGTCTGGGAAGGGGTTGTGCCCGGTTGGGTTTCGGCCATACTTCCTGTCGTATGGCTGATGGCGAAAAGCTACGTGCTGGTGGTGGTGTTCTTCTGGGCGAGGGCCACCCTTCCCCGGCTGCGTTACGACCAGTTGATGACCCTGGGTTGGAAGCGGCTGATTCCCTTGTCGATGGTGTGGCTGGTGGTCTCCACGGTGATGATCGGCTTCCGTCATTTCGGTTTACCGTTCAGCGGGTGAGGAAAAGATGGGAATACTGAGAGAATTCTGGAAGAGCTTCAAAGTGACCGGATCGATCGGTTTGCGAGGCCTGTTCGGAAGGGGCATCGTCACCACCCGCTATCCCTCCGAGACGCGGGAAAAGCCGGTGCGGTTCCACGGCCGCCACGTCCTCAATCGCTATCCCGACGGGATGGAGAAGTGCATAGGGTGCGAGCTGTGCGCCGGAGCCTGTCCCGCCAGTTGCATCTACGTGCGAGGCGCCGACAACCCGCCCGATGATCCCCAGAGCCCCGGGGAGCGATTCGGGTACGTATATGAAATCAACATGCTGCGCTGCATCTTCTGTGGGTTGTGCGTGGAGGCCTGTCCCACCGAGGCCATCACCATGAGCCACCTCTTCGAGATGTCGGTGACCAACCGCAACGACGCCATCCATACCAAGGACGAGCTATTGATGGCAGAGGACGGGTCGGTTCCCCATATATACCGGGAGGATCCTTTCGCCGATTTGTCCGAACTGGACGCCGCCGACGGCTGGCTACGAGCCACCTCCCCGAGCGGAGCGGCCGCCTATGAGGGCGAGATGATGTGGCAGCCCACTCCCGGCCCCGCTTCCTGGGCGCCCGAGCCGGATCAGGAGACCAGGGACTCGCCGGATGGTTGAACTGGTGATCTTCGTACTGATGGGGGCCGGGACATTGGCCGGGGCGGTCACGGTGGTGCTGGCTCGCAACCCGGTCCGCTCGGCCCTGGGGCTGTTGGCCGCCCTGGTGTCCCTGGCGGTGATCTACGTGGTCAACCTGGCCCATCTGGTAGCCGCGGTGCAGGTGGTGGTGTACGCCGGGGCGGTGTTGACCCTGTTTCTCTTTGTGATCATGTTCATCGGCGTTGACCGCACCGAGGACACCTCCGAGACCATTCCCTTCCAGCGCAAGCTGGTGGTCGGGCTGGCCACCGCGGTGGCCCTGGGCGCGGCGGCGCTGGTGTCGCGGGGTCGCTTCTCCTGGACCCCCGTCTCGACGGAGACGGCCGAGATCCCCAACGGCACGGTCCAGGCGCTGGGAGGAGAGCTCTTCACCACCTGGGTTCTGGGGGTGGAAGTGACCGCCCTGTTGCTGACCATCGCCGCGGTGGGGGCTATCGCTCTGGCATTTCATCGGCGGTCCGGCGATACGCCGGCGGAGGAGTGATGCCCGCCGTCACCCCGGGCTGGTATATGACCCTGGCCGCGGTCCTGTTCATCCTGGGGATGACCGGGGTCCTGATCAGGCGCAACGCCCTGGTGATGTTCATGTGCGTGGAGTTGATGCTCAACGCTGTCAACCTCACTTTCGTGGCCGCCGGTCGGGCGGCAGGTGTGCTTGACGGGCAGGTTGCGGTCTTTTTCGTACTGGTGGTCGCCGCCGCCGAGGTAGTGGTGGGACTGGCGATCATCGTCGCCATATTCAGGAGACGAGAGACCGCTTCGGTCGACGAGTTGGCGGCGCTCCGGGGATGATCGAACTTCCGACCGCGGCGCTGTGGCTGGTGATCGCCCTTCCCCTCGGGGGGGCGGTGCTGCTGCACTTCGCGGGCCGGTGGCTGGGAGAGCCCCGTGCCGGATACCTGGCCTGTGCCGCTTCGCTGGCCGCGTTTGCGGTGGCGGCGGTCGCCGCCGTGCCTTTCTTCGCCGGGGAGGGTCATCCCTCCCAGTCCATTCTGTGGGAGTGGATGCCGGCGGTGGGGGCCTCCTTCGAGATCGCCTGGGATCCGCTCTCGGCCCTGATGACCCTGGTGGTCACCGGAGTGGGTTCGCTGATTCACATCTATTCGCTGGGATACATGCACGGAGACCCCCGTTTCTCCCGGTTCTTCACCTATCTCAACCTATTCACCGCCTCGATGCTCACTCTGGTGCTGGCCGGGAACTATGCCATGTTGTTCGTGGGCTGGGAACTGGTGGGCCTCTGCTCTTATCTCCTGATTTCGTTTTGGTTCACCCGTCCCTCCGCCGCCTCGGCGGGAAAGAAGGCGTTCGTGGTGAACCGGATCGGCGACTTCGGGTTCCTCATAGCTCTGATGCTGATCTTCAGCGCCTTCGGGACTTTGTCCTACTCCGGCGTGTTCGAGCGGGCCGCCGATGAATTGACCGGGTGGGCGCCCACGCTCATCGGGCTGATGCTGGCGGCCGGGGCGATCGGGAAATCGGCGCAGATTCCTCTCTATGTGTGGCTACCCGATGCCATGGAGGGTCCCACACCGGTCTCGGCGCTGATTCACGCCGCCACCATGGTCACCGCCGGGGTGTATGTGATCGCCCGCTCCGCCCCGATCTTCGAGTTGGCGCCCCTCGCCTCGGGGGTGGTGGCCGCGGTGGGAGCGCTGACCGCCTTGTGGGCGGCGACCATCGCCATCGCCCAGTCCGACATCAAACGGGTGCTGGCCTACTCGACCATCAGCCAGTTGGGCTACATGTTCCTGGCGGTGGGAGCGACGGCCTATGTGGCGGGCGTGTTCCACCTGATGACGCACGCCTTTTTCAAGGCTCTCCTGTTTCTCGGGGCCGGTTCGGTGATCCATGCCATGGGGGGCCGCCAGGACATGGGGGAGATGGGGGGTCTTCGAAAGGCCATGCCCGTTACCTTCGTGACCATGGGGGTGGGGGTGGTGGCCATCGCCGGTTTCCCTCCGCTGGCGGGTTTCTGGTCGAAGGACGAAATCTTGGGCGTTGTGTTCAACCAGGGCGGATGGTTCACCGCGCTGTGGCTGGTTGGGCTGGTAACCGCCCTGCTCACCGCCTTTTACATGACTCGTCAGTTCGTGATGGTGTTTCTGGGCAAGCCCCGCTGGCCCGAGGGGGTTGTCCCTCACGAGTCCCCCCGCTCCATGACCTTTCCCCTGATCGTCCTGGCCGTGCTGTCGGTGGCTGGAGGTTTGATCAACACTCCCTTCCGGCTGGGACTCGAGCACTTTCTGGAGCCTGCCTTTGAAGGAGTGACGCTCGGTCATCCGCCCGAGGGCGTAATCCTTGTCCTGGTGTTGGCCGCCGTGGCGGTGTTGGCCGGCGCGGTCGGGGCCGGCATGGCCTTTTTTGCCTATCATCGGCCCTCGGAGGCCTGGCATCGCTTCCAATCGGGATTCGGCAGAGTATGGGGATGGTGGGAGAACGCCTATCGGGTGGATGACATCTACGGGGCGATGCTGGTCGCTCCCGGCCGTCGTCTCGCTGAACAGGCCGCCTTCCGGCTGGATCTGAAGGTGGTGGACGGGGCGGTTAACGGCGTGGCCCGGCTGGTCAGGGCGACGGGAATCATGATCCGCCCTGCGCAAAGCGGCCTGATCCGCCAGTATGGGCTGTGGTTCGGGTTGGGCCTGGTGGCGATGCTGGCCTGGATTTTGGTGAGGGGCGGAGTGTGAGTAGCCGCAGATGCTGACCCTACTGGTGCTGACGCCGCTCCTGGGGGCGCTGGTGATCTCTCTCATTCCGGCCCGTCGCCAAGAGCTTCACCTGCCCTTGGGCATGGCCCTCTCGGTGGCGCCGCTGGGGCTGGCGGGCGCGGTGTTCTTCTCCTTCGAGAAGGGCGAGGCCTCCTTCCAAATGGTGGAGAAGGTGGTCTGGTGGGAGCCGTGGGGAGTGTCATGGCAACTGGGCGTGGACGGGATCTCCCTGGGGATGGTGGCGCTCACCGCCATTCTGTTCCCGCTCAGCCTGGCGGTCTCCGACTCCATCTCTCACCGGCGCAAGGCGTTCGTGGTGGCGATGCTCTTTTTGGAGACGGGTTTGATAGGCAGCTTCCTGGCCCTGGATCTTTTGTTGTTCTTCGTCTTTTTCGAGGTGATCCTGGTTCCCATGTACCTCATCATCGGGATATGGGGAGGGGAGCGCCGGGTGTACGCGGCGGTCAAGTTCTTCATTTACACCGCCTTCGGCTCTGCGCTTTTGCTGGCGGCGATCATCGCCCTGGCGGTTATGCATGCTTCCCAGACGCCGGAGGGAGCGCTCAGCTTCGACTATCTGGCCCTGTTGGCCCTGGATATTTCGCCCACCGCCCAAATGTGGCTATTCGGCGCCTTCGCCTTGGCGTTTGCGATCAAGATACCCCTGTTTCCCTTCCACACCTGGCTTCCCGACGCCCATGTGGAAGCGCCCACCGCCGGCTCGGTGCTTCTGGCCGGGGTGCTCCTGAAGCTGGGAACCTACGGACTGCTGCGGTTCAACCTCACCCTCTTTCCCGAGGCTACGGTCTCTCTGGTCCCGGTCCTTGCCATCTTGGCGGTGGTGGGGATCATCTACGGAGCGGTAGTGGCCATCGTCCAGCCCGACCTCAAGAAGCTGGTTGCCTACTCGTCGGTCAGCCATCTCGGGTTCGTGGTACTGGGGATTTTCGCCCTCACCTCCGCCGGCCTGCAGGGCGCGGTCATCCATAACGTCAACCACGGCCTGACCACCGGGGCGCTCTTTTTGCTGGTGGGGATGCTCTATGACCGCCGCCACACCAAACAGATCAGCGATTTCGGGGGTCTGGCCACTCCGGCGCCCCTCATGGCCGGGTTTTTCCTGTTCATGGCCTTCGCTTCCATCGGCCTGCCCGGCCTCAACGGCTTTGTGGGAGAATTCCTGGTGCTGGTGGGGAGCTTTCCCTCCCTTCCGGTCTTGGCGGTGGTGGCCGCCTTCGGGGTGGTGCTGGCCGCCATCTATATGTTGTGGGCCTACCAGCGAGTGTTCACCGGTCCCCTGACGCGAACCGAGAACCGCAATCTGGTAGACCTTTCTCCCAAAGAGACGGCGGTGCTGGCGCCCTTGGCGGCGCTGGTGCTGCTGCTGGGACTCTATCCCGGCATCCTCTTGGACCGGACCGCTCCCTCCGTGGAAGCGATTCTCGACCGTATCGAGCAGACCACCGACTACCAGGCGCCTTCGCCGGGGCGGCTGGCGGATGTGTTTGTCTCCGCAACCCAGGACGATGAGTCGTGATCTCCGAAGCCATTCCTGAGATCCCCTGGGCGGCGCTGGGGCCCGAACTGGTTCTGGTGCTAGGGGCGGTGGCGCTGCTGCTGTTGGATGTGCAGAAGAGCCCAGGGGTGAGGGTTTTGTGGGGATCCTCTCTGGTAATCATCATGGTCGCCTTGGCCTTGGGTGTCTGGCAGTGGAACGTTGCGACGCCGGGAGGAGAGCCGATCTTTGGATCGATGCTCATCTTTGACCGCCCGGCCGCGCTGGCCCGCCTGGTGGTGCTGGTGGTCTCCATCCTGGCGATATCGGCCGGCCGCAGCCTGTTTGCGCACTTGGGGAACCGGGCGGCGGAGGGATTGGCGTTGGTGTTGTTGGCCTCGGCCGGCTTTGTCCTGATGGCCGCTTCTCAGAATCTGGTGATGATGTTCCTGGCGCTCGAGATGGGATCGATCTCCCTCTACATCCTGGCTGGGATCGCTGGGGACGGAGTGCGTTCCGACGAGGCTGCCCTCAAATATCTGCTGTTGGGAGCGGTGGCATCGGCGGTGTTCATCTACGGAGCGGCGTTGGTGTTCGCGGGGACGGGCTTGCTGGGACTGGTGGATATCGGGTCGTTCCTCGCCAGGAACGTGGTGTTCTCTCCGGCGGTTCTCCTGGTGGGAATCGGCTTGTTGACGGCGGGGCTTTCCTTCAAGGTGGCGGCCGCTCCCTTCCACGTGTGGGCGCCTGATGTCTACCAGGGCGCCCCGGCGGGAATAGTGGGCTATATGGCGGCGGTGGCCAAAGTAGGTGGATTCGCGGCGCTGGCCAGAGTGCTTCTGACCGGTTTCGAGAGCTTTCGGGTGGACTGGGCGCCAGTCGTGGCGGGAATCGCCGCCCTGTCGATGGTGGTGGGAGCGGTGATGGCCATCATCTCGGTGGATATCCGTCGCCTGCTGGCCTACTCGGGGGTGGCTCACGCCGGGTTCATTCTCGCCGGTCTCGCATCCGGCGCCCAGGGATCATCCTCGGTCTGGTTTTATCTGGCCGTCTACACGGTGCAGTTGGTGGCGGCGTTCTCGGTGATCTCGGTGCTGGGAGGAGCGGTCTCCTCGGGGTCGGATCTCTCCGATTATCGGGGGCTCTACCGTCGCTCGCCCTTCCTGGCGCTGGTCTTGTCGGTCTCTCTCCTGGGGATGGCGGGCATCCCCCTCACCAGCGGGTTCGTCGCCAAGCTGGGCGTATTTCTCGAGGCTTGGAGGGGAGGCCTGGAATGGCTGGTGGTAGTGGCGGTGCTTGCCTCGGCGGTGGCGATCTATCTCTATCTGCGCGTGATCGTGATCATGTACATGCAGGCTCCCACCAACGACGATCCGGTGCTTTGTGACTGGCCCACCTTCTGGGCGCTCGGCGTGGCCACCGCCTTCACCTTGGTTATGGGCATTTTCCCCCAGCCCCTCCTCAATCTGGTCGAATCGGCTATCTATCTCTGAGCAAGCCCTGCCGCTCTGGCCAGGGCGGGGGCCCTTCGGGACGGGTAGGTATCCAAGAGAGCGGTGACTGCCTCAGGGCTCCACTCCGATCCCATGGGAATCCGAAGAGCCAGCCGCTCGGGGTTCTCGCAGGGCTTGCCCTGGGTGACGTGCAGTGTGGTGCAATCGTCACGGTGTTCGAACACGTAGGAGTAGACGGTGTCATATGAGGTGTGGTTGCAGATGCCGCTGCCGCCGTTGTCATGAGATTCCTGCAACTCGAAGATGGCTGACAGTTGCTGAGCGCCGCGGATACGACGGGATGCTGACCGGAGCCGGGGTTCGGTGGTGACGGTGTCGTCGTCTTCAGGGGTGGCGCCCAGTTCCACATGGTGATTGGAACGGGCGATGCGATCGCTTGGGTGAAAGGTTGCTTTGAATTGCTGTCCCCTCACTTCCACCGTGGCCAGCTCGGATTGATCGATCATTACCAGGTTCGCCCAGACATAGGGGGCCCGACTCATCGCCCTTTCCACCGCCCCCACCGCGCTTGGGACATCGGTTCCCTCCCGGAGGGCGATTTCTGTGAGCCTGTCATAGTTCAGGCCGGGAACAGTTCGAACGTTGGAGTCACAGCACAGCAGTCCGTGGCGGTTGGCGCCCAGCGAAAACCCCGAAAACCGGTCCAGGTCTGGGTCGGTTCCTGCCCAGGTCTCCACCCCGGCTATGCCGAACACATCCTCTTCGACCACCAAGCGGTCCTCGAAACTGGTCCGCCCGAAGTCCTTGTTCTTGAACAGTAAGTATCCGGTCTCGGTTCGCAGGGCGCCGGTGGTGCACATTCGGGAGAGGCTCCTTGGTTGTCTGCAATGATATCGGATGGTGGCAACCCACGACAGCAGGTCGGTCCTGAGCCAGTCTGCTCCAGTTTGAGGGGGAGCTAGCCGACAAGCTACAAACTGCCGTAGTCGGGCAGGCTTACCGAGGAGCGGTTACCATGTGAGCAGTTAGGGCGTCCGAGTGGAGCCACTATTCTGAAAACGCAAAGCCCTTCAAGCGAAGTTTTCTGACAAGTTCTGCAACCCGCGAAGATTGAAGCCGCCAACGAAGGAGTTAACGCTATGACAGAGAACAGTCCCGAGATTCAGAACATCTTGGAGGAATATCAGCAGAAGAAGCTGAGTCGCCGCCAGTTTCTCAAGAAAGTGGGAGCGGCTGGCGTAGGGGCTACGGCAGCCGCCGCGCTCTTGGCTGCATGCGGTGGAGATGATGCGGCGCCTGCCACCACTGCGGCGCCTGCCACCACTGCGGCGCCTGCCACCACCGCGGCGCCTGCCACCACCGCCGCTGAGGCGATGGGCCCAACCCGGGGCGGGACATTGCGCGAAGGCTACAACCGGGATCTGTCCAAGCTTGACCCGATCACCACCAACTGGTACGACCCGGCCTTCTTCGCCATCTATGAGGCGATCGTGACCGTCTCCCCCGACGGTGACATTGTGCCTCAGTTCTGTACCGATTTCAGCGTCTCCGACGACGGCCTCGAGTACCGGTTTACGGTGGAGGATCGCCAGTCCCATTCCGGCGGCACCATCACCGCCGCTGATGTGGCCGAGTTCTACCGCATCCAGAAGTTCAGCTTCATCGCCAGCCTTGCTTCCCCCATCGATCATTACGAGGTGGACGGAAACCAGGTGGTGGCCAAGATGAAGAACGCTTGGGTGGGCACTCTGGGGCCGCTTGCCACCGGCTACTGGCGCTTGGCCAACATCAACACCTGGAAAGAAGTGGGTAGCTACGACGACGCGACCGGCTTGGCTGGCGAGAGTGTCGTGGCATCCGTCTACGGGACGGAGATCGTGGACGCCACCGGCCCGTTTCAGCACAGCGAGTGGGTGCCCGGCAGCCACTCCCAGGTCACCCGCTGGGATGACTACCCGGGTTCCAACGTTCCCTATTTTGAGAACAAGGGAACCGCTCACCTCGACGCCATCCGGTGGACGGTGATCACCGAGGCCGGTCAGCGGGCCACCCAGTTGGAGAACGGGGATATCGACACCTTGTTGAACCCCGCTCACCAGGACTTGGCCCGGCTGCAGTCCAACTCGGACCTGACCGTCTATCGCCACGCCGAATGGTCGGGCTACTTCATGTTTATGAACCGGGAGCATTTCCCGGAGATCTTTGGTGATGTGGAGACCCGCCGGGGTCTCTCCCACGCCGTCGACCGCGAGGGTATGGTGCAGGCGCTGCTGTTCGGCAACGGAGCGGCTACCTACGGTCCGTTCCCCACCACCGACCGCTACTACGACCCGGCAGTGGAGCGGTTCAACAACTTCGATGTGGCCGAGGGCAACCGTCTTTTGGATGCAGCCGGCTGGTCGATGGGCGGCGACGGGGTGAGAACCCGCGACGGGGTCCCGCTCCAGTTCGAGTTCATGGTGGAGAACGAGTCTCTGCAGACTGCCATCGCCACCGCCGCCGCTGCTCAGTTCGCACAGGTGGGCGCTCAAGCGGACGTCAATGTGGTGGACCGCTCGGTGTGGTTCGAGAGGGCCGGGGGCCCCGAAGTGGCCGCCGGCCTCTTCATGTGGCTGTGGCCCATCCCGATCGACGTGTTGACCCTGTTCTGCTCCAGCGGCACGATACCGGTTCCGAACTGGTCCCATGCCAACGAGCCTCGCATCGATCAGGCCATCGCCGATTGGCAGACGGCGGGAACCGAGGAGGCGGCGGCCAAGGCGCAGTCCGACTTTCAGTTGGCCTGGGCGGAACAGCTTCCCAACATGTCCTTTATCAACCAGAACTCCACGTTCGTGAAGAACAACCGCGTGCACGGCTGGTCGCCTTTCGTGTGGCTTCTCTATCCGTACTACAACGACACCTGGATCGAGGCCTAGAGACCGATCCGACCGAGAGAGACTCCCCGCTCCCGCTGGCGGGAGCGGGGGTGTTTCCCATGAACACATCGTTATTGTCTCAGCCTTTACACTGACCCTGTAATGACTGCTTCGACTCCCGAGTCCTACCTCGCCGAGTGGGACCAGCGACTGCTGGATTTCGAAGAGAGCCAGCACATTTCGCTGTTCCGGCAGGCGATCCGCAACTTGTTGCGCAACCGGCTCCTTCTATCGGGGTTAGTCCTGGCGGTGTTGGTGGTAGGCGCCGGGATTCTGGGTCCGACCATCGTCGGCGGCGACTATGAGCAGATCAACTTTTCCAACAGCCATGCCACGCCCTTTAGCGAGGAGGCGCTGTTGGGGACCGATCATCTCGGTCGCGACACGGCGATCAGGCTATTCGTTGCGATCCGGGTGAGCCTGGCGGTGGCGATGGGGGTAACAGTGTTGGCCTTGCTGGCCGGTCTGGGCATCGGCACGCTGGCCGGCTTCCGAGGCGGGTGGACCGACCGGTCGCTCAGTGGTGTCATGGATTTCATTTGGGGATTCCCGCTTATCCTGGTGGCGGTCTTGTTTGCAGGAGGCTTGGGCGAAGGGTTGCTGTCGGTGATCCTGGCAGTGGGATTGGTGAACATGGCCGCCATCGCCCGGGTAGTGAGGGGTGAGGTGCTGTCTCTCTCCGAGCGGGAGTTCATCGAGGCGGCCCGGGCGGGGGGACTCTCCAACTGGAGGATCATCCGAAAGCATCTCCTCCCCAACATCCTCGCCCCGGCTTTGGTGCTCGCCTCCTATTACGTAGCGGTGGCCATCATCGCCGAGGCGGCTCTCTCCTTTATCGGGCTGGGCGCCCAGCCTCCACTGCCCAGCCTGGGGCAGATGGTGGCGGAGGGCCGTAATTTTCTGAACTTGAATCACTGGGAGACCACTGTTCCCGGAGTCACCCTGGTGTTGATGGTGCTGTCGGTGAGTCTGATCGGGGACGGGCTGCGGGACATTTTCGATCCCCGCCTCCGGCATGAGGCCAAAGGGGTGGAGTCAGCATGAGGTATCTGGCCAACCGCACCGTCTACATGCTGGTGATCCTGGCGTTGTCCTCGGTGGCGGTCTTCTATGCCATCCGTCTCTCGGGCGGGGATGCCACCGCCGCTCGCTTGCCCGCTTCGGCCACCGAAGCCGACCGGGAGACTCTCCGAGAGGTCCTGGGGCTCAACGACCCCATCTACCAACAGTATTTCACCTATATGGGGAAGTTGCTCAGTGGAGATCTGGGCAACTCACTCACCAACAATGCCCTGATCTCCAAGATGGTGGTCGAACACGGGCGCAACAGCCTGATTCTGGGGGCCGCCGCCTTCCTACTGGTGTTCCTGGTGGGCGTCCCCTTGGGAATGCTGGCATCGGTGAGACGAAACACCTTCTTGGACCAGGGAATCATGAGTCTTTCGGTGGCGGGAATGGCGGTGCCCAATTTCTGGCTGGCGTTGCTGACCATCTGGCTCTTCGCCAGCGTGCTGGGTTGGCTCCCTTCGGCGGGATGCTGTGAACCTAAACAATTGATCCTTCCGGCGATCGTACTGGCGGCGGAGGGGACCGCCCTTACTGTGCGGATGACCCGCTCCGCCATGCTGGAGAACCTCGATTCGGACTGGGTGCGCACCCTGCGGGCGGTCGGTCTCTCCGAGGGCAGGGTGGTCGGCAAACACGTGTTTCGCAACGCCCTGATCCCGATTATCTCCCTGGCGGGTCTGCGCATCGGCCAGATCGTGGGATATGCCCTGATCGTGGAGGTCATCTTCGGGTGGCCGGGATTGGGTCAGGTGCTGGTCAACGCGGTGCTGCGCCGTGATTACCCGGTAGCCCAGTTCTTCTCGCTGGTGCTGGTGGTGCTGGTGGTGCTGGGCAACTGGCTGGCCGATCTTGGGTATCTGGCAGCCAACCCTCGCCTCCGGAAGGTCTGATGGCCACTCCACTCCTCTCCGTTCGGGATCTCACGACCGTCATCCGCACCGAGGGGATCGAGTTCGAGGTGGTGAGGGGTGTGTCGTTCGAGCTATACCCCAATGAGATACTGGGACTGGTGGGAGAGTCGGGGTGCGGGAAGACCATGACCGCACTCTCCGTTATGGGGCTGATTCCCTCTCCGGCGGCTCGGATCGCCGACGGTTCGGTCCATTTCGGTGACAAGGACCTGGTGAATCTCTCCGACCGGGAGATGCGGGAGGTGCGGGGGGACGACATCTCCATGATCTTCCAGGATCCCCTCACCTCCCTCGACCCGATGTTCTCCATCGGCCATCTGCTCACCGAGGTGATCCGCCGCCATCGATCAGTCTCCCGCTCGGAGGCGGAGTCCATGGCCCTTCAGGCGCTGGTGGAGGTGGAGCTGGCTGACCCCGAGACCCGGATGGGACAGTATCCCCACCAGTTGTCGGGCGGGATGCGCCAGCGGGTGATGATCGCCATGGCGCTCATGCTCGATCCGGACATCCTCATCGCCGACGAGCCCACCACCGCCTTGGACGTCACCGTGCAGGCCCAGATCCTCGATCGACTGGTGGGCCAGCAGCGCCTTCGGGGTATGTCGATGCTGCTGATCACCCACGACCTGGGTGTGGTGGCGGCGGTGGCGGATCGGGTGGCGGTGATGTACTCGGGGGAGATAGTGGAGCAGGCCACCGTGGAGCAGCTCTTCGCCGACCCTCAGCACCCCTACACACAGGGACTCCTGCGGGCGGTCCCCCAGACCCGTCACCAGCGGGGCGCACTGCACACCATCCCCGGCCGGGTTCCCCCGCCGCAGTTCATCCCGCCAGGCTGTCCGTTCAGTCCCCGCTGTTCCCAGGCGCTGGTCCGCTGCTGGGAAGAGCACCCGGAGTTGGTGGCCGACAACGGGAGGGATCTCCGCTGCTTCAATCCCCAGACCCTCACTCCGGCGTGAGCGAGACTCCGATCCCGGTAGAGGTGGTTGGGGAAGACGAGGTGAGGCTGTCGGGATTGGAATGGCCCATCTCCGGACCACCCGTCCTATTCGTGCACGACTTCGGGGCCGATCTCGACCAGTGGGGTTCGCTCCCCGGGGGACTGGCGGCGTCGGGATTTCGGGTGATCAGCCTGGAACTCTCCGGCCACGGCCTTTCTCATCGGGAACCTGATCCCCGCTCGATCGCCCGTGACGTGGGGGTGATGGTTGCCCAAGCCTCCGGTTTGTGGGGTCCTCTGGGATTGGTCACCTGCGGGGAGAGCGCCAGGGGATCGGTAGGAGCAGGCGCCGCTGCCGGAGCGCCCGTGCATATACTCATCTCTCCCCCGGAGATGTCGGTCGATTTCCTGAGGGGCGGGGAGAAGGCGATGCGGATCATCATGGCGGGGGGAGGCGACACCGAAGGCCACGCTGCCGCCAAGAGCGCTCATGACCACCTCCCGGGCCAGCGGATGCTGATGACCGTCTCGGGCGCCACCGAGCGGGGAGCGGCTCTGGCCGGACTACGCCCCTCCATACTGGAGGACATGGCTCAGTTCTTCCGCCACTACCTGGCTCCCATCAACATGGCCTGGATCACCCGCCGAGAAGCCGAAGCGACCGAAACCTCCTAGCATAGAACCGGGCCTTTGTCTAGATTTGGGGTTAGAACAAGGAGGAACATGACCAACCGTCTCCCCTTCCACAAGCGAAGATCAGTTCGGATCACTGCAGTGGTCGTGGCCGTTCTAGGCCTTGCTCTGGCATGGTGGCTGATCTCACCCCTGTTCATAGACAAGGTGGTGGACGAACCTTTCCCGAGAGCGGCGATGGCGGTGATCCCCGACGACATGACCGCCGCCGAAGTCGAGGATATGATGATGGAGGCCGAGGCCATCGATGCGGTGATCGACGAGGATATGCCCGCTACCACTCCCGCTGACCCCGAGGCCACCGCAACTACGACCGCAGCCGCCGAGACAGTCACTACCACTATGGACGCTGTCGAGACAACCGAACCGCAGGCGCCAGAGCCCGTAGTCACGGGACCGGTGGCCGTAGCCACCGGTGCTCTCATGGATGCCGATGACTTCCACAAAGGCTCAGGCCAGGTGACCGTATACCGCCTGGAAGATGGCTCCCATGTACTTCGACTGGAAGACATTGAGGTTACCAATGGTCCCGACCTCCGCGTGATAGTTGCTCCGGCCCATGGGATAACCAACCGCGAGGCCCTGCAGGCCGCCGGTTACATAGAGTTGGGTCCGCTGAAGGGAAATATCGGCTCACAGAACTACGATTTCCCCGCCGATTACCAAATCCCTGAGCAGGTGACCGTTATCATCTACTGCAGACCTTTCCACGTAATTTTTGCCACCGCCGAACTGAGCTAGAGGGCATGCTAAACAACTTTCGTGGGCCCATCGTTACCATTTGATAGGACGAAACATGACCAGATTCCTGATCCCGCTCCGCATCCTCGCCTGGGTGCAGATGTTCATCGTTGCTTTTACGGCCTTGGTCGGCAGCTTTGCGGATGGCGGCCAGTGGTGGGAACGTCTGATCTTGGTCGGTGTACACCCAGCGGCGGCTGTGTTACTTGTCATTTTGGTAATGGGCCGAAACCGGTCGAAGAACTTGGTCTTGGCCACTCTGGCATTGCTGACGCTCAACATAGCCGCCGATGTGTTTTTCTATCTGGCAATCGCGACGGGTCTCACCAAAGGCGACCTGTGGCTACCGCTCGTCTTCTCGGTTATTCCTCTTATCGCCTTGCTCTACTCGTTTTCTCTGCTTCGCCGCCCGTAGTTGTTTTTCTTGAAATCGGCCTGTTAACCGATAGCGGCTTTACTTTGCCAGAACTCGGGCGAAAAAGGAAGCCATTTGATCGCGCAACACGTGATCGTGGGGGCAATAAGCAGGAGGCTCGACGGCGCAACCCTTGGTGACACCCGCCTCCAGCAGGCCCTCTACGGCAGCGGCATACCACGCGTCAGCAGGTACGTCGGAGAATGCTCCCAGTGGCGTCACCTCGTTGACTGGGTCAAAGCCGCGCGCCATCCAAACCGCCATTTCCAGACGGGTCATGGGCTCCGAAGGTCCGAACAGGCTGCCGGAGTCGGCGGTGACTATGCCCAGGTCGATCAAGCGTTCTACATATTTGAAGTACCAAGTTCCCTGGGGAACGTCTGAGAATCGACTCACCGTATGACCGTTTTCGGCGGTATCGCCTAACGCCCGAATCATTAAGGCGGCCATCTCTGCCCTCGAAACCGGACGGGAAGGGCAGTAGTGATCATTATCCGGCGGGTTACACCCAACGGTTATGCCTAAGGCCGCAATGATCTCTATGTTTTCCTCGTGGATGTTCCCGTCGTCGTCGCTAAAGCGGTTGCTGGATTCTTGACCGGAGCCGTCGTTCACTTCCACCAGGAATTTGTCGCCGCTTCGCGCAACGACTTTGACAGATGTACTTTCCCAGGTGAAGCCATCCCCCACTCCCATTACCTGCCCATTGGTGTCGGTTGAATCCAGGCTGTTTGCATCGAAGATTACGGCTTGGGTGTATCTGTCAAAGCCCCAGCAGGCATCGAAGATCTCGTCCGGGATACTGCAGGCCGATCTTCGTTGATCTATCAAGTAGGACTCAACGCCCTCTTTAGGGATGCCCTGGTCGTATCCTTTTCTGACCCGCGCTCCGAGGGTGATGAACTCCCCGTCTCCTAAACGTATCACTAACATTTGGGTGCCTCCATCGCCCAGTGGGTTAAGCGCGTAAAGTGATTTCCCACCGCCGTGTTCTTCCACCTCGGAGGGGTCCATCCAACCTGCCGCGTACCTGTTGATGGCAATGGTTCCCACGTGGAGACCTGGCTCTTGACGAAGGTCAGCCATGATGTCCATCTCGTGGTCGTATGGGTTGAAACGCATGGAGTGAGGAAAACCGATCGCATGTCCGATTTCGTGGGCCACCACGTAAAGGTGAGGCAGTGATCCGGAATAGGCAAATCGAGGCAAGCTCCCCGGCTCGGCTGCCGTCGTGCCACTGAGTCGCACCAAGCGGGCATTGTTTGGGTACGTGGAGTATTGCACTGTCAACTCGCTCGGTGAGGTAGCGAGGGTGCTGCCGAAATCCCCGAAGTTAAGTTTCGTAGGTTCGTTGAAAATAACCACTGCACCCTGGGGTCTGTCGTCGTGAGCGATTGCTGCAGAGGTCTCAACTACTGAGTCGAGACAGTGTTCCCGTTCATCAAAAGAGGGCGCCTCCGCAACTCCACCCAGGCGGAAGACCGGACGATAACGGCCTCCTGATAGCCATTCAAAGTAAGGAACTATCTCTTCCTCGAATAACGCTGCCACCTCGGAAGGAGAGAAATCCAATATCGCTTCCGGGATCTCGCAAATCCAGACATCCCATAAGTCTTCGCCGAGGCTGTAGTGGGTAGTTGTGCTATATCCCGCGACCAGACCCAAGGGATCTTCGTCGTAACCATTCTCCTCGGCGGCCGCAGGGACCGCAGTGAAGAGAGTCACTGCCGTCATCCACAGAGCGGCCCACAACCGGAAAAGGGATTTGTCCCTTCTCCTAAGGTCCCGTAGCGATCCTTCTCCAAGGCTTTCCAGTATCAGCCTCCGCCTCGATTGTGGATGTCTGGAGCGAATAGCCTTTCAGCAGCAAGACTACCGAGACCCTTTCAGCTGGGCATCTTGGCTGTCCCGGCGCCGGGCGAACGGGCATTTGTGGACATCCTTCCTGGGGTGGTCTTCCACATCTGGGGAACAAGGACGAGAGAAGGCAATCTTCTGGAAGGGTGACTCCCCGGCAGGTAGTCGCTTTCGTCGGGAGGGTACGATATCCGTAACGGGTTTGAAAGGAGTTGTCTATGACGGTGGTCGATGCCCACCTCCATCTGTTCGAGTCCCTTTCCGAGCAATACCCCCGCGACGTGTTTCCCGGTTTGACCCCACCGGAGCGGCGGGCGCCGATGGACGAGTACTTCGGCTACATGGAGCGGGCGGGGGTGGACAAGGCGGTGATCGTGGGTATCTCCCATCATGACGAGTACCTGCGGGAGGTGGTGGCAACCCGTCCTGACCTGTTTGCCATCGTGGGAGTGCAGGACGTCTCCGCGCCTGATCAGTTCGTCAACTACCGGGAGCGCCGCGAAGCAACGCCCTTTCAGGGGTTTCGGCTGTTCAACCTCGATCCCGACCCCTCACAGCCCGCCGACCAGATCGAGATGTTTCCCGTCCTCCAGCAGATGGCCGTCGACGGGGTGAAGCTGTGGTTCTACGCCACGGAGGAGCAGGTACTTTTATTGGATCGGGTGCTGGAGTTGCTTCCCGACCTGTCAGTGGTCATCAACCATCTGGGATTCTGCCCGAGCATCTGGGACGAGATAAGAGCGGACGAATGGGGTCGTCCCCGGTTCACTCTCGACCTCCCGCCAGCATCGCTGAGAACCATAGAAGTGATCGCCGCCCGGGCAAACGTGTACGCCCATCTCTCCGGGCAATACGCCTTCACCCAGGAGCCGTATCCCCATCCCGATGTTCATTCGACTGTGGACGCTATCCATGGGATTTTTGGGGCGGACCGGATCATGTGGGCCTCTGACTACCCGTGGATCGCGGTGGAGCCCGGCTATCCTGAGCAACTGGCGCTGGTGGATCACTATCTGCCCGACCTCTCGGCGGCCGACCGGGATGCAATCCGGGGCGGGAACGCCATGCGGCTGTTCGACTTCTCCTAGGCAACGGCTCACCAGGAAGTGGACGATCCCGGCGTGGCCGATCGGCGCTTTCAGCCGGTTACCGTCCCGAACCCGAGGAGTTTTCCATCCCGGCCGATGACCATCCACGGGCTGGATGGTCGCCCAGCTACCTGGATCCTGAGCCGGGACGGATCGGGGCCTTCCACCCGGCTTCTGGAGGTTTCCCCGGGGTGGGGGACATCCCGGAGCGGGTCTTTCAGCGGGGATGTGGAGGTGTTCGTGCTCTCCGGTCAGGTGGAGGCGGATGGCCATTTGCTTGGCGCCGATACCCTGTGGGGCGCCCGTGCAGGGACGATGGTGAAGGGGCTGGGGAGTACGGAGGGAGCCACCTTGCTGCTCTTTTCAGGCGCGCCCTTGCGATTCGTGGCTGACGAAGGCCCCGAGGATCCCGACCGCCCGGAACCGGTAGTGGCCGGTGAGAGGGAGTGGATACAGATGCCCAATGCTCCTCCCAACTCCCGGCAACGGGATTTGGCGCCAGCTCTTCGGGGTGGGCGATTCTGGCAGACCGCCGCGGTGGATCTGCATCTCGACCGCTGGTATGTGGATCAGGATCCCGCTGAAGTGTTTGTGTTGGATGGAATCTGGCGGCAGGCATCCCACCGCCGGGATGGCATGGAGGTCACCGAGTTTCCCAAGGACGGATATTTCTATAGACCCTCTGGTGTGTGGCATGGTGGAGTCCAGACCGGCACATCGACGGTGGCCATGCTTTTGATCCGAGCCTCTGCCCAGCCGTCCCAACAGGCATCTGCCCCTGGCGAGTATCCCGCCCACCTGCGCTGAGGGTCGACTTTGACCCGATGCCACGGGAAGCCCTGGTCAGGAGGGTTACTGTCCTCTAGAGATTCTCCATCAGTTCCTCGCATCGATCTCGTTTCCCGGGCACGTTTGCGCTCATGCAAACTGGCCATCAAGGGGACCGCCGGAGGCGCCGACTGTATACTTTGGTTGGCCCTGCGTCGCATATCGACGACTTGCGGGGCGCCGAGGCCAGGAGGAGCATATGAGAATTCGGTTTATAGAACCTGTAGGGAGCGACCTGCACTCCAAACGCATGTTGTCCGTCCTCGAGAACCACGCCTCGAGCGGTGTGTTCATCGAGGTGCGCCACTTGGAACTACCCCCCGAACTCGCCGGACCCATGCTGCCCCTCGAGCCCCTCTACATGAACGAATTGATCGGCGCGGTTCTCCAGGCGGAACGCGAAGGCGCCGACGCCGCCATCATCGCATGCTGCGCGGATCCGGCGTTGATGGAGGCGCAGCGATGCGTCAAGATCCCGGTGATTGGTCCACTGCAGGCCGCGGTCGCATTGGCTGCCGCCCGCGGCGCCAACGTCGGCATGCTGTCCCCCGACGAACACGGCCGGCGCAGGATCGCCAACTTGACTCATCGCATGCTGCGAGCCTACGGGCTTTCAGAAGCCTTCAGTTCCGTCGCGTTCGTGCCCATGCACGTGGAGGGCGAGACGTCGCTGGTTGGCAACACCGAGGTCACCGCGGAAATCGTCGAGGAGCAGTTCCGCCGCCAGCTTCACACCGAGGGCGTTCCGACCGCCCGAGCCATGATCGAACGGGACCGTGTTGAGGCCATCTTCTTCGGATGCACGCTCTGGGGAGGTATGGTCTGGGAGGTCGCTCACCTGATTGATGCGTTCTGTATTGATCCGGTGGTCGCATCCCTCCACATGGCCGAGGCGCAAGTCCGGATATCCCGCCTGTCCTGACCAAGCGTTACCAATCAAGAATTGGCCGAGCCGATTCTTAACAGAAGGCCTGTGAGCAGGGTCGTTGGCCGTGCTGCATTGTATCTTTCCCCTTTCTTGATATTTTGCCAGCGTGGTGGCGTTTTGGGGTAGGTTGCGGGAGTGGTATAGCCTTCGCCTTTTGGTAGGGCTGGGTGTGCCCGCTGTTGACGGAACGGAGGCTCATGGGCAATGTGATTGAGACATCGGGTCTGGTGAAGCGATATGGCGATGTGGTTGCTCTGGACGGGTTGGACTTGTATGTGGAAGAGGGGTCGATCTACGGTCTTCTGGGTCCCAACGGAGCGGGAAAGACCACTGCGGTCTCGATCCTTGCCACCTTGATTCTTCCCGATTCGGGATCAGCGCGGGTGGCTGGCGCCGATGTGCTCAAGGAACCCGGCCTGGTGCGGAAACGCATTGGACTATCGGGCCAATACGCGGCATTGGATGAGCACCTGACCGGATTCGAGAACCTGGACATGATCGGACGCCTCTACCGGTTGGGCCGTTCCCGGTCGAGGACCCGGGCTCGGGAGCTCTTGGAGATATTTGATTTGACCGAGGCGGCCAACCGGCCGGTCAAGACCTACTCGGGTGGAATGAGGCGGCGGCTTGACCTGGCGGGCGCCCTGGTGGCATCCCCGCCGGTGTTGTTCTTGGACGAGCCCACCACGGGCCTCGACCCCCGCAGTCGTATTGAGTTGTGGGGGGTCATCCGGGACTTAGTGGCAAGCGGTTCGACCCTGTTGCTATCCACCCAGTACCTGGAGGAAGCAGACCACCTGGCTGACCGGATCATGGTTATCGACCGGGGTAAGGAGATTGCCCAGGGGACCCCTGACGAACTAAAAACAATGGTGGGTGGCGAACGTATCGAAGTCACCGTCGCCTCCTCCCATGAGCTTCCCAGGGCCCAGGAGATAATGGAACGGTTCGCGGTAGGTGATTTGGTCTCCAATGAGCGGAACCGCAAAGTAACGGTTCCTGTCTCGGGAGGCGCCGTGGTGCTCACCGAGGCGCTTAGGGCCTTGGATCGGGCAGGTGTCGCCCTGCACGATGTAGGTCTGCGGCGTCCCACCCTCAACGATGTGTTCCTGACGCTTACCGGACGCGCCGCCGAGCCAACAGAGAATCACAAAGCGAAGGACAGATCGGCTGTCAAGAAGGGAAGAGGATCATGACCGGAGTTTTCTATCTCTTTGCCGATGCTGCGGTCATTGCCAAACGGAATCTCATCAAGATCAAACGGGTTCCGGACGTGTTGGTGTTCGTGCTGATATCGCCGATTATGTTCGTACTGCTTTTTGCATACGTTTTCGGCGGGTCGATCGACATCCCCGGCGGTTCATACCGGGAGTATTTGATAGCTGGCATCTTCGCTCAGACGGTGATGTTCGGCGCCACTTTCACCGGCGCTGGCCTCGCCGACGACATGCAAAAGGGGATCATCGATCGGTTTCGCTCGCTGCCCATGTCCCAGGCCGCGGTTCTGGTGGGCCGTACTGCCAGCGACGTTGTTTACAATGTCTTGACCCTCTTGATCATGGGCCTGACCGGCCTGTTGGTGGGTTGGCGCATCAACAACGGTTTTTGGAGAGGCGTGGCCGGATTCGGTTTGCTGCTGGTATTCTCCTATGCCTTTTCTTGGACCATGGCCTACATCGGATTGCTGGTACCCAGCGTCGAGGTGATCAACAATGCCGGTTTCATCGTGATCTTTCCCCTCACCTTCGTCGCCAACACCTTCGTTCCGGTGGAGAACCTTCCTTCCGTGCTGCGGGCGTTCGCCGAGTGGAACCCGATCTCGGCTGTGGCCCAGGCGGTGCGGGAGTTGTTCGGGAACATCCCTTTCGGCGCGCCCGAACCCACCGCCTGGCCGCTTCAGAACCCCGTCCTCTACGCTTTGCTCTGGGCGGTGCTGATCGTAATGATCTTCGGCCCCTTGTCGGTGCGCCGCTACCAAAGGGCTGTCAAACGGGCCTGACCAGGTTGGAGACCGCGGATCCCTGCACCGGCCTCCAACGCACGAAGGGAGTTCTGAGCGAAGAGAAAGGCTATTGGACGTGGGGTGTCAGCCGCCTGCGCGGACAGCTCTGATCAGTCGGGAGACCGCTTCTAGCAGCAGGTCGGTGTCGGTGGCCAGGGAGACACGGACATGGCTTCTTCCCCTGGGGCCGAAGGTGGTGCCCGGCACTAAAGCCACCCGGTGTTCGGTGACCATCCGGCGGGCGAATTCGGTGTCGGACAGACGACTCTGGGAGATGTCGATCCACATATAGAAGGCGCCTTCGGGTCGGGCGAAGGCGATGTCCGCCGCGGAGAGCAACTCCATGACCCGGTCCCGGCGTTCCCAATAGGCGTCCCGCATCATCCATACGTCATCCTGGGGACCGCGCAGCGCGGTCAGCGCCCCCATCTGGGCGGGAGCGTTCACACAGGAGGTGACCGCTTCCTGGGACTTGCTGATTAGGGAGGCGATGTCGGGCCGCGAAAGCGTATAGCCAATCCGCCAGCCGGTCATGGCGTAAGTCTTGGAAAAGCTGAAAATCGAGATCACCCGGTCGGGATCCACGTGATATGCCGAGTAGGCAGGCTTTCCGAAAGTGATGGCGTCGTACACCTCGTCGGAGATCACCCACAAGTTGTGACGACGGGCCACCTCCAAGAGCTCTCTCATCAACTCCTCGCCAATCAGGGTCCCAGTGGGGTTGGAAGGGGAGACCAGCAACAACACTCGGCAATTGGGAGTGATCACCTTCTCAATCTCCTCGGGGTTGGGGAGCCATCCGTCCTCGGGGCGCAGCGGGTAACGGCGCATCTCGAGGCCCTGGAGAGCGGCCATCATCCCGTAGTTGGGCCATGTTGGGTCGGAGACCACCACCGCGTCCCCTCGATCGCAAAGGGTCAGAAGCGAGGTGAACAGCGCCCCACATCCGCCGGTGGTCACGACCACATTCTCCGGACCGGCCGCGATCCCGTTAAACCTGTTGAGTTTTTTTGCCACCTCTTCCCGGAGTTCGGTGATGCCGGCGTTGGGCGTGTAGCCGGTGAATCCGGCCACGGCGGCCTCCCCCGCCGCCCGGCTGATGTGCTCAGGGGTGGCGAAATTGGGCTCGCCTATCTCCAGGTGAATGACAGCGGGGTACTGGGAAGCGAGGTCGTTGATCGCCCGGATGCCCGAACGGGGCATGGATGAGATGGTGTTGGAAGGCCCGAGCATCACATTAGGGGGAAGTGGCAAGCGGTCAAATGGCCGGTCTGTTTCTCTTCGAGCAGCGGCTCCTCGTTGCGACAGATCTCCCGGGTTCGGCCTACCGCGCAACGGGGATGGAAACGACACCCCGTGGGCGGGTTGATCGGAGAGGGCACCTCTCCCTCCAGAAGAATGCGGGTGCGTTCTCGCTCCTGGACCGGGTCGGGGAGGGGGGCAGCCGACAAGAGGGCGTTGGTGTAATGATGAAGCGGCTGGGCGAAAAGCCGTTCGGAGTCGGCCATTTCCACCACCTTGCCCAGATACATCACCGCAATCCGCTCGGAGATATGGCGCACCACCGCCAGGTCATGGGCGATGAACAGATAGGTCAGCCCTAAGTCGTCCTGCAGCTCTCGCAGAAGATTGAGAACCTGGGCCTGAATGGAGACGTCGAGAGCCGAAACCGGCTCATCGCACACCACGAAGCTGGGGTGGAGGGACAAAGCCCTGGCCACGCCCACCCGCTGTCGCTGCCCGCCGGAGAACTCGTGCGGAAACCGGCGGGCATAGCGCGGGTTGAGACCCACCATCTCCAAGAGCTCCCCCACTCGCTGGCGCTGCTGGGAACGGTTCATGTCGGTATGGACGGCTAGCTGCTCGCCGATGGCGTCGCCGATCCGCATCCGGGGATTGAGAGAGGCGTAGGGATCTTGGAAAACTATCTGCATCTCCCGGCGGAGGTGACGGAGCGTGTTCCGGTCGGCAGTAGTGATGTCGATCACCTCCGACTTGCCGCCGCCCTCCATCTCCCGCCGCAGCAGCACGTTCCCCGAGGTGGGCTCGATGAGCCGCAGCACGCACCGGGCGGTGGTTGACTTGCCGCAACCTGACTCTCCCACCAGCCCCAGGGTGGTTCCCCGCGGGATGTCGAAGGAAACCCCGGACACCGCTGAAACCACTCCCCGAGGACGGCTGCTGAAAAACCCCCCGCCCACTTCGAATGTCTTCACCAGATTGCGGACCGATACAGCCGAATCAGGGTCCATGGTGAGAGTCGGCGAGTGGGCCTTATTCATGGTGTTGGGATTTCGTGCCAGGGGGACGGGTGCAAATGGTTCCAAGAAGAGAGCTTATCGTCTTTGATTACTCTCCCGGCTGATCCTGTTGTTATCGTGAGAAGCCAAATCGTCGAGATGTAAGGAGTACGACAATGGCCGAGGAATTCCGGGGCAAGATCGGTGCGCTCAGCAATAAGGAAGTCGAGGACTTTTTGGCTACCGACGCATTGGCCCGCTTCGCTTGCCTCAAGCCGGACGGCGCTCCGTATGTGATTCCACTCTGGTACCAGTGGGATGGCGAAGCCCTGTGGTTCGTAGGCCGACAGAAGGCGCGGTGGTGCGATTATGTGGTCAACGATCCGCGGGTTTGCGTGGTGATTGATGCCGCTCACAGTCCCCCCGACGAGTCGGGCCAAACGGCTCAGATTCCCAAGGTTTTCGTCGAGGGCAGTGCAGTGGTGGCTGAAGAGCCCAACGTCGGCGGCAAATGGGTGCAGGTCGCCGAAGAGATGTCTCTCCGCTATCTGGGCCCCAACGGACCCAGCTACCTGGTGCCGACCCTGAACCAGCCCCGCTGGCTGATCAAGGTGGCGCCCGAGAAGGTGCGCACCTGGCAGGGTGTAGCCTGGGCGCGCCGCTACTGGGTGGAGGGCACCGGCGGTCCCAGCTATGAAGAGGTGAATACCTAAAAGGGAAACCTTCCCTCTCGATCTTTGTATGTGGCTGCAGCCGGTGTTCCCGGCTGCAGCAAGCCCCGGTCGAGCATTACTGCAGTGCGCTCTGAGGTTGAGTCCGCCCTTTCCGGTCGGGGTGCGGTCAGAGGACCAGAGTGGTCAGTCGTCCACCACGGAGGGGTCGGGAATGTAGGACATGGTGGCGTACCGGTAAGTGGACAGAGCATTGGTGGGATGCGCGATCTCGGCAGCGGCCTCCCCTGCAGCATCGTCGGAGATCGGCTGGGCCTCGGGGGCCTTGATGTGCACTTCGGCCACTCTTTCGGCTAGCAGAAACCAGCCGATCGCCTCTTCCACCGACCTCCCAACGGTCACCGGTCCGTGGTTGCGCAGGAAAATCAGCTTGGCCTCCTCCAGCGCGGCGGCGATGTGCTTGCCGGTGTGGGCGTCCATCACCTGCACATCCTCCCCCTCGAAGATCGCCTGTTCCCTGAAAAAAGCGGTGGCTTCCTGGCAGATCATCCGGAACGGCCTCACGTTGGCTGCCCAGGATGTGGCGTAGGGGGTGTGGGTGTGGGCCACGCAGACCGCTTCGGGCCGGGCCTCGTGGATCGGACCGTGGATGTAATAGGCGGTCATGTTGATCGGGCCTTCGCCCTCCACCACCGTTCCGTCCGGTCCCACCAGCACCAGGTCGCTTACTCTGGCCTCTCGAAACGCCACCCCGTATCGGAGCAGCCAGAAGCAGTCGGTGCGCTCGGGATCCCGAGCGGTGATATGACCGTCACCCAGTGATCCCCATCCAAACGCTCCGAACAGCCGGTAGGAGAGAGCGGTCTGTCGTTGACGGTGGAGGCGGAGTTCATCGGCGCTGTCGAAGGAGGGCTCGCCTACATTGACACCGTCTCCGCCCGCCCAAGTAGCTCCGCCGACCCAGGCGGCAAGGTTGCTGTTCATGCTCTCGACCTCCAAGCATTGAGCCTTCCCCGAATATTATCGCCTTTGCCGGGTTTTGTCCACGATGCGAACCCGCCTGCTGCATTGAAGGATATAATCCCGCTTCTGTACCGCCGGGCGTGATCATGGAGGCCGCGGCATGAGAGAAGAGGCGCGTTGTGTGATCGTGGGTGGGGGAGCGATGGGCGTGGGGTTGCTCTACCACTTGGCGCACGAGGGGTGGACCGACACCGTGCTTGTGGAAAAAGACGAACTGGCCTCGGGTTCCACATGGCACGCCGCCGGGTTGGTGCCCCACTTCATCGGCAGCCTCAACATGGCCAAGGTTCACGCCTACGGCGTAGAGCTCTACAACCGGCTTGAAGAAGAGACCGGTCTGCACACCGGATGGCACGGCTGCGGCGCGGTCCGGTTGGCCACCAACTCCAATGAGGCAGACTGGTTCAAATACGTGCATGGAGTGCTGGAGCTGGTTGGGGTGGAGTCGCATCTGGTGGGTCCCGACGAGATCCGCAGGCTGCACCCCCTGGTGGACACCGAAGGGGTGGTGTTGGGTCTCCACACCCCCCACGACGGTTGGACCGACCCTTCCTCTTCCACCAACTCTATGGCGGCGGGCGCCCGCCAGCTGGGCGCTGAGATCGTGAGGCGCAATCGGGTGATCGATATGAACCAGCTTCCGGACGGACGCTGGGAGACCATCACCGAAAAGGGACGCATCGTCTCCGAACATGTGGTGAATGCAGCCGGCCACTTCGGACCCCAGTTGGCTGCCATGGTGGGTCTGGAAACGCCGATCGTCTCGGTCATCCATCACTACATCGTCACCGAAGCTATTCCCGAGATTGCTGCTCTGGATTTCGAAATCCCGGTGTTGCGCGATCCTCGGGCCTCCTGCTACTACCGCCAGGAACATGACGGGCTGCTGATCGGCCCCTACGAGACGGAGGGATCCCTTTCCTATGGAGTGGAGGGCATTGACTGGGACCTCACCTTCCATCTCCTTCCCCCTGATGTGGAAAAGCTCTTACCCTGGCTGGATCTAGCCGCCCAACGGATTCCTGCCTTTGGAGAAGCCGGCATAACGCGGGCGGTTTGCGGTCCTATCACCCACACCCCGGACTCCGGCTTTCTGATGGGTCCGGCCCCAGGTCTGAAGAACTACTGGATGTGCGTGGGATCATCAATCGGCATCTGCCAGGGCCCGGGGGTGGGCAAGTACCTGGCGCAGTGGATGGTGCATGGTCAGACCGAGATCAACGTGGCCGAGATGGATCCCCGCCGCTTCGGCCCCTATGCCCCCGGGGACTTTACCCTGGCCAAGTCGATCGACGAGTATCACGAGATGTACCAGGTGCGGATGCCTGGCGAATACCGGGAGGCGGGGCGACCGGTCAAGCGCACCCCACTCTATGACACCCTTGCCCGAAAAGGCGCCCAGTTCCAGGAGATCTACGGATGGGAGCGCGCCCGTTACTTCTCCCCCCACGGTCAGCCCGAGGAGTATTCCTTCCGACGCTCTTCGGCGTTCGGGCCGGTAGGAGAAGAGGTGCTGGGGGTACGTAACGGGGTGGGGGTGGCCGACCTGACCGCATTCACCAAGCTGGAGGTGACCGGACCCGACGCGGCGGCGCTGTTGGACCAGCTGGCGGCCAACCGCCTTCCCCGCCGGGACGGCGGTGTGCGCTTGGCTCACATGCTTACCACTCTGGGCGGCATCGAGGGGGAGGTGACCATCACGCGGCTGGGAGACGACCGTTTCTACCTCAACTCCTCGATCATGGCCGAACAGCACGACCAGGACTGGCTCCGGCGCCACGCCGTGTCCGGAGAGCAGTTGACGGTCACCGATGTCACCAACCAGCGGGGCATCCTGGCCGTGACCGGACCCCGATCCCGGGAGTTGCTGAGTCGGCTTACCGACGCCGAACTCACCGCCGATAGCTTCCCCTGGCTCACCGGACAGGAGATCGAGGTGGCGGGCGTTGCATGTCTGGCGCTGCGGGTGAGTTATGTGGGTGAACTGGGCTGGGAGCTTCATCACCCGCTGGAGGAGATGACGACGCTGTACCCTGCGATAGAGGAGGCGGGGGAGGGGCTGGGATTGATCGATTTCGGGAGCTACGCCATGAACGTGATGCGCATCGAGAAGGCTTACAAGGCCCACGGATTTGAGTTGACCACCGAGATCACCCCCGTGGAGGCCGATATCGAGCGCTTCGTCAACTACAACAAGGATTTCCTGGGCAAGGCCGCCACCCTAGCTCGGAGGGGCACGGACCTCACCATGGTTTGTGTGTACGGCGAGGTGGATGCTGCCGACGCCGATTGCCGGGGAAACGAACCGGTTCACGCCAATGGGACGATGATCGGCCTCACCACCTCCGGCGCTTACGGGTACTCGGTGGGAAAGAGTCTGTTTTTTGCTTATGTCCACCCCGACTATCGCTCACCGGGCTCTGAGTTCGAGATCCAACTGATGGGCGATCGCCGCCCGGCCCGGGTACTGGCCGCGCCTGCCTGGGATCCGCGCAGCGAAAGGCTGCGAGTCTGATGAGCAGGCGGAGCCGCAGATCAGGAGGAAGGGCCGCCCGGGTCGCAGCGCGCGCCGCGGGACTGAAAAAGAGCGAGCGTCCGGTAAGGCCGGGAATCTCGGGTGGCGCCTACCGCCCGCTCTCCGAATCGGAGATGGAAGAGGTGTTCCGTGCCTCCCTCCAGCTTTTGGAGGAAGTGGGGATGGGCGATCCGATCCCCGAGTTCATCGAGGCGGTAACCGCCGCCGGCGGGTGGATGGACGACAACGAGCGGCTCCGCTTTCCGAACTCGCTGGTGAAGCGGGCTATCGAGATGGCCGCCAAGTCGTGGGTGTGGCACGGCATCGACGAGAACCGGTCCATCGAGTTGGCCGACCGGAAGGTGCATTTCGGAACCGCGGGCGCCGCGGTTCTCATATTCGACCACCAGACCCAGTCCTACCGGCATTCCACCACCCAGGACCTCTATGACCTCTCCCGACTGGCCGACACCCTGGAGAATATTCACTTCTTTGTGCGCCCGGTGGTGACCCGCGAGGTGGAGGGCGCCCACGAGGTGGACATCAACACCGCCTACGCCGCCATGATGGGCACCACCAAGCCGATCGGTACCTCGTTCTTCCAGGCCGCCCACGTCTATGAGGTGGTCGAGATGTGCGACATGGTGCTGGGCGGTGAAGGCGAGTTCCGGAAGCGACCCTTCATAGTTGCCAACAGCACCTTCGTGGTGCCTCCGCTCCGCTTCGCCATGGAGACCGCGGAGGGCATGGTGGCGCAGGTGCGGACGGGAATGCCCATCAACCTGCTGTCCGCCGGCCAGGCCGGCGCCACTTCACCCGCCACCCTGGCCGGATCCCTCGTCCAGGCTCTGGCGGAGTGTTTGGCCGCCCTGACCTGCATCAACATGTTGTCTCCGGGACATCCCTGCGTGATGGGACTGTGGCCGTTCGTCTCCGACCTGCGCACCGGAGCGATGAGCGGTGGCAGCGGGGAGGAGGCGGTGCTGGCCGCCGGCGGGGCGCAGGTTGCCAACTGGCTGGGGCTTCCCTCCGGAGTGCCCGCCGGCATGTCCGACTCCAAGCTCATCGACGCCCAGGCCGGGCACGAGAAGGGTCTCACCGTGGCTCTGGCCGCGCAGGCCGGGGCCAACCTGATCTATGAGTCGGCGGGGATGATGGCCTCCATCCTGGCGTGTTCACCCGAGATGATGGTGATCGACAACGATTTGCTGGGAGCGGTCAACCGCACCGTGCGCGGCATCGAAGTCAACCCCGACAGCCTCGCTACGCAGGTGATCAAAGATGTGATCTCGGGCGAGGGGCACTTTCTCGGCCACGAGCAGACCCTCCGGGTGATGCAGCAGGAGTATCTCTATCCGAAGGTCGGAGACCGGCTCAGTCCTGATGACTGGGCCGACGCGGGCAAGCTCTCGGCCTCTGACCGGGCGCACGAGTACGTCGTCCAGACGCTGGCCGAGCATTTCCCTCGCCATGTTTCCCCCGAGGTGGATCACATGCTGCGGGCGCGGTTTCCCATCCGCCTCCCCCTCCAACCGGTGAGGGGCGGCTGATTTCCGGGCCGGAGCCCCTGACGGGCGCCGGGAAACTGCCCGACCGGGCCCAAGTGGTGGTGGTTGGCGGGGGGATCATCGGGTGCAGCGTTGCATATCATCTGGCCAGGCGGGGCGTGACCGATGTGCTGCTGTTGGAGCAGGGGAGGCTCACCGGAGGAACCACCTGGCACGCGGCCGGGCTGGTCAGCCAGCTCAAATCGTCCCACAGCCTCACCCGGCTGGCCACCTACTCGGCGCGGCTCTTCGAAGAGCTGGAGGCCGAGACCGGGCAGGCGACCGGCTATCGGGCGGTGGGTTCCATCTCGGTGGCTTCCGACTACGAGCGCTGGGAGGAGATCATGCGGGGCCTGTCCATGGCTCGGACGGTCGGGGTGGAGATGCGCGAGATGGGCTTCGACGAGCTGCGGGAACGATGGCCACTGGTACGCATCGACGATCTGGTGGGGGCGGCTTGGATTCCCCAGGACGGCCAGACCAGCCCGGTGGACACCACCATGTCCTTGGCCAAAGGCGCCAAAGACCGGGGAGTTCAGATCAAAGAGGGGGTGGCGGTGGAATCGCTGCGGGTCAGAAACGAACGGGTGGTGGGAGTGGAAACCGAGCAAGGGTATGTGGAGTGCGAGGCAGTGGTGCTGGCGGCGGGAATCTGGACGCGCCAGTTGGCCGCCACCGCCGGGGTGCGGGTTCCGCTACAGGCCTGTGAGCACTTCTATTTGGTGACCGAGCCTCTTGATGGAGTGCCGCCAGGGATGCCCACTCTGCGCGATCCCACCAACTACACCTACTTCAAGGAGGAGACCGGCAAGATCATGGCCGGCTTCTTCGAGCCGCGCGGCAAGGTGTGGAAAGTGGAGGGAATACCTCGCGACTTCAGCTTCAGACAGCTTGCGGAGGACTGGGAGCATGTGGGGCCCATCTTTGAGCGCTCCATCCACCGGGTACCCGCTTTGGGCGAGGTGGGGATACAACTTTTCTTCAACGGCCCGGAGGCTTTCACTCCCGACGGGGTCTACTACCTGGGAGAGTCGCCCGAGGTGGAACGGTGCTTCGTGGCGGCCGGCTTCAACTCGGTGGGCATCCAATCGGCGGGGGGTGTGGGCTGGGTGCTGGCCGACTGGATCATCGACGGCTATCCCTCTACCGATCTGTGGCCGGTGGATATCCGCCGGGCCCAGCCCCATCAGACCGAGGTGGGGTTCTTGGAGGAGCGGATCTCGGAGAGCCTGGGCCTCCTCTATGCCATGCACTGGCCTTTCTACGAATACGAGAGCGCCCGGGATGTCAAGCTCTCGCCCCTCCATGATCGTCTGGACGCCGCCGGGGCCGTGTTTGGGGAGATGTCGGGGTGGGAGCGGCCCAACTGGTACGCCGCCGAAGGGATGGAACGCCGCTATCGGTACTCCTATGGAAAGCAGAACTGGTGGGAAGCCTCAGGCGAGGAGTGCTTGGCGGTGCGCGAGGCGGTGGGCCTCTTCGACCAGACCTCTTTCGCCAAATTCGAGGTGGAGGGCCCCGACGCCGCTCGGCTGCTCGGGTGGATCTCGGCCGGTCGGGTCCCCGGTCCCCCCGGCAAGGTGGTTTACACCCAGTGGCTCAACGCGAGGGGCGGAATAGAGGCCGATTTGACGGTCACCCGCCTTTCCGAGGAGCGCTTCCTGGTAGTTTCGGGCTCGGGAGCGCCCACCCGCGACTGGGCATATCTGTGGCGGGCCGCCCGCGGTCACGATGTGGAGATACGGGACATCACCTCCCATTTGACGATGCTGGGGGTTATGGGTCCCCGCTCCAGGGAGCTTCTGTCAGCGCTCACCGACGCCGATCTCCGCAGCGAGGCGTTTCCGTTCAGTGCGGCGCGGGAGATAACGGTGGCTGGCCATCGGGTGCTTTCTATGCGGGTCAGCTATGTGGGAGAACTCGGCTGGGAGTTGTACGTGCCGGTCGAGCAGGCGCTTTCGGTCTACGACGCGGTGGTGGCCGAGGGGGCGGGGCGCGGTTTGCGCCATGCCGGGTTCCACGCCATGAACTCCCTCCGGCTGGAGGCGGGCTACCGCCACTGGGGACACGACATCACCGACGAGGACACTCCCCTCGAAGCCGGTCTGGGTTTTGCGGTGGACTGGGACAAGCCCGGCGGGTTCTGCGGTTGGGAGGCGTTGGAGTCCCAGCGCGGTCGGCCCCGCACCAAACGACTTGTCCAGTTTCGCCTGGAGGATCCCGACCGGCTGCTCTATCACGACGAGCCTATCTACCGCAACGGGGAGATCCTGGGTCGCACCACCTCCGGTATGTGGAGCTACACCGAAGAGCGCTGTCTGGCTATGGGCTACCTCGAGCATCCGGGAGGCATCAACCGGGCCTGGCTGGAGGAGGGGGAATATGAGATCGAGGTGGCCGGGTTACGCATTCGCGCTACTGCCTCGCTCCGCTCCTTCTATGCTGCCCGCACCCGCGGCTAGGGAGAGGCGGATACACCTAACGCCCTTCTTTGCCTCGACTTCCAGCGTTTCGGTGCGGCTTCAGCGTTGTGTTCGGCGAGTCAACTCGGGTTCATTGGGGCTGATGTCGGACTGCGGTTATGAGGTCTCTTGCTCTGTAGAGGAAGGTGGCTATTTGTGCTCGGGGGACGGTGTCATCGGGGCAGTAGCTGTCGGGGGCACAGCCCAGGGTGATCTTGGTCTGGGCCAGGCGGTTGATGTTGTCTTGGTGGGTGGAGTCGTTGTCGTCGTCGAAGTAGTCGTTGCCGGTGGCGGGTAGGTTGAGCGCTCGGGTCAGGAAGGTGGCTATTTGTGCTCGGGTGACGGTGTCATCGGGGCAGTAGCTGTCGGGGGCACAGCCCAGGGTGATCTTGGTCTGGGCCAGGCGGTTGATGTTGTCTTGGTGGGGGGAGTCGTTGTCGTCGTCGAAGTAGTCGTTGCCGGTGGCGGGTAGGTTGAGCGCTCGGGTCAGGAAGGTGGCTATTTGTGCTCGGGTGACGGTGTCATCGGGGCAGTAGCTGTCGGGGGCACAGCCCAGGGTGATTCCTTGGGCGGCGAGCCAGATGATCTCAGTGGCGAAGGCGCTGCCGGTTGTGTCGGAGAACACCTTGGTGGTGTTGGTTGTTGTGATGGGTCCGAACGGAGCTACCGGATTGGGGTCGGCGGCGGTGTCCTGCAGTGTGGCGCCGGTGTAGGCCACTGTTACGGTGTCCCTGTCTGCCGCGGGTGTCGCCAAGGTGAGCCTTACTGTTCGCCCGGCCACTGTCGGAGTCGCTTCGAGGCGCGCCGGCGCGCCACTGACGGTGACGGCGAAGTCGCGGTTGGCCGGTGTGGATACTTCGTCGATGTCTTCGTCGAATGTGAGTTCGAGGCTCTTGGTGTTGATGGTGGCGGTCGTGGCGAGGGGGCCGGTGATGTCGATGGTGCGGTGCTGAACAGCGTCGTAGGGAACACGATGGGCCCGGGTGGCGAGCAGGTTGCCGTCATGGGTTATCCGCATTGACAGGAGCTGTTCGTGGGTGTCGGGATCGACCTCGGTGAGGGTGGCGCCCGCCGGGGGCGGTGTGGCGAGGTCGGAGTCGAGATATCTCTGCGATCCCCAACTGATGAGCCAGTTGCCGTTCACCAGTGGCGACACCAGGCCAGCGGAGCTGGCGGAGGCGTCGTAGCCGTTTCGGTAGGAATGGTCGCGCACGAAGACTGCCTGTTTGGAGGTGGTGTTGATGGAGTACTCCACCACACGGCTGAATTGTTCGCTGGGCCGCTTCGAGAGGAATGTCGTCTCGTCGACTTGACAAGCGATGCCATTGTCGAAAAGCAAGAGGTTGCCGTTGTTGAGCAAGTTGGCGGCGTGCTGTCCGCAGAACTCGCCGAGAGGGTCACCGGTGACGGTGAGAAGGTTTTCTCTCCACTCGGGGGAGGTTGAGTTGCTGCGGCCGACTTTCCATATCACATTGCCGCTCGCGCCGTCGATCAGGTATATCTGCGAACAACCTCGGAACGAAGCTAGGATGTCTCCGTTGTCGAGAACCTGCAGCGAGTTCACATGCCCATAGTCATGCGGGAAGAAATGCTGCTTGCAGTCGTCAAGCACCATGTGGTCGAAAGAATTCCAAACGAGCACAGACTCGCCGTCGGCCACTGGTTCACTGCCAGCGGTCACTACTTGGATGATTGAATCATCCACCGCTACATTGCTGCCCCAATAGGTGCCATCGGGTTTGAGCAAAGTGCTCAGGTCGCGATATGCGGTTTCGTAAGCCAACAGAACATATTCGCCGTTCTTTTTGACAATGAAGTCATGGGGGTCGGTGTGGAGGATGTCGGATGTCGTCTGAGCCCGGTCCACCTCGTTGAAGTCGCTGTCCAATATCACCGCCTCATGTGTTTGAGTGCGGTTATACCCGGAGGGACGCGGGATGTCATCGTGATACTCCAGGAAGGAGTACGGGTAGGCGCCGTTGGGATGAGGCCGGAAATGCACTACCCTCTTGTTGTTCTCGCGATGGAACCGGGGAACCCCGTTATTGTCGAGTATTCCGTAGAAATACACAGGCTGATCCTCGGGGTCCCTGACGCTCACAGTGAAGGTGATCAAATCCTCGGAAACGCCGGTCCGCTGGGTCGTTGTGATGTACGGGAAGTACTCGGGGATGCAATGCACCACATAGGTGGAAGATTCGCCCAAGTCGTTGAGGGTGATGACCACATCGGTGTCCTCTGAAAGACCGGTGATCTGATGCTGGGAGTGGATGCTCGAGAAACTGCGGCCGTTGACGCTGAGATGCGTCCTGTCGGCTTGCTTCGACAACAGCAGGGTGATTGCGTCACCATCACTGCAGCGCAGGGCATAGTGGTGCGTGTCGGGATGAAACGCCGGGTACATGACTCGGGGAATGGCCTGGTCGGGTTCGGTCATAGCGAGCCGGGCCAGAGCAGTCACGGGCCTATCCGCCGCGGTCACCGCATAGTCGCTTTCCGCCGCGGCCGTTTCACCGTCGAGACTGCGAATGGGCGAATCGCCGGGGGTGTAGGTCACCGAGACCGACTCAACGGCGGATACCGCTGCCGTGGCCAGGGTCAGAACCAGCCTCGGTCCGTCGACGGCCACTGCGCTCACCGGCACGGTGCGCTGGGAGACCGCGGTCTCGGCGTTTACCACGAAGTCGCCGGCCGGGGGTGTGAAGTCTGGGTCGAGGCGCCGGCTGTAAACCAACACGACCTCTCCGTCCTCCACTAGAGCCGCCCACAGGCGAGGCGTCCGGGCCGGTGTTTTGTTGGTCATCGCCAAGCCGATGAATCCTTCCGCTTTGGTTCCGCCCACATCCTGCACTGCCCGCGTGGCCGGCACCGTGTAGCCCAGCGTTAGTGCCTCACCGGCCAACACCGGCGCTTCAAGTGTCAACGTCACCGCACTCCCGAAAACGTCCACCCTCACGACCTCGCGATCCGTGCCCGCGACCAGCGCGGTGAATGCCGCCACTTGGGGTCTCGCCCCCGCATCGAGTTCCTCACCGTAGGTCAACACCACACGTGACCCGTTCACCATCGCTCCCACCAACTCCGGCACTCTAGCCGCGGTGGTGTTCTCTGCGAGGGTGCTGAACGCCGCGGCTGAAACCCCGCCCGTATCCTGCACCGGAGACGTCACAGGCGGGGTGTAGGACACCTGCACGCTCTGCCCTGCCTGAACCGGCGTTTCCAGTGTCAGCGTGACATCCGTTCCCCCGACCACAACCGCGGTGACAACGCGATTGGCTCTCGTTACTGTCACCTCAAAGCTGTCAGACGCGGGCACCGATACTTCGTCCAGGGCTTTGTCGTAGGTGAGGGTGAGCGTCGAACCGACTATCGTGGCGCTGCTCAACGCCGGCGGCATCGAGTCCTGAGCTAATCCAACCGTTGCGCTCGGAACGACCAAGGCCGCAAGGAGGCAGATGGATATGGCGGCGCGGGCCCGAAGGCGGGGAGGTCGACCGGAGTGGGGGCCTCGGAGAGACGGGGCTGTGCATTTGACCTCTGCTTGGGGTTCGGCAGGCCTGCCGTCAAACATTCAAGAAGGAGGTGTGTGGTCGGCCCACTCCGAGTAAAGCAGTCTCAGCATTCCTTGGATAGCGTGAAGATTCTCCGCAGCATTCTAGCATCGGGAAACCTTCAGAGTGCGTGCCGGGCGCTCTGCCGGAGGCAACCACAAACCATGAGCCTCGCCTGTCCGGTCGGTCTAGTGGAATCCTCGGGGCCATCACCTTGCAGTGGTGACCCGGCCCCGCCTTCCAGCCTGCACCCGGCCGGCGCAGCCTCTCCGGCTGTGGGGTCAGCGCACAGGGTCTATCCGGAAGACATCATCAGCGGTCAGCACGTACATCTCGCCCTGGGTATCAACACCGAAGGAAAGCAACTGGACTAGGGTGCCCACCTGTGGGGTCCAGTCCCGTAGGTCCACCGCCAATGATCCGTTCCAGCGGAAGCTGCGGAGGAACCCGCCGCATACATCCGAGTAGAAGTACTGACCGGCGAGTTCGGGGATGGCTTGGCCTCTGTACACCACCCCGCCCACTACAGCGCAAACAGTGGAGCCGTGGGCAAGAGCCATGGCGGGAGGAGTGAAACCACTGGTGTCGCAGGTTCCCGGGTTCTCCTTGCAGGCGATACCCTCCACGAAAGGACCCCATTGATGGCCTTCCAGGACGGACCACCCGAAGTTGATGCCGGGTGCATCGAGCGCAGTTACATTGATCTCCTCGAAGGCGTCGGATCCGACCTCGCCTATGAAAATCACATTGCTTGTCGGATCTATCCAGAACCGCCAAGGGTTGCGAATCCCGTAAATGTATACCTCCGGAGCATCGGGCGTGAGTGGGGGATGGTCGGCGGGGATGCCGTACGGATCTCCTCCGTCGACATCAATGCGGAGGATGGAGCCAAAGAGTGAAGTCGGATCCTGGCCGTTGTAATTGTATCCGTCGTCTCCGACCCCGACGTATAAATACCCGTCCGGACCGAAGGCGATCATTCCGCCCTTGTGGAAATCACTACGGGTGGGGATCTTTATCAAGGTCCTGGCGCTGGAGGGGATGGCGGCCCGCAAGGTGTCGTCTAGGAGGTATTCGGCGATGATGATGTCGAATTCCAGGTCGGTGTAGTAGAGAAACATTCGCTGCGGGTCGGTGGGGTGGAGGGCTATTCCCAACAGCCCCGTTTCGGATCCGATCGCGATGGAGTCCCTCAAGTCCAGGACCGGTGGGTTAGAGAAGGTTTCCTCCTCGACGATCCACACCCTTCCCTCGCGAGTGATCATGTAGTTGTATTGGCCGCCAAGGCGTCCCACGATTTGTAGGGGCATGGCCTTTTCGTTATCCAAGATGGTACGGACACCGGAAAATATCGGTTCGTAGCGCAGTCCGCGCAGGGGCGGCAGAGTTGTGGTGGAGGTCGTTCCGGGCTCTATGGTGGGTGGGGGAGTGGAATCGGTGATTGGCTGGGACGAGGAAGAAGTAGATGTGGTGGTGGGGGCCGTGCAATGATACAAACCGGCATGGAAGTCCCCTATCCACTTCTGACCGGTTCGAAGACCGTAATCCGTCAAGCCCTGATCACTGCAATCGGAATAGGTCATACCCGATCCCCAATCAGGCGTCCCCGCAGAGGTAGATGTTAGAGAGCTGGTATCGTCGGCTCCCCTACAACCGGCTGCCATGAGGAGCAAAGCAATCCAAAGGGTCGTGTAGCGGCCGTTGTTCATCGAAAAGGCTCCTCTGGCGTTTCAGCATCCCGTGAGTGCCGAGGCTAGTTCGGCGCCCACTTTGGCGTTGTGCTCGATCAGCGCAACATTGGCCACCAGGGAGGCTCCCTCGGTGTACTCGAATACAGCCTGCAACAGGAAAGGCGTGGTCTCCTTGCCTGTGATGCCTCGTCGTTCGCACTCGGCCAGTGCGTAGCGCACTGCTTGGTGGGTGGTCTCTTCATCCAGCGCGTGCTCTGCGGGGATCGGTACGCCTAACAGCATTCCACCCTCCCATCCCAGCCGTTGTCCGGCTCGGAAGGCCTTGGCCAACTGGCGGGCCTCGTCCAACCGCCATTCCACCTCCACTCCGCTGTCGGGGTTGTAGAACCAGGGGAAGCGGTGGGACTTCCACACCGCCACTGGTACGCTGATCGTCTCCAGATACTCCAAGGTGGCGGCCACATCCATGAAGGCCTTGGTCCCCGCGCAAACGGTGATGCAGGGATGGCCGGCGATCGCCCGCAGGTCGGCGGAGATGTCGAAAGAGGTTCCCGCTCCCGGCGACACCCCCCCGATCCCTCCCGTCACGAACACCTCGATCCCACAGCGGGCGGCCGTGAAGAGGGAGGCGCCCACCGTGACTCCGCCGTCGCCGCCTTCGGCCACCATCCGGGGCAGGTCTCTTTTCTGCACCTTGGCGGCTTCCGCGGAGGTACCCAGACGCTCCAGTTCACCCTCCGTCAGCCCACACACCAATTCGCCGCCGATCACCCCGATCGCGGCGGGAACCGCCCCTCCGCGGCGGACCGCCTCCGCGGTAGCCCGGGCTGTCTCCAGGTTGACCGGATAGGGCATGCCCTGGGTGACGATGCTGGTTTCGAGAGCCACCACCGGACGTCTGTTGTCAAGCGCATCCCGGACTTCTTCTCCCAGGCGGATCGCAGCTTCCATGAACCCCTAGACCCTCTCCACGATGCCCGCTCGTACCGTAGCAGCCAGGATCTCCACCGTCTCTTGCAGATGTTCGTCTCCCAGGCGACCGGCCAAATCCCGCAATTTATCCAAGGAAGGACTCCCGGTATGCCCTCCCGCTTCGGCGATGATCAGGGCGGCCACCAGGGTTCCCACCTTTCCGGCTTGAGCGGGTGCGCCCCCGGCCAGGGTCACCGCCAGAAATCCTCCGGCGAATCCGTCCCCGGCGCCGGTGGTGTCGACCACCGGAAACTCCGTTACCGCCGGGATGTGCACAAGACCACTTTCATCGTGTACAAGACAACCTCCGGCGCCCATTGTTACCACCACCACCTTTGCCCCCCAACCCCGAAGCGCCCGGGCCGCGTCTTCGGGTGAGGACACCCCGGTGATGGCGGTCGCCTCATGGAGGTTGGGGAAGAGATAGTCGATCCCTTCCAGCCAGCCGAGCTCTGTCCGATAGTTCTCGGCTAAAAGCGGAGAGGGATCGAGCGAAGTAGTGATTTCCCGTCGTCGGGCCTCCTCCAGCAGATGAAGAGCCGTGAACCGCGAGCCCGGGTCCTGGAAGGAGTAGCCACTCAAGTGCACCATCGACGCCTCGTCGAGCAGGGGCAGGTACACCTCGGGTGGGATACGGCCGGAAGCCGGCCCGCGGGCAGAGACAAAGGTGCGCTGTCCCCGGGGGTCGATCAGGGCTACCACCAGCGAGGAGGGCCCCTCGGTGTTCTCTACCGCCGAGGACCCGATGCCATGTCTGTCAAGGTCTTCTGTGAGGAGGTGCGAGAAGAGGTCGTTCCCCACCCGGGCTACCAGATTCACTCGAGTCCCCAGCCGAGCAGCGGCCGCCGCACAGTTGGCCGCCGACCCGCCGGGGGTTAGGAGCGGATGACGGGCCCGAGTGTCGAGGCCGGCGGTTGGGAAGTCCTCAATACGCAGCCCGATGTCGACCGAGGCATCCCCGTACACCAGCAGGGAGCGGGAATCCATCCGGGTACCTAGCCGCCGCTGATGGCCGGGAGGAAGTGTATTTCGGTCTCCGGTTCCAGTCTCTCGAGCCAGGGCCCGGGGACGATGTCCCCGTCGATGGCTATTGCTGCCGACGCCAGTTGTTCTCCTATGCCGGGGAAGCGATCCTCCAGCCGGGAAACCAACTCTCTCACTGTGGAGGCCTGCACCTCGCACTCTTCCAACCCTCCGGTGAGCCTTTGCAGGGCGGTGGGGAAATAAACCTGGGCCATCAGCCCGAAGATAATGCCTCGAGCACTCTTACCGGAGACATGGGAAGGTCTCGGATGCGCTTGCCGGTGGCGGCGTAGACAGCGTTAGCCACCGCGGCCATGGGAGGGACGATCCCCACTTCTCCCACACCCCGCACCCCGTAGGGATGGTCGGGATTGGGTACCTCCACGATCACCGTGTCGATCATGGGCAGGTCGGACGCCACCGGCATCCGATAGTCCAGGAATCCGGGGTTTTCCATTACCCCGTCCCGATCGAAGATGTACTCCTCGTTGAGAGCCCAGCCGATGCCTTGCACCGCTCCCCCCTGCATCTGGCCTTCCACGTAGTCGGGATGGATGGCCCTCCCGGCGTCCTGGGTGGCCGTGTAGCGGAGGATGGTCACTCGCCCGGTGTCGGGGTCGACCTCCACGTCGCAGATCTGGGTGGAAAACGCGGCTCCCACCCCGCGGGGATTCACGGTTTTGGTAGCCGACAGCGGCCCCCCGGTGCGTCCCGACCCGGCTGCCAACTCCTCCAGGGTGACGGGCGGCGACGCGCCGGTGACGCTCTGGGCGCGGCCGTCCACCCACTCCACCTCCTCGCGGGGAACATCCCACATCCGGGCGGCTCGGCCGCACATGTCCTCGATCAACTGGCGGGCAGCCTCCACCACCGCGATGCCCACCGCGAAGGTGACCCGGCTACCCCCGGTCATATCGTTGTATCCGATGGAGTGGGTGTCGGCCACCACCGGCTCGATACGGTACACGTCGATCCCCAATTCCTCGGCGGCCATCTGGGCCAGCGAGGTCCGCGTTCCGCCGATGTCGGGACAGCCCGACATCACTACCGCGGTCCCGTCCTCGTTGATGCTCACCGTGGCCGTGGTCTCCCCGCCGAAGTTGAACCAGTACCCTGTAGCCACGCCCCGGCCCTGCCAGGGACCGAGCGGCGCCGAATAGTGGGGATGATCCCGCGCCGCCTCCAAGGTCTCTACCAACCCGATCTTCCGGAATCTCGGTCCATACACCGACCGCACCCCTTCGGTGACTGCGTTTCGGAACCGGATTTCCAGGGGATCAATTCCTAATTCCTCGGCCAACTCGTCCACCACCGACTCGGCAGCGTAGGCCGCCATGGGAGCGCCCGGGGCCCGATAGGCGGCCACTTTCGGCTTGTTGAGCACTACGTCATAGCCTTCGACCAGCACGTTGGGAATGTCATAGGGGGCAAAGACCGTCATTACGCCCGGTCCGATGGGCGATCCGGGGAAAGCGCCCGCCTCATAGGCCATCCAGGCGGTGGCCGCCACTATCTTCCCGTCGCGTCGAGCGCCCATTTTGACTCGCATCAGGGTGCCGGAGGTGGGGCCGGTGGCCCGGAACACCTCTCCTCGGGTCATCACCATCTTTACCGGCCGTCCCGCCCGCCGCGACAGCAACGCGGCGAGGGGCTCGAGGTAGATAGTGGTCTTCCCTCCGAAGCCTCCTCCGATCTCGGCGGGGATCACCTTCATGTCCCCCGGCTCCCATCCCAGCACTTTGGTGGTGTAGGTGCGTATCCCGAAATGGCCCTGGGAGGAGCACCACAGCGTCGACCGCCCGTCCTCTCCGGTCTGGGCCAACACCGCGTGAGGCTCGATATAACCCTGATGGACAGCTTTTGTTGAATACTCCCTTTCCACTACCACGTCGGCCTCCGCCCAGCCGGCGTCGAGATCGCCGCGGGCGATGACACGGCGGCTGGCGATGTTGGAAGCCCGCTCGGGCGGGGATTCGAGGCCAGAGGTGTAGAGGTCGTCGTGAAGTAGGGGAGCATCGTCCTCCATGGCGTGTTCCAGCGACAGCACCGGCGGCAGTAACTCGTATTCCACCCGGATCAGTTCGGCAGCCTCTTGGGCGATCCGGAGCGTCACCGCCGCCACCGCCGCGACCGGATGGCCCTCGTAGAGAACCTTTCCACGCGCCAGGATGTTGCGGGAGAGATCCCGAAAATTGATTCCACCCTCTCCTCCTGTTCCCAGTTCGTCGGGAACGTCGGGCAGGTCCGCGCCGGTGATGATCGCCTTCACCCCGGGAACAGCGGAAGCTTCGGCGAGGTCGATCGAGAGGATGCGGGCGTGGGCGTGGGGACTGCGCAGCACCGCTCCTTCCAACATCGCCGCCGTGGCGAAGTCGGCTCCAAAGCGGGCCCGACCGGTCACCTTATCGAGTCCGTCGTGACGTACCGGGCGGGTCCCCACCCATTTGTAGCCGGTCCGGGTGGTGGTCATGTCGCCTCCTTTTGGTTCTCTGGGTCGCTCATCCGGGCGGCGGCGTCCAGGATCGAGCGGACGATCTTGTCATATCCTGTGCACCGGCACAAGTTTCCGGCCACTCCGTAGCGCACCTCGATCTCGGTGGGGGAAGGATTGTGATCCAAGAGCGCCTTGGCGGCCATCAGAAACCCGGGGGTGCAAACACCGCATTGGAGGGCCGCGCCCTCGAGAAAGCTCTCTTGGAGGGGGTGGAGGCGGTGGCCGTCGGCCAGTCCCTCGATGGTCTCCACCTGGCAGCCCTCCACCTCGGGTGCGAACACCAGACAGGAGCAGACCAGTTGGCCGTCCAGGATTACCGAACAGGCGCCGCAGTCCCCCGTCCCGCATCCCTCCTTGGTGCCGGTCATCCCCAATTCGTCGCGGAGGGCGCTCAGGAGGGTCTGATAGTCGTTGCATAGAAAATCGATCGGGTCACCATTGAGCACGCAGGTGACATGGGTTCTGGTCATAGGGTCTCCTTGGCACGTCGGGCGGCGGTGGCCACGGTCCTACAGGCCAGGACTCTCGCTATCCGGCGTCGGAATTCAGCGGTGCCGCGTTTGTCGTCGATCGGGTTACAGGAGGAAACGGCCGCGTCTCCCAACTCATCCCAAAGGGAGTCCTGAGGGGAGTTCTCGGGTATTACTCGGCCGGCCAGGATCCCGGACGCCGCGCTGACCTCCACCACGGTGGGGGCCACCGCAGCCAGCACCACCGTTGCCTCCCGGCACCTCCCGTCGGCGTCGACCCGGATGCGCGCCGCTGAACCAACCACCGCAATGTCCATCTCGGTGCGGGGAATGAACCGTTCATAGGCGTCGGACGCTCCCCGAGCCGGACCGGGGATCCGGAATTCGGTGATGAACTCGGCCGGATCGAGAGAAGTGGCACCCGGCCCGATCACCACTTCCGAAACCGGCGCGGAGCGCTCTCCGCCGGGCCCCACGATGATCGCCTCGGCGCCGAGAGCCACCAGAGCGGGGACCGAGTCGGCGGCGGGGGAGGCGTTGCCCAAGTTTCCGCCCAGGGTGGCCCGCCCCTGGATCTGGTCGGATCCGATCAGGCCGGCAGCCTCCACCAGGCCGGGAAACGCGGCGACCAGACCGGCATGGGCGCAGAGCACGGCCGAGGGGACCGCCGCTCCCACTCGCCAGAAGTCGTTGTCGGTTTCCAGCCGGCCGGTTTCGGGAATACGTTTGAGGTCCACGACCAAGGGCGGCTCGGGTCTACCGCCCTGGAACTGGGGGATCAAATCGGTGGCGCCGGCGAACACCGTGGCGCCGGGATGGGCGGCCAATAGCTCCACCGCTTCGGTGACTGACGTCGGTGCCCGATACTTCATTGACTGGTATGACCTTTCATCCACCCAATGGTAAAGGCATTCCATTCTTCTGTCATCTCGTGGAAGGCAATATGGCTGGATCGGGGACCGCCGAACAGATGCAAAGTGGAGTGGGGGATGCGGCTCTGCACTTCCCGCCCGTAGCGGGTGGGGACCTGATGGTCCACCTCCCCGGAGGTGATCAGGGTGGGGACGGTGATGGCCGAAAGCCGATCGAGGGTGTCGTGGGTCTTGTCCGCCCAGAAGTGCCCCATCATCCCTTCCTTGGAGGGCGGATAGGGGTTTTCCAGGATGAAGCCGGTCTCGAAGGCCTCCACTTCCTCGGGGCGATTGTTGACGAAGTCGGGGCTGGCTACCCACATCAGCGTGCAGCGGATGTAGGCCGCAAGATCATCGTGGGCGACCATGAACTCCATGGACTCGATCATCCGGCAAAACCACTCATCGGAGCGTCCCCAGGTGCAATGCAGCTGAAGGGACTTCACCTTTTCCTGATGATTGATGGCCAGTTCCTGGGCGGTGGCGCTTCCCAGGGACAGCCCCGAAACGTGGGCGGGGCCCAGGTCCAGATAGTCCAACAGCGCGGCGGCGTCGTCCGCCAGCACGCGCATGGAGTAGGAGCGGGGATCGGGCGGATGGGTGGAACGGCCCGTCCCGCGGGCGTCGTAGGCGATCACCGTGAAGTGATCCCGGTAGTCCTTCACCTGCCGAGCCCAGGGGGTGTGATCGGCAGCAGTGCCCATTATCAGAAGGAGAGGCTCTCCCTCGCCCTCCACCTGATAGAACATCTCGATCCCGGTTCGGAGAGAGACAAAGGGCATGGAGTTCTCTCAGTCGCCCGTCTCTTCGGTCGTCATCAACACCTTCACTTCGGAGATGGCGCCCGTGGCCAGATCCTCGAAGGCTTGGGGGAAGTCCTCCATGCCGACGGTCGGGCCGATCAGCGCCGCCGGGTCGAGGCCCCCTTCCGAGATCAGCCGGGCGGTCTCGACGAAGGTCGCGTCGGAGTAGGCGTAGGAGCCGACCACGGTCCGCTCGCCCACCACTATCGAGAAGAGAGGAACGGTCACCTGGGGCATTCCCAGCCCGACGATGCACACCACCCCGCCCTTGGCGGTGGCGTCGAGAGCCGCTCCCACGGTGGCCGAGATCGCCACCGCGTCCACTGCCCGGTCGAAGGGTGCGGCCGCCTGGACCTCGGCGGGATGAAGGGTGCCGAATCCCCCCGCTCGGGCGATCTCCCGTCGCCGGGGATCGGGTTCGGAGATCACCACCTCTCCTGCGCCCAGTGACCGGACGGCATGGGCCGTGCACTGTCCGATCATGCCGCCTCCCACCACCAGCACGCTTTCGTCCGCCTGTGCCCCGAGCGCCACGGCAGTCTGGAGTCCCACCGCCATCGGCTCAATCACTGCTCCCTGGGCGGGGGTCAACCCGGGAATGGGAACTATCCGATCTGCGCCTATCACCAGGTAATCGGCGAACGCGCCCTGAATGTGAGGGGTGACTCCCACCACTTCCAAGCGCTCACACCGGCTCTCGGTGATGTGGCCGCATGACCCGTCGCACGGCAGGGCGGGGTTGAAAGTCACCAGGGATCCGCCAGGAAGACCCGACACGCCTTCGCCCAGCGCGTCGATCCAGCCACTGGCCTCGTGCCCCATCACCATTCCTCCCACACGCCGTCCCGACTCGCCGGTGTAGCCGTGCAGATCGCTGCCGCACAGCCCCACCCTCGCTATCCGAATGCGAACCTCGCCGGGTCCCGGCTCGGGCGCGGGTTGTCCCTCGATGGTGAACCGCTGGCCGGGGGGTTGCTCGGGTCCATGGAAAAGCAGACTTCGCATCTCGGGCATCTGGTTGTATTTTATCCGCTCCCCCTGATGGGCAGGCAGTCGCTCCGCGGGTCTTGAGAGGAGACCGCGACAGACGGGGGCGGGTTGTCGGAGCAGTAAAGTGAATGGCTATGCGTTTAGTGACATTCAAACGAGGAGGAACAGTCCGGATCGGGGCGGATACCGAGGGGGGAGTGGTGGATCTCCACCAGGCCGACTCTTCCCTGCCCACCGGGATGGTGGAGCTTCTGGCGGGCGGGCAGGAGCTTCTGGAGCGGGCCGCCGAGGCGGTGGATCGTTTCGGGGGGGAGAGATTGGCGAACTCGGAGATACAACTTTTGGCACCGATTCTCAATCCCCCCAAGATGTTCGGGATCGGGGAGAACTACGCCGCCCACGCCCTGGAGACCGGCAACCTGCCCCCCGAGAACGTGGTGGTGTTCGCCAAGTACTCCACCACCATCATCGGACCCGACGCGCCCATCGTGCTGCCCAGGATCAGCCAAGAAGTGGACTACGAGGCCGAGCTGGGGGTGGTGATCGGCGCGCCGGGACGACACATCCCCCCCGAGCGGGCCTATGAGCATGTGGCGGGCTATGTGCCCTTCCACGATGTCTCCGCCCGCGACTACCAGTTACGCACCTCCCAGTGGACCCTGGGGAAGAACTTCGACACCTTCTCGGCGATGGGGCCGGCCCTGGTGACCTCCGACGAGGTCCCCGACCCGCACAATCTGGGCATCCGTTGCCGGGTGAGCGGCGAGACGCTCCAAAACGCCAACACCGGGGACATGATCTTCGACATCCCCACTCTCATCGCCGAGTTGAGTTCGGTGATGACCCTCCAGGCAGGGGATGTGATCGCCACCGGCACCCCACCGGGGGTGGGGATGGCCCGGACCCCTCCTCGCTGGCTACGGCCCGGTGATGTAACCGAGGTGGACATCGACGGGCTGGGCGTCCTCTGCAACCCGGTGGTAGCCGAGGACTGAACCCAGGTCGGCGAAAACTCGGGTTCGTGACCTGAGAGTCCGCTGGCTCTGGCTGAAGCCGCCCAACGCACCCGCGACACCGCCTGCCCCGTCCGGATCGATCCTATGTTCGGCTCCGCCTCGGCCAACCCTGTCCGAATGTATCCGACTACGCCAGGTTGGCCCCTGTGCCTAATGCGGTATGTGGCGTTGTGAATAGCCCAACAAGGGTCAGTTCCCGACTGCGGTGCCTCGGTCCTGGATGGGGAGATGAATGAATACCGCGGCCACCGACAGTCCGATCGCCAGCAGCCAGACGGGGAGATAGGAGCCGGTAGCGTCGAACACCCGGCCGGGTAGCCACCCACCCAGGGAAGCCCCGATCTGGTGGGAGAAGAACACCACACCGAACAATGCCGACAGGTAGCGGGCTCCGAGCAGGTGGGCGACGGTGGCCGAAGTAAGCGGCACCGCACCCACCCACATCACGCCGATGCAGGCCCCGAAGAGAAGAGCCGTTGTCGAACTGAGCGGGAGGATCAAGAATCCGGCGATCAGCAGTGCACGGGCGCCGTAGATCAGCATGAGAAGGTCGCGTTTGCGGTATTTGTCTCCCAGCCGTCCGAAGAGAGGCGAACTGAGAATGTTCACCCCTCCGATCACCGCCAGGGTAAGGGAGGCCACTGCCCCGGTGACCCCACCGTCGATCAGGTAGGCGGGTAGGTGGGTGACGATCAACCCTATGTGGAAGCCGTTGACAAAGAAACCGGCAGTGAGCAGCAGGTAGCTCCGGTTGCGGCGGGCCTTGCCGAGTGCCTCCATGAACGGCTCGTCCGCCACCCCCTCCCCCTTGGCGCGCATCGCTGCCTGGCGAGGAAAAAGAAAGGCAAGGGCACTCATCCCCAAAGCCGCCGCTCCCATGGCTGCGAAAGACGGCCTCCACCCAAACGCCTCCAGGCCCCACTGGGCGGCCGGCGCCACAATCACCATTCCCAAGGAGGTGCCGGCGGCCACCAGGCCCATCATCGCAGAGCGTCGTTCGAAAGGAACCAGCCTTCCCACCACTCCCATCAGCACTCCGAACGACAAGCCGCTGGTCCCCAGGCCTGCCACCACTCCGAGATACAGCACCAGCCCGGCCGAAGATTGGATTCGAGACGCCATCACCAGCCCGCCGCCATAGGTGAGAGCACAGATCAGCAGAACCCTGCGATGGTCGTAACGGTCGGCCAGGTAGCCGGCGACGGGCAAGCCCATGAGCAGGCTGAGAACTGCCACGGCCAGGCTGAACGGCTCCCGCCCCGGCCCCAGGTCTTCACTGACCGCCAAGAGGAACACCCCCAAAGACTGACGGATTCCCATCGACAACAAACCAATGACGGCCCCGGCCAAAACTATCGCCCAGGGAACCCGTGACGAGGTAGAAGGTCCGGTCGACCCGCCGCCGTCTTTGTCGGCCCCGGAGCGGGTGGCGGTCACTTGCTCAGGCCGGGCCTTCCGCCACTGCGGTACTGGCTGGCGCGGTCTGCCGCTGATCCTGGATGGGGAGGTGAATGATCACCGCCGCTACCGCCAAGCCGATGGCGATCAGCCAGACCGGGCGGTAGGAGCCGGTGGCGTCGAATACCCGCCCGCCCAACCAGACTCCGAGAAAGCCTCCCACCTGGTGGGAGAGGAACACCACTCCGAACATGGTTGTCAAATAGCGGGCGCCGAGCAGGTGGGCGACGGTGGCCGAGGTGAGCGGCACCGTCCCCAGCCACACCGACCCCATGGCGGCGCCGAACAGGATGGCCGTGACCGGGGTAAGGGGCGCCAGCAGCAGCCCGATCATCAGTATTGCGCGGATGCCGTAGAGCAGGGAGAGCAAGGTGCGCTTGCGGTAGGTGTCTCCCAGCCGCCCGAAGAAGGGAGACCCGAAGATGTTGAACAGTCCGATCATCGCCAGAGAGATGGAGGCCACCCCGCCGCTGATCCCGCTGTCGGTCAGGTAGGCGGGGAGATGGATCGCGATGAAGCTCACATGGAAACCGCAGACGAAGAACCCGGAGGTGAGCAGCAGGTAGCTCCGGTTACGACGGGCCTTGCGGAGAGTCTCGACGAACGGCTCATCGATAGCGTCTTCGCTCTGTGTTCGGTTGTCGCCCCGGCCAGGAAACACGAAGGCAAGAGCCCCTATCAACAGCCCGGATACCGCAACCAAGGCGTAGCTCCATCGCCATCCGATCTCTTCCAGCCCGAACTGCGCCACCGGCACCATCAGGAACATCCCCACCGAGGCGCCAGCGGTTATCACCCCCAGAATCGAGGAACGCCGCTCGGCCGGGACCAGCCTGCCCACCACGCCCATCACCAGCGCCAGGGACACGCCACTGAAGCCGATTCCGCCCACGATCCCCAAATAGAACAGCAGCCCGGCCGAGGAGGAAAGCTGGGAAACTCCCAGCATCGCCGCTCCGTAGATAACCGAGGCGCCCAGCAGCACCCGTCGGGGATCGTAGCGATCGGCCAGGTAGGCGCCGACCGGCACGCCCATGATCAGGCTGAGGACGGCGACCGCCAGGCTGTAGGGCTCCCGCCCCGATCCCAATTCTTCGGTTACGGCTCGAAGAAAAATGCCGAACGTCTGGCGGGTACCCATCACCAGAAAGGCGATGGCGGCCCCGGCCAGCACCACACCCCACGGTACCGGGATCTTGGATGAAAGTGCGACGGTCGGAGGAGGCTGTAGGCGATGCTGCAAGGTATCTCCGGATGAGTGGGTGCTCTGATGGTATTCCGTTTGTCCAGGGGCCCAATCGAGGACGTTCTCGAAAGGGAGGGGCGGTTGGGGCACCAGGAATGGAAAAACCCCGTGTTGTGGTGGGTTTAATTTATTCTTCGGATACCTTGGTGGTCCCTTAGTCAAGTTTCTGGCATGTCTCGTCTGCCCGCTGTAGTAATGGTTGTCGCGGTGGTCATTGGCTCGGCGTTGGCGGCCGTCCCGGCGCCTGCCATTTCATTCGTATACGACGACATCGCCGAGGCCGGGGAGCACATTGCCGCGGTTGAGGCTCTTGAAGCGGCGAACATTCTCATCGGTACCGAGTGCGCCTCCGAAAGATTCTGTCCCACCGATCCACTGTCGCGTTGGGTGATGGCAGTGTGGCTGGTGAGGGTGGTTCATGGCGCGGAGCTCCCCGTGGATGATTCCAGAACCTTCGCGGATGTGGGGGAAGATGTTTGGTGGGTGGGTTATGTGGAGAAGCTTGCCGAGTTAGGGATAACTCGCGGTTGTGATCTAAATCCGGCCCGGTACTGCCCCGAACAGCCAGTCACCCGCGCCCAGATGGCAAGTTTCCTAACCCGGGCCTTTGATCTTGAGCCTGCCGAGCCAGCCGCGTTTACCGATACGGTCGGCAACGTCCACGCTGACCCTATCGATGCATTGGCCGCCGCGAACATCACTATCGGATGTGCTTCCCATCCGGCTCGGTACTGTCCGACCAAGCCCGTGACGCGGGCCGAGATGGCGACCTTCCTAGCCCGGGCTTTGAATCTGGTACCCAGGGCCGAGGCTATCGAAGTCCCCGAGGTCGAAGTTATCAAGAAACTCGAGGAGGTGGGAGACCTGCACCTGGTGTCACAGTACACGACCTACCACAATTGCTGTTCTCCCCGCGTGACCAATATCCATCTGTTCGCTGATATGGTCGATGGGGCGGTAGTCCCGCCCGGGGAAAAGCTCAGCCTCAACCGACACGTTGGGCAGCGCACCGTCGAGAAGGGATTCGTGACAGCGGGTTCCCTGTTCAATGGAAATATGGCCGCCAGCGTGGGAGGGGGAGTGAGTCAGTTCGCCACCACCTTCTACAACGCGGTGTTCTGGGGGGGTTATAGAGATGAATTTCACTTGCCCCATAGCAGTTACTTCCACCGCTATCCCGAAGGCATAGAGGCCACGATCAACTGGCCCGATTTGGATCTGGTCTTTCGTAATGACACTTCTGCGGATGTGCTGATCAGAACCGAGTACACCGACACTTCTATCACTGTTAAGTTCTTCGGTGACAACGATGGACGGACGATCGTCGGAGACTGGAAAGATGGCGCGGGCCGGCTGGAGGTCGTTTTTGAAGGAGGCCCGCAAGCGCGAGTGGTGACGGCTGAAATATCGGAACGCACGAACATGAAAGAGCCCCCCGACACCTGGTACATCCCAAGGCCATGGTTGAGGGTCGGCGGGAGGAGTCAGGTCCAATCCGCCTCGCAGGGTTGGGAAACACGAATCACTCGCACCATCAACCAGGCGGGAAGCGAAGACACCCATGAATGGGACATCCAGTACAAACCTCGTCGAGCGATCTTCGCGGTTCATCCATGTGTGTTGTCCAACTCCTGCCCGAATCCGGGCGGCTGACCGCTCGGATCTCGTGGGCGAACGTCTGTCAGGAGTTCCGCGGTCTGTCCAGGAGACGCGGGGGTTCTGAGCGCGCTTAGGTGGACTCCAACATGATGACAGGTATCTCGCGGGAGGTCTTGATATCGTATTCGGCGAAGAATGGATACTCTTCTTTCTGTCGGCTCCAGATTTGTTCCCGCTCGGCTTCCTCGGTCACCCGGGCACGGGCCGGGACGGTCTCCCCACCGAGTTCCACGCCGACCTCGGGGTTCGCCACCAGGTTGTGGTACCAGTCGGGATGGGTGGGAGATCCGCCCTTGGAGGCAAAAATGGCGTACCCGCCCTCGACAGCCTGGTAATAGAGGGGCGCTATCCGCTTGATCCCAGTCTTGGCCCCGACATGATGGAGCAGCAAAATCGGCTTTCCCTCGAACGACCCGGCGCCCTTCCCGCCGGCGGCCCGGAATTCCTCAATGATCTGTCGATTCCATTCGTTCCAGTGGTGCATTCCCATCGCTCCTCTCGGTTGGTCTTATGAGTGATGAGGCTAGGGCCTCTCGGCTGCCCAAGACGCTGTTTATTCGGATCGATGCGTCTCCACCATTGCGAGCAGTTCTTGCCCGTACTTCTCCAGTTTGTGGGGGCCGATGCCGTGTACCAGGAGAAGAGTTGCGTTGGTGTGGGGGCGGATCCGGGCGATCTCCTCCATTGTTTGATTGTTGAGGACGGTGTAAGCGGGTATGCCGGATTGACGCGCCACCCCGACTCGCCACTCCCGGAGCGCGTTGAACAGGGCGGCGTCCTGAGGCGGGATGGGTCGAGGCAGCGGTGGAATCTTCGCTCGGTCCGGTAGGGGGGGCCGCTCCAGCTGCTTTGTGGTGTGGGGCGCCTTGCCGGGATCCGGCGACTCTGTGCTGTGAGATTTGACCAGTCTGAGGATGTCTTCTCCGTACCTCTCGAGCTTGTGGAGGCCAATATCGGATATCTCAAGAAGAGCCGCATTGGTGTGGGGCCGGGTGCGGACGATCTCCTCCAACGTCCGGTTGTAAAGGACCAAGAAGGCAGATATCTGGTTCTGGCGAGCCGCCCGGATGCGCCACTCCCTGAGCGCGTTGTACAGGGCGACATCCTGAGGCGGGATGGGTTGTGGCTGGGTGGAGCTTTCAGTCTGCTGGCTGTCAGTTGTTTCTGGATGGTCCTGTTTGGCGATGCTGACCAGCTCGAGGATGGCTTGTCCGTATTTCTCCAGCTTGTGGGAGTCGGTTGGGGCTATCTGAAAGAGAGCTTCTTCCGTGCTGGGTCGAACCCGGGCGATTTGTTTCATGGCCCGGTGGGGTAGCACTGTGTCGAGGGAGACGTCTTCTTGTCGAGCGGTTCGGCGACGCCACTTCCGAAGCCTCTCGTATGTGGCCGATTCGAGAGACCTCGCAGATCTCTCCGGCCCGCTCGACAGTTGCCTGTCCCGTTCATCGGGGCGAACTGTGCGATCTGGTGCGCCGCGGGCCTCTTTGGTCATCTCGGCGAGAAAAGGCGACTCTCTTCCCATCTCCGCCACCACCACGGCTTGTTGGCGGCATCTGGTGATGGCCACATGGAGCACCCGGCGTTCCTCCTCGGTGTCCTCGCTGAGCAGATGGGGGAAAAGCCCCTTGTCCACTCCGAACACGATCACCCGGTCCCACTCCAGCCCCTTCACCCGATGGATGGTGGTTACGGTCACTCCCGGCTCGGGGGGATCGTCCCGTCCCAGCAGTCGGCGAAGCCGGGCTTCGAAGCTCGGCAGATCCCCATAGATGGCGGCGGTGCGGCGCAGCGCAACCAGATCGTCGGTGTGTGTGGATCGGTCAACCTTGCTTCGTCCCGCATCCAGAGTGCGAGCCACTTTGCCCAGTCCGACTTCGTGGGAGAGATAATCCAGGAGGGCGCCGGAGTTCCCAAGCTCTGCCACCTGCGAAGCTTCTTTGATGGCATCAACGAATCTCTTCCAGGTGGCGGCCTTCCGCTCGTCCAGCCTATTTGCGAGGTCGGCGAGACGACCGAGGGAAATATCACCGGGAGGGATCAGGTTGGAAGCCACCTGGTTGATCCGTCGAGCGGGTCTGCGAACCGCCTCCATGAGATCCATTCGACCCATGGATTCGGTGTTGAGCGCCAGTCGGATCCACGCCATGGTCGCCCGCATGGTGGTCCGGTTCAGAAGGCCCGTGCCGAGTTGGGAACGGAATGGGGATCCGGCGTTGTCCAGGGCCGCCAACATCGGGAGCAACGCCGAGTTGACTCTTGCCAGAACCGCGATCTCCTCAGCGGGGACGCCCTCTTTCCGCCACCTGGTGATGATCTTCGCTGCTGCGGTCGCCATCTCCGGTGGGCTGGGCTTGATGATCCGAAAGCTGTCCCGTCGGGGGTCGGCCGCGGCCTGGATGGTCTTGGGGAGCCGCCGTTGATTATGCGAGAGCAGGTGGGAGGCGGCGGTCACGACTTCGGATGGGCACCGGTAGTTGACCGTGAGCGCGCCGGCGCTGGCGCCGGGGAAGTAGCGGTCGAATTCGATTAGAAAACTCGGGTCGGCCCCCGCATAGCCGTAGATGGTCTGATCGTCGTCGCCCACCCCGAACACGCTCAGTTCCGGTGACCCGAGCAGCCGGAGCAGGAGCAGATAAGCCGGGGTCAGGTCTTGGAACTCGTCTACCAGCAGGTGGCGGCAGCGTTTCTGCCAACGGCGCCGGAGTTCAGGATCGGCGAACAGCAACTCGATCGCCCCATAAACCTGCTCGTCGTAATCGACTTCATTCCGTTTGGAAAGCAACGAGCGGTATTGGTGGAATATCCGGACAAGACCCTCCACATCATCCCGCTGCTCCTCCACGTGGGTCGGGTTGCGTAGAGCGATCCGGATTTCGGAAAGACCCTCCAGGTAGGGCCCCACAATGTCGGTGTTCGGACGGGGAGTCTTGGAGATCATGTCGCGGAGCCTCGCCCGCACATCCCGCTCGTTCAGAAGCGTGGCGTCGGGCCTTATGTCGCGGACGATTGCCCATCCCAGAGAGTGGATGGTGCGGATGTGCAGGTCGTCCCTTCGCAGCCTTTGTCGCATCTGCAGCGCCGCGCGGTTGTTGTAGGCGACGGCCGTGACGATCCCCGGCTCGATGCGCCGCTCGTCGACCAAGTGGAGAAGACGAGCAATGAGGGTGCGGGTCTTTCCCGATCCGGCGGGGGCTATCACCCGGACGGAGCCGGAGCGGTGCTCGACCGCGGCCCGCTGATCGTCGGCCAGATCGGCCCTGTTGGAAGCGTCGGGGGGTTGGAGGGTGAGCCGTCCGAGTTCCACCGTCTGGGAGTGGACGACGGGAATGTCCATCAGAGCCCGAGGTCCCCCATCCACCCAGGCCTCCCTCCCGTCGGCAAGCATGATGTCGGCCCGCCCACCGATCCTCGCTCCCAGCCGTTGGGCCTTGCGGCTCCACCACCAGATCGGATCCCCGTTCCGAGCGTCCCAGTTGTTGGCCCACACCAGAAAGTGGAGCCGCTCCATCAACGGGGTGTACCCGGGCCCCAGCATCCAGGGCGCCCGCTGCTCCACCACCATCTGACGCAACTCGGATGTCTCCACCCCGAGTTCCACAATCACCGGCCGTCGCTCCGCCCAAGCCCGATGCAACAAATCAACTGTCTTCTCGAGCCGCGCCGGGTCAGCCAACACCGCCCGTCCAACCACCAGCCGCTCGGCACCGTCCAGCGGCGACCGCCCACCAGCCGACACCACCACCCCCCTCCCCAACATGTCAGGCCCTGGAAATGTCACCTTGGGGACTGTATCAACACCATGTGACGTCTGTTCTGGACGAAAGCCGACAAGAAGGGTCGGCGCCGGAGTTGCTCACAACACCGCCGGGTCATCGCCAAGGAGCGATGTTGACCACCACAAAAATGGAAGATCGCATTCTCTTGTCAAGCTTCCCGGGCCGACCCCTCGAACTCGGAGGAGAGCTTTTGGTGCGTGGTCGGGTTCAAGTCGTCTCCTGGATGAAGCGGCGACGGTTCGCCTCTGAGCACCGGGAATCCCTCCCGGTCGGTTTTACTAACCCCGGTCGACCAAGGCGCCGAATCCCCCTCCGGTGTGCCAGAAGACCACATGGTCGTCGTCTTTGAATCGGCCCGCGGCGATCTCCTTCCGAAGGCCATAGATCGCCTTCCCGGTGTACGTGGGGTCGAACAGCAGACCGGTGAGCCGGGTGGCCTCGGTCTGTACCTCAACCAGCTCGTCGCTGACCATGCCATATCCACCAGTCAGGTAGCGGTCGATGTACTTGATGCGCGGTGACGGCAGCTCCCCACCGAAGGCTTCCACCCCGGACTCCCAGATTTGTCGCACACGCGCCACTAGGGACTCGGCCGGCTCCGATATGCAGAGAGCTACCAGCGGGGTCTGGAAACCGGTCCGGTCCGCCGCCCAGCCGAAGCCGGAAGTAGTGCCTCCCGAGGAGCCGGCGTGCCACACCTCAGCGACCTCGGCGCCGATCTCCCGGGGAATCTGTTCCACCAACTCCCGAAAACCCAGAGACATCCCCCACATCCCTAGCCTGTCGGACGCGCCCTGGGGAATCACCCACGCCGTGCGTCCCGCGGCGGCCAACTCGGCCGCTTCATCGGCCATGATGGCATCCCGGTCCCCCCACTCTTCCTGTGATATGTAACGGATCGTGGCTCCGGCCAGCAAGTCGAGAAACAGGTTGGGCACCATCGTGGTCGGTTTCTCTCCGTCGGGGGTGCGTAGCACCAACCGCACGTCGAGACCGAACCGGGCACAAGCCAGTGCGGTGGCCCGGCAATGGTTCGACTGGAACGCCCCGCATGTGATCACCGTATCGACGCCCGCCTCGCGAGCCGCCGCCAGGTGAAACTCCAATTTTCGGACCTTGTTGCCGGACAGGCCGAAGCCGGTCAGGTCGTCGCGCTTCACCCAGACGTGGGGACCACCCCATGTTTCCCTCAATCGGGGGAACTCCTGAAGCGGGGTGGGGGTGATGGCGAGATCGAGTTGCGGTAGTGGCTGGCGTAAAGGCAAATGTTCCATTTCGCGAACTATAGACAAACCTGGCGACTCGGATTGATCACCGGCCAATGGAACTGCACCCGACCCAGCCGTTCCCTCAGCCGGTCGGCGGGGACCACCTCCGGGACTGTCAACTCGGCGACCGCCTCGACTCCCACCTCAATCGGAAGGTGGTACGTGTCAGTGGTCCGGGTTAGCGTCCACGGAAGAGGATTAGACGGGTTCGAGCAGTATGACCGGGATCTGCCGGGAAGTCTTGGCCTCGTAGTCGGCGAACTGTGGGAGGTCGATCTTCTGTTGCGTCCAGATCCGCTCCCGTTCGGCGCCTTCCGTTAGGCGGGCCCTGACCATAAAGATCTCTGTTCCAAGTTCCACCTTGACTTCCGGGTTTGCCATCAGGTTGTGATACCAGGCGGGATTGGTGGGAGAACCGCCCTTGGAACCGAAGATGGCATACCCGCCTTCCACCTCCTGGTAGGCGAGGGGGTTGATCCGCATTGTGCCGGATTTGGCGCCGATGTTAAAGAGGAGCAACAACGGCATTCCCTCCAGCCTTCCGCCCGCCCATCCGCCATTGGCCCGGAACTCTTCGATGACCTCCCGATTCCAAGAGTTGTAATCGTGCATCTTCTTGCTCCTCTCAAGTAGGCGTCCAACAAATAAGGCTAGGAGCGTTTACAGAGTAGACACTTATGCAGTGCTTGTCAGGAGGCTACTAGCAGAGGGATTAGGGCTTCGGAGGCAGTTGCGCCGCCGTGGTGGCCAGTTTTTCGGGCATCCATGCCCTTGGGGAATATTCCCGCGTTGTCAGGGGCAAGCAGCAGGGCGTCGGGCATCCGCGATTCCAGTTCTGGATGGGGTTTGCCCCGGCCCAGCCATTTGAGAAGTTCTTCGCCGGTGATCATTTCCGAGCCGGTCTGTTCGGCGAGTGCTGCGATCCGCTCGGGAGGACCGTTGAGCATCAGAGCTCGGCTGTCGCCCGACCACCGTATCCCCAGCGTGTCGGCCTTGGTCAGGTTCATCTTGCGGTCCGGTGGGATGTCGCAATGGCCATGGTCGGAGGTTCCCACCAGCACCGTGTCGGGGGGGAGTCGGCGGGCCAGCCTTTCCCAGAGCCGGTCGGCGTCACTCATCGCCTGGCCGTACTCCGCTGATCGCTGGCCCTTCTCGTGGGCGGCGACATCCAATCGGTGGTAGTAGACCATCGTCAGGGTGCGTCCCGACCGGGCAACAAGATAGGCCGGGTCGACTTCGACCGGTGACGAATACCCTCGTATCTCCGCTCCCCGATAGAGCATCTTGCTCAGGGGCGTGTCGAAGAACGCCGAGGGTTGAACGATCACGCCTCGCACCTGCCGGGCCCCAAGTCGTTCCCAGAGGTTGGGGGCGGGAAGGAAGGAGGCAGTGTCGTAGGTCACCTGGTTCCCGGACAGATCGGTCCAGCGCAGCAGGCTGACCACCTTTCCCAGATCGGGAAACCACTGGCGGTAGCCGATCACCCCGTGCTGGAGGGGGGTCAGTCCGGTGCATACAGAGGAGAGGCCCACCGTAGTGGTGGTGGGAAAGGGCGCCTCCAGGTTCTCTCGATGCGATGACCTCAGTACCCGGGCGTCGGGATGGGAGAGCTGGCTGGTCCCCAACCCGTCGATGATTACCAGCAGATAGTTCCGAACAGAAGGAATCAACTCGGCAAGATCGGAGCGCAGGCCACGAGTGGGGGAAAGGCCGGTGAGGCGGCGTTCCAGTTCCGCCACCAGATTGACCAGGTTGTTCCCCGCGTAGGAAGGGGTTATCCGCTTCATTGGGGCCTCACGCTACCTCAATGCTTTGAAGAAGGGTTTGCTCTAGGTCATCTTTCCCGGAGCATGGGGAAGCGTCCAGGCTCACCTCTCCGGTTTAGTTCTTCGAGTACGTTACGGGGAGCTTCCTCGTGAAGTTGCTGTGCTGAAACTTGTCTCTCTTTGGCGAGCGTGTTCAGGTTTTCTGAGGCCTTTTCCAGGCTGCTCTTGGTCATTCTGGGAGTCGGGAGGAGCACCAAAGACGGTCCGTGCTCCTTGAGCAATCGCCGGATTTCTGGAAGGTAGACAAGAAGCTGTCCCCATTCGCGTATTGGATCTTCGATAGGACGCCGCCATGTGATGAGCGAAAGGGTGGTGTTAGTAATCGTCCAAAGCTCCTCCGCTTGTTGCAACTGGTGGTAGTCATGGGTGACCAGCGCTTCGAAGCCTTTTTCGTTAGCGCGGAGGTACAGATACCAATCGGGAGTTCGCACCCCTACAAGAGCAGGATCGAAGTCGCGTAAAGCAGCCACTTCTACGGTGGAATCAACTGTGCTGATATCAAAGCCGGGAGGTGAGGGGAAGCCTTCGTCAAGCAGCAGTCGCATCGTCGAAGGCCCCCGCAGCGCGTAGTCTCTTTTCCAGATTGATGGCGTCGTCGATGGCGGCAGTGGCGATGTGGGGATACAGTAAACCTATTTTCTCCGTGGTGAGTTTGCGTTCCTGACGGAGCGCAAAGAGCGCTGAGGTAGGGATGCGAGAGCGGATAACGCATGGCTCGCCGGCCAACACCCAGGGAGAAATATGAGTGTGCGCTGATGGGTAGACCAAGCCAGGTCCCCACATGGCGGTATTTGACACGTCCTTAATGGGTTGGGCGATATCGAACATGTCTAGCAATGTCGTAACGCTGTCGAATGCTTGTTGCCCTGAGAATCGGTCGAACGTCTCATCAGCTAGGAAAGCATGCTCTCGGTCGGCTCGCACGGAGGGGTCTATGTGATCTGTAGCCAGGACATCGCGTATGAGATGCACTCTCTTTGATGCGTATGAGAGTCGCATACGATGTTTACGAAGCCACGGGAGAAGGCGTAGATAGAGTAGATCACGATAAGACCACCCACGAGGGCGTAGCGAATTCCAATCCGGCAGAAAGATACCCGACCTCGCCCAGTGGCTTATGGTGCTCTGTGGCACACCGGATAATTGGGATGCGCGTTTTGCAACGTAGTACCCACGTGAGCGGCGGAGAGCTTGGGCCACCAAATAGCGGTCTTCGTTGCCGATGTGTGGGATTTCCTTCATGCTAAGCAAGGTTAAACGTCCAAAGGAGTGAGAGTGCGGAATCGCTGCCGTTCTCCCACACCTTCAGAACAGAGGAGAAACCGCACAGGCTCGGCGGTGCTGTAACGCTGTCACCAGGATAATCGTTGCGGACAGCTAAGCTACTCCATGGCGGTACCACTCGACGTGTTCGGGTGGGAGGAGGGTATTGTCCAGGATGGCGTCGGCGGCCCGCTCGGCGATCATCATCACCGGTGCGTAGATGTTTCCGTTGGTGATGGTGGGCATCACCGAGGCGTCCACTACCCGCAGTCCGTCGATGCCGTGCACCCGCAGGTCTCCTGGCGTCACCACCGCCATTTCGTCGACTCCCATCTTCAGGGTGCAGGAGGGGTGGAGGGCGGTTTCGGCGTCGCTCGCCACCCAGTCGAGGATCTCCTCATCGGTCTGGACCTCGGGGCCGGGCGAGAGTTCCCCTCCGTCGAACTCGTCGAAGGCCGGTTGGCTGAGGATGTGACGGACGGTCCGCACGGCTTCCACCCACTGGCGGCGGTCCTCGCGAGTGGAGAGGTAGTTGAAGCGCAGCGCCGGCTTGTCGAACGGATCCGCCGAGCGGAGCGACAGGCTTCCCCGAACATCGGAGTACATCGGGCCGATGTGCACCTGATAGCCGTGGCCCTTGGTCGGGACCGAGCCGTCGTAACGGATGGCCACCGGCAGGAAGTGGAGCATCAGGTTCGGGTAGTCGACCCGGTCGTTGCCCCGCACGAACCCGCCCCCCTCGAAGTGGTTGCTGGTGGCGGGGCCGGTGCGGAACAGCCACTGGAGCCCGATCCAGGGCATCCGCCACTTGGCGAGATAGGGCTGGAGTGACACCGGACGGAGGGAAGAGTGCTGGACGTACACCTCGAGGTGGTCCTGCAGGTTCTGTCCGACTCCGGGAAGGTCCGCCACCACATCGATGCCCAGCGATTCGAGATGCTCCCGGGGGCCGATACCCGACAGCATGAGCAGTTGCGGCGAGTTTATGGCCCCCCCGCAGAGGATCAGCTCTTCTCCGGACACCCGGTGCAGGTCGCGTCCCTTGCGGTATTCGACGCCGACGGCGCGCCTCCCCTGGAAGAGAATCCGTGTGGCGTGCGCCCGGGTTATCACCGACAGGTTGGGCCGGTTCATCACCGGGTGGAGATAAGCGCGGGACGCGCTCTGCCGGCGTCCCCGGTAGCGGTTGGCGTCGAAGGCGGCGAAGCCCTCCTGTCGGTAGCCGTTCACATCGGTGGTGTTGGGGATTCCGGCCTGCTCGCCGGCCTTGAAGAACGCTTGGAACAGGGGATTGGCGGCTGGGCCTCGTTCGAGGATCAGCGGCCCCTCGTCTCCCCGGTACTCATCCGCGCCCGCCAGGGTAGTTTCCAGGCGTTTGAAATAGGGAAGACAGTGGGCGTAGTTCCACTCTTCCATCCCCGATTCGGTCGCCCACTTTTCGAAGTCCATGGGGTTGCCGCGCTGAAAGATCATCCCGTTTATGGAACTCGATCCGCCCAGCACCTTGCCGCGGGCGTGGTAGATGCGGCGTCCCCCCATGTGGGGCTCGGGCTCTGACTCGTACTTCCAGTCGTAGTACTTCGACCCGATCGGGTAGGTGAGAGCGGCTGGCATGTGAATGAAAACGTCCCAGCGATAGTCGGGACGGCCGGCTTCGAGCACCAGGACCCGGGTGGAGGGATCGACGCTCAGCCGGTTGGCGAGCGCGCATCCGGCCGAACCACCCCCGATAATGAGAAAATCGTACTTTTCCATCGCTATCGGCGGCGCGGTGAGATCAGTTCGAGGAGTCGGTGGCTTGGCTGTTGTAAGGGGGAAATCGCGATCGCTCTTCAAACTCGCCTATCGGCATGTGGCTGCGAACGTACAGGTCGGGGCCTCGGAAGATTGTCGGGGTGAAATCCCAGCTAATTCCCTGGGTGCACATCACCCGGTTCACGAACGCTCGGCGACGCTGGCTCTCCAGAACCTGGTCGGTGAGTTGCGCGCTGTCCCATCTGTCATTGATTTCCTTCTTGACTTCGGCCAGGCCCCTGTCGATCTTGGCCAGGTTGGCCAGTTCTTCGGGGTCGTCTTTCACGTCGAACACCTGGTCGGGATCGCCTTCCGCCACCACGTATTTGGCGCCCCTGCGCTGCACCATGAACATGGGACTCACAGCGCCCTCGGCGTAGTACTCGCCGATCACTTCGTCGTGTCCCTTGTCTCCGTAGAGATGGGGGAGGAGGGACCTCCCGTCGAGTTGGGTCGGGTAGTCGATGTCGGTGCGGTCTGTGGCCAGCCCCACCAGTGTCGGCCCCAGGTCCACCAACGACACCGCCTCCGACACCCGACTGGGCTTCAAGCGGTCGGGACACCAGAAGATCAGGGGTACCCGCACCGAACGCTCCAAGAAGCTCATCTTGAACCACAGGCCCCGCTCGCCCAGCATGTCCCCGTGATCGGAGGTGACGATGATGATGGTGTTGTCGGCTTGTCCGGTCTTTTCCAGCGCATTCCGCACCAGGCCCACCCGTCGGTCGAAGTCAGAGACAGACGAGTAATAGGCTCGGCGGGCGGCTCGGATCTGCTGTTCGGTCAGAACGATGTCGGAGGCCCCGATCGCCCACCGCAACCGATCACTGTGCGGGTCTCGGGGTGCGTCCTCGTATGAGGTGATGGGCATGTCGATTTCTTGGCCGTCGTACATGTCCCAGGTTTCAGGTCTCGCCAGGTAGGGATCATGAGGCTGGATGAAGGAGATGGTGAGCAGAAATGGCCGATCCGATGAGCGGGCGCGGTCATATATCCAACGTTCGGCCCGGAAGGCGACCTCGTCGTCATAGTCGATATTGATCGCGGACAGGGCGGTCCCGGCTTGAGTCACCGCCTTCATGGTGTGGAACCAGTCCTGACGTTCGTCGGGCTGGTCCCATCGGGGATGCCAGACGAAGTCGGCGGGATACATGTCGGTGGTGAGGCGTTCTTCGAATCCGTGCAGCTGATCCAGCCCTATGAAGTGCATCTTTCCCGAGAGACAGGTCAGGTAGCCGCGATCGGCCAGGTAGTGGGCGAAGGTCGGGATCTCCGACGACCACTCCGCAGCGTTGTCCCAGGCGCCGATCCGGGCCGGCAGACAGGAGGTCATCATCACGTAGCGGGAAGATCCGCACAACGGCGAGTTTGTGTACGCCCAGTCGAAGGTGATGCCTTCGTCGGCCATGCGGGAAATATGGGGCGCCAGCACCACCCGATGGCCGTAGCTGGGCAGAAAATGGGGTGCTAACTGGTCTGCCATGATCAGAACGATGTTGGGTCTCTCCATGCGGCAATTGTAGAAGGCCGTTTGTTAGTGCGCGGCCCGTTTTCGGGATTTGTCGGGCGGACACCGGTCACGGCCCCGAGAGGGGATGGGTCTTGGGGAGGTGTTGGAGTTTCTATAATGACAGTCGGGTGCTTGGTTCAAGTTTTCGCGCATGACTTCTTATTACGAGAACTATCTCTTCGTGGCTGCCTTTGCTCTGCTGGGGGTGGTGTTGGTGCTGGTCATGCTGGGTGTGGCGTCAATCCTGCGGCCCAACAAACCCACCGCCGCCAAGAAGCTCACCTACGAGTGCGGGGTTGACCCGGTGGGGGAGGGGTGGAGTCAGACATATGTCCGTTATTACGTGTTCGGCCTGCTGTTCGTGATCTTCGACGTGGAGGCGGCCTTCATCTTTCCCTGGGCGATACTTGCCGAGGAGTTGGGTGTGTTCGGCCTGGTGGCAATCATCATCTTCATGCTCACCCTGGTGGAAGGACTGTTCTATGCCATCAAAAAGGGAGTTCTGCGGTGGGAGTGATTCAGCGGTTCGGCGCTCCCAAGCCGCTCAGTTGGCTGCTCAACTGGTCGCGGCGCTACTCGCTGTGGATGTTCCAGTTCGGCCTGGCCTGTTGTGCCATCGAACTGATGGCGGCATCGGGTCCCCGCTACGACTTCATGCGCTTTGGGATCATCCCGCTTCCGGCCTCGCCCCGGCAGGCCGATCTGATGGTGGTGGCGGGAACGGTGACCGACAAGATGGCTCCCTCCATCAAGCGGCTCTACGACCAGATGCCCGAACCCAAATACGTGATCTCCATGGGGTCCTGTTCCAACTGCGGGGGCCCCTACTGGGACTCCTATTCGGTCACCAAAGGAGTGGATCAGATCATTCCGGTGGACGTGTACGTGCCGGGTTGTCCTCCCCGGCCCGAGGCTCTGATGGACGGGATCGTCCTCCTGCAGGAAAAGATCAAGAAAGAGGACATCAAAGAGAAGTGGAACGAGCGTGACCGCCAGCCCGCCTGAGGTCGAGATGACAGACGCCGACGGTTCCGGGGAGGACCGCTCTCTGGTGGACCGGGCTGCCGAAGCGGTAGGCGGGGTGGTGCTCGAGGCTCTGGAGACAGCCAAGGTGGGGGTATCCGCCGACCGATGGACCGAGGCGTTGCAGATCGCCCGTGACGAGTTGGGACTCGGATTCTTTTCCTGGCTGTCGGCCGTCCACTGGGCCAACGATCCCCAGGTCGGCGACGCGCTGTCCCAAGAGGTGACCGAGCGCTTCGAGCTCCTGTGCGCGGTCTCGGACGTGACCGCCGGAGAGCTCGTGGTGTTCTCCACCGACCTCGAGGCGACCGATCCCACCGTCGACAGCCTGGTGGGTGTCTATTCGGGCGCCGACTGGCATGAGCGGGAGTGCCGGGAGATGTTCGGCATCACCTTCGTCGGCCATCCCCGCCCCGAGAACCTCTACCTCCCCAACGGGTTCGTGGGGCATCCACTGCTCAAGTCCTTCGCCCTGCTCAGCCGGGAAGTGAAGCCCTGGCCGGGAGATGTGGACGTGGAAGACATGCCTGCCGATGCCGGGGGAGGTGGCTGAGATGACCATGACGCCCGACATGGTCCGACATCTGTCGGGAGCGGCGGTCTCCGTGGAACTGGAGACTCCCGATATGACCCTCAACATCGGTCCTCAGCATCCTTCCACGCACGGGGTGCTACGTCTGGTGGCCAAGGTCGACGGGGAGCGGGCCTTCGACGTGCAGCCGGTGATCGGCTACATGCATCGCGGGTATGAGAAGTTGGCGGAGGTGCGGAACTATCCCCAGATCACCGCGCTGATCAACCGGATCGACTGGGTGTCGGGGTATGCCAACGAGATTCCTTTCATAGTGGCCGCCGAGAGGCTGATGGGAGTGGAGCCCCCCGATCGGGCCCAGTTCATCCGCTTGATCCTTACCGAAATGGCCCGCATCTCCTCACACTTCATTTTCCAGGCCTCCTATCCCTTGGAGTTGGGGGCGGCCACCCCGCTGTTCTTCGCCCTGCGGGAACGGGAGCGGGTGCTGGATTTGATCGAGTCGGTTACCGGCGGGCGATTCCACCCCAATTTCAATCGGATCGGCGGGGTTAAACCGGCGGTGGGGGCGGGGCCCACCACCCGAAAAGACATCCAAGACCTGCCCGCCGGGTTCCTGTCGGAGACCCGGGCGGCCATGGACCGGGTGCTGTCAACCGTCGATCAGTTGGAGGACCTGGTGGCGGGCAACGAGATCGTCCTGGCCCGCACCAAGGGCATCGGGATCCTCCCGCCCGAGGTGGCCATAGCCTACGGTGTGTCCGGACCGAACCTTCGAGCCTCAGGCGTTCCTTTCGATCTGCGCAATGTCTCCGACTACTTGCCCTATCACTTGTTCGATTTCGAGATTCCCACCGGAGAGGTGGGCGACTGCTGGGACCGCTGGTGGGTGCGACTCCAAGAGATCCGCCAGTCGGCTTCCATTGTTCGCCAGGCCGTTGACACCATTCCCTCGGGGCCGCTTCAGGCCAAGGTGCCCCGCATAATCAAGGTGCCGGCCGGGGAGATCTACGTGCGGGCCGAGAACCCGAAAGGGGAGATGGGTTACTACGTGATCTCTGACGGGGGGCTGGGCCCCTACCGACTCAAGATCCGCTCCGCATCGTTCTCCAACATATCCATTCTGCGCTGGGTGCTGGAGGGAACGCTGATCCCCGACATCATCGCCATCATGGGTTCACTCGACTTCGTGCTGGGGGACGTCGACCGATGAGTCCGTGGCTGGCGCTGGCGATCTGGCTGGTGGTTGTGGCCACCATCATCCCGGTGATGGGGATGGCGATCGGCTATGCGGAGATGAAAATCTCAGCTCACATGCAGAGCCGGATCGGCCCCTACTTCGCAGGCGGACGGTTCGGCTGGGCGCAGCTGATCGCAGATGGAGTCAAATTCTTCCAAAAAGAAGACCTGGTTCCCGACAACGCCGACCGCCCCGTTTTCAAGATGGCGCCGGTGCTGGTGATGGTGGGGACAGTGGGGCTGTTCGTGGTGATTCCCTTCGGGCCGGGGATGACGCCTCAGAACCTTGACCTGGGCATCTTCTATGCGCTGGCCATCTCGTCGGTAGGCACCATCGGGATCCTGATGGCCGGATGGTCCTCGGGCAACAAATACTCGCTGATGGGAGGCTTGCGGGCCGCCGGGCAGTTGATCGCCTACGAGCTGCCGTTGGTGCTGGCGGTGGTAGGAGTGGTGATCCTGGCGGGCACTATGAGCCTCGACGGGATAGTCCAGGCGCAGATCTCGTGGTTCTCCGAAGCCGGCTGGCGGTTCGGGATGCCTTTTGTGATAGTGCAGGCCGTGGGACTGGGGGTGTTCTTCGTGGCCAGCCTGGCCGAGCTATCCCGCATCCCCTTCGATATGCCCATCGCCGAGTCGGAGTTGGTGATGGGATACCTGACCGAATACTCGGGGTTTCGGTTCCTGTTCTTCTTCCTGGCCGAGTTCGCCAACATGTTTACCCTCTCGGCCATCGCCGCCACCCTGTTCCTGGGCGGCTACTGGGTGCCCGGAATCCCCGACGCCCTTCTCCAGTTCGTGGGCCCTCTGGTTCTCTTGGGAAAGATCGCCCTGTTCGTGTTCGTCAGCATCTGGTTTCGCTGGACCTTTCCCCGCTTTAGGGAAGACCAGTTGCAGTCGCTGGCCTGGAAGTGGCTGGTGCCTATCTCTTTGGCCAATATCGTCGTTACCGGGGTCCTGAAGGTGGTGCTCTAGATGAAGCTTTCCATTCCCGGCATCGGGCTGCTCAAGGGCTTGAAGGTGACCCTCTACACCCTCTTCACCCGCCCGGTCACCGTCAACTACCCAAAGGTTAAGGAGACCCCCACCCCTCGGGCGCGGGGAGTGATCGCTCTGGACCCCGAAGCCTGCACGGTGTGCATGCTGTGCGCCCGACAGTGCCCCGACTGGTGTATATACATAGAAGGCCACAAAGAAGAGCGGCCGCCCTCCCGGCCCGGCGGGCGACCCCGGGTGCGGGCTACCCTGGACCGCTTCGACATCGACTACGCCCTATGCATGTACTGCGGGATCTGCGTGGAGGTCTGTCCCTTCGACGCTCTGTTCTGGAGCCCCGACTACGAGTACTCCGAGACGGAGATGGGGGCGATGCTCCACGATCAGGATCGCCTCTTCGACTGGCTGGAAACGGTGCCCCCCTCCCCGGCTCTGGAGAAGTAGATGGGGTTCGAGGACTGGATCGCCGAGCCGCTCAACTGGGTGTTCTTGGCGGTGGCGCTGGGCACCGCGATCTCGGGCTTTCGGGTGGTCACCTCCCCCAATGTGGTGCACGCCGCCCTGTTCCTGGTGGCGGCCCTGGCCGGAACCGCGGCCATCTTCCTGCTCCTGGGGGCCGAGTTCCTGGCGTGGGTGCTGGTGCTGGTCTACATAGGGGCGGTGGTCGTGCTGCTCCTGTTCGGGATCATGATCACCCGCGCTCCCACCAGACGAGACGAGGCGGATGTCGACCACCGGCGCCGGATGCCCGCCATTCTGGTCTCGGTGGCGCTCCTTGCCCTGCTGATGTGGGGCCTGATCAGCCAATGGGGGGATGCAACCATAGACAGGATCACCGCCGGCACGCCCACCTCGGTGATCGCCGAGGGCCTCTTGGGCCGGTTCGTGGTCCCCTTCGAGGTGGTGGGCTTCGTTCTGCTGGCCGCCCTGGTAGGCGGCATCACCATCGCCCGCCGCGACCTCAGCCCCGCCGAGGAGAGGGAGCGGGAGTCGGCGTGATCCTCAACCAGTTCCTCACCCTGGCGGCGATTCTTTTTGTGATGGGCGTGTATGGATTGTTGGTGCGCCGCAACGCGGTGATGGTGCTCCTCTCGGTGGAGCTCATGCTGGCCGGGGTCAACATCAATCTGGTAGCCATGGAGGCCTTCTGGCGGACCGCGGAGGCGCTGGGACAGATCTTTGCGGTGTTCATCATCACAGTGGCGGCCGCCGAAGTGGGGATCGGGCTGGCCATCATCCTGCTGATCTTCCGCAACCGCCGCTCGGCCAATGTTGACGAGCTGAACCTTATGCGCTGGTAGCCATGGGTGTGACCGAAAACCTCTACTGGGCTGCTGAAGAAGGCGCCGTCACCGCGGCGGGAACCGGCGGAATCTGGGCGGAGTGGGCCGGGCTGATGCTGGTGGGGCCCATGCTGGCCTTCTTGGTGATCGTCGGGTTCGGCAAGAGGATGAAATACCAGGGAGCGGAGGTAGCCATTGGGGTGATGGCCTTCAACCTGATCTGGTCCACTGTGCTGTTGTTCCTCAACATGGGATCGCAAGGGGTTCTCTACGAGCGGAGCCTCGAGATCGCCTCGGTGGGCGGAGGCCTGGTCTTCGAGTTGGGATGGATGGTGGACGGCCTCTCGATCATGATGTACTGGGTGGTGGCGGCGGTGGGCCTGGCGGTGTTCGTTTACGCGCACGGCTATATGAAGGGCGAGGTCCGGGTCACCTTCTTCTTCGCGGCCCTGTCGCTCTTCGCCGGGTCGATGCTGGTGCTGGTGGGAAGCCCCAACCTGGTGCAGTTGATCATCGGCTGGGAAGGCGTGGGTCTGGCCTCCTATCTCCTGATCGGCCACCACTGGGAACTGAAAGAGAACTCCTCGGCGGCCATGAAGGCCTTCTACACCAACAAGGTGGCCGACGTGGGCCTGGTGATCGGGGTGGTGATCATCGGCATCGTGCTCGGCTCCTTCCACTTCTGGGACCTCGCCGCGGCGTCGGCGGAGCACAGCGCCGCTCTGGGGCCGGTGGCGGTGGCGGCCGGTCTCCTGCTCTTTTTCGGAGCGATGGGTAAGAGCGCCCAGTTCCCCCTCCACATCTGGCTGCCCGACGCCATGGCCGGCCCCACTCCGGTCTCGGCTCTGATGCACGCCGCCACCATGGTCACCGCCGGCATCTACCTGATGGCACGCACCTTCCCGCTCTACCAGGAACTGGCCACCGACGCCCGACCGTGGATGATCGCGGCGGGGACGATCACGCTGTTCGGGATGGGGCTTTTGGCGCTGGTGGCCAACGACATCAAGAAGGTGCTGGCCTACTCCACGGTCAGCCAACTCGGCTACATGATGACCGCGATGGCCGCCGGGGGGTACACAGCCGGACTCTTCCATCTCTTCACCCACGCCTTCTTCAAGGCGCTTCTGTTCCTGGGAGCGGGCTCGGTGATCCACGCCGTCCACTCCAACAACATGTCCGACATGGGGGGCCTGCGCCGTTACATGCCCGACACCTATCGCACCTTTGTGATCGGCTCCCTGGCCCTGGCCGGGATCTTCCCCCTGTCCGGATTCTGGTCGAAAGACGAGATACTGGCCACCCTGGGATACGAGGGGTACACACTGGTGATGTGGATCGCGGTGGCCGGAGCGTTCGTGACCGCCTTCTACATGGCCCGGGCGGTCTCGCTCACCTTCTTCGGCGATTACCGGGGACATGGGGAACCTCACGAGTCGCCGCCGATCATGACCCGCCCCCTCTGGGCCCTGGCGATCCCCGCCGTGCTGGTCGGGGTGGTGAACATCCCCGGCCTCACCATCCCGTGGGTGGGGAGTTTCACCTCCTGGCTTTCGGTGCGGAGCGTGGCGATGGGCGACCATCACGCCGAAGCCGTCAACCTGGGCCTGGCGGCGGCGGGCCTGGCGGCGGCGGCGGCCGGCCTGTGGTTGGGATGGGTGGCCTTCGGGCATCGGGCCTCCGAGCGCACAAACCGCGACCGGGTGGAGATCCCCGTGCTCTATCCGCTGCTCCGCCAGAAGTACTACCTGGATCACGTCGCCCTGGGGCTGGTGTGGCTGATCCGCGAACCGGCCGCCCGGGCAGTCAACTGGGTGAACGACTATGTGATCGACGGAGTGGTAAACGCCGTGGGCGTCCTCTGTCAGGGTCTGGCAACCTTGGTGTACGGCGGTCTCGACCAGCGCGGCATCGACGGTGTGGTGCACGGCGTCTCGGTTGGAGCCTCGGTAATGGGAGGCTTGATACGCCGGATTCAGAGCGGCCGGGTTCAGCAGTATGCTGGCCTGCTGGTGGCGGGTCTGTTGTTGTTGGCGGTAGTGGTCCTGTTCGTCCTATGAGATACGGTATGGGAGACTGATACATGGAATTGTTCGAAAGCTGGGCTCTGAGTCTGATTGTCTTTCTCCCCGTGGTGGGAGCGCTGGTGGCGCTGGCCATCCCCAAGGAGCGGGAAGAAGCGGTGAAGCTGTGGACGCTGCTGGTGAGCGGCGCGACCTTGCTGTTGGCGGTGATAGTGGCCGTCCGGTTCGATTTCGGAGCGGCCGCTCAGTTCCAGTTCGAGGTGCATCTGCCCTGGATCGGGGCGATCGGCGCCAACTATCACATAGGGATAGACGGGATCAGCCTTCCGCTTCTGGTGCTCTCCGCCCTGGTGGTGGTGCTGTGCGTCATCTACTCCTGGAACCACTGGGATGAGCCCCGCAACCCCCGGGCCTTTCTGATTCTGATGATGATCCTCGCCACCGGGATGAACGGCACCTTCGTTGCCCTGGATCTGGTGCTGTTCTTCATCTTCTTCGAGCTGGTGCTGTTACCCATGTATTTCATGATCGGCATCTGGGGGGACCGCTCCATGCGCAAGATCCCCGGATTCCGAAAGGAAGTGGAGACCCGCCTCTATGCGGCCATCAAGTTCTTCATCTTCACTCTGTTCGGCTCGGCCTTCATGCTGCTTGGCTTCCTGGCTCTCTACTTCAAGTCGGGCACGGGGGGACTCCACCCCACCTTCGACATCCCCGAACTGATCGGACGGGGATTCATCTTCCAGGGAACCTTTGCCTGGCTGGTGTTCGGGGCGATGTTCCTGGGGTTCGCGGTGAAAGTACCGATGTGGCCGTTCCACACCTGGCTTCCCGATGCCCACACCGCCGCTCCCACCGTCGGATCGGTGCTCCTGGCCGCCATTCTTCTAAAGCTCGGTTCGTACGCTTTTATCCGGATCGCCATTCCCATCCTCCCCGACACCGCCCGGGAGTGGGCGCCGTTCATCGCGGTGCTGGCGGTGATCGGCATCATCTACGGGTCTTTGGCGTGCCTGGCACAGACCGACCTCAAGAGGCTGATCGCCTTCTCATCGGTGGGACACATGGGATTCGTGATGCTGGGCATCGCCACCCTCACCGAGGTGGGGATCAACGCCGCCATCATCGGGATGGTGGCGCACGGGCTGATCACCGGGCTGCTGTTCTTCTTGGCCGGGTCGATGCACCATCGCTACCACACCCGGGAGATGTCCCGGCTGGGCGGCAACCTCAAGCTGATGCCCGTCATGGGCGGGATTCTCGGGTTCACGGCCATGGCCAGCCTGGGCCTGCCCGGCCTGGCCGGATTCTGGGGTGAGTTCATGGCGCTTCTGGGTTCCTACCAGCCGCTGCCGGGCCTGTCCACCACATTCTTTCGCACCGCCATGGTGATCGGCGCCATCGGGACGGTGCTCACCGCCGGGTACACATTGTGGATGCTGCAGAAGGTCAATCTGGGAGAGCCCTCCCCCGAGTGGGCGGAGAAAAAGTTCCCCGATGTCGACCGATATGAGATGGCCGCCTGGGTTCCGCTGATCGTGCTGATCGTGGTGGTGGGGGTCTATCCCAAGCTGGTGCTGGGGGCGACCACCGACGCGGTGGTGAGCTTGGTGGAGACGGCCTTCCGGGCAGCTATCGGAGGCTGAGCGATGCCGCGCATCGACTACCTGGCCATCGCGCCCGAACTGGTGGTGGCCGCCACCCTGCTGGTGGTGTTGGCAGTCGATCTTTTCTTGCCCCGGGAAAAGAAGTACTGGGTGGCAGCGCTGGCGGTGGTGGGGACCACCCTGGCCATGGTGCCGGTGATCCTGATGGCCGTCTCCGGCGACCAGTATTCGATGTTCGGCGGCTCCTATGTGGTCGATCCCTTCGCGCTGGTGCTCAAAGGAGTCTTCCTGATCGCCGGCTACCTGGTGCTTTTGATCTCGGTCTCCTATATAGAGTCCGACCGCTACTACCAGGGCGAGTACTACCTGCTCCTCCTCTCCTCCCTCCTGGGCTCGATGGTCTTGACCTCGGCCCGGGATCTGGTGGTGCTGTTCGTAGCCCTGGAACTGACCACCGGGCCGCTCTTCCTCCTGGCGGGATGGCGGAAAGGCGACCTGCGCTCCAATGAGGCCTCGCTCAAATTTTTCATCATCGGGGTGCTCTCCACCGGGCTGATGCTCTATGGGATGTCGCTCCTCTTCGGGCTCACCGGGGAGCTTTCCTTCGACGGCATCCGGGAGGCGATCGCCTCGAGCGGAATGGCTTCCGAACCGGTGCTGGGCCTATCGGTGCTGCTGATGCTGGCGGGCTTTGGCTTCAAGGTGTCGGCCGTCCCGTTTCACTTCTGGGCCCCGGACACGTATCAGGGCTCTCCTCCGCCGGTAACCGCCTATTTGTCGGTCTCCTCCAAGCTGGCCGGGTTCGTGGCCATGCTGGTGGTCATCTACCTGGCGCTGCCGGCCGTCACCGAGTACTGGGGGCCTGCCCTGTGGCTGATGGCGGCTGTCTCCATGACCGTGGGCAACCTCTCCGCTCTGCGCCAGAGTCACCTGATCCGCCTCTTGGCCTATTCCTCGGTGGCTCAGGCCGGGTTCATGCTGGTGCCCTTCGCAGGAGCGGCCATCGCCCAGGACGGGTTGGCGGACGGACTGAGCGCCACCGTCGTCTACCTGGTGATCTATGCGGTGATGAACCTGGGCGCTTTTGCGGTGGTCATCGCCGGGGGGCGGCGCATCGGTAGCTACGAAATTTCCGATTGGGCGGGTCTGGGATCGTATGCGCCTCGTCTGGGAGTGATGCTGGCCGCTTTCTTCCTGTCCCTGGCCGGGCTTCCTCCCTTGGCGGGTTGGTTCGCCAAGTTCGTAATGTTCCGCGCAGTGCTGGCATCCACCGGCCCCGCGGGGACCTGGCTGGCGGTGATTGCCGCGGTGAACGCGGTGTTGGCCTTCTACTACTACGCCAAGGTGGTGAAGAGCGCCTGGTTCGATCCCGCGCCCGAATCGATTCCCGAGGACACCGAGACCGGCCCGACCGGACCCCTCACCCTGGCCATGGGCCTGGCGCTGGTGGTGGTGCTGGTGGTTGGAGTCTTCCCTGGAATAGCAGCCTTCTTAGGAGACGCTGCGGCGGGACTGGTTCCCTGATCTAAGAGCCTCCGGCTTGAAATGGGGGCAGCCTTCCTGCACCAACTCGTCACCAGGTATAGCAACGGTGGGCGGCGCCGAGCCGTTTTGGGTACGCAAGCGCCTTTTGCTTCTTGGTTACCCAACAACTGGTTCTACATAATCTTCCTCAACACCGATGAAGCCTGGTCTCGAGTTCAGGCGTTACCGTGAAGCGCTTGACGTAACGCCGCTGTCTTTACCGCCGCCCATCGTTGGCTGTTCTCGGACATCGGAACCATCAGGTCGCTGCCGTGGAAAGCCCCAGGGAAGACGTGCAACTCGGTGGGTACTCCCGCCTGGATGAGCCGTTGGGCGTAGTCGATGTCCTCATCTAAGAAAAGATCGAGTTCACCCACGATGATGAAGGCTCGGGGCAAGCCCGACAGATCGTCCGCTCTCGCCGGTGAAGCGTAAGGAGACACCTCGTCGGAGCCGGCCGGCTTTCCCAACAGGGCGCTCCACCCGGCAAGGTTGGCCTTTCGGTTCCACACCTTGGGGTGCTCCACATAGTGGCTGGAAGGCGTGATGTTCCGGTCGTCCAGCATGGGATAGATGAGTTGCTGGAAGATGACCTCCACCTCTCCCCGGTCTCTCGCCAATAGAGCCAAAGCCGCGGCCAATCCGCCGCCCGCCGAGGCGCCGCCGATAGCAATCCTTCCGCGGTCCACTCCCAGACCCTCGGCGTTGTCGGCAAACCATTTCAGTCCTGCATAGCAGTCCTCTATCGGCGCCGGGTGCGGATGTTCGGGCGCCAGCCGGTATTCCACCGACGCCACCACACAGCCCATCTCGACGGCTACTCCCTTGCAATCGAGGTCGTTCATGGAAACATCCCCCAGCACCATGCCCCCACCGTGAATCCAGTACAGGCCAGGGACCGGCGTCTCGACACCGGATGGTGTGTAGACACGGACCATCACCTCGGGGTCTCCAGGCGCTCCCGGCGCCCAGTGATCTTCCACATCCACCCCAGGAATGTCAGGAGCCGAGGCAAACATGGCAGCCATCAGGCCGTCAATGGCCGCCCGAGCCGCCGGAATGTCAGATAGATCCAGCAGGCTCTCGGGGATCATCTCCAAAACAGCCTTGCTTTGTTCATCAAGACGATCTTCAAATTCCATTTTCCAATCCTCCGGTTATTGCTCAACTGGTCGTTGATGCTATATGGCGACAACGTCCAAGAACGAAAATGCCGGTAGTTTGTTCGGCTGCAAAGTGGCTCACCAAAAGGTGTTCTCAAACCGTATTTGTAGCCCCCGCCACTCCGTTGGAGGGTATTTCGCTAGCCGCCCCCGCTCAGCCACTTGTCCCAGAGGAGGTAGACGAAGGAAAGAAATATCCCGATTGCAGCCAGGGTGGCAGTCCAGACCGCGATGCGGTGATGTTTTTCGTCCCAGACAGCATGTGCCGAACTCAAGGGCTTTCCGTTTACGGCTGCTTTGGTAAGCCGCATTCCTCTATTGAGATTCCCGCCAAAGGCGTGGAAAGCCGAAGATGCGATGGCTGCGCAGAACAAAACCGTGAACATCTCGGCCAGCCATCCCGCCCATCCCGGCAGAACGGGACGCACGAACACCGCCAAGGAAACAGCCGCGGCGCCGTACACGACCATGGTGAGCAACTGGACCGGGTCAAGGCCGCTCCGAACCGGGGGCGCCTTGGTAGCCAAGTGTCCTTTCTTTGTTGAAGGTCCGAAGGACAGGGCGTGTCTCCCGGAAGTGGTAGTGGAGGCACTTGCCAGCCGAAGACTCAAGACCAGTACGAAAACGCCGGCTAGCAGGGTCAATGAGCCGAAGTACATTTCGCTTCCCCACAGAGGGGCCTGGTCACGGAAGTACACGACTGTGCCTGCCGTCCACAGAGACAATATGGCCGACTTGAAACCTGGTCCGATCTCGACTTCGGAGTTGATAAGAATGTTTGAAGAGATGATGGCGCAGGTTCCGATGATCAGGTAATCGACCCGCGGTATGTTGACTTCCCAGAACAGCGCCAGCCATAGCACTGCGAACACTGGTGTCGCATAGCCCAGGGCATTGATGCCGAGGGCGCGGGTGATCAGGTTGGCATGACGCCAGAGGATCGAACTCCCGACCCGGATGGTGGCGCCGATGATCAGTCCAACCAGTATGACGTCGAGCTGCACCCCTTCGGAGGCAGCCAGGCTGAAGGCTATTTTTGCGGGAGCGGTGAAAGCATTGCTGATACATATCACCACGGTGATGAAGAACAACTCCATGCCGCGGGCATCTGGCCAGTCGCTGTGGATCTGGCATTTGCGAGCCATGTCTGCTGCCCATGAGAAGGAAAAGATATTGAGAGCGATCAGCACTCCGCTGGCCAGGACCAGGGCGAATCCGAAATAGGACGAGTCGGATGCCCAATCCATGCCGCTTGGCGTGCTCGATTGGGCCAACACCACGTAGGCCAGGCCAATCAGGCTGAAGATCATCAGCACCACCAGCGTGGCGGTGATCCGCCGATATCGCGACGGCCCCGCCTGCCTGCTGCCGAACACCCGGCTGAGAAGGAACACGAAGATGATCGGCCAGCACCCCCACAGTATGGTGGCCACGGTGGCGTCGATGAACTTGGTAGACCAGGCGAAGAAGGTGAAATCGAATGTGCCGAGCAAGACGAAAAATATCGGCCAGCTGACCACATTCCTTCGGATGAGGGCAAATATGCGGGGATCGCGCAGCAGCGATCCGTACCTGGCCCGCAAAAAGGCCAGAGCGCCTAGCGATGTGCCTCCGGATAGAAAGGCGCCAAAGAGAAACGGGCTGTCAGGGGCCCCCGCCACCACTATGGCGAGGGGTACAACCGAGATCCCCAGCACCGACACAAGCAGGTATATGGCCGCGGTTCGGCTGCGGTCTACCTGGGAGGAGACACTCGACATTAACGGCACACTAGCGTTTTTCGAGCCCGGCCGTCAGGTAGCCAAGGGAACAAAACCCACCTAATCAGGAGGTAAATCTCGGGGGGCTGAGAGGTCAAACCACCCCGTGGGCTACAGCACGCAAAACTCGTTGCCCTCGGGATCGGTCATCAGCACCCACTTGCCGACCGCCTCGTTGAAGCGGGCCACCTCGGTGGCGCCTCGCTCCACCAAGGCTGCGATCCCGGCTTCCCGACTCTGGTCGTGCTGGTTTTCGGGCAGGGAGCGGTCTGTGATGTCGATGTCGAGATGCCAGCGGTTCTTGACGCTCTTTGCCTCCGGCACTTTCTGGAACAGGACCCGAGGGCCCACGCTTTGGGGGTCGATAACGGCCGAGTAGCGTTCCCGGTCTTCTGCAGACAAGTCCAGCGCATTGGCGAAGGCCTCCCACGTGTCGAACCCATCAGGCGGCGGTTGCAGAATGTATCCCAAGGCGAAGGCCCAGAACTCGGCCAGTCGGTTCGGATCGGTCGCGTCCACGGTGACCGCCTTGATGCGGGTTGCGTGCGGGTGGGTGATGAGGGTCATGTCGTCAATAATTCAGTAGTCGTCACGTCTCCGAGAGCGCTTCGGCGGCTCTTTGGAGCGCGGCCCGGCACGGTTCGATCACCGGAATCCCGAGATCGGCGGCCAGCCGGTCCGCCATCTTGGTCATACCTGCGCATCCCAGCACCAAGACTTCGGCCTTGGCTTTCTGCAGCCGCATTCCGGCGGCCAGGACGTCCTGATAGGCCTCCTCGCTCTCCAGGTCGAGAACCCCCCGTCCGCAAGCCGTCTCGTCCACAATGTTCTCCGCCGCCCCCAGTTGCTCCCAGTAGCGTTGGTGGCGAGGGATGGCTTGGTCCATTCCGGCGATGACGCCCACCAGGGGAGAGATCTGCAGGGCGGCCCGGATCGACGACTCGGCGATCCCGAATACCGGAGACGACAGCTCCTCGCGAGCTTTCGCCAGTCCCGGATCCGAGAAGCATCCCACCACATAGACATCCGCCGGGTGTTCTTTCAGTGTTTGAAGCATGGGGGAGACCGCGTCCACCACATCCTGATCGGAGGCTATGGCCACTGGGCCCTCCCGATTGGTGATCACCTCCACGTCCAGCCCGGGACCAGTCATCTCGGCCGCAGCTTCGGCGAGTTGCCGGGTGATGTAGTCGGTGCTGTTGGGGTTGATCATCACCACCTTGGGGCTGGTTACGGTTGCGTTAGTCATACATGCTCCTTGGTTAGCCGGTCGATCAGTTCCCAAAGGCGTTGGATATGGCGGGCGGTGGTATTGGTCTGGCCGATCGACACCCTGATGAAGGGCTGGTCGTCCAGAACCGAGGGCGTGACATACGCCCAGCCCGAGGAGTTGATCCCTTCCGCCAGCCCGGTGGTGTGCTCTTCGCTCCGGCGATGACGAAAAGAGACGAGAGAAAAAGTGGTGGGCGCCACCAATTCGAGATGGGGATGGGCCTCAATTTGCTCGGTTAGCCATCGGGCGCAGCGGACATGCTCGCGCACCGTCGCCCGGATGCCCTCGGCACCGTAGGAGCGGAGCACGAACCACAACTTCAGGGCGCGAAAGCGTCTTCCCAGCGGCACCTGCCAGTCGCGGTAGTCGATCACCTCGCCGGCCTCGGTGGCCTGGTTGCGGAGGTAGGGAGGGGTGATGCTGAGCGCATCGATCACCGGTCGCCGGTCGGCCCAGTACATGGCCGAGCAGTCGAAGTTGGTGAACATCCACTTGTGGGGGTTGAAGACATAGCTGTCCACCAGTTCCAGACCGTCCTGGTGGTGGCGGAACTCGGGACAGATCATGGCTGTGCCTGAGAAGGCGGCGTCCACATGGTGCCACATGCCTTCCGATCGGGCGATTTCGCCGATGGCCCGCAGGGGATCCACCGCGGTGGTTCCGGTGGTTCCCACCGTGCTGGCCACAAAGGCCGGGGTTAGTCCCCCTGCCCGGTCGGCGGCGACCGCCTGGGAGAGAGCTGCGGGGGACATGGCCTGAACCGAGTCGGTGTCCACCAGCCGCAGGTGGCCGAATCCCGCCACCCGCACGCCTTTTTCTACCGAGGAATGCGCCTGGGCGGAGGTGTAGACCACCAGATCGTCAGCGGAGGCTCGGTGGGAATGAAGATGACGGGCAATCACTAGCGCCAGATGAGTTGCTTCCGAGGAGCTTCCCTGGATCACGCCACCGCCCGGGCCGGTGGTTTTCCAGTCCTGGGGCAGACCCATCAGGTCCACCAGCCAGTCCATCACCTGTGATTCGACCTCTGTGCAGGCCGGGCTGGTGGCCCACATCATCCCCTGCACGCCCAGCCCGGCGGCGGCCAACTCGCCCAGCACCGAGGGAGGAGAGGAGTTGGCGGGGAAGAAAGCGAACCAGCCTGGGGACTGCCAGTGGGCGATGCCCGGCATCACTATCTCGTCGAGATCGGCCATGATGTCCGCAAACGGTTCAGGCTGCTCGGGGGCCGCCTGGGGCATCCGGGAGCGGATCTCTCCCGGCTTGACGTCAGGAAGGATCGGCAGACTCTCTACCCGCTCCCAGTAGTCAGCGATCCAGTCGATCAGTTGATAACCGTGCTTGCGAAATTCATCAGGGCGCATCCATTCCAGATTAGTTGTGGGCAGTTGGTCCAAGGAGATGGCACCGTCGGACGCTCCTATGGGAAGAGTTGCTAGAGGGCTTCGGAGAGATGTCAACCTCCCAACTCCCCGGCACGCCCTAGCGGGGGATGACCACCCGCTGGGGGATGGGAGCACCGAGCGGCGGACTTTCCGGCGGGGCAGGGGGTGTTCGAGGTTCGTCGAAGATGTGGATGCCGTCCACCGATACGGCCACCCGGTCTCCGGGGGCCAGCGCCGGCTGTGGCCAGCAGCGAGCGCGGAGGGTGATCCCTCCCGGCAGTTTCACCGACAGCAGTTGATCGTGTCCGAAGAACTCCCGGTAGACCACTACTGCGGTCCCTCCGACGTGGGGGAAGACCGTGACCGACTCGGGTCGTACCATCACTTTCACCTGGCCCGAGCGGGTGGTGGGAAAAGTGCCGAACGGAGTGGTGATCCTCCCTGAGCGGGCGTCGGCGTCGAAGAAATCGGCGTCGCCCAGGAAACTGGCCACCCAGGGAGTGGCGGGATTGCGGTAGACATGGTCGGGCCGTCCGGTCTGCACCACCCGTCCCTCATCCATGAGAGCCAGCCGGTCGCTGACCGCCAAAGCCTCCTCCTGGTCGTGAGTGACCATGATGGTGGTGGTCTCCGCCTCCCGGAGAATGGAGCGCACCTCGGCGCGAAGCCTTTTGCGCAGCGCCGCATCCAGATTGGAGAACGGCTCGTCGGCGAGAATGACCTGGGGCCGGGGCGCCAACGCTCTGGCCAGGGCCACCCGCTGCTGCTGGCCGGCGGAAAGTTCATGGGGCATTCTGCCCTCCAAGCCGGCCAGACCAACCATCTCCAGCACCTCTCCGGCTCGGCCGGAGCGCCGGGACCCATCCAGTCCGAATGCGACGTTACGGGCCACGCTCAGATGAGGAAAGAGCGCGTAGTCCTGGAAGACCATCCCCACCTGGCGGCGTTCGGGGGGAACGAATACGCCGGGGCCGTTCACCGTTTGGCCGTTGACCCTGACGGTTCCCGAGTCCGGCAGTTCGAATCCGGCCAGAATTCTCAAGGCCGTGGTCTTGCCCGCCCCCGACGGCCCCAACACGGTCAGGAGCCTTCCGCTCTCGGCCTCCAGGGTGAAATCATTCAGGGCGACGGTGCCCGAAAAGCTCTTGTGCAGAGCCTGGGCCGAGAGGGGGCGATGGTCAGCGGATGAGTTCATGGCGGGTCACGATGGCCAAGGGAAGAGCCGCGATCAACAGGAGAAGCAGCCCGGCCAGTGCACCCTGAGTGTAAAACCCTTCACCGGTGGCGCTCCAAACCCGGATGGCCAGGGTCTCGAAACCTGCCGGACGCAACAGCAGGGTGGCGGGGAGTTCCCGCAGGGTGGTCAAGAACACCAGGGCGGCGCCCGACAGGAGCCCCGGGGCCATCAACGGAAGGGTGACACTCATGAAGGTGCGAGCCGGCGACCTACCAAGACTCCGAGAAGCTTCTTCCATGGAGGGAGACACCCTTCCCAATGAATCCCGGCTGGGTCCGAGGATCTGGGGCAGGAACATGATCACGTATACGCCTATCAAGAGCACCAGGGTTTGATAGAGGGGCCGGGCCAGCCGGAGCGAGAAGACAATCATCGCCATCCCCACCGCTATATGCGGCACGCCGTAGAGTGACCAAGCACCCCCTTCCAAGAGGCCTGCCCAACGGTTGCGATAGCGAGTGGTCACCAATGCCACCGGGGTAACCAAGACGGCTGCGGCCACTGCGGTCAGTACAGCCACCCATATGGAACGACCCATCTCTGCCCAGGGCGCATCGGCCAATACACCCGAAACCAGACCCCTCAGCATCCAGGCTGAGAGCACCACTATGGGAACCAACAGGGACAATGTCACCAGGCTCCCCAGGAATCCCCACGCGATGACTCTTCCGACTCGGCCCAGGCGGACGGGCGGGGCGGTACGCCGGGGCTTGGCTGTGAACCACACCCCCCTGGCGCGGGTGCTTCTCTCTATCCAGACCACTATCAGGGCCGCGGCGGCCAGCACGGCTGCCAGTCCCAGGGCCGGTCGCCTGTCTACGCGTCCCGCGTATTCAAGGTAGATAGCCCGGGTGAAGGTGTCATAGCGAAGCAGGGAGACGGCGCCGAAATCAGAGAGGGTATATAGGCCCACCAGCAGAGCTCCGGCGGTGAGGGCGGGCCGGATCTGGGGTAGCGTGATCGTCCAGAACACCTTCATCCGCCCGGCGCCCAGTCCCCGGGCCGCTTCTTCCAGGGTGGGATTCAGAGAGCCCATCGCAGGTGCGATAGCCAGATGCACCAGAGGAACAGAGATAAGGGTGAGCACCAGCCAGGCCGCCCAGAACCCGGAGGGGTAGCGGATAATGTCCCCGCCCATCCAGGTGGAGACGGCCGAGAGCACCCCGTCGGCGCCGGTAGCGCCCAAGAGAGCGAGAGCGCCCACGAAAGAGGGGACCGCGAAGGGGATGATGATCAGAACGGTGGCGAGTCTCTTCCCGGGCAGGTCTGTGCGAGACACCAGCCAGGCGGTGGCGCCGCCGATTAGAGAGGAGGTCAAAGTGACGGCGGCGCTCAGCGCCCCGGTGTTGGCTGCCAGTTCCAGAAGTCGCCGGATGGGCACGGTGGTGACCACGCCGCTCACCAGCCCATAGGCAAGCACACCGAGAGGCGCCGCGGCGGGCAGCATAGCCGCCCCGGCCAGCACCCACCACCAAGTATTGGGGGGTAGCGCTTTGAACCATGGAACCGGGCGCGCTACCCCCATCATTGCTTCGGGGAGTTATAAAAGTCCCGCCTCGGCGACCAGGTCAGTGGCCCGTTCCAAGGCAGAGTGCAGGTCGGAGAGGTCGATATCGGGAGTGGGAATGGAGTCGATGGGTGGGAGGCTAGCCGCCGGTAGTACACCCGCCGCCAGTGGATATTCATAGGTTTGTTCGGCGAAATATCGCTGGCTCTCTTCCGACAGCAGGAATTCGATGAAGCGGTGGGCGTTGTCCGCTTGGTCGGAGTCGGAAAGCACCGCCACTCCCGACGGCATCACCAAACTTCCCGGATCTCCGGCCGAGAGGAAATGATTGGCCGCCCGCTTTCCTCCTCCTTCGGCCTGCAGCCGCAGGAGGTAGTAGTGGTTGACCAGGCCGAGCCCAACTTCTCCGGCATCGGCCGCAGCCACGATCGGAGAATTCTTGGGATAGTCCAGGGGATCAAGCGCAGCCAGGTCCTTCAACCACTGCAGGGTCGCGCTCTCGCCGCGGTCGAGGATCATCGCCGCAACGAATGCCAGGAAGGAGCCGTTGGTTGGGGCTATCCCGATCATATTTGACCAGCGGGGGTTGAGCAGATCGTCGATACTGGTGGGGAGCTCGCTCACTTGAATCTGATCCCGGTCATAGATGATCGCCCTTATCCGTCCCGAAACTCCCACCCAGCGATGGTTACGGTCCCGGAACCGCGGGGGAACCGCGGAAATGACCTCTGAGGGAAGTGTCGCCATCAGTGGCGCCGCAAGTCCGAGAGATGCGGGATCCTGGGCGAAGAATACATCTGCCTCGGTGCTGGAACCTTCCTCCAAGAGGGTGGAAGCCAACTCGGTACTGCCCGCGTATCTGACCTCGACTTCCAGACCGCTCGACTGACGGAATTCCTCGATCAGCGGACCGACCAACTCTTCCCCTCGGCCCGAATAGATCAGCAGAGGGTCATCGCCGCCTCCGCAGGCACCGATCAGCAAACTTGCCAAGAGCGATATCGGTAGCAGAACCCGCCGATACTGGCCGCCGGAGAAATCAAAAAACATGAACTGCTCCTTATTTTAGACCATGGCCATTGGCGAAATCGTATATACAAAACCTATTTGTCAAAATGGGGAGAAGGCACAGTATTAGAAGTCACCGGGCGCCGATTACCCGGCCACGATTTCTGAAGCCGTGGATGATAGTCTCCTAGGTGTATACCCAGGTGAGTCGACCGGAAGGGGCCCGTAATGGAACTGTCCGAGGTGATGCGCACCATGTCGGGAGTCCGGCGCTACCTGCCCGAGGACGTGCCCGACGAGGTAATCTACGCCGCCTTGGACGACGCCCGTTTCGCTCCCAGCGGCGGCAACCGCCAGCCGTGGCGGGTGGTGGTCGTGCGGGATATGGCCCTGCGCCAGCGGGTGAGCAAGGTCAGTTCCCGCGAATGGAAGGCCTATACGGCCAAGTGGTATCCGCCCCCCGAAGAACTCACTCCGGACAAGGCCCGCAAGCTCGGGGAGGGCACCGAATACCATGCCAACATGCACCGGGCTCCGGTTCATCTCTTCGTCTGGACCGACCTCGGATCTCTGGCGGTGACCGACCGCAACCTGGACCGGATCAGCTTTGTGGGAGGCGGGTCCATCTATCCCTTCGTCCAGAATCTGCAACTCGCCCTCTCCGTCCGGGGGGTGGGATCGCGGATAACCGCCCTGGCGATCCCCGCCGAGGCGGAGTTGGCGGGACTGATGTCGGCGCCCGAGGGTTATGGGCTGGCCGCGGTTATGACCGTCGGCTATCCCGAATGGAAGGCCACCCGCCTGACGCGCAATCCCGTGGAGAGCTTTGCCCGCAAGGAATCTTTCGAGGGAACGCCACTCACAGGTTCTCATTAGGAGGTGATGAATCGCAATGGATGTAATGAAAGAATGGCCCGCCGACCACTGGCCCGGGCACTCCGGTAACTGGGGCCGCTGGCCGAACGACCTGGGGACGCTCAACCTGCTCACCCCCGAAGCCACCTTGCGGGGCGCGGCGGCGGTGCGAAGCGGACTGACCCTTCCCCTCTCCCGACCGCTTGATCTGGAAGAGACGCACAGGCGTTTCACCACTCCCTTCGTGGTGCACGAGATGATCAAGGCCGACGAGGGAGGATTCGAGGAGGGAGACATGACCCAGTCCTCCGCCGATCAATTGACCACCCGGGTGCATGGGATGACCCACACCCACATCGACGCTCTTGCCCACATGGGATATCGGGGACGTACCTTCAACGGTTACTACTTTCCCGATGTGGCGACCGTGTCGGAAGGCGCCAAGAAAATGGACATCACTCCTTTGGCAGCCATGGCGACCCGCGCGGTGTTCATAGACATTGCCCGCAACCGGGGCATCGACGCCCTGGAGCCCGGAGATTCGGTGATGCCCGAGGAATTGGAATACGCATTTGAGCAGATCGAACCCGGGGACGCGGTGGTTATCCGCATTGGCGGAACTGTCCGAGTGGGGAAGGCGGCTGGGGGACTGAGCGAGCACGGGACTTGGCATCACGGCCTCTGGGCGGGCCTTGACACGGACTGCGTCGATGTGCTGGCCGCCCGCGACGTCAGCCTGATCGCCACCGACTCGCCAGGCGACACCTTCCCGCACCGCCACGAGGGGTACTGCCGCAGCCCGGTTCATGTATTGGCGGAGGTGTTCTACGGGATGCCGCTTATCCACAACATGGACCTCGAGGCCCTGGGCGCCGAATGCGCCGACTCCGGTCAGGACACCTTCCTTCTGGCGGTGGGGCCGCTCAACCTCCCCAGGGGTACGGGGTCGCTCGTTACCCCGGTGGCGGTGCTCTGATGTCGTCGGATCGGGGATACATCCAGACCGTCCTCGGGCCCATCGCACCGGAGGATGCGGGCATTTCCCTCATCCACGAGCATGTGCTCTTGGACCTCACCAAGGGAATCTCGGGCGTCGAGCAATACAAGACCGGCGCCAAGAAATACGTGCCGATCATGCGCCGGCCCGAAGCGGGCTGGGAACCGGGGCAGGAAGGCCCGGGGACCGCCGCCACCTGGGGAGCCAAATGGGGGCAGCCGGTCACCTTGGAGAACCTCAACGACCGCCAGAAGCACTGGGTCTACTACGGCGATCAGAAACTCGACTCCATCGATGACGCCATCTATGAGTTCGACCAGTTCCGTCGGGTGGGGGGCTCCACCATTGTCGATCAGACCACCCGGGGGATGGGGCGCGATCCGCTCGGCCTGGTGGAGATCTCCCGGGCCACCGGGGTGAACATCGTCATGTCCACCTCCTGGTATCTGGCTGACTATCACCCCGCCGATATGGACGATCTCTCCGAGGAGCGCCTGGTGGAGTTGATGGTGCAGGACATCGAGGTGGGAGTGGCAGGAGGCGTGAAGGCGGGGATCATCGGGGAGGTGGGGATGGACTATCCCATGCACCCCAACGAGAAGAAAGTGCTGCGCGCCTCGGCCAAGGCTTCGGTCGCCACCGGGGTGGCGCTGTCGGTGCATCCCGGTTTCCACCCGGCTTCCCCTTTCGACATAGTGAGGGTGGTCGACGAGGCGGGCGGCGATCTGAGCCGCACCGTCATCGACCACTGCGACAGCCGGTTCAACACATCGGCGGGTACCAACGTCTTCGACAGCGGATCCCTCCTGGAGTTGGCCAGAACCGGTGTCTACCTGGCATTCGACACCTTCGGCTGGGAAGGATCGTTCCGACAGCGCACACCCGTCGATCAGCCCAACGACGCCATCCGGCTCAATTGGCTAAAGCATGTGGCAGACGCCGGATATCCCGATCGAGTACTGGTCTCCTCCGACATAGCTCTCAAACATTGGCTACGGCGCTACGGCGGCCACGGCTGGCGTCATCTTCCGGAAACGGTCAAGAACCTGATGCGCTACAAGGGCTTCGAAGAAGAACTGATCCACCAGATATTCGTGGACAGCCCCCGCGAGGTGCTCACCAAGCAGTAGCCGGGGTGGGACTTGTGGTCAGGCGCCCGAGGGATCAGTCGTCGCGGTTGGTCGGGGCCTGGGAGGATAGGAGTTCTTCTATGCGGTCCAGGCGTTGGTTTATGGAACGGACTTCCTCGTGGAGTTTGGTTTTGTAGTCCCTCTCCACGAAGTAGGCGGCGATGCTGGCGGTGACGAAGGCCAACACCCCGATGCCGGAGAGCATCAGAACCGACGCGGTCAACCGGCCGGCCGCGGTCACTGGAGCGAAGTCTCCATACCCCACGGTGGTGAGGGTCACCAACGCCCACCACAGTCCTTCGCCGGGATGGTGACCTTCAAACAGGGCGTGCAAGACTCCTGTCACCACAGCCAACAAGAAAAACGCTACGGTCACCAGCCCGAGGCCGCGTCTCATGAGAAGAGGGCGGATGACGAACATCCAGGGATGACGGGTGACAGCCAGAAGGTCGAACAGAAGGTGCTTGAACAGGTTGTAGAGAGCCAAGCAACTCCGGGTGAAAATGGCCACCAAGGCAACCAGGCGAAGGATGCGAAGCGTTCCCGTCAGCCCGGTATTGGCGGAGATCTCGAGTAGAAGCGGGAACGCAAAGACGATCACCGCCAGATCCAGCCAGGCCTTCCGAAGGTAGGCGAGTCGGTTGTCAGTGAGGGAGGTCACCACCGAAACCTCAATGGCGAACACTGTCCATATCAGCCAGTTGAGAACCACCGCCAAGACGGACAGCCAACCGTCCGTGGCGACCAGTTCGATTAGCAGCATCGGAAACACCGCCAAAGCTGTCACCAGGACAGGAATCCCGAGTCGGCGGTTGGCTGCCGCCGCCCGCGGACTCAACACTTCCTCCATGGAGCGAAGGTTTCTTGTGAGGCAATCAGGAAATAGACGTCTCAATTCGTGGGAAGATACTACTGCCCCGACCGGGTCTGGGTGGGACTGGTCGACAGCCCCATGCCACATTTGGAGGAGAAGGAAGAGCCGCGAGGATAGGTAGACGCCGAGAGCGGGGCCGCGCCGGAAGGCGGACATTGGGGGTTGTGGCCGGAGCCACCGGGGGGAGGACTGGGCGCGGGTGTGGACGAAACGCCGGTATTCAGGAGAACGAAACGCAGGTGTCGCTGACGACCCGGAGCACGGACTCCTGGCTGAAGCGACGCCTGTATTCGTCCGAGACCTCGTTGATCAACCCCATCCCCTCGTCACCCGGTGGCGCCAGAATCACCAGCAGCTTGGAGCGCTCCTTTTCCACCGCTCCGGCCGAGTCGCGCCATTGGCCCTGGGCGTCAAGGACGGTTAAGCCGTCGGGGAACCTGGGGGTCACGGTGTCTCCGAGAAAGGTGTCCCATGCCGCGTCATCCACGATCTCGCCGGATTGCCCACTTCGACCCATGTACAGCTCGTACTTCACAAATGGGTCCGTCCCCTCCGGACAGGAGAGCACGCCGGTCTCCGAGCAGGCTGCAGATGCGACTACAGCCAACACCAGACAAGCGAGCATCGCCCGCATCGCACCTCGCCCGGCAGTGCGACTACGGAGCATGTCGGGCTTCGATGGCCGGACCGGTGATGTCGACGCCAAGGCCCGCGGCAGTCGTGGAAGCACACTGAGCAGACCCCTGATACTCCGCCCGGCCTCCGGTATCCTGCGGTGTTTCCTCAACTTATTCATAAATGGTAAAGGCCTTTGTCATTTGGGACGGCGGGCGTATTTTGGGTACACCAGCCACAGGCTAGGCGCTGCCCGGTCGGCTTTATTGAAGTGGCAAATGCCGCTCCTGCATCGTATCCTGTGAGGCGGGGCCGTAGCTCAATTGGCAGAGCAACGGGCTTTTAACCCGGAGGTCGTGGGTTCGATTCCCACCGGCCCCACCCAGGGCAGTCTGCGATTTATTTTAAATTCGTTGGCGATTTAGCTGGTTGAGGATGGTTTTTGGGCGGTTTTGGGGGTTTTGGGGGTGGTGCCCGTTTTGGGGGTGGGGTGGGCTAGCCGAAGGGGCCGTTTGGTGGTTGCAGGGGGTGGGGTTTTGGTTTTCGGGGCGCGTTGAAGCCGACAGCGGGGTGGCTGTCGGTGTTGGGTCCCGGGGTGTGTTATGGGGGTGGGTCTCGGGTTTTGAGCCCGTTGGCGCTATTGGGTGTGATGGGCGGGGTGGGCTGGTGGTGGGGGTGGGTGGCTGTTCGCTGTCTGGTTCTTCTTCGTCGTGGTCGAAGTTGTTGGGTTGGCGTAGGTTGTGAGCGATTAGCAGAGCGAGGAGTCCGAAGTTGTGGGCGGCTTGTCCGAGTGCCCGGCACCAGCCGTCTTTGAGGCCGCCGTCGTTTTTGACGAGGCTGTTGAGGTTCTCGATTTGCAGGCGTCGGCCGTACCGTTTTTTCCAGGCGGGAGTGCCGAAGGGGATGTGCTGGTAGGTGTCGAGTTTTTCGACGGGGATGGTGATGGTGCCTTTGCAGCAGTATTCCTGGTCGATGGTGGTGGCGTAGGGTGCTTTGCGTTGGGATCTTTTGCTGCGGATGCGGGTTTTGGCGTTGGTTTTGACTCTGCCGTCGCATTGTGGGCAGCGGAATCTGATAGCACCGTTCTTGTCGGGTTTACCGATGGGTGTCCACCGGTATTTGGCCCGTTCGGCGTACCAGTCGTCCCGTTTTTCGCCTTCGAGGTTTTGGGGTGGGATCAAGAAGCGTTCGGGTGTCCACTCTACGAGGAAGGTGACATTGATCACTAGGACAAGGGGACCAAACCGCTCCACAGGTGTCGTTCCCTTTGACCTGATGAGCCGTTACCCCGCCTCGTCTTGAGCTAATGTTGCAACGGCTCGTATTGCACGGCGTCGGGTGGGGGAATGATCAGCGCATGACCCCAGCAGTGGATGGTGAGGTCAGTACGCACTCCGCAAGAGTGTTGCCATCCCGTGGTCACCGAGATGAACTTTCCGGTTGGCGGGCTGGCCTGGCCGACGTCGTTGAGACCCCAGCATTCCAGGGTGCTGTCGCCCCGCAATCCGCACGAGTGATTCCCTCCGGCGGTGACCGAGATGAACTTTCCGGCTGGCGGGCTGGCCTCTCCGAACCTGTCGTCGCCCCAGCAGACCACGCTCTCTGCCTGCAATCCGCAAGCGTGCTGCTCCCCGGCGGAGATGGAGAGGAATACTCCGGGCGGTGGGTCGGTTAGACCGACCCAGTTCAGGCCCCAGCAGGTGATGGTGAGATCGTTGCCAATGGCGCAAGAAAAGAGCCAACCGGCGGTGATGGAGATGAATTGTCCGTCTGGAGCGTCCGACTGGCCGCCTTGATTGGTACCCCAGCAGGTGATGGTGTGATCGGGGCGTAGTCCGCATGTATGGCTGGAGCCGGCAGCCAGGGCAGTGAAGGGCTCTTGTGGTGGGTCGGCTTGTCCGTGTTCGTTCGATCCCCAGCAGGTGACGGTGTGATCGTTCCGCAGTGCGCAAGTGTGCCGCCCTCCGGTGGCGATGGCGTCGAACTTTCCTTGCGGCACGTAGTCGCCCGCCGGGTGCCCCCAGCAGTCGATGGTGCCGTCGCGGGCCAGAGCGCAGGTGTAAAACGATCCGGCGTTTACGCTCGTGAACTGACCTTTTGGGGGAATGCCTCCCGCGGATACGTTTTGGCCCCAGCAGTCGATGGTGCGGTCGACACCCAGTGCGCAGGTGTAATCCCAGCCGGCAGTGATGGCGGTGAACGTCTCCTCCGGCGGGGAGGCCTGTCCTTCGTCGTTGTTGCCCCAGCAGGTGGCGGTCCCGTCGGTGTGAATGGCGCAGGAATGGTCGATACCGGCGGCGATTGAGGTGAATTCTCCCTCCGGCGGGTCCGCTCGTCCATCCCGGGTGATTCCCCAGCAGGCGAGAGTGCGGTCATCGCGGATGCCGCAGCTGTGGGCCCCTCCTGTTGCCACCACGATGAACTCTCCGATAGGTGAGATGGCCTGACCGTAAGTGTTGTTGCCCCAGCAGGAGATGGTGCGGTCGGTGCGGATGCCGCATGCGTGGGTGTTGCCGGCTGCGATGGCGTTGAACTCCCCGTCGGGCGGGTCTGTCTGACCGTGCGTGTTGTCTCCCCAACAGGTGATGATCCGGTCGGCCGCGATTCCGCACGAGAAGTTGTGACCGGCGGCCAGTTCGGTGAACTTGCCGGTCGGAGCTTCAGTCTGACCGTAGTAATACCATCCCCAGCAGGACACGGTTTGGTCGGTCCGGAGACCGCACGAGTGATAGCCTCCGGTGGCGATCGAGGTGAACTCACCGGGCGGCGGTTCCGTCTGGTGGTTGAAGTCGTTACCCCAGCAGGTGACGGTTCGGTCGGCGTGTAGCCCGCAAGCATGAAAGTCGCCGGCTGCGATCGAGATGAAATCGCCCTCCTCTTGCGGAGGGTGCCGGCGGTCGAGGGCGCGGGTGAGGAAAGTGGCCATTTGCGCGCGGGTGGTGTTGGCCGTTGGGCAGAATCTGTCAGGTTGGGTTGCGCAGCCCACAGTTATCCCCGCGGTCACCAGCCCATTTATGTCGGCCTCGTGGGTGCTTGCGGCGGTGTCGGCGAATTGTCCCGACAGTCCTGCCGGTAGTTGGAAGGCTCGCACCAGAAACGATGCCACCTGGGCGCGGGTAACCGGCTCGGTGGGGCAGAATCTGTCCGGTTGGGTTGCGCATCCTCGGGTTATTCCCAAATCGGCGAGCCGTTCCACGTAGGGCGACCACCATTGGGTGGGTTTCACGTCGGAGAACCTGCTCGATTCCACGGCTGGTGGTGCGGCATCGTCCAGGATCCGCACCAGCCAGACAGCCATCACCCAGCGCTCGATCGGTTCAGTCGGACAGAACTTGCCGGGAGAGCATTCGGTTCCCTCCAAAACGCCTTCCTCCGCCAGCCTCTCCACTGCTTGGCGATGTGATCCCGCTTCTTCGATGTCGCTGAATCCGTCAGCGGTGGCGGTGACCGGAGGTGGCGTTCCAACGGCTACGACTACCGTAGTGGCCGCCATGATCAGCAACCAGCCCATCGGCGAATGGGTGATCCGCCACCTGGCAGGAGGCAAACTCTTTACCCCATTTACTATTCGACCCCCCTTCAGTAAACAGGCCATAGCCAGGGTGGTGTCTTGTCCTAAGACAATCGTGAGGTCTGCAGATATGCTACGGACTTATTACTGACACCGCGAGGGACGTTTTGCGCAAAGCAGACTGGGTCCAATCGAAAAGACTTGCTACTGCGGCAATTCTGATGGTGATGACGCTGCTCGGGACCACCGCCGCGGCGGGCCAGGAACCGGGTTCGGACACTTTCGGTGATGTCCCCGCCGGACATTGGGCAGATCAGGCCATAGGGTGGGCGGTCGCCAACAGCATCATCCGGGGGGTAGGGGAGGGTCGCTTCGACCCTAATGGGACCGTTACCCGAGCGCAGATCGTCGCCTTTCTGTACCGCACCTTCCACCTCATCGAGGGCAACCCCGTCACCGCTGGGCCCAACGACGGGACCATCGCTATCACCAGCGATCGAGACGGTGACTATGAGGTCTATCTGATGAACGCGGATGGTTCCAATGTGCGCCAACTCACCGACAACACCCGCAGTGCCGACTGGCTTCCCGCCTGGTCGCCCGACGGCGCCCGCATCGCCTTCATCAGCGATCGAGATGGCGACTTCGAGATATTCATAATGAACGCCGATGGCGCTGAGCAACGTCAACTTACCCACAATCAGTCTTTTGAAACAGCGCTTAGTTGGTCGCCTGACGGAACCCGGATCGCCTTCACCAGCGATCTGGACGGCGACGCGGAGGTCTTCGTGATGAATGTTGACGGCACGGACCAGCGCCAACTCACCTACAACTCCCAGGACGACGCCTACCCGAGCTGGTCGCCTGACGGCGCCCGGGTGGCCTTCCAGAGCGACCGAGACGGAGACTTCGAGATATTCGTGATGAACTCGGACGGCACCAACCAGCGCCAACTGACTAACAACGACCACCTAGACCGCTACCCGAGTTGGTCGCCTGACGGGACCCGGATCGCTTTCGCCAGAGAGTTGGAGACCGGCGGCGAGGTGATCCTGATGGCACCGAACGGAGCCAACCAAGAGAGACTCACGTTCGATCAGGACCACCAGGCGTTCCTCCCGAGTTGGTCGCCCGATGGCACCCGAATTGCCTTCACAGGCAGTGACGGGAAGGGCGATGTGTTCGTGATCGACGCCGACGGTGGCAACCGAAGGCGGATCTCCGACAACGACCACCAAGACTGGACATCCACCGCCGGTTGGTCTTCCCATGTGTCCAGCATTGGCTCGGAAATGTTCAGTGATGTACCTGCCGGGCACTGGGCGGAGGAGGAGATTGGCTGGGCTGTCAGTAACGGAATCATCACCGGAACCGGTGAAGGAACCGTCGGCCTTCACGGAACGGTGAGTCGCGCCGAGATCGTCACACTGCTTCTTAACACTGTGAACCTTGCTTCGGATCGTCAAACGGATTTGACCGGGTGGAATATGTCACCCACCATGACGAACGGCCTCGTGGCGTTTACCAGCGACCGAGATGGCGACCGGGAGATCTTTGTAATGGACCTCAACGGGACCAACCTGCGGCAACTGACTCACAACGACCGCCACGACGACCGCCCGAGTTGGTCGCCTGACGGCACTCGACTCGTCTTCGTAAGAGATAACGAGATCTTCCTGATGGACGCCGACGGCGCCGACCAGCGGCAACTAACCAGTAACCACCACCGCAACTCGGCGCCGAGTTGGTCGCCTGACGGCGCTCAGATCGTATTCATCAGCTTTTTTGACGACGCCTATCAAGGAGATTCTGGGGGTGGTGGCGAAGACGGAACTCAGATCACGTTGAGCCGCTTTCCCAGCCCCAATTTGCCAAGCGGACAAGACAGCACCATCGAGGGGCCGGAAGCTGACGACCCGGGAGAGCCCGGGGACTGGGAGGTGTTAGTCATGAACGCCGATGGGACCAACCTGCGGCAACTCACCTACAACGACTACTACGACGGGGCGCCGAGTTGGTCGCCTGACGGCACCCGGATTGTTTTCACCAGCAACCGAGACGGCGATCAGGAGGTGTTTGTAATGAATGCCGACGGCAGCCTTCCTCGCCAACTCACTGCCAACACCACACATGAAACCGGTCCGAGTTGGTCGCCTGATGGCGCCCAGATCGCCTTCGCCAGCTACCGGGACGGTGACGCAGAGGTGTTCGTGATGAATGCCGACGGCACAAGTCTTCGCCAACTGACCGACAACACCCAGTACGACGCCGCACCCGCTTGGTCGCCCGACAGAACCCATATCGCCTTCCAGCGTTGGGGGGATGGAAATCACGACATCTATCTGATGAATGCCGACGGGACCGACCAACGCAAGCTCACCAGCAAATCCGGGGCCGACTTCTTCGGAGATGTTCCCCAGGCGCACTCGGCCAACCAGGCGATCGGCTGGGCAGCCACCTACGGTATCACTTCAGGAGTTGGCGAAGGTCGGTTCGGTCCGGACGGAACCGTCAGCCGGGCTCAGATAGTCACCTTCCTCCACCGACTCGCCGATTTGCTCGGCAACCCCGAGAACCCCGGCTGAGGTGCAGGTCAGCAGTGGTAGCCGACATCCCGCCAAACCAACCGACTCTTAGCTATACGGTTTAGCCGCTGACAGGCTGTTTCTCCTGGCTTTCCGTAAGCCTTCCGTCTATGAGTCCAACCACACGCACGGGGCCGTTAACTCACCGTCCCGAAACGCAAAACAAAGGCCCAGCCCGGCTCTGAACACCCCAACCGCCACCGGCCGGCGCCCAAGGCGAACAGGCCGACCGGACGCAACCAGCACCCCCCAGCCCACACCCGCCCAAACGGCGAAACAACGACACTTCCCGATCATCGGGGGATCAAAAGGGGATTGCATGATCACCCAATGATCTCCCAAAACCCAAAAAGGCGACACGCACCCGCTCCCACCGCCCGTTCCCGCCGGCACATCACCCGACCCGGATCACCCCCACTCGAAACACAATCATCCCCCGCCCCACCATGGCATACCGTGGCGTCGATACCGGACCTGGAGACGTTCCTGCAAACGGCACCATTCCGTGACTCGGTGAATACTTCGCTGACCCACGCGGTCGCGGATTCCAAGTTCATACTGCTTGACCGCAGCAGCGAACGCCCGGGCCTTGTTTTCATCAACACCCACACTCACAAGACCCATGCGGAGTTCTATTACGCGACGGGTCTCGGGCGATCGGAGGACTTCCATGGGAATCTCCACTACGACGCACGGCTGGTGGCGCCCGACGGCAGCCTCGGGGCGTGGTACCTGTGGATCAAGGACCGCCTCACCTTCACCGAGATGGACCGCATCTATGCGTTGGTGGCTGCGAGCACGCAGGCGCTCGACAACAACGTGTACGTCTACATTCCCGCCTACAAGCTGGACTGGTTCGAAACTCAGCGACAGCAATATGAAGCGTCGCGGATAGACGTCGTGTTCGACGACGACCTCTCGCCCGATGCTCGCATCGATTTCTTGAACCCAGGCGTGGGGTACGGGCGGCTGCGGGTCATGGATCCCGATGGTCGACCCCACCCTCGCGAGGTTGTGATCTATGAGGCCGTGCCAAACGAGTTGCCCCGCGTCGCAGGGATCATCACGACCGTGCGACAGGCGCCGCTGTCGCATGTGAACCTGCGCGCCGTCCAGGACGGCATTCCTAACGCTTATGTCCGCGACGTGCTCGACGATCCCGACGTTGCGGCCCTCGTGGGCGGGTTCGTGCGCTATGAGGTGACCGAGTCCGGATGGTCGCTGCGCGCCGCCACACCAGATGAAGTCGACGAGCATTACGAGTCGGCGAGGCCGTCGCAGGCGCAGACACCGCAGCGGGATCTGTCGGTCACGTCCGTCACACCGTTGAGCGATGTGCACTTCGAGGATTGGACCGCGTTCGGGGTCAAGGCCGCCAATGTGGCGGAGCTGGGCCGGCTCGGGTTCACGGCGGGGACGGTGCCCGAGGGGTTCGCGATCCCATTCTACTTCTATGACGAGTTCATGAGGGCCAACGGGTTCCACGCGCGTGTCGACGAGATGCTGGCCGATCCCGACTTCCAGGCAGACTTCGACGTCCAGGACGACATGCTCGACGACCTGCGCGACGACATCGAGGACGCGGACTCGCCCCAGTGGATCATTGACGCGCTCACCGAGATGCACGCGACGTTCCCTGTCGGGACATCGCTGCGGTACCGGTCGAGCACCAACAACGAGGACCTGCCGGGTTTCAACGGCGCAGGACTGTATGACTCCAAGACCCAGGATCCCGACGAGACCGCAGACGACGGCATCGACAAATCCCTCAAAGGCGTGTTCGCCAGTCTCTGGAACTTCCGGGCCTTCACCGAACGCGACTTCCATCGCATCGACCACCCGTCGGCTGCGATGGGCGTGCTGGTGCATCCCAACTACTCAGACGAGCTGGCCAACGGCGTCGCCGTCAGCTTCGACCCGTTCTACGACCTCGGCGGACTCAGCCGGTACTACGTCAACACACAAGTCGGCGAAGATCTGGTCACCAATCCCGAGGCGCGCTCGGTGCCCGAGGAACTCCTGCTGATTCCCGACGGCGGCTACGTCGTGCTGTCCACCTCCAATCAGGTAGTCCCCAATGAACTGCTCATGAGCGACTCGCAGATCACGCAGCTCACGCAGCATCTCACCACCATCCACGACCACTTCGAGGCGCTGTACCGTCCGGCGGCCGGTGAGCCGTTCGCCATCGAGATCGAGTTCAAGATCACCGCCGAGGACATCCTCGCCATCAAGCAAGCCCGCCCTTGGATCTTCAGCGACGCCACCGAAACCACCACGACCACGACAACCACCACTACAACTACAACTACAACTACAACAACCACCACCGGCGGAGGAGGGGGAGGAGGGGGCGGAGGTGGAGGATCGGGAGGGGGAGGCGGCAGCGGCGGAGGTGGTGGGGGCTTTGATGATGAGCTGCCGCCCACTGCCTCTGAACTGTTCGAGGACATCGACCCGGGAGCGTGGTATGAGCAAGCCGTGACGTGGATGATCCTTCACAAAGTCACCTCCGGATGTTCCACCACCATGTTCTGTCCCGACGCCAACCTCACCCGCCAACAATTCGTCACGTTCCTCTGGAGAGCAGCCGGCCGACCCACCCCCACCTACCAAGGATCAGAAGCCTTCGCCGACGTAGCAGAAGGGATCTACTCGGACGAGGCCATCGGCTGGGCAGTCTCCAACGAAATCACCATGGGATGCACCCCAGGCGCCTTTAGTGATCCTGACTGGGAGTTTTGCCCAACGGATCACGTCACCAGAGGACAAATGGCCACCCTCCTCTACCGACACGTAGAAGCCGACTACATCGGCACAACCCTCCCATACACCGACGTGCAACCAGACCGATACTACGCGGAAAGCATCACCTGGCTCACCGACTTCCAAGCAGTTCCCGGATGCGAACCCAACCTGTTCTGCCCCAACCGAAACGCCACCCGCGCCGAAGCAGCACTCTTCATCAACGGAATAGCCATCCGACCCCACACCTGGGGACCAGACAACACCAACTTCATACCCCAACCAAACTAAACCAACCAAAACGACAAAGCACCACCAGGAGAGAAGTTCGGGTTCTCCGTGTGTATCGCCACGCCACACGGGTCCGACGGTGGGGTGAACGATCTGCCCGGGAGATATAGGGCTGGGGGGTTTTTGGACTGTCCGGTCTGACATCCTTGACGACATCCTCAAAGCCACGGGATCCCAAGGTGTGACACGCTCCCCGGAAAAGTGTGACACGCTTCCGAAACCCCCTCCAGAAGCCCAGGTCAGGGGTGGTGGCTAACTGCCCACCCAGGGCGATTGGCGATTTATTTTGAATTCGTTGGCGATTTAGCTGGTTGAGGATGGTTTTTGGGCGGTTTTTGGGGGTTTTGGGGGGTGGTGCCCGTTTTCGGAGGTGGGGTGAGCTATCCGAAGAGGGTTTGGGGCAGGTTAGGTGCCGGGTTTTGGTTTTCCGGGCGCGCTAAAGCCGACAGCAAGATGTGGCTGTCGGCGCTGGGTCTCTGGGGGTGTTAGGGGGGTGGCCCTCGGGTTGTCACCCCGTTAGCAGTGGGCTGACTGGGCGGACACGCCCTGATGTGGGTGGGTGGCTGTTCGCTGTGTGGTTTTTCTTCTTCTTCGTCGTCGAAGTTGTTGGGCTGGCGCAGGTTGTGAGCGATTAGCAGAACGAGGAGTCCGAAGTTGTGGGCGGCTTTGCCGAATGCCCGGCACCAGCCGTCTTCGAGACCGCCTTTGTCTTTGACGAGGCTGTTGAGGTTCTCGATTTGCATCCGTCCGCCGTACCGTTTTTTCCAGGCGGGAGTGCCGAAGGGAATGTGCTGGTAGGTGTCGAGTTTTTCGACGGGGATGGTGATGGATGGTCAACGGTTGGGAAAGAACTCGAATCGCTTACCACAGATATCGACCTATCGGAGCAAATCCACGTTAGCGTCGAGTGCCTCTTTAGGATCGCAGAAGCTCTATTGCGAGAAGATATGCCAGAACTGGAGGCGAGTGTGAATACCTTAAGATCAGTGATTGGTGACCTAGATTTTTACAAAGGTCATCCAGTCTTGGTAGGAAGAAAGGACGACAAGGACCCGCGGACTTTCGAGATCAGCTATTTGGATAGCGGTAGGTTGCAAATGGCTCAAGAGATCATTGCATCCCAAGACGACAACATGGGATAAGCGGAGCAGAAGTCTATGGCTGGGGATAAGGGCACAATGGCTATTCCAAAAAGGACGCTATGTCCGATTCTGACACTACGGCTATGTCCGATTCTGACACTACGGATTACCCTTGTAGGTCATCCTCTCGAGCCACCACCCGCCATTGGCCCACGCAGAATCCGACCCAACCGGATGCCACATAGATCGGGAGGTGGTGGCGTAAGGCGTAGAGGCTTCTTGTTTTAGAGGGTTTCCGATTGTGGTGTCCCCCGGTAAAAAGTGTGGTGTCCTTCCAGAACGCCCTATGGAACCGCAGGTCAAGGGTGGTGTCCGTTTTTGGAGGTGGGGTGAGCTATCCGAAGAGGGTTTGGGACAGGTTAGGTGCCGATTTTTGGTTTCCGGACGCGGTGAAGCCGACAGCCGGGGTGTGTTATGGGGGTGGGTCTCGGGTTTTGAGCCCGTTGGCGATATCGGGTGTGATGGCCGGGCGGGGGCTGGTGGTCGCATGCCCAACGGATACCCGGTCACTGCTGTTTTCGACCTACGAGAATTCTTTTCAACCGACTGTCGGAGGTACCGGGTCACTTTGCTGGGTAAAGCCGGATGTCAGAGAGTCAAACTGGCCCGCTACCTCAATGAGGGTGCCGGAACATGTGGCCTCCGCACCGACGGATCATTTTCCTGCTGCGGATACGACACCCGGATAACAACGCCCCGGTTAGATGAATAATCTCATCCGCTGTTCGAGGAGTGGACGGCTAAGGATTCCGGTCACATTAAGAACTTCGAGGTTGAGGCGGCCATCAGGATTGCGTGACCACCATTCTTCCGCGAGCCAGCCAAGATCCTCAGCGGCGATCACTGCAATGTTGGTGCTGTCGCACTGGGCTGCGAGTTGCCAGACGCTGTCCATTGCGGATTCATCAGGTTTGGCAACAATGACTAGGAAGCATGCAACCGGGTCACTCGCGTCGCGGATGTAGCGCTTGAACTGCCTGAGGTGGGAGGGCGGAAACGAATAGGTGTCCTCCGTACTCTTGTTGTCCCACATCAGCACGTCCCCTCTTGCTCTCCGACGTCCGCCGAATCGGACGCATCCGTCGGGGTGTTCGCTGCCCTCCATCTCCATCAGTGTGACACCCAACCTTGATTCAAAGAGGAACCGGGTTGCTACTTCGAACCCACGCTCGATATCGTTGTCTTTGGTGATGATCTGGTTTGCCAGCAGGTTCTCGCGGTCGCGGCGGGCAAGTTCCGGGAGATACTTGTAAAGCCGCTCACCGGGGGAGGCTTCGTCGGACACTTCCTTTGTGATCAGGTTGGCGAAGTACCCGATGATCCGTCGGATTCGCTCCGCCTTCGTGCCGCTCACCGGAACACCCGGCAGCGAGGAGCACAGCTTGTGTAACTCCTGGTTGGACAGGATTCCCAACACTCGGCTAGGTCTCATGCCAGAGGAGATCACCCTGCCCTTTAGTTCCAGCTTTGTACCTGAGATGGGAAGCTTCTTCCTGGTCAGCACCAGCTTTAGCTGAACAACCGTAAGGGTTTCGAGGAGCAACTCCCACGCATGTAGCCCGAGTTCCACGCCGAGCGCGTTCATCACGGAAGCCCGGATGTCGTCCGGAATCACGTAGGGCGAGCCATCGGCCTTGTTGCAATGGAAAACGATGCCACCCCGCTGAAGTTTGTTGAGTACGTCGCGGCAGTCGCTCGGCGTGTGCAAGACGTTGCCCGGCCGGGGGAAGTGTTCCAACTGGGCGAGCACGATCCGTAAGACAGCCTCGGACAGTCCAAGGCTGTCGCGGAGCGTGTGCAGCAGTTTCAACTCGCCAACCGTAATGTGCTGGTCTTCCAGCGCCGCCACAAGTACGTCTTTGAGGACTTCGACGTACTGCGGTTCCTCGTACTGCAGGCAATCATCCTCGCCCGCGGCGTCAAGCACGCTCTGTTCTAATTGGTGGAGGCTCTCTACAATGTCCTGCTCCGAAGCCGACCAGTCGGGACGGTTCACGAACGCTTCCAGCATGCACGTCTGCCGGATCTGCTCCGAGAAGGGCCCGTCGAACCGTAGAACATTCGCTATCCGTTCCGGGTCGGTCAGTTCCTCGACATTTCTCAGAATGATGTCTCGGGCTTGGTTCTCGTCAGGTTTCGGGAAATCCTTAGTGAAACTGTCCACGATACGTTGCAAAGGAAGTTTCGACATCTGCTGGATCGCATCGGCTACCTTCATGGCGTTACTCCGCCCTCTTGATTCTCGTATAATCCCGGCATGCAAACCGATCAATCCCAGTTAGAAAACGATCTGACACATGGGCTGGAAGGGTCCGATACCACGGCGATATCATCGAACACATACTAGTTCAGCCGGCGACGGGCATTATGTTGGCGGAGGCACCGGCTAGGCGAGCGAACGCCACACCGTTCCGGCATCGGCGGGGACACGGACCCTGTCGTCCGGCGATTCGTCTCGTCTCTGCAAGATGTACTCCGGCACGAGTCAGTCAGAGAAATGCTCATCAACGACCCGCGACGCTCTGTCCGCCGACTAGCGACTGTATAAGGCAAGGATTGCCGGGCATCGGGACTTGCGGGGAGCGCGAAGTTATGGGATCAACCCCTCATTTGGGATTAGCAAAGTGTGACACGATTCCCGTTAAAGTGTGACACGGTTTTGGAACCCCCTGTTGAAGCCCAGGTCAGGGGTGGTGGCTAACTGCCCACCCACCCAAAGGGGGGTTGGCGATTTAACTGCTGACGGGCAGGTCCTACCTGTGACGAGAGGGCAGCAGGCAAGGAGTTAGCTCCTCGCCTAGATCGCCTGCTATCTTTGGGATTGTGCCCTTCACAGAAGAGGAAATCCAGCGCATATCGGAGGCTGCCACGCCAGGTGCCCTAGTGCCAGCCCCTCCAGAGGCCTCGGAAGTGGCGCAGCGCATAGCAGATGCCGCCCTTGATGCCTACACCAAAGAGGACTGGCACTACGTGTTGAATGCCCTTCGCCCGGATCGCGCGGCGACATACATATCCAGTCGGCCTCCCGAGGAGCGTCCGGAACTCCTCTTGCTAATCGAGCTGCCGAGCCGCCGAGCCGCAGTGGAGCGCCACCTAGTAGTTACCGCCGCCTAGCGGGGCGATCCTTTGCCCTTGGGCGTAGCACCCTCCGCCTGCAAACGCGGGGTTACGTACTATGACGTAATCGCCGTGCTGCACCATCCAGAGTGGGAAATGAGCATGCCCGAATTGGAGGAGATCGGCCTAGGCGAGAAGGACAGGCCTAACGTTGATGTATATGGCGGATACAGCGTCAACGATACACCCTTGGTCGTCTTCGTGGACAGATTCGAGGAGATGGCCTTTCACTCCGAACCCGGCATACCGAAATACGAGGAGCTTTTTCCCGGGGGGCTGTGAGGATAGCGGGAGCCACTCTAACCCGCCCTCGGGCCGCTCGCCCCAGATTCAGCAGAAGCCAGGGGAGGTGGACTACTCGGGGACGGCAGTGTCAACTGTAGGGTTTCTACCTTGCAGTCATCCACTGTATCGCTTGTGCATCGGCCTGCGCGAAGGCGATGTTCATCGGAGGATGCCAATTGTGGTGTCCTCCCGCTTTAATTGTGGTGTCCTCCCAGAGGCCCCTGTTAAAACCCAGGTCAAGGGTGGTGGCCAACACCCTACCCAGGGTAGTTGGCGTGATAAGCCCCAGGTCAGAGGTGGTGGCTAACAGCCCACCACTACCCAAACCAAGGTGGTTTTGTGATTTGGAGTACTGTGGGTTAGCGATTCAGCGGCGGGCAGGCTGGTGTTAGTAGTGTAAGGATTTCCGATGTCGCTTCTGTGAAACCGCCACCGTTCAAGTATGCCCGCCCGGAGAGCCTTGACGAGGTACTCTGCATCTTGTCCGAATACAACGGTGGAGCCAGAGTGCTTGCGGGGGGTCAGAGTCTGATACCGCTCTTGAACTTCCGTCTGGCCCGTCCGGAGGTCCTAGTGGACATCGCGCTGGTGAAGGAGCTCCGGAAACTTGTGGTCGAGCGTGGGGTGCTGCGGATCGGCGCGGCGGTCACGCAGAACACGGTCGAGTGTTCGAGCGACGTGGCGCGCTTCTGCCCGCTGCTGAAGAAGGCTCTTCCGTTCGTGGGACACTTTCAGAACCGCCTGCGGGGAACTGTGGTAGGGAGCATTGCTCACGCCGACCCGGCCGGTGAGATACCCGCGGTTGCCCTGGCCCTTGATGCCACCATGGTCGCACGGTCCGCGACAGGTGTTCGGAAGATCCCCGCTGGACAGTTCTTTCTCGGACCTTTTACCACCGCTTTGAAACATGACGAGATTCTTGTGGAGGTTCGTTTCCCATCTTCCAGGAAGACCCGGGCTGCCGTCACCGAGGTGGCCCCACGGTCGGGCGACTTTGCGGTTGCGGGCGTCGCCGGAATGCTTGTCACCACCCGGGCGGGGAAGGTGAGAGACATCGCTTTGGCGCTGTTCGGGGTGGGAGGATCGCCCCAGCGGCTCCACGAGGTGGAAGCTCGATTTGCGGGAGAGCGGATTACCGGGGACCTACTCGGCCAAGTGGCGGCTCTGACCAGCCACACCGCCCGAGCCGACTCGGAGGACGTTCACGCGGACGCTGCCTACCGAGCTCACGTGTCCGGAGAACTAGTACGCCGAGCCGTCCAGGAGATGGCCCGGTGAAGCCGGTTGCAGAGCCCACCCGGCGCTTACCCGTGTCAATGTCCGTGAACGGTCGATTGATCGAATTGACCGTGGATGCCAGGAAGCTGCTGGTGGACGTTCTGCGTGAAGACTTGGGTCTTACGGGTACCCATATTGGATGTGAGCAGGGCGTATGCGGCGCGTGTACGGTGCTGGTGGGGGGCCGGCCTGTCCGGTCGTGCATCATGTTGGGGGTCCAGGCCGATGGGTGCGATGTGACCACAGTGGAGGGAATAACGCCGAGGGACGGTCTCAACCCGATGCAGCAGGCGTTCAAGGATCACCACGGTCTCCAATGTGGTTTCTGCACACCCGGCTTCCTGATGACGCTGGCTGGCGTGACACCGAATGAATACCCGGATGAAGAGAGTATCCGGGAACTGCTGTCCGGCAACCTGTGCCGATGTACCGGCTACGAAGGGATCCTGGATGCGGTGATGGCGGCTTGGGGAAGGGATCGATGACCTCCCGTCCCAGCCATATCGGGGCTCATGTAGCCCGCGTCGAGGACGACCGGCTCCTCTCGGGCGCAGCACGGTTCGTCGCAGACGTATCCCTGCCCGGGATGCTCGAAGCCGTCTTCTACAGGAGCCCGTTACCCCATGCCCTGATCGAAGGGGTGGACACCGGCGAGGCCCTGCAGCTTCCCGGGGTAGAAGGGGCATTCACCGCTGAGGACATGACGGATGTCTCGCCCTTCCCGGACTTCGACCAAAATGCCCGACCGGTGGCCATCTTTCCTCTCGCTCGGGGCAAGGTGCGCTACGTGGGGGCGCCCATCGCGGTGGTGGTGGCGCCTGACCGGTATGAGGCGGAGGACGCCCGTGACCTGTTGACCGTGGATCTCGAACCGCTCGATCCCGTCGTCTCTGTGGACGAGGCTCTGGCCGCCGAGGCCCCACTGCTATATCCGGGGTGGCCGGACAACATCGTGATCGACTTTCCGGTTGCCAACCCGGAAGCGATAGCCGAGTTTGAGGGGAAAATGATCGTTTCCGGTCGGTACGAGGTCGGCCGTCATACCGGCGTGCCCTTGGAGACCAGGGGGGTGGCAGCCGAGTATCGGGATGGCCGGCTCACGGTCTGGACATCCACCCAGTTTCCTCATATCGCCCGCACCATGCTGTCGTACTGCCTCCCGCTGGACGAGACGGATATCCGCGTAGTAGCCCCAGACGTGGGAGGAGGATTCGGCGTCAAAGCGGAGTTTTACGTAGAAGAAGTCACGATCCCCTGGTTGGCCATGAGGCTCGGAAGACCGGTGCGGTGGGTCGAAGACCGGAGGGAACATCTGATCGCCGCCTGTCACGCCCGTGATCTGATCCTCGACCTCGAGGCCGCCGTTGATGGCGACGGACGGTTCCGGGCGGTTAGAGGGATGGCCATTCAAGACCTGGGAGCCGCCGAGATGTACCCCTACGGCTTCTCGCCCGCCTTCACCGCTATCGGCCACATCACCGGCCCGTACCGGATTCCCCACCAGTCTGTGGGTGTCATTGCCGTGGCAACCAACAAGACCCCCTGCGGCGCCTATCGGGGTTTCGGGATTCCGGAAGCGGCGTTCGCCATCGAACGTCTGATGGACAAGGCGGCCGACCGCCTGGGAATCGACCGGCGCGAGATTAGACGTCGCAACCTCATGGGCCAAGACGACCTGCCTTACACGACATCAGCCGGTGCAATCGTTGACTCCGGGAGTCACCGCGAAGCCTTCGAGGAAACTGTTCGTCTCACCTCCGAGAGACTTGACCGATGGCGAGCCCGGCTCGCCCATGATCCTCATGTCCGGCTGGGATCAGGTGTGGTCAACTACATCGAGGGCGTAACCCCTACGTATTACTTGACCAGCGGACACTGGACCTCCTTCGACTCGTGCTCCATCAGGATGAACCCCGACGGCACCGCTCTGGTGTCGGTCGGCGTTTCCACTTCGGGCCAAGGCTTGGAGTCCATGCTGACCTCCCTCACCGCAGAGGCGCTGGGTGTCAGACGCGATCAGGTCCGCGTCGTCATGGGGGACACCGACCGGACTCCCTACGGACTCGGCAGTTGGGGGAGCAGGAGCACCAACGTGGCCTCGGGCGCCCTTCGGGAAGCTTCCAACATTCTCTTGGAGAAGGCAACCCGCATCGCGGCTCACTTGATGGAGGCCTCGCCGGATGACATCAAGGTGTACGACGGGTGTTTCAGCGTCCGTGGAAGCCCCGGGATGTCAGTCACTTGGCAGGAGGTCGCCACGGTAGCCAACATCCGCACCATCGACCTACCCGAAGGTGTGAAACCTGGTATGGAGGCGACCGCCACCTACGACCCTCCCGGCATTGAGCATCGTCCCGACGACTATGGGAGGCTCAATGGTTGCGCCACCTACACCAACGCCTCCCACGGGGCGGTTGTGTCCGTAGACGTTGGCACCGGCAAGGTTCGGGTGCTCGACTACATCGTGGCCCATGATTGCGGCACGGTTATCAACCCCCAGATCGTCAGGGGACAAGTGGTCGGTGGGATAGCGCAGGGAATAGGCGGAGCACTCCTCGAAAAGCTCCATTACGACGAATGGGGAAACCCACTGTCAACATCGTTTCTCGACTACCATCTGCCCACCATCACCGAGATACCGAACATGGTGGTCCGGCACTTCCAATCGCCGGCCCCGGCCATGCCGTGGGGCGCCAAAGGAGCCGGCGAGGCTGGAATCATCGGTCCTGCCCCCGCTATCGCCGCCGCCATCGAGGAGGCGCTTTCAGACCTGGGTATCGCAGAGATCACCCGCACTCCGATCACTGCTCCATATGTTCTCAGTCTTGTTCTCTCCTCTATCTCCAGGGGCGGCCAGGAACACCAAGAAGACAATCGCTGACACCCCGCCTGCGACCGCCGCTGTCGCGCCGAGCACAAGAAACGAAACGCCGAGCGGTGTTTTCCAACCGGGACCTGTGCTGCTAGCCGGGTGTGGGGGACACGGACGGGAAGGTTTGGGCAGGCGTTGCGGCCGGAATCGGATAGGTGTCAATCAACGGGCGAGACGCCCAAGATGGGTTTGATCCTTCAGTTTTATGCCCGCTTCTTTCTCGTGATCGAGGCCCGGCGGGTCTCGAGGGCCTCTCGGCGGGCGGGTGAGACCACTAGGGCTTCTCGCTCCGCTTGCCACGGGGCGGCGTCGAACTTGGCTTTACTATCCAAAGACGCAAGGAGGGCCTTGGTGGCTGCCATAGCGCCGCGGTCCACGGAGACTGCTTGCACGAGGCGCACGGCGGTCGAAGCCGCAGCGCCGTTTCGCGCCACAATGGCCGAGCCAGGCGGGAGTTCCCGGCCCGCCAATTCCTGTTGGAGAACCATGAGACGGCGCAGGGTGGGGGAACCGAGCCGGGAATGGAGGCGGGCCACGGACAGTGGGTTGTACAGGATTCCCAATCTGGTGGAAGGCAGGGCGACGCGTGCCTCTTCGGAAACCACCACTGCATCGCAAGCCCACGCCAGGTCGACTGCTGCTCCGAAGCAGGCGCCCTCGACGGCGGCAACCACCGGCAGCGGGCTGTGGGTTATCCGGCGACAGAGCTGTTCGAGCGCATCATCGAATTTGAGATCCTCGAGCGACCCGGTGAGCGTGGCGAGGTCCGCGCCGGCGCTGAAGCGTCTGGAGCCTCCGGTGATGACCACTCCGCTGATACGGTTGCCCGGCAGTCTGGTGGGGTCGGAGTCGGATGCTTCGACTGCATCGAGTTCGGCTTCAAGCTCGTGAATTGTCTGGCGCCGTAGGGCGTTGGCACGATGCGGCCGGTTGATTTCTACAAGGAGAGTAGAGCCGTCGACCTTGTGGGTTACGTCTCTCATGAGGCCGGGATGCGGGGCGACAGCCGGGCAAAGGGCCGGATGTTCAACTCGGCTTCCAGTTGCCCGGCAAGCGACAGCAGGTCATGGTCGGCCCCGCGGCGTCCAACCAGTTGAATGGCGGCCGGTAGGCCGTCCACGAATCCTGCGGGGAGCACTACCGCGGGGTGTCCGGAGACATTGAAGGGCGCCGCGAACGGGAAAGCCCCCCAGAGCCGCCCCACCCGGCGGCCGGCAATGGTCGTCGGCCGGCAGCCGAGTTCGAAGGCGGTGGCGGCGGTGGCGGGGGTGACGATCACGTCGTAGTCGCAGAAGTACCTATCCACCCGAGCTCGGTACTCCGCGAGGGCCGAGCGGGCCTTGGCGAGGGTCTCTTGGTCGAGCCGCCTGGCCGCTCTCAGAGACCGTTCCTGGTACGTTGTCAACTGGTGGGGTCCGTCGAGCAGGTGCCCTCGGCGCTCACCTTCCTCGGCCAGCACGATCGGCCCGAATATTTCCTCCCATCCTCCGAGGTCGAGATTCACGCAGCTGACGTGGTGCCCGCAAGCGGCGAGTTTGTTCACCGCTGAACTTGCGACATCACCCACACCGTTGTCGACCGGACGGCCTTCTGGGTTGGCGCACCACGCCACACGACGCGGGCCGGTGCAGGCCGGCGTCCCTGCGGTTACGTTGCCGTCGGCTGAGAGCACGGAATACAGGTAGCGGGCGTCGGCCACGCATCGGGCCAGGGGCCCCACGGAGATGAACGGGCTGAACGCTCGGAAGCCCCCGGCATCGTCTATGGCTCTATAGGTGGGTTTCAGGCCTACGAGGCCGCAGAACGACGCCGGAATGCGGATCGATCCACCGCCGTCGGAACCGAGCGCGAGAGTGCAGGCCCCCGACGCCACCGAGGCCGCTGCGCCGCCGCTCGACCCTCCCGCCGTGAGGTCGGGGTTGAAAGGGTTGGCAGTGTCGGGACCGAGCAGGTTGTCCGTGGTGGCCGACTGGCAGAACTCGGGGATGTTGGTCTTACCGACGATCACGGCTCCGGCCCTTCGCAGGTGGCGCACGGCGCCGGAGTCGTGGCGGGCCACGTCGTTGGCGTGGGCCAGCGAACCTAGCGTGGTGACGTGACCCTCAATGTGGAAGGCGTCCTTGATCGAGACGGGGACGCCGGCGAGAAGGCCAGGGCTACCCGAACGGTAGGCTGCCTCGGCTGCCGCGGCCTGACGCCGGGACAGTCCGGGGGTGGCGCGGACGAAGGCATGGAGGATCGGATCGATCTCGGCGATGCGCGCCTGGGCCAGGTCCGCAACCTCAACGGGCGAGAGCGATCCGTCGCGGTAGGCGGCGAGGAGTCGCTGGACGGGCCACCAGAGGGGCCCGTCATCCACGAGCGGACACGCCTCCGGAGACGGTGAGCACCTCGCCCGTCACGTAGCTCGCTTCGTCGGAGGCCAGGAACGAAACCATGCTGGCAACATCGGCGGGTCGTCCTATGCGGCCCAGGAACGCTTTGTCGGACAGGTAGCGGTCGAAGAACTCGTCGGGGTAGATCCTGCGGAGGAATTCGTTGTGGATGAGGCCGGGAGCTACGGCATTGACGCGCACTCCATGGACCCCGTTCTCGGCCGCCGCGACCCGGGTGAGAGCCAGGACTCCGGCTTTGGCGGCTGAGTAGGCCGCGCCGTGATCGGCCGACATCTCCCACGCCGCGATCGAGGAGATGTTGATGATCGAGCCGCCGCCGCTGGCGATCATAGTGGGGAGCGCGTACCGCATGCATGCGAACGTGCCGGTGAGATCCACATCGAGGCAGCGTTGCCAGGTTTCCAGGGACATCTCGGCCACCGGTTCGATCTTCGACCATCCAGCGTTGTTGACCAGCACGTCGAGACGGGCCCGCCGGGTCACCACGTCGTCGATCACGGCGCGCACCTGCGCGTGATCGGTCACGTCGAGGTGGTAAGAGAGTATGTCCCGCCCGAGTTTGGCGGACAGTGCTCGAGCGAACTCCCGGCATCGGCGTTCGTGGGCGTCGGTCACCACCACGTCGAAGCCGTCCGAAGCGAGCCGGCGCGCCACCTCCGCTCCGATGCCGGCTCCCGCGGCCGCGGTTACCAGCGCCACCGGCATGTCGTTAGCCATCAGTTTCCTCCTGTTGGTTCCACGGCGGGGATCACGGTATCTGACAGGTGGGCGAGACGCTGCTGCCGCCCGCCCGACAGGAGCGCGAACGTGATACGGTCAATATCGAGTCGCCAGAGGCGGCGCAGCCGGCCCACGCACGTGTCCAAGTCGCCCGCCAGCGCCACCGACCGGGCGAAGTCGTCCGATACGATCTGCTTGTGCCGGGCCTGCAGCGATAGGTGATCGACGAGCTTGTAGGCTCTGGCTGCCCGAGCGAACTCGGGGCGGAATCTCTCCCATGCCGGTGGCATTCGTTTCCACGGGTGGAATGTGGCTGCCTGGCTGGTGGCCCAAGCTCTGATGTCCTCGATGGCTCCTGTCTCGTTGTCGCCTACCGACATCGCGACAAAAAGGTCGATTGTCAGTTCCTTCCGATCACGGCCGGCTGCCGCCAAACCCTCGTGTATGAAGTCGAGTTGCCACGAGCAAAACTCGGGGTCGGCGGCGCCCATCAGCACGACACCGTCGCAGACTTCGCCAGCGAGGCGCAGCATCGCGGGCTGGGACGCGGCGAGATAGATAGGGATCTGCCGAGTGGCGGTCGCCAGGCGTACCCGGGTGCCGTAAAGCTCGTGTGCCTCGCCGGTGAACATCTGGCGGAATCCGTCAATCCCGGCCCGCAGGTCGCCCAGCTTCGACGGCCTGCCTCCGGCGCCCAGCACCGCCGACCAGCCTGCGCCAAGACCGAGAACGGCCCGACCGATGGAGAGCTCGTCGAGAGCGACCGTGGCGTTGGCGGTGACGGTGGGGTGCCGGGTCACGAGATTGGTGACACCCGCTCCGATAAGCACCCTCTGGGTGGACAGCGCGGCTAGGTTCATAGCCGCGTACACGTCTTTCAATCCGAGCTGGAAGTCTATGTACCAAAGAATGTCGAAGCCGCTCTCGTCGATAGCCCGGGCCAGCTCGGACGTGCGGCTCAAAGGCTCCCGGGGACTCACCCCCAGCGAGATGCCGTACCTGTGTGTCATCGGGTGTCCGATTCGTGAAGGAGCTGAGCGAGCAGCTCGCCGTAGGTCCGGGGCCGGTCGACCGAGAGCAGATGACCTGCGCCGGCGATTTCGTGGAAGCGGCTATGGGGCACCGCATCGGCGATAATATCCGACGCCCGGCGGGGACAGAAGACATCGCTTTCCGCCCCGACGATATCGAGGGCAACCGTGATCTTTTCCAGCAGCGGATGAACCGGTTCGGCCCGGATTCCGATCATTGCTCTGGCGGCGTTGATGTAGCCACGGCCGTCTCCGACCGCCACCATCCGGCGAGCGGTCAGAGAGTCGAGATCCGCGTCAGTGACGATCTGCTTCGACGTGTCGTCACACAGACCGGCGGCAAAGTCAGCCCAGTCCCCGGCCTCTATCTGGGCGACGCGGCTCTCGAAAAACCTGGCTGCGGCTGTCCCGACCACCGATGAGGTGGCCACCACGATGAGATGCTGGATCAGAGCTGGTGCGACGGTGGCAGCCCTAAGAGCAATCGTCCCGCCGAGCGAATATCCGACGACCGCCGCCGGACCGCTAACGGCTCTAAGGAACACAATCAAGTCGTCGCTCAGCTGCGACAAAGTACCCGCACCCTGGCCGGCAGTTGTCCGTCCGTGGCCTCGAAGGTCGACCGCGAAGGTGGTGAAGGAACCCAGATGGGCGGCTACGGCGTCCCAGGAGCGATGGTCCTCTGCCAGCCCGTGGAGCAGCACGACGGGTTTGCCCGAGCCCCGCCGGCTGTAGTTGACTACGATGTCGTTCAATTCGACCGAGGTCATGGGTTTGTCTCCCCGGCCCGTGACCGACTCCCGAAGGTCTGGCTCGGGGCGCCGGGGACACGCTTGAGCAGCGCTGTTCGCAGCTGCAGCTTTCGGATCTTTCCCGACGCCGTGCGGGGGAAGCCGTCAACCAACTCGAGACGCTCGGGCCAGTACCGGCGGGACAGGCCTCGGTCTGCGCAGAAAGCGATGACTTGTTCAAGGTCCAAGGGAGCGTTGGCCTGGACAACAGCGCAGATACGCTCGCCGAGGCGCTCATCCGGCCAGCCGATCACGGCCACGCCGGCCACGTCGGGGTGGGCAGCGATAGCGTTCTCGGTCTCTACGGGCGAGATGTTGACCGCTCCGCGGACAATCAGGTCCTTGACCCGTCCGGTGATCGATACGTAATGGTCGGCGTCGATGTGGGCAAGGTCGCCGGTGCGGAAGAACCCGTCTCCGACGAGGTGCTCGTCATACAGCTTGGACTGGCCGAAGTAGCCGTTGAACACTCCGGGCCCGCGCATGACCAGCTCGCCTGGGCCGCACTCCTGCAGCCGCATCTCGGCGTCGAGGACTCGTAGCTCCAAGCCGGGAAGCCCGATGCCCACGGTAGTCTCGACCTGCTCGGCGGACGAACTGTCCATGCAGGTGGTAAGACCGCCCTCGGTCATGCCCCAAAGCGGCGTAACGAACGTATCGGGGAACTCCCTGCGGCAGCGGCGGATCAGCGCTGGCGGCACCTGGGCACCGCCGCACAGGAAGTTCCGGAGCGGGGCCAGCTTGGGTTCGGCACCGCTCCATGGGGCATTGGCCAGATCGAGAAGGAACGGCGTGGCCGCGGCGGTGAACGCCGCTCGGTGACGCGATACCAACTCCAGAGCCGTTCTGGGGTCCCACCCGTCCTGAAGGATGAGCGGCGCGCCCAGGAACATCGACAGTCGGGCGCCGTGGATGGCCCCGACGCTGTGCCCTAGGGGAGACGGCATGAAAACGGGAGTGTGGCCGCTGAGGTCGAATCGCTCCGCGAACTGCCGGTTCAGCGTCGCCAGGGAGTCCTCGCTATGGCTCACAGCCTTCGGCGGCCCGGTGGTGCTCGAAGTGAACATGAGGTGGGCAGTGGCCTCGGGTACATGGTCGGTCTCTTGCAGACCGCTGCCGATGCTATGCACTTCGAGAGACGTTTGATTAGCCAGGCCCAAAGCGACGCCATCGGTACAAGCGGCGGCCTTTTGGACGATCTCGGCTGGCAACGCCCGCCGGTGGCTGCCCACGGATATGGCGAGAGCGGGCCTGCTCAACTCGAAGATGCGACGCAGGTGGTCGGCCTCGGTGGTTACCGGTGGTGTAGCCGGGACGTGGCCGGCCCGCAGCACGGCCAGGAACATCACCAGCCAGGAGGTGCAATTAGGCAGATGAACCACCACGACCCGCCTTACGTCACCGACGACCGCACGGATCTTCTCGGCGGCTTTCCCCGCTTCCTTCCAGAGATCGCCCCTTGACAGGGTGTCGCTGCCGCTGACCAGTGCCAGTTGGTTGGGGGCCTCTGCGACGTGGGACTCGAAGCGATCCACCAGCCGTTGGCCGGTCCACCACCCGGCACGCCGGTAACCAGGCGCGGCGTCGTCGCCCACAGGGTTCTGCAAGGCAGCGGTTGCCGTGGCGCTGATTCCCAAGACCACGCTACCCCAAGAAGCGGAATCGACACTGCATGCCCGACACGGTAGCCGCTACACCGAAGGCGGCGCCGTAAAAAACCCAGCTAATCCACGGCTTGGACGTGCACCAGAGCCCGGCCGTTGACACTGATCGCGATGAAGAACATGCCCCAGGGGCTTCCACAGGCAGTCGAACCGGCAGTTGTTGGCATTGGCTCGGCTGATTGCAGACCATGAGGACGCTTGGGTTTTTCGCAATTCTGTGGGATGTGGAGGGTGGAGTGACGGGATTGTGTCATATTAACAACAGCCTGGAGGGGCGCAACCATGGGGCTGATCGCCGACACCCCACTGTCGACATCGTTTATCGACTACCACCTGCCCCCTACCACCGAGATACCGAACATGGTCGTCCGGTACTTCCAATCGCCGGCGCCGGCTATGCAGTGAGGCGCCAAAGGAGCCGGCGAGGCTGGAATCATCGGTCCTGACCCGGCGCCGGAGCGAAACCACAAAACCCCAGGTCACGGCCTTGGGCGGACGGGGCGGTGAAACCACTTTCGGCCAATTCCGAAACTAGTTTTGGCTAATTCCGAAACCGCTACCGGTCCCGTTTTTGCGATTCATTGACTTGCGATCACTTGCGGTCGGGGATCGCTACGCCGGACAATGCGGCCCTGAGTTCGTTATCGAACCCGATGGAACTGGCTGTCTGGGCAGCGACTAATGCACAGGAATCAGACTCCAAATGCCAGGCTCTACCGCCGAAGGAACCGATGACGGAACCTGGACAGTCACCAACATACCCCACAAATGATTCAGTAAAGTCCCCTACAAACCTTCCCGTTTGCCCTGCTATCCGCCTTTGGGAATAGCGGTTACCGGACAGCCACGCCCCTTAGGAGAGGTCGGGCACTGACATCTCCCCCCAGGGAAGGACGGTCTACATCTTAAACCTTGCTCAAGGTGCTAAGTAGCTTCTTGCTGGGCTTTCCGGGCTATCCCGCGGATCAGGAACAAATCGACCAGCCACCAGATGCCCAGCCCCCCAGCGGTGAGGAGCTTCAGCACACCCAGCCCGATTTGGCCAACGTACATGCGATCAATACCCAGTCCACCCAAAAAGATTGAGAGGATCAAGGCGATGTTTGGATCAGGTCTCATAAAGCGATCAGTATATACCAATCGTCCCTGGAGTGAGCGTCCGATGACCAACCCTAGCGCCCTCCGACGGACTGATATGGTCTATGAGCGGGCAGCATTCGAAGTCGCAGTCCTCGCCGCGGTGCGGCAGCCAAGTCACTGGGACCGGACTTTGGTCAGCTTGGTTTCTGAACCCCCGGCCGGGGGTTCTTCAGGTCGCCCCTGTCGGTACGGCGGAACCCGAGATGTCCGATCACAGTGGATGACCATGATAGAACGGCCTGACGTTCTCGCCCAGGATGGGACCAGCAGCGCGGATAGCGGGATCAAACGCCGCTCGGTTCATGCCGTCTCCCAAACCGACCGGTAAACGGCAGCGCGTTGCGCGGGAGGGAGCACCCCGGCGAAGGGAGAGACCTGTCGGAGGTCTCGGCCATGGTCGCTGGGGTCGAGCATGCGGACGATGATTTGGTCGATCGGAACTTGGAGAATCAGCTCCCATTCGTCCAAGAGCGGCGAAGCATGTGGATTGAGCGAGCGCATCCGGGAAGTGTTTGGCCGGGCGATCTCGAGGACCTCAGTTCCACGAGCTCAACTGCCGGTTCCTAAGCTGACGAAGCAAGGCGATTTGGATGCGGGAACGCTGGTTTTGCCCGGTTTTGGGGGTTTTTGCTTTACCCCTTGTGGATCAATCGGGGATCCACGTTTCGGTCTCAAGGCCCAGACCATTGGCGATCCGATTGGCGTACGCATAGTAGCTGACAACCTCAACTATGTCGAGGATGTCACGATCAGAGAAGCCGGCGGTTCGTAGGGAATTGACATCGGGGTCATTCATCGCGCTCGGCGTCACCGTCAGTTTTACCGCGAAACTCAGCATCGCCACCCGCTTTGGCGACAGCGCTGCAGTTGTCCAGTCGTGTTCAATCGCAGCGGCGAGTTCGTCGTCGTGGAGCAGCCGACGCAGACCGCGCCGGTGGTGGACAACTCAATAGTGGCAGTCGTTCTCGAGGCTCACGACCACGGCAATGAGTTCGCGCTCGACCTTGCGGAGCGTTGCAGTCCCAGCCATGGCCGATTCGTACAGACCCTGGTGTGCCGCCATGCCGCGGGGGTTGAGCGAGTGCACGGCGAGGACGTTGTCGACCCGGCCATAGGCCGGATCAACAACCCGCGGATGAAGCTCACCGAGTGCACCGTCCCAAGAGTGGTCGGGAATGACCTTGATGCGTGCCATAGTTCAGCGTTTCACACTAGCCGGGGACTCGGCAAATCTACGGGCGTCGGCTCTTGACAATCCCTTTCGGCTTGCATGATCTATGCACATTACTAAGAATGTTGGCCCGCGAGAGGTGACCGAGGGGAGGGATATCTCCTAGAGAGGTCTCCGACGAGGGGAACTGTGGTTTTGTGCGCGCCTTCCACGATGCGGGCCATCTTGCAGGTGCGGGAGTTACCGGCCTCCGGTTGTCAGTTTTCGTCCAGCCACTCCTGAACCATCCAGGGGAGGGTGCCGAGTGGGATGGCGCCATTTCCGAGGACGGCTCTGTGGAAGCTCCTGATGTCGAAGTCAGCCCCCAGTCGGGCTTCGGCCCCTGCGCGCAGGGACTCGATCTCGAGGCGTCCGAGCATGTCTTCACCTGTTATGTGAAGGTGACCTTCTTCCAAGGCAGGGCGTTGTGCCCCGTCCCACCCGGTTCAGGTAAAGACCAGGACTCGCGCTGGATCGACATCTACGAGGGGGAACTTGACGAGGAGCAGTTGGCAACGTGGATCCGGCAAACAGCAGCGATCCCCGGATGGCGTGGGTTCGACACACTCCGATAGCCCATTCGTTCTCTGTCAAGGGCCGGGTGAAGGGCTCCGCCAGAAAGTGAGCGAGGATCTCGGAAGGGTGTCGTCAGTGGGCATGGGAAGCATTTGGTAGGTGCCGTCCTTTTGCCGGATGATCTCGCCGCGAGGAAACGGTTGGGCGGTGGTCATGGCGTTGCTTCCGGTTGAATGGGATTCTCAAGGGTGGGGCAGGACAAACGCGCCTGTTTACCGGCCTTCCAACTCCTCCCGCATGCGCTTCTCCTGTTCCGCCTTCGCCGAAGTCGCGGCCTCGGCATAGTGGGCCACCTCGAGCAGGGACCGGATCTCGATTTCGCTGGGATCCGGCATTGGATCGGGGCCTGCGCCTATCCACGGGGGGAAGCCCATTAGGTTTTCGATTTGCGGGGCTCTTGCTCCCTCTTGCCGCTTCTGACCATAATCACCAGGTCCGCTATCACCGCGTAGTACGCGTAAAGAGCCGCCAAGCAGAGCCAAGCGATGGTGACCCAATGGTTGAGGATGTACCACAGTTCCGACATGTTCAGCGCACTATCTCCCGATGGCCCCTTTGGACTCTCGTATGCTGCCGAAATCGAACGGTTGCGGTCTCATGATCGTCCACGTAACCGCAATTACAGCAGACACGCCAAGCACAATGATGTTCCCCCACACCACGCCCCATAGCAGGTCTGCTCCCGTCGCCGTCCAGTAGGTTATGCCGCAGATGCTGCCGACGATGGCGGCCCAGAACGCGCCCTCTCGATTGGTGTTCTTTACAAAGCACGCCATTATCACGGGTATCGCTGCGGAGGAAAACGCGATGCCCATCGCCTGGTACATACCCGCGAAAGAGAACCCGATCTGTCGAAAGAAGATAACGACCGCCAAGAGAACTGCCGCGATTACGTACAGCGAAATCCTGCTCGCTATTAGCAGGGTTTTGTCTCTGGCTCTCGGATTTATATGCCCCTTGAAAATATCGTTCACCAATACGGTGGTCACGGCAAGTATCTCCCCCGCTCCGGTGCTGATCGTGGCGGAACCCACCGCCAGGATGAAGATCGTCAACCCCGCAAAGCCCAGCGCGAGGAAAGCCATCACGGGCGCAACCGCCTCCGCTTCGGTGAAGAGTATCGTCGCGGTTCCGTAGCCGTACGACTCTCCGACCACCAGTCCCTTGGACAGGGCGGCTACGCCCAGAGCCGTGCCCGTAGCCAGAGGGATTGGCCACCAGCAAAGAGCAGCAGTCATATAGGACTTGAACACAGTCTGCGGGTCCCGGGCGCCGGTCACCCTGGACCAGTACGTCTGGTTGCACAGGACTGCTCCTAAATTTCCCACGATGTTGACAACGAGAAAGCCCAGGCCCGCGGGGTTTAGCCAGTTGAGGCCATCCCATTGACTAAGGTGTTCCGCCGCGCCTGTTCCTGGTTGCAACACTGGCCGCGTACTCGCCACCTCGGTAAGGCCCGCCCATATTTCTGCGGGACCGATCTTGACCAGGACCGCCACCGCGATGGTGATAAGGCACACATAGAGCATCAGTGACATGATCGTATCGGCGAAGATGCTGGCCCAAAGCCCGGCGAGGGGGATATAGGACACGAAAATGATCACCATCAGCAGGGCGATGGCCCAGAATGGCGCTCCCGTGAACGCGTGCCCCATTATGGCGGCGCCGGTGATGATCATGACGGTGATCCAGAGCGATACGACCGTGGAGATTACCGAGTGCAGGATGTGGTTCTTTTTGTCGAACCTGTGCGCTATGAACTCGGGATAAGAGGTTGCCTGGGGCATCACGGTCTTGACCCGCCTGCCCAGGTAGGCCATCAGCGGCAGCGGGATGGTCGCCCCCAGGGCGTACCACCACGGACCGATGAATCCGTACTGGTATCCTGTCCAACTGCTGATCATCAACGTGGCCGCCCATACCCAGGTTGCCACCACGGAGGCGTTGATCATTCCATGGCCAATGTCCCTTCCGCCGGAAAGGAAAGCCTCCGCCGTTTTCCCCCTCGTCCTGCCCAAAAACCAGACTAGAAGGGCGTAGAGGGATCCCTGAGCGATCAAAATCGCGAAGATCGACCAACTCGGAAGCGGCGCGGTACCTTCCATGTTCCTTGCTACCCCCTAACAGGCCGCGGAACGATGCTGTTGACACTGAGGTTTCCCCGATTGCACTTTCTTAGTTGTGACAATACACAATGAATGGGACTTATATACCTAAGTTGACAGAGCGTCTAGGTGATACTGTTCCGCGGTGTCTGTCCGCATCGCCCGGCCGGAGCCAAGTGGTGTCTTGCAACAGAGGTTTGTAGCGCGCACCGCGTCGGGAAACACGGGGTCATGTCCCACCCGATCCCGGGACCATGGGTAGGCCCGGGCGCGTATGTTGATGGCAGAGTTGATGTCTCTGCATAATCTCAGCCCACACTGTTCGCACCGGAAGGTTCGCTCGGATAGGGGCATCTTCTGGCGATGCCCGCACTGAGAGCAGTCGGTGGAGGTGTGACGAGGGTTCACTTTCACATATCGGACACCAGCTTTCACGGCTTTGTGTTCCAGCATGAGATCGAAAGCGCCCCAGCGTTGCTGCGACATTTGTTTGGAGAACCACCTGCTTTTCAGGAGACCTGCGATATTGAGGTCCTCAACGGCTATGCCGTCATAGGCCCTGACCAGCCGGTCAGCCAGGCGGAAGTCGGCCTGGATGGCTTGTTCCTGCAACCGCGGCGGGCGTTGCGACTCGGGCGGCGAACCGATCACCACGAACAACCGGATGGAACTCACCGCGGTGCTGAAACTTCTGCGCTCCCACCCGATAGAACCGCTGCTGATCCAAGCGGACAGCACCTACGTGATCGGTGTGTTCACGGAGTGGTTGCCGCAGTGGCGGAAACGGAACATGCGCAGATCTGGGGGTAAACCCGTCAAGAATCCGGACCTCATCGTACAGATCGACAGGTTGCTGACCGGGCGGGATATCAAATGGGAATGGGTGCGGGGACATGCGGGACATGCCCTGAATGAAAAGGCTGAACGGCTTGCTAGGGAGGCGGCCGAAACAACCAAACGCCTCGGATCTAACCGTCTCCACGAGCTAGAATAACCTCCGAGCATCGGGCTCTGACGAAGGGAAGATGTCGGTGGTTTCCCAACCGCAGCCGGAATATCGCTTGACGGCGGCTGAACGGTGATGGGGAGCTTGAACAAGGGATCGCGCTGAGATACGGTAGGAGGTCGGTACATGCGACTGCTCGTCTTTCAGCACATCGATTGTGAACACCCCGGCCGCCTGCGCGACTTCCTGCGGGCCGACGGTATCGAGTGGACCGCGGTGGAACTTGACGCGGGCGAGCCGATCCCACCTCTGGAGGACTACGATGTCCTATGGGTGATGGGCGGCCCGATGGACGTGTGGGATGTGGACGAGCACCCGTGGCTCGTACAGGAGAAGAGGGCAATCCGGCGCTGGGTGCGTGAGATGGAACGGCCCTTTTTGGGTCTGTGCCTGGGACACCAACTGCTGGCGGACGCCCTCGGCGGCACTTGTGGCCCGCAGCATCCGCCTGAGATCGGCGTATACGGCGTGGATCTGACGGCCGAGGGCCGGTCCGACCCGATCTTCAACAAGATGGGCGAGCGCCAGATTGTCTTGCAGTGGCACTCGGTGCGGGTGGCCCAGCCACCCGATGACGCGGTGGTACTGGCGAGTTCTCTGGACTGCCGGGCGCAGGCCATGCGGGTGGGGCCGCGGGCGTGGTCGATGCAATACCACTTGGAAGTGGAGAAGGACACGGTCCGCAACTGGGGTGCAGTCAATGCCTACCGCGAGGCTCTGGAGTCGGCCCTCGGTCCCAACGCCATCGACTCTCTGGCCGCCAAAGCCGATTACCACATGGCGGGCTTCGCTGCCGCCGCCAAGCGCCTGTATCGCAACTTCATGGCTGCCGCCGTTCAAGACAAGCCTGGAAGGCCGAGGGCCAGAAGTTAGGCCTTGATGGGCACGGGCTGTTATGGCACTCTGAGGAATATTGGTAATCGCAAAATTCGCTAGGTGAGTAAATCACCAAAGACCATGTGACGAGAGGTAGAGCGGGGGTTGGTAGAGGAGTTCTACCATTCTGCTTTCCACATCTCTAACAACATGCGAGAGGCAACGGGGAGGGCGGCGGAGGAACCGAAGGGGCCGCCACCAGGATCTGCCAAAGCCCCTACGTTCTGGAAGAAGTAATGAGGGACGACTATGAGCGGCAGGCTCCGGGTGAGCTTCCCCGGTGTACGGTTGCCCCGGGCGGCTTCGGAACCCACACCTGGTGCTGCCCCCATTGCTTTGCTAAATGGGGTAGCCGCATATCGGTTCGCCCAACGCGTTTTCTTTCAACGTGCCCTCGGTCCGAGCGAGCGGTTCGATCACGATCGAGCGTGGCGCTGGCAAGACCGTGAGGAAGACTTCCAGCCGCCCCGGCGGCAGAAAATCCTCCTAGTGGAACTCTTGGCCGTCATCCAGCATATCAAGCTGAACGATCGCTGCCGGCGACCCAGACATCCGGGTTCTCCCTGGCAGCAGCCGAACAGGAAGGCAACTACAGAAGCGACCGTGCCTCTGCTGTCCGTGCAGCTTCCTATGAACTCTCGGGAGGCCGGGCCGCAAAGTAGTCGATTTGGACTGCGCAGGCTTCCTCAATCAGGTGGGGTCCGCTCACCTCGATGTGACGCTGGCCGCTTTGGAGGATGTTGCGGCAGCCGACTCCTCGCATCGTCGGGCAGTGGTCGCTGATTCCGGTGATTGCCAGCAGGTCGTGTTCGGACATGGCATACACCGTCCGGTTGATTCCACCCCAGTACATGGCGCCGCTGCACATGGCGCAGGGTTCGCAGCTGGTGTAGAGGGTGGCGGTGGCGATCTGCTCGGGATTGAGGGTAGTGACCGCCCTGTTAATCAGATTGCTCTCGGCATGGTTGAGGGGATTTCGTTCGGTGAACGTCGTGTTCTCGGCTTCGAGGAAGACGTTGCCTTCGGGGTCTGCGAGGAGAGCGCCGAAGGCCATGTTCCCTTTGGCGGCTGCACTGGCCGAAAGTTTGATGGCTCGGCGAAGAAGCTGCTTCTCCAGTGCGCTCAGATCTGTGGTATCGGTTCCCGTCATGCCACCGATGCTAAAGGAAGGGTAAGGGATAGGCATCTCAGGAGACCCTTTTCCATGGATCCCCCAACCTCACCTGACCAACCAAAACGGTGGACCCGGGCTTACGGTGGACCCGAGCTTAGTAACACCCTACCCGATTGACCGCAACAACTCCCTGGCTCATGTGCTCAACTCAGGCCAGCGGATGACGTGGACCAGAATCACAGAGAGTCGGTTAGAACTCGCCTGGCTTCGGTCTGACGGTACAGACATGGACTGGTCAGAGAAGGTCGGCGTAGGCATCGAGGGGTTCTTGGTTGAAGGCCACAAATGTGACTTCGCTCACATCCGTTGGGGTGGAGCGAACGGTGTCGACGGCGATGGCGGCGGCCGCTTCGGTCGGGTACCCGTAGACCCCGGTGGAAATCGCCGGAAAGGCGACGGTCGCAGCCTTGATCTCGTCGGCTCGGGCCAATGACCCCATGTAGCAGGAGGCGAGTAGCTCGGGTTCACCGTGAGTGCCGCCGCGCCACACAGGTCCAACGGTGTGGATGACCCACCGGGCTGGGAGATTGAAGCCTGGAGTGGTTTTGGCCTGTCCGGTCTCGCCGCCTCCCAGGGTGCGGCAGTACTCGACGAGTTGGGGCCCGGCGGCGCGATGGATGGCCCCATCGACTCCACCGCCTCCCGGGAGGGCGGGGTTGGCCGCGTTCACGATTGCGTCGACGTCCAGGGTGGTGATGTCGCCCATGTGGAGGGTGAGAACCGGACCGGACCTCTCGACGACAGGCAGAATTAGCGAGCCCTTGGGAAAAGTGGGGACGGCCAGTTCCCAGGCAAGGACCGGGCCTTGGTCGGTTAGCTGTGACGCTGGGGTTGAATCGCCCAGTAGGTAACTGGCGATGAGCATTTCGAAAAGCAGTGTTTCGTCCTGGTCCGAAGGGAGATCGTATCGGGTTTCGTCACCGGTGACGATTGCAGACGTTATGACGTATCCACCTGCCGTTGTTCTTGACGAGATCATCCATCAGTCGGTCCGATTGCGGATAATGACGCTGCTGGTTTCCCAGCCCGAGACGGCGCGGGTTGCATACAGATTCATTCAGAAAACACTTGATCTGACTGGCGGAAACCTGACAATCCATCTGCGCAAGCTCCGGGACGCCGGTTACCTCGAAATCACCAAGGAGTTCCTGAATGAAAAGCCGTCAACATGGGTACAAGCCACACCCGCAGGACGCCAAGCATTTGCGAACTATCTCGCGAATCTGGAGAAGGTGTTGAAAGAAGTAGCTTTCAGGACTGCGACGTAAACGTAATGCATGCTCAATTTGGGATTGATGTCCGGCAGGTCGGTTGTGGGAACGGAGCCACGGTCTCGGGGACAGTGACAGTCACGCGCTCAAGATAGGACCCACCACCTCCTTGAAGCACTTGCTCCCCGAGCGGTCTTCGGCAGGGGCAGTTGATCGCTCTGCTCGCCCCCGCAACGTGTCGGCTGAACCGAAGGTCAAAGGTGGTGGCTAACGCCCCACCCACTAACCGACGAACCGATACGATCGAGCCGCAAACCTGGCTATTAACAACCCCAAGGGATTGTTATTGGGTTAGTGTCAGGAGCCAATCTTGTGCCGCCTTCGGCGAGCGCAGGTGGACCAAGTCCAGATGAATGCACTCCGGATGATCCAACGCCGTTGGCATCGTCCGGCGATGCCAGGCCTGTTTTCAGAGTTCTAGGAGGGCTTGCTCGACAACCTCCGGCAGGGCGGGATGGATGTAGTACTGCCCGTGGGCCATCTGGTCGACGGTCAGATCGAAGTGCATGCCCTGGATGAGTTGCTGGATGAGGGTGGGCGCCTGCGGGCCGATGATGTGGGCTCCTAGGAGGCGGCGGGTCTCGGCATGGGCGATGACCTTCGCAACGCTGTCGGTGTCCTCCATCGCCCAACCATAAGCCGCAGCCGCGTAGGGTTGGACGTGGCTGACGTAGGGTATGTCCTGTCTGCGGCATTCCTGCTCGGTGAGACCGACACTGGCGATCTGGGGATAGCCGAACACCGCGTGAGGGATGAAGCGGTGGTCGACGGTGGCCGGGTTGTCCGGGTTGGTGAGGTTGTGGCGCACCACCCGAGCCTCATGGTTGGCGACATGCTTCAACTGCACCGGGTTGGTGATGTCGCCCAGGGCCCACACACCCTCCACGTTGGTACGGAGTTGGGGGTCGGTGATCACGAATCCTTGGTTGTCGACGGCGATCCCTCCTGCCTCCACGTCGAGCTGGTCGGTATTCGGTCTTCGGCCCGTCGCCACCAGCAACTCGTCGCCCCTCAACTCGAAAGGGGCGCCGTCGGTGCCGACCATGCTGATCGCCACTTCGCCGCCGTCTCGGCGGGCCTTGATTAGCCGGGTGTGCATGTGCACGTCGAACCGGCGGGCGTAGGCGGCGGTGAACAGGCTGCTGATGTCGTGGTCTTCCCGACGTAGGAAGGTGTCGCCCCGCAGCAGGAAGGTCACCTTCGAGCCGAACGCTCCCATGACGCCGCCCAGCTCGGCTGCTATGTACCCAGCGCCTATCACCAGCAGTCGCTCGGGTAGGTCGTCGAGGCGCATAATCGTGTCCGATGTGTGGTATCCACAATCGGCTAGGCCCGGCACCGGGGGCACAGTGGGCCGTCCACCCGCCGCTATCACGATCCGGTCGGCGGTGATCACTTCGTCACCAATGGCCACTTGCTTTTGTCCGACGAACCGGCCGGTACCGGCATAGACGGCGATGTTGGGGAGTTCCTCCCGGTAGGCGAGGCCTCCCTCGGCGATCGGGTCTATCCGGCCGAATATGCGATCGCGTATGGAGGGCCAGTCAGCGCCGTCGAAGCGGGTGCGGATCCCTAGGCGCTCGCTGTCGGCGGCCAGCTCGGCCATCTCGGCGGCATAAACGAACATCTTCGATGGTATGCAGCCGACGTTTAGACAGGTGCCGCCGAAGCGTCCTCGCTCCACGACAGCAATCTTCCAGCCGTCGTGTTCAGCTCCGATCACCGAATTGCCGGATCCGGTACCGATGATCATCAGGTCGAAGTTGCGCACTAACTGTCCTACTTTGGGGTTGGGGCGACGGTTCCTGTTGGTTTTGCCACATTGTAGGTTTGCCGAGGACCCTTCACCGGCACTGGGTCGCGGACAGGCTCCAACCCGGTGCGGGGGCCGCAACTGTTCAACGAAGCAGAACGACGCCGAGGAGCGGCACGATGATGAACATCCCCAGCACATAGGCCACGGCCGCCAATCGCCGCTCAACTGCCAACCTGGCGAGGGTTTCAGCCCCACGGATGGGGATCTGCCGAAGGGCGGCGATCGGGTAGAGCAGCAGGATCCCGCCGATATTGAACAGCGTGTGGACCAGCGCGATGGTGAGCGCTTCGGGCCGACTCGTGGCCAGAGCCGCCAGCAATGCCGTGATGGTGGTACCGACATTGGCGCCAAGGGTGATCGGGTAAGCGTTGCGCAGCGACAGAACCCCAGCGGCGGACAGCGGGATCAGCAGCGACGTGGTGATGCTCGATGACTGCACCGAGATCGTGATCAGCAACCCCACCAGCAGGGCCACCATACCGCTGCCTTTGCCGAGAGCCCTGTTCAGGGACCGCTCGACGCGGTCGGCCACAAGACGGCGCATGTTCTTGGTTACGAACGCGAGCGCTACCAACACGCTCACGATCCCACAGACGACGAGCAGCGTGCCGAGCGTGTTGCCGTCCGCCCCGAGGCTGTTCCACAGATTCTCAAGCCAGTCGACCGGTTTCTTTACCAACACCTTTATTGGGCTCTTCCACTCGGTGCCGGCCGAACCGACCAAAGGCTCACTGATTCGTTTCGCCAGGCCCGAAATGGCGCCGGTGAGCAACTCCAGCGGCAACAGGATTGCGACTATCGCAACGTTGAAGAAATCGTGTACTGTCGCCGCTGCGAAGGCCCGTTTGAACTCGACAGACCGCCTCAGATGGCTGAGCGATACGAGCGTATTGGTCACCGTCGTGCCGATGTTGGCGCCCATCACCATCGGTATGGCGTGGTCGAAACCCAGCACACCGGAGGCCACAAGGCCGACTATGAGCGATGTGCTGGCCGACGACGACTGCACCAGCACCGTTCCGAGAATCCCTACGAAGAGCCCGGCGAGCGGGTTACTAACGCTGGAGAAGAGGCTCTCCTGGGTGTCGGCCCCCAGAAGTGTGATGCCGGATTCGAGTGACGAGACGCCGACGAGGAATACATAGATCAGACCCACCACGAGCCCAGCTCTCACCAGCGGCGGCATCAAGCGATCACCCGCCAATCCATCACCCGCCGTAGTCGAGATCCTCATGTGGTCGACGTCGTCATCGGGCGTCGACAGCCTGAGGTATTCGGCTGTCTTTTTGGTGCCTCTTGGGCGGGCTGCGCGTAGATGATGCCGCCCTTGACCCAGCCGGCTTCAGGGGATCCTTCTCTGCTCAAGCCCACGGAACTGAGACCCCAATGTCTCTCGGCCTAAAGACCATCCGCACCGCCCGGTCGCGACGCCTGCCCGGCCAGCCAGAGGTGCTCGGCGAAGTTGAGACACTTGTCACTTGGCCAAGTGTTCAAGTGCTCGGTGTCGCTGCAGCAGCTTGTGGGCCTGCGAGGTGAACTCTTTGTCTGTCCTGACGCGGTCGATCTCGGCGCTTGGTGACTGCACGATGAGCTAGTTTGGGCTTGTGCCTTGAAGGCGGGCCACTGCCCCGGCGTCGTGGGCCAAGTCGTCGGGGAGTCTCACGGTTGTCTGTTTGACCACGGCCACATGATATCGCGTTGTCTCGGCAATGGCCTCGATCCTACCGCGATCCACAAGGCCAATAGATACATGTCCCATCCCAGCCGGAGGGAGGCACAGTTCCCGCCCCGGAGCACAGTCCACCCAAAGGGTAAATCCATCGATGTTCACCTGGGCCGACCAGATCGCTCTGCCAAAGTCCTGGACATCGATCAAGAAGCTGTATATCACCGCCCTATGGAGGGGCGTGACCGTCGAACTGTGGTCCGGATGGCGGCTTACGAGGGAGGCACCGGCAAATATTCGTCGGTGAGGCGGCTGGCCGCCGTCCAACTGGGGCGGATTGCCCTTGGGTGTACGGGGATCCACGGGTGGCAGCGCCGCAGTTCTGGGATGTGATGACTGCGGTGCAGGGGTCTATCCAGGCGCCGGCGCCGCGCAAGGGGCGGGTGGCGAACGCCAGAGCGGCAGACTCAGCGCTGAGGTCACGCGCTGCCGCAGACATTACTTAGGACAGCACCCACCGTATTCTCGGAAGCGGGGCATTGGCTCAACATTTCAGAGCACGGGCTTTTGCCCCGAGGGTCGTTGGTTCGATTCCACGGCCCCCTGCAACCTACCAATAGCAACCATAGAACAGATGGAAACAAAGAGGTAAAGAAGATGATTAGCAGATCTAGGTATTTAATCTGGGTCGCCGTGCTGATTATTGCGGCGGCGGCCTGTGCGGACGAGACCGAGGATGAGCGGCTGACAGCCACCACGGCGACCACGCAGGCGCCGGTGGAGCAACCGCCGAGCACGCAGACTGCGAGGGTTACGACCACGCTTGCATCCATGGAGACCGCCGAAGCGGCGATGGAAGCGGCAGAGGAGGCGATGGTGGTTGAAGCGGAAGCGAGAGCGACCCGGGCGGCGACTTTCGCGGCAGCCGCGGCAGCCGCGACTGCGGAGGCTGCGATGGCTATGGAAGAGGCTGAGGACGCAGCGGGGGCGGCAACCACGCCAGCAACCACGGCGTCGACTGCGGCGGGACCGCCAGAGGGCTTCAACCAGATAGGAGGTTCTGCCACAGTCAATGACGCTCCCTATGACCTGACCTTCTTCGAGCACTACGGCGTCAACCCGTTCGTCGACACCGAGGACAATCACCTGTCCACCTTCGCGATAGATGTGGACACCGCGTCCTACACGGTGGCGCGTTTCTTCGTACAGGACGGCTATCTACCCGATCCGGCTTCGGTACGGGTGGAGGAGTTTGTCAAGGGGCTTATATACCTGGGTTGACACCTCCTGGTTGGCGGCGTTGTCACACCCTTCGGGTGCCTTATTGAATATGCCTCTGGTTCGGACTCTGAGGTTCCCGGCCAAGTGTTCCCCGGGCGCTCACCGCCGGCTTTCGGAGGTGTTTTCCATGTGCGCGGTGCTCTATAACGCTGCCCTGGAGTCTGCCTCCAGAGTTGAGGAGCTCCAAGTATGACCTTATGAAGGAGTTCACGGGAGTGCGCTCGGACCTCCCCGAGTGGGAGAGGCTGGCTGTCCAGGTGGGGAGAGGCGTTCTGTGTCGCTTCGACCGCGCCGTGCGTTCTTTCTACAAGAGGTGTAAGAAGGGACAGAATCCGGGGTTTCCCAGGTTCAAGTCCTCCCGCTGGTGGAGGACCATCGAGATACCTGATGTGTCTCCCTCTATGGTGGTTTCCCCCGGTACCGAGGGGGCATCTTTTGTGTGGTGGAGGCTGGGAGTAAAGGGACTTCTCCGCTTGAGGTTCAGAGACAAGGGTGACTGCTTGGGCATTGCCCTCGGGGGAGGCGCCAAGGTGAAGGAACTCCGTGTGGTGCGCACCCCCCTGCGGACAGAGATCCATGTCGTGGTCCGCCATCCCGAGGGGGAGATGCCACAGGTGGAGCCCTCCAACCCGGTGGGGATAGACGTGGGCCTCACGCAGCGCCTCACGCTCTCTGATGGTTCCGTGGTTCCCCCGAGGAAGATAGATGCCTCCTCTATCAAGAGAGCCCAACGGAGGTTCTCCAGAGCCAAGAAGGGTTCCCGTTCCCGGGGGAAGAAAGCCCTCTCTCTGGCCAAGGCACACCGAAGGGAAAAGGAGCGAGCCGTCCAGGCTGACTTCCGCCTCGCACGCCGCTTGGTCCAGACCTATGACGGCATAGCGACCGAGAACCTCAACGTCTCGGGCATGCTCCGATCAAAGAGGTTCTCCAAGAAGATGTCAGAACAAAGGTGGTCCTCTCTCGGGAACATCCTGGAATACAAAGCTGAGAAGGCTGGCATTCCGTTTGTGAGAGTGGACCCTCGGCATTCCTCCACTGACTGCTCGTCCTGTGGGCACAGACAACCAATGCCCCTGGGCCTTCGGGTGTTTCACTGCGGAGCCTGTGGAATGTGTGTGGGTAGGGACCTCAATGCCGCAATGAACATACGCGCCCGGGCCTTCCCGGGGTCGGGAGGGACTATTCCCGATGCGATGCGCGTAACAAGTCTCCGCTGTAAGACGGACACCCCAGGGTGTGTAGTGGGCGGACATCGCAGAACAGTATCACCTGAGACAGCACTGTCAACCTAGGTATATAAGTCCCAAAGAAAAACAGTCCCGATATCGGCCGGGGTCAACCCGCGGCTCTCCAAGCCGGACAGCAACTGGTGTCGGTTGGAATAATGTCCCGTGTCGAACAGAATCAGGCCCGCCGGTGTGAAAACCAGGGTTAAATTCGCAAGCGCAATATAGCCGTCGCGTAGCCTGAGGCTGTTGCCTTTTACGATGATCTCGTAGTCGATGGCCACTGTAAGTCTCCTCTCCTGTTGGGTGGGGGCGCCATATCGGAACGAACCCCGCGCAGTTGGTGTTTACCCTAAGTGTGTCACACCCTCGGTTCCTGTGGATAGCACAATTTCTTCTCCTGCGTCATCTGTTGTGAGAGATTACGCCATGTCCGGCGGCGAGGCTTCCAACCGGGTGGTAAGGTCGGCCGGGGGATATCAGGTGAATATACGTTCTTTCCGACTATTTTGGTTAGTTGATGGGTAGTTCCATGCTTTCGTTGGTCAATGGCCTTGTGTTCGACGGAGTGTCTCCAAGCCCGGCGGAACATCCGGTGCACATCGAGGGAGGAGTGGTGGTCGGTCTCGACGGCCGCCCACCGGACGGAGCAAGGATCATCGACGCCGGTGGGCGTTTGATTACCCCGGGCCTCATCGACGCCCATTTCCACGCCTACGGAGTCGACTTCGAGATGATGGAACTGGAGAGCCTGCCGATGAGCTATGTGGCTCATAAGGCGGCGCGGCGGCTTGATTCGACCCTTCAGCGAGGGTTTACAACCGTGCGGGATGTATCGGGCGGCGACATAGGTCTGCACATGGCCCTTGAACAGGGACTGATCCCCGGGCCGCGTTACCTGTACACCGGTCCGGGGCTGACCCAGACCGGAGGTCACGGCGATCCCCGCCCCGCGCACATCTTCGCCGAGCACTCGTGCGGCTACTTGAGCGAGGTGGTGGACGGAGTCGAGAACCTTCGTCGAGCGGTGCGGGAGCGGATCCGCACCGGCGCCCACGCCATAAAGATCTTCGCATCGGGAGGAGTGATGTCCCCCACGGATCCCATACTGCAGGTTCAGTATGACGCAGATGAGGTTCGGGCAGTTTGCGCAGAGGCAGCCAGGCTTGACTCGTATGTGGCGGCGCACGCCTATTCACCCGAAGCCATCATCCACGCGGTGGCGAACGGAGTGAGAACCATTGAACACGGAAACTTGCTGGACGCCGAGGCTGCGATGCTGATGGCGGAGCGGGGCGCCTATCTGGTGCCCACCCTGATCGCGTATGAGGCCATGAAACGAAGGGGAGAGGACTTGGGCCAGCCCCCGGAGTCCCGACGCAAGAACCTCGAAGTGATTGAAGCAGGCATCGCCTCTCTGGAGATCGCCCGGGATGCTGGGGTTCGGATCGGAATGGGCACCGACCTGATCGGTGACCTCGAGGACGAACAACTCTTGGACTTCCGGATCCGCTGTGAGGTAGAGGAGGTGGGGGAGGTGCTCCGGTCCGCCACTTCGGTGAATGCGGCGATCATCCGCCGTTCCGACCTGGGCGTCATAAAGGTGGGGGCCACCGCCGACCTGGTGGTGTTGGGGGGTAACCCCTTCGATAGACCGGATGTGCTGTGGGATCCCGAGCGGATGGTAGTGAAGTCGGGAAAAGTGGTACGGACCTAGTCGCCACTCAACTTCGGATGGATCAGGCCAGGATTCCACTTAGGAATCGGATCAAGTTTTCTCCCATTATTCGTTGGGCGGAGGCAAACCCAAGCCGCCGGGCTAATTTCTCGCCTACGAACCGGTAATCGGCGGGTGATTGCAGCTTTGGCACGATGGGAAACTCATCGGCCGGCGCTCGGCCCAGGATGGGATCCACTATGCGGAACACCTCGTCCATGAAGTCGGCTCCGATTCCCACAGCACCATCGCCTATCAGCGAGGCGGCGTGGGCAATGTGGTCTACGTAGTCGTCCAGGGAGGGCAGATCACTGAGGAATCCGCCGACAGCGTTGAGGCACACCAACCCTCCGGACAAGGCAATCGCCTTGATCTGCGCGTCGGTGAGATTGCGAGGGTGCGGGTGCAGGGCCCGACAGGAGGAATGGGAGGCGATCACGGGTTTTTGAGCCACATCAAGAACGTCTTGCAATCCGGCGTCGGAGAGGTGGCTGATATCGACCACGATCCCGCATCTCTCCAACTCGGAGACTGCTTCCCGGCCCATTGGGGTCAACCCGCCCCCTGTGGTACGGACACCCACGCCGTCAGCCAGCATGGTGCGGCGGTTCCAGGTGAGAGAGGCCATCCTCACTCCGAGCCGGGCAAACCCGTCTATCAAGCCGAGATCGGCCCCGAAGGGCTCTCCACCCTCCAACGCCAGAACCAAGGCGGTCCGTCCGGAAGCGATTACTTTTGTGAGCTCTTCGGCGGTCTCGGTGATCGCCACATCCGTGGGGTGAAGAGAGACCATCCAGCGGGCGGTCTCCAGTATGACCATCGCCCGGCGGAGGGCTCCGGCGCTGACGAACTCTTCTTCGGTGTACACCGGCAGCACCTGAAGAACCACCCCACCGGCGCGCAGTTGTGGCAGCCAGAAATCCCCGAATGGATCAGCGTGGCCGCGTCGCCGCTGATGCTCAACGGCCAGCAGCAGATCGTTGTGGCAATCGGCGACCGCAAATCGGTGGGTGTTCGCCATCAGCCTCCCAGTGGTCCGGCCGCTTTGACTTGAATTCGGCACCACCCTCCCGGTACGTAAGTCACGGGTACTTCCACCACCGAGGTAATGCGTGCCTGGTCCGGATCGGCGCCTGCCTCCACCGTAGCCGCCAACGCCTCGGCCCGGGTGGACGCCAAACCATGCTCCCGGCTGGAGGAATCGTATTGATAGACCCGGTCGACCGTGCCCGCTGCTTCGGAGATGGCGGCTCCGAAGGCGTTGGCCACCTCGTAGTGACGGGGTCTGATCACTTCGGAAACTCCAGGTACACGCTGGGGATGAGATGGGCGCCTCCTCCCACCGCCAGCATTGGCATGGGGTCGCGGCTCGCCTTCATTCGTTCACAATGGGCGGCCAACTGCTCATCCACCCAGGATAGGGCCTGGCCTACCGTGCGCGGATCGACGTCCTGCACCAGTGCCGCCTCCCCGAACCCGGTGAGCCGCCCCCCGGCCACCGAGATGTCGGAGAGAGTGAGCCTGGCTCCGCCCGACACCAGAGCCTCCTCCGTGACCCGGTAGCCGACCGAATCCGGACCCACGGTGACGCCGTGGCTGTCGCTTTGCAGGATGGTGCCGCCTCCCAGTCCTATGGAGATCACATCCGACATCCGGAAGTTGGTGCGCACGCCCCCCACGTACACCGCCGCGGCGGACTCGCGGGGGAACCCGTCCACCAGTATGCCGACATCGGTGGGGGTTCCACCCACATCCACAACGATCGCATCGGCGAGTCCGGCCAAGGAGCACGCGCCTCGCATGGAGTTGGTGGGCCCAGATCCCAACGACAGCGCCGGCATTTCCAGGGGCGGGTGACGACTGTGGCGGTGGTAAGACAGGGTTGACCCCAGTGACTGAGAGGCGGGTACGCTTATGCCTTGAGATCATGAACCGGTTCCCTCCCAAGACTGCCTTGGTGGTGGTGGATGTCCAAAACGACTTCGCCGACCCGGAGGGGTCCCTCTATGTGAAGGGGGCGATGGGAGTGGTGGAGGCGGTCAATCGGCTGATAGAGAAGGTGGGGAGTGAGGGGTGGCCGGTTTTCTACACGCAGGACTGGCATCCGGCGACTACTCCCCATTTCGCCAAGGACGGGGGGATTTGGCCGGTTCACTGTGTGGGAGGATCCCGTGGGGCAGAATTTCATCCCGCGCTGAGGGTGGAGGGGACATCGGTAAAGAAAGGCGGCGCCGGAGAGGACGGCTATTCAGGGTTTACCATGCGGGACCTGGTGGAAGGAGAGGACCGTCCCACCGCCCTCCACTCCCTGCTTCGCCAGGAGGGCACCTCCAAAGTGATGGTGGTGGGGCTTGCGCTCGACTACTGCGTGAAAGATACGGCCCTGGACGCCGTTCGTTTGGGATATGAGGTGGAGGTGCCCCTCGGGGCCACCGCCGCGGTCAATCTCTCCCCCGACGATGGGGATAAGTCGATCGCGGCGTTGGAGGCAGCGGGGGTTCTAATTACCTGAGAGCCGCAAATCGCTGAGCCAGAAGGCGGCGGTAAGTCACCCAGAGAGAGTTCTCGGCGGGCCGTAGGGTGGGGAACAGGATTACATCACGGATGTGGCTCCGGTTGGTCAATAGCATCACCAGCCTATCTACGCCCAGACCCAACCCGCCCGTGGGGGGCATCCCGTAGGCCAGAGCCAGCACGAACTCTTCGTCCACCGGATGCAATTCGGGGTCGTCCGCCCCGAGAAGGGAAGCCTGGCTCTCGAATCGGGACAGTTGGTCAACTGGGTCGTTCAACTCGGAAAAAGCATTGGCGAATTCCACCCCGACGATGAACAACTCGAAACGCTCGGTCAGCCGAGGGTTCTGGCGGTGGCGACGAGCCAGGGGGGAGACCTCCAGGGGATAGTCGAGCACGAAGGTGGGTTCCCACAGCCTCGGGGCGGTCAGCCGATCGAACAGTTCGTAGATGACTCGACCAGCACCCCACTCATGCCGGGCTTCGACTCCCCGGTTTGCCGCCCACTTCTTAAGGGTGTTGGGATCTGTGTCGAGGGTGACCTCCTCTCCCATCTCCTCGCTCACCAGTTCCAGCATAGAAACTCTCCGGAAGGGAGGTTCGAGGGAGAGAGGAGAAGCGGAGTGGGCACCTGTTTCGCGGCTAACCATCGTCGTGCCGGTAGCTGCTCTCGCCACCGCAGGAATCACCTCTTCGAGGAGTTCCATCACATCGCAGTAGTCGGCGAAGGACTGATAGGACTCCAGCATGGTGAACTCGGGATTGTGGGAAGAGTCCACACCTTCGTTGCGAAAGATCCGGCCGATTTCGAAGACTCGCTCGAACCCCCCGATGATTAGGCGCTTGAGGTACAGTTCGGTGGCGATCCGCATGTACAGCTCTATGTCCAGGGCGTTGTGATGGGTTCGGAAAGGACGAGCGGCTGCGCCGGCCGCCCGGGAAGTGAGGATGGGAGTGTCGACTTCCAGGAATCCTCGTTGATGGAACTGGTTGCGGAGTTCTGACACCACGGCGGAGCGGATCTCGAAGGTCCGCCGGCTTTCCGGATTGACTACCAGGTCCAGATGCCGGTGGCGGGAGCGCTGCTCGACATCTCTGAGACCCTTCCACTTCTCTGGAAGGGGAGCAAGACATTTGGCCAGAAGGGTCAGCCGGTCAACTTGTATGGACAATTCGCCTCGTCGGGTGGTGATCACCTCCCCGGTGGCGCCCACCCAGTCGCCCAGATCCAGCCCGGAGACAACCTCCTCGGATTCGGGTGTCAAGGTGTCGCGGGAGACAAACAGCTGCAAGTCTCCGGTTTGATCGAAGAAAGTGATAAATAGCAGTCGCCCGAAATTCCGGATCAGCCGGATCCGTCCCGCCACGGCGGCGTTATTTCCGGTCCGGACATCGGGTCCCAGCGCCCCGTGCAGGTCTCGAATCTCCTGGGTGGAGTGGGTGCGATCGAACCAAGGCGGCCATGGCTCGATTTGTCGGGAGGAAAGATGCTCCAGGACATCCAGGCGCTCGTTCACCACCTTTTCCCACAGGCCGGTCGATCCCGTGTCCGAGCGGCCGGATCCCTTGTCATTCATGAATCTTCAACCTAACAGGGAGACGAAGCAGAAGAAAGACGGTGTTCCAACACCGGGAAGGGTAACCGACCCGCCCCCGGGAGGGGAGGGGGGGCGGGCCGGTTGTGTGCCTGCCGCCCCGGGAGGGGTGGAGGGCGGGCAGGCTACCCGCCGACCTTCCGGGAGGGGACGGGGAAGGCCGGCAGGGGGATAGGTGTTGTGGTGGGAATAATAGACGGTATTCGGAGGTATGTCAATTGGAGAGGGTGTTAGGAGTTCAACTCCAGCACCACCATCAATCCCTGGAGGGTGAGGTCATCTTCTATGTCGGTTATCGTCTCACAAACCGGCCCGATCAGCCGGGCCAAGCCCCCGGTGGCCACCACCGGCGGAGCTCCAAGCCGCTGTTCGGTGCAGATTCGTCTCACCAGACCGTCCACCAGGCCCGCCCATCCAAACACCAGTCCGCTCTGTACGGCCTCGGTGGTGTTGCGGCCGGTGGCTCGTTTGGGTGTGGTCAACTCCACTCGTCGGAGCGCGGAGGCCGCGGCGGCCAGGGCGTCTCCGGCCACTTGTACCCCGGGGGCGATAGCGCCGCCGCAGTAAGAGCCCGAGGCATCGATCAGATCCACCGTGGTGGCTGTTCCAAAGTCGACTACCAGCACCGGCGCACCGTACAACTCAACCGCTCCGATGGCGTTCACTACCCGGTCGGCGCCCACCTCACGGGGATTGTCGATGCGAATCTCCATGCCGGTGCGGGTTCCGGGACCCACCACCACCAAAGGTCCTTTCACTATCTCGGCCAACACCGGGCGTATTGCTGAGACCGCGGTGGGCACCACGCTGGACAGTGCGGCGCCGTCCAGGGGCTTGGGAATTCCAGAGAGCAGCCCGCTAAGAAATATGCGATATTCGTCGGCGGTGCGGGATGCTTCGGTCGAGATCCGCCAGCGGTGTTCCAGGGAACGGCCTCGGTACGCCCCGATCACGGTCTGGGTGTTGCCAATATCGACTGCTAGAAGCATGCCCTTCACCTGTAAAGGAGACTAGGGCCCTCCAGACGGATTCCCCGGTCAACCGCCGGCCCGTCGGAGTGCGTATCGAAAAAGAGACCGTCAATCAGCCTCACGCTTCCCACCGAGGCGGCCACTGCCAGAAAGGAGGGTCGGTCGAGGGTGTTCAGCAAGGATGCGTCATGCTGGTCGGCCAGTTCCACGTATTCCCAGGCCATCCGGTTTCCCTCCCTGATCACCAGACCGCGCAGACCCTCGGCCGAGCTCTCTCCCGCCTCGGCGGCGTCTGCCGCGGCCCAGAGACCCCGGCTAATGTCCAGGGCGGCCTCCCGGTCATCGGGGGACATCAGGACATTTCGGCTGGAGAGCGCCAGCCCGTCGTTCTCCCGCATGGTCGGACAGCCGACGATCTCGACGGGGAAGCAGAGATCGCGGGCGATTTTGCGGATCATGACCAACTGCTGGGCGTCTTTGCGTCCGAAGTAGGCCCGTTGCGCGCCCAGCCCGGCCAACAGCTTGGTCACCACCAGGGCCACTCCCTCGAAGTGACCGGGGCGCCCCGCTCCTTCCATGGGTTGGGCCACCGGGCCCGGGTCGATGGAGGTGGAATCGTCCGGTTTGTACATTTCTCTGGTGGACGGCGCAAACAGCACATCCACTCCCGCCTCGGCGGCCATTCGGCGGTCGCGCTCAAAACTCCGGGGATATCTCTCAAAATCTGAGGAAAGGTCGAACTGTCGGGGATTGATGTAGAGAGACATGATCACCACCCGGCACTCGTGGCGCGCCCGGGAGAGCAATGACAGATGTCCTTCATGGAGAAAACCCATGGTGGGAACCAATCCGATGGGCGCCACCCCGGCCTCGGCCGCCTTTTCGTGATACGCCTCGCTCGCGGCCGACCGCGCCTCTCCGAAACTCGTAACCACTCTCATGGGAGAGAGCGGCTCGCTTTCAGGTTACAAGCCGCCTCGCCGGGCTCCCTTCGGACGCCGGCCCGATGGGCGGCTATCTGGCCAAGCAGCCGATATTGGTTGGCAAGTTCGGGAGAGACGGCATCTGCGGCTTCCAGATGTCCCGTTATGGTGCCGCGGTCGCCGCGTACTACCGGACCGGTGAGAGCTTGATCGGGTCCCATCTCAAAGCAGTTCTCCATCACCTGGGTAGCCAGGCCCCTGGCCTCCTTCCAGGGCACGCCGGCCGCCTCGAACAGATCGGCGGCCACTCCCAGGGCTATGGCCACTCCCAGGGCTATGGTGGCGGCGCCGGCATGATAGAGGGGTTTGAATCGGTCGTGCAGATCGAAAGTCGAGATGCCCAGACTGTGGGCGAAGGAGTGGAGTTGTCCGGCCGCATCTTCGGAGCGGGCAGTGATTGCCGCGGTTGATCCGGCCAGGACTTGGGCACCGCGCTGGGGAGAGGGGAGGGTCTGCAAGGGGTGGAGACACCCCACCCCCATGCCGGCCTGCTCCAGCGCTTCCAGCCGTGCGAGGGAGGCGAACCCGGAAAGATGCGCCACCGTACGGGCGGGAGGGGGGTCGGACGCCAGACGGCGGGCTGTGTCCTCGATCACGTCGTCGGGTGTCGCCAACAGCAGCAAGTCACAGGGGGACAGCCCGGTGGCCTCTTTCACCCTGGTTTCTTCCAGTTCCGGTGGGATGGCGCTGGAAGGGCCGGGAACCGTCTCCACCCGATGCCCGGCTGCCAGGGCGGCAATAGCCAAAGCGCCACCGGCGCGACCCGGCCCGATCACCGCCAGGCGAAAGCGGGATTTCACTCTTCGGTGAGGTAATTCGGAACCAGCGAACGCCCCCGGGCGCCGAGCGGGCGGCCCAGAATTTGTTCGATGATGGTTACTGCCCTAACCGGGTCGGGAACCAGCCCCGTATCCACCAGGAAGCCACTCATCAGACCCGCCAGGCTTTCATCGATCACATCCCGGTGCACCAGGATCTTGACGTGCGGATTGCTCAGAAGTTCCTTAAGCTTGTCGTACAGGGAGCGGCGTTCGGTCTCTTCCACCTTAGAACTGATGGGAACCCGATGGGCGCCGAAACCGCTCTCCTGGTAGACCTTGATGTTCTGATTGTTAGTCAGAAGGCTGACCACATCGGTGATCCCCGCTTCTGTTTGGAGCCACAGCACCTCTTGTTGGCGGCGCACCTTGCGATGGGTGACTCCCTGTCCGCCCAGTCGTTCGCTTACCGCCAAGCGGGAGGTGATGATCCACCTGAAACCTCGAGGTTTGAGAAGGCCGGCCGCCATGTTGGCTAGGAAGACCGGGATTGGCCGCTTCGCGTGGCGGCGGCCACCCTTTCTATTCCCGGATCACCCGACGCTATCCCCGGGGGTGGATGAAGGCGCATTTCGGGTGTGTCGGTGGCCTGCCATTTGGGAACGTCGTATAATATCTGTTTGATGTCCTCGACAACAAGTGTCTCCTTTGCCAGAAGGGCGACCACCATCCTTTCCAGAGCGGGGCGGTGCGTCTTCAGGATCTGCTGGGCTTCGGAATGGGCGACCCTGATCAGCTTGCGAACCTCGTCATCGATGTCGGCGGCCAGTCGGTCGGAATAGTCGGGTTGCCGGGTGTAGTCGCGGCCCAGGAACACCTCCCCTCCGGGCTTGCCGTATTGCATCGGACCGAGTTGGTCGCTCATACCGTACTCCATCACCATCCGGCGGGCTATGGTGGTGGCTTTTTCGATGTCGTTGGCCGATCCGGTGGTGGGATCGGCGTAGATGAGCTCCTCGGCGCTTCTTCCTCCCAGGAGCATGGCTAGCTGGTCCAACAGCTCTGACCGCCTGATCAGGTATTTGTCGTGGGTGGGGAGCGCCAGGGTGTGACCCAGCGAGCGTCCCCGAGCGACTATTGTCACCTTGTGCACCGGGTCGGCCATGGGAAGCGCCCAGCCCACCAGCGCATGTCCGGATTCGTGAAAGGCGATCAGCCGTTTTTCGTCCTCGGACATGATCCGGGCTTTGCGTTCCGGACCGGCTATCACGCGGTCGATCGCCTCTTCCAACTCGTCCATTCCCACCTGTTCCTTGTTGTGGCGGGCAGAGAGTAAGGCGGCCTCGTTGATCAGGTTGGCCAGATCGGCGCCGGTGAATCCGGGGGTGCGTCGAGCCAAAACTTCCAGGTCTATTTCGGTCTTGAGGGGCTTGCCCCGGGCATGAATGTCCAATATGGCCTGGCGACCCTTGATGTCGGGGGAGTCGATAACTATCTGGCGATCGAAACGGCCGGGGCGGAGCAGAGCCGGATCCAGGATGTCGGGACGGTTGGTGGCGGCGATCACGATCACTCCGGTGTTGGTGGCGAAGCCGTCCAGTTCCACCAAGAGTTGGTTGAGGGTTTGTTCGCGTTCGTCGTGCCCACCCCCCAGCCCGGCGCCCCGATGGCGGCCCACCGCGTCGATCTCGTCTATGAAGATGATGGCCGGACTGTTTTGCTTGGCCTGTTCAAATAAGTCACGGACCCGACTGGCTCCCACTCCCACGAACATCTCCACGAAGTCGGACCCGGAGATGGAGAAGAAGGGCCTCCCCGCTTCTCCGGCTACCGCCTTGGCCAGAAGGGTTTTGCCGGTCCCGGGGGGACCGAACAGCAGAACGCCTTTGGGAATCTTGGCGCCCATGGCACGGAACTTATCGGCATCGGTTAAGAAATCCCTGATCTCGCTCAACTCCTCGATAGCTTCCTCCAAGCCGGCCACATCCGCGAAGGTGACGTCGGGATTGTCTTTCTTCACCATTTTGGCCCGGGTCTTTCCGAATTGCATGATCCGGTTGCCCGATTTTTGCATCTGCATGAAAATGAAGACCATGAATCCGATCAGGAGCAGCCAAGGCAGCATTCCCACCAACACGCTCCACGGTCCGGGGGGCTCGTGGTCGGTGTCATATTGCACCCCCCGTTCGTCGAGCAATTCGGCGAGCTGTCCTTCATAGCCCTCGGGGTATTTGGCCGCGAAGTCATACTGGCCGGATGGGAGGTTGGAGCCCACATACCGTCCCTGGGCTTCCAGGGAGCGAGTGAGAATCAGCACGGATTCAATCTGGGATGCATCCACGGCGGCCAGAAAGTCCCCGGTAGTGATTTCTTGGGAGGGCGCGTCGTCGCTCCCAAAATTCTGGAGGACCAGAGCCATCATGACGATCATAAGGCCGTAGATCAGGAGAATACGGAGACTGCGGCGCAAAAGTTGTTCCTTGGAGAGTTGTGGGTAGGGGCAGGAAGCATTACCTGATAGGCATCATGGTAGGCAGGTCAGGGGCCTAGGTAGGTTAAATGTTATCCGAACCTGGGACAAAGTTGTCTAGGACTGGGACAAGATGCCCACGTAGGGCAGGTTCCGATACTTGCCGTTGAAATCCAGCCCATAGCCCACCACGAATTCCGGTCCGATCCGAAAGCCCACGTATTTTACGTCGACGGGGATTCGCTGAATGCCTTCCTTGTACAGAAGGGCCGCGATCTCGAGGGAGGCGGGCCCGCGCACCCGAAGGCTCTTCATCAGATAGTTAAGAGTGAGCCCTGAGTCGACTATGTCCTCGCAGATCAGCACGTGCCGTCCGGCAATCTCCTGTTCGAGGTCTTTCAGAACCCGAACCACTCCGGAGGTCTTGGTCGCAGCGCCGTAGGAGGAGACCGCCATGTAGTCGATTTGGGCGGGAAGCCTGATCTGGCGGGCAAGGTCGGCCAACACCATGAAGGTGCCCTTCAGCACTCCCACAATCAGCAGATCCTGCCCGGCGTAGTCGGCGGTGATCCGTTTGCCCATTTCCCGAAGGCGGACGGCGATCTGCTCACCGGAGATGAATGGCCTTATCGAATCCATCGATATCTGCTCCACCTTAACCGTCTCTGGTCAGTAGCAGACGGTCGCCGGAGCGGGTCACAGTCACTCCTCCGCCAAGCTCGGTACGGGGAGCTTTTCCGTTGACCACTCCCAGTACCCGCTGCACCTCGGCTTCCGCCCCGCCGTGAGGTCCGCGCACCTGTCGCAGTGCCTGTCGCACCACCCGTGAGGAAATCGGCGGGGAGAGTTCGGCCAACTGGGCGCAGGAAAGCTCCACCGAACCGTCGGGAGATCTCCGAATCGGTGTAAGGGAAGCCAACTCCTCCAAATGGGAGAGGTCAGCGCGGGCCAACGCCGACATCCTGACCAGTCCTTCGCGAAGCCTCGGCTGATACTCTGCCTCCAACTCAGGGATCAGTCGACGTCTGATGCGGTTCCGCAGATATCGGGGGTCGTCGTTTTGGGGATCGTCTTCCCACGGGAGCCCGGTCAGGGTGGCCAGCTCGCGGGTTTCTGATCGCCAAACCCCCAGCAGGGGACGATGGAACCGGCCCCGGCGTGAAGGGATGCCCGCCATTCCGTCCAAGCCCGCTCCGCGCAGCAGGTTGTGAAGCACCGTTTCGGCCTGGTCGTCGGCGGTGTGGGCGGTTATCACCACTTCATCTGGTCTCGAGTGGGCGCCCAACGCCCGGTAGCGGGCGGTGCGCATGGCGTCTTCGCTCTCGGTGTCCGGGTCGATCGATATTTCAGCGAGTCCTATTCCCAACTCCGTGGAGATACCCCGGGCGGCCTCGGCCATCCGGAAGGAGTAGGGCAGGGAGTGGTTTATGTGAACGGCCCTCGCCTCCCGCCCTTTCCGGGTCAAAAGCCAAGCCGCCGCCGCGGAGTCGGCGCCCCCGGATAGGGCAACCACCAACGGACCAGGCGGAAACTCCACCCGCTTGGCTATCTCGGTGAACAACTGGATCAAACGCCGGGGGTCGGTGTTCGGCGTGGAAGGTTCATCCACCGCCGGGGGAGGCGGGGGTTTCTTCAACTAACCGACTTGTACCGGGATCGTACCACTTTGGTGAAGTAAAGCACCACCGTCAGGACGCAGATGATCAGGGCCAAGGCCAGGCAGGTGGGCACCAGGTAGCGGTATGTCCAATCGGCGACCTCCTCGGCCGGGGCGGACTCCTCCACCACAACTGCCGGGACGATCTCCGCGGGTTCTTCCTGTCCTCCTTGGGCCAAGGCGGGTAGGGCCGTACCCAAAGCCAGTGCCACCGCGATCGCCAGGGTCGCCCATTTTCGCCAGTTCATGGGCACCATAGGTTACCCGGCTTTTATCGGAAGCCTAAGCGTCGCGTCTCTTGGGCCAGTCTTCCCCTGAGTCGCTCCATAAAGACATCAGGCACCTCCTCGGTGAGGTGGTGCCTGATGGTGTAGCGGACGCGGCGCTCCACGATTTCTATGTTCTTACAAGGCGGACAGTACTCGAAATGCTGAACCAGGCGGTGTTCCGTCTCGACTTCCAACTCGCCGTCGACATACCTGTACAGGTGGGTGATGGTCTGGCGGCACTCTTTAGACATGCGGAACCTCCGTTGGGGTCAGTCCCCGCTTGCTTGCATATTCCCACAACGCTTTTCGGAGGGCATTTCTTCCCCGATGGAGTCGGGACATTACGGTTCCCATGGGAAGATCGAGCGTTTGAGCTATCTCTTTGTATGACAAACCCTCTATATCCGCTAAAAGCACCGGAATGCGAAAAATGACCGGCAGGTCCTCGATTGCCTCGACGATGTCCGACTCGAATATCTGCTCGATGAGATGATCCTCGGGCGCCTTGGCCCAAGACCGGAACTGTGAGTGTGAGCTCGAGGGGTAGGGCGGTACATCACCGCTTTCGTCCAACTCCGTCTCGCGGGGGCGACGGGAGCGCCGTCGGTATTCGTTAATGAAAGTGTTGGTGAGAATCCGGAACAGCCATGCTTTGAGGTTGGTCCCCTCCCGGAAAGTGTGATAGCTCCGGTAGGCTCGCAAAAGGGTCTCCTGCACGAGGTCTTCGGCGTCCGGACGATTGCGAGCCAGGCGAAGCGCCATTCCATAGAGTTGAGGAGTCAATCCCGTTATATCTTGTTCGAACCAGTTCCGATCCGCCATGCCACTAACGGTAGCAACCCCGGGAGGCTGCCGTTAGTGCGGTGTACGCGAGCGACGGATGTTGGGCTGACACGGTGGGCCGGGGTCGAGGGGTGCTGGGACTGTCACATCCCTCAGCGAGACTCCGAGGCCACGAGTGAGACACGCCGAGAGAAAGGCGCGCATTTGCTGCCCCGTTTGCATGAACTGCTGTATCGGTATCTCAGAGACCCAGAGGGGTTGTACCTGGAGGAGTCGTGGGAGAAGGGTTCCCATTATCGTATTTAGCCAAGTTTGAGAACATATTGTGATATATAGCGGCAGTTTTGTCACGCCCCTTTCGTATGGTAGAGAGTATGGAAAAGCACAGATCGAACGGGTTTTCTGGTCATCGGGTGCGGGTGGTTTTGCCTACTGCGCCGGTGAAGGATGCCACTGTAGAAGAGTTGGAGGAGCGGATGCGTTCGGCTAGTAAGGCCGAGTCTCAAGCCAAGGCGGTGCGGGTTGAGGCGGCTGCGGAGCCTGGGCGTAGGAGAGGACAGGGTGTGGCGAAGAAAACTGTGCGAGAGCAGTTCGGTCAGTTCACCCGTAACTTCCGCAAAGAGGTGGAAACTGCCGGCAAACTGAAAGATCTGCCGGTTACGTCGGATGCTTTCCGTGAGGGGAAGATCACTTTCGGTCATGCCCAGATCATCGCCGACACCGCGGGGCGGGTGGAGATCGATGAGCAGGGATTGGTGGAGAAGGCGTCTTCTGAGCCGGTGGACGTTTTCGCCCATACGGCCCGCAAACATGAGCAGGAACGATCCGGTGACGACGGCATGTCGACCCTGAAGAGGCAGCGTCGGAACCGCAAGGCTTGGATCAGGGTGGATCGGGGAAACGGTATAACCGTGCTGCATGCCGAGTTGGACCTGATTACCGGGGAGCGGGTGAAAACCGTGCTGTCGGCCAGGGCTAACCAGTTGTGGCGGAAAGAGGATCCCAAGCGCCGGCCCTCGACCGAACAGCGCATGGCCGACGCCCTGGCAGGCCTGGTCTGCCGATCGGACGACCGGAAGAAAAAGCCATCGAACACCACCCTGTTGTTAAGCGCCGACTCCGACATCGGGTTGCAACAGATCCGTAATGCTCGCCTGGGGACGGAACACCCATGCCGGTGGAGGTGTTCAAGGACCTGGCATGCCAGGCCCGCATCGTTCCCGCTATCTTGAATACCCGGGGACAGCCTCTCTGGGTAGGCCTGGGGAAACGGCTCACCACTCCAGCGCAGCGGATGGCTCTGATCGCCCGGGACCGGGGATGTGTGGGATGCGGCGCCGATCCAGCCTGGTGCCAGGCCCATCTGTGAGTATGTAGGGGGGCGCCTTTCTGAGGTGCCATGCTTGGTGTTGCGGCGGTGTCGCGCCTCGCAGGCACACTGACCTTTTGTGTCTTTTCCATCAGAACACCCCACCGGCGTCGGCGCAAACCCACCGCCAAGCTTTTGCGTTGACACCCTGCGAGGAAAAATGTTGGAAAATATTCCCACCCCCTGGGGATTGACGCGTCTCACATGTTCTGCCCACACTTAACTCTGCACAACATACCTGGCGGTCCCGGGTCACAGCTCACCCAAACCGTGAAGTTCTCAGGAACCATTAGGAACGCAATTGAAGCGGGCTTGGATTCTTGTGATCTATTGCGAATGGTGGTGGCGGCGGGGGTGGGGCCACAGCCCGAGGTTTCGTGCAATAGGTTGGGTTTAGCGAAAAACTGCGTGACGGGTGCGCGCTGTCGGTTAGACCTTCGTTCTCTCCAATTTGTCCAGCAGCGTTACCAGTCTCGCGACGGATTCCACCACCGCATCAGGTGAGGGATCCGGCAGTGGGTTCTTGGAAACCCCGCTGAGGGCCAAGACCGAGTACCAGCCCGCATTGCGCGCCATCTGCAGATCCGTTTCAGTTCGGTCTCCCACCATTATCACCCTTCCCGCGGAAACATGTTCCCGAAGGAGAGCGATCATGGGTTGATGCGGCTTCCCCGCAGGTTGGGCAGACTGTCCGGTGGCGTATTCCACGGCGGCTACCAATGCTCCGGCCGCCGGCCATATTCCCTCGTCGGTGGGAAAGCTCGGGTCGGTGTTGGTGGCGATCAGCCTTGCCCCTTTCCACACCGCCCGACAGGCATCCCGCAACAGTTCATAGGAGAGCTGTGGGGTGAATCCCACCACCACTGCCTTTGCATTTTGCCAGCAGTCCACCACCTCCACGCCGATCTCTTCGAGGGCCTCCACTATTCCCGGACCACCCAACACCAGAGAGGGCGGACGGTCGGGGAGCAATAGGCGGGCGGCGGCCAGCGCCGAGGTGAACACCTGGTCGACCCGGGCCGGATAGCCGGTGGCGCGCCGGATCTTTTGGGCGGTGGCCGATGGGGTGCGACTGGAATTGTTGGTGCAGAACAGCACCTGATAGCCCCGCTGCTCAATCTCGGTCAAGGCTTTCCCTGCTCCTCGAACGCCCACATCGCCGAGGTATATCACCCCGTCGAGGTCGAAGATCACAGTTCCCGCTGAAGCCTTCACAGCATTTCCAGCAGAGAAAACATGGTGGAGACCAACGGGTAGTTCTCCACTTCTTCCCAGGGGACCCACCGGGCGTCGGCTGCGTCGTCTCCGGCTTGAAGCTCGCCTCTCACCACTTCAGCCCGAAAGTCAACCATAGCGAAATGCCAGGCGGGAGGCTCGCCGGGGCCTATCGCCTCCCCGGTCCATATCACCGGGCCTATCTCTACTTCCAGTCCGGTTTCCTCGCGAGCTTCTCTCCTTGCGGCCTCCCGCCAGGTTTCGCCCCAGCGGACTTTTCCTCCCGGGACCGCCCACCGGCCTCTCCCGACCCCCTCCCCCCGTTGGACGAGCAGGAGCTTTCCCTGGTCGATGATCACCACCCCCACTCCGGGTATGGGGCTCTTCCGCTCCGGCTTTTCGGCACGCGCCGTCATAGGACAAGGCCGGTAGGCATCCGACCCTTGCCTCGGTCAGGGAAAGAGAGGGTGTTAGAGGTTGTCAACGACAGTCGATGCAGATCTTGGACCTGCGGGAGGCTTTTTGGTTGATTCTTTTCACCAGGAAGCACGATTCGCACAGGAATTCGTTTTGGCGAATGGCGTGGTCGTCGGGGTTGATGGAGAGTTCTGCGCGGCGGATGCCTGCCACCTCTATGGCTTGCTCGGAGGTGAGCAATTCTTCCGACACCCCCTCTTCCACCATATTGAGCTCTTCGACCTCAAGTCCGGAAAGCTCGTCATCTGCCTCCGAATCGTCCCCGTTGGCCTTTGCGTCGAAACCGGGGTCGTCGCCTCCGAATTCGTCGTTTGTCTCAAAGTTGTCTTCGAGGTCGGAGTCAAGTTCCTCTTCCTCGAAGTCGCCTTCAAAATTGGACTCGTTTTTCACGGCGACAGCCAACTCCCAGTAGTAAGAGCAGTCAAGGCCCTTTGGAACGGTGCGCAAGTATAGATCGCCATGTTCGCCAATGTCGAGATATCCCTATTCTGTATGGTGGAAGTTGGTTTGAGCAACGGTTTATTCCCCCTCTGGCCGTCATCTATTGAGATGGGCGGCTACCACCCCGCGGTCTATACGGCGAAGAGCGGAGCGGGCGGCATCCGACACCTGTGGGAAGGCGTCGCGAAGTTGTTTCAATAAGTCGACCAACTGGCGTGCGGTTCTCACGAAGTCTCCGGGGGTTTGACCGCTTTTTACCAGATCCGCAAGGGAGGCGCCGTTCGCCCAACGGTACATATCACCGCCGCCACCGGATTCGGGAAACCGGGTGGGTCCGATCCGGTGGGAGGATTCGGCGCGGTTCAGCTTTTCGGCCAGTTCCACCAGTCTTTCCCAACGGTTGGCGAGACGGCCGGTGGGCCAGGGGGCGGAAGGGGGAGAGGAGTTGCGGGGGTCGTAGACGAAGACCGATCCGAGCGCGGCTGTCTCCCCGGGGTCCAAGCCGCCGAACAAACCATTGATCACCGCCTCGGAGACCAGCAAATCCCGTTCGTTGTAAACCAGCCGAAGTCGTTCTCCGGCGGGCGTTACTCTCCATCCTGCCAGGTAGCCCCACTCTTCCATCAGGCCCCGCACTGACGCAAAACGACTTGGCAGGCCCGTCGCGGTCCAGGCTCCCTCCGACTGGAGATGGGCCAGGCGACGGCGGGTGCGGATCGCTTTCCGTCCATTGCGAAGATGGACATCCAGGTCCGGGCAGTCCGCCACCGGATGGTCATGAAGCCGGTCGCCGCGTACCGATCCGGAAGAAGGTATGCCTTTTCGGGACAAACGCCGCAGGCGGCGGGCCATTTCTTGGTGGAGAGCCCGGTGGTCTGAACGGCGGCTGGGAACCTGGATATTCCCCAGTCGGGTGGTTCCCTCCACCATCTCCTGGGATCCCAGGGAATAGGCACTGCCCGCCTCCGAGACGGCCATAACCCTCGGCGCCTTGGAACGGCGGGCAATTCTTCGCAAAACCACGTAGCGACCGGATTGGCGTCCTGAGGGGATCTCGAACACATCCCCTGCCCGCAAAGCTGCAACCAGGGGAGGGGCGGACTTCTTTCCTTTGCGGAGCATTTCCAGGTATTCGAAGACCGATCCCCGCTCGCACAGGCTTTGCTGCTCCTCGTAATCGAGTCGCGCGGAGAGTTCTTCTGACAATCGCTGCTCGGCCTCCAGCCGGGAGAGCTGCTGATAGCTGGCGAAGGAGGCGGACAACAACTCGGATGCCCGCTCGACGGGATAGTTGGCCACCAGGTTGGTGACCATGTTGTAGGTGATGCGGAAGCTGGATACTAGAGGATGGGCGCCGGTTCCCGCCGCTCTTACAACTTCATGGAAGGGAACATAGGGGGAGTAGAGCACTACTCCGAACCCCTCTGTGTCTATCCCTCGTCGGCCGGCCCGACCGGTGAGTTGGGTGTAGTCTCCCGGTTCCAGCGCCTGATGGGTTTCCCCGGTGAACTTTGTGAGAGATTCGAGCACCACTGTCCGGGCAGGCATGTTGATGCCCAGGGCCAGGGTTTCGGTGGCAAAAACCACTCCGAGGAGACAAGCCGCGAACAGTTCCTCGGTTGCCTCCTTGAATGCGGGAACCATGCCGGCATGATGGGTGGCGATCCCTGCCTCTAGGCGGTCTAGCCATCCCGGATAATCGAGGGCGTCCAGGTCCTGGTCGGAGAGATGGGTGGTATGAGCCTCGGCCACCCGACGGATGGCTTCGCGGTTTGCCGGGGGCGTCAGGCGGATCCCGGCGCTTCTCACGGCAGCGGCGGCCGCCTCACAGCCTGCCCGGGAAAAAATGAAATAGATGGCGGGCAGCAGTCCCTCGGCGAACAGTGCTTCCACCACTTGTGGGCGACGCGGCGCGGCGAACCGGCGCCGGTTGCGCCCGCTCGACAGAACCGAGGAGATGCGCGGATTGGGCTTTTTCCTGCCGTCCATATGCACGAAGGTGGGCAGGAGGCGGAAGTGCTGGGGACCCCAGCGGTCCCGCAGTGCGTAGAAGTCGCGGAGGGGAACCGGTCGTTGCGTGGCTTTCACCAGGCGGGTATCTCCCCGACATCGGGTGACCCAGGCTGCGAACTCGGAGGCGTTGGAGACCGTGGCGGAGAGGCACACCATTTGCAGCGGGGGAGGAGAGTGAATGATGATTTCTTCCCACACCGCCCCGCGGGCTCGGTCGGCCAGGTAATGCACCTCATCCAGAATTGCCACCCCCACCCCCGACAGCCGTTCCGGATCGGTGTAGAGCATGTTGCGCAGCACCTCGGCGGTCATCACCACGACCGGAGCGCCGCCCCGGATGGCGTTGTCTCCGGTCAAGAGGCCCACCTTCTCTCGTCCGTAATAGTTGCACAAGTCGTTGTACTTCTGGTTGGAGAGAGCCTTGATGGGGGTGGTATAAAAGGCGCGCAACCCTTTGGCCAGAGCCAGGTGGATGGCGATCTCGGCCACCAGGGTCTTCCCCGCCCCGGTGGGAGCGGTAACCACAATATGGAGACCTTGTTCCAGCGCCTCCGCCGCTTCGGTCTGGAAAGGATCGGGGTCGAATGGCAGGCCCTCCAGAAATTGACGGCTGATCGGCGCCGGGCTCACTTTCTCAGCACCAGCCGGACCAGCCAGTAGGTGATCTCATAAAAGGCATAGAGAGGGACCGCCAGAATAGCCAGGTTCAATACATCCCCGGTGGGGGTAATTATCGCCGCGCCGGTCACAACCAAAAGCACCGCCCACCTCCGGCCACGGGCCAACTGTTTGGAGGTGACGATATTGGCTGCGGCGGCGGTGAACAGAAAGACCGGGTACAGAAAGGAAAGCCCGAAGGCCAGCAAGAAACGTATGGCAAAGGAGAAGTAGTCGGTCAGCCGGAGGTTGTTTTCCACGTCTTCGAAAATCCCCAGCAGAAATGCGAGTCCGCGACCCATGGTCTGAAAGCCCAGCGTCACTCCTGCGCAGAAGAGAACGGTGCATGAGATAACGATCGGTATCGCCCATTTTTTCTCTCGACGGCTGAGGGCGGGAGTGATATACATCCAGATCTGGTAAATGACCACCGGGCTGGCCAACACCACACCGCCGAAGAGAGCGATCTTCATCAGAACGGAGAACTCTTCGGTCGGCGCCAGCACCTGCAGGGTGTTCTCTTCACCGGGAAAAGCGCGGTCATAGGGGAGCTGAAGAAGGTCTTTGATATAGGTGCCGAACATCAGGGCGATGATGGACCCGATCAGGATGGCGATGGCCGCTTTCACAAGTCGCCATCGCAGCTCGTTGAGATGGAAGAGAATGGACTCGCGGTTCTCGTCGCTCATTTGCCGGGTGAGGAGGATGGTTTCGGATTCTGCCGGGTCTCATTGTCCGGTGTCTCGATGGGGAAGTCGTCGGGGGAGGCCGGTCCGGCCTCGATCCGGATCTCGGCCGGGGAGGAGGACGGCGAGTCGGCGGTTTGACGAGGTTTCTCGGCCTCGGCCGTATCGGTGTCTTCAGTGTCGGGTGGTTCCTGGTCCTCGAGGCGCTCTGTTCCCGGAGTGGTGTCGGTGGGGTGTGCCAGCGGGGGAGGGGATCGCAACGCCCTGTCCGACTCGGCAAGTGACTTTCGCAACTCCTGGGCGGCTTCCTTGGTGGGTGTTATCACGTCCTGGGCGGCCTCCTTCATCTCCTCCAACGCCAGTTCTTTTTCAATCCCTTCCCGAAGTTCGCGGGCGGCTGTCCGGAATTCGGCCATCATCTTTCCGGCCTTGCGGGCCATCTCGGGAAGACGGTGCGGGCCGAATACCACCATCGCTACCACCAGGATCATCAGAACCTCGCTCCACTCAGGCATAGGATCCCCAATGGTAAAGGTTCTGGCGATCCGTCTGAGGCGGCGGCGCTCCGGGCCGGCGCAAAGCTAGCGTCCCGACCACACCGCGGGCCGCTTGCCCACGAAGGCGCTGATTCCCTCGGGAGCGTCCTCGGTGAGGAGGGTGGCGGTGAGCCCTCCTGCCAGGAAATCCAGTCCTGCGTCTATTCCCAGGTCATTCGCCATCCAGAAGGTGTCTTTTCCCAGTTGGAGGGCGGCCGGGCTTTGGGCGGTCAGGGAGTCCACAATCTCGGAGACCGTCTGGTCGAGCCGGTCCCGTTCCACCACCCGGGAGACCGCTCCCAGCGCCAGCGCCTCGGCGGGGGTCAGCAATCTGCCGGTCATCATCATCTCCAGCAGTGCGCGCCGGGGGATGGTCCGGGCGAGGACAGCCGAGATGAGCATCGGCCACACCCCGACTCTCACCTCGGGAGTCCCCAACTTGGCGCGCTCGACGCAGATCACTATGTCGCAGGCGCACATCAGTCCGAATCCTCCTCCGAGGGCATGTCCGTTCACTCGTGCGATGGTGGGCTTTCCTCCCCGGATCATCAATCTGAAGAGGTCGGCAAGAGCGCCGCGTTGGCGGTGCAGCCCCACCGGATCGTCAAATATCCCTCCGTCCAGGTCAGCCCCAGCGCAGAAGGCCTGCTCCCCTGCGCCTGTATAGACCAGCACCCGCACTTCCGGATCTTCCAGGGCTTGGCGCGTGAGCGAGACCAGCCCTTCCAGGGTCTTCACCGAGAGTGGATTTCTGCGTTGCGGCTGATCGATGGTGACGGTGGCCCGCCCTTCGCTCACTTCATATCGAACCATGATGCGCCTTTCCAGTAGATGTTCGAGACCGTGTGTCTTCAGCATGCCCCGGCGACCTCGCGCCGGATAAGTGAGGCTGCGTACACAATCACCTCTGTCAGCATGTCCGCCTGCTCGGCCCCGAATCCTACTTTGGTCAGGCGCCGATGTATGGTGAGAGTGTCCATATGTCTCAGTGTGTTCACCGGGTGCAGGGTCGCCAACCTCCAAAGAAGGGTTTTTGGAGGTATTTCACGGGTTTGCCCGAAGAGCAGATATGAACAGCCTCGACGCCGGGGGAGTGGTCGTGGCTCCGAACCGGCTGGCCTCCGCGGCCGGTCGGCGGATCATGTCCCAGGGAGGAAATGCGGTGGACGGAGCAGTGGCGGCCATTGCGGTCCAAGGGGTGGTGGCGCCCGAGACTTGTGGCATCGGGGGTGATCTGTTTGCCTTGGTTTATCGTCCCGACCGCGCAGGTGTGATGGCTCTCAACGCCAGCGGAAGGGCGGGATCGAACGTTGATCCCGAACAACTCGCCTCCGCCGGCCATTCCCGGGTACCCCCGCTGGCAGCCGAGGCCATCACCGCGCCCGGCTGTGTTGATGGTTTCGTCGCGCTGTTGGGAGAACATGGCAAGCTGTCCCTCTCGGAGGTGCTGCGGCCTGCTATCGAACTGGCGTCGGAGGGGTTCTACATCTCCGAGGAGCTGGCTGATGAACTCCAGGCCCGACGGGATGAGGTGATCGGCCACCCATCGGCCGAGGGGCTCTATCCAGCCCGTCCCGGTCGGTGGTGTCGGAGGCCGATGCTTTCCGAAACCCTCGCGGAAGTGGCCGAAGGAGGAAGAGAAGCCTTCTACAGGGGTCGGGCTGCTCGGGCGATTGTGAGGCTTTCGGGCGGACTGCTCACCGCGGGGGATCTGGCCAGGCCGCATGCTCAATGGGTGACGCCGCTTGGGGCCGAAGTGTTCGGAAAGACGGGATGGACCATTCCCCCAAACTCCCAGGGATATCTGACTCTCGCGGCCCTGTCGGTGTTCGAGATGCTCGACCCGCCTCCTGGTGCGGACCGGCTCTCATGGTGGCATCTCCTGATCGAGTCGTACCGATCAGTGGCTTGGGAACGCGACCGGGTGGTCGCCGATTCCCGGTACGCCCCCCATCCGCCGGAGTGGTTGGTGGATCGCGCCCGACTGGAGGAGAGGGCGGCCCGAATAAGTTCCGACCGTGCCGGCCGCTGGCCTTCTCCCCTCCGGCGTCCGGGTGGCACTGCCTATCTGTGTGCCATGGACTCCCAAGGCATGGGCGTCTCCATGATCCAATCCAATTTCTGGGGTATGGGTGTCGGGGCGGGGGATTGCGGATTCTTTCTGCACAATCGGGGACACGGCTTCTCTCTCCAACCCGGCCATCCCAACCGACTTGGGCCGGGGAAGCGACCGCTTCACACACTGTCCCCCACTTTGTGGACCGATAAGGTTGGAAACCTGGTCGGGCTGCTGGGCACCAGAGGAGGAGATCTTCAGCCACAGCTCCTGTCCCAGATGGCGGCGCGTCTGTTCGGATTGGGGGAGGCGCCGGCTTTTGCCCAGGGCGCTCCCCGCTGGACCATGCGCCATTTTGGTCCCGATCAGCCGTCCCAGGTGCTGCTGGAAGCCGATGTCTCCCCGAAGATCACCGCCGGTCTGGCGCGGATGGGCCATTCCGTGGAGATCACCTCCCGTCGGCGGAGGGACTGGGGACCGGTTTCGGTCATGGTGGTCGACGAGGGTGGAAACCGGCTGGCTTCTTCCGATCCTCGTGCGGAGGAGGCATAGCAGGAGTGCGGAGCGGTTGGCTTCGGGATACAATAGCCTTGATCCGAGTGGATAGGGGGGATGCGGGTAGTAGATGGGCGAGCCTCGGCATGTGAGCCCTACCCTGTGAATCCCGAAGTCGCCGTCGATGGACCTGGAGGTAGGCAAGGCAAATGGCGCTGATAATGCTGATACGACATGGTCGGACGGCCGGAAACGTGACGGGCCGGTTTATGGGGCAGCATGATGAGAGCCTCGACGAGTGGGGTATCCGACAAGCCTCCCTGTTGGTGCCCAGGCTGTCGCGGTTCGAACCGGACCGGCTGATCTCCAGCGATCTGAAGCGATGCACCCAGACCATGGAGCCCTTCGCTTCCGCGGCGGGGATGGAGATTGAAACCGACTTCCGGCTGCGCGAAGTCGGGGATGGGGAATGGACCAACCTGACCCAAAAGGAACTCTGGGAAGGGTGGCCCGACCTGATCGAGCGCTACCTCATCGGGGGTGAGGATGTGCCCCGCCCGGGGGGAGAAAGGTGGGAGGAAGTCCGTCGGCGCGTGCTGGCCTCCTTGACCCGGATCATCTCGGAGATGGGGCCCGACGGCAAGGTTGTCATCTGCACCCACGCTGGCCCTTCTATGCTGATTGCCTCCTGGATAACCGGAACAGCCCTTCCCGGGAACATCTTTCTGGGACCGCTGTCTCCTCCGGCAAACGCCTCGGTAACCCTGGCCGACCCGCATCGGCCCGCTTTGATCAGCTACAACGAAACCTGCCACCTCGCGTCGTAGGCGAAGGACGCGCTACCGAATCACCAAACGGGGGTGGCTTCCGTCCGGTGAGCTACCCGTTGGAGCGGTCTTTGATTTCGGCGGCCAGCATCGTCCATTCCTCCTCGGTGAAGATGGCGTCTCCCGCCATGCTGTAGATCCCCACTCGCTGCACCCTTCCCGAGTAACGAGAGACGATCCGGGCGGCGAGATCCTCCAGAGGAGCCACCACCGCCACCTCGTGAAGGACTTCGTCGGAGATTACATCCGCCATCTTGCTCCATTCTCCCCGTTTGCTCATGGCATTGAGCTTGGGACCGAAGTCCCATCCGTGGCTTGTCAGGATGGGGGCATAGCTGGGAGTGGAGGCGTAGAAGGCAATCTGCTCCTTGACGGGGCGGACCAGGCGTTCCATCTCCTGGGCGCTGCGGCCCGTGACAACGAACACCGGAGTGGTTATCTCCACATCATCGATTGTGCGTCCGTTTTCTGTCGCGCCTTCCGCTATGGCCGGCATCACCACCTTATCCAGGTATTTGACAGTGTGGAAGGGATGGATATGAAACCCGTCGCATATTTCGCCGGCCAGCCGGCTCAGCAGGGGGCCCACCCCGGCTATGTACACCGGAATCTCCGCCAACCGGTTGGGGCCGGGATTGAAGAAGGGGGTCATCAGGGTGAGCTGGTAGAACTCTCCCTGGTATCGCAGCCTCGTCCCGTTCTGGAAGCAATCCCACACCGCGCGGAGCGCTCCGATGTAGTCACGAAGCCGGGCGGTGGGACGGGACCACTCCGTCGAAAAGCGACGGGTGATGTGTGGTCTGATCTGGGTACCCAGCCCCAAGAGGAACTTGCCGCCCGCCACTATTTGCATATCCCAGGCCAACTGGGCCATCACCATCGGTGACCGTGGAAAAGCCAGGGTGATGGCGGTTCCCACCTCCAGTCCCGGTTCGGCGTGGGAAGCCAGGCACATGGAGAGAAAAGGCTCGTGGCTGGTCTCGGCAGTGAAGAATCCGTCGTATCCGATTCGTGCGGCCCGATGAGCGGTCTTGGTTGCCGCCGTGGGCGGCAGGTTGGGAAAGTAGTAGTCGAATTTCATGGTGGATGCCTTTGCTAACTCCGGTCGATGACGCCACCCACAGACATTAGACTGAGATACACAATGAGACGAGTCTTCAAACTGGCGGTGGTGGTAGGTGGAATCGGCGCCCTCGCTTGGCGGGTGCGCAAGCGTTTCCGCGTCGCGATCGGCAGGAGCGGCCCCGCCGAGCCCAGTTTCCAGATTGATGAGCCTCCGGAGGTGGAGCCCGCGGGCGAAATGTCCGCCGAGGCGGAGGAGGGCGTCAATTCGCAACTGTCTGCGGACCCTGACCCTGACGACGCCGGGCCCGACTCCCGAGACAGCGCCCACTGATCCCTGGCCCGACCGGCGTGGTGGAAGGGCTGACCTCGAGGGAACCGGCATGCGCCGTTTCTTCTCCCTATCTGTTGGATCCCGATCACCTGGAAGAGATAGCCGGCGTCGATGCGCCTTCCTTCCGCTCCCGACAACTCCGGGAGTGGCTATATAAAAACCCGGTGCTCCACTCCCGGGACATGACCAATCTGCCCGATGGTCTCCGTCGCGTTCTGTCGGACCGGTTGTGGCCCTTTGAGGTGGAGGAGCATCAGAGCGCTGACCGGGGAACCACGCACAAGTGGTTGTTCAGGACGTCCGACAAAGCGGCGATAGAGGCGGTCGTGATGGGGTATAGGAGACGCACCACCTTGTGCGTGTCATCCCAGGCGGGGTGCGCCCTGGCCTGCACCTTTTGCGCCACCGGACAGTTTGGCTTCGAAAGGCACCTGCAGGCGGGGGAGATCGTTGCCCAGCTCGCCTATGCCAACGCCTTTCTTCGCGCCTGCCCTATTCGGGATTCACCGCCGCGGGTGACCAACGTGGTGTTCATGGGAATGGGCGAGCCCTTGGCGAACTATCCCCGACTGGCAGTGGCAATCGGGTTGATGGTGGAGGAGATAGGCATGTCGGCCCGGTCCCTGACCGTCTCCACGGTGGGAGTGGTACCCGGAATACGGCGGCTGGCCGACGATCCCTGGCCGGTCAACCTGGCAGTGAGCTTGCACGCCGCGGATGATGATCTCCGTTCCCGGCTGGTTCCAATCAACCGACGCTATCCCCTGTCCGAGGTCGAGGCGGCTGCTTCTTATTTCTTTGAGAAGAAACGGAGAAGGGTGTCTTTGGAATGGACCATGATCAGGGATGTCAACGATGACCGCCCCCAGGCGCACCGCTTGGCAGCCATCGCCCGCCGGCTTCGGGCCCACGTCAACCTGATTGCCCTCAACCCCACCCCGCTCAGTGCTGACCTGCCCTCCACTCCGCAGACGATCAATCGCTTCGTCGCGGCTCTACGGGAGGAGGGCGTGAATGTCACGGTGCGTAACACCCGTGGAACCAAGATAGACGCCGCCTGCGGACAACTCAGGGTGAGGTCTCGCAGCACCGCAAGCTAGGTCGCGGACCCACTTCGCCCTCTACTACCCGGAAAAGGTTTGGTATTGTCGCATTCATGGATAATGAGGTCGGCATAACGCCCGAGTTGATAGAAGTACGGGCCGAAGAGCGATTTGACCAGGCGCGGCTCGCGGATTATCTGCGCAATCGGATACCCGGCAGCCACCAGGCTCTGGCGGTTCGGCAATTTGCGCGGGGAAAGGCCAACCTCACCTATTTGCTCCGTTATGGCGAGCCGGGCGGCCCGGCGGTGGAATACGTGCTTCGGCGTCCACCACTTGGTCCGGTAGCACCCGGCTCACACGACATGGCGCGCGAATACCGGGTGCTTTCTACCCTGTGGCGCGCCTTTCCCCTGGCGGCCCGCGCTCACCTTCTCTGTGATGACGAGTCGGTGCTGGGCGCCCCGTTTTTTGTCATGGAGCGGCGGCGCGGGGTGGTGGTGCAGGGAACTGTTCCTCCCGAGTTCGGAAGTGGGGAGGATGCTCGGAGCAACCGGAAGCTGTCCGAAGTGGTGGTAGACACCTTGGCCGAATTTCACGCCGTGGACCCGTCCTCCGCCGGGCTCGGCGATCTCGGTCGGCCGGAGGGTTTTGTAGATCGCCAGTTACGGGGTTGGATAGGACGCTGGCGCCAGGCTCGTCATGAACCCAATCCGCTGGTTGAGGAGTTGTCCGGCTGGTTGGAGAAGACCATGCCCTCTTCGCCTCCCGCCACCTTGCTCCACAATGACTGGCGGCTGGACAACATGGCCGTGGATTCGGACGATCCGGGGAGGTGCGTAGCCGTCTACGACTGGGATATGTGTACCCGGGGGGACCCTTTTGCAGATGTCGGTACCCTGATGGCCTGTTGGTTCGACCCCGATGAGGAGTCGATTTTTCTCGATCCGATGCCCACCCACTGTCGGGGATTCATGACGCGAAAAGAGGCTATCTCCCGCTACGGTCGGAAGTCGGGTCGCGATATCTCGGGTATGGATTGGTACGTGGTATTCGGCACCTTCAAACTGGGCGTGATTCTCCAGCAGATATATATTCGCTGGCAGAGGGGCCAAACCAAGGACGAGCGGTTCTCCACCATGGGAAGAGACGCTGCCCTGCTCTTCGAGTTGGCTGCTGCTCGCCGGGCCACATAGCAGTTCCTGGGTTGTAGGGGTGGATTATGGAGGGGTTGACCTACCGAGCGGCTTATAGCACAACTGTGCTCCTAAGGCTTGTCTGACGGAACGAAATCTTTCTGAAAAGAAAGAAACCGTCGCGGCTTGGCTTAATCGGTTGCCCGCCGCCGGAGTCCGAATAGCGGTGGACTATCAGCAGTCCTACGGGCTCAGTTATGCGGACGCCAAGGCATTGGAGCTTCTTTATTCCGCTCCTATGGGTCCTCGGCAACTCGCCGAGAAGTTGCAGATGAGTCCGGCGGGAATAACCAAGCTGGTTGATCGGCTGGAGCGACGGGGCTTGGTACAGCGTCGCCGCCATCCAACCGATCGGCGTCGTTCGCTGGTGTTTGTCACCGACAAGGCGTTGGTCTCGAGCTATCGGCGAGAGCAGGTTCGGGAACTGATCGAAAAGGCTGTGCAAGACGCTTTTCTTGAAGAACTCGGCCAAGAGCTGTTGAGCGAAGGCTTGATCAAGGTTTAGTCATCTCTGGAGTTTGACTCCAGTAGCCTCCCTGCTGTGGGAAAGCTGGCGGTTTCCGGGCCTTCTCGAAGGTGCGCCGAGGCAGGGGCGGCCTTGGCCCACGCGGGCGGCAATGCGGTTGACGCCGCCCTTTCGGCGATGATGGTGGCGCTGGTGACCGAGATCGCGGTGATCGGGCCGGGCGCGGGAGGGTTCGTCACGGTGGGAGGCCCGAACCACCCTCCGGTTGTATATGACGGAGCGATGGCGATGCCCGGGTTGGGATTGGAGACCGACCGGTTGGGGAGCGGTGGCGTTCGGGTACACATCGGCTACGGCGGGGGAGTGGACACCATAGTGGGCCCGGGCAGTGTGGCCGTCCCCGGAGGGTGGGCGGCGATGGGCGCGGTGTGGCAGGATTACGGCTCTGCTCCCTGGCGGGAAATAGTGGCGCCTGCTCTCGACCACGCCCGGCGGGGCTTTCCATTGGGCTCGGTGGCCGACTACTACCTGCAGTATTCTTTTGATCCGATCTATTCTTCGGATCCCCAATCTCGGGCGGCTCTTCACAACGGGAATCGTCGCCGTACCACCGGGGAGTTGATATGGGTACCCGGCCTGGTTGACGCCTTGTCCGCTATTTCCTCGGACGGGGCCGAAGTCTTGTACCAGGGCGAACTGGGGCAGGATATCTCTCGGGATCTTCTCGAGCGAGGAGGGATCATAACCCGCCGGGATTTGTGTGAGTACCGGGTAAGGAAACGCTCTCCGATCATCCTCGGGTTGGATGAGTGGAAGGTGGCGGTCAATCCGCCCCCGGCGGTGGGCGGGATAGCCTTGGCCGCCATGCTGGCCAAAGTGGGATGCGAACCGCCGTTGTCGTACCGGAGTCTGGTAGAGGCGCAGCTTGAGGTGCTGGGTTTCCGCCGTTCCCACATCGACGGCGCCGAGGATTGGCGGGAGGGGATTGGAAGAATGTCGGCGCTGTTGCTGGCCGGTTTGGGATCTCCGTCCACGGTAAACATTTCCGCGGTGGATTCTTCGGGTCTGGCTTGCGCGGTTACCTTGTCGTGCGGGTATGGATCGGGTGTGATCGCGGGTGGTAGCGGCATGTGGATGAACAACTCGTTGGGAGAAATAGAGCTGACCGGTGGGAGGTTTCACGGCCAGGCGCCCGGGCAGCGTCTGATGTCGAACATGGCGCCCACCGTGATGTGGAAAGACTCCGGAGCAGTAGTGGCGGCCGGATCACCTGGCGCGGACCGGATCACCACGGCTCTTCAGATCACCTTGCTCTCGGTGATCGTGGACGGCTGTTCCTTGGCTGAGGCGGTGGAACGTTATCGCGCCCATATCGAGCACACAGCGGAAGGGTGGAGTCTTTCCTATGAGGAGGGTTTCTCCGTGGAAGGACTGGAGATGCCCCGCCGCGCCTTCACTGAACGCCACATGTTTTTCGGAGGGGTCAGCGCCGCTGCCCGCAACTCCGACGGCTCCATGGATGCGGTGGCGGACTCCCGACGGGTAGGGATGGGAATCGTGGTATGAAGCGGGCGAACTACTCCTTCCTGGCCAGATGGCAATGGGCGGTTGCTCATCTGGTGGTGCTGGCGCTGGTGCTGGCCCTGGTCAACCTGGGCCTGTGGCAGTTGAGGCGTCTGGAAGAAAGGAAGCTTGACAACCAGGTGGGTCTGGCCCGCAACGCCGCCGATCCCATCGAGCTGGAGTTGATGGTTTCGGGCGCCGGGACGGAGATTGACACTCTTGAATTCCGCCGCACGACCACCGGGGGAAAGTGGGATGTCTCCTATGAGGTCTACGTTCGCTCCCAGGTGCGAGACGGCCGCTCCGGTCTGTGGGTCATCACTCCTTTGGTGCTGGCCGATGGTCGGGCAACCATGGTCAATCGGGGGTGGATTCCCGTCGAGTTGGACCGCACGGAAGCGGCCCCTCCCACGGGAGAGGTGGAGGTGACCGGGGTGGTCAGAGCAACACGTCCCCGGTCCACTTTGGGTCCCGAGGATCGGCCAGGGAGAGAGGACACCGTCGCCAGGGTGGATCTGTCTGTCCTCGACCGCTACGTGCCTTATCGGTTATTGGGGGTCTATTTGGAAGAATCGTCGGCTAACCCGTCGGCCTGGCCTCTTCGCCTGGCCGAGCCGGCCTTTGACGACGAGGGCTCGCATTTTGTCTACGCCGTCCAGTGGTTTTCCTTTGCAGTGGTGGGGATAGTGGGCTATGGCGCTTTGATCAGGGCCACTGCCCACCGTCGCTACCGTCCCGCCACCTCGGTGGAATAGGCAAGACCCTCAACCACCGAGGCATTGGGAAGGAGACCCAGAATCCGGGGATGGGCAAAGATTTTGGCGGTGCGGACTCCGGCGCCCAACAGCACCTCGGGGCGTTCCATCACCGCCGCATCGATAAGCAGAGGGAAGTCACCTTCCAACCCGAAGGGGTTTACCCCGCCGATTTCCATTCCGGTTACCTCTTTGGTCAACTCGGCCGTCGCGAAAGACAACCGCGAAACGTCCATCACCTGTTTCACCCGGTGGTTGACGTCCAGCCGGGTGGTGGCCAGGAGCACGCAGGCCGCCAACTTCCCCCGGGGCCGCTTGGACGCCACCAGGATAGTGTTCGCAGCATCTTCGAGAGCGACCCCGTACTTTTCGCAGTAGGGGAAGGTGTCGGCGTAGTCAGGATCGCATTCCACAACCCGAAAGGGCATGCCGGTGCACTCCAGGGCGGCTGCCACTTTGGGAGGTAACAGATCAACGCTCATACATCCGGTCCCAGCGCCTGGTCGAAGTCGGCCTTGATGTCGTCGATGTGTTCGATCCCCACCGATACTCTGACCAGGTCGGAGGAGACCCCGGTGCTGGCCTGCTCTTCGGCTGTCAACTGGGCGTGGGTGGTGGAAGCCGGGTGGATCACCAGGGTCTTCACATCGCCCACGTTGGCGAGGTGACTGGCCAACTCGGTCCGCTCGATAAACTGCTTGCTGGCTTCATAGCCGCCCGCCACCCCGAAAGAAAGCACGCATCCGAAGCCGTTGCGCAGATATCTTCGGGCGTTGGCATGATAGGGGTGGTCGGGGAGGCCTGGATATGAAACCCAACTCACCTGGGGATGGGCTTGCAGCCAATGCGCCATTTCAAGGGCGTTGTCGGCGTGACGCTGGACTCTCAGGCTGAGCGTCTCCAGCCCTTGCAGAAACAAGAAGGCGTTGAAGGGAGAGGCGGCTGCGCCCAGGTCGCGTAGGCCTTCCACCCTGGCCCGGATCGCAAAGGCGATATTCCCGAACGGCCCGTCCGGCCCGAAGACATCGGAGAACACCAGGCCGTGGTAGCCGGGAGCAGGCTCGGTGAAGATGGGGAACTTGCCGTTGCGCCAGTCGAAATTCCCCGAGTCCACCAGCACCCCGCCGATGCTGGTGCCATGACCCCCGATCCACTTGGTGGCGGATTGGACGATGATGTCCGCTCCGTGGTCGAATGGCCGGCATAAGTAGCCGGCTGCACCGAAGGTGTTGTCGACCACCAAGGGGACGCCGTGGCGGTGGGCCACCTCGGCGATGGCTTCGAAGTCAGGCACGTTGTAGTGGGGATTTCCGACCGACTCGAGATAGATGGCTTTGGTTTTCTCTCCGATGGCCGCCTCGAAGTGGGCTGGGTCGTCGCCCTCGACGAACTTCACATTGAACCCTATGCGGGGGAAGGCCACCTTGAACTGGTTGTAGGTGCCTCCGTACAGGAAACTGGTGGATACGATCTCGTCTCCCGCCTCCAGAATGGTGGTGAAGGCCAAGAGTTGGGCTGCCTGCCCCGAGGAGGTGGCCACCGCTGCCGCGCCGCCCTCCAGGGCCGCTATCCGCTTCTCGAACACGTCGTTGGTGGGGTTCATGATCCGGGTGTAGATGTTCCCGAACTCTTGCAGACCGAACAGCCGGGCGGCGTGTCCAGTGTCGTCGAAGACGTAGGAGGTGGTCTGGTAGATAGGGACCGCCCGGGCGTTTGTCCCGGGGCCGGTTCCTGACCCGCATGTACCTGTAGTGTTTCGTAGCGATAGTTGGTCATGAGAGGTTGCTCCCTTTCGAGGAATCGAAGTGTGGTTCGTTACCGCGGGAGACCCTCGCGCATCGAACTGACGAGTCAGGAGTGTTGGTCAGAAGCTAATGCGACCAAGCCCGACAACTGCCCGAGGGTCGTTAGTCATTCGCATTCGATGGCGACCGAACCAGCCTCCCCATCGGGGAGCAGGCTCATGACTTTCCGGTAGCTGTCTCATGATGGCGCACCACATTATAAACAAGCGCCCTCCTCCTCTCCAACCTGGGGTTTCTTAAAACGAACAACCCTCAGGCGCGGAGAGCCTCTTTGAGGGCTGGGAGATTGTCGAGGGGAGCGTCGCAGGTGAAACGGTGGCATACATAAGCGAGAGTCCTTCCCGCATCTCCCCGATCTGCCAGGAGAGGCACTGCACCCCCATACACGGACTCTGGAAGACCGGGACCGTCATCGAAGGCGAGTACCAGCCCCGGTCGGAGCAAGGTCTGGACCTCACGCGCCCATCGGGCCGCCTCCGGGCCAACCAGGGCCACCTCGCGAGGTTCGGCACAAAGGGCGTGGGCCACCGCCAGGAGACTTCCCACCGCCGATGGCGCCTTCTCCATTAGAAGCGTCCCATCTCGCACTCCCTCTTCCGCCAGCGACCACCATTCCGTCTCTCCGGTGTACTGGCCGAAGGTTAGAAGAGCTTCGGTGGCCAGGGAATTGCCGGAGGGGGAGGGATTGTCCATTAGGTCCTTGGGCCGGGCGATCAAACGCTCCGCGTCAACACCGGTAGCGAAAAACCCCCCGGATGGATCATGGAACAAGCGGGGGATCTCCCGGGTGAGTCCGGCGGCCTCCTCATACCACTGTTCCTCCCCGGTGGCCTGGTACAGGGCGAACAGTCCGGTGGCCATCGCTCCGTAGTCCTCCAGAAAGCCGGGGCCTCCGCGCCGGCCCTTTGCCCATACCCGGGAGAGGCGCCCCGAGTCATGGTCCCTCATCTCTTCGAGAACGAAACGGGCTGCCGATCGGGCTTCGCAGAGATAGTCATCGCGTTCCAGAACCGCGCCGGCCTCGGCGAAGGCTCGGATAGCCAGACCGTTCCACGCCGCCACGATTTTGTCGTCGAGCCCCGGCCGCACGCGTCGGGAGCGCATCTCGAGCAGTCGCTTCTTGACCCGCGCCACAGGGTCGGGGGTGGGGACCAGGGCGTTGTTCCTAGTCAGGATGTTGGCGCCCTCGAAGTTCCCCCGGGCGGTTGCCCCGAACCAATCGGTCACCGCTTGGCCGTCGGAAGGCCCCGCCGCCTCCATTATTTCCTCCATGGACCACACATAGAAAATCCCCTCGACTCCCTCCGAATCGGCGTCTTCGGCGGAGCAGAATCCTCCTTGCGGATTGCGCAGGTCCCTCACCAGATAATCGAGTGTCTCGGCGGTCACCCGGAGGAAAGCATCCTCTTGAAGCTTCTCTCCGGCCCACAGATAGATTCGGGCCAGGCTGGCGTTGTCGTACAGCATTTTCTCGAAGTGGGGCACCAGCCATCGCTCGTCCACCGAATAGCGGGCGAATCCCCCACCCAACTGATCGAAGATCCCGCCGGCCGCCATTCGCTCCAAGGTGAGACCCAGCATGGAACTTGCGCTCGGGGCCCAGGGCTCTCCCAAAAGGGCCAAGAGGTACTCCAGAAGAGGCTGTTGGGGGAACTTGGGCGCCCCTCCAAACCCGCCGTGCACGGGATCGAAGGAAGAGCGAAGATGGATATAGGACTGTTCCAAGAGATCGGAGTCGGGGAGCCTCTCCCCGGATGGAATCCTCCGTCCTATCAGGGAGGAAAGCTTGGAAGCCTGCTCCGCCACCTTGCTTCCTCTTTCCCGCCAAGCCTCGGAGATCGACTCCAGCACCTGTGTAAAGGAGGGCATTCCCCCCCTCGGTCGGGGCGGATAGTAGGTTCCGGCGTAGAAGGGTTCGCCATCGGGGTTCAGGAAAACGGTCAGGGGCCATCCTCCTCTGCCGGTGAGCATCTGACATGCCTCCATGTATATGGCGTCGATGTCGGGTCGCTCTTCCCGGTCCACCTTGATGTTCACAAAAAGACCGTTCATTGTTTCAGCGGTGGCCGGATCCTCGAAAGACTCGTGCGCCATCACATGACACCAGTGACAGGCTGAATAGCCGACCGAAAGCAAAACGGGCAGCTTTCGGGATGTCGCCTCGGCGAAGGCTTCGGGTCCCCACTCCCACCAATGCACCGGGTTGTCGGCGTGTTGCAAGAGGTAGGGAGAAGTTGAAGAAGAGAGCCGGTTGACCATGCGCTAGTGCTAGAGGATAAAGCCCTCCTACCTCCCTGTTGTCGAGATAACTTCGGTATTTGCCGTTTTCCCGTAATATCTCTTTCTTGTGAGGTTGCTATCGGCTGGCTAGCCCATTTCTTGGGAGCGTGCAAGGTTTTCTGGATCAGAAAATTCCGGATGGCGGCGATCTTGATGCTGGTGCACGCGGTTATGTGGGGTGGCAGTCTGCCGTTTACCGGAGGAGGCGGCTGGGGTTTGGGGGGACCAATGCCCGCCCTGGCGCAAACAGAGAATCCCAATCCTTGGGAGAACGACCCTCTAGGGCTGGTTCCTTTTGCCACCACCTCCCATCGGGTCTATTCCCTTTCCGAGGATCTTTGGGAAGTGTGGGTGTGTAGGGTTCCCGGTTGGGACACACAGGTCGACCTCGGGGAGGTGGTGGGTTTTCTCAACTCCACAGTGGCCCCCTATTTCCAGGAATTGTCGGACGGAAGATACCAGCCGACCTTTCGGGAGGGAGGCCAGGTTGAAAGCCTCGATGAGGTGGCGAGCGGTCCCGGTTTGGAAGAGGGTGATTTCGCTCCGGGATGCGCCGAAGCCGTCCGGTTGCAAGCCACTGAGCGGGAGGTGGAAAAATACCCGGAGGAGACCGGACCGGCCGGTGCGTTGATTGTGGTGGAATTCGAGGGATACCGGACCGGTCACGGCACATTTGGCAACCTGTGCCCGGAGGGGTACCAACCGGGATGCGAGCCTTCCTATCCGACCAACGGACGGAGAGTGGTGGTGGGCGCGGGAGCGGTAGTTGCCCAGCCGCCCCTCGAGATTCCCTCTTGGTCATTGGTGGTGCACGAGATGGGCCATGCATTGGCTTGGCCGCATTCCTACAGCGGCAAGTTTTCAACCACCCGGCCCGGCGCCCTGGGCTTTTATGACAATCCGATGGACATAATGAGCAACATCCCCCTGACCGCGCCACAAGGAACCACTGTCTACCACCGCTACGCCGCCGGGTGGATCGATCCCACCTCGGTCGAGATGTACCAGGGCGGCAAGGAGACCTATCAGCTTCATCGGGGGGGAGCGGCCGCCGGACTTTCGCAGATGGTGGTGATTCCGGCCCAAATCGTCGACGGCAACGAGTTTGAGCAATCCCACGCCGTGGGAGACGGCCACTTTTACGTGTTGGGAGTGAGGCGGCTGTTGGGCCTGGACGCAGGGGTGCACAAGGTGGGAGTGGAAGTGTATGAGATTGATCAACGCAGACAGGTCTGTGAGTCCAGAGCGCGGTCCTGGCCCGCCCACTGGCCTTGTTTTGCGGTTTGGACCAGGATCTCCCAAGCCGTTGAACCCAGCGCCTTCGGGGCGGTGGACCATGTGATCTCCATTGACGAGCAGATCCGGCTGGGGGACACCCTGATCAAGGTGATCAGCGCCGATGCCGTCTCCTTTCAGGTAAGTGTCGACACCCGGCTTTCCGGTCGCTTCCTCGACGATGACGGTCTCATTCATGAACAGGACATAGAGACCATCGCTTCCCTGGGGATCACTGTGGGATGCGAGGTTCGCCTCTTCTGTCCCGACCGGCCGGTTACCAGGGCGCAGATGAGCGCCTTCTTGATAGGGGCGCTCGGGGACGCCCCGTTGGCGCCGCAGGGAGCCCTCGGCGCCGAGCCGCCCTGGGATGGACTAACCCTGTCCGGTGATCAGGTGTTCCCCGATGTCTCGCCACAGGACTGGTTCGCCCCTTATGTGGAGCAGTTGGCAGCGAGGGAGATCACCATCGGATATGGGGACGGCACCTACCGACCGGACCGAGGTGTTACACGGGGGGAGATGGCGGTCTTTTTGACAAGGACCTTCGGTATTTCCACGCTCGAGCCCACCGGGATGTTCGACGACGTGACGCCCGACGCCTATTACGCTGGTGCTGTGGAAGCCTTGTACCGGGCGGGCGTCACTCGGGAATGCGAAGCGCCTTCGGTGGAGGACGATGCCGAGACGTTGCTCTTCTTCTGCCCCGAAGCGGAGGTTTCCCGCGCGCAGATGGCCTCTTTCCTGGCTAGCGCCCTGCAAAGAAGCCAGTGACCGTACCCGGGCGCGGTGCGGGTGTTGAGGTGGTATGCCCGGTACCTATATCATGACGCATATCACTCGGGCGGACCGACTCGAAAAGGACGGATATGGGTGGGCGTGAAAAGTTCCTGGTAACGGGTTCGGCGGGTTGCATCGGCTCATGGGCCATGCACCTCTTGTGTGAGGAGGGGACGGAGGCGGTCGGCCTCGACCTCTCCACTGACCACCGCCGGCTGCGGCTGCTCACCGACCGCCAGGGATCTATGACTCTCTTGCAGGGCGACATCACCGACACGGAGTCGGTTTTGGGGATAGTGGCCGGAGAGGGGATAACCCACATAGTCCATCTCGCCGCCCTGCAGATCCCCTTTTGCCAAGCCGATCCGATAGGCGGGGCGCGGGTGAATGTGGTGGGTACCATGAACGTGCTGGAAGCGGCGCGCCACTCCGATGTCGCAGGGCTGGCCTACGCCAGCTCGGTGGCGGTGTATGGACCTCCCGAGCTCTATCCGGGAGGAGTGAACGACAACTCTCCCATGGCGCCGACCACTCTCTATGGGGCGTACAAGCAGGCCAACGAGCGGTCAGCGAGGGTATACGCCGCCGACTATGGAGTGTCGTCGGTGTGTCTTCGTCCCTGTTCGGTGTACGGCCCGGGTCGTGACCAAGGATTGACGTCGGCTCCTACCGCGGCGATGGTGGCGGCCGCGGCGGGTACCCCCTATCACATTTCCTTCGGCGGAGCCTCGACGTTTCAGCACGCCGGGGATGTTGCCCGCCTTTTCATAGCCGCCGCACGCGCCGAGGTGCAGGGAGCTCATGTTTACAACCTGGGCGGCCCTTCGGTCTCCATTGAAGAAGTGTCTTCCCTTATCACAGCGGAAGTCCCCGGATGTGAGATCACCTTCGGGGATCAGCCGCTCCCCGTGCCCGATCACTACGACGGATCGGGTCTGGATCGCTTGTTGGGAGGGGTCGAGTACCTTTCCATGGAGGAAGGCGTCAGCAGTTCGATCCGCCGGTTCCGGGAACTCTTGACCCAACGTTTGGTTGAGCCCCCAGCATAAAGAGTTGGCGAGCGCCCCGGAGGACGCTCGCCAATCAAGCGGTTGAGTTCCAGCTTTAGCAGCTGAAGTTCATGAACTCGTAGTTGTGAACATAGAAGGCCACCGTGCCGGGCAGGCTGTTCCACTCCAGACAGGCATCCTTGGCGTACAGCAGGTCCGCGAAAGCGATGGGAAGACCGGGACGCATGTCGACCGCGTAGTCAAACAGCGCACGGGCCGTCGTTTCCTTCGCTTCATCGCTTCCACCTTCGCCGGCCAGAGCCTCGTTGATCAACCGGTCCAGCTCCTCCGACTCTCCCGAGTAGGAGAGGCGGTCGGTGGTGCGACTGTAGAAGCTCCACAACTGGGTACCGGAGTTGTAAACCGGCGGCGGGTAGCAGAAGGCGAAATTGGCTTCCCGGCTGCTGGTCAGCCCTTCCAGGACTCCGTACTCGGTGAACTGGTTGTTCACAGTGATACCCAGGTTGGTCCACTGCTGGGCGACTGCTGCCGCCACATCGCCACACCAGGGCCGCCCGGGGTGTTGGGCGGAGTCGATGGTGATTTCCAGGTCGGCGGGGCTCGCGTAACCGGCTTCGGCCAACAGCGCTACCGCCCGGTCGGGATTGTGCGGATCGGGCTGGCAGTTGGGATCGAAACCGGGGAAGTGGGGCCACCAAGAGTGGACGCAGGCGCCTTCGGTGGTTCCCCTGCCCGCCAGCACGAAGTCCACGATTTCCTGGCGGTTGATGGCCAATGACAGGGCCTCGCGGATCAACTTGGCATTGCCGGGATTGGTGTGATCGCTCCAAGGTGGCGGGTTCTCCAACGCCGCTCCCGCGGGGCTCACATAGTTACCGGTCAAATAGATGGTGGGCATGCTCTGGTTGGGAAGAGACTGAATCCCTAGTTTTGCCGCCTGCGCAGTGGTAATCTGCTCAGCGCTGAGAGTCATCAGATCGGCATCGCCTACTGCCAACATGGCCAATCGGGTGTTGAACTCGGGTACGGCTTTTCTTACCACCTCTCCGATGGAGGGTGGCCGGGCGTAGTGGTCGGCAAACGCTTCGAACACCAATTCCACTCCCGGAGTGTGGCTCTTGAACTGATAGGGGCCGGCTCCGATGGGCCACAAGGCGGCTGCCTCTTCTCCCACTTCCTCTATGTATTTCCTAGAGGTAATCGGGAAACTCAAGGCCATTTCGCTGAGGGCGGGGACAAGCTCTGGCACTGGTGTGCCATCAACGGACACCAGTTTGAAGTTGTAGTCGTCGATGACTTCCACCGCGACCCTTATCAAAACCCCGGCGGCCGGGCTGTTGGTGCCTTCCCGGACGGCAAGTTCATGACTGAAGACGATGTCGTCGGTGGTCAGCTCTCCCCAGCCCTGGTGGAATCGAACACCCTGGTGGATTTCGAAAACGAACTCGGTGAAATCGTCGCTGCGCGACCAGGACTTGGCTAGCCGGCCCTCTCCCTGCACTATCTCTCCGCTTTCGAAATCGTGGTAGATGAGCGGTTCGTAGAGAGGTTGCAGGTTCAGCAGGGCGCCCAGGCTGCAGTTGGGGCAAAGCCAGTCTTCGCCACGTAATGCCGGCAGCAGCACCACCATCCGGTCTTGAACCTCTTCGGGGGCAACGGCCACCCTTTCGGCCTGCGCTTCCGCCAGAGCGGCTTCTGCTGATTCGGCTTCGGCTTCGGCTGCCGCGAGCGCAGCTTCGGCTTCCGCCAACGCTGACTGTGACGCCTCGTCGCCCTCGGCGGCGGCCTGCTTTGTAGCTTGCAGTTCCGTCTGAGCATCGGTTAAAGCGGCCTGCGCTTCGGCGGCCTGCGCTTCGGCGGCTTGGGCTGCTTCGGCTGCCGCTGCCGCTTGGGCTTCGGCTGCCGTGGCAGCGGCATCGTCCGCGGCGGTGTCGTCGCCTCCGCAGGCGGCGGCCACTATTGCCAACGCCAGCGCTACGGCCCATATGCGGCGTTTGGATCCGGAGATAGTCATCGGTCTCTGACTCCTTTTGTTAAAACGGTTTGTTAAAACGGTTGGTTCTTCTTTTCTGTACCGAGAAAGTTACTCGTTTCCAAGTTAGTCGGGTAATTGCCTGCTTCGTTTGGCAAACAGGCCTAATTCCTACGGACTCGCCAAATATGCGGCAAATCGTTTCCCCGTCTCGGAGAAAGAGGCCGGGATTCACAAGGAAGACAGGGTCGGCAGAGCACCCGACTCCCTTTCTTTGCCGTGTGAACCCTTCTAGCTGCCACCTTCCAGGGCGAAACCGACGGTGTACTGCACATCGGCCGAGGTCGACTCGCCCCAGTTCTCATGGAACTTGGATGGCTTTCCTCAAGTTGAAGGTGTCGGTGGTGAAGTCATCGCTTACCGAACAGGTCTCAGCCAACTGGCCGACGCCCTCGGCCACTTGTCCGGGTGGGTTGTTTGGGACAGAGGAGGAATTCGAACATGGGCATGTGTTCAGACAGACCACCCCTGTGGCCGGGCTTCTCTTCTTCGCCAACCGCTAGTTTGGCTAGAGCATGTTGGAACTGACGGGTCGGACGGCGGTGATCACGGGGGCAGCTTCGGGAATCGGCCTGGCTATGGCCCGGTGCTTCTCCCGGGAAGGGATGACGGTGGTGGCCGCCGATATCGATGCCGTCGCCTTGGAGAAGTTGGTGGCCGATCCGGGGCTTTCTTCTCCGGTCCGGGCGGTCCCCACCGACGTTTCGGATCCTTCCTCGGTGGAAGCGCTGGCGGACCTGGTCTATCGGGAATTCGGCGAGGTAGGTGTCCTCTGCAACAACGCGGGGGTGGGGCCGATGGGGACTATCTGGGAGGTAGGAGTCCGGGAATGGGAGTGGGTGTTGGGGGTCAACTTGTGGGGGGTGATCAACGGCATTCGATCCTTTGTCCCTCGGATGGTGGAAAGCGGCAGGCAGGGCCATGTGGTTAATACCGCCTCGATGGCAGGGCTGATCGCTGGCCGGGAGATGACTCCCTGGCGGCTGGGGGCCTACGCCGTTTCCAAGCACGCGGTGGTGGCTATAAGCCATACCCTCTATGCAGAACTCCGCACGGCCGGAGCGCCGATCGGCGTGTCGCTTTTGTGTCCTGCGGCTGTGAACACCCGAATCTGGGACGCCGAGCGTCTTCGTCCGACGCCTTCCTCCGATGCCGAACCGGTGCGTCCGTCCTCACCGGAAGCCGACCGTCTCCGGTCCCAGCTCCGAGCTGGGGTGGAGGTCGGGGCAACTCCCGAAGAGGTGGCCGGTCTGGTTCTGGAAGCGGTGCGTCAGGATCGGTTCTACGTCTTCACTTCTCCCGGATCTGCGGGCCAGGTCGGCCATCACAATGAGGACTTGGTAAATCTGCGGAATCCCCGGGTGCCCGGTTTGGATTAGCTGCGTATAGAGAAGAGGGGCCGAGAAGGTCCCGGCCCCTCTTCGTCAAGCGCTTTGAGTGAACTTAGCTGGTGTAGCGGAGGTACTCGTAGCGGGTCATGTAGGGGTTCCAGGGCGCCGGCAGGCCCACCCAATCGAGGTTGGAGGTGAAGGCCAGCACCGAGTCGACGTAGCCGATCGGTATGCCCAGCACCCGCTCGTAGATGTAGTTGAACACATCCGCATGCGCGTTGGCTACATCATCGGGGAAGAACTGTGCCACGCAGGTGCCCATCAACTCGTTGAGCTTCTCGGATTCTCCTGTGTAGCTGAAGAAGTTACCGGTAGCGGTGTAGTAATTCAGCAGAGTGCAGGGCGCGGGGAAGAAGGGAGCGGAATACACGAAGGCCGCGTATGCCCCTTCATTACCCGACAACGCCTGGTAGGTCCGATAGTCGGTCTTCGACGTCTCGATCTGGATACCGATTGCCTGCCACTGCTGGGCGACCGCCTGCATCACCTCGTCGGTGTAGGTGATCTGGGGGTGCTCGGCAAGATCGATGGGGACGACCAGATCCGAAGGATCGGCGTAGCCGGCTTCGGCCAAGAGCGCCTTGGCGCCTTCCGGATCGTAGGCATCGACTACGCAGTCCGGGTCGTATCCGGGTGCAACCGGCCAGAAAGACTGCACGCAGGCACCCTCGGTGGTTCCCCGTCCTCCGAAGAGGAAATCGATGATTTCCTGCCGGTCGATCGCCAACGACAGGGCTTTACGGACCTTGATGTTGTGTTCTTCGTCATCGGTAGCCCACGGTGGGGTGTTCTCGGGGTCGTACTGGGGCTCCAGATACTCACCGGGCAGATACACCGCTGGGAAACGCGTTCCCGACAGGGATACCACCTTCAGGTCGGGGTCGGCATCCAGACGGGGGATGTCGTCGAACGTGGTAGGAGACATCTGGGCGTCGCCGGCATCGATCATGGCCTGCCGTGTGGCCTCTTCCGTGACCACGCGGAAGTCGAAGATCTCGATTCCGGGGGTCACCCGCCAGTGGTTGTCGACGGCCTCGAATGCGACTGAGACGTCCAGTTCGTGACTATGGAACTCGAATGGTCCGGTGCCGATCGGACGGAAGCTGGCTTCTTCCTGTCCCACCGTTTCCACATAAGTCTTGGAGACGATGGGCATGGCCGGGATTACCTCGTTCAATAGGCTGGGGATTGCAACATTGGGCTCTACCAGGTTGAGGATCACCGTGTAATCATCGGGAGTGTCGATGCTCTCGATGTTCAGCCAATCCGGCTTGTTGGGGTTGTTGCTGTCTTCCTGTATGGAGATTTCGAAGCTGAACTTCACGTCGGCCGAGGTCATCTCACCCCAACCGTCATGGAATCGCACGCCCTTGCGCAGATTGAAGGTGTACTGGGTGAAGTTTTCGTTATGAGACCACGACTCGGCCAACTGGCCCGTGCCTTGGGCAACCTCGCCTGTCTGATAGTCACGACACAACAGATACTCGTACATCGGCATCACGGTCGCTTGGCTTTGGAATGGAGCGGTTGGGCCGAGCCAGTTCTGGTTGCCGATGCTGCCGAAGGCGTACACCACCGTGCCGCGGGCGGTCTGATCAGCGGTGGAGGGTGGGATGCACGGATCGCCTTCCTGGGCCAGGTTGGTCTTGGCGGCCGCTTCGGCTGCCGCGATTGTCGCCTCGGCCTCTGCTGCGGCTTCTTCGGCTGCCTTTTCGGCTTCCGCCACTGCCATGGCGGCTTCTTCGGCTGCCTTTTCGGCTTCTGCCAGCGCCGCTTGAGCTTCCTCGTCACCCTCGGCGGCAGCTTGCTTGACGGCTTCCAATTCGGCTTCGGCCGCGTCCAGCGCCGCTTGGGCCTCCTCGGCCGCCGCTGCTGCGGCTTCTTCGGCTGCTGCGGCTGCGGCTTGGGCTGCTGCCGCTTCCTCTTCGGCCGCGGCTTGCGCGGTTGCCGCTGCTGCCGCTTCGGCTTCTGCTGCTGCCGCATCCTCCGCCGAGGTGTCATCTCCTCCGCAGGCGGATGCCAAAAGGGCCAAAACGGCCAGCACCGCACAAACTCTCAGTTTGGTTTTCTTCATGGTTTTCCTTTCCGGGTCAGCCAGCTCATAAAGCTGGGCGAAACAGACATTGCTCTTGACTCTTTGTTTTGCATTGCTACATGGTAAACGGATTTCTGGTGGGTCATCGGCTAGTAGCCACCATTAATTGACAGCGTGGCCTTTTCCGATAGCGGAGAGGTCGTCTCCGACCAGGCCTAGCTGCTCCAACCAGCGCAGGGAGTCGAATCCCACCCAGTGTTCGACAATCTTTCCATTCTCCACCCGCTGGACCATTACTGCCTGCACTTTGATCTTCTTGCCGGTGGGAGCAACTCCCATCACCTCCCGGCTGTGAGTCGCCTCCCAGGTCCAAACCATGGTGGCCTTGTTTCCTTCGGCGGTAAGGACATCGATGGTGGTGAGGCCGTCCGGAAAATTGGCTCCCACCGATACGAAGCGGTCATACCAGGGTCGTGACCCCTGAGTGAGGCCGGGAACGCCGTGCAGGACGATGTCAGGATGTACCAGCTCCTCGAACAGCTCCCACAATCGGTCCTTCCAGCTCTCATCGGAAGGATCAGAGAGAGGAAAGTCCTTTTCACAGTCGAGGGTGAAACGCTTGACGATCCGGCGGGTTTCTTCGGTCAGCGGGTCTGACATAGTCAAGCTCCTGTTGTTAGTTGACGGAGAGGTCCGAGGCGAGGACCCCTAGTTGTTGAAGCCAACTGAGTTGGTCGATCACTGCCCAGTGCTCGACGATCTGGCCGTTCTCGACTCTCTCGATGGTCATACCATGGACCGCCAGTTTGATTCCTGTGGGAGGGATGCCCATGAGCGGTGCCGAGTGGGTGGCCTCCCAGGTCCAGTCCACCGCTGCCCTGTCATCCTCTACCACCATCACGTTGAGGGTGGTGGCTGAATCCGGAAAAGCGATTCCGAGCTTTTCGTAGAAGTCGTACCAGATGTCTCTGCCCCGCTCCACCCCGGGTACGCCGTGGAGAACGATGTCGGGGTGGACAAGTTCCTCGAACAAGGCCCGCAGGTTGGTCTTGAAGACGTCCAGGTTGGCGCTGGTCAGGGGAAAGTCCTTCTCTCCTTCGAGAATGAAGCGTTCCAAGACCGCTCGGGTCTCTTCCGTGGTGGACATCGTGCTCCTAGGGGGTGGGTTCTATGGGAATGTGAGCAGGCGGCGGGGGTTTTCGATGAGAATCTGGTCGATCAGATCCTGATCGAATCCCTTATAGCGCATAAGTTGCTGGACGGTTTCGGGTATGTGCTGCCAGCCGAATCCGCCGTAGCGGCGGTACCAGTGCTGGAGGGCGAGATCGTGGGACATCAGCAATTGCTGCTCGTAACCGGCTTCGGCCAGCGTCATCAGGTAGTTGAGCCGCACCCCGTCGTTGGGATCATCGATTAGTCCACGTTGGCGATGGGAGGCTTCCCGTCCGAAACCGTCGAGTAGAAGGCTCGCCCCGGTGGCTGCCAACTCCAGGAAAGGCGCCGGATCGAAAGAATGGGGGGCCGGGCGGGAGGGAAGTCGGTGCTCGACATGGGAAAAAGCGATCCTGGAGAGGTCTCCTCCTTCTTCCTCAACGATGCGAATGGCATCCCACACGGAGTCCGGGCTGTATCCGGGATGGATGGAAATGGGAGCGCCCGTTTCGTTTTGGGACCGTATCGAAGCCCGCAGGGACTTTTCCTCGTTGGGGCTAAGCGGATACGACAGCCCCACTTCTCCGATTATTCCCGCCTTGATGCCCCCGGCGACGCCATCGACGATATCGCCGGTTATCAACTCCTGAAGCCGGGAGATGCTCAACTCCGACATGTTGGAGGGATGGTGATGCTGGGAATAGAAGCCGGTGCCCATCACGATGTGCACTCCGGTGGCCCGGGCGATCTGGGCCAGTCCCCGGGGGTCACGGGCCAGCCCGCGGGGGGTCTGGTCCACCAGACATGATCCGCCGTGGCGTTTGAAGAGGTTGGCCTCGTAGATGACGTCGTCGATGTCGGTGAGCCGGTAGTTGCCGTAGAAGAACCAGTAGCGCTCTATGTCAGCGCGGGTGTCCAGCGTGATGGGTTCTCCCCACTTGGTGGTGAATGAAGCGGCAACGCCGGGCCCGTTCTGCCCGGGTTCCAATCCCGCCTCGGGCTGAGCGGAGGCTCTCTCCACTGATTCGGTTGAGCCCAGCAGGGCCGTGGCCGAGGACTGTCCGGCGGTCATGTCGATCAGCACATGCTCGTGGGGCAGGGTGATGCCCAGACTGTCGGGGGGGATGGTCCCCAGCACCGTCTGGATCTTGCCGCGGTGGGTAGTCATGGCCGTTCATTCTATCGGAGCGATAGAACGCGATAGAAAGGGAGGGGAGCGGGCGATGGTTCTACGATGACAGTTGCGAGGACCGGTCTTGAAACAGCGGCATTGTCCTCGTGTAATCCCACCAGGAATAGGGTTTCAGAGGCCCGGCGGCGCGGCTGAATCGCGTCCGGGGGATGTGAGGGAGATCTATTCCCCGACCAGGTCCTTACGCCTCAGCAGCAACCCGGTGACAGCGATCGAGATGATCGCTAGTACGGCTGCCTTGGCGACCGCTCCCCCGACGCCGATTTCCACCCGGCCGAGCACCTCGTTGACGGTGTCGATATTGTCGGGTGTCATCGCTGCCAGGTCCGCCCAGGCCGAAACGACGATACGGTAGATCGACGAGGCCTGGATCCCTTCGATCACGCTGCCGAGGGTCAACTCCCACATCAGCAGGTAGCCGAGGCCCACCATGGCGGCGCGGCCGAGGACGAGGCCCAGGGGAACGAACAGGGCAGCCGATGCCACGCTTTGCACCGCCGCGGCCACGGTCGTGGAAACCCCGATCGACCAGTCCCCGGTCACGGCGGCAGCCACCACCCAGGATGCCAGCACGCCGGCCTCCAGAATCACGAAGGATGCCAAGGCCGCCGCTGTGACGACCCCCAGAGCGATGACCCATCGGGACACCGGTTTCAGCAGCAGGAAGGGAAGGGTGTGGGACTTTCGCTCCTCGCCCAGCGCCGCGGTCGACACGACGAGGGCGGCAACCGGGAACAGGATCGACAGCCCGAGGCCGACGGTGGTGTCGTTGTAGAGGGTGGCCATCCGGTCGCCCGAGCGCCCTGGGGCCAGCACCAGGAGTATTGGAGCGAGGGAACCGGTCAGCACGAAGAGCCCGATCGACCGACGCAGGCCGAGCAGCCGACCCATGACCGCGCGCGTGATCAGCAAGAAGACCTTCACCGCTGCTCCACCAGGTAGCGAAAGACGCTCTCCAGGGAGTCATCCTCGGGAGACACGGCGGTGACGAGGGAGTCGGTCTGTAGCGCGGCGACTGCGATGTCGCGCCCGAGGGCCCCGGCATCGCTGGTTCTGATCTCGACCCCGGCCGGGTCAACGCGCACAGCTTCTACCCACTTCCCGACCAGGAGCCGCCGAGCCAGTTCCCGTGGCCGGTCGGTGTTGATCCGGATCAGGCGCGGGGTGTCGGACATGGCGTCGCGAAGGGCGGCAACTGATCCCGCCGCCGCAACGCGGCCGTTGACCATGGCGACCACTCTCCCGGCCATGCGCTCGACCTCGGCCAGCACGTGGGAAGAGACGATGATGGTTCTACCTTCCCTGCCCAGTTGCACGAAGAGTTCGATCAGGCGGGCGCGCTGGACCGGATCGGTTCCGTTGAGGGGTTCGTCCAGGACCAGGACCTGCGGATCGTGGACGAGGGCGGCGGCGACCTTGGCCCGCTGCCGCATACCCTTCGAGAATCCTGCCATGCAGCGATCGGCGTCTTCAGTGAGTCGGACCGTCTCCAGCGCCCGTTGAGCGGCAAACCTTGGGCCGCCTACCTTGGAAAGCGCCGCGCTCCATTCGACGAAGCGGCGGGCGCTCATGTGGTTGTAGACCGCTTCGTCTTCGGGTACGAAGCCGACGTGTCGGTAGACGCTGTGCTGCTTCTTCGGGGTCCGGCCCAGGATGGTTGCTTTGCCGGCGGAGGGGGACAGCAAACCGGCCAGCACCCTCAGCAGGGTGGTCTTGCCCGCACCGTTGGGTCCCAGCAGCCCCGTTACCCCCGGTCCGAAGGAGCAGCTCACCTCCGAGACCGCCACCTTCTGTCCGAACCACTTCGAGAGGTCGGCGGCAACCACCGTGGCGTCGGAAACGTCTCGCGCGTCCATGGCAGCAGGCGCGCCGGTCACGTCAGCTTCCGGTATCGCCAGCCCACAAGGAGCACGCTGATGATCGCCAGGCCCAGCACCACCATCAGGGACGCTTCAGGGCCGAAGCCTGCCTGCGCCGGGATCACGATCGACGAGTCCAGGTTGAAGATCCAGTCGCGGATATGTCGCGGGTGCTGTTCCAGCGCGAGCAAAGAGGTCCACCGTGTGCCGGGAGCGGAGCTTGCTTCCTGGAAGAGGAGGGCAACGAGGTTTAGGCCCAACAACACGGCGATGAACCCCGCCGCGGCCGTACCTACCCGTTTGGCGAATGAGGCAGCCAGAAAGGCCAGCGAGGCATGCAGCGTGAAGTAGACGAGCGCGGCCGTGGGAACTTTCCACAGGATGTCGGTGGTCTCCCCCAAATAGGAGAGGAACCCGGCTGGCGAAAGGGCTGCGTATCCCAGGTGGAGAAGGAGTTGTGGAACCAGCCAGAAGCTCAGGATGACCGCGGCATAGGTCGCCCCCTTCGCCACCAGGTAGTCGCGCACCCCCAGGGGTCTTGAGAAGTAGACGTTCAGTACTCCTTGGGTGCGATCGGGAATCAGCAGTTGGGGACCGGTGAAGGCGGCGAAGAGCAGGGCGACGTTGGATATGAAGTCGAAGTATCCGCCGTACCGGGGGAACAGATCCGAGGTATCCAGCGAAACGGGCAGGGTCGATGAGACCCACTCGACTGCGATCAAGATCACCGCCGACGCCAGCGCCAGCGCGATGAGCGTCCACGGGAACAACTTGCGTTTTGCTTTTCGCCGCAGACCGAGTACCCGCCGGTATCCCTCCTTGATAATCGCCTTCATGGCTCCGCTCCGCCCGGTGCGGGGCCCGTGGTAACTGCGATAGCCGCGATCGAGGATGATCGCCGGGTCGTGACTGCTCACCGGCGGATCAGCCATTCGACTGCTTCGTTGCCGCCACAAACACGTCTTCCAGACTTCTCAGATCGGTGCCCATCCGCCGGACCGATGAGCCAGAAGCCGCCAGAGCATCGCGCACCGCGATGAACACGTCCTCCGAGGAACTTACGGCCGTCACGACCCGACCGGCGTAGGTGACCTCGACGCCCTTTGCGGTGAGGGTGGCTACCAGTGGGCGGGGATCGCCGAAGACCTCCACTGACACCGCAGTGCCGTCGCTCGGAGGATCTAAAGGGGCCGAGCGGAGTAACCGGCCGCCATCCAGCATCACCACCCAGTCGCAGGTTTGCTCGATATCGTCCAAGAGGTGGGATGAAAAGAGAACGTTCATGCCGAACTCGCGGAAACGGTGGATGACCTCCAGCATCTGGTCGCGCCCTGCGGGGTCAAGACCGGAGGCAGGCTCGTCGAGGAGCACCAACTTGGGATCGTGCACGATGCTCTGGGCCAGCTTCACGCGTTGCTGCATGCCGGTCGAGAAGTCCCCGAGATAGCGGAATCGTTCCTCGTGTAGTCCCACTAGGAATAGGGTTTCCGACGCCCGGCGGCGGGCCTCGGTCGATGGGATTCCGGCCAGTTCTGCAGCGTATGCTACGAAGTCGGCCGCCGTCTGGTCACGGGGGAGGCAGCTTCCCTCCGGCATGTAGCCGATCCTGGCTCGCAGACCGGCGGCATCTTTGCCAACCGGTGTTCCGAACACCGCGATGTGCCCGGAGGTTGGCGGGGTCAACCCCAACAACAATCTGATCAGGGTGGTCTTGCCCGCCCCGTTGGCTCCTACCAGCCCGGTTATGCCGGGTGGGACGGTGAGATCGACCCCGGCGAGAGCGCGGACATCCCTGAAGTGTTTGTGCAGGTCCCGGGTTTCGATGATCGGAGCGCCGACAACTCCTGGCCCGGTCGGTCCGTTGCTCACGATCATCGGCGCCGCCGGGGGTTCACCTGGCCGAACTTAGCTCCTTTGCGGAAGTACACCAACTTGGGTCGGTGCAAGATGCTCTAGGACAGATTCACTGGTTGCTGCGGGCCGGTCTACAAGATTCTCTTGCTAGGCGAAGGTCAGCAGGCGGCGGGGGTTTTCGATGAGGATCTGGTCGATCAGACCCTGGTCGAATCCTTTGTAGCGCATTAGTTGCTGGACCGTCTCGGGTATGTGCTGCCAGCCGTGTCCACCGTATTTGCGCTGCCAGTGCTGTAGAGCGAGGTCACTTGAGATCAGCAACTGCTCTTGGTGGCCGGCTTCGGCCAGGGCCATCAGGTAGTTGAGCCGTATCGCGTCGTTGGCCACGTCCACCGGTCCGCGCTGGCGGTAGGACTGCTCCCATCCGAAGGTGTCGATAGAGAGGTTGACGCCGGTTGTGGCCAATTCCAGGAAAGGCGCCGGATCGAAGGAATGGGGCGCCGGACGCGAGGGGAGGCGGTGTTCCACATGGCAGATGATGGTCCGGGATAGGTCTCCTCCCTCCTCCTCGACGATCCGCACCGTATCCCAGAGGGAATCGGCGCTGTACCCGGGGTGAATGGAAAGGGCGCAGCCGGTCTCTATCTGGGAATGGATAGCAGCCCGCAACACCTTCTCCTCATTGGGGTGGAGCGGCCAGGTCAGCCCCACCTCTCCGATAATTCCCGCCTTGATCCCTCCTGCCACTCCTACCACGATGTCGCCGGTGATCAACTCCTGGACCCGGGAGATGCTCAGATCCGACATGTTGGACGGGTGAAACTCGTAGGCGTAGAAGCCGGTGCCCATCACCACGTGTACTCCGGTGGCCCGGGCGATCTGCGCCAGTCCGCGAGGATCGCGGGCCAGTCCGCGGGGCGTTTGATCCACCAGGCAGGTTCCGCCGTGGCGTTTGAACAGATTGGCTTCGTAGATGACGTCGTCGATGTCGGTAATCCGGTAGTCGCCGTAATAGAACCAATGTCGGGCGATGTCCCCCCGGTTCTCCAAGGTGACCGGCTGTCCCCATTTGGCGGTCCACGAGGCCGCTACTCCCGGGCCGTCCTGTCCCCGCTCCCACCCGGCCTCGGGGATCTCCCCTGCCTTCTTGGCGGATTCGCCCGAGTTGATGAGGGCCGTGGCGGAGGACTGCCCCATTGTCATATCAAGGAGCACATGTTCGTGGGGGAGAGTTATGCCCAACATGTCAGGGGAGATTGTTCCCAGCACCGTCTGGACTTTGCTGCTTTGGGTATTCGTGGACATCATTTGAGGGAGGGTAACAAACCAGGTCGGATGCCAGTCGATCCTCGTATGATCATTTCCAACCATTCACGGTGAGCCAGGAATGGGTCGGCTAACACAGGAGTCCGAACTAAGGGCGGGCGTGGAAAGGAGTCGGTAGTCATGCGGGTAGACCGGGTTATACAGGCGGTTGACTTGCACGCCGCCGGAGAACATGGGCGGGTGATTGTGGGTGGCGTTCTCGACGTACCGGGCGCTTCCATGTTCGAGAAGATGCAGTACCTGGAGCAACACTCCGATGGGCTCCGCAAGCTCATGCTCCGCGAGCCGCGAGGCTACCCCGCAGCCAATTGCAACCTGGTTCTTCCCCCCACAGTGCCCGAAGCAGACGCCGGTTTCGTGATTATGGAGCAGACCGAATATCCGCCTATGTCCGGATCCAACACCATCTGCACGGTGACCGCTCTCATTGAAACCGGGATGGTGCGGTCCCGGGAACCGGTGACCGAACTCACTTTGGAGACCCCGGCCGGGCTGATCGGAGTGGAGGCTCGGGTGGAGGGAGGCAAGGTCACCGGGGTGACTTTCGAGAACGTACCTGCCTTTCCTGTTCACCTGGGCGCCATGGTGGAGATTCCCACGCTCGGAAAAGTGGAAGTGGATGTGGCGTGGGGCGGGATGTTCTTCGCCATCGCCGACGCCCGCAGATTCGGACTTTCCATTGGCCCCGAGAACGGCGCCGATTTGGTTCGCATCGGAGCAATGGTCAAACAAGCTGCTCGAGAGCAATTGGAAGCCGTCCATCCGCAAAATCCCGAGATACGGCAAGCCAGCATCGGGATGTTGACCGAGCCTTTTGATCGTGGCGCCGGAAAGGCTAAGAACGCGGTGACGGTGGCCACCGGCGAACTGGATTGGAACCGACCGGAGACTTGGACCGGAGCGCTGGATCGTTGTCCCTGCGGTACCGGCACCTCAGCGCGGATGGCGGTCCTTCATGCGCGGGGTGAACTTGCGATCGGGGAGGCGTTTCACCACCACGGGCCGCTTGACACTGTCTTTACTGGGCGGCTGATCGCAGAGACAACCGTGGGAGGTGTTCCGGCAGTGATTCCCACCATAACCGGAACCGCCTGGATCACCGGCATGGCTCAGTACGTGGTGGATCCCAGTGACCCCTTTCCCGAGGGCTATACCATCGGCGACATCTGGGGGTGAGGGATAGGCCATTGGATAGGCCGATGGGTTACAAACCTTGCGACGAGCAGTGGGGGCCGCCCAAGAAGACGCTATATGCGAGGTATGTCCAGCAGAGGCGGGGAGCGGTGTATGCGTGTAGGAAGACCTGCGGCAACATTTCCTGGTACTCAATGGTCAGTATTCCCACCCTATAACTTCGATGCCAGATCCTAAGCAGTGGAGGGGTCTTGGCTTCCCTCTTGATTGTCGGAGGTAGCGGAGCGGATACGGATGGGCGACAGCACCCCGGTTTCCCGCTCGGTGAGCAACATAGATTCGAGAATCGGGGCGCCAACCTGGTTGCCGTCGTTCACAGGGCTCCTTGTTGACGAAAAAAATACTGAATAATATGCAACGAGGGGAGATTAGCCGGTAGCCTGGATTCAAAACTTCCTGGGACCATCGCCGACGATGGGTTGGCTATGACTCTCTGGAACCAACCGCATTAGTTCTTTAAAAAAGGAGTTGTTCATGATTGCTGGTGATACTGCGTGGATTATTGTCGCCACGGCTTTGGTTTTGTTCATGACCCTGCCGGGTCTGGCGTTGTTCTATGCCGGCCTGGTTCGATCGAGGTCGGCATTGTCAGTGATGATGCAATGCGTCTCGATTACCGCTCTGGCCAGCGTTCTGTGGTTGGTACTGGGCTATACCCTGTCCTTTGGCGATAGTCAAGGAGGCATCATTGGTGGGCTGGGGAAAGTCTTTTTCGCCGGCGTTCAAGGCACCCAATTGGGCACGATACCCGAGATAGTTTTCGCCATCTTCCAGATGACGTTTGCCATCATCACCCCGGCGCTGATCGTGGGCGCCTATGTGGAGCGAATCAAGTTCTCGTCAGTCCTTGTTTTCAGCGGCGCATGGCTCCTGTTCGTCTACTCGCCCATTTGTCATTGGGTCTGGGGAGGCGGTTGGCTGGGCGAACTCGGAATTATGGACTTCGCCGGCGGTTTGGTGGTCCATGCCAGCGCGGGATCGGCGGCCCTGGTGGTCGCCGCAGTACTGGGATCACGGCGGGGCTTCCCCGACAAAATCAAGCCTCCGCACAATCCTGGCATGACCGCGGCGGGTGCGGCAATGCTCTGGGTAGGTTGGTTCGGTTTCAACGGAGGAAGCCAACTTGCCGCCGACGGCGGTGCCGGCTTCGCTATCGCCGCCACTCACTTCGCCGCGGTGGGCGCGGCCATTACCTGGTCGGTGGTTGAATGGAAGAAAGTCGGGAAGCCTTCGCTGGTCGGCATGGTCACCGGCGTGATCGCGGGACTTGCCACCGTTACCCCGGCCTCCGGTTTCATCAGCCCGGTCGGCGGCCTCCTGCTGGGCGCGGTCGCGGGTGTGGTGTGTTACTACGCAGTCGGTCTGGTGAAGGAGAAATGGAACATCGACGATTCGCTGGACGTTTTCGCGGTACACGGTGTCGGCGGGGTGCTGGGTACATTGCTGGTTGCGGTCCTAGCTTTGGGCAGCCTCGGGGGCGGCGGCCTATCGGTCTCGAGCGGCGGTTTTGGCGCCCAACTTGGCGTGCAGGCGCTGGGTGTGCTCGCCACTCTGGTCTGGTCGGGCGGTATCACGTTCATAATCGTGAAGGTCACGGCTGCGCTCACCGGCGGGTTGCGGGTCGGCGCCGAAGACGAGATGGCCGGTCTTGATCAGGCTCTCCACGGCGAAGAGGCCTATGACCTAGGGTCCTAAAAGCAAGCTCTCGAACTGATAAAACGAAAGCAGCCCGCCACAGTCGCGGGCTGCTTTCGTCTATTCCGATGCAAGATCCCGGGCGATGGAACGGGGGTCTTGGCCTCCCACATGATCGTCGGAGGTAAGGGCGTTGTGGGCGTGCGCTACCTGGTGAAGCCCGAACGCCAGGGACATCCCGTCCCGCAGACCCATCCGGTCCTCCACCCCGTTGAGAGCCCGTTTGGCGAGCGCCACCCCGAACCGGGGCCGGGATGCGCAACGCTCCGCCAACAGTGCGGTAGTCTCCCGCAGTCGGTGGCGGGGAACTACCCGGTTGACCATCCCAACCTCATAGGCGCGGGTGGCCGACATCCGGTCTCCCAGCAGCAGGAATTCCCGGGCGATGCGAGGGGGCATCACATGGAGGTGGGCAAAGTACTCGATCCCGGGAATGCCCATCTTCACCACCGGATCGGCGAAGTAGGCGTCATCGGAGGCCACGATCAGGTCGCACGGCCAGATCAAGGACAGTCCCCCTGCCACGCAGGCGCCCTGCACCATCGCGATCAGCGGCTTGGGGTGCTCGCGCCATCGAAGCGGAATAGCAAGGTAAGCCTCGTCCTCGCGCACCAAAATGGCTTCTGCTCCTTCCTTGTCGGAGTGGTCGTACCAGGTGGTGGCGACTCTCCGGAAGGGCTTTTCCAGATCCCGGCCAGGGCTTCCCAGGTCGTGGCCTGAGCAGAAGTGGGGACCGGCGGCGCCGATCACCACCGCCGCGATCCCATCGTCGGCAGCGGCCTTTACCAGGGCTTCGTCCAGGGCGGTGATGAGGGCGACATTGAGGGCGTTTCGATACCGGGGGCGGTTGAGGGTGAGCCACAGCACCGCACCCTCCTGTTCGGAGAGGAGCACCGGTTCAGGCATCGGGCGCCAACCTGATCAGGCGCCGTCCGCGGTTCTCCCCCCGGAAGAGGCCGAGAAAGGCCGCCGGGGCGTTCTCGAAGCCGTCGATGATCTCTTCTCTGAAAACCAGTCGGCCCGTCACCATCCATTCTCTCATTTCCGACATGGCCTCCCGAAAGTAGGGGAGAAAGTCCCACACCACAAAGCCGGTCATGGTGATTCGTCGATTGATCATCTCGCCCACCGCCCGGATTCCCCGAGGTTGGATACGGGTGTACTCGCTCACCTGTCCAGAGACCGCCACCCGTCCTCCCTGGCTCATGTTCATCAACGCCGCGTCCAGCGTCTCGCCTCCCACATTGTCGAAGAATATGTCAACCCCTTGTGGGCAGACCCGGGAAATGGCGGCGGCCAGGTCAGGCTCTGCCCGGTAGTCAAGACAGGCGTCGGCGCCCAGTTCTTCGGTCACCAGCCGGCGCTTTTCCTCCGATCCGGCTATTCCCACCGTCCGACAGCCCAGGTTGCGGGCGACCTGGACCGCGGTGCTCCCCACAGCTCCGGCCGCCGAGGAGACCAGCACCGTCTCTTTGGGTTGGGCTTCGGATACCCGTCGGATCCCGAAGTAGGCGGTGAGTCCGGATACCCCCAACGCCCCGATGGCTGCTCGCTCGGAGAGGGGCGGGCTGAATATTTCGGGATGGAGGCGCAGCACGCCGCGGCCCGACGAGACATAGCTCTCCCTCCAGCCGTTGGCGCTCGAAACCCGGTCTCCCACCCTGAAACGGGGATTTCGGGATGCGGTGACGACTCCCACTGAGAAGCCGTCAATGATCTCCCCGGGTTGGAGTTGGGGGGCGTAGCTGTCGCGCGTCAAACGATCCAACACTCCCGGATCCACCGAGATAAAAGTGTTGGCAACCCTGATCTTTCCCTCCCCGACCGGGGGGAGTTCTTTGGAGATCAGCCGGAAATTGTCGGTGCCCAACCCACTTTCAGGGGTGGAGGACAGCACCCAGCAACGATTGGGAGAGTTCATGACGGACTCATGCCGGACCGTGGGGGACGATCACGGCCCGGCCTTCCAAACTTCCCTCCCGAAGCTTCCGGTAGGCGAGTGGGGCTTGTTGCATGGGGAACTTCTCGATATCGCTTTTGATGGCTCCGGTACCGGCCAGAGCCACTACCTCGGCCAGATCGGAGATGGTTCCCCAGAATACGGTAGAGGCCGAGATTCCTCTGGGAACGTGGACATAACCCATGGGGAAGGATCCCGGCCCGATTCCCACCACCGTGATGTGCCCGCGGATCGCCGCGACAGAGACGGCCAGTGTCAGGGTGTCGTCGGTTCCCACGATATCCAGGATCAACTCCGCACCCCGGCCGGCCGTGAGTTCCAGAATGGCGGCTGAGGCGTCCCCTGTGGCCAAGACGGTGTGATGGGCGCCGTGGCGGCGCGCTACCTCCAGCCGGGCGGGTGCGATGTCCACTGCGATGATCTGGGCGGCCGAGAGAGCGTTGAGGATCTGCACCGCCAACGATCCCAGCCCTCCGATCCCTATGACAACCGCCGTCGCGCCGGGATGGAGCCTTCCAAGGCTTTGCTTCACGGCGTGATAGGTGGTCAGCCCGGCGTCGGTGAGCGGAGCGGCTTCCAGCGGATCGAGATCGTCGGGAAGGGGCACAAGGTGCCGGGATTGCGGCGCTAGGAAGAATTCGGCTATTCCGCCGTCTCGGCCCAGACCAGGTCTACCCGGGCCGGACGTCACCACCTCTGCAGCGTTTTCGCAGTAATTCTCTGATTGTGCGGCGCATTGCCGACATGCGCCGCACCCCCAAGCGCCGTAGACCGCCACCGGGGTTCCTACCTTGAGATTCGCGCCTCCGGGTCCGGACGACTCCACCCACCCGGTAATTTCGTGGCCGACGGTGAAGGGGAGTTCATAGGAGGGCAGGCTCGATCGGGGCCAGTCACACAGATACAGATCGGAGTGGCATACCCCGGCGCCCGCCACCCGGATCAGGGTTTCGCCCGGACCGGGCCGGGGGGTGGGCACCTTGCGGAGATCGAAGTCCTCTTCCCAGGTCGTGAACTGATAAGCCAACATCTTTATGCCCTTTTTAGGGTAACGAGGACGAAACTCGCTATTTTGAAATCTTATCGGCTTGCAAAAAGGCTTGTCAGCTGGAAGGAAGGAACCATCATGCCATCAGGCTTTCCCGATTGGACTCCGGAAGGAGACACAGAAGAGACTCGCAGGCTCTTCATGCGTTGGCTGGAGGGACAGGAAGCAGATTTCCCCCACCCTCCGGATGATTCTTGGAAGCAGAGACTGCTGGATCTGGTCGAAGAGTTCGTCCATCCCGATGTGGTGCTCCACAACGTGCCGGTGCGGCGCCCCGGGCGGGACGGCTGGGTTGAGTTTCTGATGGGGCTGGGAGAGGCCTATCCGGATTCCAACACGAACTACGACATCATCATGGTGGATGGTGACATGGCGGCCGCCCGGTGGCATTACACGGCCACACAGATGTCTACTCACTTCGAGCACGAGGCGACTGGGAAGAAGGTTCGAGTCGACGGGGTAATGTTCGAGCGCTTCCGCGACGGCAAGATAGTCGAGCATTGGGCGCTCATCGATCGGCTCAGCTGGCTGCAGCAACTGGGGTTGGTGGACGAGTCGATTCGTCTTTGAACCTAGATCTGGGACTGAGCCCCTAGAAAGGAGAGCAAATGCCTGTTGTATTACCAGAGGGGAATCCGGACGGGGACACCGAGGAGACCCGGCGGGTCTTCGTGGACTTTATGGTGGGGCAGGAGTCCGACTTTCCTTACCCGCCAGATGATTCATGGAAGGGCCGGATGCGGGCCCTGGTGGAAAAGTACGTCCATCCCGAGGTGGTGGTCCGCAACGTGCCGGTGCGGCGCCCCGGGCGGGATGGATATGCAGATTTTCTGGTGGCGCTGGGAGACGCCTATCCGGATGGGCAAACCACCTTCAACATGATCGCGGCGGATGGAGACACGGTTGCTTCCAAATGGACCTTCAGGGCCACTCAGCAGTTCGCTCACTTCGAGCACGGTGCCTCCGGCCAGGAGATCGAGGTGGATGGCATGTCATTCGCACGCATCCGGGAAGGGAAAGTGGTGGAGTACTACTCGCTGGCCGACAAGCTGACCTGGGCCAAACAATTGGGCATAGTTGACGAATCCGTGCAGCTCTAAGACCTCTGGATAACTCGGGAGGCACTGCGACCGAAGATGGCACCGGTTTGAGGATCCGTTTCTGGATCGTCCCGATGCCCGTCTTAATGCATGCCCGCCTGGGTTATCGGCTCTTCGATTTGAGATGGCCCCGGGGCGAGCACTGGACAAACCGGCTTGGGATGCCATGCTGTTGGTGCGTTCGACCCCTTTCAACCGGCCCCTCCATCGGCCGGGTGGCGGTGATCACCACCACCACCGGCCAGGAGATGGCTGTCACCCACGGCTTGGTCTGAGATCCGGTCTGGTCCCGAGGCCGAACGGGTCAGGCGCCCAACGGGCGGTAGTCGATGTCATAGCCGAAGGCCCGGGGGCCCACCACATCGAGGGCCCTGGGTGTCTTGAGGAGGTCGGGACACGGGATCACCAGGACATCGGTCCGCAGCCCGTATCGGACCAGCTCGGTGGTGATCGGCTCGCCCTCGTCGCTGGTCACAAGAGTGATGAGGTCTGGGACTGTCACTGGCACCCGTTCACCCTCGCGAATCACCAGGTTCTCGTTCTGGAAGTCGATCTCCACGCGGCGTCCTGTGTCGTCGTCCAACCCGTCGATCACCAAGCGTCCCTTCGCGAAGCCCCGCGTGGCGCGCCGCTCGACGTCAACCACCTTGCCTCGGATGTACCGGCGACCACCGGACTGGCGCACAATGGCCTCACCCGGATCCTCGTGAAGTTTGCGGGCGGCTAGGACTGCTCTGCCTATGCGGATGGCGAGGGAGAGCGTGTTGGGAATGATGGTCTTGCGGCAAAAAGCGCCGTCCATCACCGCGGTGGCCAGGCCGGCGTGACCCCCCATGTCGATGGTGACCGACCGAAGGATTCTCTCGAGCCAATGGGCGTCGAGGATCCGGTCCACCACGATTCGGTTGCCCCGCTCGTCGGCTAGAGCGGCAGGGAACGGCGATCCCCCGTAGATAAGGTAGGTGATCATCTGCAGTTCGGGGAAGGCCCTTCCCATGCCGTCACCGTCTACTACAGGGATACCGAGGCGGGCTCCGACGACCAGCGGCACCATCGAGTTACCTCCGCCCATCTCGAATGGGGCGATGGCGGTGAATCCGCGGCCCAGGTAGCGCTCCAATGCCTGGACGGCGTCGGTCTCCTCGTTTCCTCCCGCCACCTTTTCGTATGCAACCACGGGGGAACCCATTCCGCCCGCGACCACCAGGAGATCGTTGTCGGCTATCTCTGTCGGATCGATGATCTCGATCTTCTTACCGGCGCGCAACTCTGCACGGGCTCGTAGCCGTCCCAGGTAGGGGTTTCCGCCTCCGCCGGTGCCGAGGATGGCGGCCCCGATCGCCGCAGGAGTGAGATCTTCCTCGGTTATCTCCCACATCTGTATATGTTCCGCTTTACGAATCCCAACTTGAGCCTGTCAATTTACGGGAGGGATCGATTCATCCATCAGAAAGGACGTGGTTGGGGTGTCAGCATCCTGACGTCTACGTCGACAATATAGTCCATGGGATTGAATGACAGGTCGTCCCACCGAGGATCGGCTTCATATCGTTCTTCGGCCTCTGTGAATGTCAAATCGCCTTCGTAGTGAACGATCCAAACGTACTGACAGGTCTCCTCCACCAACCAGGGACCGTCGAGCCGGAAGTCGTGATCCAACCGGATTGGCACGATTTCGGAGTTCACCTTCGTGGCGAACTCTTGCCACGTATCGGTATGGAGGCCGTAGATACGGAGTTGGGCGGTCATTTCCGGCATCCTAGCAAGCTTTTCGAAGGCGCCTGGTTGCCGCACGGTGCATGTGGCGGGAGCGGCATATCCATTCTTGGGTAGACTACGGTAACCGGATTTAGCGAGGTGATAGTCGATGCAATTCCTGGCGCCGAACACGGTCGAAGAGGCGCTTGCGATGCTGTCGGAACGAGGAGATGATCTTCGAGTGCTGGCCGGTGGAACGGACGTGATGATTCAACGCATGACCGGTCAGCTACCTCGTTCCGAATCGCTGCTGTACATCGGTCGGATTGCCGATTTGCGAGGTGTGCGTTGTTCGGATGGCCTAATCTGGATCGGCGCCCTGACCACCCACCGAGACCTCCGGTGTGATCCGATCATCACCACCTATCTACCTTCGTTTGCCGAAGCCGCCGCTACTGTCGGCGGATGGCAGACCCAGGTCGTCGGCACCGTTGGAGGTAATCTCTGCAACGCTTCGCCGGCTGCTGATCTGGCGCCCCCGATCCTGGCGACTGATGCAACCATGGTGGTGTCCGGTGTGGATGGTCCTACTCGGATATCGGCCGACCACTTCTTCGTGGATAGACGCCGCACCGCCCTCCCAGCGGGACAAATTCTGTTGGGGATCGAAGTGCCGGTACCCCCGGCGGCCACCTGGGAGTCCTACCTGAAGGTGGGGCGGCGAAGCGCTATGGAGGTTGCCCTCGTGGGCTTGGCAGCCCGTTTCAGTGTGGTCGGCAACAGGATAGAGACAGCCCGGTTAGGTGTATGTTCGGTGGCGGCCACACCGCTTCGGATGCATCATGCCGAATCAGCGTTGGCGGGCTCTACTCTCGACGAGGACGCGGTGGCGGTTGCGGCGCGACGGTCGATGGAGGAGGTCGATCCGATCAACGACCAGCGGGCCACCGCTTCTTATCGCCGGATGCTCGTCGGGCGCCTCATCCGAAAAGCCGCTCGCCTTGCGCGTAAAAGGCTGGGGATCGAATGACGCAGATGCTCACTTTCGAGGTCAACGGGATGCTGCGAACAGTGAAGGTCCATGGGGACGAAGTCCTCCTCGACACGCTTCGGGACCGACTCTATCTGACGGGTACCAAGCGGGGCTGTGACGAGGGCGAGTGCGGGGCCTGCACGGTAGTGGTCGACGGGGCGCCTGTTCATTCCTGCATCTTCCCGGCGCTGGCGGCAGCGGGCACCGACGTCAGAACCGTGGAAAACTTGGCCGGACGGGACGGAGAACTGAGCTCTCTCCAGAAGGCCTTTGTCGACCGAGCGGCAGTTCAATGCGGCTTCTGCACCCCGGGTTTCTTGATGACCCTGACCGCGCTGCTCGAAAGCAATGCGTCTGCCTCTGACCGCGAAGTCGATGAAGCCGTAGCAGGCAACATCTGCCGCTGCACCGGATACAGCGCGATTCGGGCCGCGGTCCGATCTGTAGTCAGGGAGAGTGGAATATGACGGCTGTGGGTCTGGGCACGCCGCGGTCTGACGCCGACGCCAAAGTGCGAGGACTTGCCACCTACGGTGTCGACTACCGGGAGGTCGGGATGCTCCATGCCCGATTGCTGCGTTCCCCGGTTGCCGCCGGGAGGATCATCCGTCTCGACGTGACGGAGGCGCGCTCGAGCCCCGGAGTCCACGCGGTGGTGACCGCCGCCGAGGCGCCCGGACACCGCAATGGCCTGGTCCTCTTGGACACACCCTTTTTTGCAGATGACATGGTGTTGTACGAAGGGGAACCCATTGCCATGGTGGTGGCCGACACGCCCCGGCAGGCCGAGTTTGCGGTCGAGACCATCGGACTCGATGTAGAAGAGCTGGAACCGGTTTCCAACGTGGCGGAGGCGCTGGCGCCGGGCGCCAGGTTGTTGCATCCCGACCTGGATTCCTACGGTGCCATTCCCGGGGTCGGGCCTTGGCCGAAGGGGGGGAACTGTGGGGGGGTGTTGACCTCTGATCCCGGGGGGGTGGACGAAGCATTCGAAGCAGCCGACATCATCGTGGAGGACACTTACACGGTTCCTCGTCAGTACCAGGCGTATCTCGAGCCCAAGTCGGCTACTGCCTCCTATGACGGCTGGCGCTGGACCCTGCACGTGTCCCATCAATTCCCCTACAATGCGCGTAGCAGGGTGGCGCAGGCGCTGGGAGTAACCGACTCTCGGATCCGGGTGGTGGGACATCACATAGGAGGCGGGTTCGGGGCGCGTCTGGACCTGGGGCTCGAGCAGTATGCGGCCATTGGCGCTTCTCTCACCGGCCGGACCGTCCAACTGGTCAATGATCGGGAGGAAGACCTCATCTCATGCATGTCCAGGGAAAACGCCACTATCAGGGTCCGCTCCGGGGTGACGAAACAAGGGCGGATCGTTGCCCGGGATTTCGAATGTCTGATGGATGCCGGCGCCTACCAGGGCGATACGGCTTATCTGACCAGCATCGCCCTTCTGATGGCCGGTTCGGTGTATCGGGTGGGACCCACCCGGGTGACAGCCAAGAGCGTGTACACCAACACGGCGCCGTCGGGCGCGTTCCGGGGTGTCAGCGGGACCTACCTCTGTTTTGCCCTGGAAAGGCACACCGACCGCTTGGCGCAGGCGGTCGGTACGGACCGGCGGGAGTTTCGGATGCGCAACCTCTTTGAGTCCGGCGACTCCATGCTCAACGGACAGACTCTGGACGACGCCGATATCTTGCGGGAGGCCTTCGACCGGGTCGAGGAGATCGCCCCTTGGACCGAGACCGGAAAGGGTCCCCTCCAAGGGGTGGGTTTGGCCGCGGTCATCTGGCTCACCAACCCCCTGGCCGGTTCGGCGACGCTGAGCATCCAAGAGGACGGTGCCCTGGGCGTCTCGACCGCCGCCACCGAAAACGGCAGCGGGGCGGTGACGATGGGAGTCCGCCAGATCGCCGCGGCTGAGTTCGGTCTCGGCGCCGAGCAGGTGTTCGTGACTTCTCCGGATACCGACACACAGCCTTTCGACGCCGGATCCCAGGGGAGCAGGACCACCCACGTGGTAGGAATGGCCATTATGGAAGCCGCCAAGCAGCTGAAACCACGCCTCTTCAACATAGCATCGGGTCTGCTCCGCGCGCCCCCGGACGACCTGGAACTGGGCGGAGGCAGTGTGTGTGTACGCGACGACCCGTCCCGATCTGTCTCCCTGGCGGAGGTCGCCCGCACGGCTCTGGGCGTCGGCGGGCCCCTCAGCGCAACCGGGACCTACAGTGTTCCCCTCCCCAAATGGGATCCGGATTCGGCGCAAGGCCTGATGTTTCCCGTCTTCCCGGTCCCCACCTATCACGTCCATCTCGCCGAAGTGGAAGTCGACCCTGACGATGGGTCGGTTCGGGTCACCCGATATGTCGTAGCTCAGGAGGTGGGGCGGATGATCAACCCGGATGGCGTCTACGGTCAAATCCAGGGAGGAGTCGCCCAGGGAATGGGATATGCCCTCTGGGAGGGTTTGGAAAGCCAGCACGGTCGTTATACGCGCCGCACCCTCGAATCGTACGGGTTGCCGTTGGCCGTGGACATACCCGATGTGGAGATCATCGTTCTCGAACATCCATGCGAAGCGGGTCCTTACGGGGCGAAAGGGGTTGCCGAGCCGCCCATAGTGCCCGTCGCCGCGGCGATCGCCAATGCCGTATCGGACGCTACAGGCTCTGACATCACCAGGCTCCCAATCGATCCGGAGGAGCTGTTGGGAGCCTTGGACAAGCGGCAGAAAGGTTGAGATGCGCCTCGGCATCGATGTCGGAGGCACTAACACCGATGCGGTCTTGATGAGAGGCCGCCAGGTTGTCGCAGCCTTCAAGACTCCGACCACCCCCGATGTCTCATCGGGGATCGGCACCGCGCTTGGGCGGATACTCGCCTCCTCGACGGCCGATCCCCGAGAGATTCGAGCGGTGATGATCGGCACCACCCACTTCACGAATGCGGTTGTCGAGGGTCGGCAGTTGGCGGCCACTGCGGTAGTTCGCCTCGGGGCGCCGGCGACTCTGGCGATTCCTCCCATGACCGACTGGCCGGACCGTCTGCGCCAGGCTTTGGGTGGTCATACCTATGTGTGCCGCGGCGGCCACGAGTTCGATGGACGGGAGATATCCCCCCTCGACCTCGACGAACTCAGACGGGTCGCTGCGGAGATCGGCGAGGCCGGTGTCACATCGGTGGCCTTGACCTCGGTGTTCTCGCCGGTCAACGCCGAGATGGAGACTGCGGCTGCCGCCGTTTTCGCCGAGGAGCTTTCCGGGGTGACGGTCTCCCTTTCGAGGGAAATCGGACGGGTTGGTCTCCTCGAGAGAGAAAACGCCACCATCCTCAATGCTTCCCTGGCTCCCCTCGCCGACCGTGTGTTCGATGGCTTCGAGGAAGTGGTGGCCCAAGCCGGGGTGCGCGCCCCCCTGTTCATTTCGCAGAACGATGGGACGCTGCTGGGCCTTGACTATGCCCGCCTCTATCCAGTGGCCACGTTCGCGTCGGGCCCTACCAACTCGATGAGAGGCGCTGCCTTCCTGAGCGGCGTTCTCGACGGCGTCGTGATAGATGTGGGTGGGACGACGACCGACGTGGGAATCCTGGTAGGTGGTTTTCCCAGAGAAGCCTCGGTCGTGGTTCAGGTTGGTGGGGTGAGAACCAACTTTCGAATGCCCGACGTGCTGTCGCTGGGCATCGGCGGCGGTTCCCTGGTCAGCTACAACGGGAACGAGGTAACGGTCGGTCCGGAAAGCGTCGGTTATCGGCTCGACGAACGAGCGCTGATTTTTGGTGGATCAGAACTCACCGCGACCGACATCGCAGTTGCCGGGTGTCTGGCGTCTTTTGGGGATCGGTCTGCTGTCGACCTGTTGGATCGAGATGTGGTAAGGCTGGCGCTGGATCGGATCCGCCACGAGATTGCGCGAACGGTCGACCGACTGAAAACGAGTCCCGACCCGGTTGTGGCCATCGTGGTGGGTGGGGGATCCATCTTGTTGGAGGACCACCTCCCGGGTGTCAGGGAGATGATCCGACCGGCCCACTTTGCGGTTGCCAACGCCATCGGGGCGGCGATCGCCCAGGTCGGCGGAGAGGTGGACCGGATCTACTCTCTCGACGACCTCCGCCGAGAGGAAGCCTTGGAATCCGCCCGCTCCGAAGCGGTGGACAGGGCGATCGTCGCAGGTGCCGACCCTGCCACGGTGGAGGTGGTGGATATCGAGGAGGTGCCCCTCGCCTATCTTCCTTCCAATGCGGTACGGATCAGGATGAAGGCCGTTGGAGATCTGGCGCTGTCAGTCTGATTTCGCCTTGGTGGGTGCTCGGACGTCTCCCCCGGGGGCTACACCATCGGCGACTTCATATCGGCCATAGGATTGCCCGTGCTCTCGGTCGAGGGGGCCTCTCTCCCAACCACATAGATATCTGGCCCGTTGCAGAAAACCAGCGCTCAGCCGCGCCCAAGGCCGATCCGAGGGTAGCCTAAATGGGATTCGGATGATGCCACAGCAGGTCCTCTATACCTGATGGGTCACCTGATTCGAGCGTCGCCGACTCTCATACAAGTTAAGTAGAAAACAAATCAAGGAGGTTTTCATGGAAAGCGGACGACTACGGCTGGTTCGAGCCAAGAGGATGGCAATCCTGGTCACGTTGGCTCTGGTAGTAGCGGCGTGCGGAGGTGACGACCAGGATTCAGTTGCCACAACCGCTACCGCAGCCCCGGCTCAGGAGACCACAACCACGGCCGCGCCGGCGGCGCCGACCACAACCTCCGCCGAAGAGATGGATGAGGAAGAAGCGCCGACCACGACGGCCGCGATGGTCGAGAAGCCGGTGATCGTGGCGTCCCTGGCTGACACACCCAACCTGATCGAGTTGCACACATTCCGCGCCACGTCCGCTTATGCGGTGACCAATGCGGCCTACGAGCCTCTGATCAAACAAGTCTTCGAGGAGCAGCCCAATGGGTTGTTGCAGGGATCGTTCGTCGACCATGTCGGAGCGGGCGCCGAGTCCTTCGACATCCAGGGAACGGCCGATGGTGGTTTCCTGGCCACCTTCACGATCCGCCAGGGTCAGACCTTTTCTGATGGCACCCCGGTGACCGCCGCCGATTACAAGTACGTGTTCGACCGTTCGATCGAAGGTCCCGGGTACATAGGCCTGCTGCTTCCATTTGTGGGTATTTCGAGCACCGATCAGATCAGGGTGATCGATGATTACACCTTCGAGGTGGAGACCACCGTGCAGAGTCCCCTGTTTCACAGGTTCCTCACCTTCCAGGTGTTCGGAGCGATGAACCGGGCAGAGGCTGAGGCAAATGCCACCGAGGATGATCCATGGGCCTTTGCCTATTACAACGACAAAACCGGCGGATCGGGACCCTACTACGTAGCCAAGTTCGACCCGGACAACGAAGTCGTGCTGGAACCCAATCCCGGCTACTGGAATGCGGAGAATTTGGCAAACGCAGGTGTCATAATAAGGCCGATCCCCGACGCCAATGAGAAGGCGCGCCTGGTCTCGGCCGGCGATATCGACGTGGCGACCGGGATCCCGCCCAAGCTGCTTGCGGTTCTGCAAGATGATCCGAATGTGAAGATCTGGGCGAGCAAAACCACCGGTGTCCACTACCTGGCCATGAACCAGACCATCGCACCGCTCGACAACGTCCATGTGCGCAAAGCCATCGTCAGCGCCGTACCCTATCAGGCGCTGATAGACATTGTGATGTTCGGTTTCGCGTCGCCTGCCGGAGGGGTCGTGACATCCACCATGGAGACCCATGACTCCTCGATCGGAGGCCAGTTCCAGCAAGACCTGGAGGCGGCTCGCGGCCATCTGGAAGCATCGGGTGTGGAAGACCTGACTCTGTTGCTGGGGGTACGTGAATCACGCCTTGGCGACCAGGAGGCGGCGGTGTTGATCCAAGATGCCCTCCGCCAGATCGGAGTCACGGTCGATGTGCAGATTCTGCCCGACGGCGATTTTGCCGGCCGGATAAATGCCAACGAACTGCCGCTGTTCATTCATGACTGGTTCTCCTGGGGTGAGGATCCCTTCTACCAGATGAGGTTCCTGACCACCTGCGGCCAATTCGTCAACTACGCGCGTTTTTGCGACGAGGCTTATGACGCTCTTGTCCAGGAAGGCACATTCACCACCGATCCGGCGGTTCGCGGCGACGTCTCTTCCCAGGCGCAGCAGATCTTCTTGGATCAGGCGGTGTGGGCGCCGCTTTGGTCCTCAGATCGGACTACCGTCACCCACAAATGCGTTACCGGCGTAGTGCAGGACTACACGCGGATACCGGTCTTCACCGAGATGTCGAAGGTCCCGGACTGCTGAGCGAAAAGAGGAAGGGCGGGGGCGGCTAGGCCGGTCCCGCCCTCCCTCAGTAGGGAATGTCCGTTCGGATGTGGAGATATCTCGGAAGAAGACTGCTGGTCTCGGTAGCCACCGTGGCCGGCATAGTGGTGGTGGTGTTCTTCATCATGCGGGTACTGCCCGGCGACGCCGCGGCAGTACGAGCCGGGCCCTATGCCTCCGAGGAGAAGCTTGAACAGATAAGGGAACAGTTCGGCTTCAGTGATCCGATGCCTGTGCAGTTCGTCAACTATGTGCGGGATGTGGTCGGTGGTGACCTGGGAACCTCGATCAGAACGGGTGGAAAGGTCACCGAAGAACTCCTTACCCGCCTGCCCGCTTCCCTGGAGCTTGCCTTCTATTCGGTGCTTCTGGCGGTGGTGGTCGGCGTCCCGATTGGCGTTACGGCAGCTTCCCGGCGGGACACCGGGATCGACAGGGCGGCGCGAGTGATTGCGGTTCTCGGATCGTCCATGGCGTTTTTCTGGCTGGGGCTGATGCTGACTTTCGTGTTCTTCTTCAAGCTCGGCTGGTTTCCGGGTCCGGTTGGAAGGCTGGCCATCACTACCCAATCACCAGATCCCATCACCGGCTTCTTCACCTTCGACGCCGCTCTGGCCGGGAATTGGAGTCTCATGTGGGAGGCCTTTCGCTACCTTGCCCTTCCCGCTCTGACCGTGGGTTTCATACTGTCGGCGCCCATCCTCAAGATCGTTCGCTCCTCGATGATCGAAGTCCTCGACAGCGAATACGTCCGCACGGCCCGAGCCTTGGGGGTCCCCAGGCGTCAGGTTCTGTTTCGAGACGGCTTCCGTAACGCCTTGGTTCCGGTGACGACCGCCATCGGCATCGTCTTCGGATACATGCTGGGCGGCAACATCATCGTCGAGTTGATCTTCGCCTGGCCGGGCGTCGGTCGATACGCATATGAGGCATTGCGGGTCAGTGACCTCGAGGCCCTCCAAGGATTCGTGATCGTGGTCGGGTTGCTGTATATCGTTCTCAACGTTTTGATCGACTTCGTTTACAGCTGGATCGACCCCCGCATCAAGTTGGGGCAGAAAGTGGTGGCGTGAACTCAATGCCCAACGCATCCAATTCCACTGGTTCGCCTTTCGTTCCACCTCGGATCGATACCCGCGAAAGACCCCTTCCCCTGGCCTCCCGCAAGCCCCTGGCGGTGGTGGGGATGATCATTTTGGCCATCTACATTCTGCTGGCCGCCGTAGGCCCCTTCTTCGTGGCGGACCCGGTGTCGACCAATCCGACGGAAGCGCTGCTTTCCCCCTCCCTGGATCACTTTATGGGAACTGACAACTTCGGACGCGATGTCTTTGCCAGGGCCGTTCACAGCGCCCGACTCGATCTGACCTTGGGTGTTGTTATAGCCATCTGCGCGATGGTGATCGGGTCGGCGATCGGGGTGGTGGCCGGTTACTGGGGAGGCGCCATCGATGAGACGTTGATGCGGTTCACCGACATCGTGCTGGCTTTCCCCGGCTTCGTGCTCGCCCTGATCCTGGTGGCGGTACTCGGTAACAGCACCCTCAACGTCGGCATAGCAGTGACCGCGGCATTCGTACCTTATTTCATCCGCCTCACCAGGGCTCAGGCCCTTTCCGAGCGGGGACTCGAATATGTGGATGGTGCCAAATTGGCCGGCAACCGTTCGGGACGAGTGGCCTTTTTCCATGTCCTGCCCAACTCGCTCCAGCCATCTTTAGTGACAGCCACTCTGGTGGCCGGCTGGGCGATCCTTACGGTGTCAGGGTTGGCTTTCCTGGGAGTGGGGATCAAACCTCCCACTGCCGAATGGGGTGTGATGGTAAGCGAAGGCGCCCGGGATATCGATGCCGGACACTGGTGGACTTCACTATTTCCGGGCGGGATGATCGTCCTGGCGGCTATGGCCTTCCACTTCATCGGTGATGAGTTCGGAGGCCGAGAGACATGAGCCTGCTGGAGGTGGATGGGCTAACGGTGGGACTGGCCCGTAGCCCGACATCGATCTTGGCGAACGTCGCCTTCAGCGTACCGGCGGGCCAAATTGTTGGACTGGTGGGGGAGTCAGGTTCAGGTAAGACCATGGCGGCTCTCACCATGATGGGTCTCCTTCCCGACGGAATAGAGGTGCGGTCTGGCAGCATCCGTGTCGACGGCCGCCAACTCATGGACCAAGACACGATGACGGTGAGGCGCCGAGCCGGCGACATGGCCATGATTTTCCAACATCCTCAAGCTGGTCTGAATCCGACCATGAAAGTGGGTCGTCAGATCGCCCGCGTTTTCTCCTTGCATCGGGGCTGTGGCCGCTCCGAGGCGATGTCGCTGGCCATCGAGATGCTGCGCCGCGTGGGCATTCCGGGAGCGGGGCGGGTCGCGCAAGCCTATCCCCATCAGCTATCGGGTGGTATGTGCCAGCGGGTCATGATCGCTATGGCGCTCGCCTGCCGCCCCCGTATCCTCATCGCCGACGAACCCACCACAGCGCTGGATGTAACCATCCAGGCCCAGATCTTCGATCTGATCAGGGACTTGGTGGCAGAGACAGGAGCTGGTGTCCTGTTCATAACCCATGACTTGGCGGCGGTGGCCGAGATGTGCGACACAGTCACCGTTCTGTTCGGAGGCCAAGTTATGGAAGAGGGATCCCGCGATGACATATTCCGGCGCCCTCGACACCCCTACACCACCTTTCTGCTCGATTCGGTGCAAAAGGAAGTGGATCCCGATGTCATCGAAGCCGGTGTCGATTTCGGGCTGGTCGGGTGCCGCTTTGGCCATCGGTGCCGTTACGCGTGGGAGGCGTGCGGAAAGACGCCGGATTTGATCACCGTGAGCGCGGGCCACCGTTCCGCCTGCTTTCTACACACTTTGGAGGAAACGGGTGCCGGCGCTTCTTGAGGTAAGAGGGCTCCGGAAAACGTTCGGCCGTGGGCGTGGCGCCCTACCCGCGGTCCGGGGGGTGGATCTGGACGTGGAGCGAGGAGAGACCGTGGGAGTCGTGGGAGAATCCGGTTGCGGCAAAACCACGCTGGCCAGGATGGTGGCAGGCCTCACCCGGGCCACCGACGGCCACATCCGCTTCGATGGATCAGTTCTGGATGGACATTCGGCATCGATGGAGAACCGACGGCGGATCCAGATGGTGTTTCAACATCCGGCCCAGTCGCTGAACCGCCGCATGTCGGTAGGCGCGATGCTGGCCGAGCCCCTTCGACTCCTGGCCGGAGTTCCCAGTTCAGAGATAACTGATCGCATCGAAGAGATGCTGCAATTGGTGGGTCTGGATCCAACCTTTCGGACCCGCCGCCCGCGACAACTCTCCGGAGGCCAACAACAACGGGTCGCGATCGCCCGGGCCCTGATGCCCGATCCCGATCTGTTAGTACTCGACGAACCCACCTCGAGTCTGGACCAGTCGCTGCGGGGCCGCATCATCGCTCTCCTCCGAAGGATTCAAGAGCTCAGGGGAGTGTCCTATTTATTCATCAGCCACGATCTGGGCACTGTGCGCCGTATCGCCGACCGGGTGGCGGTGATGTACCTGGGCAGGATCGTGGAGGTGGCCGGGGCCCGGCAACTCTTCGAGGACCCTCGTCATCCCTACACCAAAGCCCTGTTGTCGGTGGCGCCCTCCATGGACTTGGACAGTGAGCGAGAAAGGATCGTCCTTGAAGGGGAGACTCCCAGTCCCACCGACCTGCCGACCGGCTGTTCCTTCCAAGATCGGTGCCCGTTGGTGTTCGATCGCTGCCGACATGAGTCCCCGGTTCTGACTCTGGTGGGGAGCTATCGTGAGGCAGAGTGCTTCGCCGTTGGATCCGCATCCGACTCTTGATGCCCACAGGAAGTCGCTCATGCCTCTAGACAGGGCGATCGGGCTGGTGCTGGGCAGTGCCATAGCCCCCTCGGACATGGCTTCGGCAGCGCGAATGGCGGAGCGGCGGGGCTTTGACGAAATATGGCTTGCGGAGGACTTCTTCTTTACCGGTGGCATCTCCGGCGCCTCGCTGGTGCTTTCCGCCACCGACCGGACCGTGGTGGGGCTCGGTGTGGTGTCGGCAATGGTAAGGCACCCGGCCCTACTTGCAATGGAGATATCGACCATCTCGGCTGCGTATCCAGGGCGGTTGACTGCCGGCCTCGGGCTCGGCGTGCCCGGATGGATACGCCAGATGGGTCTGCATCCCCGCTCCCCGCTGACTGCGATGCGCGAGTGCGTTTCGTCGGTGAGACGCCTGCTTGCGGGAGAAACACTCGATGCGCAAGGCGATGTATTCGATTTCCACGATGTGAGGCTCACCTATCCCGAAACGGGAGTCCCCACCCCGATCCACATGGGGGTGACCGGTCCGAAGATGCTCGCCCTGTCAGGGGAGATCGCGGACGGTACGGTGCTGTCTGTGGCAGCCGGTCACGATTATGTGCGCTGGGCCAGGGCACGGATCGATGAGGGACGGCGGTTGGGGGGACGGTCGGGGCCACACCGGATAACCGTCTTCGCTTTATATTCGGTGGCCGATGATCCCCAACAAGCCCGCAGAGCGGTTCGCGGTCCCCTTGCCTTCTACAAGTCGCTCGGTACCAACGCTCTGACCGATGTGTACGGGATCTCTGACCAACTTCGCACCCTCATCGACAGCGGTGGCTACGAGGCGGTCCGCCGGGGGATGCCCGATCAGTGGATAGAGGATCTCACCATCTCGGGTTCCCCCGAAGAGGTGGCCGCCAAGATTGAGGGTTTCTACCAGATCGGCGCGGACTGCGTGGCGCTCTTTCCCATGCCGAGCGACCGAGTGGCCCACATGGTGGAATTGACCTCCGAGCAGGTCCTACCTCTGTTGAGAACCCGCGGCTGAACCGCTGGCGGTTAGCCGAAAGCTCGGCGGCTTAACACGAGTTCCAATCGCCTGGATCAGTCCGACTCGGTGATCGTTACCGAGTTGATAGTCACGTCGGTCAGCGGCCGGTCGTTGCGGTCGGTCGCCACCTTCTGCATCGCGTCCACTACATCTAGGCCTTTTACCACCTTGCCGAACAGGGAGTACTGCGGCGGGAGTTGGAGGCCATGGGGCCCGCTGATGATGAAGAACTGGCTGCCGTTGGTGTTGGGCCCGGCGTTGGCCATGACCAGCGAGCCAAGTTCGTAGCGTCCCGGTTTGGGCAACTCGTCGGGAAAGCGATAGCCGGGGCCACCCCGGCCCGTGCCTGTGGGATCGCCGCCCTGGCAGACGAACCCCTCGATGATGCGGTGGAAGATCACGCCGTCGTAGTAGTGGTAGCGGGCCAGCACCACGAAGTTGTTCACGGTGCAGGGAGCGGAGAGGGCATCAAGCGCTATGGTCATCGTCCCCATTGACGTCTCAATCACCGCGGTGTAGGACTTGGCCGCATCGATACAAATGGGGGGTGGCTTCGGGAATTTGCGACGGACGGGACTGGATCCGTCCTCCGCTGGGCAAGGCGTATCGGCCACTGAAGTCTCCTTTATTGCTGTGTTTTCGGATTGAAGGGACGGCCTGAACCCTAATCACACCCGCTACGTACAATGGCATGTTGGAGCGATCAGGCCGCGGGCGACGCTGAGGTGGTCTCGTCGTGGCTCGTCAGTATGTCTCCCGGACAAGCGGCTCCTTGGAGGCGACCCTGCGTAGGGTCTCCATCCTCGACTTGGATGGTTGCCTCGCCAATTCTGGAGACGGTCGACACCGAATGTCAGGGATGATCAACTTAGTCGGTCCTTGCTGCGGCGAGAACGTCGAAGGACGATGTGATGGCCTGGCGAAGTTCGTCGAGTTGTGTGTCGCCCATCGCTGTTGAGAGCGCCATCATCACCCTGGACGGGGCGGTGAAGACGCCGCGTTCCATGAGGAGATAGAACATTGCGGTTAGGGGCTCGACTGTCCGTGCCTTGGCCTGCCGGTAGCTGGTCGGAACTTGCGAACCGACATGCAGTTGCACCAGACTCCCATACCCGCTGGCAACCAGTGGTAGCCCGCGCCTGGCGCACTCGCCGTTGATCCACGCACGCAGGTCATCGCCGTTGGCGTTGAGTCGCCCGATGGCCTCGGGGGTGAGTTTGCGAAGTGCGTGGACGCCTGCGGACATCGTCAGGGGATTGGCGTTGAAGGTGCCGCTCTGGGTTAACACCCCCCGGCCTCGTGGGTCGGTCATCGCCATCAGTTCCTCCGAGCCGCCGAAGGCGCCCACCGGGAGGCCGCCGCCGATCAGCTTGCCGAGGACCGTGAGATCGGGGGTGAGACCGAGCGTCTGTTGCATGCCTCCGTAGGCGAACCGAAGAGTCTGTATCTCGTCAAGGATCACGAGCGTCCCGGCGTCGGAGGCAGTTTTGGAGATCGCCTCCAAGTAGCCGTCCGGTGGCCGCAAACCACCACCGAATCCCTGGATCGGTTCGACGATGAGCGCCGCCGACGTTTCGCCGTGTTTGTTGATCAACCGAGCGGCTTCGTCGACATCGTCGAACGGGATCACGTGCGTGGCGCTGGCCACGCTCTGGGGGACTCCCTCCTCTGGCAGTGCCGCGAGATCCTCGAGGCCCAAGCGCTTCACGCTCACCTGCACGGACTCGGCGCCTCCGTGATATCCGCCCTCCACCTTGATCACATCGGCGCGGCCGGTGACGTGTCGAGCGAGTCGGATAGCGTAGAGGACCGCCTCGCTGCCTGAGTTGGTGAACCGCACCATCTCCATATTCGTCACCCGATCGGTGATCGTCTCCGCCAGCTTGATCTCCGACGGTGACGGCGCAGCGTAAGCCGTGCCACGGGCAGCCTGCTCTGCGATCACCTGGACGGTCTCGGCGTCGGGGTGGCCGTGGATCAGGCTCGTGTAGTTGTTGACCACATCGAGGTAGCGATGGCCGTCGAGATCGTGGAGGTATGCGCCGTCGGTGTGGTCGACATAGAACGGAAACGGCTCGAAGTAGAGCTGGGTGCGCGAGTTGCCGCCGGGCATGACCCGCACCGCACGCTCGAACGCGCCGGAGGAACGCGGATTCCGGTCGCGGTGAGCCGCCTTCAGGTCGGCGATGAGGGAGTCCAGTCCGGTCATGTTCACCGCCTCTTGAGTGCGCGGCCTGGATTGGCGCCGGTACGGCGATGGTCGTCGACCACCGGCACGCCGTTGACGATCACATGCGGAATGCCGGTCGGGAATTGGCATGGGTCTTGCAGAGAGGCCGCACTACCCACGGTGTGTGGGTCGAACACCACCAGGTCGGCCTTGGCGCCATCCCGGATCACGCCGCGGTCGCCGATGCCCAGCAGACCGGCGGGGTACGAGGTCATCTTGCGGATGGCCTCTTCCATCGTCATCAAGCCTTCATCTCTCACCAGGCCGCCGAGCATCTTGGGAAAGGTGCCATAGGTTCGTGGGCTGGGTGCGGCGCCCACCAGCAGCGCGTCGCTTCCGACCGCACACAGGTGGTGGCTGAGGATGTGACGCACGGTTTCCATGTTGTTCGAGTCGTGGCCGACGTAGGACAGCCCGAGGTTCTCGGCGATGAGCAAGTCGCAGAGCGCATCCAACGGGTCGCGGCCCATCGCGGCGGCGATCTGGTCGAGAGGAACACCTTCGAACTGTCGATAGTCGGGGTTTTCGAACCCGCTGAGGTGCCAGCCGGTCGGATTTCGCCAGCGGCTCTGCCGGGGATCTGCCTCCTCGCGCATCTTGGCTCGCGAGGCCCGACTGGAGAGACGCTCGAACAGGCGGTCGGGTCCACCGTCCTGAATCCACTCGGGGAGGGCGACCAGCGCCCGCGAGCCGCCCTGGTTGTAGGGATAGGCGTCGAACGACACCTGGAGACCCTCCTGGCGGGCCTCCTCGACCAGGCCCAGGAGCTCATTGAACTGGCCGTCCTTCTTGGAGAGCGACGCGTAATGTGAGATATGCAATGCGGCGCCTGTGCGACGGGTGATCTCGACCACCTCGTGGAACGGATCGGCGAAGGTGGCGCCTGCCCCGTAGCGCACATGCGACACGTGCATGGCGCCGTTGCGGGCCGCCACTGCGGCCAACTCCGTGAGCTCGTCGATCTCGGCGAAGCTGCCAGGCGGGTACGTAAGTCCCGTCGAGAAGCCGAATGCCCCTTGGTCGAGGCCTTCCTGCAGTAGCTCCCGTTGCGCGGCCATGTCCGCGGCGGTGAGTTCGGCGTTGTCCCAGCCGACGCTGGCCACCCGCAGCGGCGTGTTGCCGATGACATAGGCGACATTGACGGGTACCGCCATGTCGTAGAGATCGAGGTACTCGGCGACCGAACTCCACATCAGGCCCGGCGGGCGGCGTCCGTCGAGCCCGGCGTTCATCACACTCCAGCCATCGAGGTCATCGGCGGAGGGGAATGGGGCATAGGAGTTGCCGTCGACGCCGATCAGCTCCGTGGTGACGCCTTGCCGGACCTTCGGCTCATGGGCCGGGTCGGCCAGCATCGCCATCGTCGAATGGGCGTGCATGTCGATGAAACCCGGGCATACGGAGAGGCCGCTCGCATCGATCACGCGACCGGCTTCCAGATGGGTCGTGTCGCCAGACAGGACGACGATCGTGTCTGCATCGACGCCGATATCCGCAATGATCCACGACGATCCGGTCCCGTCGTACACGCGGCCGCCGCGGATCAGCAGGTCGAGACTCATTTTTGGCCGAACCGTGCCAGGTACCGCCCGTTCTCGGGTCCGACCAGCTCGCCGTCGGACAGGACCACCGAGCCGCCGCGTACCACAAGACTCGGCATACCGCTGGTGGAGAGCGACTCGAACAGCGAGTACCCGGCGGCGGGTTCGAGGTTGTCGTGGGCCAGCCGTATCTCGGGCTGTCCCTCTGCAATGACGACCAGGTCGGCATCCGAGCCTTCAGCCAGCACTCCTTTTTGCGGGTAGATCCCGTAGATCTGCGCCGCCCTGGTCGAGGTGACCTCGGCGAGTCGCTCGATCGTCAGCCGTCCCTTCTTGAACCCTTCACTGAACGCCAAAGGTAGCATGACGCCGGCGCCTGCGATGCCGCCGAAGGTTGCGTCGAGGATGTTGTCGGCGGCGAGCTTCACCTCCAGGCTCTTGGGTGAGTGGTCCGACGAGAGATGATCGATCCGGCTGTCGGCCAGAGCTTCCCATAGCTGAGGGAGGTGCTCGGGGCCTCGCAGCGGCGGACCGACCTTGCCCAACGGGCCGCGTTCGAGAACCTCGCCGTTGGTGAGCAACAGGTAGTGGATCTGCGTCTCGGCGGTCACCGAGCCTCCCGAGCCCTTCAAGGCGCCTAGCATCGCAGCCCCCGGCGCCGAGGTGCAATGTACGAAGTGGAGATGACACCCGGTCAGTGCGGCGAACATCGCGGTGCGGTTCATGCCTTCGGGTTCCAGCTCCACCGGCTGGCTGCGCAGGAAACTTGCATTGGTGACTCCCTGCCTGCGTTCGATCGCGTCGAGGTAGTCGATGGCGCCGCCGTTCTCGGCATGGACGAGGGTGATGCCGCCCACCGCGGCCGCTCGCTCCATGAGGAGACAGATCGAGGCGTCGTCGAGCATCTGGCCCCGGCTGGCGTAGGCCACCATCGTCTTGAAGGAGGTGACGCCGACCTCGGCGCTTGCGGCCACCGTCCCTTCGATGTCGTCACCGGGCATGAACAAGGCGTTGATGAAGTAGTCGGCGGCGACGCCGTCACGCTCCCGCCCGATCTCGGCTGCGACCGCCTCGGCGACCGTGGTCGCCGGGGTTCGCTGTGCGTACACGCCGATGGTCGTCACGCCGCCTCGCAGGGCCGCCCGCGCGGCCTGGTGCAGATCGTGCAGCAACGGCTCGCTGATGGAATGTCCACCCAACGAGATGTGGACATGTGGATCCACCGCCCCCGGCAGCACCCAGGCGCCGTTTACGTCGGCGATCGTCCTGCCTTCCAAGCCCGTTCCGATCTGGTGGATGACCCCGTCCCGGAACGAGATGTCGCCCTGGACAACGCCGTCCGGGGTGACCAGACGTCCATTGCGAACGACTCCCATCATGCATCTCCCAACCGGGCGGCGATCCGTTTCCGGGTTGTAGCCGACGTGATCGCCTCCAACGAGGAAGCCCACGATTCTTCGTCCCACGGCACGTCCCCGAGCGCGTTCAGGTGCGCCTTCATCCCAGCCAAGGCCGAGGCGTCGAGCCCGACGATCTCTGCTGCAAGATCCATGGCTGCCGCGTCGAGATCGTCGGGGGCGTGGACCGAGCGGACGAAGCCGATCCGCTCGGCTTCCACAGCAGTCAGCCGGCGGCCGGTCAAAAGCATGCCGCGGGCCATCGATGCTCCGACCCCTCGCACTAGCCGAGCGATATCGCTTTTGGTAATGACGATCCCCAGCGTGGCCGCCGGGATCGAGAACCAGGCTCGATCGGAGGCGATCCTGATGTCGCAGGCCGCGGCAACCTCGGTCCCTGCACCGACCGCGGCGCCGCTCACCACGGCAACGACCGGCTTCGGGCATGCCTCGATCGACGCCATGACCGACTCGACTCCCTCCAACGACGCTCGTACCGCGGCTGGGTCTGCGCCCCTGAACTGTTCGAGGTCGGCCCCGGCGCTGAACACCCGGTCCCCGGATGATGTCACGAGGACAACGCGTACCGAGTCGTCCCTGGCGCACCGGCTCATGAGGCCGGTCATCTCGGCCCACATCGGCGCCGACCAGGCGTGCTTGCGCTCCGGGCGGTCGATGGTCACCCGGGCCACACCGTCATGGCGGGTCAGGCTCAGCTCAGACATCAGAACACCCCGCTGCTGGACGCTCCGTCGAGCTGGATTGCCGAGCCGGTAGCCGGCGCGGCGGCGTCCGAGCAGAGGTAGGTGATCGCTTCGGCCACTTCCTCGGGTGTCGTGAAACGACCGAGTGGAACCTTGTCGACCAGGTACGCGGCCCGGAACGCCTCTGTGGTCATCCCGGCGTCTGCGGCCCAGACTTCGATTGCGTCCTCCATGCGATCGGTCGTGGTCAGGCCGGGATTCACCGCCATCACCCGGATGCCGTCCGGTCCCCCCAGCTCCGCCACCGACTTGGTGAAATGGAGCAACGCGGCGTTCAGCGAGCCGAGCACGTAGGCGGGGGAGGCCGAGCGGCCGGCCATGCCGATGACGTTGACGATCACACCGCCTCCGCCCTCCTTCATGATGGGGAGGACCGCCCGCGTGCACCGCACGTAGCCCATCAACTTCAAGTCGATCGAAGACGACCAGTCGCGGTCACTGACCGCTTCGAGGCTGCCGAACGGCGAGGAGCCGGCATTGTTGACCAGAATGTCTATCCCGCCGAGCGCGTCCGCCGCTTGGCTTACTGCTCGATCCGGCGCATCCGGCAGTGAGAGGTCGGCCACTATCGGCGCCACCTCCACCCCGTGCGTCCCGGCGATGTGGGCTCGCGCTTCGGACAGCCGGGCCTCGCTGCGGGCCACGAGCGCCAGATCGACACCTTCGGCGGCCAGGCGATCGGCCGTTGCAAAACCGATGCCCGCGCTTGCGCCGGTGACAAGGGCTCTGCGCCTGCGGAGCCCTCGGCTCATACGGGATCCTCGAACACCATCGTCTGGTTGTGGCTGAAGTTGACCCGGGGAGGAGAGAAGGCCTCGAGGGTTATTACCGGGTCGTCTGACACCACTCGTCCACCGTGCTTGACGCCGGGCGGGGCGTGGACCACCTGTCCGGGCCCGACGATCCGCGTCTCGCCGTCCACCGTAAACTCGAGCTGTCCCGCCAACACGCAGATGATCTGTTCCTGGTGATGGGAGTGGAGGCCGAAGTCGGTCCCCGGCGCGATCTCGGCGCGGATCACCTGGAGCGCCTCGCCGGAGACGTTCCACACGAAGTCGCCCGGAAACGCCTCGAACCCGTCTTGTTCGTTCCAATCGGTGAAGCTGGCCATGTGCGCCTCCCTATTCGTAGTAGCCGTCCGGTGATTTAAGGGTGGTCTCCCACTGTTCGATGTCATGCGCCACCAAGATTGTTGCGCCGTCGCGGTCTTCGAAACCCTTGAGCCGGGCCAGCGACCTGATGGCTGCATACTCGTCGGTGGTGGTGGGTGGCGGTAGGCGCCGATCGATCTGGTCCCGTCGATAGGCCGCGTCGCCGGTGAGGACAAAGCGACCCGAAGGCAGGTCGACCACCAGCGATTGATGCCCGGGCGTGTGGCCGTCGGTCAGGACGGCATTGACGCCGGGGACGATCCGGACATCGCCCTCGTGGTACCGATAGGTGATCTCGGGCCGATCGAAGTCGTTGCGAATGAAGCCGGGCGCCCCGAACCGGTCCGGGAACTGGCCCCACCGACGCTCGGCCAGCTGCAGATGCACGGTGGCATCGGGAAAGAGTCGGATGCCGCCGGCGTGATCCATATGGAGATGTGACACCACTACATGGGCGATGTCTGCTGCCGGGATGCCCGCCTCGGCCAAGCGCGCCAACGGGTGGTCGGCATCTGACATCTCCATCCGGAATGCCTTGGCCAGCCGTCCCCAGGTTCCCACCGGATCGGTCGCCACCTCCGGGTCGCATCCGGTGTCGAACAGCACCCAGCCGTCGTCGGTCTCGATTGCGAAGATGGCTATCGGGACCCCGACCTCCTGGTTCGACCCACCGAGCTTGGTCCGGAACTCGGCCAGGTAGCAGGTGCCGGTGGGCAGCACGAACATCTTGCTAGCAGCCATTAGAGCACCGGCATCGCGTCAGTCGCAACGGTGATGAGATTGCCGCGGTGAGTCGTGTCCCGATTGACCTCCCCGTCCTCGTACAACACCTCGCCGCCGGCGATCGTCATGCGGGGCCAACCCCGCATCTCCATGCCCTCGTACGGTGTGTAGTCCGAGTGCCCGTTGAGCATGTCCGCGTCGATGGTGACCTCCTTGTCGAGGTCGATCATCACCAGGTCGGCGTCACTGCCGACTTCGATCGCCCCCTTGCGCGGCGACGCTCCGATGCGACGGGCGAAATTGGCTGATGTCAGTTCGACTACGCGTTCCAGTGTCAGCCGACCCTTGTTGACGCCTTCGGACAAAAGCACCCCGAGGATCATGGTCATGCCCCCGGGAAGACCGGGACCGACGTCCCAGATGTTGCCCTGGCGGGTCGGCAGGTCGTAGTCGCAGTGGTCCGATCCCATCCAGTCGACGGTCCCATCCGCCATGCCGGCCCACAGCAGTTCCTGGTCGGCTTTCGTCCGCAGCGGCGGGTTGACCTTGCCCCAGGTGCCCAGCGGCATGTCCATGTCCAGCACCAGGTACTGCGGGCAGGTCTCCATGTAGAGACGTGGGTAGCGGTTCCTCGCCCGGCGGATGAGTTCGGGGCCGCGGCCGACGCTGGTGTGGATCACAGCCAGCGGCGCCCCGGTGTTCTCAGCGAAGATCGATGAGCGGATGATCGCCTCCTCTTCGGTGAAGTGGGGGCGGTGCCTGCTCCACGAGGCGGTGTCGGTGGCGTCCGGGTCGGCGGCGATAGCCAGTTCCCGGTTGTGGAGGATCACGTCGATGTTCTCGGCGTGGATCAGCGCCATCACACCGGGGCGGGAGGCCACCTGGCGCATTCCTTCGAAGATCAGGCCGTCGTCCAGCCCCACGATCCCGTATGCGGCCTCGGGTCCTTTCATCGCCATGTGGAACTTGTACGAGGTAAGGCGCAGTTCATCCACCGTCTGGGGGATCTCGGCGACCTGCTGCGCGTTGGTGACCAGGCCGTGAAAGCCCACGTCAACGATGCTGTGTTCGGTGATTTCGTCGACGTGCTGCTGGTGTGTGTCCAAGAAGGAACCGGGCGACAGCAGGTAGTGCCACATGGTTGTCACGCCCCCGGTCACGGCTGCCGCGCTCTCCGCGCGGCACGAGTCGGCAAACGATAGGATCACCCCGAGATGGACGTGTGAATCGATCACGCCGGGCAGCACGTACGCGCCGTCGGCATCTACGACTCGGTCGGCGGAGGGCGCGTCGCCCGGCGGAAGGAGCGCCTGGATGACGCCATCGCTGCAATGGACCGTGGCTCTGGTCCGGCCGGCCGGGCTGACCAGGGTGGCATCTTTGATTGTGAGTGACGTCATGTCTCGTAAATCTTCTCGATAAGCCGGACCTTTTCGCGTCCGGGTGATGGATATGTGCCGAAGGATACGACCTCGACCGTTGCCCTGACCCTGCACAGGTCGGAGATGGCCTGGGTCAGCTTCGAGCGAAGTTGGTCGTCTTCTTCGGGGGAACGTGTCTCGCCCCGTTCGATCCGGACATGGAGGGGGCCGGGCCAGGTGTACTCGGGCTCGTGCTTGAGGATCCGGACGGCGCCGCTGGTGGCGGGTCGCATGCCCAACACGATGTCCTGGAGGGCGCTCGGGAAAAAGTTGACGCCCTTTATGATCATCAGGTCATCGGTGCGCCCGTAACACTTGATCTTGGGGCTCGTCCGTCCGCAACCGCATTCGGTGTCGAGTACCTCGACCAGGTCGCTGTGCCGGAAACGCAGCACGGGAGTCGCCGCCCGGTCGAGGTGGGAGTACACCAACTCTCCCGTTGCTCCCGCCGTGATCTCCACCGGATCGCCGGCGTGGTCGACCAGCTCCCAGTAGACGAATTCGTGGGCGACGAAGTGCATGCCGCTTTGATCCTCGCATTCGGCCCACAGGACGGGTGAGAGATCGGTGCCACCCATCACCTCCCGCATCTCCGCTCCCCATAGCGCCTCTGCATGCCGGCGGAACTCCGGGATGCCGCCCCCGGGTTCGCCGCCCACATAGATCCGCTCGATCGACAGCTCATGGGCGTCTACGCCCAACACGTCCTTGGCCTGTTCGCCGAGGTATACCGCGAAGTTCGGGGTGGCGACCAGCCTGGTCGGGTGCAGGTCCCGGATGGTATGGAGCAACCAGGTGGTTCCCGGCTCGGCGCCGGCCGGGATGCACGCCGCACCCAGGGCTTGCAGGCCCTCCACGACCGGCAGGCCACCTACCCAACAGCGGGACATTCCCAGCCCCTGCAGCACCCGGTCACCCGGGCGGAAGCCATGCGCCCACATTGTTCGGCGGGTGATCTCGGCCCAGTTCGCCCGGTCGCGGGCGGTGAGCCCGACATATGACGGTCTTCCGGTTGTCCCCGTCGATGCGTGGAATAGAACGACCTCACCTGGTTCGGCGGCGAGGTGGTTGCCCAGCGGTGGGCTCGCCGCCAGGGACTTGCGTATGTCATCCTTGCGGGTGAAGGGGACCCCGGTCAAATCCTCGACGGACCTCACCGAGTCGGGGTCCAAACCGGCGCCGCGCAGCTTGTTCTGATAGAAGGGCGAGCGCTCCCAGAGGTAGGCGAGTTGCGCGGCGAGGCGCTCGTTCTGGATCGCCCGGATCTCGGCCGCCGCCAAGCCCTCGATTGCCGCGCCGAGCTCATCCATGCGCCACCGCCACTGCGCGGTCGGCCAGGGCGGCGCCGAGCGCAACTACCGCCTCGGTGTCTAACGCGTGGTGAGCCACCACCCTGTCAAGGCCTGCATTCCTGAGGCGGGCCAGACGTTCGGCGACATCGTCCGGAGTACCGGCGATCGCCAGCCGGTCGACCAGATCGTCGGGGAGGAGTGCGGCCGCGGCCTCAACGCCGTCGGTGGCCTTCGCCTCCAGGATCTGGGCGCGGATCGCGAGGATCTCGCCACGCGAAACATCGGTCCCGACCAGTCGCGGCGAGGGGTCGGGAATCTCCGCCAGGTAGTACGCCAGGGATCGCCGCACCTTGTCCCTTGCGTCGGCGGGATTGTCGGCCACCGCGGTGAGCATAAGCGCTCCCAACGAGTAGTCGTCCCTCGAGCGTCCGGCTTTGGCCAACGCCGCTTCGATCAGTTCGGCGCTTGACTCGATGAACGCGGGTGAGCACATCACGCCCAGCAGCGCCCCGTCGTAGTGGGCGGCCGACATGGCCAGCGACTGCGGACCCATCGATCCGAGGTAGATCGGAACGGGCGGCGGCCGGGAGGCGAGTTGCGCTCCGTTGTAGGCGGTGTCTCCCCTGAGGAGGGCGCGGGTGGCCGTGGCGGCATCTCGCAGGCCGGTCACCTGGTTGGCTGGAATGGTTCCGAGTCGGGATGAGCCGTGATGCGCCACCCCGTATCCGAGCGTGAATCGGTCGCCCCATCGCTCGGTGAGGGATGCCAACTCCATCGCCACAGACGCCGGGTGACGGATGAACGGACTCAACACACCGAAGCCGATCCCGACCGAGGACGTGGACTCGGCGACTGCCGCCGCGATGGTGAAGACCCCCCGTCGGAAGTGTTGCTCGGCGATCCAGATCGTCCCGAACCCGCCCTGCTCTGTCGCCTGGGCCACCGCGACGATCTCATCCACCGTCCGGCCATTATCCAGACCGATGTCGAAGCTCGGCGCGGATCGGGCCGTCATGATGAACGCACCGCCGCAAAAACGAAATACAAGAGCAGCGCGCCCAGCACGGCCCACATGAACCGGGTCCCGCCGGGGTTACAGCGGTAGCAGCCGAAGGGAACGCGGCAGTCGCACCGTGGGGCCGTCATGGTCTCGTAATGCGGGTCTCACCCCCGATCATGACCCGCTTGATCCTATGACGTTCCTGGAGGATGCGGATGTCGTCGAGTGGGTTGCCGTCGAAGATGAGCAGGTCGGCAACCTTGCCCACCTCAAGCGTCCCGAAGTCGTCGTCGATCCGGAAGAATTCGGCGTTGCCCCTGGTTGTGGTGACGAGGGCATCCATGGTCGAGAGTCCCAGGCTGGTCTGGACCTCGAGTTCATAGGCTTCCTCACCGTGTGGATCGGCCGGCGTGCCGAGGAAGTCGGACCCGATGGCTCTCTTGACGCCGATCGACATGGCGCGGGGCAACGTGTCGGCGTACGAGTCGAGTGCCATCTTGCAGCGCTCCACGTAGACCGGGTTGAGACCCAGGTCGCCCCCACGTTCCACAGCCCGCGCCAGGTATCCCACATTGGGATTCCACGTGACGCCGTGACTCGCCATCATCTCGAGGGTCTCGTCGTCGATCCAGTACCCATGCTCGATCGAATCGGCCCCCGCCCCGATGGCGCGCTGCATGCCGATGCACGACTCCCCGATGAGGGTGTTGCTGTGGGCGGAGAGGAGAGCACCCACGTTGTGTGCGACATGGGCCGCGGCTTCGATCTCGGCCCCGGTCCACGCCGACTCGGCGCGAATGAACGACGGATCGATGCCGCCGGTCACGCCCAGCTTGATGTCTGTGGCGCCGCCGCGGATCTGCTCGCGAGCCGCCTTGGCCACCTCGGCGACGCCATCGGCCAACCGGACGAATCCGGGAGGTTCGGGGCCCTGCATCCAATCGAGCCGGATGAACGGCAGGTCCGGGATCCCGCCGGTCTCGGCGATGAACCGCCCGACCGCCCGCATGCGGGGACCGTTGACCTTGCCTTCCTCGATCGCCCTCTTCACCTCGAGGCTGTTGTCGCTCCCGCAGTCCCGGATGAGTGTGTAGCCGGCGCCGAGGATCTCCTGGACCTCGATCGCCGAGCGGATGGCATGGAGCTTCGGTGACTCCATGGCCCACGACATGAAGTCGTACCCCTGGATGCCGAACAGGTGAAGGTGGGCGTCGATGAGGCCCGGCAGCACATGGCCGCCGGCCGCGTCGATGACCTCGGCCCCCGCCGGAACCTCCACGTCGGCGCCGATGGCAGTGATGCGGTCGTCCTCGATAACCAGGCTGGCCGGGCCGTAGGGCTCGGCGCCTGTCCCGTCGAAGATCGACGCATTCGTGATTGCTGTGGTGCCCATGCGCTCCTCCTTAGCCCTGCGGGGCCAGTTGCTCAATGCCACGTTCGATGTCACCGATCACCGTGATGATCGGGTGATCGATCCCGGCGTCGATGTAGCGCTGCAGGCCCTCGAGGCAGTCGTCCCGGGTGCCGTTGATCGTGAGTTCATCGATGACTTCATCGCTGATGTACTTCTGGCCGGCCTCCCCGCCTCCCTCGTCCACGGCGGCTACCAACTGCTCCCATCCCGCACCGTCCTCGCCCCACACCGAGGTGCGCTTGGTGATGTCGGGAAGGCGAGCCAGGTAGAGGGCGAGAAGGGGACGCAGGTAGTTGCGGGCAGCCTCCTTCGAGTCGTCGACGGCTGCCACCACCATCATCCCGACCTCCAGATCGTCGACCGTGCGGCCGGCTTTCTCTGCACCCTTGTTGAGGTGTTCGAGCGCCCAGGTGACATAGTCGGTACTCAGAAAGGCGTTGAGCGATGCCCCCTCGGCGATCTCCCCGGTTAACTGGCACGCCAGCGGGCCGGTCGGGCCCAGCCACACGGGCAGGTCCCTACGCACGGGCTCGAAGTCGAGTTCGGCGTTTTCGAGGTGGACCATCTCGCCCTGGTAGTCGAAGTGCGTCCCGTGGGCATGCCACACGGCCCGGCAGGCCTCCACGTACTCCCGCAGCGCCCGCAGCGGCTTGTGGAAGTTGATGCCCTGGGCCTTGATGAGCACCCGGGAGCCGGCGCCGATGCCAGCTACCATCCGGCCGCCGGACAGCTCGTCGAGGGCGGCGAAGGTGGTCGCCATCAAAAGCGGGCTGCGAGTGAAGATCGGCACGACGCTGGGGCCGATGGTGAGGCGCTCGGTCACGGCGGCAGCAGCTGCGCAGGCGGTGACGCCGTCGCGGGAGAAGTTGTGCTCGGCGTACCAGATCGAGTCGTACCCGAGATCCTCCACCCGCTTGGTCAGCCGGACGGTCTCGGGGAGGGGCGTATTCTGCAGCAAGCCGATACCGGTTTTGATCATGTTCTCTCCTTGGTTAGGTCAGTCGAGGTAGGGGGCGAGGATGCTTTTCTGTAGGCGTTGGAACAGAGTTCCGAAGATTAAGCCGAGGATGCCGACCATGAGGATCGCTCCGTACATCTCGGCGGGGAAGAGGCTGCGGCGCATGAATAGGATGAACCAGCCGAGCCCGTCGGTGGAGAGGATGAGCTCGGAGGCCACCATAAGCACGAGTGCGACACCGACCGCCTGGCGGGCGCCGGCCACGATCTGGGGAACCGCCAGGCCGAACACTGCCCGTCGCAGCACAAGCGTTTCGGATCCGCCGAAGCTTCTGACCACGTCGGGCAACAGCGACTGCTTGGCGGCACGGACGCCGAAGATCGTGTTGATCGCCACAAAAATGAACGAAGCCCAGGCGATCACAATGATGCGGGACAGATCCCCGATACCGACCACCAGCACCAGGATGGGCAGGAAGAGGATGACCGGGATCGGCCGAAGGAACTCAAGCAGCGAGATCGCCACGGACCCGGGCTTGTTCCACCATTCGACGACCACGCCGAACACGACGCCCACGATCACGCCAATGAGCCAACCTGCGACGGCGCGGTAGACGCTCTTGCCGATCTGGAACAAGAGACCGTCGCCCGACCGGTACGGAGGGTCGGTGAAGGCGGTCAGGGTGTCGGTGAACACCTGAGTGGGCGGCGGGAAGAGGAATGCGTTAACCATCTCGGCGCGGCTCACGTACTCCCACACCCCGAAGATGGCGGCGAGCACGATGATGGTCTTCAGCCCGCGAATCCACACCGACGCGGTCATGCGCGGTCACCCCCGCCTTGCAGGAGGCGCCAGACCTGGTTGTATCTCCTTCGAAACTCGTCCGAGGCGATGAAATTCTCGAAGCTGGAGGCCCGCTCGCCCTGCTCGAAGTCGGTGAGCACGCGGGCGGGGCGATGGTCTAGGACGACGGTGCGGTCGCCGAGGTAAAGCGACTCCTCGATGTCGTGGGTGACGAACAGCACCGTTCTGCCGAGACTCTCGAGGATCCTTCGGATCTCTTCTTGCAGGACACGCCGGATCTGCGCGTCGAGCGATCCGAACGGCTCGTCCATCAACAGCACGTCGGGCTCATAGGCGAGCACGCGGGCCAACTGGACCCGCTGCTGCATGCCGCCCGAGAGCTCGCGCGGATAGGCGTTTTCGAACCCTTGGAGACCGACCATCTCTATGTAGCGGGCGGCCGCCTCGGCCCGCTCGGTCCGCGACGCGATGCCCTCGATCTCCAGACCGAACTCGACGTTCTTCTGGACGGTCCTCCACGGTGCCAGCGCGTTGGAGTAGTCCTGGAACACGAAGCCGATTCGCGGCTTCGGTGAGCTGGGCTCGAAGCTGATCGACCCACTGGTCAACGGGGTCAACCCGTCGATCATCTTGAGGATCGTCGATTTACCGCAGCCGGACGGCCCGACGATCGTCACCAGTTCGCCCGGCCGAAACGAGAGGTCCAGGCGATCGATGATCTTGAGGTCTTCGTCTTGACCGCGCCGGGCATAGTTCTTGGTCACACCCTTCAGGTGGATGGCCGGACTGGAGGAGGTGCGATGGGTGGTCATGTCAACGATGTCTCCGACCACCAGGGGAACAGCCTCCGCTGGGCAATTTCGAGCAGGCGGAACGCCAAGTACCCGATGACCGCGATCAGGGCGATAGAGGCATACATCCGGCCAAACAGCGCGTTGCTTTGGGTGCGGAGGATATAGAAGCCGAGTCCGGACAGCCCGACGACCATATCGGCGACGACGATGACGATGAGCGCCACCGACACGTTCTGTCGCAGACTCGAGAGGAAATAGGGGAGCAGGCTTGGTATCCCGACCTTGCGGAGCACCTTCACCTCACCGGCGCCAAAGCTGCGGGCCGCGTCTTGCAAAGTGGTCGGGATGTGCTTCACGCCGGCGACCACGTTGATCACGGCCAGGAAGAAACAACCCCACGCCACGGCGAACGCACCCACCAGGAACGAGTCGGCGAGCACCAACAGCGCCATGGGGACCATGGCGACCGCGGGGATGGCGCGAAAGAAGTCGAGCGGCCCGCTCAGCCACGAATCGAAGGAGGCGTACCGGCCTACGGCCATTCCGACCACCACCGCGGCGCCGAACCCGATCGCGTAGCCGACCAGCGCAGTCCACATGCTCTCGAGGGTGGCGGCGCCGAGGTTCGCCCAGTCCTCGGAACCCGCCCGCAAGACCTCGTTGGGTGGTGGGATGAACTTTGAGTTGACGAACCCGGTGGCCGTCGCCGCCACCCACGCTGCGAGGATGACGGCGACGGCAGTGAGTCCAGGGAACCGCAGGGGTCCTCTCACTTCAACTCCCGTTCGAGTTGGTTATGGCAGTTGGCTTGGATCCCAGGGGAAGTAGCGACCGTTCTCGATCATCTCATCTTCGGTGAACGGGAGGTCCGAGATGAACGCTCCCACGTCCAGCCCTTCCCCGATCAGGTCCGCGTTGACCATCAGGTCTGCAACACGCTGCATCTGTTCGACCCAGTTCTCCGGCCAGGTCACGTACAGGTGCGGCGGGTTGTTCCTCTGCGCCTCCGCCGGCACACCCGAGATGGCCACTGAGATGTCCAGCGCCTCGGCCGGGTTGTCGACGATCCATTGAGCGGCGTCACGGATGGCAAGTGCCCATGCCCTGACGGTATTGGGGTTCTCAGCCACGAACCCGGGCGAGGCCGCCATCGGGAACATGCCGGCGCCGCGGTCACCCAGCATTTCTGGGATGCCGTTCTCACCGCCGATGTAGGGGTCACCGATCGAGCGGAAGCCGTTCCCCTCGGTCTCTCCGAACGGAATGATGGCGCCGACGAACGGGTAGATCATGTATCCGACATCGATCTCGCCCGACGTGATCAGATCCGGGTGCGCTCCCCAGAACGCTTCGATGAGCTCGACGCTGTCCGGATCGACGCCCACCTCAAGCATTATCGATATGAGGAATGCCTCTTCGTTCGACCCGCGGGCGATCACGCCGATACGTGCACCTTCGAGATCTGCGACCGACTGGATCGGCGAGTCCTGGGCGACGATCAGGCGATGCGTGGTGTAGTCAGCGCCGCCTTCGCGGGCGTAGAACGCATGCGTCGTGATGAACTTGAGCTGCTGTCCACGCTCGGCCAGAGAGAAGGCCAGCGGCCAGCTCGTGTAGCCCATGTCCGCCTCACCGGACAAGGCCGCCTCCGTGGCGCGGCCTGCGCCGCCCTCGAACGCGAGGAGTTCCGGCTCCAGCCCGTAGTGGGCGAAGAAGCCTTTTTCCTGAGCCACATAGAGGGGTAGGAACTGCGCCAGGGTGGCCGGCATCACCTTGATGTTCGGCTTCTCCGGTGTCATGTCGACCATGGCTTCGGTCGTGGTGGTGGGGGCTGCGGTGGTGGTGGGGGCTGCGGTGGTGGGAGCGGCCGTGGTGGCCGGCGCCTGGGTCGTGGTAGGGGCCTCTGTTGCTGCGGGGGTTGTCTCCGCAGCGCCTTCGTCGGTTGATCCACATGCGGTGAATACGAGTGCTAGGGCGACGAGGAGTACCAGCGGACCTCTGTTCCGGATCCTGAGCATTGTCTCTCCTTCTCATACGAGCGAACGCGATTCTCATTAGGAAATGACGCGATTTGGCTGGCCCGAAGTCTAACCCGCCGCTCAGGTTGGTGTCGGGGTGAGTCGCACACGAATATCTCTCGTCCGCCAATTTGGGGATCCGGACTACGGAGTTGTGCGTTTCCTCGACTATCGACGCTGTAGCCGCGTCGGGTGTTGGGCGCCGTTCTCTCCATACGCAGGTAGATCAGCGTCGAGGTTGCCTGGACAGACCACACCTCGACTATCTCGGGGTTCCTCTCGGCTCGGATGATCTACGCCAGAGGTTGCTGCGGACCGCCTGGCTCTGGAGAACTGGAGTCTCTCCGAGATGAGATAGGGAGGGTTTCTACTATTGCTGGGATGATCGACGCTTAGACGGAGGAGTGTGCATTGAACGCTTGCATTGCCAGGGTGGGAATCTGTTTCCTGGATCGGCCCGATGCCCGCACCCAGGTGACTCTTTCCAGGGAGGCCGAAGCGCTGGGGTACGAGTCGGTCTGGATATGCGAAACGCGCACTGCCCGCGACGCCATCTCGGTGATGGGGGCGGTAGCCCACCAGACGGAGAGGATCAAGATCGGTGCCGGGGTAGTGAACACCTGGACCAGACCCGCCTCGCTGATGGCCTTGACTTTCGCCACCCTCGACGAGTTGGCGCCCGCCCGGATGCTGTTGGGACTGGGGGGGTACTGGGATCCGCTGGCTTGGAAACAGGGAGTGATCCGAAGCCGACCGCTGCGCCAGATGCGGGAGTATGTGGAGGTGGTTCGCAGACTCCTGGCTCTCGAGACTGTGACGTTCGAGGGGGACCTGGTGCAGGTGCGGGATCTCCGCCTCGAACTGGGGGAGGGCGTCTCGGCCACCCCCAAGGAGGTCCCGATCTACATCGGAGCCACCGGTCCCAAGATGTTGGCCCTTTCGGGAGAGGTCGCCGACGGGGTACTGCTCAACGGGTTCACCTCTCTGGCCTACCAGGCTCAGGCTTTCGACCGAATGGCCGCGGGCGCCGCCCGCGTGGGAAAGTCGCTCGACGATCTCGACCTTCCCCAGGTAGTGGTGGTGAGCGCCGACGACCGTCATCCCGAGCGGGCCCTGGAGATAGCCCGGCGCATGACCACCATGTATCTGGGGCAGCAGCCTCACATCGCCCTGGCCAGCGGAGTGCCTCAGGATCTGCTTGACCAAGTCCGGGACGAGATGGGCGGCTGGCCTCCCCGAGAAGGCGGGTTAGACGCCGCCATGGGCCTGGTTCCCGCAGAAGTGGTGAGCGCTTTGTGCGTGTGGGGAGATCTCGCCGCCTGCCGGCAGGGTTTGGCGGCCTACGCCACCCGCCCCAACGTGTATCCGGTGCCGTTGCCTATCACCGACAACTACCGGGAGATGGTGGAGGCCTTCGCTCCCGGGGGATAGATCTCTCCCCAGTCTCTTTCGTTCAGGTGGCGACCGCGCCGTACAGATCGGGCCGGCGGTCTCTGAAGAATCCCCACTCGTTGCGGATTTGCGGCACCACCGAAAAGTCGAGATCGGCCACTAGCACCTCATCGTCCTGGTCGCTGGCCTGGCTGATGATCTGCCCCTTGGGGTCCACCCACACCGATGATCCGTAGAAGTGGGAATCCGATCCATCCTGGTCGACTCCCACCCGGTTGACTCCGCCCACATACATGATGTTGTCCACCGCATGGGCACGTAGTTCCAGTTCCCACAAGTAACGGCTCATCCCGGTGGTGGCGGTGGGGACCACCATCAACTGGGCGCCCTGCAGTGCAAATGCCCGAACTCCCTCGGGGAAATGGCGGTCGTAGCAGATGTAGACCGCGAACTTGATCCCGAAGGGAGTCTCGAAGGTGACGAACCCTGTGTCTCCCGGAGCGAAGTAGTACTTCTCGATCCCCGTCAGGGTGGGAGTGCTCACCAGGGGGATGTGGCTTTTGCGGTAGATGCCCAGAAGTTCCCCGTCGGTGCCGATCACCGGAGCGGTGTTGAACAGCATCCCCTCGATGGTCTTCTCGTAGATGGGCGCCACCAGCACTACGCCGGTCTCCCGGGCCACCTCCTGCATCCGGTCGGTGGTCGGGCCGGGGATCGTTTCGGCGAGGTCGAGGTGGCGGGGGTCCATCTCGTAGGGGAAGTAGATGGTGTTGAATAGTTCCTGCAGACAGACGATCTGCGCCCCCTGATCCGCTGCCTGGCGGACCAGGCGCTCCCCCTTGGCGGTGTTGGCGTCCTTGTCGTAGACGGTCGACATCTGGATGAGTGCGGTTCTGACGGTGGTCATGCTTCTCCCCGGGTCAGGAAATCAGGTCGGTGGCGATCGTTTCGGAGGGGCGGCGCTTGATGAACCGGCCCATGCCGGCGCGGCCCACGAACTTTCCGTCCGAGACCACCGGTTCTCCGCCCAGCAACACTGTCTCGGGGGCGCCTTGCAGCACCCAGCCCTCATAGGGGTTGTAATCACAGTTGGTCATCTGCGTCTCGGCCGAGAGGGTCTGCTCCCGCTCGGGGTCGAAGATCACCAGGTCCGCATCGGATCCGGGCGCTATCTCACCTTTTTGGGGATAAAGACCGAACAGTTTGGCCGCGTTGGTGGAGGTGATCTCGACCCATCGGTTGAGGGATATCCGGTTTTCCCGCACCCCGAAGTTATACAGCAGGCTCACCCGCCACTCCACTCCCGGCATGCCGTTGGGGATCTTGGTGAAATCCCCCTTCCCCATCACTTTTTGGCTCTCATAGTGGAAGGGTGCATGATCGGTGGCCACCAGTTGCAAGTCCCCCGAGGCCAGACCTTCCCACAACCGGGCGTGGTGGGATGGGGGCCGGAGGGGAGGCGAACAGACGTATTTGGCGCCTTGGAAACCCGGCGAGGCGAGCTTATCGTCAGACAGCAATAGGTATTGGGGGCAGGTTTCGGCATAGACGGGCAGTCCCCGCCCGCGGGCCTGTCCCACCGCACTCAATGCCTCGCTGGCGGACAGGTGCACCACATATACGGGTACTTTGGCGATCTCGGCCAGAGCGATAGCCCGCGAGGTTGCCTCTCCCTCGGCTATGGAAGGCCGGGTCATGGCGTGAAACCGGGGCTCGGTACGTCCCGCCGCGATCGCCTGCTGGATGAGCACTTCGATAGCGGGGCCGTTCTCGCAGTGCAGCATGATCAGCCCACCGTGGTCGGCAGTCCATTGAAGCGCCGAGAAGATCGCGCCGTCGTCCAGCATCCAGGCGTTGGGATAGGCCATGAACAGTTTGAAGCTGGAAACCCCTTCCTCGATCAGGGCGCCGAGGGAAGGGAGGAAAGCGGGGGGCAGGTCGGCGATGATCTGGTGGAAGGCCCAGTCCACGGCGGCCTTCCCTTCCGACTTCCCGAACCATTCCTCGAGCGAAACCCGGGGATCGTCGCCTTTCTCCTGGATGGGAAAGTCGATGATGGTTGTGGTTCCGCCTACCGCCGCCGCCACGGTGCCGGTGTAGAAGTCGTCGGAGATGAAGGTGTCACCCGCCGGTGTGTCCATATGGGTATGAGGGTCGATCCCTCCGGGGATGACCAGTTTGCCGCTGGCGTCCACCACCCGGTCGGCCGGAAAGTCGCCGAGGTTTCCCATCCGGGCAATCTTTCCGTTCTCCACCAAGATATCCTCTACGGTGTCCCGGGAGGCGGTTATTACCCGGCCTCCTTTGATCAGTGTGGTGCTCACCAACCTCTCCTTGTTACTTTGCCCCTAGCCTATTCCACTATCTTGCCGAGATAATCCTTTTGGGGGATCGACTTGACTTCGAATGTGTATGGACCATCAGAGGGGATCGACTTTTCTTCTCCAGACCAGGTAGCGAAACTTCTGGGCCGCCAAAACTATCTGGCCGACCGGGGTTTGGCCACCGCCATATATCTGGCGCACACCCTTCCCCAGCCGTTGATGCTGGAAGGAGAGGCCGGAGTGGGGAAGACCGAAGTGGCCAAGGCGTTGGCGGATGCATCGGGAGTGCCGCTAGTCAGGCTGCAGTGCTACGAGGGGATTGACGCCTCCCAGGCTCTCTACGAGTGGGACTACACACGCCAACTTCTCCATCTGCGGGCTGTCGACATTAGGGACAGCGGCGGCCGCGACATTTACGGGGAGGAGTTTCTACTGGAGAGACCGCTGTTGCGGGCTCTGCGGTCGGGAGGAAGATGCGTTCTCCTGATTGATGAGATCGACCGTGCCGACGACGAGTTCGAGGCGTTCCTCCTAGAGATCCTCTCCGACTTTCAGATCAGCATCCCCGAGTTGGGAGTTATCCACTCGTCCACCCCCCCGATGGTGGTCCTGACCTCCAACCGCACCCGGGAGTTGCATGACGCCCTCAAGCGACGGTGCCTATATCACTGGATCGATCTTCCTGATCCCCTCCGGGAGGTGGAGATAATAAAAGCCAGAGCGCCGGAGGTGTCCGAGGCGCTGGCCCGCAAGGTGGTGCGTGCGGCGGCGCGCCTGCGCCAAGCCGACCTAGTTAAGACTCCCGGTGTGGCGGAGACGATAAGCTGGTCGCGTGCGCTGCAGCGGCTGGGAACCGCACGCCTTGACACCGACACGGTCCGGCTCACTCTGGGGGCGGCGCTCAAGGAGCGCGACGACTTGGAGACGGCGGCGGGGTTCATCGAGGAGCTCGCTGACCTTGAATGACGGCCAGGCGCTTTTCGGTTCACTGATCCGCTTCGGCCAACACTTACGAACCCACGGACTTGCGGTGGGGCCGGGTCGGATTCTGGCTTTTTGCCGGGCGGCGGCCCAACTCGATCCCACCGATCCGGCTGACCTGTACTGGGCGGGCCGATTGACCTTGGTGGACGATCATCGGCGGTTCGCCGACTACGACCGGGTGTTTGCCGAATGGTTTTTCAGATCTGAACAGGAACCCTCGACGCGGATGGGCGAGTTTGTGTTCGGAGGGTGGGACGATGACGCGCCACCGATGGGAACCCAGACTGTTGCCAGCACTCAGGAGGTCTCAGTAGTGGACCCTTCCGAGGATAAGCCTGGCTCCAGCGGACCGACAGCCTCCGAAGACGAGATTCTCAAGAACAAGCGGTTCGATCACTGGAGCGAGGAAGATCTGCGTCGGCTCCATCGACTGGTGTCCGGAATAGCGGTGAACCTACCCAAGCGGGTGATGCGGCGCACCCGGCCCGGACCAAGGGGACGGATCGATCTGCGGAGAACCGTGCGCCGCTCGCTGCGCAGTGACGGCGAGCCTTTTCACCGGGCTTTTCGTCGCCGGCGGATCAAGCCACGCCAACTGGTGCTGATCCTCGACATCTCGGGGTCCATGGCGGGCTTTTCTCGACCGCTACTCCATTTCGCCTATGCCACCCACCGGGCCGCCCACGAGGTGGAGGTGTTCTGTTTCGGAACCAGGCTCACCCGGATAACCCCCCAGCTTCGCTGGCGCGATCCCAACCGCTCCATAGAGGAGGCCGCTTCCCGGGTGGTGGACTGGGAGAGCGGCACCCGCATCGGGGAGTCTCTCACCCAATACGTGCGGCGCTATGGCCCCGACAGTCGCAACCGCGGATCGGTAGTGCTGATCTGCTCGGACGGCCTGGAGAGAGGAGACCCGCGGCTGCTGGGGTCGGCCATGGCTCGTCTCGCCCGCCAAGCCCACCGGGTGATATGGGTGAATCCCCTGATGGGCGACCCCGGATTCCGGCCGCTTACCAGAGGCTTGATCGCTTCCCTTCCCCACATCGACTCGATGGTGCCCGGGCACAACCTCGCTGCCCTGGACCAAATGGCCGGGGTGCTGGGCGAATAAGATTCGCTAAATGCCCAGTCGCCCCTCCCGTCGTCCTATATTTGGGGAACTGACATACATAGAGATGGGAGAGCGATGAAACCCGCAGCCTTCGAATACCACGCTCCCGAATCTGTTGACGACGCGGTCGGTCTGTTGAGCAGCCATGGCGACGCCTCCAAAGTACTGGCCGGAGGCCAGAGCCTGGTTCCCATGATGAGCTTCCGTCTGGCGAGACCCGCTGGCATCGTCGACATAAACGGGATTTCCGACCTCGATTACATCCGATGCAATGGAGGCGACTTGCAAATCGGGGCCATAGCCCGTCAGACCGCGCTTGAGGATTCCTCAGAAGTGGCCGCTTATGCGCCGCTCCTGGTCACCGCCACAGGCTATGTGGGCCATCGGGCGATTCGCAACCGAGGGACCCTGGCGGGAAGCCTGGCGCACAACGACCCGGCCTCAGAGTACCCGGCCGTGTTGATGGCGTTGGGCGCTCAAGTCACCGCCGTCTCATCAGGAGGTTCCAGGGTGCTGTCCGTGGAGGAGTTGGTCAGCGGACATTTTCTCTCGACTGTGCTGGGGCCAGATGAACTTATCACCGAGATAGCGGTACCCGCCCAATCCGGCGGTCACGGATTTGCCGAGTTCGCCCGTCGTAACGGGGACTTCGCCGTGGCCGGCGCGGCGGCGGTGGTGACCATGAACGCAAACGCGGTGGAATCTGCCTCCATCACCGCTTTCGGGGGAACGCATCCCGCCCGTCTCGATGAGGCGGAGGCGGCGCTGGTCGGTAGCGACGGAGGGTCCGCCGCAGTGGCCGAGGCAGCCGCCCGGGCCGCTTCCCAGTTCCCCTCCACCGACGACATTCACGGAAGCGCCGACTACCGGCGGAATTTGATCGACGTACTTACCCGCCGGGCGTTGCAGCAGGCGATCGCCCACGCTCAGGAGGTGGAATGATGGCCCAGGTTGCGATAACGCTCAATGTGAACGGAAGAAACCAAACCACTTTGGCCGAACCCAGAGAGATCCTGGCCGATGTGCTGCGGGACCGGCTGGGACTCACCGGGACCCATCTGGGGTGCGAACACGGGGTTTGCGGGGCATGCACCGTCCTCCTGGACGGAGAGATGGTGCGTTCCTGTCTGATCTTTGCCGTGCAGGCCCAGGGCGCCGAAATCACCACCATCGAAGGCCTGGAAACCGATGGCGAGCTCCATCCCATGCAGAAGGCGTTCTCGGAATACCACGGTTTGCAGTGCGGGTTCTGCACCCCGGGAATGATCCTGGCCGGAGTAGATCTGTTGAAACGCAATCCCGATCCCACCGCTGAAGAAGTACGGGATGACATGGGAGGAAACATCTGCCGCTGCACCGGATATCAGAAGATCGTGGAATCGGTGCTGGGCGCGGCTCGGGAAATGAACGAGGTGACATCATGACCACCACCCAATGGATAGGCGCACGAGCGCCGCGTCGGGAAGATCCCGCCCTGATCCGGGGGCGGGGCCGTTTCATAGCCGACGTCAACCTGCCGGGAACCCTACATATGGCGATCCTGCGCAGCCCCTATGGTCATGCCCGTATCAACTCGGTGGACGCCTCCGAGGCACGGGCAATGGAGGGCGTGCACATGGTCATAACTCCCGATGACATTCCCGATCACATCACCCCTTTCCCGGTGGTCTGGAGGCTGCCGGGCCAAAAGGATTCATGCACTCCTGCCCTGGCGGTCGGCAAGGTCCGCTATGTGGGCGAACCGGTGGCGGCGGTAGTGGCCGACTCCCGGTATCTCGCCGAAGATGCCCTGGACGGTATCGATGTCGACTACGAACCCCTCGACGCGGTAACCGATGCGGAGGCCGCCCTGGACGAGGACGCGCCGGTTATCAACGAGGAGTGGGGCGACAATGTCGCTATCCATCATGTTTTCGCGGGATACAACGCCCTGGGTGTGTGCGGATACGAGCCCGAGGTGTTCGATAACGCCGATGAGATAGTCCGTGGCAAACTGACCATCGGTCGGCATTCGGGCATTCCGCTCGAAACCCGGGGGATCGTGGCCGACTGGGACGAGATCTATGGACGGCTCACCGTTCATTCCGAGTCGCAGGTGGCTAGCTTGTTCCGCACGGAACTGGCCGCCTCGCTGGGTCTTCCCGAGACGGCGGTCCGGGTGCTCACTCCCAACATGGGCGGTGGGTTCGGCAATAAGTGGGACCGTTATCCCGAGGACCTGTTGGTGAGTATTGCCAGCATGGAACTTGGCAAGCCCGTCAAATGGATCGGTGATCGGCGCGAGGGCCTGATGGCCACCGTGCACGGCCGCGGGCAGATCCAGGAGTGGGAGATGGCTCTACAGAGCGACGGAACCATTCTGGGACTGCGGGGTAAGGTCATCAACGACTTGGGCGCCCATCTGCACAGCGTCGGAATAGGCCCGGCTTGGGTGACCGGCGCAGCCGCGCCTAACCAGTACCGGATCACCAACTACTACTGCGATGTGATAGCGGCTGCCACCAACAAGACCCCGGTCAGCACCTTCCGCGGTTTCGGCGGACCGGAAGGAATCTTCGGGACTGAGCGGATGATGGACAAGGCGGCCAAGCAACTGGGCATCGACCCGGCCGAACTACGGCGCAAAAACCTGATCCAGCCCGACGAGTTCCCCTGGTTCAACGCGGCCGGCGCCGTCTATGACTCCGGAAACTTCCCGGCCTGTCTGGAAAAGGCGCTGGAAGCGGCGGACTACGACCGGCTCCGGGCGGAGCAGAAGGAACTGCGCGAACAAGGTGTCTATCGAGGGATCGGCATCTCCAGCTACATCCATGTCTCGGGTTTCGGGCCCTCGCCCATCCTGGGGTATCTCAGCTACTACACGGGCGGTTACGAGGGTTCCACGGTCAAGATCGACCCGAACGGAAAGGCCACTGTCTACACGGGGATGATCCCTATGGGACAGGGAACCGAGACCACCTTGGCGCAGGTAGCCGCCCACCATCTGGAGATCGACATGGCCGACGTCCGGGTGGTGTGGGGCGACACCGATCAGACTCCCTACACCGGCTTCGGGTCGGCAGGCAGCCGCTCCAATGTCGCGGCGGTGGCGGTGATCAAGGCCATTGAGGAGATCAAGGCCAAGGCGGTCCGTATCGGAGCGGGCATGCTGGAGGCAGATGCGGAAGACCTGGAGTATGCCGACGGCATGGTCTCGGTGAAAGGCGCCGAGGAGATGCGTTCGGTCAGCCTGGCGCAGGTCGCCCAGCAGGCCTATTGGGCGCATGCCCTTCCCGAGGGCGACCAGCCCTTCCTGGAGGCCACTTACGTATACGACCCGCCCAACTTCACCACTGCCTCGGGTTGCCATCTGGTGGTGCTGGACGTGGACACCGACACCGGCAAGATCACCTGGCGGAACTATGTGGTGGTGGATGACTGCGGCCCGGTGATCAACCCGCTGCTGGTGGAAGGACAGATCCAGGGTGGCATAGCTCAGGCTCTGGGCGGCGCCGTCTTGGAGGAGTTCGTGTACGACGAGGACGGCCAGTTGCTCACCACCTCGCTGATGGACTACCTGCTGCCCTCCTTCACCGATGTTCCCGACTTCGAGATTCATCATGTGGTTACCCCCTCTCCTCACACCGAAGGGGGCTTCAAGGGAATGGGTGAGGCAGGCACCTTCCCACCGGGAGCGGCGGTCGCCAATGCGGTCTCCGACGCTCTCAGCCATCTGGGAGTGGAGGCAGACGAGCTTCCCATCACCCCCAGCCGGCTCTGGAACCTCATCAAGGAGGCCACCGGGTAACGGCATGGACACTCAACTGGCGGGAAAAGTCGCCCTGGTCACCGGCGCCAGCCAAGGCATAGGCCGCGCCATCGCCATGGCCTTTGCCCAAGAAGGCGCCCGGGTGGCGCTGTTGGCCCGCAACCGCCTGGCTCTGGACGAAACCCTGGAAATGATTGGAGGGTCGGCGTCGGGCATGGTGATGCCCTGTGACGTAACCGACCCTCCGGCGGTGGCCGTTGCGGTGGAGAGGGTGGTCTCGGAGTTGGGAAGACTGGACGTGATTGTAAACAATGCCGGTCAACGACAAAACTTCCGGCGGCTGGACCAGTTGGATCTTGACGAATGGAGAAGCATTATCGATGCCAACCTTTCCTCGGTGTTCTACGTCACACGAGCCGCCGTTCAGCATCTCTTGGAACAGAGATCGGGGTCGGTGGTGAACGTGTCGTCCATCGCCGGGCCCCTCGGTTTTCCCACCATCGGGTCCTACAGCGCCGCCAAGGCGGGAGTGATCGGCCTCACCAAGACCATGGCCGCCGAGTGGAGCGAGTTCGGGGTGAGGGTCAACTCGGTGGCGCCGGGGTGGACCTCCTCGCCCATGAACCTGGAACTGCGCACCGACCCCGCCAACGCCGAACTCTTGGAGACGATCAGATCCAAGATTCTCCTGGGCCGCTTCGCTGACGCCTCGGAGATCGCCCAGGCAGTGGTGTTTCTGGCGGGCGCCACCGGCAGCTACATCACGGGCCAGACGCTGATGGTGGACGGCGGCTGGGGCGTGGTCTAGGGAAGGTCGACCGTGCCGGGCAAGTCACGAATCGCGGCCGCTCTCAGGCGGGAGATGGACGAATATCGGAGGGCGAATCCCCGCTCGGTCGAAATGTCCCGCCGGGCGGAGATGGTTCTCCCGGGTGGCACGACCCGCAGCACCACCTATTTTCCGCCCTTCCCTCCTTTTCAGGTAAGGGGAGAGGGATGCCATATCTTCGACGTAGACGGCAATCGCCGGGTTGACTACCTCAACAACTACACCTCTCTGATCTGTGGGCACGCCCACCCCCATATCCTGAAGGCCGCCCGCGAGGCCCAGGAGGGCGGAACGGCCTTTTCAGCGCCCACCGAATACGAGGTGCGGTTGGCCGAGGTGTTGTGCGAGCGGGTTGCTTCCTTGGAACTCGTGCGATTCACCAACTCCGGGACCGAGGCGACCATGGCCGCTCTGCGGGTGGCCCGCGCCTACACCGGACGGTCGAAGGTCGGACGGTTCGAGGGGGGCTACCACGGGACTCACGACTATGCAACCACTCCGGCCGCGGGTGTGCCTGGCGAGATATCCGGGTTGATGGTGGATCTGCCCTACAACGATGTGGAAGGATGCCGGAGAGTGCTGGAGACAGTGGGGGACGAGTTGGCCGCCATAATCGTCGAGCCGGTGCAGGGTGCCTCGGGAGTCATTCCCGCCCGCCCTGATTTCCTGCGCTTTCTCCGGTCGGCCGCCACCGCCGGGGGATCGGTGCTGATCTTCGACGAGGTGCAGACCCTCCGCCTGCATCGGGGAGGCGCCCAAGCCGTCTACGGTGTCCGCCCCGATTTGAGCGCCTTCGCCAAGATCATCGGGGGCGGGTTCCCGGTGGGCGCCTTCGGAGGAGCGGGCGAGATTATGGAGACCATGCACCCAGTTTCGGGGGACATCGCCTGGGGAGGCACCTTCAACGGGAACCCGGTCACCGCGGCGGCGGGGCTTGCCTGCCTGGAGATGCTCACCGACGGCGTGATCAACGATCTGAACGAACTGGGGGAGTACGCAAAGGCGGGCTGGAATCGGGTCTTCGCGGAAGGGGAGGTTCCGGGACAGGCCACCGGGATGGGGTCACTTTTCAATCTGCATCCCACGTCGGAGCCGATCACCGATGTTCATGCGGTAAACCGGACCGATCCCGAACTGAAACGCCTTTTCCACATCGGTCTTCTCAACCGGGGCTTCTTTCTCTCCTCACGGGGCACAGCCTGTCTCTCCACCCCCATGACCCGAACCGAGGTCGACAACCTGATCTCAGCCACAGCGGACATCATCGAAAAACTTACGAATTGAGCTTGAGAGGAGTCCGCAATCCTGGGACCGGCTTCTTCCAACCGTTAAAGAAGGCGGGGTAGCGCCGTGGATACCGGGGTAGCCGGCAAGGTGGCCCTGGTCACCGGCGCCAGTCAGGGTATAGGCCGGGCGACTTCCGTGGCTCTAGCCGGAGAAGGCGCACATGTGGCGCTGCTGGCTCGCAATCGCCTGGGTCTGGAGGGAACGCTTCAGATCATCGGACAGTCAAACGGTTTGGTGGTGCCCTGTGACGTGACCGACCAAGCGGCAGTCGCCTCTGCCGTGGACGGGGTTATCGCCGAGTACGGGAGATTGGACGTGGTGGTCAACAACGCCGGCCGGCGGCAGCACCGTGCGCGGCTGGAGCAGTTGGATGTCCGGGAATGGGAGCGGGTTATCGAGGTCAATCTCTCTTCGGTGTTCTACGTCACCCGGGCCGCTGTTTCCCACCTGATCGAGCAGCGATCAGGATCGGTGGTGAACATAGCCTCAATATCCGGTCCGCTCGGATTCCCCACCATCGGAGGGTACGCGGCAGCCAAAGCAGGAGTGATCGGGCTCACCAAGACGATGGCCGCCGAGTGGGCCGAATTTGGGGTGCGGGTCAATACGGTGGCGCCAGGTTTTACGGAAACACCTATGAATGCCGAGTTTCGCGCCGACCCTGCCAACGCCCAGCAGTTGGAGATTATCAAGTCCAAGATCCCTATGGGACGGTTCGCCTCCGCTTCGGAGGTGGCTGAGGTGGTGGTTTTCCTGGCGGGCGCCACCGGCAGCTACATCACCGGACAGACCCTAATGGTGGACGGCGGCTGGAGCGTGGTGTAATTGGAAACGTCTGATCGTGCCTGTCAAATGACATATCCAGATTGCGCTTGACATCGAAGGTATTACGCTCACGGAGGTGCCACCCCTGGGTAAGTAGCCCAGGGCCGACGGCCCCGACCCGGGTCGGGGCCGTTTCTATTGGCGTTCGCGTACCTCGAGGATCGGAACCTCCCATGACTCGACCTGGAGGCGACCACGGTACTTGGGGTCACCACTGTCGTCCTGAGTGCGGTGCGCCATTCCGAGGACTCGGACTTCTTCGATCTTCTTAATGCGAGATGCCGGCCAGTGTGTTGCCGCCTTACTGGAAAGGCGCGCTACTCGCGCCTTTCGCCTGTCCAGTGCCCATACCCGATCTCTGCTATCGCGTGTCAAAGATACCCGGTCGTTTTGCTGTAGGCGCGACAAAGCAGGGTGAATGAAATGGTTGCCTGACTGGCGGCCGGCGAAATCCAACCACAGGTCTGCCATGCCAAGCATCTCGTAGGTGAAACCGTGGATCTGGCCGCTGTTTTTGGCGACCCCTACTCCTCGGGTGCGGACATTTGACCTTACCTCCGCAAAGTAGGGATTAGGGCTATCCCGAGAATCAATTAGCGCGAGGGTTTGACTGGCTCGCGTCATCCCGACGTAATAGAGTCGTCTTTCCTCTTCAGTCGGGTGCCGACCATTGTTGCGATTCTGGCGGAGACCGCCGAGCACCAGTACGTGGTCGAATTCCAAGCCCTTTGCCGCGTGGATCGTGCTGACCAAGACACCATGGCCAATGAGGTGGGAACGGTTGTGATCGGCGAGGCCTTGGCGCACCATTTCTGTCACATCCATTGCAGGGACCGACTGGACACCTGAACCGTCTTCGATTGCAGCCAGAATCCGATCAGCCATACCCGTCCAGACGGTCCCGGGTCCGTTGACCCGGCAAATACCTGTGAGTTGTTGGCGCAACTGGGGCACATTGATCTCTGAAGCCTGACAAGTGCCCAAATAGTCAAGTAGCAACCGGAATTCCCGAATACGATCAAGTCTTGGCAACCCATCGGGAATGGACCGACGCACCGGCACATTGTTATCTTCGAGAAGCCCTCGCACCGGAGCGAGTTGGGCGTGGCTCCAGGCGAGAATAGCAAACTGTTGCCAATCAGGTGCAGAACTGAATCCTGAATCAGGTGCAGAACTGAGTACTCGAAGACGCTCAACCTCTCCAAGTGTTGCTGCGGGCACATCCGTGCTGTCAACCTCAATCCGGGAGACTCTTCCTCGTATTCGGCGATCCAGCCGCTGCCAATCTCCGCCAGGTGGATCTTTGGCTCGCGCGGTGTTGATCCGAATGGGATGCTCTACCTTCATACGGTCCTTGTTGTTCCCGATAAGGACGTTGGCAGCGTTGATGATCCTTCGGGTTGATCGGTAGTTCTCGACGAGGTAGTGGCGTTCGGCCTTGAACTCCTCTTCGAATTCTCGCAGGTAGCGAACGTTTGCGTCGCGCCAGGCGTAGATGTTTTGGTCGTCATCGCCCACTGCCAAGATGGTGGCCCGGCGGTCCTCATCGTCTTCTTGGCCGGCTCTTCTAGCAATGTGGGTGATCATCTCGTACTGGTCTGCGTCAATGTCCTGGTACTCGTCAACCAACACGTATTCAAATCCAGATAACAACCGGTCCCGTAGTTCGTCCGGCTCAGCTCCAATGATCTGTTCCTTCCCTCCCAACCGGCGGTTGGCCTCTTTGACTATCTCATCGAAGTCGATCTGACTGTCACTAGCCGCTTTGACCCGCTCGGCGATGGAACGCTCTGTCACTCGCAGCGCCAAGGAGTGATATGTATGGACTGCCACCTGTCTTGCCAGATCGCCCACCAATGCCCGGAGTCGCACCCGCAGTTCGTGCATGGCCGAACGGTTGAAGCAAATCACCAGCATACTTTTGGGGCGGATCCGCTCCACCATCAGCAGATACGCGGCGCGATGCACAACCACACGAGTCTTTCCCGACCCGGGACCGGCCAGCACCAGAACGTTGCGGTCCTTTGGCGACTTGACGATTCGTTCCTGCGCTTGGTTTCCCAGGCTCTCGACAATCTCGGCGTATTTCTCCTTGGAGGTAGGACGCTTCAGCGACTTGAATTCCCCAGGGAAGTAGCGCCGGTTGAAATCCCGCCCGGACATCCTGAAGTAGTTGTCTACATAGCCGCGAGCCCAACCCTCCAGACGCTCTTGCGACTCCTCGGCATAGCGTCCGATGGCGTGAATCTGAATCATCTTCTGCTCGTAGTGCTCTCGAAGAGGGTGATAGTCCTTCTCCGAGTAACGCCTTCCCTTCGCCTCCTCATGCATGCGAATGGTCATTGCCTGCCGAAAGATGGACAGTCCTTTCTCCAGCCTGATAACGTGGCTCTCATCGAGGAATAAGAGGGTCTTTTCGATAGCGCTGAACTCGTCGCCAATTTGTTGTGCGAGCCCGAGGCGCGCCTCGACAGCCCGGTGCATATCCTCCAGCGAAAACCGCACTAGCCTCTCGCCGGCCAGATTCTGCTGATCTGCCTTGGTGACCAGTACGTCTAACACGACCCGGCCCACTTCGTTTCGCAGTTTCAACTGCTCCGCCAGATCATCCCATGAGACATTCAGGCGCATCCCGAGCCGACGCCGTCCCAGGCTCCGCGGGGTGACAGGGGCCTGCCGACCGACCACTCTTCTTGCCCACCCTTTCAGCAAAGTGAGGACGCTGTCATTGACGATTTTGAGCTCTCGGGCTCGTAGTTGTTCCTGCAGTTGGGGGATGGAGAATTCCATCTCATCCCCTGGGCCAGCCTTCGGCCATTGATCCCGAAGCAAATCCAGTAACGTCTCCTGCGCTGCGGCGATCTGTTCCAACCGGTCTATTGACCTACCGACCGTCTTATGGCGAACCCACGCCGAGAAGTAGATACCACTTTCCAACACTCCGGCACGAGTCATCTCGTGCAAGGTGCGAAAGATCTCCTGGGTGAAGGCGCGGTTCGCCTTCGCCGGGTCGTCCGAGTGCCGACGCTCAAGGGACGCGAACCGTGTTTTGAAAGATGGAAAGCAGGCGATTTCATCAACTTCGATCCCCTCCCTCAAATCGGCAAGATGAAGGCGACGAAGTACCTCTATCCACTGCCTTCGTCTGAAGGGGGACAAATTGAGCGTGTTGACCTTTTGGAGGGACTTTTCCAAGTCAGGTACTGCCGGTACCCCCTGAAAGAGGCGGGTGCGGTTCTCGTCGCGCAGCACGAAGCAGGCCCGCTCCAGCCACGAGATGGCGGTTTTCACCCGAGTACCGGCATACCGATCCTCCTCGTCAAAGGAGAGGTCGGTGTCCGGTGTGCGGAGCAATTCGCCTGGAGATACCACGATCTCCTCCACGTCGCGGCGGCGTGCTCGGCGGATTGCCCTGAGGATCTGTGCGATGTCCCGTTTGCTTACCTGGCCCTTGGAGACCAGATCGAACTGCTTCTCCAGATCGCCTTTGGAAAACAACAGCACGCAGTCAGCTGGTTTGCCGTCTCGTCCGGCCCGGCCCGCCTCTTGAAGATAATTCTCGATGGACCCCGGCACGTCGGCATGTATGACCAGGCGCACATCCCTTTTGTCGATTCCCATTCCAAAGGCGTTGGTGGCGACGATGATCGGCAGTTTCTCAGCCATAAAGGCATCCTGGACTCGTTTTTTCTCGGGTGGGTCGAGCCCGCCGTGGAAGCGTTCTGCGTTCCATTCTTGCAAGCGCAGCATCTCCGCCAAGCGCTCTGTTCGATAACGGCTTCGGGCGTAGATAATCGCCGAGCCGACTGCCGGCCCTTCCGGATCTTCGGCGATTGTTTCTCTCAGCAGTTGGTCTATGCGTCGCACTTTGTGGGCGTTGGGGATCTCCTCGACCGAGAAGTGAAGATTCTCCCGATCGATCCGATCGGTAGCGAACTCCTTTAGATCCTTCCCCAGGACATTTCTGAAGTGGGAACGTATTTCCTCCCGTACGTCCAGCTTGGCAGTGGCCGTGAAGCATGCGACAGGGGCGACATCAATACCTTCACTGTTCGAGAATTCCTTGATGAATCGAGCCGCATACAGGTAGTCGGGACGGAAGTCGTGACCCCACTTGGAGATGCAGTGAGCTTCGTCGAACACCCACGCGGCGATCTCCCGCTGTCTGATCGCGGATTCAGAGGACGGGCTGCGCAGTTGCTCGGGAGAGACGTACAAGAGTGCATATTTGCCCAACTGGATCCCTTCCAGTACGTCTCGGCGTTCGATCATGGTCTGCAGACCATTCAATGTGGCGGCCAGAGTGGGAGTCTCGGTCCGTTTATTGAGATTCTCAACCTGATCCTTCATCAAGGCCTGCAAAGGCGAAATGACCACGGTGAGCGCCCCTGTTTGTTCGTTGTGGACGATGGCTGGCAATTGAAAACCCAGCGACTTGCCGCCGCTGGTGGGCAGAATGGCCAAGATCGACTCCCCAGCGATCCTCTCGACAACGATCCGCTCCTGCAGGCTCTTGCCGTCACTGGTCTTAGGGTCGAGCCGAAAATCGGGAAACCCGAAATACCTCTGCAGCTTGCCCCGCGGATCGTGGTGTTCAGAGCAGTAGGGGCATTCGGCACCGCTGCATGGAGCGCCGCGCACTTTCTTCAGGAACACAGCCGCCTCTGGAAACCTCCTATGGACCCAACGAGGCAGAACCGATTCAGTCCCCGCCACCGTCAGCCAAGCCAGAGCGTAGGCGACCGCCGGTCGGGTTTTGGGAGAGGTGAGCAGGGATGAAAGCTGGCGCCGAACAGCGTGCGGGCATGCCCGCACGGTGCGGTCCGCCTCGAGTCGGTCCTGTTCCAGGGTGAAGTAGACAAAACCGTTGCATACCCGCTCGTCCGCCAACAACTGTCCGCCCAGTTGTTCGAGCAGAAGGCCGGTTCCGTTCTTGACAGTTGAGGTTCCCTCCGGGCCTTCGGAGTCGACAAAACAGCTCCGGTAGACCGACAGGAGCCGGCGCCTCTCCTCTTCCCTCATTTGAAGGATCATCCAACAATCCTCAAGGAGCTTGAGAGCTAGCCGACAGTCAGCGACCGGATCATTCGGCTCGGCGCCGAGCAGCTTGTAATCCTTGACCAGGCTGTGATAAGGGTTCTGGGGCTTCGCCAACGGTGCCAGATAGAGAGTGTCCACCACAGGCAGGTCGAGAAGGTCTGATCCAGGTAGGTACTTCTCTATGAAACGGCGATCATGGGCAACGATGTTGTGCCCCACTACGAACTCCGCGCCCGCACCGAATTCGTTGAGTTGTCTTACGGCGTCCTTTGATGATGAAACCTTGGAGCTTCTTAGTTTCTCATCTCCCCAAAGGGCTCCCACCTCCCGGATTTCCCCGTTCACAACCTCCAGATCCAGGATTAAGCATTTGTCCACAAATGCCAGCCACTGAGGGTTGGTTGGACCGGTCTCGGCTATTCCCTTCACGTTCGTTGATCTTACGGGACCGGTCCAGTGTCTCCCGGCGGGCTGGGAAAGTGGGTGAATGGAGGATCCTTTTTGGTGAGAAACCCAGGCTGAGGTCCTGACCGCGCTTATCGTGTTGAGTCCGGGGGATGAAATGTTGCGCTGAACCATTGCTTATTTCCACCGATAGCTGGAAACCTCCGTCGGTGTAAGGCGGCTGGGCGCATCTCAGCCGGGGCAGGTCTCCGTCCAGGTTTTCCACAGCGCGCTTTGATTGCTCCGCGCCCATGCCATCACCTTTTGCATTTGTGTTCTGGGCAGTCTCCCTTTCAGCACCTCCAAGGTGGTTATAGCTACGGAAATGTCGTGTTACGCGTAGGCGGCATGGAAGTGGGGAAAGTGGTGATCGTTGAACCGCATGTATTTGGAAATGCCCTCGAATCGGGCTAGTTCGGGCATCTGTCCCCTCCCTGAGGATCTGGTGGGTGCGGTCTATTCGCGCGGGTGGCGTGGATGCTCTAGTTGTAGAACTGCGGTAGGCCGCCGGCGGTGGCGAAGCCTCCATCGGCTACCAGGGTGGCGCCGGTTACGTGGGCGAAGTCATCCGAGCAGTAGGCGAGGATCAGCTTCGCCAGTTCTTCGGGTCCGAACAAACGACCCAGGGGAGTCATCCCAATGATGGCCTTCTCCCGCTCGGAACCGGGTGCCATGTTCTTGCGCACTATGGGGGTGTTCACCACTCCCGGGCTCACCGCTATCACCCGGATCTTGTCGGCAGCCCACTCCAAGGCCAGGACTTGCGTGAGCGACTCCACGCCGGCTTTGGCCGCGCAGTAATTTGCGTGCAGGGCACAGGATCGCTGGGCAGCCAGGGAAGCGATATTCATCACCACCGCGCCCTGCGCCTGGCAGAGGTTGGGATGGAAGGCCTGGGCGGTGAAAAAGGTCCCAGTCAGGCACACATCGAGCACATTCTGCCACTGGTCGACGGTCATCTCGGCCGCCGGGGCGCGGTCGCCGAAACCGGCGCCGTTGATGAGAAGCTTCACAGGCCCGGTCTCCACCGCCACCCTGCCCAGCGCATCCCGGTCCCGCACGTCCACCATGTGCCATGAAACGGATTCGTACCCGGGCGGAGGGGTGACCACATCGATTCCCGTTAAGCCCCACCCCCGTTCGGAGAGCAGGCGCACGCATGCCGATCCGATCGCGCCCGAGGCGCCGGTTATAACCGCATGAGGAGTCGACACAATCACAGCAGAGAGTAGCGGGCGCCAGGAAGGAACGCCTTTAGATGGGGGTTGCCAGGACCTCGGAGATGTTGCATCCGTAGATCTCCTGAAGGAGCTTGAGAAAAGCGAGGAGGGGGGGACTGTAGTGCTGAGCGCGTCGCACCAGCACATGGGTGGGCAGATGAACCCGGTGGTCGCCCACCAACTCGATTAGCCGTAGGGATCCCTGCTGGATTTCGCTGCTAATGGCGCTGCGCGGCAGGAAAGAAATGCCGAGACCCAAGGCCACCATGCGCTTGGTCGCCTCGATGCTGTCGAGCATCGTCTCGATCTTGGGGATGATTCCCGCCTCACGACAAGCCTGGTTGATGAGCCGGAAATATGTGGAACTGGCGTCATAGAGGATGAGCGGTTGCCTTCCCACCTCGGAGATATAAGCGCGCCCCTGCCGGGCGAAGGGATGGTCGGGATATGTGACGAGGACGATCTCCTCGTCGTAGAGGTGTATTGAGAACACTTCGGGGTGGTTAAGGCCCCTTGAGAGACCGATGTCCACAACACTGTTGGCCACCATCTCGATCACATCGGAGGAGCGTCCGGTGCGGATACGGGTCGAGACATTTGGAAAACGGCGTTGGAAGCGGTCGAGGGTAGGGGGGAGTATGTAGGTGCCGATGGTCCGCGCCGACCCGATCGTGATGGTGCTCCTCTGGGATTCCTGGGTATGTCTGACGGCTTCTCTACCCAGATCGAGTGTGTCGAGCGCTCGTTCAACGAAGGGCCGGAACGCCTCGCCGGCCTCGGTGAGCCGCACGCCGCGTCCCAGGCGGTGAAAGAGCGGAGCGCGGAGTTCCCGCTCCAGTGATCTGATGCGGTCGCTCATGGAGGGCTGTCTCACGTACAAGGCCCGAGCGGCGCCGCGAAAACTGCCCGACTTGGCTGCTTCGAGAAACGACTGGAGTTGGGTAAATTCCATCCTTGACCCTTCCGTTGGAGTGATAGGTATTTCCTATCACTCTGATACTCAATTAAGGTCTTGTCCTATCACTTGAAAGGTGACACACTTCTCTCAATGTGCTGATTGTCGCTACAGGTTCAGGGGTTTTACCCCGAAGGTGACGATGGTCGGCGCGCATTTCAAACAGCCAAACCCGTAATGCCAAAGGAGGACGATCATCATGTCGATTAATGGCCACAACGGGTTTGCTGCTGTAGCAGGCGACCTCCAAGTCCGCTGGGACCTCGAGGAACGGTGGCAAGGAATACAGCGCCCCTACTCCCCGCAGGACGTGCTGTCGCTGCGCGGTTCTCTCAAAATCGAACACACTGTGGCGCGCGCCGGCGCCGAACGGCTGTGGAATCTGCTCCACACCGAGCCTTATACCGCACCTTCGGAGCCTTAACCGGTTCTCAGGCGGTGCAGATGGTCAAAGCGGGGCTGAAAGCCATCTATCTGAGCGGCTGGCAAGTGGCGGCCGACGCCAATCTGGCGGCCCAGACCTATCCGGACCAGAGCCTCTATCCGTCCAACAGTGTGCCCCAAGTCGTCAAGCGGATCAACAACGCCCTGATGCGGGCCGACCAAATCGCCAGTCTGGCGGGCGAGCGGGACTTTAACTGGTTTGCGCTGGTCGTAGCCGACGCTGAGGCCGGTTTCGGTGGGCCGATCCACAGCTGCGAGTTGATGAAGGCAATGATCGAGGCCGGCGCCGCAGGTGTTCATTTCGAGGATCAACTCGCCTCCGAGAAGAAATGCGGACACATGGGCGGCAAGGTCCTGGTGCCCACCTCCCAGTTCCTCCGTACCCTGACCGCGGCGCGCTTGGCGGCTGATGTGCTGGACGTCCCGACCATCCTGATGGCTCGGACCGATGCGCGCGATGCGACACTTCTGATGACCGATATCGATGAACGCGATCATCCGTTCCTCACCGGAGAGCGAACCGCCGAGGGATACCATGTGGTGCGCGGAGGCATGGAAGCGGCCACGGCCAGGGCCCTGGCCTACGCTCCGTATGCCGACATCCTGTGGTGCGAAACTTCCGAACCGGATCTGAAGGAGGCGGCTCGTTTCGCGGAAGCCATCCGCGCCAAGTACCCGGGGAAACTCCTGGCTTACAATTGCTCGCCGTCGTTCAACTGAAGACAGCATCTCAGCAACGATGAGATCGCCCGATTCCAGAACGAGCTTGCCGAGTTGGGATACAGGTTCCAGTTCATCACGCTGGCTGGTTGGCACTCGGTCAACTACCACACCTTCGATCTCGCTCGGGCCTACGGCGCCGAAGGCATGGCCGCCTACAGCAGGCTTCAGAACCGGGAGTTTGCTTCTGAAATTCATGGTTACACCGCCACCAAGCATCAGGCGGAGGTCGGAGCGGGCTATTTCGACCGGGTCACGCAGGTCGTGACTGGCGGGCGCGCTTCAACGTTGGCGCTGGTGGGCTCAACCGAGGAGACGCAGTTCAACTAACCCGGAAAAGCATCCGGATGTCCCTACTGGCAAGTGAGGGGCCTCTTCCCAGGTGGCGTTGATCTATTCGGGATCGGCGCCACCCTGGGAGAGGGTTTTCAGGTATTTGGCGCGGCCTCGTTCTCCGATGCGATTGAAGAAGGGTAGGAGCCGGGGGATCAGGCTAGGCGTCCAGAGGGCGGCCCGGGCAGAGAGGCTTTCGTGATAGGGGACATAGATCTCAAGTTTCGGTTTGTCAAGGGCCCGCTCGTAGGCGTCGGCCACCTCGTTGACTGTCAGGACCCGGCTGAGAAAGTTGAGAGCGCTTCCCAATCGGGCCTCTCCCTCCAGCATCGGTGTGTTCACGGCGGTGGGGTAGATGCCGCTCACGTTCACGCCGGTACCGGCCACCTCGCAGTTGAGGGCAGCCAGGAATGCTCGAAGGCCTGCCTTGGCGGCCGAATAGGGGGCAGAGCCAGGCAGCGGACAGATCCCTCCAAGCGAGACGGTAGCCATCACGTGGCCTCGGTCACGGGGCAGGAAGACACCCAGAGCGGCATTGATGAGATGCATGGAACTGCGCAGGATCACATCGAGTTGAAGATCGATTTCTTCGCGTGTGTGATCTGCCACGTCGGCGGGGACAGTCACCCCTGCATTGCAGACCAGAACTTCCAGATCTTGTGGCCACTCGGTAGCGATGCGTTCGCACAGGTTTCTGGTTTCGGCCGCCACGGAGAGATCGCAAGCCACCGGAATCGACTCGCCTCCCAGGGCAGTTGCCGCTTGATCGGCCAGTTCCTGGGTGCGATCCACGGCTATGACTCCATAACCGCGGCGGGCGAGACGCCGTGCGACCTCGGCGCCGATGCCCGATGCTGCGCCGGTGACGATTGCCAAGCTCTGGGTCATGGTTGGTCTCCCATCCCGCCGGTGTCTGTGATGTGAGGGCGCTGACCAAAGAGCGCCGGTGGGAACCGAGCATACGCTACCGCTGCGCGCCATCCTCCGGAAGGCCGATCTTGGCTTTAACCTTGCTCAGGATCTTGAGGTAGGTGTCCAACTCAACATAGTTGGAGTGCCGGTCCGAGCCGATGTAACGATGTCCGCCTTTGAGATCAGGGAAGTGATTCGCTTTCAGATCCCCGAACCCTTCGGCAGTGGAGGATTCTGGCGGCGCGGTGGCGTCGGCGACGATGAGTTCGGCCATGCTGTCGAAGGTGGGATAGGCGGCGGCCGCAAACTCGATGAACCCGAGAACACCCAGATTCGGATAGTTTCGGGCGAATATCCCCAAATACAGATCGGGACGCCCTCCCCTAGTCTGCAAGACGCCGTCATCGAGGAACGGAATGGCATGTTGATAACCCGTGGCGGCAATGACGAGGTCAATCCGCTCCCGGGTGCCGTCTGTGAAGACAACCTCGTCGCCGTCGAAGCGATCAACGTCGGGCTTAGCAATACAGTCGCCGTGGCTGAGGTAGTGCAGGATCTGGGTGTTCAAAAGCGGGTGTGATTCGAATAGCTTGTGGTCGGGCTTGGGAAGCCCGTACTTGCGGAGGTCGCCGATCAGAAGACGAAGGATCACGGTGAAGATCGGGACTTCCAGCCAGTGGGGGAGCTTCGGACCCTCGTCGGCGAACACGTCGGCTGGTTTTCCGAAGACGTGCTTGGGGATGAGGTGGTAGCCGCGGCGCACACTCCAGAAGGCCTGATCAGCGGTGGCGGAGGCGTCGCAGGCGATGTCCGCTCCGGAGTTGCCGCCGCCCACCACCAGCACCCTCCTGGCTTCGAACTCCTTGGCCGACCGGTACGTGACAGCGTGACGCACCTCGCCGTTGAATTCCCCGGGCCAGTTAACCAGGTTGGGTATCCAGGTCACACCGTTGGCACAGATCAGATACCGGCAGCGCCGGGTGATGCCGTCATCGAACCTCAACTCCCAGGAGCCATCGGCGGTCGGAGTAACCCTATCCACCGAAGTTCCGAAGCGGATGTGGCGGCGCAGGTCGAACTCATCGGCGAAGGCGTGAATGTAGCTGAGAACTTGGCGGTGATTCGGATAGTCCGGATATTCGTCCGGCATGGGGAAGCCGGGAAACCCCGACAGGGTTCTGGATGAAATGAAGTGTGCGGATTCGTACAGGGGCGACCCCGGCGCATCGATATCCCAGATCCCTCCCACGTCGGACTGACGCTCGTAGATCTCGAAAGTGGCTTTCGTCTGGGCCAGACGGCGAGCCAGAAGCAGGCCTGCCGGTCCGGCGCCCACCACTGCCACGTCAAGAACTGGCAGGCTTGTCATGTCCGACGCTCAGGGGTCCAGCAGGGGTGGCTCTACGACAGGGAGGTCGGGCCGTTTGGCGCCGGATGGGTATAGGTCAGTCACTATGGCTCGGTCGACATCGGAAGGAAAACGCAATTGGGGCGCCACGGTTGCAATGGGTTATGTCCGTGTGTCCCGTTCCAGAACGGTTGCGGCATGCTGCCATCCTAACCATGGGCGCCAAGGGCCGGTCATGAAATCAGAGGCTGCGGAAAGGGTGGTTGTGAGACTGGACCGGAAAGGAAGCGGGTTATTCTTATCCGGGTGCCTATGAACACTGGATCTGCAGACGTGATTGATCACAACTATGTGAAGCTCGTTGAGAAGGTTGTCAGCGAGGAGGATTTCTTCGGTCGGGCGGCTCGCAATGATCGGGAGTCGCGTTATCCGTTCGAGAACATGGAGGCTCTCAAGTCGGTGGGTGTGCCGTCCATGGCCATCCATCCCCAGTTCGGCGGCCCCGGCCACAACATAGCCACCCGCACCAAGGTGGCGGAGGTGATCGCCTACGGCGACCCGGCCTCTGCAGCGTGCACCAACATGCACTGGTCTGCGCTCGATCTGATCGGCCCCTACGCCTTTGGGGACGACAACATGGCCGCCTTGCTCCGGGACTGCGCCGAGAACCAGTCGATGTTGTGCGGTGCGGCCTCCGCGCCATCAGACGAGTTAGACGTCACTAAAGTGGGTGCCCGATTCCGTCGGGTGGAGGGGGGATGGCAGGGCAGCGGCCGGGCGGGATTCGCCACCAACTCGGCAGGGGCATCCTATGTGGGAACCATCGCCTCGGTGGTGGATGACAAGGGCGAGTTGCAGGGGCGAAGGCTCCTGATTCTGTTCGTTCCGGTGGGGACGCCGGGCATGACCATCAACGACGACTGGAACGCTATGGGCTTGCGGGCAACGGCGACCAACACGGTGTTGATCGAGGAGGTTTTCGTGCCCGACCGGTACGCCATCGTGCGGGACCTCGATCAGGCCCAGGCCACCTTCACCGATGATGAGGGGGAGGTGCAGCACATGGCCTTCGGGCTGCTGAACCTCTCCGCGGGGGGGATGCAGTTGGGACATTGCCGCCGGATTTTGGACTACATGGCCGGGTTCCTTCGCAAGCGCAAAGGAGGGATAGCGGTTGCGATCAAGGGTCAGGTGGTGTTAACCCGAGCCGATGTGTCATGGGCACAGTCCACCTATGGGAGGATGAGCTTTTGGGTCCGTTCGGCTGAAATGGTGCTTTACGACATTGCCGCTCGCCTTTCGGATCCCAAGTACCCGCAGGAGAAGCGGGCGTGGATCAGCCTGATGGCGCTCTATCACGTCCGCCGCATGACCGAAGAGGTGGCCCGAGAGTCTTTTCGCTTGGCCGGGGCCCATGGGATCGTGGCTGCCAGTCCATACGAGCGGATGTACCGAGATCTGATGGCACAGTCCGCCATTATCTTCAAGGCTCCGGAGATGGAAGAACACTTGGGCAAAGCTGAACTGGGCATGGAATTCGATCCCATGCCGGGCGGCTGATCACACGGGGCCGCCGAAGACCCGACGGCGATGATCCGAAGTTTCCTCTACGTGCCGGGCGACCGGCCCTCCATGCTGGCCAAGGCGCCGAGTCGAGGGGCCGATGTCCTGATCATCGATTTGGAGGACTCGGTGGCGCCCAATGCCAAGGAGGAAGCCCGCCGGATCATCCTAGATGCGATCCCCGAAATGGAGGCCGCCGGAGCAGAGTTGGCAGTGCGGGTCAACAGTGAGCCGGAGGAACAGGAGGCTGACTTGGCGGCTCTCACCGATGCGGGGATCAAAACCCTGGTGGTTCCCAAAGCCACCAGTCAGGCCCTTGAAGTGTTGACCCAACAGTGCCGAGGAGTTGGGATCTCACCGTCGCTTCGTCTGGTGGCTCTCATCGAGAGTGGGCGGGGTTTGTGGGAGGCGCTTTCCATCGCCGAGCACCCACAGGTGGTGGGTTTGGCGATCGGCGAGCAGGACCTGGCCGCCGATTTGGGACTCGAACACGGCGCCGACCCGATGCTTTGGCATCCGGCCCGGTCGCGGCTGGTGTGGGCGTCGGCCGCGGAAGGTCTTCGGGGCCCCAGCGGTCCGGTGTGGACCGATATCGGTGATCTCGACGGATTGAGAGGTTCCACCCGTTTGCTCAGAAAGTGCGGGTACTCTTCTCGTCCCGCTATCCACCCCGCACAGGTGCCGGTGATCAACGAGGTCTTCACGCCTTCTGAGGAAGAACTGGAAACAGCCCGCCAACTAGTCGATGATTACGAGCGGGCACGTGAGGAGGGCAGGGGAGCCATCCGCAATTCTCAAGGAAGAATGATCGACGAAGCCGTGATCCGCCGCGCACGGCGTCTGCTTGCCCACCCGGATCACTAGTCACAAAGAAACTTCTTGGATTTGCCGACGGGCAGACCAGTGTCGGACATTCGCTAACGATGGCCGAGTTGCACTCCTCTCCGCTGGACCCTGGGGTTTTTCTCTTTTCCTTATTTGACGAGCCCTACTTCTGGTATCACGGACTGGGGGAGTTTCGTCTCGACATTTCACTGGACAGTAAGCAGAACCCACCGAAGGCTGTTCAGGACGCACCGCTAGCAAACGTATGGTGTTGAGACGCACTCTATTGGCTAAGAGCAGTCGCTTTCGCCTGGACCAGTAGCGGTCGGCTAGGTGGTCCCTGCCTGCTTTGCGCTCGATCCAAAAGTCTGGTTTTGTGTTCATGGATATCACGAGGTCTGCCTTGTGAATCCCAATGGGCTTGCTTTCCGGTGGAGATAGGGGATCGAGTGTAAGCATCACGGATACGTTGACGAGCTGGCCCTGTTTCTGTCAGATCGCCCAGTCTCTGGCAGGTGGTTTCCAGGGCCAGCAATCCTTCCATTAGCCAACCTGCCGCCAACACGACACCACCCCAGTCGCCTCCTTTGTTGCTTTGATAAGGGATACCGTCGGTGATGAACGGCGCCGCTATGAAAGACATATTTCAGACGGTTGGTCTTTGATGATCTCTGAGGCCACGCCCACTGCCACCCGGCCCGATGACGAAAAGCCTGAGGTTCTACAAACCAAGCTGTGGCGAGTCCGAGAACGGCTCGGCAACGTCAGCCCTGATCAAACCGTCCCAGCGTTTTCGGGTGGTCTCCTTCTCGTATGTAAAGGGAACTATATATCTAATACCACTCGTCGCTCGAGGGCGCCTTGCTGCTGATGTGGCCGTGTTGTGTCACACCCCCCGGGTACCGTGAAGATATGCTCTCGGTGCAGACCTTCCGGTTTCCCGCCAAGTGTTCCCCGGGTGCTCACCGTCGGCTCACGGTGGCGTTCGGCATGTGCGCGGAACTCTATAACGCGGCATTGGAGTCCTGGAAGGGAACCTACGCGTGGTGGCGGGAACACCACCCAGGGGAGGCGGAGAAGTTCCCTCCGGAACGTCGCAGGTCCAAGTACGACCTGATGGGAGAGTTCACGGGGGTGCGCTCGGACCTTCCCGAGTGGGAGCGTCTAGCTGTGCAGGTGGGCAGGGGCGTCCTGTGCCGTTTCGACCGGACCACCTCCGCCTTCTACAAACGCTGCAAGGGGGGTTCCAAGCCCGGGTTCCCGCGGTTCAAGGCGTCCCGCCGGTGGAGGACCATAGAGATCCCGGATGCGACGAGTTCCATGGTGGTTCCCCCCGGCGCCAACGGGGGTTCTGCGGCATGGTGGAGGCTCGCCGTGAAGGGACTCCCGTCCCTCCGCTTCCGCGACAAAGGCCACCGCCTGGGAGAAGCTCTGGAGGGAGGCGCCCGGGTGAGAGAACTCCGCGTGGTGCGCACGCCCCTTCGGACGGAGGTACACGTCGTGGTCCGCCACCCGGAGAGGGAGGCGCCCCAGATGGAATCCGTGAACCCCGTGGGCATAGACGTGGGTCTGACGCACCGCCTGACTCTCTCGGACGGGAGGGTGGTGGCGCCCAGGAAAGTGGACGCGTCCCGCACCAAGAGGGCGCAACGAAGGTTGTCCCGCGCCAAGAAGGGCTCCCGCAGTAGGGAGAAGAAAGGCCTCGCCCTAGCCAAGGCGCACCGCAGAGAGAAAGAGCGCGCTGTTCAGGCTGATTTCCGCCTCGCCCACCGCCTCGTCACGTCTTGCGACGGGATAGCCGTCGAAGACCTCAACGTGGCGGGCATGCTCAAATCAAAGAGGTTCTCCAAGAAGATGTCCGAACAACGATGGTCGTCCCTCAACCGCATACTGGGATACAAAGCTGAGAAGGCTGGCATTCCGTTTGAGAGGGTAGACCCCCGCCACACCACCACGGACTGTGCGTCCTGTGGCCACCGCCAACCCATGCCCCTGAGCCTCAGGGTGTTTCACTGTGGGTCGTGTGGGATGTGCGCGGACAGGGACGTCAATGCCGCAGTCAACATACGCGCCCGGGCCTTTGGCCTGGGGTCGGGAGGGACCATTCCCGACGCGATGCGCGCAACAAACTTCGACTGTAAGACAGGCACGCCCCCCGGGGAATGCTCTGCGGGTCGACATCGCAGAACAGTATCACCCAAACCACCAGTGGCAACAGGTATATAAGTCCCTATGTAAAGAACCGGTCGCACTTCTGCAGTTGCGCTGTTGCGAGATGAATGGCGTCGGCTGATCGAACTCCTCCGACACCTTCACCCTAGGCCTGACGAATCACTGACCGGGCTGCTCGTGCCACCGTCTCGGATACATCCACGAGAATGATCGGTGAAGCCGGAGTCCAAAGCTGATCGATCTTGGTTTCACCAGCGGATGAGATGTCGTCATGGGGGCCTGTAGCTACGTAAGCAACCTCGGTGATTGATAGCGCCGAGGTGAGGAGTTCAATTCGCGAATTGCGAGCATCATCCAGAATGGACTGGACCGTGTCAGCGCGGCCCTCCTCATTGCCCACATAAGCAAGGAGAACACAGGCATCAATGTATACGCGAGGCGGTCTAGCTGGCATTCCTTATTCGTCTCAAGGCAAGCTCGGCGGGTTCGCGGCTATGGAATGCTCCCCGCGCTTGGAGATAACCCACGGGATCTCCTTCGTCTAAAACCTCTACCTGTGTGACGTTTCGGATACTTAAAGGCCTACCCGTGGCCGCATCCCGGGTTACGGTGCCAGATACGTCAGCGATGTGTCCCCACACGGTACGCATCTTGTCTTCGAGGTCCGGATCGAAATGGCATAGAACAGCTCTGTCCGTGGCAAGTTCGTAGAGAGAGAAGCGGAGGCTACTCCGATGGGAGAGTGTCTCCACGCGGCCGCGCACAGTTCCGAGAGATCTCGTGGTCTCCCCTTGGACCTCATCAGCGGGAATGCTCGCAGGGGCTATAAAGACGACTTTGTCAGCGGTGGTCTCGAACGTGATCCGGTTGTTTTCGTCGGCAACCTCGGTCAGTTCGCGGACGAGGCGCAGGTAGGGATGTGCAGGATCGGAGTCGCCACCGGCAACTTGTCGGGCGGCCCTGATGTAATCGTCGCAAATCGCTGGGATTCGCCGTTTAGCGTCACTGTCAAGTGGCACAGCTTGAGCAGTTGCGGCAGCGCTGCCGTAGTCGAGCCCGGCGAGCACCCATCGAACATTGGCGTCGTGGCTCTCTCCAAGCGCGTCAAGCACTCTGGAGAACCGAAGGAACGCGTCCGACAGCTTGTCGATCGTCAACTCGCCTTCAATGCGAAAAGTCAGAGAGTCTTCGGACATGTGCAGGACTGTACCGGACTAAGTCTTCTGTCGGGCGGGGTATGCACAGATAGATGGACGGTTTTCACCGGTTCGGTACCTACTCACGTCCACTGGAGTCAGAAGCGATTCGTTGGAACAGCCTAGTTTCAGCACCCACAAAACGGTAGGAGGAAACTTGATATTTTCCCGCCGATGGGCTGGCTTCGTCCTAAACAACCAACCGGCCCACCAGGACAGCCAAAAGGTCAGTCGAAGACAACCGCGATCGGCCTGAGGGGTGAGCCGGTGGCCCCCACCATCTTGAGGGGACAGGCCACGAACAGGAATTCTCCCGCTCCAAGGAGGGCCAACGGTCCCAGGTTCATCACCTCAAAGAGATGGATACCTGCCTCCACCAACAGCCGCCGGTGAATAGGCAGGGAACTCAGGCCGGTGTCCGGATTGATCACCTCGAAGCCGATCGTTTCGGCGCCCACTGCTCGGACACCCCTTTGAGCCAGCCACTCTGCCGCTTCCATCCCGGGTCCGGGGGTGCCATGATCTTGGCCCCCGAAAGACACCGGGTCGTCCCAATGCACATTCCACCCGCTGTGAATGAGTGCCACATCGCCGGCTTGGACATGTGCGCCGGCTGCTTCCTCCGCTGCGGAGAGATCCGAGGCGGTGATCTCGTAGGCTGCGGGCAGATGCTCCACGGAGTGAACCCGGGCCACATCCAAGAGCACTCCTCGACAGAAGAAGGGTTTCACCGTCTCCATTCCCAACTCGGGATACCCCTGACCGGTTGTAGGCACCACGGGTACCACGCCTCCGTGCATCAAGCCGTCCTGGGAGACATGGCACAAGGCGTCGATGTGGGTTCCCACATGCCCGCTCATGACGAATATTTCACTGGCGGCCGACTGGCCGTCCGGTTTGACGTCATCACCATGGCGTTTGACCATCGCCATCTGAAAAGGGGGTTGATTGGGGGAGGCCGGCATGCCCCGGAACCACGAGTGAGCCAGATCGACGATCTTTCCCCCCAAGAGAGTTCTCCAATCCATTTCCGTCATCACAAAACTCCTTTTGATTCAGCTCGGTCGCTTATCGTTGCCGAGGCCTACTCCTCACAATAGACCGATGGTTGTCCGCTCTCGAGGTTCGCCAGTGCCGGAGAACCGCTCCGGGAGTCTCGGACATCCGAAAAAGCACGTTTCTTGCATCCTATTTCACCAACTGGGGATCGTCCACTCTGATTGTGAAGCCGAGCGCCCGGGCTTGGGGGTGTTCCATGATCCGGCAGATGTCGCCCGGTATCGCTATCGGGCGAATATGAAGCCTCTGCCATGGAATCCATCGCCATCACCTCCCCGCTTTCCCCTCTTCTTGCAGGGGGCGTGGCCTGTCCGACCGGGAAAAGAGGGACTCGGTTTACTGTTCGTGCACCCGTTGGCCGGGAGCTTCCTGTTGCCCCTGGGTGGGTTGGGGAATCGGAGGTGCAGGAACCCACAAAGGACAATAGGGGTTAGGTCGACTAAGCTCCCTGACCCGCCATCTCCCGGAGCACGTAAGGGAGAATTCCACCGTGCCGGTAGTAGTCCACTTCGATGGGCGTATCTATGCGGACGATGGCCTCAAATCCCACTGAGCTTCCGTTCTGGCTCTCGGCTCTCACCATCAGACGCTGGCTGGCGACAAGCGATTCGTCAACGGGGATATGAAAGGTTTCCGTGCCTGACAATCCCAGGGTCCGCGGATTCTCTCCTTCCAGGAACTGGAGGGGCAGCATGCCCATCATCACCAGGTTGGTGCGGTGGATGCGCTCATAGCTTTCGGCGATAACCGCTCGTACGCCCAGCAGGAAGGGCCCTTTCGCGGCCCAGTCTCGGGAGGAACCCATCCCGTAATCCCGGCCGGCGATCACAATGAGCGGCGTTCCGCGTTCGCGGTAGTTACCTGCCGCTTCGTAGATGGTTTTTACCTGCCCATCCCCGAAATCGGTGGTGTATCCGCCTGTGGTTCCCGGCGCCAGGAGATTCCGCACCCGGAGGTTGGCGAAGGTGCCTCGGCTCATTATCCGGTCGTTGCCGCGTCGAGCGCCGTAGGAGTTGAATCCGGCGGGTTGCACCCCCCGCTCTATCAGATAACGCCCGGCGGGGGTCTCCGCAGAGATGGAACCGGCCGGGGAGATGTGATCGGTGGTGATCGAATCGCCCACCATCACCAGAGTCCGCGCTCGCGATATGGGCTGCACGGGACGTGGCTGGGGGGTCAGGTCCGCAAAGAATGGCGGCGACTGGATGTAGGTGGATTCCTCCGACCAGTCATAGAGCCGGCTTTCGGGCGTGGTCACCGAGCGCCACTCTTCCGCTCCGGTGAAGACATCTGCATAGCGTCTCGTGAATTGCTCTCGGTTTACGTGACGGTCGATGACAGAGGTGACTTCTTCCTGGCTCGGCCAGATGTCGCGTAGGAAGACCTCCCGGCCTTGCGAATCGGTTCCCAGAGGTTCGGTGGCAGGATCCCAGTCAACCGTGCCGGCTAGGGCGTAAGCCACCACCAAGGGAGGAGACGCCAGGTAGTTGGCCTGGACGTGAGGGTTGATGCGGCCCTCAAAATTGCGGTTTCCCGACAGCACCCCGGCCGCCACCAGATCGGCGGAGTCGATGGCATCCGAGATCGGCTCTGGTAGGGGTCCGGAGTTGCCGATGCAGGTGGTGCATCCGTACCCGACCAGGTAGAAACCCAACGCCTCCAAGTCCTCAGTGAGCCCGGCCTGGTCCAAATAGTCGGTTACCACCTGGGATCCGGGAGCCAGCGAGGTCTTGACCCAGGGCTGGCGGCGGAGACCTCGCTGTCGGGCGTTACGGGCCAAGAGCCCCGCGCCCACCATCACCGCCGGATTGGAGGTGTTGGTGCAGGAGGTGATGGCGGCGATGACCACCCGACCATGTTCCATGCCGAAGGTGTCCCCGTTCATGCTCACTTCCCGAGCGGCTGTGGCGCCGTTGGAGGGGGAGCGTTCGAACACCGATGCGAGGTCACTGTGCCATTGCTCTTTCATGCGGAACAGCGGGATCCGGTCTTGAGGACGACGGGGACCGGCCAAAGCCGGTTCAACAGTGCCCAGATCCAATTCAAGATGTGCGTGATAGGAGATCTCCCGGTCGTCCCGCCACAGTCCCTGTTCCCTGCAGTACTGCTCCACGGTCTCCACCAACTCCGGAGACCGCCCCGACAGCTCCAGGTAGCGAGTGGTCTGGCTGTCCACCGGGAAGAAACCCACCGTTGCTCCATACTCGGGTGCCATGTTGGCGATGGTGGCCCGGGTGGCCAACGGCATATCGTCGAGACCCGGACCCTCGAATTCCACAAATCTGCCGACCACTCCGTGGGCCCGGAGCATCTCGGTGATCCGCAACACCAGGTCGGTCGCGGTCGAGCCTTCACGGAGCTTGCCCACCAAGCGGACCCCCACCACTTCGGGGAGGAGCATGAAGATGGGCTGACCCACCATCACCGCCTCGGCCTCAATGCCACCTACTCCCCAGCCAGCCACCCCCAAGCCGTTGATCATGGTGGAATGGGAGTCGGTGCCCACCAGACTGTCGGGGTAGAGCCACTCTCCGTCGTCCCAAACCACTTTGGCCAGGTATTCCAGGTTAACCTGATGGACAATCCCAGTGGCGGGCGGAACCACCCGGAAATTGTCGAAAGCCGACTGTGCCCACTTGAGAAGTTGGTATCTCTGCTGGTTGCGTTCGAACTCGCGTCGAGAATTGATGAGCAGGGCATCAGGTCGGTTGAAGACGTCGATCTGAACGCTGTGGTCGATCACCAGATCCACAGGTACCAAAGGGTTGACCTTGTCGGCTGCGTCGGGATCGCCGGTCATAGCCACGATGGCATCCCGCATGGCGGCTAGATCCACCACCGCTGGCACCCCGGTGAAGTCTTGGAGGAGCACCCGCCCGGGGAGGAAAGGGATTTCCTGGGCGGAGGAGCGGTCGGGGTGGTAGGCGGCGATGGCCGCTATGTCTTCTGCAGAAAACCCGGGACGGCCCAGGTTACGAACCGCCGACTCCAAGAGGACCTTTATCGAATAGGGAAGAGAGTCAACTCCGGGCACCGAATCCAGCCGGGCGATTTTCCTTCGACCCAGGGGCGTGAGGAGAGTGTCGACTGTCGGGTTTGCGGCTGAGCTCATACTTGTCTGATCAGGAGCGTCCGGTGATCTCGACCGGTATCTCGGTCACGCAGTCCTCGAGATGATCGAAGTGGGGATGGAGCACCGTCTGCGAGCAGCGTCCCATCGCCTCGAAAAGCCCGGATACGATCCCCCTGTCCAGGGAGCACACCACCTCGGGATGGCTTATAGCCGCTTCGCCGAAAGGACAGTGATAAGTGAGGAGACGCCCCCCTTCCCAGTCGGGGTTCATGGCGAAGCCGATCCCGCTCATAGCCCCCATCACTCCCCGCACCCCTTCCCTGTATCCGGCGTCAGCGGGAGTCCCGATCTCCTCGGCCAACTCCTGCCCGTACTCCCTTCCCACCTCCTCGGCCACCTCGGAAAGATCTTCGGGGGACAGCCGGTCGACGATCTTGGTCAGCAGCTCCACCAACAGGTCGTATCGGAGAGTCGGGTAGGTGATCTCGATGTGGCGGGTGGTGGACTCATAGTGCTTGGGGGGTCTTCCCGCTTTTCTGGTGGGAGGAGCGGGCTGGATCCCCACCTGCAGATAGCCCTCCTCGGTGAGTTTTTCCAGGTGGTGACGAGCCAGGTTGCGGTGGATTCCGAACAACTCAGCCACTTTGCCGACCGTGAGCGGCTCGGACGACTCCCGCGTGGCGATGAAGATCGCCCGGCGGGTGGGGTCTCCCAGCGCCGTGGTCAAATCGGCGATTTGCTGGTCGACTACCGGATGACTCATAGCAACCCTTTGACTGACAGGACGATATTTAGGAGTATAGTTGTAGATGATGGTTTCCCAGGGTGCGTTGGGGTCCGCTCTCTCGGCGGTCGAAGACCCTTTGCTGCAACGTTCTCTCCATTCGCTCGGCATGATCAGGGCTGTGAAATCGCGGAGGTTCGGGTCTCCCACGGTCACCATTGCCCTGCCGGTGCCCAACTATCCGGTGCTTTCAGAACTGGCCGGGAGATTGCGGGCGGCGGCGGCGGAACTGGTACCCGATCTTGAGGTGCGAACCGAGGAGATGGACGATGCCGAGCGGGCGCAGATGATGGCCCGGGTTAGTCGGGAGGCAGGTCCGGACCCGGGAGAGACCGGTTCGGCCACCAGGGTGGTGGCGGTGGCGTCGGGAAAGGGCGGGGTCGGGAAGTCGTCGGTCACCACCAACCTGGGGCTGGCGCTTCGGGAGATGGGGAAAAAGGTGGGAATCATAGACGCCGACATCTGGGGATTCTCCATCCCGCAGATGCTGGGGATCAACCGGGCGCCGGTGATTATTGAACAATCCATCATCCCTCCCCGGGCCCATGGGGTGAGCGCCATGTCCATGGACTACTTCGTGCCCGAGGACAAGGCGGTGATCTGGCGTGGGCCGATGCTCCACAAGGCGTTGGAGCAGTTCCTGAAAGACGTCTTCTGGGACTCCCCGGACTATCTCCTGATCGATATGCCTCCGGGCACCGGGGACATCGCCATCTCCATCCAGAATTTCCTGCCAAGATCCCAGGTGCTGTTGGTGACCACTCCCCAGCTCACCGCCCAGCGGGTGGCCCGCCGGGCGGCCCTGATGGCGGCGCAGGTGAAGCAGGAGGTGATCGGGGTGGTGGAGAACATGTCGTGGTTCACCGGGGACGACCAAAAACGCTATGAGCTGTTCGGAGCGGGGGGAGGGGGGGCCCTTGCCACCGAGCTGGGAGTCCCGCTCATGGCCCAGATTCCGTTGCTCCCCTTAATGCGAGAGGGTGCCGACCGGGGCGATCCGGTGATGGTGGCGGCCCCCGACAGCGAGGTGGTCCAGGCTTTTTTTGACCTCGCCGCCGCGGTGGAGAAGGCCCGTCCCCGCATTCGCTCCCATCCCGAGCTGGTGATCCGCTAGGGCCCCGAGTGGGTTACGCGGAAATTGGCGCCTCGGGATATTTAGGTGCGGGGTTTGAGATGGGTGCGCTGCTAACTAATCTCGGTTTCGATGGTGGAGATTCGCTCCCCGAGCGTTAGGAGAGAGTGGTCAGAGGCCACCCAGGCCCGGGCCTCCGAGATCATCGGACGCTACCCCGAGCCCCGTTCGGCAGTGATGCCCCTTTTGTTTCTGGCTATGGCCGAAGAGGGGTATCTCACCGAAAACGGCATGAGGGAGGTGGCCGACCGGGTGGGCCTGACCCCCGCCCAAGTCCATGCGGTGGCCTCGTTCTACACCATGTACAAGCGGGAGAAAATCGGCCGCTACCTGATCTCTTGCTGCACCTCGATCAGTTGCATGCTTCTGGGATCCGACCAGGTTCTGACGGCCATAGAGGACGAGTCGGACGTGATGGCGGGCGAGACCGATGCCGAAGGGCTGATTTCGGTGGAGCATGTGGAGTGCATAGGGGCATGTGGGGGAGCGCCGGCCGTCACCGTCAACTACGAGTTGATCGAGGGGTTGACCACCGAAAAAGCCCGGGAGTTGGTGAGATGGCTCCGCGCCGCCCGACCGGAGGCGATTGTGGGCGCCGAGTGCCAGGAGTTGTTCGGAGGCCGGCGGAGCTTCGACTGGGGACCCTTCGACCGGGATGCCGCGCTCGGTCCCTATCCCGCCTTCGGCCCGCTGGGCACCATCTCGACCCCCTCCGGGGACCAGGACGGATAGGGCCGTGAGCGCTCCGAGCATCGTCACCGACCGGATGAGCCGGTATCCATCCGACAGCCACACCCTGGAGCGTTATCTGGACACCGGGGGTTATCAGGCGCTGGCCGCCGCTCTGCAAATGTCTCCAGAGGCGGTGACCGGGGAGGTGAAGAGCGCCAATCTACGCGGGAGGGGAGGGGCGGGATTTCCCTGCGGCGTCAAATGGGGGTTTCTGGCGCCGGGCAAACCCGCCTATGTAGTGGTGAACGCGGACGAATCCGAGCCGGGCACCTTCAAGGACCGCCAACTCATGGAGCGCGATCCTCACCAGATGTTGGAGGGGACGATCATTGCCTCCTACGCCAATGGGGCCAATCACGCCTTTATCTACGTCCGGGGCGAATACCCCCGTTCGGCCCGGCGGGTCCAGCAGGCGGTCGACGCGGCCTACACCGCCGGTTACCTGGGCGCCGACATCCTGGGATGCGGGTATGACCTGGAAGTCACGGTTCATCTGGGGGCGGGCGCCTACATCTGCGGAGAGGAGACGGCGCTGCTCAACAGCCTGGAGGGACGGCGTGGCGAGCCCCGGCTGAAGCCGCCTTACTATCCGGCGGCCAAGGGCCTGTACATGCAGCCCACCATCGTCAACAATGTGGAGACCCTGGCCAACATCCCCTGGATCGTCCAGAACGGCGGAGAGGCCTTCGCGGCCATCGGACCGGACGGATCCCGGGGCACGCGGCTCTTTTCCATCTCCGGCCATGTCCGGCGACCGGGCAACTACGAACTGGTGATGGGTCTCACATGGAGAGAGATGATCTTCGAGGTGGCGGGAGGGATACCCGAGGACCGGGCGCTCAAGTGCTGGATTCCCGGCGGCGCCTCGGCGCCGTGGTTCGTCCCCGACGACCATCTCGATCTTCCGGTCACTCTGGACGACACGGCCAAGGCGGGCTCCATGCTGGGTTCGGGAGCGGTGGTGGTGATGGATGAGACCACCTGCACTCTGCGGGCCGCCGAGCGGCTGGTGCGGTTCTTCGCCCACGAGTCGTGCGGTCAGTGCACTCCCTGCCGGGAGGGTTGTTCCTGGTTGGAGAGGGTGATGCGGCGCATCGAGGAAGGGGCGGGCCGTGAGGTGGACATCGATATGCTGCTCGATATCTCCGACAATATCTCCCCGGGGCTTACCTGGCCACCCCGCATGACCACCATCTGTCCGCTGGGACCCTCGGCCGTCTCTCCGATTCTCGCCATCACCACCTACTTCAAGGACGAGATCATGGACCACATTCATCAGGGGGGCTGTCCTTTTGACTGAGCCGGTCACCGTAACCATCAACCGCCGGGAGGTGAGCGCCCAGCCCGGGGAGCTGCTGATCAAGGCTGCGCAGGACCACGGGGTGTACATCCCCCGCTTCTGCTGGCACCCCCGCATGAACCCGGTGGGGATGTGCCGGATGTGCCTGGTGGAGATCGAGACTCCCCGCGGTCCGCTGATGGTCACCGCCTGCACCACCCCGGTCTCCAACGGCATGACGGTCGACACCGCCAATCCCTCGGTCAAGAAGGCCCAGGAGGGGGTGCTGGAGTTTCTCCTGATCAATCATCCGCTGGATTGTCCGGTATGCGACCGGGCCGGCGAATGCCCCCTGCAGGACCAGACCATGGCCTACGGTCCTGGGGAGAGCCGATTCGTGGAGGAGAAGCGACACTTCGAAAAGCCCATCCCCATCTCCGAGTTGGTCATGCTCGACCGGGAACGCTGCATCCTCTGCGCTCGCTGCACCCGCTTTTCCGAGGAGATCTCGGGCGATCCGCTGATCGAATTCCAGGAGAGGGGAACATACACCGAGGTCAACACCTTCCCCGATGAGCCTTTCCGCTCCTATTTCTCCGGGAACACCGTTCAGATCTGTCCGGTGGGCGCCCTGACCGCTACCCCTTATCGCTTTCGGGCCCGGCCCTGGGATCTGGTGGCGGTGGAGTCCACCTGCCAGCATTGCTCGAGCGGGGACCGGATCAACCTGCAGTCCAGCCAGAACCGGCTGCTGCGCATCCTGGGAGTGGACTCCGAGCCCACCAACCAGGGGTGGCTCTCGGACAAGTGCCGCTTCGGGTTCGAGTACGTGGGATCTCCGGCCCGGCTCACCGTTCCCCTGGTCCGCGGTGAGGGGGGCGAGTTGGAAGAGGCTTCATGGGGAGAAGCCCTGGCTTACGCCGGGCAGGCTTTGGGGGAGATCATCGACCGTTCGGGCGGTAGAGCGGTGGCGGGCTTGGGGGGCGCGCGGGCAACCAACGAGGACGCCTACGCCTTCTCCAAGTTCCTCCGGGCCGCGGTGGGCACCAACAATGTGGACTGTCAGATGGACGATGGGCTCGACCCGCGGTTGCTGTCAGGAGTGGTGGACAGGGCGCGAATAGGCGATCTGGAGAAAGCGGGTTCCATTCTGGTGTGGGGTCCTGATCTGAAAGAGGAACACCCCACTCTCTATTTGCGGGTGCGCCGGGCGGCCCAGGAACTGGGAGCAGGGCTGGTGGTGATCCATCCCCGTCGCACCGGGTTGGACGACCGGGCTTCGGCGAAGATCACCTATCAGCCGGGAAGAGGCGGGGAGGTGCTGGCCGAGCTGATGGCTGGCGAGGGAAGGGAGGGAAGGATGGCAGAGGCGCGTGAGATCTTGTCCAAGGGACCGGTGGTGGCCCTGTTGGGCAGGCCAGGCTATGGGGAAAGCCCCGATCTGGCCGAAGCGACCGCGGCTTTCGTCCGCTCGCTTCCCGACGCCGCCATCCTGCCTCTGGCACGACGAGGAAACGTCTTCGGGGCGCTGGACATGGGTCTCAGCCCGGCGCTTCTGCCCGGGAGAGCACAGCAGGGCACCCTGGCCGCCCAGATGCTGGCCGGGCGATGGGGAGAGCTCCCCACCGCTTCGGGAAAAGACTGCCGGGGGATCCTGGAGGGCCTCGAGTCGGGAGAAATCGAAGGCCTGATCCTGATGGGTGCCGACCCGGTGCGGGATGTGCCCGACGGGGAGTTGGCCCGAAGGGCTCTGGGCAACGCCGGTCTGTTGGTGGCCATCGACCAGTTCCTCACCGACAGTTCGCGTCTGGCGGATGTGGTGTTCCCGGCCATGGGATTCGCCGAGGTGGAGGGAACGGTCACCAACATCGAGAGCCGGGTGCTCAAGGTGAACCGGCTGACGCCGGGTCCGGGTCAGAGCCGGGCCGACTGGTCGATCCTCTCCGATCTGGCCGCCCGGATGGGGGTGGATCTGGGCTGGGTCTCCGCCCAGCAGATCAGCCAGGAGATAGAGGAGTTGGCTGACATCTACCGGGGTGTGAACTGGGAGCGGCTGGACTGGGAGGACCGCGACGGGGTGATAGTCGGAGGCGACCTGGGCTATATCCCCTTTTTCGTGGACTGTCCTCCGGTTTCTCCGGCTCCCGGCGCGATGGCGCTCCACTATGCCCGCACCATGTATGACGACGGGGTGATGATGAGAGAAAGTCCCTCGCTGGGGCCCCTGGCGCCTGGCGCCGCAGCTCACCTGCACCCCTCAGATGCTGCCCGCCTCGGGTTGGAAGAGGGAGATCCGGTCAAGGTGACATCGGTCGCCGGGTCGGTGCAGACCAGGGTGGTGATCGATCCAACCTTGCAGCAGGGGGTGGTGTACGTTCCATTCAACCAGCCCGAAACTCCCTCTCTGGGCTCGGTGACCGAGGTTGTGGTCAGCGGCTAGGCGTCGGTTCAGTCTCTACCGGTCACGAGGTTGTATATGGCGGTCCAGTCCCGCCGGCCCAGGCCTTGGTGGTGGGCGGCATCGTAAAACGGTAGAGCAGAAGCCCCCATCACTCCCGACGAGTTGTTGTCGGCGCTCATCTGCAAGGCAAGGCCCAGGTCTTTTCGGGCCAGGTCGACCATGAAACCCGGTTCCAGATCGCCGGCCAGCACTTTGGCCGGGTAGGTGGTACCCAGATGGCCCCGCCCCGCGGTAGTGCCCATCAGCACCTCGATCACGGTATCCCGGTCCAAACCGGCGCCCTCGGCGAGGGCCAACGCTTCGGCCACCACCACGTTGGAGATGATCGACAGGTAATTGTTGACCAGCTTGGTGCGAATCCCCGCTCCGGTGGGGCCGCAGTGGATGATGGTGTCGCCCATGCACTCCAGTATCGGGCGAGCTTGCTTCACATCCTCGGCTTCACCGCCGACCATTACCAGGAGGGTTCCCTCTTCGGCTTCCTTGGAGGTTCGCCCCACGGGTGCGTCTATGGTCCGGTGGCCGCCCGAGCGCAACCGCTCCGCCAGTGCATCGAAATGGCTGGGCAGCCCGGTGCTCATCTCGATGAGCAACGAGTCGTGACCCAGCGACTCGGCAGCGCCGTCCGGGCCGAGAACCGCCTCCGCCACATGTTCGCCCGTGGGCAGCATCGTGATGACGAAGTCGGCCTCCTCCGCAGCGTCTCTCGGAGAGGTCGCCACCTCGGCCCCCCGTCGGCCGACGGCTGCCAAGGCGGCCGGAGCTATGTCGAAGGCCCTTACCCGGTGGCCCCTGCCGATCAGGTTGAGGGCCATGGGCATGCCCATCACTCCCACGCCGATGAAACCGACCTCGCTCATCTCGATCCTCCCTTGCCGGGCGAACGCGGCCCGGCGGTCACCGGCCACGGGTACCGGGCACTGCTACTCTGGAGCTTTTCCCACCTGGGCGCCCATCATGTGCTCCAAGGCCTTGACCAGGGCGTGCTGGCCCTCTGAGCCCAGGCCCCGGCGCTGCACGGCCCGGTAGAGCTGGAAAACCAGGGCTGTCCCCGGCAGGGGGACACCCAGTTCGTCGGCGGCCTGCAGCACCAATCGCAGGTCCTTTTGCTGGAGGTCGACGGTGAATCCCGGACGCCAGTCACGGACGATTATCTGCGGTCCCCGGTTGGCCAGCATCCACGACCCGGCCGCACCGCCGGTCACCGCCGACAGCGTAGCCTCCAGATCGAGCCCGCCGGCCTCGGCGAGCAGCAGCGCCTCGGACGCCGCCAACATGTTCACCACCACCAGCACCTGGTTGACCAGCTTCACCATCTGCCCCGACCCGACCGGACCGGTATGGGTGATGCTCTTTCCCATCGCCTCCAGATACGGACGCACCCGGTCGAGCTCGGAAGCGTCCCCACCCACCATGATCGACAGGTTCCCCAGCGCCGCTCCTTCGCTTCCCCCGCTCACCGGGCCATCCAGCCACGAACACTCCGCCTCCTCGGCCAGGCCCGCCAGGCGCCGGGTCTCAGACGGGCTAATGGTGGAGTGATCCACCACCACCGAACCCGGAGCCAAACCGGCCAGGATCCCGTCGGCGCCCTCGGTCACCGCTACCACGTCGGGGGTGTCGGATACGCAGATCATCACCACTGTGGACCGTTCCGCCACCTCCCGGGGCGATCCGGCCGCCGAGGCACCCAGATCGGTGACCGGCGCCATCCGAGAGGCGGTGCGGTTCCACACCGTCACCTCATAGCCGGCGCGCACCAGGTTGGCGGCCATCCCCCCTCCCATGATCCCCAACCCGATGAATCCAAGCTTCTCACTCACTTGAGTCTCCTTTCTCTTCCATGACCACCGGAACCTTTCCCCTCTCCACCTGCTCCCCGGGCGCCGACAGCACCGACACCACCTCGCCCGAGTGGGGAGCGCGCAACCCATGTTCCATCTTCATGGCCTCTGTTCCCACCAGAACCTGTCCCTCCTCCACGCGTTCTCCCGCCGAGGGTACCACTTCGATGACCCGCCCCTGGATGGGCGCCTGCAACGACCCGGACTGCTCGGCGCTCGCCAGCCCGGACGAGGCTTGGAGGGGACTTGCGCCGCACAGGGCGGCGAAGGACGCTTCAGTGACTAGGCCGAAGACGGTACTCGGACCTTGAGAGAGGGAGCGATGATGTCGTATAGATCCAGGAACGTCACCTCAAGAGCTTGCCGGATGGTTTCCGCGGCTCGATCACCGTCGTGCTCCAGGCAGGCTCCATAGAAGGCGGTAGCCACTATTTTCGACTCATCGTGTCTAGAGGCAGCCATGAGTGTCCGATGGGTGTAGCGACGCGAGCGGTCGTAAAGCTCCGCCGCCTTTTGTAGCAGGCTGGGACGGTCAGCCGCTTCATAACAGACAACCCGCATCTTCCATGCGATGTCCACCAAACCTTCACTGTCTCGTTTCTCTGCGGCCGTCTGGAACCTTTTGAGCTTCTGCTCCATCAGACGGAGGGACCGGCTCGACAACCGGGGCGTGCCCAGTTGAGCCAGCCACGATTCAAAACCCATCCTGGTCAGGTACAACTGTTCGACCTCATCAAGTGACAGCGGCGATACGTAGTTGGCGGCGTTCGGACGCGCGTCTATCAAACCCTCGTGTGCCAGTTCCCGTAGAGCGGCACGAACCGGCGTGACGCTAACGCCGAACTGTTCAGCGAGATCTCGGTAGCGCACCCGGATGCCCGGTTCGAGGTCTCCCGCGACTATGAGATCTCTTAGTTCTTTGGTAATCCTTTGTTCAATAGTCCAGTTGTGCAAACTTGCCGCACCTTTCGTTGAGTTATCGATCAGCCTCAATCGTGCTGGATAGCATATCTGACATTTCGTCCAGTACAGAAGCCACGGCCTCGGTTACGAACTCTAGGTCTTCGGTGGTGGACACATAGGGAGGGGCTACGTGCAGAATGCCCTCCGACATCCGAGCCGCGGCACAGCCGATCCTCAATAGCCGTCGACTGAGCTCTTTAGCTACTTCGTACTTGCCCCGAATTCCTGTTGCGTAGGATTCGCCGGTTACCGGATTGACAAGTTCGATTCCAATCCAGAGACCGAAGCGGCGCATATCTCCTACGATCGGAAGCTTTCGGACTCCGCTCAGCATATTGAAGAGATCCGTTCCAAGGGATTCTGCTACCCGGTCCATTCGCCCTTCCGTATATATCTCCATGGCCTTTGCGGCCGCGGCTGCGCTGGCGCCGTGACCCCCGTAGCTCTGAACCGAGGGAGAGCCGGTGTCGTGGCCAAACGCCGCAAAGATGTGCTCACGGACGATCATCGCAGCAACGGGAGCATATCCGCCGCTCAAAGCCTTGGCCACAACCATCACATCTGGCACTACGTTCCAGTGTTCGATTGCCCACATCCGTCCGCTGCGACAGCAACCTACCAGCGTCTCGTCGATGATCAGCAATACACCGTACTCATCACATATCTGTCTGACACGTGGCCAGTAGGTCTCGTCAGGAATCCGGAACTCGGTAATCGCCACAGGCTCACCGATCACCGCTGCTACCGTTTCCGGTCCTTCCAGTTCGATCGTGTCGCGGATCTGTTCCGCGAACTGAAGGTCCGAAACTCCCGTCGGGGGCATGACGTGAACCGCTCCCGGCATCATGGGGTAGTACATGGCGTCGCGGTGTCGACGACCCGACATGGCTAACCCTCCTGCACCGGCGCCGTGATACGATCCATACCGGGATATGACCTTGTAGCGATGGTGATCGCCTCGCATGCGGTGATACTGGCGGGCCAGCTTGATGGCGGTCTCGGTGGCTTCTGAACCAGAACTGGTAAGGAACGAGTGTTGGAGATTGCCCGGCGCTGAGGCGGCAAGCCGCTCAGCGAGTTCGACCGCCCCTTGGGTGGTGAAGAAGATCGGCCCAGCCGTAGCCACTTTGCGGGCTTGTTCAGCCATTGCCGAAGTGATGTCGTCACGCCCATGCCCCAGAGGCGTCTGCCACATCGACGAGCAGAGGTCAAAGTAGCGACCACCCCGAGTATCCCAAAGCCATGGGCCCTCACCCCGTTCAAAGACCCTGAGCATGTCGTGATCCACGAGTTCGGATCGAGGACTCTCGTGGATCCACAGATAGTCGAGGGCCCGCCTCTCGAGGGAACTCGCTGCGGTCATGCCCTCACACCGGTCTTGGACTTCCGCTCTGCAAAGTACTCCTCGAGCACAAAGGCCGCCCGGAAGGCCGTGTATTCGCGAAAATGACCGGCAACGATCTGCACCGAGGCGGGCAGACCATCGGCGTCAAACAACCCGGGCAAAGAGACCGCCGGATGACCGGAAAGATTGAGCGGCGATGTGTTGAAGGCCACACTGGCTTTTGAGTCTGCCAACAGATCCAAGATCGGGGTGGGGGCCTTCGGCAACTTGGGGGCCGTGAATGGTATGGTCGGCGTGATCAGCAAGTCCCACGCATCGAGGAGTTCGCTGATGCTTCGTCGCGATTCCAGTCGTGCATTGTGCAACCGTGCGTACGGAACATTCATGTACCGTTCCATCAGATACCGGCTGGCAATGGTCCAGCACTTGACGTAAGGATTCAGTTCACGGGATTGGGCGCGCCGACTGGTGGCAAAGGCATGCAACCGATCAACATCGATGTATCCCACGTGACCGTGGCTGCCACCCTCGGTCCGCAGCATATTGCCCACCAGGTGGGCCACGTATGGGCCGAAAATCCTGTGGGCTTCGCTCCACATGGGAGCTGATATCCGTTCAACATGGGCGCCGGCTTGCTCGAGTGCGCGGATGGCCTCGTCGATCGTATCAACCACCACCGGCTGGCAATCTGCATCTGTGATGCTCTCCTCGATGACGGCGACCCGCAGACCTGCAACGCCGTCTTGTTCGGCACGCCGGTACTCGGGGATCTCGATAGGAATGTGGATCCCCTGTGGGTCTCGCCAGTCCTCACCGGCAATCACCTCCAACAGGATGGCGACTTCCTTTATCGACCGGGCAAGTGGCGTCACAAAATCGATTGTGTGGTCTATCGGTGTCACCCCGAAAGTGGGGACGAGGCCGTGAGTGGCCTTGACGGTCGCGATCCCACAGCAGGCGGCGGGTATACGCCCGCTGCCGCCCTGGTCCACTCCCAGGGCCGCGTTGACGGCGCTTGATCCAACAGCCGCTCCTGCGCCTCCCGACGATCCTCCCGCGGTTCGCGACGGGTCTATCGGGTTCCTCGCCGGACCGAACGCGCTCATAACCCCGGTTGCTCCGCCACCGTGGTCGTCCATGTTTAGGGTTCCTACGATCGAGCCCCCGGCTTTGAGGATCCTTTCGACGACGACCGAGTCCAGCGTCGGTGTGAACGGGGTAAGGACAGATCCGTTGGTCATCGGCACACCGGCCACCGCGATGTTGTCCTTCACCCCCAAACGCCAACCGGCAAGAGGACCATGGTCGGCGCCTGCCACGTCGCAGACCCGGATGAAAGCGTTCAGGGGGTCCTCACTCACAGACGGCCGGCGACCCGGATCGCGCGAAGTCGCATAAGTGGAGAGGGCGGGCTGGTCGAACCTATCGGCGTCTCCTGCCGCGAGCACCAGGGCGGTGATGATGCCGGACAGGTCTTCGGCTTCCGACTGGGCGAGCTCGATGCCATCAAGAGCCGCCGTTTCTGCTATGTCGACGGGTGAGGGAGGCCGGACAGTCTGGCGATTACGTTCGATTCGTTTCATTTCTTCTCCCAAGCGTCTTTGACCACTGACATCTATCGACCGCCTTACTCGCGGGTTCCCACTATTAGATGGACAATGTCGGCGGTTGTCGTATCTTCTTTTGGACGTGAACCCACTATCCGCCCGCCTCTCATGACCACGATCCGATCAGCCACGCGAAACACGTGGTCGAGGTTGTGGCTGACCACGATGATTGATACTCTCTGTCCCTTCAAACCTTCAATGATGTCCAGTACCTTCTGGCCCTCCTGAACTCCCAGGGCCGCCGTCGGCTCGTCCAGAATCATCAGCCTTCGACCAGATCTGAACGAACGGGCAATAGCGACCGCCTGACGTTGCCCACCCGACAATGAGGCTGTTCTAGCCCTGACATCGGGCACATTTATGGCCAGAGAACCGAGGAGTTGCGCCGACTCCCGTTCCATCCTTCGCCTGTCTACCCTGAGCCACTTGGTCGGCACCCGACCCAGAAACACGTTCTCGGCTACGGTCATATTGTCGGCAAGGGCCAGGTTCTGATATACCGCCGTCACTCCCAACTGCAAGGAATCTCGGGTCGTACGGAAAGAAACCTCCCTCCCGTCCAGCGCCAGAGAACCTGTGTCCGGTTGTATAGCACCTGTCAGAATCTTGACCAGGGTCGACTTACCGGCGCCGTTGTCACCAACTATCGCTACTGTCTCCCCTGGGTCGACTTGAAACGTCGCGTCGATGAGGGCGCGTACTTGACCGTAAGATTTCCAGACGCCTTTGGCGACCATAACCGGCTGAGTGGTCTGGCCTCTATCACCATTACCGTTGGGTCCATTCATGCTCTGTGAAAGGGAAGGCATCATCGCCTTCCCAACCTCGGCAGCAGATCTCTAAGGTCCATTTCGCCCTTGATCATCTTGTCCACCAAAACGGCTGCCAAGATCAGAGCACCGACCGCAACCTGCTGCCAGAACGGATCCACTCCCAAGAGAATCAGACCGTTCTTGATAGTGCTTATAAGGATGATCCCCAACAGGGTGCCAAATGTATTTCCAGCACCACCATTAAGCGATGTTCCTCCGATTATTACCGCTGCCACTGCATCGAGTAGTGACTCCGACCCAAAGGAGCCATGGCCGGCGTTCAGTCGGGCACTTAGTACGAGCCCCGCAAGTGTACAAAGCACCGAACTAGCAATAAAGGCCAGCATCAAGACTCTTCTGACACTTATACCTACCAAGCTGGCCGCCTCTCGATTACCACCGGTCGCGTACAGTTCTACGCCGTATCGCGTCTGGCTTAGCACCAGTTGCACGAGCACCGTCACAGAAAAGAAAATGATTACAGGTAATGGAATCACACCTACACGACCGTGACCCAGGACTTTGTAGGCTTCCGGGAATCCACCAATTGTTTGTCCGCTGGTCATTACAAAGGCAAGGCCTTGTAGTACACCTAGCATTGCCAGTGTTACGATAAATGATGGGATCTTTGTGAACAGAGAAAAATATCCGTTCAAGTTACCAACGATTAGACCCATGGCCAGAACTATCAGTACGCCAGCCCAGATTGATAGCCCTCGTTGGATGATAAGTAGTGCAGCGAGCGTTCCGGCCAAGGCCTGAGTGGAACCGATCGCCAAGTCAATTTCTCCCCCAATAAGCAAGATAGTGAACCCAATAGCCATGATCCCTACCACAGAACTCTGCAGTGCGATGTTGGTCAGGTTTTGTACTGTCATGAAGTATGGACTGGCAAAACTCAGTACAGTCCAAAGGAGCAGAACGGCAGCTAACAGCGCTACGAGTTGCCGATATCGGCTTAAACCATATCGCAACGCGGGGAACCGTCCAGTATTCGCTTGTGTAGCCTGATTTGGGTCAACCACAAAAACTCATAGACCTTTCAAGCCGTTCTTTGTACCTACGCAACTCTAACAGCGCAAGGTAAAGCCAATGGCTCCCTCCTACCGCATCCTCTTGGATTGGTAGGAGGGAGCCATCGCTACTGATGGGTTAGGAGTTGTCCGTGTTTAGCACCCAGCCGCCGCGGCTTCTAGTGCTGTTTTAAGGTCAACACCGCTTACTACGGCTGGTTCTGAACCGTCTAGTACACCTTCCGCGAACGCCTGGTCGACGACTACCATCCCGATCGGGATGAAGTCTTCATCAAGTGTTTCTCCGTTGGCGATCCGTACGGCCGCCTCAACAGCCAGGTAGCCGGCCGGATAGAGCGGTTGGATTACCGTGAGCGCCTGGCGGCCCTCGAGAATATTCATAAGGCCTTCGCAGGTGCCACCGAGGCCGGTCAGTACCGTCTCCTTGTATCCCAACTCTTCCATCGCGGTAAGGGTCGCTCCGGCAAGGAGGTCATGCAAGCCGACGATGATGTCTACGTCCGGATTGGCGGTCAGCAGAGACCTGGCTGCGTCGAGACCCGCGGCGCGGTCCCAGTTAGTGGGTGGGGAAACAACTCTCTCGACATCGGCCAGTCCACCGGCTTCCAGGCCATCTTCGATTCCCGCGTATATGGCGGCAATCGATTCATCAGCCTGGTTGGAGTCAATGAAAGCGAGTTTCGCCGGTGCGGGCTCGAAAGCGGCCAGCCAATCACCGAGTGGTCGGCCCATGTCAGCACGATAATCGTAACCTATCTCGATAGCACTGACTCCCTCAGTAGCACAGGCAACCGTACATACCACCGGAATGCCTGCGTCATTCAAGGCGAGAATGGCAGGCGATAGGGCTTGGGCGTCAATCGTGTCATAAACGATTACGTCAACACCTGCAGCTGCATAATTCTCGATTGCCGCTACCAGATCTTGGGCGCTACCGCTACCCGTCACGAGGAGTTCGACACCTGCATCGGCGGCGGCGTCTTCTGCGCCGGTCTTCAAAGCAAGGATCAATTCATTCTGTGTGAAGTCCGGAATCACCAATCCGATACGGATTGGTTCCTCAGGAGCGGCCGTCGTAGTGGGAGCGGCGGTTGTCGTCGGAGCAGTGGTCGTGGGCGCCGGCTCATCCTCACCGCAGGCTGCCGCCAGCATGGCGAACGCGATGATGGCAGCTATGACAATGCGTAGTTGATTCTTAAGCATCTATTCATTTCCTTTCGTTCAGAAGCGACATCGTTTGAGAATGTCGCCCCAAAGGTCTTTGCAGAGCAGCAGGGACGGTCAGCGAAAGCCGACACTCCTGCTTGCTTCACAACGTGTATTGTGTAACATATCACCTGTCATGCTAGTGAACCGCCTCTGGCCCGGTCAGGGGGTGACGCATTTGTTTCGCTTCCCCGACATCGGATTTGTGCCCCCTACCCCGACGGCACGGCGGATATTCGGTTGCTTAAGACGGGCTGGTTGAGCATTTGACTCAAACGGAATAGCTGGAAGATGTTCGACCTTCTCATTCGTGGCGGCGCCGTCGTGGACGGTACCGGCGCCGAGCCCATACCGGCCGACATAGGCATCGTGGGTGAACGTATCGCCGCGATAGGGAACCTGGCTTCAAGCCAGGGTGAGGAACTGGACGCAACCGGATTGTTGGTCGCCCCGGGATTCATCGATATCCACAGCCACTCCGACTACACCCTCCTGGCAGACCCCCGGGCAGTCAGCGCCATCTACCAGGGAGTCACCACCGAGGTTGTGGGTAACTGTGGCCACGGATGCTTTCCGATCAGGGATCGGGATCTGGCACTGAAGGCGATATACGGGTATTCGGAGTCGGTTGCCCTCGACTGGGACTCGGCTTCGGGGTACTTTTCCCGACTCGAGCGGGCGGAACCGGCCTTGAACGTTCTGAGCTTGGTCCCCCATGGTCAGCTTCGCCTGGCCGTCGTGGGTCTGACTGACCGGCCATCGACGGAAGAGGAACTGAAGCAGATGACCCAGCTTCTGCGGACCGCCCTCGATGAGGGTGCGTGGGGTCTGTCGACGGGCCTCGAATATGCAACCGAGGCCGGCGCTTCCGAGTCGGAGGTCACGAGGCTCTGCGCGCCGCTGGCCGAACGGGAGGACCTGTACGTCTGCCATGCCCGCTACCGGGACGCCGGGGCGCCCGAAGGGGTTGCCGAGGCCATCAGGACGGCCAGAGCCGCCGGCGTGAGACTTCAGGTTTCCCATCTCGTTCCCCGCAGCGGCGATGCGGATATGGAACAATGCCTGGAACTGGTCGACGAGGCCCACCGAAGCGACCTGGACATCGCCTTCGATGTGCATACCCGCCTGTTCGGGTTCACCTACCTCTATTCGGTGCTCCCGCCATGGGCCATGGCGAACGGCCTCGATGGACTCGCCTCCGCGCTGGCGGACCCCGACGCACGCCGGCGAATGAAGAGTTTCCGCAGCATTCTCAGTGCGGGTGGCGACTGGGAGCGCATAGTGCTGTTGGACCACGACGCCTACCCCGATTACGGCCGGCGGTCGATCAGATCGATTGCCGCCGAGCGGGGACAGGAGGGTCTGGACTGCATCTACGATCTGCTCCTCGGGGCGATCGAGACGATGGAGTCACTCATGGTCCTGATCGACTGTCACAGTGCTAGCCAACAGCGCACGGCCTTCGCTCACCCGCTGTCGATGCCGGCCTCCGACGCCACCACCATGGCGCCGGACGGTCCTCTGGCCGGCAAGACCTTCCACGGCGCGTACACCTGGGCTTCCTACTTCTACAACTTCTCCGTCAACCAGGAGGGATTCTTGACGCCGGGCGAAGCCGCGCACCGGTTGTCCGGTCTCCCGGCCCGCCGCCTCGGGCTTGCAGACCGGGGGGTACTTAGGCGGGGCGCCTTTGCGGACATCGCGGTGTTCGATCCGGAGGCATTTCGCGAGAAGGCGACCAGGTTCGAGCCGAATGTCCTGGCAGACGGAATGGTGCATGTCCTGGTCAACGGCAAGCCCGTTATGAGGGCCGGTAGGCTCTCGGGGGAGAGGCCCGGTCGGGTGCTGCGAAGGTGACGCCGAGCCGGATGGAGCAGTCAGGCCCCGCCGCGTCGGCGAAAAGGCGGTGAGGAATGCCATTTAGGCGGATGGAAGGTGTGACATGATTCGTGACCGCATTGCCGATCGGGCCGCCACCTGGCCGCCTGCGGATCCCGCTTCCGACATAGTCCGGCCCGGGACGATCCACCTGGAGGGACGCACCTACATCGCGCTCGGGTTGAACGACTACCTGGGGCTGGCTTCCGATCCCAGGGTCATAGCCGCCGCACAGGCCGCCCTGGCGACCTTCGGTGCGGGAGCCCGCGCATCCCGTCACGTAGGAGGAGACACGGCCGTGCACAGAGAACTCGAAGAGGAACTGGCCGATCTGAAGTCAGCCGAGTCAGCGCTCCTGTACGCATCCGGATACGCGGCTAACCTGGGAGTTGTCTCTGCTCTACCCGGACGCGGAGACACGGTGTGCAGCGATGAACTCAATCACGCCAGCATCGTGGACGGAGCTCGCTTGAGCCGCGCCAAGATCAGCGTCTACCGGCACTGTGACACAGACGACCTGAGCCGCCAACTCGACCAGGCTTGCGGAGCAAGCGTGGTTGTCACCGACAGCGTCTTTTCGATGAACGGCACCCTCGCTCCGGTGGATGAGATAGCTGGCCTGGTCGATAAACATGACGCCATGCTGGTTCTGGACGACGCACATGCCACGGGCGTCCTGGGATCCGGTGGGAAGGGTTCGACCGGCCACTATGAACGGGCGGACAGAGCCGATGTGATCGTAGGAACCCTCGGAAAGGCCCTGGGAAGCGTGGGGGCCTTCGCGGCCGGATCGGCGGAGGTCATCGGCTACCTCAGTGAGGTCTCCCGCACCTTCTTATTCACCACCGCTCCCTCTCCGGTAGCCGCGGCCGCGGCCTTGGAGGCGATACGGGTAATGCGGTCCGAGCCCGAGCGCTTGGAGCGGCTCTGGGAGAATGCCGCCACCATCAACTCTTCGCTGTCCCAGCTCGGGTTCTCGGTGCCCGAAAGGGTTCATCCGATAATTCCTATGATGTTCGGCGATTCCACCAAGGCCAAGACGGCCGAGACTGTGCTCGCCGACCACGGCATCTTCGTACGCGCCATCCTGCCGCCATCCGTGCCTCCAAACACTTCTCGAATACGTCTGATCGCATCGGCCGTACACAACGATGAACAGATGGAACGAATACAGACCGCCTTTGAAGACGTAGCTCGTCGCTTGAATCCATCCAGTTAGAGGAAACAATGAGCAAAGCACCATCGGGGCAGGTCCAGACCGTGTTGGGGAAGGTGGATTCCCACCTGCTGGGCCCCACCATGATGCATGAACACATCCTGACAGACGTCACGGGCATCTTCGAGGCGCCCCGAACAGCCAGCGAGAAAGTCCGGGCCTATGAACCGATACGGCTCGACAATCTCGCCTGGATCCGGCGGAACTACTTCCGGCACCATGACAACCTCCTCCTGGGAGACATCCCGACAGCCATCGATGAGATGCGGCTATACAGAGAATGGGGGGGTGGCGCGGTCGTCGAGGTGACGCCTACCGGCATAGGTCGGGATCCGGTTGGCCTGGCGCGGGTCTCTCGATCAAGCGGCGTACACATCATCATGGCTACCGGGTTCTATGTCGCCCATACGCACCCTTCTTACATGCTCGACATGACCGTAGATCAGTTGGCGGACTTGATGAAGTCGGAGATCCTGAGCGGTATCCAGATCGGCACCGAGGGTCACGACGACTGGCAGGGGCACCAGGAAGAGACATCCGTCAAGGCAGGGGTCATCAAGGTCGCATGTACCTGGCCGTTGCATGAGCGCGAGAAGCGTGTCCTGGCCGCTGCAGCTCAGGTCCAGAGGGAATGTGGTGTGGCTATCACCACCCATACGGGCCGGGATCAGAGATCTCCAATGGAGGTCGCCGAGTGCCTGATCAAAGCCGGCGCTGACATGAGCCGCGTAGTGCTGGGACACCTTGATCTCCGGGTCCAGGACATAGGCATACTTTGGGAACTGCTGGAACTGGGGTGCTATCTCCAATTCGATCTGTTCGGTCACGAATCGTCGTTCTACGGAGCCACACCCTTCGATATGCCGAGCGACGGTCAGCGACTCGACCGGGTGGTGAAACTGCTCGAAGCTGACACGGCTTCTCGTCTCCTCATTTCACAAGATATCTGCACCAAACATCGACTAACCAAATATGGCGGGCACGGCTACTACTACATCCTCGAGAGCGTTGTTCCGTTCATGCGGAAGAAAGGCATATCAAACGAAGTGATCAAACAGATCATCGTCGAGAACCCTGCACGGCTACTACCCATGCGCACGCTTGATAAATAATCCGCTCCTTGTTAGTGAGGGCAGCAGACCGGACGGCTCCAGTGCCTTTGGGCAAGTGTCACTGCCTATTGTCATAACGAGTTCCATTGGAGGAAGGACTTAAATTGGCTGTTGAAATGGCGATCTGGCGAATGACCGATTCCGGGCCGCGCAGGCTAGCGTTGTCGCCGCTCGACTTCGAGAAGCGCCTTGAGGACATGCTCGTTGAGGAGCCCGGCATGAGCGGGATCGACCTGCTCGTCATAGGAAGGCAGGTACGGACAACGTATGGCGGGTTCATAGATCTCTTGGCCCTTGATGTTGACGGGCGCGTCCATGTCCTGGAACTAAAGCGTGATCGGACCCCTCGCGACATCGTCGCCCAAACACTCGACTACGGGTCGTGGGCGCAGGGTCTCGGCCTCGAGCATCTTGAGCAGATCTATCTTGAAAACAGTGAGGACGAAGCCAACCTGGGGGAGGCCTTCGCGGAGCGATTCGGCAACTCGCTGCCGGATGTCGTTAACGCCGATCAGCAGTTCACGATCATCGCGTCCGAACTCGACCCGGCGTCTGATCGCATCGTCGAGTTTCTAGCAAAGTCCTACGACGTCCCGATCAACGCCGTCTTCTTCCGCCACTTCACAGACGGAAGTCGTGACTACCTCGCTCGCACGTGGCTGCTTGAGCTCCAGCCGACCGAAAACACGCCGGTGCGACCATCCCGCCGCAAGAGTCGGCCATGGAACGGCCGGGACTTCTACACCGTGCTGGGCCGAGCCGGTGAGACCCACCGCTGGTTGATAGCGAGCAAGTACGGGTTCCTCAACGCTGGCGGTGGATCGTGGTACTGGAAGCCGTTGGGAAAACTCACGCCGGGAAAGCGCGTGTTCGCATATGTGGCCGGGGCCGGCTATGTCGGCATAGGCCGAGTCACCGGCGAGATGATCGCTGCCCGCGATGCCGACGTCGCGGTCGACGGACAGCTTCAACCGCTCCTTGATCAACCGGAACCAAGCGCGGCATTGGGGGAGAATGCGGTTTCAGACGACCCGGAGCTTTCCGAGAAGGTGGTGCCGGTCGAGTGGCTCGCCAAACGGTCCATCGAGGAAGCGGTCTGGGAGAAGGGGCTCTTCGCCTCACAGCACATCGTCTGCAAACTGCGGGACGAGCACACCATCAAGACGGTCGAGTTGGCGTTCGGCCTTGGCTCGGCGAGCGACTGATCGACCGGTCTCTATGGCTGAAACTTCAAATCCACTCCAATTAGGCTCCCTAGAGGGAGAGTTGTTGACATATAATATGCTATAAGCGGCGACATCAGCCCAGCCATTAAAAGGACGTTTGCAAGATAGCCACCTATGCTCTTCTTTTGACTCAGCTTTTCGAGGGGTCCGTAGTGGACACCGCTGACCTTGCCCGTGTCAGTGCTACCCATCCTCGTAGCGTTGTTCGCTGGCTAACGCAGGAGACCAAGCCGCGTCGGCAGGCCGAGGAGCGCCTGTTGGAGCTAAGGGCGGTGGTCAACTTGGCCAGAACCGTTATGCAGGACGATGCCGCCCGCTTCTGGATGCGTTCTCCCAACCGAGATCTTGAGTACAAGAAGCCACTGGATCTTGTTGCCACCGGGCAATATGAGCGGGTTATCGACCTTCTACTGGCACTATCCGAAGGCATTACTACCTGAGGTGAGTTCATTTGATCCGAGATCGGTAACTCGAGTCGGAGATCGGTTCTATAGAGTGGTGGGATACTGTCACCAGGTGCCCGGGTACAATCCCAAAAGCGGAGAGGGTGCCCGCCGCCTGGGCGGTCGATTCAACCCGCGTCAGAGCTTTCCCGTGCTTTATCTGTGCACTACTCGACCATGCGCTGCGGCAGAGCTCACTCGCCTAGCCCATAGACAAGGCATAGCGGTTGAGCATTTTCTTCCCCGTGAGGTGTGGAGAATCCAAGTCAATCTGACCCGAGTCCTGGACCTGACAGACAGCACGGTTCTAAACACTCTCGGACTAGACCCAGAAGATCTGATCCGTGACGACTACCAACTCACTAACGAGATAGGAGAAACTGCTTACGAGCAAGGTTTCCAAGCCATCATTACTCGGAGCGCTACGGATGTCGATGATGTCATAGCAATCTTTACCGAAAAACTGGGAAAATCCATTCTTCAGACCGATCTCGTCGAGCGGTGGCGATCCCCAAACGACCTCATGTCATGAGGTCTTATGGGATAGTCGTAGGGTTTTGCGAGTGGACAAGCCCCCCTCTGTTCCCGACGATGAGGCTAGAACTTCCCAGATGCTCGTAGCGTGTCGCTGATTCGGTCCTCCAACGGAGTCGGTGCCGATGGAGCAACCCGGCTGGTTGCACCCTCCTTTTCGGACCTGGCACGGCGCGCCGTCCGTTCTGCTTCGGTGGCATCGGGATCGACCTGGGCCGTGTCCGGCTTGAATACGACTCCGTATTCGGTGAACGCTCGCTCGGCTGACAGGATCCCGTTGCCAACATCGGTTGCAACAAGCTGTACGTCCCGGTCTAAAGGATCTCCCCAGCCACCGGCGCCGGCAGTACGGTGAATCAAACGAATCCCGGCCGTTACCCGTTGAGAGAACTTCGACGGCATGAGCACCTCTTCGCCATCTGGCCCGAGGCCGGTTCAACGAGGGTGTGCCGGGCCTTCCGGCGCCGATCCCGTAGGGATAGATCGTGGCCCGGTCGGAGCGCACACTAAGGTCGCATTCCTGCAAGAACGTATATTCGCGCTGTAGAGAGAGGCCGCCCCGGTGGAGGCCGGCGCCTCCCGTGTCGGCAACATAGCCGTAGTGATCTACTCGGACGGGGAGTGACGATTCGAGCATCTCGACGGGGATGTTGCTCACGTTGGCGCCGACATTCGGAACGCCATCCTCACCGTCGCGAAGAGATTGGCCGCCCCACGCTCCGGAAATCAGTTCCACGACCGAGAACCGCTCGCCGCCGGGTCTCACGCCTCCCACCGTGACCAACGACAATCCGCCGTCGGAGGCGCCCATCACCCGGTCGGGAAGAGCGGGCGCCAGGGCGCCGAATATGGCGTCCATCACCCGGAAACCGGTCAGGCCCCGGGTTCCGGTAGCCGCCGGAAGGACGCAGTTGAGGATGCTCCCCAACGGCGCTTTGACTGTGATCGGACGAAAGAACCCGGCGTTGTTGGGAATGTCGGACCGCAACAGGGTACGCATCGCCGCGTATGTATTCGAGTTCGTAAACGACAGCGTGTTGTTCAACGAAGACCGAACCTGGGGCGAGGTGCCTTCGAAGTCGAGGGTGACCCTACCGTCGCGAATCTCGATGGAGACGGATAGGGGCACCGGACCCTCACGGACACCGTCGTCGTCCAGATAGTCGGTGAACGAGTAGGTTCCTTCCGGGAACGTGCTGATCTCCTGTCTGGTCAGCATTTCCGTGTAGTCGAGCAGCGCCGCCACATGGGCTCGGAACTCTGCCAGTCCGTAGCGGCGGATCATCTGGTCGAAGGCCTTGACCCCGGTTGCACACGCCACCAGTTGGGCGTCGAAGTCTCCCAGGACGATGTCCGGCACCCGGGTGTTGGCGCCCAGCAGGGCGAATATCCCCTCCTCCCGCTTTCCGCGCGAGTAGAGCTTCACAGGCGGGATCCGCAGGCCCTCCTGAAAACACTCTTCCGCATAGGGCGACATGCTCCCGGCAACCATTCCACCCAGATCGGCGTGATGCGCCACCGTCGCCACCAGTCCCACGAACTCGGAGTCGTAATAGACGGGGCGCACAACGAAGATATCGGGAAGGTGCATGCCGCCGTCGAACGGATCGTTGACCATCGCTACATCGCCTGGATGGAAATCTCCGCGGAAACGCCGCAGAATCGCTGCCACAGCCTCTGGAAGGGCGCCGAGCTGGTTGGGCAGGGTGACTCCTTGTGCGATTATCTGTCCGGTCTCGTCACACAACGCCGTGGAGAAGTCCATGGCGCTCTTCACCGTCTCCGAATGTGAAGTCCGAAGCACGCTCACCGCCATCTCTTCGCATATCGCCGCCAGGCCCTCGCGGATCAGTTCCCGCTCGATCGCGGCTGTTCCTCCGGATGCCGGGGTGGTCATGACGAACCCTCCTCAATGAACACATTCTGGGACCGGTCCCGAAAGACCCTGTAACCGGGCGGGACCACCGTGGTGGCGTCGTAGTCCTCTATGATGAGCGGCGATTCTCTGGGCGTGAGTTTCAGATCGCCGCGGCGGATCACCGGTGTCGGCATAAGCCCGATGGCCTCGCCGAAGAAGACTTCTCGTCTGCGTGACTCATCCGGTTGTGAGTCGGGCCGGTTGCTCGCCGGTACGCCGGGCGGATTCAACTCGCGTATGTTGCACGATTTCGGTGGGATTGTTGGTCCTGTGGCCATAGGTGTTCTGGTGCTGGTGGCCGAACGCTCGGTCCAGTTCCTCCAACCATGACGACCAGTCATCGCCAAACCGGGGCATCCTTACGGGAAGTTCAAAACCCTGACCCACGTATCGCATCTCCACCCAGGGTTCGAATTCAAAGGAGACAGTCCGAAGGCTCTTATGTCCCACGCCCTCTCGCGCCTGGGCCTCCAGTTCGGCGATCTCCGATTGCAGTTCCTGGAGAGACAGGCCGGCGGTGCGCCGCAGGACCGCCCGTCACCATTAACGACGTGCCCGTTTACAACATCGAGCCGCATCGCATTCTCCCAGGGTTGGCATCGATCAAGACTGTGCCCTCTCGAACTCTACCGGCGCGGTGAGAACACCGACTTCAGGCTTCGTAGCCGATAGTGTGGTCAGCGGCTATATTCGGAGTCGGTGTCCCCCGCCCAGTCCAGGGAGCGTGCCACAGCCTTGCGCCAGCGGGCGTACTGGGCTTCCCGGACCTCCTGTGGTATTTGCGGAGACCAGCGTCGGGTTTCCCGCCAGTTCTCCCGCAGATCGTCGAGGCCCTTCCAGATGCCCTCCGCAAGCCCCGCACCGTAGGCGGCGCCCAGGGAGGTGGTCTCGCTCACTCGGGGACACACCACCTCCACATCGAGGATGTCCGCCTGGAACTGCATGAGCAGGTCGTTGGCGACCATTCCCCCGTCCACTCGCAACTCGGTTAGCGCCACCTCGGAGTCGGCCCGCATGGCCTCGAGGACCTCCCGTGTCTGGTAGGCGGTGGCCTCCAATGCGGCCCGGGCGATGTGGCCCTTGTTGGTGAAGCGGGTGAGGCCGGTGATGACTCCTCGGGCATCCGCTCTCCAGTGTGGAGCGAAGAGTCCGGAAAAAGCAGGTACGAAGTAGACGTCACCGTTGTCCGGTACCGAGGCTGCCAACGCTTCAACCTCGTCAGAGGTGGAGATCATCCCCAGGTTGTCACGGAGCCACTGCACCAGAGAACCGGTTACTGCCACCGACCCCTCCAGCGCGTAGATGGGATCAGATCCTCCAATCTGGTATCCCACTGTGGTGAGCAGGCCGTGGGTAGATGGCACCTTACGGTTGCCCGTGTTCATGAGCAAAAAACATCCGGTCCCGTAGGTGTTCTTGGCCTCACCCGGCCGAAAACAAGTCTGGCCGAAGAGCGCAGCCTGCTGGTCTCCGAGAATGGCTGAGATGGGAACGCCCTCAAGAACCCCTGTTCCGGTCCCCACCCGGCCGATGGAGGGAACAATCTCGGCCATCATCGAGCGCGGCACACCCATTGCTCCGAGCAGGTCATCGCTCCAGTCAAGGGTGTCGAGATCCATCAGGAGGGTCCGCGAAGCGTTGGTGACATCGGTTACGTGCCGGCCTCCCGCAACGCCTCCGGTGAGGTTCCAGACCAGCCAGGAGTCGACCGTGCCCACAACGGCTTGGCCCCGGGCCGCCTTCTCGGCAACACCGTCGGCGTTGTCCAGCAACCAGGCCGCCTTCGGACCGCTGAAGTAGGTGGCCAGGGGAAGACCGGTCCGGTCCCGGAACCGATCAATGCCGCCTTCGCGGGCCAATCTCTCACAAATCTGGTCGGTCCTGGTGTCCTGCCAGACAATCGCATTGGCCAGAGGTCTTCCGGTGGTGCGGTCCCAGACGACAGCCGTCTCCCGCTGGTTGGCAATCCCCACCGTCGCCAGATCCCGGGGCGTCATACCAGCCGAGGAAAGGGCATCCCTGACCACTGCCTCGACACTCTCGAGGATCTCCATAGGATCATGTTCGACCCAACCCGGCCGGGGGAGGATCTGGCGGAATTCCCGCTGGGCCGTGGCAACCACCCTCCCGGCGTTGTCGAAGATCATGAACCTGGTGCTGGTGGTTCCCTGATCGATGGCTCCTACCGTTCCCCTGTCTCTCATCCCACTAAAACAGTAGCTTCATGGGTCGTGCCGGTCGGTGTCGCCGGGCCCAGAGGGCGAAGGCGAGGCCGATCACTCCGTAGCCCGCGTAGGACAGGGTCAGCGGCGTTACCGATCCGGCGATGGCGCGGTCGACGAAAGCGGCCAGAACTGCACCGCCTCCCAACGCGACCGTGCCGATAACGGCGGCTGCCGTTCCGGCCAACTCACCCATTGGCTCCATCGCTTGAGCTTGGATCAGCGGATTGACGAGCGTACGCAGCGCATTGATCACGGTGATCAGACCGAACCAGGCCAAGAACGCCGGCTGCCCATCGGCTTGCCACGACCACACCGCGACGGCCACCGACAGGATCACCGCCGTGGGCAGTGCCAGGACTATGACCCGGTCGGCGCCAACCCTCCTCACCAGTCGACTCCCCGCGAAGATCACTGCTCCCATGAACAGACTCATCCCGGCAAAGTAATAAGCGAACTGGTCGCCTCGTCGGTACACGTCATCGAAAAGGAGTTGGATGCTCCCCAGAAAAGCCGTGAAGGAACCGTAGTCGAACATGATCGCCAGCGCCGAGCAGGTGGTCACCTTGTTGTTGAAGACCGCGGCAACGGCTTGGCGAGTCCGGGTGAGGGTTAGCGGGCGCCGACGATCGAGAGGAAGGGACTCGGGGAGCCGGATGAGCCAGATGGCCAACACCAGCATCCCGGCTCCCGGGGCACCCATGACCCAGCGCCACGACCCGATGCTCAGGATGGCCTGACCCAACAGGGGAGCGAAGGCCGGGACGAGCATGAACACCGAGGCGACGACCGCCAGAATGCGGGCCAGCCGATTTCCTTGGTACAGGTCTCGGCCGATTGCCAGAGCCAGGACGCGAGGTCCTGCGGCGCCGATGCCCCAGATGAAGCGGCTGACGATCAGGATCCCGAAGGTCGGCGCGAGGGCCGAACCCAGGGCGCCGAGCGCGTAGAGGCCCAGGCCTGTGTAGAGCACGGGCTTGCGTCCGAACCGATCGGTGAACGGACCGTAGAACACCATTGCGCTGGCCACGCCCAGAAAATACAGGGTTACCACGAGCGCCACCCGAGGCGAGTCGGGAGCGAGACCGAACCCCACCCGGATGTCGGTGAAGGCCGGAAGCGCCATGTCCACCCCCAGCGCCATAGTGCCGGTGACGGCGGCCAGCATGGCGATGAACTCCCGCTGGGCGATCCTCCGCGGTCGTCGCCCCTCGGTGGTTGTCATAATGGGTCGGTCGAGATCAGGGGCCTCTCCAGGATCGAAAGGCACGGCTGGTGAAAGGAGAAGGCCAAGCGCGCCACACAGGAAACCCCGAAAGCGTGATTGCGCAGCCAGGGTGAAACGAAGGCTACCGTCGCGGCGGCGCGAACTTGGACGGACAGTTTCTGGTCACGAACCCAAGGGGAGCGGAGCAATGTCACCGCCTTCCATATGCTTCGGGCCTATGAGTAACAGGAGGAAGCGTCGACAACAGGTCCTCAGCCTTGATGAGGAACGCTGCCTCCGTTGTGGAAGCTCCCGCGAGCTTCAGATAGACCACATAGTCCCGCAAGCCGCGGATGGGCCGAACTGTTGGCAGAACCTCCAGACTCTCTGCCGACCCTGCAACCAACTGAAAACTGACCAACCCATCGACTACCGATCCCCCGAACGTCGACTCACGGCCGAACAGAAGTGCGGTTGCGAATGGGAACCACCCCTCGTCGTTAGGCCGTTCGGCAAGTCCTTGGAACCGCGCGAGTCGATCTGGGAGACGAGCGGAATCGTTGAGCTACACACGGGCGGTCTCAGCGGTAGGTGGGTGTTTGCCGGTACTTGGTTGCCTATAGCCGAGCTGTTCGAGAAGCTCAACGACGGCGTAACCCTCGACGAGTTCCTGGATTGGTATGAAGGTATAGAGAGGTCGGACGCGGAGTGGGTCATCCACCGTCAGATTGAACTTCTGCGGGCCGTCAGGGCCAGCTAGCGCGCATAGAAAAACCTCCCTTGGGCCAGATAGTGGGGGAATACCTGACCTAACCCTTGCCACAAGGAGTTAGCTCTCCCGAGAGGTCGGAGGTCTGTTCTTGGTGCGGTGAATACCGACCCTAATCTCCGCAGGTCTTGCGGGGGTTTCTAACCTGCTCGCGGATCGAAGCCGACCACTAGAGTCTTATGAATGTAAGCGCTTACGGAAAGGCGATGAAGAACAGCAGGCCGCAACGGGATACCACCGGGCGCTGCCAGACTCCCTGGTGGGAAGGCGCCGTCGGCTACCAGATCTATGTGCGGTCGTTCGCGGACAGCAACGGGGATGGCATGGGCGACCTGCGCGGCATCGCTCAGCGTCTCGACTATCTCACCTGGCTGGGAGTCGATGCTATATGGCTGACGCCCTTCTATCCGACGTCCGGGCACGATCACGGCTACGACGTCAGCGACTACTGCGATGTGTCGCCCCAACACGGCACCCTCGACGACTTCGACCATCTCGTGGAGTTGGCCCACAGCCGCGGTCTGAGAGTGATCGTGGACCTGGTCTCCAATCACACCTCCATCGACCACGAGTGGTTCATCCGGGCCCGAGGGGGGCGCGACAGCCCTGTTCGGGACCGCTATCTGTGGGCCGATCCGGCACCCGGCGGCGGGCCGCCCAACAATTGGCGCAGCCACTTCGGCGGACCCGCCTGGACCCTGGATCAAGCCTCGGGGCAGTACTGGTGCCATCTCTTTCTGCCGGAACAGCCCGATCTCAACTGGCGCAACGAAGAAGTGAGGGCATCGTTCGACGCGATCCTGCGGTGGTGGATCGAACGCGGCGTCGACGGGTTCCGCATCGATGTCGCTTCCGGCCTGGTCAAGGACGCCCACCTGCGAGACAACCCCCAGATCGCGCCGGTCCATGCGGACATGGATCCCTTGGAGGTGTTCGCCGCGTTCGATCACCGCTACGACATGGACCAGCCGGAGACCGTCGACATCTTCCGGCGTTGGCAGCGCGTCTGTGAGCCCCGCGACATACTCCTGCTCGGTGAGGTCAACCTGTCGGCGCCCGAGCGATTCGCCCATTACGTGGCGCCGGGTGCGCTGAACCGCGCCTTCTTCCTACCGCTTTCATGGATGACGTGGTCGCCGACCGAGATCGTGGCGATGCTGAGATCGGTAGAGCGACTCGCCCCCGGCGCCGTGGCGTGGGTGTTGAGCAACCACGACCGGATGCGGGTGGTTGAGCGCTTCGGCGGCGGGAACTCCGGGCAGCGACGGGCTCTGGCCCTCACCACGCTGATGATGGCTCTTGGGGGGATGCCGTTCCTCTACCAGGGCGAGGAACTCGGGCTCTGCGACGGGCTGGTCCGGGCGGGAGGCCGTCAGGACCCCTTGGCGGTCCGGAACCCCGGCGCGGTGAACGGGCGCGACGGCTGCCGCACGCCCATGCCCTGGGACGGCACGGCTCACAACGGCTTTTCAACCAGCGCGCCTTGGATCGACGCCGAGCCGCGTCCCCTGGAGGAGACGGTCGCTGGCCAACTTAGCGATCCGCACGCTCCGGTGCACCGCTACCGTGAGTTGCTGGCGGTCCGCCGTCGCCATACGGACCTCTGGCGAGCGCCGGCCGAGTGGATTGAGACGGCGGATCCGGCCGTGGTTGTGCTGCGTCGAGGGTCGGCTCTGGTGGTCGCCAACCTGGCCGACCGGCGCACGAGCGTGCGGTTGGGCTCGCCCGGATGGCAACCCGTGTTCGCCAGCCGGGAAGGCATTAGCCTTGACAGCCCGGCACGGGACGCGGTATCTGTGCCTGCCGAGTCGACCGTCGTGTTGGCGGGCGATCATCAGCGGCCAAAGGAGTAGCAGCCTTGGAAGAGAGCCGGACCACGATAGAGGACATAGCCGAGGCGGCGGGAGTGTCGATCGCGACCGTAAGCCGCGCCCTGCGCAACCTCCCCAATGTGGCGCCGGCGACCCGTTCCAGAGTACTCGAGGTGGCGGCCAAGTTTCGGTATGAACTCCATCCTCAGGCGTCGCGCCTGGCGTCGGGGCGTACCCGGACGGTCGGTGTGGTCGCGCCCCTGTTCGGGACCTGGTTCCCATTCCGCGCCTTGGGCGGCATCAACTCGGTGTTCGCCAAGGCCGGTTACGACCTGCTCATCTCCATGATGACCAATCCCGAGGACCGCCAGCGGTTCTTGCAGGGAGCCAGGTCGTTCTGCCGCCGGGTGGACGGGATCGTCCTGATCGACACCTTCGCAAGCGCCGAGGTCAACTCGGCAGACGCCTTCTTCAACCGGCCGGTGGTAGCGGTGGGCGAGCGACTCGAAGGCGCTTCTTCGATCGCCATCGACAACCGGCTCGCCTCCCGGCACGCCGTAGAGCATCTGATCGATCTCGGACACGAGCGCATCGGCCTGGTTGCGGGACCGCAGCCGGCGGGCCTGCCGACACCGGTTCCCAGGCAGCGTCGGCTCGGCTATGAGGACGCCCTGCGGGCCGCCGGGCTGCCGAGCGATCCTTCAATGGTGGTGGGCGGCGAGGGGACCGCCACCGGCGGCGCCGCTGCGCTGGGGAGGCTTCTTGAAGGCTCCGATCCCCCCACCGCGGTGTTCTGCGCATCCGACGAGATGGCCATCGGTGTGGTGCAGGCCGCGGCTCGCCGCGGTCTCAGCGTGCCGGCCGACCTCTCGGTTGTCGGGTTCGACGACCACGACCTGTCCGAGGCTCTCGGGCTGACCACGATGCGCCAGGCTGTCGACGAGATGGGCGTCCGGGCGGCCGAGACGGTGCTGGCGCTGATCGACGGCCGCGAGCCGGTGAGCGACATCACCTGGAAGGTCCCGTTGGTGATACGGAACACAACCGCGCCAATCGGTTGAAAACCACCGCTCAGATCAGTTGACGCAGCGAGAAGACCGTACTATGGTATGGATTGTAAGCGCTTACATTCAGGAGGTGCACCATGAAAAAACACCAGCGCTCTCGGCTCGTTCTTGCAGTCCTGCTGACCTTCGCCTTAGTGGCCGGTTGCACTGCACCAGGATCGGAGGAAAGTCCAGAACCAACGACTTCCACCACGGTCGCGTCAACGACAACTGAGGCTGCAGTCGAGTCCACCGAACCCGTCGAGTCGACTACGACGACCGAGCCGGTAGCTCCGGGAGTGAGCACCGAACTGACGGCTGACCCGGTCTCGATGGTGTTCTACATCGAGCCGAACTTCCTCTACATCGAAGCACTTGGAGCAGAGTTCATGCGCCAGTACCCGAATGTTGAGATCGAGTACCGTAAGGACGCATTCGCCAACCTGTTGGAGAACACGCCCCGGGTGCTGGCTGGCGACGACCCACCGGACATCGTAAGGTTGCCGACCCTCATCGATCTCGTGGCTAACGATCTGCTGCTCAACCTCGACCCGTACGCTGAAGCATTCGGCTGGGACGCATGGCCGCAGTCGATCCTGGCGCAGATCCGCGTGAACGAAAGCGGCTCGAGGGGTTCAGGATCGCTCTATGGCCTGGGTCTGGGATACAGCGTCACCGGAATCTTTTACAACAAGGAGCTGGCGCAACAGATAGGCATGACCGAGCCGCCCGAGACCATGGCGGAACTCGACGCGCATCTGGCCGCGGCTAAGGTAGCGGCTATCCAGCCGATCCTTGGAATGAACCTTCCGGTGGCGGGAACAGCTCTACCCTATCAGATGGTGCTCAACCAGTACGTCGACAAGGATGACCTGATGGCCTGGATTCTGCAGCAGCCGGGTGGGGTCTTCAATTCGCCAGAGGCATTGGAGGGAAGCGAGCACTTCACCGACTGGATCGAAGCTGGCTATTTCCAACCCGATGTGAACGCCATCGACTATCCGACGCATGTCGGTCAGTTCATCGACGGCGAGGGGCTGTTCCTCTTCATCGGTGACTGGGAGTCGGCCAATCTCGACGCGCAGATGGGTGACAACGTGGCCTTCTTCCTGGTTCCGCCGCTTGTGGCTGGCGGTCCTCATGTTGCCATGTCCTCGCCAGCCACCTATGGTGTAGCCGCTACCGCCGCCAATCCCGATGCTGCGGTGTTCTTCCTCCACTGGGCACACACCGACCCTGAGGCTCGTCGCATCATAATTGAGGTCAGTGGTCAGAGTCCTGGTGGTCCGGCTGACTTGCCGGTTCCGGTTGTCGAGGGAACACTTGCAGCACAGACGATCTCCGCGGGGGCCATCCTGGGAGCTGACGACGGAGCAGTCGACTTCATCGCCAACGCCACCGGCGCAATCTTGTCGGCGGCGATAACCCCGGAGGTGCAGAAGCTGTTCGCCGGCGAGCAGACCGCTCAAGGACTGATCGATGCGATTCAAGCAGAATACGAGGACCAACTGGAAAGATAGCGCACCTGCGGGGGAGCGCATCTCTCTCCCGAACGACACGCTCGGCCGTGCCGTCGCCTGCGGGGATCCAATTGCTCCGCTGAACGACAAGCGCGGCCGTGCTGTCGCCCTCCGCCACTCCGCTGTGCCGTGAGGCTGAGGCTTCGAAACACCGGTCTTGGGGGGTGGCTGTACGTCTTGCCAGCGCTGGCCATTTTTTCGTGGTTGGTGCTTGGCTCGCTCGCCACTGCGTTCCAGTACTCGCTGTACCACTGGGACGGCATTGGCGAATCACGGTGGGCCGGCTTCGACAACTACACCGAAGTCTTCCGAAACGACGAACTCCTCGGCGCGATCGTTCACTCCTTTGTCCTGATTGGCTTCTACAGCGTGATTCCCGTCAGTTGCGGGCTGGTGATGGCCGCCGTGATCCATGGTGGCCGCCAACGCTCCCTGGGCGGTTTCGCGCAGACAGTTCTCTTCCTGCCGCAGTTGGTTCCACTGGTTGCAGCCGGAATCGCGTGGAGATGGATGTTCTCGACCACCGGCGCCGTCAACCAGTTCCTGAGCGCCATCGGTCTTGGCTCGATCACCAGAGCCTGGCTGGCCGACTTCGACACGGCTCTGCCCGCCGTGGGGCTGATCGGCGTCTGGGTGCTGCTGGGGTTCTGCACGGTGCTGCTTCTGACCGGCATGAGCAAGATCGACCCGACGCTGTACGAGGCGGCCAGAATCGACGGCGCCGGACCGGTCCGCGAATTCTTCTCGGTGACCCTTCCCTCGATACGCAACCAGATCGCGGTATGCCTGACGGTGACCATCATCCTCTCGCTGGCGAGTTTCGACATCGTTTTCGTCTCGACCGGGGGAGGACCTGGTCACCAGACGATGGTTCCCGGTGTGCAGATCTATCGACTGGCGTTCGCTCACCGCGAGGTCGGGCTGGCGTCGGCGTTCGGGCTGGTTCTCATGGTCCTGGTGATGGTTCTGATCCTTCCCATCCAGCGCCTTCAGCGGAGGAGCGACTGATGATCGCCAGCAGGCGCGAAGTTCTCCTGGGCAGGCTGATAGTGCTGCTGGCCATCGCCTACACCCTCCTTCCTCTGATGAGCATGTTTTCTGCTGCCTTGCAGCCTCAAGGCACGATCCCCAGAGGGTTCCAATGGCCTGATGATCCGCAGTGGGGGAACTTCCTCGACGCATTCAACACGGCCAACATGGCGGCCCTGCTCAAGTCGAGCCTCCTCATAGAGGCTGCGGTGGTTCCGATCTCGGTCCTGATAGCCACGATGGCCGGCTTCGCACTGGGACAACTCCGTATTCCGGGCGGCAGGGCGGTATTCCTGATCATGCTGCTGGGTTTGACGATGCCGTTCGAGGTGGTGATCACACCGCTCTACTACGAGATGCGTGATCTGGGTCTGGTCAATACCAGGTGGGCAATCGTCCTGCCGCTGATCGCGCTGTTCATGTCTTTCGGCGTCTTTTGGATGCGGTCGCACTTTTTGAATTTGCCATCGGAGTTCTCCGACTCGGCCAAGGTGGACGGGGCGAGCACCTGGCAAGAGTTCCGGCATGTCCATCTCCCGCTGGCCAGACCGGCCATGTCGTTGCTGGCGATCCTCTACTTCATCTGGACGTGGAACCAGTTCATGCTGGCGCTCGTCATGGTCAATGACCCCGAACAGCGAACCATGGCCGGTGCGTTGGGTTATTTCCAGAGCCAATGGGGTATCGATGTGGTGCTGCTGTCCGCTGGTTCGCTCGTGATCCTCACCCCGACGCTGATTTTCTTTGTCCTGTTTCAGCGTCAGTTCGTGGCAGCGCTGCTGGCGGGCGCCATCAAGGGATGAATGGTGGGGCAGTGTCAGCACATAAGGTCAGCGGGCAAACGGTCGCCACGGTAAAGAGGAGTCTCACCGAGTGACTGAGGAAGGCCTGACAGCGCAACGGCCTCTCGGCGAAGGCCGCCGGCGGCCCGATGCAGCCGATGGACCTCACTGCATCACCCAGACAGAACTTCTGGAGATCGCCGTCGGGATTACCGCCGCCGAGAGGAGGTACCTGATCGGGCTGACCGGCCCGCCCGGATCGGGGAAGTCGACGCTGGCCGAGTGTCTCGCAAAATCGCTGTGCCCATCCCCACCCGTGGTATCGATGGACGGATTCCATCTGGCACAGGCGGTGATCGATGGGAAGGGATTGGGGAGCAGCAAGGGTTCGCCGGAGACCTTCGATCCTTGGGGCTTCGTCAACCTGGTGATGCGGATAGCGAGACCGGCTGACGACGCCGTGGTGTATGCGCCGCAGTTCGATCGTGATATCGAAGAACCTATCGCTGGAGCCATCCCGGTCCGACCCACCGACGGACTGGTGATCCTCGAAGGCAATTATCTGTTGTTGGGCGAGTCTCCGTGGGATCAGATACGGCCGCTACTCGATCTCTGCGCCTACTTGGAAATCGATGACGCAACTCGGATAAGCCGTCTGGTCGATCGGCACGTGCGATACGGAAAGTCCCGGAGTGAAGCCTCACGCTTCGTCCGGAACTCTGACGAGGCGAACGCTGAATTAATCAAAGCAACCCGCAATAGTGCTGACTTGATCGTGCGCCCGGGTTAGTTGGATCGAAGTGGGGGTGACCAGATCGACCGCTTTGACGGGGAGGCTTGCAGATCGAACCGACCGGTGCCCGTCAGGGCCTCGCGGGTCCGTTGTCGGGTTCGTGTCTGTACTGGACATCGTCTGACAACACGCAGTGAACCCACCGGGGGAGGCGCCGCGAACCTAGACGGACATTTTCTTGTCACGAACCCAGAGGGGAGCGGAACAAATGTGACAGCCTCTCCATATGCTCGGTCGTATGAGTAACAAGAAGAAGCGTCGACGACGGGTCCTTGGCCTCGATGGGGAACGCTGCCTGCGTTGCGGAAGTTCCCGCAAGCTTGAGATGGACCACATAGTCCCGCAAGCCGCGGATGGAGGCAGCTGTTGGAAGAACCTCCAAACCCTTTGCCGACCGTGCAATCAACTGAAATCCGACCAACCCATCGATTACCGATCCCCCGAGCGTCGCCTCAAGGCCGAACAGGAGTGCGGTTGCGAATGGGAACCACCTCTCGTCGTAAGGTCGTTCGGCGAATCCTTAGACCAATGCGAGTCGATCTGGGAGACGAGCGGAGTTGTCGAGCGACACGCAGACCGTGTCGGTGGTAGGTGGGTGTTCGCGGGTACTTGGCTGCCCATAGCTGAGCTGTTCGAGAAGCTCAACGACGGCGTAACCCTCGACGAGTTCCTGGACTGGTATGAGGGTGTTGACAGGTCGGACGCGGAGTGGGTCATCGACCGTCAGATTGAGCGACTGCAGGCCGTCAGGGCCGGCTAGCAAGAAGCCGAAAAGGACCCGCCGCGGTGGCGCAGCCAGCTCTTGGGCTGCCAGTGCCTGAAAGAAAGGGCATGGTGTCCGGTAAACCGCCGTGCGGATTGATTTCTTACCTGTATTCCTACTTAAGGTAGGATGAACGGTATGAAGATCAGTGTCAATCTGTCCAGCGAAGATCTCAAGTTTCTCGACAGCTATACGCGTGTTCACCAGGCGTCCCGGTCGGCTGCTGTACGGCGGGCTGTAGGGCTTCTCCGCGTGTCCGAGTTGTCATCGGACTACGCGGCGGCATTTGATGAGTGGGCCGATCATGGCCACAACGAGGCGTGGGATGCCACCGTTGCCGACGGGGTTTAGCTGATGCGTCGCGGAGAAATCCGCCTCGTGAATCTCGGTAACGTCGTCGGGGTCGAGGCAGCCCGGATCCGGCCGGCTGTGATCGTCAGCAATGATGGCGCCAACACGACTGCGGCACGGCTTGGACGTGGAGTTGTCACAGTAGTTCCTGTCACATCGAACACGAAACAGGTCTACCCGTTCCAAGTTCTGTTGGAAGCCGCCGAGACGGGACTGGACCGCGATGCCAAGGCACAAGCCGAACAGGTGAGATCGGTCGCTGTTGAAAGGGTGGGCCATCTGATCGGTCACATGCCTCTTGATCTCATGGCCCAACTCGACGACGCTCTCCGGCTCCACCTGGCCATCTGAGTTCGAAAACCGGGCCGAGGTGTTCGGTAACCGCCAGGGGACAACCGAGAGAAAACAGCCGAATTGTTTCCCAGGTCCACCGCCGGGGTAGACCTCCTCGACCGGGCATTCCCAGCCATGCCCCCAGTCGTTAGGATGAGTCAACGACATCGCCGACGCTGGCTAGTGGCGGCAAAGGGCCGCAAGTGGCCACGAGAGATCTTCCCAGGGGGTAGACATGTCCATCCGAAGGTTCACCGAAGTCGAGGCTTACCAGCATGCCGATGACGGCTACTACTACCGTCCGCTGGTCGCCGGGAAAGAACTGTTCTCCTACGTGGCCCACGTGCCCGCCGGCGGTTACATGCCACCTGACGCGGAGGAGGCCGAGTTGTTCGAGCTTTCGCTGTTCATGCTCGAGGGGAATCTCGACGGGATCCTCGACGAAGACCGGATTGCTCTGACCGCGGGGGATGCGCTGCACATTCCCAGGGGGATGCCCTTCGGAGTGGAGAACCGGGGTTCTGCCACGGTCTCCTTCGTGCTCAGCTTCGCGCCACCGCCTCCCGGGGTGGACCTCGACGCGATGAAGGAGCAGGCCCTCGAACGGGGCCGGGTGGTGATCGAAGCCGCCGATGTCGAGGATGTGGTGGGCCCGGTCACTTTCCCCGCATAGTCATCATGACGGTCCGCGCACCCGGCGACTCAAACGGCGGGAGCACCACGGGCTCGGGATCGGCTTTCCGCGAGGAGGACCGATCCGTCGAGGTCGACGGCGCAACCCTGGCCGGAACCCTGACGTGTCCCACCTCCGACGGACCGTGGCCGGTGACCCTCCTTCTGGGCGGGACGTTCTCAGACCTGCGGGACGCGGACGTGGATCCGAGGCGCCGCCGCGGAGTGCCCAAGCGGGGCATGTACAAGATCCTCGCCCACGGGTTGGCGGAAGCTGGCATCGCCTCCTACCGGTTCGACCGCAGAGGCGCCGGTGAGAGCACCGGGGAATTCGGGGTAGAGCGTCCCCAGGAGGTCGCCGACGCCGGCGCGGTGTGGCGCTGGGTCAGGGCCTTGCCCGAGTGCAACGGTAAGGCCGCCATGCTGGGTCACAGCGCCGGCGCGTACGTCCTGTGCCGGGTGGCGCTCGAAGTTGGCCAACCCGACGCGGCTGTGCTGCAGGGCGCACTGTACCGGCCCATCGCTGATCTGCTCAAGTACAACGCCGGCCTGGTGCTTGACTACATGCAACGCGGAGAAGAGCAGACCGCATGGGTCAGGGAGCATTCTCGCAAGGCTTACGAGGATGCGCTGATGTTGGATGCCACCGTATCCGCCATCAAGAACGGCGACCCCATCGCCGAAGCCGAGATCGACGGTGAGATAAGAACCCGCGACCTGTCGAGCCTCCAATACGACTTGGAGCTTCCTCCCGAAGAACAGTTCCGCCTTCTCGCCGCTCCCACGCTTGTGCTCCACTCCTCGGAAGATCTGAACGTCCCGGTGGAGGACGCCTTCGACACCGTCCGAGCCCTATGGGCCGCCGGGAACCGGGATGTCGAGTTGCGAATACTTCCGGCCGGCAACCATTCGTTCCAACTCGACGCCGAGGACTACGAGACACGGGTTCAGGAGAAGATCACCATGCAGAACTTTGCCCGCCCCTTCGATCCGCTCTACCCTGCGGTCGTCATCGACTACCTGGCGCGGAGACTCGTCTGACCCGACCCCGGACCGGTCACCAACCTGCTCCTGTTTCCGTCTGCCCTGGTGATTTCTTGTAGGAGCGGGATGTGTTTTCGGGGTTTCCGGGTTCAAGCTGGGAAAAATCGACTGTCGTTTTGTCTGCCGGCATAATGCAGGAGGCTATTATCGTTGAATAGGCCAGGGAAGCGGCAGGAGGGGGGCGACAGATTTGGACCAGGGGAGGAAAGCGCTGCGGTGTCGCAATATGAGCACGGTCTATATCAGCCCAGAACCAGCGTATTGGCGAAGATGGCGCTAGCGCTTGGGATGCCAACTGGCTTCTTCTTGACCGGCCGACAATCTTTCTCCACAGACAGAATCCCAGCGCACTTCCGAAGCCTCAGGTCAACGACCCTCCGCGACCGACGTCGTGCATTAGCACACGCAACCTTTGCCTGGAATCTCGCCACGAAACTTGAGGAATTTCTTCGGTTGCCTACGGTGAACTTCCCGCATGCTGTTCTACCGGAGTATCCCAATGGTGAAGACATAGAAACCCTAGCCTTGAGGTGCCGACAGCTCTTTGACCTTGGTTCTGGGCCGGTACCAAATGTTGTGCGACTGTTGGAGAGTCGTGGGGCAGTGGCAGTGAGCCTTCCCGTTTACTGCCGGAAGGTGGATGCCTTTTCCTGCAAGATCCAAGGAAGACCGATTGTGCTTCTCAACGCTGAGAAGGACGAGCCGGCCCGCGTGCGACACAGCGCCGCCCATGAGTTGGGGCACATAGTCGCCCACCATGACGTGGACCCTGGGAACCAACAGCTGGAGCGACAAGCTGATGCCTTTGCAGCAGCCTTCTTGCTACCAGCTGATGAGATTGCCCCGCAACTACCAAGCTCGCTCCAGTGGAGACGTCTGATCAAACTGCGCATGCACTGGGGTGTTTCGATTGCCTCCCTACTGGTTCGAGCCCGAAACCTAGGTGTGTTGTCGGAGTATTCCTACCGACGCGGCTTCACCCTGCTGAATACAAGAAGAAACTCTGACGGTAGTCTTTGGCGCATTAAGGAACCCGGCGACCTCGGACCGGCTGAACAACCCATACTCTTCCGCAAGTGCGTCGACCTCATTGAAGAGGGCGGAGTTACCCGTGCCGACTTGGCAAAGGACCTCTCTCTCCCGCTTTCCCTACTTGATCAGTTAGTTGGCGACGACGGCCGCCCCCATGTGAACATTGACTACAAGACCCAGATGCCGGCAGGCATTGTAAACGCAATGCCAACTAGCCAGAAGTAAGCCTTGTTTCCTCCACCCCACGGTCAAGGGAACCGCAGCTACAGCGACGTGATGAGCCACTACCGTCCTGCGTGGGCAGCTTCTGGTCACGTTTGCAACAAAGAGTTTTCGTGCGGGGCGACTTACATCGGATAGACTGAATAGGCGAAGAAGGAGAACTGTCCCAGGACGCCGCTACAGTAAATCGGGTGCTAGCCCCCTTCCATTTGTACAACCCGATGCGCTGTGCTCAACCCCTACCAGACCAGCCGATTATCCTTCACGAAAGAGAATCGCTTTGTCACCGCTTCGGTAGTGAGATGGGAGTAGAGCGGTGAGCCGTGTCAAAGGTCCTCCTTGTGTGGGATATTCAGAGGCTTCGCGATATTCAGAGGCTTCGCGATATGTTGGGATTCGGGTAGGGAGGGGGTCCTTGTTTAGGGGTTGAGGCCTCGCTGGAATTGGCGGTGTAAGCATTGCCTATCCAGGAGGCCTCAATGAGTTTCGATGTTATGCGGCACTTCGGAAATTAGAGGGGAGTGATGGTGGCGAGGAGTTTCCAGTTGGGCTTTCCGGCGTAGAGGAGTGCTCGGATTCTGTAGTTGGCAAAGTTCCGGAACCCGAACGCTGCCCGTTTGATCCGCTTGATCAGATTGTTCAATCCCTCGGTCGGCCCGTTGGTCACGGCCGAGTGGTGCCAATTCGTGATCTGGGTCGCCCAACGAGCGATAGTGCGCCCGAGACGGTTCACCTCCGGCGGCAGTGACCGGTCCTGGAGATCCCCCGACAGCCGCTGGGTGAACTCGGAAGCCAGTTGCGGGTCTCCTATCTGGTAGATATCCCGAATGCTCTCTTTGGCGTACCAGGCATCACGTACTTCTCCGTAGGGGTCACCAGCCCGAAGAAGCCCTTGTATGCGTTTCTCACCGCGGACATCGAGACGTTCGCAAGCCATGACCAACAACCGTCTGATCCGATAGAGAGGGTCACCTCTTCGTCCTCGGTGTCCCAGCGTTTCGTTCTGGACCCGTCGGCGCACCAGATCCACACAGCGGTTCGCTAACCGGACCACATGGAACGGGTCGGCCACCTGATAGGCGTGAGGCAGCACCCGGTCATAGGCCACCTGATAGGAACCTGACATGTCCAACACCGCCCACCGAATCGCCTCACACCACTCGGCGGGTTGGGATCGGAACCAACTGGCGGCGCTTTCAGCTGTTCTACCAGGCACTATGTCCAACAACTGATGGCCGCCCACGTCCACCACCGACGTGCACCACTGCTTCTTCCTCCACCGGCCCTTCCTCCAGAACAGCGTCTCGTCCACCCCTACCGCTTCCACGGCACCGAACCGGGAAACATCGGCTTCCAACAGCGCGTCTCCCCACCGTGTGATCTCTTTGTTCACCGTGTGCCAATCACACCCCAACTCTTCTGCCACCTCCGACACCGTACGACCACACCAGTATCCCCGGCACGATGAATACCACGCTCAGCGCGCCTGCGATGGCCGGTTGGGAGCGGGCGAAATTGAATAGCAAGATGGGCAGGGTCTCCACTTGTCCGTCACCGATCAGGGGGGTGAGGACGTATTAGCTCCAAGAGATCAGGGCGGTCAGATAGAGAATCTGCAGCGTCGGTAGCGTTGCGTTGCCCCTGTTGGTCAGAGAGAGGGAGGCTGGGCGTGAGCCGTCCGGCTGACGGAGAACGGGGTCACCAAAGTAGGGACTGCCAAGATCAGCCCGGCCAGCCGACCTCTCATCGGCGGACTCCCCGACTGCAGGGCTGGGTTGAGACGACGCTTCTTGAGCGGGTCCTGGGAGAAAACGGGCGGTTCGAGCGGGTCGTCCAGCGTTCCGACCTGATCCGAACCATCGTTCAGGCGCGTTCCTGGTATCTGGTGAGGCTGGACGGCTGACAGGTGCGGCCGGCGGTGGCGGCGGCGGCCCTATCGAGGTGTCAGACCACGGCAAGGGGGGCGATCGCTTCGATTTCGGTTACGACGTCGACGATGACAGGACACTCCGCCGCCAATGCCCGTTCCAAGGCAGGGCGGAGGTCGCCGGGTCTCTCCACCCGGATGCCCACCGCCCCCATTCCCTCGGCGAGTCGGGCGAAGTCCACGTCGGTGAAGGTCCACATGCGGCGTCCCTCCGGCGTCTGCTGTCCTCCGTAGGCCCGATCGAAGCCAATGGTCGACTGGTTGCCCGAGGAGTTGTTGTTGACCACGGTGACGGTATTGATGCCCCATCGAACCGCGGTCTCGACCTCGGCTATGTGGTACCAGAACCCCCCGTCGCCGGTGAAGCAGACTACGGGGCGGTCCGGCGCGGCGCACTTGGCGCCAAGAGCGGCCGGGAAAGCCCAGCCCAGGTGACCGGCGCAGCGCAGGTAGCTCTGCTCGGATGTACGGGTATCGAACATGCCGCCCATCCACATGCCGGCGTGCCCGGTGTCGACCACGACGCAGGCGTTGTCCGGCAGGTGGGCGGTCAGCTCCGAGCAGATCCGCTCCGGGCGGATGGGCGCCGCATCGGATTCGAGATGGCCCCGGTGCTGTTCTCGCCAGCCGGTGACCTCCCGGCGAACCTCAGCCAGCCACTCCTCCCGGCCCGGATCCCGCGGGCCGGCTTGTTCCAGGAGGGCGGCGAGGGTCATGCGGGCATCGGCGTTGATAGCCACCTGCAGGGGGTAGTTACGGCCCAACACATCCGGGTTGATGTCGACCTGGATGGCGGTTACTCCCGGTGCCGGGACCTGCCAGAAATGGGTGGTCATGCTGCCGGTGCTCGAACCGACGAAGCACACCAGATCGGCCCGGTTCGCCACCCGGTTGGCGGCGCTGCGAGAGTAGGTGCCGACCACGCCGACGGCCAGCGGATGGGTACCGGGGATGGTGTCCTTGCCGTTGAGGGAGGTCACCACCGGAATGGAGAGACATTCGGCCAGGGCCACCAGTTGGCTGGAAGCACGGGAGGCCCGGACCCCTCCTCCCGCCACAATCACGGGCCGGCGGGCGCGGTCCAACAGGTCCAGGGCCGCAGCCACGTCTTGGGGGTCGGGGAGGGGCCGCACCGCAGGTACGGAGGCGAATCCTTGGTCGACCCACGGGTCGAGATCGCCCTCCTCGATGTCGATCTGGCCCTCGTTGCCCGCGAACTGGACATGGGCCGGTCCCGGACTGCCCGACACGGCGGAACGGAAGGCCTGCCGGATGGAGTCGGGGATCTGCTCAACCCGCTCGACGGAGGTGTTGAACTTGGTGACGTTGACGAAGGCGGGCCGATCGTCCACCTCCTGATAGACGCCCCTGCCGGACATCGTGGGATGGAGGCCTCCCGTGAAAGCGACTACCGGGGAGTTGGCCAGGTATGCGTCACGCAACCCGGCCGCCAGGTTGAGCGCACCCACCGCCTGGGCCATGCACACGCCGGGCCGGCCCGCCATCCTGGCGTAGCCGTCGGCCATGTAGGCGGCCGATTTCTCGCCATGCGTTTGGATGCGCTGCACCCCGAACTGCTCTAGTTCCACCATTGTGCGCCGCAGGATCGCAGGGACCATGAAGACGTGGGTCACCCCGTACCCGACGAGCATTTCGGCGAGCGCCTGTGCGCCGGTCATCATAAAGGAAGACTCTAACGGCCGGTTGGGGCTGGGAATGGCAGATCTCCCTATCCCAACATCCCGACCGCGTGGGTACGAGGTTCCAAATAGCACCTCTTCCCACATTGTCAGCGCAGCCAGGCGCCCTTGCATCTGAGCCTGGAATTACGCAACCGGGAATGGTGGCCCCTCGAACGAGGCGGTCCGGGACAGCAGCAGGTGAGCGACACAGATGTTCGCGCTGACGACCTTTCCGTTCTGCCTCTTGGTGGCAACACTCGAGGCCACACCAATCTTGTCTGAGCATTTACGAAGGGTTTGCCGGGGAGATCAGTCGGGCTGGGGGAGTTCCGTGACGCGCCTAAGCCTGTTCTTGGCGGAGCAGATGCGGTACGGAGACCCAGCGGCTGTCCGGAGGCAGCCATCTACGCCGGGTTCGACCAGCGCCCGGTTACACGGACATCGGTCAGCGCTGTTGGGGTTTGCGCCGGTCCCGGTGGATGAGATTGGCAACCAGGGCTGAACTGCGGACCGGAATGGGGGCGAAGACCTTCTGGAGAGCCAAGGGGATGTGAGGCCGGATAATGAACCGGCGGATGATGTAAACAACGAACAGGCCGTGGAAGCTCGCCAGGGCAATCCACATCCCGTTTGGTCCCATCAGGGTCATCAAGGCGGCGGTCAGCACCGGACCGGCTATGGCTCCCGATCCTCTGAATAAGACCAGGGCGGTCGCTCCCGGGATGAGTTGGGTGGTTTCAAGCAGGTCGTTCATGTGGCTCATCGACAGGGCGTACACCGGAAAAGTGAGGCCTCCGTAGATCAGCATCACCCCCGTAAGCAGGAGCGGGCCGGCCGTCGCGGTGGACATCAGGGTGGCTATCAGAGCCGAGGCCAGGGTGATGGCCAGGATCACCCGCCGGCGGGGGATGCGGTCCGACAGGCGTCCGAGTGGGATCATGTTCGCCACTGCGCCGAACAGCAGGGCGCCCATCATCCATCCCACTTGAGCATTGGTGAGGCCCAACTGTGCGCCGTACACCGGTCCCATGGTGAGAATGGCGCTGTGAGTGAGCCCCGCAGCGGTGGCGCCGACGATGGCCATCGGCGCGGTTCGATACACCGCCGCGATGTCTGCTTTATGGCGTTGCCGGACTCTGGGTGGGTTGGTGCGGGTGAGAGAGAGCGGGACCAGGGAGAGGGAGAGAAGCACCGAAACCAGGATGAACAGGCCGAACCCGCCGGGGTGGTCGACGCCGATCAGAAGCTGCCCGAATGCGGCGCCTCCCATTCCCATCACCATGTAGGTGGAGAGAACCCGACCGCGGTTACGGTTGTCGGCCACTTCGTTCAGCCAGCTTTCGGCGGTGATGAAGATGCCCGACATGCAGAAACCGCTTAGCACCCGCAGAACGAACCAGGCGCCCGGGTTCAGATACAGGGCGTGCAGAAGCGCGGCCGAGGATGCCAGTGACGCCAATCCGGCGAACACCCGGACATGCCCCACATTCGCCAGCAGACCGCCGATGAACCGACTTCCCACCAGGAACCCCGCGTAATAGCCGGCCAGGGCGATTCCCGTCGCCAGGGAGGAGAAATCTTCGATGGTGGAGCGGACTCCCAGGAGGGAAGTTCCCAAACCGTTTCCGATCCCCAGGATGCACATCGAGACAAAAAGCGCCGCTACGTGTTTCATTTTTCTATCACAGGGGGTCGTTGTCCGATCTTCCGGTCAACCCTATCCGAAAGCCTGTCTCCGAGACGATTCTCTGGTCTTCACAGACGTTTGTTGCTGTTGTAGCGACATCTCAAATCCAAAGGGTACGTGAGACCCACATGGATCGGGGGGTTTGAATCATTCTTCAGGGCGACGCCGGGGAGCCTGTTCCCGAACGGACCGCCGGATGACTGTTCAGCGCGGCGGACGCTTCTCGGCAAAGGCCCGGGGTCCCCACTATTTGTCTTCGGCCTTGTCCCGACTCCGTTGGATGAGGTAGGCCACTCGCGCCGAGCTGCGGATGGGAATGGGGGCGAATACCTTCTGTAGAGCGAGGGGAATGTGGGGTCGTTCCACGAACCGGTAGATGGTGTAGATGGCGAACAGGCCGTGGAAGCTCGCCAGGGCTATCCACATCCCGTTTAGCCCCACCAGGGTCATCATGGCGGCGGTAAGCACCGGCCCGGCTATGGCTCCGGATCCCATGAAGGTAACCAGGGCGGCTGCTCCCGAGACAAGTTGGGCCGGTTCCAACAGGTCGTTCATGTGGCTCATCGACAGGGCGTACACCGGGAAGGTGAGCGCTCCGTACACCAGCATCACTCCGACCAGCAGGAGCGGGCCCGCCGTTGCGGTGGACATCAGAGTGGTAAGCAGGGCCGAGGCCAGGGTGATGGCCAGGATGACCCGTCGGCGGGGGATGCGGTCGGAGAGACGTCCGAGTGGGATCATGTTGGCCATTGCGCCGAACAGCAGGGCGCCCATCATCCATCCCACTTGGATGTTGGTCAGGCCCACCTGTGTGCCGTACACCGGTCCCATGGTGAGAATGGAGCTGTGGGTGAGTCCCGCCGCCGTGGCGCCGACCAGGGCCATCGGGGCGGTTCGATACACGCCCGTGATGTTGGCTTTTTGTCGCCGCCGAACCCTCGGCGGGTTGGTGCGGGTGAGGGAGAGCGGTACCAGGGAGAGGGAGAGAAGCACCGATACCAGGATGAACAGGCCGAACCCGCCGGGGTGGTCGACGCCGATCAGAAACTGACCGAGAGTGCCGCCACCCATCCCAATCACCATATAGGTGGCGAGGATCCGACCCCGGTTCTGGTTTCCGGCTATGTTGTTCAGCCAGCTTTCCGCGGTGATGTAAATGCCTGACATGCAGAATCCGGTTAGCAGCCGCAAAACGAACCAGGCGCTCGGGGTTAGAAACAGGGCGTGCAGAAGCGCGGCCGAGGAAGCCAGTGACGCCAATCCGGCGAACACCCGGACATGCCCCACATTTGCCAGCAGGCCGCCTATCAGCCGACTTCCCACCAGAAAACCCACGTAATAGCCCGCCAGGGCGATTCCCGTCGCCAAGGCGGAGAAATCTTCGATGGTAGAGCGGATCCCCAGGAGAGAAGTTCCCAAACCGTTTCCGATCCCCAGGATGCACATCGACACAAACAGCGCCGCTATGTGTTTCACTCTGTCATGTGGGCTCGGTCGTCCATCCTTCGGCCAAATCTATCCAAAATCCCGACTCCGAGACGGTTTCTCGGTCTCGAAGGGCACTGTTTACTCCGGCCTGTGGCATCTGTGTTCCAAAATTGTATACGGGGATCGGCCCAGAATGAGGGGGTAATCAATTACCCGCGGCAAGAGATCCGGAGGTTTGTCGAGCGGATGCTAAACGCCTGTCCAGCGCGGCGGACGTTTCTCGGCAAAGGCCCGAGGCCCCTCCACCGCGTCCGAGGAGTCAATCGCCGCCCGGTATGACGCCACTTCCCCTGCCCGGATATGAGCCAGGGCTTCTGCAACTCCCATGTGGGAAGTGGTCCGGATCATCTCCAGGATCGCTGCCACTGCCAGAGGGGCGGCTTCGCAGATCCGCTCCGCTATCCGGCGGGCGGTATCCATGAGCTCGGAGACGGAAACCACTTCGTTGACCAGACCCCACCGATGGGCTTCCTCCATTCCCATCCGTCGCCCGGTCAGAAGAAGCTCCTTGGCCACCAGCGGCGGTATTTGTCTGGGCAGACGTACGCTTCCGATGTCGGGGGGAAAACCCAAGAAGGCTTCGGGAAGAAGGAACTGGGCGGTTTCCGCCGCCACCACCAGGTCGGCGGCCAACACTATCTCGAACCCTCCTCCGGCGGCCATGCCGTTGACCGCGCAAATCACCGGTTTGTTCAAACCCTCCAACTCGGTAAACCCACCGAAACCGCCTGCTCCCCAGTCAGCTTCGTAGGATTCACCCTCCGAAGCGGCGCTCAAATCCCAACCGGCTGAGAAGAACCGCTCCCCGGCGGCGGTCAGGATGGCGACACGATAGGCGGGATCGTCACGGAATTCTTGGAACACGTCTCCCATCACCCGACTGGTGGCGGCGTCCAGCGCGTTTGCCTTGGGCCGGTCGATCACCATCTCCAGTATCGGAGGGCATCGGGAGACATGCAGTGGCTTACTCATATGTCCTCCAGTTTAAGATAAAAGAAGGCGCCGGCGGCACCCTCTCCCACAGTTTCGCGATTGCTGTCGATTAACCCGCTACAGCGCGGCCCTTAGCCAGGCGTCGACGGTGTCGCGGTTGGCTGCGATCCATGCGGCGGCGTGTGCGCGCACATCGTCTTCGGTGTTTTCACCGAGGCTGTATTGCACATTTTGCAACGCCACGTCGACCGGGCTGATCACCACCAGTTCCAGCAGCCTTGCTGCGGCAGGGTTTGCGGCCAGGAATTTGTTGTTGGCTGTCACCCTGATGTCGGCTGCGTCCCAACCGAGGTTGCATGGATCAGCGGAGCAATGACCCGGCTGTAGGTTGGTCGCTCCCTCGACCTGGGTCGGGGAAATCGACTCATCCGATGTGGACAACCAAACCGCGTTGTCTCCGGCCCTAAGGTCGCTCACATAGGCGCTGGGCGCCCAAGTGTAAACAATGGGGCTTATATACCTGGGTTGACACCTCCTGGTTGGCGGCGTTGTCACACCCTTCGGGTACCTTATTGAATATGCTCCTGGTTCGGACTCTGAGGTTCCCGGCCAAGTGCTCGCCGGGCGCTCACCGTCGGCTTTCGGAGGTGTTTTTCATGTGCGCGGTGCTCTATAACGCCGCCCTGGAGTCCGGGGGGGCACATACGCGTGGTGGAGGGAGCACCACCCCGGAGAGCCCTTGCCTCCAGAGTTGAGGAGCTCCAAGTATGACCTTATGAAGGAGTTCACGGGGGTGCGCTCGGACCTCCCCGAGTGGGAGAGGCTGGCTGTCCAGGTGGGGAGAGGCGTTCTGTGTCGCTTCGACCGCGCCGTGCGTTCTTTCTACAAGAGGTGTAAGAAGGGACAGAATCCGGGGTTTCCCCGCTTCAAGTCCTCCCGCCGGTGGAGGACCATCGAGATACCAGATGTGTCTCCCTCTATGGTGGTTCCCCCCGGTACCGAGGGGGCATCTTTTTGTGTGGTGGAAACTCCAGGTAAAGGGACTTCCCCGCCTGAAGTTCAGAGACAAGGGTGACCGCCTGGAGAGCGCCCTCGGGGGAGGCGCCAAGGTGAAGGAACTCCGTGTGGTGCGCACCCCCCTGCGGACAGAGATCCATGTTGTGGTCCGCCATCCCGAGGGGGAGATGCCACAGGTGGAGCCCTCCAACCCGGTGGGGATAGACGTGGGCCTCACGCAGCGCCTCACGCTCTCTGATGGTTCGGTGGTTCCCCCGAGGAAGATAGATGCCTCCTCTATCAAGAGAGCCCAACGGAGGTTCTCCAGAGCCAAGAAGGGTTCCCGTTCCCGGGGGAAGAAAGCCCTCTCTCTGGCCAAGGCACACCGAAGGGAAAAGGAGCGAGCCGTCCAGGCTGACTTCCGCCTCGCACACCGCTTGGTCCAGACCTATGACGGCATAGCGACCGAGAACCTCAACGTCTCGGGCATGCTCCGATCAAAGAGGTTCTCCAAGAAGATGTCAGAACAAAGGTGGTCCTCTCTCGGGAACATCCTGGAATACAAAGCTGAGAAGGCTGGCATTCCGTTTGTGAGAGTGGACCCTCGGCATTCCTCCACTGACTGCTCGTCCTGTGGGCACAGACAACCAATGCCCCTAGGCGTCCGGGTGTTTCACTGCGGAGCCTGTGGAATGCACGTGGGTAGGGACCTCAATGCCGCAATGAACATACGCGCCCGGGCCTTCCCGGGGTCGGGAGGGACTATTCCCGATGCGATGCGCGTAACAAGTCTCCGCTGTAAGACGGACACCCCCGGGTGTGTAGTGGGCGGACATCGCAGAACAGTATCACCTGAGACAGCACTGTCAACCTAGGTATATAAGTCCCTAAACAATATACGGCGCGCCTGTCGCGTCCCGAGAGATCGCCTCGGTGATCAGAGCGTCGTAGGAACCGACCTCCACCTGTTTTACGTTGGTCCATCCGGCGTTCTCGATCCAGGAGTTGATGTTGTCGTGACAACCCCATCCTTCGGGGCATCCCAGCAACTGCAACGCTCCGTCGTCGGGGGTGCTGTCCGCAGCGTCGTAGATAGCGAACAGGGCGGGATCATTAGCAATATGGTCAAGGGTCTGGATGCCATGTTCGTCGACAAGGCTCTTATTGGTCACCACACGTTGCAAACCACCGGTGCGCATCTCCCAACCGAGGGTGGCCAAATGGCTGCCGACCAAGGACCCGTCTGCCATCTCCCCTGCCAGGAAGCTGTCGTGGTTGGGGAACCATGAGTTTGCCCAGAAGTCGAACTCGCCGTTGGCCATGGCCAGGTAGGCGTTGGACGGCGCAACTCCAGATCAGCGGGATCGCTGACTTCATAACCAAGCTCGGTTAGCAACGCCTCGTAGATAGCGGCCTGCAAATAACCGGTCGACCAGTTCCCTCGCGCCATCATCACCGATACGCCTTCACCCGCACGAGTCAACGCTTCGCCCAAGTCTGTACTGGATTCAGTACCAGTGGTCTCGGCTATGGCCTCCTCGGTCAGGTTTGACGAGTCGGCCGCGTTGTCACCGCACGCGGTTGCCAAAGAGAGAAATACCAACTCCGGCGATCGCCCAACTTCTTGCGGCCTCGCATGTTGTGGCCCCACTGCGGGCTGGAGGATTCTTCGGGCCGCTACGCGAGAACATGGAGTCGGTCAAAAGCCACCTCCGATGGGGCGGCCTGGTTGGTGTGTGCCGCCTTTCTCATCTTGCTTCCTAAGAGCCTAAAAGGTGTTACGTCGGTGGCCTGGTTTTGCAAAGTAAAGGGGAGGGCGCCTGCCGGCGCCCTCCCCAAAGGGTTTTCAGTTGTGCATGTATCTAGGAAGCTATGCGAGCGGTGTGGAGCCAGGTGTCGACGGTGTCGCGGTTGTCTGCGATCCACTCGGCGGCGTGGCGCTTGATGTCGTCTTCGGTGTTTTCACCGAGGCTGTAGGCCACGTTTTGGAGTGTTATGTCCACGGGATTGATCGTTACCAACTCGAATAACCGGGCAGCAGCCGGGTTGGCGGCCAGGAAGTCGTTGTTCGCGGTGACGCGAATGTCGGCAGCGTCCCAGCCCAGGTTGCAGTTTTCGGTGGTGCACTGGTCACCAAGTGACTTCGGACCTTCGATCTGGGTGGGCGAGATCGCCCCGTCGTGGATGGAGAGCCACACCGAGTTGTCGCCCGGTCGGAGATCCTTCACATAGTGGCTGGGCCCCCATGTGTAGACCAGGTACGGTTCCCCGGCCGCGTCACGGGCGATCGCATCGGCGATCATGGCTTCATAGCCGCCAATGTCGAACTGTTCGACATTGGTCCATCCGGCATTGGTGATCCACGAGTCGATGTTGACCCGGCAACCCCATCCTTCCGGACAACCCATTATCTGAAGGACGCCGTCGCCCGGTGAAACGTCAACTGCTTCATAGGCGGCGAACTGGGCGGGATCGTTCACCAGGGCGTCGAGGGTAGTAACCCCGTTTTCCTCGGCGAAGGCCTTGTTGGTGATCAGTCCCTGCACGCCTGACCGGGGCATCTCGTAGCCCAAGGTGGTTACGTTCTCACTGACCAAAGAACCATCGGGCATCTCACCGGCTAGGAACTGGTTGTGGTTGGGGAACCAGGAGTTGACCCAGAAGTCGAACTCGCCGTTGCCCATCGCCACGAAGGCGTTGGACGGCGCCAACTCCAGATCGGCCGGGTCCGTCACGTCATAGCCCAACTCGGCCAGCAACGCCGCATAAATAGCAGCCTGCATATAACCGGTCGACCAGTTAGCCCGCGCCATCGTCACCGACACACCCTCACCCGGAGTCATGCTGATCGGCTGTTGAGCGGTGTGGAGCCAGGTGTCGACGGTGTCGCGGTTGTCTGCGATCCACTCGGCGGCGTGGCGCTTGATGTCGTCTTCGGTGTTTTCACCGAGGCTGTAGGCCACGTTTTGGAGTGTTATGTCCACGGGATTGATCGTTACCAACTCGAATAACCGGGCAGCAGCCGGGTTGGCGGCCAGGAAGTCGTTGTTCGCGGTGACGCGAATGTCGGCAGCGTCCCAGCCCAGGTTGCAGTTTTCGGTGGTGCACTGGTCACCAAGTGACTTCGGACCTTCGATCTGGGTGGGCGAGATCGCCCCGTCGTGGATGGAGAGCCACACCGAGTTGTCGCCCGGTCGGAGATCCTTCACATAGTGGCTGGGCCCCCATGTGTAGACCAGGTACGGTTCCCCGGCCGCGTCACGGGCGATCGCATCGGCGATCATGGCTTCATAGCCGCCAATGTCGAACTGTTCGACATTGGTCCATCCGGCATTGGTGATCCACGAGTCGATGTTGACCCGGCAACCCCATCCTTCCGGACAACCCATTATCTGAAGGACGCCGTCGCCCGGTGAAACGTCAACTGCTTCATAGGCGGCGAACTGGGCGGGATCGTTCACCAGGGCGTCGAGGGTAGTAACCCCGTTTTCCTCGGCGAAGGCCTTGTTGGTGATCAGTCCCTGCACGCCTGACCGGGGCATCTCGTAGCCCAAGGTGGTTACGTTCTCACTGACCAAAGAACCATCGGGCATCTCACCGGCTAGGAACTGGTTGTGGTTGGGGAACCAGGAGTTGACCCAGAAGTCGAACTCGCCGTTGCCCATCGCCACGAAGGCGTTGGACGGCGCCAACTCCAGATCGGCCGGGTCCGTCACGTCATAGCCCAACTCGGCCAGCAACGCCGCATAAATAGCAGCCTGCATATAACCGGTCGACCAGTTAGCCCGCGCCATCGTCACCGACACACCCTCACCCGGGAGTGCCATGTCGTCGCCCACATCGTCGGGCTCGTCCATGTCGTCGGGCTCGTCCATGTCGTCGGGCTCGTCCATGTCGTCGGGCTCGTCCATGTCGTCGGGGGGTGTATCAGCGGGGGCGGTGGTAGCCGTGGGCTCCTCAATCACCTCTGCATCATCTCCATCGTCTCCGCATGCCGCTACTAAAAGCGCCAACACCGAAAGCACGGCGATCAGATGCCTGAATCTTGTTTGTTGCCTCATTTAGTGCTCCTTTTCTATTCTTTCCTTGGCTATTGCCTTAGCTTGCTTTTGAGAGCTTCCTTAATTCTACTTGCATCAAAAATCATACCGACCCTGTGGTCATGGCTTCCTGCGGGCTTTCCACTTGGCTCATCAACCCTGAATCTCCGGCGAAGACCTTGGAGCGACGAAACTCTTTCAATACATTCCGCGAGGAGACGAGCAGGATAAAACCTGCCAGAAGACACAGGAACGAACCGGGCCCACTGACAAAATTGCGATCGGACGCGCGCACCAGCGATGCGATCCAGCCTATCGAGGCCGACATAACCCCCACCCCCAGCGCCGAGACAGCCACGCTCCACATCCAGCGACGCCGCTCGTCGCCGCCGAAGAGGCCGGCGGCCGGCAGGCTGAACAGGACGCCAATCACTCCCATCCACAGGGTCAGCTGGCCGAGGCCGGGCCCCGCCTCTGAGAAACCGTCGGTGGCAGTTGGATTCTTGCGTTGCGCCTCGGCGACCAGGGTGGCAATGGTGATGGCGTTTTGCCCCGCTTTGGTCGTGTCTGCTCGGGCCTCCCGCTCCAGTTCGTCAAGCTCGGCCTGCAGCTCGGGGGTGATCACCGACTGTGCCCGGGCATCCACGAACCACGGTGAGAGACCTGCCACCACAAGCAAGCCCACGATCAGCACCCCAATGACGATGCGGCTAGCCGAAACGGAGATCCGAAGGGGATGGAGCGGACTGTAAGGGGCGATCCGGATCCAGAATATAGAGCTAACAACCGCAATCACGCCGCCCACCAGGGCCACCCACACCCCGATCCCGTCTCGGTGCGCGACGGCCTCAAGGGAGGGTCCGATCCACAGGTAGGATAAAGCGGCGGCCGTCCCGCCCACCGCGAATAGCAAGGCTCCGTCGGCGCCGAACCACCGTGCTATCCGGCCTGGGCGAGTCAGGGTAGTGAGAGCCGAGCCCAGGACCAGAAGGTTCATCGCCAAGACGGCGATGCCGAAGTAGCTTCCTCCCTCGGCCGCCAGCCCGTTGGCGCTCAAGCCGGCCAGGTCCAGGTCGGCGGCGCGGCTGTAGCCTGAGATCAGGCCCGAGTCCATACTCCAAGGCATAAAGACCGAGAACATCCCCACCACCGAACCGATCAGAGCCACCAGCACCCAGATACGCTCGGTGCTGCTTGTCGGAGCGGGCATTCCCTCGCTGTCGGTATCCGGCTTGGCGCCGCCATCCCCGTCGTCCAGTAGCTTCTCGGGGTGACGGCGATGCGCCCACGCCCGGTAGATACGGCCAAACAGATTGAAGCCCTCGTCGGTTTCGGTCTGGGAGATGCGGTCCAGCACTACCGCCACTATGAACAGGGCCAGCCCGGCCGAGGCCGAGAGGGGAGTGTCGATGTTGATGACCGCCCGGAACACCAGGAGACCCAGTCCGCTGGCGCCCATGATGGCGGCGATGCCGATCATCGAGATGGACAGTAAAAGGGTCTGGTTGAGCCCTGTCATTATGGCGGGGCGGGCAAGAGGAATCTGCACGTCCAACAGCACTCTCCACTCCGAGGCGCCATAGGCGCGGCTGGCTTCCACCACATCGGCCGGGACTTGGCGGATCCCCAGGTTGGTCAGCCGTATCAGCGGGGGTATGGCGAACACCATTGTTACCATCGTTGCCGGCTCCGGACCCAGCCCGAAGAAGAAGATGAACGGAATAATGTAGACGAAGGCGTGGACCACCTGCATGGCGTCGAGGACGGGTCGCACCGAACTCCACACCCCATCGACGCGGCCGCATAGCACGCCGAGGGGAATGCCGACTAGTGCGCAGATCACCACCGACACCACCACCAGACCGATGGTGAGGACAGTTTCCTCCCAGAACTCGTTGCCCAACAACCCGCAGACGGCCAGCATAAAGGCCAGAGCCATTCCCACTTTCAGATTGCGGGTGAGAGTCCCAACCACCAGCACGATGCCGCACACCAGAAGCCAGGGCATGTCGGTCAGTTCCCACCAAGGGTGGTATTCGGGACTGATGACGAAGTTGCGGAACAGGAACGAGAAGGGCCACTTGATGACGTCCAGGAGGGTTTCCAGGTTGGCGACCACCCAGGACACCATCTCGTCGATCCAGGACCCGAAGGGAATCTCCCACGCGTCGAGCACCTTGTTATCCCAGAATCGCAGAGGAGCTTCCGTCTCCTCGGCCTGGGCGAGTATCACTCCCAAGACCCTCACATGAACACTTCCCGCTCGTAGCCGTCGATCAGCCGCTCCACTCTGCCCATTTCCTCCATTATTCTCCGCGGATCGAGGTTGCCGATCAGGGTGCCGGTTTTGTCGATCACTGCAATCGGCAACCCCCGGCCAGCCGCCGCGTAGATGTCGTTGAAGTGATCCTCGCCCGAGGCGTTCTCGAAGTCCGAGCGGAGAGCCGGCCCCAGTTCGGTGGTGCCCATTCTGCCGGTGCGCAGCCCGTCTGCGATCGTGAGCAGATGGATGGGCCGTCCGGCCTCGTCCACCACGAATGCCCCGGCGCGGTCGCCGATGCGGGTGATGGCCTCCCGGAGGGACATAGTGAGGTTGATCGGGTCGGGGTCGTCCATAACTTCGGAAACCTCGATTACCCGGCCCTGGTCCACATCTTGGACAAACTCGGCGACATACCCGGTGGCGGGTTTGGTGAGGATCTCTTCGGGGGTGCCGATCTGGACCACTGCCCCGTCTTTCATTATGCACACCCGGTCGCCGATGCGCAGAGCCTCGTTCAGGTCGTGGGTGATGAACAGGATGGTCTTGCGGAGTTCGTTCTGGATTTCCATCAGCTCGTCCTGCATCTGGCGCCGGATGAGAGGATCGAGGGCGGAGAAGGCTTCGTCCATCAGGAGGATGGGGGGGTCGGACGCCAGCGCCCGGGCAAGTCCCACCCGCTGCTGCATGCCGCCCGAGAGATGGCGGGGGTAGGAGCCGGCGTAGGGTTCCAGTCCCACTAAGGAGAGCGCCCTCATGGCGGCCGCATCCCGTTCGGCCTTGGAAACTTTCTGAATCTTGAGCCCGTATCCCACGTTCTCGATCACCGACCGATGGGGGAAGAGGGCGAAGTGCTGGAAAACCATCCCGGTCTTTTCCCGCCGAAAGGTCTGGAGAGCGGTTCCGTCAAGGGTCTGGACATCGATGCCGTCCACCCAGACCTGTCCGTGGGTGGCGGAAAAGAGCTTGTTGACGACACGCAGGGCGGTGGACTTGCCCGACCCCGACAGGCCCATCACCACGAATAGTTCGCCCTCCTTTACAGAAAACTCCACGTTGTTGAGGCCCACCACGTGGCCTGAATGGCGCTGGACCTCGTCCTTGGAAAGCCCCGAGCGGGTGAGTTCGAAGGCCCGCCCTCTGGGCTGGGGCCCAAATATCTTATAGACGCTCTCCAAGCGAATCAGCCCATCGCCACTAGACGTCATAAATATCCTTCCGGCCCGCTACCAACTAAACGGAGCATTGGTTGGCAATCTGTCTATCTAAAGCTATACAGATTGTCAACTATAGAGTTGGAAAAAGGCAGAACTAAATAGTTCCATCTAGTGGAATGCGCCTGGGTCCCAGGCAAGAAAAAGACGAGAAGATAAGCCCCCGGCAGGGTGTTTTAACCTCGAGCCTTGATTTCGGAGATCACCGCAGCCAACACCTCGTGAAGGTCACCTATAACCGCATAGTCGGCCTTGGTTACCAACGGCGCCTCCGGATCGGTGTTTATGGCCAGGATCTGTTTGGACGCCATGCACCCCACCCAGTGCTGGACGGCGCCGGAGATGCCGCAGGCGATGTAGAGGTCAGGCGCCACCCGGGTGCCGGTCTGGCCGACCTGGTCGGAGTGGGGACGCCAGCCGTTGTTTGTTGCCACCCGCGAGCATCCCACCACTCCCCCCAACAATCCGGCCAACTCCTCGAGGATGGCGAAATTCTCAGCGCTTCCCACGCCTCTCCCGCCGCTCACCACCACCGGGGCGGTGGCCAGGGTGATGCCTTCCGCCAGGCGGACCCGCTCCACCACTCTGGTGCGGGCGGTGCTCTCGGGCAGGTCCGGTACGAAGATATCGACCGCAGCCGTGGCGCCGGCGTCCGGTTCGTGGGGAGCAAATGTATGGGCAGCGACAGTCAGGAGCTTCACCGATGATCGAAGCCGAGTTCGCTCCAGGAGGCTTCCGCCCCATCTCACCCGGATCATCTCCCAGTCTCCGCCACGCTCGTCGGAAGTCTTCGTGATCTCGGTGACATTGGCGACCAGCGGCTGATCCAGCGATGCCGCCGCGTGGGCCATCACTTCGGACCCGCGGTCGTCGCCCAATGAAATCAGGACAGAGGCTTCCGCCTTGCCCGCTAACTGGGCTAGGGCCTCGCCGTAGGCCTCGGGTGCATAGTCGGACAGGATGGGATGAGAGATCACATATCCCGGCAAGCCGATCGACTCCAGGACGGATTGGCCGTCCTGGCCGACCGTTACCACTTCCAGGGAGGCGGCCAGGGTTTCGGCCAGTGAGAGAGCTGGGGTGAGCGCTTCCAGGCCGGAGGGAGAGAGCGACCCGCGATCGGTATCCAAGAACACCAGGATGCGGCTCATAGCAGGCCCACCTCCTCCAAGAGATCCACCACCCGGGGGGCGGCCGCCGCGCCTTGGCCGAGAATGACAGTCTCGGTGAGCTCTTCGGGCGGTTTCAAGAGGTGAACTATCTCTTGGTCCCCGGGCGTGAAGCCGGCCTCGACCTCGTCGATGACGGCCCTTCTCGATTTGAGACGGCCGGGAAGGGTGGGGTAGCGGGGCAGGGTAATGCCTTCTTTTACCGCGGCCATGGCCGGAAGGGGGAGCCGATAGACCTCGAAGCCCCCATCAGTTTCCCTCCGACCCACCATCTCCCCATCCTCGATTTCGATTCCCTTCAAACCGCTGATGATGGGACGATCCAGAGCCCGCGCCACCCTGATTCCCACCTGATATCCACCCGAGTCGGCGGACTCGTTGCCAAACAGGACCAAATCGAACGGCGATTCGCTCTCGAGCGTCCTGATCGCCTCCACCAGGGCCGATGCAGTGGCCTGGGGGTCCACTTCGGTGGTGTCGGCCGGTACCAGGACCGCGTGGTCGGCGCCGACCGAGACCGAGTAGCGGAGCTGTTCGACCGCCTCGGGCGGCCCCAGGGTGAGCACAGTGGTGGATCCCCCGTGCTTTTCCTTCAACTGGACAGCGGCCTCCACCGCGCACTCCTCGTGAGGACTGGTTGTGAATCCGAGGTGGCGGGCGTCGATGTCCATCCCATCTTCGGTGAGAAGGATCCGAGCGCCGGGGGCGGGCACCCGCTTCACACAGACCAGGATGTTCATCTCAGCACCTCATCCTTTCGTCGTTGGGATCGAAGAGGGGCGTGCTGCCCACCACCGCCACCTTAACCGGATAGAGCTCGTTCATATACATAACGGCCAAGTCCAGTCCTTCCACTGCATGGGAAGGGGGCAGATAGGCCATCAGCAGGTATTTGCCCACCGAGGGACCATTGCCGGCGCTGGTTACGTAGGAGGGGCGGCCGTGGCTGTCCACGATGCGCTCCCCGTCGGGAGTGAGGATGGGCTCACTGCCGCTCATGTATCTCTCGTTGCCCGAGGCAGAGGTGTGATCTTCCACGGTGAGGGTGCACAGAATCGCAGCCGGTTCCTCTTGGCGGGCGGCCAGGTAACGGTCTTTGCCGATGAAGTTCGGCGACTTTACCCGAGGTCGCGCTAATCCGGCTTCCACCGGGTTATAGTCCGACTCCAGTTCGGCGCCCATCAGCCGATAGCCCTTCTCAAGCCGTCCGGTGGTGCCGTACACCCCGATACCCACCGGGACGAGGCCCCGGTCCCGGCCCGCCTCCCACAGGAGGTCCCACAGCCGGAGTCCTTGTTCCATCGGAACCGAGATCTCCCATCCCAACTCTCCCACATAAGAGATACGGAACATGAGGGTGTCGATTCCTCCCAGGTTCACCTCCTTCACCCATCCGTAGCGGAAACCCTCGTTGGAGACGTCGTCGGCAGTCAAACTCTCTATCAGGTGGCGGGCGTTGGGCCCCCACAGACCCACTGTGGAGATGGCCGAGGTTTTGTCCACGAAGGTGACCGAACCGTCGTCGGGAAGGTGTTTGCGGAACCAATATCGGTCCCGGGCGCCGTCGCCCCCACCGGTTATCACCCGATAGTGCTCCTCTCCAAGCCGGAGAATGGTGAGGTCGGCCCGAAAGCCTCCCGTGTCGGTCAAAAGCGGGGTGTAGACCGCCCGACCCACGGCCACGTTGCACTGGTTGACCGCCATCTTCTGGATGTAGTCGACCGCTCCGGGGCCGGTGACATCGAAAATGGCAAAGGCGGTGAGATCCACTATTCCCACGTTTTCGCGCATGGCGAGATGTTCTGCGTTGATGATCGGGGACCACCATCGGGCGTCCCACTCGTGTTCGCGCCCACTGACACCGTATTTCTCCACCAGGGGGGCGTTGACTTCGTACCACTGGGGTCTTTCCCATCCGCCCGCCTCAAAGAAGACCGCTCCCAGTTCCACCTGACGGGGAAAGGCAGGAACGGTGCGGACTCTCCGGTTGGACTCCCATTGCTCGCGGGGATGGACGATGCCGTAGGTCTTGTTGAAATGCTCGGCGCAGCGGGCGCGGATGTGATGCTCGGTGCGGGCATAGCGATAGAAGCGGGCTATGTCGGAGGAATGGGGATCGATCTCGGGATAACCCTGTGTCATCCATTGAGCGATCATTCTTCCCACTCCCGGCCCTTCCTTGATCCAGACCGCCGCCGCCGACCAAAGGTTTTTGACTTCCACCGTCTCTCCGAGGAGAGGCATGGCGTCGGGGGTGAGGGACAAGAGCCCGTTTATGGCGTATCGGATCTCTGCTTGGGAGAGAATATCGGGCATCAGTTCCAGGGCTTCCTCCATCTGCTGGTCGAAGTCATCGGGTGTGAAAGGAAGCTCGGTGGGCGAGAGCAGCGACTCGCCCAAAGAAGGAATGTCCTCGGGATAGTGGAAGATCGGCCGATGGGCGTACGACCCCACCTCCATGGAGCCGGCGGTCTGGCGCTCGTACGTGTAGGTGTCCATGTCGCGCACGATCGGATAGCCGATCTCTGAACGGGTGGCCTCCAGCACCGGGATGGGCCCGACATCGATCATCTGGTGGACGGCAGGAGTGAGTGGAATGGTGGCGCCGGCCATGCGGGCCATCCGGGGACTCCAGACGCCGCAGGCGATTACCAGGTAGTCGGTCTCTATCCGGCCCCGGTCGGTTACCACAGCCCGTATGGCGCCACCTTCGACTTCCATGCTCAGCACCTCGGTGTTGGGCAGCATGGTGAGGGCGCCTCGGGCTTGTGCCCGCTCGCGCATGATGGTGCCTGCCTGAAGCGAATCGACCACAGTCACGCCCGGGCTGTAGAAGCCGCCCAGGATCACGTCCTGGTCGATGAAGGGAACCAGGTCCACCACCTCGGCGGGAGACATGAGGTAGGACTCGACTCCCCAGGCCGTGGCGGATGTCATCCTCCGCCGCAGTTCCTCCATGCGCTCAGGGGCACGGGCCACCTCGATTCCTCCCGAGACGGTCATCACCCCCATCTCCCGGTACTGGTCGGTGGAGTCGACGGTGAGCAGGGTCATTTCTTTGGAGTGGTCAACCGGGAAGCAGAAATTGGAGGCGTGGCCGGTGGAGCCGCCGGGATTGGGAAGAGGACCCTTGTCGATCTGGACGATGTCCTTCCATCCCATTTCAGCCAAGTGTCCTACCACCGAGTTTCCTGCAATTCCTGCTCCGATGACTATCACATGGGCGCTGGTGGGGAAGTCCATATCGTTACTCCCTATTCATGGGTACAGGTGCGGATTTTAAGGCGCCGGTTGTGTTTGCGCGAATGGGTTGACAATGTGTAAACTTTTTTTCACTGCGGTGAAGATACTCTTCCGAGTTGCTTGCCGTAAGATACTTCCCAAATCCATCGGCATCAGCCCTCCCATTCCAAGAGGAGAAACCCATGAGCGAAGATCTTGACTTGGGCACCCTTGACGACGAAGAACTCGTCGATCAAATGCACGACGACCTCTACGACGGCTTGGCCGATGAGATTGTCGAAGGCACCGAAATTCTACTAGAGCGGTTGTGGGATGCCCAAAAGGTGTTGAACGAAGCGTTGGTAGAGGGCATGAGGATCGTGGGGATAGATTTCCGCGACGGCATCCTCTTCGTCCCCGAGGTGCTGCTGGCCGCCAGGGCCATGAAGGCCGGCATGGAGATACTCCGGCCCATCCTGTCCGCCTCGGGCGTCGAGTCGGTGGGCAAGGTGGTGATCGGAACGGTCAAGGGCGACATCCACGACATCGGGAAGAACCTGGTGGGGATGATGCTGGAAGGAGCGGGATTCGAGGTTATCAACCTGGGAATTAACACCGATGCTGAAGAGTTTTTGGCGGCCCTGGAGGAGCACGAGCCCAATATTCTGGGGATGTCGGCTCTTTTGACGACCACCATGCCCTATATGAAGGTGGTGATCGACGCCCTGAAAGAGCGGGGGATTCGGGAGAAATACATCGTGTTGGTGGGCGGGGCTCCCCTCAACGAGGAGTTCGGGGAAGCAGTGGGCGCCGACGCCTACTGCCGGGACGCGGCCGTCGCGGCCGAGACTGCCCAGACACTGATTGCCAAGCAGCGCGCCAATGCCTGAGATGGGGGTGGGGAGGTGACCGAGACGGTCCTCTCCTCCGCCACCCGAGAGTTGGTGATAGGCCCGAACCGCCCGTTCACGATAATTGGGGAGAGGATCAACCCCACGGGACGGAAGCTGTTGGCCGCCGAGATGAAAAGCGGAGATTTCAGCAGGGTGGAGGCCGACGCTCTGGCTCAGGTGGCCGCGGGCGCTCACATGCTGGATGTGAACGCCGGGATACCGCTGGCTGACGAGCCGGCCATCCTGGCCGAATCCATAAAACTGGTGCAGTCGCTCACTGACGTTCCTCTTTCCATCGACTCCTCGATAGTGGAGGCGCTGGAGGCGGGGCTAAATGTATATCAGGGCAAGGCCCTGGTGAACTCTGTGACTGGCGAGGACGAGGTATTGGAGCGGGTGTTGCCACTGGTGGCCAAGCATGGGGCGGCGGTGGTGGCCATCTCCAACGATGAGACAGGCATCTCCGAAGATCCCGATGTTCGTTTTGAGGTGGCCCGCAAGATTGTCTCCCGCGCGTCGGACTATGGGATTCCTGCCCGCGATGTGGTAGTCGACCCGTTGGTGATGCCAATCGGCGCTCTTGCCTATGCCGGCCGACAGGTCTTTCGTATTTTGGGTCGGTTGAGGGACGAGTTGGGAGTCAACTCCACCTGTGGAGCTTCCAACATCAGCTTCGGGCTCCCCAACCGGTCGGCCATCAACTCGGCTTTTCTGACCATGGCGATCAGTGCCGGGCTTACTTCGGCAATAACCAATCCGCTTCATGAAGGGGTGCGCACCGCGGTGATGGCAGCCGATGTGATGATGGCCAATGATCCAGAGTGCGCCCGGTGGATCCGGGCCAACCGCGCGCCGGCCCCGGCGGGCAGCGAGGGCGCTTCCCGGCGGGGAGGGGGGCGTCGTCGTCGGACCGGGCGAGGCGCCGATGTCCAAGCCGGCTGAACCCCGGATCATTTTCACACCTTCGGGCCGGAGGGGCCGTGTACCACGGGAAACCACCGTGCTGGAGGCCGCCCGGCTGGTAGGCGCCGATCTGGCCTCGCTTTGCGGAGGAAGGGGGATCTGCGGACGCTGTCAGATGACTCCGGTGTTCGGGGAGTTCGCCAAGCACGGGATCTCGGTTGGGCCGGATGCGCTGAGCGAGTGGTCGCAGACGGAAACCTCTTATCGGGAGCGCCGGGGACTGGAACTCGACAGGCGGTTGGGATGTATGGCCAGGGTGTTGGAGGATGTGTTGGTGGATGTGCCGCCCGAAAGCCAGACCCACCGCCAAGTCGTGAGAAAAGACGTGGATGTGGGAAAGATACGGCTAGATCCGGTGGTCACCCTCCACTACGTGATCACGCGGCGTCCCACCTTGGAGGATGCGGCGGGAGACGCCCAGCGGCTCTCAGCGGCTCTCGGTGAGCAGTGGGGACTCTCGGACGTGGAGGTGAGGGCGGAGATGCTGGGAAGGCTGCAGAAAGCACTTCGGGAAGGCCGGGGAAGGGTGACGACGGCGGTTCGAGACCGCCGGGAGGTGGTGGCGGTGTGGCCGGGCTTTCAGGAGGTCGTCCTCGGGGTGGCGGTGGATGTGGGATCGACCACTATCGCCGGGCATCTGGCCGACCTGACTACCGGTGAGATACTTTCTTCCCAGGGATTGATGAATCCTCAGGTGAGATTGGGGGAGGACCTGATGAGCCGGGTTTCCTACGCGGCCCTCAACGAGCAGGGAGGATCCCAGCTCACTTCCCTGGTACGCGAAGCGGTCAACGAACTGTGCTCGGGGTTGTTGGAGTCGGCAGGCGCCGAGCGGGATGCGGTGCTGGAAATGGTGGTGGTGGGCAATCCCATCATGCATCATCTCTTCTTGGGACTGGACGTTCGGCCGCTGGGGGAGGCTCCTTTCACACTGGCCACCGACGGTCCTGTCGAGATTTCCGCTTCCGCAGTGGGGATCGACCTGGCAGAGGCCGCCCGCATATATCTCCTTCCCTGCATCGCCGGACATGTGGGAGGAGATGCCGCGGGGATGATCCTCTCCGAGCGCCCCTATGAATCCGGCGAAATCACCTTGTTGTGTGACATCGGAACCAACGCCGAGATAGTGTTGGGCAACTCCGAGCGGCTGCTGGCCGCCTCCAGCCCCACCGGCCCGGCTCTGGAGGGCGCCCAGATCTCGTCGGGACAGAGGGCGGCGCCGGGAGCTATAGAGCGGGTCCGCATCGATCCCGACACCTTGGAGCCCCGCATCCGAATAATCGGGGTGGACCGCTGGTCGGACGAGCCGGGGTTTTCGGAGTTGGAGGCCGAGACGCGGGTCACGGGGATCTGCGGATCGGGAATCATCGAAGCGCTCTCCGAGCTGGCGGCGGCGGGGGTTATCGCCGCGGATGGCCGGATAGACGGCGAGGCCTCGGCGCGCTCCCACCGGGTCGTGAGCGAGGGCCGCACTTTCTCCTATATCCTTTGGGACAAGGGAACAGGAGTGCGAATAACCCAAAACGATGTCCGGGCGGTGCAGTTGGCCAAGGCCGCTCTTTTGGCAGGGGCCCGACTCCTGATGGATCATCTGGGGGTTGACCAGGTGGACCGCATCCGCCTGGCCGGGGCTTTTGGGTCCCACCTCAGCGCTTCCCACTCCATGGCGCTGGGTTTGATCCCCGATATCCCGGCCGAGCAGGCCTCCTCCGCAGGGAACGCGGCGGGGACCGGGGCGCTGATGTCCCTTTTGAGTGGAGAATGCCGACGAGAGGTCGAGCGGATAACAGAGAGGGTGGAAAAAATCGAGACCGCCATAGAGCCCCGTTTCCAGGAGCATTTTGTGGCGGCCATGTCCTTTCCCGGCGCTCGCCAGAGCCGGGCCGACCGAGAGCGGGGGTCTTCCCGTCGAACCAGACGGAGCGCTTCCCGCCGAAATAGAGAGAGGCCGCGATGAGCAGCAGAAGAAGATCAGGAGGGCGGGCTGCCCGGGTTGCTGCCCGGGCAGCAGCCCGGGAGATGAAGAGATCTCCTTTCCTTACCAGCAAACTTGCTCCCTTCGAGGTGCTCAGCACTGAGGGAATGGAGATCATCGAGGACAATGCCGAGACCATCCTGGAGAGGGTGGGAATGGAGATCACCGACTCCCAGGCGGTGAGGGACTTCGCGGAAGCCGGCGCCGACGTTGAGGGAACCAGAGTGCGTTTTCCCCGGGGAATGTGTCGGGAGATCGTCACCGCCACCGCTCCCTCCTCCTTCACTCAAGCGGCCCGCAATCCGGACCGATCGGTGGTCATCGGCGGCAACAATATGGTTTTGGCGCCCGCCTACGGTTCCCCCTTCGTCAGGGATCTCGACGGAGGCCGACGCTATGCCACTCTGGATGACTTTCACAACTTCGTGAAGCTGGCCTACATGTCTCCCTTCCTCCATCATTCGGGAGGGACGGTGTGCGAGCCGGTGGATGTTCCCATCCCCAAGCGCCACCTCGACATGGTGTACGCGCATCTGCGCTGGTCGGACAAGCCGCTCATGGGCTCGGTGACCGCTCCTCATCGGGCGGCCGACTCGGTGGAGATGGCCGGTCTGGTTTTTGGGGAGCAGTTCCTGGAAGAAAACACTGTGATTATCTCGCTGTGCAATGCCAACTCTCCTCTCACCTGGGACGAGACCATGTTGGGCTCGGCTCGTGAATATGCCCGCCGCAACCAGGGAACCATCATCACTCCTTTCATCCTGGCGGGGGCGATGGCGCCGGTTACGGTGGCGGGAGTGGCCGCCCAGACCTTGGCGGAAGCCCTGGTGGGGTTGTCCTATACCCAGTTGGTGAGACCGGGAGCGCCGGTGATCTTCGGGTCATTCGCCTCCTCCCTCTCCATGCAGTCGGGAGCCCCCACCTTCGGCACACCCGAGCCGACCCTGACTATCTTCGCCCTAGCCCAACTGGCCCGGCGGTTGGGAGTTCCATTTCGCTCGGGCGGGAACCTGACCGCATCGAAGATTCCTGACGCCCAGGCCGCTTACGAATCGGCCGCCACTTTCCAGCCCACCATGTTGGCCGGAGTCAACTTCGTGCTGCACGCCGCCGGCTGGCTGGAGGGGGGACTGACAATGGGGTACGAGAAGTTCATCCTGGACACCGACCAATGCGGAATGGCCGAGACGCTGTTGTCGGGGGTGGATCTCTCCGAGAACGGGCAGGCCCTGGAATCGGTGATAGAGACCGGCCCGGGCCAACATCACCTGGGAACGGCCCACACCCTGGCCAACTTCGAGACCGCCTTCTACAGATCGTTCACGGCCGACAGCAACAGCTTTGAGCAGTGGTCGGAGGAAGGGTCGCTTCAGGCGGCGGAGCGGGCCAACTCACTGTGGAAAAAGGCGCTTTCGGAGTATCAGCCGCCCATGATCGACGAGGCGGTGGACGAATCACTCTGCGAGTACATAGCCAAAAAGAAGCAGATCTACCCGGATTCGGAGTTCTAGAGGATGGTCTCGGCCTATGCCGAACGACTGGAAAGCGTGGGTCCGGCCACACGCTCGGCGATAGCCGACGTTCTCCGAAACGCCCGCTTTGAGATCATCCCCCTCAAAAACGCCGTCGCCCAGGCCCGCTTCTTGCCTCCCGGCGCGGTGGTTACCATCACAGCCTCCCCCAACAAGGGCATGGAAGCCACCTTGGAGTTGGCCGCCGCATTGTCCGAGGAGGGTTTCGATGTCACGCCTCATCTGTCGGCCCGCCTCCACCGGGACCGGTCGCATCTCGAGGCCACCCTGGCTCGGGCGAAGGACCTCGGTCTCCGCCGCGCATTCGTGGTGGGGGGAGACCACGCCCAGCCCGGCGAGTTCTTCGACGGGATCTCCCTGCTCCGGGCGATGGAAGAAATTGGCCACCCCTTCGAAGAGGTGGGAATCCCCGCCTACCCGGAGGGACATCCGCTCATCCCCGCTTCCGAACTGGATCAGGCCCTCTCGGAGAAACAGCCCTATGCGCATCATCTCGCCACCCAGATGTGCTTTGACGCCGACGCCATCCGCTCTTTTCTCTCCGATGCGCGGCGGCGGGAGATCAGCCTCCCCGCCATGCTGGGCGTCCCGGGGGTGGGAGGGCGACTGAAGCTCCTAGAGATCTCGGCCCGGATCGGAGTGGGGGATTCGGTCAGGTTCCTCACCAAGAACGCCCGGGTGGTCACCAGGCTGCTGGGTCCGGGAGGCTACGACCCGGGGGAGCTGCTGGAAGACCTGGGAGACAGTTTGTCCGATCCCCGGCTGGCTATAAAAGGCCTGCATATTTATACCTTCAACCGCTGCGAGGCCACCGAGGCATGGCGACAGAAATATCTCGATGCCCTGAGCAATGGCCAGCTCTGATCTTTGATTCGGAGATAAGTACTTGGGGATAATGAGCGCGTTGGCTTGGCCCCTGTTTTGGGTAGTGGTGGGAGGAGTGGTGCTGATCGTGGGGGCGGATCGGCTGGTGGTCGCCGCTAAGCGTCTCTCCCACTACTGGGGGATCTCCACTGTGCTGATCGGCGCGGTAGTGGTGGGTTTGGGCACCTCCCTGCCGGAGATGCTCATCTCGGGAGTGGCGGCCGCCCAGCCCGAAGGGTTGGATCTGGCAGTCGGAAACATCGTAGGATCCAATATCGCCAACCTCTCTCTGGTGCTGGGAGTCTCTCTGGTGCTCTCTCCGATCCGCGTGGCCACCCGCAGCCTCCGCCGGGAGTGGATGGCGATGTGGGTAGGCTCGGCGCTCTTTGTGGTCCTGACCTGGTGGGGCAACGACCTGCACCGCTGGGAGGGGGCGATTCTGGCTATTGCTATGGTCGGGGCGCTGGTTCTCCTGTACGTGTGGTCCCGGGACGCTGAGCACAATGCGGTGGGCGCCGCGGAGCCCGACAACCGGGATCGGGGTGGCCCGGTCCAGCCGGCCAGGGAGATTCTGGTTGCCCTGGCATCTCTGGCACTGACCTTGGCGGGCGCCGATCGATTTGTGTTCGGGGCCACCGAAATAGCCGAGGGGATCGGTGTGTCAGGAGGGTTTATAGGGCTTACCCTCGTGGCGCTGGGGACTTCTCTTCCCGAGTTGGCCACTGCGGTGGCGGCTGCTCGCCGGGGTGATAACGAGTTGGTCTTGGGAAATGTGCTTGGCTCCAACCTCTTCAACGCCTTGGCAGTGGGAGGGGTGGCCGGACTGGTGGGGAATGGGGCGATTACCGAGAATTTCGAGAATTTCCAGGGTAGCTTGCTGTGGATGATGGGGACCGCCCTGGCGGCGGGAGGTTTGGTGTCCTCACGCTGGTCGAAAAGCCGGATGGGAGGGATAGTGCTGGTGGCTTTCTACCCAATGGCCCTGCTCATAGCCCGGTTGTAGGCGCAAAGCCGTTATCGGGAGGAGAATGCGGCGAGTTCGGCGGTGACCTGGGAGGCGATATCGCATAACAGCCCGCCGATCTCGGCCTCGGCGCCTTGCGGGGGAAAGCGATAGGAGGGCCCATGCACGCTCACCGCGGCTGCGACTTGGCCGTGGGGATCGATCACGGGAGCGGCCACCCCATTGATGTCATCTGCGTACTCCCGGTACGTCCAGGCATATCCATCCCGACGGACGATCTCCAGCCGGGCCATCATCGCCCGGCAATCAACCAGGGTGTTGGGGGTGTGGCGCACCAAATCCCGCTGTAGATAGCTCTGTAGCCTCTCCGAACTCCATGTTGAGAGGAAGACCAGCCCGGGCGCGACGGTGTGACGTGGGAAGGTGAATCCGGTCCAATCCTGCACCTGCACCGTCCGGTCGGCCGTGAACTGGTTGATGTACAGTACCTTGTCTCCTTCCGGCACGGACAAGGTGGCGTCCTCTCCCAACTGGGAGACGAGCGCCTGCAGATGGGGACGGCTCAACTGCCCTAAAACATGGGTAGAAGCCCCTCCGCCCGCTAGGACATCCAAGCCCGGCCCAACTCGATACCGACCCCGTTGGCTTACCTGCTCCACCATCTGCAGATACTGGAGGGTGTCCAGCATGCGGGCCACCGAGCTTTTGGGAAGGCGGGTTACCTTGGCGATTCGGGCCAGGCCGGCGCCATTGGGAGAGGCCACCACTACCCGTAGCACCGCAAGGGCCCTCACCACCGCCCGTACGGGAGCAGTCATAGTGGTAATCGCGGGAAAGAAGAAAATCGCATTCTAAATAAGTTGTACCGGTAGGCGGAATAAACTATAATACGGAACGATCCAGGAAGTTGAAGGATGGCCACTCAAGACAAAGTAATCCTCACCTGCGCGGTGACAGGAAGTGCACACACGCCCACCATGAACATCGGAATTCCCGTCACCCCCGAGGAGATGGTCTCCCAGTCCGTGGAGGCGCATGCCCGGGGAGCGGCGGTGATCCACATTCACGCCCGCGATCCGCGCAACGGCCGCCCCAGTTCCGATGTGGGGCTGTTCCGGGAGTACTGCACGGGCATCAAGGAACAGTGCGATGCGGTGATCAGCATCACCACGGGCGGCGCCACCGGACAGACCGTCGAAGAACGGTTGGCGGTTATCAAGGCGCTTCAGCCTGAGCTGGCCACCTGCAACCTGGGGACCATGAATTACGGACTGTTCCAGATGATTCCCCGTTACGAGGGCCGCTGGAAGCACGACTGGGAAGAGCCGTATCTGGAGTCCACCCGCCACGAGCCTTTCGTGAGCCGGTTCTCCGATATCGAGTACATGCTCACCGAGTTGACCGAGGAGACCGGTTGTCGTTTCGAGTTCGAGGCCTACGACGTGGGGCATCTTTACACCTTGGCCTACTACGCCGACCAAGGCTTGGTGAAACCTCCCATTTTTTTGCAGTTCGTGGTGGGAACACTGGGAGGAATAGGGCCCGATGTGGAGAACGTGGTAGCCATGAAGCAGGTCGCCGACCGCCTGTTCGGAACCGATATCGAATGGTCGGTGCTGGGGGGAGGTCGATTTCAGTTCGACATCGTGACCGCCGGAGCGGTGCTGGGAGGCCATGTTCGCGTTGGCTTGGAGGATGGCATCTATCTGCGGCGCGGCCGCCTGGCTGACGACAACGCCGAACAGGTTTCCAAAATGGTGCGCATTCTCGAAGAGCTTTCCCGTGAGACTGTCACTTCAGCGGAGGCCCGGGAGATTCTCGATCTCAAGGGCCTTGACAATGTGGCCTTCTGACCGACATCTGGGATGATGATGGAACCGGGAGGGTCAACCGGGCGGTTTCGCTCCGACGTGGGAGTTGTGGGTCTGGTGGGGACGGGTGTGATCGGGAGCGGATGGGCAGTCCGCGCTCTCTCCCGCGGCTGGGACGTGGTAGCCAACGATCAGGCTCCCGGCGCGGCCGAGAGCCTGATTGCTTTCGTGGAACGCGCCTGGCCCGCCGCCACTGCGCTGGGTCTGTATCCCGGCGCCCGTCCCGACCGGGTGCGGTTCGTCTCCACCATCGAGGAGACAGCGGCCCGCGCCGATCTGGTTGTGGAGTCGGTTCCCGAGCGAGAGAACCTGAAGAGGGAAGTGGCAGCGCGGATCGACGCGGCGACGCCCTCTGATGTGCTGATCTGTTCCAGTTCTTCGGGACTTCTGCCCAGTCGTCTGCAAGCCGGACTCCGACATCCGGAGCGATATCTGATTGCTCATCCCTTCAACCCGGTTTACTTACTTCCGTTGGTGGAGTTGTGTGGGGGCAAGGACACCAGCCCCGCCGCGGTGGAGGCGGCCAAGACGATCTATGAAGAACTGGGGATGCACCCCCTGGTGGTGCGGAACGAGATAGAGGGCTACCTTTCCGACCGCCTGCAGGAAGCCCTGTGGAGAGAGGCTCTCTGGCTGGTCAATGACGGCATCGCCACCACAGACGAACTGGATCAGGCCGTAATCTATGGTCCAGGGCTGCGCTGGGCCGCCATGGGGACCATGCTCACTTTCCACCTGGCGGGAGGAGAGGGTGGTATGCGGCACATGCTCGAACACTTCGGCCCGGCTCTCGAGCTCCCCTGGACCAGTCTGAAAGCTCCTCCCCTGACCGATCAGCTGACCGAGTCGATCGTCTCCGGCGTTGAACAGCAGACGGCAGGAAGAAGTGTGGCTGAACTGGAGCGGCTTCGCGACGACTTTCTGATCTCGGTGATGCGGGCGCTTCGGCCTCATAACCTGGGAGCGGGGCGGATGGTGGCCGACCGGGAGGCGGCCCGGCTCTCCGCCCCGGCACAGGCGTGGCGGCCCGGCGTGGAGGTGGCTGCACCCCTGGAGCTCTATCGCAGCCAGGTGGAGCCGGATTGGGTGGACTACAACGGGCATATGACCGAAAGCGCCTACCTGACCGCCTTCGGGTGGGCGTCCGACGCCCTGTTCCGATATGTGGGAATAGACGAGGCGTATCGGGCGGCGGGCCATTCCTTCTACACCGTGGAGACCCACATCCACTACCGACGGGAGGCCTCTCTTCGCCAAGAGCTATTCTTCACCACCCAGGTGCTGGGAGTGGACGAAAAGCGGCTTCACATCTTTCACGCCATGCTTGACGAAAGCGGACATCGGCTGTCTTCCACCGAACAGATGCTTCTCCATGTCAACAGCGAGGCCGGCTCCACGGCCCCCATCCTCCCCGGCCCGGCCCGGGCGTTAGCGGCGGCTGCGCAAGCCCACCGGGCACTGGAGACTCCTCGCGAGGTCGGAGCGCGGATGAGCCTCGACCGACGCTGAAAGAAGGGACTCACTATGGATTTTGCCCTTACCGACGAACAAGAGCTGATCGTCGCCACTGTCCGGGACTTCACCGACCGTGAGCTTCTTCCCCACGAGGAGGAGGTGGAGCGGTCCGGGTGCGTCCCCGTCGGAGTTAGCGAGGGGATCAAGAAAAAGGCGATCGAGGCGGGGATCTTTGCGGCCAATATGCCGGTGGAGGTGGGGGGCGCCGGTTTGGACAACCTAACCACGGCGCTGGTGGAAAAAGAGCTGGGCAAGACCTCCTATGCCCTACATCACCTAGTGGCCCGGCCCTCCAACATCCTGTTGGCCTGCGTAGGGAAACAACGCGACCGCTACCTTTACCCCACCGTGGCGGGGGAGCGGATGGAGGCGCTGGCCATGAGCGAGCCCGACGCCGGCTCCGACCTGCGGGGCATGAAGTGTCGGGCGGTCCGGGATGGGGACGAATACGTGATCCGGGGCGTTAAGCATTTCATCTCCCACGCCGACATCTGCGACTATGTGATCCTCTTTGCCGCCACCGGCCCAGAGCCAGAGGCCGACCCGGCGGGGAGAAGGACCCCTCAGCGGATCACCGCTTTCCTGGTGGATGTGGGGACTCCCGGCTTTGAGGTGCGGGAGGGATACGGATGCGTCTCCCATCGGGGTTACAACAACGCCATCCTTAACTTCGACGACTGCCGCGTCCCGGCTTCCCAGATTTTGGGTGAGGAGCACCGCGGTTTTGAGGTGGCCAACACCTGGCTGGGCGGTACCCGGCTGGCGGTGGCCGCCAACTGTCTGGGCAGGGCGGAGCGGGCCATGGGCCTGGCCGCGGGATGGGCAGCCCGCCGCACCCAGTTCGGGCAGACGATCGGACGCTTCCAGGGGGTGTCGTTCAAGCTGGCGGATATGGCCACCCAACTGGCCGCTGCGGAACTCCTTACTCTGAAGGCCGCTTGGAAGGCCGACCGGGGGGAGATGACTTCCTCCGACGCGGCCATGGCCAAGTTGGCCGCCACCGAGATGCTGGCCTATGTAACCGACGAGGCCATCCAGATCTTTGGGGGGATGGGACTCATGGACGAGTTGCCGCTGGAGCGCCTGTGGAGGGACGCCCGGGTGGAGCGTATCTGGGACGGAACCTCCGAGATCCAGCGTCATATCATCTCCCGCTCCATTCTCCGTCCTCTCGAAAGCTGATCCCCTTGTCGAGACTGGCGCGTCTGCTGAGGCCCCGGACGGTGGCGATGGTCGGCGGCGACCTAGTGAACCGGCTGGTGGCTTCCTGTGAGCAAATGGGCTTCACCGGGCGGATCTGGCCTGTGAACCCAGGTCGGGACCGGCTGGCCGGGCTGGAGTGTTTTCCCGATCTCGGAGAGCTGCCGTCTCCTCCCGACGCGGCCTTCTTGGCCGTGAACCGCCGGGGGACCATCGAAGCGGTAGCGACTCTGGCCGAGATGGGCGCGGGGTCCGCCGTCTGCTATGCGTCGCTCTTCGCGGAGCAGGGAAGAGACGGTGCTGATTACCAGCGCCGTCTGGTGGATGCGGCGGGGGGGATGCCCATCCTGGGACCCAACTGCTATGGGCTCATCAACGCGGTGGACCGGGTGGCGCTGTGGCCCGATCTGGTGGGTTGCGAACCTGTTCCCGAGGGGGTGGCCCTTATCTCTCAAAGTGGGAATATCGGGCTGAACCTTTCCTTCCAGCGTCGCCAGCTTCCCATTTCCCATCTTGTCACTGTGGGCAACCAGGCTGTGGTGGGGATAGAAGACCTGATGGAGGAGCTTTTGAAGGATGGGAGAGTCAAGGGAATAGGAATGTTTCTCGAAGCGGTACGGGATCCCGGCCGGTTTCTGGTGATGGCGCGTCGTGCGTTGGCCGTCCGGATTCCCGTGGTGGCGCTCTTGGCGGGCCGTTCCCGTCGGGGAGCGGAGATCGCCCGGAGCCATACGGCCTCGATGAGTGGAATGGCCGAGGCTTACCAGGCGCTCTTCGAGCGGGGCGGCGTGATCGGGGTAAACACCATCCCCGAACTGTTGGAGACACTGGCCGTGCTGGTGGGTATCGGTCCCCTTCGGGGAAACCGGGTGGTCTCCATGTCTTGTTCGGGAGGTGAGGCGTCACATGTAGCCGACTTGTCGGAGGGCAGCCGCCTGGATTTCGCCCCCTTCCCGTCCGGGCAGGCCGCCCGGGTGGACCGGATACTGGAGGGAAGAGTGAGAGTAGGCAACCCCCTCGACTACCACACCTTCATTTGGGATGACCGCCCCCGGTTGGAGCAGTTGTTCACCGAGGTGATCTCCGGCCCCCAGGACGCCACCATGCTGGTGCTGGACCTGCCGGAGGGAGAGGGGGATTTCTCGGCTTTTCGGAAGACGGCGCAAGCTATGGTGACGGCTCGCTCGGTATCCGGGCGGCCTGCCCTTGTGGTCTCGGGGCTTCCCGAAAGCCTCTCTGCCGACCTGGCCGGCGAGTTGGCCGCGGGAGGGGTGACGGCGGTGCGGGGCATTGGCGAGGCGCTGGCCGGGCTGGATGCGGCTGTCCGGTGGGGTGAAGCCGTTCGTGCCGAGCCTCTCCTCCCCACCGCGGTGGTCCCGCCCCCGGCCGACGGCGTGATCCACCTGGATGAGGCCGATGCCAAGGCCCGCCTGAGAAGCTGGGGAGTGATGGTTCCCCGGGGAAGGGTGACGCCGGCCGGGGGGATCGGCGCGGCGGCGGAAGCGGTGGGCTATCCGGTAACGATTAAGGTGTTGGGGGTCGATCACAAGACCGAGCGGGGAGGGGTGCGGGTGGGGCTTCGGACGCCCGCAGATCTGGATGTGGCGGTGGCGGCTATGTCGGAGGGGCATGAAAGTACATTTCTGGTCGAGGAAACGGTGAGCGGAGTGGTGGCTGAGCTGTTGGTGAGCGTGCGTCGCCAGTGGCCGGTGGGGTGGCTGGTAACCCTGGGAGCGGGAGGGGTGCTCACCGAACTGGTGGACGACGTCGTCCACTTCCTGGCCCCGGTAGACCGCCGGGAGGTGCGGGCCGGTCTGGAGAAGCGGAAAGTCGGCCGGCTGCTGGCCGGATACCGCGGTGCGGCGGCGGCGGATCTCGAGGCGTGCGCAGCCGCGGTTTGCGCCTTGGTGGATGGAGTTCTTCGTGACGCCGATGTGGTGGAGATGGAAATAAACCCACTGCTGGCCACTGCTTCGGGGGCGGTTGCCGCCGACGCACTTTTGAGCGTGGCTCGTTGAAAAAGGTTTGGCCGTTGTTGGCGGCTGTCTGGCTGTTCATGCTGGGGAACGGGTTGGTTTCTTCACTGTTGGGAGTGCGGTCCATGATCGAAGGCTTCTCGACTCTGACGGTCGGGGTGATGATGGCCGCCTACTACCTGGGGTATTTGGCCGGGAGCCGCATGATCCCCGATATGGTGGGCGCGGTCGGCCATATCAGGGTGTTCGCCGGTCTGGGTTCCCTGGCATCCCTGGTGGTGCTGGTTCACCCCCTATGGGTGCACCCGGTGACATGGAGCCTTCTCCGGCTGGTGACCGGCTTCTCGCTGGCCGGGTTGTACGTGGTGGCTGAGAGTTGGCTGAATGGGCTGGCCACCAACGCCAACCGGGGAAATGTCCTCTCGCTTTATCTGGTGATGGTGCTGGGTGGGCTGGGGGTCGGCCAGGTCATGTTGGGACTTGGATCCCCGGAGCAGTACGAGTTGTTCGTGCTGGTGTCGGTGCTGATCTCCCTCTCGCTGATTCCCATCACCCTGGCGCCGAGCGAGGCTCCTACCGTCGGGCTACTGCAAAAGACCAACATCGCCGAGGTTTACCGGATTACTCCTCTCGCCATCGTGGGCGGCGCCGTGGTGGGGATCACCAACTCTGCTCTTCTGGGGATCGGCCCTGTCTACGGCGCCCAACTCGGTTATCCCGTGGCGGTTATCGGACAGCTTATGGCGGCGGCGATGGCCGGAGCGGTGCTGCTGCAGTGGCCGTTGGGTCGCCTGTCCGACCGGGTGCCCCGGCGGAGGGTCATTCTGGGCGCCACTCTTGCATCGGTGGGTGTGGCGCTGGCGGGGGTCGTGCTGGAGGGATCGATGTCGGCCATAGTCGGGGTGATGTTTCTCTACGGGGGCTTGTCGTTTCCGCTCTATGGGTTGGTGATCAGCCATATGAACGACTGGATCCCGGCCGACAAACTCCTGTCGGCGGCTGGGGCGCCGGTGTTTGCGGTGGGAGTGGGAGCGGTGGCTGGTCCGGTGTTGGCCGGAGGATGGATGTCGGTGGCGGGCCCAGTGGGCATGTGGTGGTTTTTGGTCTCTGTCCACGGGCTGTTCGCCCTTTACATTCTCCACCGGCTGGCCGAGCGGCCCAGCATCCCTGTGGCCTTGCAGAAAGTGTTCGCCCCCCTCCCTGCCCGGGGATCGGCAATGGTTGCCACCCTTACGCCTTGGCGACGCACCCGTTCCTGCCCTCCCGACTCCAAGAGGAATCCGAAGTACCCTCTGACCTTTGGTTAGATGTCCGAAGATCCGACGGCTACGCAACTGCCGCATCGAAGGCGCCGACGACCTGCCTCAAGTCCAACGACGAGTTGCCTACGGGTTCGCCGACCCCAGACAACTGCGCCGCGGAGGCCTCCTCGTGATATGATCACCTCCAAGGACGACAGCAACCAAACGCCGTGAAAACGCGCATGATTGTCTTCCATGCTGTCCGGCCAATATTTAGCGAATAAGGCCAAATGAGGAACTTAGTTCGATGAACCTACTCGGAGGCGGAGGCATGAATGGTTGATTCAGGGGAGCGGTTTTCGCACTGTTCTCCCAGTCTTCCCATCTCGGCTTCGGGAGTTTGGAAGGTATTCGGAAGACGTGTGGCGGATGCCATGGAGATGGCCAAAGACAAGGTGGACCAGGCTGCCATATTGGCCAATAGCGGATGTGTGGTAGCTGTGCAGGACGCCACCTTCGAAGTGAACTGGGGAGAGATATTTGTGGTGATGGGACTTTCGGGCAGCGGTAAGTCCACCCTGATCCGATGTCTCTCCCGTCTGATAGACGCCACTGCCGGCACCGTTGTCATCAATGGCAAAGACTTGGGAGGAATGCCCGAAGTCGAGTTGCGCGAACTTCGGCGCCACACCATCAGCATGGTTTTTCAGAACTACGGGCTCTTTCCCCACCGACGAGTGATCGACAACGTTGCCTTCGGGCTGGAAATAAGGGGCGCCGCCAAAGAGGAGCGTTACCAAAAAGCGACTGAGATGATCGAGATGGTAGGGCTGGAAGGCTGGGCCGCGAAGTATCCCGAACAATTGAGCGGAGGCATGAAGCAACGGGTTGGCCTCGCTCGAGCTTTGGCGGTGGATCCCGAGATACTTCTTTTCGATGAACCATTCTCTGCCCTTGATCCGCTGATCCGCCGCGACATGCAAGATGAGTTATTGAGCATTCAAGAGCGGCTCCAATGCACCATGGTTTTCATAACCCACGATTTCTCCGAGGCCCTAAAGCTGGGAGATCGAATCGCCATAATGCGGTCCGGCGCCATAGTGCAGGTGGGCACTCCCGAAGAGATAGTTGCCCATCCCGCCGACGACTACGTTCGGGACTTCACGCTTGATGTTCCTCGACACAAGGTGTTGTCGGCCGGGACGGTAATGGTGCCGGTCTCCGCCGTCCACTTCAATGCCCCACATCCGCAAGGCGAGCCGGTAGCTTCTTCGGCTCGACTGGACACCATTCTTCCTCGCCTCCTGACCGAGGGAAAACCCATACCGGTGGTCGACGCCCGCGGCGCCTACTGTGGAGTGTTGGAGCCGGCGGTCGTTTCTCGGTATCTCTGGCCCGGATGAGTTCATTGACCTGGCGGTCGATGGGACAGCGCCACTGGCTTGTCAACCTGGGAGCGGCGGTGCTGATTTTGGGAGGATTGATAGCGCTGTTGCCGGGGGGAATAGGGGAATTTCCTCCCGCGTGGGACATCGGCTTTGGGCCGGCGGTCAACGAAGTACAGCAGTGGTGGATCAGTAATCGTCTCGATCTGGGGATCTACCTGTATTTCTTTGATCCGCTTTCCGACTTCATCGACGGGCTGCTGAGGGCTTTCGAAAAACTGCTGCTGGGCATCCCGTGGTATGTCCATGTACTGGGAGTGGGGATTGTATCCGGCCGCCGGCTTGGGAGATCAGGAGGGGTGGCAGCGGGCGCGGGCATGCTCTATTTTGTGGCGCTGGGTTTGTGGGAGCAAAGCATTCAGACATTTGCACTGATGACCGTGGCGGTGGCGCTTGCCGTGGCGATTGGACTCCCGGTGGGAATATGGGCTGCTCGAAGCGATTTGGTTAATCGAGGATTGCGACCGGTGCTCGACTCCATGCAGGCCCTTCCCGCTTTCGTATATCTCATTCCCGTGCTGCTCTTTTTTGGGGTGGCTCGGGTGCCCTCTTTGATAGCCACGGTTATCTATGCGTTGCCTCCTGTGATCCGGCTTACCAATTTGGGGATCCGTCAAGTTCCCATGGAAAGTTTGGAGGCGGGAAGGATGTTTGGGTCAACGCCCGGCCAACTGCTTCGGAAGGTTCAGTTGCCCCAGGCCGTGCCTTCCATCCTGGCTGGGGTAAACCAGACAATAATGATGGCACTCAGCATCGTGGTGATCGCAGCCATGATCGGAGCGGGGGGTTTGGGCCAAGAGGTGTTGCTGGCCCTCCGCCACCAGGAAGTAGGAAGGGCGGTGGAGGCGGGAATGGCTATCGTGCTGATGGCGGTGATGCTGGACCGCTTCTCCCATTCCCTGGTGGGGGAGGGACGTGTGGGGGCGGCGCATTTGACCGAGGGGTTGCTCCAACGGCGTTGGTGGGTGGTGGGAGGAGTGCTGGCGGCGGTGGCTGTTGTCGGATGGGTACTGGGATGGAACGACTATCCGACCGCCCTACAGTTCTCTTACGCGGCCCCCATAGACGGGGCAGTGGATTGGGCGCGGGACAACCTCTACCAACTGGGCAACCTTCCGTTGGGGACCGGCCCTTTCAGCGACTTCCTCACCACCTATGGCACCCGTCCGATGCGGCTCTACTTGAGTGAGGAGGCGTGGCCGGTGGTGGTGCTCTTCTTCGGATTCGTGGCCTGGTGGGCTTCCGGCAAGTGGCTGGTTCTGGGGTCTGTGATCGGAACTGTCGTCATCGGGCTGTTGGGGATGTGGACGCTGACCATGGACACCTTGTCACAGACATTGGTAGCAGTGTTGATGGCCATCGTGATCGGGCTTCCCCTGGGGGTAGCCGCATCTCGTCGGGATTGGTTGGAGCAGAGCCTCCGACCGGTTTTGGACACTTTGCAGACTATCCCCAGCTTTTGTTTCCTGGTACCGGTGGTGATCCTTTTCAATGTCGGACGGATTCCTGGAATTATTGCTTCGGTCTTGTACGCCCTCCCGCCGGTGGTGCGGCTCACTAACCTGGGCATTCGCAGCGTCGGAAAGGAGATTATTGAAGCCTCCGACTCCTTTGGGGTCACCCGGCGCCAAAAACTCCGGAAGATACAGTTGCCCCTTGCCATGCCCACTGTTTTGGCAGGTATAAACCAGACAGTGATGTTGGTGCTGGCCATGGTGGTGATCGCAGGGCTGGTGGGAGGGGCGGGATTGGGCTTGGAAGCGGTAAAGGGTCTCGCCCGAAGCGACACCGGCCTGGGTTTTGAAGCAGGCGCCTCGATCGTCATCCTGGCCATGATTCTTGACAGAATCACCCAAGGCTGGGCAGCGCGTCTTCAACCCCCTTCCTCCGATGGCGCATAGCGTTGTGCCTGATTTCTCCTCTTCGGTGGAAATCCTTGCTGGGATTGGACCTATAGTTGATAAGTCTGGTTAAAATATTGTTCAATATCGACCGACGCGAAAGGATAATTGCATGCGACGAAAATCATTTTTTAGGGCGTCGCTCCTTCTGGCGGCCTTTTCACTTATGCTGGCTGCCTGCGGCGGAGACGACCTCGGAGACATTGACACCATCAAGCTGGCGGTCAACCCCTGGGACGGTTCGGCGGCCAATGTGGCGGTTGCCAAGGCCGTCTTGGAAGGGGAAGGCTATACCGTGGAAAGAGTCGAGATAGATGAGAACGGCCAGTGGGCTGTGATCGCCGCCGGCGATCTGCATGCCAGCTTGGAAGTTTGGCCCTCTGGGCATGCCGACAACGTTGCTTCCTACATCGATGGAGGCGGCGGGGTCGTCAGCGGCGGTGAACTGGGAGCAATTGGAAAGATTGGCTGGTGGATTCCCACCTACGTGGTGGAGCAGAACCCGGCGGCCGGATCCTGGGAAGGGCTGCAGGACCCGGCCACAGCCCAACTGTATTCCACCGCCGAGTCCGGAGACATGGGACAGTTCCTGATCGGCGACCCGAGCTGGGTCTCCTATGAGCAGGACATCATCGACAACCTGGGACTGCACCTTGAGGTGGTCTATGCCGGTTCCGAAGACGCTCTTCTGGCGGCCATGGACTCGGCTACCAGCCGCGGCGATCCGTTGCTGTTCTATTGGTGGACTCCCCACTCGGCGTTCAGCAAGTTCGACCTCAGCCCGTTCGAATTGCCGACCTACTCTGACGAGTGCTATGCGTCCGGCGCAGTCGACTGCGACTATCCAGACGATGTCTTGTTCAAGATCATGTGGGATCAACTGGAAGAAGAGGCTCCTACCGCTTTCACCATTCTCACCAATTTCAACTACACCAATGAAGATCAGATCTTTATGTTGGGATTGATGGATGAAGGTATGTCGGTCGATGAGGCCGCTGCCGAATGGATGGCTGCCAACGAGTCCACGTGGCAAAGTTGGACATCCGGATAAGAACGCGGATCGAAGCCAATCCGGACACTTGTCAGTCTTGGCTTCCCTAGGAAACCGGCATTAACGAAGTGAAGTGAGGCCACCCGATGCGGTGGCCTCACCTTTTTGACACAAGAGTTGTTTGCAGCCGTCCCTCATCCCCCAGCCTTCGCGATATTCTTCCTGCTAGTAGTCCCAAGTCGGTACACTGATGCAACCCAACGGAGAAGGCGATGGGAGATCGAAAGGCAAGGAAACTTATCGGGCTGGTGGGACTGTTGTTCTGTCTTTCACTGATTGTTGCCGAAGAGATAACAGGCACCGAGTTTTTCGGCGAGGCGCTGCTGGGGCTGTTTTGCATAATTTTGCTGGGCGCCTCATCTCGCGGAGAGGGCAAGAGGGCCGGCGAAGGGCCAGCGGAAGAAGCGGAAGTCGCGCGGAGGTTGGCACGACCATCATTTTGATAGCCACCCGGGTTTAGCTATGTGGCGGCAAAGTGAAGCATCGGGCGGCCCAAGCGTGGAGATGGAGATGTGTTTGAAGAGCTGTTGACGGAAAAGGGCTTGCTGGTAGCTGATGGCGCCATGGGCACCACTCTTTTCGATATGGGCCTCGAAAGCGGGGACTGTCCGGAGAGGCTCAACATCGAACGCACGGAGATGATCTCCGAGGTGCATCGGCTGTTCGTGGAGGCTGGGGCGGATCTGATTCTCACAAACACTTTTGGCGGCAACCGCCGCCGTCTGGCACTGCACGGTATGGAGGATCAGGTGGCGCACTTCAACCAAGCCGGGGTGAGGATCGGACGTCGGGTGGCGTCCGCCGCTGGAAGGCCAGTGGTGGTAGCGGCCAGCGTGGGCCCCACCGGCGACCTTTTCGAGCCGCTCGGTCTCCTCAGCTATGCCGAGGGGGTTGAGGTGTTCTCCGAGCAGATGGATGCTCTAGTGGAAGCGGGCGCCGATGTGCTGTGGATCGAGACCTTGTCCGCCTGGGAGGAGATCACGGCAGCCACCGAGGCAGCGGCGGGTTTTGCCGTCCCCCATGCGGTGACTCTCAGCTTCGACACCAATGGTCGGACCATGATGGGACTTCGGCCCTCCGAGTTTGGTCAGTGGTGGACAGCACTTCCCCCCGAGCGCCGCCCAACAGCTCTGGGCGCCAACTGCGGGACGGGCTTGGACGAGGCGTTGACGGCCGCTGCCGCCATAGCGGAGTCCGCCCCCGAGGCTAGCGTAATCGTCAAATCCAACTGCGGGATTCCCGTCTACCGGGACGGAGCGCTGGCCTATCCGCAAGGCCCCGAACTGATGGATGACTACGCCCGCCGGGCAATAGAAGCGGGGTGTCGCATTATGGGAACATGCTGCGGTTCCACCCCCCGCCACATCCAAGAGATCAGATCCACGGTAGAGGCTGCCTGAGTTGTCGGTCTCCTTGGCAAGTGGTCCCAGAAGAGACACCAGATAGCCAGAACTCAGCTTGTGATCTCGATGAGAGCCACGAACCGATTCGCACAGTTGCAGGTATTCGAACCGTTCCTTTTTGGATAGATGGTTGTTTCTATCCCGGCGTTCCGAACGATCTTGAACGCTTGTGCGACACCGTTGATCAGGGTTCCGCTCGGGCGGTCGTAACACCCACGGAATGTGAGCGCTCGCGCTGGTCGTTGTCTGTTGTGTGCGCCATGCCAGTTGTATTAGCGGTCTGCTGGACGGTTGCTTTCCTGCACCGATCCTCCGGTAAGAGTAGGGTCTGGCCGTCTTTTCGCTTTTCGCTATGTCCCTGGCTTCTTCTGCCGATCACCACTGCGGCCGCCTGGTGGCGGTCGCCGCGTTGTCGGCGAGATCTATCTAAGGGCTTCTTCCAGTATCTGGCTCCCCAGATACTGGTGTAGGCGGGATCCACCGCTATCACCACCATGCCGTTGCGGTACGCCGCTGAGGCGATGGTGTGGACGAACTTGGCGGTGGGTATGCCGCACACCTTGCGGCGGGTGGTCTTTCCTGCCTTGCCTCTGCGCCCTCTCTGTCGCCCCTGAGTGCGGACATCGGCGAAGTTGAGCTTCTCGATGGCTATGACCGTCACACCCCGGCGTTGTGCCCACTTGACGAGTTGGCTGACCGCTTCTCTAAGAGCACCGAGGCGGTGTGCCGAGGAACCCCTCTCGGGGATGTTCTTCCTGATAGGCCTGCCTACCGGATTGCCGTGAACATCCAGAATCCGTGCATCCACATGTCCCGAGTTGACATCTATCGCCAGGCACCTGCCCGACTTAGCGGCCTCTTTGACGCCAGGGCTCTCCTTGGGTGACTGAGACCACGAGGCGGTGATGTACCAGCGCTCTCTATCCGCATCAAAGCGGACGTGGTATCCGACCGCCCGGTCGGAACTGGCCTGCGCTTCCCACTCGCCGGCGAGATGGTGCCAGCGTATGGGCGCGGAAAGCCGGTAGGTAGAAGTCCTGCCGGGCGTGTTGGACAAATGAGCAAGAGGCGAAGGTAGGCGGATAGTCACCGTGTAATCGTCTCCACTGTGAGGCGCCACCCTGATCGTCTCATTGCCCCATGCCTTACCCGCCTCGCCGTCTGCCGAGATGAACATTCGTTTGGCGTTCCATTGGTGCCGCCACTCATCCAAGGTGATACCTGCGGCCTGCAGGTTGTGTCTGTTGCGTAGCAGTCTCTTGCCACCCAAGACTATGGAGAGACGGCCCTCGACTAGACGTTGTTCGGTGTCGGACAACCTGGCAGCGAGTTTCTGGCGGCGGCGCTGTTTCTGGTAACGCTCCCCTTTGGTCGCGTACCCTCGCTTCTTCTTCTTCTTTCCCTTACCCACCGACAGAACGAGGCGGCGATCCAACTCGGCAAGCTCCTTGCGATCCCGATACTCCAAGTCTTTTCAGGTTGAGTAGCTCTCGCTCCCACATGTCATCGGTAGTGCGGGTAATGGCTCCCGCCCAACGGGAAGAACACCGTGAAGTCAACACACGTTTGCGTTTGGCGCGTCCCAGGTACTTAGGCCCCGCTCCGAGGCGACACCGCGTTGCCAGGTCGGAACACAACAAACTACCCAGGTGGTCCCCTACCTGCGTGAGCACCTGCTCATCGGTCAAGGACACGAACAGACGAGTTCTGGCACTCACCGCTTTGGGAGGGGCGACCACAAAGGGATCAATCAACACACGCTTGGTCACGTCGAGGCTGCTTTCAGGGCCTTCTCGGCGCGTCTCGCCGCCGACCTCTTGCCGTACAGACAGGCACAAAACAATGTCAACACCTCAGTCACATCCCGCACCAGATCATCCTCCACCTCGCCATCCTCCATCACCACAATCTCCCCACCGGCGCCCCGAACAGCCGCTTCCACCAACTCGAACCCGAACCTCGCCAACCGATCCCTGTGTTCCACCACCAACCGAACAGCGCCACCGGCTCCCAACACTCTCAGTAGCTTCCTGCGCTTACCATTCATGCCCGACGCTGTCTCCATCACAACCTCGTCCACCACCCAACCGCTCTTACGCGCAAACACTTGAACGCGCTCCACCTGTCGTATCAAATCGGCGGACTGAACAGAACTGGACACCCGGGCATACAACACCGTGCGTACACCCGACGCGACAACCGCTGAACGAGACCGAACATAATAGATACGTCCAATCCTCTGCACCTCCAAGTCCTTGGGAAGGCGACCATCTCTCATCATCTGCCACGACACTCTCGGCACCCGCCCGAACTGCCGTCCCCAGTCGGACAAACGAACCCAACCACCACCAGAAAAATCAGCACCCATCAACAACAATCTACCAAAACGGCAACAGTTGTCAACCCTTCTAATCACCAGCCCATCTGGAAGATTTTGTCCGATTGCGACGGGTTGGAAGGGCCCAGCCCCGAACCTGATTGGGACAAACAACTGGATGTGGTCCATGAGTCGAGCCGACACGCCACCCGGCATCCGACCTTTCCGGTAGACCTCTGCCTAGGACAGAAAGCCTTTGTGGATGAGGGCTGCCACCACCCATGGCGATCGGAAGGCTGAATGCCCTCTGAAGAGGCGACTCGGCGGCCCTGGGAGTATTGGTTTGTCCCTCTCCTTCCATACACTGCCCTTATGCGGTTTGTGGTCTTTGACTTGGAAGCCAACGCGGATCACCCTCACCCCGAGGACCAGGAGATCATCGAGATCGGTGCTTTGTTGGTGTCCGACGGAGAGGTGGTGGGAGAGTTCGCCAGCCTGGTGGCGCCCGGAGCCGGTCGACCGCTAGCCCCCCTCACGGTAGAGTTGACCGGCCTCACCGATGAGGATCTGAAGGGGGCGCCAGCCCGGACGCCCACCTTCGAGCGGTTCTTGGAGTTCTGCGGCGATCTGCCCCTCGTGGCTCATAACGGGAGCACCTACGACTTTCCCCTGCTTTTTGCCGAATTGGAGCGGGTGGGCCTGGCGGAACCATTGGGAGAGCGCCTCGACACCCTCGAGTTGGCCCATGTGGTCTTCCCGCGGGCGGGAAGAGAATCTCTTCCTGACATCAGGGGAGGAAGGCCTCCCCGGTCACGTCGTCTGGTGGATCTGGCGGGCCACTACGGGGTGGGGGAAGACGCCGGGCCTGCTCATCGGGCTCTTTCAGATGCCCGGATGGTATGGGGGGTGATGGGCGCCTTGCTGGAAGACCTGCACCGCGATGACCCGACCCGGCTTGCACAGCGTTGGCTGCTGGAGGTTGCCGGGCATCCCTGGGCGATGTTCTGTCAGCCCGACACCGCCGACCCTGGAAATCTATATCCCCCTGACCTGGTGGAAATCATCCCCCTTCCCCCACCGTCGGAGGAGGGGATGCGGGCGCCGGTTTGGCCGGGCACCGACGACGACCGGCCCGAGGAGGAGGTGGATCTCACCGAGTTGGTGGCGCCACTGACCAGCGGTGGGCAACTGGTGGCCGGGGAAATGGAGCGTCGCCCATCTCAGGAGAAGATGGCGCGGGAGGTGGCCGCCGCCCTTGTGAACTCCGAAAAGCTAATGGTGGAGGCACCCACCGGAACCGGGAAAACCCTCGCCTATCTAATTCCAGCCTGTCGGTTGACCGATGCTTTGGGAACCCAGGTGCTGATCTCCACGTACACCAAAGCTCTCCAGGATCAGGTGTGCCGCACCCTTCTTGACATCTCCGAGTGGATGGCGCCAGTTCGCTGGACTGTGCTGAAAGGCCTGGGCAATTACCTCTCTGTGAACGCCCTGGCCGAAGAGTTGGCGCTGGTACATCCCCTCGACTCCGGCCAACTCCGCGACAACCCGCTCTTTCCTGACCAGACGTCCGAACCCTTGTCCGATCATCACCTCGGCCTGGCCTTGGCGGTGCTGTTGGGCTGGGCGGCGGAGACGCCCACCGGCGAGTGGGACGACCTTCGCGACGGATGGCTCAGGAGACACAGCCCGGTTATGTACCGGCTCCGTTCCCGGCTGTCGATGACCGAATCCCCTGGCAGAGCCCGCGGTGATTTGGACAAACGCTGTTTTTTTCTCCGGGCATTGAAGCGGCTGTCCGAGGCGCAGATCGTGGTGGCCAACCACTCCCTGATGCTGATTCGCGATCAGATGACGGCCGAGATGTCCCGCTTGGTGGTGGATGAGGCACACGAATTGGAGTCGGCCGCTAGATCCGCTTTCACCGGGACCGTCAGTGAACGCGGCCTGTGGCGGCTGCTCTACTCGGTATATGGAGGCAAGTTCTCCGGAAACCTGCTCTACCGATATTTGCGCTCCCTCCCAGGGGGCACAGCGCGAGACCGAGGTCAGGTCAGCGCAGAGCAAGTCTCCCGATACTGGCGCAGTTGTCAGCCTCGCATAGAGGAGGCGAGAGAGATTCTGGTGGACTTCTTGGAGGGAACCCGGGGTTGGTCCAGCAGTTGGGGAACGGAGTCGTTTTCTTCCCGGATAACCAGGGTCGACCTCAACCGCTCGAGTTGGGAAGAGGTGACGCAAACCCTTACAGCCTTGGCCGAGGCTGTTTCACATATGGGGGATGCCATTCATGCCCTCCCGGTGCCCGACCTGTTGTCCGGCGGCCGGTCTCCCAAAGAGCTCAGGCGCCAGATTACCCACACCGGTGGGGAGGCCAAGATCATGGCCGAGCTGTTGTACCAGTTGGCGAACATGGAGTCACCGGGCCTTTTGGAGACGGCCTTTGTCTGTGACATGGAACTCCGAGAGGAGAAGTGGTACTGGGGACTAAGCATGGTGCCTCTGGAGGTTGGTCCACGGCTGGAGAAAATCTGGGAGGAGAAGAAGTCTGTTGTGATGACTTCCGCCACCCTTACGGTGGCCGGTTCGTTCGACTACGTGGCCGGCGGATTGGGTTTTGCTGACAGCCGGAGGGTGCTTCTGGAGAGTCCCTTTCCGGATCTCGACCGCCAGATGCTGGTGATCATCCTCGGCTATCTGCCCACTCCCGGCGGGGGGAGCCTGGAAGAGTTCGCCAAGGCCGCGCCGGCGGAGATGGCCCGTCTGTTCGAGACCAGCCGGGGCCGGGCCCTGGCGCTGTTCACCGCCAACCGTAGGATGAAACAGGCCGCCGAATATCTGAAAGACCGGCTCTTTCCGGGCTTCACGGTGCTATGTCAGGGCGAGGCCTCGGCGCCGGAGTTGACCGAAGGTCTCCGTAATCCCTCTCAGCCCACCTGCCTCCTGGGAAGCGGCACCTTCTGGCAGGGAATCGATGTTCCCGGCGAGGCGCTCAGCCTGTTGGTGATGGAGAAGCTCCCCTTCGACTCGCCCCAGGATCCGGTGGTGGCTGCTCGTCAGGAAGTGATCGCCCGCCGGGGCGGAAGGCCCTTTGACGACTATCTCTTGCCCGAGGCGGTGCTGGGGTTCCGTCAGGGGGCTGGTCGGCTAATCCGCTCTGCCCGCGACCGGGGAGTACTAGTGGTGCTGGACAAGCGGCTGGGTTTTGCACGCTACGCCTCTTCATTTCTGGATAGCCTGACCGGCTCGCCCCCGGTGCTGAAAGCCGAGCGGCCCAGCCAGTGCCATCGGGCCATCGCCCGCCACCTGGGGACAGAGGCCGATGGGATCAGATGGGACGGCGTCGGCGCGAAGAAATGAATCCGGTGTTGAATCCGGCCCTATGCAATCCGCCGGCGAAGCGGGCGTGCTCGATTTTCAAGCAGCGGTCTTGCACTACTTTCAGCCCGGCTTCCCGGGCCCGAGCGGCGGCCTCCTCATGACGAAGCCCCAACTGGAACCAGATCACTTTGGCGCCGACCTCAATCGCCTCCTCCACCACCCCGGGGAGCTGATCCTGGCGCCGGAACACGTCCACGATGTCGGGGGGTTCGGGGAGGTCGGCCAGGCTCGGGAAGGTAGGGATCCCCAGCACTTCGGGATAGGCCGGGTTGACCGGGCGGATGAGATAGGGAGTGCGGACCAGGTAGGTGGCGACGAAGTTGGAGGAGCGGAGCGGGTTGGCCGAGACTCCCAACAGTGCCACGGTGCGGGCCCGGTGGAGTATGGCCAGGCGCTCGGCGGCGGTGGCGTCGTGGGCAAACTCAGACATAGGCCGCCTCCCCAAGGGCGCTCTCCAGATCGGCCAGGATGTCTTCGATGTCCTCCAGCCCCACCGAGATGCGAATGGTGTCGTCGCCCACTCCGGCGGCTGCCCGTGCCTCGGGGGAGACTTGCTGGTGGGTGGTGGAGGCGGGATGGATTACCAGCGTCTTGGTGTCGCCCACATTGGCGAGGTGACTGGCCAGTTGTACCGACTCGATGAACCGCACACCCGCCGCATAGCCCTTGTGGAGCCCGAAGGTGAACACCGCCCCCGGCCCGGCCGGGGTGTACTTTTCGGCCAGATCCCTCCCAGGGCTGTCGGGAAAGATCGGATAGCTCACCCATGAGACGGCCGGATGCTGGGCCAAAAAGACCGCCACCTCCCGGGCGTTTTGCACATGACGTTCCATCCGCAGCGGGAGGGTTTCCAGCCCCAACAGTAGGAGAAAGGAGTTGAAGGGGGAGATGGCGGCGCCCACGTCGCGCAGTAACTCCGAGCGCGCCTTGGTGAGATAGGCGTATTCGCGGAAGTTCTCCCAGAAGCGCAGGCCGTGATAGGCGGGGGAGGGGTCGGTCATCACCCCGAAGCGGCCGCTGTCCCACGGAAAGAGGCCCGACTCCACTATCGCCCCGGCGATCACCACCCCGTGGCCGCCGATGAACTTGGTGGCGGAGTGGACCACGATGTCTGCTCCCCACTCGAAGGGCCGGCACAGCCAGGGGGAGGCGAAGGTGTTGTCGAGCATCAGGGGAATGCCGTGGGAATGGGCGATTTCGGCGATCGGCTCGATGTCAAGCACCTCTCCCCGGGGATTGCCGATCGTCTCTCCGTACACTAGCCTGGTCCGGTCGGTGATGGCTTCCTCGATGTTTTCGAGCCGGGAGGCGTCCACGAAGGTGGTGTGGATCCCCATCCGCCGGAGCGTCACGTCGAACTGGATGATGGTGCCGCCGTACAGATTGCGGGCCGCCACGATCTCATCCCCTTCCTGGCAGAGGGTGAGCACAGCAATCAACTGCGCGGCCTGCCCCGAAGCGGTGGCGAGCCCCCCCAGTCCCCCTTCGAGGGAGGCGATCCGCTCCTCGAAGGCGGCGGTGGTGGGGTTGCTGATCCGGGTGTAGATATCCCCGTAGTTCTGGAGCGCGAACAGGTCCGCGGCCGACTGGGCGTCTTCGAAGACGAAGGAACTGGTGGCATAGATGGGCATGGCCCGCGCCCCGGTCTCGGGGTCGGGTCGTTGACCGGCGTGAATGGCCCGGGTGGCGAAGCCCGGGAGATCTTTGGAAAAAGCCACGAGCCGGAGTCTAGGGAGTTCCCTGTCTCCGACCCGTGGCCATCTCGATTTATGCGGGCAAGCCGCTGGCGCCGCTGGTCACCGGTATCTTGCGAGGCCGGGAGGAGGCCGCGACCGGGATGGTGAGGGTCAGCATGCCGTTCTCATAGGCGCTGGTCGTCTCCGAGATGTCGAGGGCGTTTCCTATCACGAACTTCCGGCGAAAGGATCTACTGGGTCGCTCCACGAAGAACACTCGAGCGTTTTCGGGACGTGCCCCGGCGGTGTCCCGCTGGGCGGAGATGGTGAGAGTGTTCTTCGACACCTCCACATCGATCAACTCGGGATCCATCCCCGGCATGTCCAGCGTCACAACGAAATTGTCCCCCACCAGGTATACCTCGGCGGGGAGAGTGTTGGATACCGATGACGGAAACTCGAACAGCGGATTGATCCTGGCCAACATAAGCGCTTTCTTTTGAGCATAGGTTTATTAGATTATATTATATAAAACATATTAATAATCCTATATATTGCTACTTAGATATAGGAAACAGCGCTACGGATCGGGTTAGCGGGGAACGGTGGTGTGTTTGTATTCGTTGAGACGATTCCAAGAGAGGAGCTCGAGAGCTCGGTCGAGGTCGTCAAGTCGGTCCCGCTCCATGAAACGGATGAAAACCGCCTGGTCGCTGGTGATGAAGGTGGGAACTCCGAATGCCATCCACTGATCCACGGCTTTCATGTGCTCCCCGGCGATCTTGCACAGGGGCTCCCCGGTGGCGACTACCTCTGCCACCGCATCGGGGTCGCAGCCGGCGGCGGCAACGGCCTCGGCCAGCACTCCGGCGTCCTTGAGGTCCAGGCCGTGCTCATGTCGGGCGGCGAACAGGGCGAGGTGGGCCTTGCCGAAGAGCTCCGGCCAAGTGTCGCGGATCGCCACTCCCCATTGCAGGGCGTCAAGGCCCGACTGTCCGGCGGGGTTGTCCCACACCGCTGGATCGTCTTCGGAGGTGTGGGCCTGAGCCAGGGAAAATGCTTGGAAATGCACTTTCCAGGGTCGTCCCTCCTCCAAACCTCTCACTACCGCCTCATGAGCATTGCGGGCAAAGGGGCACAGGTAGTCGAAGGTGATGTCGTACTCCAGCATGGTTTTTCCTTCCTCGATCAATCCCATACGTAGGGCTCGGGTACATATCCGGGGTCAAAACGTCCGATCTCGGCTCTCGCCACCGAGCGCCTGTGCACCTCGTCGGGACCGTCGGCCATCTGCAGCCAGCGCCCCATGGCGTAAAAGGAGGCCAAAGGGTAGTGGTCGGTGAAACCCGCCCCGCCGAATACTTGGATGGCCCGGTCAGAGACGTAGCAGAGGGTCTCGGGCACCACCACCTTGATGGCGGAAATCTCCACCCGGGCTGCTTTGACCCCGACCTTGTCAATCATCCAGGCGGTCTTCAGCACCAGCAGCCTGGCCTGCTCGATCCGGATTCGCGACTCGGCGATCCATTCGCGGACCACGCCCTGCTCGGCCACAGTTTTCCGGAAGGCGGTCCGCGCCTTGGCCCGGCTCACCATCATCGCAAAGCACCGCTCGGCCGCCCCGATCGCCCGCATGCAGTGGTGGATACGTCCGGGTCCCAGCCGGGCCTGAGCGATGGCGAAACCCGATCCCTCCGACCCCAGCAGGTTCTCGGCGGGAACCCGGACTCGGTCGTAGTGGATCGTGGCGTGACCGCCCCGGTGCTGGTATCCGAATACGGTGGGTGTGTCTTCGATGACCACTCCCGGGCTGTCCAAGGGCACGAGGATCATGCTTTGGCGTCGATAGGGATCGGCGTCGGGATTGGTCACCCCCATCACGATGGCCACCTTGGCCCGGGGTGAGGCCCCGCCCGAGGAGAACCACTTGCGTCCCCAGATCACATAGTGATCTCCGTCCCGCTCGATACGGGTACGGATATTGCGGGCGTCGCTCGAGGCCACGTCCGGCTCGGTCATCGAAAAAATGGAGCGGATCTCCCCTTCCAGCAGGGGGTAGAGCCAGCGTTCCTGCTGGTAGGGGGTGCCGAACATATGGAGTATTTCCATGTTCCCCGTGTCGGGCGCCGAGCAGTTTATGGCCTCGGGGGCGATCTCGGGGCTGTGTCCGGTTATCTCGGCGAGAGGGGCGTATTCGGAGACCGAGAGATCTCCCCCCAACTCGGGATCGGGCAGAAACAGGTTCCACAGCCCCATGGCGCGGGCTTCGGACTTGAGATCCTCTATGACCTGGGGGTGGTGATGCGGGTCGCCGGAAGCTTTGATCTGTTGCTCATAGATGGGCTCGGAGGGGAGAACTCGCTCTTCAACGAATGTCGAAAGCTTTTCGCGGAGAGCTTCAACTTTGGAGGTGTAAGAGAAATCCATGTCTCTGATACCTTATCGGGCGCCGGGTCCGACCTGGCCTCTACGAAGGCTTGGAGCATGGGAGATCAAGGTCTGCCGAGATGGAAATGGCGCAATATGATTTGGCTCTGTCACCGCGGTGGGAGCCAAGCATCGGTAGGTTCCACCGGTGAAAGTTGTTGAACAACCCACCGGTGGAGTGGTCAAAAACCGATCCCGAAGGCTCGCCGCGTTGCGGGAACCTGTAGTAGTTGGGGGGGTGGTCAGGTCAGTCGTCTTCGGAGAAGATGCGGCTCCACCTCTTCTGCGCAGCGGAGATGCCGCCTACGCCGAAGGCGATGGCGAAGGTCGCTCCCAACGTGCTTACCACGGCGATGAACAGGGTATTCACGATCTCTTCGGCGATGTTCAGAGTGTTTAGGGCGGCTAAGGCGCCGAAGGCGATTACCATCCAGCGCGCCAACTCGGGTAGCCAGCGGATGCTGTGATCCTGGGACCAGGGGGTGGAAATCTCGGCGAGAAACGCGCCGAGCGCCGCGGACACGATTACGATGACTATCGCCACTATTACCAGTGGTAGGTAGGCGATGAGCGCAGTCAGCAGATCACTGAGATGCTCCACCTCAAGCGTTTGGGCAGCGAGGAGGAAAACCACCAGCAGCGCGATCCAGTACACAGCGCGCGCCACCAAGTCTGTGGCGGTGTAGCCCACGGCCCGCAGCCGCTCGGCGAGGCCAGCCCGTTCCAGAAGCCGGTCGAGACCGACCCCTTTCAGCAGACGTAGAGCGGCTCGGTGGATGAACCGGGAGACGAGCCACCCGATTAGCAAGATCACTATGGCGCCGAGGAGCTTCGGCGCGAAGGTGATCACATCCTGCCATGCATCTTGAAGGCCGGTCGACACACCGTCGATTAGGTCAGACATTATGACAAATCCTTTCGTGGGCAGGGGAAATCCCCCGAATGGGAGTAGGGGAAATCCCCCGAATGGGGGAAATAGAACCAAGAACAATCGAGGTCTTGTTGGTAACTATAGCAATTTGTTCCCTGACGGGATCGGTTTTGACAATATTGTCTGTGAATGTTTTCCAGATTCTGGGACTAGCAGCGGCTCTTTCACATCCGGGGGGCATGTCTCCCAAGCCCTGAGCCGACGATACCTTACAAGGGAGAGTTGCTAACACCCCCCGCAACCTACCCAGTGAGATTGCCTAGGTGTTCACGTGCCTGAACACCGGTCGGCGCCGGAGGGAGGAGGGGGATCAAGCAAAAAGTGCTCCGAAGGGGATGGAGGCGCTGGCGGTCGGGGTTTCGGTGTGGGTGTCAGCAGATGACGCACTTCCATGATGAGCATGAAAACGGTAAACAGGCCGGCGATCGGGAACCTCATCCGGAAGGCGAGGATCGCGGCCGCCGCCGAGGAGCAAAGGAAAAACAGGTCGCGGCCGCCGCCGAGGAGCAAAGGAAAAACAGGTTGGCGATTCTGTCGGAGCGCTTTGGCCAGAGCAGTTCGATGACTCCCTGGAAAATGTGGCCGCCGTCTAGGAGGCGGACGGGAAGCCAGTTGATTAATCCCCAGCCCAGGTTGACCCACACTACCCAGCCCAGGGCGAGGGAGACCAGACCGTCGGCCGACCCTGCCATTTTCCACAGTGGATAGGCCGCGCCGCCCACCACGAACCCCAGCGCGGATCCGGCCGCGGCGATGGCGGCCCTCCGGGCCGGCGTTATCTGCTTGGAGCCGGGCTGCCAGGTGGTGAGCCCGCCCAGGGCCCACAGTTCCATGGTCACCTTCGCTCCGAATCGGCGAGCCAACAGGGCGTGTCCCAACTCGTGGACGATCACCGATACCATGACCACTCCCACCCATATCACCAGCCGCCCGAGAAGTTCGAGAGGTTCGGCGGCAGAGTTTCGCACGAGCGGCATTCCCAACAGGCAAACCATCACCACGAAAGAGAGCTTGACCCGGAGCGGGATTCCTGCCAGTTTCAGCGTCACTGTAACTCCCAATGATGGCGGGCGGCAGGGACTATCGCCAACCAGGTTGCGCGATGCTGAGTAGTCTTGCCGATTGTGCGAATAGGCCATTTAGCGACGCGGTCCCCTTGTGGTCGAGGTGGGCTGTTTGCCGGTTCTCTTTCCACATGGTGTGCACTGAAGGTCTCTGAGAGAGGAATAGACATCGCTCGTGGGGATGTCACGGGCAGGTAGGCAATGGGCAAAGATTCAACTTCCCACCAGGATTTGCGCGATGCTGTGGCCTGTTTCTTTCCTGATCTGATAGGGGATCTCGCCGGGTTGGTCGCCATTCCTTCCATCAGCGCGGCCGGGTTCGATCCGGGCGAGGTAAGGCGGTCGGGGGAGGAATGTGCTCGTCTGCTGATCGAAGCCGGGTACCGCGACGTCCAGTTGTTGGAGATAGAAGACGCCCATCCCGCCGTTTATGGTCATATTCCCGGTCCCGAAGGCGCCCCCACCGTGCTCCTCTACGCCCATTACGATGTGCAGCCGGTCGGAGATCGTGACGTGTGGGAGACCGAACCGTTCGAGCCGGTGATAAAAGAGGGCCGGATGTATGGTCGAGGGACATCCGACGACAAATGCGGAGTGATCGTTCATCTCGGCGCCGCCCGGGCTTTCGGCGGATCACCGCCGGTGGGAATGAAGGTGTTTTTGGAGGGCGAGGAGGAGATCGGCTCGCCCAACCTGGCGGCCTTCTTGGATCGGTATGTGGATGAGCTGGCTGCCGATGTGGTCGTGATTGCCGACTCCAGCAATTGGAAGGTGGGGGTCCCCGCCATCATCACATCGCTCCGAGGACTGGTGGGTTGTGTCGTGGAAGTTCGGACTGCCCGGCTGGGAGGGCACTCGGGTTCTTTCGGCGGACTGTTTCCAGACGCTCTGATCACCTTGGCGCGCCTTTTGTCCACCCTTCACAACGAAGAAGGGGATGTGGCTGTGAAGGGACTGGTTCGAAACGAGGCTTCGGACCTGGAGGTGCCGGTGGACAAGTTGGCCGAAGAGTTGGGCGCCGTCGACGGTCTTCAGACTATCGGAAGCGATTCAGCCGCTTCCCGGCTCTGGACCAAGCCGGCGATCTCGGTGCTGGCGGTGGATGCCCCGCGGATGTCGGAGGCCATAAACCTGCTGGTGCCCGTGGCCAGGGCCAAAGTGAGCATGCGAACTGCCCCGGGCCAGGATCCCGTTCTGGCCAGGGAAGCTTTGGATCGCCATCTCAGGGAGAAACTGCCCTGGGGAGCGGAGTTGAGGGTCGATTTCGTCGAGGAGGCCGAGGGTTTTCTTCAAGTCTCCGAGCATTTGGCCATCGATGCCTGGCGTCAGGGTCTGGAGGTCGCCTGGGGTGTTCCTCCCGTGGAGATGGGGCAGGGTGGGACCATCCCCTTTCTTGCGTCCTTTGCGAAGGAGTTTCCACACGCGCCACTGCTGTTGGCTGGGATCGGGGACCCCGGTTCGGCGCATCACGCTCCCAATGAGAGCCAGGATATGGGGGAGTTGGAGAAGGTGATCGTGGCTGAGGCGGTGGCGCTGCGAATCTTGGGGACGGCTTCCGCCTAGCCATGCGGCTGGTGATCGCCGAATGCACGGTCGACTACCACGGTCGGCTCGACGCCCATCTGCCCCGGTCCCGCCGGCTGATCATGATCAAAGCGGACGGCTGCGTGGCGGTGCATGCCGACGGCGGCGCCTACAAGCCCCTCAACTGGATGTCGGCCCCCAACACTCTTGAGGAGGGTGACGGTTTGTGGTTGGTCACCAACCCCAAAGGAGAGCGTTTGGAGATAACGATCCATGAGGTGTTCTCGGACATCTCCCATGAACTGGGCATCGATCCGGGCTTGGAGAAGGACGGGGTGGAGACCCATCTGCAGGAGTTGTTGGCGGAAAACCCCGAAGTGATCGAAGAGGGCCTGAAACTGATCCGCCGGGAGTACCCAACCGCCATCGGACCCATCGACATGCTGTGCTCCGATCCGGAGGGAGGCACGGTGGCGGTGGAGGTAAAGCGCCGCGGAGAGATGTCGGGAGTGGAGCAGTTGACCCGATATGTGACCCAACTGGAACTCGATCCGCGGCTTACGCCGGTGCGCGGGGTGCTGGTGGCCACCTCCGTCGCTCCCCAGGCGCGGGTGCTGGCTGAATCCCGTCTGCTGGGTGTACGGGAAGTGGACTATCAGTTGCTTCGCGACCCCGATTCGGGCGCGCCGCGCCTGTTCGATCACTACCATTGAGCCAAGCAGACACGGGAGCTCGGAGAAACCGGGCTGAGAGGGAGGATGAATCCTCCGACCGTTGGCACCTGATCCGGGTAATGCCGGCGAAGGAAGCTTTCGTCAAAGACCTGTCCAGACTCTCCGGGCTCCCTATACAAGATAAGGAGCCAGCCATGCACAGAAAACTGTCAGTTGGGATCACCATGCTCGCCCTGGTCCTGATGGCCTGTGGGGGAGAGTCCGATCCCGGGACCCTGACCATCATCAGCCACGACTCTTTTGCCGGAGGGGTGAGCGAAGAAACCTTCGCAGCGTTCACCGCAGAAACCGGCATCGCGGTGAAGATCGTTCCGGCCGGCGACGCCGGGTCCCTGGTCAACCAGGCGATTCTTACCAAGGACAATCCCTTGGCCGACGTGCTGTTCGGCGTGGATGACACGTTCTTGTCGAGAGCCCTCGAGGCTGGTGTCTTCCGCTCCCATCGCTCGTCCCTTTTGGACAAAACGCCTGAAAATATCCGGCTCGACTCCGAAAACCGTGTGACGCCCATCGATTTCGGGGATGTGTGCCTCAACTACGACCGGGGTGTGATCGCCGACTCCGACGCCCCCCGGGATCTGACGGATCTGACCACCGAGGCCTATCGCGGCCAACTGGTGGTGGAGAGTCCCGCCACCTCCTCCCCGGGTCTGGCCTTCCTCCTGACCACCATCGCGGTTTTCGGGGAAGACGGGTGGAAGGACTACTGGCAGAGCCTGGTCGACAACGAAGTGGAAGTGGTTCCCGACTGGGACACCGCCTATTACTCCTCATTTACCAGATGGGGTGGAGACCGGCCCCTGGTGGTCTCCTATGCCTCCTCTCCGCCGGCCGAGGTGTTTTACTCTGATCCTCCCACCGATGTCGCCCCCACCGGAGTGGTCGTTGAAGGATGCTACCGACAGATCGAATTCGCCGGGATATTGGAGGGAAGCGAGTTTCCCTCGGCCGCCGGCGAGTTGATCGACTTTATGCTTTCGGTGGAATTCCAGGAGCAGATCCCTCTCACCTGGTTTGTCTTCCCGGCCAACTCCGAGGCTGTTCTACCGCCCGAGTTCGTGGAACACACGGCACTTCCCGACCGGCCCGCCTCCCTCGATCCGGCCCGGATCGACGCCAATCGTGAACGGTGGATAGAAGAGTGGACCCAACTGGTGCTGGGCTGAACCGCAGGCTCGCGGCGGGAAGCTAGTCGGGTACGGCCGGGTCGGTAGTGAGCCCATGAGCTATCGATGGATGGCCGGAGGGATAGCGGCAGCCTTTCTCGGTTATCTGTTCCTCTATCCCCTGGCTCGCATCCTGGGTCTGTCCCTGGGAGTGGAGGGGGCGGTCGGGGCTTTCGGGGAGGTCCTGGCCGATTCCCGGCTGAGGGGCGCCCTCTGGTTCTCGGTTTGGCAGTCCGCGGCTTCGGTGGCCCTTACCCTGGTGGCGGCCTCCCCCATCACCTGGGCTGTCTCCCGATTCCGGTTTCCGGGTCGCTCCCTGGCGAAAGCGCTGGTCACTGCACCCTTCGTGTTACCCACGGTGGTGGTGGGTTCGGCTTTTCTGGCGCTGGGGATGGAGGGGAGCATCTGGGCGATTCTCGCCGCGCATGTGTTCTACAACCTGGCGGTGGTGGTGCGGACGGTGGGGGGAGTGTGGGGTCGGATAGACCGGTCGCTGTTCGAAGCCGCCCGGACGCTGGGAGCCAGCCCCCGACAGGTCTTCTGGCGTCTGACCCTTCCCCTGCTGCGTCCCGCCTTGGCGGCCTCCTCGGCCATCGTCTTCCTGTTTACCTTCACCTCCTTCGGGGTGGTGCTCATCCTGGGGGGGTTCCGCTATCGCACCCTGGAGGTGGAGATCTGGCAGCAGACAATGGTGTTCTTGGATCTGCCCTCTGCCGCCGCCTTGGCTATCGTCCAACTGGTGGGGGTGACCGCCGTGCTGACCTGGTACTCGCGGTACCAGGAGCGCAAGTCGGTGGGGTTGGAGTTGGCGCCGGAAAGTCGGAACCTCCAGCGACCTGCGACCCGCGGCCAGAGGCTGGGAGTCGCAGCGGCGGTGGGAGTCACCCTGGCCGCACTTTCGGTTCCGCTGGTGATGCTGTTGGCCCGATCACTGCGCGGCGGCGGGGCGGGCTGGCGCTTTCTGGCCGACCCGGGGGAGTTGGCGGTCACGCCCGGCAGGGCAATGGCCAACTCTCTGTCGTACGCCCTGGCCACGGCAGTGATTGCGGTGACAGTGGGTCTGTGCGCCTCGACGGTGATTGTCTCCGGAAAAGGCCGATCGGCCCGATGGTTCGACGTGGTGTTCATGCTGCCGCTGGGCACCTCGGCCGTGACAGTGGGATTCGGGATGCTGGTGGCGCTCGACTGGCCGGTCGATCTGCGGGCTACGGTGGTGCTCGTGCCTCTCGCCCATGCCCTGGTGGCGACGCCTTTCGTGGTCAGAACGGTTACGCCCATGCTGCGTTCGGTAGGGGAGGGGCTGCGGGAGGCCGCCTCGGTGCTGGGCGCTTCTCCGTGGCGGGTTTTCCGAGAGATCGATCTGCCTATAGCCGCCCGGGCGACCGCGGTGGGAGCGGGGTTTGCGGCAGCGGTCTCCCTGGGTGAGTTCGGAGCCACCGCCTTTATAGCCCGCCCCAACACCATCACCGTCCCCGCTCTCATCTTTCGGCTGCTGGGACGCCCGGGGGCGGTCAGCTACACCGGCGCCATGGCCATGGCGGTGGTGCTGGCGGCCATGGTGACGCTTCTGATCATGGCGGTCGATCGGGTCAGGCTGGGAGAATTGGGGAGCTTTTAGGCTGGCCGTCTCGTTGAAGGGGTTTTCAGTGTCCACTCGGTTCCCGAGGGGGTGTCCCGCGGAGTGACTCCCAATGACTCCAAGCCGGAGCGGAGGTGGCCGGCCTCCTCCCAGCGGAGACGGGACCTCGCCTCCATCAGCAACTGCACGAGGTCATCGGCGAGGATGGCGCAGTCAAAGGGGACGTTCACCTTGTCTGACTGTCCGTGGGAACGCTGATCTACCGCCGCGGAGGAGTAGCCCCGTGCGGCCAGGTGGTCGGCGACTCCAGCCCACAGTCGGGCATTGGAGGAAAGACCGTGCACCAACAGGAAGCCCGTGTGGCGATTACCTGGCCGGATCAGTGTGTTGATCCCCGCTCTACCGGAAGCGATCACCCGTCGCGGTCGGGGCTGCTCACTGTTGGTTCCTGTCCTGCGCAATACCCGAGACGGCGTTCTTCGGAGAATCGGGAGGGTAGCCGACTGTGAGTTTTTACCCTACCGGGCATCGGGTGGCTAATATGCCGGATTGTGACAGCCACCATCGTGTTAGGCGCACAATGGGGGGACGAGGGGAAGGGCCGCGTCACTGATTTTTTCGCGGGGTCCGCCGATTTTGTCGTCCGCTACCAGGGAGGAAACAATGCCGGCCATACCGTCACCATTGGTGATCGCGTTTATGCCCTCTCACTGATCCCCTCGGGGGTCATGCACGAGAGCTGTGTGCCGGTGATCGCCTCGGGCTGTGTAATAGACCCGGCGGTGCTGTTGGAGGAAGTGGAGATGCTTACCCGGGAAGGGATCAGCCCCGAGCGTCTGCGCATCTCTTCCAATGCCCATCTGATCATGCCCTATCACCGGGTGCTGGATGGGGTGATGGAGCGGTATCTGGGTCGCAACCGCATCGGTACCACCAAACGGGGAATCGGTCCCGCCTATTCCGACAAGTACTCGCGGTCGGGAATCCGCATCCAAGACCTTTTCGATCCCCGGATCTTCCGCGAGAAAGTGGAGGCGGTTTTGGCGGACAAAAACAAGATACTCACGAGGGTCTACAACCGCCTTCCCATGGATCCAGAGGAGGTGATCTCCCAGTATTTGGAGATGGCCGACCGCCTCCTTCCTTACGTGACCGACACGTCGTTGCTTCTTTGGAAGGCGATCTCGCAAGGAAAGAACGTACTCTTCGAAGGGGCGCAAGGGACGTTGCTGGACATCGACCACGGCACCTATCCGTTCGTCACCTCTTCCAATCCCACGGCTGGGGGAGCCTTGATAGGAGCGGGACTGGGTCCTACGGCAATTGACGCGGTGGTAGGGGTGTCCAAGGCCTATATCTCCCGGGTGGGAAGCGGACCGTTCCCCACCGAACTCTTCGACGAGGTGGGGGATTGGTTGGTGGACCGAGGACGGGAGTTCGGTACGGTCACCGGTCGACGGCGACGTTGCGGGTGGCTTGATCTGGTCGCATTGCGATACGCCGCCAGGATCAACGGACTGACCCGGCTGTTCATCACCAAGCTGGATATTCTCTCGGGTCTTGAGACTCTGCGGGTGGCAGTAAGCTATCAGGCCTCCGGCCAAAACTATGAGCAGTTCCCCCGCCAGCAGAGGGTGCTGTACAAATGTTCTCCGGTCTACAAGGATTTTGAGGGCTGGTCAGAGGACATCAGCGGGGCCCGGCGCTTTGAGGACTTCCCTCCGGCGGCGCGCCGCTACATTCGTTTTATCGAGGAAGCGGTGGGAGTACCCGTGGGCTGGGTGTCGGTGGGACCCGAGCGAAGCCAACTCGTGGTCCGGTAGGGCATAGGCAAATCTTGGGTCAGAGGTGGCGAGACAGAGCCTGAGCAAGGTCCCCCTTGGGTGACACTGAAATCTTTTTGGCGCCCAACCAGGCAGCCATCTCTATCAATTCCCGGGCCAGTTCCTGACATACCCGCCGGACTTCGATGCCGGGCTCTCCGTAGCAGGCCAATACCCGAAGTTGTCCGGCCTGCCGATCCAGCTTGAGGTCCACGCGAGCGACCATCGTGTCTCCGAGCAGGAAGGGCAGCACGTAGTAGCCGTGAATCCGCTTAGGGCTTGGAACGTAGATCTCGATCCGGTACCAGAAGTCGAATAGCCTTTCCAATCTCGGTCGGTACCACACCAGGGGATCGAAGGGAGAGAGGAGCGCCCGGCCCCCAACCCGGCGGGGACAGACGGCATCCGGATCAAGATAGGCTGGCTCCGACCAGCCCTCCACCTCCACTTCCCGGATCTCACCGGAGGCGACCAGGTCAGCGAGCGCGGCGCGGGCCGGCCTTATTCCTATGCGGTAGTGGTCGGCGAGATCGGGTGCGGTTCCCACGCCGCAGTGCGCAACCGCCAGACGGAGCAGCCGACGGTGGGCCTCCGGCCCCTCGATCGGCGGCTGGGCCATCGCCCACGGGGAATGAACCCGCTCGGAAAGGTCATACCATCGGATGAAACGCTGCCGGTCCGCGACGGTGACAGCGCCTCTCCAGAACAGCCACTCCAGGGCGCGTTTTCCCACCGAATGTCCCCACCACGATCCCCCGGACTTTCCCGGCTCGCTCAGGTCGGCAGCGCGGAGCGGCCCCTTTGCCACCACCTCCCGGTACACCTCCTGTACATATTCTGGGTTGTCGTAATTGACAGACTCGATCCATCCCCTTACCGGTTGGCGCATGCGGTGGACGAAGAGGGGGCGATGGGCGATCGGGATCAGGGATCGCTCGTGCCCCCAGTACTCGAAGAGTTCTTGCGATGTCCAGAGCCATTGGTCGAGGCGATGGCTGGGATAGTTGCCCAGTCGCGAGAAAAAGGGGAGATAGTGTGCTCTGGCCAGCACGTTTACAGAATCGAGTTGCACGACGCCCATTCGTCCGAGGATCTTCCGGTAGTGGTGGACGTCCACCCGGCCGACGGGGCGGGGAACTCCCAGCCCCGAGGCGGTGATCGCCATCCGGCGAGCTTGATCCGCGGTGAGTCGCGTCATGGCAATGGTGGGAAGGTGGGATTGGCGATCATAAATGTGTCCTCTGGTGGGGAAACTATATACGTCTACCACGAGACGCAGGTTTCTCTCCAATGGGGTGTTGTAGCGCATCTTCTCTGGTTTCGGTATCCGGCCGGTCGGGCCAGATACCGGATCTGGCTGATAGCCGCATCTTGACCTAGGTGCCGCTTGAGTCAACCAAGAGGTGTGGTCGGCGGTCGGCGGGTAACCTTCGAATAGGCAGTGAGAGCTTTTGGATCCAACCGGATGAGATGATCAGTCGCTACACCCTTCCGGAAATGGCCCGGCTGTGGTCGGCGGAACGACGTCTGGCAACGTGGAAGCGGGTGGAGGAGTTGGCCTTGGAGGCCTGGGTCGAGCTGGGGGTAGCTCCCGCCGAGGCCGCTGAGGCGCTTCGTCGGGCGCCGGTTCCCACTGCCGCTCAGGTAGCGGAGAGAGAGGCGGTTATCCATCATGACCTGGCTGCCTTTGTGGATGTGTTGGCGGCTGGGATGGAGCGGGGGGGCGAATGGGTTCACTTCGGGCTGACCTCCTCTGATGTAGTGGACACCGCGTCCGGGGTGGTTATGGCCGAGGCGGCCCAGCTGCTGACCGCCGAGGCGGAAAGGCTCTTCTCGGTGGTGAAGGAGTCGGCATTGGCGCATGAGGAGACCGTGATGCTGGGGCGCACTCACGGGATGTGGGCCGAGCCGACCTCCTGGGGCCTCAAGTTGAGCTCCTGGGCGTTCCAGTTAGCCAGGGATCATCAACGTCTCCGGGCTGCCGGGGAGGCGGTGGCGGTGGGAAAGGTGAGCGGGGCGGTCGGCACCTACGCGCAGTGTCCCCCCGCCGTTGAGGAGATCGTGTGCCGGCGATTGGGGCTCGCGCCCGAAGCGGCTTCCACGCAGATCACGGCCCGGGATCGCCATGCCCAGTTTCTGGGGGCAATCGCTTTGGCCGGGGCTTCCCTGGAACGGTTCGCCACCGAGGTGCGGCTGCTGCAGCGAAGCGAGGTGGGGGAGGTCTCGGAAGGATTTCGGACCGGCCAGAAGGGTTCGTCGGCCATGCCCCACAAGCGAAACCCGATCCTCTCGGAGAGAATGGCCGGACTGGCCCGGCTGCTGCGGGGCTACTCGACGACCGCTCTGGAGAATGTGGCACTCTGGCATGAGCGGGACATCAGCCACTCTTCGGCCGAGCGGGTCATCATCCCTGACGGCTGCACGCTCCTCCATTACATGCTGGTGACCTTCACCGGGGTGATGGAACGCCTGGGGGTGGACGCAGCCCGGATGAGGGCAAACCTGGATTCGACCGGCGGGTTGGTGGTCAGCGGCGCACTGCTGTCAGAGTTGATCAGCCAACAGGGGCTGAGCCGGGACGAGGCTTATAGGATCGTGCAGCGCAACGCTGCGGCGGTAGTGGAAAGCGGGGGGAATCTTTGGGAGAAGCTGGCTGCCGACGCCGACGTCACTGTCCCGGCGGGCCGGTTGGAGAAGCTCTCCGACCCGAGGCGATTTCTGGCGGAGACGCCGGTGGTTTTTGATCGGCTGCGCGCCCTGTTACTGACTCCCAAGGCCTGACCTGGCCGAAGTCAACCTGGCAAAAGATCGCCCGGAGGTTTGGAGAGATGGTTTGGTTCGCTCGGCCGACGGGGATGTCAGCCGAGCGAACCAGATTTCAGGGAGTTAGCCTCGGGCGGTTGCCATCCAACTGTCGACTTTGTCGCGGTTGGCGGCGATCCAAGCGTCGGCGTCAGCTTCGATATCAGCCTCGGTGTAATTTCCGGCGGCCATATTGGCGTTTTGAGCTGCGATGTCACTCAACGGAATCGCCACCACCTCGAGGAGACGGCGGATATCCGGGTTGTCATCCAGGAAGTCGGTGTTGGCCACCGCCCGGATGTCATTCACGGAGGACTGCAGCCATACCGCATTCTCGCCCGCCACCAGAATGGTGTTTGTCCAGTTGGGCGTCCAAGCGTAGAACAGCGCCGGTTCGCCAGCAGCTACCTCCGCCACAACGTCTTCGGCCAAGTCGTCGTAGTCACCAGAGATCTGTTCGACCTTGGCGCCCCAACTGAGATCGGCGATCTGTTCGTTGATGGAGGTTTCGCATCCCCATCCGACGTTGCATCCGATCAGGTCGGCCTTGCCGTCGCCGTCTTCGTCGAAGAGGCCGGCGTTGGCGGCCACGTCATCCATTGAGGTGATTCCCATACTGTCAGCCGTGGCCTTGTCGACCATCAAGCCGTCCGTGGCCCCATCATCCACCTGCCAGCCGACGGGTTCGATGGGTAGCTCGACCGCCTGGCCGGTAACATTTTCTCCTTCCAGATAGATGTCGTGGAGGGGGAACCAGCCATTGGCCCACAGGTCGTACTGACCGGTGGCCAGGGCGGGATAGAACGAGTAGGGACTCAGTTCGGCGGCGGCCGGATCGGTCACCTCGTGCCCAAGCTCCTCGATTAGCGCGGCATAGATGGCAGCCTGCATGTAGCCCGAACTCCAGTTGGCCCGAGCGATCTTCACCGGCCCGGCAACTTCCTCAGTCGCGCAAGCCGAAAGCATCAGCACGAAAGCCGCAAGAGCGGCCATTAAGACGTTCGATTTCTTCATGACTTTTCACCCCCTCTTCCCAGTCTCTCGAGCAAGCCGCTGTGCTGGGATTGGAAGATGGCTTCGTCATAGTGACTCTCCAGGAGGTCGAGCTCTTCATCGAAGGCCTTCTTGAGGCACCATATCATGACCAAAAGCACGAAGAGGAATGGCAGTCCGGTAGCCACAGCCGCCGTTTGGAGCGCCGACAGGCCACCTCCTATCAGCAGCACTACCGCCACCAGGCCTTCCATCAACGCCCAGAAAACCCGCTGGGGTTTGGGTGAGTCGAGTTTTCCTCCTGAGGTGAGGTGGTCTACCACCAGAGATCCCGAGTCCGAAGAGGTAACGAAGAACGAAACCAACAGCAAAATGCCGATTATCGAGACAAAGAATGTCCATGGGAAGGCCTCCAACATCACGAACAGGGCGGTCGCCACGTTTTCGTTGACCGCAGTAGCAACGTCCAGTTCGCCACGCATTTGCAGATCCATGGCCGCTCCGCCGAAGACCGCGAACCACAGGAAGCACAGGAGGCAGGGGAGGACGATCACACCGATGATCATTTCCCGCACCGAACGCCCCTTGGAGATTCGGGCGATAAACATGCCGACGAAGGGAGACCAGGAGATCCACCATCCCCAGTAGAAGATGGTCCACCACTGTTGCCATTGGGTCTCGAGCAAGGCGGCGTTCCAGAATGAAAATTCCGGGAGCACCTGAAGGTAGACGCCGATGCTCTCAACGTACAGCGAGAGAACCAACAAAGTGGGGCCCACCGCCAGCACGAAGATCAGGAACGACGCTGCCAGCCATACGTTGATCTGGCTCAGCCTCTTGACCCCGGCGTCCAGACCCGCCACAACCGAGATGGTTGCCAGCCCGGTGATGAACGCGATGAGAACGATCTGAAAACCGGTGCCCGACGGGAGACCGAAGAGCTTGTGTAACCCCGCGGCTGCCTGTCCGGCGCCGAATCCCAGTGAGGTGGCAAGACCGAAAAGGGTGGCCACCACGGTGAGGATGTCGATTGCGTTGCCCCATCCACCATAGATCTTCGGACCGAGAATCGGATAGAAGACCGAGCGGAAGGTCAGTGGCAGGCCTCGGTTGTAGGCGAAGAATCCCAAGGCCAGGGCTACCAGTCCATACAGCGCCCATCCATGGATCCCCCAATGGAGGTAGGAGGTCGCCAGTGCGGCTCTGGCCGCGCCCGATGACAAGGGTTCTACTTCGAACAGGGGAGGCGGCGCTGTCAGGTGGAAGATTGGCTCTGCCACGCCCCAGAACATCAACCCGATACCAAGACCAGCGGAGATCAACATTGCGTACCAGGCGCCGGTGGAAAACTCCGGAAGGGCCCATGGACCGCCTAGTCGAATCTTACCGTACCTGCCCAACGCAAAGTAGAGCGCGGCGCCGATGAAGATGTTAAATGAGATGATGTACAGCCAACCCACCTTCTCGTTGATGAAGTTGAGAATGGCGCCGAACACATCGCTGGCTTGATCTGGGAAGAACAAAGTGGCGAGGATGAAGATCAACATGAATCCGGCAGCGGAGAACGTCACCTGTGGATGAATATCGAATCCGTACTTGACGATGTTCCTGTCACCAGGTTCCCGATCGGCCACCTCGGGGTAGAAGTCGATCTCGGGGTCGATCTGGAGGCCTTCGAACTGGGCTCGATTGTGGATCGCCGCTTCGCGAGCGCGTTCCTCTTCTTCCTCCCGTTTTTCGAAAGCCTCGGCGATCTTGGTGAGATCGAGATCTTCTTGCTCAGCCATAAGAACGCCTTTCTATTCGCGGATCCATCATGTGCGCTTCCTTTCACTTTTCTTACTTGGGTCTCGCGCACCCGAAGGGGGCGGCTTTGGGCAAGACCCTAGTCAAGAACTTGCGGGCGTGTGGTAAAAACTGTCAGATTTCTGACGCGAACGTATCAAGGACATTTTTCGCCGCTTCGCTACCCTTTTTCCTACCTCTACCCGGATACCTTCCATGCGCCGAACATCGATCGCTGTCTTGGGGATCCTGGCAGTGCTATTGCTCTCTTCCATAAGTACGGGGATAGCGGTGGGCCAGACTGATGACGATCCTGCCGAGAAGCCGCCGGTTAGGATGGCTCGCGCAACTTGGGACACGGGTTGGTTTCAGGCCGAGGTTTACCGGATCTTGCTTCAACGGCTGGGCTATAGGGTGGAGGGCCCGGTCACGATGGACAATGCCAACTTTTATGAGGCCGTAGCCACCGGCGGGGTGGACGTGTGGGCCAACGGTTGGTTCCCGACCCACGACTCACTCATTCGGGAGGGATTGGTGGAGTGGGTGGGCACACAGGTCGATGCCGGAGCGCTCCAAGGATATTTTGTGGATATTGCAACTGCTGAGGCTCACGGCATCAGCAATCTCGCTGATCTCGGTGATCCGCAGATCGCCGCATTGTTCGATCACGACGGAGATGGTTTGGCTGATCTGATCGGCTGTGATGTCGGGTGGGGATGCGCTGGGATTATCGATCACCATCTTGAAGCCTATGGGTTGAAGAACACGGTGGAACAGGTGCAGGGCGCCTACTCCCCCCTGATATCGGAGACCATCGACCGGTATCACGCCGGGCAGCCCGTTCTGTATTACACCTGGACTCCCAACTGGACGGTGGGCGAGTTGGTTCCCGGTCGGCAGGTGGTGTGGCTGGAGACGCCCTTCCCGTCCCTTCCTCCTGATCAGGCGTCCTTCCTCGACCGTACCGCTATTTCGGGGATTCCCGGATGCGCCAACGATCCGTGTCAGGTCGGCTGGCCCCCCAACGACATCCGGGTGGTGGCCAACTCCGATTTTCTGGAGGCCAATCCTTCGATTCGAAGACTGCTGGAACAAGTGGTCATTCCCCTCCGCTACATCTCCGCCCAGAACGCGCTGATGGTGGCCGATGAGGGCGATCCCGAGGACATCCGCCGCCATGCTCAGGAGTGGGTGTCCGCCAATGAAGTAGTGGTTACCCGCTGGATCGAGACTGCCGACCCCAAGGCGGTCGGTTTGCAAGATCTCCAAGGGGACGAGTCGGCGTCGGGAGGGACGTTTAGAGTAGCGGCGCGCGCCCTTCCGCCTTTCGTTATTTATGAGAACCGGGCGTACAACGGCTTTGAGGTGGAATTGGTGCGCCTTCTTGCCGCCCGGTTGGGCATGGAAGCTGATATATATGCGGTGGACACCGTCGCCAAGCAGATTGATGACATAAACCGCGGTGTGGCCCGAGTGGCATTGGGAGGGGTGGCCATCACGGAGTCGCGCGAGCAGGTGGTGGACTTTTCTATGCCGGTTCTCGATACGGGTCTGACCATCCTGGCCCCCACTCACGCCTCACGCGGTCTCGGAGACCGGATCGGGACATTCTTCACTGCCATAGTCTCCTCTGATCTGCCCTGGCTGCTAGTGCTGTTCGGAGTGGTGGTGCTGGTGTCCGCCCATATGATCTGGTGGTTGGAACGCAATCACAACACTGATTTCGCTGTGCCCTACCGGCAGGGTATCTGGGACTCGTTCTATTGGTCGGTGGTGACCATGAGCACGGTCGGATACGGTGACAAGGTGGCTCGGGGAGGGTTGGGGAGAGTATTCGCCCTGGTATGGATCGCCTTGGGAACCCTGGTGTTCGCTAGCTTCACCGCCTCGATAGCCTCCTCGCTGGCGGTCAACGAACTGCGCAGTGAGATCTCCGGACCCCAGGACCTGCCTGGTCACCGAGTGGCGACGGTGACGCGCTCGGCCGGGGAAACTTATCTCTCCACTGTAGGGGTGGGTTCGGTTCCGGTGGATGATATTGACCAAGCCTATAGTCTCTTGGCGGAGGGCGATGTTGATGCCATCGTGTTTGATGCTCCGGTTCTCCGTTTTCACGCCGCTCGGGAGGGGCAAGGTGAAGTGGCGACATTTGGGCCAGCCTTCGAGAAGGTGCAATACGGCCTTGCGGTCAGTGAGGATGACGCGGAATTCCGAGAACTGCTCAATCTTGCTCTGTTGGATCTGATCGAAAGTGGTGTCTACGGACAACTCCATGACCGGTGGTTTGGGGCTCTGGGCTGAGCCGGTCACCGTGGGTCAAACCGGTTGCCCTTACGCGGGCAACTGGTAGCCTTCCTCCTATGTCATGGCGCAAGAAGTCCAATACGCTTCCCAACAGAGACAGGGCTCTTCCGGGTAGACCGGAACCCCTGACAGTTCCCGAGTTGCATCATGTTTCGGGGGCCCGAATAGTCGCTCCCTTCCCGGAAGGTACCGAGACAATCTGGTTTGGCATGGGGTGTTTCTGGGGCGCTGAGCGGATGTTCTGGCAAACCGAGGGTGTTTATTCCACGGCGGTTGGTTATGCGGGAGGGTTTACTCCCAACCCCACCTACGAAGAGGTCTGCTCGGGAATGACGGGACACACCGAAGTGGTGCAGGTGGTGTATGTGCCGGGGCAGATCGATCTCGACCAGCTTCTGCAGATCTTTTGGGAGGGGCATGACCCAACCCAGGGAATGCGGCAGGGCAACGATTTCGGCACGCAGTATCGATCCTGCGTTTATGTCTCCGTCCAGGAGCAATTGCCGGTGGTCTGGGCGAGCCTCGAGGCCTATCAGAAGGAGCTGAACAGTAGTGGTCACGATCTGATCACCACCGAGATAGCTGTGGACAAACCCTTTTACTATGCAGAGGACTACCACCAGCAATATCTGGCTAAAAATCCGTGGGGGTACTGCGGACTCGGGGGCACCGGGGTCTCTTACTGCACTCCCGCGCGGGCTCAGCACGCAACCGGCTAAAACCGGAGCGGTGAAGGAGTCTCTCCGCTCCCAGGTCCCTCCTTTCTATGTGATGGAGGTGATGAAAGCCGCCGCCCAGCGGGAAGTCGCGGGCGGCGACGTTCTTCACTTGGAGGTTGGTCAGCCCATGACGTCGGCGCCCGCCCGGGTGCTGGAGGCGGCCCGGCGGGGATTGACGGAGGATCGCCTTGGTTACACGGCCGCCACCGGCCTGGTTTCCCTGCGGGAGAGAATCGGGCGTTTCTATGGGGAGCGATACGGCTTGGAGGTATCGCCGGATCGGGTGGTTATGACCATCGGCGCCTCCGCCGGATTCGTTCTGGCCTGTCTCGCCCTGTTCGATCCGGGCGACCGGGTGGCTATGACCGTGCCCGGCTATTCGGCCTATCGCAGCGTGCTCACCGTGCTCGGGTTGGAACTGGTGGAAGTGAGGGTGGAAGCCGAGACCCGCTTCGTCCCCTCGGTGGAGCGCCTGCAGATGTGCGGCCCGCTGGACGGGTTGGTGGTGGCCAGTCCATCCAATCCGACCGGGGTAACCCTGACCGCTGCCGAGATGCGGTCGGTGGCCGACTACTGCTCTGACACGGGAACGGCTCTGATCTCCGACGAGATCTATCACGGGATCGACTACGGGGAACGGGCCGCCAGCGCCCTTGCGTTCAGCGACTCGGCTGTGGTGGTGCAGAGCTTCTCGAAGTATTTCTCGATGACCGGGTGGCGGCTGGGATGGCTGGTGGTTCCCCCCGAGTTGTTCCGTCCGCTGGAAAGGCTTGCCCAGAACCTGTTCATCGCGCCGCCCACCATCTCCCAGTTGGGGGCTCTGGAGGCCTTCGATTGTACAGAGGAGTTGGACGCCAATGTCGCCGCTTATGCAGAGCGCCGTGAAATATTGGTGGCCGGACTGGCCGAGGCGGGCATCAACCGGATCGCCCCACCGGACGGGGCCTTTTATGTCTACGCCGATGTCTCCCATCTGGGCATGGACTCTCCCACCCTGTGCGCTCACTGGCTGGAGGAGATGGGGGTGGCGGCCACCCCCGGAATCGATTTCGATCCTCACCACGGAGATCGATGGGTGCGGTTTTCCTATTCGGAGTCCACCCCCGACATCACCGAGGCGGTCCGCCGCCTGAAGGACTGGGCGAAACAGCGATAGCCTGGCGGCGGTAAAGTTGGCTGTCGTGGTTGACCGTTCGGTGTTTGGCAATGGCGGCGGGTTCGCCGAGATGGTGGGTCTGGTACTCGACGAAGCCTCCTCTTCGAGGGTACGTGGGCATGTGGAGGTGGGGGAGGAGCATCATCAACCCTTCGGGATGGTGAATGCCGGGCTTCATACCACCATGGTTGAGACTCTGGCCTCGGTGGGCGCTTTCATGTGGGCACAGGAGCAGGGGATGGCGGCCGCGGTGGGAGCGAACAACGCCACCGACTTCTTCCGCTCTCACCGTCTGGGCCGATTGGACGGCGAAGCGGTCCCTATACACCAGGGCCGAAGCCAACAGATCTGGCAGGTGACAATCACCCGCGCCTCTGATGGGAAGATGGTTGCCCAGGGGCGGCTACGCCTTCAGAATCTCAAGCAGGTTCGCTAAAGGTCCGCCGCCGCACCGGGCGGATCGGCAGGCTTCCAGAGCGTCATGAGACTGTGTTAGGCAAAAAAGACGAATCTTTTAGTCTGGTTTTCCCTTGACAGGACCGGTTCGGCGCTGGTAGCGTCCGTATGTCGGATTACTATTCCGACTATTGGGCATTTTAGAGCAGGATGCCCCGGGTTGACAGTGTCAGGCGGGTTGTCGTGTTTTCAATGCTGACAAGTACAGAAAAGGTAGTGTGAAAACCCGTGCGGCCCATGTGGTCGTATGGACTTGGAAGGAGAAGCAAATTGATGAATAAACGTAGATCTTGGGTACGCGTCTTGGTGGTGTTGGCCGCCCTGGCGCTGGTCGCCTCCTGCGGGGACGGGGCGGATGATGATGCCGCGCCGGCCACGACAGCCGCGCCGGCCACGACAGCCGCTCCGACCACGACAGCCGCTCCCGAACCCATCAAGCTGGGAACCATATGGTTCAACTCGGGCATTGCCGTCGGGTTGGGCGACATCATGCGCAACGGTTTCGACCTGGCCGTTAAAGAGCAGAACGAGGCCGGTGGTCTCTTGGGACGTGAAGTCGAAGTCGTCGATTATGACGAGGGCTACTCCGCCGACGAGTCGGTCGTTTCCGCGCGGAAGGCGATAGCCGATGGTGTGGCCGGTATTGCCGGCGGCAACGACGCCACCACTTGCGTGGCGATGAAAGATGTCGCGGCAGAGGCGGGCATTCCGCTGGTAGTGACTGCCTGCGGGTCGGAACTTATCACGGCCGAAGGCTATGAGGGAGTGGTGCACGTTCGCGCTCCCGTAAAGCAGAGTCAGTCCGACAGCAACGCCCTTTCCGTGCTGGCGCGATGGATGATTGAGCAGGGATACGACCGCGTGCAGGGCGTGGGCGCGGACTCTGATTGGGTGCGCCTCACCCATGACGAGTTCACCCGCATTTTCGCCGAGGAAGCCCCGGCCGATTTCGAATACACCGGAATGATCTACTTCCCTTATGGAACGGCAGAGGCCCGGGTCGAAGTGACCAAGGGTGTCGGTAGCGATCCAGACCTGCTGTATCTTGGCCTGTGGGGCAAGGATGTGGTTGTCAACGCCGTCCAAGCCGCTCGCGAGAGTGGCTACGAGGGTGACATCATGATCAATGAGGTGGTATTTACCCCGCCGGAAGTGGAAGCGTTAGGCGATCTTGCCGAGGGTGTCTACAGCTCCACCGGGTGGATTCTTGATCAGTCCATTCCGGAGTCCGCTGCCTTCTCCGCGGCATATGAGGCCGAATTCGGGTCGGCCCCGGATTGGTGGTCCGAACTGGGATACACCGCAGCCAAGCAATTGATGGCGGCCATTGAGGCGGCCGGCACCACCGACTACGCGGCGGTTGCTCCTCTGATGAATGACGACCATGGATTTATCACCCCTCGTGGCAAGCCGCTTCGTTTCAACGACAAGGGCTTGCGACTGGTCGATGACTGGATCATCATCCAATCCCAGGGTGGTGTCCTACTACCGGTGGACGCCGTTCCTCTCGCCGGTTAGCCAGACTCTTCCGACAACTTGTGATGTGTCGGTCTGGCCCATTCATTTGGGCCAGACCGACACACCCTAATTGGTAGAGGAAGGAGGTTGGACGATAAATGAAAAGAGTCTATGTACCGGTTGAAGAGGAGCTGTTCGAGGCCATCGGTTCCAAGAGCCGTTGGAATGATGTGGTCCGGGTAGGAAACACCCTCTGGGTAACCGGCCAATTGGGTTGGGATCGCACCACCGGAGTGCTGGCGGATACCTTGGAAGAGCAAACGGAACTGGCTCTCCAGAACCTTGAGAATGCCTTGAGGCGCGCAGGCGCCGCCCTAAGCGATGTGGTGCTGACCAGAATCTATCTGACAGATCATGACCACTACCACCGGTATGAGGTAATCTACAACCGCTACTTTCCCACCCGACAGCCCGCTCGGGTCTCGGTGGTGGTGGCGGAACTGATCCACCACGCATTGATTGACATAGAAGCCGTGGCAGTGGTGGATGATGAGAAGTGACTGGTTCCCGACGCTGTGAACCGCTTGGTGTGGCCCTCTGATCCAAGGAGGAGAACATGATCAAGACAGTTACTTTGCTGACCCGCCGATCCGATCTCACCAGTGAGCAGTTCCATCAGCATTGGAAGAACGTCCATGCTCCACTGGTGCTGGCCATGCCTAGGGTCCGGCGTTATGTTCAATGTCGACCTTTGGAAGTTCCCGGCCGGGAGGCGCCCTGCGACGGCGTTGCCGAGGTGTGGTATGACAGCGTGGAGGACTTTCTGGCCACCGCCGACTCCCAAGAGTACGCCAGGCTCCTGGCCGACGAGAAGAACTTCATGGGGGCCAAGACGCAGGACTCGGTGTTCGCCATCGTGGAAGAGGACGAATTCCTTGTCGAATAAGCTCGCCGGTCATAGATGACTGCTGTTCCGGACCCCCAGCGGGGATCTCTTTCCAAGGGACTGCGGATTTTGGCCGCCTTTGATGAAAGGTCCCCTGCTCTCACCGTCGCTGATATTGCGCGGCGCACGGCGATCAGCCGCGCCAGCGTCTACCGGCTCACCGGCATCTTGGAAGACTTGGGGTATTTACGGAGGGATGAGCGGTTCTTTCGTCCTTCCAAGAAGGTGCTGCAACTGGGGGTGGCTGCGGTTGAGTCCCGGGAGTTTGTTGAGCATATCCGGCCTTATCTGGACCAGATCAGCTCCGCATTGCCCGAGGCGACGGCCATCAACTACGGAGTGCTGGAAGCAGCCGACATCATCTACTTGGCCCGGCGTCACCGAGACGACATCATCACAATCAACCTTCGGGTGGGAAGTCGATTACCTGCATATCTGAGCTCTTTGGGTAAAGCGATCCTTTCAGCCATGCCCCCCACAGAGGCGGAGAAAGTGGTGGAACAAATGAGTTTCGAGCGGCGAACGGCCACCACCATCACCAGTGCTGATCGTTACCGGGCGAATTTGGTAGAGGCGCGTAGAAAGGGCATCGCTCTGAATGACCAGGAACTAACCATGGGGCTGCGTTCGGTTGCCGCTCCCGTGTTCTACGGATCGGAGGTTATAGGGGCAGTCGGAGTGGCCACTCTGGCCACTCGAGCCGATATTGAAACTTTGGAAAACGAGTACGGCCCCGTCCTGCAGTCTTTCACGAAAAAGATCAGCGAGGATATATCAGCTATTCGGTTCGATAACAGAGTGCCTATCTACGGCTAGCCATGAGTGAGATAGGATCGCGCAGGTTGGGTGTCCATAGCCAGGCGAGGCTCGGCCGATGAATTGGGACATCATCGGCCAACAGCTTTGGAACGGTCTTCTCAACGGCTCCATATATGTGATATTCGCGGCGGGATTGAGCCTGGTTTTCGGGGTGATGCGGGTGATCAACATGGCGCATGGGGAGTTGACTATGTTGGGCGCCATGCTTCTGTTTACGGCCACCAAATTGGTGGGGTTGAGCTATTTTGCCGGGGCGGTGGTGGTGGTGATAGTGATGGCTTTGGCAGGACTTTTGGTCAACCGGGTTGCGGTCCGGCCCTTCTTGGGTCAGTCGGAATTGGTAGTGATCCTCTCCACGGTCGCTCTCAGTTTCATATTGCTCCATGGCAGCTTCGTGGTATGGGGGTCAGCGCCGAAGGGTGTAGACGAGCCGTTCAACGAGATCCTCAAAGTGGGGGGCGTGTATGTGACCACCGCCGGTCTGCTCCTGGTGGGCGTATGCTTCACCGCTGTCCTGGCTCTGTACTTGATGCTCACCCGCACCAAAATCGGAAAGATGACCCGCGCTACCGGTCAGAATCTGTTGGGGGCCCGCCTTATTGGTATCAACACCGCAGCGATTTATGATGCGACTCTGGTCATCGCCTCCGGCTTGGCGGCGCTGGCCGGTGTCTTGATCGTGTTGGTGTCGGTGGCCTCTCCCAACCTGGGTCAGCCTCTTCTGATCACCGGTTTCGCGGTGGTGATCGTGGCAGGAATGGGAAATGTGGGCGGAGCGGTAGCGGTCGGACTGTTTCTGGGCGTCACCGAAGCGCTGTTCGGCCAGTTCATTTCCACGTACTATCGCCAGGGCTATCTGTACGTGGTGATGATCGTCGTTTTGCTTCTGCGGCCACAGGGTTTGTTCGGAAGGAAATGAAACGCGCATGAGACTGAGGATCGGGTCCTGGTTTGGCGTTGTGGCGCTGGTGATTGCCCTGTTGGTGCCTGTCTTGTTCTTTACTAACCCCTACAATCGGGGGCTGCTGGTGTTGATCGTTATCTATGCGATTGCCGGTTTGAGCCTCGATTACATCATGGGTGAGATGGGGCAATTCTCCTTCGGACATGCCGCTTTCTGGGGTTTTGGCGCCTATGTTTCCGCCAAGCTCGCGCTCGACCTGGGAATTACGCCATGGGTCGGCTTTGTGGCCGCGCCTGTGGCGACAGGTTTGGTGGGTCTTGTGATCGGGTACGTCGCTTTGCGTCGTACCCGCGGGTTGGAGTTGGCAATCGTCACTCTGGGCTTCGGGGTACTGGCCTGGACGGTGGCGTTGCGGTGGAGGTCGGTCACCGGCGGTCCGTCAGGACTCCGCCAAGTTCCTCCGCCCAGCCTTTTCGGCTGGGAAATACGTTCGGAATTGGCCTATTACTACTTGGCTTTGTTGTTGCTTCTGGGGGTGATCTTCATCCTGGGGAGACTGCGGAAGTCACGCTTTGGAAGAGGAGTCCGCAGCATTCATGAAAATGAGGACTTGGCCAAATCAATCGGTGTATCGGCCACCAAGTACTACGTATACGCCTTCTCGTTTGCATGCGCGCTGGCGGGATTTTCCGGGGCCCTGTATGCCCACCACTTCAGATTTGTCAACCCCAATCTTCTCGGCCTCCAACCTATGTTCATCTTCCTGATCATTGTCTTGGTAGGCGGAACGGGGACACTGTGGGGTCCAGTGCTCGGTTCCGCGATTTTCGTATTGGTGAGCGAGTGGCTGCGGGCTCTTCAGGAGTACCGGTTCCTGATATTCGGGGTGGTGTTGCTGCTGGTGGTGCTGTTCATGCCCAGCGGTGTCTACCCGACGCTGCGCAATGCTATGAGGCGGCTTGGGGAACCGAAGGGCCACCAAGCTCCTCCCACACCCGTGGTCGAGAACCACGGGCAGGACAAGCCTCGGTCGGTGTAGCTATGCCGATACTGCAGACCAGTGGACTGACCAAGCTGTTCGGGGGCCTGTCGGCGGTCGACGATCTGGACCTTCGGGTGGAGGAGGGCGAGATCATGGGTCTGATCGGTCCGAACGGATCCGGCAAGACGACCGCCTTGAACCTGATAACCGGGTTCATCAAACCCACCCGGGGGGTGGTTTCCTATCAGGGCGCCGACATAACCGGCGCTCAGCCTCATGACCTTGCCAGGATGGGATTGGTCCGTACATTCCAGATCACCACCCTCTTTGAGAATCTGACCATTCGGGACAATGTCCTTCATGGAAGCCACCTAGACAACCGAACCTCAGTGACGGGAGCGTTGATCCGTTCCAAGAAATATCGTGAACAGCATGCCGCAATGGAGGAACGGGTCCGCCAACTCCTCGAATTCGTGGGTTTGGAGGGGCGCATCGACGCGGTAGCTCGAGACCTCTCGGCGGGCGAACACCGGTACCTTGAGATCGCCATCGCCTTGGCCGCCAAACCCAAGATGTTGCTCTTGGATGAACCGGCCACCGGATTGAACCCTGAGGAGGCGGCATATCTGATGGATCTGATCAGGACGCTTCGCGATCAGGGGATGACCCTGCTACTCATCGAGCACAACATGCGACTCATAACCAACATCTGCACCCGGATCACCGTCCTCAATTTCGGCGCCAAGATCGCTGAGGGCACTCCAGAGGAGATCGTGGACAACGAGGCAGTGGTGACCGCGTACCTGGGGAAGCGTCGCGGTGCTTGAGGTCAACTCCCTGAACGTGGCCTACGGGCGGGTGCAAGTGCTCTTCGATGTCTCGATCAGCGTCGGAGAAGGTGAATTGGTGACCGTGATCGGGGCCAACGGCGCCGGTAAAACCACTTTGCTTCTGACCATCTCGGGGGTGCTCAAGCCCATGGACGGAGCAATCTCTTTTGCGGGTGAGCGGATCGAGAACCGCAGGCCTCATGAGATCTTCGGTATGGGGCTGGGCCATGTTCCCCAGGGGAAAGAACTCTTCCCGGCTATGACGGTTCTGGACAACCTGGAGTTGGGTGCTCATCTGGTGAAAGACCACGATGAGTACCAGGAGCGACTGGCCCGGGCCTTCGAGCTTTTTCCTCGCCTCTCCGAACGTGCTCGTCAACGGGCCGGCACCCTGAGCGGCGGGGAGCAACAGATGCTGGCGATCGCCCGGGCGCTGATGGGCAAGCCCGATCTTCTGCTCTTGGACGAGCCTTCGGCGGGACTGGCACCGATCATCGTCGATCACCTGGCTGACATCATCTTGGACATGAACAGCCAGGGTTTGACGGTGCTGCTGGTTGAGCAGAACGCATTCCTGGCGCTGGAGATCGCTCAGAAAGCCTATGTGATGGAATCGGGTGCGGTGGTGGAAAGCGGCGACACCGCCGAGGTGCTCGAAAGTGACCTGGTGCGACGCGCCTACCTGGGGATCTGACAATGGATCTGCGAATCGGAGTTGATATCGGAGGGACTTTCACCGATTGGGTGATGGTTGATCAGCAGGGGAGGGTGGAGGTTATCAAAACACCTACTACCCCGGATGGGTTCAGTGGGGTGTTCAATGCTATGGGCGAGGCCGGGGTGGATGGCCAAAAGTTTCGCTCCTTCGCCCACGGAACCACCCTCGGCACCAACGCGCTCATACAAAGACGTCTTCCCCGGGTCGCCATGATTACCACCAGGGGCGTCACCGCGGTGTTGACCCAGGCTGCCCGGGGCTCCAAAGAGGACATTTGGGACATTTATCACGAATCTCCCCGACCTTCGATTGTCAAGCCCCGCGACCGCTTGGAGGTCACCGAGAGAACGCTCAGCTCCGGGGAGATTCGTACTCCCCTTGATGACGATGAGGCGCGGACTGTGGCACGGATTCTCCGAGGCCGAGGCATCCGCACCATCGCGGTTTGTTTCCTCCACTCCTACACCAACAGCCGAAACGAGCGCCGCATGAAGGAGATCATTTTGGAGGAGTACCCGGAGGCGCTGGTGCGCACCTCCCAGGAGACCAGTCCCCGCATCCTCGAGTATGAGCGATTCACCACCACCATACTCAACGTTGCGCTGATTCCGGTGATGATCAACTACCTGGAGGCTCTGGAGCAGGGCTTGCGGGACCGGGACTATAAGGGAGATGTGTTGATCGTTCAGTCGGCGGGGGGTCTGATGGGGGTGGAGGCCACCGCCAACATCCCGGTGAGAACCGCCAACTCGGGTCCCTCCGCAGGAGCGATCGCGGCCCGGGAAGTGGGCGCCTTGGCCGGTTTCGACAACGTCATCGGACTCGATATCGGGGGCACCAGCACTGATGTCTCGGTAACCCTCAACGGCCAGGTTCGCACCACCGGAACCTGGGAGGTGGAGTGGGGTCATCCGATCATGTTCCCCGCAGTGGACATAATCACCGTGGGGGCCGGGGGAGGGTCGGTGGCATGGTTCGATCCGGGGGGCAAGCTTCGATCCGGACCTCAAAGCATGGGAGCTGTCCCCGGCCCGGCGTGCTACAGCAAGGGAGGGGGTCAGCCCACCAACACCGACGCCCATGTGGTGTTGGGAAATCTCAGACCGGGGGCCATGTTGGGCGGGGCGATGGAGATCTCACCGGCCTTGGCTGAGAAGGTGATCAATGACAAGATCGGTCAGAGGCTCGGCAGCGACGCCGTATCCGCGGCGGCGGCAGTGATAGCGGTCGCCGAAGCGAACATGGCGAATGCCATCAGACTGGCGACCATGAGGCGGGGCCTCGACCCTCGTGACTTCGCCATGGTGGCATTCGGCGGGGCCGGCCCCTTTCACGGAGCGAGGGTGGCGGCCGAAATGCGGATTCCCACGGTGGTGGTTCCTCCCAGTCCCGGACTCACCTCGGCCCTGGGGTGTCTCATGGCTGACATTCGTCACGACTTGGGGGCCAGCATGTTCTATGGGGAGGCGGCTGCGGTCGACATCGAAGCGATGAATGCCCGGTTTGACGAATTCGATGCCCAGGCGAGGGCTGCCTTGGACCGCGAGGGCATTCCCCCCGATCGCCAGTTCGTGGAACGGACCATCGACATGTGCTACGCAGGACAATGGCGGGTGTTCGCGATACCGGTTACCGGCAGGATGACCAGAGAGAGCCTCTCTGAGAGCGTGGAACTCTTCAAGAAGCTGTACCTGCAGAGGTTCACCTTCGACCTTGGTGAGCGGGAGGTGGAGATCCATGGGATCAATGTGACCGGAACGGGAATCTCCGACAAGTACCGGCCTCGTCGGGTAAGCGCCATGCCCACTGCCAGTCCTGTCTCCGACTCCCGCCCGGTCTACTGGAGAGAGGCGGGAGGGTGGGTGGATACACCGGTATGGTCTCGATCCTCTCTACCGGTGGGTTTCCGGACAGTGGGCCCCGCCGTTGTGGAGCAAATGGATTCCACCACCCTGGCGCCACCCGGTGTGAGTCTCTACGTAGACGACTATCTCAATCTGGTTCTGGACACCACCGGAAGTGGGGAAGGCTTGTGAATCCACAAGCGCCGAATCCGAACTTAGTTCCAGGTGTGGACCTGGTGACCTTTTCCATACTTTCCAGCGCTTTCGTGAGTCTGGTGGACGAGATGGTGGGCGCGTTGCAGGACGCCTGCCTGTCGTTCGTGATCTTTGTGGGGGATGTCAGCGGGGGACTGCTCAATGCCAGGGGCGAGCTGGTTGCCCAGGGGACACGCGATGTGGCGGTTCACGTGGGGGCGCTGCAACCGAGCACAAAGGCGGTGATCGAGGACTTCGGTGAGGTTGAGGGAGGTATCGAAGAGGGTGATGTTTACGCCTTCAACGAGCCTTATCGGGGTGGGACCCATCTTCCGGATATGACCTTTATCAGTCCGATCTTCTGGCAGGACGAACTGATCGCGTTCACGGCCACTAAGGGCCACTGGTCGGATGTGGGTGGCGCCACTCCCGGCTCCATGAATGCCCTGGCCGCGGATATTTATGCCGAAGGCCTGGTCATCCCACCACTCAAGGTGGTCTCCCGGGGTGCTATTCGCCACGATGTCCGCAACCTGATAATGGCCAACATCCGCATTCCCGTCAACGCCACCGGTGACCTTATTGCTCACATAGAAGCTGCCCGGGTGGGGGAGAGGCGGCTGCATGGCCTCGTAGAGAAATACGGGATCGACACCGTCCTGGCGTCCATGGAAGGCGCCCTGGATCATTCCGAGCGGGAACTGGCCGCCGAGATACTCCAATGCCCGGAGGGGATCTGGGAGACCGAAGACTTCATCGATTACGATCCCCAAGCGCCCGAGGATGGCCCGGTGAGGGTCTCATTGAAGATGACCATCCAACACGACCCGCCGCGGGTGATCTATGACATGAGAGAGTCGGGGCCGCCGGTTCAATCCGGTATGAACGGCACGCGCGGTTCCACCTTCGGCGCCTTGGTGGCAGGGACCCACTACATCTTTCCCAAGCCTCTCATGAATGCCGGATGGCTTCGCATCATCAAAGCCATCTTTCCCGAGACGAGCGTGGTGAATGCGGTCCGACCCTACGCGGTATGCGGGGAGGTGTCGGGCGCCTACGAGAAGACCACTGCCTGTATCCAACGGGTGTGGGCCGAGGTCTTGCCCCGCAAGTCCTTTGCCGGCAACTTCAACCTCGAATACGTGGTGGCAGGGGGCATAGACGATCGGCCCGGTCGGAACAACAACTACTTCGTCTACTACCATTGGCACACCGGCGGTTGGGGAGGAAAATACGGTGCGGATGGCCGGGATTGCGGCGCCGCCATCTTCGGGCTGGGCATCCTGAACCAGTCGAGCGAGGTCATTGAGAGAATGTGGCCGGTCACCTTCGATCGCTTGGCGCCGGTCACCGACTCCATGGGGGCGGGGAAGTGGAGAGGAGGGGCCGGGCTGGAGTCAGTGCTTAGAGTGGAGAACGCCGGTGGAGTCCGCCTCTCGTACATAGCCGACCGTGGGGAAGATGGTCCGGGCGGTCCCCGGGGTCTGTTCGGAGGCAAAGATGGGATTCCGATCCGGGTGGTCAAGAACATCGACACTGATGAAGAGGAGAACCTCCCCATCTATTTTGCGGACGAGTTCGTCGGGCAACATGGCAACTTTTATCACGTCTCCTCGGGGGGCGGGGGGTACGGTGATCCCCTGCAACGGGATCCGGAGGCGGTCTTGGAAGATGTAATGGACCGGTACGTATCGCTCGAATCCGCCCGCCACGACTACGGAGTGGTGATCGAAGTTCGAGACACCGACCTTCTTGATTACCGAATAGATGTTGATGCAACCCGAAACTTGCGCGCCGAACTGCGCGCCGCCCGATCAAACACAGGAGAGCAGTAGCCATGAAAGATGCCCGAAGCAAATTCATAGATCGATACACCCAACGCACACCGGAATCCCTCCGACTCTACGAGGAGGCCAGAAAACACATGCCGGGCGGGGTCCCGGGCAACGCCGGCTTCCGCCCTCCATACCCGTTGTACGTGGAACGGGCCCGCGGCCCCTTTCTCTGGGATGTCGATGGCAACCAGTACGTCGACGCCCTGATCGGCGGTGGTCCCCACATCCTGGGCCATTCGCCGCCCGCGGTGATGAATGCCGTGGCGAAGCAACTTTCCTGGGGTACCAGCACCATCGCACCGTCCCCCAACGCCTTGGCCCTGGCCAACCGAATTCGAAAGCACATGCCGCACATGGAGATGATTCGCTTCGTCCACACCGGTTCCGAAGCGGTCCACATGTCGATGCGCGTTGCCCGCGCCTTCACCGGCAGACAGAAGATCGGAAAGTTCGAGGGCAACTTCCACGGCGGCTACGACAATCTGCTGGTCAGTGGAACCTCCTACGGAGGACCTGAGAAACGCCCGCTGTCGCTTCCCGAGGGGGCGGGGATTCCCCAGAGTGTCCTGAACGACACGGTGGTCCTGCCCTTCAACAACACCGACGCCACCGTGGCGCTGATCTCCGAGCACGCCTCAGAACTGGCCGGAGTGGTGGTGGAAGCGGTGGGGGGGACTTGGATGGCTGGGATCGTGGCCGATCAGGAATTCTTGGAGGCCCTTCGCGAGGTCACCGCTCGGCACGGAATTCTCCTGATCTTCGACGAGGTGATCACAGGCTTCCGGGTGGCTCTGGGTGGAAGCGCCGCCGTCACGGGCGTCACTCCGGATCTGACCGCCCTGGCCAAGCCGATCGGAGGGGGGTTCCCGATGGGAGCCTTCGGCGGTCGGCGCGACGTCATGGAGCAGGTTGTCACCCCCAAGCGTGACGCCGCCGATGAGCGGGTCACCATCTTCCAGTCGGGGACCTTCCAGACCAATCTGGTGTCATTGACGGCCGGTCTGGCGATGCTGTCGGAACTGGAAAAGCCCGGCACGTACAAGAAGCTGAACGACAGCGGCGAACAGGTGCGCGAGGGGATAGAGAAGATCGGCGCCAACCTGGGCCTGTCCATCCAGGCCACAGGGCAGGGATCCATCTTCGGGGTGTACTTTGCCGACGAGCCGGTGCGCAGCATCCGCGACGTGTTGGGAAGCGACCGGGAACTGGCGGGGACCTTCTACCTGGGTCTTGTGGCCCACGGAGTGTACATCACCCCCTATCACCTGGGCTTCACTAACGCGGCGCAGACTCAGTCGGAGATCGATGAGATACTCGACGTCTGCCAAACCGTGCTGGAAACCATCAAGGAGGGCTAACCGCTTTGATCCGCACCAAGATGCGATTGGGAAGGCTACCGACGTCATGAAGGGAATGCTCTCGGGGGTGACAGTCCTGGAACTGGGTCAGGTGATCGCCGGCACCTATGGAGGCATGATCCTGGCGGATCTGGGCGCCGAGGTGATCAAGATCGAACCTCCCTGGGGCGATGCGGCCCGGAACCCGACAATCACTCCGGTGGAAGGGGAGAGCGCCATACATTTGCAAATGAATCGAGGGAAAAAGAGCATGGTGCTCGACCTCAAGAGCGAGGCAGGCCGGGAAATCTTCTACAGTCTGGTGGCCCGCTCGGATGTGGTGATCGACAACTTCCGTCCCGGGGTTATGGGGCGTCTGCGGATCGACCGGGAGAGTCTTCGCCGACATAACCCGCGGCTTATCACCGTCTCCATCACCGGCTTCGGCGCCACCGGACCTGCCCGAGACCGGCCAGCTTTCGATCTGGTGGTGCAGGCTTACAGCGGACTTCTCAGCATGACCGGCCCGGCCGACGGTCCCCCGGCGCGGGTCGGGATTCCCATCGCCGATATCTCCGGTGGGATCTTCGCCTGTCTGGCGGTGCTGGGAGCTTTGGTTGGCCGAGAGCTTCATGGAGAAGGTCAACACGCCGACATCTCGATGCTTGACTCATTGGTCTCGATGTTGTCCTACGACGCCTTCGATCACTTGAACACCGGAGCCCGGATTGAGCGGCGGGGGACCGCCCACGCTCACATTGTGCCCTGGCAGGCCCTGGCGGTGCAGGACGGCTACGTGGTGGTGGCTGTCCGCGGTGAGAAATTCTGGAGAAACCTGTGTGACGCCATCGGTCGTCCGGATCTGAAAGACGATCTCCGCACCAAGGACAATGCCGCCCGCTTGGAGAATCGTTCTTTCGTAGAAGAGATACTGACAGAGGCGTTTGCTCGCCGGACCAAGGACGAGTGGATGGCGATGACGGAGGAATACGATCTCCCCGTCGCTCCGGTCAACGACATCGCCGAGGTATTCACCGATCCACAAGTCCTGGCGAGGGACATGGTGCAGCAATACCGGCACCCTGCTCTGGGCGATCTCTCCTACCCGCCCAACCCCATGAAGCTGAGCGAGTGGCGCCATCCCAAACAGCCCGCTCCCATGCTGGGTGAGCACACCACCGAGGTTCTCATGAAGAGGCTGAACTACTCGTCCGAGGCCATCGACGAGTTGGTGCACCACGGCATCGTGCAGACCGGCTCCGCTCATGACGGGGGGTTATAGGCTTATGGAAAGGGTGTCTGCAATACCGACACTTCCTGAGGAATTTCGGATGGGCTCGGCAAGGCGAACGAGGGAATCATGAGCAACGGCACACGTGTCATCTCTTCGGTTGCCTCCCCTCCCGATGGGGATCGCAGTTCCCCGGTCGAAGAGGCCGGGCTGCACGGCTTGAGCGACGCCCAACTCCGTGACATCTTCAAATCCATGTACACCATCCGGCGGTTCGAAGTGACGATGGAGCGCGCCCATCTCGCCGGCGACCTGTACGGGCCCTTCCACTCCTCGATGGGACAGGAGGCGGTCCCGGTGGGGGTGTGCGCGGCTCTCCGGGCCGATGACGTGGTCACCTCGACCCACCGCGGCCATGGGCACGCTATCGCCAAGGGAGCGGAACTCGGTCCGATCTGCGCGGAGCTGTGGGGACGGGCCACGGGGTACTGCGGAGGCAAAGGCGGATCGATGCACATCGTCAGCACCGAGCACGGCTTCATCGGTCAGAGCCCGATCATCGGCGGAAGCGGCCTGCTTGCCACCGGAGCGGCTCTGTGTTTCGATCTGAGGGGGGAATCACGGGTGGCGGTGGCCTTCTTGGGGGACGGCGCGGTGGGACAGGGGGTGTTTCACGAGACGCTCAATCTGGCGGCCATCTGGCGTCTACCTGTGGTGTTCGTGGTGGAGAACAATGGATACGCCCATTCCTTCCGGGCGGATCAGATGCAGGTGAACCCCGATATCGCTTCCCGGGCGGAAGGCTACGGGATACCGGGAGTGGTTGTCGACGGGATCGATGTCTTTTCGGTCTATGCGGTCACCAAAACCGCAGTGGAGCGGGCGCGGGCGGGCGATGGCCCGACCCTGATCGAGGCAAAGTGCTATCGGTGGCGGGGGCACAATCTGGGGGATGCCGAGCATCTCTACCGAGAGCGCGGAGAAGTGGAGGAGGCCCGGCGGAACGACCCGCTGGATCGTTTCCGCCAGGCCACGTCCGGCCGGGTGGAGGCCGCCACATTGGCCCAGATCGAGGCTGTTGTGAACAGAGAGATCGATGACGCGGCCAGATTCGCCGCCGAGTCCCCTCTTCCCGATCCGCAGACCGCGCTGGAGGGAAGCTTCTGATGCGGGAGATCACTTTCATCGAGGCGGTGCGGGAGGCACAGGCCGAAGCCCTGATGTCCGACGACCGGGTTTTCGTGATGGGCCAGGAGATCGGTTCCTACGGAGGGGTCTTTCGGGCCACGCAGGACTTCGTCCGCCGATTCGGCGATCATCGGGTTCGTGACATGCCGATTGCCGAGCAGTCGATGCTGGGCGCGGGGGTGGGGGCGGCGGTGATGGGGATGCGTCCCATCGTCGAGGTCATGTTCATGGACTTCGTCGCCTGCGGGATGGACGCCATAGTCAATCACGCCGCCAAGATGCGTTACATGTCCGATGACCAATTGAAGGTGCCGATGGTCATCCGAACCCAGGGGGGCTCGGGCACCCATCACGGCTCCCAGCACTCTCAGACCCTGGAGAGCTGGTTCCTGCACGTTCCCGGGTTAGCGGTGGTGGTGCCCTCCACACCCCAGGACGTTAAAGGGCTTTTCAAGACCTCGATCGAACTCGACCATCCGGTGCTATTCGTCGAGCACCGGGCGCTGTACCGGACCAAGGGATTGGTCTCTCACCCGGTGGCGCCCATTCCGCTCGGCCAGGGCGTGGTCAGGCGCAACGGGGAGGATGTCACGGTGGCGGCTGTCGGAAAAACCGTCCAGCAGGCGCTGGCGGCGGCGTGCCAGATGGAGGAAGAGGGGGTTTCGGTGGAAGTCATTGACCTGCGGACGCTGGTGCCAATGGACATCGAGATGGTGTTGGAGTCTCTGTCCCGGACCCATCGGCTGGTCGTGGCCCACGAAGCCGTGGAGAGGGGCGGCTGGGCCGGGGAGTTGGTCAGCAGGGTGGTGGCCGAGGGGTTTGACGAACTCGATGCACCACCGCTTCGGGCGGGCAGCAAAGCAACTCCCATCCCGTTCGCCCGCGAACTGGAGGCGGCCATGATCGCCGACGACCGTCTGATCAAGAGACGCATTCGCGAGAGTCTTGACATGGTGGAGCACTCGGTATGACCAGGGCAGCGGTCGACATAGGGGGGACCTTCACCGACGTGGTGACGGTCGACGAGTCCACCGGTGAGCTCATCCAGGCCAAGACGCTGACCACCTACCCCGATCCCACCCCGGGATTCTTGAACGCGCTTGCCAAGGCCACCGACCGATCCAGATTGGACACCGTGGGGTACGGCACCACCTTGGCCACCAATGCAGTGCTTACCAGATCCGGCGCCAAAACTGCACTCCTGACCACCCAAGGGTTCCGTGATGTGCTAGAAATCCGCCGCACCCACCGCTCCACTCTATTTGATATCTACGAGAAGATCCCCGCCCCGATCGTTCCTCGGCCTCTCCGGTTCGAGATCTCCGAAAGGATCGCTGCCGATGGAAGCGAGGTGACGCCTCTCGACGAGCGGGCGGTGAGAGCCGCGGCAGCGAGAATTCGCCAAGCCGGCGTGGAGTCGATCGCGGTGTCCTACCTGTTCTCCTTCATGAACCCGAGCCACGAGCGTCGCACACGGGAGATCCTGGCAGAGGAACTCCCGACACTGTCCGAGGACATAACCATCTCATCGGAGGCGCTTCCCCTGCACCGCGAGTACGAGCGCACCAGCACCACCGTGATGAACGCCTACCTGACTCCCTTGGTGAGGAAATATTTCAGCCGCCTCCGCGCCGAACTGCAGGAGAGCAAGCTCTATGCATGGCTTCAGATGATGCAATCCAACGGCGGTCTGGTGCGCCCCGACCGGGCCGCAGCCTTTCCCATTCTGACTCTCTTGTCCGGCCCGGCCGGCGGGGTAATGGCGTCGGCTTATCTGGGCGAATTGCTGGGAGAGCGCCAATTGCTTACTCTCGACATGGGTGGGACCAGTTGCGATGTGGCCGGTATAACCGACGGCGAGCCGGACACGCGGCTCGATTTCGAGATCGGGGGCTACGCGGTCTCCTACCCAACTCTCGACATCCACACCGTGGGCGCTGGCGGGGGAAGCATCGCCAAGGTGGATGATTTCGGACGGATGTCGGTCGGACCCGATTCGGCCGGCTCCGATCCCGGCCCGGCTTGTTACGGCCGGGAAGGGGAGTTGCCCACCGTCACCGACGCCAACCTCGTGCTAGGCGTGTACGACCCGGAGTTTCAACTCGGTGGGGAAATATACCCCGACATCGACCTGGCGGCCCGGGCTATAGAGAGATACGTGGGAAAACCGCTCGGACTCTCGGTGACCGAGGCGGCGGTGGGGATAGTGCGGCTGGTCAACGCCAACATGATGCACGCCTTGCGTACCGTCTCCATCGAACGGGGCCGAGACCCCCGCGACTTCGCGCTGGTGCCCTTCGGCGGCGCAGGACCAACCCACGGTGTGCACATCGCTGAAGAGTTGGCACTGCGCCGCGTGGTGATTCCTCCCATCCCGGGCTGCAACTCGGCGCTGGGGATTCTTGCCTCCGATGTCCGTCACGACTTGGTGGCCACCCTGCGAGCCCGCATGATCCGCCTGGATCCAACTGACTTGGAAGAGTCGCTCTCGGTGATGGCCGACGAGGCTCAGCGGGAGCTTGAACAAGACGGTATCCCGCCCGGAAGCCGGACTTTGAGAGCCAGTCTCGATTTGCGCTATGCCGGACAGGCCTATGAAATAAACGTACCACTCGGCTCCCTGCGTCCGGACTCCGATACGCTGGCTGGAGCCATCGCCGACTTCCATCTCGTCCACAGGACCCGCTACGGACATGCCCTTGGAGATGATCTGGTGGATCTGGTCAACGTGCGCCTCACGGGCGTGGGAGCCACACCCAAGCCGCTCCTGGGAGGAGACTCGGCGCGATCGGGGGAAGCCGAGCCGCGTTCGTTTCGCCAAGTGGTCTCCGTCCGGGGGGAGGCGTCGAGGGTGCCTATCTATCACCGGGACGATCTATCACCGGGGCAGACCGTGTCCACGCCTTCGGTGATCCAGCAGTTGGACTCCACCACCTATCTGCCGTTTGGTGAGGCCCGGGTACATGGGACCGGCGCCATCGTGGTGGATCTGCCATGACCCGCAGCCAAGTTGATCCCGTAACAGTCGAGGTAGTGACCGCCGGCCTGGCCGCCGGCGCCCGGGAGATGGGCATCACGATGCGCCAGACGTCAAGTTCCACCATCTTCAACGAGGGGAACGACTACTCCTGTGGGATCTTCAATGCCCAGACCGAGTTGGTGAGTCATGGCGAGTTCCTGCCTATCCATCTCGGTTCCCTTCCCTATTCGGTGAACTACTCCATCGACGAGGTGGGCGCCGATCAGTTCCGCCCGGGAGATTCCATCATTCTGAACGATCCCTTCCGCGGTGGGTCCCATCTGCCGGATGTGACGATGGTGACGCCCATCTTCTACCAGGGCAAAATCATCGGCTGGGGGGCCAATCGGGCTCACCACCTGGATGTGGGGGGAACGGTGCCGGGCAGCTTCTATGCCCAGGCCCGGGAGAACTACCAGGAAGGTCTCCGGATTCCACCGGTGAGGCTGATCAAGAAGGGGGAGCTCGACGAGGAGATCATGCAGATGATCCTGGCCAATGTGCGACTCCCCAAGAACATGCGATCGGATCTCCTGAGTCAGGTGTCGGCCAACCTCACCGCCCGGCGGCGTTTGATCGAGTTGGTGGAACGGTACGGATTGGACACCGTGGAGCGGTGCATGGCGATCGAGATGGACAACTCGGAAAGGCGCATCCGTTCGGTGATCGCGGGATGGCCCGACGGCCGGTACTACGCCGAGGACTCCATAGACAACGACGGGATCACCGACGTTCCCCGGACGGTCCGGGTAACGGTGGAGGTGCGCGGGGACGGTGTGATTGTGGACTTCACCGGCACGGACTCTCAGGTGGAAGGTCCGCTCAACAGTGTTCTGGGATACACCGCCTCCGGGGTGTATATGACCATTCAAGCCGCCACCGACCCGACCATCCCGCCCAATGGCGGGTGTTACCGCCCGGTGCAGATCATCGCCCCCGAGGGCACCATCGTCAACCCCATCTTTCCCGCCGCCTGCACAGGTGGCAACGAGATCGTCTCGGTGATCCACAATGCCGTGTACCGGGCGCTGGCGGAGATCCCCCGGGACATCCCCAACCCGGTCCGGTTGATGGCCGCCGACCAGGGCTCATCCAACAATCTGTTCTTGAGCGGCTTCGGCGACGACGGGGAACGGTTCGTTCTCTATGAGTACCCCGAAGGCGGGTGGGGCGGCGCTGAGGGCCGCGACGGCCAGAGCGCCATCTACTCAATAGTGGGCAACACATGGAACCTTCCGGTGGAGGCGATCGAGATGAAGTACCCGCTCCGCATCGATCGCTACGAGCTTCGTCAGGACTCGGGTGGACCCGGAAAGTGGCGCGGCGGTCTCTCGGTGAGGCGTGATTACCGGCTGCTGGCCTCTTCAGGGGAGCTCTCGATGCTCGGCAACCGGGTTCGGATCCCTCCCTATGGGCTGTTCGGAGGTCACCACGGCGCTCCGGCTCGGTACCGGCTGGACCCGGGAACCGCGGAGGAGCAGCCGGCCGCGCCGGAGTTCGGCGCCAAGAAATCAATGGTTCCTCTGGTTCGCAACCAAGTGGTCGCCCAGGAAACGGCCGGCGGCGGCGGATATGGTGATCCGTTGCAGCGTGATCCGTCCGCGGTGGTGCGCGATGTCGAGTACGGCTACGTCTCCCATCGGAGCGCCTTCGAAGACTACGGGGTGGTGATCAACGCGGAAGGGGTTCTCGACGAGGAGGGAACCGCCACCCGCCGGGAAAGCCTGAGAGCCAGTCGCCAGTGAAGGACACAGAGCCTCTGGGTAGGAAGGTCGAAGCGCTCTACCGGGAGCGGACCCCGGGCTCGCGCACGGTGTGGGAGGAGAGCAGCGGCGTATTTCCGATGGGCGTCTCCGGCGCCGCCAAGTACTACGCCCCTTATCCGGTAGTTCTGGCCACTGGCCGCGGCGGACAGGTCACCGATGTGGACGGGAACGACTACGTCGATTTTCTCATGGGTGCCGGCTCCTCTTTGCTCGGTCATTCCCATCCTGCGGTGGTGGCCGCGGTTACAGACCAGATCGGTCGGCTGGCCACCGTCTTGGCGCCGACCGCCATCGAGCCCCGCTTCGCGGAGCGGCTCCGGGAGTTGATGCCCTATCTGGAACGCCTCCGCTTCGCCAACACCGGCTCCGAAGCGGCCCGCACAGCCCTGCGCGCGGCGCGGGCCGTCACCGGCAAGCTCCGCTATGGCAAGTTCGAGGGAAACTATCACGGATCGGATGACTATTTCCTGGTGTCCTCGGTGTCCCGACAGGTGGCGGGGCCGCCCCATCGGCCGGAGCCGGTCGTTGACTCTGCCGGGGTTCCCGACCGAATCCGGGAAGAGACGCTCCTGCTTCCCTACAACGATGTGGAGAATGCCGTCTCCCTCATCGCCGAGCACGCTTCCGATCTCGCCGCGGTGGTCATGGAGCCGGTGGCGTTTTCCACCGGCGGCGCGGTGGCGGCCGACCGCCATTTTGCGGAGGCGGTTCGGGCCGTCACCAGCAAGCACGGAATCGTGCTGATCTTCGATGAGGTGGTGACGGGTCTCCGCCTGGGGACGGGCGGCGCTCCCGGATACCTGGGCGTGACGCCGGATCTTTCCTGCATCGGAAAGGCCATCGGAGGAGGTCTACCGCTTTCCGTGGTGGGAGGCCGCCAGGACATCATGGACGCAGTGTTGGGCCCATCGGCCCATGCCGAGGGCACCGGCATTTTTCATTCAGGCACTTTCACCGGAAACCCACTCTCCCTGGCGGCCGGGATGGCGGTGCTGGACGTTCTGGAGCGCGAACCGGTGCTCGAACACATCGACTATCTGGGGGCCAGACTGCGCTCCACTCTTCAGGAGGTGCTCGACTCACACGGGAGGGGACAGATGACCGGATACGGATCGATCTTCCAATTGCACTTCACGGAGGCCCCTCCCCGCAACCGACGTGAGGTGCTGGCCGGCGACCATGAGTTGCTGAGCGCGGTGCTGCTGGGTCTGTGCGCGCATGGAATGCTGTGGCCTCCGGTGCACCCCGGAGTGGTCGGCTACGGCCACACCGAGTCGGACATCGACCGCCTAGCCGTGACTCTGGACACGGTGCTGGAGATGGCATCCTGATGAGCTTCGACAGCCCCGGAGAGAAGTCTGTCGCGATCGTCACCGGCGCAGGCCGCGGCATCGGGAAAGGAATCGCGGTGACTCTGGCCGAGCGGGGATACAACCTGGTGATCACTTCCCGCACCGCCCAGGATCTGGAGGCCACTGCGGAGCTGGTGGAGCAGGCCGGCTCTCTGGCCATTGCCGTGGTTGCCGACCTGAAAGATACGGAAACTCCCTCCCTGCTGCTCCGGTCCGCGTTGAGTGGCTTCGGCCGCCTGGATGGGCTGGTCAACAACGCCGCTGTCAATATTTTTGGCCCCTTCTGGACCCAGCCCGATGACAATCTCGACGAGATCATCGAGACGAACCTGACCGCGCCGTTCTTTCTGTGCCAAACAGTGGCGAGCCATTGGGTCGGCAACGGCCTCACCGGGACGATCGTCAACATCAGTTCGGCCGAGGACACCATCGCCTATCCCGAACAGGCCCCCTACGGCGCCTCCAAAGGAGGAGTGCTTTCCATGACCAAGCTGCTGGCCTTGGAGTTGGGACCGTTCGGGATCCGGGTCAACGCGGTCAGCCCGGGTTCGGTGGACACCGAGATGACGCCCGACGTCTATCGCCAGGAAGCACCGAAGCTGATGCCCATCGGCCGGCTGGGAAGGCCGAAGGACATCGGGGCCTGCGTCTTCTTTCTGCTAAGCGATGATGCCGCTTTCGTGACCGGCACTTCCCTATATGCCGACGGGGGATACATGTTGCAATGAGCGGGAAACTGGTCGGCAGGAATGCCATCGTCACGGGCGCCGCCTCCGGTATTGGCAGAGCCACTGCCGAGCGCCTGGCGGCCGATGGGGCGAACATTCTCTGCGTGGACCGCGACGAGGCGGGACTGGCCGAAGTGGTCAGTCGATTGGGCGAGCCTCACGCCGCCTTCACTGCTGACCTAAGCCTGGCTTCATCCTGTCAGGCCGTGGTCGAAGCTGCTTTGAAGCGCTGGGACAACCGGATCGACATCCTGGTGAACGCCGCGGCCATCCTGATTCGCGAGCCGATCCTGGAGCATTCCCGGGAAACGTGGGATATCACTTTCGACATCAACCTCAAGGCGCCCTTCCGGCTGGCGAGGGACGTGGTGGCGTCTATGATCGCCGGAAGTGTCAAGGGGGCGATCGTGAATGTGGGTTCTATCGAGGCGGTCCTGCCGCTCCGCGGTCACGCTGCCTACACCGCCTCCAAGGGAGCGATAACTATGCTCACCCGCTCCGCGGCCTTCGAGACCGCTCCCCACGGTATTCGCGTCAACGCGGTGGCGCCCGGAGTCACCGCCACCGCGATGAACGCCGATCTCCGGGAAGGCGATCCGGAAGGGTGGTCCACAATGCTTACCGACACGCCGATGGGCCGCCATGCCCAACCGGAGGAAATGGCCGCGGTCATAGCTTTTCTGGCCTCGGACGATGCCAGCTTTGTGACTGGAGCGATAGTCACCGCCGACGGCGGCTGGACCCTTCACTGAGGAGTGAATGTGAGTTGGAAGGAAGCGGGACAATGCGCCTGGTGAAGATGCCCCGACTGGGACAGGACATGGAAGAGGGAATCATCGTGGAATGGCTCAAGTCGGTGGGCGACGAGGTACAGGAGGGAGAGCTGCTGGCGGTGATCGAGACAGACAAGGCCGAGGTGGCATTCGAATCACCTACTGGCGGCTTTCTGGTGGCAGTCTTGATGGAACCCGGGTCGACCGTGGCCACCGGAGGCCCGATCGCCTGGATAGCCGATGATCCTTCCGCCCAACCGCCTCCCCCCGAATCCCGAATCTCTGTGGACCCGGCTGCTCCCGAGGGCCAGGCAATTGCCCCTCTTCCGCAGAAAGCGCCCCCGCCCCCGCCGAGGCGGTCTCGCAGGAAGCCGGCATCGCCGCTTGCCCGCCGTCGAGCGGCGGAACTGGGCGTCGACTTAACAGAAGTGGAAGGCACCGGGCCGGGCGGAAGGGTCACCGAAGATGACATTCTGCGTGATCATCAGAGGGCGCAGGCCCAGGCCGCGGAGTCCGGAGAGTTGTCACGCATGCGCCAGGCGATCGCGGTCCGCATGTCCAAGTCGGCAGCAGTGCCGCAGTTCCAACTGATGCGAGAGATCGTCCTGGAAACGCCGGAAGACACCGGAGAAGGGCCGAGAGTCACCTACACGGATCTCCTGCTGTGGGCCACCGCCCAGGCTCTGGAGCAGAACCCGGGGGTGAACTCCAGCTGGGTCGAGGGAGACCCGCCCGCGGTTCGGGGTCATCCCAAAGTCAATCTCGGGTTTGCCGTGGCCGTAGATGACGGCCTGATCGTCCCGGTGATCCGAGATGCTTCCGCCTTGACTCTAGGGCAGATGGCGGTCGAGCGTCGTCGTTTGGAGGCATCGGTCCGCAAGGGCGGCCTTCGCTCCGACGACTTGGAGGGCGCCACTTTCACGGTTTCCAATCTGGGCGGGGCCGGTGTCGATGAGTTCACCGCCTTGATCAACCCTCCGGAAGCCGGCATTCTGGCGGTGGGCGCCGTGAGACCCAGACCGATAGTGTCCGACGGAGCGTTGTTGGCCGCGCCTACCGTGCGGCTCACTCTCACGGGAGACCACCGGGTATTCGACGGCATGGAGGGCGCCCGATTTCTGGCAGCCATCGCCGAACGGCTGCAGTCTTTGTACAAGTCGACCGCGACATCACAAATAACCGAGAAAAGGGGGCCTTATGAGCCTTTATGAGCCAACATACATGGAAGGCACCTTGGGGACCATGGCCGTGGACTGGGAGGAGCGGATCAACATGGCGCGCATGCGCGACGAGCGCAAAGCAAGGGCTCAGCACCACATTGCCGAGGCGGGATTGGGCTCGGTGCTTCTGTTGGACGATCCCAACATCCGCTATGTGACCGGGCTGGCCATGCTGGGTGGCTCGGGCGCCGATCACTACAGTTTTCTCACCGCCGGAGGGGACGTGGTGCATTGGGACACCGCCGACCACGCCAGCAACGAGCGCGCCAACTGCCCATGGTTGCCCGACATCCGCTATGCGGCGCCCGGTTTGGGCAACGTTCCTCGCGCCAGTGGGTCCCCTTCGGCTCGGGAGTTTCTACTCAACACAATGGCGGATCTGATCGTGGAGGCGGCTCATGACTACGACGTTCACCGGGATCCGGTGGGTATGGACGCGACGCAACCGGGTCTGGCCGCCAAGTTGGCGGAGCGGGGCCTGGATGTGCGGGAAGGGGCTTCAGACGCGTTGCACACAGCCCGCCAGACCAAGACTCGTGATGAGGTCGGGTGCTTCCGGGTGCTCTCGGCAATTTGTGAAGCTGGGTTCATGGCTATCAAGAAGACCGCCGAGCCGGGTGTTTCCGAACAGGAAGTGTGGGGAGCGGCGGTGGAAGCGGTCCTACGCCGGGGAGGTACGGTGGAAGGAGGGTACCTGACCAGCGGTCCCAATACCTGGCCCAAGCACCAGGCCAACACCACCGACCGGATTCTCCGTCCCGGCGATATCATGTACGCCGACTTCTACAGCGCCACTTTCCAGGGCTATCGCTCATGCGTTTACCGGACTTTCTCGATAGGCAAGCCGAAGCAGCGTTCCATTGATGCTTACAAGCGCGCCCGAGACTGGATGTACGACGTGATTGAAGCGATCCGTCCCGGCGTGACCACTGGTGAGGTGGCGATGCATTTCCCTGACAGAGACGGAGAGCACATGGATTGGTACGGGGCACAGCACTACTGGCAGATGACCACCAACCAGTGGGCACACGGACTCGGGCTGCAGTTGTATGAGCGCCCGATCATCTGGCGGGGAATCTCGGTGGATCACCCGATCGAGATACTCGAGGGAATGACGATGGCGGTCGAGACCCAGGAGCCCGACGGACGCTCCGGAATGCGCGTGGAGGAAATGATCGTGGTCCGCGAAAACGGCGCCGAAGTCCTGACCCGATGGCCGGTCGACGAGATTACGGTGATCGACTTCTGAGTCCTGTTAGGGGAACCCGGGAAATAGGGTTACTGAATCGGTTGGACCGCCCCGGCGGGCCGCAAATCCTCTGTTTCCCAGGGACCAGCCACTGTCAGTATCTCGGGATCTCCAGTAAGCAGCACGGCTTGGTGAGCCTGGGCAGTGGAGATGGCCAAGGCGTCCGCGAAGGCCATCGGATGCCTGGCCTTGATTCGAGCGGCGGTCATCACTCGATCTTCAGATGCCTCGTCGGCAACGACTTGGGACCTGATCGAACGTAGCACTCGCAGGGCCTGTTCTTCACCTGCACGGCGCATAACAATGTAGAACACTTCGCCCAGATTGATCCAGTTCATCACAGGCCGGGTTCCCAAGATCTCTTCCACTCGGGTGGCCGCCGGCTCTTCGCCATCCAACCAACTGAGAATGGCCCAAGAATCGAGAGCGTATCTCACCTGGGTTCGAGTGCTCGATCCTCTGCGAGGGCAGACAGCAGACCTTGGCCGGCAAAGGCCCCTTTCAAAGATCCCTCCCGCCCGACCGGGATCACCACCACGGCGTCTTTGAGCAACTCGAAGTCCACCTCGGTTCCCGGACGGAGATCGAGCTTTTCCCGGATTTGTCGGGGAATGACAACCTGTCCCTTGGTTCCAACTACATGAGTCATACAGGTTAGTATAACTTAGGGAGAACTCACCTGGCCCTGCGATCGGGTGGGACTATTTCTCGGCGCGTTGTGCCGCTTCTGCGCGGGCGAGCACGGATCTGGCCGTCCTGGCTACCGCGTAGTCGATCATCTTGCCGTCGGCGCCCACCGACGCTGTTCCTTCCGCCAAGGCTTGCTCGAACACATCGAGGACTGACTGGTAGTGTGCCACCTCTTCGGGGGTGGGGGTGAAGGCTTTGTTGATGATGCCCACCTGCGCAGGATGGATGGCGAGTTTGGCGACATATCCCAGGCGTCGCGCCAGTTGACTCTCTGTGCGCAGCGCCTCGTGGTCTCGGTAGTTCATAAACACGCCGTCGATGGGGTGCGGCACGCCTGCCGCCCGGGCGGCCAGCAGCACGCGGGATCGTGAGTAGAGCAGACCGGTTCCCTCGGGTTCCCACTGCACTCCCAGGTCGGCCACCAGGTCACCCTGCTCTCCACTGCCGAACATGACCGCCTCCACCCGCGGGCAGCCGGACAGGATTTCAAAGGCCTTCTGCACACCCAAGGCGGTTTCGATCATCGGCACTAGCGCGATCGAACCCGCCGGTTGTCCCGAGGAGGTTTCAAGAGCGCTGAGGGCGCGGTCCAGTTGCAGTATCACCTGGGGATCCTCGGCTTTGGGAAGAATTACTCCGGCCACCCCGGCATTGACAGCCGCACCCACATCGTCCCACAGCAATCCGGTGCTCACGTCGTTCACGCGGACAAAGAACGGAACAGCGCTTTTGGGCAAAGAAGAGAGATTGGCGCGCGCCTCGCTTTTGACCGCTGTCGCAACCGCGTCCTCCAAATCTACGATCACCGCATCAGCGGCGGACCGGGCCGCTTTTCCGATCAGGTCGGGACGATGCCCGGGGGTGAATAGCATCGAGCGAACTGCGTCCATCACAGACTTCCTTGTCTCTTGTACTGGTCGGTCGAGGGGAGCGCCCCGGCCAAAAGGCCGACCTGAAACTGGATCTTAACGTGTCCTGTGTGGAGGCTGTGGCGCTTGAGTTTGTGGATGGTTTTCGTTTGACATATGCTCCTTCCTCCTTTATGATCCGTGATGTGTGATCTGTGATCACACATCACCAAGGGTGCCTCTTTGGGCACGGATAGGAGTAACGGATGAAGACGTTTTTCAAACCAGATGGTTCCAAGCCCCCACGTATGAGGTGGCTTCGTCTAGAGGTCGCGATTGCTTTCTGCGTGGCCGTAGCCCTGCTTGCGGGATGCGGAGGAGAGGCTGAGCCAGAGCCCGCGCCGACGACGGCCGCCGCGCCGGCAACCACGGCCGCCCCCGTTGACCCTGATGCAGAAAAGAGAGGCGGGATATTACAACTTGGAACGCCCCAGCCCATACAGACACTTGATCCGCATCAGTTCGGTATCTACAACAACCGCAACGCGTGGCCAGGTCTCTTTAGCGGCTTGACACGTTATACGGAGGAACTCGAACCAGTGCCAGATTTGGCTGTGTCCTGGGATGTGGACGAGGCAGGAACAGCATGGACGTTCCACCTGAGAGAGGGTGTGCAGTTCCATAATGGTCAAACCTTCACGGCTGCCGACGTCAAGTACTCCCTTGATAGGTTGCTCCACCCCGATACAAGCGCAGGCGTTTACGCCGAAGCGGTATCTACGATCGAAGAGGTCGAGGTGGTTGACGATCAGACCGTCATCTTGCACCTGTCGGCGCCCTCAGCGATCCTGTTGGCAGGTCTGGCGAGAGCCATGATCATTCCCGACGGGTCAGGCGACACCATTGCCCTAGAAGGCATCGGAACGGGTCCCTTTGTAATGGTCGACTATGTTGCCGACGAGCGCCTGATCATGACTCGGAACGATAACTACTGGGAGGAAGGCTTGCCTTACCTCGATGGAGTCGAAGTAACTGTGCAACCTGATACCACTAGCTTGTTCACGGCTTTGAGCGCTGGCGACGTTGACATCTATTGGCAGCTCGAGCCGCGTTTCGTTCAGCAGATCGCCGCCGAGGGTGAACTGCGTACGCTGTTCGCCCCCAGTTCCTCTGTTGTTACGTATATGAGCATCTACAATGGCGCTCCGCCGTTTGATGATGTGCGTGCCCGCCAAGCGTTGCTTCACGTCCTTGATCTGGAAACCATCAACACTCTTGCGTTCTTCAACACGGGAATACCGGTGGTTACCAACAACCTGCTTCCTCCGGGGCACTGGGCTGAGGCCCCCGGTCTAACCGAGTATCCGTATGACCTTGACCGGGCCAAGGCCTTGTTTGAAGAGGTTGGTGTCACGGAACTGAGCTATGTCGGACTCAATATCGTGCCGTGGACTCGGATCATCGGCGAGGTGATGGAGCAGTCCTTTGCAAAGATCGGGATCAAGTTGAACGTTTCGGTGCCGGAACTCGGTGGGTGGCGCGAAGCCTTTACCCCTCACCCGGCGCCCGGCGTCATCGTGGCCAATGCCGCGCTGCCTGACTACGATCCGGCCTTTCTGTGGAATCTCGCCCATCCCGATGTCAACCCGTGGGGATTTGGTGACGAGACGTTCTCGCAGCTCCTTGCGGATGCTGCGTCCGAGTTGGATCTGGACAAGCGCATAGCAGCTTACGGTCGTGTGCAGGAAGTGTGGAACGCGGAAGTTCCGACTCCGATCCTGTACTTTGACCGGTGGTTCCATGGTGTGCGAGACCGTGTCCAGGACTTGAAGCACCTAAACAGTGGCGACCTCGACTACAGGGAGACATGGCTCACCGATAAGTAACCAATAGCCTGTCAAACCCGTGGAATCGTTCACGGCCCCGCTTCCGATGGAGGACGGTATTCGGTTAGCAACCGACATCTTCCTTCCATCAGGAAGCGGGGGTCCCTACCCGGCGCTGGTAATGAGAACGCCCTACGACAAGGCTCGGGTGGAAGATGGACGGATGATCTATACCAAGATCGTTGCTGAAGCAGTCAAAGCCGGCTATGCCGTGGCCATTCAGGATCTTCGTGGGCGCTTTCAGTCCGAGGGCGATTTTGTGCCATTTCACGAGAACCCCGAGAGTGACGCACGGGACGGCGCCGCGACCTTGTCCTGGATCAGAACTCAAGAATGGTGCGACGGTTCGGTTGCGATGTGGGGTGATTCCTACGGAGCTTGGACACAGTGGAAAGTGGCTATCGACGGGGAAGATAAACCCGACGCCATCTTTCCGTCCGGCCTTCCGATGAGCGCGCTCGATTCCCCGGTCCTGAGGCCGGCCAGACGAATCCTCTGGTATGTCGGTCGCATGGGGCCCGACTCCCGCAGACGCTCGGACCGCCGCGTCCGCACTCTCGACGAGCGGTCTGCCTACCGGAACTGGCGAACGGTCGAAAGAAGCCGCTGGCTGTGGTTCCTCCCATGGAACGAAATGCCGGAATATGTGCTTGGTGGACTTTCACCGCATTACCAAAGCCTGCTTGGAAGCAGGCCAAGTGACTATCTGTCATGGCTGCGGCGTTGTGACGAGTTCGAGGGGCCAGTGTTGCTCCTCACCGGTTGGTTCGACATAGATGTCGGCAGCGTGATCGAACTCTATGAGAAGCTGAGGAGTCGGCCCGACAAATCCTGCCCTGCTTATCTGATCGTCGGGCCCTGGAAGCACATGGACCCCAAATACGATCTGAGCCGACACCGGGGACCGATCGACTTCGGCGAGGCTGCTCAATGGTCCTATCCGGACGTTCTGGTCCAATGGTCGGATTTTGTTCTGAAAGGCAAGTCCGGACCGCTGTTCCCCGGACCACCGATCCGATACTTCGCAATGGGGGATGGGTCCAACCAGTGGAAGGAGGCTGACCGCTGGTCTGAGGTCGTCGCCTCTCCCCAGAGCCTCTTTCTTACCTCCGGCGCCGCATCCGCAGAGTTTGATGGCGCCCTCTCGGAATCTCCGTCCACGGAGACCGCAACCTGGCGCTACGTGTACGACCCTCGTGATCCCGTTCCCTCGGCTGTGGACGAGGACGCATACTACGGCCCCTTCGACATCGGCTACATGGATGCGCGACCAGATGTGCTTTCTTTTGCCACTGCACCCATTGACCGACCGGTTGAACTCCGCGGATCGGTAAATTTGGAACTCGTAGTGACGAGCACCGCGGTTGACACCGATTTCTGCGCCTGGCTTGCCGAAGAACGAGAAGACGGCGCATCAACTCTCATTGCGAGCGGCTTTGTCCGGGCTAGGTACCGCAATGGGATCGACAAGGAACAGTTCCTGGAACCGGGAAAGCCCGAGACGATCGGGATTCAGTGCCGCCCGACCGTCTATCGCTTGGCAGAGGGCTCTCGCCTGGTGGTGAAGATCTCTAGCAGTGACTTCCCCGACTACGACCGCAATCACAATCTTGGGACCGATCCCTACTCTGATGGCCGCCTCGTGTCGGCTGTCCAGTCACTGATAAGTGGACCGCAAAAGCCGTGCAGGGTCCACCTTCCTGCATCAAGCCCGATCCGATGACGACGTCCGATCCGGTACGCCTATCGCCCGGCAGGCGCCTGAAGGCATCATCAAGCGGGTTCGTCGACTTGCGCAGCGATACATACAACCTACCCACGCCGGCAATGTTGGCGCGTTTGAGGTCTGCCGTTGAGTCTCCCCGAAGCGGCGGTCCAGAAGAATACACCCGCGACCTGGAGCGGGCCGTCTCCGAACTGACTGCCAAAAAAGCCGCCGTCTTCCTCCCTACGTGCAGCGCCGCGAATCTCCTGGCGCTGATGGCGCTCGCCAAGCCCGCCGAGAACGTTGTTGTTGATGCCGACTCGCACATACGGTGGCTGGAGTCAAACAGCGCGGCGGTGACGGCTGGAGTCCAGTTGGTCCCAGTGCCAAGAGCCGGCAGCGTTGTTGATCCGGCCGCCGTTGTCGCGACAGTTGAACGAGCGTCTCTGTTCGGGCTTCCGCCTCTGGGTTTGATCTGTGTTGAGAACTCTCACAACAACGCCGGGGGAATGGTGGCAAGCCAGTCGGACATGAAACGAGTCTCGGGCATGGCAATCGAATACGGCGCGCGAGTTCATCTCGATGGGGCCCGGATTTTCAATGCCGCAGCTCGACTCAATGTCGAGATCAGGAAATTGTGCACTGCAGCCACCACGGTCGCATTGAGTCTCAACAAGAGTTTGGGAGCACCGTACGGCGCGGTGCTGGCGGGTCCCGAAGACGTCATCATGCGAGTGAGGTATCTCCGCGGCCAACTCGGAATCGCGTCGATACACCAGGAAGGCTTATTTGCGGCGATGGCGTTGGAGGCTCTCGAAAACAACATGGACCAACCGCATCTCGACAATTGCGTAGCGAGCGAGTTGGCGCTGTCGCTCACCGAACATTTCGAATCTGAACTGGCAGTTCAGACCCCTCAGACGAACATCATTCTATTTGATATTCTTACCGACCTGACCGCCGCCGAGTTCTGTAGACGACTTGCAACCAAAGGAGTGCTGGCAAAACCGCGCTCCATGACCCGGTCAGTTCGTCTCGTTGTCAATCGTGGGTCCAGAGAGCACGATCTCGGACGAGTAATAGAGGCCTTCGCCAGTGTGCTAGGTCGTTAGGAGGACTTTATGGGCGCGATCACAACTGTGACAGGCGAAGTGCGGAGTGCCGACATCGGCGCAGTCTTGATGCATGAGCACATTTTGTGTGATCTCTACAGGATGACCCTTGATTCGAATCATCTGCTCGATGACGTTGACCTTGCCATCAGTGAGCTTCGTTATTTGGCTGCCACTCCGGTGCGAACAGTAGTTGATGTGACGAGCGTTGGATTGGGTAGAGATCTTGAGACATTGCGAGATATTGCCTTACGAACCAATCTCAATATAGTTGCTGGCTGTGGATGGTACCGCGACCCCTATTTGCCACAGGAGGTCTTTGAGACAACCTCGGATGGTCTGGCGGATATACTGATCTCCGAGATAAGTGGAGGGTCTGACGACGGTGGAGTGAGACCAGGAATTATTGGAGAAATCGGCGCGCTCAGGAGTCCGATGTCTCCTGCGGAGGAGCGAGTGTTGCGCGCTTGTGGATTTGCGCAACTGCAAACAGGAGTCTCGATATATACGCATGCTTCACGGAGCACAGTTGGGATTGAGCAAGCCAGGATTCTGCTCAGCATTGGTGTTCCACCTGACCGGATAGTCATCGGCCATGCCGATACGGTGCCCCGGAAGGAGTACTGGTCAGAGTTGCTCGATATGGGTGTCACCCTTGGCTTCGACACTGTAAGACCGCATTTTGCATATGATGTTGAAGTTCGCATTGCTGGTCTGGAATGGCTGGCTGAGCGAGGATCTATAGATCGTGTTGTAGTTTCTAACGACGTATGCTTTCGATCGCATTTGCGCGCATTCGACGGCGGTGGTTACCCGTACTGTGCCACGGCATTCTTCGACGCTCTGCGACGGGTGGGGTTCGGCGACCAGGAGTTTCGTACGATCTTCCATGAGACTCCGGTTCGGCTTCTCGATCGACCGTAGATCACTCATGTTATGAACGCTGCGACCAAGACTGAAGAAAGATCCAACGGGAGCAGTCGCCTACCGACGCTTCAGATCAGGGATTTAACGTTGTCTCTCAACGGAGTGGGCACTCATCCCGCGGACTTGGTCAAAGACGTCAGCCTGGACATCGAGCAAGGCCAATGTCTCGGGCTGGTTGGAGAATCCGGGGCCGGAAAGAGTCTGACTGCCAGGGCTGTCGTGGGACTTTTGCCAAGGGGAATCAACGTTACGAGCGGTTCGATCAGTCTCGGCGGGCAAGCTCTGACGTCGGGCCGAGTCAACTGGAGGGAGGTTCGCGGAGCTCTGGTCGGAACGATCTTCCAAGATCCTATCTCAAGCCTCAACCCGGTGATGAGAATAAAGACTCAGGTAGAAGAGGTCATCAAGGCACATTTGACCTTGAACAAGCGTGATCGAGATCAACGGGTGTTCGAGTTGATGGAGGCCGTGGAGTTGCCGGGCGACAAGGACTTTCTGGCGCGCTATCCGCATGAGTTGTCAGGCGGCCAGCAGCAGAGGGTTGCCATCGCAATCGCCATTGCCTGCGATCCGTTGCTGTTGATCGCCGACGAGGCAACAACCGCTCTCGATGTCCGCACACAGGCCCAAATCCTGAAGCTGCTTCGTGCCCTCGTGGACGATATGGGGCTGAGCATGATGTTGGTTACTCACGATATGGGGGTCATCGCCAGCGTTGCGGATCGATTGGCGGTGCTCTACTCCGGACGCGTGGTCGAGAGAGGTAGGACTCAGAACGTACTGTCCAAGCCGCGCCACCCTTACACAAATGGCCTTATCGAAAGTTGTCCACTGGACCTAAAGGGTGGTTTCCGGGACCGGGTGAGACCCATCACGGGAATCGCTCCGATCACTTTAGAGGCGACCTGGGACGAATGCGTCTATGCTCCACGGTGTTCTAGAGCCGCCACCAGGTGTCGAAACCACTTCCCCCCGCTCGAAGACTACGGTGAGCTACACAGCGCCGCGTGCTTCTATCCATTGGAGGATGGACCTGGTGATGACGTAGCTGGGAGATCGGATAAGGCACTCGCAGGCCGAACCTCACCATCCAAACCGCTTGCTGTGAAACCGGCGGTCCCTGTCGTAGGGCCCTCGTCGGGAGTTGCAAGAGAAACCGAGGGCAGCAAGGAAGTCATCCTCAAGGCAATTGGATTGTCCGTGGCGTACCGGGAAGGACGCATGTTCTCTTATGGACCTAAAGCTATTCCAGCTGTTCAAGAGTTCAACCTTGAATTGAGGAAAGCAGAGACCGTTGCGGTGGTAGGAGAATCGGGGAGCGGAAAATCCACAGTCGCCCTTTCTCTCGTACGGTTGGAGCCACGTAACGCTCTTGTCCAGGGACGTCGGGAAATCCTTGGCGCCGATCTTGATGAATTGGGCAAGAGCGCACTTAGAAATATACGGCGCCGAGCACAGATCATCTTTCAAGATCCTTACGGAAGCCTCAATCCGAGGCGTAAGGTTGTTGATCTCCTCATGGAGGGTCCTCGAGCGCACGCTCTTGAATTGTCCACCTCTCCTTTCGACCAGGCCGGACAGCTACTCGAACGTGTCGGTTTGGATCCGTCCTTCTCTGATCGTTATCCACATCAAATGTCAGGCGGACAGCGCCAAAGAGTAGCGATCGCTCGAGCGCTTTCAGTTGAACCTCAGGTGCTGATATGCGATGAACCGGTTTCTGCATTGGACGTTAGCATTCAGGCACAGATACTGGAACTCTTATCCTCACTCGCTGAGCAGGAGGGACTGGCATTTGTTTTCATAACTCATGATCTGGGAGTGATGAACATACTCGCCGATAGGGTCATTGTAATGAAGGAAGGTAAAACTATTGAGACGGGCGCAGTCGACGAGGTGCTTACGCAGCCAAATACCCAGTATACCAGGGATCTCGTCCAAGCTAGTTTGGTTGTAATATGAGTTGTTATGTGAGACAAATCCTTCCGATTTGGCCGCGTTCCACCATTTGCGCGGTCTCTGCAGATTGAGCGGTGAATAGGAATAGTGAAAGGCCAGTCTTTGGTGGGCAACGATCCTATGTTTAGAACACTGGAAGATTTCGCATATAGCACCATTCGGGAAGCCATCCTGTTGGGAGAACTGGAGGCAGGAGAGCGGATTCTGCTCAAGGATCTGGAGGCTACCTATGGAATCAGTCGAACCCCGATCCGACAAGCGCTAAGACGACTTTTCGAGCGTGGATACGTCACTCTGCAACCACACTCGTCCATGCAAGTGCGACCCTTGAGTCTCGCCGAAGTAGAAGAGCTTTATGCTCTACGTAAGGCGATTGAACCGATAGCCATGGCCGAGGGTATTAGAGGAGCCGATGACTCCGTGATGGCCCGTCTGGATTCGCTGCTTGTCGAAATGCATGTTGCAACGGAGAAGGAGGATCGTGTGACTCTTATAGGACTCAATACCAAGTTCCATAGATCAATGTACGAGCCCTCACGAATGGCCCATTTGCTCTCAATGTATGACAGATTCGTCGGTATATGCGAACGGTATCAGTGGACGCAGGCGAGCGCGCCTATCGCAGAGCTTAGACGAGAGCGGGAACATCACGAGGAGATTCTGGAGGCCTATCGCCGGAGGGACGAGGATGGGGCAATCGAACTGATTCAAATGCACCTGGAACAGGCCCGTGCGGCGATCCTGCGACGCTTGAATTCAAAAGGCGCCTCCATCACATGAACGAGAGAAACGTACGTTACCCGAGCGACTGTCGGGAGTTCGACGCAGCCAACCGGGAGTTGAACGCTTTCATCGCCGTACATCACTCTTCTGAGCATCGTCAGGATCAAACACGCCGCCGGCAGGGGACCGACTTTGAGTCCGGCTGCTCATGCGGAGACGATCAAGTCACAACGTTGGCTGTGAAGGACAATATCGCTGTAGAGGGCTTCCCTCTCACCGCCGGTCTCGGCGTTCCCGTACTCAACAGGGACGAATCGGTTTCCGGGGCGTGGGTCAGGTGGCTGGTTCGCCAGGGCTTTGTGATTAAAGGCAAGACCAATATGTACGAACTCGGTTACGGAGCTCCGGGCTGCGGATTGCCGCCGGCCGTGAATCCATGGAGTCACTCCTTGATCCCCGGTGGCAGTTCAAGCGGCTCTGCCGTGGCCGTCGCGGCAGGGCTCGCCAGTGTGGCTCTGGGTACGGATGCAGCCGGATCCGTCCGAATTCCAGCCGAGTATTGCGGGGTGCTCTCTTACAAGCCATCCGGGAAACAGGCCTGGCATACCGATGGTGTGTGGCCTGGTCCCGGCACCCTCGATGCCATCGGCGTCATGGCTCGTGACATGCGCCTCTTGGCGCAGGCCGTTCCACCCCTCGTCGACCGAGATGCGGTAGACAACGGGAAGGGTACCGACGCGCTCTCAGTTCCCGGGCGGAAGACCCTCCGCATCGGGATTCTGGATCTCGAAGGTGAAGACGTGGACGACGATCACGCTCTCTTACAAGATGAGGTGCGCTCCTGGGCGGAGAATTCTGGTTTTTCGACAGTGAGCGTGCAACTACCTGGTTTAGGGAATCACGTCCGGGATGCGATCTGGAAGATATTTGCCTATGAATACTCGCGCGCTCTTGAAGCCCATCTCACCGAAGAGGCCAGAGCAGTTCTGTCAGCTCCGTCACGCCAACTGCTTGCCGATGGACCGCAAACCTCTCCGGAGGATTATTCAGAGGCATTGAGTGCCCGGCATCGACTTCAGCAGCAATATGCGGAGGAACTAAGCGGATGCCATGCGGTCGTAACCCCAGTCACTCCGGTGCGACCGTACTCACTGGCTTGGTCTCGCGCCTTCGCCCAATGCGAGCAGGACGATATCTCAGGTAGGTCAATCGAGCTATCAAACGTCGAAGCGCTACTAACAAGGAAAACCCGGTACACCGCGCCGTTCAACTTGGTCGAGTATCCGACGCTGACTCTTCCCATGCGTCTTCATCAAGATGGACTACCGATGGGCCTCCAAGTGGTATCGGTTCCTGAAAATGAGCTTGAAATGTGGAGCGTCGCTCGACGGATGTGGCAGGACCTTTGGCATGGGGGAGTCAACCTACATCGGCGGGTCAAGTTATATGGAAGCTTTGCGGACGTAGAAGGGCGGCGTCAAGATTTATAAGGCATCCGCTCAGCGTTTCCTGCAGGCGATCCCAGTTCTACTGATAGCCTCGGCCGTTCTCTTCTTCGCCATGAGGTTGGCGCCAGGTGACCCGATACTTGCGATGTATGGCGGTCAACCTGGTGTGTCATTTGAAGAGATAGAGGCGGCGAGGGAGAGACTTGGTTATAACGATCCGATCTTGTTTCAGTACGGAGGCTGGCTGACTGACATAGTTAGAGGTGATCTTGGAAACTCTGTAGTGAATGGTCTACCTGTCGGGCAGGTAATCGGTGAGAAGATCTGGCCCTCGGTGCAATTGGCAATTGTTGCGCTGTTCTTGTCAATCTTCATCGCGGTTCCCGGTGGTGTTTTGGCAGCACTTCGGCGGGGAAGCCTGTCCGACAGGTTCCTGACCGGCTTCGTTAGCGCGGGAATAGCGATACCACAGTTCTGGCTGGGAATTCTGCTGATTCTGGTTCTGGCGATTCAGTTTCAAATCTTTCCGGCGTCTGGCTACGTTTCACCTATCGAAGGTGTCGGTCTGTGGGCCATGCACATCACATTACCTGCTCTAACGCTCGCTATAACTCTCGCTGCTCCCACGATGAGGTTCGTGAGGTCGAGCATGCTTGACGTCCTTTCGGAACAGTTCATGGACGTAGCGAAGGCCAAAGGGCTGTCCAGCCGCCGTGTTATTTGGGTACACGCATTGCGGAATGCTCTGCTGCCGGCCGTAACAATCGTTGGCTTGCAGGCTGGTACCCTCATGGGCGGCGCCGTTCTTATCGAGTGGGTTTTTGGGTTCCCGGGTTTAGGGTGGCTCTTGGTCAACGCCGTTACATCAAGAGACTATCCTGTTCTGCAGGCAGCCCTTCTTCTCTTTGTAGCAGCATTTCTGCTTATCAATTTCGCTGTTGAACTCCTCTATCGAGTTCTCGATCCGAGGTTGAGATGAAATCTTGGAAGACCGTTCTCAAACGAGACCGCGTGGCGCTCGCCGCGGCTGTCACACTCGGTCTTATCTGTGTGTTCGCTCTGATATGGCCGCTTGTCAGCCCCTACGGTCCTCGAGAAATCCACGCTGATGACGCCTTGAGCGGCCCATCAGCCGAGTATTGGCTGGGCACAGACGATACAGGGCGTGACTTGCTGACCCTACTGGCTCATGGAGCTCGAATCTCGCTGGGTATCGCCGTGGCGGCAGAGATACTGGCGGTGCTTTCGGGCATCCCGCTTGCAATGATTGCCGGCTTGATGGGAGGCATCGTGGACAGCGTAGTCATGCGTACTACAGATGCCCTTCTGGGGTTCCCGGGTATCCTCATTGGGCTGATGGTCGTCGCGCTATTCGGAGCATCATTGCCGACCTTGATGATTGCTATTGCGCTGATGACCGTGCCCTATTTGATCAGAGTTGTCCGAAATGCAGTAGTTGTCGAGAAACAGCGGCTGTACGTTGTTTCATCAAATGCCCTTGGTGTAAAACCCGGCACATTACTCCGCAACACCATACTGCCCAATATCGTGTCGCCTGTCATAGTCCAAGTCTCATTCGGTCTAGCGGTAGCCATTCTAACTGAAGCGTCATTAGGCTTCTTGGGTCTCAGCGTGCAACCGCCTGCCGCCTCATGGGGAACGCTTCTCCAAGTGGGTTACAGCTATATCCGCATCACCCCGTGGCTTGTGACCTTTCCCGGCATTCTGATCTTCGTCAATGTTTGGGCTTTGAACACTCTCGGAGACGCAGGGCGCGACATCTTGGATCCGCGCCTACGAGATACAATTGACCATGGACCACGTTAGACCGCAGACTCATACCCCGGTCATTGAAGATATGCAGTCGAGCGACTCAAACCGGCTCATCGGATTTCAGCGGGGAGTGATGGTGGCGGGGGGTTGGCTTAAGAACGCGTCTGCCATGGATCGGCCAAGCCAGCCCGTCTACGGAAGTCGGTTTTGTTACCACCTTCAGAGCTGATTCCATGTTACGGTGGTGTTGGTGGTTGCTTTGACGCCAAATGCTTACACCAAACCTGATATTTCGAATTTCATGCGCGGCGTCTAGCTTTTCTAGGTCTCTTTTGTGATTAAATCCTTGCATCCTCTGAGGTGTGTTAAGGTTCTCCGGTGACCCCTTTGCAAGGGAGAGACGTTCGGCTGTGTGTGCTGTTGGTGGTGTTGGGCTTGGTGATGTTGGCGTGTGGTGATCCTGTTTCAGCACCAGAGAGCAGTGAGGGTATTGAACAGGCTGAGGAGAATGTGGAGGGGTTGGAGGAAGCCACTGGTGGGGGTGTGGTGACTGTTATGGAGGGTGTAAGGAGTGTCGCTGTGGGGTCGATTCGTTCGTGTTGGATCGGCGTGGTGGAAGGGTTGGTTGCTGGGGCCAAGTCGACAGGGTGGGTGGGGCCTGATGGGGGTTCGCGGCGGCTGGGTTTCATTCTTGTGGGATCGGGTGGATAACACGGAGCTGCTGGGGAAGCGATAGTGAGGGTGGGTGGGACCCGCCTGATGGGGAGTTCATCGCGATCGCGGCGGCTGGGTTTCATTCTTGTGGGATTCGGGTGGATAACACGGTTAGCTGCTGGGGAAGCGATAGTGAGGGTGAGTCGAGCCCGCCTGATGGGGAGTTCATCGCGATCGCGGCGGCTGGGTTTCATTCTTGTGGGATTCGGGTGGATAACACGGTTAGCTGCTGGGGCCATGACGGTTGGGGTAGGTCGAGCCCGCCTGATGGGGAGTTCATCGCGATCGCGGCGGGCGGGTTTCATTCTTGTGGGATTCGGGTGGATAACACGGTTAGCTGCTGGGGCCATGACGGTTGGGGTAGGTCGAGCCCGCCTGATGGGGAGTTCATCGCGATCGCGGTGGGCGGGTTTCATTCTTGTGGGATTCGGGTGGATAACACGGTTAGCTGCTGGGGAAGAGATGGTTCGGGTAGGTCGAGCACACGGTTAGCTGCTGGGGCGATGACAAGGAGGGTCAATCCAGCCCACCTGATGGGGAGTTCACAGCAGTCGTAGCCGGTGAAGAGCATTCGTGCGGAGTGTCGAAGGATGGCAGATTGGTTTGTTGGGGTTCGAACTCCCATGGTCAGACCGGAACTCGAAAGGACCAACCGGTTACTGGCGTTGAAGAAGAAACCGACTTCGAGTATTTGAACGAAGGAGTACCTCCCTGTGAACGGGTTGAGGGATCATCGAGGGATCCTTGTGCTGTTGGTGACATTCCTCTGCTGGATACCGGGGCGCTTGAGTATGAATTTCTCGAAGTTCCCTCTTTAGAGATGGTCTTCGAACAATATTCGGGAATCTTTTTTACGCCTCAAATAGCGATAAGAGCAACCTTCTTGCCTAACACTGCCCGTTGTGCTCTGCACAAGTCACAAACAGCAATATACGGCGAACCACAGTTGTTCTATCATGCTTGCTTCATGAACTTACGGGTTAACGAATACTATATAGGGGTGGGACCCCCCGAACTGGCCACGATTGTCAGAATATATATTCACGATTTGGATCAGTTCGACAACGTTACTGACGATCAATACCAAGAGTATATTGATCGCCTTAGCCGTATGTTGACAAACGACTTTGGAGGAATGGAAAGTGTTCTCTTCATAGCTCCTGCCATTCACACTACAGTGGAATCATGGACTATTACTGAGTTATGGGATGTGCAACACACCAGCACAGGCTTATTAGCTGTCTCGCCCTTCCTGGATCACTTCGAACCTACCGCTGAGAATCTGGAGTTACTAGTTGTCCCATTGACTGAAGTCAAAGCCAAGATTGTCGCAGCAGCAGAGATTAGAGACCGAGGACTGCCTTTCCTGGTTACCGATGCGAACCTGCTCCGTCCCTTCTACCAAGACATCGGGATTTCCTACAAAACGGACCCACCTGCCCAACCTCCGCCTTCACCATAGTATATCCCCAAGTCGGATCGTCTGCGTTCGGGATACAGGGTGTCGGCCGGCTTTCGGCATTCTTGTGGGATCACGGCGTCCGGTACTGTCACCTGCTGGGGATACAGGCTTATCGGATTTCAGCGGGGAGTGATGGTGGCGAGGAGTTTCCGGTTGGGTTTCCCGGCGTATAGGAGTGCTCGTATTCGGTAGTTGGCGAAATTCCGAAAACCGAACGCTGTTCGTTTGATCCGCTTGATGAGATTGTTCAAGCCCTCGGTGGGTCCGTTGGTCACGGCCGAGTGGTGCCAGTTCGTGATCTGGGTGGCCCAACGAGCGATGGTACGCCCGAGGCGGTTCACCTCCGGCGGGAGTGACCGGTCTTGGAGATCCCCAGACAGCTGTTGGGTGAACTCCGCAGCCAGTTGCGGGTCTCCGATTTGATAGATGTCTCGGATGCCTTCCTTGGCGTACCAGGCGTCACGTACCTCACCGTAGGGGTCACCAGCCCGAAGCAGCCCTTGGATGCGTTTCTCACCGCCTACGTCGAGACGTTCAGACGCCATGATCAGCAGGCGCCGGATCCGATAGAGCGGATCACCTTTCCGTCCGCGGTGTCCCAGTGTCTCGTTCTGGACCCTGCGGCGCACCAGATCAACACAGCGGTTGGCCAACCGCACCACATGGAACGGATCGGCCACCTGATAGGCGTGGGGCAACACCCGGTCATAGGCGACCCGGTAAGGGCCTGACATGTCCAACACCGCCCACCGAATCCCCTGACACCATTCGGGGGGTTGGTTCCGAAACCAACCAGCGGCGCTTTCAACTGTTCTACCAGGCACAATGTCCAACAACTGGTGACCACCCACGTCCACCACCGAGGTACACCACTGCTTCTTCTTCCACCTCCCCCTCTTCCAGAACAGGGTCTCGTCCACCCCCACCGCTTCCACGGCACCGAACCGGGAAGCATCGGCTTCCAACAGCGCGTCTCCCCACCGGACGATCTCACGGTTCACCGTGTGCCAATCACAGCCCAACTCTTCTGCCACCTCCGACACCGTACGACCAAGACGACCCACTTGCTCGGTTGCCCACCGCCCAGCGCGAGACGTCAACAAGCCCCGTTCCGCAGCCACTGACAGGTCCTGTTCCGCGAACGACCCCACCACACACCCCGGTTCTGGGCACATCCAACGGCGTTTCCGCCACCGCAACCGCACCGGCCGGCCGAACGCTGGCAAGTCCACCAACCGAACTGGCTGATCGCCCTTGGACCACACCCTCCCACCGCACTCCTCGCACACCGGACGAGATCCAAGGGATCGGATCGTCACTCTCAAACGGTCTCCCGGCAGCTCTTCGACTCCTACCAGATCCACCTCACCCAGCCCAACCAGCAACTCGCACATGCGCCTACCATCAGTCTCCACAGGGTCCTCCTTTTCGGATGTGAATGTTTCAGCACCCGATTATGGAGGACCCCCACTCACATTCGATGGATTCCCAACTCCCCGCTCATTTCCGAAGACCCCTCAAACCGCCATATTCTGCAAGTCTTCGTACAAGGTGCGCGGTACCAGAACTCCCTTGGTGATGGATTCCTGGCGGGCCGCGTACCGCCGGTCAGAAGGTAAGCGAGTTCCCGGTTGGCTGAGTAGCCGATCAAAGAGTTTCTCTGCGTGACTGAGCGGATCTTTCGGATCTGTATGAAAGTGCGCCGGGTCAATCGCAATAATGAACTCTCCTCCCAGTGGGGGCATGTCCTCTCGTGGATCCATCGCTGAGGCCTCGAAACTCAGTGGGGCGCCAAACAGGGGACCGGCGAGGAGTTCGATCATCAGGGCGATGGCAGCGCCTTTGTGCCCTCCGAACGGTAACTGTGCGCCCTTTAGGCCTTCCCCCGGGTCGGAAGTCGGTTCTCCATCCTCGTCAATAGCCCATCCAACAGGTATACGTTTCCCATCACGCTGATGGAGAAGAAGCTCTCCTCGAGAAGTCACACTGGAAGCCTGATCGAACACGAGGGGCGGAGCGCTATCTCGAGGCCAACCAAAGGCCATGGGGTTAGTGCCATAGATCGGTTGAGTTCCGCCGGCTGGAGCGACAAAGGCCATGTATTGAGTGAAGGCGAAAGAGACGAAGCCATGTTCTGCCAACCATTCCACTTCGGGCCACAGTGCTGCTACGTGATAACAATCAGCAATGGCGACGGCAGCAATCCCATTTGCTCCTGCCTTTTCCCGAAGCTTCTCGATACCTACCTCGATGGCTAGCGGGGCGTATCCCTTTTGAGCATCGACTCTGGCAAGGCCAGAAGATATATCCTGAATCTGGGGAACAGCCGTTCCGTTCACTTTGCCGTCGGTCAGGCCTCTCACATAGAATGGCACTCGGAAGAGGCCATGAGCTTTACAATCGTCTCGCTCGGCCGCGGTAATGGTTCGAGCTATAGCATCTGCGTTCTCCGCAGATGCCCCATTGACTCGTAGCACAGCCGCAATGACCCGATGCACTTCCTCGAGCGATACTCTCATTTGGTCATTCGCAGGCATCTGCAGATCCCATCGTCGGATAGCCCTCCAGTTAGAGCTTACCGGTCGCGTCCAACGATGTAGTGCCTCCATAACACCCTTTCTCAGTTGGGCTTTGTCCTTGTCAGCAGAGCACGACAACTCGACCGAGGTTGCCATCCACGGCTACCATCGGATCCTCTTGTGGTCCGGGGCGCCGGGCTGTGTCACCGATCCATTCCCTGACATCCACTCCCCACACGGCTGGGACTCCCAGCCACTTGGCCACTTCGAAGAGATGGGCGCCGGGGCTTCCTTCGGCGGTGATCAGGCCGGATGCATTCCACAGCAGCGGGGCCAGGTTGTTGAGAGGGTGGACTGCGGCAACCACTTCCCTGGGAGCGAAACAAGCGGCGTCGTCTGCATTGCGGATCAGCCTGAGCCGTCCAGCGCCCCATCCCCCCGCTGCCGGGTATCCAGAGATGCTTTTGCCCCGGGAAGCAATCACGCTGTAGAGGAACGGGTCCCAGGGGCCGATCCCGATCCGCCGAATGGGACTCTCCTGACCTGTCGGGGGTTGGTCGACTGCGTCCGGGTCGAGGTGCCACATCCAGTCGGGGCGGGGGATCACACCTGCGTCGGTGTGCGCCTGGGATAACTCCTGTAGCTTTTGCAAGTGCTCGGTTGCCAAGGCGCGGTCCACTGATGGACGGCGGGAGATGAGCTTGTGCATCAGAGAGGAGTCGCTGTTGCGAAACGCCGACCAGGCTTGCTCGGCGGTGGTCGGCTCATATTCTCCCCATCGTTGTGACATCAGCCGGGCGGCGCTTTCCCGAATCTCCGCGGCAAGGATCGCTGTGGCTTTGTTGGTCGGTTCGCCGGGTGCGGGGGAGAGGTGGTCGATGCCGATCGCCCAGGGCCAGACGAACCGTTCGCCCACCGGACCCGGATAACGAATCATCATGCGAACCACTCCGTCCAGCCATGGCTCCCCCTCCGATGTCGGGTCGGGCGCCTTGCAGTTGGCAGCCGTCCGTCGCGGATCGGCCTTGGGCTGGGCTTGCAGCAGATACAGCTCTCCGCTTTCCCCCGTTGCCCATTCAATGTGGTTGCATCCGGTCTTCTCCGAAGTCTCTCGGGTCAGGGTGGCAACCGCGCTGAGAAGCCCGGTGCTCAGAGGCGATGGGTTCTCCGGCTGCACGGCGCCCTTCTTGGTGACCACGGCGGTGTGCCCCCTCTCCCAACCGGCCACGATCCCGGCGGGATGACCAACTGTTCCGGACACCAGCACATCTCCGTTGCCACCGAGGGTGGCCACCCCACCGTAGGCCGGCTGCAACTCGGGCTGGATCAGCACGGCCATCCCGATCTCTCCGGGTTGCATTCCAGTAACAGCGGCCCTCTTCAACGCATCCGGGCTGAAGACAGAAGCCCAGCAGCCGACCATCCCGAGAGCCACCTCTTCGGGACGCAGGTTCGCATAGGAGGCAAACGCTCCGGCCCAGATTCCTTCGGACTCCGCCCGACTCGATGAGCGCACCACCAGGGAGTCGCCCAACTTCTGCGCCGCGTCCGCCAACTCAGTAAACAGGGGAGGAGCCTCGTGGTTGTAGACCGAGGTGCGGGCCGCACCGGAGTTCTGGGATCCGAGCGTGGCTTCTCCCTCGGCGATCGCCGGAAGGGAGGCATAGACCGGCACCACGAATCCGTTGAGCACCGGCAAACCGCTGAAACGGGCCGCTGCGAGTCGGCTGGCTTTTGCCCCAACCAGGGCAGGGTTTTGTGCATCCGCCTCGTCGAGCCAGACCAGGCGGGCCAAGTTGGTCATGCTCAGTCCACGACGATTATCTCGTGGGGTTTGTAGGTGGAGACCAGTTCGATCCCCGTATCTGTCACATATAGCATCTCTTCGAGGCGCACCCCGAACTCGTGCAGCTTGCCGTGCTGTGTCTCCAGCGCGAAGGTCATGCCGGGCTGGATTTCAACGGGGTGATCCAAAGACCAGATCCGGGAGATCACCGGCGGGTCGTACTGGGCCAGGCCCAAGCCGTGACCCCAGAGATTTGCCGCTGCTTGGTCCTCCTCCTCGTATCCCCAGATCTCTTTGGCGCTCGGCCACTTGGAGGCGACGTCGGCGGTGGTCACACCCGGGCGGGTGGCTTCGATCGAATCCCACAGCCATTTGTGCGCCTGGTCGTAGAAGCGCTGCATCTCGTCGGTGGGCTTTCCGCCCACGCAGTAGGTGCGGTAGACACAGCTCTTGAAGCCGTTCCAGGTGAGCGCGGCCAGGTCGATTATCACCAACTCGCCGGGTCGGATCATCCGGTCGGAGAAGTTGCGCCAGTTGGGCCAGGCGTTGGGACCCGATGAGACGATAACGTCCTCCACATCCTCCATGCCCGGGATCGAATAGAGCCTCTCGAACCCGAAGGCTGCTACCTGGTTTTCCGTCATCCCCGGTTTGATGAAGTTGGCAATCTCGTAATGGACGAAATCACAGATGGCCCCGACCATCGAGAAGGCCTTGATCTCGTCGGGGCTCTTGATGGCGCGCGCCTCCATCATGGGGGTCATACCGTCGGTCCACTCGATCCCATGTTGTTGGAAAGCCTTGATCAAGTTGATGTCCACGAAATCGACGCCCAGGGGCTTGTCCTTCACCCCGCCTGCCTCGAGGTCGTTGAGCAGGGCTTTGGTGAACTTTTCGACCTGCTGCGTGGATGCAGGGCCGACCGCGCCCTTGATCCAGGCATATGAGTAGCGGATGTTCTCCTTGGGAATCCACGGACTGTGGACTTCCAAGTGGAATCCGATGTCTCCCTGCTCATAGACGATCGGCGGTTGGTCTTCGATCAGCACCACATAGCGAAGACCAGGCTTGAGACGGTTCCACCCCGGGGTGAGGGTGGACGAGACATAGCGCATATTTTCGTCGTAAAAGAGCAACATGGCGCCCAGGCCGTGGCGTTTCATAGCCTCGTGGGCTCTCTTCAACCGCCACTTTCGGACAGCGTCCCAGTTGATGCCCTCTTTCCAGTCCGTGCTTAAGACCCCGAATGCTTCCCGCATGTCCTTCCTTGCTCGACTGCTGGAATCATACAGCCAGCCCCCTGCTTCGGGAGTGCGAAGAGATCGCGCTCAGGGGGTCAGAAGAACCTTGAGGTGGTTGCCACTCTTGGCGGCGGCGAAGGCAGAGCCGGCCTCCTCCAGGGGGTAACGGGCGGTTACCAGGGGCGCCAATTGGATCCGGCCCGCCGCAGCGAGACGGATGGCTTCGTCATAGTCTCGAGGTCGTGCAGCTCTGGGGTTGTGAAGAGTGAGCTCTTTGAAATAAAGCTGGTAGTAGGGAAGCCCCTCGCCATTTCCGGTGATGGTTCCGTAGACAATCACATCGCCGCCCGGCCCAACCAATGCGATCGATTGGGCCAATGTCGTCTCTGTTCCGACCGCCTCTATGACCAGGTCGGCGCCCCGGCCTTTGGACACCTCGGCCACAACGTCAGTGGCCTCCTCCGGGGTGGCTACCCTGTCGGCTCCGAGTTTTCCGGCCAACTCCAGTTTCCACGGAGAGCGGGTGATCCCGATCAGGTGTCCCGCACCACGCTCGGCGAGAAGCTGGGTATGCAACATTCCCGACACACCCAAGCCGATCACGACGGCGACCGTATCAGGAGACACAGCCACCGTTTGCTGAGAATGAACCACTGTGCCCAGCACCTGCAAGAGTCCCGCCTCGTCCAACGCGACCTGGTCGGGAACAGGGTGCAGGAAGCACTCCTCCACCCCGATGGCCTCGGCGAACACCCCGTCGAGATCCCTTCCCAACAGCCCGCCATGGCGACAGAGATGGGGCCGGTCTCTATGGCACAGGTAACAGCTTCCGCAATTAATCCCGGGATTCACCAGCACCCTCGCTCCGGCCGCGAATTCTCTCCCCGTTGATTCGGGGCTGACCGTCCCCACGAGCTCGTGTCCCAGCACCCGGGGGTAGTCGACCGGTGTCGAACCATCCAGGATCTTCAGGTCCGTTCCGCATATCCCCGCCCGCTCCAGACGCACCAAAACCCTTGTCTCCAGCCGGGGAGGAGCGACATCGACGATCGCGAGCCTGCCCGGCCCCGTGGTTGCAACAGCTCTCACGCATTGTCCTTCATCTGCTTGGCGAGGAGACTACCGAGATGCCTTCTCAGGCGATGTAGACCGCGAATCAAAACAGCGCAACGCGCCGGGGTGTTGGATGTCTATCGTGGGGTGGGATGAGAGTTTGCGGGTGGCCGGTCTGACTGTTCCTCCACCGGCGTCTCGGATTCTTCCCTACTTCTTCTTGGGTGGGATAGTGCTGGGCCTCGGCTTCAACTGGCCGCTCCTGGACATCGGTGTGGACAGCATGCCGCCTCTTTGGCTGATGACATTCCGCCTGCTGGGAGGGGCGCTGGTGGGCTTCGGGATGAACGCCGTTGTGGGACGGCGGGCTTCCCTTGCCCGTCAGGACCGCAAGATCGTCACGATTCTGGGGATTTTCCGCCTTTTCGCCATCTTCATTTTTGTCTTCTACGCCCTCCAGATTCTCCCTCCCGGCCGGTCCGCCATCCTGGTGTGGACCAGCACACTGTGGACCGTCCCTATGGCGGCCGTTTTCCTGGGAGAGCGAATGTCCCGGGTGCAGACCAGCGGACTGGTGATCGGGATGTTGGGGATGGGAGTCGTCGTCGAGCCTTGGGCGCTGAGTTTCTCCGAGCCCAGAGTGATCTGGGGGTACTTGCTCCTGACGGGTGCGGCTCTGTCGGCGGCATGGACTTCCGTCTATATTCGGGGACACTCCTGGACAGCGAGTCCATTGGCTTCCACCCCCTGGCAGATGCTGGCCGGGGGTGTTCCGGCTCTGGCTGCGGCTCTGGCGGTGGAAGGGGTTCCCGATATCCATTGGACCTGGGCGGTGTGGGGTGTGCTGGCCTACCAGTCGACAGTGGCCGGTCCGTTCGTGGTCTGGGCACACCTGTCAGCCCTGCGGCACATCCCGGTGGTCACGGCCAATCTGACCTTGATGGCCACCCCGGTGGTGGGATTGTTGGCTTCGTGGTGGTGGGCCGATGAGGTCATCACCCTGACGCTGGTGGCCGGTTTGGCTTTGATCATCGCAGGGGTGGTAGCCAACATCTTTGGGGACGCGCACCTGCGGCCTTTCCGTTCCGGTATGACGTGAGGCGAAGATCCCGTAGAGAGCAACTTGCCCTCCTGATGACGGTCAGTTGTTTGGGGATCACCCACCTGTCTTTGGTTTCTCCTGCGCTTCCCGAGCTGGCCAAGGCTCTGGGAGTGTCTATCTCGGTGGTGGGCTGGGTGCAGGGCTCAGCGGCGTTTCCCGGAATATTCCTGGCGATCTTCATCGGCTATCTGGCCGACCGTTTCGGAGGGAGGCGCGTGATTCTGATCTGCGTGACCATCTTCACCGTCTTCGGATCGGCGGGGTTCCTGGCTACTTCTTTTCCGATGCTGATCGGGTTGCGGATGTTGCAGGGGGTCGGAACCTCGGGGATCGTGGGCGTGGCCATCATATTGATCGGCGAGCTTTTCGAGGACGACCGGAAGCGGTTGCGGGCGCTGGGTACCAACCTCGCTCTGATGTATCTGACTCAAATGGTTGTGCCCGTCATATCGGGGATTGTTGCGGCCGGCGGCGCCTTCCGTCCTTTTCTTCTCTTCCTAGCTGGGGCGCCGATCGGGATCTGGGCGTTCCGCCTAGCGGTCGGCCAGCCGAAGGAGACGGCATCTTCTCCCCTACGTCATGCCCGGGCAGCTCGGGAGGATATGCGCCGTCGACAGACCGGGGTGGATTTCTTTGGTCTGATCGCGGTCACAGCCATAGGGGTGATTGTGTATCAGGGAGCTACCTTGACTGCGGTTCCCCTGCTGTTGGACGAGGTGTTCGGAACGGGGAGCGCCGGACGGGGTCTGGTGGTATCCGCCTTTCAGTTGGGCGCCATAGCCACCGCTCTGGGCGTGGTGCGCTTGATCTCGGGGCGGATCTCGGGGCGGGTGTTGAGTGCTGGAATCTGGTTGATGTCTATCGGGCTGTTCACGGTGTTGGTGGCGGGCTTCCCGCTGATGATCTCGGTGGGCCTGGCGCTTGCCGGGGGAGGGTTTGGGCTGGTGATCACCTTGGCGCAGCGGAACGCGATCGCTTCTTCTTCCGCGGCCTTTCGGGGAGTGGTGGTGCTCACCTGGGTGGCGGGAGTGCGGGTCGCCCAGGTGATAGGGCCGCCTTTCGCTTCTTTCGTCACCGGGGTGGTGGGCCCTCGCTCCTCGTTCCTGATTACCGCTGCGTTGACTGCCTTGGCCGCTCTGACCTGGCGCCCGTTCCGTCGCAGACTCCGCAAGATTTTCTATTCCTAAGCGAAATCGGACTCCGAGGGATCGCCATATCCAGAAAAAAGGCCGGTAGGGTTAGAGGCATGACAAGACTTCCACAAATAGGTTCGGCCGCGGCGGTGGCGGAAGGTAACGCGCCGGTGCTGGTGGTGCCGATGGGTGCCGACCGTCAACCCGGACCGGGCGCTGAATACGTATTGGATCAACTGGGCTCGTGGGTGGGTGAGCACCTGGAGGGAGTGAGTTTCTCCGGTAAGCCGGGGGAGGTGGCGGTGATACCAACCGGGGGAGGACTCGGGTATAGCTGGGTGGTGATGGTGGGGGTGGGCGACGATCCCGACCATGAGACGGTGCGCCGAGCGTCGGCCACCGCCTTTAGGGCCGCTCCCCGAGCCGAACGCCTGGTTACCACACTTCACCAGCTGTCGACTCCCGGTGCGGTGGCCGCCACGGTGGAGGGATCCCTCCTGGCTGGTTATCGGTACGAGAACTATCGGAGCGAGCCGTCCCAGCATCCTCTTCCAGAGGTGGTATTGGCTTCTCCCCTTCCTGCCGATTGGATGAAGGTGGTAGAGCGTTCCCGGGTGGTGGCCGAGGCGGTGGCCGCTGCACGGGACTGGGTCAATCAACCTGCCTTGGATCAAGGTCCCGCCGACCTGGCTGCGCTCATGTCGGCCGCGGCGGTCGAGGCGGGAATGACTGTCGAGATTTGGGATGAGGAGCGGCTTCGGGAAGAACGAATGGGCGGGATCTTGTCGGTGGGGCGGGGATCGCACCGTCCGCCGCGCCTGCTCAGGCTTTTGGGACCGGGTGATGGTCCCCGGCTGACTCTGGTGGGGAAGGGCATCACCTTCGACTCCGGCGGGCTGTCGCTCAAGTCGGCCACGGCCATGGAAAACATGAAAACCGATATGGCAGGGGCGGCGGCCACCGCCGCGGCCGGAGTGGCCATCAGCCGGCTCGGTTTGGATGTACAAGTGGAAGTGCTTGCCGCCCTTGCCGAGAACATGCCGGGAGGACGGGCGTCTCGTCCCGGGGATGTGTTCACGGCCCGCAACGGGAAAACGGTGGAGGTGCTGAACACCGACGCCGAGGGTCGGCTGGTCTTGGCAGACGCCCTGAGCCTGGCTGCGGAGGGATCACCGGCGCTAATTGTCGACCTGGCCACCTTGACCGGAGCGTGCAAGGTGGCGCTCGGCCTCGAATATGCCGGACTCTTCGGAACCGAGGATGCCAGAAGGGCCGTGGCCGAGGCGGCCGAAGCGGCGGGGGAGAAGGTTTGGCCGCTTCCCCTTCCTGAGGAGTACCGCAAGTTGCTCGACTCCTCGGTGGCCGACATGAAGAATGTCGCGGGTCAGTGGGGTGGAGCGCTAACTGCCGGCTTGGTGCTCAAGGAGTTCACTGCCGATCTCCCCTGGGCGCATCTGGATGTAGCCGGGCCGGCCAGGTCGGGCAAAAAGGAGCACTACATATCCAAGGGCGGCACCGGGTTCGGGGTGCGAACCTTGGTGCAACTCGCCTCACAGATGGCGAATAGCTAGCCCTTCCGGACCACAGAGCCGCCCCCGTAAATTTTGGCGACAATGCCTAAGGGGTATGGGTGGAGGGACGTTTTACCAGGGTGGACGGCTGTAGGGTTTGGGGTATGACAGGACTTCCACAAGTAGGTTCGGCCGCGGCGGTGGCGGAGGGTGAGGCAGCGGTTTTGGTGGTGCCGATGGGCGCCGATCGAGCGCCTGGACCGGGCGCCGAGTACGTATTGGATCAACTGGGCTCGTGGGTGGGTGAGCATCTGGAGGGAGTGGGTTTCTCCGGTAAGCCGGGGGAGGTGGCGGTGATACCAACCGGGGGAGGATTCGGGTATAAATGGGTGGTGATGGTGGGGGTGGGCGTCGATCCCGACCATGAGACGGTGCGCCGAGCCTCGGGTTCCGGCTTCCGAGCCGCTCCCCGAGCCGGTCGTCTGGTCACCACTCTTCACCAGCTGTCGACTTCTGGCGCGCTGGCTGCCACGGTGGAGGGAGCCCTCCTGGCTGGTTATCGATATGAGGAGTATCGGAGTGAGCCGTCGGATCGGCCTGTGCCGGAGGTGGGATTGGTTTCTCCGCTCCCCTCGGGTTGGAGGGGTACTGTCGAACGATCCCGAGTGGTGGCCGAGGCGGTGGCCCTGGTTCGGGATTGGGTCAACCAACCTCCCCAGGACCAGGGTCCCGCTGACCTCGCGGCGCTGATGTCGGCGGCGGCGGTCGAGGCGGGGATGACTGTCGAGATATGGGATGAGAAGCGACTTTCCGAAGAGGGGATGGGTGGGATCTTGTCGGTGGGACGGGGATCGCACCGTCCGCCGCGCCTGGTCAGGCTCTTGGGACCCGGTGAGGGCCCGCGGCTGACCCTGGTGGGGAAGGGCATCACCTTCGACTCGGGCGGATTGTCCCTCAAGCCGGCTAAGAATCAGGAGTTGATGAAGTGCGACATGGCGGGGGCTGCGGCGGTGGCCGGGGCCGGGGCGGCCATCAGCCGGCTCGGTTTGGATGTGCAAGTGGAGGTGCTTGCCGCTCTTGCCGAGAACATGCCGGGAGGAGGGGCGTCTCGTCCCGGGGATGTGTTCACCGCCCGCAACGGAAAGACAGTGGAGGTGGTGAACACCGATGCCGAGGGTCGGCTGGTCCTGGCGGACGCCCTCAGTCTGGGCGCGGAGGGATCTCCGGCACTGATGGTTGACCTGGCGACCCTGACCGGATCCACCGCAGTGGCGGTAGGCCTTGAATATGCCGGACTATTTGGATCCGAAGACGCCAGGAGAGTAGTTGCGGCGGCCGCCGAGGCGGCGGGGGAGAAGGTTTGGCCGCTTCCCCTGCCCGAGGAATACCGCAAGTTGCTCGACTCGCCCGTAGCCGATATGAAGAACACCGGAAGTCGGTGGGGTGGAGCCAGCACCGCAGCCCTGTTGCTGAAGGAGTTCACTGCCGATGTCCCCTGGGCGCATCTGGACATACCCGGTCCCGCCAAGACCAGAAAAGCCGAACACTATTTGTCGGCGGGCGCCACCGGATTCGGCGTGCGAACCTTGGTACAGCTTGCCTCACAGATGGCGAATAGTTAACTCTCTCGGACAGCGAAAAAGTCGCCGCTTGTTCCTTTTTCGCGATAAGTGTTGGAAGGTCGCGACATAACCCCAGCAGATTGGTCGTTCCTCAGCTTTTGGCATACCTAGCGTTCTGTCTCGCCACCGAAAGAGGAGGGGGAGTGAAGGCAGGGGCAAGTTGGCTGACAACAACAGTGACAACAGGGGACTTGTCAGCCCCCTGCCTTTGCCACGACCGGCATCCTTGCCGGGGCGGAAGGACCGGAGTCTCCATGAGGGTATTCGGCAAGTGGGCGTGGGCCGGGCTCATGTTCATAGCGTTACTGGCCGCGACGGTTCCCACTTGGGCCGCCCCGCCGGCACATTCGGAGGGAGTGCGCACGGTTAGCGTGGAAGTCGACCTGGAGACCGAGGAATCCTATCCCGTTACCTCCTGTATCCACATCGAAAAACAAGGGTCTGACTACAACCCTTCCATTAACAGTCTCGACCTGCATATTGCTTCCGGCGGGTGCTTCTATATGGGAACGCAACCAAGCCGATGGGTGTTTCTTGAATCGAAGACGACGGCAGTCTGATCTATGGGTGGTCTCCCAACGGGGAGCCGGGTGGGCACACGGTCATCGGAACGGCCTCTCCCTGTTCTTGGACGAGGGTGGAGAGAAAAGAGATCGAGGGTTATGTCTGGAGCGAGATCGGGGACTATGCACATCAGTCTCCCCAGGTGTCCTTCGACCCTCCGATTCCGCGCGGCTTGGTTGGTATCGAGACTTTCGCCGCATTGAGCACCCCTCCTCCCTGGATGTACTCCTCGATATCCCCCTACACCGGCACCTCGCTCCGGGCGGAGGTGAGGGTATGGCAGGTGAGGATCGACTGGAACGATGGCCCCCGGCGGGATTCAGCGGTGGCGATCTCTTACTGTTGACCGGCTATCCGGACGGGGTGGCGAGCCACACCTACCAGACCAAGAGTTGCAGTGTGCTGGGTAGGCGATGTCGGCAGGAGGTGGGCGCCTACCGGATCGACCTCCTTTGTGTGGTCAGGCTGGTATCGCTTGGGAGACAGAAGGAAAACCCTCAGAATCTCCAACACCTCGTCGGCCGCCAACTACCCGGTAACAGAACTGATCCCCCTGGTAGTCGGCTGATGGTTGGAAGAGAGAAGCGTTTGGCGGAGAAGAACGCTTGACATTCATGGGGTGTGATCTTGGGTACCCCGATGTGCATTGGTGTCGTGTTGCTCTGTTGCTGACCACAAAAGCAGTATTGGGGCTAAAACCAATGACAACCCGTCCACAACCATCGCAAGTCCAATGGCGCCACGGGATATCTGGTCAAACATCAAACTGCCTGCCCCCTCTCTTCGCCTTGCCGACTGACTAGACCTCGTCCTCGACAGGCCGGGATGGCCCCGACTCTTCTACAGCAGGCCGGCGGGGGAGGCTTGGGGTGCGGCGGCGAGCCCGGCGGCGAATCCACCAGACTATGGCGGCCACAAGGATGATGAAGGGCAGGAACGGGACCAGAACGCCGAAGATCACAGCCAAACGGTTCGCTATGGAAACCAGTGTGTCGGTACCGGCGCGGACGGCGGCGGAGAAACCCGGCAGCGAATCGTCTTCGTACACATACACGAACACGCGGGAGGAGGTGATGACATCTTCTAATATGGCGCCTTCGGAGTCCACCGGGGTGGCGGTGACATGGAACAAAACGTCCAGGCCCTCTCTTGCAAATCTACCGGCCAGGCGTCCGTTCACGACGGGCTCGGACAGGGTGGCGAAGAGCAAATGGCCGGGCTCAATCCGGTCAAGGTTGCCCTGCACGGGCACGAAAGAGTTCATGTTCGGACTCGGGGTCCCGGAACGGAGGCGCAGGGTCTCGGAGCGGAACCGCACATCGGTGAGCGCTACCTCGCCCAAGTTCTCGACCTCGAGGCAGAAGTTCACAGTAGCGTCGGGCTCGACGGTGATATCTTGGAAGCCGAGGCATGGGTCGTCGTCGGCGCTGGAGACCCAGGCTGCGACGAAGATACCCGTGTCGGGGACCGGCTCGTACAACTGATTGATCGTCAGGGTGATCGTGGCCAGGCCCACTTGATCCTGCAAGGTGCGTAACTGGCCCCGGAGGGTCTCCAGGTCTGTCTCCCGATGCAGCAGTTCGCGCTCGAGAAGGGCTACGTTATCGATATTGGTGGCCTCTTCCAAGAACTTGCGCAGGCGCAACACACTTGCGTCGGCGGTGATAATGCGGCTCTCGAAGTTGACGATGCGCTCGGTCACATCGTCGGCGCTGATCTGCTGATCCACGAGTTGGCCCACACCGGCCAGCCTTTCCAGGGCCAGCGCGAAATCCTCCGGCAGCACCTTGAAGGTTATCTCCGAGCGCGGCTGGGGTTTGGTGAAAGTCTGCTGGCCGAACACAATCCCCCCTAGGCCTTGTATGATCGCAACCGCTTCCCGGGTGGCGGCAGCTACATTGGGAGCCTCAACGGCGATCGCAGCCCGGTAGATGACATCCCGCCCATAGTCGGCAGGTGAGGTCGCCGTTGACAAGGCAAGGGCGGTGTCCGTGGCGCTGGCGCTGTCCTCACTCATGGCCATGTCGTCGGTCGACTTCTCCATCGTCGCTTCCGCTGCCGCCGCGGAAGCTTCGGCAGAGTCTGCAACCGCTGCAGTTTCCGCGGCGGTAACGGTTGCAGCAGCAGAGCCGGAAGCCTCTGCGCTGTCTTCGCCGCCACAGGCGCCTGCCAGCACGAAGAGGGAGGCCAATAGCGCCAGTGCGAGACTGCGCCCCGCCCCGCCCCGCCCCTTGATCGCCCAGGTGTGTCGGTAACCCTTGTGTGGCATAAGACGTACGTTACCCCACTCCAGCAGATAGGTAAGGAAGTAAGGCGGTATCGAGTTGGTTTAGTAGGCCAGCTACTCCATATCGGGAAGTATCCGCTCGGGACCGTGTTCCAGCAATGACAGGAACTGTTCCTCGGTGAGAATCGGGGTTCCCATTTGCTCGGCCTTGGCCAGCTTGGACGCGCCGGGGGAGGCCCCTGCAACCAGAGCCGAGGTCTTTCCAGAGACCGAGGATGCGGCCCGGCCGCCTCTGGCGGTGATGGCCTGCTGCACTGCTTCCCGGTTCATCGACTCCAGCCCGCCGGTGACTACCAGCGTCAGACCGGAGAGGGTCGGGGATATCTCCACCTCCGGCTCGGGGTCGGCCAGGCTCACTCCGCCTTCGCCTAGTTTGACCAGGAGTTCCCGATTGTCGGGATCGTCGATCCACGCCCTGATCGAACGGGCGATTGTCCCCCCGATCCCGTCGATGGCGGCCAAATCCTCTTCGGTGGCCGCGGCAATCTGGTCCATCGACCGGTAGCGGGCGGTGATGAGCCTCGCGCCTCCCGGGCCGATGTGCCGGATCCCCAGCGCCACCAACAGCCGCCACAGTGGGCGATGGCGAGCGGCCTCGATCCCTCCCAGAAGGTTGGTGATGGACTTCTCACGCCATCCTTCGCGCTCTTCGAAGTGCTCTGCTCCCAGAAAGAAGATATCGGCGGGGCCGCGGATGGTCTCGTCTCGCAGCAGCATCTCCACAGTCTTGTATCCGAGCCCGTCAACATCCATGCCGCCTCTCGATGAGAAGTGGAACAGCCACTCCCGGAGTCGGCTGGGACAGGTCAGTCCTCTGGTGCATCGCGCCACCGCCTCGCCTTCGGGACGCTCGATCGGACTCTTGCAGAACGGGCACAGCTTGGGCATCTTCCAGGGGACTTCCTCGCCGGTTCTGGCCGAGACCACCGGGCTCACTACCTCGGGAATCACGTCCCCCGCCCGTCGCACCACCACCCGATCGCCCACTCTCACGTCCTTTTGGTGCACCTGGTCCTCGTTGTGCAAGGTGGCCATGCTCACGTTGGCTCCGCCCACGAACACCGGCTCCAACACCGCGAAAGGGGTGGCCGCCCCGGTCCGCCCGATGTTGATTCTGATGTCGCGAAGGGTGGTGATCCGCTCTTCGGGCGGGAATTTGTAGGCCACCGCCCAACGGGGCGCCCGGGCGGTGGCGCCCAACTCGTTCTGGTCGGCGAGGCTGTCCACTTTGATCACCACCCCGTCGGTCTGATAGGAGAAGTTTCGGTGGTCGTCCAGCATCCGCTGGACATACTTTTTCACTCCCGCCAGGTCGGGAATCACCTCCGACTCGGGATTGACCCGTAGCCCTAACGAACCGAGGTAGTCCAAGACTTCCCCGTGCCGCTCGAGAGACGGGCCGCCCTCCAGCACCCCCGCCTGGTAAACCCAGATCTCCAGTGCTCGGGAGGCGGTCACCTTGGGATCTTTCTGGCGGACCGAGCCGGCGGCGGCGTTGCGGGCGTTGGCAAAGGTGGGTTGGTCTGCTTCCCGTCGTCCCCGGTTCAGTTCCTCGAATCCGTCCAAGGTCATGTAGACCTCGCCGCGCACTTCCAAAAGCGCCGGAGCGTCTCCCAGCAGGCGCAGGGGCACCGAGGTGAGGGTCCGCAGGTTGGCGGTGATGTCTTCGCCCACCTCTCCGCTCCCGCGGGTGGACGCCACCTCCAATGCACCGTCCCGGTAGGTAAGCACCACCGCCAGGCCGTCCACCTTGGGCTCGCACATATATCCACCGGGCGGTTGGCCCAGCATACGAACCAGCCGCTGTTCCCAGGCCTCCAACTCGGTTCCCGACACGGCGTTGTCCAGGGAGAAGAGCGGTCGGAGATGGTGCACTGGGGAAAACAGATCGGATACCGGAGCACCCACTCTCTGGGTGGGGGAGTCCAGGGTGACCAGATCGGGGTGCTCTGTTTCGAGGCTTACCAGTTCCCGCCAACGCTCGTCGTAGCCGGCGTCGTCTATGAGAGGGTCGTCCAGGATGTAGTAGTGGTGGTCGTATCGGCGGATTTCGGTCCGTAGTTCTTCTATCCGGCGGGCGGCATCGCTCATCTCAGCAGCCTGGCTATGGTTCCCCCGCCTAGCACCTCATCGTTCCGATAGAAGACTGCCGCCTGGCCGGGCGCCGCCCCCGTTTCGGGATGTGCGAAGGCCACCAGCCATCGATCGGCATGGGAATCGGAGCGGGCCAAACTTGCCTTCACCGGCTCGCCGTGCGCCCTGATCTGTGTTAGGCACTCTACGCTGGTCTCCGGCGGGGGAGCGCCGTCCACCCAGGAGACGCTCTCCACTTCGACGGCTTTCGTCTGCAGCTCCTGGGCCGATCCGATCACCACCGTGGAGGTGTGAGGATCAAGCTCCACCACATAACGCGGCTCGCCCACCGCCACTCCCAGACCCCGGCGCTGGCCCACTGTGAAATGGGCCACCCCCTGGTGTTCTCCCAACCGGTTGTGGGAGGTGTCTACGATCCGGCCCGGTTGTATGGTCTCGGGCGCCGCCCGGGCGATGAAGCTCCGGTAGTCGCCCTGCACAAAGCAGATGTCATAGCTGTCCCGCTTGTCCGCGTTGCGAAGTCCCAGTTCGGTTGCAATCCGGCGCGTTTCGGCCTTGGTCATTTTCCCCACCGGGAACCGGGTGCGGGACAGCTCGGACTGCCCCAGCATGTGAAGCACATAGGACTGGTCCTTGTCCTCGTCCACCCCCCGTCGGAGCCGCCATCGGCCCCCCTCCCGGCTGACGCGGGCATAATGGCCGGTCACCAGCACTTCACAGTCCAGCCGAGCAGCTTCTTCCAACAGGATGGAGAACTTGATGGAGCGGTTGCACTCCACGCAGGGGTTGGGGGTGCGTCCGTTGCGGTAGGCGTTAACGAAGGGGTTCACCACCGCCGAGGCGAAGTCGTCGGTGTAGTCGAAGACGTAATAGGGGATGTCCAAGCCGGCGGCGACCCGGCGGGCGTCCTCTGAGTCCGAGACGGTGCAGCACCCGTGGACGGGGGCCTCGCCATCCGGACCCTGCCACAGCTTGAGGGTCACCCCCGTTACCTCGTGGCCCTCTTGATGCATCAGCGCGGCCGCCACCGAGGAGTCAACCCCTCCGCTCATGGCGGCCAGCACCCTCATGACAATCCCCCTAGCGCCCGGAGGGTCAGCTCGGCAGCGCGGTCGCCGTCGGAGGGCCGGGTGGTCCAGCCGAACGAGAACCGCACACTGGACCGGGCCTGGGTGTCAGAGATCCCCATGGCCGAGAGCACATGGGATACTTGGGCCGCACCCGACTGACAGGACGATCCGGCCGAAGCAGCCAGTCCCAGCCGGTCGAGGCGGACCAGCAGGGTCTGGTTGGCCACTCCCGGAAACCGGAGATGGGAATGCTGGGTTGTCCGTACGGGGTGAGAGGTGATAACCAAGCCGGGAACGTTCTCCGAAAGGGCCGTCTCGAACCTTCGGCGAGCTTCGCTCACATCCTGTTGAAAGCGGGCTCGATCAGCGGCCGCCAGTTCCATGGCCACTGCCATCCCCACCGCTCCCAGTACGTGATGGGTTCCCGAACGACGGCCCAGTTCCTGTCCTCCGCCATGGACGACCGGCTCCAAGGCCACGCCGTCCCGTACATAGAGCACGCCCACTCCGGTCGGTCCGCCGAACTTGTGCGCGGCCAAGGACAGAAGGTCCACCCCCAGTTCCTCCACCCGGAGTTCCTCCGAGACAAACGCCTGCACAGCGTCGGTGTGGATGAGCACATTCGCTCCGGCGCGGTCCCTTACCGCCTCGGCAATCTTTCTCACCGGCTGCCGGGCTCCGGTCTCGTTATTGGCCGCCATCACCGACACCACCGCAGTCCCAGGAGTAACGGCTTCCGCAACCTCGGAGGGGTCCACCAGGCCATCGCTGTCGACTCCTACCCTGGTTACTGGACAGCCCCAAGCTTCCAGGAAGCGAACCGAGCTCAGCACAGCCTCGTGTTCGACCTCAGAAGTGACAACTCTGCCGCGTCCTCCCCCCGCCAGGGCCGCTCCCTTGACCGCCAGATTGTCCGACTCGGTGCCCCCACCCGTGAAAACCACTTCCAGTGGACGGCATCCCAGCACTGTCGCCACCCTCTCCCGAGCCTCTTCCAATGCGTTCTTGGCGGCGCGGGCGGAGGAGTGAAAGCCGGTGGGGTTGCCCCATCCGCGTTCGGCCAAAGTGGAGATTGCCTCCCATACCGGGGGGCGGATCGGAGTGGTGGCGGCATGGTCGAGGTAAAGCATGAGTCTCTACAAACAAATTATCGGGTGTTCCCTATTTTCGCAGGGTTGGTTTCTTGAGTGGGTATTGGTTCTCTCCTTTTAGGATTTTGCAGCGGCTAGCCCCAAGCCTCACCGTTCGATTCGTCCCGGGTTAAGGTAACCCGGATCGCTGGGCACGGTTCGGGCTGCGCCTGCCATAATGGCCGATATGAAGGTTCCTCTCACAATCCGGGACCACCTCGACCGGGCCTTGGCCGTCTACCCCGACCGCGTTGCCTTCGTTGACGAGCCCGACCAACCCGCCCCATCGATGGGAGAGGTGACATTCTCGCGTCTGGGGCAACTGGCTGACGCCACGGGGGCTGGCCTCGACGCCTTGGGCGTGCCCATGGGAGGGCGCGTCGCCATGGTGTCGCACAACGCCGGGCGCCTGCTCACCTGCTTCTGGGGCGTGAGCGGCAACGGCCGCATCTTCGTGCCCGTCAACTTTCGGCTGAGCACAGACGAGGTGGCCTACATCGTCGAGCACTGTGGCGCCGATGTGCTGCTCGTCGATCCCGAGTTGGCCGACACGCTGGCGTCCATTGACTGCCGCCACAAGTTCGTGATCGGCGCCGACTCCGACGAGGCCATGTTCCGATTCGGTGCTGACCCTCGACCCTGGACGCCGGACGAGGAGGAGACCGCGGTCATCAACTACACCTCCGGGACGACCGCCAGGCCCAAGGGCGTGCAGCAGACCCACCGGAGCCTGTGGCTCAACGCGGCGGTCTTCGGCTGGCAGACGACGGTGAGCGACCGCGACAAATACCTGCACACCCTGCCCATGTTCCACTGCAACGGCTGGGGGATGCCCTACGCCCTGGTCGGCATGGGAGCCAAGCAGGTGGTACTGCGCAAGGTGGACGGCGCAGAGATTCTGCGCCGGGTGGACCGCCACGGCATAACGATCATGTGCGGGGCGCCCGCGGTGGTAGCGGCCATCCTCGCCGCCGCCGCCGATTGGGACGGAGCCATCCCCGGTGCGGGCCGCACCCGCATCGTCGTGGCCGGTGCGCCCCCGCCCACCCGCATTATCGAGCGGGTGGAGACGGAACTGGACTGGGAGTTCATCCAAATATATGGCCTTACCGAGACGGCGCCGCTGCTCACCATGAACCGCAGACGGGCCGAGTGGGACGACCTGTCCCCGGGCGAGAGGGCCCGCAAGCTGGCCAGTCAGGGCGTGCCCGGGCTGGGTGTGCGCATGGCCGTGAGCCCAGACGGTGAGTTTCTGGCCCGTAGCAACCACGTGCTGGAGGGCTACTGGGAGCAGCCCGACGCCACCGCGGCGGCCATCGTCGACGGGTGGTTTCACACCGGCGACGGGGGCTACTCCGACGACGATGGCTATTACACCATCACCGACCGCAAAAAAGACGTCATCATCTCCGGGGGCGAGAACGTGTCGTCCATCGAGGTGGAGGACACTCTGTTCTCTCATCCGGCCGTGGCCGAAGTGGCTGTTATCGGGGTTCCCCACTCCAAGTGGGGCGAAACGGTCAAAGCGCTGGTGGTGCTGGCCCCCGGCGCCGAGGTGGCGTCCGAGGATCTCATCGCCCACTGCCGGGGCCTCATCGCCCACTACAAGTGCCCCACCTCGGTGGAGATCCGCACCGAACTGGCCCGCACCGCCACCGGCAAGCTCCAGAAGTTCAAGCTGCGCGCTCCCTACTGGGAGGGCATGGAGAAGGCCGTCAACTAGCTGTCCCATAAAGCCTTCCTGAGCTTCATGGAATTGTTATCTACAAACCAACAGAAGCGGAGTGGCTGCTGATCCTCGACAGGGTCATGTTTGGTGAGAGGTATATGCAAAGCGCAGAAAACTGTGTGGTGTAGCAAGTGTGGGCTGGCGAGCGCCACGGGGCTCCTAGAATGGGAGATAACTTGGCTTCTACTCAGACGGATGTCTTTTCGGTCAGTGGCATGACTTGCGCTCATTGCGCCCAACGGGTGGAGAACGCTCTTTTGCAGAGGGAAGGTGTGATGGAGGCCTCGGTCGACCTGAAGGGCGCCAAGGTGCGGGTCACTCACGATGCGGGTATGGATCTGTCATCGCTTTTTGATGCCGTGAGAGAGATTGGATATGAGCCAGGTCCGCTCCTTTAGCGGGCCTTTAGCATTGGAGTAGGCGTGGCTTCTACTCAGACGGATGTCTTTTCGGTCAGTGGCATGACTTGCGCTTCTTGCGCCCAACGGGTGGAGAACGCTCTTTTGCAGAGGGAGGGTGTGACGGAGGCCTCGGTTAACCTGATGGGCGCCAAGGTGCGGGTCACTCACGATGCGGGCACAGATCTCTCATTGCTATTTGATGCCGTGAGAAAGATCGGATATGAGGCGGCGCCGCTCCCATCTGATTTGCCCGGCCCGGATATTGAAGAGCCCTACTACGAGGAGGCCAAAAGACAACGGCGAGTTTTTGCAGCATCGGCGCTGTTTGCAATTCCTTTGATGGTCATCTCCATGCTGGGGCTCGACCAGGCGGTCTGGTTGGTGGCGCAAGGGGTGCTGGCCGCAGCAGTGGTGTTCTGGTGGGGGCGCCAATTCCATAGGATTGCCTGGCTGCGGGTGAAGTTGGGCCAAGCCAACATGGACACCCTGGTTTCGGTCGGATCTCTGACTGCCTTCGGATATTCGACCTGGGCAGCCTTAAGTGGCCAAGCGGTCTATTTCGAGACGGCGGGGATGATCGTCACCCTGATTCTCTTGGGCCGCTTTCTCGAGGCTCGCGCCAAGGGGCGGGCTTCGCAAGCGGTTGCCAAGCTGCTGGAACTTGGATTTAGCGTCTCGGTGCGGGTGATGGGTGCGGATGGCGAATATGAAATCTCCCAGGACCAACTCCAAGTAGATGATCTGGTGGTGGTGCTGGCGGGGGAGAAGATACCGGCTGACGGAGTTGTAACCAGCGGGCACTCTGCAGTGGACGAGTCGATGCTTACCGGTGAGTCCATGCCGGTGGAGAGATCCGTGGGCGACCCGGTGTTCTGTGGCACGATCAACCAGATGGGACGGTTGGTGTTCAGGGCGCAAAAGGTGGGAGTTGACACGGCCCTTTTCCAGATCGTGAAGATGGTGGAGGAGGTGCAATCGTCCAAGCCACCCATTCAAAGGCTGGCCGACCGGGTGTCTTCAATTTTCGTGCCGGTGGTGATAGTGCTGGCGATTCTTACTTTCGCAGGGTGGCTGGTGGCTGGAGATGACTTGTGGGAAGCCATCAGAAACGGGGTTGCGGTGCTGATCATTGCCTGCCCCTGCGCTTTGGGGCTGGCAACTCCCACCGCCATCATGGCAGGAAGCGGCCGGGGGGCCGAGTTGGGGGTGCTGTTCAAGAACGCCGAGGTGTTCGAGCGTACCCGGGAAGTGGGCACGGTGGTGTTCGATAAGACCGGCACTTTGACGGAAGGAAAGATGACCCTGACCGATGTCTCGGCCGATAATCCGGGACGGTTCCTGCGGCTGGTGGGTTCGGTGGAGGGGGGGAGTTCGCATCCCATCGGCCAAGCGGTGGCGAAGGGCGCCGAAGGGCGGGGAGTGGAGATTGTCTCCCCCGACGAGGTGGAGACAATACCGGGCCGGGGGATTGTAGGCGTGGTGGACGGCGTCCGGGTTTGGGTGGGTAAGCCGGACTTCTTAGCCGATGCGGGGCTAGAGGCTAGCGCCGATCACTTGCAGACCCTGCGGGCCCTGGAAGACGAAGCCAAGACCGCCTTCCTGGCGGGCTGGGAGGGGGATGTCCGGGGTGTCCTGGCGGTATCCGACATTCTTCGTCCAACAGCTGCCGAAGCCATTTCCCGACTGCGAGAGATGGGTGTTGCGTTGGCTCTGTTGACAGGGGACAACGCACGGTCCGCCTCGGTAATGGGCCAGAGCCTTGGGATCGATCAGGTCAAGGCCGATGTCCTGCCGGCCGATAAGGCTCGCGAGATCGAACGACTGAGGGAAGGGGGAGTGGTGGTCGGGTTCGTGGGCGACGGCATCAACGACGCGGTTGCGCTGGCGGCGGCAGATCTGGGGATCGCCATCGGGACCGGAACCGACGTGGCAGTGGAGGCGGGCGACATCGCGCTGATGAGCGGAGATCCCCTCGGAGTGCCCACCTCTCTGGCACTGGCCCGCGCCACCTACCGGGTGATCATCGCCAACCTGGTCTGGGCGTTCGGATACAACGTGGCTGCCATTCCCCTGGCGGCCGCCGGGGTTTTGAATCCGATGATCGCCGCGGCGGCCATGGCTTTCTCCAGCGTGTCGGTGGTGGCCAACTCGCTGCGGCTGCGCCGATTCCGACCTACTACTGCACTCTGAACGTCCAGGTGAACTCGCCCACATCGGGCAGGCCGTAAATCTTTTCCCATTCCACCCGGATGGTGTGTTCTCCCACCGTCCACTGATCTGTTATCAGGCTCCGGGCGCTGGGTCGCCACCGATAGACCCCTATCCCTTCGGCGAATGACAGCTCCGATTCCGGTATGGGGTATCCGTCCACGTAGATGCGTGCTTCGTATCCCACCTTCAGGTCGATCTCGAGGCCGCTTTGCATGGGAACCGCGTCGTAGGGATTGGGGAGGACCTTTTCCAGGGGATCTGGCAGGGAGAGGGGATCGCCGCCGCCTCCGAAGACATAACAGATCGACAAGGTTGCCAGAGTTAGAAGTCCCAGCCCCAGATAAATCAGCCGGTAACGCACTTCGGGTCATTGTAAGCACTTCCAAGACGTACTTGTTCGGACGGGAGTCCCTTGCTCTGTTCTATTCCCGTGTCGCCCGATGACACTCGATCGGTTAGCGATGCCGCCCCGATCAGGGCTCGGCGACCGCCGATTCCCACGGGTTCAGTATCTCCAGTGGGTGGAAGGGCTCGAAGTCGCCGATGTCAGGGGTCACCACCGCCATGTTGTTGGCCAGGGCTGTGGCGGCGATGAGAGCATGGGCCACGTGGGACCAGGTGGGGGAGCTATTTGGAATAAACGCAGTGGCTGGGCCGGGTGGGTGGCTAGCGTGATGGTGATGCGGATCAATCCGGTGTTGAAGAAGATGGGTGCCTATCCGATCGCGGCCATTCAGGACCGGGCGAGGGACATGCGGGATGCCGGGGAAAGGCTCATCGACTTTTCGATCGGCGATCCTCGGGAACCCACGCCGCCTTTCATACCCGAGACGCTGCGCCGGGCCGTCCCCAAGGTGTCGCAGTATCCGACTGCCCGCGGGCTTCGAGAACTGAGGGAGGCGATCGCCGGCTATGTGCGCCGCCGGTTCGGTAGGGAGGTGGATCCCGAAACCCAGGTGCTCCCCGCCACCGGATCCAAGGAGGCCATCTTTTCCACACCGTTCGCCTTTGTGGATTCCCGCCGGGAGGATGTGGTGGTCTGGCCCACTCCGGGGTATCCCATCTACGGTCGGGGGGCGCTCTTGGCAGGAGCGGTTGGCTACCCGGTGCGCCTTGGAGGGGACTTCGTGTTTCGGGCCTCCGATGTGCCCGATGAAATATGGTCGCGGGCGGCGATGGTGTGGACAAACTCGCCACACAATCCGGCGGGATCGGTAATGAGCCGCTCCGACATCGTGGGCTTTTACCGCAAATGCCGAGAAAACCAGGTACTTCTATGCGCCGACGATTGCTATGTGGATCTCTACGAGGGAGACCCGCCCGCCTCGGTGCTGGAGGTGACCGACTCCGACCTGTCGGGGGTGATCAGCTACCTGAGCCTCTCCAAGCGGTCGGGGATGACGGGCTATCGCTCGGGAGCGATGGTGGGAGACGCCCAGGCGATCAGGACACTGGCCTCTCTCCGCACTTCCACCGGCACCGCCCCGCCCGAGTTCACCCAGAAGGCGGCGGCGGCCGCTTGGGCGGACGACGTCCATGTAGCCGAGCGGCGGCGGACATTCGCCGACAAGCGGGCGATCCTGCGAGGAGTTTTCGCTCAGGCGGGGTATCGGGTGGCGGCGTCTACCGCCGGTCTCTATCTGTGGGTGGAGGTGGAGGACGATCTGGAGATGACCACCCGGCTGCTGGACCGAGGCGTGGTTGTCTCTCCCGGGCGGGCGTTCGGCGTCGGCGGAGAGGGCTACATAAGATTGGCGCTGGTTCCCAGTCCCGAAGAATGCAAACAAGCCTTGGAGGCGTTGGAAGAATGTCTGACCAGAATGTGATCAGAGCGGCGTTCGCCGGCGAGGTAGAACTGGCCGAGGCCCGGGAGGCGGTGATGGCGACCATCGAGAGACTCGACCGGGGAGAAATCCGCGTTGCGGAAAAGGTCACCGGAGAGTGGATTGTGCACGAATGGATGAAGGAGGCCATCCTGGTGTACTTCCAACTCACCGAAATGGAGGAGATGGACGGGGGAGCGCTGATGTGGCACGACAAGATCCCCACCAAACGCAATCTGGCCGAGGCGCAGGTGAGAGTGGTTCCCCCCGGGGTGGTGCGCTATGGCGCCTACTGCGAGCCGGGCGTCATAGTCATGCCTGGCTATGTCAACATCGGAGCCTATGTGGGGAGCGGCACCATGGTGGACACCTGGGCCACGGTGGGGTCATGCGCCCAGGTGGGAAGAGGCGTCCACCTCTCGGGGGGCGTGGGGATCGGGGGAGTCCTGGAGCCGCCCGGCGCCCGTCCGGTGATCATCGAGGACGGGGCCTTCATCGGAAGCAGGTGCATCGTGGTAGAGGGGGTGGTGGTTCAAGAGGGTGCGGTGCTGGGTGCCAACACCACCATCACCGCCTCCACCCGCATCATCGACGTGCGTGGAGAAACGCCCACCGAGTATCGGGGAGTGGTGCCGGCCAACTCGGTGGTGATCCCCGGGATGCGCCGCCGTGACTTCCCGGCCGGAGAGTACGGGGTGCCCTGCGCCCTGATCATCGGGCAGCGGACCGCTTCCACCGATCAGAAAACCTCCCTCAACGAGGCGGTGCGCACTTTCGGGGTGCAGGTATGAGGGACCTTTCGGCCACGCTGGCCCAGTTGATCGATATCCCCTCCGTCACCGGCGACGAAGCCCGGATCTGCGATCACGTGGCGAAGCGGCTGGCCGCGAACGCCCCCCAACTCTCCCAGCATCGGGTCAACAATTCTCTGGTGGCGGCGACTCGCGGCGAGGGGCCCGTGGTGGTGTTGGCCGGCCATCTGGACACGGTGCCCCACCAGGGCCAGCCTTCGTCCTATATCGAGGGAAAGAGAATGCATGGTCTGGGCGCCTCGGACATGAAGGGCGGAGTAGCGGTAATGCTCCACCTGCTGGAGGAGGCCCGAGAGGACTGGCCCTACCGAGTGGCCGGAGTTTTCTACGAGGCGGAGGAGGGAAGGTTCGTCGATAACGGGCTGGAGCCGGTGCTCACCGAATGCGAATGGCTGACTTCAGCCTCCTTCGGCGTGTTGCTGGAACCCTCCGACGGTGAGATCCAGGCTGGTTGCAACGGGGTGGTCAACGCCCGGGTGTCATTTCGGGGGAGGGCGGCTCACTCGGCGAGGCCCTGGTGGGGGGAGAACGCCGTCTCCAAAGCAGGCGCCTGGTTGGCGGAAATGCACGAGCGCGCTCCGGTGCCGGTGGAGGTGGGCGGGCTGGAGTTTCGGGAGGTGATGTCGGTGACCCTTGCCGAAGGCGGGGTTGCCGCCAACATCATCCCTCCGCTCTTTCACATGAACGTCAACTATCGCTTCGGCCCGCACCGCACCGTTTCGGAGGCCAAAGACGAGGTGCGAAAGGCTTGTCGGGACGCCGACGAGGTGGAGATCGTCGACGCCGCTCCCTCCGGTCGGGTGGTGACCGACCATCCCCTGGTGGCCCGCCTGGCCTCTGCAGCCGGGGTGGGGATCGGCTCCAAGCAGGGCTGGACCGATGTGGCACGGCTGACCGCCCGGGGGATTCCGGCGATCAACTTCGGGCCGGGGGAGACCTCGGAGGCTCACACCGCCACCGAGAGTATGCCGCTCGACCATCTTGGCCTGGTGTATAGCGGTTTGAAGAGGGTGCTGTCGGGATCGCCATGAGCGGAGCCGTACCCTAGGACGATTCGGATTCGATCACCCTAGCCCTGATCAGGGTGGGGGATTTGATACTTTATCGACCGGCCGCGACGGAGTCTCCACCCGGCTCGTCTTATACAAACCCGGATACCTGTCTTCCCCGGCGCGCTTGGGAGCGTTGTTGATAGCCATCCCGCGGTCTCTCAGAGATTCGGATGGACGATTCGAGCCGCCCGGTTGACCCAGCCTTCCACATCATCGTCGGCGGGATAGATGAGGCTCCGCCCGGCTACCAGTCCTCGAACTGTCGGTGCCTCCATTGCCTCCTCCCACGATGCCAGCAGTTCGTTACCACGGTCGCCAGGGTCGCCTCCCAGAAGCACCGGTATGGTGGAGGCCGCGAAGACCGTCATGGGATCCGAACTGGGAGGAGGGAGCTTCAGCCAGGTGTGGGCGCTGGTGGGACCTAGTCCCGAGGCGATAGCGATCACCCCGATCAGAGCCTCCGGGCTGGTGTCGATCGTGAGCGCTCCGTTTTCGTCACGATAGGCGGGAAGGGGTTCCACCATCGCCGCCACAGGCACTCTCTGGCTGGTGAGAACGCGGATCACCCGGGCGCAGTAAGTTATGGTCTTCAGGCTGGCCGGGTCATTCCGGTCTATCCGCAGCAGGAGCTTTCCGCCGTCGAGATTCATCCGGTAAATGCCCGCCGCGTGGTAGGCGGTGATGGGATCGTCCAACTCCCAGGCGGAGCCTGCCAAACCGCCCCGGTTCATGGAGCCGAACACGACCTTGTCATCCAGAAGCGAGGAGCCAGAGGTGAGTGATCCCAAGAGCAGGAGATCCTCGATGATGTCGGGAGTGGCCAACAGCCCGTCTACTCCCGGATGAGAGAGAGCGATGCTCAGCCGGGAGAGAAGGTCTCGGCGGTCGGCCATGCGCAGCGGGTCCCCACCCACGCAGACAACACCGCGGGCAGGATGGTCGACCGCCAGCAGGAACAGCCGAGTACCACCGGGAATCCCGCTATTCAACTGCTCGTAGGGGAGGAGTAGAGGCCGACGTCGACGCTTCCGGGCGAGTTCCAGCACCTTTTCCGGAGCATGGGCTCGGATGTCGATCAAACGCTTGTATAGGTCTTTGGTAATCATCCGAGGGACGCGTTTTCTGTAGAGTCGGTGATGAACATGTCCACGTCTCAGAGGTAACTAAGGGGAAGTCGGGTCTCTTCCGTCTTCCACGAGACCGGGGGACTCCCCGCTCGGTTCGAATGGACAGGGTCATCCTGACTGGTCCGCGGTTGGTCATCGTGGCCGAAAGCCCTTTCTGTCATTACCCACCAACCAGCCGGGCTAGGTCCAGCAGATACCGGGTGCTGGTGGCGGCGTCCTCTATCGGACCTTGGTGAAGAGGTGGCGCCCCGCCGAGAATCTTGTCCTGCTCGAGGACATACCAACCCTGGTAGCCAGCGGTTTCCAACGCGGAGATCACCCCACTGATGTCCACGTCTCCTGTACCCAGGGGACGAAACACCCCGGTTTTGACAGCCTGTCGGAAGGTGATCTCTCCTGCCCGTACCTGGGCTGCCAACGTTTCGTTCACATCCTTGAGGTGGACGTGGGCGATGCGGTCGGGCGCCGAGCGCGCCACCTCCCGCGGGTCGATTCCCGCCAGGAACATATGGCCGGTGTCCAGGCAGAGCGAGACTTCGGTGTCCGACAGCACCCGTTCCAGGTGCTGGGGTTTTTCCACAGCCATTCCCCAATGCTGATGAAGCGCCACTTCCAGTCCCTCCTCGCCGGCTTGGGTCACCAGTCGTTCGAGATTGCGGTTAAAGGTCGCCCAATGATCTGCGTCCAGTTCGCCCGAAAGGTCGTAGCCGTTCTGGGGGAGGACCGGTCCCAGCACCATAACCTGTGATCCGCAGGCGGACAGGGTCTTGATGGCCCGTTGCGCGTAGGCCGACTGGTCTTCGGTGTGGGAGGGGAGATGAAGGAGCAGAGGAACGAAGCCTCCGACCACTGACAGGCCGGCTGCTGCCGCATTCAGCCGGGATTCCTCAGGGGAGTTTCCCAGGAAACCGTCGGGTCCCAACTCGGTGGCGGAGAGGCCGATGGAGGCCATCTCCTCCAGTACCCGGTCGCTGGGGAGGAGATATCCCCATCCCGGCGAACCATCCACACCCCAGCTGATGGGCGCCCCCGCGATTCTCTGCCCGAGCGGAATCATTGACTTCCTTCCGATCGAGGAGGGGGCTGGGGGGGTGGTCCCGCTCCCGGCACGGTCTGGTCGTAGTCGACTACCGCCCCGGTCATCAGCCCAGAGGCGTCAGAGGCCAAAAAGGCGATGGCCTCCGCGATTTCGTCCACTTTCAGGAGTCTCCCGAACGGCGCCTTGGCCTCCGCGCTGGCCAGCCAGTCATCCCCGGCGCCCTCCTTTTTTCGCAGAAGGTGCTCGCCTGGTGTGTCGGACCAGCCGGGTTGGAGGCAGTTTACGCGGATCCGGTCCCGCATCACCGCGTAGGCGACATTGCGTGTCAGGGTGGCGAGAGCGGCCTTGGACGCGGAGTAGGGAGCGATGTGTGGGGGCCCTCCGTGAGCGACCACCGAACCCACATTGACGATCGTTCCTCCCCTTCCTTCCCGTTTCATGATTCGCACCGCCTCCTGCATCATGAAAAATGGGGACCGGAGGTTGGTCGCCATGACCTCTTCCCAATGCTCGAGAGTGGTGGTTTCGATAGAGCCCCGCGCGGTTGTCGCAGCGCAGTTGACCAGGATGTCGATGCGGCCAAAGCACTGGTCGGCAGTCTCGATTATCTGGCGGTATGCCGTGGGGAGGGCTAGGTCGGCGGCGACGAACACGGCTTTTGTATCGTGGCTGCCGATAAATCGGGCTACTGTTTCTCCGCGCTCTCGGTTTCGTCCGGTGATCACTATCCCCTCCGCTCCCCGTTCGGCCATCAGACGGGCCGTGGCTTCCCCCATTCCCGAGGTGCTGCCGGTGATAACCGCTGTTTTACCTTCGAATCGTCGCATTGTCCTAAAAGTAGTGGGGAGAGACCGTCACGCCAACAGGTTGAGACCCGCTCGCTCCAGCACTTCGGAGTTGATCAGATAGCGGGGTCTGCGACCGGCCAGCACCGAAAGGATCTGATCCTTGGCTTCTAACAGCATCCTGAGTTTGGCTTCTCTCGTCCAAGCCGCGACATGGGGAGTAACCAGCACATTGTCGAAGCCCAGCAACGGATGGCCGACGGGCAGCGGCTCGGGGTCCGAGACGTCCAGTCCCACTGCGCGCAGATGACCCGAGGACACCGCTTCCACCAGGGCATCTGTGTCCACCACCGGTCCACGGGCGGTGTTGATGAGGATGGCGTCCGATTTCATCACACCGAGCATCTCCCGGTCGAAAAGGCCCCGCGACTGGGAGGTGAGGGGGATGTGGATCGAGACGACATCGGCGGAGGCCAGCATCCTGGTCAGATCGTCTGCCCGGGTGGCGGACCCGAAATGCTCGTCCGCCAGATATGGGTCGAAGGCGGTGATTTCCATCCCCAGCGCTCTGGCGACGGTCGCCACCCGGCGGGCTATCCGGCCAAATCCCACCAGCGCCAGTAGCTTTCCGTTCAGTTCCTTTGCGGTGTGGGATTTGATGCTCGCCAGATCGCCCTGCCGTAGGTCGCGCTGGAGAATGGGAAGACGCTTGGCCACCGCCAGCATCAGGGCGATGGCATACTCGGCGGTGGGGATGGTAGGACCTTCGGGAAAGTTGCAGACACAGATTCCTCGCTCGGTGGCGTCGGCGATATTGATCGCGTCATACCCGATTCCGGTGCGGGTGATGATCGCCAGATTCGGCGCACGGTCCATCACATCGCCGTCGTATCGGCGATGTGCCGCAACTATCGCCTTCGCGCTCTCGATGTCGCGGAAGAGATCATCGGGATCTCCCGGGCCCAATACTGTTATTCCTGCTTGGCGTACCTCGTCCATTCCCGGCCAGTGGGTCCGCTCGAACCAAACGGGGTAAGAGGGGGCGGTGGATGGTGACCTACTGTTTGTCATATTGGGGTAGGAGGTTAGAAGGTCTGTTGCCAGGAGTTGCGGAACCAACCCGGCTCCCTCGCGGTCAGGAATGCAGATTGGCGGAGTTCCTGGGTGGACCACGGGCGCCGGAAACTAGGGGGCGCCTCTTTTTCTGATTCTTCCCCAAAACAGCGCAATGGCCAGGGCAATGAGAATTATCGCTGCCACCACCCGCCACCTGGTCATAAGCAGCACCCCGCCTCCGGCGATGGCCAGTACGACTCCCCACCGTATGGAGCTGAGAGACGGATAAATCAGCCACACCGCCGCCAGCAGGATATCCGCCCGCACCAGCACTGACCCGGTTTCTGGCTGGCCCTGCCACCAGGCCACGGCGGCGCCGACGCTTAGACACAGAACCGCCACTCCCAGCAGCAGGCGTCGGCGATCAGGGGAGGATGGGTGATCTTCGCTCATCCCCATCAAGCTAGCGGGTAAGCGGCAGAAGTTTCCCTAAACTTCATCTCCTATGCCGATAGAAGTGGATGTTGCCCATGTCGCCGCCCTGTCCCGGCTGGCGCTCTCACCGCGCCGGTTGGACCGGTACCGACAGGAGTTGGGCGTCATCTTGGAGCATGCCTCCCGGGTGCAGGAAGTTGACACCTCCGCCGCTTTGCCCCTCTCTCATCCTCTGGGTCAGACCAACGTGTTCCGGGCCGACGAGGTGCGCCCCTCTCTTGACCGGGAGGAGGTATTGGAGATGGCGCCGGAGAGTCGGGACGGCTTTTTCGTAACCTCGCCGGCGCTCGACTGACCGTCGATGTCTTCCGAACCGCTCTCGATTGTTGCCGCAGGCACGGCCCTTCGTTCGGGGGAGACCACCGCCTCCGAGCTTTTGGCATCGGTGCTGTCCCGGGCGGAGATGACCGAGTCGGAGTTGCATTGCTATCTGAATCTGGATCGGGAGGGCGCCCTGGGGGCGGCCGGACGAGCCGATGAGGAGTTGGGCCGGGGTGAGGACCGGGGACCGCTCCACGGCATCCCCGTGGCGGTCAAAGACAACATGTGCACGCGGGGACTGGAGACCACCTGCTCCTCGCAGATCCTGGCCGGCTATCGCCCTCCCTACGACGCTACGGCGGTGGCCAGGCTGCGGGAAGCGGGGGCGGTGATAGTCGGCAAGACAAATCTGGATGAGTTCGCCATGGGAAGCTCCACCGAGAACTCGGCCTACGGCCCCACCCGCAATCCTTGGGACACCGGGCGGGTTCCCGGAGGATCATCGGGGGGCTCCGCGGCGGCGGTGGCGGCGGGATCGGCTCTGGCCGCTTTGGGTTCGGACACCGGCGGCTCTATCCGCCAGCCCGCTTCGCTGTGCGGGGTGGTGGGGATGAAACCCACTTACGGGCTGGTCAGCCGATACGGATTGGTGGCGTTCGCGTCCTCTCTTGACCAGATCGGCCCCCTCACCCGTACCGTCGCCGACGCCGTCCTGCTGCTGTCCGCGGTGGCCGGGTACGATCCGGCCGACGCCACCTCCTATGCTGGCCCGGTCCCCGACTTCGCGGGGAGCCTGGAGCGCGGCGTGGAGGGACTGAGGTTGGGAGTGGTGAAGGAACTGGGCGGGGAGGGCTATCAGCCGGAGGTCTCGGCGGCGACCGGGGAGATGTTGGACCGGCTGGCCGACCAGGGCGCGGAGGTGATGGAAGTCTCGCTCCCGCTGTTCGAGGTGGCGCTTTCCGCCTACTACCTGATCGCCCCTGCCGAGTGCTCGGCCAACCTTGCCCGTTTCGACGGGATGCGCTATGGACTGTCGATCAAGGAAGCCACGGCTTCCGCCACCATGGCCGAGACCCGCGCCGAGGGGTTCGGACCGGAAGTGATCAGACGAATACTGTTGGGGACCTACGCCCTCTCGGCCGGCTATTTCGACGCCTTCTACGGACAGGCCCAGAAAGTTCGCTCCCTGCTTCAGGCCGAATTTAACGACGCCTACCGGAAGGTGGACGCTCTGGTCTCTCCCACCACTCCCACCACCGCTTTCCGGTTGGGCGAGCGGACCCAGGATCCCCTGACGATGTACCGGAGCGACATCTGCACCATTCCCTCCAACTTGTCGGGGCATCCGGCCATCTCCGTGCCGATCTCCCTCGACTCGGAGGGGCTGCCCATCGGGTTTCAGGTGATGGCGCCCGCCCTCGGGGAACAGATCATGATGGCGGTGGCGGCCGAGGTGGAGCGACTGGCGGGCTTCGACGTTTTGCCCCCGCTGGCGTTGGCCGCACCGACCGGAGTGCCCTTGTGAAGTGGTCGCCGGTGATCGGCATCGAGGTTCATGTGGAGTTGGACACCCTCTCCAAGATGTTTTGCGGATGTCGAGTTTCTTTCGGCGATCCCCCCAACACCCACGTCTGTCCGGTGTGCCTGGCCCTGCCCGGCTCGCTCCCCGTTCCCAACCGGGAAGCCATAGAGAGAATCATCCGTCTGGGGCTGGCCCTCAACTGCCGGATCAACCCCCGCTCGGTTTTTCACCGCAAGAACTACTACTACGCCGACCTGCCCAAGAACTATCAGATCAGTCAGTTCGACATACCGGTGTGCGTGGATGGCTGGCTGGATGTGGAGTCTGATGACGGCCAGTTCCGGGTGGAGATCGAGCGGGTTCACATGGAGGAGGACACCGGCAAATCGGTGCACGTGGGGGAGGGGGGAAGAATCCACACCGCGGCGGAGACCCTGGTTGACTTCAACCGGGCGGGAACACCGCTGGTGGAGGTTGTCTCCCGTCCCGACTTGCGAGGCGCTGCCGACGCCCGGGCCTACGCCCAGGAACTGCGGGCGGTGGTGGCGGAGACCGGAGTCTCAGACGCCCGGTTGGAGCGGGGCTCGGTCCGCTTCGACGCCAATGTCTCGATCCGCCCCGAAGAGAGCGAAGAGTTGGGTGTGAAAGTGGAGATCAAGAACATGAACTCGTTCCGATCGCTGGAAAAAGCCATACTCGCCGAGGTGGAGCGGCAGACCGCGCTGGTGTCGGCCGGGGAGAGGGTGGTGATGGAGACCCGGCACTGGGACGAGTCGGCGGGGATCACGCACGGGATGCGCATCAAGGAGGGGAGTTCCGACTACCGCTACTTCACCGAGCCGGACCTGGCTCCGATGATTCTTGACGGCTCCTGGCTGGAGGCGGCCCGTTCCGTCATTCCCGAGCTCCCCGCCGCTCGCCGGGAACGCTACCGGCGGATGGGGCTGAGTCCTGGCTCGGCCCGGGTGTTGGCCTCCTCCGAACCGGATCTGCGGGACCTGTTCGAGGAATCCGTGGAGTCGGGCGCCGACCCGGTTTCGGCTGCCAACTGGGTGACAGGCGAGGTGACCGCCTCCCTCCGGAGGCGGGAGGCCTTGTTGGCTGATGTTCCACTCCGGGGAACCGAGATCGCCGCCCTGACCCGGATGGTGAGTGAAAGCCGGGTGTCGGCAAGCGCTGCCCGGGAGGTATTGGCGGGGGTGATGAACGGGGAAGGGAGCCCGTCCGAGGTGGCCGCCCAACGCAATCTGGAACAACTCTCGGACCGCGCGGCTCTGGAACAGGTCGTGGAGGAGATCATTTCCGCCCACCCCGAGGCGGTGGAGCGCTACCGATCGGGCGAACGGAAGGTGCGAGGGTTTTTGGTGGGCCAGGTGATGAGGGCCACTTCCGGCCGGGCTGACCCGCGGGTTGTCAACGAGATACTTTCCGCCAGGTTGTGATCATCAGGACCTTGCCGGTTTGATAGGGGCTAGCCCCCATGGGTGATGTATTCGTCGAGGCTTTTGTCCGGACGAGAGTCTCCGCTGTAGGTGAGAATCCGGTAGTTGGCCATTGACGGCTCGCCGACATCCACGAACTCGTACTGCCCGCCTATTCCGTCGTAGTCAGGGTCCTCGCCAGAGGCGATTAGATCTCGACATTGGACAAAGCTGGAGCATTTTATTCCGGTTCGGGTTATGTCATTGATCTCCCGAGCGACGGTGATGGGGTCGGCGGAGCGGGCCATCTCGGCGGCCAGAGCGGTGATGATCACCGCGTCGTAGGTCTCTGCACCGTAGCCGTAAATACCGTCCACTCCGCCTTCGTAGGCTGTTTCGAGTCGGTCGGTGAAACTGCGGATGGTTCTCAGATCCACCGAGTTCTCGGCGCCGCGCATCCCGGTGAGGATGGAGGGATCGGAGACGGCGCCGCCGATACTCGAGATATGGCCGGCGGTTCCGTAGACGTTGGTGTCGGAAGTGGGCCCCACCCCTCGTTCGTGCATGGTGGTTACTATCGACGCCGCCTCTTCGAAGCCGATGATAAAAGTGGCGTCGGGCTCGGCTGCGACCAGCAGGTCGATCTCGGGATCGAAGCTATCCGTGCCGGGGGCATAGGCGATGAAGGGGTCGATTGTGCCTCCCAGTTCTTCGAAACTCTCCCGGAAGGCAATGGCGAGACCGGTTCCGTAGGATTCCTGTCGATAGATCACCCCGACCGTCTCGGCGCCTTCCGACGCCATCAGTTGTGCCATCATCTCAGAGAGCAGCAGGTCGGGAGGGGCGGTGCGGAAATAGAGCCCGTTGTCGGGGTAGGTGGTGAAATCGGGTGAGGTGTTGGATGGCGCGAACTGGATCACCCCGCCTCCGGTTATCTTGTCGATGACCAGCTTGGAGACGGCCGAACTGGCCGCGCCCACTATTAAATCCACATCCAAGGCCAGCAGCCGGTCTACTTCGGGATTGGCGACATCCTGGCTGAGATCGCCCGAGTCGGCTTCATACAGCGTCACTTCGGCGCCCAGCACTCCTCCTGCCGCGTTGATGTCTCCTACTGCCAGCCGAGCAGCAGCGGTCAAGGTCGGGCCGAAAGAAGCCAGGTCGCCGGTGATCGGGAACAAAGTGCCAACCACCAGACGTCCGTCATCCGCATTGGAAGCCGGAGGTCTTGAGACCATTTCTCTAACGGCCAAACCCCCCAGAGCGAGGACAAACAGCAATAAGCCCAGCGTTCGTCTGGAGACTGTTTTCGAGTTTGTTTTATCGGACAATCTTATTCAGCGTTGGTATTCATCCTAAGAATAAGAAGCCAAACGTCTGAGTCGTTCGTTTCAAATGACCAACGCGGAGACGACCATTTCCAATGGCGCACCGGAGGCGCCGAAAAGCTAGCATTCAACAGCATGCGCACCGGGATCTATCTGTTTCTGATTTGGGGCGTGCCGGTCATAACCATCGCGGTTTTCTTTTACCTGGCGTACTCCCGTCGCAGCTCGTCAGGCCGGTCCCCGCAGCAGCACTGACGCAGGGGGGTCGGGATGGAGTTCCTGTGGGAAGTTTTGATCGACGCGGTCCAGAGCCTCGTCGGAGCTGGCGCCGAACTATGGATAGTGATTGCTCTCACCCTGGCGGTCTCCGCCGCCTCCACCCTGATCGGAGTGATGCTGGGGGTGCCCCTGGGAGCGGTCCTGGCGCTGGGGCGGTTTCGGGGAAGGGGAGTGCTTCGCTTGGCAGTGAGCGTGGGAATGGGGTTCCCTCCGGTGCTGGCCGGGCTGCTGCTGCTCCTGGTGTTTTGGCGGTCGGGCCCGCTGGGCGGCCTTGGCCTGATCTTCACTCCCACCGCCATGGTGGTTGCCCAGGTGATATTGGCCACCCCCATTGCGGCGGGAGTCGCCGCCGGATCGATCAGAGGGCTGGGCGCGGCCGCTGTTGAGCAGTTGGCAGCTCTGCGGCTGGGACGGATCGCCCGGGGGGTGGTGGCGGTGCGGGAGGCCAGAGCCGGGGTGGCTACCGCGGTGGCGGCCTCTTTCGGGAGGGTCGTGGCCGAGGTGGGGGCGGTGTTGGTGGTGGGAGGCAACATCGTGGGCGAAACCCGAGTGCTGACCACCCTGATAGTGGAAGAGTCCCGTCAGGCCCGGTTCGGGGCGGCGGTGGCGGCCGGGGCGGTGCTGTTGGTTATCGCCTTGGTGGTGAACATCGCGGTGGGGCGACTGGGTGGAGACGGCCCGTGAGAGTCTCATTGCGTTACCCGAGCGAACGCCCGGTCCTCGATCTGGAGGGACTGGAATTGGCAGCAGGTCACCGGACCGTGGTGTTCGGGCCCAACGGGGCTGGAAAGACCACTCTGTTGCGGTTGCTGGCGGGGACTCTTCCCGGGGGGCCGGAATGGGAGAGCGCCTATTTGCCCCAGACTCCCCACCTCTTCCGGGGCAGGACCGGATGGAATCTGGGTTTGGGTCTGGATGTCTCCGAAGCCGAGCGCGCCGTCCGACTGGCCGTCCGGCTGGGAATGGGAGACCGGCTTTGGGAGCCGGCGGGTCGTCTGAGCGGTGGAGAACGGCAGCGGATCGCCCTGGCCCGCGTGCTGGCCCGACCGGAGCAATGGGTGCTCTTGGATGAACCGCTGGCGCCCATCGACGTTGAAGACCGGCCGGCGGTGGCCAGGGTGATCGCTGCGGAGGTGGGGGAGAGGGGAGCGGTGATCGTCACTCACGATCTGGAGACGGCCGCGGCGTTGGGCGCCCATATGGCGGTGCTGGTGGAAGGCCGGCTACGCCAGCAGGGGCCCCTCGGGGAGGTGTTGTCCCGTCCGGGCGATTCAAGGGTGGCAGCGGTAGTGGGGGTCTCCAATCTCTGGGAGGGGGTGGGCGTGGCCCGGAGGGGAAGCTTCGCCAGCGCCACGGTTGGCTCCGTTCGGGTGTGGGGAGTCGGGGAGGTTGAGATCGGGGCTTCCTGCCGGGCACTGTTTCGGGGAGAGTCGGTGGCGGTGCTGGGCTCTGGTGAGGCGGCCGGCTCAGCTCGCAACCGGTGGGCGGGAAAGATAACCGAGGTTCGTCAGGGCGGCCGTTGGGTGGAGTTGGGAGTGGACGTCGGGGGAGCGGAGGTAACGGCTGTGGTTACCCCGGGGGCGATGGACGAGATGGAACTGGAGGTCGGCTCGAAGGTGGTTGCCGCGGTGAAGGCGTCGGCGGTGCGGTTGCTGGCGGGCGGCTGAGATGAGAAGCCGGTGGCTGGCGCCTGTCCTATTGGCATTGCTGGCAATGGGGGGATGGGCGGGGTGTTCACAGGAAAAGGCCCGGGTGGTGGTGGCGGCGGGCACCACCTTGGTGGATGGGAGACTGTTGGAGAGGGTGGTATCCGAATATGAAGGCCGCCACTCGAGGGTGGAATTGAGCGTGGTGGGCACTCCCACTGCCCGGGCACTGGCATTGGCGAGAGAGGGATCGGCCGATGTGACCATCACCCACGATCCCGATCGGGAGGCGCAATTCATTGCCGAAGGGCGGGCGGAGTTGGCCGTCGGAGTCTTTTCGAGCCGGTTCGTTTTGGCTGGTCCTCCCCGGGCGGTCCAGGCGCTGAGGGGATTGTCCGCTGCCGAGGCGTTCGGCCGAATCGCCGATGAAGGTTACCCCTTTGTCAGCCGGGCCGACGGGTCGGGCACCTATCAAGTGGAGCAAGAGATCTGGAACAATGCGGGTGTGGACCCCACCGATCGGGCGTGGTACATACAGACCCGCCAGGGAATGGGGATCACCCTGCAGGTTGCCTCCCAGAAAGACGCCTTCGTTCTCGTGGAACTGAGCGTCTTTTTGACCGCGGAGGAAGCGACCGTTTTAGCGGATATGCGACTGGATCCGGTGGGGTTGGAAAACCCTTATCGGGCAATGGCAGTGAAGGGTTCCCCGGTGATGGAGGAGTCTCTGGCCTTCGTCGACTGGCTTGGCTCGCCGAGTGGACGGGAGTCGGTGAGGCGGGCGAACCTGGAGTTGTACGACTCCCAGGTATTCGAACCGTAGTATTCGCCATCGATTCGGTAGGGTTGCGGTTGTCCATGGAGAGGTTTACCAAGATCGTGGCCACTCTGGGGCCAGCAGTGGCGTCCCCGGAGAAGATCAGGGAGTTGGTGGTGGCCGGAATGGATGTGGCCCGCCTCAACTTTTCTCACGGGGATCATGATCTGCACCGCCGGTTTGTGAAATGGGTGCGAGAGGCCGGGCGGGAGGAGAAGAAGACGGTAGCGGTGTTGCAGGATATCTCTGGTCCGAAGCTGAGGGTGGGAAGGCTTGCTGAAGGGAAGATGCTTCTCCGCTCCGGTGAACTGGTTTGCTTGGTCCCGGGGCGGACGCCGCCCGCAAACCCTCGGACTATTCCCATCGATTATTCGAGGCTGCTGGATGACTTGAGGGAGGGAGATGGAATAGTGATGTCTGATGGGTTGATCAGGATGACGGTCGTCGAGCGCAGTCCGGATCGACTGGTGGCCGAGGTGACCTGGGGGGGTGAACTATTGAGCGGTAAGGGAGTGGCTTTTCCCGAGACCCTTTTGCAAATGCCTGCCGTCACCGACAAGGACCGTCGCGATCTGGAGTTGGGAATCGAGTTGGAGGTGGACTATGTCGCCGCTTCTTTCGTGCGCACCGGCGATGATGTCCGGACGATCAAGGAGTTGGCGGGTGGCGCCCCGGTGATCGCCAAGGTGGAGTTGGCTGCCGCCTATCGGAATCTGGACGAAATACTGGCCGAGGCGGCGGGGGTGATGGTGGCCCGAGGGGATCTGGGCGTGCAGATTCCGATGGCCCGTCTTCCCATTGTCCAGGCGGACATCCTGCGTCGCACCAACCGGGCGGGTCTGATCTCCATCACCGCCACCGAGATGCTGGAGTCGATGACCCGTTCTCCTCGACCAACCCGCGCTGAGGTAACCGATGTGGCCACGGCCGTGGCCACGGGCAGCGATGCGGTGATGTTGTCGGCGGAGACCGCGGTGGGCGACTACCCGATCCGGACGACGGAGGTTATGTCGGAGATCTGTGTGGAAATGGAAAAGGAGCTGTTGAAAGCCGACGGAGATCCTGCGGTTCCCTACATCACCGCGGCCGGAGGTACGGCGTCAGCGGTGGCGCGCTCGGCGGTCGACGCCGCCCACAATCTGGGTATCGACACCTTGGTGGCCTTTACCGAGTCCGGTTCTACTGCCCGGCTTCTTTCCAAATATCGTCCGCGGGCGCGCATCATCGCTTTCACTCCGATCATCCGCGCCCTGCGACAGGCCGCCCTCTACCGGGGAGTGATTCCTTTGGAGTTCCATCGGAGGGATCACACCGACCTGATGTTCGCGGCGGCGGAAAAGATCTTGGAAAAGGAGGGAATATGTCAAAGAGAAGATTTGGTGGTGATGGTGGCGGGGACGCCCCCCAACCAAGAGGCCTCCACGAATCTGTTCAAGGTGCAATCTATCGGGGAGCGTTATCGCAGCTCCTTTGCTCGGGAACGCAGGGCGATTGGTCGCCGCAATCAATGAGCCTGGCGCGGCGTGGTGGCTTTCCGTGGTGGCGTTTTCCGAGGACTCGGGTGGATCGAGGCCGGCAACTAGAATCTCCTGGGCGAAGACGAAAGGGAAGAATTGGGACAGCAGATAGAGATTCTTTCCACCGAGATGGTTGGTGACGTGTTATTGATCGATACCAACCGCACCTTGGGAGGACAGGACGGGGAGGGATATGCCGATCGTGACGCCGCCCGGTCCGGAAAGACCTTTCCCGCTCGACTGTCGGCTCGTTTGATGGAACTCGATCCCCACATCAACCGGGTTTTCACCCTCTCCAACACCTTGACTATGCGCAGGGCGGGAGGATGGTCCCCCGGACAGGTGGAGCAGGTATTCAAGTCGGTTTCGGAGTTCTTTCTTTTCTACTCCGGGGAATAATCAGCCGCGGTGGCCTCCTAATAACCGACCGGGGACTACGAGCGGGTTTATCTCTCCGAAGGGAGATCGTGGCGGCGCTAGCTTGAGAAGAACCATGCCATCCAACGGGGAGTCTGGCTGGTTTTCTACAAGTAAGTCACCCGAAAGCCAGCTCGGAGTATGAAGAAGCGGTGGAGGAGGCGCTCTGCTTCGGCTGGGTGGACAGCCGCACCAGACGCCTCGACAACGAGCGGTACATGTTGATGTTCACTCCCCGCAAGCCGAGTAGTCCTTGGTCCCGTCCCAACAAGGAGAGGGTGGAGAGGCTGGTGGCGAGCGGGCTGATGACCCCTCCGAGTTTGGCCAAGATCGAGGAGGCGCAGAGAAACGGCGCCGGGACGGTTTACGACGCCATCAAGGATTTGGGGATTCCTGACGACATGGTGGCCGCTCTGGCTGATGGGACCTCGGCGCAGGAGATTTTCGAGGGGTTCAGCGTCTCGGAACGAAAGAACCTTCTGTGGTGGATCGCCAGCGCCCGCCGACCCGAGACCCGGGCGCGCCGTGTCGTGAAGACCGCGGCGGCGGTGGCCGAGAACTGTAGTCCTCTCTAGGGAATCCTCACCACAAGGGTCTGAAAACGCCGACAGTAATGGAAACAGGCGGTTGCTTCCTCTTCGGTTGTCGAGGCGCTATTCGGTGTCGGTGGCGGGGGTTTGTTCTTGTTCTTCTTCTCCGTCGACGGGGGTTTGTTCTTGTTCTTCTTCTCCGTCGACGGGGGTTTGTTCTTGTTCTTCTTCTCCGTCGACGGGGGATTGACCTTCCTGTTCGTCGATGGGAGTCTGTTCGCCCTGTTCAGGCACCAGTTCGGGAAAGCGATCGGTCAGTTCTTCGGGGATCTCGGGAGTGTCCTCCTCGTCCTCTCCGGGTTCGGGGCAAACAGGGTCCTCCCCGGCGGCGGAAGCGTCTTGGTCTCCGGATCCCTCTTCTGTCCCTTCGGGCGGCGTTACCACTCCGGCCTCTGTCAGATAGGCCATCAAGCAAGGGTGCATCTCCACGATCTCCTGGCGAGGTATGTAGCGAACATTCCAAAGCCGGTTGCGGGTCTCCTCTCCCTGTTTGATGGTGCGGGTCACCCTCACCTTCCAACCCTCTTTGGCGGTTTGGAGCACCGACGCCTCGCCGAGAGCCAACTCCGGGTTGGCGCGGTACAAAGTCTCGGGTGGCGCCAATTCGCCGGAGCGTTCTGTAATGCTGGCGGATACCACTCGCGCCCCGGGTCCTCCTTCGGAGATGACCCGCAGACGGCCCTCCCCGTCTCTCCAGCTTCCGATCACGGTCCGCCCGTCGTTGTCACCGAAGAACTTCACGGTTATGGAGGTGTCGGTGTACTCGGTACGGATCAATACCTGTCCGGGCGAGTCGTTGCGGAAGACCAGATCCACCTCCGGCCAGTTGATGGTGGCTTCTATACCCTCGGGGTAGCGGGTGAAGTGAAAGCTATGGGTCTTGTGGGAGATGTCCTCATAGCCGCCCCAGAACATGGCGTTGTAGAAAGTGGTGGCGAACTGGCTTACACCTCCTCCCACGGTATCGGTCAGTTCTCCTCTTAGCAACGTTCCCGCCTCCACGAATCCGTCCTCCTCGGTTCGCTGCCCCACATGTAGGTTGAGGCTGAACGTTTCGCCGGGCAGCACGATCGCGTCGTTGACCCGGTCGGCGAACAGTTGGATGTTGTTTACCCGGGGAGCGCAGCAATTGTGGTATGTGGTGTAGTGGGACACCAGGTGGCGAATTCCCAAATTCTCGATGTCTTCGGTGGACATCTGGGGTTGGGTTCCCTCAATTTTTGGAAGTAACCCCTCACGCGCTCGGGTGGCGGCGAGTGTTTCCAGTGAATCGCCGAGCGTGTGCACGTCGACGCTGATGCCGGTGGCAGACGGGTGGATGATCACCCTGTCGTTCTCGTCTATCTCGTAGTAGGCATTGACAGGACGATCGCCGACCATATCGCTTATCGCCGACACCTTGCGGGTCACCAGCCTTCGGTCGATGCTCAAGAGAACCGAGGGATCTGTGTTGGGATCGAAGCCGAAGACGATGGCGTCTGCTATCTCTTGGGCGGTGAAGACCAACTCGGCTCCACCGTCCGGATCTTTGAACACCACCGGGGCGGATATCCATAGCTCCACTGTGGCCGAGGCGTCCGCGATCTGTTCGATACTGGTGTTCGGCGCAACCAGTACCGTATCCAGCCGCACCGTTCCGCCTCCACCGACCGCGGCGGAGCGAATCTCCTCGCCGGCCTCCGAGCTGTCCAAAAGCCAACCTGGCGAGGGATAGGTGGGGACGGGCCGGCCGTTCATGAACTCCAGGTTCCCCTCTACGGGGGGTATTCCGTGCTGTCGGTCCAAGTCCTTGAGGAAGTCATCCACCAGGCTCTGGTCGATGGTGGACTCGGGAAACAGCTCCACGGAGACGGGGTCGTTGAAGAAACCCCTTAGCCACCTCCGCCACCTGGTCAAGAGGTCTCCCTGCCTTTCTTTCTGCATGGCTGTGTCAATCAGTTCTCCGGTGTTTATCCGATAGCCAAATTCGGAGGCGGTGACGGCCAATGGTTGGTCGTTGACGAAGATCTGGATCACGGCCTCCCCCTGCTGTGACTCCATCTCGGAGAGAATTGATTCCGCTTCCGTTCGCTCCAGGCCCTCCAGGCTCACTCCCGAGACGGTTACGGATCCGAGAATAATTCCCTGGTGGGAGCGGCTCCATGCCACGTAGCTCCCCAAGCCGATGATGATCAGCATCGCCACGGCGATGACAGTGATCAACAGAAAACGAGCAGTGCGTGACATAACGAATGGAAGGAAGAGGGGATAACCCGGTTAAAGTGTAGAGAAGGAGACAACATATCTGAGTTGTCCAAGACCAGCCGACCAGAACAGGAAAAATCGGATCATGTGGGAAGCGATCACCGAATGGAAATTCATCGAGGAGACGCTGGGAACATTGTTCACCGCTCTGGGCCTATGGGTTGGGTACCTCAGCGTGAAGCGGGTAGGGAGACGGGTTGTCCAAGACATGGCCGGCCGGGGGGAGGAAGACGGCGCCAGAGCTGCTACGTTGTGGTCGCTAGTACGGAGAATGATCATGATCGTTTTCCTGGTTACCGGGGGGCTGATGATCATCTCCGTGTGGGGATTGCCACTGGCGCCTTTTCTGGCGGTCGGCTCGGCGGCGGGTGTTGCGATCGGTTTGGGAGCAAGAGGCTTGGTGCAGGATGTCATCTCCGGGTTTTTCATTTTGGCCGAAGATCAGTACCGCATCGGAGACAAGATCAAAAGCGGGGCGGCTAGCGGTGAGGTGATCGATATCCGTCCCCGGGTAACCATCCTCCGCGACGAAAACGGAGTTACATATTACGTGCCCAACAGATCTCTGGGCGGGTCAATCTCCATGGTGTTTCCCCCCGAGTCCCCCTCCGAAGACGTCGGCTCGTAGGCGGTCCCGGGGTTGATCCCTCTCAGTATGTAGAGGGCGGTCAGCCCTATGAACATGAGGGAGATCATGGCGACATGACGACTCAAGCCGAGAACATCCACTATGAAGCCCCAGAGCAGCGGACCGAGGACTGCGGCGAAGCGACCCACCGTGGCGTACAGACCATAGAACTCGCCCAGCCGATGGGGCGGTGATAGCCCGGTCATAATCACCCGGTCAGTGGCCCAGAGTCCTCCCAGCGAGACACCGCCCGACAGCCCGACCACCCAGATCAACCAGGCGCTGCCAGACACCGCCGCGGTTACGCCCAAGGCGATTGTGACTATCCAGAGGCACAGGATCAGCCGCAAAGCGGGGCCGGCCCCCAAGCGCAAGGCCAGCCAGCCGCCCAAGAATCCGCCCCCCATGGAGGCAGCTATTGCGGCGCCCAAAAAAGCCGTTACCTGAGAGGTGGTCAGTCCCACTTCCTCGGTGGCGTAGATCGCTAGGAATCCCCCGATCAAGGTGTTGACGGTCTCGGTGTAGCAGAACCTGCCCACCAGGAACCTGGTCAGGTTGGGGTATTGGCCAGTCGCCTTCCACGATTGGAGCAGGTCGCCGATGATTCTCCGCAAGGGCGGAGGCTCTCCCACAGCCGCAGGTCGGGGCGCGGGGCGGATCAGGAAGAAAGCGGGGAGGGAAAAGACCGCAAAACCGACCGCCAGGGAGCGGAACACCGCTGGATAGCCTCCGCCCACTCCCAGGACGAGGGTGCCGATACCCAATCCGATAAAAGATCCCACATACCCGATTGCCACGCCCATCCCCGAGACGCGGCTGCGGGTTTCGGGGGTGCTGACATCCAACAGCAAGGTGTCGTAGAGGGCCGATCCCACATGGAATCCGATCAGGGATATTCCAAAGATGAACATGGTCATGATGACGGGGCCCACCGCCAGGAGCGCGCTTCCGCAAACGGCCATCCCGGTTGTGATCGCCAGGGGGCCGATTCTGTTCTTTCGGTGGTCGGTGCGGGCTCCTACCCAGGGCGCCAAGAATGCCACCACCAAGCCGGCGCCGGCGGTTGCCACGGATAACGCCGAGTCCGGAAGATCCTTCTCCAGAATCCATTGAGGTAGGTAGAGGCCCACCACTCCCAGGGCGAAAATGGTGTTGGCCAAGTCATAGCCGACCCAGGCCCAGACCGACGAGCGGGAGGGCTGCCAGTCGGATGAGAGCGTTTCCCCCGTCACCGCTCGCCTGCGATCCGGTCTGTCAAAAGCTGATTGCGACCGAGATCAACTCTTCATGTCCCAACTGTCCGGCAGTGGCGGCGAGAGCCACATGAGACTCGTCCAACGGGAATTGGTGGCTGACCAGCGCGTCGAGCCGAGGATCAATCTCCAGTTGCTGGACCCCCCATTTGAATCCCTCCTGGGAAGGTCCCAGCACCCCCACCACGTGCAACTGTTTGGTGACGATCACATCCGAGTAGAGCGAGGAGATGGGCCGCCCACCCTTGGTGGAAGCCAGTATCACCTGCCCTCCCGGCCGCACTATTTCCAGAGCGACGTAGATGGCTTCGGGGTCGTTGGAGGTTACGTCCACCACTAGGTCGGGGCGTTGTCCAAGGCTGTTTCCCACCGCTGTTTCCAGGTCATCGGTGGTTACGTTCACCGTTAGGTCGGCGCCCAGAATGCGGGCCATCTCCAAGCGGTCGGAGTCCACATCCAGCCCACTGATTCCCACCCATCCGGCGCTGGCGCTCTTGGCGGCCAGCAGGCAGGCCAGGCCCCGGGGCCCGGGGCCCAGAATCAGCACGTTCTCCCCCGGCCTAAGGCGCGGGGTTTCCACCGCCCAGGTCCAGCCGTCGGCGAGAGAATGGGCGATGGTGGCGGTCACGGCCGGAATATCGTCGCTGATGTGATGAAGTCGGGCATTGGGATCAAGATAGAGAGTCTCGGCCATTCCTCCCCACAATCCGGGATGCTCGGTGGAGGGAATCAGACCGTAGGCGTTGACCGGGTAGCGACGAGAACAGAAAGACAGCCCGGCCAGACAGGATGAACATTGGCGGCACCGGATGATCGGCTCCACCAGTACCCGGGAGCCGATCGGATAGGGCAGGTCCCCGTTGAGAGTGTCCGCGATTCTTCCCACCACTTGGCGGCCCAGGATGAGCGGATACGCCAGTTGGGAAAGCTCTCCCGCCCAAGCTTGGGCGTCTATTCCCGAAAGGGTGGTGGCCTCCACTGCCAGCCATCCACCTTCTTGGACCGAGCGCCGCGGTAGAGTCCTGGGGCTCAAGGTGCGGGGTTCAACCAGTATCTGCGCTTTGACACTGATCTCACTCATGGCCGCCCTCTCCTTTATCTAAGCCAGAGCGTACATTTTCAGCTATGTCCGCCGAAATCCCCACCGATCGTGGATGCGCGGGAAGAAATGGCTTTGAACCGATGCTGATGGAAAGGGCTGTGATGATTCCATTGGATGGAGACAACAGGACGGGGAGAAACCGGGCGCGCCGGGCCGCATGCGGTTGTATCTCTGGTTGGTTCTCCGCGGCCTCTCTTGAAAGGACCGCCTATCCCAAGAAGTCGGCGAGGCGCCGTACTCCCCTGGCCAGGTCGTGGTCGGAGAGGGCATAGGAGAAACGAACGAAGCCGGGAGCGCCGAACGCCTCCCCGGGCACTATCGCCACCTTGATCTCCTCCAGGATGGCCGAAGCCAACTCTATGGTGTTGCTCACCTTCCGGCCCCCGAGGCTGCGTCCCAGGAGACCCGAGCAGTTGGGGAAGGCGTAGAAGGCGCCTTGCGGGATGATGCACTCCAGGCCGGGGATGTTCGCAAGCCCTTCGTACATGGCGCGCCGCCGCCGGTCGAAAGCCGCCTTCATCTCGGCCACCGACTCCTGGGGTCCCAAGAGGGCGGCCAGAGCCGCATGCTGGGCGACATTGCACACATTGGAGGTGGAGTGGGACTGTAATCCGCTGGCGGCCTTGATGACATCGGGGGGTCCCACCATCCATCCCACTCGCCAGCCCGGCATGGCGTAAGCCTTGGCCACCCCGTTTACGATCACCCACCGGTCATCCATGGAGGCCGCGATAGAGGAAAACTCCGCCCCGTCATAAACGAAATGCTCGTATATCTCATCGGCTATCACCCAGATTCCCCGCTCTGACGCCCAAGCGGCCAACTGACTCACCATGTCGGGGCTGTAGACGGCGCCAGTGGGGTTGGAGGGCGAGACAAACATCAGGGCCTTGGTGCGCTCGGTGACCACCCGGTCCAATTGGTCGATGGTCACCTGAAAACCGTTGGCCTGATCGGCCAGCACCGGTACGGCAGTTCCCCCCGCCAATTGGATGGTCCAGGGGTAGGAAACCCAGTAGGGGGCGGGGACGATCACTTCGTCTCCGGGGTCCAACAAGGTGGCGCAGGCGGCGAACACCGCATATTTGCCTCCGTTGGTCACCATTACCTGTGACGGGGAGACCTCCACTCCCGAGTTGGAGGTGGTGGCGTCCGCGACCGCTTCTCGCAGTTCGGTCAGCCCGGCGGTGGGGGTGTAACGATGGTTCTTGACATCCCCGCAGGCCTTGGCGGCCGCGGCCACGATGTGGTCAGGAGTGGGGAAGTCGGGCTCTCCCGGCCCAAAGCTGATTACGTCGTCGCCCGCCTCCCTCATCTGCTGAGCCATGGCGGAGACCGCCATGGTCGCCGAGGGGGCGATGCTTCCGATCCGGTTTGAGATGCGATTCATAGTTAAGAGTTTATTAGGTCGCGCGGCGGGCAGCGATATGGATCAGATCCCATACTCCTGAGAAAGGCGGAGCGTAAGCAAGGTCGGTCCAGGCCAGTTCGTGAGCGGTCATCTCGTTCCAGATGGCAGTGGCGAACACGTCGATGCGTTTCCCGGCGCCCGGGCCTCCCACGATCTGGGTGCCCAGGATTCTGTTGGTGGCGGCTTCGGCGATCACCCGTATGGCCATGGGCGCCGCGGCGGGCCAGTAGCCGGCGGTGGTGGTTCCTTCCGCGTCTCCGATCACCGTTTGGTATCCCGCTTCCCGAGCGGCGGCGCTAGTTAACCCGGTGGAGGCGATTTCCAGATCGCACACCTTGGTGATGGCGGTTCCCAGCACTCCGGGGAACTCGGCGTGTCCACCGCCGATGTTGATCCCGGCTACCCGACCGGCCTTGTTGGCGATGGTTCCCAAGTGGTAGTTGACCGGCCGGCCGGTCACTCGATGGAGGGCTTGGGCGCAGTCTCCTGCCGACCATATTCCCTCGATCTCGGTGCACTGACGCCGGTCCACGGCGATGGCGCCGGTGTCCCCGACCGGTATCCCGGCTTGGAGGGCCAGTTGGGTCTCGGGTCGCGACCCAAGCCCCAGCACCACCAGTTCGGCTGGGAAGGTCTCCCCTTCACAGCCCACGCTTTGCACTTTGTCATCCCCGTTGATGCACTCCACCCGCATACCGGTGACCACCCTTATCCCCATGTTCTCCATGGCCTCGACCACTTTCTGGCCGAGGTCGGGGTCGAGGGTGCGGTCGAGCACCGCTTGCCCGGAAGTGATTACCACCACCGGAAATCCCCGATGATGGAAGGCTTCGGCCGTCTCCAGCCCGATGTATCCGCCTCCGATCACCACCACCGGACCCGGAGCGCCGTCGGCTCGGCGACGTAGCCGGGCGGCGTCGTCCAGGGTGCGCAACTCCGAAACACCTCGAAGGCCTATCCCCTCGATGGGGGGGCGAACCGCGGTTGCGCCGGTAGCCACCACCAGTTGATCGAATCCGAGTTGGTAAGTACTGCCTCTTAGAATGTCCCGCGCTGTCACTTGACGGGAATCCAGATCGATTTCCACCGCCTCATGGCGGATGCGCACTTCGATATTGCGGTCATGGAACTGTTGGGGAGTCCGGGCCACCAGCCGCTCTAGCGGATCGACAAAGCCTGCTACGTGGTAGGGCTCCCCGCAAGCCGAGTAGGAAACGTAGGAAGAGCGCTCCAAAGCGATGATGCCTAAATCGTCGGCGGATCGTCGGCGACGCGCCTGGCTGGCTGCTGACATCCCGGCAGCGTCCCCTCCGATCACCACCAGTCGTTCGGTCACTCTTTTTCTCCAGCCGGTTTCTTGCGGCGGCGCCACAGAGACAGGGTTTCCCACACCAGGATGGCGGTCACAGCTACCGCTGCCATCAGAAGGATCATCGGGTATTCGCCGCTCCACCAAAACAGGTTGACTTGCACCGAGTGGGAGTTCTGGATCACGAACCAGATCAAGAGCAGGGCCAGCGCCCCCCCTCCGGCTACCTTCCAGGGAAAGGAGGTTTTCTCCTTATGGTTTTCAACCGGTGGAACCGGGGCGGGTGACTGTCCCTCTGTGGTTTTTCGGTCACGGTCTTTCATCTCTCAAAACCCAATTGTATAGACCCTGTGCAGACGTAATCGCCGGCTTGGGCGTGAGGCCAAGTGGCCCCAGGGCTGTTGAATGCACCGTCGGGAGTGCGGCTTTGAGCGGCTGGCGGGCTGGGAATGAGGCTTTAGGTGTTCTTTATCAACAATCGGCCATAACAGCAGAGGAATAAGATCAAGGGAGACACATGGAAAACCAGTCAGACCGCAACATGGAAGAATCACCGAACGCCGGGCCGGAGGTGGTGGAGAACGGGGCGTCTGTTCGGAGAGGACGCTTGCGCCGGAGTTTCGGATTCTTGGGCTCTTTTACGTTTTGGGTACGCCTGGGAGTCGGGTTGGTGATTCTGGGAGCAGGGGTCTTGATCGGGATAGGGATTGCCTGGTTCATAGACGACTCCCGGGGTTCCGATGACCACGGGCGCCGGGATGGGAACTTCCATGCCTTCCAGGTGGACCCCTCCGGAGAGTGGTTCGGGGAGGGGGCGTTCTCGCCGGACGGAAAGCGATTCCGGTCCCCGGCTCCTGAGGAAAAACTCGAACGGGAACGGAACGGCTGGAAGGACAAGGAGTTCGAAGAGGGGAAGTTCATATTAAAGGAGTTCCCTTTCGAGAACGGCTCCTATCTCTCCGATGAGGGGCTGGAACGGGTAGAACGCCTCATCGAAAAGATCGAACAGCTTATTGAAAAGGTCGTGGATTATCTGGAGGAGGGGGACTTCGAATCGTTCATGGGCAGGTTCTTTGGGCCTGGTTGGTTCGAGGATGGTTTTTGGGAGGACGATGATGAGGGCCGGCGTTTTGGTGAGGATTTCCGGGAAGACGACGACGGAAAGGATCAATCCTTTGAGGGCTTTGGGCTCCCATTCGGAGATTTTTTGCCCGGATTGGCGTTCTTGGAGGACTGCGAACTTGATCTCGAAAAGCTCCCGGACCTCCTGGAGAACCTTCCGGACCCCGAGGACGATGGTTTCGAGGACGGGGAAGACCTCGATGAGTTCTTCGCGCAAATAGACGAGTTGTTCCGCGAGGTTTGCGAAACTCCCACGGACAACTGATCACTCCTTGGCCCACGCAACGGCATTGGGCGCCACCCGAACCGATGTCGCCGAGCGCGGCAAAACCGGCCGATCAAGGCTTCTCAGGGCAGTTCCAACCGGACGCCGCCGATGGCGGTGTCATCGGGTTCCACCAGCGCATTGGTGGCCTCCAACTGGCCCTCGGTGGCTGCTCGGTCCTCCCAGGGCATGGCCGCTGTCCACCGCCAAGCGAAGCTCATGGTTTTGACCAGCGCTGCGATGTCTTTCCCATCGGTGGAAGATGGCTTTTTATTCCAATGAGAGATATCTTGTCCGGAAATCGGTAAGAGGTTTGCTTTCCCCGGATCAGTTGAGCAATGGTCTTGCGGCGGGAGGCCGCCAAAAATTCAAGCTTTGGACGCCTTCTGGTTGCAGAACGGCTAACTTAGAGGGAAAACACCAGCCAGTGTTGAAAGGAGAGAACCTTGACACCGAAGAGATACGATTCTGGATTCACCCGTCGCCAGTTCCTGGGAGGAACCTCGGCTCTGCTGGCTTTTGCGGCGATGGGTGGTTTCTCCACCCTCCTGGCGGCGTGTGGAGGTGAAGACCCCACCGATGTGGGAGCGGTGCCCGGTGACGATTTCACCGGTCAACTGGGAGTGTTGATCGGCACCCATATGGATCCGATCAAGCAGCTCTTGGAACAGCATCAGGCCAATGTCGGGTTTGCCCCCAACGTCGAAGAGGTAACCTCCCCCGACCTGCGCAGCAAGCTCACCACCTCGTTCTTGGCGCAGAGTTCGCCCTGGGACGCGGCGTTTGTCACCGCGTCGTTGAGCCCCGAGCTCAGCAACCGGGACTGGCTCACCAATGCCAGCGCTTTCATGGATGAGCGGGTTCGGAGTGAGCCGGACCTGCTGACGAGAGGTATGGGCGCCGCGGAGGCCGGAGGTGAGACCTGGGCGGTTCCGTGGACAATGGGAAGTCAGTTGCTCCATTGGAACAAAAAGCTCATGGAGCAGGCTGGGCTGGATCCCGATGCTCCACTCGACTGGCACTCCACACCCAATTCTTGGGACACCTTTATTGAATACGGCAAAGCCATGACCGGCGAGCGGGATGGTGTGCAGTACTACGGATACACAGATGCCTGGGCAGACACGCATGTCCTCTTCACTTGGGGCGGATTGCTCCATATGCACGGGGGCAGCTTCCTCGACGAGGAACAGCAGCCTGCCTGGAACAGCGAAGAGGGAGTGGAAGCACTCCAGAAGCTGCATGATCTGCTGCACGTCCACCAGGCGATAGATCCGGCCGTCACCACCTATACCTGGGTGTTCGACGCCACTCCCGGTTTCTTTGATGGCACCCGGGGCATGCTCATCTCCTGGCCTTTCGTGGCCGGGGTGGCGGCCATTCCCGAGGCCGCTCCCGGGATCGCCGGGCACAGTGCGTTTGCGCCCAACCCGGCTGTGGTGACCAGCGGTTCAGTGGATGGATCGGAATTCTTCGGAGTGCCGGTCTACGCCGAGAACAAGGACGAGGCTTGGCGTCTGCTGGATCTGATCTCCTCCCGCGAGGGTCAGCGGGTGGTGGCGCTGGGCGGATGGGGCTCCATCTACAGCGGGGTTCTCAACGAGCCCGACATCGTGGAGGCCTTCCCCTTCTACCCGGCTCTGGCCAAGGCTTACGAGTATCCGGTGGATGGAGGGTGGTCTGAGGACCGCCCCCGCTGGACGCAGATGCTCTCCGATGAGATCCATGAGGTGCTGGCGCAGCGCAAGTCGCCGCGGCAGGCTCTGGATGACGCGGCATCGGCTGCTCTGGAAGCCCGCAAGCAGGACGAAGCGTAAAACCGCCCCCGACCCCATGACCCACGAGGTCCAGGCGGTCGAAAAGTCGGCCACCCGCTCTCGCCGCCGCGGTCGTTTGATCGCGGCGGCGATGACGGCGCCCGCCGTGTTGCTGGTGGCCGGGGTCTACGCCTATCCGGCAATCTCCACCCTGCTGTACAGCGTCACCAAAGTCCACGTATCGCCTTTCCGGTTAGACCGCTTCGTGTGGCTGAGGAACTTTGTCAACCAGTTGACCAGTGACGCCTTCTGGGAGGCGACCTGGATCACCCTCTACTTCGGGGTGATGCTGTGTGTGGTGACGGTGATTTGTTCTTTTCTGATCGCTCTTCTGCTCAACAAGACCTTTCTCGGTCGAGGGCTGCTGAGGGTCACGGTGCTGCTCCCTTGGGCGGTGCCGCCGGTGGCTTCGGGATTCCTGTGGGTGCAGATGTTCCACGCCGAATTCGGCTTTCTGAACGGTCTTATCAGGGCTCTTGGCGGAGAGGGGGACATCATCTGGCTAGGGGGTTCGACAATTGCTTTGCATTCGGTGCTGATTGCCGAGGTATGGCGATGGATTCCCTTTGCCACCTTGTTCATCCTGGCCGGGCTGCAGATCGTGCCCAGCGCGGTGAAGGAGGCAGCGGCTATCGATGGCGCCGGACCTTGGCGAGGGTTTCGGCATGTGACCTTTCCCCTCATGTTGCCGGTGGTTGTACCGGTGGTGATCTTTCTGTTCGTGTGGGCCATGAAAGTGTTCGACACCATCTTTGTGCTGACCCGTGGCGGCCCGATTAGGGGGACAACAACCCTCAATTACCTAACCTACCGGCAGGGATTCGTGGAGTTCGACTTCGGAAGCGCGGCGGCCACCGCCTACCTTCTTGCTGCTCTGACCGTGGCTGTAATCGCAGGATTGGGGTGGATGCTGGCCCGTTCCCGACGGCTGGCGGGAATGTGACCATGACTGCTTTCACCCGCACGTCTGTCGGTCGTCGTTTCAAGCGGGCGGTGACCTATGGGGCGGCGGTGCTGGTGTTGGTGGTGATGGCTTTTCCTCTCTATGGAATCATTCTCACCAGCATTCAGACGGAAACCGACATCCGCTCCCCGAATGTGGCATTTGTGCCTACCTACATCGAACCACGGCACTATCAGGACATTTTCGACGAGGCTTCAGGCATCCCGGTGGCGGAGTCGATGTTCAACAGCCTGGTGGTGGCGCTGGCCACCGCCTTCCTGACAGTGGCGGTCGCCGTGCCGGCTGCCTACGCCCTGCACCGGATGGCCGTGCCTGGCAGGCGGATCATCCTGGGCGGATTCGCCGCCATCTACATTCTCCCCACCCTGCTGTTCGTCCTTCCCCTGTTCATCGCAGTGGTGCAATTGGGCCTGTACGACACTTACATTGCACTGGTGCTCCCTTATGTGGCGTTTACCCTCCCCTTCATGGTGTGGATAATGGGATCATTCGTCCGGTCGATACCGGTGGAGGTGGAAGAGATGGCCCGGATAGACGGTGCGGGTCTTCGCCAGTTGATGTTTCGCATCGTCATCCCCTTGCTCCGTCCCGGGATCTTCGCTGGGTTGCTCTTGGGCTTCATCCTCGCCTGGGTGGAATTCTTGACCCCATTGCTCTTTACCAGCGATCTTTCCATGCTCACAGTGACCTTGGGACTGTTCCGCTCCACGATGGACATTGCCATCGGCCAACTGGCGGCGGCCACTGTGTTAACCGCCCTGCCGGTTATTCTCATCACCGCTGTTTTCCAGCGCAACATCTCCGAGGTGGTGACGGCCGGGGTGGAAAGGTGATCTGTGTGTAGAAGCGAAGGTGTCGGCCGGGACGTGGCCGATCCTGAAATATGAGAGGAGCTGATTTATGCCTAACCAGGTAGATGTGGTAATCCAGCCGGTGGTTCTGAGATTCACCCTGATGGATGACGAGGTCGTCTATTTCTTTGCGGCCGACACCGAGGCCACTTTGGACCGGATGGAGCTGATGATGGGGATCAATCCGGATGAATCCGGCCTATTCGAATCAAATCTGGGTTTCATGCCTGTCTCCACCACCGTATTGATCCGGGGAGAGAAGAATATCGTGGTCGATCCCGGCAATTATCACACTGGGTTCTACGGACAACTGGGCATAGGGTTGAAACGCTTCGGGCTCACTCCGGCCGACATAGATGTTGTGGTGTGCACGCACTGCCATCACGATCACATGGGCAGCGCCTTCCGCATTCCGGGCGCCGACATCGTGTTGGGTGAGGGGGAGGCCGATTTCTGCGAAGAGTTGTATGGAACGGCCGAGACCGAAGCGAGGCTTTCGGTGATGGGCTCTTTGATCGAGGTGGGGAGGGGCGATGAGTTGGAGTTGATGCCGGGGGTGGTGGCGATCTCCACACCGGGACATACGCCGGGTCACATCAGCGTGATGGCCGAGACCGAAGACGGAGACCGGGTGATAGTCGCAGGCGACACAGTGATGACCCGTCGCGAGTATTCGGAGCGTTCGTTCTCGCACTGGTACACCTCCGATCAACTCCGGGGACTCCACTCCAGCCTTGACCGGATTCACGCGCTCCACCCGACCACGGTCATGCCAGGCCACGATCGGGCTTTCGCCCCACGGGAGAGTTGAGATGCCGGCCCTGCGAACCGCGGTTGTGGGGACGGGGGTGATCGGATCCCTCCACGCCCGCATCTACGCCGAGCACCCGCTTTCGGAGTTGGTGGGGATCGTCGACATCAACCCCGAGACGGCCGAGACCGTGGCCGGACCGTTGGGCGTCCCCTGGTTCACCGATGTGGCGGACCTGCTGGACGCCTGTGAATTCGACGCCGCCTCGGTGTCGGTTCCCGAGCACTATCGCTACGAGACTGCCATGCCCCTGGCCATTGCGGGGAAACATCTGCTGTTGGAGAAGCCACTGGCGCCCAGCCTGGCCGAAGTGGATCGGCTGGTGGCCGATCTGCGGGGGACCGGGGTGCTCACCATGGCGAATTTCATCCTCCGCTTCGACCCCCGCTACTCGGAGGCCAAGGCGGCTGCGGCTGCCGGTCGGCTGGGAGATATCCACACCATCTTCACCCGTCGCCGGGGATCGTATCTGGGCGCGGATATATATGGGGTCTGGACCGATCTGTTGATCTCCACCGGCATCCATGATCTGGACGCCATGGCCTGGCTGGCTGATTCACCGGTCATCCGGGTGTATGCGGAGACCATCTCCCGCCGCCTGGCGCCCTACGGACACGACGACGCGGCCATGGTGATGGTGCGGTTCGAGAACGGGGTGATCGGGGTGCTTGAGACCAGTTGGGTGCTGCCCGCTTCCTTCCCGGTGCCACTGGATGCCTCCCTGCAGGCGGTGGGAACCGGGGGAGCTGTGTTCATCGACGGGTCCAATCACGGGCTGTCGGTAGTGGACGTCGACCGTTATTCCGTTCCTGATCTCGCCCATTGGCCGGTGGTGCGGGACCGTGTTGGTGGGGATCTGGCCGCCTCGCTCGACCACTTCATATGCTCGGTAAGGGCGGGCGTCGCTCCCGAGATGACCCTCGATCAGGCTCGGCACGCCCAAGCGATGGTGGACGCCGCCAAGCGCTCGGCTGCGGAGAACGCTCCGGTCGGGATCACCCCTCCCCCCGGCTGAGCGGAACGGCAGCCGATGGAAAAGCCCAGGATCGGGGTCGCCTCCCTGTTTCAGGAGACCAACACCTTCAGCCCCAAGCCGACCAGCTGGGAGGATTTCACTGTTCTGGTGGGTGAGGAGGCGGTGGAGGCGTTGGCGGGGACCAACACAGAGTTTGCCGGGGTGATGGCTGAACTCGAGCGGCGGGGCGCAGAGCCGATTCCCCTGGTCTCGGCCTATTCTCTCCCATCGGGACCCGTGACCGAGAAGACCTTCCAGCGCCTCATCGGGCTGCTCGACACCACTCTGGCGCAAGCCGGTCGGCTCGACGGGCTGGTGCTGTCCCTGCACGGGTCGATGGCCTCGGAGTCGCTCTTCGATGCCGACTCGTCGCTGATCGAGGTCGCCCGGCGACGAGTAGGAGACATGCCCTTGGGGGTATGCCTGGATCTCCATGCCAACCTGACCGTCCGGATGGTGGAACTGGCGGATGTAATGGTGGGATACCACACCGAGCCGCACGTCGATATGGGATCGACCGGCGAGAGAATTGCCCGGTTGGTGGCCGCTACGGTGCGGAGTGAGATATCCCCAGCCATGGCTTTGGCCAAGCGGTCCCTCTTGATCCCCGCCGAGGGAATGCGCACCGACCTGGGTCCGATGTCCGAGGTCCGGGAGCTTGCCGACCAGATGACCGTGGACCGGGTTCTGGATATCTCGCTTTTTCCTGTTCAGCCCTGGCTGGATGTGCCGGAACTCGGCCTCGGGGTGCTGGCGGTCACCGACGACGATCCGGCTGGTGCCGCTTTGCTTGCGGAGAAATTCGCGTATGAGGTTTGGCGGAGACGGGGACGGATGACCACGCCCCGGATCATGACCCCGTCTGCGGCTTTTGCGACCGCTCGGCTTTCTTCGACCCGGCCGTTTTTGATGGCGCACACTGCCGACTGCCCCACCGCCGGAGCTTCAGGAGACGATCCGATAATGGTGATCGAGGCCGCGTCGTGCGGGGCTGACCTGATAGTGATGCATTCGGTACTCGATCCGGAGGCCGCCCGACGCTGTGCCCGGGCGGTGGGAACCCGGGTGCGGTTGGAGGTAGGAGGCGCCTTCAACCCCGCCGCCTGCCCGGTCACCGTCGAGGGTGTGGTTGCTGACGCGGGAGCAGGGAGTTATCGGCTGACGGGCCGCTCTTTCACGGGAAAAGAGGTTTCGATGGGGGAGTGGGCGGTGATCACTTCCGGCCTCCACCACCTGCTGATCTCTTCCCGGCCCTCCCTTACCTACGACCCTTCCACCTGGCGGCACGCCGGTCTCGATCCCGACCGGACGGACGTTTTGGTAGTGCGGTCATGCAGCGACTACCGGGCGAACTTCCCCTGCTCGGCCCCCGAAGCGATCACCCTCGACCTACCCGGTGCCAGCACCCCTCGGTTGGAAAATCTCCGCTTCGAGCACGCCCCCCGCCCTTTATATCCCCTCGATCCGGTTTTGATTTGATGTTCCTCTCCTTTTTGATAGTGGCATGACACTTGGCTTCGTCTCTGAGAGAGGTAAGGCATACCCTCGGGCTGGCCCTGGGCACCCGGGTCGCCAAGTCGGCGTTCTTCGACTGCACTGTGGCCCCGGGCGCGGGTCGCTTCACGGTCTACAACCACATGTTGATGCCCGTGTCCTATGGAGATGAGATCACCGAGTATTGGCGGCTTATCGAAGGTGTGGTGATGTGGGACGTAGCCGTTCAGATGCAAGTGGAACTGGCCGGGCCGGATGGTCGAATCAAGGCGGCTTTGAGCTTTACCTGCTCGACCGGAGCCGGGGTGGCGAACTGTGGCGGCTCGTAGCCGAAGCGGGCAAACCCCATGGGATCGGCCCGGACGCTCCCAACCCTATCGAGCGCATCGAGAGTTTCCTTTTGTCCTACCGGGGTGACACGCCCGACGACATCGATCCTTTCGAGGCTCGGCTCGATCGCTTCCTCGATCTCGACGCCGGCATCGATTTCATCGGTTGGGATGCCCTGATGCGAAAGCGGGCAGCGGGGCTGAGGCGGCAACTGGTCGGGTGTGGATCGACGGTGATTCTGCGCGGCTCCTCGAGCATCCGTGGCCGGTGACGGCAGGCTCCCGGCCCGTGGGCACGGTGCGGGCCGCGGCCTATTCTCCCCGGCTGGGACGCAATATCGGGCTGGCGCTGGTTGCCATTCCCCACAACCAGACCGGCACGGTGCTGACCGCGCATCACCCAACTGGCCGGCGCGACATCGAAGTAGCGGATCTGCCGTTCTGCGGGCCAGGTCGACTCTGAGAATTCCAGGCCGTTCAGCTAGGAAGAGTGGGTGGCTAGTGTTGTGGTCGTGTGTCTGATTTAACGTCTTCTGAGCGGGATGCGCTTGCCTTCTTGGAGGAATCGGCCGAGGATCAATTGGCCTTTGCCCGGGAACTGATCGCCACCCCCAGCCCCACCCCTCCCGGTGATGAACGGGCAGTCGCCGCCTTGGTGAGAAAGCGGCTTGAGCGGTTGGGTCTGACCGATATAACCGAGTTGGCGGTGGCGCCCGAACGTCCCAATCTGGTGGTGAGGATTCCCGGCGCCGGGGATGGCCCCACCCTCATCTTGTCCGGCCACCTCGACACCAAGCCGGCGGGGGATATGGCCCGCTGGGAGACGGATCCCTGGGATCCGGTGATCCGGAACGGCGACCTCTACGGGCTGGGTTCGGGGGATATGAAGGTGGCGGTGGCCGCCATGGTTTACTCGGCGGCGGCGCTCTCTCGCACGGCCGGATGGCCGGGCCAACTTCAGTTGGTGTTCACCGCCGACGAGGAGGCGGGCTCAACTTTGGGTTCCAAGTGGATGGCCGGAGAGGGTTACCTGCAGGCGGATGCCGCAATCATCGGCGAGCCGTGTGGGATTCTGTCCGAATGGGAGAACATCGGAGTGGTCTCCCGGGGCGGGGTGCTTCTCAAGGTGGAGGTGATAGGCACCCAGATGCATTCCAGTGTCTCCGACCGGTTCGATCCGATCAACGCCACTGTGGAGATGGCCTGGCTCATCCAGAGGATGCATGCAGAGATGAAGGGTTATCTCACCTACGAGCCCCACCATCTGGGCGGCCCCGGTCCTACTGTCAATGTGGGAGTAATGTCGGGGTCCGGGGTCTACTACGGGGTCTATCCGGGGAACGCCTGGTTCGCCTGTGATATCCGCCTGGTGCCAGGGATGACCGTGGAGAGCGTCACCGCCGATCTGCAGCGTTTCCTGGAGGATGCGAGGGCGGACAACCCGCGGCTTCAAGCTGAACTGAAGATCGAGGGCGGCATCCAGGCCACCGAGATTCCCTTTGATCACCCGGTGGTGGACGCCATCCAGCACGCCTCCGCCCATGTGCTGGGAAAACGGCTGAAACCCGCCATTTTCCCCGGTGCCACCGACGCCTACAGCTTCCAGGCCACGGCCGGCATCCCCTCGGTGGCGGCTTTCGGCCCCGGCTATCTTCCCCGAGCGCACGCACCCAACGAACACTTGGCTGCCGGCGGTGTGTACGAGGCCTCCCGCATCTACGCCCTGGCCGCCCTGCACTACCTCACCGCCGACTGAGCGGGTAGAGAAGAACGAGCCCGCCTGTAAGCCGGATTCTGGGAGGACCGTTTCCGGTCCCCGGTGGCCATCCATCTGGGATCACCGTCACCGGTGACCTCATGCGGCTCACCCGGAACTAATCAACGGGCCGTTGCGTCCCTGCTTAGCCTTGCTCCGAGTGGGGTTTACCGAGCCGCCCCGGTTACCCGGGGCGCTGGTGGTCTCTTACACCACCGTTTCACCCTTACCTGTGCCTCTTGACAAGGCCATCGGCGGTCTGTTCTCTGTGGCACTTTCCGTCGGGTCGCCCCGCCTGGGCGTTACCCAGCACCCTGCCCTGTGGAGTCCGGACTTTCCTCAAGCGCCGGGAAATGTCCCCACGCCCGCGGCCACCCGGCGAGCTCGTTCTTTCCCTATATGTTATGCCCCTGCTGTCATGGCTGGCCAGAGGTTTGGCAGTTGGGTGTGAGGGAGTGTCTACATGGAGGCGGGCCAGCGGGGAAGGCCGGGGGTCAGCGGCGGCCGGCCCACCATCCGGTCAGGCCGCCGAGGACTATTCCCAGGGCTGTCGCTGACAGGACTTGGAGGGTTGTGGTGTTTGCCCCTCCGCTGGAGGCCAGGGTGACCAGGATTCCCACTATCACCAGCCCGGTGAGCGAGCCGTGGAAGCGCTGTCCCAGGGCAACGGATCGCCCGGCAACCCATCCACCCAACAGGACTCCTGCCACCAGGCCTGCCACCGCGCCTCCCCCTCGGCTGTCGCTGCTCCCAAAACCCGGGAAGATTTCCCAGCCGAGCGCGCCAAACCACCACTCGATCAGGGTGGTGAGGGCCACCGCCAACAGGCCCACCGTGGTCCCCATGACCAGTGCCCGCAGCCTTATTCGTGGAATTGTCACACTCGTCACCTTCCTGTCGTGCGATGGCCCTCTACCTGTAAGTTGAGGGCGGTAGAGTGTTGGGTGTTCATCGTATAGCCAGGAGGAAGCATATGAAGCAGACGTATGTAGCGGAGTTGATCGGGACCTTCATCCTGGTGGCTCTGGGATCGATGGCCGTCTTGGGGTCAGGCGGGAACCTGGTTATTATCGCATTCGGGTTCGGCATCGCCTTGATGATCGCTCTTTACGCGGTGGGTCACATCTCCGGAGGCCATTTCAACCCCGCAGTCAGCTTGGCGATGCGGCTGGGCGGCGCCCTCAGCACCTCCGACATGATCGGCTACTGGGTGGCCCAGGTCGTCGGCGCGATCCTGGCGTCCTTGGCGGTGCTTGCCATGGCGGGATCGGACGCGGTAGCCAACACCATGAACACCTTCAGTGATGTCGGACCAGCTTTCGGGGCCGAGATCATTCTCACCGGCGCCTTTGTTCTGGTGATCATGGTGGTGGTCAGCCAAGGTCTCGGGCACGCCCGGACCGTGATTTCCCTGTCACTGGTCGGCATTCACCTGGCAGGTGTTCACATCTCCGGTGCCTCGGTCAACCCGGCTCGCTCGCTGGGCCCGGCGTTGGTGGCCGGTGACTTGAGTGACATGTGGCTGTATATCGTGGCTCCGATGGTCGGTGGAGTGGCGGCCTGGGTGATTACCAAAGTGGCGCGCACCGAATCGGTCGACGTCTAGAGCGACGTATAGCTGTATGAACTGGCCCGGGGTCCTGGGAAAGCTGGCGGCCGGCTCGGACTTGAGCCGCTCCGAGGCGCGGGCGGCTTTGGATGCGATTATGACCGGGGAGGCGACTCCCGCTCAGACATCGGCTTTCATCATCTCGCTTCGTATCAAGGGCGAGACCACCGAGGAGATGGCGGGGTTGGTGGAGACGATGCGAGCCGTGGCCGTTTCGGTTTCGGTCGGAGAGCCGGTGGTGGACACGGCCGGCACGGGCGGCGACCGCTCCGGCACCTTCAACATCTCGACCACCGCTGCCCTGGTGGCAGCGGGAGCAGGCGCCAAGGTGGCCAAGCACGGCAACCGATCAGCTTCCTCCCAATGCGGATCGGCGGATGTGTTGGAGGCCCTGGGAGTGGGGATCGAGTTGGCGCCGGAACACACTGCGGAGATGGTGCGAAAAGCCGGATTCGGGTTCTTTTTTGCTCCCCGTTATCACCCGGCCATGAAATATGTGGTGCCGATTCGCCAACAACTGGGGATCCCCACCGTTTTCAACTTTCTGGGGCCGCTGACCAATCCGGCGGGCGCTACCCGCCAGTTGATCGGCGTGTACGACGGCCGGATGGCAGACAGAATGATCGGGGTGCTCTCCCGTCTGGGGACGGAGCGGGCATTGGTGCTCCACGCCGACAACGGATTGGATGAAGTGTCGGTTTCCGGCCCGACCCGCGGGTTCGAGTTGTCTGAGGGCAACGTATCTCCGGTGGTGTTCGCTCCCGAAGATTTCGGCCTGGCACCCTCGGATGTCTCCGCGCTGGCGGGCGGGGATGCCCAGACGAACGCGATGATTCTGCGTTCTGTGCTTGCGGGTGAGACAGGCCCTCGGAGGGATGCGGCTGTGGCGAATACTGCAGTCACTCTGATGGTGGCCGGGTTAGCCGAGACCTCGGCAGAAGGAGCCCGGTTGGCGGCTCGTTCGATCGACTCGGGAGCCGCTGAAGGAGTGCTTGACCGAGTGATCGAACTAAGCAAGTCCTAGCCGCCGAGGGGGGATCTGGAGGGAACCTGCATAATCTTTCGGAAACTCGTATACTCTCGCAAATGAATCGCCGCGGGCGTTGGTTGGGTCTCGCCGGGTTGACGGCTGTGATCCTCTTGATCGCATCGTGCGGTGGGGGAACAGATACCGGCGGCAATGAAACCGCGGAAGCGTCCGCCGCCGTGGACACCGTTCCCAGCACCACCGCGGCGCCCACCACTACCACGGCGGCACCCGAAACTACGACTACCACCGCAGCCGCGGCAACTACCACCACGACCGCCGCACCTGAACCTCTCGGGCCGCCTGCGCCGGATTTCACCCTGGAGTTGGGCACCGGGGAGACCTTTGTCCTTTCGGAGCAAACCACTCCGGTGCTAATTGTCTTCTGGGCGGAGTGGTGACCGGTCTGTAGGCGGGAGTTGCCCGCTGTCGATCGGTTGGCTGAGGAGTACGAGGGTCGAGTGACGATCGTGGCGCCGGCCTGGAAGTCGAGTTTGGAGAACACCGCCCGGGTTGCCGGGGATCTGATGCCTTCGGGTCGGGTGTTGTGGGGGCTGGACGACACAGAAGAGATCTTCTCCGCTTACGGGATAGGCGGCCAGCCGGCCGGTGCGGTTGTTGCCACTGACGGGTCTCTTGTGTCCACCTGGTTAGGCGCCATAAGCGCCGAGAGTATGCGGGAAGCGTTGGATGAGGTGCTAAGCGGGAGCAACTCTTTCTCGATCGGTTCGGCGAGCATTACGAGGCCCGGGTGAATGCTGTAGCGCCGGCCTGTAGGTCGAGCTGGGAGGATACCGCTCTGGTCGCCGAAGAAGAGCGGGAAGCCTTGACCACGCTGCCAGCGAATATCTGATGAGGCGTCCAGGGTCTGGCGCCCTTGTGGGCCGGGTGGCATTGACCTTCTGGATACTCGGTGGTTTGGTGCTGGGTGCCTGCGGGTCCTCGGACTCCTCTCCGGAAGTTGACAATGCCGCCATCGCTGCGACCGCGGACTCTACGGTGGAGACCCCCCTCTCCGAGGAGGAGACTGGCTCTCCGGACGTGGTCGAGGAGGTTCCCTCTACGGCGACAACAGCAGCGGATGGCGATCCTTCTTCATCCTCTGATGACTTGGCGGTGACTACCACCGCTGCGGAGGACTCTTCCTCCAGTGTTGTAGAGGCCGTCCCCACAACTGAGGCGGAGGCGCCGACTACCACCACCGTTGCCCCAACCACTACCGCGATTCCTCCCACTACCACTACAGCTGCCGGTTCCACCTCAACTGCCGAAGCATCCGCCACTACCACTACGACGGAGCCCACCACCACTACGACGAGGGCGCCTACCACGACTACCACTACGACGAGGGCGCCCACCACTACCACCACTACGACGAGGGCGCCCCGACCACTACCACGGCCGCGCCCACGACTACCACTACGGCCGCGCCCACGACTACCACTACCACGGCCGCGCCCACGACTACCACGGCCGCTCCCACGACTACCACGGCCGCTCCCACGACTACCACTACGAAGCCGCACAACCGTCTACCCGCTTCCGACTTCACCCTGGAGTTGGGATCGGGCGGAACGTTCACGCTCTCTGCCGAACCTCGGCCTGTCTATTTGGTGTTTTGGGCTGAGTGGTGACCGGCCTGTCAGCGGGAGTTGCCCGTTGTCGATGGGTTGGCCGCCGAGTATCAGGATCGGGTGGCGTTCGTGGCGCCTGCTTGGAAGGCAAACCTTTCCGCCACCTCCCGAAGAGCCGAACAGTTGTTGAGGTCGGGAGCCGTGATGTGGGGTTTGGACGAGAGGGAGCGGATCTTCTCCGCGTATGCGGTGAGAGGCCAACCCGTTACGGTCCTGATCGGGGCGGACAAGACCATTGTGAAGCGATTGCACGGCCCTCAAGGTTCCTCCGTTTTGCGAAGCGCCATCGAAGAGTTGCTGTCGATCTCCGGCTAGCTTCCCCACGAGAGTAAGGTCGGCGCTTCCGGCGGTGGACTTTGACATAATGGAGTTCTGATGAGACTCTGGGAATGGCTGCTCACCGGTGTGTGCCTTGTGGCGGTGCTGTGGCCGGCTTTGGAGGGGCGAAGACTGCGCCGGGGTGTGATGGCCTCGGTTCTTTTTCTAACCCTGGTTGTCCAGTTCCTGGCCGAAGGGTTCCGCTGGCAACTCTGGGGGTTATACGGTGTCGCCGTGGGAATGGCGTTGGGTGATGTGCTGACGGGAGAGCGGCAACTGGTCTCCTATCAGCGTATCCGGAGAGTCGCCCTGGGTCTGGTGGGGATCATTTTGGTGGTGGCACCGGTTTGGGCCTTGCCGATAGTGGAAATCCCTCCTCCCACCGGCCCCTATCAGGTCGCCACCACCAGCTTGGAGATTCCCGGTTCCGATCGCATCGAGGACTACGGCCCCAATCCGGGTAGTTTCCGGCGGCTGATGGCCCAGGTGTGGTATCCGGGCAAGGCGCCGGAGAATGCCGAACCCCTCAGCCCCTGGTTAGCTGACTTGGAGGTGGTGGGCCCGGCTATGGCCGAATCGTTCGGGCTTCCCGGGTTCTTCTTGAATCACACCCGCTACACCCCCTCGCACAGCTATGGGCAGGCCGTTCCATATCGGGGGAAGATCCCGGTAATCATCTATTCCCACGGCTGGCGGCTCTTCCGCAACGCGGCAGTTCATCAAATGGAGTCTTTGGCCAGCCATGGATATTTGGTGATCGCGCTGGATCACACCTACGGATCGGTGTCCACCGTCTTCCCCGACGGGCGTATCGCCCGCTTGGACCCCGAAGCCCTTCCCGATCCCGACGAGGTGGGAGGCGAGGCATTCGAGGAGGCGGCTGTCCAACTGTTGGAGATCTACTCTGAGGATCTGCGTGTGGCAATCAGAGGATTGGAACAGGGCGCGAGCGGGCCTTTCGGCGCTCTGGCCGATCTCGCGGATCTGGACCGTCTGGGGATCTATGGCCACTCTCTGGGAGGAGGAGCGGCGGTGAGGACATGTCTCGTGGAGTCCGTTTGCCGGGTGGTGGCGGCCCTGGACGGCTGGGTGGAGCCGATCATCTCTTCGGAGCTTTCCGGAAAGTTGGATGTGCCCTCCATGTTCATCCGCTCCGATCCGTGGCGGGAGTTGGAGAACGATCAGATCCTGCGGGGGCTCGTGGAGCGCAGCAACCGGCGGACCTATTGGATTGGGATCGAAAACACCGTTCACAGCGATTTCACCATCGCTCCCTTGCTCTCTCCTCTGGGAAGCCGCTTGGGGCTGCGAGGGTCCATGCCCGCCGCCCAGGTATTTGCGGTCCTGGACCACTACCTGGTGGAGTTCTTCGATAGGCACCTGCTGGAAGTCGGAGGCCGGGAGCTGACCGAGGCCCCGCCTCCCGGGGTTTTGTTCGAGCTGATCCCCTGAGAGGAGCGTCCGGCCTTCTATTCGGGCTGGTCGCTCCCGAGGATGCGGTCAATCTGCTCGCCCAGGGAGAGAGCGTTGGAGGGGCCGGTGATCCTTGCGGTGACCACGCCGTCTGGTCCGATGAAGTAGGTTTCGGGGACCCCGAACACCCCGAATGAGATGGCGGCGCGGCTATCGGGATCCGAGACGTATCGGACCAGGGGCGAGACGCCCATCTCGTTCAGGAAGGCGATCGCATCTTTGGTACGGTCCTGGTAGGCGATCTGGATGAGGCGCACTCCCGAACCAGAGAAGGCGTCGGCTACGGCCAGCAGGTCGGCGTGTTCCACCCGGCATTCCAGGCACCACGAGGCGAAGAAGTTGACCACCGTTACCTTCGCTTCCGGATCGGGGATCGCCGCCTCGCCCGATCCGTCCAGAAACGGGAGGGCCATGGTTGGGAACAGAGCGCCCACCATCGGCGAGTCGGAGGGCTTCGGATCGCCGGAGAGGCGAGTGGCGAACACCCCGGCGAAGATGGCGGTCGAGATCACCACCAGCACAGCCAATGCCACCGCGGCTCGTCCCGGTCGCGTTTTCACGAGCATTCCTCTCCCGCTCGGGCGGCGGCCAGTTCGGAGGCCACCGCGGCCTGGGAGGGGAAGGCATCCCGCGCCTTTTCCAGAAGCGGGACGGCTTCGGTGGTTTGACCGGCCCCGCACCACAGGACGATGGCTTTGAAGTAGAGCGCCTGGGGATGGTCGGGTACCGCTTCGAGCGCCCGGTCCAGGGTCTCGACGGCCAGTGTGACCTCTCCCGAACCCGCCCAGGCCATCCACCCCAGGCGGCTCAGAGCCTCCGCCTCCTCGTGCGGCGTCGGATTGCGTTCCAGTACCCCCCGATAGTGGGTGAAAGCCCCCGAAAAGTCCCCGGCCTGAAAGTAGCGCCCGGCAAGGGCGAGCCGCATGCCGTTGATCTGGGGATGGTCGGCGTTGGCGGCGATTACCGCCTCCATGGTCTCATTGGAGTATCGGGACGGATCGAACTCTTCAGTGGCTGCGGTCTGCTCTTCGGGCTGCGCGAACCATCCCACCGAGAGCACTAGGGCCAATGCTGAGACTCCCAGGATGGCGGCCACCATCATTCGTCCCGTGTTCCAGAATCGGGGCGGACCGGCGGGCGCCTCACCGTTGCCTTGGGCCGACGCATCCTCCGTCAGCCTCAGCCGGGCCTCCTCCATCTCCTCCAGATATATGTTCTGGAGCCGTTGCGCGGCCAACGGAGGGATTTCTTCCTCCGCCAACTGGTGTTCCAACTCTTCGAGGTCGCGGACGGCCTGGGCGAGTCGTGCTTGCCACTTGGTCCGCTCGCTCACGGCGGTTCTCCAACCGATCCCGAGGGGGTGGGCTTTCTCAGACGGGAGAACGCCAGACCCAAGCCGGCCAGCAATGCGGCGGCGGGAAGAACCCACAAGAGGACCGTGCTGATCCGAAACGGGGGATCGAGCATCTGTGAGCGGGGATAGGAGGACATGAGGCGGTCGAGAACCTGTTGGTCGGACAGACCCTGGGAGACCATCTCCCGCACATAGGCCATCATGTCGGCCGCGTAGGAGCTTGGGGACTCGGCGATAGATTCTCCTTCGCAAGCCGGACAGCGGACCTGTTTTCCGATGCGTTCGGAGCGGTCCTGGGCCACCGGGTCGGCCGTGATCACCGAGACCACCACGAACACGCCGAGGGCGACGGTGATCACAGGAGAGGCCCATCGGAGAAGACGACGCGGATCCCTTCGGCTATCCATGCGGCCGCGCCCTCTCCACCGGGTGGGCGGAGCGGTGCTTTCGGCGCTTCCTTCCCAGGAGGGAGTAGATCCCGCCCGCCGCACAGGTCAACCCGCCCAGCCACAGTACCCATTGGAAGGGAGCGGTGGCCGCCCGCAAGGTAACTCCCTGCTCATCGACTCGCGTCAAGCTCAAATAGAGATCTTCGGTGAAGGTCCGGTGAATACCGGGAGTGGCGATCGGCAGAGCCGAGGTTTCGAACCGGCTGAGGGCAGGCTCCGCCCACCCCGCCCGCCGGTCGTTCTGCCATATCTCCACGCGGGCGGCGCTTTTCAACCGGTTGGGAGTTCTGGTGGTCGACACGCCGGTGTGGACCAGTTCGTAGCCGGCAAACTCCACTCGATCGCCGGGTGCCATCTCCACCCGGTCGAGAGTTTGTCCTAGGTTGGAGGTACAGGCGATGGCGACCGCCGCCAGAGCCACTCCAGCGTGGGCCAGTTGCCCGCCCCAAAAGCCGCGGTCTGATCTGACCACTCCTCCTATCTCCCTCCAGGCCCATCCGCTCCGGGCTCGGGCGGCGCGACGGCTCTGGGACCAGAGGCGGGTCCCGGCCACTGCCACTACCCAGCTTCCGGCCGTCACGGCCAGCACCACATACCCCACCCGGGTGGTGGTGATGATCACCAGCACACCGGCGGCGAGGGCTAGTTGGAGGGGGAGGTGAATCCGCGGCCACACCACCTTGGGACGGGCTATCCGCCAGGGGAGGGCGGGTCCAAGTCCCATCGCCAACAAGAGGGCGAAGCTGATCGGGACGGCCATGCGGTCGAAGAAAGGCCGTCCGACTCCCACCTCTGATCCGGTGAAGGCCTCCAACACCAGCGGATAGAGGGTTCCGGTCAGTACGACCATGGCATAAACCGTTAACAGCAGGTTGTTGAGCAAAAAGCCTCCCTCCCGGCTGGAGAGGGACTCCAGTCGGGCCGGGGAAGAGATCTGTTGGGAGCGCGCGGCGAACAAGACGAACGAGCCCACCGTCACCACCACCAAGAACCCCAGGAGGGCGGGGCCGATGGCCGATTGGGTGAAAGAGTGGACCGAGGCTATCACTCCCGAGCGGGTGAGGAAGGTGCCGAGGATAGTCAGAGCGAATGCGCCGATCACCAGTACGAAGTTCCAAGCTTCCAGCATCCCCCTTCGTTCCTGCACTGCAGAGGAGTGAAGGAAGGCGGTGGCCACCAGCCAGGGCATGAAGGAGGCGTTTTCCACCGGGTCCCAGGCCCAATAGCCTCCCCAACCCAGCACCTCGTAGGCCCACCAGGCGCCCAGGGTTATACCGGAAGTGAGAAACACCCAGCTGACCCTGGTCCACAGGCCGCTCCGGCGAAGCCATGTGGGGCCGGGGTTACGGAGGGCCAGCGCCGAAATGCCATAGGCGAACGGGACCGTCAGACCCACATAGCCCAGATAGAGCAGCGGGGGATGGATGGCCATCAGCAGATGGTTCTGGAGAAGCGGATTCGGACCCGATCCGTCGGCGGGTCCCACGGCTTGGGAGAAGGGAAGGGGACTGGAAGCCATGCAGGAACGGGCGGCGGCCTCTGTGCACACCTCGAAGGGATTGGCCACGGTGGCCATGAGCCCGAAGAAGAACACCCCCACCGCTCCGATCACCGCCAGGGCGCCCCAGTCGAGCGAGTCGGGCTCGGCCCCTCCGGCGGTCGCTCGCCGCCATACCGCGTAGGTGTAGGCGGCCAGGACCAGTCCCCACAGCACGATCGAGCCCTCGAGCGCCGCCCAGGCGGTGGCGATGTTGAAGGGAAAGGGAGTGTGGCGGGAGTGGTGGTTGGCCACATAGGAGACGGTGAAGTCGTTGGCCAAGAGAGCAGTTTCGAGGATGATCATCGCCCCCAGGGCGGCGAGAACCATGACCAGCAGGGGTCGGCGGAGGGCGGCAACCGAGGGAAGGGACGGCGTCGGGCGCTGCGCAGTCTGCCAAGCGGTTATGGTCAGCCACACCGCGGCCACCAGGGCCGTCCACACCGCCAGGGTTCCAGCCAGCGACAGCATCAGCGGGAGGCGTCGTCGGGTACGGGAGGCGCCTGGTAGTTTTCATCGTGTGAGATGAGCGCGCCGTCGGCCTGGTATTGATTACCCCGCCAGGCCCCGTCCAACAGCACGTTGACGTCCTCGTCGAAGAGCAGAGGGGGAGTATCGGTAAGCACCACCCCGATGGTGGAGGCTCCGTCTGTGACCTGAAACCGCACCGGGTCGGTCCCTTCCTGGAGGGAGCCTTCCACCACGATTCCCGCCAGCCGGAACCGCCGTCCGTCGGGAAAGTCGGCGCGTTGGGCCACCGCCTCGCGGGGAGTGAGGTAGTAAACGAGGTCGCTCCCGATGTTCTGTACCAGAAAGAAGCCGGCTATCAAGATGGCCACCCCCGCGGAGATCAGAAACGGCCAGCGGCGTGATTTCATCAGTCTGGGCGGCCTGCTGCCCTCCGCCATCGGATGGCTAGGCGGAGGATGTAGCCGGCCAGGATGATCCCCGTGGCCAGATAAGCCGCCCACACCCAGCCGACGCTCATGCTTCTACCTCGCCCAGCCGGGGGATAGTGACGGGGTTCTGCGCGGGAATCCGCTCGGCGGCGCGGGCCTCTTCCATGCGGGCCAGTTCCGTGCGGAAGGAAACCAAAGTGACATAGAGCAGAGTAAAGGCCGCCATATTCACCAGAAGCGCGGTGACCATGGCCTCATCCATTTGGATGCCGTCGGGCCGGATAGTCAGGCCCTGATGGAGGGTGCGCCAAAGCTTCACCGAGAAATAGACCAGGGGCACCTGCACCACAGCGATGACGCCCAGCACCGAAGAGCGGCGCGCCCGGAGGCGAGGGTCGGTGGTGGTGCGGCGCAGGGCCAGATAGCCGAAGTACACGAAGAACATCAGGGCGGTAGTGGCCAGGCGGGCGTCTCCCCAGTCCCAGTAGGTGCCCCACACCGGCTTTCCCCAGAGCATGCCGGTGGCCAAGGCGATGGCGGTGAACAGTACCCCCGTCTCGGCGGAGGCTTCGGCCACCCGATCCCAGCCCATCCGGCGGGTGAACAGCCATCCGATACTGCCCGCGGCTGTCACCCCGAAGGCCATGAATGCCAGCCAGGCGGAGGGAACGTGGATGTAGAGGATGCGGACGAAATCTCCCTGGAGTAGGTCGGGGGGTGAGGTGAACGCGAAGACAAGTCCCGCTCCGAGCGCCACGCCGGTCATTGCTGCCAACAACCTCTTTTTCACAAGGTGATTTCCTCCAAGGCCCGAGCCGAAATGACTCCTGCGGCGGCCAAGCCCAGATCGGCGATAACCAGCACCAATACCCAGGTGATGATACTCTTGCCAGCCACCAGGGTTTCCAGGCTCTGGGAGGCGCCCATGAGCAGAGGTACGGCCAGAGGCGCCATCAGCAGGGGAGCGAGGCTGGTGCGCGCCCGGAGTCCGATGGTCACATCCCCGGCCAGGGTGCCCAACATGGCCAGCCCCGCCGCGGCCAGGAGGATCACCGGCGCCATGAGTCCGGCGCCGGAGGGAGGGCGGTAGTCGTAGAAGACGATCACGGGGAGGACCAGCGTCCCGGCCACCGTCGCCAAAATCAGCCCTGAGGCCGCCGATCGGCCCGCGAAACGGGAGGCCGGGTCGAGGCCGGTCAGAGCCAGGGCCCGGCGCTGGGCCGGAGTCTCCAGGGCGGTCTGGCGGAATACGATCATCATTCCGAACAGCAGGGTGATCAGCCAGTAGATGGGGGCGGCCAAATCACGAAGCAGCAAGGGAGAGGCGTTGGTGGACAGGGGCGCCACCCAGCTCGCCACCACCGCGAAAGGAAACACCACCGAGAGCGCCTCGCCACTCCGGATCTCGACCCGGAGGTCCCGGAGGGCAATGATTCCCGCCGACCGCCAGAACCCCACCCTCATAGAATCCTCCCGTCTTTGATCTCTACCACCCTGTCCACCCAGCCGGACAGCCGGGCGGCGTCGTGGGAGACACACAGGACAGCCCCTCCCCGGCCGGTGGTCGTCCGGATGAGGTGGTCGATGATCGCAGAGGCGTCTTGGTCGAGTCCGGCGTCGGGCTCGTCGAGGAGGATCAACGGGGGAGTGCCGATCAGCAGTCGCGCCAGGTCGGCCCGCCGCCGCATCCCGTTGGAGCACCGCTCTGCCCGAATGCCCGCCGCGCCTCCCAGACCTACCTGCTCCAGGACCAGGTGACCCCGGGAAGTGGGATGCCCACTCAACTGCGCGGCCAGCGTGAGGTTCTCGCCCAGGGTGAGGTCCGGATAGAGAGCCGGGATGTGTCCGGACCAGCCGATCCCGGTGCGCACCGCCGGGATTTGGGGATCGCCAAGAGAGATGCCCAGGACTGTTCCCGAACCTCCGGTGGGAGCGATGAAGGTGGCGACTACGGCCAGCAGGGTTGATTTGCCGGCGCCGTTCGGCCCGGCCACCCCCAGAGATTCACCGGGGCGGAGGGAGAGCCGGCAGCCTGAAAGCACGCGGGTGTCCCCCAGAGTGACGGAGAGGTCGACCAACTCGACCAGCGGGGCAGTCGATGAGGTAGGTTGGGCATCTGATGGATGGATCACTTGCCCTGAGTGTATGGGCCTTACCGAGCGGGCCCTCCGACCGGAACGGGACTCGATCCTCCACCTGTTCGGTGGAGAGTATCCGCCATCCCTATTTGTAGTTCTGCCGATCATGAGCACATCTTTCTCGCACCCCTGCACCGGGTAGGCGACCCCTCAACCGGAACCCCTGAAACTGGCTGGGAACCTGAGTAGATTTCGGACTGTTCGTCAAGACAGGATAACGAAGGGGTGTGATCAGATGATCTACATCGCCCCTCGGGTCGCACGCCTCAAAGAAGGGCAGAGATAATGGTGAATAACGGAAAGATAGGCTTCGGTCTGGTAGGGACCGGGATGTCGGGTGACTTCATGGCCAAGGAACTCACCTTCGTCGACGGCGGTGAGCTTGTGGCGGTCTGCAGCCGGAACGAAGCCAACGTCCGAGGATTCGCGAAGACTCACGGTGCGAGGCACTGGTTCACCGACTATCGGCGGCTGGTCGAGCACGAAGATGTCGATGTCGTAGTGGTGTCGGTTCCAACCGGACTGCACGCCGATGTCACGATCGCGGCGTCCAACGCCGGCAAGCACGCCCTGGTGGAAAAGCCGCTCGAGACGAACTTGGAGCGAGCCGACCAGGTGATCGGTGTTTGCCGGGTGAACAAGACCAAGCTCGGGGTTGTGTTCCAGATGCGTTTCGGCGTGGTCGCTGCCACCCTCAAAGCGGCGATGGATTCGGGCCGCTTGGGGCGAGTGTTTCTGGCCGATGCCGTTGACAAATCAAGCCGGACCGCAGCCTATTACGCCTCCGCCGCGTGGCGCGGGACCAAGGCGCTGGAAGGTGGCGGCTGCATGATGACCCAGTCCATTCACATCATCGATCTCCTACAGTACCTGATGGGGCCGGTGCGGTCGGTGATGGGAAGGGTCGCCACTCATGTACACGACATTGAGGTCGAGGACACCGCCACCGCAGTGGTGAACTTCGAAAGCGGCGCGACCGGGATCATCGAGAGTACCTCATCGGTCCGAACCGCCCTCAAGTCGCGGCTGGAATTTCACGGAGACAGCGGCACCGTGGTCGCCAATGCGCAATACGACAAGTTCCTGGTCTGGGATGTTGAGGGTGACGAGGGCCGCGTAGAGGTGGAGCGAAACTTGGAGTTGACCGATATCGATGACCCATGGGCCTATCCCCAGACCCGCCAGCGGATTCAACTCCAAGACATGGTGGACGCGATCCATGAGGATCGCGATCCCGTTCTCACCGGGGAAGACGCCAGGGTGTCGCTGGCGATAATCATGGCGATCTACGACTCCTCGCGGGAGGGCAGGGAGGTCTTTCTGGATTCATACCGGGCCCCGATATCCCGGTAACCGGCGGGCGCTGGCAGCGAGGCCGCAAGTGTTTCGTGATTGGAGTCGTGATGACCCCCAAGGTCGATGCTTACATCAGCCGGTCCGAGTAGTTGCCTGAGGAGATGACAAACCTGAGGCTAATCCTGCTCAGATGTGGGTTGGCCGAGGACATCAAGTGAGGCAAGCCCTGCTACAGCCACAAGGGCAAGAACATCGCCAGTTTCCAGGAGATGAAGGAGTTCCTCGCCCTCACGTTCTTCAAGGACGCCCTGTTAGGTGACTCTGAAGGTGTTCTTGAGGCGCAAGGGCCGCACTCACGGTCAGCTTTCCGTATCCGGTTCACCTCGCGTAACCCGACTGGCCGACGTTGTCGAGGCATACATCGACGAGGCCATCGCTGTTGAGGAGGCGGGCCTGAAGGTGGGCCCGGCGCCCGAACCCGTCTTGGTCGGGGAACTTAAATGTCGCCTTGACCGGGACCCGGCGTTGAAAGCCGCCTTCGAGGCGCTGACCCGTGGTCGCCAGCGGGAGTACAACCTGTACTTCTCATGCGCCAAGCAAGCCAAGACCCGCGCGGCGCGAGTCGATAGGTACGCTCCCAAGATCTCGGAGGGCAAGGGCTTTCGCTACCGGTGAACTCGGCGATCAGGCTCCTCCTGCCGCCCCGGCCACCTTTCTGATATCCGTCTTGCCGGTGGCGCGTTGTGGCATCCAACCGACCACCTTCTTGAATCCCTCGTTGAGCAAGAAGAAAGTCGTGAGAGAATAAAGAGCCACGATGAACGCCACTATCAACAGCCGGGCGGTGTTGGTTTCCTGCACCGCCGCGTCGGCCAGGTACCCCAGCCCGGCGGAGTAACCCAGGAACTCGGCGGCGATCGCCAGTGACCAGCCCCCTCCCATGGAGAGCAGCATGGCGGTGCGCAGTTCTGGAATCGACGCCGGCACTATCACTTTGAAATAGGTCCGCGCCCGGGAGGCGCCCAGGGTACGGGCGCTTTCGATGTACCGGTCGGGCACGTTGGCTACCGCATTCATGGTGGCCACCACCAGCATCGTCCACACTCCGAAGGCTATATACATGGCGATACCAAAGAGGGTGGAGCCCACGGCGAACTGTAACCAGGGAACCGCCACCAGGAGGGGGATCATGCGCAGGAAGTTCATGGGCGCCCACGCGGTCTGGCGCACCGCCGGCCAGTAGGGAAGGCCCAGACCGGTCAGGAGACCGAGCGTCATGCCGACCACCAAGCCACACAACACCCTGAAAAGGGTTATACCGGAGTGATAAGCGATTGCGAGGAACACGGCCGGCCAGGTCGCCTCCCCACCATAGATGGGAAGGGGCGCCAGTCCGTCGAGATTGAAGGTCGCGAACCCAAGGTCCAACATGCGGACGGTCCAGAACCTGGACATTTCGAAGAAGGTGTCACCGAGCACGTAGTCCCATCCGGGAACCAGGGGATGCTCGAGGATTCCCGGAGGCGCAATATAAGACGCCACCTGCCACGCCCCCAGCAACACCATCCAAGAGACGAAGAAGAGTGGGCTACGGCGCATACCAGCCCACAGCATCGGCGGCCCCGCCGCTATCCCCCGTCCCGCCCTGACCAGACGGTCCTTGACCCGGGTCGTGCGGAACACAACCGGCCACGCCCAGAACAACACCAACCCGGAAACGATATAGGACCACGTGACGTTGATCACACCCTCACCAAGTGTCCAGGTAACGAAAGGAAGGCTTTCCGGCAACTGAATAAGCAACCACGGAACCAGGACAGCCCAGATCAACCATCCAATCCAATAGAGGCTTCGGAGGAGGGCAGGCTGATTCAAACCGTCGTCGCCTCCTCCTCGGTTATACCCAAATGGGCAGGATCTTGAACACACACACCGCCTCGGCGCCGGCCCGGACAGCCTCGTCGTGAGGACGAGGGAGCGTAACCGGGATGTCGTCCACCAGCTTGCCTTCGGCCAAGAGGATCGCCCGGTCGGCAAGAATCAGCGCTTCCTCAATGTCATGGGCGACGAAGAAAATGGTCTTCTTGGTCTCAACCCACAAGTTCAAGAGAACCTCATGGAAGTTACGGCGGGTGAAATAGTAAAGAGATCCGAAAGGCTCATCCATCAGGACAACATCCGAACCCACCGCCATCGCCGACGCCAAAGCCACCCGCTTTCTCATACCCCCAGACAACTCCCGCGGCCAAGAGTCGGCGAACTCCTCCACCCAACCGCCGACAACCAATAATTGGTGATCTCGTTCCGTTCGTCCTCGGGAAGCTTGTTAGCCCTGAGACCGAACTCAACGTTATCCCGGACACGCAACCAGGAGAATACCGTGTCCTGCTGGAAAACCATGGCCCGGTCGCTAACCGGCCCCATTACCGTCGTGTCTCCCAACTTCACCGCGCCGGTGGTGGGGAGCTGAAGACCGGCCAGCACCCTCAACAGGGTGGTCTTGCCATGCCCGGACCTCCCCACCACGCACACGAAGTCGCCCGGATCCACATGAGAATCGACATCTTCGAAGGCATGCACCTTAAATCCCCGATCGGTGCTCAAACACACACCACAGGTTCTCGAAGCTCACAACAGTTGACATAGTTCCTCCTTTCCTACAAACCCAGTTGGCGACCGGCCTCGGACCATCTGGTGAAGAAACGTATTACCAGTACCAGGATCCCGTCGACTACCACAGCCAGCACGCCGAAGAAAAGAATCAGGGAGACCACCGCGGTCGGCCCCTCCGAGAGGCCCATCGCGTAGCTCCACATGCGGATCAGAAATCCTCCTCCCATCTGTGGTCCCAGCACCTCCACCAGCGTTCCCAAACCCCAAGCTCCTCCCAAAGCGATCCGAAGACCTCCCGCGATCTCCGGAATCGTTCCCGGCAGATAAACCCATCGGAAAATGGTGCGGCGGTTTCCTCCCAGGGTGAGGGCTGATTCAATGACCCCCACCGGTATATTTTCGGCCGCCCGGCGGCTGAAGAAATACATGAGAAGGGTGGTGTAGAAGGCAACCACCCCGATGGTGGTCAACAGGGGATACTCGATCCCGAACCAGATCACGAAGAAAGGCGCCGCGATAAAAATAGGGGTAGTCCCGAAAAAACCGGCTATCGGTGTGACCACATCGGCAATCCGCGGTAAGAGCAGACTGCTCAGTCCAACCCCCAAGCCGAAGAACGTCCCCAGCGTAACTGCGATCATGATATTGCGGGTGGTCCGCACCAGATGGAGAATGTACCCAAAACAGTGATCAGGAAGATCGGACAGCCTACCTCTTTTGAATTCCAACTCATCCAGCAGGTCCGGACAGGCGTGAACAAACCGCTCCCTCATCCGCTCACTGAAAAACAGGTTCTCCCCGAAGTGGGTTAAGGCGTCGATCGGCGTCGGAATTAGGTGGAAAAGGGGCGAGAAGGGCGCGGCCAACATCTGCCAGAACAGCAGAGAGAGCAGTATCCCCAGAACCAGATGGAAGACGTAGGCAATCTGGCCGCGCCGCCTATTGCGGCGCGCCGCCGCTCTTACCTCAAGAACATCGGTGCCTGTCGTGGTCACTGTATCTCTCTTCGTCGCCCTCGTGGTCTTTGGATTGGCTCACAGGCCGAAGCGCGGGGCGAGCTCGGCGCCTTCTATTTACCTAACTAGGCAACGCTACCGGAAACCTACCCGATAAGGGCAGCCTCCAGATAGCGCTCAGCGTCGGCGCCCAGGGTGTACTTCCCATGGACGTGGTTGACCGATGTTTGGATGAGGGAGGGCCTCCCTGGTCTGATTCGTAGGGTAACCAAATCCTTCGAATCAAAAGGAGGCCCTCGTGAGAGCCAACTCTATGAAGTTGACGCCGTTCGGAAGATGGTTGTTGGTGGATCGGGTCCTGGTACCGGGGTGGGCGGCGGCTGGTGCTGCTGAATCGGTGGGGGTTTCCCGCCAGACCGCTTATCGGTGGCTGCGGCGGTGGCGGGAGGAAGGCGAAACCGGTCTCTGGGATCGTTCGCCGCGTCCGCATCGGTGCCCCAGCCGGGTTCCCCAGGTGACAGAGGAACGGATCGTTGCGGATCGGGTCACAGAGAAAAAAGGCCCTCATTTTGATGGCCGGGTGGCTGTTCAGGTCCCTGTGGAAACGGTTCAGCGACCTTCTTTAGATTGGGAGCACTAGGGTTGTGTCTCTCACATCCCGATTAGAAAACATAAGTGATACCCAGCAAGGGTGAAAACGCCCTGACCTGGGGCAAGGCTCTTGTTCTTGGCTCCGGGGGTGGGACTCGAACCCACAACCTTCGGGTTAACAGCCCGCCGCTCTGCCGAATTGAGCTACCCCGGAAAGAGTGGTCGCAAGAGACCGGAAGACACAAACCTGCCGCGTCAAGTGTAGACGGATTGGGCATGCGGAAGTCTCCCTTTGTCCCGGAGGGCGGTCTACGGAGGAAGTGCATCCGCATAGGGCATTTTGGCGCATAACATCAGAAATGTCAATGAACAGAAAACTGGCGGTTCTGAGTGTGGCGCTGGCCTTGCTGGCCGCCGCCTGCGGTTCGGGTGAGGAGTCGGCTCCGGAGCCGGTTGCCGTTCCTGATCGGTTGAACTGGATCACGCCCGAGGAGTTGTCGGAGAAGCTGTCGTCGGGTCCCGCGTCGGTGGTGAACTTCTGGGCGTCGTGGTGCGGTCCGTGCCGGGCGGAGGCGCCGGTGTTGCGCAAAACCCATGAGAAGTACGGCGACCAGGTGCGGTTTATCGGAGTGGCGGTGGACGACACGGCCGCCGGCGCCTTCGACTTCATGGAATCGTACGGGATTTCTTTTGAAAACTATTTGTCGGATGGCAGTCCCATGATGGCGGAATACCGGGCTTTTGGGATTCCCTTCACTGTGTTCACGGATACGGCGGGGGAGGTCCTTTACGTTCATCGGGGGATAATCGATGAGGGGATCCTGAGTTTGTGGACCGATGAGCTTTCCCGTCTCGGGTGACCGTTGGAGTCGGTTGCATGGTCCGCCCTTCGGGGCCCTCGGGATCGGTCCTTGGCAAAACAATCGCAATGTTGGGGAAGGAAACCGAGGCATGTGGGTTGTCGGTGTCTCACCCTTGGTTCATAGTGGTAGGCAGTCGCATCACCTCTCGGCCCGCCCCGGCGTCGTTCGGACCTCAAGAAGGGATCATATTTATCAAAAGCGCACCCCTGGCGGGACCGGCGGAGCGCGTTTTGACCAACGGCAAGGTGGCGGCGGGGGTGGGTCCGGCGTGAGAAGAGTCGCCGCGGTTTTCGCGGGGTAGTGATGGATTTCGCGGGCTTTGGAGCGCTCGGGCGCGGCGGGTCTTGAGATGGAAGTAACCCTCCTGGGGAGGGCGGTTGGGGCGATGGCCGCCGCGGCCCTGGTGCTGTGGGTTCTGGGTCGAAACCGCTCCGAGGAAATGCAGGCTCCATTCAACGATCTGCTGGGAGCGGTCCTGGCGGGGATAGCGGTGGGGCGGCTTGCCTACCTGTTGGGAGAGGGGGTCGACCTGATTGCTCACCCGATCGAGTTGGTTCTGGTGCGCGGAGGCATCGCCGCGGTCCCGGCTGCGATGGCGGCGGTCGGCTTTCTGGCTTGGACATGCCGTTCCGATCTTTTGAGTCGCATGGACTATCTGGCTCCGGCGGGGTTGGCCGGGCTGGCGGTGTGGGAGGCAGGGTGTTGGTGGCAGGGCGCCTGTTTGGGGTCTCCGTCCGGGTTGTGGTGGGCGATGGCTCTCTCGGGAAGCGACCTTACCCGTCACCCGGTGGGCCTGTATGCCTCCTTGCTGTTGGCCGCCCCGGCGGTATGGCTGTTGGTGCGGCCTCTCCCATGGAAAGGGGCAACGGCCGCCGCAGGGCTGGGATGGGCCGCGGCGGTCCGATTGGCTGTTCCTTTGTGGTCGGTCGTAGGCTGGTCGAACTGGGCATGGTGGTATCTGGTGGGCGGAGCCCTTGGTCTGGTCGGCGTGGGGGCGGCGCGGTGGAAAGCCGAAAGCCGGTGAGGAGAACATAGACGCAGGCGGCATTTGAATCGCCGGGCCCCGGGAACCTCCTTCACCCGCGGTTCGCCTCAAGACACAAAGTGGGCAAATAATTGCTGGGTTGGGAAAAATCGGAGTTTCCCAGCGAGGACTTCACCCGTCTCTGGCCCGCATGTTGGGGATTATCCGATATTTGACGATGGTTATCCCTTTCCGATGAGGGCCACTCCAGCAGCGGAGGGCGGTATGTCCATCGTGGAATCCCACAAGGAGAGGGAACATGAAAGCAACCGTTGAACGCAACAGGCTCAACAGCACCCTGCGAAGAATCTCGGTCCGGAGTCGGCACGGCCGCGCCGATGATAATGACGGCTTCACCGGAAGGAGTCGATCTGGTGGCGATCGGAAAAGAGTCGATCATGTACTCGGGGTTGGATTCCTCGGTGGAGACGCCCGGATGCGCCGAACTGATGCTCAGACAGATCATCTCGGTGGTGAAGTCCCTCCCCAACGGCAAGGTCGGCTTGGCATCCGACGAGGCTGGCGTGGCCTTGTCGGGTGGGGGAGCCCGAGTTGTGTTGACCGAAAACGACGAACTGTGTGGCGCCGATCTACCGGAGCCGCCGGATGTCGGAGAGACGATTGATGGGGAGCTTCTGAGGTCTTCGCTTGGTGGGGTGATTCCCTCCGCGGCCACCGACAACCACCCCATATTCGGCGCGGTGCGATTCGACGAGTCGGAAGGCAACTTGCGGTTAGTTGCCTCCGACACCTTCCGCCTGGCGGTTCGCGATCTGCCGGGTATTCCCTCCCGGGGGGTCTTCTCGGTGAGCGCCCGGGCGCTCAATCGGATGCTGCGGTTCTTCGGCAAGCCGTCCGAATACCGGATCGGGGTCACCGGCGGCTATGTGTGGTTCTCTGCGGAGGAGATCGGTGAGATGGGGATCGTCTGTGATCGGTCCGACTTTCCCCGCTATCGAGGATTGGCGCCCCCCTGGGAAGGGCGGGTGGTTTGTGACCGCGCTCCGCTCTCGGACTTGGCGAACCGGGTGGTGGCCCTGGACAGGAAGTCGCCTGCTCCGGTCAAGCTGGTTTTCTCGTCGGCGGGTATCGACTTCACGGCCAAGTCGCCGGTCGGGATGGTGAGCGGATACCTGGAAGTCGAACATGCGGCCCTGCCCGATGAAGTGACGGTCCGGTTCAACTCGCTGTTCTTGGCCGATGCTCTTGCCAACCTGATCTCCGATAAAACAGAGATCCGCTTGGGCGAAGAGCCGCTGGCCTGTAGAAGAGAGCGCTAGGGGGTCGGGCGGTGGCACATTACGGCTTGGGTGAGCCGGCGGACGTTAAAGTCGAATAGCGAAGATGACAAGTGGGGAATTGGCCAGAAACCCGGGAGAGGACACCGAATGGTCGTCGCATGGGCGGGCGATCAATGGAGTGACCCGATGACTGTGTTTCCTGAGCTCCCGGATCAGAAGTTTGGGATCATCTACGCGGACCCGCCCTGGGACTATCGGGGACAGTTGCAGCACGCGGGGGTGGGCTCGGGCGACACGGGCGGTGCGGTTCGGCATTATCCCACCGTCACGCTCTCGGATTTGAAGAAGCTGGATGTATCCGGGATCGCCGAAGACGACTGCCTCTTGTTCATGTGGGCGACCAATCCTCACCTCGACCAGGCCATAGAACTGGGGAAAGCCTGGGGTTTCGGGTGGGCGACCGTTGCCTTCGTGTGGGACAAGGAACGGGTCAACCCCGGGTTCTACACCTTGAGCCAATGCGAACTGTGCCTGGTATTCAAAAAGGGTCGGATACCCGCGCCGCGGGGGGCGAGAAATGTTCGTCAGATGGTCCACAGCAGACGGAGCGCCCATTCGGAGAAGCCCGACGAGGTCCGGGAGAGAATAGAAGAGATGTTCCCCTCACAGACCAAGATCGAGATGTTTGCGCGCAAGAAGGTGGAGGGATGGAGCAGTTGGGGGCTGGAGATCCCGGGGCGGTAGAAGACCTGTTCGTACGGCATCCGGTCTCCTGCCCGGCTGTTAGAAATATAGGGGACTTGTATATCTAAGTGGCGAAGGGGTTTGTGACATCCTGGGGGTATGTTCGGTATGGTGTGGTTCCAGAGGTTCTGTTTCCCTGCCAAGTGTTCTGCTTTCCAGCATCGTCGTCTGACGGGACTCTTTGGTATGTGCTGTGAGGTCTATAACGTCTGCCTGGAGTCTTGGAGGGGAATGTACCTGTGGTGGAGGGAACACCACCCCGACGGGCCCCTGCCCTGGGGACTACAGCAGACGTTCTTTGACCGCGCCAGGATGTTCACAGACCTCAGGGGCGATCTCCCTGAGTGGGGGGCGGTGTCTGTGAAGGTGGGGTGTGGAGTGTTGAAGCGCTTTGACCGCGCGAGCGGGGCGTTCTATTAGGAGATGCGCCGGGGGCCGCAAACCCGGGTTTCCTCGGTTCAAGCCTCGGCGAAGGTGGCGATCCATTGAGATACCGGACGCCTCGGAGGGCATGTTTTGCGCTCCTGACAACGGGGGGCGCTGGTGGCGGCTCTCCCGAGCCCAGAAGGGCTCTAGGGGAAGATCCAAGAAGCTGGCCAAGGCGTGACGCAGAGAGAAAGAGAGGGCCATCTAGGTGGACTTCCCCCTCGCCCACGCGCTGGTCTCTGCCTTTGATGGCATAGCGGTGGAGAACCTGAACACAGAGGGGGGTTGCTCTGCTCCCGTCTCTTTTCCAATGAAGATGTCCGAACAACGCTGGTCCGCTTTCACGGAGGCACTGGAATACAAAGCCTGGAAAGCTGGAGTTCAGTGCAAGAAGGTAAACCCTGCGTACACGTCCACGGACTGCTTCAAATGTGGTCACCGCCAGCAGATGGCCCTCTCCCAGAGGACCTTCGACTGTGCAGCGTGCGGACTGCGTCTCTGTAGGGACGTCAATGCCGCTAAGAACATCAGGTCCCGGGGCTTCCCGGGGTCGGGAGGGACTCTTTCCGACGCGGCGACCCGTGTTCGACCACTGCCATCTGTCGGTAAGACATCACCGGGGCTAACCCTGGTGGCGCGGACAGACGCCGCGGAACAGTATGCCCAAGCGCCCCTTCGCCACTTAGGTATATAAGTCCCAAATATAGACCGCAGCCGGATGACCTAGCGCCTGTATTTTGTGTTACTCTCAAAGTGATCCGAAGGGGTACTTTCACCGACAGGAGACCAAATATGTATGGGGTTTTGCCTTCTATCAGCACACCGGTCAAATACACCTCGAAAGGCAGGCTCGAACGCAAGTACTACGAAAGAGAACTGAGGAGGCTGCAAGAAGAGTTGGCCATGCTTCAGCGATGGATCACCACCCAGGGACTCAAGGTGTTGATCATCTGTGAGGGACGGGACGCAGCCGGGAAGGGGGGTGTGATCAAACGTATCGCAGAGCGTCTCAATCCACGGGTCTGTCGGGTGGTGGCGCTGGGAGTGCCGACTGAGCGGGAGAAATCCCAGTGGTACTTCCAGAGATATGTGGCTCATCTGCCTGCCGCCGGAGAGATGGTGCTTTTCGACCGGAGCTGGTACAACCGAGCGGGGGTGGAGCGGGTGATGGGGTTCTGCACCGAGCAGGAATATCAGGAGTTTCTGGTTTCGTGTCCCCAGTTCGAGCGGATGTTGATCCGCTCGGGCGTCCAGATCATCAAATACTGGTTCTCGGTGAGCGATGAGGAGCAGGAGCGACGATTCCAGGCCCGGCTCAACGATGCCCGGCGACGGTGGAAGCTGAGCGAAATGGACTTGCAGTCCCGGAGTCATTGGGTCGACTACTCAAAGGCAAAGGACGAGATGTTTGCTCACACCGACATCATCGGCGTTCGATGGTATGTGGTGAATGCTGACGATAAGCGCCAGGCGCGGCTCAATTGCATAAGCCATCTGCTGCGCACTATCCCTTATCACGATATCGAGGTTCCGGAGTTGAGTCTGCCTGCTCGACAGAGCGGTGAGGGATACGTGCGGCCGCCTATCACCGACCAGACTTTCGTGCCCGACCTATACGCTCGCCAACCGGAGTAATAACCGAAGGGGTCACTATTGGGGCTGATGAGGGGTGCGGACGGCGGAGTGACCGCGGAAGGCCGTGTCGGTTCAACGATATAGCGGGTTTCCGTGACGGCCGCCGGCGCGGTTCTCGGGCAAAGGGGATCACAAAGCTGTACTATTTTCGGCAATTGCTTGAAATGACTCTTGATTTCGATCGAATCGGCCTTCTGAGGTGACGCACCGAGAGCGCACCGTGCTGATCGTTGGCGCCGGGGTTTTTGGCTTGTCCGGTGCTTTGGCGTTGGCGGACCGGGGCTATGAGGTGACGGTGGTCAATTCCGGCCCGGTACCCCATCCGTCTGCGGCCTCCAACGACGTCAGTCGGATGGTGCGCATGGACTATGGAAGCGACGGTTTTTACAGCCTTCTGGCGGCCGAAGCCATCGAAGGCTGGCATCGATGGAATGCCAACTGGGGACGGGAGGTGTACCACCAAGACGGTCTCCTGCTGCTCAGCAGCCAAACCCTGGAACAGGGTGGGTACGAGGGGGAGTCGTACGAGACACTGACCAGGGAGGGATGGCCGCTGCAACGGCTGTCATCCCGGTCGCTTGCCGCGCGGTTCCCCGGATGGAACTCCGATTACTACATCGACGGATATTTCAACCCCCGGGCAGGGTGGGCGGAGGCGGCGGCAGTGATCTCCCTGCTGGCCGGAGAGGTGGAGGCAAGAGGTGTTTCGATCATGACGGAGTTTGCCGTCTCGTCGGTGGTGCGGAGAAACGGTCGGGTGGTGGGGGTGGCTGCCGCCGACGGGAGCGAGGTCCGGGCGGGCCGGGTGGTGGTAGCGGCCGGGGTGTGGACGCCGACTCTTCTGCCCGCGTTGGACGGTTTTCTGCGACTGTCGGGCCAGCCGGTTCTCTATTTCAAACCGGCCGACCCCGAGCCTTTCGGAGCCGCGCAATTTCCGCCCTGGGGTGTCGATCTGGCTCTCTCCGGCTGGTATGGATTCCCGGCTAACTGGGAGGGGGTGGTCAAGATCGGCAACCACGGCTCCGGCTACCAGGTGCCCCCGGATGCTCCCCGTGTGCTTCCAAATGAGGACGACGCGGTGCGTTGCCGGGAGTTCTTGTCGCACTCGTTACCGGAACTGGCCGATGCTCCCCTGGCCCGTTCCAAGATGTGCGTCTACACCGACTCCTGGGACGGGAATCCTCTCATCAGCCGGCACCCGGAAGTGGACGGCTTGACAGTGGCCACCGGCGGCAGCGGCCACGGTTTCAAATTTGCACCCGTCCTGGGCGGATTGATCGCCGACGCAGTCGAAGGAATCCCCAACCGCTATTCGGACCGATTCGCCTGGAGACCGGTCGGTAAGCCCGCCACCGAAGACGCAAGGTACACCGGCGAGTAGGCGCCGGTTGAGGCATCCTCAGTCAGACGTGTAGATCACCAACTCGTTGGGATCGTGGACGCCTGGCGTGTGACGCTGAGATACTGCCCGCCATCTTCCGGGGAGCTTCCCAACCGTTGGACCTGGGAAGATCACGACGGATCGCCAGTCCCGCCCAACGCGTCGCCCTCATAGCGCGGGACCGAAAGTGTGTGGGATGTGGCGCGTCGGCCGCCTGGTGCCAGGCCCATCACATCATCCCCTGGGCAGCCGGGAGGCCCCACCGACCTCAACAACATGTGCCTCTTGTGCAGTCGCTGCCACCACAAAGTGCATGACGATGGCTGGAGAGTGTGCCGAACCGCCCCCGGACAATACACCCTCAGCCCACCACCCACCCAACACGGACGCCCACCCCGTCGGCACAACAACTACCGCCGCCGACACACCACGCAACACAGAAAATAGACCAGTCTCCCCCCATCACCGAAGAGGCATTCTTATCCGGACAGGGTGAGGCCCAACTGGCGGGACATGGCTACCAGGTCTCCGTTGGAGTCCCAGATGTTGCAGTCTTCTTCGAAGGTTCCGTCCAGGAGGTGGCGGGAGATCAGGTCGACCGTAAGCCATCCCGGCCGGGGGCGGGCGCGGAAGTGGATGGTCAACTCCAGGGTGGGCGCCCATCCGTAGTAGCCGAGTTGGTAGATAGCGGGGGGAAACCCGTCGGCCATCACCGGCATGGACAAGAGGTCGGGAGGGCGGCCATCGGCAAAGCGCATCCGACCCCGCGCCTCAGCCTTGCCGGTGGGTTGATGGGAAGCGCCCCGGGCCATCTCTTGCGGCATCTGATAATCAAATCTCTTGGTGAAAGTCGTATCGAGTTCCATGTGAGGACCCCTATGCATCTCCGCCTCTTCCGGGAGGTTGGGCGGGGGGAGAAGAGGACCGCTTGGCCCGATGAAGGTGGACAGATCTCCCCATGTGATCAAAGAGGTAACGCATACTCGGTCGTTTTGGATGAGATCGACCGCGGTGACCGAGAGGCTGCGGCCCCTCTTGATCACCCGGCTGCGGATGCTCGCCTCGCCGGGCATGGTCCTCCCCAGAAAGTGGCTGTTCATGGAAAGCGGGTCCGGTTGGGATATCCGCTGCCCGGCCGCCGCGAGACCCAAGGCCATGAGATAACCCCCGTTGGGCACTCCCTCCACGTTCCACCAGTCGCTGACCCGAGCGGTCCATTGGCCGTCGCCGTCCGGGGTAAGGGCGTCTCGCGTGTCGGTGTCGAATAAGAAGTCGGTCATGGTCGCTCTCTGGCGGGGTCTGGTTGGCGGCGGCTTTGGATCGGCCTGGGGTCAGCCTACCCAAAGCTGAACGATCCAGCCTACCGCCAGACCGTACCCACCGGCGACCAGGTCGTCGCCGGTGATGCCCCACCCGCCTGGAAGCCGTTCGGCCCATCTCACGCCGGGAAAGCCCTTCTTGCGAATGTCAACTATTCGGAACATCACCCATCCGGCCACCGCGCCGGCCGGACCCAGTCCCACCACCGCCAACATCGCTCCGGCCGCCTCGTCGATCACCACCCAGCCCGGATCGTCGGAGAAGGGATGGGATGCCCACACCGAGACCCCCGCTACCAGGCCGGCCAGGACGAGTTGCGCCGGCCACCCCAACGCGCCGGCCGCCATCCCCGCCGCGAGTCCCACCGCGGCGCCCAGGGTGCCCGATCCGGCGTCGGATCCTCGAATCCTGTCCAGGAAAAGACCCACCCCGAACAAAGAGGCGATGGTCCTACGCATCAATGCCTAGGGTACCCGGAGCTCTTCGGGACCGGAGAGAACCGACAAATCCGAAATGTTCGGATAAAAGGGCTTTCGAGTGTGCCAAACTAGGGGCGCATGGAACCCTCTATGTATATCTGGATGGACGGTGAGCTTGTCCCGTGGGAAGATGCCACCGTGCACGTGCTCAGCAACGCACTTCACTACGGAACCGGCGTGTTTGAGGGGATCCGGGCGTATGAAACCAATGACGGGACGGCGGTCTTCCGTCTGACCGAACACATTGAGCGGCTTCACCGCTCCGCCCGGGTCTACCGCGTACCCCTCGAGTGGTCCGTGGCAGAGTTGGTAGAAGCCTGCCGGACGGTAATGAGGGAAAACGAGCTGGAGGCTGGATACATCCGTCCCCTGGTTTACTACGGGCTGGGGGCGATAGGCCTCAACCCGACCGGCGCCACCTCCCACACCGCCATAGCGGCCTGGAGATGGGGCGCTTATCTGGGAGAGGAGGGGGTATTGAACGGTATCCGCGTGGGAGTCTCCTCCTGGCGGCGGATCAGCCCGGCGGCCTTCGTTCCGGTGGCCAAGGGGTGCGGGCAGTATCTCAACAGCGTGATGGCCAAGATGGAGGCGATCAGCAACGGGTATGACGAAGCTCTGTTGCTGAACTCTGACGGGAATATTTCCGAAGGCAGCGGGGAGAACGTATTCGTGGTGCGGGGCGGTGTGGTTTTCACTCCTCCGATAGCGTCGGGGATCCTCGATGGCATCACCCGGCACACCGTGATGACCCTGCTTTCCCGGGAGGGTATCGAAGTCCGGGAGGCGACTCTCACCAGAGGCGACCTCTTCAACGCCGACGAGGTCTTTTTCACTGGCACCGCCGCCGAGGTGACCCCGGTGCGCGAGATCGACAAGCGACCGATCGGAACCGGTCGTCCGGGACCGGTAACCCGACGCGCCCAGGATCTGTTCCAACGGCTTGTCTCGGGTGGCGATCCGGAGTTGGGAGCCTGGCTCGAGTATGTGTGAGCGGTCTCAGGATCCCTTGGTGTAGATGCCTCGCCAACCCAATATCGATCCTCCGGACCAGGATCTGCCGCGGGCGGTGCTCACTCCGGCGGCTCCGGCGCGTTGGAGTCCCAGCCGACCGGGGATGATCACCGCGCCCGACCAGGTTTCATCAGGGGGTCTGTTTGGACGCCCCGGTCCAGATACGGGTTGGGCGTTTCGAATTGTCCGCCAAGCCGGCCTCTCGGAAGAGGAGATGCAGGCAGAGGCGGTACTGGTGACCCTGATGGCGGCCCGGGCCTCCCTTTTCGGTCGGGCGCCGGTTCCTGAAGATCTGGATGTGGCTCGGATAGTTATGGGATACGAGGGGGGCGCCTCGGACCGAATGGTCGCCCGCCGGCGCCGCTGGCTCAAAGAGTCCCGCCATGAGTCGGTTGCGGGAGCCGGCGCGGCCCAGGAGATCGGAACCGGCCTTTTGGCCATGTCGCCTGGGGATCTGCGGTCGGCACTTTCGGAGAGGGACTGAGTTCATTGGCGAAGATCGTTCGGTTTCGCCACGGCGACGAGATTGGCTACGGCTTGGCGGAGATGGAGGGGATCACCTTCTACAAGGGTTCTCCCTTCGTGGTTTGGGAGCCGACCGAGACGGTGTTGGGCTGGGACGAGGTAAGGGTGTTGTCGCCGGTTCTCCCCACCAAGGTGGTGGGGGTGGGGCGCAACCACGTCGATCCCGACGACCACTCGCCCGGAGATCCTTACATTTTTTTGAAGCCCACTACCTCGGTGGTGGGTCCGGGAGCGGGAGTAGTGGTCCCTCCGGCGGTGTCGGTGGTGAGCCATGAGGCCGAGTTGGCGGTGGTCATTGGAAGAGTCGCCAGACACATCAGAGTGGAGGACGCCGGGGCCTACATACTCGGCTACACAGCCGCCAACGACATCACCGCCCGGGAGCTTCTGGACAGCCCCGAACAAGTCACGCGGGCCAAGGGATTCGACACTTTCTGCCCGCTGGGACCTGTGATCGAGACCGAGTTCGATCCTTTGGAGCAGCAGCTCGTGGAATGTCTGGTCGATGGCGAGTTGCGGCAATCGGCGTTCACTTCCGAGATGATGTTCGGCCCCGGAGAGGTGGTCTCCTATGTGTCGTCGATGATGACCCTCCTCCCCGGAGACGTGATCCTCACCGGCACTACGGAGGGAGTGGGCCCCGTATATCCGGGCGAGGTCATGGAGGTGCGGATTGAGGGGATCGGGGCGCTGGTCAATCCGGTGGTGAGGGGATGACGCCTCGTCTACGCCTGGCGCCCTCCCCGACCGGGCCTCTCCATGTGGGCACAGCCCGAACCGCCCTGTTCAACTGGCTGTACGCCCGCCGCCACGGGGGTGTGTTCATTGTCCGAGTGGACGACACTGACCGGGAGCGCTCGAAAGCCGACTTCGAAGAGGTAATACTTGAGGGGCTCGGATGGATGGGGCTGGACTGGGACGAAGGAGTGGAGGTCGGGGGACCATACGGCGACTACCGCCAGAGCGGACGTTTCGACCGCTACCGGGCGGCGGCGGCCGGGTTGATCGAAAGCGGCGCCGCCTATTGGTGTTTTTGCAGTCCTCCCGCCCTGGCCGAACGGCGGGAGGAGGCTCGCCGGGCGGGTCGTCCTCCTGGATACGACGGTCGGTGCCGCACCGTAGATGTCGGAGAGGGGGAGCGCCGCCGGGAAGCGGGGGAGAGTCATGTGGTGCGATTCGCTATGCCCAGGCCGGGCGTTTCGGTCTTCACCGATTTGGTGCGTGGCGAAATCCGCTTCGATCACGAGGTGATCGACGACTTCGTGATCCTGCGCAGCGACGGATCGCCCACCTATCACCTTGCCTCCACCGTGGACGATGTGGATTACCGGATCACCCATGTGGCCCGGGGTGAGGATCTCCTGCCGTCGACGCCCCGGCACATCCAAATCACCAGGGCCATGTCTGCCCCCGAACCGGTCTACGCTCATCTTCCGCTGCTCCACGGCCAGGACGGACGGAAGCTCTCCAAGCGCCATGGGGCCACTGACCTGGGGGAATACCGGCGTCGAGGTTTTCTCCCAGAGGCGATCTTCAACTATCTGTCGCTGTTGGGGTGGTCGATCGGACCGGAATCGACCATTTTCACCCCTGCCGAGGCCGAAGCCGCATTCGACCTGACGGATGTCTCCTCCAGCCCGGCAGTCTTCGATCAAGTGAAGCTCGAGTGGATGAACGGCGAGTACATACGGAACCGTATTTCCGTGGCTGACTTCTCGGCCCGTGCCCGTCCCTATGTCGAGGAACATCTGGGGATTGCACTTGCCGATGCGGCATGGGAGCGGGCCGTCCCGGTGCTTCCCCTCGTTCAGGAGAGAGTGAAGTTGCTGTCGGAGGTGGGCCCCCAGCTTTCATTCCTCTTGTCAGCGGAGATCGAGTATGACGAGCGGTCGTGGCGCAAGGTGATGAGAGCCCAAGGGGTGGAGCGGGTGCTTTCCGCGGCGATCTCGGCTTTGGGGGAAGTGGAGGAGTGGCGGACGGAGGCCATCGAGCAGACGCTTCGGGAGTTGTTGGCCCAACTGGAGGTCAGCGCCCGGCGCGGGTTGCAGCCAATCCGGGTGGCGGTTACCGGATCTTCGGTCAGCCCTCCTCTATTTGAGTCCCTGGCCGCGCTGGGGAGGGAAGAGACACTGGAGAGATTGGAGGATGTCCGATCGAGGCTTTCCTCCTGACTCGAAGGATCGGCGTGGATGGCACAAGTTGCGCTGCATATAGCATTATCGACAACAATCAAAAGGGGTTAATTTCATGAGTCGACCTCAACGGGTGACCGTAACGGGCGCTGCCGGGCAGATCGGATACAGTTTGTTGTTCCGGATCGCTGCCGGGGAGATGCTCGGAGCAGATCAGCCGGTGATCCTCCAACTCTTAGAGATAACGCCGGCCTTTCCCGCTCTCGAGGGAGTGGCGATGGAACTGGAGGACTGCGCCTTTCCCCTGCTGAAGGGGGTGGTGTTGACCACCGATCTCGAACAAGCTTTTGCCGACACCGACGTGGCGCTGCTGGTGGGTGCCATGCCCCGCCGGGCGGACATGCAGAGAGCCGATCTGCTGGAGGCCAACGGGGCGATTTTCTCCGAGCAGGGCCGCGCCATCTCGGATTCTGCCGATCCCGACGTAAAGGTGCTGGTGGTGGGGAATCCGGCAAACACCAACGCCTATATCACTGCGGCCAACGCAAAGAATATCGACCCGGCCCAAATCACCGCCATGACCCGCCTCGATCACAATCGGGCCATCGGCCAACTGGCGGCCAAGGTGGGGAAGCCGTTCAGCATGGTGAGCAAAATGAGTGTCTGGGGGAACCATTCCGCCACCCAGTATCCCGATCTGTTCCATGCCGAGATCGGGGGGAGGGACGCATTTCAAATGGTGGGTGATCACGAATGGGTGGAGAAGGATTTCATCCCCACCGTGGCCGAGCGGGGGACGGCCATCATCAAGGCGCGGGGAATATCCTCCGCCGCATCGGCCGCCAACGCCGCGGTCAGCCACGTGCGCGATTGGGTGATGGGCACTCCTCCCGATGACTGGGTGAGCATGGCGGTTATCTCTGACGGATCATACGGGGTGCCCGAAGGCTTGTGCTCATCCTTTCCTTCTGTGTGCCGGGACGGAAGATGGGAGATCGTGTCGGGCCTCGAACAGTCCGAGTTCTCCCAACAGCGGATCGATGCGTCGGTGGCCGAACTGGTGAGAGAACGCGATGTCGTGATCGAAATGGGGTTTGTCTGAACCGCACCCAAAGGTGAGGTTTGTGGAGGTATCGCCCCGCGGCTAGTAGTCGACTTCTATGTCGGCGACCGCCGCCAGCCATTGCTCGACCCCGTTGCGATGGACCATCAGCTTGGCCAGATTGCCTGACACCTTGATTTTTCCGGTGATGAAAGCCGACTGCACATTGAGGTCTCCCCTCATGATGGCCGCGGCGGTTTCATAGTTCTGACTGATAGTTATATCGAGATCGTCCCGGACGCCCAGCGCGATGGTGATCGCCTGGGGAGTGATCACCAGGTGATATCCGGTGTCTCCAATAGGCGCGCCCAGCACATCGAACTGGATACCCAACTCCATGCCGCGGGCGGCGTCCTGAAAGCCCTGGTGGTTTTCCAGCGCCGTGGTTACTTCTGACAGCCATTCGGGGCTTAAAAACTTCACTGCCATGAGAGGCTCCCTTGGAGATAGTCCGTGAGCCAGAGGCTAGTCGCCGGGGCCGCTTGGACAGCAATCAGGCGATAGCAATCCGGCTGTTCTCGATGGACTCGATGATGGCCGCCGACTCGATCTTCCATCCATGCTTTTCCAGGAGAACCCGTCCCCCCGTGAAGGTTTTTTCGATGACGAAGCCGAATCCCGCTAACCGGTTGCCCGACTCTTCGATCATCGAACCCAACGCTTCGGCAGTACGGCCCCGCGAGAGGAAGTCATCCACAACTACGATGTCTTGTCCTTCTCCCAAAAGCTCTTTGCGAATGGTTATCCAAGTCTTTCCACCCTTGGTGGGGGAACTGATCTGTCGGAGAATGTGGAACTCGGGATCCAGCTTGCGGTTTTGCTTCTTGGCGTAGATGAAATCCACTCCCGCAGCCTTGGCGGTACAGAACGCGGCCGGTATGCCGGAGGCTTCTGCGGTCAGCACCATGTCGAAGTCGCCGAGTTTTTTTGCCAGCCACTCTCCCACCCTGCTCATCAGCGCGGGGTCGGTGCGGTGATTCAGGAAGCTGTCCACAATCACCAACTGGGATTCGACCCGCCCTGCTTCCAGGATTCTTCTTTTTAGTTCTTCCAAAGCGCGGTCCTTACAGAAGAGAGGGGAGGAGGGGGGATCGGGTTGCCTCGAAAGAGTCTATGTCTTTGAGATGCCGGAGAGTAAGCCCGATGTCGTCATAGCCGTTGAGCATGCGCCACTTGGTGAACGGATCGATCTCAAACCTGGTGGAGACGCCGGGCGCCTCCACGGTCTGGGATTCCAGGTCGATGGTGATCCGGCTGTCCGGCCGCTCCTGGGCGAGGGAGATCAGCAGGGTCACTTCCGGCGCCGGGAGCTGGATCGGCAGCAAACCGATCTTGGTGCAATTGGTGCGGAAGATGTCGGCCAGAGAAGGGGCGATGACCGCCTCGAACCCCCAGTCCTGCAGCCCCCAGGGGGCGTGTTCACGAGAAGACCCGCTCCCGAAGTTGGGGCCGGCCACCAGGACCTTGGCGTTTCGGTATTGGGGCTGGTTGAGGGCGAAGTCCGGGTCGAGGTCGCCTGAGGGCATGCGTTTCCAGTCCCAGAACAGGAAGTCTTCGTATCCGGTCCGCTCCACGCGCTTGAGGAACTGCTTGGGCATGATCTGATCGGTGTCGACATTGGCCCGGGGAAGGGGGAGCATGGCGCCGCTGATCACGGAGACGGCTCTCATCCGTCGGCCTCCCACTCCCGGATGTCCACGAACCGTCCGGAGACCGCGGCGGCGGCCGCCATTGTGGGAGAAACCAGGTGGGTGCGACCACCCTGGCCCTGGCGGCCCTCAAAATTGCGGTTGGAGGTGGAAGCGCACCGCTCTCCCGGCGCCAGAATGTCTGGATTCATGCCCAGGCACATCGAACAACCGGCGTCTCGCCACTCGAATCCGGCCTGTTGGAAAACGATGTCGAGACCCTCGGTCTCGGCCTGTTGTTTGACCAGTCCTGACCCGGGGACCACCATGGCCGAGACCGAGGGGTGCACCTTCTTTCCCCGAACGACAGCAGCGGCGCTACGCAGGTCCTCGATCCGGGCATTGGTGCATGAGCCCAAAAAAACCCGGTCGATGGTGATCTCGGTGATGGGAGTACCGGGGGACAAATCCATATAGGCCAAGGCGCGCATGGTGGAGTCCCGCTCCAGGGGATCGTCGAAATCTTCGGGATGAGGGATATGGTCGGTCACCGCTGCGGTCTGTCCGGGGTTGGTTCCCCACGACACATAGGGCTGGAGATCTTCGGCGTCGATCCGCACCTCGGCGTCGAAGGCTGCGCCGGGATCGGTGGGGAGCGATCGCCACTCGGACAGGGCTTTCTCCCAGTGTGGCCCCCGGGGTGCATGGGGGCGCCTCTCCAGGTAGGAAAAGGTGGTTTCGTCGGGGGCGATCATCCCCGCCCGGGCGCCGGCCTCGATGGACATGTTGCATACCGTCATCCGCCCTTCCATGGAGAGCCCCTCTATGGCCGCGCCTCGATATTCGACCACGTAGCCGCGGCCGCCGGCCGTTCCGATCCGGGCGATGATCCCCAGGATGATGTCTTTGGCCCCAACTCCGGTGGGGAGGTCTCCGTCGACGGTGATGGCCATCGAGCGGGGCTTGGGCTGGGGGAGGGTCTGGGTGGCGAGGACATGTTCCACCTCGGAGGTGCCGATCCCGAACGCCAGGGCGCCGAACGCGCCGTGGGTCGAGGTGTGGGAGTCACCGCAGACGATGGTCATTCCGGGCTGGGTGACGCCCTGTTCGGGGCCGATCACATGGACGATGCCCTGGCGAAGGTCGTCTAGGCCGTAGAGGGTGATCCCGAACTCCCGGCAGTTGTCCACCAGGGCGTCGATCTGCTTTTTGGACAACGGATCGCGGATGGGAAGCCCTCGACCGGTGGTGGGTACGCCGTGGTCGATGGTCGCCAGGGTCAGGTCCGGTCGGCGTACCGCACGCCTGGCCAGCCGGAGACCATCGAATGCCTGAGGCGATGTGACCTCGTGAACCAGATGGAGGTCGATATAGAGCAGAGCCGGTTCACCGTCAACCTCCCGCACCAGATGGCGGTTCCATACCTTTTCGAAAAGGGTTAGTCGGGGTGTCATGTGCTCCGGTGAGACGCACTACGAAGGATAGCGGGGGTCGCGACCCCCGAATGGCAAGCTTTATCGGTTGCCCGGCGGGCCGCCGAGACAGGTTAGCCTTGGTAGCGACCCTTTCCAGGAGAGGATGTCTTGGCAAAAAGCATGATCGCTCACGTAGTGGGAACCGGCACCGTTGGCGAGCCTCTGGTCGGCCTCTTGGCTGACAATCGCGAGGCTTTTGGTCTGGACGAAGTCACCTTTCACAAGCGGACTCCGCTATTGGAGGAGCGGAGCAAGGTGGAGGATCTGGTGCGTCGGGGAGCCATGTTGTCGGTTGATGAGGACCGCCGGGTCGAGTTTCAGTCCCTGGGGCACAGTCCGAAATACGAAAAATGGGAAGCTCTGGAGCGAGCCTCGGTGGTGATCGACTGCACCCCGGCCGGGAATCAGAACAAGGCCGAATTCTATGAAGCGGTGTCGGGTCCGCGGGGCTTTCTGGCACAGGGATCGGAGTTCGGGTTCGGGAAGATGTACGCGCGGGGAATCAACGACGTCGCTCTGGACGCCGACCGGGATCGCTATCTCCAGATCGTGTCTTGCAACACCCACAACATCTCCGCCATGATCAAGAGCCTGGCCATCGATCCTGACGGCTCCTCCCACCTGCTGAACGGGGAGTTTCTGTGTATCCGGCGGGCTAACGACATCAGCCAGGATCGCGGTTTCGTGGCCAGTCCAACCATTGACTCCCACAAAGACGATAGGTTCGGAACGCATCATGCCCGCGATGCCCATCATCTCTTTGCCACGCTCGGCCTCGACCTGCCGGTTTACTCTTCTGCGATCAAGCTCAACACCCAGTACATGCACACCACGCACTTCTCCATAACCCTCGATCACGAGATAACCAAAGAGGAAATAGTGGATCGTTTTTCCGCCAACCCGTGGGTGGCTCTTACCTACAAGCGCTCCGCCAACCAGGTCTTTTCCTTCGGGAGGGATCACGGCTACTACGGAAGGCTCTTATCGCACGCGGTGGTGGCGGTGTCTTCTTTGACGGTACGCAACGGTAACCAGGTGGTGGGATTTGCTTTCACCCCCCAGGACGGCAATCCGCTGCTGTCGACGGTGGCGGCCATGCTCTGGTATCTGTATCCGGACCAGATCGACCGTCGGATCAATGTTTTGCGCCGCTACCTGTTCCGGGAAGTCTGATGGCGAGTCCGGGACGGCTGCAGCGCCAGGCACTCACCGCCGCGGAGCGGGCTATCGAGGCGTTGGGGCGGGGCGATCCGGTGTCGGCGCGAATGGCGATCTCAACCGCGTTGGACAGGGACCAGACCGGGATGTACATTGGAGCGGCCGACGCAGTCGACCTGGCGGCGGGCATGTTGGAAGGGGACGAGCCGGTCAGCGAGGAGGCTTGGAGTCATCTGGCTGACGCGGTGGGACCCGGACCGCTGCAAGCGTTGGTGGAAGCAGTCAGGCATTAGCGAGCGTTCCCCGCTCACGGTTGGTCATGTCTGACTATCACCTCCATCTCTACCCTCATCGTTTTCATCCTTCCGATCCCATCCCCGAGGGATTTCCGGTTGACCTGATCGAGCGGTATTGCGAGGCGGCCGAGGAGCGCGGCGTACCCGAGTTGGGATTCACCGAGCATCTCTATCGTTTTAGGGAGTCGGAGCAGGCTCTGGGCCGTTTTTGGGAGTCCGACCGCGCCAATGGACCTGCTTACGCCGCCCTGGCTGACTTCACCGCCAGGATGGTCGAGTTGGACCGGGTTTTCCGAATTGAGCAGTACGTGGAAGCGGTGATGGAAGCCAAGGAGCGGGGCCTTCCGGTGCTGCTGGGGCTGGAGATCGATTTCATACCGGGGACCGAGGAGGAAGTGGTGGAGCTGTTGTCGCCCTATCCGTGGGACTATCTCCTGGGGGCGGTGCACTGGGTGGGGAGTTGGGCGATCGATACTTCCGAATGCGCCGGGGAGTTCGAGCGGAGGGGGGTCGAGAAGTCCTGGGAGCAGTACTTCGAGTTGATGCTGGAGATGATCGACTCAGAGATCGCCGATGTGCTGGCCCATGTCGACTTGTGCAAGAAATACGGACACCGGCCTTCCCGCGAGCCGCTCCACATCTACGAACAGGTGGTGGAGGCAGCGGCCGCCAAAGGGCTGGCGGTGGAGGTTTCCAGCCAGGGCCTGCGTAACCCGGCCCGCCAGGTCTATCCCTCACCCGCTTTCCTCAAGCTGTTTCAACAAGGTGGAATCCCCATCACCCTGGCCAGCGACGGGCATGCGGCCTCGGAGGTGGCGTGGGGGAGAGACGAGGTGGTGGCGGCCGCCCGGGAGGCCGGATACCGGACCCATCTGCGTCTCGGCGGTGATCCCTGTCAGGTTCCGCTCCCCGACGAGGTTCGAGGGGCAGACGTCCGATGATCGTAGAGGTAATCACGGTCGGCACCGAGTTGTTGTTGGGGCAGATCGTCAACGGCAACGCCGCCGTCATCGGGGACGCCTTGGCTATTGAGGGGTTCGACGCCCACTTTCAGGTGACGGTGGGAGACAATCCGGCGCGAATGGAGGCGGCTATCTCCGAGGCTCTCACAAGAGCGGACGCGGTGATCATCACCGGAGGGATCGGGCCAACCCCTGACGATCTGACCCGGGAGGCGATTTGTGCGGTGACCGGCCGCTCCATGCGGTTCAGCAGCGAGTGGGCGGAGGTCCTTCGGAAACGCTTCTCGGGGATGGAACAAAAGATGCCTTCCAACAATCTTCGCCAGGCCGAATACCCCGAGGGCGCGGAACTGATCAAAAACCGCAAAGGAACTGCTCCCGGTTTGGCCCTCTCTCACCAGGACAGGTGGATTTTCGCGCTGCCGGGGGTGCCCATGGAGATGGCGGGGATGCTCACCGAAGATGTGATTCCCCGGCTGAACAAGGCGGCAGGGGTTTCGGAGACATTGGTCAGCAGGATCATCAGGACCTGGGGAAGATCGGAGTCGCGTATCGCCGAGCTGTTGGAAGACCTCTACCACGCCTCGGAGAATCCGAGCCTGGCCTATCTGGCTTCGGCCGGCGAGATCAAGGTGAGAATTACCGCCAAGGCGGCGGATGCGGCAGCGGCTGAGCGGATGATCGCTCCCCTCTCCGAGGAGGTCTGTCGGCGCTTGGGGTCGGCGGTGTTCGGTGTTGACGACCAGACCATCGAGCAGCGGCTGCTGGAATTGCTGGAGGGGCGGGGGTGGACCATCGGGACCGCCGAATCGATGACCGCCGGAATGGTGGCCACCCGTCTCACTTCGAGGCCCGGGGCTTCCCGGGTATTCCGGGGGTCGGTGGTGAGCTATGCCCCCGATCTCAAGGAGAGGTTGTTGGGGGTGGGCGTCGAGACCCTCGAGGATGGAGTCGTCTCCGCCCGCACTGCTCGGGAAATGGCCGAGGGTGCCTGTCGGACTTTGGGAGTGGATGTGGGAGTGGGCATAACCGGCGCGGCCGGGCCCGCTCCAACCGAGGAGCCGGCCGGGGTGGTCTATGTGGGAGTGGCCACCCCCGAGGGGACGGCGACCCGCCGGCTGCAGATGCCCGGAGACCGCGAGCGGGTGCGCATCTACACGACTACCGCCGCTCTCCATCTGGCGCGGCTCGGTATCAGCGGAAAATGGTGGAATCAGTAAGCCGGATCTTTCTGGCGGTGGACCTCACCTCCGAGGCGCGGCAGGCTTTGAGTCGCCGGGTGATGGAGATGGCGGAGGGCAAACAGCTTCCCGGCCGGGTGACTCCTCCCCGAAATTGGCACATGACGCTTTGGTTCCTAGGCGACGTCGCCCAGGAACGGTTCGAGGTGATGTCCCACCTCCTGTCCGAATCGTTCCTGGGTGAGCCGTTCCGGTGTCGTTTCGGAGGGCTGGGAAGCTTCCCCCGGGCTCGGCGGGCCTCGGTTCTGTGGGTGGGGATATCACGGGGAGCTCGGTCGCTTACGGCCTTGGCCGCCGAGGTGGGAGAAGCGGTTGAGAGATCGGGGATACCGGTGTCGGAGCGGCCCTTTTCCCCTCACCTGACCTTGTCGCGACTACGTCCACCCCAAGATCTTCGGGCGCTTTTGGAGTCCGCTCCTCCGGCGGAGGTGGAGATGACGGTGGAGGAAGTGACGGTCTTCCGCAGCCACCTGGGCGACGGCCCTCCCCGCTATGAGGCGCTGGAGCGGATCCCTCTGGGCTGAGGGCGGGGCGGCTGTTGGGAGCCAAATCCGGCCAATGCTTTGTTCCGAACAAATGTTCGATTAGAATATTGGGAAAAATATTCGGCCCGGATCGCTTGAAAAATACTTCGAAATCGAACGACAATGACGTAGTTTTGTCACAGCGGTCTTATAGCTTTGTCTATGACCGTATAAAAGAAAGGAACTAAACGATGGACAGGGAAAAAGCCTTGGAGATGGCGGTAAGTCAGATCACCAAACAGTATGGAAAAGGGGCTATTATGAAAATGGGCGAGGCTGCCCACGGGAGACCGGAGGTGATCTCCACCGGCGCCTTGTCTCTGGACGTGGCCCTGGGGATAGGGGGCATGCCGCGGGGGAGGGTGGTTGAGATATATGGTCCTGAGAGCTCGGGAAAAACCACCCTTGCTCTCCATGTGGTGGCCGAAGCGCAGCGGAACGGGGGGATAGCGGCCTTCGTGGACGCCGAACACTGCCTCGATCCCTCCTATGCCGCGGTCCTGGGAGTGGATGTGGACGAACTGCTGATCTCCCAGCCGGACACCGGTGAACAGGCTTTGGAGATTGCCGACATGCTGATCCGCTCGGGTGCTCTCGACGTGTTGGTGGTCGATTCGGTGGCGGCTTTGGTGCCCCGGGCGGAGATCGAGGGCGAAATGGGGGATTCCCATGTGGGACTGCAGGCTCGCTTGATGTCACAGGCTCTCCGAAAGCTCGCCGGGTCGCTCAATCGCTCCCGGACCACCGCGGTTTTCATCAATCAGTTGCGGGAGAAAATTGGAGTGATGTACGGCTCCCCGGAGATCACGCCCGGGGGCCGGGCGCTCAAGTTCTTCGCCTCGGTACGGGTGGATGTGCGCCGCATCGGCTCGATCAAACACCGCGGCGAAGATGTGGGCAACCGGATCAGGGCGAAGGTGGTGAAGAACAAAATGGCTCCTCCCTTCCGCAAGGCGGAGTTTGACATCATGTTCGGCAAGGGGATTTCCCGGGAGGGAAGTCTTCTGGATGTCGCTTTGGACATGGGCCTGGTGCAAAAGAGCGGGTCGTGGTTTTCCCTGGGCGATGATCAACTTGGACAGGGCAGGGAAAACGCGAAGCAATTCCTTTGCGAAAACCCCGAGATCGCTATGCAGTTGCAGGCCAAGGTCTATGAACAGGTTGGCTTCAGGGTTCCCGGCTTGGACTCGGACCGCGAGGTACGAGCGGTGCTCGATGCCATGGAGGGCGCTGCCTCGTCCCGAGTGGGCTCGACTCGATGAGCCCACTCAGGCAGTGAGGTGGTTAATCGCTCACCAGAGGCAGAGAGAGCATCTACAATGGAGAGTTAACTTTTGCTAACAATGTAAACCGAGATCCAGGTGCTCTCCCCCGGGGGATGCCCTGTCAAAACTCGGGTCTGGAAACCTCGCCAAAATGCCTATAAATCAAATTGCCTGGGTTGTGGCCTTGGTGGTCACGGTCATCGTTGTTGTGGTGGGCCTGATAATTGCCCTGATCAGGGTGAGGATCGGTGGCAGCCCCGCCAATGTGGAGGATAAGGTGGCCGAAGCCCGCTTGGAGGCACAGCGCATCTTAGCCCGGGCCGAAGAGGAGGCGCGGGCCCGCTCGGAGGAAAAGAGAGTCGCCGAGGAGGCGGGGTTGGTCCGCCAAAGGGAAGGGGTTGAGGTCCAGAGGGCGCGGACTGTGCAGCGGGAGGAAAGGCTCGACCAACAGGCTGTCAACCTCGAAGAACGAGAGCGGCTCCTGATTGAAAGAGAAGTCGAGGCCAAAAGGCTCAGGAACGAAGCCCAAGAGGTGGAGGATCAGGCTTGGAGCGACTTGACCCGCCTGGCCGGGCTCGACCGGAAAGAAGCCCGCAAGCAAATCATGGAGAAGGTGGAGCACGAAGCCCGCCGAGACGCCATGATGTTGATCCGCGATATAGAGATCCGCTCCCGGGAGGAAGCAGAGTGGCGGTCGCGAAGAATTCTGGCGGGGACGGTGCAGCGTATGTCTCATGAGGTGGTGAAAGATGCCACCTCGACGATGATCGACCTGCCCAGCGAGCAAATGAAAGGCCGGATTATCGGCAGGGACGGTCGCAATATCCGCGCCTTCGAGGCAGCCACCGGGGTCAGCTTGATTATCGAGGACAAGCTTCCCGAGGCCGTGATCCTTAACAGTTATGATCCGGTTCGACGGGAGGTGGCTCGTCTCGCCTTGGAGGCGTTGGTGGTCGACGGACGTCTCAATCCCACTTCTATCGAAGAGACTGTCGCCAAGGCCGAATCGGAGGTCTCCCATGCCATCAAGGATGCCGGCGAATGGGCGCTCTTGGAAGTCAACCTGAGCAAGATGAGACCGGAGTTGGTCGAGCTTTTGGGACAGCTCCGCTATCGCACGTCCTATGGCCAAAATGTCCTGGATCACCTGGTGGAGTCGGCCCATGCCGCCGCGCTGTTGGCCAGCGAACTGGGCGTGGACCCCGTCCCGGTGAAGCGGGCGGCGCTGTTGCACGACATCGGCAAGGCGGTAAGCCACAAACTGGAGGGATCCCACGCTCATGTCGGCGCCGAGATCGCCCGCCGTTTGGGAGAGGATCCCGAGGTGGTGCACGGTATCGAGGCCCATCACAACGAGGTGGCTCCGCGCACCGTCCTGGCGGTGCTGGTGCAGGCCGCGGATACGTTGTCGGCGGCCCGGCCCGGTGCTCGTCGGGAGTCCTACGAGCAGTACACGCAAAGGCTGGAGGGCCTGGAGAAGATCGCCACATCCTATAACGGCGTGGAAAAGGCTTATGCCTTTCAGGCCGGAAGAGAGGTAAGGGTGCTGGTCAATCCCCGAGAGGTTGACGAGTTGACGGCTGGAGCGCTGGCGCGCCAGATCGCACGTCAGGTGGAGGACGAGATGCAGTATCCGGGCAAAGTCGAAGTTACGGTGATAAGAGAGAGTCGCCACACCGACTACGCCCGATGAGCACGATTCTGCTTCCCAGTCCGGTTCGCAAAGACCCTCCCTCTTTCCGGAAGCCCAGGAGAGAAGGCCAGACCTATTACATACGCACCTTCGGGTGTCAGATGAACCTGCACGACTCGGAGCGAATCGCCGGTTTGCTTGAGTCGGATGGGATGGCTCCGGCTGTCTCGGCGGCCGGAGCCGACCTAGTCTTTATCAACACCTGCACCATTCGCGAAAACGCCGACAACCGTCTGTACGGAAACCTGGGACAGTTGAAAGTCCTCAAAGATCAGCGACCCGACATGATGTTGGTGGTAGGAGGATGCGCCGCTCAGAAAGATCGCCAGTTGGTAAGGGAGAGGGCGCCGTGGGTGGATGTGGTGATGGGCACCCACAACCTGGGCCGGGTGCTGGATCTCATGGATCACGCCCAGGAATGGGGAGGGGTCACCGAAATATACGAATCGCTGCACGATCTTCCCTCCCAGTTGCCTACCCGCCGAGAATCCCGACATTTGGCATGGGTGACCGTGCAACTGGGCTGTAACAACACCTGCACCTTTTGCATCGTTCCCGCCGTTCGGGGCCCGGAGGTAAGCCGTCGGCCCGGCGAGATAGTGCGGGAAGTGGAACAACTGGTCTCCGAAGGCGTAGTGGAGGTAACCCTCTTGGGACAGAACATCGACACCTACGGGCGCGACCTGGCTCTGGATGGGCGTCGCCGTCCAATCTTCGCGGAGTTGCTGCGGAGGGTCGGGGAGGTGGAGGGTATTCGCCGCATCCGGTTCACCAGCCCGCACCCTGCAGATTTCCGGGAGAACGTGGCGAGGGCTATGGCCGAGACCGCGGCGGTGTGTGAGCAGTTGCATCTTCCTCTGCAGAGCGGCAGCGATCGGATCCTGGCCAGGATGCATCGTGGCTACAACGCCAAGCGTTTTCTGGGCCGCCTGGCTATGGCCAGGGAGATCATCGCCGACTTGACCGTTTCAACCGATGTCATTGTCGGATTCCCCGGGGAGACCGACGCCGACTTTGAAGAGACTCTGGAGGTTGTCTCCGAAGCCCGTTTCGACCAAGCTTTCATGTTCATCTTCTCTCCCCGACCGGGAACCCCCGCGGCTGAGATGACCGACCTTTTCGTGGATCCCGATCTGGTGAAGCAGCGTTTTCGGCGGCTGGTGGAGATCCAAAACCGGATTTCGGAGGAGAGGAATGCCGAGATGGTTGGAAAGCGGGTGGAGGTTTTGGTGGAAGGTCCCTCCCGCAAGGATCCCGGAGTGGTGAAATCCCGCACCCGGGGAGGAAAGATCGTTCATCTTCCCGGGGAGTTTCCCGCCGGATCGTTCCTCGAAGCGGAGATCACCCTGGCCAGGAGACATCACATGATGGGAAGCCCGTACTGAGTCTGCTGATGGCGGTGGTGGGGCCTACTGCCTCTGCCAAAAGCGAGGTGGCCACGAACCTCGCGGAAGTAATGGGCGCCGAGATCATCTCGGTGGACTCGATGCAGGTGTATCGGGGAATGGACATCGGCGTGGCCAAGCCTTCGGAACTCATGCAGGCCCGGGTCCGTCATCATCTGATCGACCTGGTCGACCCGCTTGAGTCCTTCACGGTTGCCGAGTTCCAGAAGAGGGCGCGATGCGTGATCGCCGACTCCAGCGTTCCTTTGATCATCTGCGGTGGGTCGGGTCTCCATTTTCGGGCGGTGATCGACCCGTTCGCCTTTCCGCCGCACAACCCGGAGGTACGAGCACTTCTGGATCGGCTGGCGCCCGACGCCGCCCGCGCCCGGCTGCTGGGGGCCGATCCGGAGGCGGGCCGCCACCTGGATCTGGACAATCCCCGGCGCGTGACCCGCGCCTTGGAGGTGTTAGGCCTGACCGGCTGCACCCCCTCGGAACGGGCGAAGGAACAACTTCGGTCGCAGGTGGACGACTATGAGCCGATGATCCCTTTTCGGGCGGTGGGGCTTGATCCGGGAGAAGGCATTGGAGCCCGGGTTGCCGGCCGGCTGCAGGTGATGAAAAGAGACGGATTCCTGGAGGAGGTGGCAGGGCTGGCTGGCCGGATGGGCGCCACTGCCTCCCAGGCAGTGGGCTATCGCCAACTGCTGGCGGTGGTGCGGGGCGAGATCACCGAAGAGGAGGGGTTTCGGCGGGCGGAGCGGGCTACATTGGCCTTGGTGAAGAGACAGCGGACCTATTTTCGTCGCGATCCCCGTATCCAGTGGTTGCCATGGTCTTCGGACCCCAATCAGAGGCTGGCCAGGGTATGGGAAGCGTTTTCGGGAGAGAAATCATGAAATTCTGGAAAATGGAAGGTTTGGGCAACGACTTCGTGGTGGTCGCCGGTTCGTATTCGTTTTCCAATGCGGAGATTGTCGCTCTTTGTGATCGGCGCAGGGGAGTGGGCGCCGACGGGGTGCTGGTGGTCTCAGGAGACCGGGATCGGGTGGGCATGGTGTATTTCAACGCGGACGGGTCGGCGGCTGAGATGTGCGGAAACGGGCTGCGCTGTGTGGCCAGGCTGGCAGTGGATCTGGGTATGGCCGACGCGCCGGAGTTCGTCGTCGACACTCCGGTGGGTCCTAGGAGAGTGAAGGTGTCGTCATCGGAGGTCACCGCCGAACTGGGTTCGGTGACAGTGAGTGAAAGGCGGCGCATTGGGAACCGGAGCTTCCAGTTGGTGTCGGTGGGTAACCCCCACGCGGTTACCTGGGTGGATGAACTGGACGGAGCTCCTTTGGTGGCCACGGGGCAGGCGCTGCAATCCGTGTTCAGCGCAGGGATCAATGTGGAGATGGCCAAAGTGGAATCCCCGCAGCGGTTGTCGATGCGAGTTTGGGAACGAGGGGTGGGAGAGACCAGGGCATGCGGCACGGGAGCGGTGGCGGCAGTCGCTGCCGGCGTCGCCCAGGGTCTCACCCAAGAGGAGGTACGAGTGGGGTTGGGGGGAGGAGACGCCCACGTGAAGCTGGCAGAGGGAACTTCGTGGATCACCGGCCCGGCCCGGTTGGTCTACCGGGGAGAGTGGCCTGACTGATGCCCTCGCCGCGGCATGGAAGGCCGGCTCAGGGACAGCGGGAGATCGGGTTATTGGAGTGAACGGAAAACCGTCACCACTTTGCCCAGGATGCGAGGATGGTCGGGGATGAACGGAGGGTAGTCGGGGTTTTCCGAGCAGAGCTCGATGCGTCGATCCGCCAGGAAGCGGACTCGTTTGACGGTGGCTTCTGTTTCGTCCACCAACACTGCCGCTATCTCGCCGTTTTCCACCATGGGCTGTGCTCTGACCACCACCAGGTCGTCCGGGAGAATGCCCGCTCCGGTCATGGATTCTCCCTTCACCTCCAACATGAACAATTCCCCTCGGCCCACCAGTCGGGTGGGAAGGGTCATCACTTCTTCGACATGTTGGTCGGCTAAGGTGGGAGCTCCGGCGGCGATGGCCCCCAGCAGGGGGACCGACCGGAGGGAGGTCGGATCGGAATAGACCGGGTCTGCTGTGGGCCGGTTTTCCTCGACGACCACCAGGGCCCGCGTCTTGGAGGGGTCTCGGCGGAGCCTGCCGGCCCGGACCAAAGTAGAGATTTGAGCGTGCACCGAGGAGGGGGAGGCGAGGCCTACCGCCTCGCCTATCTCCCGCACCGTGGGCGGGTATCCCCGAGTGGCGACCCGGTCCCTGATGAGATCGAGTATCTGGCGTTGGCGAGCGGTTAGGCGAGTCATACCGGGAACCCTACTCCACCGGATCGGCGTTTCCAAACATATGTTCGGTTTTGAGGTCGAACATATGTTCTATACAATGTCCGCACATGCGTTCGACCATTGCCGATAGATGGATAGGGCTGCGAGCTCTTTTCCTGGGATTCCTGGTGGTGATGATCGCAGGCGCTTTGCTCCTGCTGCTTCAGGAGGAAGCGGTGAGCGCCTCGGGACACCAGGAGATGGCGTCGGTGGTAGTCTCGCCCGGCGACACGCTGTGGGAGATAGCCGACCGTTTTTCACCGGAGAGCGCCGACCTTCGCGTCGTGATAAGAGAACTAGTGGAATTGAACGGGTTGGGATCCAAGGTCATGAGGCCCGGTCAGGTCCTTCAGGTTCCTGCCGCGAGGTTTTGAAGATCAGAGGTCAACGCCCGGATCTCACTATCTGCTATCTCCGCGATTTCGGAGACAGCCCGGTCGAGATCCTGGCCGATAGCCAAGAGTAACGATGCGATCTGTGACAGCGAGGCGGTGGCCTGTTCCGGCTGGCCATTGTGAACGGCATCGGTATAGGCCTGGAGATGGACTGACAGGTAGGGCAGCGTCGTTTGAAGGGCTTGGTGGTTTTGCAATAGCCGCGGCTGGCTGGGCGGATTGAGGGCGGCTTCTTCGAGTCGGGATTTCCAACCGGCCAGCAAGGCTGTGTTATCCGACAGATTGGTTATCTCCAAAGGATCGGTCAGGGAGGGGGGCATTAGGTGGGGCACTATCTGACCCCGATAGGAGAAGGTGGCTCCGAAGGTTTCTCCCAAGCGGGAGATGCGCCCGGCAAGAGCGGTGGCCGATATTCGCACCCCCGCCAGAGAGGACTCATTGGTGGGGAGCGCCGCGGCGGATTCCACCAAGCCACGCGAGGCGGCGCCCAAGGCGGAGATCGACGAGACGAGTTCGGGGGTGAAAGAACTACCCCCTCGCAGAGTTTCCAGGGTGGTGAGGCTGTTACTCACCGCTCCGACGGCGACCGAGGCTGCATTCGTTACCGCCGCTTGTAGTTCGGCCTGGTTTTGTTCCGAGCCGCGTATGATCGTTAGAACGCCGGCGGTGAGGACCGCGGCGACCACCACCAACGTGAGAGTCGTCCAAAAGCCGGTGCGTGATCGGCGGTCGGTGATCTGTCGGAAAGAGTGTGCTGAACGAGGTTGCAGATGGGGAAAGGGAAGATCAGGCGCAGGCGTGTTCCACATGTGGTTGATGTCGACCTCGGTGATGTTGTAGCTCTCTTGCTGGGGTGTGTTCCCGGGAAGAACAGCTGTTGTGCCGGGAAGTACATCGGTGACGACGGCCGTGGCGAAGGAGTCGGTGGATGTCTCGTTGGAACTCTCTGGGCTGCCGTATTCCCGGTATGCGGAGTGTTGTGAAGTGACCAAAGTCGAGTGGGCGCCGTTTGGGGTCGGGTTAGTCTCGTTTCGGTGGGAATCTTGTTTGCCGGAGTGATGAATGTCCGGGCCGGAGGGGGTTGCCGGCTGACCAGGGTGGAGGGTCGTTTCCAATGTGGCACTAAGACTGGGAGTCGGTTTTCGGGTGTGTTCGAGGCTCCGTTGCTTGCTGGGAAGGAGATGCCTCCCGCGCGGCCTTTCCCTCCGTGCTGTAAAGTTGCGGTTGGACAAGCGCACCTACTCTGTGGTTGTCCGCCCGACTTCCACTATGCAAAGATTAAAGATTAGCGTCCTCAGGCTGAATAGCGAAGTATCTTTTCCGCGGACTGCCTACCCCGGGGATGCCGCCTTCGATTTGCCCACCGCGGTCGCTGTGGAGTTGTCCCCAGGAGAGCGGGTCAAACTGCCGACCGGTCTGGCTTTCGGGATTCCCGACGGATACGCCGGCTTGGTGTTGCCCCGTAGCGGATTGGCCGAACGGTTGGGGATTGGGGTGGTGAACAGCCCAGGTTTGATAGATTCCGGCTACCGGGGAGAAGTCTCGGTGATATTGGTCAACCTTTCCCAGGAAACCGTGCGGTTTGCCCAGGGTGATCGGATAGCCCAGTTGATGGTGGTGGCGGTTCCCTCGATCCGGTTGGAGACCACTGACCATTTGGATACAACCGCACGCGGTGAGGCCGGATTCGGGTCTACCGGCTGGTGAGGAGGGAGCTATACTCTCCCAAGACGCGGAAGTAGCTCAGCTGGTAGAGCGCAACCTTGCCAAGGTTGAGGTCGCGGGTTCGAACCCCGTCTTCCGCTCGTCATCGCTTTTCCCGCCTGGCGGAGAAGAAGCACGGCGACGTGGCCGAGTGGATTAGGCACGGGTCTGCAAAACCCGTTACTCCGGTTCGATTCCGGACGTCGCCTCCGGGATGAGGGATTTCCGATGGGGCCCTTAGCTCAGAGGGAGAGCGCTTCCTTGACACGGAAGAGGTCAGTGGTTCAATTCCACTAGGGCCCACCCTGTCTCTCGCCCGCTGAGGAGTGGCGCCTTGGCGCGAGGCGGAGGAGCACAGTTGAGAGGAAGGCGAAGGGGAGCATAACTCTGGGAACAGAGAGACCTTTTCTGTGAGAACAACGGCTAACTCGGGGTAATCATTGGCCGGCTGACCTTGTGTGTGACACAAATGTGGTACAAACTATTGGAAGTTGCAAACACCTCGGTTCCGATCGGACGCCATCGGCCTGCATGGGATCATAACTTCGCAAAACCCTTCCCGCGGCGGCGGTTTCTCGCGGAAAACTTCTCGGTGGCGGCGGGGGTGGGCCCTGACTAGAAAAATAGCTCACAACTGTTTTCGCGAGTTCGTGCTGCTTTTCGCGAGTGTGGGAGCGAAAGCATTAAGACCAACTGAGAGATAAGGGTTGTATCGGCTGCGTCTTACCGATCAGGAAGAGACCCTTGTCTAACCGGGGTTACGGGAAGACGAACGATTCCCAAAGCTTGTGGTTTGAAGGGTGGAGATTTACTGCCCTGTCGGTGGGTGTGAATAGGTCTGTCCCTAAACACTGTTGTGGGATAAGATCCGTTTTTTATGTATGTTTCGGGGTATGTATAGTGGGAACTACATCTCAAAAAGGGAGTACGAACGACCACAAAACGGACACGACGACAACTTCGGGGTATGTATAGTGGGAACTACCTGACGAAACTATGGACAAGCGGAGCAACTTATCTCCTGAAGTTAAAGAAGCGAGAGCCGCCGCTCGTTCCCAAACTATGGACAAGCGGAGCAACTTATCTCCTGAAGTTAAAGAAGCGAGAGCCGCCGCTCGTTCTGAAACCAGAGCTGTGCGGGGGTATCTGGAGGGTCTGCAAACAACTTCAGCCCGTCGGGGTCGTCGCAAGTCTCCTCAGCAAGAAGTTGATGCAGTGCAGGCGCAGTTGGGTGCGGAATCGGATCAGATTCAAAGGCTGGCCTTGATCCAAAAACGCATCGATGCTGAACAACGTCTGTCGGAATCTTCAGATCCGGTCGACATGGGAGCGTTGGAGTCGGAGTTCGTCAGAGTGGCCAAGTCCTACTCGGCACGTAAGGGCATTTCTTACAAGGCGTGGCGGGAGATGGGAGTCTCCGCGGCGGTGTTGGGGAAAAGCGGAATCGCCCGTACTCGCGGTTAGGGAAAACAGATAGGTGCGATGTCCTCGCTTGGAAAAGGGCGCTTAGCTCAGCGGGAGAGCGCTGCCTTCACACGGCAGAGGTCACTGGTTCGATCCCAGTAGCGCCCACTTCGCACCGTTTATCAGCCTGCTCAATCTTGGAGTTGGTGTAATTTCGCTAGATCACTGGCGTAGCGTCTTAAAGTGGGTAACAAATGTTGAACCTACGTCGCGTTGATGTGCAGAGCGATTTGGTCGCTTTGGAAAGCTTGATCGCTCACATCGAAGAATATGACCGCCACCCGGCTTTGGGGGAGCGCAAACACTTTTACCTGGTCGATCCCCTTTTTGACGCCGACGCTTCTCCACCCGGACTGGTGGTAGAGGATGGCTCGGGAAGCATCGTTGCGTATCTGGCGATGCTGGAAGAAGACGGGCAACTCTGGACGGTGGAGGCGGCCGTCCATCCCGACTACCGCAGTCCTGGCCACCTCCGTGACTTCTTGGTGGCGGCCGACCAGGCTGTGAGGAACCGGGGCGGACGGAGTGTTCGCTTGTGGGCGTATGTCCCCGAGTTGGTCCAGGCCGCGGAAAGGGCCGGTTTCGTCTTGGAGCGGGAGCTTCATCATATGCGGGCGCCTCTTCCTCTTTCCGAAGCGCCGCAATTTCCTCCCGGCATACATGTGAGAGGATTTCGGGAAGGGGTTGATGAGGAGGCCTGGCTGGAAGGCAACAATCGGGCGTTCTCCGGCCACCCCGAGAACGGAAGCTGGGGAATAGCCGACCTCGATCGTCGCCGTCGCCGTCCCTGGTTCTCCTCCGAGGGCTTGCGCATGGCCTGGGACGGTGAGGTGCTGGCCGGATTCTGTTGGACCAAAGTTCCATCGTCCCGAGCCGGGGAGATATACGTGATCGGAGTCGTCCCCGGCTATCAGGGAAGAGGTTTGGGTAAGGCGCTCCTGCTGGAAGGGATCCGCCACATGTACAGCTATCACGGCGCTCAGGCCTGCGTCCTCTATGTGGATGCCAACAACATCCCTGCAGTAAACATGTATCGGTCCATGGGGTACAGTTACCACCACACCGACCGTTCCTATCTGCATCAACTGGGAATGAATATCCAGGCGATCTCAGAGGGTACCCTTTCTGTCGAGTCGAGGAGAGAAGCTTGATGTTGCAATGGGAGTTGCCCGACGGCAGCCTGCGGGCGGGCGAGTCGGGTGTTACCGGCTGGGAAGTGGCCCGAGGGATCGGGGCCGGACTGGCCCGGGCGGCGGTGGCGGTTCAACTGGACGACGAGTTATTGGATCTCACCCGTCCCCTGGAAACGTCGGGGAGACTTCGGATAATCACCGACCAAACCGAAGAAGGTCGGGAGATTTTGCGACACTCCGCTGCTCATGTGCTGGCACAGGCAGTACTTGAGCTCTACCCGGGATCCACTTTCGCGATCGGGCCCCCTATCGAAGACGGCTTCTACTACGACTTCGGGATCGAACAACCTTTTGCTCCCGAGGACTTGTCTCGGTTGGAAGAGAAAATGGCCGAATTAATCGCCGCCGACCAGCCTTTCATACGCCGGTCGATGAGTCGGGCCGAGGCAATGGAGTTGTTTCACCCCCATCCTTTCAAACTGGAGATAATCGAGTCGGTCGATCCTTCCGAGGTGGCGGAGGGAGAAGAGGTGACCATCTATAGCAATAACGGGTTTATCGACTTGTGCCGCGGTCCGCATGTGCCATCCACTGGACGGCTGAAAGCGGTTAAGCTGCTGCGCTCTTCGGGGGCTTATTGGAGAGGAGACGAAAACAACCCGCAGCTGCAGAGAATCTACGGCACGGCCTGGGAATCTCCCCAAGCTCTAAACGACTATCTGCACCGTCTGGAAGAGGCTGAACGGCGTGACCATCGAAAGCTCGGTCCAGCCTTGGATTTGTTCTCTTTTCCCCGACCGCTGGGGGCGGGACTCATGGTGTGGCACCCCAAAGGGGGCATGGTCAGAAAACTAATGGAAGACCACAGCCGCAGGCTCCATGAGCGCTATGGGTTCGAGTTCGTCTTTTCTCCTCATCTGGCCCGCAGGCGGCTCTGGGAGACTTCGGGCCACCTCGACTTCTACTCCGAGTACATGTATCCGGTGATGACATTGGATGGTGGGGAGGAATATCTGGTGAAGCCCATGAACTGCCCTTTTCACGTTCTTATCTATGGAAGCCGGGGCCGTTCCTACCGGGACCTTCCGATGCGGCTGACGGAACTGGGCGCGGTGTACCGCTACGAACGCTCGGGGGTGATTCACGGAGCGCTGCGCGCCCGGGGGTTCACCCAGGATGACTCCCACACCTTCTGCACTCGCTCACAACTCCCGACCGAACTGGACATGCATCTTCTCTTTGTGCTCAACTGGCTGCGGGATTTCGGATTTGAGGAATTCGAGGCCGATCTCTCCACCCGACCCGACAAATTCGTGGGAGAGCCGCTTCTGTGGGATGTGGCGGAGGACGCATTGTTGCAGTCGATCCGCAAGGGAGGCGTCTCCCATCGGGTGGCGGAGGGCGAGGGGGCGTTTTACGGGCCCAAGATCGACGTTCACGTGCGGGATGCCATCGGTAGACGTTGGCAGATGTCCACCATCCAGGTCGACTTCGCCCTTCCCGAGAACTTTGGATTGGAATACGCCGACTCCGACAACGTCTTTCGTCGGCCGGTGATGATCCACAGCGCCAAAGCCGGGTCTATCGAACGCTTCTTCGGGGTTTTGGTGGAGCACTACGCGGGCGCATTTCCGTTGTGGTTGGCGCCGACCCAGGTATTGGTGACACCGGTGGCTGACCGCCATCTGGACTATGCGCGACAGGTGGAAGAGCGACTGGAATCGGCTGGTCTCCGGGCGAAGGTGGACGCTTCGTCTGATCGGCTGGGAGAAAAGATCCGGCGGGCAATGACTGCCAAACACCCGTTGGTGATGGTGGTGGGAGACCAGGATGTGGAGAAGGCGACGGTGGGCATACGCCGCTACGGAGAGAAGAGAGAGAAGAGGGCGGTTCCGCTCACCGAGGCCGTGGAAAGCCTCGCGGAGGAGGCTCTTCCTCCCACCGGCTTTTCCGATCGGTACCCATGAGCTATCGGGGACGCGACGGGATAGTCATCCCCGAGGATCTGGCCCGCGCCGAGGCGGTGCCCGATGATCTCGACGCGGGAGCGGTGAGTCCCTATTGGTTTCCGGATCCCCGTCGTCGCCGATGGGCCGGTTGGGTGTACCTGGCCATGGCGACGCTTTTGGCCGGATTGGCCGTTGCCACACCCGGATTGTGGATAACAGTCGCCCTCTTGGTGGGTATGGCCGTCTATCACTGGTGGGCGTCGTGGCCTCTCTCGCTTGACCAGACCGGCGCATTGCAGACGGCGGCGGGAGCAGTCCCCTTTGGGGTGGGGCACGCCTCGGTGGCAGTGAGTTTCACGGGAGTACGGTCCCGGCCCCGTTGGCAGGTGATTGTTTATTCTCCCGAAAGCCCGCCCAGGTGTCGGGCTCTGGTAGAGATCGACGGAGTGAGCGGAGAGCTTTGCTCGGATGTCTACATAGAGGAACTGGAGCCGCCGCAGTCCTAAGGAGGGGTTGGGTTTATCGCGGGTTTTCGGACAGCTTCCGCTCGTTCCGGCCTACATACACCTGGCGGGGACGAAAGATGCGGCCTTTGGGATCGGTTGCCATCTCTCTCCAGTGGGCCAGCCATCCCGGAAGCCTGCCTATCGCGAACAACACGGTGAATATTTCGGTGGGGAATCCCAACGCCCGGTAAAGGAACCCCGAATAGAAGTCGACGTTGGGATAGAGGCGCCGTTTAGCGAAGTATTCATCGTCCAGCGCCGCCGACTCCAGTTCCTTGGCCAGTTGCAGCAGGGGGTCGTCCTTGCCCAGATCGGACAGTACCTCTCCGGCTGTTGCCTTGATGATCTTTGCTCTGGGATCGAAGTTCCGGTACACGCGGTGGCCAAAACCCATCAGCCGGAATGGATCGGAGCGATCTTTTGCGCGATGCAAGGCCTTTTCGATATCTCCTCCCTCGGCTTGGATCTCCTCCAGCATCCCCAGCACCGCCCGGTTGGCGCCTCCGTGAAGCGGTCCGGAGAGGGCGCCGATCCCCGCCGCGATCGAAGCGAAAATGCTGGCGCCGCCCGAGCCCACCAGCCGCACCGCCGATGATGAGCAGTTCTGGCCGTGGTCGATATGAAGAATCTGCAGCATCTCCATTACCGCCAGCGTTTTCTGGTCGGGAAGGGGCGCAGCGTCGGAGTCCGCCAAGGCGGTATGGAGGAATCGGGATGTGTAGGGGAGGTTTTCTCTGAGGCGGATGGGCCCCAGTCCCAGCCAGCGGCGGTTGATTAGCGCGGCCAGTGTGGGAATGTCAGCCAGAAGGATGCGAATCGCCTCTTCCACCGCCTCCGGCTGACTGGACTGGGAGAATTCAGGGTGGCGACCGGCCATGGCGAGCACCCCGGCCGCCAGAGTGGCCATCGGATCGCTTGTGGCCGGGAAAACATCGAGAAAGTCATCCATGTAGGATCGGTCGACCGCGTAACGACTGATCTCTTCCTCGAAGCGGTCAATCTCGGAAGGAGAGGGAAGTTCCTCATACAGCAACAGCCAGGCAGCCTCCAGAAAGCTCACCCGGCCGGCCAGTTCTTCGATTGGATATCCACGGTAGCTCAAAGCTCCGTGCTCGCCATCGACATAGCTGACGGAACTGGGGTTTTCCGAGCTGTTGGCAAACCCCCGGTCTACGGTGATCACCCCCAACTCCGACTTTAGCCTGGAGATGTCCACGCCCCTGTCACCGCGAGTCGGCTCTATTAGGGGAAGGTCTAGTACACGTTCTCCGAACTGAAGCCGCGCATGGTCGTCCATGTGTTTAATCCTCATCTTTCCGCGCGGCGCTGATCACCTTTTGGGCTTCCTGAGGTGGGATTTCCGAGTAGTGATCGAAAGCCACCTCGAAAGTGCCTCGCCCGCTCGTCATCGAGCGAAGGTCCACTGCGTAGCGTTGGACCTCGGCCATGGGAACCTCGGCGGAGATGACCCGCAGCGATCCATCGGTGTCCATTCCGAACACACGGCCCCGCTTGGAATTGATGTCTCCGATCACATCGCCGGTGTATTCCTCGGGAACCTTCACCGACAGCCGCGTAATCGGCTCCAACAGCACGGGCCGAAGATCGTCGGCGGCGGCTCGCACTGCGGCGATCCCCGCCATCCGAAAGGAGAGTTCGTCGGAGTCCACTGAGTGGTATTTCCCGTCGTAAACCTCGGCGGACACGTCGATGACCTGAAAACCAGCGAGGACGCCACGCGCGAAGGCCTCCCGGATCCCCTTGTCAACCGCCGATATGTACTGGCGGGGAATCGATCCTCCCTTTGTGGAGTCGATGAACTCATAGCCCTCTCCCTGCGGTTTGGGGGCGAACCGTAGGAAAGCCACTCCGAACTGCCCGCGTCCCCCGGTTTGCTTCTTGTGTTTTCCTTCCGCCTGGGCCCTGCCCTTTATGGTTTCCCGATAGGCGATCTTGGGCAAGGCGGTGTCCACTTGGACACCGAATTTGCGTTCGATGCGGGCCAGGGTCACATCTAGATGGACATCTCCCAACCCGGCCAGGATAGTCTCTCCGGTTTCGGACCGCCGCTCGACCGCCAAGGTGGGGTCTTCCTCCAACGCTCGCTGCAAGGCCGTAGAGAGCTTTTCCTCATCCTGGGTGGAACGGGGAAATATCGCTAGTTCCATCACCGGCTTGGGATAGACCGCCGGGAGGACCACCGCATCTGCTCCGGGGGAGCGCAAGGTGGAGCCGGTAGTGGCCTTGTCCACCTTGGCCACCGCCGCCACATCGCCGCAGAGCACCCGATCGGTCGTGACAGGGTTGCGGCCCTGGAGGAAAAACAGGTTGCTGACCCGCACAGTCGCACCCCCCGCCAACTCGAGGTTGTCGTCGGCCTGAAAAGACCCGCTGAATACCCGCAGGATCGAGATGCGCCCCACATAGGGGTCGCCCAGCGTCTTGAAGACGTATGCGACTGCCGCGCCGTTTGCCGATATCTCCAGGGAGCCCTCCGAAAGGGGAGGAGCGGCACGCTCCAGCGGGTTGGGCGCAAAGCTCTTGAGAAAGTCGGCAAGGACATCGATCCCGATCATCCGACTGGATGAACCTGCCAGCACCGGAAAGATCTCTCCGTCCGACATGGCTTCCCGCATGACGGACACGATCACTGCCTGTTCGGGTTCCTCGCCTTCGAAATAGGCGGTCATCAGGTCGTCATCGGTCTCCACCACCGACTCCACCAGGTCGATATGGGCTTCTTCCAAAACCGATGCCACTTCGGGGGGCGCTTCGGCAGCGATTTTTGCCCGGGGGTTGTCCTCCTCGTAGAGATCCACCTGGCCGGAACTGACCCGAGCCACGCCTCTCAGGTTGGCTTCCTCTCCCACGTTGATGACCAGAGGCGCAATTCCCTTGCCGAACGCCTCGCGCAACTCGGCGAGAGTGCGGTTAAGGGAGGAGCGGTCACGGTCGAGCTTGGTGACAAACACCGCCCGGGGGGTTCTTTCCTCGGCGGCCACCGCCCACATCAGTTCAGTCTGCACCTCCACGCCGTCCACTCCCGAGACCACGAACAGGGCGAGGTCCGCTACCCGGATGGCGGAACGGGCGTCGCCCGAGAAGTCGGCGTATCCGGGGGTGTCGATCAGGTTGATCTTGCATCCGTCCCACTCAAAGGATGCAACCGACAGGTTGAGGGAGAGTTTTCGCTCTTCTTCTTCCGGCTCGTGGTCCAACAAGGTGGTACCCTGGTCCACCGAACCCAGCCGGGTGGTAACTCCCGCGGTGTATAAGAGGGCCTCAGCCAGGGAAGTCTTGCCACTTCCGCCGTGGCCGATCAGGGCGATGGTGCGAATCGAATCGGGTGACAAGCCGGTCTCCTCGGAGTATTTTGCAGGTGATTTCAGGATAGCGGAAGTGGCGCGGCCGCTATTCGGCTGGCGCCCACGGTAAATTTCAGGGGTGTGGATAGGTCGATTGCTTGGTCAAGGCGGATGATTGCCCGTTTTTCAGAGAATTGCTAGCGTGAGGGAACCGTGATCGATATTTGGGTGCGCCCTCGTCTGAGAAAGGTGCTCGATCCGATCGGCCGCTTCTTGCACCGCCGACGGGTGAGCCCTGCTGCATTCACCTTTTTGGGGTTGGGGGTGACCATTTTGGGTGCGGTGCTCATTTCATTGGAATTCCTGGTTACCGGATCGGCCATCGCCCTGGCCGGATCGGCCATCGATGGTCTGGACGGAACTCTGGCCCGGGCGGCGGACAAGGTGACCAAGCGGGGCGCCTTCCTGGACGCCTCGGTGGACCGGCTGGGGGAGGTGGCCTGCTTTTCGGGGTTGGCGGTGGCCCGCGCCGGGGAGCCGCGGACCCTGATGCTGATCGTTCTTTCGGTAAGCGGCGCCCTGATGATCCCCTACCTGCGCGCCCGGGCCGAGGCGGAAGGAATGAAGGGAACCGGCGGCTTCATGGGCCGGGCTGAGAGGGTGATCCTCTTCACCTTGGGACTGCTTACCGGGTGGGTGGAACCCATGTTATGGGCAATGACCATCCTGTGTTGGATATCAGCCCTGCGCCGGTTCGTGATTGCCTACCGAGAACTGAAGCGGTGAAGGACCGGCTCGCCTACTGGGGCGTGAGAGCGGCGTCCGGCTTCATGGGTATATGGCCCTTGGCGGTGGTGCAAAGGTTGGGCTCCCTTGCGGGGCTGGTAGCTCATCTGGTGCTTCCCGGCCGGCGGCGGATGGCCGGACGTCATGTCCATCGGACCGGATTGGAGGCAACCCTCGGCAGCCGCTCGGCGGCTGTGAGAAAGATGTTTTCCAGTTATGGGCGTTACTGGGGAGAGTCCCTGTGGGCGGGGCCGCGCAATGTGAGGCGGGTGGCCGATCGATTCGATATCGAGAGACTGGACCTGATCACCAATTCCATCGCGGATGGCCGGGGAGTGGTGGTAGTGCTACCCCATCTCGGCAACTGGGAGATGGCGGGGGTGGCCGTCTGGGATCTGGATATGGAGGTAGTGGCCGTTGCCGAGAATTTGGCCAACTCCTATATCAGAGATTGGTTTGCCCATGTCAGGGGGCTGTCGCGAGTGAGGGTGGTGTTTTCCCACCGGGGTCTCCTTGCCGAATTGGAGAAAGAGCTGTCCACCCGCACTGCGGTGTGTCTGCCGGCTGATCGGGATCTGAGCGGAAGAGGTGTCCCGGTCCGGTTTTTCGGCGAGCAAACCACCCTGCCGGCCGGTCCATTGCTGCTGGGAATCCGCTCCGGCCGCCCAGTTCTTCCGGTTGCCGTCTATTGCGAGAAAAACAGCCGGTACCGGGTGGCTGTCAAGCCGGCTTTGGCGATCCCCCGGGACGGCAGCCTGAGTGCAAGGCTTCGGCGCGGGGCGCAGCTCATGGCTGATGCTTTCGAGGAGTTGATACGCGCAGCTCCCGAACAATGGCATCTTCTTCAGCCCAACTGGCCCTCGGACCGGGTCCAAGCCCCGTAGATGAAGGTCTGTTTGGTCTCACCCTACGATTTGACGAAAGAGGGGGGTGTGCAGTCCCAGGTCCTGGGACTGGCCGGTTGGCTGAGTGGCCAGGGGGACGAGGTGAGGATCATCGCGCCGGCATTGCCAAAGGACCGGCCCGGCGCGGCGGTGGGCCGCGTGGTGCGCATCCGGGCCAACCGGTCGGTGGCGCCCATCTCCTTGTCACCCAGAGTCTCCGCCCGGATGAAAGAGACCATTCGCTGGGGAGAGGTGGCCCACATCCACGAGCCGCTGATGCCTGTGGTGGGAGTGGCTGCATTACGTTCGCCGGGTCCCAAGGTGGTCACCTTCCATGCTGACCCGCCGGGCTGGGTGAGCGTCCTCTACCGCAGCTTGAATCCCTGGGTGCGGTCCCTCAGAGCGCCGGGGACCATGGTTACCGCGGTGAGCCGTCAGGCGGCGGTCGCCTTGCCGACCGGATGGGGACCGGAGCGGATCATCCCCAACGGGGTCGAGACGACAACCGGTCCGGGTGCGGTGGAGCGTCGGAGAGGAAAGGTGGTGTTTCTGGGTCGGGATGAACCTCGCAAAGGCCTGAGCGTTCTGTTGGAAGCCTGGCCGCTGATCAGGAAGGGCCATCCTCATGCCGAACTGGTGGTGATGGGCGCTGAACGTCCGAATCCACCCGAGGGAACGGCTTTTCTGGGCAGGGTGAGCTCCGAAGTAAGAGATCGGACGCTCAGGTCGGCGGAGGTCTATGTCGCCCCCAACCTGGGTGGGGAGAGCTTTGGGATTGTGCTGGTGGAAGCAATGGCAGCAAGTTGCGCGGTGATCGCCTCCGACCTGCGTCCCTTCCGGGATGTGGCCGGTTCGGCGGCGAGGTACTTTGCCCCCGGCAGTGTGATGGGATTGGTGGAGGGAGTCTGCGAGGTGCTGAACAGCCCCTCCGTCTCGGGTCGGATGTCGGCAGCGGGTACGGAGCGGGCCGGTGACTTTTCCTGGGACAGGGTCGGCCCGGCTTATCGGGAGTGCTATGAGAAGGTGATTCGCCGGGGCCACTGATCTGCGACCTTCTCCAAGTAGAACGGGGCTATTGTGGTCGGCGGGGAGCATGAGAATGGTACGATTAGGTGAATGGAGCAGAGCAACGGCATGAAGACCGGTACCGAGTTGGTGAAGCGGGGACTCGCCGACATGCTCAAGGGCGGAGTGATCATGGACGTGGTTACGTCCGATCAGGCTCGGATCGCCGAGGATGCGGGAGCGGTGGCGGTGATGGCCTTGGAACGGGTTCCGGCCGATATTCGCAAAGAGGGCGGGGTGGCCCGGATGGCCAATCCCGGCAAGGTGACCGAGATCATGGGAGCAGTGACGATTCCGGTGATGGCCAAGTGTCGGATCGGGCACTTCTTGGAGGCCAGGGTTTTGGAAGAGTTGGGGGTGGACTACATCGACGAGTCGGAGGTGCTCACCCCCGCCGACGAGGAGAACCATGTGGACAAGTGGCCTTTCACCACTCCTTTCGTATGCGGGGCCCGTGATCTGGGAGAGGGGTTGCGCAGAATATCGGAGGGGGCGGCCATGATCCGCACCAAAGGCGAAGCCGGCACCGGCAACGTGGTGGAAGCGGTTCGTCACATCCGGGCTATCACCAGCCAGATCGCGGCCCTGGCAGATCTCTCTGATGAGGAGCGGGTTCGCCAGGCCCAAGCGATGAGGGTCTCCCCCGATTTGGTGAGGGAAGTGGCCTCATTGGGCTGTCTGCCGGTGGTCAACTTCGCGGCGGGAGGGATCGCCACGCCTGCCGATGCAGCCCTGATGATGGCGCTCGGCTGTGATGGGATATTCGTGGGCAGCGGCATCTTCAAGAGCTCCCAACCCGCCGCCTACGCCGCGGCCATAGTGGAGGCAACCACTTTCTGGGACAGCCCCGGGGTGGTGGCCGAGGCGTCACGGGGTCTGGGAGAGCCTATGGCAGGCATCGAGATAGGAACCCTGGAAGCAACAGAGCGTTTGGCCACCCGGGGCTGGTGACCATGCCGCCCATCATAGGGGTGTTGGCCCTTCAGGGCGATGTGCGGGAACATCGCCTGGCTCTTGGCCGTCTGGGCGTCTCTACTCGACTGGTGCGCCGACCCGAGGATCTGAGGGGGCTGGAGGGGTTGGTGATACCGGGGGGCGAGTCGACCACTATCGGCCGCCTCGTCGAACGGTTTGGGTTGCTGCAGCCTTTGCGCGCCGCTTTGGCGGAGGGTCTTCCCACCTTTGCCACCTGTGCTGGCATGATCCTGGTGGCCGCTTCCATCGTGGAGGGAGACCAGCCTCTTTTGGGAGGGTTAGATGTGGTGGTGCGTCGCAACGCCTTCGGACGCCAGAACGAGTCCTTCGAGATGGATTTGGATGTGAAAGGCTTGGACCGGCCCTTTCATGGGGTGTTTATCCGGGCGCCGTGGGTGGAGAAGGTGGGCGCCAAGGTGGAGGTTCTGGCCCGGGTGGGAGACCGACCCGTAGTGGTGCGCTCCGACCGGCTGGTGGCCGTCTCCTTTCACCCGGAGTTGACCGAGGATTCCCGGCTGCATCGTCTGTGGCTGGAAGGTGGAGGGGAGTAGGGCGTAATGGCCGGCCATTCCAAGTGGGCGAACATCAAGCACCGCAAGGGTCGCCAGGACGCGGCGCGCGGAAAGCTCTTCGCCAAACTGGCCCGGGCCATCGAGTCGGAGGCGCGCAAGGGCGGGGGAGACCCCGAGGCCAACTACGCGCTGGCGGCGACGGTGGCCAAGGCCAAGGCGGCTTCCATGCCCAGCGACAACATCATCCGGGCGATCAAGCGGGGGACCGGTGAGACCGACGGGGTGGCGTATGACGAGTTGTGGTATGAGGGTTATGCCCCCGGGGGAGTGGCGGTCTATGTGCAAGTGCTCACCGACAACCGCCGCCGGGCCGCCTCCGATGTGCGGACGGTGTTTACCCGAAACGGTGGAAGTCTGGGAGAGCCCGGATCGGTCGGGTATCTCTTCCGGCCCAAGGGGCTGATCGCCGCGGCCGGCGAGGAAGACGAGGTGCTGTTGGCGGCGCTGGAAGCCGGTGCGGAAGACATACGGGAGACAGGAGACTCCTGGGAGGTGATCACACCGCCCCGGGCTATGGCCGGGGTTCGGGACGCCTTGGAAGAGTCGGGTTTGGCGGTTGAATCGGCGGAGGTTACGCAACTTCCCATCTCGGAGGTGGTGGTTGATCAACGCACCGCTCCCCGGGTGCTACGGCTGGTGGACGCCCTGGAAGACCTGGAGGATGTGCAGAGCGTCTTCTCCAACTTCGAGATCAGTGACGAGATCCTGGAGGCTTTGGCGGACCAGTGATCGGCCGCTGGAGGGTCCACGGAGAAGAAAGGCCGGGATAAGGGCCTGCCTTTCTTTACACTTTCTCTAGGTGTTGGTATTGGGAATCGATCCTGGATTGGCCCGCACCGGGTACGCGGTGGTAAGCCGAGGCAGCCCCCATCGGGTGATTGCGATGGGGGTGATCAGCACTCCGGTGAGATGGCCGCTCGAAAACCGGCTGAGAGAACTGGCGAACGATGTTTCCGATGTCATCAGGCGATACCAGCCGGGCGCTCTTGCTTTGGAGAAGATCTATATCAAGGGGAACCGTTCCGCAGCTTCAGCGGTGGAGAGAGCCACCGGGGTGGTGATGCTGACCGCCGCCGAGGCTGGGATGCCCGTCCGAGAATACACCCCCAGCACCATCAAGAAGATCGTGACAGGCGACGGGGCGGCCGCCAAGGACGCAGTCCAAAGATCTCTGCGGAAAACCCTGAGTCTTTCCGAAAACAGTTTGCCTCATGACGCGTTCGACGCCGTGGCGGTGGCGATTTGTCACCTCCAGCACCTTCATTTGGAACTTGTGTCGTGATAGGATCATTACGGGGAACGCTGACTGAGAGAAAGCCGGAGGGGATCATCATGGATGTGGGGGGTGTGGGATACGAGGTGTTGATGTCACCTTCCACGGTGGAAAACCTCCCCAGGGAAAGAAGGGAGATTGTGATCAGCACTCACCTTCACGTATGGAGTGAAGGAATGAGAATGTACGGGTTTGGCCGCCCGGAGGAACGCGATCTCTTCCGGGTGCTGCTCTCCGCCCAGAGGGTGGGGCCGAAAATGGCCTTGGCGGTCCTGTCCACCATGGGGGCCGAATCCGTCCGGGAGGCGGTGCGGCAAGAGGATGTGACGGCTTTCACCAGGGTGAGCGGGGTCGGGAAGAAGACTGCCCAGAGGCTGATCCTGGATCTCAAGGGGAAGCTGGAAGCCACCGAGGCCAATGTGTTGGAGGGTGCATCCCGCTCCGCCGATCTGTGGGCGGCGCTCTCCGGTCTCGGCTATCGCAGCCACGAGATCCGTGGGGCGACGGAGGGCTTTGATCACAGTGCTTCCTTCGAGGACCAGCTCAAGGCCGCGCTTCAGGAGTTGGGAAGATGAGAGAGGAGCGGGTGATCGCCCAGCAGCCGACCAAGGGGGAATCGCAGTTGGAGACCACCCTACGCCCCCGGTTTTTGGGAGAGTTCATCGGCCAGCCTCTTCTGCAGGAACGGCTCCAGATCTCCATCGAGGCGGCCGCCAAGATGGGCGCCCCCATGGGACATGTGCTGTTTTCGGGTCCCCCGGGGTTGGGAAAGACCTCCATGGCGGGGGTGATCGCTCACGAGTTGGGGGTGACGATGCGAAGAACCTCCGGCCCCGCCTTGGATCGGCCGGGAGATCTGGCCTCGATCCTCTCCGGTTTGGAAAGGGGCGACGTATTCTTTGTGGACGAACTTCATCGGCTTTCCCGGCTGGTGGAAGAAGTCCTGTACCCGGCGATGGAGGACTACGCGTTGGATATTGTGGTGGGAAAAGGGGTGGGCGCCACCACCTACCGGCTCAACCTGGAGCCCTTTACCCTGGTGGGCGCCACCACCCGCCTGGGGATGATCTCATCTCCCCTGCGAGATCGATTCCAGATCATCGAGCGGTTCGACTACTACTCGGCCGAAGAGCTTCGGCAAGTAGTGGTCCGCTCGGCAGGAATTCTGGGAGTGGAGATCACCGGCATGGGGGCGGAGACCATTGCGGCGCGAAGCCGGGGCACCGCCCGGGTGGCCAACCGGCTCTTGGGGCGGGTGCGCGACTATGCGATTGCCCGGTCGGACGGTTCTGTGACGGCGGACGTGGCCCGCCGGGCACTCTCCATGCTGGAGGTGGACGAACTGGGGCTGGACAAAGTCGATCGGGCCATACTGGAGTCGGTGGTGCACAAGTTCGGGGGCGGCCCGGTGGGTCTGGGAACCCTGGCCATCGCGGTCGGGGAGGAGCCGGAAACGGTGGAGGAAGCCTACGAGCCCTACCTCCTGCAGGCAGGACTATTGCAGAGAACCCCGCGGGGAAGAGTCGCCACCGAAGGTACCTACCTGCATCTGGGACTGACGCCTCCGGCCGACCCCCAACTCCGTTTGGTCTGATTTCTGGCCGGAGATGCTCACCGCCGAGTTGGACTATCCCCTTCCGCCGGAGGCGGTTGCGCAGACCCCGGTCGAACCGCGGCATGCCGCGCGCCTGTTTGACACCCGCACTCTCACTCACCGGACTTTTCTGGAGTTGGCGGACCTTCTGGAACGGGGCGACCTGTTGGTGGTCAACCGGACCCGGGTGCGGGCGGCCCGCCTGCTGGGCCGAAAGGTGGGAACGGGAGGAAGGGTGGAGGCGTTGCTGGCGCGCCGTCTCTCCCCGGAGCGGTGGGAGGCGCTGGTGCGTCCGGCCCGACGGCTTCGCACCGGAACTCTCCTCGAGTTCGGTCCGCTTCGGGCCGAGTTGGTCTCCGACCCCCATGAAGGAGTCGCAGAGCTGGTGCTGTCCGGTTGTGGGGAGGTGGAGGAGTTGGTGGAGGAAGCGGGAGAAGTGCCGCTTCCCCCCTATATCAACCGGCCCCTGTCGGACCCCGAGCGGTATCAGACCGTCTTCGCCTCCCGGCTGGGATCGTCCGCTGCTCCCACCGCAGGGCTTCATTTCACGTCCCGGCTTGTGGAGGCTCTCACCCAAAGGGGGGTGGAGCGGACCGAGATCGACCTGGAGGTGGGCTGGGCCACCTTTCGCCCGATCGGTGTCGAACACCTCGAGGATCATCCCATGGGAGTCGAGCTATTCCGGCTTTCCACCGAGGCGGCGGAGGCGGTGGAACGCTGCCGGGAGCGGGGAGGGCGGGTGGTGGCGGTGGGCACCACCGCGGTGAGGACTTTGGAGACCTGCGCCTCTTCCGACGGTTTGGTAACCGCCCAGGAGGGGCAGACCGACCTGTACCTGACTCCGGGTTGTCGCTTTCGGGTGGTGGATCTGCTGGTCACGAACTTCCACGCTCCTCGGTCCAGCCTGCTGGCCTTGGTGTGGGCGTTCATGGGCGAGAAGTGGAAGGAGGCTTATAGAACCGCGTTGGCCCAGGAGTATCGCTTTCTCTCCTTCGGGGACGCCATGCTTGCCGAGCGTGATCCCGGGAGGGGCCGCTCATGACCGCGGTTTCCTGGACGCCACAGGCCGCCGATGGCGCCGCTCGGGCAGGGACGCTTCACACTCCGCATGGTGATGTCCCCACTCCGGTGTTCATGCCGGTGGGCACCCGTGCCTCGGTGAAGGGGTTGGAGGCCGCCGATCTGGAGGAGATCGGGACAACGATCATGCTGGCCAACACTTATCACCTCATGCTGAGGCCAGGGTCGGAGTTGATTGAGCGGATGGGAGGGCTGCACGGGTTCATGTCCTGGCGTCGTCCGGTTCTCACCGATTCGGGGGGGTATCAGGTTTTCTCCCTTCGTCCCCGGATCAGCGAGCGGGGAGCAGTTTTCCGCTCCATCTACGACGGTTCGGAGGTGAGCCTCACTCCGGAGCAGGCGGTTGGCCACCAGGAGCGGTTGGGGGCCGATATCGCCATGGTGCTCGACATCTGCATGGGCCTTCCCTCCCCGCTTGCCGACCTCGAGGAAGCAATGGAGCGCACGCTGCGCTGGTCTGAGCGGTGCTTGGCGGCGCATCGCCGCACTGACCAGGCTCTGTTTGGAATCGTGCAGGGGGGTGTGTCACCCGAGCTCCGCCGGGCCAGCGCAGCGGCCACCGCCGAGTTGGGCTTTCCCGGATTCGGTATCGGGGGACTGTCGGTGGGCGAGTCGGCTGCCGAGCGCAACCTGGCGCTGGATGCGAGTGTGGGGGAGCTTCCTTCGGACCGTCCCCGTTATCTGATGGGCGTGGGAGATACTCAGGGGATTCTGGACGCCATCGCCAGAGGGGTGGATATGTTTGACTGCGTCTGGCCTACCCGCCTGGCCCGGCACGGAAAGGTGCTTGGCCGGAACGGCGACTACAACCTGCGCGCAACCGCGTATGCCCACGACGAGCGGCCTCTCGACCCCGACTGTGCATGCTCGGGGTGTGGTCGCTACACGCGGTCTTATCTGCGGCATCTGCTGCGGGTGGGGGAGACCGCCTCCCAGCGGCTGATCTCCATTCACAACCTCACCTATGTGACCGAGTTGATGAGAGGGGCCCGCCACGCGATTGTGGCGGGGGACTTCACCGGGTTCTGCCGCCGGCTCGGTGAGAGGAGAGTTTCCCAAGCGGGGAGCAAGCCGCTAATCTGATACCTTCTAAGCAGACTGAAACAGGAGTTGTCAGTAATGATTTTCGCTCAAGAGTCGGCAGGAAGCCCGATTTTCACTTGGCTGGTCCTCGGCGGGTTTCTTTTATTCTTCTATTTTCTGCTGATCAGGCCCCAGCGCAAACGCGCCCGCCATCAGCAGCAACTGGTGGCACATCTGGAGTTGGGAGACCGGGTACAGACCATCGGGGGGATTATGGGACAGGTCCGCAGTGTGGATGACGACTCGGTGGTGATCGAGCTGGAGTACGGATCGATACGAATTGCCAAAAGGGCCGTCGCTTCCAAACAGGCCTTGGAAGGCTGATCCGTGCTTCGGCGGGCCATTGGCCTGCTGATTGTCGCAGGGATCGCCTGGGGAGGTTTGGTCGCCGTCTACCTGTTAGGTATCGAGCCCAAGCTGGGACTGGATCTGCAGGGCGGAACCTCGGTGGTGCTCACCGCTCCGGATGACACCGATCCTGACGTAATGGAGTATGCGGTGGAGATCATGCGCCGCCGCATTGAGGACGTGGGCGGGGTCCAGGAGCCGGAGATTTCCATCTCGGGAGGGACCACAGTATTGGTGCAGCTCCCGGGGGTGCAAAACGAGCAGCAGGCCCTCGACGCCATCGGCCGAACCGGACGCCTGTCCTTCCGTCCCGTACTGGATTCCACCCCCGGCTTCGAGGGTCCCCTGGTCACCACCACCACGATCGAGCCGCCCGAAGCCGATCAATCCGGAGAGGAGGGCGCCGAGGCGGAGGAAGCCGCGGCAGTCACCACTGCTACCACCACCACCCTGCCGGACGTTCCCGAAGGAGTGGATCCGTTAACCGGGCATACGGTCGAAGATGACCCTGACACGGTTGCCTATCTGCCTCACTTTACCCTGTTCGGGATGGAGGTGTTGACCCTCGGTCCGGCCGCCATGACCGGCTCGGATGTTTCCCAGGCGATTCCCGCCTTCAACAACAACTCGGCCCAATGGGTGGTGAACCTTTCTCTGAATTCGGGGGGATCGGACTTGTTCGCGGCACTGACCGGAGAGGCCGCTGTTTACCCGATCGGTGATCCCCGTCGACAGATCGCCATCGTGCTGGACGGACAAATCATGGCCTCGCCGCAAGTGTCCGAGGAGGTAAGGGCCGGAGAGGGTATCACCGGAGGGAGCGCGGTTATCACCCTGGGCAACGATCCCGCCGCAGAAGAGCAAGCCCAGAACCTGGCGGTGATTCTCCGCTACGGTTCGCTGCCGGTTGCATTCGAGCGGAGCCAGGTGGAGAAGGTCTCGGCCACCTTGGGGTCGGACTCGCTGCAGATCGGCCTGATTTCGGGGATTGCGGGATTGATCCTGGTGGCGGTGGTGCTTTTGTTGTACTACCGGATATTGGGACTGGTGGCGGTGCTGGGGATAGCGGTCTTCGGATCGCTCTTGATCGCCATCTACTCCCTGTTGGGTCACTACCAGGGGGTGACTCTCACCCTGGCCGGCGTGACCGGAATTATCGTGGCCGTGGGTATCACCGCCGACTCCTACATCGTCTACTTCGAGCGGATCAAGGACGAACTCCGGGCGGGGAGAACTGTCCCCTCCGCCGCATCCCAGGGTTTTCGCAACGCGTTTCGTACCATTCTCACCGCCGACACGGTCTCTATTCTCGGGGCCACGCTTCTTTGGTTGTTGACGGTAGGAGCGGTGAGGGGCTTCGCTCTCTCATTGGGAATCGCCACCATCCTGGATATCTTTGTGGCCCGGGCCTTTACCCGCCGGGCGGCCTGGGTATTGGCCCATAGTGCCGTGGGCCGCTCGGGCTGGTTCTCCATGCCGGCCGCCGCGGGAGAGAACCGATGAGCGTTTGGCGCAGGATCTCCCGGGGCGAGACGCGCATCGACTTTGTGGGTCTGCGACGCCGATGGTTCTATATCTCGGCCGTGTTGCTGTTGGTTTCGGTGGCGGTGGTGGCGGCGCTCGGTCTCAATCTGGGGCTGGAGTTCACCGGGGGCGTGCAGGTTCAGACCGAGAATCGGAGCGAAGTGAGCGTGGGAGAAATGGAAAGCGCCCTTACTGGTTTGGGGGTGATCGATTTCCGGATCCAGGAGATTGACAATGGGCAGGGGATGCGGATCCAGACCGGGCCGATCACCACCGCACTCCAGGACGAGATGGTGGCCTCGGTGGCGGTGCTGGTGGGGACACCGCCCGAAGATGTGAATCGCCAGGCGGTGGGTCCCACTTTCGGAGCGTTGGTGGCCCGCCGGGCGCTGTGGGCACTGACAGTGTTTTTGGGGGCGGTAGTGATTTTCATCTCGATCCGCCTGCAGTGGAAGATGGCGCTCTCGGGAATCGTCGCCCTTTTGCACGATCTGGCGCTCACCATCGGCGTCTATGCCATCACCCGCTTCGAGGTGACCCCAGCCACGGTGGTGGCGGCGCTCACGGTGTTGGGGTATTCCCTCTACGACACGGTGGTGGTTTTCGACCGGGTGAGAGAATTGGAAGGCGACTTTTCCGACGTCCTCACCTATTCGGAGATAGTCAACCGGTCAATGAACATGGTGCTCGCCCGGTCCATAAACACCTCTCTCACCTCCCTGATTCCGGTGGGGAGCATCCTGTTCGTGGGATCCTTGATTCTGGGCGCCGCCCCGCTCCGTGATTTCTCCCTGGCGCTTTTTGTGGGAATAGCCGCGGGGACCTACTCGTCCATATTTGTGGCCTCTCCGCTGTTGGCTGTTTGGAGGGAAAGGGAGGTCGCTTGGACTGACCAGCGGCGCAGATTGGCCAAGAAGCGAGGCGGGACCGTCGTCGACTTGCCGGAAGAACCCCAAGCATTTCCCGAGGCGCCCGCTACTTCCGAGCGTTTTTCCTTGGAGGGAGGATCATCTCCCCGCCCGCCCCGCGACCGAGGCAAATAGGAGCCCGCCGGCCGCAAGTGGTCGGCTAGACTCTCGCTGGTGGCCGACACCTTGGCGTGGCGCCCCCCCTTCGATGATCATCCGTCCGGGTCTGATGACCCGCTGGCCGGAGTGATATCGCGCTTTTTGCACGATCATCCTCAAGGTGATGTAGACCTGTTGCGCCGGGCCTACCACGTGGCCGAAGAGGCCCATAGGGGACAGTACCGCAAGTCGGGGGATCCTTACATCATCCATCCTTTGACAGTCACCCGCATACTGGCCGATCTGGGGATGGACGCTACGACTCTGGCGGCCGGCCTTCTGCACGACACCCTGGAGGACACCGATCTCGACTATCGGGATGTGAAGAAGGAATTCGGTTCCCAGATAGCCGATCTGATAGATGGGGTCACCAAGCTAGATCGAATCTCTTATCCCAACCGTGAAGAGGCGCAGGCGGCCACAATTCGCAAGATGGTGGTGGCGATGGCGCGGGATGTGCGGGTACTGGTCATCAAGCTGTGTGATCGTCTTCACAACATGCGCACCGTGAGTGCTCTCCGTCTCCCCAAGCAGGAGGCGGTGGCCACCGAGACCCTGGATGTGTACGCTCCGTTGGCGCACCGGCTGGGGATCCAGGAGATCAAACACGAACTTGAGGATCGTTGTCTGGCCATCCTCTATCCGGGTCCTTACGCCGAGATCGACGCCAAGCTGCTCAGTCTGGCCCCCGAGCGGGAGATGGTCATAGACAAAATGATCGAGGAAGTCTCCGGCGTGCTTGGGGATGCGAGAATCTCTCCCGAAGTGAGCGGACGGCCTAAGCACCACTACTCCATCTACCGAAAGATGATGGAGACCGGAAAACAGTTCGAAGAAATCTATGATCTAATCGGCATCAGGGTGGTGGTTCCCCAAATCCGGGACTGCTACGCGGCCTTGGGGGAGGTCCACTCCCATTGGCAGCCCTTGAGCGGGCGGTTCAAGGACTTTATCGCCATGCCCAAGACCAACCTCTATCAGAGCCTTCACACCACGGTGGTGGGGACCGACGGCAAGGCGATCGAGATCCAGATCCGCACGATGGAGATGCACCAGTTGGCGGAGCGGGGCATCGCCGCTCATTGGCGCTACAAGGAGGGATCCGAGGCGGTCGATCTGGAATGGGTGGGTGATCTGGGGGGATTGCGGGAGGAGTTCGAGGATCCCCGCGAGTTTTTGGATCACCTCAAACTGGATCTCTATCGGGACGAGGTTTTCGTTATCACCCCCCGCGGCGAGGTGAAGTCGTTTCCCTCCGGCGCAACTCCCGTGGATTTCGCGTACTCCATCCACACCGAGGTGGGAGATCGATGCGTGGGGGCGCGGGTCAACGGACGGCTGTTGCCTCTCTCCACCCTGCTTGCCTCGGGGGACATAGTGGAGATCATCACCTCGCGTTCCCAGGGTGTGGGTCCCAGCCGGGATTGGCTGAAGACTGTGCAAACTTCCCGGGCCCGCACCAAGATCAAGCACTGGTTCTCCAAAGAGCGCCGCTCGCTCTCCATAGCGGAGGGCCGGGAGGCGCTTTGGACAGAGCTTCGCAAAGCCAAGCTGGGACTGACCGCGGCCACGCGGGATCGACTGCTGGCTTCCATCGCCGAGGACCTGGGTCGATCCGAAATCGATCACCTTTTCTTGGCGGTGGGGGAAGGCGAGCTCGCCTCTTCCACTGTGGTTCAGCGGCTGGAGAGATCCGTGAGGCCGACCCTTCCCGAGGAAAGAGACAATATAGATCTGTTGTCGCCCCCGGTGCGTCGCCGTCGACCCGACGCTGCTTCTTCGGGAGTTTTGGTGGAGGGGATGGGGGACACGATGGTGAAACTCGCCCGCTGCTGCGCACCGGTTCCCTCGGACGACATCATCGGCTATGTGACTACTGGCCGGGGTGTAGCGGTGCACAGGACCGAATGCACCAACCTGGGGGTGAGCACTCCGGGAATGGAACGGATGGTGGAGGTGGCATGGTCTCCCGACCTGATCAACGCCTTCACTGTCTGGGTGCAGGTGGAGGCGCTGGATCGCTACCGGCTGCTCCGGGACGTGACGGCGGTGATCTCGGAGATGGGAGGCAACATCATCGCGGCCACTTCGGCGGTTGGGGACGACCGGGTGGCTGTTTTTCAGTACGAGGTGGAACTCTCCGATGCGGGCCAGTTGAATCGTCTCCTCTCCGATCTGAAAGGGGTGGACGGGGTGTTCAAGGCATTCAGGCTCACCTCCGACCTTCCCTACTGACCGATACCTGGATGCTGATCGATAGCGTTCCCCTGTGGTTTGCGCAGACCAACTGCTATGTGGTGGCGCCGGAGGCGGGTGGCCCGTGCGTGGTTGTTGACGCCCCTCCCGATCCCGAGGGGGTGGCCGAACTGTGCGCAAGTCATGATCTGGCGCCGGTGGCTCTGTTGGTCACCCACGGACATGTTGATCACATAGGAGGGGCGGGAGCAGTGGAGGAGCAAATGGGGGTGATTTCCTATGTTCATCCCGATGACGACTTCTTGTCGCTTCATCCCATCCGACAGCTCATCGCTCTGATGGGGCATGTGCCGCCCGGCGACTATCGGCCTCCAGCCATTCGGCTCCCCCTGTCGGACGGCGATGTTCTGGCTCTGGCGGGACTGGAGATGACGGTGTTGCACACTCCGGGTCATACTCCGGGGCATTGTTGTTTCCATCTCCCTGGAGAGGGAGTTCTGTTCTCAGGGGATCAACTGTTCCGGGATTCGATAGGGCGCACCGATCTGCCGGGCGGCGACTTCCACACCTTGATGGAGAGCATGCGCCGCAAGATCATGGTTCTGCCGTTCGACACCGTGGTGCTTCCCGGACACGGAGAGACCACTACCCTCGGTCGGGAACGTCTCCACAACCCCTTTTTGGCTCCCCTTCTCTAGATTATGGTTATCCGCTCTCCCAAGGGCACCGATGTAATCGGCCCGCCTCGATCCGCTCGCTGGCGCGAGGCGTTGACTATGTGGGAGAGTCTTTCCGCCTCCTACGGCTATGAGCTGGTCATAACTCCGGTTTTCGAGTTCACCGCTTTGTTTGAGAGAGGGGTGGGGGAGTCTTCGGAGATGGTGACCAAGCAGATGTACACCTTTCCGGACCGTCGGGGACGTTCCCTGAGTCTCCGTCCGGAGGGAACGGCCGGAGTGATGAGGGCGTACCTGGCCCAGGGAGGAACGGGACGGTGGAAGGTGGCCTACTCGGGGCCGATGTTCCGCTATGAGCAGCCTCAGGGCGGCCGCCGGCGACAATTCTGGCAGGTGGGGGTGGAATGTGTTGGCTCGGCGTCGGCCGCCGCCGATGTGGAAGTCATCGCCCTGGCCGAGAAATTCCTGTCGGGGGTGGGAGTTGAAAACCAGCTCTTGATTAACAGCTTGGGGGATGTGGCGTGCCGGGGCGCCTACCAGACAGATCTGGAAGGCGTGCTGGGCCGATCGGTTGCGGACTTATGCTCTAGCCATGGTGATCTGGTGGATTTGAACCCGCTTCGCATTCTGGACTGCTCGCTGTGCCGACCGGATCCGCAGGCCCTTCCGGACATCGCCGACTATTGGTGCGAGGAGTGTGAGGACCACTTCCGGGAGGTTCGGGAAGGCCTTGATGGCCTGGGGGTCGCTTATCGGCGCTCGTCGCGGCTGGTGCGGGGGCTCGACTACTATTCGCGGACCACTTTTGAGTATGTCGCCACTGCCTTGGAAACCACCCAGTCCACGGTGCTGGGGGGAGGTCGGTACGACGGGCTGGCCGAAATGCTGGGAGGCGCCCCGGCGCCGGGGGTGGGGTTCGCCGCAGGGATCGATCGGATGCTCCTGGCCGCCCCTTCGGGAGAGGCGGCTGCTTTGGATGTCTTTTTGGTGGGGGAAGACGAAATCACTCCCACCGAGTTGATGGGATGGGCGGCGCCGCTCCGCAAAGTGGGCCTCCGGGTGGGGTTCGAGTTGGATGCGCGCAGCATCAAGGCCCAGTTCCGGGCCGCCACTCGTTCGCGGGCCAGATATGTGGGAGTGGTGAACGGCGAGCGGATGGAGATGAGAAGCGCCGGTCGCCGCCTGGTCCTGGCCCTGGGTGAAGTGGGGGAGTGGGGAAGTAGAGCGGTGGTCGAGGATGGTGCTGTGTGAGGTCTCATAACGCATCCCAAATAGGGTTGGAGATGGTGGGGGAGATCGTCACCCTGGCCGGGTGGGTGGATCGAAGACGCCACCATGGAGGGGTGGTGTTCGTCGATCTGCGTGACCACACCGGCAAGGTGCAGGTGGTGTTGGACCCCGAGCGAATCAGTGAGTCTGCCGAATTGCGTCGCGAGTTCTGCGTGCAGGTGAGGGGAGAGACGCGCCGTCGTCCGGAGGGATCCGAGAATCCGGAGATGACCACTGGGATGGTGGAGGTGGAGGCCTCGGAGTTGAGCATCCTGAGCCGTTCGGAGGAACTCCCCTTCCTCATAGAGGACCGCACCAACGCCGAAGAGCTGCTGCGTATGGAATATCGCTATCTGGATTTGCGTCGTCCCCGGATGGCCCGCAACCTCCGGGCCCGTTCAGAGGCCCTGCGGACGGTGCGGCGCACCTTGGAGGATATGGGATTCTGGGAGGTTGAGACGCCCACCCTGATCCGCTCCACGCCCGAGGGAGCGCGAGACCTGTTGGTCCCCAGCCGACACAATCCCGGGAGCTTTTACGCCCTTCCCCAGTCTCCCCAGATCTACAAGCAGCTCCTGATGGTGGCGGGGGTGAGTCGCTACTACCAGATGTGCCGGTGCTATCGGGACGAGGACTTCCGGTCCGACCGGCAGCTGGAGTTCACCCAGATCGATCTGGAGGGTTCTTTTTGGGGACAGGAGGACGTACTGGCCACGGTGGAGAAGGTGATTGAGGCGGTGGTGGCGGTTCTCCGGCCCGACCAGACTCTTGAGGCCCCGTTTCGGCGTCTTACCTACCCGGAGGCGATGGGCCGCTATGGGACGGACAAACCCGATCTCCGCTTTGGTATGGAGATAGTCGAGTTGTCCGAAGTGTTCGCGGACACCGGCTTCCGGGCGTTTGCCAAGGTGTTGGAGGCGGGTGGGGTGGTGCGGGGAATCAACGCCGGACAGATCGGGTTGAGCCGGGCCCGAGCGGATGCCCTGATAGACAAAGCCCGGAAGTTGGGAGCGGGAGGACTGGTGTGGATGGTGGTGCAAGAAGACGCCCCTCCGCGTTCGCCGGTGGCCAAATTCTTGTCCGACGCCGAACTCGGTGGGGTGGTGGAGTGTCTGGGAGGCACTCGGGGCGACGCGCTCTTGTTGGTGGCGGACACCGAGAGGACAGTCGCCGAAACCCTGGGACGGCTCCGTCTGGAGTTGGGAAAGCCTGACGATCCGGAGCGGCTGGAATTTTTGTGGGTGGTGGATTTTCCCATGTTCGAGGAGCGGCAGGGAGAGATCACCTTCCTCCATCATCCCTTTACCTCTCCGGCGGATGTGGAACTGATGGAGCAGCGTCCGCTGGAAGCCGCGGCCCGCGCCTACGACTTGGTGTTGAACGGTGTGGAGTTGGGTTCGGGGAGTGTCCGGATTCATGACTCCGACGTCCAGCGGAGGGTTTTCGAGATTCTGGGGATCTCCGACGCCGAGGCCGAGGAGCGCTTTGGCTGGTTTATTCGGGCCCTGCGTTTTGGCGCGCCACCCCATGCCGGCTTTGCGGTGGGGTTTGACCGGCTGGTGGCGGTGTTGAGCGGGGTTTCGAGTATCCGGGAGATCATTCCGTTTCCCAAGACCCAGTCCGGCGCCGAACCTCTCAGCCGGAGTCCCGCCGTGGTGGACCACCGCCAATTGAAGGAATTGGGGATCGCCGTTGATCCCCGCCGGATCAAAGCTCCGCCTCCGGGATAGGACCGATGGCCACCTACGGCGCCGATGACCTGTTCGCCGCCCGGCGAGCGGAGGTCTTGGCGGAGGTGGCCCCGCTGGCGGATCGAATGCGTCCGGGGAGTCTGGATGAGGTGGTGGGCCTTCCTGCCCTCTTGGGCCCCGGCGCCGCTTTCCGTGTGCTGGTGGAATCGGGTCGACCCGTCTCGATGGTGCTGTGGGGACCACCGGGAAGCGGCAAGACCACCCTGGCGCGGCTGGTGGCCCTCCATTGTTCGGCGGCCTTCGAGACGCTCAGCGCCACTTCCGCCGGGGTGAAGCAGGTGAGAGAGATTCTGAGCGCCGGCGGTCGCAGGCTGGAGAGCGATGGCCGGCGCACCGTATTGTTTCTTGACGAGATACACCGTTTTTCCAAGAGCCAGCAGGACGCCTTGCTGCCGGGGGTGGAGAACGGGACGCTGATTTTGATAGGGGCGACCACCGAGAATCCCTTCTTCGAGATCAACAGCCCTCTGATGAGCCGGCTGGTGCTGTTCCGGACCCATCAGATCTCTGAAGAGGCACTGGAAATCCTGGTGGACAGGGCTCTTTCTGAGGAGCGCCGGGGACTGGGAAAGGACCGTCTGCAGATTGCGTCCGACGCTCGGGAGGCGTTGGTGCAAAGATCGGGGGGAGACGCCCGGGGACTGCTGAACGCCTTGGAAGTGGCGGCGTATCTGGCCAGGGGAAGGGGATCGGAAACTATCGAGACCGGTGACGTCTCCGAGGCGCTCGGTAGGCGGATCGTGCAATACGACAAGGGCGGGGACCGTCATTACGACGTGATCTCGGCTTTTATCAAGAGCGTGCGAGGTTCGGATCCCGACGCCGCTCTGTACTGGCTTTTTCTCATGCTGGAAGGGGGAGAGGACCCCGAGTTCATCGCCCGGCGGCTGGTGATCCTGGCGTCGGAGGATATTGGGATGGCTGATCGTTGGGCGCTGGTGGTGGCGACCGCCGCGGCGCAGGCTCTTTCTTATGTGGGGATGCCCGAGGCCGGTCATCATCTGGCCCATGCCACCCTGTTCCTGGCTGCCGCCCCCAAATCCAACTCGGTTACCTCCGCCATGGCTCGAGCCCGGGAAGCGGTGCAGGAGGGGCCGAGTCCTTCGGTTCCTCTCCATCTCCGCAGCGGTGGTTATCGTGGTGCCGAAATGATCGGACACGGGGAAGGTTACGTCTATCCGCACGACCATCCCCGCCATATCGTCCCGCAGGACTATTTCCCACCGGAGGTGAACCCCCAAGTGTTTTTCCGTCCCACCCAGAGCGGCTTCGAAGCTGAAATCCAGCGTCGTTTGGTCGAGATAGACCAGGTGTTGGGCAGGGCCGGAAGGCAGGAGGGGTAGCGTGCCCGCTTTGGGTATCGACATCGGAGGATCGGGTATCAAGGGCAATCTGGTGGATACCGTCACCGGAGAGCTTCTCTCGAAACGTCTGCGCATACCCACGCCCCGTCCCGGGTCCACCGCGGCGGTGGCCGGAGTGGTCCGGGGGATAACCGAGCACTTCCGCCGGGATTGCGGAGATGAATCTCTGCCCGTCGGATGCGGCTTTCCCGGGGTGGTCAAGTCGGGGTTGGTGAGCAGCGCCACCCATCTGGACAAGGCTTGGTTGGGAGCCGATGCGGTCGGCATTTTCTCCGAGGCGGTAGGCGTTGGGGTGACGGTCCTCAACGACGCCGATGCCGCCGGGGTGGCCGAAGTCGCCTTCGGGTCGGCCAGTGGTTGTGGCGGGACGGTGTTGATGCTTACCTTTGGAACCGGGATCGGGAGTGGGATGTTCCGCAACGGCCGGCTGGTTCCCAACTACGAACTGGGCATGCTGGAGTTGGACGGCCATCACCCGATCGAGGACCGGGTGGCTTACCGCGTCTGCAAACAGCAGGCCTTGAGTTGGAAGGAGTGGGCGGGAAGGCTGAATCGCTATCTGCACCATGTCCTATCACTGTTCGCCCCGGATTTGATAGTGATCGGAGGGGGAGCGGTCAACAAGTGGTCCCGCTTCCGTCACTATCTGGATGTTCCGGTTGAGTTAGCGCCCGCCCGCTTCGGAAACCACGCCGGAATAGTGGGCGCGGCACTGGCCGCGGTGAACCCGGACGTTCTCCTGGAGGAGCCGGCCCGAATGAGGATGGTCGGCGTTGGCTAGAGTCGGCTGTCGGTCTCGGGCGCAATAAAGGCCGAAAAGCGATGCACCTGATCGGGAGGGAGCCTGACTTCCATCTCTAAACCGTCGGGGCACTCTTTCGAGGAGAGCACCTCGCCGGTCCGGTGGAGGGCCGCGACCGCGTCTCCCCGTTGGTAGGGAACCCGCACTGAGATGGTCGCGGACCGGGAGTTGATCCAGTTGACGAGGGCTTCCATCAGGTCGTCGGTTCCCTCGCCGGTCAGCGCTGAGACCGCCACCGCGGCCTCTCTCCCTCCCAGCAGGCGGCGGACCACTGTGGGCGGCGCCACATCGGTTTTGTTGATGACGGTGATGGTTGGTATCGAATCCGCCCCGATTTCGGCCAAAACCTCCCGAACCGCCTCGATCTGGCCCTCCGGATCGGAGTCGGTGGCGTTCACCAGATGGAGCATCAAGGCGGCGTCGCGTACCTCCTCCAGGGTGGATTTGAAGGCTTCCACTAGGCGATGGGGGAGTCTCCGCACAAATCCCACCGTGTCGGCGAGGAGCACCTCTCGGCCTCCGGGCAGCCGAAGTCGGCGGATGGTGGGATCCAGGGTGGTGAACAGGCGGTCCTCGGTGAGTATCCCTGCCCCGGTGAGCTGGTTCAGCAGGGTCGACTTGCCGGCGTTGGTGTAGCCCACGAGGGCGATGGTGGGAATCGCGGCCCGGATGCGAGCCCGGCGGCGGGTTTGGTTTTGCTTCCGAAGAGCGGCAAGGTCACCTTCCAGGACGGTGATTCTCTCCCGGATGCGACGCCGATCGCTTTCCAGGCGGGTTTCTCCCGGTCCCCGGGTCCCGATTCCTCCCGCTTGCTGGGAAAGTTCCTCGCCCTTGCCCCGAAGGCGGGGCAGCCGATAACGCAGCAGTGCCAGCTCCACCTGGAGCGCTCCTTCCCGGGAGGTGGCGTGCTGGGCGAAGATGTCCAGGATCACCGCCTCCCGATCCACCACATCGCATCCGAAGAGCTCTTGCAGGTTGCGTTGCTGGGCGGGAGTGAGAGAATTGTCGAACACCACCACGTCAATGTCTGCACTCTTGGTGATGTCGGCCAGTGTGGCCGCCTGGCCCCTGCCGATAAAAAGCCCCGAGTCGGGGACCAGTCGGCGGAATACCTCCTGGTCGACCGGCTGAGACCCGGCGGTGTCGGTCAGGAGCGCCAACTCTTCGAGGGACTGCTCCACCTCAAGCAAGGAGTTGCGCCCGAACCGGACTCCTACTAGGAAGGCTTTCTGGCGGGGTACCTCGAGGTCTTCAACGGTGGCGGTGAGTCGACGGCGCTCCCGACCAAGATGTTGGTAGGTCAATGTCTGGCCCGGTGGGATGGCACCTTAGAGGTACTGGCCCTCTTCGAGGGGCTGCTCGGGTTCTTCTTCGGCGATTATCTGTGATTGGCGGACTGCCACCACGGGCTTACCGGTGGGAGGCCACAGAAAGCGCCAGGCGCCGGTGGGTACCGCCCAAAAGTTCCTCTCGGTGATTACATCAACCAGTGAAAGGGCGTCGTTCTGGCCGTTACTGCCCGTCGACACCAACAGTCCCGAGCGAGTGGTGGACTCCTGGGGCACATGCCCCACTCTCCACCCGTTTGACACCTTGTATTCGGTTATTTCCTTCTGATGAGAACCCATATGTCTTAGTTTGGCGCGTCGGTTGGGCATTTGATCTGTTTGGGAAATCGCATTTTAGCCACCTATGTAGCTCATCTCCACTTTTTGTCTGATCCCCGCTGTCTCCCCCGAGCGAAGTTCCGAGTACTGGTCCACCCGCTCCGACCATACCGCTGCGATCATCTGACGCAGTTCCTCGTTGGATGCCTCGGAGCGGACCGCCTCCCGAAGATCCGTTCCCCAGACCGCGAACAGGCAGGTGTAGAGTTTCCCGTCGGCCGAAAGCCTGGCCCGGGTGCAGTCGCCACAGAAAGGCTGGGTCACCGAGGCGATGACACCGACCTCTCCCTGCCCGTCCGTGTAACGCCAGCGCTGTGCCACTTCACCCCGATAGTTGGGTTCGGCGGGTTCGATAGGGAACACTTCGGTGATGCGGCTGACGATCTCATGCGCGGGGGTCACGTCGTCCAGCTTCCAGCCGTTGGTGGCGCCCACATCCATGTATTCGATGAAGCGGAGAATGTGGCCACTGCCCCGGAAATAATCTGCCATCTCCAGGATGGACTGGTCGTTGACGCCCCGCTTGACCACCATGTTTATCTTGATAGGAGTGAGCCCGACGTCAGCCGCCGCCTCGATTCCGGCCAGCACATCCGCCACCTTGGCGCCCACGTCGTTCATGGCCGAGAACACCTCATCGGAGAGTGCGTCGAGGCTCACCGTCACCCGGTTGAGGCCAGCATCGGCCAGCGCCTGGGCTTTTCGGGGGAGCAGGACGCCATTGGTGGTGAGAGTGAGATCGGAGACGCCCGGGGTTTCTGAGAGCATGGCCACCAGCTTTTCCAGTCCGGCTCTCAGTAGGGGTTCTCCCCCGGTGAGCCGTATCTTTCTCGCTCCCAGCGAAGTGAAGATTCCGGTGAGCCGGGTTATCTCTTCGAAGCTGAGCAGCGCTGCCCGTTCCAAAAACCTGTAGTTGCGGTTGAATATCTCTTTGGGCATGCAGTATGTGCACCGGAAATTGCATCGATCGGTCACCGAAATGCGCAGGTCTGCCAGCCCTCTGCCCATGCGGTCGGAAGGCTTTGTTAAGAGATTGTCCACCGTGGTATTGACCTTAGCAATGCTCGCGGTTCCTTGTTCTTCGATATTGAGCGTGCCAGACTTGTTCATCAAGCCTTTCGAGGAGGAAAAGCATGCGAAGCGACGAAATCGATTATCGGATTTACGGCGAGGATCTGCAGTTCGTGGAAGTCAGTCTGGACCCTGGCGAGTCGGTGGTGGCGGAGGCGGGCGCCATGATCTTCATGGACGAGGGGATTACCTTCGAGGCCAAGCTGGGCGACGGGTCCGAGCCCGAAAAGAAGGGAGGGTTTCTTCGCAAGGCGGCGAGCGCGGCCGGGAGGGTGATGAGCGGCGAGTCGCTTTTCATGACCCACTTCACCAACTCGGGCGGAGGCCGGAGCAAGGTGGCTTTCGGAGCGGCGGTGCCGGGCAAGATCGTGTCCTTGGATATGGCGGAGATAGGCCGCCCGATAATTTGCCAGCGAGATGCCTTTTTGTGCGCGGCTCGTGGAACCAGGGTCTCCATGCATTTCAACCGCCGGTTCGGCAGCGGTGCCTTTGGCGGCGAAGGCTTCATTCTCCAGAAGCTGGAGGGAGACGGGATTGCCTTTGTCAACGCCGGTGGCATGGTGGTGGAGCGCCGTCTGATGGGCGAAACCATTCGGGTGGACACCGGTTGCCTGGTGGGATTCGAAGAGGGACTCGAATACTCCATTGAGCGGGCTGGTGGACTCAAAACTATGGCGTTCGGCGGCGAGGGCCTCTTCTTGGCCACCATCAGCGGAGTGGGGCGAGTGTGGCTCCAGTCCCTTCCCTTCTCCCGCCTGGCCGATCCCATTATCAGGGAAGCGGTGAGCCAAGCCGCAGCCCGAAGTTCTTCCTAGTTGCCTCGATCCTCTGATCCGAGAACATCGGGCACAGGTAGTGTGCCGCTTGGGGAAAAGCCGTCGGGCACCCCAGCCTCGAGCGACGCCGGACCGGAACAGACCTGCGGCGTCAGACCGGCTGTCTCCCTAGATGGCGTGCTTCGACAGGTCGTCGAGGTTTACCCATTCCAGGGCAATCAGGGAGGTGGCTTCCAGCCGCACCGGCGGGGCCATCCCTGCTTCCAGGGCTTCTTGCCAGCGGGAGGCGCACAGACACCACCGGTCGCCGGGGCGCAGGCCCTCGAACCCGAAAACCGGCATCGGAGTGCTCAGGTCGTTGCCCCGGGATTTGCTGAACTCGAGGAATTCCTCGGTCATCTCGGCGCACACCGCATGAACTCCTACATCATCCCCCCTGGTTTCACAGGATCCGGTACGATAATAGCCGGTAAGAGGTTGCATCGAGCAGGGCTCGAGTTCGCCTCCCAGCACGTTTATCAGCATGGAGCGCCGGTCTCCCGCCTGTTTCCCAAGTCGGCCCTCTTCATGCGACTTGCCATGTCCCTGCGGAACTGAATAGCGCGTCCAAATCCGCCGGCCCCCAGTCTTGGGCCTCCACTATCTGCAGTTGCATCTCCTCACCGTAGGTGGGACGAGACGTCTTGCGGAAGATCCCTATCGGGGTGGGACCGAAGGGACCGTGGGACAATCGGCTGATGGAAAACGCCACGCTGGGATTCGCGCGAGAAGGATCGTGAACGAGAATCTGGTCGGTACTGACCGAGGAGGTGGGCCTGATCCGCGCCTCGCCCTCTTCCATCACCACGCAGCTTTCTCCCGAGCTGCCGAAGATGATCGGCTTCCCTGCCTGGAGATCGATCCGGTTGGCGGCCCGCTCGCTCCTGCCGGTCAGCTTGATGAAGGCCTTGTCATTGAAGACGTTGCAGTTTTGGTAGATCTCGATGAAGGCCGAACCCTTGTGGGAGACTGCTTCCCCCAGCATGTCCTGGGTATGGTTGCGGTCCATGTCGATGGTTCTGGCCACGAAAGAGGCTTCGGATCCGATAGCCAGGCTCACCGGGTTAAAAGGGAAGTCGATCGAGCCGAACGGAGTGGACTTGGTGCGTTTTCCCACTTCGGAGGTGGGTGAATACTGACCCTTGGTAAGTCCGTAGATCTGATTGTTGAAGAGGAGAATCTTCAAGTTGACGTTGCGTCGCAAGGAGTGAATCAGATGGTTCCCCCCGATGGAGAGGGCATCTCCGTCTCCGGTCACCACCCAGACCGACAAGTCGGGACGGGAGGTCGCCAAGCCGGTGGCGATCGTCGGCGCTCGACCGTGAATGGTGTGGAATCCATAAGTGTTTATGTAGTAGGGAAAGCGGGCTGCACAGCCAATCCCCGAGATGACCACGATGTTTTCCCGGGGGACCCCCATCTGCGCCATGAAGCTTTGCACGGAGGCGAGGATCGTGTAATCGCCGCACCCGGGGCACCACCTCACCTCCTGGTCGCTCTGGAAATCGGAACGGGTGTAGGTTGTGTTGCTCACGATTCGAGTATCTCCAGGATCTTGTCTCTTATCTCCCCGATATAGAAGGGGGTGCCCGCCACCTTGTTGAGACCGAACGCGTCCTTCAGGTAGTTGGCGCGGATCACATAGCGCAACTGACCCGTGTTGAGTTCGGGTATCAAAACCTTCTCATAGGAATGCAGCACATCCCCCAAGTTGGCGGGCAGGGGATTCAGATAGCGGAGATGGGCATAGGCGACCTTGTAGCCCTCCCGGTTCAGGTTGCGGCATGCCGCCCCCGAGGTGCCCTTGGTCGAGCCCCAGCCCAGCACCAACACATCAGCGTCCAACTCTCCATGTACCTCCACCGGCGGGATGTCGTTGGCGATGTTCGCCACCTTCCAGGCGCGGGAGTCGGTCATCAACTGGTGATTGTCCGGGTTGTAGGAGATGTCTCCGCTGATGTTCTCTTTCTCCAGGCCCCCGATCCGATGTTCCAGGCCTTTGGTTCCGGGGATAGCCCAGGGACGGGAGAAAGTGTTGAAGTCACGCAGATAGGGGAGGTACTGGCCACCGGCTCCGTTGGGGGCCGAAGCGAAGGGAACACTGATGTCGGGCAGGTCTGCGGTGGCCGGGATTTTCCAGGGTTCGGAGCCATTGGCGATGTGGTTGTCGGAGAGGAGGATGACCGGGGTCATGTACTTGAGAGCGATCCGGGCCGCCTCTATGGTGGTTTCCACCACATCGGAGGGAGTGGCGCAGGCCAGGACCGGCATGGGAGACTCTCCATGCCTGCCGAACAGGGCAAAGAGCAGATCGGTCTGTTCCGGTTTGGTGGGCATTCCCGTCGAGGGACCGGCTCGTTGCACATTGACCACCACCAACGGCAGTTCGGCGGTCAACGCCAGGCTGATCGCCTCGCTCTTCAGGGCGATTCCCGGCCCCGACGAGCCGGTTACCGCCAGACTGCCCCCGAAGGAGGCTCCGATGGCGGCGCCCACCGCGGAGATCTCGTCCTCGGCCTGAAAAGTCCTCACTCCCAGCCGCTTGTGGCGCGCCAACTCATGGAGAATGTCGGAAGCGGGAGTGATGGGATACGAGCCGTAGTAGAGAGGGAGCTTGGCGCAGTAGGAGGCGGCGATGAGTCCCCAGGCCAGGGCGGTATTGCCGGTGAGGCTGGTGTAAACGCCGGAGGGAAGGCTGGCAGGCTTCACCATGAAGATGGTCTTCGACGCCTCGGTGGTTATTCCGAAGTTGTAGCCGGCCCTGAGGGCTGCCACATTTGCGTCGAGTACCGTTGGAAGCTTGGCGAACTTGGTGGCGGTCCACTTCAGGGTAGGTTCAAGAGGCCGCTGAAAGAGCCAGGCCAAAAACCCCAGGGCGACGAAGTTCCTGGAGCGAAGCACCGATCGTCCGCTGACCTTGTCCGACACCGCTTCCTTGGTGATGGTGTTCATAGGGATCTCTATCAGGTCGTATTGGTTGAGGCTGCCGTCTATCAGTGGGTTGTCCTCAAAACCGGCCTTGGCAAGACCCCGCTCGTCGAACGCCTCGTTGTTCACTATCAGGGTTCCCCCTTGGCGAAGGTCGGCGATATTCGTTTTGAGGGCCGCGGGGTTCATCGCCACCAGGCAGTCGGGCTGATCACCCGAAGTGGAGATGTCCCAGTCGGCGATTTGGATTTGGAAAGAGGAGACTCCGGGAAGGGTGCCGGCGGGGGCCCGGATCTCGGCCGGAAAGCTGGGCAGGGTGAAGAGATCGTTGCCGAAAGCGGCCGAGGTGTCGGCAAAACGGTTGCCGGCCAACTGCATTCCGTCTCCCGAGTCGCCCGCGAAGCGGACGGTTACTTGTCGCAATTGGGTGATGTCGCCGTTGGACAACGGGTCGGAAACGCTCGCCTCGGGCTGGGCGGTTGGTGATGTCACGTTAGTTATTCAAAGCTTAATAGCAGGCATCTAATGATACCCCTTGCCGTGGCTATTCAAACTGTCTATAGCCAAATTACCGGGACGGATGGGATGGCGAGGCGCCGGCGGCGAGAATCGAGCGGGCGATACCCGCCCGCTCTAGGGCGGAGGCTGCTCGGAGTAGCAGGGTTTCTTGCCACCAGGGGGCGACCAACTGCAGGGAGAATGGGACGCCGGTCGTCTGAGCCGAGCGGGGTACGGGGATGCTGATGGCCGGACAGCCGGTTACGTTGACCAGGGAGGTGAACCAGGAGAGGACCGCCCGGTAGGCAAGCCTGCCATGGGAAACGGTGGTCATCTCCTGGTTGCCGATGACTTTGCGAAGTCCCCCGGAGGTGGGAATGGCCAACAGGTCGAAGCGCTGAAAGGCGGCTCTCATCCGGTGCTGCAGATGGGCCTGCCAGCGCTTGGCGTCCAAGAGGGTCTCGGCCGGGTGTTTCCCGCCGATCTGAAGGGTCTCCCGTATCCGGCCCGCCACCTCGTCGCCGTACGGTTTTCCTTCCTCCCACCATCGACGGTGCACCGCGGCCACCTCGGGATAGAGGATGTTGTTGATTTTCCCCGGCGGCGCCAGAACCGGGTCATCGAACTGCTCGATCCGGGCGCCCAGACTCTCGAGTTGACTGATAATGGCCCAGAACCGCTCCTCGTTTCCTGCCGTATAGGGGGCTTTTTCCAACCACTGGGTGGGCAGGCCCACTCGGAGCGCATCCAACTCCACCGGGATCTCGAGGTGGTCTAGTCCGGTGGGGCGGGGCGCCGACCAGGGATCCTGGGGGTGCCAACCGGCCAAGGCTGCATAGGTCAGGGCAAGGTCTCCGGTGTCTGCCGCCAGGGGTCCGACTGTGTCGAGGGAGGGGCCGAGCGGGAAGACCCCGGTGAGCGGCACGCGCCCGTGGGTTACCTTCAGTCCGAAAATCCCGCACAGGGCGGCGGGAACCCGGATGGAGCCGCCGGTGTCTGTGCCGATGGAGATCGGGGCCAGTCCGGCAGCAACCACCCCGGCCGACCCGCCCGATGATCCTCCCGGAGAGGTGGCGGGATCGTGGGGATTGCGGATCGGGCCGAACCAGTGGTTCTCGGAGGAAAAGCCGAAGGCGAACTCGTGCAAACCTGCCCGGGCCACGATTACCGCCCCGGCTTCTTCCAAGCGTTTGGTCACCGGTGCGGAGCTTTCGGGGATGGTTCGATAGAAGGCCGATCCGCAGGTGTTGGGGATTCCGGCCTGATCGATCAGGTCCTTGATGACGACGGGCGCTCCACACAACGGGCCAGGATCCTCGCCCGCCGCCACCCGGGAGTCCAACTCGGCGGCGCGGGTCAGGGCTCCTTCGTCTATGAAGGTGGTGAGGTTGAGATCGCCTTGGTGATCATGCAGATCAGCCAGAGCTTGGCGGGTGACTTCCTGTGCTGATCGCTCTCCGGCTCGAATTTGCCGGGCGAGGCGCCGGGCGCTCTCCATGGGCTTACAAAACCTACCAGGAAACGAGGCGGCCATCGGGGAAAAGGCTGATCCATGCCCGCCCGGGGGGAACTGTGATGGGAGAACCATCGGACAGGACGAGCGAGAAGGGCTGGGAGGTATCTGCCCGCTCCCACTTTCCTTCCACTACCCGGCTCTTGGCGAACACCAGGGCCCGTCCTTCACCGGTGGTCTCCATGGTGGGGAGCGACACACCTCCTTGGGGGGGTGTGGTGTAGAACAATCTGGAGAACAGCACTACCAGGGTGTCGGCGGTGATCACCTCCTCCACGCCTTCGCTCCGAATCCAAGTATGGGGTCCGTCATCCTCCAGGAGGCGTTCCCACCGGACGCCGTTCCACCGCCAGCTAACGGAGTTGGAGGGCGCCCAATCCATGTTTATCTGGGAGACGCTTCCCCCGGCGCCGGTGGGCGGCAGGTCCCCGAACTCGAAGAGAGGGGGAGGAGGGGTGTTGGGATAGAGGCGCTGGTCGGCTGTCGCACGAAGTTCGGCGGTGTTCACGTAGTAGTTGTGAGGCGCCCGCTGGGACGAGTCGCGATATCCTCCCACACCGATCTCCCCGATCACGCCCACCCCGTTGCGGGGAAAGGAATTGATGATCCAGTCCTGGCCTCCGCTGGTCAACACGGTGGTGTTCAGGTGTCTGAGTAGATGGGGATCGGTGGGCCGCACCGAGCGGACCGGGCCGATAAAAGAGGAGTCGACGGAGTGAAACAAGGCAATGAAACGAGTGATCCCTGACTCCACCAGAAGTTCGAAAACCGCTTCGGCCTCCCCGATGCCGAACTGGGGACGCGCATCCCAGTGATTGTCCACTTTCACGGACATTGTCCGCCGGTTCAAGGATTCCGGATTCGCCACTCCAAAACCGGTTAGAGGGCTGGGTGGGAGGACCGGCTCCGGAAGGGTGGTTGTGGTGGCTGTAGTGGTGGTTTCGACGATGGTGTCAGGAGTGGCGTCGGCGGTGGTGTCGGGAGCGGCACTGGTTGTGGTGGTGGTTTCGACGATGGTGTCAGGAGTGGCGTCGGCGGTGGTGTCGGGAGCGGCACTGGCGGTAGTACTGGCGGGGGCTTCTGTGGTAGGGGTGTTAGAAGAGCGTGTGGTGTCGGGGGCTTCGGTTGACGTTCCTGTGGTGGGGGGCTGGGAGGTGGTGTCCCCTCCGCAAGCCATTGTGAGAGCGGCCAGCACGGCCAGAACCAAGAATGTTCGCATGAAGAGGGATGCTAAACGGGAAAGAGCGCGTCTCGGTGTTTTACTGCTCGCACCCGATTCCTCCCGAGATGGATATCAGTGTGTCCTCGGGCCCGGGTCCGCTGAAGGTTCCCAGCAAGTAGCCGGGCCCGGGCACATCAACCTCCAGAATGGTCCCGTCGACAGGATGATTGGACGTGATCGACGCCTGGCCATAGATCGAAGATGCACGGGACAGGACAGCCCCGAGTTTCAGGCCCTCGGAGGTTCGGAGCTCCGGCCCGGCCGGCGATGAAGAGCCCTCTGGAAGGGAATAGGCGAACGAGAACAAATGCTCATGGCCGTCCGGCCCCCAGTCGGTGGGCCCGTCGGAGAAAAAAACGGTCAGGCTCCCCCAGGTGACCACCCGCGCCCTGGTTCCCGGGCATTGCAGGAAGTCGAGGTCGGCAGGTACCCACCCCGTGTCGTTGTCCGGATTACCGAGTGCCCCGGTGAGAACTTGGAACGTCCTTTGGACATCGGTTCCGAAGGGAAGAGGGCCGAGCCCTTCGGGTTGGAGGTAGAGATCGGCGGCGACGATGGGTTGCTCGACGAAAGTGGCCGGCGAGAGAGTGGTCTCCGGTAGGGAGGTTTCGGGAAGCGGGGTTGTGGTGGGCTGAGTGGGTCCGGGTCGCTCGCCCGGAGAGGTGGTGGCGGTTACGGTGGTGATGCTTGATGTGATGGTGGTCTCCGGGGCGACCGGCCCCCCGGTGAGGCCCGAGCTCCCCAGGGCGTTTCGGATCACCAGCGCCACCGCCGTGGCGGCCATGATCACCACCAGGGTTCCCAGGGACACCAATAGGGTTCTCTGCCATCTTTCCAGGCGGTTGGCGGGTCGGGGTGGTGGGTGCATGTTGGCCGGAAATTCTTCTAGGTGTGGCGGTTGTCGGGTGGCCGGGAGGTGGGGGCCGGGAGGCTCTTGGAGAACCGTGGGGGAAATATCATGCGGTACAGGCCGCTGGCGGTGATCGGACCGAAGCTGCGGGAATCGTCTCGGGTTAGAGGGCGCTGGTCGGAGAGGACAAACACCTTTCCCTGGGGCACGGCCCACCGTCCATCGGGTGCCGAAAATCCACTTCCCCATTGGTCGAGACCGGCTTTTCCGTCGATCAGCACTTCTCCCATATCGATGGTAATCACCTCTCCGCCGATCCCCACCACCCGTTTGACCATCCAGAACGCGGGCCGCAGGGGATGCATGAAGGCAACGACCTTTCCCCGCCGGAGGGATTTGTCCCGGCTGCCGCGCCACCCGATGAAACGGGCGCCGTCCCCGAGGGTGGGGCTCATGGAGGCGCCGGAGACGACAAACGATCGAAGGCGGAGTCCGCTCATTTTCGCTATTCTGACGAGAACAGGATTTGTTTGTTCCCCAGATAGGAGATAACCATGGCCCTTTTCAGGCCAGCCACCGTTGTTCATGCCCACTGCGATCTTTTTTGCGGAGTCTACGACCCCGCCCAAGCCATGATCGAGGCCCGTTCGGTGCTCAATGCCTGCACCAAGTACGCTGACTCCGACGATCCGGTGTTCCGGGACCGGTGCGTGCTGATCAAGGAGCAGCAGGCCGAGTTGGTGAAGCACCATCTCTCTGTGCTGTGGTCGGATTTCTTCAAGCCCCATCATGTTGAGCGCTTTCCTCAGTTGCACGATCTGTTCTGGCGGGCGGTCAAAGCGGCCAGTGACGCCAAGAAGTCGATGGATCCGGCCGTCTCCCAGGGGCTCTTGGATCTGATCGGTGAGATCTCCGACATCTTCTGGCAGACCGACGAATCGCAGGCCGCGGGGGTTTACCCACCCTCATAGCCAAAACGCCTGCTTTCTATTCGAGCAGGTCGGAATCCAGCTTCGCGAACAGCGGCCGGGGGGCTTCCAGGACGGCGTCCTCGGCCAGGGGCGATCGTTTCCAACCGCCGTCTGACCCCGATCCCGGCTGTCCCAGCATGGCATGGAGTTGTGCGGAGGAAAAGGGCAGGTAGGGGGAGAAGGCCACCTTTAGCCCGTTGAGAGCCGAGAGTGCGGTGTGCAGCACCGTTTCGGCCCGGTCGGGATCATGGCGGCGCAGCAGCCAGGGCGCTTGGGCGTTCAGGTAGACGTTGACCGCTTGGGCGCCCTCCATGGCTTGGCGCAGTCCCGCCCGCAGTTCCACCCTCTCCAGCATCTCGCCGGCCTCCACCAGCCCGGCGTCGATCTTTGCCAACAGGGCGGCATCCTCTCGGGTGGGGGATCGGGATTCCGGTATTCTGCCCCCGTACCAGCTATGCGCCATGGAGAGCACCCGGTGCACCAGGTTGCCCCAGGTGGCCACCAACTCGTCGTTAACCCGCCGGATGAGTTCGGAGTCGGAGAAGTCGGTGTCGTTCTGTTCGGGAAGCGTCGAACCCAACGCGTAGCGGAGCGAGTCGGGTTGGATGCGATCGGCGTACCAGCCGATGGAGCGGCCCACTCCCCGGCTGGTGGAGGCCTTCTCCTGGCTAAAGGTCACATATTGGTTGGCTGGAACGTCGGTGGGAAGGTTTAGACCTCCGTATCCCATCAGCATGGCCGGCCAGATAACCGCATGAAAGGGGATATTGTCCTTCCCAATGAAGTAGTAGGACTCGGCTTCGGGATCTTCCCACCAGCGCTTCCACTCATCAGGAGTTTCCCGCCGCCGCGCCCACTCCTTAGCGGCTGACAGATAGCCGATCACCGCGTCGAACCACACGTAGATGCGTTTTCCCTCTCCGAGCCGGTCGGCGTGGGCGGGGAGAGGCACTCCCCAGACCAGATCGCGGGTGATGGCCCGCTGGGGAAGCCCCTCGTTGACCATTCCCATCGCCCAGTTTTTAACATGGCGCCGCCATCCCTGACGACTTGACAGCCACTCGGCGAGCCGGTCCCCGAAGGCATCCAGCCGCAGGAAGTAGTGGCGGGTTTGGCGGGTTACCGGCGTCGCCTCTGACATTCTGCTCCGCGGCTCGATCAACTCGATGGCATCGAGGGTCCGCCCGCAGTTATCGCACTGATCCCCCCGGGCGTCCTCGTAGCGGCAATGAGGGCAGATGCCCTCCACATAGCGGTCGGGAAGAAACCGCTCCGCCTCCGGGTCGAACAACTGGGTGGAGACCCCCTCGGTTATATAGCCTTTTTCCAGCAGGCGGGAGAAGACGTCCTGGGTAACCGCGTAGTGATTGGGGGTGCCGGTGGAGGTGTAAAGATCCCAGGAGATCCCCAGCTTTTCCCAGTCGGCCACAAACTCGGTGTGATAGCGGTCCACGATCACCTGTGGTTCCACTCCCTCCTGGTCGGCCAGCACGGTGATTGGGGTGCCGTGGATATCGCTGCCCGACACCATAAGCACCCGGTTGCCTGCCAAGCGGTGATAGCGGGCGAAGATGTCAGCGGGCAGATAGGCGCCGGCCAGATGTCCCAGATGACGGGAACCTGCCGCGTAGGGCCACGCCACCGCGACCAGTATGTGACGTGAAAGGTTCACCGGTGATCTCAGGTTACTGCGAAGCAGCTTTCCGGGCCGCGGCCCTCTGCCGGTCATCTCGTCGGTCGGGACGGTCGCTCAGCACTATTCCAACCATTACCGCCGCCATTCCCGCGACCAGCTGGAACGTAATGGGCTCGGAGAGCAGCACCACTCCCCCGGTTGCTCCCAGCACCGGCACCAGGTACCCGGTGAGAGCCGCGCGGGCGGCGGTGGCGATCCGGGAGGCCCACATGAAGGCGGCGAAGGAGATCACGGTGGGCACCGCCGCCAGATATATGATCAGCCACAAGCTGGTTGAGTCGATGGTGAGATAGCCTGCGTACCCGCCGAAGGGGATCGAGATGGTGCAAAGGAGCACAGCAGAAACTAGCAACTGGACGACGATCAGGGAGCGGTTGCGGTGGCGAACGGCATAGCGGCGGGTGAATGCCCCGCCCGCTCCGGCGGAGATTGCCCCGAGGGCGGTCACCGTCACTCCCAGGATCCATCGGGACGAAGGTTGCCCGACCGGCGCCCATGCCATGATCGCAACTCCCAGAAAGCCGACCAGCAGGCCGGGCACTCTGTCAAGCCGGAACCGCTCCCCGGGTACCACCCAGTGGGTGAAGATGATGGTGTTGAGAGGGATGATCCCCACCACCACGGCTCCGATACTGGCCGGGATTATCTCGAACCCCAGGGTGAAGAGGATGGTGGGGATGGTCATGTTGAACACGCCGATCAACGCTCCCGCCTTGAGAGTCGGCAGGTCGATCCTGGGCAGGCGTCTGGCCAAAGCCAGGGCACCGATGGTCACCACCGCCGCTCCCACTTGTTTGAGAGGGAAGATGGTGAAGGGATCCACGCCGTTCAACAGGATCGCCCGGTTGGCGGCGGGAGCGCTTCCCCAGGCCAGGGAGGCGATCATGATCGGTATCCAGGCGTTGTGGGTGATGCCGTGCCACCGGTCTCCCGCCACGGACCCATCCGTGGGGAGACTCTCTACAATCGGAGTTTTATGGCCGAACATGTGGTGGCGATTTCTCCGGGTCGAGGAGGGGCGGGGTTATCAGAGCAGGAACTCCGGTCGTTTGTCAGGTCGGTACGACCCACCGATGAGGTGATGGTAGAGGAGCGAGTGGCGGCGCTTTCCACCCGTTCTGTAAAGGGCGAGGCCAAGATGTGGGCCTTGCGGACGGCGATAACCATGACCGACTTGACCACCCTGGAGGGGATGGACACCACAGAAAAGGTAAGACAACTGGCTCATAAGGCTATCAGACCCGATCCGATGGATTCCTCCATTCCCTCGGTGGCGGCGGTGTGTGTCTATCCCAATCTGGTGGCGCCGGCTGCCGAGGTTCTGTCGGGCTCCTCGGTGGCGGTGGCGGCGGTCTCGACCTATTTCCCTTCGGGCCAAGCGCCGCTCGACTTGAAGGTCGCCGAAACCCGGCGGGTGGTCTCCGATGGGGCTGACGAGGTGGACATGGTGATCGACCGCGGGGCTTTTCTGGCGGGAGACTACGTGAAAGTCTTCAGCGAAGTGGCGGCTATCCGGGAAGCGGCGGGGGATGTTTGTCTGAAGGTGATCCTCGAGACAGGGGAGTTGGGCTCCTATGACAACATTCGGAAGGCCTCGATGCTGGCTATGGCGGCTGACGCCGATTTCATCAAAACCTCCACCGGCAAGGTCTCGCCGGCGGCCACTCTGCCGGTCACCTTGGTGATGCTGGAGGCGATCAGGGACTTTCATGGCATGACCGGACGGGCGGTGGGAATGAAGCCCGCCGGTGGGATCCGCACTGCCAAACAGGCCATCAGGTGGCTGGTGGTGCTGAATGAGACCCTCGGCTTGGAGTGGATGACTCCCGAGCGGTTCCGGTTCGGCGCCTCTACGCTGCTCAACGATCTGCTGATGCAAATAAGGTGGTTGGGGACGGGGCGCTATCAGTCCGCTGAATATTTCACCAGGGCCTGAGAGGATGAGCAGCCACCGCTCCCTGGTCCCGGGTTCGGGCGCCGGTGTTCGGATGTGGGAATACCAGAAGTCGAGAGAAAACCCCGATCTGGCGGCGATCCGCGACCGGTACGGACTGTGGATCGACGGAAAGGAGGTGGAGCCCCTCTCTGAGAAATGGTTCGCCACCATCGAACCGGCCACCGAGTCGCATCTGTCGATGGTTGCCGAGGCGGGTCCCGCCGATGTTGACCGGGCGGTTGCGGCAGCCCGGGCCGCCGCGCCGGAGTGGGCGGCGCGGCCTGCCGCCGACCGGGCCAAGCTGCTGTTTCGAATTGCCCGGCTGATCCAAGAACGCAGCCGGGAACTGGCGGTCCTCGACACCAGGGACGGGGGAAAGCCCATCCGCGAGGCGCGGGATGTCGATCTCCCGTTGGTTGCCGCCCATTTCTTTTACCACGCCGGGTGGGCCGACAAACTGGAGTACGCCTTTGTGGGAGTCGAGCCTCGGCCCCTGGGGGTGGTGGGACAGGTGATCCCTTGGAATTTTCCGCTGCTGATGGCGGCGTGGAAAATTGCGCCGGCCTTGGCCACGGGAAACACGGTGGTGCTCAAACCGGCCGAGACCACCCCCCTCTCGGCGTTGCGGTTAGCGGAACTGGCAACCGACGCCGGTCTCCCGCCGGGTGTGCTGAACGTGATTTCAGGGGCGGGTGCAACCGGATCGGAGTTGGTGGGCCATCGAGGGGTGGACAAGGTGGCCTTCACCGGCTCCACCGAGGTGGGAAAGGAGATACGGAGACGTCTGGGAGGATCAGGAAAGTCACTCACCTTGGAACTGGGCGGAAAGGGCGCTCACGTGGTGTTCGAGGACGCACCCCTGGATCAGGCCGTGGAGGGGGTGGTGAACGGGATATTCTTCAATCAGGGCCAGGTGTGCTGTGCGGGAAGCAGGCTCTTGGTCCAGGAGTCCATCGCATCGGAGTTCGTGGATCGTCTCCGTCGTCGGCTCTCCATCCTGCGGGTGGGGGATCCGCTGGACAAGAACACCGACATCGGAGCGATCAACTCGGCAGCCCAGTTGCGAAAGATCACCGAGCTGGTGGAATCCGGCCGAAAAGAGGGCGCGCTCATTTTTCAGCCTCCATGCGAGCTGCCCGAACGCGGATTCTGGTTCCCTCCCACCCTTTTCACCGATGTCTCCCAGTCCCACCGCATAGCCAGGGAGGAGATTTTCGGCCCGGTGCTGTCGATACTGACCTTCCGCACTCCCGCCGAGGCGGTGGAGCGGGCCAACAACACTCCCTACGGACTGGCCGCCGGCGTGTGGACCGCCAAGGGGTCACGGATCCTGTGGATGGCCGACCGGCTTTCAGCGGGAGTGGTGTGGGCCAACACCTACAACAAGTTCGACCCGGCGTCCCCGTTCGGTGGGGTGAAGGAATCCGGGTTCGGGAGGGAGGGCGGTCGGCACGGCCTAGCGGCTTATCTGAGGGGAGTCGGGTGATGGCCGAGCGAATGGCGGTTCACAAAACCTACAAGCTCTACATCGACGGGAATTTTCCCCGCTCCGAGTCGGGGCGGACCTTTCGGTTTGCCTCCGATGACCGCTCGGTGGTGGTCTATCTCTCCCAAGCTTCCCGGAAGGATCTACGGATGGCGGTGCGCGCCGCCCGGAGCGCCCTGTCGGGATGGAAGGGGCGCTCCGGCTACAACCGGGGCCAGATTCTCTATCGGATAGCCGAGATGGTCGAAGACCGCGCCGAAACTTTCGCTGCCCAGCTGGCGCTGGGAGGATCCACCGCGGCGGCGGCCCGAAGGGAAGTCTCTGACGCTATTGACCTCTTGATTTGGTATGCGGGGTGGTGTGACAAGTACATGCAGGTGGTCGGGAACATGAATCCGGTGGCGGGGCCTTTCTTCAATGTCTCGACCCCCGAGCCGGTCGGTGTGGTGGGGGTGCTCTCTCCCTCCCAACCGTCCCTGCGGGGATTGGTGGGGGGCCTCGCCCCGGTCATCGTGAGCGGGAACACGGCGGTGTTGGTGGCTTCTTCATCCCAGCCGATCACCGCGGTCACCTTCTCAGAGGCCCTGGCCACCGCCGATGTCCCGGCGGGAGTGGTCAACATCCTCACCGGGTTCTCCGCCGAACTGGCTCCCTGGCTGGCCGGTCACATGGATATAAACGCCCTCGATCTGTCGGGGGCGCCTTCTGGGATGATCGCTGATTTGGAGAAGGCGGCGTCTCACAATCTGAAGCGTACGGGCCGCTGGGAGAATTTCGACCGGAACCTTTACCGGATTTCGGCTTTCACCGAGATCAAGACGGTCTGGCACCCCAAAGGCCGCTAAAGGGCTGGAGAGCGACTTCCCCTACGACTCCGCGTCCCCGTTCGGGGGGGGGATTTCACCATTGTCGTTATCGAGCACGATATGGCGGTGGTGCGCGAAGTGTCGGACCGGGTAATTGTGCTCGATCACGGCAACAAGATCGCCGACGGCACCTATCGCGAGGTAGCCTCCGATCCCCGCGTGATAGAGGCTGATCTCGGCCACGGGGCGGCGTCATGATAGCCGACTCCCCTTTGTTGGAGATGCGATCGGTGAACGCTCACTACGGGGCTGTACACGCTCTGCGCGATGTGAATCTGGCCATTTTCGAAGGCGAATTGGTCTGTTTGCTGGGAGGCAATGCCAGCGGCAAGTCCACCACCCTCAAGACGCTGCTCGGTATGATCACTCCAGGTGTTGCTCGATGGCGAAGTGGTCAACGACAAGCCCACCAGCTCAGGGGAGGTGTTGCTCGATGGCGAAGTGGTCAACGACAAGCCCACCAGCTACCGGGTGAAGAAGGGGGTCACCATGGTCCCGGAGAACCGCCGCCTGTTCAAGCGCCTCAGCGTGAAAGACAATCTCGAGTTGGGCGCCTACCTCCGCAAGGACACCGAACAGATCGACGCCGATATGGAACGCGTGTTCAAGTTGTTCCCCCGTGTTAAGGAGCGGCTGAGCCAAAAGGCAGGCACTCTCTCCGGCGGCGAGCAGCAGATGGTGGCCATGGGCCGGGCGCTGATGGCCGGACCGCGGGTACTGTTGATGGACGAGCCGTCGATGGGTCTTGCTCCGGCTTTGGTGCAGCAAAACTTTGAGTTGATTGAACAAATTCACGAGGCGGGCATGACGGTGTTCATGGTGGAGCAGAACGCCAACATGGCACTCGCCATTGCCGACCGGGGCTGGGTGCTGCAAACCGGGCGTGTGATACTCGACGATACGGCCGAAAACCTATTGGCTCACCCCGACCTGCGAGCCTCCTACCTTGGTGATGGAGCCTCATAACGGCTGGCCGAGGTTTGTCTGACCACCCCGCTCCGGACCGAGAGTGGCTGATCGAACTTGATGGCCGGTCTCTCGATTTGCGGTCCACCCTGGCGCCGCTCGGAAAAATGGTGGGGAGGTTCACCGAGGGTGGATGGTGGAGGGCGGCTCGGACTCCCGAGGGGGTGGCTACCGTGCGGATCAGCCGTCCGGAGCGTGAACAGGTGCTGGTCAGGGTGTGGGGAGAGGGGAGCGACTGGATTTGTGAGCGGGCGGAATACTGGGTGGGGCTGGGGGACGATCCCGGAAGTTTCGTCTCGGACCATCCATTGGTAAAGAGACTCCATCACCTCAACCCCGGGGCCCGGTTCGGCGCCACCGGGTTGGTTTCAGAGGCGCTGTGGGCGGCGATCATCGCCCAAAAGGTGACCGGGCGGGAGGCGGTTCGCAGCATGCGCGCTCTGATCCGTCGATGGGGTGACGCCGCCCCGGGCCCGCCGGTGGGAGTGGGCCTGTTGCCTGCTCCCGATAAGTTGGCCTCGGCCGCCTACTACGACCTCCACCCCCTGGGGTTGGAGCGTAAAAGGGCCGAGACACTGTTGGCGGCGGCGCGTTGGCACAACCGTATTCAGAAGACCGCCGATCTATCCCCGCCAGAGGCTCGTCGATTCCTGGAGCGGTTGCCGGGGATCGGGAAGTGGACGTCGGCGAAGACGGTGGCGGTCAGCCATGGTGACGCCGACTCGGTGGCGGTGGGCGACTATCACCTGAAGAACGTGGTGGCTTGGCATCTCGAGGGTCGCCCGCGCGGCACCGATGAGGAGATGCTAAATCTGCTGGAGCAATTCCGTCCCCATCGTGGGAGGGTGTTGAGACTGTTGGAAAGGGCGGGTTCGGCGCCGCGGTTCGGGCCGGGTATGCCGCTGCGGGATTTTCGGTATCAGTGAGCGGCGCTCAGGAAGGAGTGGATCGCCTCTCCCACTACTTGGGGATCCAATAACCCCGAATGGTCTGCGTCGGGGAAATTCTCGGTGGACACGTAGTGTCCGGCCTCGGACAGCGCTTGGGCGAAGCGCTCCGAGTGGAGAGGGGCGATGATCAGATCTTCGGCGCCGGTCAGCAGGAAGAAGCGACGTTGCGGATGGTTTTCCGCCTGACGCATGGGATTGAGGGCGTTCCATTCGTCAGTTTCCTCGGGGGTGGCGCCGGTCAGCAAGCGGAGGAAAACCTGCATGGCTATCTGGTCTCCCCGCCCCAGCCATGCCGCTATTTCCGGGGACAATTCGACGATGAGTTCAGCTTCCCAAAGCTGATCGAGCATTCCCTCGTTCCATAGCTTATCGAGGTCGAAGGGTCCGGCGAGTCCGATCATTCCGCCGATCTTTCCCGGCCCATGGGGACAGGACTGTGGGAGCGAGTCGTTGGAGAGGGTGACCAAGGCAGTGAGGTGTGCGCCCGAGGAGTAACCCAGCAGCCAAACCGGACCGGGCGGCTCGGTGAGGTAAGGATGTGCCAGGTGGGGAGCAGCAGCCGCCAGACAGGCGACTTCTTCCACCATGGACGGGATGCGCCCGTTGCGTGACAAGGCGCGATAGTCGCCGTTGATCGCCACTATCCCGCGGCTGGCCAGATGGCTGGCCAACCCCGAGAGTTGGGTGCGGTCTCCGATGCTCCACCCTTTTCCGAAAGAAAGCGTCACCACTGGGTAGCGTCCTGGCCGATCGGGAGCGTGGATGTCGGCGTAGAGCCCAGGCATGAACTCCACGGAGGAAATCGAGACTTCGTGGACAAGGGGGATCCGGACTGTTTCGGCTCCTGGGGTCGTTGTGGTTGTGGTGGTTGTGGGAGCTTCTGTGGTGGTTGTGGTTGTGGTTGTGGTTGTGGTTGTGGTTGTGGTTGTGGTTGTGGGAGCTTCTGTGGTGGTTGTGGGAGCTTCTGTGGTGGTTGTGAGTGTGTGGTTGTGGCGGTTGTCGTGTGGTTGTGGTGGTGACCGGCGCCACCGTGGTTGTTGAATTGGACAAGGGGGAAGCCTCGGGCAGGTCCGCCTCCTCCGATCTGGATTGACAAGCTCCGAGGAACAGTCCCGCCGCCACTAGGCATATCAGCCACAGATTTCGCATGGGTCGGAGCGTAGAGGTCTTGCGGACATTGCTGGCTACCGATCCAAATCCGCCATGTACCCTCTCGGTGATGGATTTGGCCACCGCTCGGGTGGAATGGGCGCCGGGGAGACGGATCCGCGTGTGGGCAGCGGGAGATCCGGGATGGGACCCGGTATTGATTCTCGCCCACGGCGCGGGAGCGGGCGCCGGCCATCCACTGGTGGCCGGGCTTCGGGATCAGCTGGCGGCGGCGGGGGTGTTTTGTGTCACCTTCAACTATCCCTACACCGAGGAGGGTCGCCGCTGGCCCGATCCCACTCACCGGCTGCTGGCTTGTCACCGGGCGGTCTCGGAATGGGTGAGGAACAAGACCGCCCAGATTCCGGTGCTGGCGGGACGTTCCATGGGAGGCCGCATGGGCACCTATCTGGCCGCGGATGGCGACCCTGTGCGGGCTTTGGTGCTGTATGCCTATCCACTCCACCCGCCCGGCCGACCCGACCGGCTGCGTTCTGAGCACTTGGGCCGTATTGAGGTCCCGATGTTGTTCTTTCGGGGCAGCCGAGACGCCTTTGCCACCCCCGAGTTGTTCGACCGGGAGGTGAGAGCCCTCAAGTCGGCCGCCGTGGTTGACTTGGAGGGCCTCGATCACTCTTTCCGGGGTCGGGGCCAGCGCGCCGAGGACATCAATCGGCGCATGGCCGAGCTGACCGTCTCCTGGCTGAATGATCTCCCCGAAAGCGGCTTTTGAAAAAGTGCCCCATCTCGGGCATAATTGAGTTCCCCAAGCAGGTAAATGGAGAAGCCACTATGGAATCGCACACTCTGGCGGCCGCGGCGGGCCGCTCGACGGGCAGCCGGGAGTCTCGTCGTCTGATCCGCGCCGGAAGGGTGCCAGCCATTGTCTACGGTGGCGACCAGGAGTCGGTGCTGTTGACTCTCGATTCCCACGAGTTCGAGCGGTTCTGGCGCACCACGCGTCCGGGCGAACGGGAGGTATCCCTCCGGTTCGATGACGGCAGCCGGATAACAGTCACTCCGTACCAGGTGGACCGCCATCCGTTTCGGGACTATTTCCGACACGTGGATTTCCTGCGGGTTCCCGTTTCTTGAGGCATCCGGGACCGTGCCCTGCCCCGGCACGGATCCTTTTGCATTAGAGGGGCGGCGTAGGGGGATGTATGCGGATAATCGTCGGACTTCGCAACCCCGGTAGAGAATACGCGGCAACCCGTCACAACGTGGGCGCCGAGGCGGTGGCCTCCCTTGCCGAGTCTCACCAGGCTTCATGGCGACGCAGGCCCTTGCGATCCCGCTCTGAGACCGCAGGGGTGCGAGTAGGAGGCCAGCGAGTGCTCCTGGGGCTGCCACTTCGCATGATGAACGTCTCCGGTGGGCCGGTCGGCTATCTGGTGAAATACAACCGGGCCGCGGTGGAGGACCTGTTGGTGGTCCATGATGACATCGATCTTGCCTTTGGAAGGTTGCGGGTTCGCTCCGGCGGGGGTGCGGGAGGCCACAACGGCATCAAATCGGTGGCCAAAGCGCTGGGCTCCGACGGGTTCTGGCGACTCAAGATCGGGGTGGGCCGGCCTCCGTCCGGCATGGACCCCGCCGACTATGTGCTGAAGCGGTTCCGGTCTGCAGAGCGAAGCATCATCACTCAAGCTGTGGAAAGGGCGGCAGAAGTGGCCGAACTATGGGTGAAAGACCCCCAAGCCGCCCGCCAATCAGCTGGGGAGTGGAAACCCTGCAACTGAGTACCCTGGCTCCACTGAGGCTTGAGTTTGCCTAGTCGGAGGGTGTTCGGGCTTGTTGCAGAACGATTGCCGTGCGATGGAGGAAGGCAACCATCTCAGCCCGAGTCACGGGTGCGCCGGGATCGAAGCGATCCTTGGTGACACCGGCGATGATGCTGTTGTTTGCTGCCCAGCCGATCGCCTCGTTCGCGGGGTGCGCTCGGGAAACATCGCTGAAGAGGTCTGATCCGGAATTCTGAGGTGTATTGTTCAGGTGCCAAATCTGAGGTGTATTGTTCAAGCGCCGTGCTGTTTCGGAGCACCGCAACCAATCGGTGTCTGATCCACAGACTGCCGAGGCTAGAAGGAATTGCACCGCCCGGTGAAGGAAGACTGCGATCTGGGCGCGGGTGACGATTCCGTCGGGGCCGAAGCGATCCTTCCCGACTTTGGGGTTGACGCCACTGGTGGTAACCCATCCGATCTCTTCTTCTGCCCAGTGTCCTGCCGGTACATCATCGTAAAACTCGGATCCTGCTCCTGGGGTGTGGGAGGACCAGGCCGATGACGATATCCGGTGGTCGTGACCGCTATGGGTGATCTGGCGCTGACCTGTGCCGTCGACACTCATTATGAATAGGTCGTTTCGATAGGCACCTCCGGCAAAGAGGATCTGGGTGCCATCAGGCGACCAACTCGACGAGAGGCGCCTAAATCCAAAGTGGCGGTCGTTGTAGGTGAGTTGGCGCTGGCTGGTGCCGTCAGCATTCATCAGGAAGATTTCGGTACCGCTGTCCAGATGGGTCGTGAATGCGATTCGGGCACTGTCGGGGGACCAACTGGGATTGTAGCTGCCGGCGTCTTCCGACTTCCGTTTCGCGGCGGCTAATGCAACGCCGCCAGGCGATCCACTCGGGGCATGGTGGCTGCTGTATTCCTGGGTGAGTTGGCGTTGTCTGGTTCCATCGGCATTCATCAAGAAAACGTCCGGTCCGTCCCAGTCACTGGGCCTAAAGTCACCAGCCCAGTCGCTCTGGAAGGCGATAAGGGTGCCGTCGGGTGACCAAGCGGGACTCCCGTCGCGGTGGTGGTTATCGGTGAGTTGGCGAAGGTTGGTTCCGTCGATGTTCATGGTGTAGATCTCGTGGTCGCCATCCCGAGAACTGACGAATGCAATACCGGTACCGTCGGGAGACCAACTGGGATGCCCGTCGTGGTGGCCGTCAACGTTGTTGTAGGTGAGGCGCCGTGGAATGGTCCCTTTGACATCCATGATGTAGATCTCGCCTTGGCCGTGGTTTTCATAGCCCGTGTATGCGATCATGGTTCCGTCGGGTGACCAACTCGGACTCCAGGTTGGGAAGTCATTCTGCGTCAGTTGGCGGACGTTGCCGCCATCGGCGTTCATAATGAAGATCTCTGGGTTTCCATGCCGTTTGCTGGCAAACGCGATGGTCCCTTTTGCTGAGTGAGCGGTGATCCGATTCCCCTGGAGGAGATTGACAGTTCGATACAGGAAGGTGGCCATCTGAGCGCGGGTTGCCAGTCCTTCGGGATCGAATCGGCCCTCTTCCACCCCTACGGTCACGCCATTGGCGAGCGCCCAGGCTATAGACGCCTCCGCCCAGTATTCTGCGGGAACGTCGTCGAAGTGGCCCGAACCTGATGCCTGGCCGATGGCGGACCCAGCCGACACGATCACGGCGGTCGCCAATATCAGGGTGAATAACGATCTATTGACCTTGGGACTATCGATCTGGCCCTTTCCCGACCCTGTGGGCGGAATATTATCAGAATCAAGTTGTTCCGTTCGGGGTCCTCAAAGAATATATCCGGAGTTCTCGATATAGGATCGAACTCAGCCCGGTCTGTGGTAACCTGCCTTGCTCTTTGCTGGGTAGAGTGAGGGAAGCGAACCTATCGAGGAGAACTCCAATCACCGTTCCCGATGCGATGGCGGTGGCTCGGGTGCTGCTGGCGCCGGCCATCATCGCCCTGATCAGGGCCCATGACCGGCTGGAGCATGCGTACGGGTTCGCCTTTGCCCTATTCCTGGTGGCGGCCTTCACCGACTTTCTGGACGGCTACCTGGCCCGCCGAATGCAGAGCGAGTCAGTGCTGGGCAACTTCCTCGACACCACCGCCGACAAGCTGCTGGTGACCGCCACCCTGCTGGCGCTGGTCTCCGTCTCCCGGGTTTCGGTGTGGGCCGCTCTGGCGATCATGATGCGGGAGTTTGTGGTGATGGCGCTTCGAGGATTGGTGGCGGTGAGCGGAGGGCTCATCAAGCCTTCGATGTGGGGGAAGATAAAGACCACCGCCCAGTTCACAGCTATCGCCATGGCTATTTTGCGACTGCCCGAGCCGTGGGGACCGCTCTATCTCGACCAGTGGGCGATGTGGGTGGCGGTGATACTTACCATCGCCTCGGGCTGGCAGTATCTGAGCGCCTATTGGAACACAATTATTTGGGAGGGATCCCCATCCTGAACGGGTTGGGGAGCAGATCATGACCACGCTGATCACCGGCGCTACGGGAGTGGTGGGGGGAGCGATGCTGCGCCATCTCTCCGAGCAGGGAGACCACCCCCGCGCCTTGGTCCGCTCCGAGGAGGGCGCCGCCCAGGTGTCCCGATGGGGCGCGGTCCCGGTGAGGGGGGATATCACTGATCCCGCAACCCTGATGTCGGCTATGGAAGGAGTGGATCTCCTCTATCATGTGGCCGGGCTCAACGTCATGTGTCCCCTGCGGCCGGAAGAGCTGATAGAAGTGAATGTGGACGGAGCGGTGAATGTCATGCGGGCCGCCCGACGGGCAGGGGTGCGTCGGGTGGTGTTCACTTCCTCGGCGATGGTCATGGGCGAGCGCCGAGGGGAAATTGGAGACGAGCAAACTATCCACTGGGGCAGGTACCTCTCCCATTACGGTCGCTCAAAACACCTGGGGGAACAGGCGGTGATCGCCGAGGCGGGAGAGATGGAGTTGGTGATTGTCAATCCTTCCTCGGTGCAGGGGCCGGGCCGAACCACCGGAACGGGGAAGCTGATCCTCGACATAGTCAACGGGCGCCTTCCCGTCATGATGGACACCTGGGTGAGCATCGTGGACATCGACGACTGCGCCCGTGGGCATCTGCTGGCCGCCTCCCGGGGTGAGCCGGGGCGTCGTTATCTCCTCAACTCCTTCAGCCTGCGGATCCGGAGGGCGGTGGAAATCCTTGAAGAACAGTTGGGTCGTCCGCTTCGTATGCGGTATCTGCCCCGGCCGGTGGCCTACGCGGCGGGTGTGGGAATGGAGGGCGCTTGGCGACTGCTGGGTCGACAGCCTCCCTTTTGCCGGGAGACGGTGCGCACCATTAGCCATGGCCACCGTTACGACGGGGGACGCGCGGTTCGGGAACTCGGAATGTCTTACATCGGACCCGAAGAGTTCTTGGCGAAGCTCGTGGGGTGGTATCGGCAAGCGGGGCTGATCAACCGGCCTTCTTAAAACCCCCGACCTGTTCTAACATTCTTTGAGCTTGGCTTCACCGCCGCTTTCATCTCTTATAGATAGGTGGCTTCCGGCCCGCTTCCCGTCACCCCCGGGGCGCTGGGCGGTAGCCCCAGAAGGCCGCGCCGTGGCGCTCTCGGCGTTGGCCCGGCGGCGGACCGAGCCGTTGGTGGTGGTGGTTGCCGAGGAGCGGGAGGCCGAAGAGTTGGCCGAGGACATGTCGCTCTTCTGCGGTGGAGTCTTGTTGGTCCCGGCTTGGGAGACCCTCCCATTCGAGCGACTTTCTCCCAATGTGTCCACTATGTCCCGCCGCTGCCGGGCGGTTCATGCCCTCTCCCGTCCGGCGCCGGGCCTGGTGCTTGTGGCCTCCGTACGGGCTGTCACCCAACGACTCAGCCCCTCCGATCCCTCCCCCCTGGTGATCTCCCGGGGCCAATCGGTCACTCCCCAGGAGGTGGCCGCCCCCTTAGCCGACCTGGGCTTCGAAAGGGTCTCCAGGGTCGAGTCTCCGGGGGAGATGGCGGTCCGGGGTGGAATCGTGGATGTGTACCCGGCCGCCGACGGCCGGCCGGTGCGGCTGGACTTCTGGGGAGACGAGGTGGAGGAGATCAGGTTCTTTTCTCCCTCCACCCAGCGCTCGGACGACCATGGCCAGCAGGCGGTTTTCTACCCGGCGCGAGAGTTTCGCGCGGATGCGGAAATAGCGGCCCGGGCCGGCGGACTCTTGTCCACTCACGCTTGGGCGGCGGACCGCTGGGACCGCTTGGCTCAACGCCAGATCTTCGAGGGCATGGAGTCGTGGATGCCGTGGGTGGCGCCCGCTTTCTGTCTGCTAGACCGGGTGGGGCCCGAGGCGCTGGTGGTGGTGGCCGATCCGCCTCGGGCGATAGCCCGCTCCCGTCACCTGCTCGCCGAAGAAGAGGAGTTGGCCAATGCTCTTTCCACCACCTGGGCCGCCGAACCTCGGGTGGCCGAGGGGAATCCCCGGCTCTATCAGTCGCTCGAGGGAGCGCTGGAGGGTCGGTCGCTTCTCGAGATGCCTGCCGTGCCGGTGGGCCCTGCAGACGATGTGTTGGCGGTCCGGGGCCTGGGCGCCGCGCCGGGTGACGGTCCCTCCATCACCGCCGCGCTCTCCCGGCTGCGGTCCCAGGGGGTGGCAGTGGTAGTGGCGATCGAGGGGAGGACCGCTGCTGACCGGTGGAGACGGGTGCTGGAATCAGAAGGGATGGCCATTCCGCGGGGAGAGAGCCTCACCGAGGGGGGATCGGTGATCATCTCCCGGGGGATCCGCCAGGGGTTCGTCCTGGAGACGCCAGCGATGGCCGTGCTGGGCGAGCGGGAGTTGGCTGGGCGGCACCGGGCGCATCGTCCCCTCCGCAGGAAGAGGAGAACCGCGGTGGGCACCCGGGATCTTTCCCCGGGGGATTACGTTGTCCACTACCAGCATGGAGTCGGAAGATTTGAGGGTCTGGTGTCCGAGGTGATGTTTGGGGTGGAGCGGGACTACCTGCTGGTGGCGTACGCCGGTGAAGACCGTCTTTATGTGCCGGTCGACCAGCTCTCCCTGATAACCCGGTATACCGGGGGAGAGGCGCCTCGTCTCTCCCGAATGGGAGGCAAGGATTGGGCGGCTACCCGGGAGCGGGTGAGGAACGAGGTGGCGGTGGTGGCTGAGGAGGTGGTGTCTCTGCATCGGGCCCGATCAGCCTCTCCCGGATTCGCCTTTTCGTCCGACACGGTGTGGCAGCAGGAGATGGAGGCGGCCTTTCCCTTCGAGGAGACATCGGATCAACTGGAGTCGATCGCCGACGTCAAGGCGGATATGGAGTCGGACCGTCCGATGGACCGGTTGATCTTCGGCGATGTCGGGTTCGGGAAGACCGAAGTGGCGGTGCGAGCGGCTTTCAAGGCGGTTATGGACGGCAAACAGGTGGCGGTGCTCTGTCCCACCACCATTCTGGCCCAACAGCACCACCAGACCTTTTTGGAGCGACTCGCCCCGTACGGGCTTGAAGTGGGGGTGCTGTCGCGCTTTCTGACCCCCGTCCAGGCCCGCAAAGTGGTGGCGGGTCTGGGGTCGGGAGAGGTGGATGTGGTGATCGGCACCCATCGGCTGCTCTCCAAGGACGTGCGGTTTCGGGACCTGGGGCTGTTGGTAGTGGATGAGGAGCAGCGTTTCGGGGTGGCGGCCAAGGACGCCCTGCGGCGTATGAAGGTGGGAGTGGATGTGCTCACCCTCACCGCCACTCCCATACCCCGTACCCTGGAGATGGCGCTCACCGGCATCCGGGATGTCTCCCATATCAGGGTTCCGCCCCAGGGACGACGTCCCATCCTCACCTTTGTCGGCCCCTATGACGAGCAGACGGTGTCGATGGCGATCCGCCGTGAGCTGCTTCGGGAGGGTCAGGTGTTCTATGTGCACAACCGGGTGCTGTCGATAGACCACACGGTTGCCCGACTGTCCGAGTTGGTTCCCCGTGCTCGTTTGGCGGTGGCCCACGGGCAGATGTCGGAGTCCCAGTTGGAGCAGGTGATGATCGACTACTGGAACCGGCGCTATGACGTGTTGGTCTCCACCACCATCATCGAGTCGGGCCTCGACCTGCCCCATGTCAACACCCTGGTAGTTGAGCGGGCCGATCGCATCGGGCTGGCTCAGCTCTATCAGCTCCGCGGCAGGGTGGGGCGCTCGGATCAGCGGGCCTACGCCTATCTTTTCCATCCGGTCGACCAGATCCTTCCGGACTCGGCCCACCGTCGGCTGCAGGCCATCGGGCTGGCCACCGATTTCGGCGCCGGCTTCGATGTTGCCTTCCGGGACCTGGAGATAAGGGGGGCGGGATCCATGCTCAGCAAGGTGCAGTCGGGTCATTTGCAGGCGGTGGGGCTGGATCTGTACACGGAGTTGGTGGCCGAAGCGGTCGGGGCGCTGGAAGGAAAGCCCGCCGACCGGGAGCCGGACGCGCCCTCGGTGAGGATCGACCTGGCGGTGGACGCCCATCTTCCCGATCGCTATCTCTCCGATCAGGGGTTGCGGCTGGAGGCTTACCGTCGGCTGGCCTCATCTTTCACCCACTCGGAGGTGGAGGAGGTGGTGGCCGGCTGGGAGGACCGATACGGCCCGATCCCGCCTGAGGCGCGTGCGCTGGCCGAAGTGGCGGCTCTCCGGGTGGAGTGCCTGCGGGTGGGGGTCGATGAGGTGATGGGGATCCGGGATGAGGTGCGGCTTTCGGGGGTGAGCCTTCGGGATTCGGAGCGGGTGAGAGCACAGCGGCTGGTCCCGGGCGCTGACTATCAGCCGGGCGCCGGGTTGCTGTTCATTCCCGCCCCCCGGCCGGTCCTGGCTGGACTGTTGGACTTTATCCGTGAAATGTGGCCGCCGCACCGCGAGGACGCGGAACGGCGGAAGGACTCTCGCGCGGCTATACCATCTAAACGATGATTCGCGTTTCTTCGCCGGGATGGAGACGTTTCGGCCTCCTTTCCCTGGCCGTTCTACTGGTGGGGGGCGCCTGCTCCAGCAAGGGGGACCTGGTTGCCACGGTCAACGGGGAATCCATTTATATGGTCGACATCGAAGGCCCGGAAGATTTGGTGGAGGGGGAGGTCATCGATCAGGAGGGGGAGGTCATCGATCGGTTCGAATTCCTGAATCGCCTGCATAGTCTGGTCATCACAGAAGTGGTGGTCTCCAAGGCGGACGAGGAGTTCGGCCTGCATCCCGACAAGGATCCGCTCCGGACGGCTGTCGAGGAGGAGTTTGAGATCCTCAAGTCCGGCCTGGTGGACGAATTCGGGGACTATGAGGCAGCTCTGCAGTCCCAGGGGATGACCGATCACCTGGTGCGGCTGATCGTGACCGTCAATGTGACCATGGACAGTGTGTATGAGGAACTGGCGGCCAGGGCCGGGGAGATCACTGCTCAGAGGGTGGAGGAGGTGTTCGAGGAGAGTCGGGTGGATCTGACCGAAGTCTGCGCCACACATGTCCTCTTGGATACCCGGGAGGAAGCCGAGGCGGTTCTGGAGAGGGCGCTGGCCGGAGAGGAGATGAGCGCGCTGGCCGCTGAACTCTCTGTTGAGCCGGCGGCTTCGGAGAGCGGGGGCGACTTGGGATGTCGGACGGCGAGCGCCTTCGTCACCGAATTCGCTGAGGCGGCGCTCATCGCCGAATTGGGAATTCCATATGGTCCGGTGGAGTCTCTATTCGGCCATCATGTCCTGTTGGTGACAGACAGAGACGATCCCCTGTTAGCCGATCACCAGGAGGGGATCCGCGCCGATCTGGAAGAGCAACGGCGAGTTGAATTTATCGAAGAGTGGTTCCAGCGCGTGGCAACCGAGTCGGATGTACAGATCGAGCCTCAGTACGGAAGATGGAGAACGGACCCGACTCCCCAAGTTCTGCTCCCCTCTTGAACCTGGTGGTGATCGGGTTGGGACCCGGCGGTCTCGACCGGGTCCCGCCCTCCACGATGGCGAAACTTTCCGATCCACAGCACCATGTGATAGTCCGCACCATGGACCACCCCGCAGCCCGAGAACTGGCCTCCCTCCGTCCCGTGACTGGCTGTGACGATCTCTATCTGGAGGGTGAGGACTTCGAGTCGGTGTACCATGCGATCGCCTTGCGGGTTGTGGAGGCGGCACGGTCACAGCCGGTTGCGTACGTAACGCCGGGAAGTCCGCTGGTGGGCGAGAGGGCGGTGGGAATGATCCGCTCTATGGCGGGCCGGATCGGTATGGAGACTGTGGTTTATCCCGCCGAGTCCTTTTTGGACACAGCTCTCGAAGCACTGGGGATCGACCCTCTGGACCGGGGACTGACGGTGCTCAACGCCCATCGGCTCCCCTCGCCGCTTCTCCTGCGCGGCCCGACCCTGGTGGGTGCGCTCGACACCCCCGCCGGGTTGGCCGACTTCTGCGCGGTGCTTAGCCGCATGCTCGGGGATCAGGAAGTGGCGGTGCTGGTCGATCTGGGCGGACCGGATTCCAAGGTGGTGCGCTCCCAAGCGGGCCAAGTGGATCCGATGCTGGCCGGCCCCCGCACCTCGCTCTATGTTGACGCCGACCCAGCCGGTCTGGCCGGAGCCGTGGCGGTGATGGATCGCCTGCGTTCCGAGTGCCCCTGGGACCGCCGCCAGACCCACCACAGCCTGGTCAAGAACCTGTTGGAAGAGACCTATGAGCTGGTGGAGGCCTTGGGGGCGCTGCCGCTTGATGCAGGCAGCCAGGATGCCCGGGGATCTGAAGGCCAGCCGGATTGGATGGCCTTCGAAGATGTCTCCGAGGAGTTGGGCGATGTTCTGATGCAGGTGCTGTTTCATGCGTCGATCGCCAATGAGTCGGGGATTTTCGACATAGAGGACGTGGCCGAGGGTCTCCGCCAGAAGCTGGTGCGGCGCCATCCGCACGTTTTCGGCGATGTGACGGTTGACACCGCCGAGCAGGTGAAAGCCAACTGGGAGCGGATCAAACAACAGGAAAAGCCCCGGCCCGAGGACGCGTCCCTGCTGGACGGGGTGCCCCTTTCCATGCCCGCTCTGGCCCGGGCCGCCAAGATTCAGCGTCGCGCCGCCCAGGTGGGATTCGATTGGTCGGAAGTCCCGCCGGTGGTGGACAAAGTCTCAGAAGAACTGGAGGAACTGCGTGCCTCTCTGTCGGACCGGGAGGCCGCCGAAGCCGAACTGGGCGACCTGTTATTCGCCACGGTCAACCTGGCCCGGCACCTCGCGCTCGATCCCGAGACGGCGCTCCGGCGGGCCGTCGCCAAATTCTGCAGCCGCTTCCAAAGGATGGAGGCGGAGGGAGCCCTCGAAGGTCTGACCGCCGAGGAACTGGAGGAACGCTGGGAGCGAGCCAAGCTATCCGATTAGGTTCTCGCTGTTGAAACCGGTGGCAGGGACTTCAAGACTGACCGGGCCAAGCTGAAGATAGTCCTCAGAAAACGGCTCGCTGGCTGGTAGCGTTTTTCACCAAATGGTCTCCACCACTATTGAGGCGGTGCACGCGCGCCGCATCTTCGACTCGAGAGGATTTCCCACCCTGGAGGCGGAGGTGATGCTGGTCGGCGGTGCCCGCGGTAGGGCGGCGGTCCCCTCGGGCGCCTCTACCGGTGCCCGGGAAGCCTGGGAGTTGCGTGATGGAGGCGCCGCCTTCTCCGGCAAGGACGTGCAGATGGCGGTGGAGAACGTCAACCGGTTGATCGGCCCGGAGGTGGTGGGCCGCGATGCCCTCGATCAGGTCGGAGTGGACCAGGCCATGTGCGATCTGGACGGCACGCCGAACAAGAAGAGGCTGGGCGCCAACGCCATTCTGGCGGTCTCTCTGGCCATGGCCCGGGCAGCCGCCGCGGCCGGGGGGGTCCCCCTGTACCGCTATCTGGGGGGACCCACCGCCCGGATCCTGCCCGTCCCTCTTCTCAACCTGGTCAACGGGGGCGCGCACGCCTCCAACGGCTTGGAGATACAGGAGTTCATGGTGGTGCCCGCCGGGTACCCCACTTTCGGGGAGGCGCTGGTGGCCGGAGTGGAGATATACCATGCGCTCAAAACCATTCTGCGTTCGGAGGGCCGGTCGGTGAACGTGGGCGACGAGGGGGGTTTCGCTCCGGACCTTCCTTCCAATCGCGCCGCTTTGGAGGCGTTGTGCAAAGCAGTGGACAAAGCGGGCTGCCAAATGGGCAGGGACGTTGGATTGGCGTTGGATGTGGCCGCCTCGGAGATGTATCAAAAAGGCCGCTATCTCATTGAAGGGAGACAGCTGGAGAGCGCCGGGATGGTGGAGTACCTGGTGGGTCTGGTGGAGGACTACGGGTTGGTCTCGGTGGAGGACGGCCTGGCGGAGGACGACTGGGAGGGATGGGAGATGCTGACTCGGGAAGTGGGCGGGCGCACCCAGTTGGTTGGAGACGATCTGTTCGTCACCAACGAGTTGATCTTGGCCGAGGGGATCAGGAGAGGGATCGCCAACTCCATCCTCATCAAGGTGAACCAGATCGGTTCTCTCTCCGAGACCCTGAGCACCATGGAGAGGGCCGTCCGCTCCGGATACACCAGGGTGATCAGCCATCGCTCCGGTGAAACCGAGGATCCCTTCATCGCCCATCTGGCGGTGGGCACGGGCGCAGGCCAGATCAAGACCGGGGCGCCGGCCCGCTCGGAGAGAACTGCCAAATACAATGAGCTGCTCCGTATCGAGGAGGAGCTGGGCAAAGGAGCGCGGTTCGGTGGATGGGAGGCGCTGGGACGATGAGCGAGAGCGAACCCACCTCCAAGCGACAGAAGTCGTGGAAGGGTAGATTGCTTTGGGTGGCGGGAGTGGCGATCCTGGCGGCTGGCGCCACCGTTTACGCCGTGCCGGTATTGGATCGGCTGGAGGACCAGCACTCCCAGATCGCCGAATACACCGAGGATCTTGATGAACTGACAGTCCATAACGCTGAACTACAGGAGCGGCTGGATGCCCTCCACACTCCCGTTGAGATCGAGAGGCTGGCCCGAGAGCGGCTGGGATATGTCCGTGAGGGGGAGACCGCGTTTATTGTGGTCTCACCGCGTGCCCCGGCCTCGACGCCATCGGAGGACGAGGCGGAGGTCGTGATCGAGACAATCGAAGATGAGCCTTGGTACTCGCGATGGTGGAGCTATCTCAGTGGGAGCGATCTGTCCTCGGAATCTTGATGGACTCCAAGTTCGAACACCAGAGAGATCGGAGGGTGGTCGCCGTTCAAATCGGTCGGCCTCCCCGGTCTGATTCGAAGGTGCTCTCCTCTTGTCATCTGGGTTTGCCGGTGGTGGTGGAGACTCCGCCCATCCTTGACGACGGCACTCCGTTTCCCACCCGCTATTGGCTGACCTGTCCCCTGGCGGTGAAGAGGGTTTCCCGGATTGAGGCGGAGGGAGGGGTGAAGGAGATGGACGCTCGGTCGGAGCGTGATTCTGCCTTCGCCGAACGGCTGGAAGCTGCCCATCTCCGTTACGCTGCCCAGCGGGACTCCGACCTTCCGCCCACCGCCCGTCACCGCCCGACGGGTGGGGTGGCCGGATCCCGCAAGGGAGTGAAATGTCTCCATGCCCACTACGCCGACTATCGGGCCGGCAACGATAATCCGGTGGGGGAGTGGGCGGCGCCCCGGGTGGAGCCGCTCGATTGTGCTCGGCCTTGTGTGATCTTCTCCCCCGAGGGTCCGGTGGCCAACCCCGATTGGAGGGCGCGCTGAACAAGGCGGCGGTGGACATTGGCACCAACTCGGTGCGATTGCTGGTGGTCTCCCCGGAAGGAGAGGCGGGACGTTGGCAGACGGTTACCGGGTTGGGAAGAGGCCTGGGCGAGCGGGGCCTCGCCGAGGAGTCGATGGCTCGAACGGTGGAGACTCTGGGGCGCTACGGAGAGTTGATCTCTGACCAGAGGGTCACTGCCGGGAGGGCGGTGGCCACTTCGGCGGTGCGGGACGCCGCAAACCGGGAGGAGTTTCTGGCTCGGGCGGAGGAGGCTCTGGGGATTCGCCCGGAGACCATCTCCGGGGAGGAAGAGGCCCGCCTGTCCTTTGTGGGGGCTGTTTCGGAGTTGTCGGGTAAGGAGAACTGCATGGTGGTGGACATCGGCGGGGGCTCCACCGAGTTGGTGTGGCGAAACCGGGAAGGGGTAATCGAGGGGGTGAGTCTCGATCTCGGCTCGGTGCGCATGACCGAGTCGGTCCTGCCTGACCGCCCGCCGTCGCGTTCGCAACTCCAAAAAGCATTCGCCCACGCCGCGGAGATGCTGGGGGCAGTGAGCATCCCGCTTCGGTCCAGAGTGGTGGGCGTGGCGGGCACCTGGACCAGCCTGGCGGCGATCGGTTTGGGACTGGAGACCTACGACCGCCGGCGAGTCCATCACTCGGCCATGACCGCCGCCCAGTTGGCGATAATGCTGGCGGAGTTGGCCAAGCTGACCGTCGCCGAGACGGCGGCCATTCCTTCCCTTGACCCCGCCCGGGCGCCGGTGCTCCTGGCCGGAACGGTGATCGCCCACGAGTCGCTGCGCCGCCTGGCCTGCCCCGAAGCCCTGATCTCCGAATCCGATCTGCTGGACGGTGTCATCGCCGCCCTTTAGCGAGGCTGGGCTGCCGGGGGTGCTCACCTCAATGGCCGGTGGTTCAGTCTCCGTGACCGTCTCGCATCAAAGCAGATAGTCAGTCAGCAGTACTTCGCCGAGCCCATGCCTCCGCTTTCGCCATGTCGGGTTCGGTTATGCCTCGTTCGAACAATTCCACTCGTATTTTGTCTGCTGGAGTCATTACTGGGGTGAGCACAATTTCGCCTTTGTCCTTGGTCACATCGAAGTACTTCACACCCTCGAACCCGGCCAGCACCTCTTCGGGCAGAGTCAACTGGTTCTTGGAAGTGAGTTTGACCAACATAGGCCCGGATAAGGATAGGAGGGGTAAGGACGAGCCAAACAGGAGACTTGCCGCTCTTAGTGAGGCTGATTTCGACGGAGGGAGTCTTCAGTCGCCGAACTCGGGGAGCAGCCATTCGGCCAGCCATTCGAGTTGCTGCATGTAGTTGTTGAAGCCCAACCGTACGTCGAGGATTACCAATTCCAGTCCGAGATCGGCGAAGGTCTCTATGGCCCGCAGGCAGTCGGAGCGGTTTCCCGCTACCAACAGGCCTTCCAGATCGTCCACCGTGTTGAATCCTCCCGAGGCGGGTGTCACCCAATGCCGGGCGCCCGCCGAGCTGACGCCCAGGGCCTGCACATCGATGGAGTCGCGGGCGCGTCGGCGGTCGGGGTCGGCCAATACCAGGGGGATGGTGCCCAACAACATTTCCTTTTGGTGCTCCTCGGCCAGATTGTGCAGATAGACGAGCCGGTTTCTCAGGGTGTCGATGGGGATCCGTCCGGGTATCCAGCCGTCCATGAGGGTCACCGCCCTCCGTACCGCCGCCCGGGTGCTACCTCCGTAGAGGAAGGGAATGGGGGCGACCGGCTTGGGTCGCAGGGTGAAGTCGTGCACTTCGAAGAACTCTCCCTGATATGAGACGTTGTCCTCCTCCCACACGCGGCGGCAGATCTCCACTGTGTCCCCGAGAATGGGAATCCGGCTGTCCTTGTCGAGCCCGGCAGCCGCGAACTCCGCCTCGTTGCTGCCCAGCCCCATTCCGGCCATGACCCGCCCATCGGAGAGGTAGCTGAGCGTGGCCAGGTTCTGGGCGAGCTTCAGGGGCCAGCGGAGGGGGATGAGCACTGCGGTGCCCAGCAACATCCGGGTGGTGACCGAGGAAAGGGCGGCCAGGGTCAGAAGGGGTTCCAGGAAGGTGCGGTCGCTCCCCTCCATCCCGTGGGGCTTCCACACCAGGTGGTCTCGCACCCACAGGGAGTGGAAACCCATCTGCTCGATGAGCGGAGCGTTGCCCACCAGGGTTTCTCGGGATGTCCACTGCCCGAAATGGGGGACGAGCACACCGAACTTCATCAGCCCTTTTCCTCTCTATACGCGTACGTGGCTATCGGCATCAAAGGTTTGGCCGGTTTGCAGGTGCTCAGGAGCGGGGACGCAGATAGAGGCCGGGATTTTGAGCGCCGGCCTTCTCCGGATCGGGTTCTTGGGGTACTCCGGCTATGTAGCGTCCGAAACCGGGCTCTCCCGTGACCTCCCCGTCCTGGAAGATAACCGTTCCCCGCAGCATGGTGAGCACCGGCTTTCCTGCCAGATCCCAGCCATGATAAGGAGTCCAGTTGCTCTTGCACTCCATCACACCGTCCCGGGGTTGGTGGACCGCATCGGGATCGACGATCACCAGGTCGGCGTCCGATCCGGGCAGGAGCGCGCCCTTTTGCGGATAGAGCCCCAGCACCCTGGCGGGCGCTTCGGTCAAAGAGTGCACCAGACGCTCCAGACGAAGGTTGCCCGCTCGGACATCGGTCAGCATCAGGGAGAGGAGGTCTTCGTAGTGAGGCGCTCCAAACGGGCCGATCAGGGGACTTTCCTCCATCAGGGTCAGATCCCCCAGCAGGTGAGGGGCGTGGTCGGAGTCGATGATGTCGATCACACCGTTTTCGAGGGCGTCCCAGATGGCGGCCATCCGGTCGGGATCGGAGGTGACCGCGCCCCCAGGGATAGCCCGGGCGCCCTGGGTTCGGATGTCCTCTTCCCGGAGGTGAAAGTACTTGGGATCCGACGCCACGGTTACCGGTAGCCCGTCCGCCTTGGCCTGGGCCAGGAGCCGAAGGCTTCCGGCAGCGTGCGTGTGGACCACCTGCAGGCGCATGCCGGTCTCTCTCTGGACCTCCAAGAGGATCGCAACCGCCAGTCGCCACACGATGTCACGGGTGTAGACATCGCTAAAGGTGAAGATATCCCCTGCCCGCCCCTTGGCGACTTCCTGGTGGTAGAGGCTTTCGAAAACGGTCTGGGCGAAGGGATGCACCACGCAGGGAAGGCCCGTCTCTGCAATGGCGTGAAAAGTCTCCAACAGCCGGGCGGGATCGTCGATGGCCAGCCGTGGATCGTGGGGGTATCCACCGGTTACCTGGAATATTTTGTACCCGGTTACTCCGGCCTTGGCCAGCTTGGGGATTTCATCCAGTTGGGTGGGACCCACGAAATGGCCCCAGTCGATAAGGCACAACCGGTCGGCGATCGCCTTCTTCTCTTCGAACAGGTCAACGGTGACGGTGGGCGGCTCCACATTGGGCATGTCCACGAAGGTGGTGTACCCGCCGGCGGCGGCGGCCCGGGAGGCGGTGAGGAAGTCTTCTTTTTGCTCGTATCCGGGTGACCGCGTGTGGGCGTGGAGGTCGATCAGACCGGGAAGAACCCAGCGCCCGTGAGCGTTTATCTCGCGGTCGGCGGTGAGAGGGCTGGAAGGATCCAACAGGGCGGTGATCCTTTCTCCCGAGATCAGCAGGTCGCTTCGCATCCCTCCGGTGGGAGTCTGGATCGTTCCTCCCCGAATACGGGTGGTTGTCTCGCTCATCTGCCCTGTCCGTCCTTTCGTGTGCCGATGTCCCAGCGGAGTCGGCTCCCGTTGGGGGTCAGACCGCGGAGAGCGCCGTCCAGACCAGCTATTTCTAGAGTAATCGGCTTGGCTTTCGCCTTACAATCTCCAGGTGTCAGGCCCGGGTGGCGGAATGGCAGACGCGCTGGACTTAAAATCCAGTGTCCTTCGTGACGTGTGGGTTCAAGTCCCACCCCGGGCACAGCGGTGTCTTAGCGATTTAGGGCTCTGTGTGTTAGCGATTTAGCGTCGGACGCGCTGTTTTTCCCTGTTTTTGGGAGTTTGTGACCGTTGCGGAGGATGTTTTGGGCTGGTCGGGGCCGTGTTGTGGTTGCCCGGTGTCAGAGTTAGGTTTTTCGGACGCGGTGAGACCGACAGTTGGGGTTACTGTCGGTGCAAGGGAGCGGGTGGGGATGGTTTAGGGCGGCGCCCGGGGTGACTCGTCCGACGTGGAGTGTGTTTCGCCCGTGGGTGTGTCCGTCGGTTCGGTCCGGTGACGGGGGTGGGGTGTTGTTGGGTTCTGCGGAAGCGGATGACTTCTGCGAGGTTGTGTGCTATGACTTTGAGGAGGACGCCGATGGTGAAGGCCGCCTGGTTGAAAACGCGGCACCATCCGAGTGCGAAGTTGCCTTTGTCGCCGACCATCGAATTCTTGGTCTCGCTGGTGTTGCGCTGGCCGTATTCCCCTTTCCATGCGGGGGTTTTGTAGGGGATTGCGTTGGTAGCTGTCGAGGTCTTCGACAGGGACGGTTGCTAGACCTTCACAGCAGTATTCGTCGTCAATGGCAAGAAACGGAACTGGATTCTTGTTGGGAGTTGCGTTGGTTTTGCGGGTCTTGGCAGAGGTTTTGACTCCTCCCGCGCACTGGGGGCACTGGAGTTGCACGGTACCGCCTTCGAGGTAATTCTTGACTGGCCACCGCCAGCGGGACCGGGTAGCGAACGATTGGAAATGGCAGTAGTTTGGGAGCCGGCTTCGGAACACCCCGCCGAGGTGCAGGTCTGGGGTGGTGGCTAACACCCCACAGCCGCTCCGTGTCTTGCTATCCATCACCCAGACAGCCGCGACGGTACAAGGATAGGATTCTTGACTTTACCCGTTCGGCTGTCGTGGCAATCAACGCCAAAGCCCTCCCTTCGCTGACGGTCCTAGACGATTACCACCATTTGGACCTTTGCTCCTCTAACCTTCCAACAGGCCTTGTTCAATACGCCGGAAAGCCCCTGCTGACACCTATCGATGCATAGAGATACCAGTTCAGGGGGCCGCCGGGGGGTGGGCGTAGCGGCTGTGGCCGGGGTAGCGGCGGTGATCGTGGTCGCGGTTCTCTGGTTTGGCTTTTTCGATGACCGCGGCGAGCCACCCGATAGTCCTCCGGCCGCGGGGACCGGGTCTGTCACTGCCGCCTCGGGAACATCGTCCACGCCCACAGGCACGACCGCAGTCCCTTCTCCTGACCCTGCTGATGGAGCATCGCTGGTTACCACGTCCACCTCGACCACGAGAACCACCACTACCACTCTCCCTCCGAGAACCTGCGAGGCTGCATTTCCCATCCCGGACGTATCCTCCCCGCCCAGGCTGGTGGATTTGGCGGGGGAGGATGTGGCCGGGGTGGCCATCGCAATCTCCGAGCGGCTCCACACCTGCGTCGACGATGTGGTGGTCGCCCATCCTTTCGACCTGTACTCGGCGACGATCACCGCTCAGTTAGCCGCCCGCTTCTCATCTCCCTTGCTCTATTACCTCCCGTCTTCGGAAGCGGCCCTCACAGCAGAGTTGCGGCGCTTGGCCCCAAAGCGGATATGGCTGATGGAAGGAATACCCGCTTCTTTCCAGCCCCCCGATGCGGAGATCATTCGGATGCCTCGGGCATCCGCAGAGCTGATTGAGTGGATCCGCTCACACGATCCTTCGGTGGTGACCGGCCTGTCTCCTGTATCCGGGTACAGAAGCCTTCACTCTTTGGTGATCAGCGGCGAAAGGCTGGGAATGACTCTCGCCCCGCTTCACCAGCCGACGAATGAGTCTTCCGGGAAATCGGCGCTGCTTATGGGGAGCGCCGCCCGGGATCTGGGGTCTCCCCGGCTGTGGCTGGTCGATCCCGATCGGCCCGCCATCGGTTTGGCAGTGGCCGCGGCGGTCTCCGCTCTGGGCGAGACGGCGTTCTACTGGAACCCCGAAGAGACAGTCGGCTGGGCCGAGGCGTCGGACGCTCTCAAACAGCAGGCCGAGGGGGTGGCCGAGATATGGGCTGTCGGAGAGTTCTCTGACTCCGGGCGCTGGCTGTTGGAGACCACACTCTGGGGCACGGAGCTTCCCGGCGGCGGGCTAATCATGTTTCCGGACCGGCGGTTGGTGGCTTTCTACGGCGCCACGCATACCAGTGTGCTGGGAGCGCTGGGCGAACAAGGCCCGGCAGAGACCCTGGAGCGTTTGGCCCCCTATCTCGAGGAATACGCCGCCGACGAGGTGCTGACCATCCCCACTTTCGAGATGATCGCCACCCTGGCCACCGCCCGGGCGGGAAGCGACGGCGACTACTCGGGAGAGATTTCTGTTGACACCCTGAAGCCCTGGGTGGAGTTCGCCGCCGAAACCGGCGTTTATGTGGTGCTCGACCTTCAGCCGGGTAGAACCGATTTCCTGACCCAGGCCAAATACTACGAGGAGCTCCTGGCGCTTCCCCACGTGGGCCTGGCGCTCGACCCGGAGTGGCGTCTGGGTCCGAACCAGGTGCATTTGCGCCAGATAGGGTCGGTGGATTTCGCAGAGATCAACATGGTGATCGAATGGCTATCCGAGTTGGTGAGAAAAGAGAGGCTGCCCCAAAAGCTCTTGATGGTTCACCAATTCCGTTTTTCCATGATCCGGGGCCGAGAGCTTGTGTTAGCTCCGCCGGAGTTGGCGGTGGTCATCCACATGGACGGGCAGGGTATTCTCGCCACCAAATACGAAACCTGGGAAGCTCTGGTGGCCGGCACCAGGGATCAGGGATGGCACTGGGGATGGAAGAACTTCTTCGATGAGGATTCCCCCCTCGCCACCCCCGGAGAGGTCCTGGAACTGACGCCCCTTCCCGTTTACGTGAGCTACCAGTAGTCCAGACAGACAAGCAGGCCCGCTGGTGAAGATGCCTGGCCGCCTCCGTCGTTCAGCGCCGGTGATGGCGCATGGCGATGGTCCAGGAGACCAGCGCCCGTAGCAGCGCTGCCACCTGATTGAGGATGCGGGGGTCCTGGAGCTCGAGGTTTTCATCGAACTTGTTCCAGATTTGGCGGACCTTCACCGCCGGGACGGGCAGTTCGAAAACGCCGGTGTTGCGCAGTACCTCGCGCAGATGGGACTGGGCCCGGTCACTGCCGAACCCTCCGCCTCCCCCCATTAGGGCGGCGGTCATTCCTACGAGCGGCGAGTCCGGGCCTCGGGATGCCCAGTCGATGGCGTTTTTGAGCACCGCTGGCACCGAGGAGTTGTATTCGGGAGTGGAGATCAGCAACGCATCGGCGGCGGCCAGCTTGGAGCGGAATGCGGCCACTGGATCAGGCATGCCGGCGTCCTCCACGTCGCCGTTGTAGAAGGGGATGTCGGCCAAGGAGACCAGCTCCAACTCGGCGCTCTCGGGGACCACCTCCGGGGCCAGCCTCAGCAAAGCGCTGTTGTATGAGCCCCGGCGCAGGCTTCCCGACATGCCCACGATCTTGATCCGCGCGCTCATGCGCCTCTCATGGTATCCCTCCCATACGCCCTCTCGTGATATGTAGCAAATGGGGAGCCATAGATCCCGTAATCTTAAGAAGATGGTTGACTCGACTGAGAGCAGCAGATGATCGTCTTGGACGGCCCACCCCTTGGCTGGCGCCTGCCTTCCTCTGTTTCGGGTACGGCCGTCACGATCGGGGTGTTCGACGGTGTCCACCGCGGCCACCAAAGCCTTTTGTCCGAGTTGGTGCGAGAGGCCGCCGGGTCAGGACTCACGTCGGCAGTGGCCACCTTCGATCCGCACCCCCTGGAGGTGCTGGCGCCCCAAAAGGCCCCCAAGATGCTCACCTCCATCGTCCATCGTCTTGAGATACTGGAGGGCCTGGGAATCGGAGTGGTGGGGGTGATGCCGTTTGTGGAGATACGGGAGATGGAGGCGGACGACTTCATAACCGAGGTGCTCTCGGAACGGCTGAGGGCCAAGCGGGTGTTGGTCGGACAGAACTTCCGGTTCGGAAGAGGCGGGAGGGGATCACCCGAGACCCTTCGTCAGGCCGGACCGCAACAGGGGTTTTCGGTGGGGGTGATGGACCTCCTGGGAGATAGCGGCTCCCCCGATTCCCCGGAGAGCCAGATCGCCTCCTCCCTGATCCGCCGATGTCTGACCGAAGGACGTACCGGCGAGGCGGCGGGGCTGTTGGGTCGGCCGTTCGAAATGCGTGGAGAGGTGACCGAAGGCGAACGGCGCGGCGCGAAGCTGGGCATTCCCACCGCCAATCTGGAGATCTCCTCCCGTATGTCGATCCCCGCCGATGGCATATACGCCGCCTGGGCCGAGATCGACGGAGATCGTCATCCGGCAGCGCTCAACATCGGCATTCGCCCCACCTTCGGAGGGGGCAAGCGGCTGACCGAGGCTCACCTGCTCGATTTCTCCGGCGATCTCTATGGGAAGCGGATGAAGCTGTGCTTCGTCGGCGACCGGATAAGGACGGAGGTCAAATTCGCGTCGGGGGATGAGCTGTTGTCGCAGGTAGAGCGGGATGTCGAAGAAGTCCGGAGGCGGTTGGAGATGCCGGCGCCAGGACCGTCACACCGAATGGAATAGGATTGTCCCCCGTCCGGCGTTAGAATGAGCGATGAGGTAATTGGGCCAGCTTTCGTTTCGACGCTTCGGCCCTATTTTCATACGAAGGGGTTCTTTTGAGGACTACATCCGAGTTGGTTGCCGAATACGGCGCGCACGACACCGACACCGGTTCGCCGGAAGTGCAAGTGTCTGTCTTGACCGAGCGGATTCGACACCTGACCGAGCATCTGAAGATTCACAGCCACGACAATCACAGTCGTCGGGGCCTGCTGATGATGGTGGGGAAACGTCGTCGGCTGCTCAAGTACCTGGGAAATCAGGATGTGGACCGGTATCGCCGGCTTATTGCCTCCCTGGAACTCCGTAGATAACGCCCTGCGTACAGGAAGTACGCACTGGGGACAACTAGACGCATTGAGGAGCAATCTTGTCTGAACATATTGTTACCGGGACGGTGGGTGGAAAGCAACTCACCCTCAGCACCGGCAAACTGGCCATTTCGGCCCACGGAGCAGTGGTGCTCCGACTGGGAGGGGTGGAACTGCTAATTACAGCCACCGCCAACCAAGCAGTAAGGGAGGGAATCGACTTTTTCCCGCTCACAGTCGACCTGGAGGAGCGCATGTATGCGGCCGGGCGCATTCCCGGATCGTTTTTCCGCCGGGAGGGAAGGCCCAGCGAGGGAGCAATTCTGGGCTGTCGGTTGATCGATCGGGCGCTTCGTCCCTCGTTCTCCGACGGCTACCGTTGCGAGACCCAGGTGGTGGCCATGCCGCTCTCCATCGACGGGGAGAACCCTTTTGACATCCTCGCCCTGATCGGCGCCTCCGCCGCTCTCTCGGTGAGCCCGATCCCCTTCGAGGGCCCCATTGGCGCAGCCCGTCTCGCTCTCATAAAGGGCGAATGGGTTGCTCTGCCCACTCACCAGGAAATGGCCGAGGGGGTGTTCGAGATGACTGTGGCCGGGCGGCGCAATCCCTCCGGTGAGATCGATGTCATGATGGTCGAGGCAGGGGCCACTCCCGGTGGTGTCCGCCTGGTAGCTGCCGGTGACCCACCGAGCGACGAGGCTGCGGTGGTGGAGGGACTGGCGAAGGCCAAGACCATCATCGCCGAGAGCATCGACCTCCAATTGGAGTTGAGAGAATTGGTGGAGATCCCAACAGTGGACTGGCCGTCGGCTTCCGACTACTCCCCCGAGATCATGGAGAAGGTGGAGAAAGCCGCCGGACCTGGTCTGGCGGAGTTGGTGAGGATGGAGGATCGGCGCGACCGCGCCACCGCCGAGCGGAAACTTCGCGAAGAGACCGTCGCCGCGGTTAGCGCTGACGATCCCGACCTTGCCTCCGAGGCAAAGCGGGCCTTCAAGCAGGCTCTCAAGTCCACCATGCGCAGCCGGGTGGTACAGGAGGGCGTCCGTCTGGACGGTCGCGCGCCTACCGACATCCGCCAACTCACCATCGAAGTGGGGACGGTGGAGCGCACCCACGGATCGGGACTCTTCCAGAGGGGAGAGACACAGGTGCTCAACATCACCACCCTGGGCATGCTGAGAATGGAGCAGATGCTCGACGATCTGGGGATAGAAGAAGGCAAGCGGTTCATGCACCACTACAACTTCCCGCCGTTCTCCACAGGTGAAGCCGGTTTCATGCGCGGACCCCGGAGGCGAGAGATCGGACATGGCGTCTTGGCCGAGAAGTCGCTCCTGCCGGTGGTTCCCACCCCGGAGGACTTTCCCTACGCGCTCCGGCTGGTCTCAGAGGTGCTCTCTTCCAACGGATCGACATCCATGGCCTCGGTATGCTCCTCCTCCCTTTCCCTGATGGACGCTGGCGTGCCCATCATCGCTCCGGTGGCGGGAATCGCCATGGGTCTGATCCATCAGGACGGACAGTACGTGACCCTCACTGACATCCTCGGCGACGAGGATTTCATGGGCGACATGGACTTCAAGGTGGCCGGAACGTCGGAGATGATCACAGCTCTCCAAATGGACACCAAGATCGCTGGTTTGCCCACCGAGATTTTGGCTCAGGCGCTTTCCCAGGCCCGAGATGCCCGTCTCTTCATCCTGGAGGAGATGAACAAAGTGATCTCCGAGCCGCGCGCAGAACTCAAGGAGTGGACGCCGCGCATCGAGGCGATCGAGATACCCAAGGACAAGATCGGCGAGGTGATCGGCCCCAAGGGCAAGATGGTGAGAGAACTCGAAGAGGAGACCGGGGTCTCCATCGAGATCGAAGAGGCCGAAGGCAAGGGAATCGTACGGGTAGCCTCCGCCGACGCTGCCGCTCTCGAGGCGGCAGTGGAGAGGATCAACCTGATCGCCTTTCCGCCCCAGCCAGTCGAGGGCGAGGAGTATGAGGGTGAGGTGGTCAACATCACCACCTTCGGCGCTTTCATCAACATCCTGCCCGGGCGCGACGGCCTGCTGCACATCTCCAAGCTAGATCCTGACCGGCGGGTCAACCAGGTGGAGGATTACCTCTCCCAGGGACAGATGGTGAAAGTGGTGGTGGAAGGCACGGACCGGGGCAAGGTCAGCCTGATCCTCGCCGAACGACTGGAAGGTCCGGCCCCCGGCCAGGAAAGCCGCCCCCGCGAAAGGCGTGACGGTGACCGGCGTGGTTCCCGACGCGACGATGACCGGCGTGGTCCCCGACGCGACGATGACCGGCGTGGTCCCCGACGCGACGATGACCGGCGTGGTCCCCGACGCGACGATGACCGGCGTGGTCCTCGGCGTGATGGTGATGGGCGTGGTCCTCGGCGTGATGGTGATGGGCGTGGTCCTCGGCGTGATGGTGATGGGCGTGGTCCCCGACGCGACGATGACCGGCGTGGTCCTCGGCGTGATGGTGATGGGCGTGGTCCTCGGCGTGATAGCCGCGGTGGCCGTTCGGATGACCGACGTCGGGGCGGACGCGGCTCCGGCGCTCCTCGCGAGGGGGGAGGCGGGGGTCAACGTCGCCAGGCCAGGTCCTTTGGAGACGATCTCAACAACTAGCAGTTCGAAGCCGGGGCCAATACCAAAAAGGACACGTCGTATCCTTGAGCAATATGGAGTTTCTGCGTTCCGACCTGGCTGAGATCGCCGTTTACAAACCGGGGCGGCCGATCAAGGAAGTGTCGCGTGAGTTCGGGTTCGATCCCGACTCCCTGGTTAAGGTGGCTTCCAACGAAAACCCCTACCAGCCGCTGGACGAAGTCGTGGAGGTGATGACGCGGGCATTGTCGGGCGTCAACCGCTATCCCGACAACCACGCCTATGACCTGCGGACCGCTCTCTCCGGGCACCTGGGAGTGGGCTTTGAGAACCTGTGGTGCGGAGCGGGATCGAGCGAACTGATTAGCCTGACGGCCCTGGCTGTGGGAGGCCCGGGACGGGAGGCGGTGTTCGCTTGGCCCTCTTTCGCCATGTACCCGCTGTGTGTGCGCTACGCCATGATGACCCCGGTGACGGTCCCGCTCACCGCCGGTCATCGTTTGGACCCCGACGGCATCCTCTCTGCGATCAGTCCCGACACCGTTTTGGTCTACATATGCAATCCCAACAACCCTTCGGGCTCCTATCTCGCCGGGGACGAGATCTCCCGGCTGATAGACGGGATTCCCGAGCGGGTGCTGGTGGTGCTGGACGAGGCGTACCACGAGTACGCAACCGCTTCCGACTACCGGGGCACGGTCCGCCAAGCCACCGAGCGCCCAAACCTGGTGACGCTTCGCACATTCTCCAAGATCTACGGAATGGCCGCGCTCCGGGTCGGTTATGCGGTCGGCTGGCCCGAAACCCTCCAGCAACTGGGCAGGGTGCAGTCTCCTTTCACCGTTACCTCGTTAGGCCAAATCGGAGCGGTGGAGGCGCTGTGTCATCAGGATCAGATTGGGGCGCGGGTTGCGGAAAACGCCAGGGAGCGGGAGCGGATCCAACAGGGTCTGGGCACGCTGGGCATCAGCCATGTCCCGAGTCAGACCAACTTCATCTACTTCACGGTGGGGCTGCAGCCCCAGCAGAACGCGGATCGGTTTTTGTCCCACGGGTTGATCATCCGCGCGTTTCCGGGAGAGTGGGCCAGGGTCTCGGTGGGAACACCTGAGGAGAACGACCGGTTTCTGGCGGCGGCCGCCTCGATCACAGAACAGGGCTAGCCGAACCGCACCGGCCTATTCGATAACGATTCGCAGCCGGGAAAAGGCCTGCGCCAAGGCGTGTTCCACCGCGGAGGGGTGGGCAGCGGAGGCGAACAAAAAACCCAGGTAGCGGTCTCCCTCGGGGAGGGCCTTCACCTCTCCGCCGGGAGGGATGGTGATCTCGAGGCCGGTGATCTTTGGTGTCTCACGCGCCTCTTCGGCGCCCTCCACCGCCACCAGCCTCCCCGACCGGGGAATGGGAAGCATCATCACTCCGGTCGCTCCGGGCTGGCGGACCCTTGAGGGCATCTCCATTCCGAGCGCTTGGCGGAGGATTAGCGACTCCCAGGAGTCGGCCATCAGCCCGAAGCGGAGGGATCGGGAGCAAAGACCCCCGATGGACCGGGCCGCCACTTCGAGGACGCTCACCCGGTCGCGTCCGATTCGCAGTTCGGCATGAATGGGGCCCTCTTTCAATCCCAGTGCCGTCACCGCCCGCCGGGTGAGGTGATCCACCTCGCCAAGTATCACGGGGGACAGGCGGGAGGGGGCCACAAGCACCGTCTCCTCAAAGAAGGGTCCCTGGGGTGGGGCGGGCTTGTCAAACACCGCCAGGATCCTGAGGCGGCCTCTGGACAGGAGGCCTTCGACCGCCACTTCCCCTCCGGGAAGGAACTCCTCTGCCAGTAGGGGCTGGTTGGGGTTTTCCCCCGCACCGGCCAGTATGCGGCGTATCCGACGGGCGGCGCCCTCGGCGTCGGAGGGTCGGTCTACGCGGATCACCCCCTGTCCGCCCGACCGGGACAGCGGTTTGAAGACCACCGGATAACCCAGTTCGGAGGCGACCCGGGCGGGGGAGTCCCTACGCTCGATCACCCCGAACCGGGGCTGGGAGATCTCGTCCTGGGCTAGGCGCCGACGCAGCATGGCCTTGTTACGGGTGGCGGCCGCTCCCGAGGGCGGGTTGTGGGCGAGTCCCATGAGTTCGGCGGCGCGGGCGGCGACCACCACTCCCTGGTCGTCGAGGGGAACGATGGCGTCGATGGGGAGCCGGGATGCATGGTCGGCCAGGATCTGTGCCGACCACTCCGGGCGGGAGCAGTCGATCCACACCCGCCGGTCAGGGGCAATAAGGGGAAGTTCTTCCTCCGAGGCCACCGAGAGCTCGACCCCCAGGTCGGCCGCCGCCGCCAGGAAGTCCGATGCCCGATAGGTTTGGGTGGGGATGATGAGGAGGACGTGAGACATTCGCAGAGTCCTAAATGTAGACAAGCTAGAAGCCAATGTGGTCCGGTTATCCGTTGGTGACGGGTTACTATTGACCTTATGTCTGAGAAAGTAGTGACTCTTTCCTCCGATGCGGTGGATATGATCGTCTCGCTCCGCGACCAGGAGCCGGGTGATCAGGAGTACGGACTGGCCATCGAGGTGAGCGGCATCCGGGGAGCGCAGTTCGAGTATGAGCTGAGCTTCGTGCCGGTGGAGGATCAGACCGAGAACCAGATCAGGGAAGACCACGACGGGCTGTCCATCCTCATTCCCCACCATGACATGGAAAAGCTGTCGGGCGCCTCCCTGGAGTTGACTCCCCAGGGCTTGGCGATGAACAATCCCAACTTGCCCCAGAGCCCGGCGATGGCGGTGGGGGCCGAGCCGCGGGGGGATCTCACCGGGCCCCTGGCTGAGAGGATCTCGATCGTCCTGACGGAGAACATCAACCCGGCCATCGCCATGCACGGCGGGGCGGCCGAGCTGGTCTCGGTGGATGGAACAGTGGTATTCCTGCGCCTATCGGGCGGATGCCAGGGATGTGGGATGGCCCAGGTCACCCTTAGCCAGGGCATAGAGCGGATTCTCAGGGACTCTCTCCCCGAACTCACCGAGATAGTGGACGTTACCGACCACGCCTCCGGAGCCGATCCCTACTACGAGGCCGCCAAGAAGTAGCCCTACCTCGGGAACGGGGTTTCCACGGGGCGACCACCGATTCTCGGGAGTGCGCAGTCCTCACTCTGGTTTCCGCTATGGGGTGTACCGCACACCATGGAAGTGCTTCCACAGAATCCATAGACACGCCTCTTAACCTGTCAACCAGGAGAAGAGTCGGTGTTACCCGGAAGTTAGGAGAGGGTGGGGTAGGAGTCGTGGCCTTCGATCCCGACGGTGACCGACGTGACCGGCTGGGGCTTTCCTTCCATTATCGCCGCCAGCCGCTCTTCCAGGTGTCCGTAGCCGACCACGCGGGTGATCAGGGGCAGTTCCAGCCAGTCGGCTATCTCCTGCGCTTTGGCCAGGAGCTTTTCCTCCTCGACCTGGATCAGATAGGCCACCCGTCGGTAGTTCCCGAACAGCATCTCTTTGAGGTCGGGGTGTCGGTCGAGCGACAGTCCCTCCACCACTAGGTTTTTCCAGGATTTCACCAAGAAATCCGTGAGGAAAAAGGTTCCGGGTTCTTCTTCCATCAACCTCACGAACTCTTCGCCGCCGAACATCTCGTAACAGTGGGGACCCAGCGGACGAACCGCGCCGGTTTCTTTGAGCAGAGAGTCGAGATCCGAGGCTCCACAGTGCCCGTACACCACCACTTGGCGATCATAGCCCTCTCGGGTCTCTGCTAACTTTTCCGCCACCGCCCCGGTGATCAACTGGGGACGGTTGTGGAGTCGGGCGTTGATCACCCGCAGATCGACGTCCCAGCCGTGGTGTTCGATGATCTCTCGGAGTTCTTTGCCCAAGGCGGCGCAGGCCACCATCACCGTCCGCTCTTGGCTTTCCTCCGGAGGGGCCGGGAGGGATGGTGCGGTGGGTTCAGCGGGCTTCATGTCGCTTCAACCCTGCTCGGTGGGCGGTGATGATGGATCGCCTTACTTCCGAAAGGCGCTTGGGGGGATAGCCAGTTTCGAGCCGTTCGATGACCCGGTCCGCCACCTGGTCGGGCTCCCCGGACTCCTCTAGCGGGTCTCCCCATGACCATTCCGCCAGATAAGTCTGCTCGTCCGTTCGCCCCGTGGCGGTGGCCACCATGTCTACCGCAAACTGGAAACGATCACTCAGGTGCTTTCGCACGCGGCCGCGACGGCCATCTTTGGTCGCCTTGACTCCAACCGGGATCGTATCCCAATAGAGAATCTGATAGGTGGCCATTCGGCCCTCCTCGTACAGGGAGCTTACCGGGTAGGAATGCTAACGGGTTGTCGGTGGATTTAGGCGTGGGAACCACGCTTCGAGCAACACACTCTGTTCCGGTGCTTGAAAGCCCCGGTGCCCATTCGGGGAACTGGTGGAGTGAATCAGCTTGCTCTGGCACCGGTAGTGGTTTCGCCGCCCTTTTCGGCGACTGACTTGCGCCGGCGACGGCAGAGGTCTCGGACCGCCTCGGGCCATGAGAGAAACCGGAATTCAAATCCTTGTTCCTGGAGGATGCCGGGGATCACCCGCCGGCTCTTCAGGATCAACTCCGACTCGGTTCGCATTAAGTAGGTGCCTATTTCGATCATCCATCTCGCGGCCGGCATCCCGAAAGGCATGTCCCAGGCTGCCCGCAGATCGCGCATGAAAGCCGCGTTTGGCAATGGATTCGGTGCGGTGAGGTTGATCGTGCCGCTGATGTCCTCGCGGTCGATGATCCACTGGACCGCTTGAGCGAAGTCCGCGTCGTGAATCCACGATACATATTGACGACCGCGGCCAGCTTTCCCGCCCAACCCAAAGCGAACCAGGGTGAGCAACAGGTCGAAAGCCCCACCGCGGTGGGGACTCAACGTTATGGCCGAGCGCAGCTTGGCCTTGCGGGTGCCGGGTACCTCGGCGTCGTCGAACATCCTCTCCCACGACTCGGCTACGTCGTAGCAGAAATGCCAAGTGTCGGGGTCATCGGGATTATTTCCCAAGATTCGCGTGGCTTCATCGTTTGAGGTGTCGAAGCGGTGAATATAATGGTGGCGGTGCTGGCCTGCAGCCAGACCCGGGGCGGGCGGCAGGCGCGATGGTTTCACCGATGAGGCGGGTGGTCAAGACTCGAGATTGATTGATCTCTTGGCGGTTTCGGACGTGGTATCGGCAGTTGACGCTTGGACCGGCCAGGTTGCTGCGCCGTCGATCTCGGCGTCCCATTCAGCATGGCTCGTCCCGTCCCACTGGACTGTCCGCCAAGGTCCCCCTCCGCTTGGCGGCTGATCAGAACGACCTCGTGCCTTCCACGATCAAACGCACGCGCCAACACGGTTCCGACTTGCCCGGTCCCACCCGAAATAACAACCTTCTTGACTTCCTCCAGAACCCTTTTCCTCAAAATCCTATTCGGGATAGAGGGCCCGCCAACCGGGCCGAAGACCACGCGGGATGAACGGATTGCGGCATTAGCCTTTGCGATGTGATTCGTCTCCCAGTTTGGGATTGACCAAGCACCATCCCACCCTTGGGGAGATAACCAACCGCGGAAAGACGGGAGCATTTTCTTGGACTTCGATCTCAGCCCCGAGCACCAGTTATTCCGACAGACTCTTCGTCGTTTCGTGGACGACGAGATCAGGCCGGTGGTGAAAGAATGGGAGCATGCCGGCCGGTATCCCACCGAGATTGTTGACTCGATGAAGAAGATGGGACTATTCGGCATCACCGTGCCGGAGGAATATGGGGGGATGGGCGCTGACTTCTTATCCATGGCATTGGTCTTCGAAGAGATCTCTCGGGGTTGGATGGGTATAGCCGGCATTCTGGGCAGCCATTCCCTGTCATGTTTCATCATCGCCCGCTACGGCACCGAGTCCCAGCGTCTTCGCTACCTGCCCGACTTCGCGTCCGGCAAGCGGCGTACCGGGATCGCTCTCACCGAGCCGGACGCGGGCAGCGACCTTCAGGGAATCAAGACTCGGGCCACCCGGGAGGGTGACCATTATGTGATCCGAGGATCGAAGCTGTGGATCACCAACGCCCGCTACGCCGACCCGCTGCCGGTACTGGTCAAGACCGATCCTGACACCAGCCCGCCACATCGGGGCATGAGCCTGATCTTGGTGGACCAGGGGACGCCGGGCTTTGAGATCAGTCGCGACCTGCCCAAGCTGGGTTACAAGGGCACCGAGAGCTGCGAGGTGCAGTTGGATGACGTCCGGGTCCCGGTGGAGAATCTGGTCGGGGGAGAGGAGGGGCGGGGATTTCAGCAGGTGATGAGCGGGCTGGAGATCGGGCGGATCAACATCGCCGCCCGGGCGGTGGGGGTGGCTCAGGAGGCCTACGACCAAGCGCTGGCCTATGCCAACGCCAGAGAGGCGTTCGGCAGGAAGATCTCGGGTTTTCAGGCCGTCCAGTTGAAGCTGGCTGAGATGGCCACCGACACCCAGGCGGCGCGCCTTTTGGTGTGGTGGGCCGCTTCCCGGGCCGATCAGGGCAAACGGGTGGATATCGAGACGGGGATGGCCAAGTATTTCGCCTCTGAGGTGGCCTGTCGCAATGCCCTGGATTCGATGCGGATCCATGGGGGTATGGGATACAGTCCGGAGCTGGATATCGAGCGTCTCTACCGCGACGCGCCGCTGATGGTGATCGGAGAGGGAACCAACGACATAATGAAGATGGTCATCGCCCGCGGACTCACCAGCGGAAGAGTGGTGATCGACTGATCCCCGAGCGCCCCGATGGGCCCGGGATTCGGATCATGCCTTGGTCGGGTTGGTGAGGAAGGTCGCCGCCCTTGGTGCGCCGCGCCGGGTAATAGCTACCGGGCATTGGGCGGTGGTTTCTATAAAATCGGGTTCTATATGATGTCGAAGGTCTTTCCGGAAGGGTTGGGCCGGGTGATCTTCGGTTGGGTGGCTGTTGCACTTCTGCTCCTCGGGGGAGGAACCGCGCTGGCCCAGGAGGAGAGGCCGGAGGTGAAGCTGGTGGTAGAGGGAGGGATCGACCGGTGGGTGGATCCCTCCTGGCCCATGAAGCTTGAAGCCCGTATCGAGACCGATATCCTTTTGGTGGGAGATCTGCTGGTGGTGCAAGGTCAGGAACTGGCCAGGTTGGACGTGGAGGTGCCGGCCGGCGGAGTAAGAGCCTATGAAGTGGTGGTGGCTCCGCCCGTCGATCGGGGAGTGATCTTGTTGCGGGTGATACCGGAAGGGGCCGATGATGAGGAACCGGTTGCGTCGGCCTTCTTTCGGCCGCGGGTGGCTGCCAAGGAGATTCTGGTGGGCCTGGCTGGCCTTCCCAGGTTGGAACAGGTTTTGGGGGAGGTGCGTTCTGCCGTCAGCGGTGAGCCGATCACACCTGTAGGTGTGGAGGATGTTTCGAACAGGCTGGAGAAGGGGGAGTTCTATCAGCTTTCTTATCTGGTATTGGACCAGCCTCGACCCTTGCCTGCGGCAACGGTCTCCTGGTTGAAGGGAGGAGGGCGGCTCGTCACCACCTCGGCGGCTCTTGAGACGATGGAACTGGATGCCACCTTCTGGGGGAGTTTTCCCGGTGTCGATACCGAGATCGGGTGGTATGGGGTGGGGGACGGCGAGGTGTTGGCACTCGACAGCCTTTCCGGCCACGATACGCGGTTGTGGGCAACGTTGCTCCGACCTGTTCACCTGTCAGGCAACCAGCAGACTGGCTTTAGTGGGGGATCGACGTCTCTGACCCGAGCTGCATTAGCGGTCGAGACCGAGACCCCCGGCTATCCGTGGTTGCCCTTGGTGGTGGTCGCATATGCCGTGGTGGTTGGTCCCGTCAACCTGTGGATTCTGCGTCGCCGCCGCCGACTGGAGTGGGCATGGTTTACCATCCCTGTTTTGGGTCTTGTCGGGGTGGTGGCCTTTTGGATTGTTGGTGCAGGCGGCGTGAATCAAACCTTTTGGTCACATGGAACGGTTCAGGTGGCGGGACCGAATCCCCAGGCGCGCAGCGGGGTGGTGGCGGCCACCAGTCGAGCCAGGACGTTGGAAATCTCTTTCAACCCTGACTGGGATGTCTTCCCCGAGAGCCTGGACCGGCTTTCGGGGGATTCCGTGCAGCCAACTATCGGCGGGCCGGGAGTGTATCGATATGATCTTCCCTCCCTGGGTTGGCTTTCGGTGAATGGCTTTCGTCGGGGAGAGTCGGTCGAAATCGAAGTCGCGTTCTCTGGACAAGGAGTGGAGATTACCAATGCCTCCTCCAATCCGGTTGTGGCGTGGGGTGTCCATGCCTATCCCAAGGTGGCGATAGGATGGGATCTGGAGCCTGGCGCCACTGGGTCCATGAGTTGGGCGGGAGTTCTGACCTCCGTTTCGTGGTGGGACTTTGAGGAGGCCTTCTGGGGACTCGATGCGTGGGAGAGAGTTGAGAATTGGGACGAGAACTGGCCATCCCTTATCGGAGACCTTGTAGACATGGCTCTGGAGTCGGGAATGGTGGATGTCCCCTCCTTCGTGTTCGCAGTTATGGAGGAGCCGATCGCCGATATCGAGGTCGACGGGCAAAGAAAGACGGTGCCTGGATTGAGGTTGATTCTATTCCCCATCTCCGCGGATCGAATGGGTGAGACAGGGTGGGCGTACGCCCGTCCCGTGTGGTTGGACGAGGCTTTCCGGGCTGGGGGGTTTGATGGCGCCCCCGTCTTTGCCGAGCAGTGGATCCTCTCTTATCGGTTGCCCTCCGAATTGCCTGGGCCTCCGCGGCTGGTATTGGGCGGATTGGATCCTCGCTTCGTCGGTCTCGACCGTGCTCCCGCTCCCACAGACGGAGAAGAGGAACTCGAGGGCGGGCAGGGCTGGGAGGCCTGGGATTGGGAGGCTGCAGAGTTCGTCCCGCTGGACATCAGTCGAAAGTTCGTCCCGGTGCGGCTTGTGGCTCCTTCGGGCGAGGTGCTGGTGAAGGTCTCTTCCGCCAGGCTTGGGGTGTCGGTGCCTTTGGCGGGTGTGATGATGTGGGGAGATTCACCATGATGATCTCCTTCTCGGGGGTGAAGAAGCGCTACCGCACAACGGTGGCTCTGGACGGGGTGGACATGAGCATTCCCCAGGGCTCGGTCACCGGGCTGGTCGGTCCGAATGGAGCGGGGAAGACTACCGCCATATTGCTGATGAGTACCCTGTTGGCGCGTGATGGGGGGACGGTGGAAGTGGGGGGGCTCGATCCCGAACTCGATGCGCCCGGCGTCCGCCGGCTGATCGGTTACATGCCGGACTTCTTCGGAGTTTACGAATCCCTCACTGCTATCGAGTATCTGCTCTTTTTTGCGGCCAGTCACGGTATAGCGGCGGATCGTCGTCCCACCTTGGCTTCCGATCTCTTGGATCTGGTGGATTTGTCGGATAAGGCCGAGGAAGATGTGAACACTTTGAGCCGAGGCATGAAGCAGCGCCTCTCTTTGGCCCGGGCGCTCGTGCACGACCCCGACATCCTGGTGCTGGACGAACCGGCCGCCGGACTGGATCCCCGGGCTCGGGTCCATCTCCGGGAACTCATCGCCGAGTTGGGGCGGATGGGAAAGACCATAGTGGTCTCTTCTCATGTTCTAACCGAACTGGAGGGCATCTGCACGGAAATAGTGGTGATGGACGAGGGGAGGGTGGCCGCTCAGGGTGGCATGGACTCCATCCGGGCGTCGCTCACTTCCGACTGCGTTATCAGGATGCGCCTGGTGGACGAGGATGTGGAGCAGGCCTTGGCTCTGCTGGAGGTGGATACGCGGGTGTCTGGTTTGGCGGTGGAGAGCGGTCGGATCAGCTTTTCCTTGGGGGAGACGGGAGACGAGGCATCCACCGAGCTTCTATCCCGGCTGGTCACCATGGGGGTGCGGATAGCCGAGTGGCGTATCGAAGAAATCGGTCTGGAGGAGTTGTTCCTTCGCATAACCCAGGACACAGAACAGTGAACCCGGTTCTGGCCCGAGAGTCCCGACAACGCTTCCGGGGGCGTTGGAGTTGGCTGGTGATCGCCGGCTGGGTGATCGTGGTGGGGCTTCTGACCTATCTCTTTTTCGTCGCGGGGCGGAGCATCAACGTCGACTTCTTCTCGGTCCGCGGACCGCTGTCCGGACTGAATCAAGCCGGCAAATGGGTCTTTGAGGGCATGACTCTGGTTTTGCTGACCGCTGTGGCGTTCATGGTTCCGGGTCTCACCGCGCTGTCGGTGGTCGGGGAGAGACAAAGCCAGACTTTTCACCTCCTCCAGATCACCCAGATCACTCCCCTCGGGATTGTGTTGGGGAAGCTCTTTTCCTCGATCAGCTACTTCCTGGTGTTGATCCTGGCGGTCATTCCCCTGCTGGGCCTCCCGCTGGCTTTCGGGGCGATTGGGCTGGTGGATGTCTTGGTGGTGCTGGCCATGCTTGTGTTGGTGGTGGCGACGCAGGCATCGGTTTCTATCTGGGTTTCTTCACGGGCCAGATCCAACCGGGGAGCGGTGGCGCTGTCCTATATGCTGGCGGTGGCAATTTTTTTCGGGTCTTTCGTGCTGATGGGGGTAGAGGCTCTGGCTATTAGGGTGGACATCGAAGACAACGGTCGGGAGTTGGTTAGCACCTGGCTTAATCCCTATGTAGCCGTGGCGGATGCCGTTGCATTTCCATACGATGATCTGACCGGATTCTTTGAAGGACCTGATCTTCCAACGCCCATGGATCCTCTCAAGGCTTTGGTGGCGCTCCGCCAAGGTGGTGACCTGGAAGATGGAGCATCGCTGGGATTACGGCGGATACCGGGATGGATAGCCACGACTTTGATCTACGGGTTGATCATTGCCGTCTGTCTTTGGAGAGCCGCCCGTCGGGTTACTGCCCCGCGGGCGTTGCCGGTGCGGCTGAAACGGGCTCGGGCGCCTGATGCCTCCTCCTGAGCCGCTAGTCAGACTGGTGGCTTTGGCGCGCAGGCGCTTGTGGGCCTCGCGTCTGGTTGGCGAAGTAACACTCGGGCTGGGAGTCGGAGCGGCGGGCGCTGCGGCCGTGTGGGGGGTCTCCCGAGTGGTTGTCTTTCCCTGGGCCGATGGTGTGGCGCTGGCTTTGGTGGCGATTGCGGTGATCTCGGTGCTGGGATGGTGGGTTGCTCATCGTCCCAGTTCCGCCCAGGCAGCCCTGTGGACCGACCACCGTCTGGGAGGAGAGGACCGGCTCTCCACTGCCTGGGAGTTGTCGCGGCTCTCTGCGTTGGGAGAGGCGGGGATTCGGCAGATGGAGGCGGCGGGGAGTTGGGCCGCCTCCGCCTCCGCCGATCCGCGCGGTTTGAGGGGAGAGTATCCCTCCGCCAGGATGCTGAGTATGGCCTTGACGGCGGTGGTTTCCGCCGTGCTCTTGGCGGTGTCGCCTTCTTTGACCGACCGGGCCCTGGCCGAATCCCGCATGGTCCGGGAGGTGGTGGACCGAGAGGTGGAGGCCATCGAAACCATGGCGTCCCGGGGCTCTGAAGAGCTTTCGCAACCCTTGACCGAACTGGCGGAACGGCTGGGGGAGACGCAAACTTTGGAGGAAGCGCTTTCCGAGCTCACCTCGGCGCGGCTGGAGTTGGAGGAGCGACTGGGTCCCAATCGACTGGCGGAGAACACGGCACTGACGGGGTTGACCTCCCGACTGTCCCGGCTACCGGTCGGGCAGGGGGATGATCCCGCCGCCCGGCTGGCGGACCTTGCTTCTTCCCTGAGTTCCCTTACCGCCGGGCAACGGCAAGCGTTGGCCCAGGAGTTGGCGGATCGGGCGTCTGACTTCGCCGGCATCAACGATGAGCTTGGCTCGGCTTTGGAAGCGGCCGCTTCGGCCTTGTCCGATCAAAATCTCGATCCCGGTTTGGCGTCGGAGGCCTTGGAGCGGGCCTCCGAGCAAATCTCCTCAGCCCAAATGCGGGCGGCGGAGTCTTCCTCCCAGGCGGCGGCGGCGGCTCAGTTGGCCGGGGCCGAAGAAAGGTTGCGGAGGGCCCAGGAGGGTGAGAGCCGATCAGAGTCCGGTGAGGGTGCGGGTTCCGGGCAGGATCAAGGATCGGGTCAAGGTCAAGGTCAAGGTCAAGGTCAAGGGCAGGGGGAGGGAGCCGCATCGGGAGGAGGCGGAGGAGGGCAAACCGGCACGTCGGGTGTGGGTCGGGGTTCGGTGTCGGGAGTCGGCGACGATGATGCTGCCCTGGCGCCCCATTACTCCTCTTCTGTTTTTGAACCCCCTGTGGGAGGGTTGGGTGAAGAGGTGCACGTCCCCATTGAAGGAAGCGACCCGGGGGAAGTGGTGGGATCCTCTGCCGGACCCTCGGTTGCGAATGCTCCGCTGGTTTCTTATACCGAGCGGTTCGCCGAATACCGCGCCACCGCCTTGGAATCGATTCAGAGACGTCCCCTTCCCTCTCATCTCACCAAAGTTGTCCAAAACTATTTCACGGAGTTGGAACCATGAGCCAAAAAACCCCCGCAATGGACCCCGACGGATTCGCGACCCGACTCGATGAGGCTCGCTCAGAGATCGCCAAGGTGATCGTAGGGCAAACCGAGTTGGTGGAGAAGGTGCTGGTGGCCGTCCTGTGTGAGGGCCATCTCCTCTTGGAGGGGGTTCCCGGTCTCGGCAAGACCCGATTGCTGACCACCTTGGGGCAGGTTCTTCAGATCGGTTTCGGGCGTGTTTCGTTCACACCCGATCTGATGCCCGCCGACATCTTGGGCACCAATGTCCTGCAAGCGGGTCAGTTCAGTTTCCATCCGGGGCCGGTCTTCACCAACCTGGTGCTGGCCGACGAGATCAACCGGGCCACACCCAAGACCCAGTCGGCTCTACTGGAGGCAATGGCGGAAAGAAGAGTGACGGTGGCGGGCGCCACCCGCCCTCTTCCCAGACCATTCATGGTGATGGCCACCCAGAACCCCTTGGAGATGGAAGGCACCTATCCGCTCCCGGAGGCTCAGTTGGACCGTTTCATGCTCAAGGAGTTGGTGCCCTTCCCCCCGTCTGACGATCTGGTGGAGATCCTGCGTCGCACCACCGGTCATTCTGAGCACCATCCTCAAGGTGTTCTGGAGGGGATTCATCTCACCCAGATGGCGGCGATGGTCCGGGAACTACCGGTTGGCGTCCACCTTTTGAGGTACGCCTCCACTCTGGTGGGCGCCACCCATGCCGATGCCCCCGGCGCAACCGACGGAATTCGCCGTTACGTCCGGGCCGGCGCCAGTCCGAGGGGCGCCCAGGCACTGATCCTGGGTGGGAAGGCCCTGGCTTTGATGGACGGGCGTCCCAACCTGTCGGCGTCCGACATACGCAGGCTGGCTCATCCGGCGCTTAGGCATCGACTTGTGCTGGGGTATGAAGCCGTGGTCGACGGTGTCACCTCCGACCGCTTGATCGAAGAGGTGCTCTCGGCGCATCCCGAACCGGTGGCCGAAGCCTGATGCTGGTCTCCGCCGGCCTGCGGGAGAGGATAGGACGGTTTTCCCTGACGGCCCGGGGGCGGGTGCGTTCCCCCCACGGCGGGAGGCACTCTTCTCGCCACAAGGGAGAGAGCATCGACTTCGTGGACTTCCGGGAGTACACCCCCGGTGACGACTACCGCAGGATCGATCACCTCTTGTGGGCACGTCTGGGGACGCCTCTGATCCGGGAGTTCGAGGCGGAGAAAGAACTCTCGGTGCGGGTGGTGGTCGATCGTTCGCCTTCCATGGGCTTTCACCAAAAACACCCTTCCGCGCTTCGGCTGGCCGGTTTGATAACCTATCTGGCTTTGGCGGGAGGCGATCGGGTCGAGCTGTGGACGGTACCCGGTGAGGGCGGTGGAGGTGTGGTTACCCGGGGGCCGTCGGGAAGGCATCTCTCGGCTTGGCCCCGGTTGGAAGCCTGGTTGGAGGGGGTGGGGATCCAGCCTGGTGAGGGCAGGCTGGCGCCTTCACTGGCGGGGGTCGTCGCCGGGGGTCGTAACAACTACATCGTTTTGGTGAGCGATCTGTTGGTGGCGGACTGGCGGGCAGGTCTGGATCTCCTGTCAGGTGCGGTGGGAGGGATGGTGCTGCACCTCTTGGGGACTCCCGAACTTGATCCGGAAGTGTTGGGAGATGTGCGGCTCCGCGATGCGGAGACCGGTGAGGAGTCGGAGTTCTCCGGCACGGCTGAGGCGTATCAACGCTACCGGTCACATCTGGACGATCTGTGCTCTCAGATGGCGGCCCGCTCGGCCCGTTCGGGTCTTCACTACCTGCTGGTAGAGGCTGGCCCCGACGCTGCCGAGGGAACCCTGTTGCAACTGGCCGGCGCCGGAGTGGTGTCCTAGCCCATGATGTCCGAACGTTTCGTGTTTGATTGCCTCTCGGGGAGTTCCGGCATTCCTTCTGCGGTCTGTGAAAAAAACCGGCGGTCGACGCTTGATTCTGTCACAGCCCCATTGCACATTGTGGATATCTGCAAAGCACCTGCACGGATCGTACCGGCGCGCAGTCCGAGCCACTCCAGGGATCAGATTCCTCTAGGACGCCCTCTCTCGGCGAAGGCCCGACCGCGTCCTGACCAACGGCACGGTGGTGGTGGGGGTGGGCCCTGGAAGGGGAGTCTCGATCGAAAGTTTTCGCGGGTTAGTCGAAGTTTTCGCGGGTTGGGGGTCGGGGATCGCAGCGTCCGGGCCGGGTTCCGCTCAGGTGGTTGGGGAGAGCGCCGGGATTCGGTCGGAGGGCAGTCTTGAGTTTTCTGGTTCCGGCTGCCCTGGGACTCTCCTCCCTGGCTCTGCCCCTCATCGCCTTGTACATGTTGCGGAGTCGTCGGGAGAGGGTTGAGGTCTCGAGCCTGCTTCTCTGGGAGACCGCCGCCGATCCGCTCTCATCGGCCCGTCCGTGGAGACGGTTGAAGATCAGCCCGCTGCTGTTGCTGCAACTGGCGGTTCTATCTGCGTTTGTCATCTCCCTTGCCCGTCCCTTCGGCTCCGAGGAGGCTCGGCTCGGGGCCCATACGGTGCTGGTGATGGACGTGTCAGGCTCCATGGGGATGGCGGGTCGATTCGAGCGGGCGCGAGAGCAAGCGCTGGGCTGGGCCGAGGAGATGTCGGGGGAGCAACTGGTCTCGGTTGTCGAAGCCGGAGCTCTGCCCCGGGTGGCGGCGGCGTTTTCCCGAGAGCGAGAGGAGGTGGTCAACGCCATATCAGGCCTCAAGCTCACCGGGGGAGAGGCCGACCTGGCCGAAGCGATCCGGTTGGGAAGAGGGTTGGCCACCCCCGAGCGTCCCTCCGATCTGGTGCTGTTCACTGACGGCGGCGAAGCGCCATTGGCGGCCGAGCCGGTGGCGGCAGCTCGTCACGTGCCTTTCGACGAGACCGGGCCCAACTGGGCGATTGACGCTCTCTCCCTTGAAAGGGACTCGGCCGGCCTGATCAGGGCATTGGTCTCGGTTGCCAACCATGGCGGGCCGGCTCGGCCTGTGGAGGTGGAACTGGAGACGGAAGGGAAGGTCATTTCCCGTTTGGAGTTTTCCCCGGATCCCGGGGAGACCGACCAAGCGTTCATACCTGCCCCGGTGGGCTCCGGTTCGGTGGTCGTGGCCCGATTGGTCCACTCCGGAGACTCACTTCCGCTGGACGACCGGGCATGGGCGGCCTTGCCGACTCCTTCTGTGAATGTCGTGAGGGTGGAGGGGGTGCAGTCACCCTTCGTGTCCGCATTGGTCAGGTCGATTCCCGATCTGACCGAGCTTGCAGGATCACCGGATTCCGCCGAACTGTCGGTGATCAACCGGGGCGACCCGGGTGAGATCGACCGGCCTTCCTGGCTGATCCGCACCGAGCCCCCGCCTCCCGGTCTGCGACTGACGGGACTCGCCACCAATCTGGGGGTGACTTGGCAGCGACCCGGGGAACCCGTGCTGGATGACGTGAGTCTGGCCGGGACAGCGGTGGCCGAAGCGCAGGTGGTGCAGACCGATCAGTGGTTGGTGGTGGTCAAATCCGGGGATGTTCCCCTGGTGCTCTTGGGACGGGTCAACGGACACCGAGTGGTGTACTTCACTTTCGATCTAACTCACTCCAACCTGGTGGTGCAGTTGGCTTTTCCCCTGTTGGGAGTCAAGCTGTTGGAATGGCTGGGCGGCGAGGCAGCGGGAGGCATCGACCCCTCTCCGGCCGGTGTTCCCATCCCCCTACTGGCTTCGGGGACGGGGACGGTCCGAGTGGAAGGCCCCGAGGGAGAGCCGGTGACCTTGGGCAACAACGTCGCATCTTTCACCCACACCGGAACTCCCGGTGTCTATCGGGTGGAGTACCTGGGTCCCGACCAACAGGTCGAACGGTCCGAGTTGGCGGTTCGGAACTTCTCCCCATCCGAATCGCCCGCCCGTTCCCGTGGGTTGGCTGTCGAACCGGGATTGTTCGTCTCTGATCAAAGGACTGCCACCATCCGGGAGTGGGGTCTGTGGGTGGCGGCGCTGGCCGCTTCTCTGATGATCTTGGAGTGGTGGATGGCGCTCAGAGGACCACGGGGTTCCCGGCGCCTGACTCCGGGATTGGTAACGCCTTGGGCCGCCCCGCCGGGGAGAAGGCACCTGTGAGATTCCAGGTTCCGGAATTGCTTTGGGCGGCGCCCTTGGGGGTGGCCGGAATCTGGTACCTGGCAAGACGGGGAAGATGGACGGTTGGCCAACGCCGCCGCCGGTGGGTGCTGGCCTTGCGTATGATGGCGGTGGCGATGGCGCTGTTGGCATTGGCACAGCCTCTCCTGACCCTTCCCCAGCAGCAGAAGGCTGTGTTGTTTGTCCTAGACCGGTCCCTGTCGATGGTATCGGAGTCGCGGATCGAACAGGAGCGGCTGGTTTCGGAGTCCTTGAAAAACGCCGGGGAGGATGACCTGGCGGGGCTGGTGGTATTCGGTTCCACTGCCAGAATGGACACCGCTCTCACCACTGATCGGGAACTACTGCCCGTGCGTTCGGTGGTGGATTCATCGGCGACGGAACTGGGAGGGGCTCTCCGGGCGTCCGCCGCGCTGCTGCCGACCGCCGGGTCGCGCCGGGTGGTGCTGATGAGCGATATGGCCGACACAGGCGGGCAAGTCAGAGAGGCGGTCGAGGAGTTGGCCGAGGCCGGAGTTGCGGTGGATTTGGTGGTGCTGGAGAGTGGTATGGGCGCCGAAGCGCTGGTGGAGGGGGTGGAAGCGCCCGGCCTGGTCCGGGAGGGCGAATTGCTTTCCGTTACTGTGAGAGTCCGCTCCACCCGGCCCGGCCCGGCGCGGCTCAGGATCACCGCCGGAGACCATCTTGAACTGCGGGACATCGAACTTCGGGCCGGTGTCAACCAGTTCAACGTCCTGGTACCGATCGATAGGGCCGGCGTGAAGCGCGGTGGTCCATTGGCGGTTGAGGCGCAACTCTTTGCGGATTGGGACGAGCACTCGGAGAACAACCGGGCGGTGGGGATCACCCGGGTGGAGGGTCAGGCGGTGGTGGCGGTGGTGGAGGATCCGGCTGGCCGGGGTGAGGGGGCGTTCCTCCAATCGGCCTTGGAAGCCTCGGGAGTGAAGGTGTATCGGGTGGTCGGAATCCCCTCGAGTGAGGTCTTGGCCGTATACGACGGGGTGGTTCTGGTCAACGTGGAGATCCAGGAGGCCCGAGAAGCCGAGGACCTGGTTTCCTTTGTGGAGGACTTCGGACGGGGTCTGGTGGTGGTGGGAGGAGATCGGAGCTTCGGGATGGGGGATTATCACCAGACTCCCCTGGAAAGGGTGCTGCCGGTCTCTTCCGATCCTGATGACCTGCTGCGACGCCAGCCGGTGGCTGAGGTTCTGGCGCTTGACACCTCTGGGTCGATGGGTTCCTGTCACTGTGGCGGCAACGCGGAGCGCATCGCGGGAGGGACTCCCAAGACGGCCATCGCTCAGGCCGGGGCTTCACAGGCAATCGGTGCCCTCACCAGTTCAGACCAAGTCGGAGTGCTGGCTTTCTCGTCGGGGTTTGACTGGACCATTCCTCTCGGTCCCCGGCCCGACCCGGACGATGTAACGGCCGCCTTGTCCATCCTGACGCCCCAGGGAGACACCGAGATCCGGCCCGCGCTGGCCGAGGCGCTCCGGGTGCTGAATGGAGTGGAAGGGTCGTTGCGTCACATCCTGCTGTTCACCGACGGTTGGGATCCGGATGAGGCCGGGCTTCTGCCCCTGGCGCGGCAGATCTCCGACGAGGGCGTGACGCTGTCGATCCTGGGGACCGGAGAGGGTCCCGGTCCAACCCTCGAGCGCATGGCGGAACTGGGTGGCGGGCGCTATTACCCGGGGGCGGATCTCGATCTGTTGCCGGAGATATTCGTGGAGGAAACCTTGCTGGTGGCCGAGAACCTGGTACGGGAAGGCATCTTCTATCCGGTTCGCAGCGGGTCGACTCCGATCACCCAGACTTTGAGCGAGGCCCCACCCTTGCTGGGCTATGTGGCCACCAAAGCCAAGGGAACCGCCACGGTCTCCCTGGAAGTGGGATCCGGGCATCCGCTTCTGGCCTCCTGGCAGCGGGGATTGGGAAGGGTGGCGGTTTGGACTTCCGACGCCACCTCCCGGTGGAGTTCTGAGTGGGTGGACTGGCCGGGCTTCGTGCAGTTTTGGGGAAGGGTGGTGCGGGACACGATGTCTGTGCAGGGTGACTCGGTTCTTTCGGCGACAGTGGAGGGGGGAGAACTGTCGATCGGGGTGGACCGACCGGGAATGCCCGTCGAGGCGGCAGCCGTTGCCCGGGTCCGGGGGCCCGACGGAGAGGTTGATGTGGTTTCCCTCCGGAGGGTGGCTTCAGGGAGGTTCGAGGGTGAAGCGCCGGCCGATATGGCGGGCGCCTACTGGATCACGGCTGTGATAAACACGCCTGACGGGGGAATGACCTCGGCAAGCGTCGGAGCGGTCTCCACATACCAGGAGGAGTTTTCCTTCCTGCCTCCCGACCCGGCCCTGGCACAGGAAGTCGCCGAGGTCACCGGCGGAAGGGTCAACCCGCCGGCAGACACATATTTCGCCACTGTTCCCACCCGGGGGGTCACCGAGCTGGCAATCTGGCCATGGCTGGTGGGGTTGGCGCTGGTGCTGTTCCTTGTCGACGTGGCTGCCCGAAGGCTTCGTTTCTCGGTGGGAAGAGTCGTTTCTACACAGACGGTGGGCCGCCGACCGGAAGGCGAACCGTCTGTGGTGGACGAACCACCCGAGCAATCCACATCCGCTCCTTTTCCCGAACCCGAACGCAGCGAGACCCTGGAGCGGCTGATGCGCCGTCGTCGCCGATGAGCGGCAGGTCTTTGCGCCCGAGGTTCAGCCGGGCTGAGTTGGAGAGCTATAGGGACAGAACCGTGCCCGACCTGATCGGACCAGGCGTTTGTCTGCTGTTCGTGGGCATTAACCCGGGTCTTTGGACGGCGGCGGCCCAGACCCACTTCGCCCACCCCACCAATCGCTTCTATCCGGCTCTGCATCGGGCCGGAATAACAAGCTACGAGATCTGCAGGGAGAGCGGATTCACTCCCGCAGACCGGCGGTATCTGATCAAACGGGCAATAGGGATCACCAACCTGGTCGAGCGAGCCACGGCCCGCGCCTCGGAGCTTTCCGCGCCAGAGCTTCGGTCAGGAGCCGCCGCCCTGTCGGAGAAAGTGAAGTCATGGGGTCCCCGGGTGGTGGCGGTGGTGGGGATCACCGCCTACCGGACCGCCCTTCGCCGTCCCCGGGCCCGCTCGGGTCTGCAGCCCGAGCCTCTGGAAGGCGCCGAACTATGGGTGGTTCCCAATCCCAGCGGGCTCAACGCCCACGAGACGACCGCCACCCTTACCGACTGGTATCGAAAAGTCGCCCAGGCGGCCGGTCTCGTCCAATAATTGGGCAACTCTTAATTTAGGCACTCATATCATCGTGTGAGTGAAATATGCCTTGCTTGGTCGCTGTCCGCCCAGACCGCTTACCCATGCCAGAGCTTTACTGAGCTTGGCTTTGTTGGTCTCGCTGGCGGCACTGGCAGGATGTGCAGGCAGTGACACTCCTGCCGCACCCCTCGACGAGGAACAAACACAGCGAATCATGGCCGCATTGCGTGATCGTTCGTTTCGCCAACTCGAGCCCTCGAGAGACGCCAGTCCGCGACAGTCAGTCATCCTCGACTTCTTCGGCGAGAACCGCATTGTTCTTTGGGCTCAATTCTCCCGTGCAGACCGGGCGATACACGAATGGAGTGTTGTCTCCGAAGATTTCCAACTGGTGGGCGATGCCGACGGTTCTGAAATCACCGCGCATTTCAATGAGTGGCGATCAGAACAGGTATTGCCGAGCAAATGCGAAGACTGCATTGAAACTGCGGGTGTTTCCATTTCAATCAGGAATGTTTTCGATCCGCAGAAGATCTCCTTCAGGGTGAATGATCCTGACCTTGTTCTACCTCTTCCGTTTCCCGTGTTCGACTCCTGGACCCGTTTCCAAGAAGATGAATACTTCGATTGATCAGAGTCGGTCCCCTCTATGTTGCGTCTCGGCTGGAGACGGTGGCAGCCATCCGTTGGCGGGAATGGCTGGGTTCGACGCCGACGGAGGGGCTATGAAGGTTTAAAGCCGAAAGACGTTCCTTTTGCCTGTCAGGAAGCTTCCCACAGCTCTCCGGTGGCGCCGAAGAAGGCATGCCAGGCGAACCAGAACTCGTTGCGGTGGGGAGCGAACTCCAGTTGGGCGCCAGCCAGGGGACCATCGATGGCCTGGCCTAGTAGGTTCCAGGTGCTGCCGGTCTGCTCGTCGGTGAAGAGATCGTCCGCAACTCTGTGGAAAGTGAGGGCGCCTTGGGGAGTGACGGACACAAAGGCCACCCCGGTCCCGATCGGCTGGCCATCGGAGATCACGCTGTTGTCCAGTGCGTCCGCGGTGTGCGCGGCGCCCCACATCACCACGATCGGCACCTCGTCCACCATGTCGTTGATTACCCGGACTGCGGCCAGCTCTTCGAATGGATAGGCCTTGGCTTCGTTGTTGATGTTCACTCCCACCACCCGCGAGAGGGCAGGAAGCCGTTCATCCAGGGGACCGTCGAACAGGAAAGGCTGCGACGACGAGGAGTATCCGGAGTAGGGATTGATCCCGTAGGAGATGCCGAATGCCTGGTCTGGGCCCAGAACGCATCCGCCCGGATGAGAAGCCGCGAACTCGGAGAATGCCACGATCGCCGAGGGCAGATATGCCAAGCTTGATTCGCCGGCATATGTCCCGACCAGCGGTTCCCCGGTGATCTGCTGCCACAGCGAGGTAGTTTCCAGATCCCACATCACCAGGTCGGAGTTGCGCAAGAGCCCCGAGACGCCAAAGCGCAGGTAGGTCCCGTTCACCACCGGGTCGAAGGCCACCGCGGTGTTGCACAGGGGACAGTAGGTGACGGCAACCGGACGGTCCCCGAAGCGGTCGTTGACGATCTCATGGCGGGTCAGCACCCGGAGCGGGTAGAAGCGGGCCTGGTTTCCGATGCGAACCAGCATCCCCGGGTCCTGGTCGGAGAGCCACAAACCGGCGGCTTCCACATCCACCATCACCGGCTGGTCAAGAGGGGGAATCAGATCGCGGGGATCGAATGCGGGGATGCCCAGTCCAAGTTCGGTGAGGTCAATGGTGGTGCGGGACCAGTCGGTGGGCCAGGGGTCTACGGCGTTTTGCAGGTGAGAGGGAGGAGCGTGAGGGTTGTCCTCGACCACGGGACGGGTGATGGGGGGTGTGTCGGGGAGTGGGGGACATCCCGCGGTGATATCCATTTCGGCCGCCGGGGTGGTGATGGAGAGTCCGTTCCGCCCTTGGTGGTGGTGGAACTCTCGGGCCGGGGCGGTGGTGGCGGAGGGAGTCGCTGTGGTGGTCGAGGGAGCGGCGGGGTCATCGCCTGCGCAGGCTGCGGCTGTCAGAAGGAAGACCAAACCGATGGCTCCAGCCCTCAGCCGTGAGGGGCTGCTTGACATTCCGGCCAGTCTACTTCTCGGGGTGGGTTATATAGTTGTGGGCTGTTGGGATATCCCTTGCTTAGGAGGAGAGCCTCGCCGTGACCGACCATCTTTCGTTTCTCACGCCCGGCCCTTCTGTGGAGAAAGACGCCTATACGGTCTCGGAGTTGGCCGGTCGGATCGAAGAAGCGCTGGCCGAAACTTTCCCGGCCATGGTATGGGTGACCGGGGAGGTGGCCAACCTCACCAGGTCCAATGCCGGGCACATCTATCTGGATCTCATGGAACGGGTACCCGGGGATTTCGGGCATAAACAGACCTTGTTGCACGCGGTGATATGGGAGAGCCGCAAGTTGGCGATCAACGAGGCGCTCCAAAAGGCGAACTGGGGCCGGGTATCGGATGGGGACGAAATAATGGTCAGGGTCGGGGTGGAGTTCTACCCGCCGCAGGGCAGGGTCACCCTCCAGATCTACGAGGTCGACCCCCACTACACCCTGAGCAGGTGGAAGAAGGAGCGGGAGCGGGTGGTGGCGGTCTTGCGGGAGGAAGGGGTTTTCGAAAACAACAAACTACTTCACTTGTCCGCCGCCCCCCGCCGGGTGGGGCTGATCACCAGCGAGAAGAGCAACGCCCATGCCGACTTCCTCACCACGCTCAGCGAGAGCGGATTGGGATGGCTGGTGGAGTTCCATCACTCCGGCGTGCAGGGCGAGGCGGCCAGGGCTTCCTTGATCGAGGCGCTCACCCGGCTTTCCAAGCTCGGTCCGGATGTCATCTGCATTGTCCGGGGAGGTGGATCCACCACCGACCTGGCGGTTTTCGATCACGAAGAGGTGGCGCGGGCGATCGCCCGCTGCCAGGTGCCGATCATCACCGGGATAGGACACGAGCTGGACCAGACCGTCTCCGATCTGGTCGCCCACCGTTCGGAGAAGACTCCCACCGCCTGCGCCTCCTGGCTGGTGGACCGGACCACCGGCTTCCTCCGGATAGTCGAGGAACTGGGAAGGGGGGTGGGGGAGACCGCCGGCGGCGTGGTGACGCGTCACCGGAGACGTCTGGACGGCTCGCCCAGTGAGGTGCGGAGAGCGGCGGACGGAGCGTTGGTCCGCTTCCGCCAGCGCCTGGAGAGGTCCACCCAGGTGTTGCCCGCCCAGGTCAGCCCCCTGCTGCGACGGGCCGAGGCCATATTATCTTCCCGGCATGCCTCACTTTCCAGAGAAAGCCAACGAGGCCTGCGGCAGGAACGGAGCAGATTGGAGTCAGCTCGACAAATCACGGAGGCCTACGATCCGCAGCGCAACCTGGCCCGGGGCTGGTCGATCACCCGCCGTCGGGGTGGGGGAGTGATCAGCTCGATCTCTGAGGTCAGGGAGGGCGAAGAAGTGGAGACGTGGCTCTCCGACGGTGCAGTAGCGAGCACGGTGACAGAAACCCGCCCCACCCGCGGACCTGCGACCACTAAGGAGGTGGCACACCCATGAGCGAATCCCCGCCTTCCGCAAAACTGCCCGACAGCTATGCAGCGGGCCTGGCTGAACTGGAGGAGGTACTGACCTATCTCCGGGGAAACGAGGTGGATCTGGAAGCAATGGCCGAGAAGGTGGAGCGGGCCGGACACCTCATCCGGTTCTGCCGCCAACGGCTGGATGATGTCTCTTTCCAGGTAAACAACGTCCTTGAATCGGTGAAGGCCGCTCTGGACGAGGACCAGTAAGCCGACTGTCTTTTCTCGCCCGACGCGGGGGCTCGAAAACGATTTCCCCTCTGGCGGGGCGGGTGCTCCTTAGCTTTGAGAGAAGTCAGGAGGTTGCATGGTGCCCGGTAGGGAGGTTCGGAAATCGGCGAAGAGGGTCTGCACCGACCTGCCAATCCCGCCGGTGGCATCGTAAATCTGGGAGTGGGCCACGCCTCTCCCCAGGGAGGCGAACCACGACTGCGAGCGTAGACCCACCCATTCGCCCACCGGCATCCGAAGGAGATGAATGTTCAGATCGGCGTTCATGAAAACCCAGGAGGTGGGCAGGACCGAGCTGACCCCGTTTCCATGGTCGGCGGCGATAACGGCCCGGACCAGCGGAGTCAACTCTTCCCCGGCTACGAGGGGAGTGAGGATCCGGATCCATACCGCACCCGGGCCCGGCTGATCGAACCGTCCCTCGGCCTGGCGCATCTCGACGCCGTGACGATGAAAGTACAGTCGTCCGCGTACTCCCACTCCTATCCGATCCTGATCTACGGGCTGGGCCTCGGCCACCGGGATGGGAAGCAGCGACGGGTCGGGCATGGCGGCCCGGGGCGGGGGGCGGTCGGCGATCCGGAGCCGTAGGGCGGTGGCCTGAGCGAGTTCGGTGTCGCCGGCGCGCAGATAGGCCCGCACCAACTGGATGCGCTTTCCCTCTCGGAGGATGGAGGTGGTCACTCGGAGCGGCACGGTGGGCACCACCCGGAAGATGTCCACGGTCAGGCGGGCGATCTCCATCGGGGTCAGGGTGGGGACCGCGTCCACCGCTCTGGCCATGAGACCGGCCACCAACCCGCCGTGCTGTCCGTCCTCATACCACCCGGACTGGGAGAGGAGAGTGGACTCCACCACCTGGGGGTCGGCAGTGGGCAGATACGGGGCCGGAGGGATCTCCATCAAATCGGGGAGGTTATCAGGGTCAGGTAGTGTTTAATCCGATGGCCAAGGACAAAGCATGGAGAGCGGCGGTGATCACTCTCAGCGACGGGGTGATCGCCGGGACCCGTCAGGACCGCTCCGGGGAGGTGCTCTCGGAGATGCTGGTCGAAGCCGGCTATGAGATCTGTGTGCGGACGGCGGTGGAGGACACCGAGGATCTGATTGTGACGGCATTGGTGGAGACCTGCCGGCAGGTGGATCTGGTGGTCACCACCGGAGGCACCGGGCTGGGACCCCGGGACGTGACGCCCGAGGCGACCCGGCGGGTGATCGACCGGGAAGTCCCCGGCCTATCCCAGATGATGATGGCCGCCGGGCTGGCGGTCACTCCGATGGCAGCGCTCTCTCGGGCGGTGGTCGGCGCCCGGGGATCGACACTGATCATTAACCTTCCCGGCAGCCCCAAGGGCGCGGTGGAGAACCTCCAGCCCGTGCTGGGGGTGCTGCCCCACGCCCTGGACCTGCTGGCGGGGGACACGGTCCACTAAGCAAGGTGCGGCGCATTATCGGAGCGCCGCGAATACCGGGTTTTGTCACACCGTCCCTTCATACTTGGGTGCATGGACATTTTGATCATTTCTGGCATGGCCGCGTTGGTCTTCTCGCTGGTGTGGAATGTCGCCCAGCACCGCCGCGCCCAGCGGGAAAGACAGCTCCAGGACCAGTCCGAGGTCGCCTTGCAGGCGATACTCGAGGCTCTGGATCGCGACCAGCAAAACAGACAGCTTCAAGCCGAGGAGTTGACCGCCAAGACCGCCACCGCCGCGGCCGCGGAGGCGGCCAAGATGGCCAAGGCGGAGCTCGAAACCCAGGCCCGGTCCAGCGCCGAACTCATCTCCCAGCAGCAGCGAACCTTCAGCCGGACAGCGGAGTTGATTGGAAATCGGATCGAGGGAATGCAGAGGGACCTCGCCTCCCGGCAGGGAAGCTGGTCGGAGCAATTCGGACAGGTGAACGAAACCCTGGCCAAGCTGGGCGGAACCACTGAGTCGCTCAGCCACATGCTGAGCTCACCGGGCCAGAAGGGAAGCTGGGGAGAGAAGGTGGCAGAGGACATCCTCCGGGCGATGGGAATGAAGGAAGGAGTCTCCTATGAGGTCAGGAAGAGGCTCCCCGGCGGGGCGATCCCCGACTTCGCCTTCCATCTCCCCAAGGGACAACTTCTGTGCATGGACTCCAAGCTCCCTTTCGACTCTTATCGGAGCTATCAGGAAGCGCCCGACATCGAAAAGGAGAGGCACCAGAAGGAATTCCTCCGGACCGTGCGAGGCCATGTCAAGGCTCTCTCGGCCAAGTCCTACGGAGACGCCGGCATGGTGCTGATGTTCATTCCGCTTGAATCGATCTACTCGTTCATCTGGGAAAGCGACTCCGGACTGCTGGACTTCGCTTTTGGGAGAGGGGTGATGCTCTGTGGTCCCTCCAATCTCTTTGCCGTTCTAACCCTGGTGAGGGAGGCGAACGCGTCGTTCGGGCTGGAAAAGGCCGGTGATGAGATGTTGGACATCCTCAACCTGGTGAAAAGGGAGTGGATGGATACCCAGAGGGTGATCGAGGTGTTGCAGGGTCACATCAAGAACGCAGATAAAAAGGTGGACGAGATAACCGGCAGGCGCTATCAGGCCATGGAAAAGGTCTTCGACCGGATCGACGCGGTGCGGTGCGAACGGGGAATGACGCCCACCGACGAAGTCCTGCCCGGCGAGTCGATTCCTCTGATCAAGGTCTCTTAGGTCAAAGGGGGTAGGGGACCTCATCCCCCAGGGGAGGGACTGTATCCGGCGCCGGAGAGCAGTTCCCTATCCTCTGGCGCACATGTCGGATCTGGAGACTATCTTGCAGGCCACCTTGGATTGGGGGAGGATGCGAAAGCGGTTCGCCCTGGCCACGGTGGTGGGGGCGAGGGGCTCGACCTACCGGCAGTTGGGCGCCCGGGAGTTGGTAGCCGAGGATGGATACTCGGTGGGGACTGTCTCGGGTGGATGTCTGGACCAGGGTCTGCAAGGGGTTGTGGAGGAAGTTCTGTCCTCTGACACTCCCCGGTTGGTGGAGTTCGACCTGACCGCGGACGACGAAGCGATCTGGGGATGGGGAATCGGATGCAACGGGGCCACGGAGTTGTTGGTTGTCCCCGCCAAGGACGCGCGGGAATGGGCCGAGCATGTCTTATCCTCGCGCTTCCTTCAGCGTCCCTTAGCGGTGGTCCACGAGCTCTTCGAGCCCCGGTTCGCCAAGCTGTATGTATGGGCCGATGACGTCCACACAGGGTTCCTGTCGGAGGCCTCTCTGGAACCCCAGGCGATCGCCATGGCGCGCGAAGCCATCGCCGAGGGCAAGTCCCGTGTCACCGCCCCTCAAGGTCGACGGATGATGGTGGAGGCCCTGGGCGCTCCCTCGAGGCTTCTGATCTGCGGGGCTGGCCACGACGCGGGTCCTCTGGCTCGTTACGCCGCAGAGTTGGGATTCGAGGTGGTGGTCAGTGACGAGCGTGAAGCACTGCTTACCTCCGAGCGGTTCCCCTCCGCGCATCTGATGCCGGCGCTTCCCGCCGAGTTGGGGTCGAAGATCCACCTCGACTGGCGTACCTATGCGGTGGTGATGAGCCACAACTATCTGCGTGACCTCGACTATCTGCGATCCTTGCTGGGTACCGATGTCCCCTATATAGGAGCGTTGGGTCCCGGTGCCCGGTTGCAACGGCTGATTGACGACCTGGAGGAGTCCGGATTCTCTCCCTCGCCCGAAGACCTCTCCAAGATTTACGGCCCGGCCGGGCTGGATATCGGCGCCGAGGGACCCAAGGAGATCGCCTGGGCGATAATGGCGGAAATTCTGGCAGTCCGACGTTGTCAATCGGCCGGCTACCTGCGGGATCGCAAAGGTCCGGTATCATCTAGGTGAAACCCATCTTCTACAAAATTTCGTTTTTTGTGACCAAGAGCGGTTTCAGAGCCAGAGGAGTCTTATATGAAAATCGAACATGAAATTGAGGTAGCCAAGCCCCTTTCGATGGTGTGGGACTTCTTCCAGGACATTTCCTCCGTTGTTCAATGCATGCCCGGAGCGGAGCTCAGCGAGGACAAGGGTGGGGGCGAGTACACCGGGAAGATCTCGGTGAAGCTGGGGCCGCTCAGCGCCAACTTCGAGGGTGAGGCCACGATTGAAGCGGATCCGGTTGCCCGATCGGCCACGATCACCGGCAAAGGGGTGGATCGCCGGGGAGGAAGCCGGGGTCGGATGACGGTTGAATATCAACTCCGGGAGACGGACGTGGGCACCGGGATCAACATCGAAGCGAACGTATCACTGGCCGGGGCGGTGGCACAGTTCGGGCGGAGCGGACTCATCAAGGAGATCTCCAATCGGCTGATCGGCGAGTTCGCCCAGTGTTTGGAAGGCAAGCTGAGCGCCGTCACCGTCGAAGAAGCCGCCCAGGTGCAGGCAGGAGAGGTGAAGGGAATCCAGTTGTTCTTCCAGACCCTCGCCGCTCGAATCAAGAGGCTTTTCTCCCGTTCGGAGTAGAACGGCCGGAGAGGACAGCCAACGAACAATTGAGGCGCGTCGGCCGCGCTCAGTGTCAAAGAGGAAAGAGTGGCCGCGTCTCGCTTTCAGTTGACCTGTTACCAACCTCTATGCGAAATACAGCTAGAACCTCCCGGGCCGTCTGATCAGCGTTTCCAGGAGGGCTCCAGTTCGGGATCTATCCAGTGGCGTTTCATCGCATCGGTGACCACCGAGGGCGCCAGGAGGTCCTGGGCGGCGAGCGCTGACAGGACGCTCACCACCAGATAGCCGGTGTCGATCTCAAAGAACCGGCGGAGCTTTTTGCGGGTGTCCGAGCGCCCGAATCCGTCGGCGCCCAACGTCACGTACCGCCTGGGCACCCATCTCGAGATCTGGTCGGGCACGGCCCGCATGAAGTCGGTGACCGCGGTCACCACCTCGCCCGCGTCCGCCAACCTCCGGGTCACATACGGCTGTCGGGGACGTTGGCCGGGATGGAGCAGGTTCCAGCGCTCCACTTCCATCGCCTCGGTTCGCAAGGTCTGATAAGAGGTGGCCGACCACAACTCCACCCCCACTCCGTATTGCTCGGCCAACTGCTCCTGGGCCTGTCGGGCCGCTCCCACGGTCGATCCCGAGAAGAGGATCGATCCCTGTTTGGGCACACCCTCGGGGGAGGGCGCCCATCGGTACAGTCCGGCCAGGATGCCTCCGTCAACCCCGGCGGGTTTGGGCGGATGGTAATAGTTCTCGTTGTAAACGGTGATGTAGTAGGAGATGTCCTCGTTCTCCTGGTACATCCGTCGGATCCCGTCTTCGATGATCACCCCCAACTCATAGGCGAAGGCAGGGTCGTAGCTCTTTATGGACGGGACAGTGGTGGACAGCAGAAGGCTGTGGCCGTCCTGATGCTGGAGTCCCTCTCCCATCAGGGTGGTGCGCCCGGCGGTGGCGCCCAACAGGAACCCGCGAGCCCGGGCGTCGGCAGCCGCCCAGATCATGTCGCCCACCCTTTGGAAACCGAACATCGAGTAGAAGATGAAGAAGGGAACCATCGGGATTCCCCGGTTGGCATAGCAGGTGGCGGCGGCCGTCCAGGAGGCGAGTGATCCGGCCTCGGTGATCCCCTCCTCGAGGAGTTGTCCGTCCTGTCGCTCCAGGTAAGCCAGGATCATTGCTGCGTCCACCGGTTCGTAGAGCTGTCCGCGGGAGGCGTAGATGCCGAGATCCCGAAAGAGCGGATCCATTCCGAAGGTGCGGGCCTCGTCGGGGACGATGGGCACCACCCGGGGTCCGAATTCCGGCACCCGGCACAGGTTGCGCAACAGCCTTATGAAGGCGGTGGTGGTGGAGACCTCCACTTTTCCGCTGCCTTGGTTGAGCACATCGAAGGTTTCGGGGGAGGGAAGGGTGAGGGGCTTTCGGATGCGGATCACCCGGCTGGGGAGCCAGCCCGCCAGGCGCTTTCGGCTTTCCATCAGATACTGGTATTCGGGAGAGGAGGTGGGAGGCCGGTAGTAGGGCGGGTCGAGATTCTCCTCGAACGCCGCGTCGGGGATCTCCTGGCGAAGGTCGAGGCGGTCGCGGAGCTGCATGAGTTGTTGGTTGGTGAGCTGCTTGATCTGGTGGGTGGCGTTTCTGCCCTCCACGTCCGGGCCCAGGGTCCAGCCCTTGATAGTTTTGGCGAGAATCACCGTGGGTCTTCCCGAGGAACGGGTGGCCGCTTCGTAGGCGGCGTACACCTTCAGGGGATCGTGGCCGCCCCGGCGCAACTCCCAGATATCCCTGTCGCTCAGTTCTTTGGCCATCTCCAGCGTCCGAGGGTCCTTCCCGAAGAAATGCTCCCGGACATAGGCCCCGCTCTCCGCCTTGTAGCGCTGGTACTCCCCGTCGAGGGTCCGATGCATAACATCCACCAGGGCCCCCTGGCGGTCGCCCTCCAACAGCGGATCCCATCCTGATCCCCACACCACCTTGATGACGTTCCAGCCCGCTCCCCGAAAAATCGCCTCCAGTTCCTGGATGATCTTGCCGTTGCCCCGGACCGGGCCGTCCAGGCGCTGGAGGTTGCAGTTGACCACCCACACCAGGTTGTCGAGGCCCTCGCGGGCCGCCAGGGAGATGGAGCCCAGCGCTTCGGGTTCGTCGCACTCCCCATCGCCCACGAAGCACCACACACGGCTGTCCTTGGTGTCATCGATCCCCCGGTTGTGGAGGTACTTGTTGAACCGCGCGTGATAGATCGAGTTGATCGGGCCGAGGCCCATGGAGACGGTGGGGTATTCCCAAAACTCGGGCATCAGCCGGGGATGGGGATAGGAGGAAAGCCCCGCGCCTCCGATCTCCATGCGGAAGTTGTCGAGATGATGCTCTTCGAAGCGGCGTTCCAGGAAGGCCCGGGCGTAGATTCCCGGCGCGGCGTGTCCCTGGATGTAGAGGGCGTCGCCCGACTGGCCGTTTTCCTTGCCTCGGAAGAAATGGTTGAAACCTATCTCATAAAGCAGGGCCGAGGAAGCGAAAGTGGAAAGATGCCCCCCGATTCCCTTCTCCATGTGGTTGGCCTTGATGACCATCACCGCCGCGTTCCAGCGTATGAAGCGGCGAATTCGCTTCTCCATCAACAAGTCGCCCGGATAGGACGGTTCCTCTTCGGGAGGGATGGTGTTGACGTAGGAAGTGCTGATCGAGCCTGGCGTCGAAATGCCCTTTTGGCGGGCCCGGTCCATCAGCTTGGTGAGCAGAAACTCCCCGCGGTCGGTGCCTCTCTCTTGCACCACCGCGTCCAGCGACTCGATCCACTCGGCTGTTTCCTGGGGATCGGAGTCATGATGCTGGTGGACGAAGCCGTCTACATACGAGAGGCTGTATTCTTTCCAGTAGGTCATCGCTAAAGGAAGAATACCCCAGATGAGGGAGGGTCTTACGGCTAGATTGCTCACCAGGGAAGTTGGGGAGAAAGGATGGCGGACGTGCGAGTACTGCTGATCTCCACATACGAGTTGGGCCACCAGCCCCTCCACGTCGCCTGGCCCGCCGCTGCGCTCCTGTCCGCAGGACATTCGGTGAGGGCGCTGGATCTGGCCGTCGAGGAGTGGGACGACGCCAAGGTGGAGTGGGCGGAGGTAGTGGGGATCTCTGTCCCGATGCACACCGCCATGCGGCTCGGCACGGAGACCGCCCGGCGAATCAAGACAGCCCGTCCCGGGTTGCCCGTCGCCTTCTACGGGCTGTATGCTGCTGCGGCTTCCGACCGGGTGTTGGGCGAGGTTGCGGACCGGGCGATTGCGGGCGAGTACACCGCCGAACTGGTCAGCTGGGTCGGAGGGTTGGGAGTCGGCTCTAGGGGAGGGGCGGTCCCGATCACCATCTCCACCGCCCGCTCACCCTCGCTGGTTCCCGCCCGCGGCCTGCTGCCCCCCCTGGATCAATATGCCTGTCTGAAGCATGGGGAAGACACCCGTCTGGCCGGCTATGTTGAGGGGAGCAGAGGGTGCCGCCACCGGTGCCGCCATTGTCCCCTGCCCGCCGTCTACGATGGGCGCTATCGGATTGTGGATATCCAGAGCATCCTGGCGGACCTGCAATGGCTGACCGAGAACGGAGCGGAGCACATCACCTTCGGCGACCCTGATTTCCTCAACGGACCGGCTCATGCCAAGCGTCTCATAGAGGCCGCCCACTCCGACTTCCCTGACATAACCTTCGACTTAACGGTTAAAGTCGAGCATATTCTTGCGAATCGCTCGATCTGGGGGAAGATGGCGAGGCGCAACGTGGTGTTCGTGGTGTCGGCTTTCGAAACGGTGAATGATCGGGTGCTGGCGTACTTGGACAAGGGCCACACGGTCTCGGAGTTGCCCCTGGCGGTGGAGACCTTGAGAGAAGCGGGGTTGGTGGTGCGTCCCTCCTGGCTTCCTTTCACCCCCTGGACGGAACTCTCCGATCTGGACGATATTTTCTCCCTTATCGCCGACCTGGGTCTGATGGGGGCCACCGACCCGGTGCAAATGGGGATACGCCTGTTGGTGCCCGAGGGTTCGCTGGTGCTTTCCATCCCGGGCGCACGGGAGGAGATACTGGGTGACTACGACCTCCGCACTCTCAGCTACACCTGGGAGTCCCCCATCCCGGGGATCGATGAGTTGCAGCGAAGAGTCTTGGCCCTAGCCGAGCAGGGAAGCCGGGGAGAGATGGGTCCACGGGAGACCCTCCACGCCCAGTGGTCGGAGGCGCGCCGGGCGGTGGGGCGGCCGCCGCCCTCCCTGGGAGAGGTGGATTGGGAGGACTCGGTTCCCGGACTCACCGAGTCCTGGTTCTGCTGTGCGGAGCCCACCGAGATGCAGATGGCGGGCGTCTCCCGCTAGGCAGCTCTCAGCGGTGGGATCGGCATCGCTGCTCGAAGGGGCAGGTGCTGCACCATTCTCCCACCCGGTATGGAGGTGAGGTGGCGTCGCGCAGGTCCCATCCGGCGGCGGTTTCGGCGAGTTTCACCAACTGGGACGCCAGTTCGCTCATCTGGTCTCGATCCCAGACCTTTCGTTCACAGATCGGGTCTTTGCCGATGGCGAGCTGGTGGATGTGCGTGGCCACGGTGGGAGGTTGCCTAAGTCGGAGAAAAGCGCCGAATGCGTACAGTTCCGCTTCGTAGGGGATGGCTTCGGCCGACCGACCGGTTTTGTGATCGACTATGGCGGGAGTGCCGTCGGCTTCTCGTCCCACCCCGTCGGCTATGCCGTACAACACCACCGCCACGCTGTGCTGTTCGGTGCGAAAGCGGACCGTCAACCCCAGTGGAAACTCGGTCCGTTTGAAATCGAGGCCGGGAGTGCAGGGAAGGCGCAGGTGCTGTTGGTAGAGAGTTTCCATCTCTAGGTCCTTTGAGAAGAACCCGGCGGGGTCATCGGACAGCAGGGCTCCGGCCATCAAATGGTGAAACCTCTTTCCCGCTTCCAGGCCAGGGGAGGCCTCACGGTAGGCGTGATCCAGGTCGGGAGGGATGGAGTACAACATTCTCCAGGCGGCTCTCCTCTCGCAGTAGCCCATTTCCTGTAGGCGCGACTTGGAGATCATCAACTGGAAGGCGGCAGGTAGGGGCTTTCGTAGGGTGACCTTCTCCGACCGTGGGTCGATTCTCGGGAAGGCCTTGCACAGATCCGCCACCTTGCACATCGAGCAGTGAGCACCCGCCACGATCTTGTCTGGATCGAAGCCTGCCATCTGCTGGTAGTCGCGCTCCAGCTTGGACAGCACCGCTCGAGCTTCATGTTTTGGCATCTCCAGGCGGATCATCTCTCCGTCCGTGGTTCTTATCTCATAGGCTTCCAAGGAATCGGGAAAGCGGGGATCGGTGACCACGGTGGCGATCTCTTCGGGGGCCGTGGCGAATTCGGTCTCCTCATCGATCTTCCCGGTTTTCAGTTTGTACATCTCCAACCGACCGTCGGTACCTTCCCGGGTGAACTGAAAGAAGACTTTTAGCTCTTCGGAGCCGATCGGGACGGTCAGATGCGGCCAGTCGAGGTCGATCTCGCCTCGGCCCGGTGCGGGAAGAAGCCGTTTTGCCCTTTGGATCTGTTTGTCGAGGAGAGCGGCTTGCACAGGATCGAACTGCTCCTCCGGCGGGTCAGGACTTGGCCCGCCGCTCAACTCCGCTTCCAGGGCCCTCCAAGTCGCTTGCCACCGTCTCAGCGGGGGAGCATTCTCGTTTGCCTTAGGCGGCGGGTTTCCGAGATTCGCAAACGAGGCCGGGCAGATCCGCTTGCTCGGAGTACCGATGAAGTCTTTAGGGGTGGTCATAACGGATGCTTCATGAGAGACGAGCCGCGACAATTCGCCGCTCTAGAGAGATTTCTACCATCATGGCGGAGATGCGAGCAGTGGTGCAAAGGGTTTCCTCGGCGCGGGTGCTGGTGGACGGCGAGACGGTGGGGGAGATCTCCGGTGGCCTCCTGGCCTTGGTGGGCGCCACCCATGACGACACGGTTGAAGACGCCCGGGCGGTGGCTGCCAAAATCGCTGGGCTCCGGATCTTCGCCGACTCCGACCAGAAGATGAATCTCGCCCTGGCCGACACCGGGGGAGCGGCGTTGGTGGTGAGCCAGTTCACCCTGTACGGGGACGTTCGCAAAGGCCGCCGTCCCTCCTTTATCCATGCCGCCCGGCCCGAACCGGCCCAGCGCCTGGTGGATGAAGTGGCAGCCGAGTTGCGGGGCAGGGGAATCACGGTAGCCACCGGGAGGTTCGGGGCGATGATGGAGGTTTCGCTGACCAACGATGGTCCGGTGACGATCCTCATCGAGACGAGCGGCGGCCGGCTGATCTGAGATTGACAGCCCCTCCTATCGAGGTTTCCTACCAATGGAGGAGATGAAGGTCTTGCCCTCCGGGCAGACGTGGAAGAAATCGCACCTGCGGCATTCGGTGGAAGGAGTGGCGTCCCAGCGCTCCGAGGCGATCGAGCGGGCCATACTTTCCAGCCGCTTTCGGGCAGACGCCATCCAGGTCTCGTCCGCCTCCTCGACGCTGGGGCTTTCCGTTAGGCGCCCTCCTCCCAGATAGGCGATGGTCACCGAGAGGTCGGATGGCGCCGGACCCAGTTCGGGGATCCCGCGCACGGCCAAGGCGTAAACCTGCATCTGCGCCAAGCGGGCAGCATGGGGATCATCGGAAGGTGGCCGGCCTGATTTGAAGTCGACGACTTCCCAGCCACCGGTACCTGTTTGGTATACGGCGTCGATCCGTCCCCTCACCATGAAGTTCTCTCTCACCCGGAGGGTGAACCCCTTTTCCAGCCACTGGGTCTTCATCTCCGAAAAGCGGGAGTGGAGGAAGACCTGGAACGGGTCCGGTCCAGTCGGAGAGTCGACCGGACGATCGTCGTTGGTGAGTTCGGGAAGTTCGGAGTCGGGTTCCAGCAGAGGGACCTTGCCTTGGTGGTGCAGCTCGATCTGGCGATGGATCCGGGTTCCCCGACGGGTGACGTAGGAATAACGGCGGGGGAGGGGATCCACCGCCGTCCAGAAGTATTTCTTGGGGCACTGGGCGTAGGTCACCAGGCCGGTGGCCGAGGTGGAGAGCGCCTCCGGGCGGGTCTCTGGAGTGGGATCGGGCAGCCGGAACAAAAGGCCCGAGAATTCCTCCAGAGCCGTTTGGTATTCCTCCTCGACCTGCTCGCCATGGGCGATTCCGACTATCCAGTCGGGGTCTGCGAGAGCGCGGCGGATTCCCTCCGGCCATCCTTCTTCGCCGAAGACTGGATCGGGGGCAAAGAGAGCCTGGGTGGGGGTGGCGAAACTCTCGGGCCGGGCCGGGGCGGGATAGGCGCGCTCCAGTTCTTGGTCGACCTCCTGGTCGGGGGGAGTCTTGCGGGTGGCTACCCAGGCTCTTTTGAAGAAATTGCTCGCACGGGGAAGCTTGGGCTTGAGGGAGGGTTCCGGATAGCCGTACCAATGCGCGCCCGAAAGCACCAGCTCTTGCTTGGCCCGGGTGGATGCTACATAGGCGACGCGCCACTCCTGTGACTGGTGGGCAGCCTTGACCTCTTCTCTGTTCCACCGCAAAACGTTGGTCAGCGTCCCGGCGTCCATTTCGGCGGTGACCGGATTGTGGGGCGGTGGGTCGATCCGCCACTCCCAGGGGACAGTCTCGGCTTTCTGGTAGGGATTGTCGTATCCTCCCACGGCCTGCGACGGAAAGTTCTTATGGTAAATAGCCGGTACGAACACCACCGGCCACTCGAGGCCCTTGGCCTTGTGCACGGTCAGGAGAGCGACCGCGTCCTCATCGGAGAGACGGGCGGCGTCCACCTCTTCGGAGGGCTCCTCCATCAGGGCATCCAGATAGTCGAGGAACCCACCGATGGTTGACTGACCATCGAGAGGTGACCAGCTTTCTGCCAGTTCCAGAAAGCGGTAGAGGTTGAGACGGGCGGAAAGCCGGGTGTTGTGGGACATGGACTCCACATCCGCCCAGGCGCCGGTCTCCTCCAGGATCATCCGACAGGCCTCTCTCGCCGATCTGCCCTGACAAACGCTGAGCAGTTCTCGGTACTCCTTGTGAAAGCGGCGGAAGGCATGGTCCTGTGATTCGGAGAGTTCGTCCCAGAACGGGTCGTATTCCAATCCGTCCACCAGGGCCAGCCGCCGACCATCGGGGTCGCGGCCGGCAAACCTAACCAGCTGTCGGATGTCGCCCAGGCCGAGTCGAAAACGACTACCACTCAACAATCGGGCGGCCGCCACCCGGTCGTCGAATCGTCCTATCACTTTCAGCCAGGAGTGGATCTCCACCACTTCGGGAGTGGCCAACAGGCCTCCCAGGTTGGCCACCTCCACGGGGATGTCATGAGCGATCAGTTGCCGGTATACGCCCATGATGTCCTTGGTTTTACGGAACAGCACCGCCATCTCCCGCCAGCTTCTTCCCTCCCGCCACCGCTCGAGCATTTGTTCGGCGATCCAGACTGCCTCGTCGATGAAAGTGGGATGCCATTCGGCTATCACCTCTGAGCGGGGAGCGTTCCGAAGAGGTTGAAGGTGGGGGGTTTGGGAGCCGATTTCCTCTTTTATGCAGTTGGCGAAGTCGATTATCTCTGGTCCAGAGCGCCGGTTCAGGGTGAGGTGGAGAGTTTGGGCAGGGGCTCCATCCGAGGAGGGGAAGTGGGTGGGGAAGCTGCGAAAATTTTCCAGGGAAGCCCCCCGCCACTCATAGAGGGTCTGGTCAGAGTCGCCCACCACCGTTAGGGGGAAGCCTTCACCGAAAAGGATTTGGAGGATTGTCCGTTGGGCGGCGTTGGTGTCCTGATATTCGTCGGCCACCACCGCTTGGTAGCGGTCTCTTATCCGCTGAGCAATCTCGGGCTCGCTCCCGATTATCCGATGCGCCAGGGCAATCAGATCTCCGTAGTCCACCACGCCGAGACTTCGTTTGGAGTCCTGGTACAAATAGGCCGCTTGCACCATGCCCCGCCGTTTCGAGAAGGATGTCCCCAGACGTTCATAGCCCTCCAGGTCGCTCTTGCGCCGGAAGTCGGTTTGGTCCAGTTGGGGAAGCGTTGCCTCCAGCATCTCTTCATCTATCTGGTCGGGATCCAGCAGGTGGTCGGCCAGAGAGGAGGAGAAGCGGATGATGGCTCCGGGCAGATAGAACATATCGGTGTTGTCCAGTCCGAAGAGGGCGTTCTCTCGGATCACCCTTTTGACCAGTTGGCGGGTTTGCGCCGGGCCGATGATGAAAAGGTTCCGCTCGATCCCCAAGAGCGCCCCGAACTCAGTCACGATCTGGGAGCAGAAGCCGTGATAGGTGTTGACCTGCACCCCCCGGAGAGGATCGGCGCGATCGGAAAGCACTTCTTGGATCCGGTGGGAGAGTTCCTCGGCGGCCTTGTTGGTGAAGGTGAGGCCCAAAAGGCGTTCAGGGGGCACTTCCTCCTCTTCAACCAACCGGGCCATCCGGTAGGAGACTGTGGTGGTCTTGCCCGTCCCGGCACCCGCCGACACCCGTAGCGGCAGAAGCGGATAGTCCACCACTGCCTGCTGCTCCGAAGAGAGCCGAATGGGGGGAGAGGAGTTCACGATACGAAAGCCCCCTGTCCCTCCGGCCATGCCGGACACAGCGGGCGAACCCGACACCTCCCGCACGCCTGAGACGGTCGCGGAGCCCACGGCAGGGGATCCGCCTTCTCCGAGATGATGGCCTCCGCTATCTCGCCCAGGCTCTCCACCACTCTTTCCAGGTTGGCGGAGTCGAAGGAGCGCTTCCATGAGGCCTTTTCGCAAAGGGGATACCACAGCTCAGCGACCGGAGCGGAGCGGCCGGCGTCGGGTTCTTGTGTGGACAGCGCCCACAGATAGAACCCCAACTGCAATGAGACCGCGGCGTCTTTGACCGTCATCGGGGCCTTGGAGGTCTTGTAGTCCACGATGCGGAGCCTCCCGTCCTCCAGTTGGTCCACCCGATCGATTCGCCCCCGCCAGAGTATCCCGTCCACCTCGACTTTGATGCTCTCTTCGAACCGGATGGCTTCTCCGTTCTTGTATGTCCAGCGCACCGCCAGCTGGTCGAGGAGCTTCATCCCTCGCTCCAGCCAGGCATAGTTGAGCACCGGAGTGCCGAAGTCCAGGTCGGCGAGCTGGGTATTTAACTCCTTCAGAGCATTAGAGAGATCGAAGCCGGGACCACCCTGCTCGAAGGACCGCCGTCCGCTCTTCTCCAGGACGGTGTGCATCAGCTTCCCGAACTGGACATATGGGTTGTCGTCGGAGGGGTCGAGACGCAGGCGGTATTCCAAGGCGTAGCGACGGGGACAGGTCTGGTAGGCCTCCGCCTGGGACGCGGACATGATATGGCTCGCATTGATCAGACCGATATCCGGGCCGGGCGGGGTCACCCCGGCGAAGCCGCGGGGATCCCACAGGTTGTCGCGGGGAGGACGGGCCAGCACCATGGCGGCCGCCAGCCGACGGGGGAGGGTCTGGTGGATGTCCCGTTGAGTGCGTCGCAGATAGCTTTCTGTCTCGAGCCGCCCGACAGGATGGGAGTCCGATCGGGAGGCGGGGCTCCGAAGCTCTTGGCCATCGCGGTCGGCCAAGGAGAAGATGAACCTGCTGACGGTGCGGCGGGCCTCGTTGAGATCGGGAGAGGGAGCCGTCCACACCACCCGGCTGCTGGCCCGGGTCATGGCGGTGTAAGCCAGGTTTCTCTCCTCCTCCAGTTGGAGTTCGATGAGACCGAAGTGGTCCAGATCCAGCCGGGACAGAAATTGTCCTTCTAGGAGAGAGTGAAAGGGTCGGGTGTCGGGAAAGACGCCTTCAGTGGCGCCGGGGATGAACACCACCTCGAACTGTCGGCCCTTGGCCTGATGGATGGTGCTGATCGTTACCCTGCCTTCCGCCGGGCTTTGGGGCGGGAGCAGGGGTGAGGCCTCGAGATCACCTTCGAGGGTTAGCACCCGGTAGTCGAAGAGAGAAGTCCCGGCGGATCGCTCGGCCAGCCGGCCCAGGGTTTGGGCGAAGGAGGCAAGGGCGGAGCGATAGTCGACCAGATTGTCCGGTTCGACCAGTTGACGGAACTGGGGAAGGCTGCTCCACAGTCGCCAGAATCCGTTGGTAGCCGGAGGGGTAGTCGCCCAGGACGAGTCACCCAGCAAGCGGGAGAGCCCCTTGGCGTCCGCTAGCTTCTCGGCCAGCACCTCCGACCAGCGCCGGCCTTCCCGGCGGCGGATGAGGCCGAGTTCCCGCACCCTGCCCTGGGTCAGGGAGAACAGGGGGCCCAACAGCGCACCTTCCACGATCCGGTCAACCGACTCGATAAGCCACTCTGGGTAGCTCTGGGGATCGGGCACGTCCACTTTTGCCACCCACGCCAGGTCCAACACCAGGCGCACCGCGGGGTGGTCGATCAGCCGGGCGCCTGGTCGCGCGTGGGGGATGCCCTCTCGGTCGAGTGCCCGGGAGAGACCGGGAAGCTGACCGGAGGTCCGGGTAAGAACGGCTATCTCCGAATAGGGGAGCTGTTTTGTAAGCCGGAGGCGTTTGATCTCCGAGGCGATCCAGTCGTTCTCGGTTGTCTCCTGGTCGAAGAGGCAGAGATCCACCTTTCCCGCATGGGAGGCGGGGGTGGGCAGATACGGGTCGGCGCCGAGTAGCGCCCCGGCGGACGCCAGTACCTCGGCGGGGACCCGAAAGCTGGTATTGAGCGTATAAACCTGCGGGGTTGTTTTCCCGACTGCGGCGAAATCTTCGGGGAAGGAGTGCACCGCCGCCCGCTCGGCGCCCCGGAAGGAAAAGGATGTCTGGTGGGGATCGGCCACCGCAGTCAGATGGCATCCGGCTCCGACCAGCTTTTTCAGTATCTCCACCTGCACTACGGTCGCTTCCTGAAGCTCGTCGGCCAGCACATAGGGGAACCGGGCCGCCGTGCGGCTGCCGATCCCCGCTGTACCCAGCGCCCGGTTGGTCAGAAGCAGAAGTCCGGTGTAGTCGGTCTTCTGCTCGCTTCGCAGACGGTCCAGATATCGTTTGTAGAACCCGGGCAGGGCCACCCAGGCCGGTTTCCGCATCGCCTGGACGGACAACTCCTCGGGAGTGACGCGCCGCTCCCCGCACCGCAGCACGAAATCGGCCAGTTCCTCGGCCAGGGTGTGGGTCTTGAGCATGCGCCGGTAGAGGAGCGGCCAGACTTGGGGGGTTTCGTCGGCCAACAAGGCTCTGACGAACTGGATCTGTTCGGGAGCGGTAAGGACCATGGGGGGCAGCGCGCTGCCCAAGAGCCTTTGGCTGTGCTCCTCCACCAGTGCCCGGGCGAAGGCGTGCAAGGTGCCGACCGAAAGTTCTCCGAAAGACCGCCGGGCCCCAGAAGTTATGCGGCCCCGCAGATCGGCGGCGGTCTCCCGGGAGAAGGACAGGGCCAAAACTCCGTCCGAGGGAGTGATCTCCGAGTTGATCAGATGAGCGGCCCGGCGCGCCAAAAGCTCGGTCTTGCCGGTACCGGGCCCTCCGATGATCAGTTGGGTTCCTTCCACCCTGGCTATCAGATCGCGCCACTCCCCAGGTGAGATCTCCTGACCTCGAAGCTGTTTGCCGGGAGGATCAGGCGGCGACATGGAGGTCGATGGGCCGGCAGACGGAACACGCATCGGCCGGTCTCTTTTCAACCGACTCGACGGTGATACCGCCCTGGGCCAGCCATTCCACGATCTCCTGGCAGTCTGTCGAAGGGTTGTCGTCGGTGCTGTGGATCACTTGCTTTTCCATAGAAGAAAAGACTAAGAGGGGGGTGTGACACTTTTACCCGCCAGGGTGGGAGGGGGCCGCATGTTCGGAGGAAAGATCAGGTGGGGGCTGGTCGGCCCAAGCCGGGCAGATGGGTTGATAGGAGCACCAGTCGCATAGCCGTGTTTTTCTGGTGGGGAACGTGTCGGTCATCATCGCCCGGTCGATCGCCCGCCACAGGGCTTGGAGCTGTTTTTTCACTCCCCGCAACTGTCCCTCCGAAACAGACTGGCTGTAGGCGGCCGAGTTGCCCAAGTAGAGCAGGCGTACCAGAGCCGGCGTCTTCCCCAAGTCCTGTTGGATCATGAGTGCGTAGACCTTCAGGGCGAAGAACCTCGAATCGGCAAAGCGCATCGGCGGGGCCTTGCCTGTCTTGTAGTCGGTGATGACCACCGCCCCCTCGGAGTCGAGATCCAAACGATCGATTATCCCGCGAACCTCCAGCCGCTTGTCGGCGTCATCGGAGTTGATCCCGTCATCGATCTCCAGGGTGATAAACATTTCTCTCCCCAGCGGTTCTATCAGGCGGGGATCCTCGATCTGGAAGTAGCGCTCCGCCACCTCCCGACTCTTCTTATGAAACCCCTCCCGGCGACCGGGGTCTTCGGTGAACAACACCCCGTACTCGTCTTGTTCGAGGGTCTCCTTCCAGGCGACCTCGAACAGTTCCAGCAGACGCTCGGGGTGCCGTTCGGAAGCAGGAAGCAGAAACAGTCTCTCCAGGGCGAGGTGAACGGCGGTGCCTCTGGCCTGCTCGGGAGTGGGAACGGAAGGGATCTTGTCGATGTGGCGGAATTTGAACAGCTGCGGACAGGTCTTGAAGTCAGAGGCCCGGCTGGGGGAAAGATTGACCAGCCTTCCGGTCTCCTCCGGGGAGGATGGAGCGCTCGGATGTGGAGGAGTGGGAGACTCCGTCCGGTCGGCGTTGGCAGGGTCGGCTTCGGCAACGTCGGTTTCTTTCGACACGGCGGCGGGCGCGGGTTCCATTAGGGCGATCATAAGAGGATGGAGTGACATTTCTCGGTCTCTCCGGCGAGGTCTGCCGGTTGTCGCGAAAAACAGGCTACCCGGCCCCGCAACCCTGAACAGTAGACAGCCGAAGCCGTGCCTGTCCCCCCTGCGCTCTCTTGGGAACGTTTAGCCTGAATCCCACCATTATGAGTGTTCTCCAAATCGAGTTTTGGCGGGGGAGTGGGGTTTTGAGCTTGTGGGGGTGTTGCGGCGTTTCCGAGTGGAACGGTGGGGCTGGTTCGGCCGGGGTTGGGGGCGGGTTTTGGAGGAGTCGGTTGTGAAGTTGTCCCGGTTTGGTGGACACTCTGAGATTTGGGATTCTTATCCCGGAAGGAGTGTTTCATGTCGAAATCGAGAGCACCGTATGCGGTGGAGTACCGGGCGGAGATGGTTCGCCTGGTCAGAGCCGGTCGTAGTATCGAGGAACTGAGCCGGGAGTTCGAACCTTCCCATCAGACCATTCGCAACTGGGTCCGCCAGGCCGATATTGACGATGGCCAAAGGAATGGTTTGACCACCACCGAACAAGAAGAGCTGGGTAGGCTGCGCCGGGAGAACCGGATCCTGCGGGAGGAAAAGGAGATCCTGGCAAAAGCAGCGGCCTGGTTCGCCGAGGAGACCGGATCGACCCCGCGGAGGCGTTTGGGTTCGTGAAAGCCAACCAGGCTGTCTATTCGGTGCGGCGCATGTGCCAGTTGTTGGGTGTCACTCTCCCAGCGGCTACTACGCGTCGCTTTCCCGTCCCACCTCTGATCGAGAACGAACCGACCGGACGCTGAGAGACCGGATAGTGGAGATCCATCACCGGTCACGGGGCACCTATGGCGCGCCTCGGGTACACGCCGAACTCGCCGCTGAGGATGTGCGGGTGGGTCGCAAAAGAGTGGCCCGTCTCATGCGTAAGGCCAATATCGAGGGGGTTCACCGCCGCCGGCGGATATCCACTACTCGCCGCGACCCGGCCAAACGGGCGGCGCCGGACCTAGTGAAGCGCCGGTTCCGCACCCAGGGACCTGACCGAATCTGGGCCGCCGACATCACCTATGTTCCCACCCAGGCAGGGTTCTTGTACCTGGCAGTGGTGATCGATCTATGGTCACGAAAAAGTGGTGGGATGGTCCATGCGATCAGACCTCACCACCCCTTTGGTCACCGACGCGTTGGACATGGCCATCTCACAACGCAAAACCCAACGGAGTGATTTTCCACTCCGACCAGGGGCAGCCAATACAGCTCAACCGCGTTCGGAAACCGATGCCAAGAAACCGGGATCGTACCCTCCATGGGACGCCGAGGAGACGCGTATGACAATGCCGTCGCCGAGTCGTTCTTCGCCACCCTCGAAACAGAACTCCTCAACCGCAACACCTACCACACCCGCACACAAGCACGCACCGCCGTCTTCGACTTCATAGAAGGCTTCTACAACCCCACCCGACGGCACTCCACCCTCGGGTACCAATCACCCACCAACTACGAAAGGAACCCCCCAAACACCCACTGAACCCTCAAACCGAAAACCGTCCACAAAAATAGGAGCATCGGGGCAACTCCAATACACCCACATAACCGGCTATTGGTCCAAGCCCGCCGTCGATGGAAACAACCCGAAACCAAAAGCCGCTACCACCGGCACCGACCAGCGGTCGAACGACTAATCGCCCATCTGGTCGCCAACGGCCACCGAAAACTCCGATACCGAGGCACCCAACCAAACCAACAACAACTCCACACCCGCGCTGCCGCTATCAACCTACGCCGGCTCATCAACCTCGGCCTACACCACACCCCCACCGGCTGGGCCATCAACCCCACCTAACCAACCGCCAAAACCACCAACCACCCACAGAAAAACAACCCACCACCCCTCAAAAACCCTAAATCACCAAAACACGCCCCCACCCACCCCATTACTCAGCAGCCTCCTAGCCGAGCTCGAACCACGTCGGCTGGTGGTCCGATCCGGCCGCGTCATCGTCGATCCACGCCGACTTGACCAACGACGCCAGGCCAGGGGTCACGAATCCGTAGTCGAGCTTCAAGCCGACCTCGAACCCCTGGCTCTCGTCGTACCAGGTGATTCCCTCCTCGACAGGGTTGCCGGCCGCGGTCCACGTGTCCACCAGCCGGTCACCTGCGAGAGTACGGCCGTAGTAGTAGTCAGCCTCGCCGACGATGAGCGGGTACTCGGCCGACGTTGGAGTCAGGTTGAAGTCGCCCATCGCCACGAACTCAGCGGGCGCTGGGCTCTCGGCGATACCCAGCCATTCGGTGCCGGTGAACGACACCCCGTCAAAGGGAACTCGAAACAGAAGCGGCAGCAGGTACTCAATCGCGGTTCGCCGTAGCCGGGGGTTGACCGCATCGAGATGGAGCGAGTAGCACCGCAGAGGCCCGGACGGGGCGTCGATGACTGCTTCAAGCGCGCCGAGTTGAGCTCCGTGGGCATTGATGACCCTGACTCTCGGCAACAGCAGATTCCGGCACGACAGGATCGGCCAGCGGGAAAGGACCACGTTGCCGAACTGAAGTCGACGATGCTCGATTGGCCCACTGGCAGTTCTCGGGCTCGCGTCGAGATCGACGTTGGCTCCGTACACCCAGTGATGCTGAGTGAGCAACTCGCCCAGCCGAGCTGGTTGATCTTTGTCAGGAACCGCGTCGACGTTGCGCACGACTTCCTGCAGTGCGATCACGTCGGCGCCACGTACCGCGTCGGCGATTCTCCCGAGGTCGAAGCGGCCGTCCTTTCCCTGTGAGTAGCCGATGTTGTATGACACGAACTTCATCAGAGCGCCCTCGGAGGAGCCGGCAGGGCCGCGTCGGCTAGTTGATGGCCCATTGCTGGGGACGACGCGCTGAACTCACTGTCGCGCCCCCCCCCTCGCTGATCGGACGACGGGGCTTACCGACTATCGACGAGCCTTCCCGATCGGCTAGATGGCACGCAGCCCAATGGTTGGGGATGATCTCACGGAGCTCGGGCACCTCAGCACGGCAGCGGTCGACAACCAACGGGCAGCGGGTCGAGAACACGCACCCGGGCGGTGGCGCCGCGGGACTCGGAACCTCTCCGACGAGAGGGATGCGGGTCCGGCCGGACTCGATCATCGGATCTGGAACGGGAACCGCCGACAACAAGGCCTGCGTGTACGGGTGGAGCGTCGCCTCGAACAGAGACTCAGTCTCGGCGAGCTCGACGATGTGTCCGAGATACATCACCGCCACTCGGTCGGAGATGTGCTCCACCATCGAGAGGTCGTGGGCCACGAACAGGTAGGCGATTCCGAACTCGTCCTGAAGATCGGCCAGGAGGTTGATCGCCTGCGCTTGGATCGACACATCGAGCGCAGAGATGGGCTCGTCGCAGACGATCAGGTCGGGGCTGAGGGCGAGCGCCCGGGCGATGTTGATGCGCTGGCGCTGACCCCCGGAGAACTCGTGGGGGTAGCGGGTGCGGTGAGCGGCCCGGAGGCCCACCAGGTCGAGAAGCTCGAGCACCCGGTCGAGGATCTGTTGCGGTGCCATCTCGGTGTGGACCCTCATCGGCTCGCCGATGATGCGGCCTACGGTGTGACGGGGATTCAGCGACGCGTACGAGTCTTGGAAGATCATCTGCATACGCGGTCGGAGCTTGCGCAGCTCCTTCTCGCCGAGGGTCGTGAGCTCGATGTCGCCCAGCCAGACCTGGCCGGAAGAAGGGCGATGGAGCTGCAGCACAGCCCGCCCGGTCGTGGACTTGCCGCACCCGCTCTCGCCGACCAGCCCGAGCGTCTCGCCCGCGAAGAGATCGAAGCTCACACCATCGACCGCCTTGATCGGCATGTCGATCGACTTGCCCGGGAAGTACTTCGTCATGTTCACGACCCGGAGCACCGGCTCAGCAGGACTGCCGGCCGCGGCCACCGGCTCCGACCCGGCGACGGGCTCGACCGGCTCAGTGGAAGCGAGCTCAGTCATGTCGGGGCGCCCCCGCCTCGACGTCGTAGAAACACGCGACGTGTCGGCCGCGGGTCGGCTCGAACAGCGGCGGCACCTCGCTTATGCAGCGGTCGAACACATGGGGGCAGCGAGCCGCGAACGGACAATAGGTTGGCTCGTCGATGAGATCGGGCGGCATACCGGGGATGCTGATCAACCGGTCGGCCCGGTTGCCTATCTTGGGCAGAGCGTCTAGGAGCCCGATTGTGTACGGGTGCAGCGGCCGCTGGTATAGGCTGGCCACATCGGAGATCTCTACGAGCTGGCCGGCGTACATGACTGCTACTCGGTCGGCCAGACCAGCGACAACGCCGAGGTCGTGCGTGATCCAGATCAGGGCCAGCCCGAGCTCATCGCGCAAGTCGTGCATAAGCTCCGCGATTTGGGCCTGTATCGTCACGTCGAGCGCCGTCGTCGGCTCATCGGCAATCACCAGTTGGGGGTCGCAGGCCACTGCGATAGCGATCATGACGCGCTGTCGCATGCCTCCGGAGAACTCGTGAGGGTAGGCGTCGGCGCGTCCCACGGCGTCGGGTATCCCGACCCTCTCCAACAGCTCGATGGCGCGCTTGCGAGCCTGCCGCCTCGATAGACCGAGATGGGTGCGGATCACGTCGATGAGCTGGGTGGAGATTCGCACTGTTGGATTGAGGGAGCTCATGGGATCCTGGGAAACGAACCCGATCTCGGCCCCTCGAACCCGTCGCAGCCGGCGCTGGGACTCCTCAAGGAGGCTGATCGTTCCGTCCGCGGTTTCGAACGTCGCGGTGCCGTTGGATATCCGTGCCGGTGGCTCGGCGAGCAGCCGCAGCAGGGCGAGCATCGTGACAGACTTCCCGCTTCCGCTTTCGCCCACGATGGCCAGCGTCTCACCCTTGGCGACGGAGAGCGTCACTCCGTTGACCGCATGCACGGTTCCTTCCGGGATGTCGAACCGGACCTCAAGGTTCTTCACGTCGAGAAGTTTCGTTGTGTTCACTGTTTCACTCGTCGAGATCGGGGGTCGAGCGCGTCGCGCAACCAATCGCCGAACATGTTGAGCCCGAGCCCGGCAAGCAGAATGGCGAAGCCCGGTGCGAGCGATATCCACGGACGGATCGCGAGCACGCCTCGACCGGCGTTGATCATGTTGCCCCAGCTCGGAGTGCTGGGCGGTACGGACAGACCGAGGAATCCGAGGCCGGCCTCATAGAGGATCATGGCCGACATCTCGAACGTGGCCAGCGTGGCCAGCGGGCCGACAAGGTTGGGCAGCAGGTGCAGCCACAGGATCTGGCCCTCCGGTACGCCGACGTTCCTCGCTGCCTCGATGAACATGCTCTCCCGGAGCTTCAAGACCTCACCCCGCGTCACTCGGGCGAACACCGGAATCGAAGTGAAACCGAAGATGAGGATCACGTTGATCAGGCTTCGCCCGACGACGGCGGCGAAGAAAACCACGAACAACAGGTAGGGCAGCGACAGGATCAGGTTGATGAAGCCGACGATGGCGGCGTCGATCTTGCCGCCTCGGTACCCGGCGATAAGACCGATCGCCATCCCCAGCGTGATGGCGATTCCAACGCCACCGAGAGCCACACCAAGCGAGACGCGGGTTCCGAAGATGATGCGGCTGAGAATGTCACGTCCGAGTGTGTCGGTGCCGACCAGGTAGTCGGTGGAGCCATCATAGGTCCAGAACGGCGGGGTATTGGCGTCACTCAGAGTCTGTTGGAGAGGATCATGGGGGGCGATCCACGGAGCGAACACCGCAAGGATGAGCAACATGACGAAGACGAAGGCCCCGAACGTGCCGCCCTTGGACCGGCGAAGCAGCCTCAGGGCATCACGAATCCGGGCCCGGATTCGCAGGTCCTTCTCAATATCGACTTGATGGCCGGTTTCGATCTCGCCAGCAGGAGAATCAGCGCCTGCCCGAGCGCTGTGATCAGTCATGTGATCCCCTCTCCGTATGGCCTCGGCATCGTCGCCGACGCATCGTCCGCAGTTCGTTTGCCCCGACGGTTCCCCGTCTGTCCCAGCTTGCCCACTCTGATTCGCGGGTCGGCGACTGTGTACAGCACGTCAGCAAGAAGTGAGAAGAATATGACGACGAGCGCGCCGAAGAAAGCTATTCCCTGCACAAGCTGGAAGTCGCGGTTGCTTACCGCCTCGGCCAACAACCCTCCCGCTCCCGGCCAAGCAAAAACAGCTTCGATATACAGCGATCCACCCAGCAGCGCCCCGACCTGCAGGCTCATTACGCTGATAAGCGGGATGAGAGCGTTGCGCAGGATGTAGCGTCTGTAGATGACCAGCGCTCGGAGGCCTTTGCTGCGAGCGATGCGGACGTACTCCTCGTTGACGATCTCGAGCACTGACGATCTCGTGAACCGCAGAAGCTGAGCCATCGGAAACAAACCGAGCGCGACCGCCGGCAAGATGATCGACTTGTTAGGTATGGTGAAAAACCACATCGATATCGTGCCGCGCCCGAACGACGGCAGCCACCTGAGCTGAACGGCGAACACCACGATGAAGACCAACGCCAGCCAGAAATTCGGAATCGTCTGGCCCAGCAGACCGAGACCGCGCGCCGCACTATCCCAGCGGCCGCCCGCCTTGACACCCGCGAGGATTCCGAGCGGTACTCCGACCGCTACCGCCAAGGCCATCGCCGCGAGGCCGAGTTCAATCGTCGCAGGCGTCCGGTCGAAGACCACTTCTCGTACCGGGGCCTTGTAGCGAAGCGAACTACCGAAGTCGAGGCGGGCCGCGTCCGCCACGAAGTCGACAAACTGCTCAACAATGGTCTTGTCCAGGCCGTACGCCTGCCGTGCCGCCTCTCTTTGCTCCTGGGTTGCCTCCCGGGGAACTAGCAGGTTGGTTGGGTCCCCTGACACTCGCAGCATCAAGAAGACGATCACCATCACGCCGAGCACCAGCAGCAGTGCCTGGCCTATGCGCCCGACTAGGTACCTCTTCACCGACTCTCTCCCTCTGCTCGGCCCCTTTCATCTTGATTGGTGGGACCGAGGCGTAACACCCCGGCCCCACCAATGGATGACAGTTCAGTAACCTGCGTCGATCAGCCGGCCACCTCCAAGTCCCAAAGCCAGTACTCCTCGGCCGAACGCGGCTTGTAGTTGGCGACCCGATCACTCGTTGCTTCGAACGAGAACGGCACGTAGAGATAGATGAACGGTGGGTCGTCGTACATCTGCTGCTGCAATTGCCGGTACAGATCCGCACGAGCGTTGTCGTCGGGGGTCGCGAGTATCTCAAGGAGGAGGCTGTCAACCACCGGGTCGGACCATGCTGAGTAGCTCGCAGCTTGGCCGCCCATGGCCCCTTGCAGGCGGTCCCAGCCCTCGGGATTGGCGTTCGACCAACTGTCACCGAACAACGGCGGCAACTGCTTGTCCGCCTCCAGCTCCCAGTACGCCCCGGACTCCATGATATCGAGCGACGCGTTCACTCCTACCTCGCCGAGCTGGGCCGCGACGGCTTCGCACACCTGCTCGAAGTTGGTGTAGGCAGCTGACGGGCAGGCGAATCCGATGTCGAACCCCTCGGGATACCCGGCTTCGGCCAACAGCTCCCGCGCCCGATCAGGGTCGTAGGAGTAGGACGCGAGCGCATCGTTGTAACCGAAGTCGGCGGACGTCATCAGCCCGGTGGCTCGGACGCCGTTGCCATTGAACAGAGCGCCGATGATGCCTTCGACGTCGACCGCATGGTTGAGGGCTTGGCGCACTCTGGGATCTTCGGTTGGTTGATCCACACCGGAGGTGAGGTTGTTGAACGCGATGTAGTAGACCCGGTTGGTCGGATACTTGATGACGTTGACTCCGTCTACGCCCTCCAGCGATGCGGCTTCGTCGGGGCTGAGGCGGCTCACGATGTCGACCTCGCCCGTCTGGATCGCTGCGGCCCTAGTGGAGGACTCGGTGATCGGCCGGAAGATGATCCGGTCGAGCTTGGGGTAGCCCTTGCGCCAGTAGTTCGGGTTCCGGTCCAACACGATGCGGTCACCCCGGACCCACTCGGTCAGCATGAACGGACCGGTGCCGATCGGCTCTTGGCTGAAGCCCGTCAGCCCGACCTCGGAGTAGTACTTGGGAGGAACGAAGAACCATATGGCGGCGGTGAGGCCGAGGAACAGTGCGTTGGATTCCGGTGCGACTAGCTCGACGGTGTATTCGTCGATCTTGTTCACCTCGGCCGCTCGTTCGTAGTAGTTGAAGTAAGCGTTCTCCGGCTGCTTTTGCACTTCCCACGAGAACACCACGGCGTCCGCGTTGAACGGCTCGCCGTTGTGGAACACCACGTCCTCGCGCAGCTTGAACGTGTAACTGAGACCGTCGTCGGACACTGTCCACGACTCGGCGAGGGCCGGCTCGAACTCCAGGTCGTCGTTGATCCACACCAGCGCGTCGAATATCTGGTAGGACACGTTGCTCGCGTTTCGCTCGGCTCCGTTCGCAAGGTCGAGCGCGTTGGGCTGCGTCGTGAGCGCGATCATCAGCTCGCCGCCCGGGACTGTGGGCTCCGCGGTTGTGGGCTCATCTGCGCCGCCACAAGCCGCCGCGATCAGAGCGAAGACGCCCACAAGCAAACACAATTTCCTCATTCTGGATATACGGTCATATGTCATGTTTTCGTCTCCTAGTTGTTGCTGAAGCGCCCCGGGTATCCCGGAGTGTGTTTTGTTTGAGTCCAGCGAGCTAGACTCGCTTCTGTTGATCATAGTGTTGGTCTTTTTCTCGCTTGGTTGGATGTGCCCTATTGGTTCGAGGATTCGCCGGTGGTTGAACCAGTCGACATACTTGAGTGTGGCGTACTCGACTTGGTCGAGGTCGCGCCATGGTCCTTTTGTTCGGATGAGTTCGGTCTTGTAGAGGCCGATGACGGTCTCGGCTAAGGCGTTGTCATAGTCAGACCCGACCCAACGACCCCACCATTATCCTGAGTCGCCGACCGAGCCGACGGACGGTGTGATCCCGGCTTCGGTGAGCCGGTTCGTGTAGCGGATGGACAGGTACTGACACCAAACCCACCGGTGGATTCAGGTTTAGCTGGTGTACCTTCAAGATTGCTAGCCTGAAACCCGCGACGCCTTTCACAGCCAGGAGATATGGAAAGCACCCGGATACGTCAGACTTTTCTGGATTTTTTCGCCGAACGCGGCCACACCGTGCGCCCGTCGGCCTCCCTCATCCCGGTCGATCCCACCCTCTTGGTGACCAACGCCGGGATGGTGCCTTTCAAGCCCTATTTCCTGGGAGAGGAGCCACCGCCCTACAAACGGGCGGTGAGCGTGCAAAAGTGTGTACGGACCATCGACATCGACATAATCGGCACCACTGCCCGGCACACCTCGTTCTTCGAGATGATGGGGAATTTCAGCTTCGGCGACTATTTCAAGCAGGATGCGATCCGCTGGTCCTATGAGTTGGTCACCGAGGGGTACGGACTGGATCCCGAGCGCTTGTGGTTCACCGTCTATGAGACCGACGACGAGGCGGCCGAGCTGTGGAAATCGGAGGTGGGTGCGCCCCCCGAACGGGTGCAGCGGGGAGGCAGGGACAACTTCTGGCAGATGGGGGTGCCGGGGCCGTGCGGACCGTGCTCGGAGATCTTCTATGACCGCGGGCCCGAATACGGAGAGGCGGGAGGCCCGATAGGGGGCGGCGAGGACCGCTATGTGGAACTGTGGAACCTGGTGTTCATGCAGAACATCCAGGACCGGCCCTTCCATGTGGTGGGGGAACTTCCCATGAAAGGGGTGGACACGGGGATGGGCCTTGAGCGGACCGCCATGGTTCTCCAGGGAGTCTCCAGCGCCTTCGAAATCGATGTTATGCGCCCGGTGCTGGAGGCCGGCTCTTCGATCTGCGGAGTGGCCTACGGAGAAAGCCCGCTTTCCGATGTCTCCCTGCGCATTCTGGCCGATCACAGTCGCGCCATGACCCTCCTCATCTCCGACGGTGTGGTGCCCTCCAACGAGGGACGAGGCTATGTCCTGCGAAGACTGATCCGCCGAGCAGTGCGACACGGCTGGCAGCTTGGCTATGAGGGTCTCCTGATGCCCAGGCTGGCCTCCGCCACGACCAAGGCGTTGGGATACGCCTATCCGGAGATCATCGACCACTACGACCTGGTCTTGAAGGTGGTCTCTCGCGAGGAGTACCGTTTCCTGCGCACCCTGGAGTCGGGCCATTCCATTCTGCAGGGGGAGATGGAAGGCCTGGACGAGGGCGAGATCCTCTCGGGAGAGGTGGCGTTCCGACTTCACGACACATACGGATTCCCCTTCGAACTGATCATGGAGATCTCCGAGGAGAAGCAGGTGGAGGTGGACGAGGGGGAATTTTCTCGCCTGATGGGGGAACAGCGGGCGCGGGCGCGGAAGGCTTGGAAGGGGGGAGACGAGGCGGCCGCCGCCGATCTGTACCGGGGGTTGCTTGATGAGATCGGGACGTGTGAGTTCATCGGCTATGACCATGAAGCGGGAAGGGGTCGGGTCGTGGCCATACTCCGGGAGGGGGAGCAGGTGTCCGTGGCCCGGGAAGGCGAGGAGGTGGAGGTGTTCTTGGACCGGACGCCCTTTTACGCCGAAGCGGGCGGCCAAGTGGGGGACACCGGGATCATGGTCAGCGACACCGGAGAGATGGAGATCTCCGACACCCGCCATCCCCTGGTGGGCCTATCGGGGCACCTCGCCCGGGTGAAAAGGGGATGGGTGGGGGCGGGACAGACAGTGCACACCGGCATCCACGCTCTGCGCCGGGAGGGCATCCGGAAAAGTCACACCGCAACCCACATCCTCCACTGGGCGCTCCGGGAGGGTTTGGGAGACCACGTCCGCCAGGCAGGCTCTTTGGTCGCGGACGGCCGGTTCCGCTTCGACTTCTCCCACTTTTCGGCTCTCGAACCCCAAGAGTTGTCTGAGATAGACCTTCTGGCCAACCGGAAGGTGATCGGGAACGGAGGCGTCAGCACCACCGTGATGCCCATCGACGACGCCCGCGCCTCGGGCGCCCTGGCGTTCTTCGGCGACAAATACGGCGAGCAAGTGCGGGTGGTGCAGGTGGGCGACTTCTCTCGGGAGTTGTGCGGAGGCACCCACGTCCCCGCCGCTGGGCAGATCGGCCCGGTGGTTGTGCTGGGCGAGTCCTCAATCGGCGCCAACCTGCGGAGGGTGGATGCGCTCTCGGGCCAGGCCGCCTACGACCATCTGATTGCGGTCCGGGACACCCTGGACCGAACCGGGAAACGGCTCACCGTCCCCTGGACGGCGGTTCCCGAGCGGGTGGATGCGCTCTTGGAACGGGTGAGCGAACTGGAGGACGAACTGAACGAGATACGGGCCGCCCGGCGGGGCGAACTGGCCCAGGAACTGGCCGGCTCGGCCCGAATCTGCAACAACTTCAAACTGGTGGTCTCCACCGCGGAGGGACTCGACACCAACCAGTTGCGCCAGTTAGCCATCGGGGTGAGAGAGCGCATCTCTCCGGGGGTGGCGATCGTCGGATCGGTAGCCAACGGCAAGGGTGCGGTGGTGGGGGCGGTGAGCCCCTTGCTGGCTCAACAGGGAGTGTCAGCCGGGGAGTTGGTGGGGACTGCAGCCCGGATAATGGGTGGGGGAAGCTCTCGCGATCCGGAGCTGGCCCAGGGGGGAGGCCCGCGAGGACAGCTCCTCGAAGAGGCTCTGGAACAGGCCGAAAGCGTGGCGGCCCGGGCCCTATCGGAGGTGTGAACTGGGGCGGGTTTTGGCCGTGGACCCGGGTGAACGGAGAGTGGGGGTGGCTCTGTCTGACCCCGGGGGGATCATCGCTCAGCCTTGGGCGGTTATCGACCGGTCGAAAACCGATGTGGTGACGGAGGTGCAAAACATTGTGAGAGAAAACGATGTGGACACCATTGTGGTCGGCTTGCCCGTGAGCCTGTCGGGGCGGGAAGGGGCGTCCGCCGCGGCGGCCCGGGAACTGGCCGGAGAGTTGCGGCGCGCCACTGGCCTTTCCGTGGAGATGCACGACGAGCGTTACTCCACTGTGGCGGCAGAGCGGATAATGAGAGAGGGAGGGGCGCCGCCCAAAAAGCGCCGTCATCGCCGTGACAAGGTGGCGGCGGCCATCATCTTATCCGAATACCTGATGGGCCGATCCCCAGGGGTCGAGAGAACGGGCGGGCAGAGTTGACCGATCCTTCCGACTTCGACCAGCCTCCCCGCCAGCCCAACCTCTGGGGATTGTTGCGTGTGCTGGCGGTGGCCGCGGCCGTGGTGGTTGCCGGAGTGTTGATCATCAACCTGGGTTCCGGGCTCGGTCAGAATGTGACCGAGCGGCTCGGCCCGGTGGAGACCACCGCACCCGTTGTCGCTGTCACTTCCGGTCTCTCCGTGGAGGTGGAGATTCCCTTCGGCTCTTCGGCCACCAGGGTGGCGGAGATCATGGTGTCGGCCGGAATTATCTCCGAATCCGGGCAGTTACTGGCGGCGGTGCAGGATGCCGGGGTGGCAGGCTCGATACAGGCGGGGACCTACCAGTTGGTCACTGGCATCTCCGTCGAGGAACTGCTGGTGGAGTTGCTGGAGGGCCCCGTGGCGCCCACCTATCGAATCACCGTCTTTGCCAGCCAGCGGATCGATGAGATCCTGGATCTCTTGGCGGATGCCTCCCGCACTGAAAAACAGCAGTTCGAAGACGCCCTGCTGGATGGGTCGGTCACCTCGTCGTTGCTCGATCAGACCCGGGCCGTCACTCTCCGTTCATGGGAGGGACTGCTGTTCCCGGACACGTACGAGTTCCACAACGAAGCCAGTCCTACCGAGATTCTGCAACGGCTGTCCGACACCATGGAGCAGCGATTCTCCCTGGTGGACTGGAGCGGTCTCGAGTCGGGGGGCCTCACGCCCTACCAGGGCATAGTCATGGCTTCCATCATCGAGTCGGAGGTGCGGATCGCCGAGGAGCGCCCCGTGGTGTCGAGCGTCCTGCGGAACCGTCTCGATGACGGAACTGTCCTGCAGATGGACAGCACCATCCTCTATGCGGTGGGAAGCCGCGACATCGCCCTTTTCGATCCCGATATCGATTCGCCCTACAACACCTATCGGGTGCGGGGCCTTCCTCCCACTCCCATCGCCGCTCCGAGCTTTTCCTCCCTCCAGGCCGCCGCCCAGCCAGCCGATACCGAGTATCGCTTCTTTGTGCTCAGCTCAACCGATGGCCAGCACACATTCTCGGTGACCGCCGAAGAGCATATCGCTGCGGTGGCGAAGGCCCGAGCTGACGGGGTGCTTCCTTGACGGAACAGATGGCGCCAACCTCGCCTTCAGGTGGTTACCGCCTGGCGGTTCTGGGAGACCCGGTGGAGCACTCCCTGTCTCCCCTGATGCACAACGCTGCGCTGTCCGCATTGGGGCTGGAAGGGGTGTACAGTCGGCGGCAGGTGGACGAACGGGGGATGGCAGAGGCAGCTTCGGAGATGGGGCTGGGCACACTTCACGGCGCCAACATCACCATGCCGCACAAGGGAGTGGCCGCCCGGCTGGCTGACCGGTTGAGCACCGACGCCGAGCGGGCCGGCTCGGTCAACACCTGGACCCGGGAAGGGAGTGGGCAGATAACCGGACACAGCACCGATGTGGAAGCGATCCGACGGGTGTGGGAGAAGGCAGGGCTGCTCACCGACTGCCCGGTGCTGATAGTGGGAGCCGGTGGCGCGGCGGCTGCGGCTGCCGTTGCCTTGAAGAACCAGATCCTCTGGTGCTCGGCCCGCCGCCCCGAGGCGGTCGAGTCTCTGCGCGAGCGGGTCGACGTCGCCGTTCGACCCCTGCCGTGGGGTGAGAACCTGCCCGGTGCGGTGCTGGTGAACGCCACCCCCTTAGGGATGCGGGGAGGAGAGTTGCCTTCGCTGTTGCTGGAGGTCTCGACCGGCCTCTTCGACATGGCCTACCGGGCGGATCAGAAGGACACCGCCGCCATCCGGTGGACAAGGGATCGGGGGCTGCCCCTGGCCGACGGCCCGGCGATGCTGGTTGCCCAGGCGGAGGCCTCCTTCCAGTTGTGGACCGGGCATCGTCCCCCTGTCGGGGTGATGGAGCGGGCCGTGAGAGCTGGGATAAGCGGGGACTGATGATCGGTTGGGGAGGGGCGTTTCTGGCGGGGCCCGGGATCGGACCGGCGGTGGATGGCTGGATCACCCGGCAGTTGGCGCACCGGGTCTGGGAAGGCCGGCTGTCTGGCGACCGGCGACCCGATGGATGCTCTCCGTCGCTCTGGGTGTCGGCTGGACAGGAGTGCTGCCCGCTCATCTGGTGTGGGTGGCTGAGACCGCGGCGGTGATGATGACCGACCTGGAGCATCGGCTGATCCCCAATCGGATCCTCATACCCGGGCGGAGCGACAACCGCCATACTCTTGCTGATTGGCGCGCTGGCCGATCAAACACCGAGACAGTTGGGCAGCGCCGCTCTTGGCGCTGGTCTCTGCAAACCCTCCGAAGTCTTCGGCAACCCCGAAAGGTCAGCAGCTGTCTGCACCTCAGAGCGTGCCCGGCGGCGGGACCGTAGACCGCCCTCTCGTAGCACCGTTTCGGTCAGTTCGGTTCCTTCCCGCCGGCGCAACTCCGCCAAAGCTTCAGCGCGGACCGCGGCTGTTTGGTTCTCGCCGCGGATGGTGGACTGCACCCGCTCCTGGAGTTGTTCCACAGTTGCTTCTCCTACCGGCAACGACGGCAGAGTCACGCGGATCAGGTTGGCCGACTGGCGGTTCGTCGTGTTTTCTTTCGTGCAATCATTGCACCAGGGGGGTGTGACAAAACATTGTATAATATCACCAAGACGGGACAACCAACACTAACCGGCTAGAGAACTTTCCTCACGCTCTGATCGCACCCGTCCCCAATCCCCTTCGCCGCCCGCTGTGGTAGCCGGTGCCTGGTGGTAGCGTTCCTAATCCAGGAGGTCATTTCATGGCGGACTCAAGCTCAGCCTCGGCTCGGTCAACCATATACCGGAGACGGTGGTGGATCCTGGTCATCCTGTCGATGAGTCTCCTGATTATTGGCCTGGACAACACCATACTCAACGTCGCCATCCCCACCCTCCAGCGAGAGTTCGACGCGACCGCAACCGCTCTTCAATGGATGGTCGACGCGTATGTACTCGTCTTCGCGGGTCTGCTGCTGACGATGGGTTCGCTCGGTGACCGGTTCGGGCGCAGGCGTGCGCTTCAGCTCGGACTAATCGTGTTCGGCCTGGCGAGCTTCTACGCGGCGTACGGGGCCTCGAGCGCACAGTTCATCGGGGCGCGGGCCATTATGGGTATCGGCGGGGCGCTCATCATGCCGTCCACCCTGTCGATCCTCACCGATGTGTTTCCGAGGGAGGAGCGCGGCAAGGCTATCGGTATATGGGCCGCGGTCGCCGGATTGGGCATCGGTCTCGGCCCTGTCACCGGAGGCATTCTTCTGGAGCATTTCTGGTGGGGTTCCGTGTTCTTTATAAACGTTCCGATCGTCCTAATCGCCCTCATAGCCGGAATCCTTCTCCTGCCCGAAAGCCGAGATCCTCATCCAGCGTCGCTGGACATCCTTGGCGCGGTTCTGTCCATATCTGCTGTAACGATCTTGGTGTACTCCATCATTGAGGCCCCGGTCCGTGGTTGGACCGACGGCCTCGTGTTAGCGGGCTTGGTGGGTGGGGTGGCCCTCGCTGCTGCGTTCGGCTATTGGGAGATCAAGACCGATCATCCGATGCTCAACTTGGCGTTCTTCAAGAACCCGCGATTCTCTGCGGGAGCGGGCGCGATCGCAATCGGGTTTTTCGCCCTGTTCGGCATGATATTCGGTCTAACCCAATTCCTCCAGTTCGTTCAGGGCTACACACCACTGGAAGCCGGCCTGAGGATGGTGCCGGTGGCCTTGGGCATGATGGTTGGAGCGGGCAATAGCCATCGCCTGGTCGGTAAGTTGGGCACCCATAGGGCGGTGGCGATGGGTCTCTTGATCGTGGCTGGAGCGTTCGCCACCATTGCCCTGTGGCAGCCGGATACCGGCTATTGGGTCGTCGGAGGGACCTTCTTTGTCCTCGCGTTCGGAATGGGCAACGTGATGGCGCCATCGACCGATTCGGTGATGGGGGCGGTCCCCGAGGCCAACGCCGGCGTAGCCTCCGCGATGAACGACGTTACCCGTCAGGTGGCAGGGGCCTTCGGGGTGGCCGTCATCGGCTCTGTCATCAACACGGTGTACGGTGGCAGGATGACTGAAGCGGTGGCAGGGCTGCCGGCGGCGGCGGCGAAGGCCGCGAGCGACTCGGTAGGTGCGGCATCCCAAATTGCATCAAGATTGCCTGCCGAGGTCGGCAGCGGATTGGCGGACGCTGCAAAGACGGCATTCACCGAAGCTCTCGGCATCGCGGTGCTCGTAGGGGCGGGTGTGGCCATAATCGGCTCGGTGCTGGTCGCAAAGTACATGCCGGCGCGTCACCTTCCTGAATGGAAGAACGCGGAATCCGACGGCGAAGTCGAAGCTTCCGACGCTCCAAAGGCCTAGCCGAAACCACGCAATGACAGGATCCAAAGAGATTCCGCGGCGAGGCGGCCCCAAGCCCGTCCAGGCCATTCTCCGGGCCGCTCTTCGGGTGCTTACGGACCAAGACTATGCCGGTATGTCGGTAGAGAAGGTCGCGTCCGTGGCCGGAGTCGAAAAGACCACTATCTACCGGCGGTACGCGTCCAAAGAGGAGTTGGCGGCCGCCGTGGTAGGGGCCATAAGAGACGATTTGGGCCCGCCCCCGGACACGGGCAACGCACATGCCGACTTTGTCGAGATGCTCGTTCAGACCCAGGTTGGTCTGGAGCGCGGCCTAGGGTTCGCCATGATGGGCGCCTTACTGGTCGAGGAGCGTCGCAACCCCGAGTTCTTTGAGTTGTTCCGCGAACCGATCATGCGCCCCCGCAGGGACGACGCAGTCATGATCCTCCAACGAGGCGTGGACCGTGGCCAGATACGGCCCGGCGTCGCTCTTGAGATCGCAGTCCATGCCATTGTCGGGTCGGTGTTGGCGAGGCACATTTTGGCACTGATCAGTCAAGAAAAACCATCGAAGAGACCATCGACACCATCTGGAAGGGCCTGGCAACCAGCCACAATGAAGAAGTAGTTGGGCATCCATCGGCATTGGATGTGAAATGAACGGCAACAAGCTGCGATATTTGGGGAGGTGTGATGGTTCTTGTTTACCAAGTTGGTGTTTGGTGGAGGTTTTCGAGGAGTCAGCAGATTGATCGGGCGATGTAGCGTCTGAGGCAACGCCGGGCTCCGCCGGTGGTTTTCCTTGGGTGGTTCCCTTGGTTATAAACAGGCGACACGCGCTTGCCCGGCGGTGATGGGATCGGTCCTCGGGGTGGGTTGAACTGATCACGGAAAAGAGGGCTTGACGGGTAGCATCTTTGGCATGCTGCGTTTTCTTACTGCTGGCGAATCTCATGGGCCTGGCCTGGTCACTGTGGTTGAGGGCTTGCCGTCCGGGCTGGCTTTCAGCGCAGACGACCTCGCGGCCGAGTTGGCCCGGCGGCGGTTGGGATTCGGGCGGGGGAATCGGATGAAGCTTGAGAGGGACACCCTGGAGGTGATGGGAGGGGTGCGCCACGGTTACACGCTGGGGAGTCCGGTGGCGGTGATCATTCGCAACACCGAGTGGCCCAAGTGGGAGAAGGAGATGAGCCCCGACCCGGGACACGAGCCCCGGCGCAGGATGACTTCTCCCCGGCCCGGGCATGCCGACCTGGCCGGGATGATCAAATACGACACCCACGATGCCCGCAACATCCTGGAGAGGGCGTCGGCGCGCGAGACCGCCGCCCGGACGGTGGCCGGCTATCTCTCCAAGGTCTTGCTGGCCGCCTTGGACGTGGACGTGTTCAGCCATGTGGTGGCGATCGGCGGAGTGGAGGCTCCCGACCATCCCCTTCCCCTTCCCTCCGATCTGAAAACCATCGACCAGTCGCCGGTGCGGGTTTTCCACTCCGGGGCAGAGGCGGAGATGATCGCGGTGATCGAGGCGGCCAAGGCGGACCGCGACACGCTGGGTGGGGTGGTGGAAGTGTTGGCCTACGGCCTTCCGCCCGGGCTGGGGAGCCACGTGCACTGGGACCGGCGCCTGGACGCCCGGCTGGCCGAGGGGCTGATGTCCATCCAGGCCATCAAGGGAGTGGAGGTGGGAGACGGGTTTCGCTCGGCGGCCCGGCGGGGAACCGCCGCCCATGACGAGATCTTCTATGAGGACAACGACGGATATTTTCGCTCCACCAACCGGGCGGGGGGTACCGAAGGCGGTATGACAGTGGGGGGATTGCTCCGAGTGCGGGCCGCTATGAAGCCCATCTCCACCGTAATGCGTCCTCTTCAAACCGTGGATGTGGACACCCGCCGGCCCGAGCAGGCCTTCCGGGAGCGCTCCGATGTGTGCGCGGTTCCCGCGGCCGGGGTAGTCGCCGAGCAGATGGTGGCGGTGGTGCTGGCCCAGGAGGCGCAGCGGGTGGCCGGGGGTGACACGGTGGACGATCTGCGGGCCGGGTGGAAATCCCATTGGAGAAAGGTGGAGCGGTTCTGACCCCGAAGCTATGGCTGATCGGAATGATGGGATCCGGGAAGACCCGCGTGGGCCAGAGGGTGGCGAACCGAAGCGGGTTCCCGTTCGTGGATGTGGACGCTGAAATCGTCGAGCGGGCCGGGATGACCATTCCCGAGATCTTCGAAGAACAGGGAGAGGCGGCCTTCCGGCATCTCGAGTCTGAAGAGATAGCGCGCATCTCCGGGGACGGCCAGTGGATGGTGGTGGCTACCGGCGGGGGAGCGATTCTCAGAGAGGAGAACCGCCGCCTGATGCGAAAGAGCGGGTCGGTGGTGTGGCTGAAGCCATCCCTGTCCGCCCTGATCGCGGCGGGGAAGACCCGCAACCGTCCCTTGCTGCAGGGCTATGCCGACCTGAGGGTCCGCTACACCGAGATTTGGGAGGCCCGGATGCACCTCTATGAGCAGGCCGCCCATCTGACGCTCGACGCGGACTGCAAGTCTCGTGATCTGATCGGCGAGGAGGTGTGGAGACTATGGAAAGCATCCTGATCGGGGATCAGTGCGAGATTCTTGTCTCCGAAGACCTGCCCGCTCCGCTCCTTCCTCCCCGTCCACGCCATCCCCGCTCCCGGGTGGTGGTGCTCACCCAGCCCGGAGCGGCCGCCGGGGTGGCAGCGACGGTGTCTGCCCGTATCTCAAAGGATGCTTCGGGGACAGGGGGCGATCCGGTGGCGGTGCATGTCTTGGAGATACCCGATCGGGATGTGGCCAAGACCCTGGGGGTTGTGGAGGGTATCTACCGGGAACTCGACCGGCTCCGAATGGACCGGTACGACACCATAGTCGGAGTAGGCGGGGGGGCGGCCACCGATCTGGCCGGGTTTGTGGCCGCCACCTGGCTGAGAGGGGTGGAGGCGGTGTATGTTTCCACCACCCTTCTCGGAGCGGTGGACGCCGCCATCGGCGGGAAGACCGGGGTAAACCGGGAGGGAAAGAACCAGGTGGGCGCCTTTCGCCATCCCCGACGGGTGGTGATCAGCATCGATGTTCTGATGTCGCTTCCCCGCCCGTTGCTCATCGAAGGAATGGGCGAGGCGCTGAAGGCCGGTCTGATCGGAGATCCCGGACTGGTGGAAATCCTGGAGGAGCGCGGCCTTGGCGCCCCGCTGTCGGAGGTGGTGTCCCGGGCGGTGCGGGTCAAGGCGGAGGTGACGTCAACCGACTTCTTCGAGACGGGCCGGCGGGCGATCCTCAACTACGGGCACACGGTCGGCCACGCGGTGGAGACGGCCGCCGGCATGCCGCATGGCCACGCGGTGGCGGTGGGGATGGTGGCGGCCGGCGCCATCTCGGCGCGGAAGGCGGGATTTGCCCACGAGCGCCGCCAGCGGGAGATAATCGCATCCCTGGGCCTGCCCACCAGTTCCCCGGCGGTGGCGCGTCCGGCGATCATGGAACTGCTTGGCAAGGACAAAAAGCGCCAGGGTGGGCCTTTGCCGAAAATGGTGCTGCTGGAAGACTTCGGGAGGCCGGTGGTGGTCGATGTCTCCCTTGATGAACTGGAGACCGGCTTGATTGCGGTCGGATTGTGAGGGTCATCTACACTTCGGTCTGCGGTATCCCGACCCGCGCTGAAAACTGATGATCTCCACTAATGATGTCCGTCCCGGTATGGCGCTGGAACTCCCTGACGGGGTGTTTTCCATCGTCACCTATCAGCATGTCAAGCCGGGCAAGGGGAAGGCGTTCGTGCGGATGAAGATCAAGAACGCCGAGACCGGCCAGGTGCTGGACCGCACCTTCCGGGCGGACGAAGACGTGCCCCGGGCGATCATCTCCCGCCAGGATCATCAGTATCTCTACCAGGATGACCTGGGCTTTCACTTCATGAACCTGGAGGACTATTCGCAGTTTGCTCTCAGCGCATCCGAAGTCGGCGACGACGCGGGATATCTGGTGGAAGGCATGACCATGATCATTGCCTTTCACAAGGAGCGTCCCATCGGTCTAGAGCTTCCTCCCTCCGTGGAGATGGAGGTCACCTTTGCCGAACCGGCGGTGAAGGGAGACCGGGTGTCGGGGGCCACCAAGGAGGTAGTTGTCCAGACCGGAATTAGTATCAAGACGCCGCTTTTCGTGTCCCAGGGTGACCACATCAGGGTGGACACCCGCACCGGCGCGTATCTCACCAGGGTGTGAATAGCCAACCCGGGCCGGAGGCGACTCTCGAGCTCTTCAATGGCTCCGACGACCCGCGTCATCAGGCGCTTCGGGTCCTCTATGAGATAGATGTATCCGAAGGGCTCACGTCGGGGCCCGACGATCTCTTGGAGGACAAGCTTCCCAAGGCCGAACTGATCGTGCGGGGAGTGCTAGCGGACTCGGAGAACATCGACGCGCTGATCGAGCGAGCCGCCCAGGGCTGGAGGGTCACCCGGATGCCCCCCGTTGACCTGGCGGTCTTGCAGATGGCAGTGTACGAGCTCCGTCATCACAGCCGCACCCCGGTGGCGGTGATCATCTCCGAGGCCGTGCGGATCGCCGGGGAGTTCTCCACCGAACGGAGCAGCCGATTCGTGAACGGGGTGCTGGCCACCCTGGCCGCTTGGATACGGCCCGATGAGGCGTCCCGTCCCGTCCCGTCCGAGCAGGAGCCTTCCTGGGCGCGCCGCCGCCGGGCCGAGCCGGGTCTTCTGGTGACGGCCGACGGGGAGGTTTTCCGGGGATGGTCGGTGGGAGCTTCGGGGACCACGGTGGGGGAGGTGGTGTTCAACACCGCCATGAGCGGATACCAGGAAGTGTTCACCGATCCCTCCTATGCCGGACAGATCGTGTTGATGACCGCCCCCCACATTGGCAACTATGGGGTTACCGCCCTCGACTCACAGGCCGGCCGGCCGGCCGCGGCCGGGGTGGTGATGAGAGCCTTTTCCCGGCGCTATTCCAGTTGGAGGGCAGAGGGTGGCCTGTCGGACTTCTTTTCGGAGAACGGACTGGTGGCGGTCGCCGGGATCGACACCCGCCGGTTGACCCGCCACATCCGCGACCAGGGGGCGATGCCCGCCGCTATGGGAGGGGGAGTGTCGGCGGCCGAGTTGGCGAAGATAGCCGCCGAAGCACCTGTGATGGTCGGACAAGACCTCGCCTCGGAGGTCTCCACCACCGATTCCTACACGGTCTCGCCCACTGGGGCGACCCGGGGGAAGGTGGTTGCCATCGACCTCGGGATCAAGCGGGACATTTTGGAGCACCTCACCCGGCGGGGGCTGGAGGTGGAGGTGGTGTCGCTGGGAGTCTCGGCCTCGGAGGTACTGGCCGCCCGGCCTGACGGAGTGTTTTTATCCAACGGCCCCGGGGACCCCGAACCGCTCGAAGCCGTGAAGGCCACCCTGCGGGGGATATTGGGAAAGACGCCGGTGTTCGGGATATGTCTGGGACAACAGGTCATGGGACTGGCTTTGGGCGCCGGCACCTACAAGCTTCCCTTCGGTCATCATGGAGGGAATCATCCGGTGCGCCGCCTTTCTGACGGGAGAGTGGAGATCACTTCCCAAAACCACGGATTCTCCGTCGACCTATGGTCCCTGTCCGCTCGCTCGGCGCCCACCCGGGAAGGTCTGGTCACACCGGAGCTTTTGCCCGCGGAGGTCGAGTCGGACTTCGGGACGATCGTCCCCACCCACCAAAACCTCAACGATGGCACCCTGGAGGGGATGGAATGCCGGGACATCCCAGCCTTTTCGGTGCAATACCATCCCGAGGCCGCTCCGGGTCCCCGCGACGCGGTGGGGCTTTTCGATGACTTTTTGCGCCTGATGGACCGCGGGGTCTAGGCGAGATGCCCGCGCGCAGCGACATCCGCTCCATCCTCCTGGTGGGATCGGGTCCCATCGTGATCGGCCAGGGTTGTGAGTTCGATTACTCGGGCACCCAGGCCGCCAAGGCCCTGCGCCGGGAGGGCTATCGGGTGGTGCTGGTCAACTCCAACCCGGCCACCATCATGACGGATCCCGAGTTCGCCGACCAGACCTATGTGGAGCCCATCACCGCCGAGGTGGTGGAGCGGATCATTGACCTCGAGCGCCCCGACTCCTTGCTTCCCACCCTGGGCGGGCAGACGGCGCTCAACATCACCGCCGAGCTGGTTGGGAGGGGGACGCTGGAGCGATACGGTGTGGAGCTGATCGGGGCTGGCATGGAGGCCATTGAGCGGGCCGAGGACCGGGGGAGGTTCCGGGAGGTGATGGCCGAGGCGGGGATGGAGACCCCCCGGGCCGGGTACGCGAAGTCGATGGCCGATGTGCGCCGCATCGCCGCCCGCCTGGGTTTTCCGCTGATGATCAGGCCCTCTTTCATCCTGGGGGGAGGCGGGACGGGAATGGCGCATGACGCCGAACAGCTCGAAGCGGTGGCCCGCCGGGGACTGGAGGCATCTCCGGTGTCGGAGATATTGGTGGAGGAGTCGGTGGAGGGCTGGAAGGAGTTCGAACTGGAGGTGATGAGGGACCACGCCGACAACGCGGTGGTGATCTGCTCGATAGAGAACCTGGACGCGATGGGAGTGCACACCGGCGATTCGATAACCGTGGCGCCTATCCAGACGCTATCTGACCGGGAGTACCAGGAGATGCGCGACGACGGGATCAAGGTGCTGCGGGCCATCGGGGTTGCGACCGGAGGATCCAACGTGCAGTTCGCGGTGGAACCGGACACCGGGCGGCGGCTGGTGATCGAGATGAATCCCCGCGTGTCCCGCTCCTCGGCCCTGGCTTCCAAGGCCACCGGTTTTCCCATCGCCAAGATCGCCGCGCTCTTGGCGGTAGGCTACACCCTCGATGAGATCACAAACGACATCACCGGGCTGACCCCCGCCTCCTTCGAGCCGGCGCTCGATTACGTGGTGGTGAAGGCGCCCCGGTTCGACTTCGCCAAGTTTCCCGCCACTCCCCGTCGGCTGGGCTCCTCCATGCAGAGCGTGGGTGAGGCGATGGCGATCGGACGCACCTTTCCCGAGGCGCTGCAGAAGGCTCTACGAAGCCTCGAGACGGGGCGGCTGGGACTGGGCGCCGACCCCGGCGCCAGGCAGATGGAGAAACTCACCGGAGAACAACTTTCCGAGCTTTTGGAGACGCCCACCCCGGATCGGGTGACGGCCGCCGCCGAGGCACTTCGGAGAGGGTGGTCGCCTGACAAGGTCTCCCGGCTCACCGCTTACGATCCCTGGTTTACCCACCAGATCGCCGAGATCGTCGAGCTCCGGGACGAGTTGGCGGTACGTGGTCCGCAGGACGATTTGTGGGAGGACGCCAAACGCTATGGGTTCTCCGACGCCCAGCTCTCCTTTCTGTGGGGTAAGAGCGAATCGCAGATTCGCCGCACGCGCCTGTCCCGGGGGATCCGCCGCACCTACAAGACGGTGGACACCTGCGCCGCCGAGTTCGCCGCACAGACCCCCTACCTGTACGGGACTTTCGAGGACGAGGACGAGGTGCCGCCCGCCACCCGTCCCCGGGTGGTGGTGTTGGGGGCGGGCCCCAACCGGATCGGACAGGGGATCGAGTTCGACTACTGCTGCGTGCAGGCCGCGTTCGCCCTGGGGGAGGCCGGCTATGAAACGGTGATGGTGAACTGCAATCCCGAGACGGTCTCCACCGACTACGACACTTCCCATCGCCTGTATTTCGAACCTCTCACGGTGGAGGATGTCCTGGATGTGGTGGCTGCCGAGAAGCCGGTGGGGGTGATAGTGCAGTTCGGCGGCCAGACTCCACTCAACCTGGCGAGAAGGCTCGCCGAGGCCGGGACGCCCATTTCGGGCACCTCTCCGGCCTCTATCGATCTGGCCGAGGACCGGGAGCGGTTCTCCGAGCTTTGCAAGCGCCTGGGGATTCTCCAGCCCCGCCACGGCCTGGCCCGTTCCCGCACAGAGGCGCGCCGGGTGGCGGCCGAGATAGGTTTTCCGGTGGTGGCCCGGCCCTCTTTCGTGCTGGGGGGAAGGCGGATGCAGGTGATCGGGGACCCCGAGCAGTTGGATGGCTACCTAGATGAGATGTACGGAAACATCGAAGATGCCGATCTGGCCGGAGCGCCGCTTCTGATCGACTCCTTTTTGGAATCGGCCACCGAGATCGATGTGGACGCCGTTTACGACGGGGACGAACTCCTGATGGGGGGGATAATGGAGCATGTCGAGGAGGCCGGGGTCCACTCGGGGGACTCGGCCTGCATCACTCCTCCCCGCACCCTGGGACCCACCGCCCGACAGACGATCGAGCAGATGACCGCTGCTCTGGCCTCAGCCCTGCGTGTGAGGGGCCTGATGAACATTCAATATGCAGTACAGGGTGAGGATGTGTATCTCCTGGAGGCTAATCCCCGCGCTTCGCGAACCGTCCCATTCATCTCCAAGGTGCGGGGGCTTCCCCTGGCCAAGCTGGCGGCCCGGGTGATTATGGGCGCCTCCCTGGCGGAGTTGCGCTCCGAAGGCCTCTATCGGGAAGAGGAGGAGTCCCAGATGGTAGGCGTTAAGGAAGCAGTGCTGCCATGGGACCGGTTCCCCTCTTCCCATCCGGTGCTTGGCCCGGAGATGCGGGCTACCGGGGAGGTGATGGGAGTGGGAGCCGACTGGAAGACCGCCTATGGAAAGGCTCTTCTGGGTGCGGGCGACCGGCTGGTGCGGGAGGGAGCGGTGCTGATGCTGCTCTCGGAGGCCGACATCTCCTCGGGAGCGGACCTGATTGAGGGATGGGCGGCGAACGGTCTGGCTCAGATAGCCGACCACAGAACGGCCGCCGCCTGGAAGAGCCCGGATGTCAAATCACTGCCGGCGGGGGAGGAGGGGCGGTCGGACGCTTTGGAACTGGTCGAGTCGGGGGAGGTGACCATGGTGGTCAACACCTATGGAACCGATGTCTCCCGCTTCGACGGGCGGGATCTCTATCGGGCGGCTCGCCAGCGCAGCATCCCCTACATGACCACCTTGGCGGCGGCCGGCGCCGCTTCGGAGATACTCGGCTCGGACCTCGACGCCATCAGTGTTCCCCGCAGCCTTCAGGATTGGCGCGTATGAACTGGGGGGGTGACAAAGTGCTAGTCCGTCTGGCGGGCGCCGACGCCGAGGAAGCGGTCAGAGCCGCCCAGGATCTGGGTGGAAAGGTGGGAGGGTTGGTGGTCGGCGCGGATTTGGTTCTGGACTGCGGTCCGATTCTGGTGGGTGCGTTGTGCATTTTGGGAAAACCGGTGCTGGTTGATCTGGGTGTGCTGGACCGGCCCCCGGCGGTGGCCAGGGCCGTGGCGCGGATGGGAAAGCTCGGGGCGCGGTGGGTGAGCGTCTCTGGATTGGGAGGCCGGGCGGCGGTGGAAGCGGCGGTGGCCGCGGCCCGCGAATACCCGGACACCGCGGTGGTGGTGTCCGCGTCCGTGACGGGTTGGGCCGGAGAAAACGAGTTGAGAGGGGTGGGAATCAGGGACACTCCCGGACAGCAGGTCTCCCGTATGACCAAGCTGGCCACCCGGTCCGGCGCCGACGGGATCGTTTTTCCGGCACGGGAATTGGGAGTCGTTGTCCAGGTTTCTGCAAACTTGGAGGGTTTTTCGAGAATCGCAGAGGTACCGGAGTGCCTATCCTCATCTGATCATATGGCGGAAATAGCTGGTCTCCTTACCGGAGGCGCCCATTGGGCAATTACCTCCCAGCACGCGATGACCGAAGGGGGACTGTGAGGGCATGATTTCCGGCCTGTCTTGGATGTTGGTAAGGTACGCGTTCGATTTACAGAGCGTTAACTATCCAACGCAAAAGGATTGACCATCGGTTGGCTATAAGGAGAATTATGAATCCACCACCCCTAACCTCAGAGCAGCGCAAAGAAGCCCTTGCCAAGGCCGCGACCGTTCGCAAGGGACGGGCAGAGATCAAGGCCGACTTGAGCGACCGGCGGGTAACCATCGCCGAGCTTTTGGACCGCACCGCCGATCCACTGGTGGGGGGCATGAAAGTGTCATCGGTGTTGTCTGCTTTGCCGGGGATCGGCAAGCAACGCACCCAACAGCTCATGGCGAGGGTCGGCATTCTCGAAAACCGGCGTCTACGGGGCCTGGGACACCGCCAGCGGGAAGCCTTGATCAAAGAACTGTCCTGAGAGCAGACGCCGCGCGATTTTGACCAAGCTTTCGAGCCTGGTTCTGGTGGTGTCTGGCCCCTCGGGGGTCGGCAAGTCGACTGTGCTGGCCGAACTGGCCGACCAGGGCCAGGTTGAGGTGGTTGTCTCCTTCACCACCCGGTCGCACCGGGAAAACGAGACCCACGGGGTGGATTACCACTTCGTGGATGAGGAGACTTTTAGGGAGATGATCCGCCGGGACGGTTTCTTGGAGTGGGTCGCATACGACGGGAATTATTACGGCACTCCCCGGCGGGCGGTCGACAAGATCGTGGAGCAGGGAGGGGTGGCGGTGCTGGAGATCGAGCAGCAGGGGGCGTTGGCGGTGAAAGAGATATTCCCCCAGACGGTGGCGGTCCTGCTCCAACCCCCTTCTCCGGGTGACCTGGAGAAGAGACTGCGCTCCCGAGGAGCCTCCGAGGAGTTCTTGGACCGGCGCCTTGCCCTGGCGGAGCGGGACACCCCGGCGCTGGATGACCTTTATGATGAAATTGTGACCAGCGCCGAAACGAGTGAGACTGTGGAGGCGTTAGTCCGTATAATCGAGAGTTGCTACGAGTCCCCACCGGCGGACTAACTTGGAGAGGCGGCCTTAAGCATGAAAATCGAAGAAGTAGTCGATCGGATCGGAAACCGGTTCTCAACTGCGGTGGTGGCAGCTCGCCGCGCTCGAGACATCCAGGGATACTATGCCCATTTGGGACAGGGCATCGGAAAATATATCCCTCCCCAAGTGCACACCTTTGCCCGGAAGCCATTGACAATCGCCATGGAAGAGATTGTGGAAGGCAAGGTGGTGCTGGGCACCGCCGAGCAGATCGTAGAAAGCGAAACTCCCGAAACCACGGAGCTCTAGTGGTAGCGGGCCGCCATGTCCTGTTGGCGGTGACCGGGGGAGTGGCAGCCTTCAAGGTGGCCACCCTGGCCCGGATTCTTATCGACCATCGCGCCGAGGTGAGGGCGGTGATGACCGCCTCCGCCCGCAAGTTCCTGGGTGCCAACACCCTGTCGGCCATCACCGGCCGCTCAGTGATAACCGATCTTTTCGAATCCCCCGACTCGGTGAGCCCTCACACCGAAGCCGCCGAGTGGGCCGACTTGGTTGTGGTGGCGCCAGCCACCGCCGCTTCTCTTGCCCGGTTGGCGCACGGTTACGCCTCCGATCCCGTCTCGGCGACGGTTTTGGCTGTCACCTGTCCGATCGCGGTGGTCCCGGCCATGCACACCGCCATGTGGGAGCATCCGGCCACCAGACGCAATGTGGCCATGCTCCGTTCCGATGGCGTGGCGGTGCTGGGTCCGGCGAGCGGGCGCTTGGCGGGCGGCGACCGAGGAGTGGGGAGAATGCTCGAACCAGAGGAGATCTTCTCGTCCATCGAAGGCCTGTTCGAGGCGCCACTGAGGGGAATCCGGGTGCTGGTGACGGCGGGGGGTACCCGGGAAGCGATCGACCCGGTCCGCTTTCTGAGCAACCATTCCTCGGGGAAGATGGGGCACGCGGTGGCGGCCGAGGCGGCCCGGAGGGGAGCCGAGACCACCCTGGTCACTTGCTCGCGCCTCGAGTCCCCGCCCCCTGTGAAGCGGGTCGATGTGGTCTCTGCCCATGACATGGCCGAGGCGGTCTCCTCGATCGAGACGGATGTGGCGGTGATGACCGCCGCCGTGGCGGACTTTCGTCCCAGGATGGCCCATGGGCGCAAGCTGGCCCGGGGGGAGGGTTTGAACACTCTGGAGTTGGAGGCCACCCGTGATGTGCTGGGCGAGGTGGTGAACAGAAAGCCGCGTCCCCGGGTGGTGGTCGGCTTTGCGGCCGAGACGGGAGGTGTGGAGAGGGCGATCAAAAAGGCGCAAGCGAAGGGCGTCGATCTGATGGTGGCCAACGATGTCACGGTTCCCGGGTCGGGCTTTGAATCCGACAACAACCAGGTCACCCTGATCCGAAGGGACGGTGACACAGAGGCCTGGCCGCTCCAGCCCAAAAGCCGGGTGGCGGAGCGACTCTGGGACGAGATCGCCCTTATGCTGGAAGAGATCTGACAGAGGGTTGATCTTGGGCTCGAGAATCTGGTCTTTTACATCCGAGTCGGTGGCGGGAGGGCATCCGGACAAGGTGGCCGACCTGATCGCCGACCGCATACTCGACGCGGCGATGGACACTTTCCCCGGCTATCCGCGGCCCCGGGTGGCCTGTGAAGTGCTCGTGACCGGAAACCAGGTGGTGCTGGCCGGAGAGACCTCCCATCCCCTGGACAAAGACGTGGTGGAGGCAAGCACGCGGCAGGCGATCGCCGATGTCGGCTACGGTCCCGGAGATCCCGAGTTTCCTTGCGATGGTGTGCAGATCACCAATCTCATTCAGCAGCAGTCCAGCGAAATTGCTGAAATGGTGGTCGAGGGGGAGGAGATCGGCGCCGGAGACCAGGGGATCATATTCGGGTTTGCCTGCGATCAAACCCCTCCGCTGATGCCACTTCCCATTCACCTGGCCCACGGACTGGCCCGTAGGCTGGCGGAGGTACGGAGCCAGGGGATCATCGACTATCTGCGCCCGGATGGAAAGACTCAGGTTACGGTGGAATACGAAGGCCGGAGGCCGGTGCGGGTGAGTCAGGTGGTGATTTCTGCCCATCACATGAAAGGTGTCGATGAAGCCACCTTGCAGGGTGACATTGAGCTGGAGGTGATTCGGCACGTGGTTCCCCCCGAGCTGTTGGAGGGCGGACCGCGTTTTCTCATCAACCATTCGGGATCCTTCACCGCGGGAGGCCCGGGGGCTGACACCGGCCTGACCGGACGAAAGCTGGTGGTGGACACCTATGGTGGATACGGCCCCCACGGCGGTGGAGCCCTTTCGGGGAAAGACCCCACCAAGGTGGACAGATCGGCTTCCTACGCGGCCCGTCATGCCGCAAAGAACCTGGTGGCGGCCGGATTGGCCACGCAGTGCTCCATTCAACTCAGCTATGTAATCGGGATGCATGAACCACTCTCGCTGCACGTGGATTGCTTCAACACCAACCGAGTGCCCCTTGAGGACCTGGAAAATGCCCTGCAGACGGTGCTCAGTTTTCGGCCGCAGCAGATGATCGAGAACCTCGAGCTCTGGGAGACCCGGTTCAGCGACACCACCCTGTACGGCCACTTTGGCCGGGAAGACGCCGGCTTCGCCTGGGAGAGGACCGATTTGACCGAGGAGTTGAAGAAGGCGCTGTCCCGGTGACTTCCGCCGTCCGGGTAGTCCCGGCGGTGGCTGCCTTCGAGGTTGACGAGGGGTTCTGGTACTCGGTCCCCGCCCATCTGGTTGGGCGAATCGGGCTGGGCGCCAAGGTGCGCGTCCCGTTGGGAGGTGGGTACACCCACGGATATGTGGTGGAGTGCGGGGACCGTCTGCCTGAAAAGCTCAAGCCGGTCTCCTCGGTAAGCGGCGACCTGCCGCTCTTCGACACCGGGCTCTTGGCGGTGTGCCGGTGGGCGGCCCATCACTATGTGAGCCCGCTCTCCACCATCCTGGCGAAGACCGCACCGCCCAACGCTCCCCGGACACCCCCCGGCGGCGACCTTTCTTCCCATCCCCCGCCGACCGATCTCGACCATCCGGCCGCCCGGCTGGGAGAAGACGCCGCTGCGGGTCGTCGGAGAAGGCCGGGGGGGCTGCTCATCAACCCGGCCGACCCCGAATGGATTGGCCCGCTGTTGGGACCCACGCTGGGAGCAGGCCGGTCGGTGATGGTGGTGGTGCCCACCGTCTTGGAGGAGGAGCGCACCACGCACCTTCTTCGTGAGATGTTTCCCGGTCGGGTGATGGGGGCCAGTTCCCGGCACGCCGATCGTCAGAAGACCATGGTGTGGGGTCAGTTGGCCACCCGGGGCGGGATGGCGCTGGTGGGAACTCCCGGTGTGACGCTGTGGCCGATGGCTGCCCCCGGCCTGCTGGTGGTGGTTGAAGACGGCCGCCGCGCCCATAAGAGCCGTCGGGCGCCCACCGTCGGAACGGGTCGTATCCTCCGGGAGCGAAGCATCCGGGAGGGGGCGGTGCTGGCTGCGGTGGGCCCGGTTCCCAGCGTGAATTTCCTGGCGTTGGGGCCCGACTTCTTCTACAGCCGTCGGCGCCAACGGCTATGGCCGCACATCGAGGTGGTGGACCGGAGAGAGCCTCAGGGTCAAGGGCTGTTTCATCCCCGCACCTTGGCCGCTCTGCGGGCCGCCGCCTTGGGCGGCGAGGCATTCGTCTTCGCCCATCGACGGGGGTATGCGCCAGCCATGCGCTGCGGGGCCTGTCGAACACTCCGCCGCTGTCCGGATTGCGGCAGTCGGGCGGCGAAGGTCTCGGCGTGTCAAAGGTGCGGGACGGAGTTGGGTGTCTGCCGGAATTGCGGGCAGAGGTATTTCGAGCCGCTGGGCGCGGGGGTGGAGCGGGTGCGCGGTGAACTCCGTCGACACATGGGGAAAGACCAGGTGGGAGTGGTTGGGGGGTCGGCGCCGATCACCGTGGACACCGAGGCGTCCCTGGCTGGGGCGGGGGTTTTCGATCTCGTGGTGGTGGTGGACGCCGACGGGTTGTTCTACGCCCCCCACTACCGGGCGGACGAGGAGGCGCTCCGGGTTATGGTCCGCCTGGCCGGACATCTCTCTCCGGGCACCGGGCGGCGTTTGATGGTGCAGACCTCCGCTCCCGGCCATCATGTGCTTTCTGCCCTTCGCAAGGGCGAGGGCGTCGCCTTTCTCCAGGAGGAGTTGGACCGCCGGATACAAGCGGGCTTCCCGCCCCAGGGACAGCTGATGGCGGTGGAGGTGCGTGGCGCCCAACCGGGGAAGGCGTCCGATCGGCTCGGGATGGAGATGAGTGGGCTCGAGAACCAAACGGCATCGGTTCACGGCCCGGTGGAGTTCGCATCGGGCCTGCGATGGCTGGTGGAGGGAGGGGACTTGTGGGAGGTGAAGGCGAAGCTGCGCGCCCTGGCTTCGCGATGGCGACGCCGGGAACTGGTGGTGCGGATCGATGTCGATCCCATTGACTTGTAGGCTTTGTAACCGCTTATGGCCATTCTTCCCATCCGCATCTTCGGCGACCCCATCCTGCGTTCGGTGGCGACGCCGGTGTCGGAGATAGACGGACGGATCAAAAAGCTCGTGGATGACATGATCGAGACCATGTACGAGGCTCCGGGGGTGGGTCTGGCCGCTCCCCAGGTGGGCGTGGGACGACGGATTTTCGTCTTCGACATCGCTAATGACGACGGTCCCCGGACCCTTATCAATCCGGAGTTGGTGGAGACCTCGGGGGAATGGGAGTACGACGAGGGGTGTCTTTCGGTCCCGGAATATTTTTGGCCGATCGAACGCCCCGCCGAAGCGTTGGTCAGGGGGCTGGATCTGGAAGGCAATGTGGTGGAATACGAGGGGAGTGAGCTTCTGGGTAGGGTGCTTCAGCACGAGATAGATCATCTCAACGGCTTGTTGCTGTTGGAGCGTCTCGGTCGCGGCGAGCGCAGAAAGGCCCTGCGGGCCATCAGGGAAGCGGCCTTGGGGTAGAAAGGGGGCCATCCCGACATGGGACGAGTGGTTTTTTTGGGAACCCCCACCGCGGCGGTTCCTTCCCTCCGGGCCTTGGCCGAGAGAGCCGAGGTGGCCCTGGTTATCACCCGGGAGGACCGGAGACGGGGAAGGTCGGGCAGGAAGACGCCTTCGGAGGTGAAGAAGGCCGCCTTGGAGTTGGGTCTGGCCACCGCCTGTCCCGCCGATCGGGCCGAGTTGGGAGAGGCCCTGGAGTCAGCGGGGTCCTTCCAGTTGGGGGTGGTAGTGGCCTATGGGATGCTGCTTACCCGGTCTATGCTGGATTGCGCCGCGTCCGGATTTGTGAACGTGCACTTCTCACTGTTGCCCCGCTGGCGGGGTGCGGCGCCGGTTGCGGCGGCAATCCGCGCCGGGGACGCGGTCACCGGGGTGAGCCTGATGCGGGTTACCGAGGGCCTTGACGCCGGGCCGGTGCTAGCCGCCAGTGCCCATCCCATCGGGGAGCAGGATACGCGGGGATACCTCACCGAGCGGCTCTCTCATCTGGGTGCGAGGTTAGTGGTGGAGAACCTGGCCGCAGCGCTGTCGGGAGAGTTGGCGGGAACGCCTCAGCACGAGCCGGATGCCACCTACGCCCCCATGCTCACCACCGAGGAGGCCAGCCTGGACTTCGCCCGGCCCGCCGAGGAACTGGCCCGTCAGGTGAGAGCGATGTCTCCCCGACCGGGCGCCTTCGCCTGGTGGGGCGAGACCCGGCTTCGCATTCTGGACGCCCGGTGGGCGCCTTCTGCGCCTCTTCCGCTCCGGGTGGGGGAGTTGGCGGCGGCAGAGGGCCGCCTCTGGTGCGGCGCCGGGAGCGGGGTACTGGCTTTGGAGAGCATCCAGCCGCCGGGGAAGCGGGCCATGCCGGGTGCGGCTTGGGCGCGGGGAGTCCGGCGCCGGCTCGGGTTCCTTACCCGGGGTTAGTTCCCCCCAGAGTTAGTCTTTGTGCGCGTGAGCAGGAAGATTCGTGTGGCGCCCTCGGTGCTGGCCGCCGATTTGGGACAACTTCGATCCGAGATGGAGGCGGTGGACGGTCACGTGGAAATGTTCCACATAGATGTGATGGATGGCATCTACGTTCCCAACCTGACCTTCGGCCCCCCGGTGATCAAAAAGGTTCGCCCCGCGGTGAAGGCCTTCTTCGACTGTCATTTGATGGTCTCCCAGCCCTTAGGGCTGTTCGAGGCCCTGGCGGACGCGGGGGCCGATCATGTCACCTTGCACACCGATGTTTGCCCCGACCCAGGGGAAGCGGGAGGGCTGGCCCGGAGGCTGGGGATGGGATTTGGCCTGGCGCTCTCTCCCGCCGTTCCTCCTTCGTGGATTCGGCCCCATCTTTGCGGGCTGGATATGGTGGTGGTGATGTCGGTGGAACCCGGGTTCGGAGGACAGTCGTTCATGCCGGAGACCCTCTCCAAGGTGGAGACGATCCGGCGCTGGATAGATCAAGAGAGCTTGGAGACCGCCCTGCAGATAGACGGCGGCATCACCGCGGGTACCGCTCCGCTGGCTGCGGCGGCCGGCGCAGATGTCTTCGTGGCGGGCACTGCCATCTTCGGCAAGGCCGATCCGGTCGAGGCGGTGCGGATGTTGCGGAGAGCGATCTCCGCCGCCCTTTCGTCCACGGACGGCGGCTAGACCGCTATGGGCCCGGCTACCGCCGAGCGGCGGCGGTTGCTCCGCCGGGCCTTGCGGATGGCGGTTGGCGCCCGCCCCCACCCCAATCCGCGGGTGGGCGCCCTGGTTCTGGACTCCGCCGGATGCCAAGTGGGGAGTGGGGTTCATCGGGGGCCGGGCAGTCCCCATGCCGAGACGATTGCTTTGGACGAGGCAGGGGCTAAGGCCAAAGGAGGCGTGCTGATCACCACTTTGGAGCCTTGCGTGCATTTCGGACGCACTCCTCCCTGTGTCGATCGGATTCGGAGTTCGGGAGTGGCCTCGGTGGTGGTGGGCGCATCTGATCCCGACCGGCGGGTTTCGGGACGCAGCAGAGCCCTTTTGGAGGAGGCGGGGGTTGAGGTGGTGGGCCCGTTACTCACCGATGAGGTGGAGGCCACCGATCCCGGCTATTTCCATCATCGACGCACCGCCCGCCCGCGGTTCACGCTCAAGGCCGCCGCCACGCTGGACGGTTGGATTGCCGCCCAGGACGGGACTTCCCAGTGGATATCGGGGTCGGCCGCCCGGCTCGACGGTCATCGCCTGCGGGCGTCCGCCGACGCCGTGATGGTGGGCGCCGGAACGCTCCGCGCCGACGATCCGCAGCTGACGGTCCGGCTGAACGGCTATCGGGGACCCCAGCCGGAGGCGGTCGTGGTGGCCGGTCGCGCCCCGCTGCCCCCCACACGCAAGCTCTGGGAACGGGATCCCCTGGTGGTCGCGCCCCGGCCAACCGATGCCATTCCGTCCGAGCGCCAGGTGATTGTGCCCGGGGCGGAGGGGCTGGTGGACCTGGCTTCGGCGGCGCGGGCCCTGGGTGAACGGGGGATTCTGGAAGTGCTGGTTGAGGGAGGCCCCAGGCTGGCCGGCGCCCTGTGGGCCGAGGGGCTGATTGACAGGGGCGTTTTCTACCTGGCAGCCCGGATGGCAGGGGGTGAGGGATGGCCGATCATGCGGGGAGCTTTCTCCACATTGTTGAATGCCCAGCAAGTCATAATTGAGGACGTGCAGCGGGTGGGAGAAGATATTCGCATAGAGTGGCGCAGCCGGAAGGAGAACGCCTGATGTTCACCGGAATCGTGGCCGAGGTGGGGCGAGTGGTCGACTATGAGCGGACCGACCAGGGGAGGAGGTTGACAGTCGACGCGCCGATTTCCACCGAGGATCTGGCGGTCGGAGATTCGGTGGCCGTCAACGGGGTCTGCCTCACCGCCGTCACCGTCGAACCTCCCCGATTCTGGGTAGAGGCGGTGGCGGAGACCTTGGCCCGCACCAACCTCGGCGAGGCCGTGAATGGATCGTCCGTCAACCTGGAGCGCCCGGTCCGGGTGGGAGGGAGGCTCGATGGGCATGTGGTGCAGGGGCATATCGACGAGGTGGGGGTGGTGCTCGATATCCAGCCGGAGGGCCAGAGCAAGAGGGTCTCGCTCTCGATCCCCGAGAATCTGGAGCGTTATCTGGTCTACAAGGGATCGGTGGCGGTGGACGGAGTGGCCCTGACGGTGACCGCGGTGGCGCAAGGATCTCTCGAGGTTGCCCTCATTCCCCATACCCTGGCCTCGACCACCCTGGGTTCTTGGGAGGTGGGGGATAGAGCTAATATCGAGGTGGACATTCTGGCAAAATATGTCGAAAGGATCTTGGTGATCAGAAGGTGAAGTTTGCAACCATCCCCGAGTTGATCAATGAAATCCGGGAGGGGCGCATGGTGATCGTTGTGGATGATCCCGACCGGGAGAACGAGGGTGATCTGATCGTGGCCGCCGAGAAGATCACCCCTCAGCAGATGGGATTTCTGATTCGGCACACCAGCGGAATTGTCTGTCTTCCCATTATCGGGGAGCGGCTCGATGCGCTGGAGATTCCCCTCATGATCCCCCAAGCCTATCCCTCCGAGGAGGGCACCGCCTTCACCGTGGCCGTGGATGCCCGCCATGGGGTCACCACCGGGATTTCCGCTACCGACCGCTGCCGGACGGTGCATACGGTTCTAGATACGGAGACCCGCCCCCGGGATATCGACCGGCCCGGTCATGTTTATCCGCTTCGCTACCGGCCGGGAGGAGTGTTGAGGCGCGCCGGCCATACCGAAGCGGCTGTCGATCTGGCCCGCCTGGCGGGCCTTTACCCGGCGGGGGTGATCGCCGAGGTGATGAATGATCAGGGCGAGGTTGCCAAGCTGGAGGACCTGCAGGTTCTTGCCGAGGAGAATCAGTTGCTGATCGGGTCGGTCGCCGATCTGATCGCCTATCGTCGTCGTACGGAGGGAAAGCTGGTGAAGCGGGTGGTGGGCGCCCGAGTGCCTACCAAGGTGGGGGAGTTCAACGTGGTGGGATATCACTCGCTGGTGGACGGCCGGCAGCATGTCGCCATGGTGATGGGGGAGATAGGGGATGGAGAGGACGTGATTGTGAGGGTCCATTCCGAGTGTCTGACCGGCGATGTGTTCGCCAGCCTTCGCTGTGATTGCGGGGAGCAGCTGAATCTGGCGCTGACTAAGGTGGCGGAGGAGGGCCGGGGAGTGGTGCTCTACATCAGAGGACACGAGGGGCGGGGGATCGGACTATTCCCCAAGCTGGTCTCCTACAACCTTCAGGATGAGGGATTGGATACGGTGGACGCCAACCAGGACATGGGGCTGCCGGTGGACTCCCGCGACTACGGGGTCGGCGCTCAGATCCTCTATGACCTGGGAGTCAGAACGATGAAGCTTCTAACCAACAATCCCGTCAAGCGGGGAGGAATCGAGGGATACGGGTTGACCATCAAAGAGCGTGTTCCTCTCGTGGTGACCCCCAATGAGCAGAATCGCCATTATCTGGAGACCAAAGCCACCCGCTTGGGTCATCGCTACTACCCCGACCCCAGCTAGTCCACAGTTCCTCTCTCTGAGTATCCAACCCGGCTCCCCCTTCACAAGGGTCCGGTTAGCCATCGTGTTGGATTAGGCCGGTTGGGTGTCTCCTCGGCGCAACACCCGTCCGGCGGTGGTGTCGACTAGGCGGCCCGCTTGGATGGCCGCTCGGCCGTTGACGAACACGTAGTCCATTCCGGCAGCGTTCGAACGGGGGCTCTGGAAAGTGGCTCGGTCCTCGATCCGGTCTGGGTCGAAGACCGCCAGGTCGGCGGCGGCGCCGGGACGGATCACTCCTCGATCAGCCAGGCCGTACCGGCCGGCCGGCATGCCGGTCATTCTCCGTATCGCATCCGGCAATTCCAGCCATCCCTTTTCACGGACCAGGTGCGACAGCACCCGGGCATGGGCGCCGAAACCTCTCGGATGCGGGTAGCTCCCCAGGAACGCGCCGTCGGAGGCCACCATTCCCAGGGGATGGGTCATGGCCCGGCGGAGCTTGGCCTCGTCGTTCCAGTGGTACACCATTAGCACTCGCATCCGGCACTCCACCAAAAGCCGGCAGACCGTCTCCACCAGCGTTTCTCCCACCGTTCCGATCGCCTCTTGGAGCGATCGACCCTCCAGGTAGCGGTAGGGCCCGTCGGGGAGGCATGAGAAGAAAGCGTCCCGGGGTCCGGAGACATAACCCGCGAAGAAACTCTCGATGTCAGGAGCCACGCGTGATTGAACTTCAGGATCCGCCAGCACTTCGATCACCCGGTCGGGCGGACCCTGATCGACCCACTCCGGAAGGCAGAACGCCAAGTGACTGCTGGCCGCCATGTACGGGTAGGCGTCGAAGGTGACATCGATTCCCTCTTCACGCGCTTCCACAAGTTCCTGGTAGAGCCGGTCGGATCCGAACAGATGGGAGATGTGGACCGGGATATCCGCCTCTCGACCGACCGAGAGCGCCTCCCGGACTCCGGATGCAACATCACCTCGGTTACCCCGAACATGTGACGAGTAAACCCCGTCGTACTCCGCCACCACCCGCGCCACCGCCACCAACTCTTCGGTGACCGCATGCCCCGAGGGAAAGTAGTCGAGGCCCGCCTGGATTCCGCAGGCCCCTTCCTCCATGACTTGGCGGGTGAGCGCCTGCATTCGTTCGATCTCGGCAGGCGTCGCCGGGCGGGGATCCCATCCCACCGCTTCCGCCCGCACCGCGTTGAATCCCACCTGGGGAACCAGATTGATCCCCACCTGCCCCTCGAACAGGGCTAGGTACCCCGCGGTGTCGGACCACTCCCAATCCTCTTCCGGAGCGCCGTTGAACACCGTCAAGTATGCCTTCATCTCGGCTAGGCGGGACGGTGAGAGGGGAGTGTAGGCGAAACCGTCGGGTGCCATCAGGTCGGTGGTGATTCCCTGCCGGAGGCGGGGCTCGAGACCGTCACCGCGCAGCAGGGCGAACTCCGAATGCGAATGGACGTCGATAAAGCCGGGACAGATCACCGAGCCGCTCACGTTGACTCTTCGCTGCGCCTCCCGGCCGTCCAGGGGTCCCACCGCCGCGATGCGATCCCCCGCCAGGCCCACATCCGCACGGAAACCGGAACGCCCGGTCCCGTCGATCACCGTGCCGCCGGCTAGCAGCCAGTCGAGCATGTCCGGTCCAGGGTGCGGCGCGTCACAGGCATGATGGTACTTCGGGACGGTTCCATGAGTTGCCGAGCTTGCGTGTAACAGGGTCAGATGGTGATGACCAAGCTGCCTACGTGGCCTTTGGCGAGAAGAGCCTCTCGGGCCGTATGGATATCCGAGAGCGGGTAGGCGCCACCTACGATCGCCCGGACTTCCCCTCGCTCGATGTAGCCCACGAGATCAGAGAAAACCTGGGGTCTGTAGACAATGGCACCGCCGCCTTTGTTCTATCTCTCGATAGATTTCATATGACCACAACAAGGCTACCTGAGCCGCCAACGGCCAATGAGCGGGACAATGTTGGGAGGGTATTCCCAAGTTTTGCCGTGCACACGTTTTCTCCTAGGGTTGCGATCCGACAGCACTATTGCGTGAAAGGAACAGATATGAAACTGGCATGTGAGGGTTGTGACTGGGTCACTGAGCGGGAGACGGCTGACGAACTCCACGCCGCGATGATGGCGCACGGCGAGGAAACGCACTCGAACCTCTTTGAAGGCAAGACTCCCGAGGAACTCGATGCGATGAAGAAGATGATGACCGCCCATGTCCGCCAGATGATCGCCGCCCAGAACTAATCTATCTGGCCGGGTCGGAACCGAATCCTTGATGTCATGAGCGTCGGCACGTCCCGGAATCCGGGATGGGGGCGCTTGACTAGATTAAGCAGACCAAACCCAGATCAGGAAGGAGCATGGAGAAATGGCTAAAGCGTTGGTAGGGGGAAGAGTGATAGACGGCACCGGACGGGATCCGATCGACGATGCCGTGGTGCTGATCGACGGGGACCGCATCGACGCGGTGTTCCGCAGGGGCGAGGTAGAACTCTCCGCAGACACCGAACTGGTGGACATCACCGGTTCTGTGGTGATTCCGGGCCTGGTGGACTGCCATGTCCATGTGGGGGTGCTGGCCGACAACTCTTTCCTGCAGGTGGATGACCCCGAATCGCTTGCCGACCAGTTCATGACCACGCTGTTGCGCCACGGCGTCACGACTGTCCGGGACACCGGCAACTTCGACCCCGGCGAGGTGTTCCGTACCTTCAAGAAGGGTCGAGCAGACTGGCCGCGTTTCTTCGGCGCTGGGACCATCCTGGACGGGCCGGCCGATCCCCCCGCGCCCTGGCGCTGGCTGGCGATCATCGACGACGAAGAGTCCGCTCGGCGGGAGGCAGCCCGGCTGGTCGAGGCCGGCATGGACTTCCTCAAGGTGTACGTGTGGGCCCGGCTGCCCGTGTTGAGGGCAGTGGTCTCCGAAGCCCATCGGCAGGGAGTGCGGGTCTCGGCGCATGTCGGGCATGTGGTAACCGTGGAGGAAGCGGTCAAGGTGGGCGTCGACGCCCTCGAGCATGTGCGGATCGGACGCGAACTGGTTTCCGAGGACAGGATGGCCGAACTCGAGGCGCTGACAGGCCGGATCCTCGACCCCCTGGTCGGTTTTATGGCGTGGCGCTTCATCGATCCAGAGTCGGATCTGGCCGACGGACTGATCGCTCTAATGGCTGAACGGGGCACATATATTACGCCCACTCTCACCCTCTCCCAAAGCATCCTGATGGGCAACACTCCGGAGGCTATTAACCCGGCGGGTCTGGACGAGATGCCGGCTGCGGTCGCCGAGCAGTGGAGTCAGTACGCCTATCCGTTCGACTACAGCGAGACCGACTGGGAGCAAGCGCCGGTGGAGCTGCGCAACCAGATGGCATTTATCGGGCGGGCCCAGCAGGGCGGCGTAAATGTTACGGCCGGAACCGATCTCACCAACCCGTTCGTGGTACCCGGCCACAGCATGCACGAGGAACTGCGTCTGTTGGTGGAAGGGTGCGGGTTCTCTCCCATGGATGCGATCGTGGCTGCCACTAGCCGAGCCGCCGACTTGTTGGGTGAGAGCAACGACTTGGGCACCGTCGAGAAGCGCAAGCTTGCCGATTTGGTGGTGCTGGACGCCGACCCTCTGGATGACATCCGCAACACACAACGGATCACTGCGGTTTACAAGGGCGGTGAGCCGGTAGGGGCCTGATCTAAGCCGAAACGATACGTAGCCGGGCGCCCGCCGCCGCGTCCGCGTCGATATCCAGACCTTGAGGCGTCTCGGAGAACGGGACGCCTCGGTTGGACAGCGCCTCGGCGGAAGCCGCAATGTCGGGGGTGGACAGGAACAAGCGGAAGGGTCCCGGACCTCGTTGTTCTAATTCCGACGCCGCAGGGCCGCTCCGGATAGGCTGATGCAATCCCAATCGGAACGAGCCGATCCGGTAGTAGTGGCTGCGGGTGCCCGGCTCTGCCGGCGTTGACCCGGTGTCCTCGGGTCGAAGACGGAGGGCCTGTTGGTAGATGCGTTCTGAAATCTCCAAGTCGTCCACCACCAGGTCGATCCCGGCCACTCCCGTTACCCGGCAGTTATGGCTTCCCGCAGGATCCCAGGCCAAGAGGTCCGATTCTGGGGTGATCCAGTCGATCAGGTATGGCCAGGGTTTGCGCCAAGGGGACCCTCCCGGCAGCACCAGCCGCCATTCCAGGCGCCTGCCATCGGGTCGGACCCGGTCCATGGCGAACGGTCCCTCCGCCCCGACTCCCAGGGTCCTCAAACCCTCTGCCTGCTCTTCCAAGCCGGTCCCGGCCAACACGTAGCCGACCAGTCCCGAGGATTTCCTGAGAAAGGAAAGCAGTTCGGCGCCGAAGGGTCCCCGTGCCCGTGCCCGCGCCTCGTCTTCAACCGAGAGCAGTTCGAGGTAGTCGAGCCCGAAACGGACTAAGGCGTTGTGAGTGCCGAGTGAAGGATGGCGACCGCCCTCCGACACTGCGAAGCCCAAACGACGAAAGGCCGCCATTCCAGATTCCAGGTTGGGAATACCGATCACGGCGTGGTCGAAGCGCTCGATCATGAACGGGCTTGTCAGTCCACCAGCGCCGGGAGCACCTCGTTCGTGACCCTCTCGAACTGGTGGGCCTCGTCGTAGGCTGCCAGTCTCAGGGTGATGGTGGTCGCCCCGGCCTGGGCGAACTCCTTGATGCGTTCGATGCACTCCCGAGGATCACCGATCGTCACCCATCTCTCCAGAAATGCTCGGTCGTAATCAGTTCCGTAGTAGTCGCGCATGTAGGAAACCACCTCCTCCATGCCGGACTTGGGGTCTTCGGTGACGTGGATGTTGTAGTACAGGCAGGCCTCGAAGTTATCCCCCAGCGGGCGGCCCTCCTCCTCACCGTAGCGCTTGATGGTCGCCAGGTTGGCGGTCAGGCTCTGGGGCGTATTGGCGGTGGTCATCCAGCCGTCGCCAAGCCGGGCGACTCGCCGCAGAACCCTCTCCGCCAGTTTGGGGAAGGCGGGGTTAGCATGGGCGGTGATCCAGATGGGAATCGGCTGTTGCACCGGTCGGGGGAGCACGGTCACGTCTTCGAATCGGTTGTGGGTTCCCTCATAGGACGCGTTCTCGGTCTCCGAGACCAGCCGCAGCACCTCGATGGCCTCTTCCATTCGCCGGCTTCTTGTGGAGGGATCGATTCCGAAGGCGGCGAACTCCTCTTCGAACTTGCCTCCTCCGGCTTCCCGCTGTCCCTGGCAGGCTACGAGGATGGAGCGCCCCTCGGATATGGCGTCGAAGCTGAGCCACTGGTAGGCCATTAGCAGTGCATCGCGAAGGGGCATACTGGCCATGCACCCCACTCCCAGCTTCACCCGCTCGGTCACAGCCGCCAGCGCCCCGAGCGCCACGAAGGCGTCCAGCCGCGGCTTGGCGAAGATCGAGTCACCCAGCCAAACCGAATCCCACGCTTCAGCCTTGTCGGCTTCGGCGGCCATTTCCAACATCTCCCCAACTGTGGACATTCCGAGCAGCACACTCCGGTTCGACAACGTGAGCCCGTACTTGGTCCGACCCATAAACCTCCTATCCACAGCTCCGCCCAATCCACCAATGCAAATATCCCAGAGCTCCGATCAGCCGTTTGCCCGGTTACTCGTAGGTGTAGAACCCGCGCCCGCTTTTTCGGCCTGTCCACCCTGCTTCAACCAGTCGGATAAGAAGCGGCGGGGGAGCGGCCGAGGGGTCCTTGAACTCCTCGTAGAGGACCTTGCCGATCTCGCATATGGTGTCGAGCCCTATGAAGTCAGCCAGCTCGAAGGGTCCCATTGGGTGATTGGTGCCCAGCTTGATGGCCATGTCGATGTCCTCGCGGGTTGCGACGCCCGACTCGAGCATGCGCACCGCCGACATCAGATAGGGCGTCAGCAGACCGTTGACCACAAAGCCCGCCTGATCTCGGGAGAGCACCACCTTTTTGTCAAGTTGGGCAGATGCGTATTCTCTGACGATCCGGAGGGTTTCAGGAGAAGTGGTGACCGCCGGGATCACCTCCACCAGCTTCATGACTGGCGCCGGATTGAAGAAGTGGATCCCTACCACCTGCTCGGGACGGGAAGTGGCGGCGGCCAACCGGGCGATGGGAATGGAGGAGGTATTCGAGCCCAAGATTGCCTGCCGGTCATCGACGTACTGGTCGAGCCGCTTGAAAATGTCCAGCTTGAGGTCCTCTGCCTCCGAGACCGCTTCTATAACCAGTTGGCTCTCAGAGAGGCTTTCCAGATCGGCGTTCACGCTTACCCGGGTGAGGGTCTGCTCTTGCTCCTCGGCGAGCATCTTTCCCCGAGCCACCGCTTTCCCCATGGAGCGGACAATGCGCTGGTAGGCGGCTTCGGCTCGGTCCGAGTCGGCTTCCACCACCGTTACCTCGCTTCCGGCCCGAGCGCACACCTCGGCGATGCCGGCGCCCATCAGGCCACCGCCGACCACTCCCACTCTCGTGATGTTCATGTATCTCTCCTGATTGGCTGTTCGGTTTGATTACCGACTATGGCTTGTGTGAGAACCATTCCAGAAGTCCTCGCGGACCAGGGCGTCTTGTTCCCATCGCAAACGAATGATGGTATTCGACTCGTCGAGCTCTAAATCGTCATAGGTCAATAGAGCGCCCGCGTCGAGGTCATTGGTGAGGCGGGCGCCGGTGGCCAGACCCAGCGGGGCAAGGTTGTCCCGGCGGGCGACCTCCGCCTTCTCGATCACCCCGTAGACACAAAAACCCCCTATCCCGTCTATAATCTCCCCGCTCCGCAGCGGCTTCTTGGCAACGGCCACCGTTTCGGCGGAGGGCGGACGATCGGTGGCCAGGGTGGTCTCTCCCCGGAGCACCGCCTTGGCGATGGAGATGGGGGTCTCGAGGCTGGTGAGATGATATGGGCGGTACAGCGCCCAATAGGGGCCTGGTCCGACCTTCAGGTACTGGAGGTCGCGCACCAGCTTGGGGTGGTCGGTGGTGAACACCAGGAAAACTCCGGGGGCGATCCCCAGCCCGTAGTCGACCCGGCCTTTCTCCGAGAGGATCCCCCCGTCGGCTTGGGGAATGTACGTGGACGCCAGGGTGTCGGGTGTCACCTCGGGGCCGTGCATCCCCCGTCTGTCGGGGAGGTATCCGATGGCGTTGGAGATTGTGGTCATCTCCATCATTGTTTTGCTGCCATCCACGAATGAGGCCAGCATCTTGGGGTTCATCATCTGGCGGTGGGCGGTTTCAGCCATCGTGTCGGGGTTGGCGGTGGGGATCAGCGGATTGTTCTTCCCTTTCCCCACGCTCACGACCTCGTATCCCAAGAGGGTGGCGAACTCGTACAACTCGGAGATGGCGCCCGGCTCGTCGCCGCCCGACAGCGAGTAGATCACCCCCGCCTCCCGTGCCCTTCGACGGAGGATCGCTCCGACAGTCGCGTCGGCTTCCACATTCATCTGCATCATGTGCTTTCCAGCCTCGATGGCCTCGATGGCCACCTTGGCGCCCATCTCCGGTATGCCGGTGGCCTCCACCGTGACATCGAGCGGCGGTGCGCTGGCCAGAGCGGTGTTGGTGGTGTACACTCGTTTGCCGTCGGCGATCGCCTCCGACGCCCGGTCGAGGTCGTCGGTTTGGATGATGTGCTGCTCTTCGACTCCCGCCGAACGGTAGATCTCGGCCGAGCGACCGCTTCCTCGGTCGACTATCACGTAGGCGCCCATTCCCTCCATCCGCTCCATGGTGATCGCCAGTCCCTCGCCCATCTGACCGGCGCCCACTATTCCCACCTTGATGGGGGTTCCGGCGGCCTGCCGGGAACGAAGAAGGGAACTAAGTGTCACTTGACTGCCAGTTTATTGGATGCGGGCGGCTCGTCAGGCATGACTGTCTATCCAGGCTCCCCTAGCGGAGTATTGGTCGTAGGGAGTTGATGACCGCGGTCTTCGCACGATGACTCCGGGGTTAAGGATTCCCTTCGGATCCAAATATGCCTTGGCCCGAGCCAACACATCACCGAATAGCCCGGGTCGCTGCTTCTCGTACCACGGCTGGTGATCACGTCCGATGGCGTGGTGATGAGTGATGGTGCCGCCGTTGTCTATCACGGCGTCCGAGACGGCTCGTTTGATGTCGCGCCACTGTTGGAGCATGGATCCGGGATGTCCGGCACAGTGAAACGCGAAGTAGGGGGCGGGACCGTCTGGGTATGCGTGGCTGAACCGACAGGACACAGCGCCCTCCTGACCAGTTGCCTCCCGGACAGCCTGTTGCGTGGCGTCCTTGACCGCGTGGTAGAAGGACTCGAAACGGTCCCATGTTATGGCGGATTCGAAGGTGTCCGAGATGATTCCACAGGGCGTGAGGTGCTCCCGGTTGTATGGCATCTTTATGAAGGCGTCGCGCCAGGCGCCCACCGCTCCTTTAAGGTGGGCGTCCGGGTTGGCTCGCCAGTCGACGTCGGGCAGGCCGCCGTCATCGCGTGCGCACTCCTCGGCCCGGTCCATCCAGGCGTCGACCGGATGGTCGGCCGATTCGAAGGAGACCACCAACAGCGTGAAGGAACCGTCTCCGGCGCCGTTCACCTGCAGTTCCACTCCGTCGATAATCCGTACGTTGGCTGGGAACAGGCCTGCCTGCGCGATCGCTCGCACGGCCCCGGCGGCTTGGAGGAAGTCCGCGAAGCGGAATCCGGCGGTGGCCTTGAAGGTCACCCGACCTTGGAGCCGTACCCAGGCAGCGGTGATTATTCCCAGGGCGCCCTCCGATCCAAGCACCAGACGGTCGGGGCTGGGACCGGCGCCTGAACCTGGCAGGCGGCGTGATTCCATCCTTCCGGCCGGTGTGACCAGGGCCACGCTTTCGACCAGGTCATCTATGTGGGTGTAAAGGGTTGCGAAGTGGCCGCCGGAGCGGGTGGCTATCCATCCCCCCAGGGTCGAGTGCTGAAAAGACTGGGGGAAGTGGCGCAGCGTCATCCCGTGCGGCTTCAAACCGGCTTCGAGTTCAGGGCCGCGCGCTCCGCCCTGTATTCGCGCCGCTCGCGAAACCGCATCTACCTCGAGTACCCGGTTCATCCGGCTCATGTCCAGGGTGACGGTTCCGGCGAAACTGTCACCGCTGTCGGGTGTCACCCCACCTACCACCGATGAGCCGCCCCCGAAGGGAACCAGAGCCGCTCCCGCCTCACCGGCCCACTCCAGCATGGCCACCACATCGGCTTCCTTTCTTGGATAGGCGACGACATCAGGGGCATGATCGAAGTCTCGGGCGAAAATCCGGATCGAATCCGGCTGGGACTGTCCGAAACTGTGCAGGATGCGCTCGTAAGGCTCCTGGGTGCACATCGACGCGAGGCTTGGCGGCGGATCCAGACGGGGCTTCGGGAGGGATATCTCGTCGACAGGTGGCGCGCCACCGTCTCCGGAGCCGCGGATTGAGAACTCCTTGGCGAGGGTCGAGAGCAGCATCTCACTGTCGCGGGATGACAATCCATGCCCTTCATATCCCCATCCCCAGTACTTGAGCCGCTTTGCCATTGGGTTCTCCGGACCTGCCGCTTATAAGGCGTTGTGGCGACCACCCTACCTGCAGGGCCCGATGCGAGAGCGCCGGTTGAATTGCGGAGAGTTGCCGATTCCCACTAGGGAAGGGTAGGTCGAAACCAGTTCGGTCTCATTTAGCTCGTCCTATCGAGGTGTGTCGCGACGCTTCCAGTCAGCTTCGGCCACATTGTGGGGCGCCTGGGACTTGTTTGATGTGGGGAGCCTGGCCGCCGGAGGGACTGCAATGTCGGACGGGCGATCATTGACCGGTAATCTTTTGTCTCTATGGAATATGATGTCGCCGCGGTCGAAGCCAAGTGGCAGGACCTGTGGGAGCGGGAGAAGACCTTTTATACAAGCGAGGACTCCGAGCGACCCAAGTACTACAACTTGCAGATGTACCCCTACCCGTCCGGGGATCTCCACATGGGCCATCTCCGCAATTACACCTATGTGGACTTACTCACCCGCTATCGGAAGATGCAGGGTTACAACGTGCTGTCCCCGATGGGCTGGGATTCCTTCGGGCTGCCCGCCGAGAACGCCGCTATCGCCACCGGTGTCCATCCCCGGGAGTACACAGAGCGCCAGATCACCCGCATGAAGGCACAGCTCCGTCGGCTGGGGGCGGTGTACGACTGGAGTCGGGAGTTGGCCTGTCACACTCCCGAGTACTACCGGTGGGACCAGTGGTTGTTTCTCAAGCTCTATGAACAGGGCCTGGCCTATAAGTCCCGCTCCGCCGTGAACTGGTGCGAGCAGGATCAGACGGTCCTGGCCAATGAGCAGGTGGTGAACGGGGCCTGTGAGCGGTGCGAGTCGCCGGTTGTCCGCCGCGACCTCGAACAGTGGCATTTCCGGATCACCAGCTACGCTGACCGTCTCCTGGAGGACTTGGAGGGACTCGACTGGCCCGAGAGGGTCAAGGTCATGCAGGAGAACTGGATAGGCCGCTCAGAGGGGTGCGACTTCACCATCGAGGTGGCCGACGGGGACGGCAAGTTCGATGTTTACACCACCCGGCCCGACACCATCTACGGAATGACCTTTGCGGTATTGGCCCCCGAACATCCCCTGGTTGAGAAGCTGGTGGCAGGCGGCCCCCATGAGGAGCAGATCCGAGAATACGTGGAGAGGGTCTCCGCGGCCAGCGAACTGGAGAGGATGAGCACCGGGGAGAAGTCGGGGATCTTCATCGGGCGGTACTGCATCAACCCGGCCAACGGCAAGCGGGTTCCCCTGTACATAGCCGACTACGTATTGATGGGTTATGGGACGGGAGCGATCATGGGTGTGCCGGGAGAGGATCAGCGGGACTGGGAGTTCGCCGTCCAGAGGGGACTGGAGATCATCCGCACCGTCCAGCCTCCCTCCGGGTTCGAGGGACAGGCCTACGCCGGCGACGGCGTCTCCATCAACTCGGATTTCCTCAACGGCTTGGAGACCCCGGCCGCCAAGGAGAGGATCATCGCCTGGCTGGAGGACCAAGGGATCGGACGCCGGGCGGTGAAGTACCGGCTTCATGACTGGCTGGTCTCCCGACAGCGCTACTGGGGCTGTCCCATCCCCATGGTGAACTGCGAATCATGCGGCCTGGTGCCCGTGCCCGAGGAGGATCTGCCGGTCATCCATCCCGATGTGGAGGAATATCGGCCCCGGGGCCAGTCGCCACTCGCCCTGGCCACCGACTGGGTGGAGGTGGACTGCCCACATTGCGGAGGTCCCGGGAGGCGGGAGACCGACACCATGGACACTTTTGTCGACTCCTCCTGGTATTTCCTCCGCTACTGCGACGCCCATAACTCAGAGCGGATCTTCGATGGGGAGAAGGTCAGGTACTGGATGGCGGTGGACCAGTACATCGGGGGAGTGGAGCATGCGGTCCTCCATCTGCTCTACGCCCGGTTCATCACCAAGGTTCTCTACGACCTGGGACTCTGTCCGACCGAGGAGCCTTTCACCCGGCTGTTCACCCAGGGGATGCTGGTGAAGGACGGGGCCAAGATGTCGAAGTCGCGGGGCAACGTGGTGACTCCCGAGCCTTATTACGAGCGATATGGCGCCGATGCGGTTCGTCTCTATGAGCTTTTCATCGGTCCGCCCACCGACGACGCGGTGTGGATCGACGGGGGAGTGGAGGGAACCGCCCGCTTCCTCGACCGGGTATGGCGGCTGGGAATGGGCGAGGTCGGCTCGGTGACAGATAGGGAGGAGGATCGGCGGGACAAGGCCATTTTGGGAGTGTCGCACCGCGCTCTGCGCAAGGTCACATCCGACATCGACCGTTTCCATTTCAACACGGTGGTCTCAACGCTGATGGCCATGATCAACGAGGTGATCGCCTACTTGCGAGGGGGTGGGCGGACTGAAACCTTCCGGGAGGTTTACCGTCTGCTGCTTCTGATGCTCGCACCCCTGGCGCCCCATGTCTCCCACGAACTGTGGGAACTGACCGGCCATGAGGGGATTCTCGCCACCCGGCAATGGCCGGCCTGGGACGAGGAGTTGGCCAGAGAAGACAAGGTGGTCATGGTGCTCCAGGTCAACGGCAAGGTCCGCGACCGGGTGGAGGTTCCGACCGACATCGACGAGGCGACGGCCGAGCAGTACGCCTTCCGCTCCGAGCGGATCCAGCGCTGGCTGGAGGGAGGACAGGTAACTCGGGTGATAGCCCGCCCACCCCGCGTGGTCAACGTGGTGGTCAGTTAGCGGCGGTCGGAGCTATTGGGTTGTCGGCTAGGCGGTGGATTTGGGTCTAGCGAATGACCTCTAATGATGTCCCCTATTGATGGTGTCATTTGAGGCATGATTCGGGAATCGCTCCTCTGCTTCTCCGTCATACTGGTGAAATGATGTCAAAGCTGGTGAAATGATGTCAAAGCGATCGGGGGCGTTCGCGGAACGATACTGGCTGATCGGCGGAGGGAGCATTCTGGCTGCACTGCTGGTTGCAAGCGTCGCGGTCACCCTGCTGCGGGGGGAAACGGAGTTCGGTCCCAGCTCTGCTGAGTACGCGGTACAGCAGTACCTGCGCGCGCTGGAAGAGTCCGATCACGAAGCTGCCCATAGGTGGCTGTCTCCCGAGTTGCAAGAGCGCTGTTCTGTCAAGGAACTGTTCGAGGAGTCGGGAAGCAGATGGCAGCGAACCGACCAGGCCCGAATCACGCTCGTCGGCGTCGAGGCGGTCGATCAGGCCACATTCGTAACCGTCAGGATTTCCACGGTGGCCGGGTATGGCATCCTGGGACCGATGGACGGACATGGCATCCTGGGATCGGCGGAGAGGACGTACACTCATCGGTACGAACTCCGGGCTTTTGACGGAAAGTGGAGAGTTGCCGGGGCTCGCTGGCCGTACATCAAATGTATCGCCGCCGATCCGGAACCGCGGCCGACATCACCTTCCTACAGCAGACTGCGTAACCTCGACTGAAGGGCGGTCCGAATCGCGCTCGGAAAGAAGCTCATGTTCTTGTCGTTCATCATCCCCAGCCTGTTGCTACTAATCGTCATTGGCGGTATTGCGTATGGCGTCTACATCTGGAGGAGGGGACGGCCGGGTTCCGAGCCGGATGCTGGCCTGGGCACTCCCAGGCGCGTCTACTTCTACAGTATCTCGATCATCGGACTTGGGATGCTGCTCGGCGGCGTCACTATCGTCCTGATAAGGCTGTTTGACGCGATGAGAGGCGAACCTGTCCTCTCCGACTCGACGACCCTGCTGGCGTCTGGCCTGGCTCTGGTCATCGTCGGATTGCCGCTCTGGGGCTTCCACTGGCGATTCATCCAGCGAAGCGCGCGTGCCCTGCCCGGAGAGCGGTCCTCCATTCTCAGAAGGCTCTACATATTTGTCGCCCTGGGAGTCGCACTTGGGTTCCTAATTGACAACGGATATCGGCTTGTGGAGTTTGCGCTGTCCGTCGGACCGGCTCCCAGCTTCATGTGGTCCGCGTTGCTGGTATGGGGCGTGGTCTGGGGATACCACTGGCGCCTTTCCTCATCCGATGGGCCCTACCAGACGATGGAGACTCGCGCCATAAGGCGGTTGTACCTGTATCTGGCGTCAACGGTAGGAGGGGTCATGTTGGCGACAGGCCTGGGACGGCTCATCTACGTAATCCTGGCGGAAGGCTACTTGACGGCATTCGACATCCGGGTGATCGCCTCTGGTGACGCTGGCCTGTTGGGTAACGAAATGAGATCGTCGGCGGCGCTGGTGGTTGTGGGTGGCATCGTCGCCTGGTCGCACTGGATCAGGTTCGCCGGGACAGACCGGGAATCCGCGCTGAGGTGGGTGTTCTTGTTCATGGTGTCCATAGGAGGGGCCGTCACTTTCCACACGGGTTATGGCATTGCTCTGTTAGCGGTGTTGTCGTGGCTGATCGGCGCAGCCGTTGAGCCGGTCGGCGCTCATTTCGATGAGATTCCGGCTGCGCTGTCTGCCGTCATGGTCGGTCTGGTGGCCTGGCGGTACTTCAAATGGCAGATCGTCCGGGAGGCGAGCGGCGCCGTGATGGATACGGTTAGAAGGTCATACGACCACCTGCTCTCCGCCTTGGGACTGGCGATAACGGCCGCAGGCTTCGCTTCACTCCTGGACATCGTCTTCAGGCTGCTTGCGGACTACCAGGCAGTGGTCGTGTCTGGAGGAGCGCAGTGGCAGAATAGCATCGCTGTCGCTCTGATGCTGTTGATAGTAGGAATCCCGGTCTGGTGGACGCATTGGCGCAGGCTCCAAGCCGCATCCGCCAGCGACCCAGCGTCGGAACGTACCGCGTTGTCTCGAAAGCTCTACATATTGGTGGTTCTGTGCCTCGGTGTTCTGGCGCTGGCTGGGAGTGCGAGTGCGACCCTCTTCATATTCCTCCGGGACCTGCTGGCCGCTGAGCTCGGTTCGCATACCCTGCATGATGTGAGTGGGGCCCTGGCGGCGCTGCTGACATCGACCATATTCGTGCCTTACCACTGGATAATCTATCGCGGGGATCGGGTTGAGCCGGATGTGGAATCCGTAGAGTCGCCACCGGTCCGAAAAGATGTGCTCGTGCTGTCGGCAGCGGGCGGCTCGGAGTTCGTCTTCATCGTCGGAGAAGCGCTCGGATATCCGGTTGTTGCCGCGCAATGGGCCGACCCCGATGCATTCGTTCCGACGCTGGACGCGGATCAGATCAACCGACTGGCTGAAGAAGTGTCATCCGCGCCGGGGACCACCGTGATCCTCATCCCGGACGCATCCGGGTTCAGAGTAATCTCCTACGACTAAGAAACCATCTCATAACTGGAGTCGGTACCAGCGAGCCTCGAAAGTGTTGGTATAGAGAGTCGGCGGGACAACGTGGTGGTCAAATAGCGGCCACCCCGCCGGTTCTGCGTGTGCTGGAGGGCTAGTCGGAGGCGGTGCGCCAGAGACGGAGGCCCTCGACCACGAATAGGACGGGCGCCACGGTGTCGATGATGTACCAGACAGCCCAGAAAGTGCCTTCGCTCGGGGGTTGACCCCAGCGGGCCGCGAACCAATTGGGCAAGAATGCCAGGGTAAGCAACACGGCGCCGTAGAACAACACGTTTGACATGTGACAGCATCGAGCATTGGTGGAGGAGTCTGCTTCACTTCTTTGTTTCTCCTGGAAGGTGGTGACCACCGTCAGCACCAGCCCTGCCAGCATGCACCAGCCGAGCACGTTCCATATGGCGCCGGCGGTGTTATTGGCGGGGTCGGAGGTCTTCGCATAGATCGTCCACACCGTGAATTGCGCGGTCACGCTCACCGCTACCAAGGCCAGATAGATGCTGATCGCCCGCTTCAACACCATTGCCAAGTCCTGGGTTTGCTACCGGTTCGGGGCATGCTGTGGGTTATGAGGTCCGGAGCAGACGGCGGGCCTCGGTTATGAAGAGGACCGGCAACACCGAGTCGATGAGATGCCAGACCGTCCAGGCGGCATCGACGTTGGCATGTTCGGTGAAGGCCTCTCCGAACCAGTTGGGGAAGAAAGCGAGCGCGAGGATCGCGGTGCCGTAGAACATGGCGTCCGCGCCGAAAGAACAACAAGAATCTGAGGAGCTTTCACCGTTGCCCATCTGCTTGCGTTGGTAGGTGGTGATCAACATCAGCACCAAGCCGATGGCCATCAACCAGTCGAGCACCAGCCATATGTTGGTTCCGGCATCCGAACTGTTTCCATAGAGCGGGTACGACACGAACTGAATAGCTACTGCCAGCCCCACTATTCCCAGATAGATGCCGATAAGTCGATTTCTTGCCATTGCCGATTCCTCCGTTGCCTGGGTAGCTACACATTTCGCCACCCCGGCCTGCTCGTCCGGATGGCTTTTCTGCTGAACAACTCTTAGGAAGGCAGAGCTCTGGCCGCCGGCCAATGTCGCTGGCCTTGTATCACTCTTACCTGGCTGGAAGCCACCAAAGACAAGAGCCTGTTCCTGTATGAGGCATACAGGATGGATTGTCCATCGATACAAGCATTTCAACGACCAGTCGATCGTGCTCATGGTGAACGTGGCTGGCACCACCTCCGATCGGGAGTGGCTGAAGGAGAACGCCGGTCGGCTGGCGGTGATCAGCGTGGGCGCCAACGACTACAGCCACCCCGCCCTGTGGGTGGAGACGGTATTGGCGGAAGCCAGCGCCTGGGTGGTGCGCACCGATCAGCACGGCGACGTGGTGGTGAAACCGGTCCAGCCAGGCGGTTGATCTGGGATCAAACATCTCCCAACTCACGCTGAGAAGTTCCGGATCAGGTCGTAGTCAGCAGCGACAGGTTCCTCACCCGACTGAAGTCTCGGCGGTTGCGGGTGGCGAGAATCATCCTGTGTTCCAGGGCGGTTGCGGCGATGAGCGCGTCGGGTAGCCGGAGGCCGGTAGCTCTGAGCAGACGTCCTGCCTGCTCGGCTATCTGGGTGGTGATTCCTACTTCCCACAAAGGAGAAAGCAGGGCGTGCAACACACTTGTCGAAGCATTCCCGGCGAATAGCTCCGCACGGGTGATGACGGAAAAGTGGAGTCGATTGCCTCTTGGTTTCAGTTCAGTGGCGCCTCGAAGGTGGTCAATGAAAATGTCAGTGTCTACCAAGACATCAGCCACGGTCCCACTCGTCCCTATCTGGCGCGTCGGCATTGGGCAGAGCGCCAAAGGTAGCCGTCAGAGTTTCTTCGGGAGTCGGCGCCTGGTTATCCAGATAGCTGTCTACCGCGCGCCGAACGATTTCCGCCATAGTCACGCCACGCGCCTGCGCCAAAGCATCGATTCGCCGACGTTGCTCCTCCCGAAAATACACCTGGGTACGAGGGTTAGCTATACAGCATGATTATACAGCATTAACTACGTGTTGTCAAGCTGGGATTGCTAGCGTGGGGCACGTGAGCGAGGTGCTGGCGGTGATCATCCCGGGTCGGGGCGGTCCGGGCGAACGCGAGGAGGGTCTCGACACTGCCCGAAAGCACCTGCGCCGGTCCGGAGTGGAATCCGATCAGATCATCAGGATGGATGTGCCCTCCTCCCGGGGGGCCGGCGCCCCGCCGCCGGGGATCCCGGACCAACACGGGGCGTTCCGGTACGACGTGCTGGAGATAGTGCCGCTCTTGCAGTCTTCCAGTCTTTTCGGGCTGAAGCAGGGGCTGCTGTTGGTGGACGCCCATAATCTGCTTTCCTCAGAGTCCCAAGCCTTGGTTGAACTCCTCCCCTCCATCGATCCGTCGGCGGTGGCGGTGGCCATCGTCGCCGAGGGGTCCCTGCCCAAGGCCTTGTCGAACAAGATCAAGGAGATCGGCAAGATCCAGTCGATGCGCCAGCTATGGGAGAATCAGATCCACGGCTGGCTCGATCGACAGGCCAAGGAGAAAGGTCTACGGATGGGCTATCAGAGCCGCGCCGCCCTGGTGCAGAGGTTCGGGACCGACCGCTCGGCCCTCCGAAGAGCCATGGAGCAGCTCCAGGGCGAGAATCGTCCCATCACCGCCCAGATGATCATCGAGCGGTTCCGAAACCGTCCCGACCAACCGGTGTTCCGCATTCTCGATGAGATTCTGGCCGGAAACACCGAGGCGGCGCTGCGCAGGCTCGGCGATTATTTGGCCAACGCCCGCTCTTCCGACGGCCGTCCTCACATTCTGTTGGGAACGTTGGAGTCAGACATCCGGCTCCGTCTAATGGCGTCACAGGCCCGCGACCGGGAACACTTCCGGCAGATGGAGGAGGCGGGTGTTTTCTCCCGGATGTTGGAGTCGGCGCCCGGGCCGCTCGACCAGAAGGCCGAGACGAAGCTCCGCTCGGCGGCCCAGAGCCGAGTGCGCTCCAGCCAACGACGACATGACCGGATCTGGTATCAAAGGAAACCCTTCACCTCTGTCAGTGGACGTCAACAGGTGGGGTCGGCGGAGCGGGCGCTGGCCTTGGTGGTGCAGGCCGATCGGACTCTCAAGCTGTTTCCGGTCGCTCTCCATCAGCCCGTCCTGGAAAGAACGGTGGCCGAGTTGTGCAGGGTCTACCAGGGGTTCGCCCGAGGGCGGAGCAGATAGCGGGCGCCGGGACTATCCCGTGGGGGGGTTGCGAAACAGGCGGGACTTGAGCCGGGCCGCCTTGTTGGCGTGGATGATGCCTTTGGAGGAGGCCGAGTCGATCCGCTTTTGCGCAAGGCGCAGTTTGGCGTCCGCTTCGGGATCCCCGGCTTCCGCCGCGGCGGTGGCGGTCTTGATGCGGGTTCTCATCTCCGATCGGATGCCCTTGTTGGCCACCCGACGACGCTCGTTCTGTAGGTTGCGTTTCTTTTGTGACTTGATGTTGGCCATAGGGCTTTGCAACTTTCGGGGATGCGTGTGCTGTGAAGGATCGGAGGAAACCGTTTCCTCCCGAATGGCCATTTTAGTGCCAATGTTTCCCAAAGGCACAATCCCGATTCAGCGATGAGGCCAGTGTCACTGGTATGCAGGTCTGGCCTCCGAAGCGGCCCGCCTGTTACGGTCACCCGGGTCTTCTGACTCCCGCGGGTAAAATGGAGTCTGACCCTTTCGTCTCATCTAGGTTGTGTTCAGCTTGCCTTCTCGTTCCCTGATCAGGAACTTCTGCATAATCGCCCACATCGACCACGGCAAGTCCACGCTGGCCGATCGTCTGTTGGAATCCACCGGAGCGGTTTCCCAGCGGGAGATGCGCGATCAGGTGCTCGACACCATGGACCTGGAGAGAGAGCGGGGGATCACCATCAAGGCGCAGGCGGTGCGTCTCGATTACTCGGCAGCCGACGGGCGTTCATATGTGCTCAACCTGATCGACACTCCCGGTCATGTGGATTTTTCCTACGAAGTCTCCCGCTCGCTGGCCGCCTGTGAGGGGGCGGTCCTGTTGGTGGACGCCAACCAGGGGGTTCAGGCTCAGACCGTGGCCAATGCCTATCTGGCCGTTGAAGCCGGGCTCGAGATCATCCCGGTTGTCAATAAGATCGATCTTCCCTCGGCCGAGCCGGAGCGGGCAGCCGAGGAACTAGCCGGGGTGGTAGGCGGAGATCCCGCCGACGCCATCTTCGTCTCGGCGAAGACCGGAGAGGGAGTTGATGAACTCACCGAGCGCATCGTGGAGATCATCCCTGCGCCTTCCGGAAACGAAGAGTTTCCTCTCTCCGCTCTGATCTTTGATTCCTACTACGACCTATACCGGGGAGTGGTCTGCTACGTGCGGGTGATGGAGGGTCGGATGTCGGAGGGAGAGCGGGTCATGTTCATGTCTACCGGCGAGAAGCGGGACGCCGCCGAGATCGGGGTGCTCACTCCCGCCTCGGCGCCGGTGGAAACGCTTGGCGCCGGAGAAGTGGGATATCTGATCACCGGCGCCAAGGAAATCGACCGGGTGCGAGTGGGTGACACGGTCACCTCCGCCTATCAGCCTGTCTCCCGGCCCCTTCGCGGATACACCGACCCGCAGCCCATGGTGTTCGCCGGGGTTTTCCCCACCGACGGCGATGACCACCCCCGGTTGCGGGAGGCCCTGGAAAAGCTCCAGCTCAACGACGCCTCCCTCCAGATCTCCCCGGAGTTCTCCCAGGCGCTCGGATTCGGCTTCCGGTGCGGGTTCCTGGGCCTCTTGCACATGGAGATAGTGCGCGAGCGCCTCGAGAGGGAGTACGACCTGGACCTGGTCACCACGTCTCCCTCGGTGGCCTACCGGGTAACGCTCCCGGACGGGGAGCCGAACGAGGTGCGCTCCCCGGCGGACTTCCCGGCGGCGGGAAGAGAGATGATGGTGGAGGAGCCCTGGATCAAAGCGCTCATCCTGGTCCCCCCCGAGCATCTGGGAGCGGTAATGGAGATACTCACCTCCCGTCGGGGGGAACTCGGACCGCTCAACTACCTGGGCGCCGAACGGGTGGAGCTCAGTTGCAGACTTCCCTTGGCGGAGGTGGTCTTCGACTTCTACGATCAACTCAAGTCCAAGACCCGGGGCTTCGCCTCCCTCGACTACGAGCCAGACGGCTACCGGCCCTCAGACCTCGTGAAAGTGGACCTGCTGCTCAACGGGTCGCCTGTGGACGCCTTCTCGGCGGTGATCCACCGCCAACAGGCCTACACATACGGCCGGGAGATGGTCATCCGGCTCAAAAAACTGATCCCCCGCCAGTTGTTCGATGTCCCTATTCAGGCCGCCATCGGCAGCCGGGTCATCTCCCGGGAGACCATCAGGGCCAAGCGTAAGGATGTGCTTGCCAAGTGCTACGGGGGCGATGTCACCCGCAAGAAGAAGCTCTTGGCCCGCCAGAAGGCAGGAAAGCGACGGATGAAGATGGTGGGGTCGGTGGAGGTGCCGTCGGAGGCGTTCGTGGCGGCGCTCCGGGTGAGGGATTGAAGCCGCGCTCCGAGGCGCCCTCCTCTCCCGACGATCCCCGCCTGGCGGATCGGGCCAGCGGCTGGAGATCGGCCTATCTGCATGTTCCCTTTTGTGAAGAAGTCTGCCCGTACTGCGATTTTGCGGTGGTGGCCGGAAAAGACCATCTGCTCTCCCGATATGCCGAGGCGCTGATCACTGAGATCGGATCAGCGTCTGACTGGGGACCGTTGGACGCGGTCAACTTCGGGGGAGGGACCCCTTCGCGAATGCCGACGGGGTGGGTTGAGAAGATTCTGGGAGAGCTTGTCTCCCGCTTCGGTCTGCTGGAGGGAGCGGAAGTGAGCCTCGAGGCCAACCCCGAGGATTGGACGGAGCAAAAGGCCGAGTCACTGGTGGCCGCTGGGTTCAACCGGGTCTCTTTCGGCGCCCAGTCGTTTGATTCCGGGGTTCTCTCCTACCTGGGCCGCCGTCACACCCCCGAGGAGATCGGCGGGGCGGTGGCAGCTGCCCGGCGGGCCGGGTTCTTCTCGGTGAACCTCGATCTGATCATGGGCGCTCCCCCTGAAAGCGCCGCTTCCTGGACCGAGACGTTGGGAAGGGCGCTTGCCTGTGAGCCGGACCATCTCTCCAACTACGCCCTCACGGTGGAACCCGGCACCGTCCTGTGGAAGACGGTGCGGTCCGGCGCTGATGCGCCGGACCCCGACCGGCAGGCCGACTGCTGGGAGGAGGCCGACCGGGTGTGCGCTGGGGCGGGGCTGGTCCGCTATGAGGTCTCCAACGCGGCCCGGCCCGGCCATCCCTGTCGCTACAACCTCTCGGTGTGGGGACAGGGCCAATACCTGGGGTTCGGAAACGGTGCCCATTCGTTTCGGGACGCACGCCGGTGGGAAAATGTGCGCGGTCTCGACCGGTACCTGGGGGCCGTGGAGGCGGGTGAATCCCCCCGGCGGCGCTTCGAGGCAATAGAGGGCTGGGCTGCGGAGACGGAGCGGGTGCTGTTGGGGATTAGAAGGCGGGCCGGAGTGACTCCGGGCCGGGCGGGGAGGGCTTTGCTGGATTCGCGGCGGGGCCGAGAACTTCAGCGAGCGGGGGTGCTCGGTTTGCGCGGAGGACGGCTCTGTGTGGAGCGCCCGCTACTCACAGACGAGGTGAGCCGGGCGATCCTCTCGATGTCGCCTCCCCAAGGTGTCCAAATCGCTCTCTGAGGGAAAACCTCCGGCAGTTTGGTAATCTGAAGAAAATGCTGGAGGATCGGCGCTCAGAGATACTCCGCTCACTGGTGGAGTGCTACATGCGGACCGGCGCGGCGGTGAGTTCCCGAATGGTGCTCGACCAGAGCAACCTGGAGGTTTCCCCGGCCACTGTCCGAAAGGAACTGGCCCGCTTGGAGGAGGAGGGATACGTCGCTCAGCCCCACACCTCGGCGGGGAGGATCCCCACTGTGCTTGCCTACCGCCACTACGTGGATCATCACGCGGCTTTCCGGTTGCGCCGAGCGGTTCGAGCCCGTATCTCCTCCTTTTTCTCCGAAGTGGAACTGGAACTGGATCGTCTGCTTCACGCCACCTCCCGGCTTGTCTCGGACATCACCCGACTGCCGGCCGTGGTGGTTGGGCCCCGCCTGGCCGCCGAGCGAATCCGCAGTGTCCATCTGGTCTCTCTCCAGTTGCGACTGGCGCTGATGGTGGTGGTCACCGAGTCGGCCAGGGTGCTCCAGGAGCTTTGTCATTTGCCGGCGCCGATGACCAGGAGCGATATTTCCGACATGGAGCGGCTGGTGCGCAGCCAGGCGGTGGGGTCCCGGTTGGGATTACCGACCCCGCCCGCCCTTATGGGGCCGGGTGGAGCGAACGATCCGTTCCAAAGCTGTCTTCGGGAAGTTTGGGAGACTTTGGAGCGGGCGGCCCGGCGCGCCTCGGACATTTACGTGATGGGAACGGGGCGGCTGGCCGACCTGTGGGACGATCTCGATGCGGTGGCCCTGGTGCTTGGGGTGCTGGAGCAGGAGACCACCATGTTGGATCTCCTGGCCGCCGATCCGGGCATAACTATCCGCATCGGCAAGGAGATCCCCGATCTGGCAGAAGTGGATCTGGCGGTGGTCTCCACCTCGTTTATGGCGGGAAACTCCCTCGGGCGGATAGGTGTTCTGGGGCCGATGCGCATGAATTACGGCCGGGCGATCTCGGTGGTGGAGAGGGTGAGCGCCGAGTTGGCCGACCGCATCGGCGGCTGATCCGTTTCGCCAATGGCCAAAGACTATTACCAGATCCTGGGGGTGGAACGCGACGCGGACCTCGACAAGATCAAAAAGGCCTTTCGGCGGCTTGCCCGGGAAACTCATCCCGACGCCAACCCCGGAGACCGGGAGGCTGAAGCCCGTTTCCGGGAAGCGGCGGAGGCCTATGAGGTGCTCTCCGACCCCGATCGCCGTCGTTCCTATGACCGGGGAGAGCAGATCGATGTATCGGGGCTGTTCTCGGACTTCGACGATTTGCTTCGTTCCGTGTTCGGCGGATCGGGGCTTTTCGGCGGGGCAGGGGTTGTTCAGCGTTCCCGGGGGCAGGATGTCATGGTGAGAGTCGGCCTCAGCTTGGAGGAGGCGGCGTTCGGCGCCGAGACCCAAGTGGAATTCGAGGCCGAGGCGGTGTGCTCGACGTGTGATGGGGACGGGGCGGCAGCCGGAGCGAAAGTGCTGTCCTGTCGCGGTTGCGGAGGAGTGGGGATGGTGCGTTCCACCCGCTCGAGCTTCTTTGGATCGATGATGACCACCGCGACTTGCCCCAGATGCCGGGGAAGGGGCCAGGAGGTGACGCGGCCCTGCGGGCGGTGCCAAGGGAGCGGGGTGCATTCCCGGCTTCACTCTCTGACGGTCGAGATCCCGGCGGGGGTTTCGGCTGGAAACCGGCTGCGACTGAGGGGTCGGGGAGCGGCCGCTCCCCTGGGAGGGGCCCCCGGTGACTTGTATGTTGAGGTGGAGGTCCGCTCCGACAACCGATTCGAGAGGCAGGGGGACCATTTGATCCATCGGATCGCCATCGGTTTTACGGAGGCGGCGCTGGGAGCGGAGGTCAAAATCCCGCTCTTGGAGGGGGGTTTTCACACACTGCGCATCCCGCCCGGCATCCAGCCGGGTTGGGTCAACAGGCTGGCGGGCTATGGAATGCCCCAAATGGATGGAAGAAGGCGGGGGGAGCTGCTGATCGAGGTGGATGTGGAGGTTCCCAAAACCCTGACGGCTGAGGAGGAGCATCTCTTGCGCAAGCTGGCGGACATTCGGGGTGAAGCTCCTCTGCCGCGGGGGTTCAGGAAGACCAGGCGCCGGGGATCGTCCAAGAACAGGCCGGAGGGTGGAGGGGGCTGGTAGGATTTCATCGAGAAAGGCGGGTGCTGATAACTGCACAGACCGCTTCGGTTGGGAGGTTCAGTGAACGGCGAGTGTCTTTTCTGCAAGATCGCAGATGGGTCGATTCCGGCCGGGATAGTGGCCGAAACCGAGAACGCCCTGGCCTTTCGGGATATCAACCCCCAGGCGCCCACGCATGTGCTGGTCATTCCCCGTCGGCACGTCGAATCCCTGAACGAGGTCGATGATGGGGAGATGATGGGGGAGTTGGTGAGATTGTCCCGGACGGTCGCCGCCCAAGAAGGGTTGGAGAATGGTTGGCGTTGGGTTGCCAACGTGGGGAGTGATGGAGGTCAAACCGTGTTTCATCTGCATTTTCATCTGCTGGGAGGCCGGCGGATGACCTGGCCGCCGGGATGATCCCCGGAGCATCCTGATTGCCTTCCAGACCTATCCATGACCGTTGAAGCCGCCATCCGGGAAGTGCTGGTGCCCAGTCAGCACCTGCTGCGCGACCTGCTGGGGACCAGCGACTCCTATTTCCGGGAGTTTCAGGAGTCCTTTCCCGAGGTGCATATGGTGGCGCGGGGTTCAAGCATCTCCCTCAAGGGTCCCTCGGAGGAGGTGAAATTGGCCGAGTCGGCCATCAACGAGCTTCTGCTCCTGGTCCAGGAAGGAACCTCCTTGGCCGGGCATGTCCGTCCGGTGGTGCAGATGGTGCGCGAAGAGCTTCCCGATCCGGCCGGTGTGCTGAGCCGGACACTGTCGGTGGGACGCGGCAGGCGGGTGAGGGTCAAAACCCATCGCCAACTGCTCTATGTCCAGGCCATCCGGGAGAACACGGCCACTTTTGCGGTGGGGCCCGCGGGTACCGGCAAGACCTATCTGGCCATGGGGGCGGCGGTGGAGGCTTTGGTGCAGGGGAGCTGTCGGAGAATCATCCTCACCCGACCGGCGGTGGAGGCGGGAGAGAGCCTCGGTTTCCTTCCCGGGGATCTCTCCGCCAAGGTCGATCCTTATCTGCGTCCCCTCTATGACGCCTTGTGGACCATACTCGGTCCGGATGAGACCTCCCGTCTCATTGAGCGGGGAACCATCGAGATCGCTCCGCTCGCTTACATGAGGGGCCGCACTCTCAACGACGCCTGCGTGATCCTTGACGAGGCCCAGAACACCTCGCCCGAACAGATGAAGATGTTTCTCACCCGGCTCGGCTTCAACTCCAAGATGATCATCACCGGCGATCTCACCCAGACCGATCTGCCCTCCAGCCGTTCGTCGGGGCTGAGTGTGGTCCGTCACATTCTCCGGGGGATTCCCGGAGTGGCGTTCGTGGAGTTGACCAGCCGGGATGTGGTGCGGCATCGGGTGGTTGCCGACATCATCAACGCCTATGAGCGCCATGAGACGGCCGATTTCCGCCGGGATCGGGACGGTTCGGGGGAACCAAACCATGACCGCTTCCGGTAAGGGGCCTCCCGCGGCGCGGGAAAGGACACTGATCCGGTGGCTGGTGCTGCTGTCAACGGTGATGCTTTCCTGGGCGACTTTGACCGTGGGCGCCGCCAGCGGCGAAGTGGAGTTGGCCGAAGGCGACCTGGCCACCCGGATATATGTGGCCCAGCGCGGCAGCGAAGTGGTGGACCGGAACGCCACCCAGGTTCTTCGCGATGCGGCGGCCAACCGGATCGAAGGTGCAACCAGCCGGGACGAGAGCATCGAACAGCAGGTGAGCAGCGATCTCTCCGATCTATTTTCGGCTGTGAGGGGCGGAGTGCTCGACGTCGAACCCGAGTGGGTTGGAGCGCTCTCCCTGCCTCCCACCAGCACCACCACTACCACCACGCCTCCTCCGACGACCACCACGGTTCCGCCCACCACCACCCTTGGCACTACCACTACCATCACGCTGCCTCCCACCACGGCTTCCACCACCGAAGAGACGGATGCCGCCGCAACGCCGTCGGAAGGCGAAGCGGAGGTATCCGTGGATGAAGAGCAGAGCGAGAGTGATATCACCATCACCGCTTTTCCGACCACTACCACCACGGCTGCCACAACCCCCACGACCCAGCCTCCACCGGCGAGGGTCACTCTCCGGGGCCGGGTCTTTTTGGATTTCGATTCCGATGGGGAGATCACCGAGTCCGGGGACTATCCGGAGGTGGGACTGGAGTTGGTCACGGTGCGGGCGCTCGCTCCCACCGGAGAGGGATATGACACCCAAACCGAGGGCAACGGCGATTTCAGCCTGGAGGTGCCCGAGGGGGTGTGGGACGTGATAGTCGACAACACAGATTCCGATCTCCCCTCCGCTTTCACGGTTTTCCTGCCCCGCCGGAGCCAGCGGGCCGTCTGTTTGGGGGAGGGCGCCGAATGTGTTGTCAATCCGGTTCCTTTCACACCGCTGACCCGCCCCGCCCTGCTGCAGAACCAGGAGTTGCTCCGGTCCTATCCCCAGTTGGACGAGAGTTCGGTCGCCACCCTGGTGGAAGTAGCCGGAGACGATGTGATCCGTCAGGCGTTGAGGGGAGCGCCCGGGTTGGTGGAGATCGAGCAGGCCGCTCTCACCCTGATAGTGGAGTCTTTCGCCGAGGAGATCAAGAGCGAGGAGCTGCTCTCCGCCCAGAGCAGAATCCTATCGGACCCTCCGGTGGTCTTCATCGATGATGTCCGGAATCCGGCTGCCGGCGAGGCCGCTTCCGATATCGCAGCCTCGTTCCTGAGGCCCAATTCGCTACTCGACACCGGCGCCACCGCCCAGTTGCGCCAAGAGGCCCGCAACGCCCAGGAGGAAGTGACGGTCTCCTATCGCTCCGGGCAGCCCATTGTCAGTGAGGGGGAGCCGCTGACCCGGCTCATAATCGACATCATCGACCAGACCGGCGCGGCGACTGGGAGACCCGTGCAGGAGGCGGGGGTGTTCGTGTTGCTGGCTGCGGTGGTGGCGGTGCTGGCCCTGTACTTTTCCCGCTATCGACCCGACCTTTGGAACCGGGTTCACCTGCTTACGCTGTTCGGGCTGTTGACAGTGCTCGCCGCCGGAGCGGTGCGGGGCGTCAACTTTGTGGGAGAGGTGTTCGGATATGAGGTGGGTATCTATGTGTTGCCGGCGGTGGCCTTCGGCTACTTCGCCGCAGTGCTGTTGGACAACCGGGTGGGAATTCTCATGGCCGTGGCCCTGGCGGTGGTCACCGCGGTGGGAACCCGCGATCCCGGCGCTATCACCTACGCCCTTCTGGCCACCCTGGCGCCGGTGGGTTTCGTCTCGGCCGCTTCCAGCCGCCGGGCGTTCCGCAACTCGGTGGCGGTCTCGGCGGCTGCCCTGGGGGTGATCGCCGCCGCCACCGCCTGGATCTTTCACACCAGCCTGACCCAGTCGCCGGTGGGCGTCATGCTGCAGGCCGCGGTGCTGGCTTTCGCTACTTCTTTGATTGCCGCCCTGGTGGCATTGGCGGCCATGTCCTTTTTCGAGAGCGTCTTTGATGTAACCACCACTCTGCGGCTGTTGGATCTCACCGATCGCAATCACGCTGCTCTGCAATTGCTACAGGAGAAGGCCTTTGGCACCTTCAACCACTCTTTGATGGTGGGGACCCTGGCCGGAGCGGCCGCCACCGCGATCGGGGCCAACAGTCTTCTGGCCCGGGCGGCCGCCTACTACCACGATCTGGGCAAGACCGAGAATCCCCAGTTCTTCATCGAAAACCAATTCGGTACCGTCAACCCTCATGACCGGATGAGTCCCGAGGACTCGGCGGCGGTGATCCGCCGTCATGTAACCGACGGCATGAGGCTGGCCGCCCGTTATCGGATCCCCTCCTCGGTGGCGGCAGGCATCATCACTCATCACGGCACCGCAGTGATGCGCTTTTTCTACGACAAGGCGATGGGGCGCTATGGCGAGGAAAACGTCGAGGTCGACGACTATCGACATGTCGGAGAGAAACCCCGTTCCAAGGAGATGGCCATTTTGATGCTGGCCGACGGGGTGGAGGGGGCATGCCGAGCCGCTTTCCAGGCGACCTCCGGAAGAGATTCGCCGTCCGAGCCGACCCTTCAAGCCATAGGTGCGGTGATAGACGGGATAATCCGCGAGAAAATGTCCGATTTGCAGCTGAACGAGTCCTCGCTGACTTTCGCCGATATTCAATCCATACGTAATGCTTTCATAGACGCCATGTCGGGCCACTACCATCAGCGCATCCAATACCCCAACTTCCCCTGAATGGAAGAACCCTCATCTAGCAATCCCAAAGAACCTCCTGATTCGGTCGGCGAGGCTCGCGGATGAACGTGCAGATCATCGACGAGCAGACCTCAGTGGTGGATCTGGATCTATTGAGTCGCCTGGCGGGAGAGGTGTTGGCCGGGGAGGGATACGGTCGCGGCTGCCTGGTGGACGTGACGTTGGTCCCCGAAGAGCGAATGGCGGAGATGAACCGTCGTCACCGCGGCAATCGGGGCCCGACCGACGTTCTGGCTCTTCCTCTCCAGTCGATCGAACCGGGATTTGGGATCCCTTCCGACGCTGGAAACGGCCCTCCGCTGCATCTGGGGGATGTGGTGATTGCTCCCGACTACGTAATCCGTCAGGCCGCGCGGGAGGGAACGGAGTTCTCCGAGGAACTGGGGCTGATGGTGGTGCATGGCGTGCTGCACCTGTTGGGTTATCGCCATGATTCGGATCGCGAGGCCGAAGTGATGGAAGAGAGAGAACGCCGGCATCTGGCCAAAGAGGGGCTGATGCGGCGATGATGCTGGTCTGGACAGGAGCGGCGCTTTTGGTGATCGCTGGTCTGCTGCGCATGGGACTGGGCGCCCTGGAGGGTATGGACCGGACCGCCGCCGCCCAGGCCGCGGCCGAGGGAGCGGCCGGCGCCGAGCGACATCACCGTCTGTTGGGGAGGGATAGGTGGATGATTTCCGCCGGCTGGCAGATGGAGGGAGCGATCACCATTGGGGCGGTGGTTTTCCTAACGGCGGGGTTCTCCGCCGTGGACTTGGGCGGCTGGGCCGCCGCCGCCTGGGCGGTGATGATCACCGCCATGACGAGAATTATCGCCGGATGGGTGGGTCGGCGGTGGAGGGGGGCGGAGCGGATGAGCGCACTGGTCGAGACGGCGGCCCTTTTCCACTCCCGGTTGTTGAGGTCCCGGTCGCTGCTCGACTCCGATGATCCCGGGTTCGAGAACCACGAACTGTCGGAGGAAGAGGAGATGATCTCCTCGGTGCTGGAGTTCTCCGAAACCATCGTCCGAGAGGTGATGGTTCCCCGTCCTGACATGGTTACGGTCCAAGTGCACGCCGGGCTGGACGAATTGGTCGAGATTGTCAAGGAGCACGGCTTCTCCCGCTTCCCGGTCCTGGATGGGGGGATCGATCGGGTAGTGGGCCTGGCGCTGGCCAAGGATCTCCTTCCCGCCTTGGCTGAGGGTGAGAGCAACACCACGGTGGCGGAGATCCAGAGGACTCCTCTGTATGTGCCCGAGACCAAGGCGGTCTCGGACCTACTACGGGAGATGCGGCGCCACGGTGACCACATGGCGGTGGTGATCGACGAGCACGGCGGCACGGCGGGACTGGTGACCATCGAGGATCTGTTGGAGGAGCTGGTGGGCGAGATTGTGGACGAACACGACGAGGAGGATGACTGGCTCCGAGTCGAGGAGGGGGGAGTGCTGTTTGTGGACGGCCGGTTCCCGGTGGACGACCTGGGCGACTTGTTGGGCGTCGCCCTTCCCCAGGAGGAGTGGGATACGGTGGGAGGCTTGGTGCTGGCCCTGGCCGGCCGGGTACCCGCGGTGGGGGAGGTACTGTCCACCGAAGGCGTGGAGTTTCTGGTGAAAGAGGTCCTAGGTCACCGGGTGTCGGAGGTAAGAGTGCGGCGGGTCGGAGGAGGAATGAGAGCAGCGGCGGTTGGCTAGCCCGGCCGACGGATCAGGATTATGAGGTCGGGTTTCGTCTCGGTTGTGGGTCGTCCCAATGTCGGCAAGTCCACTTTGGTGAACGCCCTAGTGGGACATAAGGTCGCCATCACCTCCAAAAGGCCCCAAACCACCCGCAACACCATCCGGGGCGTGGTTACCGATCCCGATGGCGACCCCCCCTCCTGGCAGATGGTGCTGGTGGACACGCCCGGTCTGCACAAGCCCCGCAACGAGTTGGGTGACCGCCTCAACCGGCTGGTGTACGGCGCGCTGGCCGACGCCGATGTGATCGCTTTTCTGGTGGATGCCCGCCAACCCATCGGCCCCGGGGACCGGAGAATCGCCGAGCGGCTGGCGAAGGACCGCTCGAAAGTGGTGGTGCTGGTCAACAAGACAGACGGCTTTTCCAAGGAGAAGATTGCCATGCGTCTGATCGAGGCGGCGGAGTGGGATTTTGCCGCCTATGTGCCGATCAGCGCTCTCCGAGGGGAGAATCTGGCGGCGGTCGTTGCCGAGATCTCCGTCCGCCTACCTGAGGGTCCCATGTATTTTCCGTCCGACGCGGTCAGCGACCAGCCCGATTCGTTTTTCGCGGCAGAGGTCATCCGGGAGAAGTTCCTGGCCGGGCTACGCCAAGAGCTCCCCCATTCCCTGTTGGTGGCGATGGAGGATTTTTCGGTCCGTCCCGACGGACTGGTGATGGTGGCGGCCAAGCTGGTGGTGGAGAGCGGTTCGCAGAAGGGAATCGTGATCGGCAAAGGCGGCGCCCGGTTGAAGGAGGCGGGGAGCGCCGCCCGTCGGGAACTGGAGGCCTTTTTCGGGGCAAAGGTTTTTCTGGATCTGCGGGTGGTGGTGGAAAAGAGGTGGCAACGCAGCTCGGTGCTCCTCGACCGCTTCGGGTTCTAATTCCGCCCTCCACCGCGCTCCCTGCCCCCAGGGCGCCGGAGGGTCGGCCGATTCGCTTGGGCAGTCGTGTATCCTGCTTGATGGCTCAAAACGCTTGCGAATCGAGGTTGCGGAGAGACGATGCGGGAGAAAATACGAAATACCGATCAGGGTCTGTTCACGCCCGACCATCCGGCCATCCCGTTCATAGAGGGCGATGGGATAGGACCCGACGTCTGGGCGGCTGCCCAACGGGTGATGGACGCCGCGGTCGTCAAGGCGTATGGCGGCGCCCGGCGCATCGAATGGCTGGAGGTGTTGGCCGGACAGAAAGCCTACGACCAGACCGGATTCTGGCTTCCGGACGAGACCGTTGAGGCCATCAGGGAGTATTTGGTAGCGATCAAGGGCCCGCTGACCACGCCGGTGGGAGGCGGGATACGCAGCATCAATGTGGCTTTGCGCCAGATCCTTGATCTGTATGCGTGTGTTCGGCCGGTGCGATGGCTGCGGGGAGTGCCGTCTCCGGTGCTGCATCCCCAGTTGGTGGACATGGTGATTTTCCGTGAGAACACCGAAGATCTGTACACGGGGTTTGAAGTGGAGGCGGGAAGTCCTGAAGCGGCCCGGTTGCTGGCCCATCTGCAAGCCGACCTGGGTTGGGATATCCGGCTCGACTCGGGGATCGGGATAAAGCCGATCTCGGAGACGGGTTCCAAACGCCTGGTGCGGGCGGCTCTCCGGTATGCGCTGGAGAATGGTCGCCGATCGGTGACCCTGGTTCACAAGGGAAACATTATGAAATTCACCGAGGGGGCTTTCCGGGAGTGGGGATACCAATTGGTTCGCGAGGAATTTGCCGATCAGGCGGTGAGTTGGGAAGATTGCGGGGGGGAACCCGGTGACCGACTCTTGGTGCAAGACGTGATCGCCGACGCGTTTTTGCAGAAAATTCTCACCCGACCCGACGAGTTCGATGTGATTGCCACCCTCAATCTCAACGGTGACTACATATCGGACGCCTTGGCGGCTCAGGTGGGGGGAGTCGGACTGGCGCCGGGAGGCAATATCAACTATCACACCGGACATGCCCTCTTTGAGGCAACGCATGGGACCGCTCCCCGCTATGCCGGGCTCGACAAGGTGAATCCGGGTTCGCTGATACTCTCCGGAGAGATGATGCTTCGTTATATGGGATGGTCGGAGGCGGCTGACAGGATTTCTGCGGGGATGGAAAAGTCGATCATGGAAAGGATCGTCACCTACGACTTAGCCAGGCTCACCGAGGGCGCCTGCAAGGTGGGTACCGCGGCTTTTGCCTCGGCGGTGATAGAAAGGATGTAGCCTGTGGAGTCCGGCTCGTTATGCTGGACGGCGGACGCCAAGGCAGGGTATTCTTGAATAAATTCCCCAGATATAGCAGACAATGACCGTCGCCACACTTGAAATCTCTCGGAAGTCTACGGTGTTTCCTCCCGAGGAGCGGGCTGCGCTTGAGCCGCTGATCCAGGAGATCGAGCAACTCAAGTCCGAACGCAACGCGGTGATCACCGCCCACAACTACATGACCCCCGATATCTACTACGGGGTGGCCGATATGGTGGGAGACTCCCTGGCTCTGGCGCAGATGGCGGCGGCAAGCGATGCCGAGGTGATCCTGGTGGCAGGGGTTCACTTCATGGCGGAGACGTCCAAGCTCATCAACCCCGACGCCACGGTGCTCATCCCCGACCTGCGGGCGGGGTGTTCTCTGGCCGAGGGCATCACCGGCGCCGATGTGCGCCGCCTCAAGAGCCTCCACCCCGGGACGCCCGTGGTCACTTACGTGAACACCTCGGCGGAGGTTAAGGCTGAGTCCGATATCTGCTGCACCTCGGGGAACGCGGTGAAGGTGGTCGAGTCGCTGGGATCCGAGCGGGTGATTTTCCTTCCCGACGGATTCTTGGGCCGATATGTGGCATCCCACACCGATGTGGAGATCATCTTGTGGGAGGGACGCTGCATGGTCCATGACCAGTTCAGCGGAAGGGAACTGGCGGCCCTGCGGGAACAGCTTCCCCGGATACCGGTGATCGCCCACCCTGAGTGCGCACCTGATGTTTTGGACCAGGCCGATTTCGTGGGATCCACCCACGGGATAATCAACTGGGTGCGCGAGCGGCGCCCCTCCCAGGTGATAATGCTCACCGAATGCTCCATGGCCGACAATGTCGCCTACGAACTGGACGATGTGGAGATCGTGCGCCCCTGCAATCTGTGTCCCCACATGAAGAGGATCACTCTGGACAACATCAGAACCTCGCTCATGACCATGACGCATGAGGTGGTGTTGGATCCCGATATCGCGGCCCGGGCCCGACTGGCGGTGGAACGGATGCTCCAGGTGGGGCGCAGCTGACCTTCCCGGGAGTCCCCTATCATCTCCTGGAGCAGGCGTTTTCGGAAGATCTGGGAACGGCGGGAGATTTAACCACCGCCGCCCTGGTGGATGAGCAGCGCAGGGCGCGGGGGGTAGTGCTCTTCAAATCGGCGGGAAGGGTGGCCGGCCTGGCGCTGGCGGAGGCCGCTTTCCGCTTTCTGGACCGCCGGGTGGTGTTTGAACCGGTCACGACGGACGGCGCCGATCTGAGCGTAGGATCGGAAGCGGCCGTGGTGAGCGGCCCGGCCCGGAGCATCCTGTCTTCAGAGCGGGTGGCGCTGAACCTCTTGGGCCGTATGTCCGGGATCGCCACCGCCACCCGGGAGTTGGTGGCAGCCGTTGGGGGGACCGGTGCCCGCATCAGCGACACCCGCAAGACCGCTCCGGGCCTGCGGGCATGGGAGAAGGAGGCTGTGCGGTTCGGTGGGGGAGTCAATCATCGGATGGGCCTCTGGGACGCGGTGCTGATCAAGGACAACCACCTGGCTCTGGTCGGAAGCCCCGCCGAGGCGGTGCGGAAAGCCCGGGACGAGACCGGGGGAGAGACTCCGGTGGTCGTCGAGGTTTCCGACCTTAACGACCTCGAAGAGGTGCTGTCCGCCCGCCCTGATGTGATCCTCTTGGACAACATGGGCCTCGAACAGATGGCCGAAGCGGTTCGGATGGTGGGTAACAGAGTGACGGTGGAGGCCAGCGGGGGAGTCTCCCCCGCCAATGTCCGGCAGGTGGCGGAGACCGGGGTGGACATCATTTCGACAGGTTGGATGACCCACTCGGCGCCGGTGGTGGATGTCAGCCTGCGGTTGTCCGGTGTCTGAGGCCGTCGCTTTCTCCGCCGGGGAGAAAGGTGAGCTGGGTTTGCGGGTGGTTATCCCCGCTCACGATGAGGAGCGGGTGGTGGGAGCGCTGGTCTCCGACCTGCTGGGACAGGACTATCCGTCCGGGGCCTACACGGTGTGGGTATTGGCCGACCGCTGCGGGGACGACACAGCCGGAGTGGCGGCCCGAGCGGGGGCGGAGGTGGTGGAACGCGGCTTCGGCCCGGACGGGAAGGGCGAGCTGTTGAAGTGGCACCTCGCAGAGCGGCCCCTGGCCGAAGACGAGGCGCTGGTGGTGCTTGATGCCGACAACCGGGTGGAGGATGATCTCCTTTCCCGCTTGGCCGGGGCGTTGGCGGAGGGTGCGGAGGCCGTTCAGGCCGCGGTGCTTCCCGCCAACCTTGACGCCTCTCCGATCGCGGCCGCGGCAGGGTTGGGCGACTGGGTGACGAGAGAAATGGTCTATGCCCGCCGCCCGGGTCGGGGCCGGCCGGTGGAGTTGGCCGGGACCGGGTTCTGCGTTACCTCGGCGGCGTTGGCCGAGGTGGGAGGGTGGAGCGGGTCGTTCACCGAGGACCTTGACCTGACGGTCAGGCTTTGGCTGGCAGGTTATCGGGTCAGATACCTTCCCGGGGCTCGGGTGTGGGACGAAAAGCCCACCGGCCTTCAGGCTGCGCTGGGCCAGAGGAGAAGGTGGGCGCAGGGCAGGACCGGAGTGCGCAAGACCCGGGGCGGGGCGCTATGGAGAGAGGCCTTGGCGTGGCGCTCTTTCCCGATGATGCTCCTGGCCCTTCGTCTGACGGCGCCGGGGCGCTCGTTTCGGATGCTGGTGACGCTGGCGCTAGGGGTCTTGGCCGCCCTCTGGGGATGGGGGTTTCCGCTCTCCTGGCCGGTATGGGTGGCGATCGCTCTGTGGTTGGGCGGACGTCCGCTGTTGGCGCTATGGCGGGTGAGGGAGGTGCGGCCCCACCTCCGCTGGTATCCGCTCACCCTGATTTGGGGTTTTGTGTGGCTGTGGGTTCGCCTGACTCCCCACCGCCGAGACTGGTATCACACTCCACACCAGGGAAAGGCCTCGGGGGCAGACTCCACTTCTATATGAGTTTGCCTAGTTGATAAGGGATGTATATACTTGCCATTCGTGGTCCTAGTACCTCAACCCGTCTCCTAGGGCTCTCCGCCTGACCCAGTTCCGGAGTGTCCTCCGGGTGCGGTCAAAACCAAGAAATAGGTGACTCGATCTCCCCGCGCGCCGGGGAGTCGTTTTCGCCGGTGAAGGAAGTTATGCCGACTATCCAGCAGTTGGTGCGCCGCGGGCGCAAACCTAAGAAGAAGAAGGCTAAGACCGCCGGTTTGGCGGGAGCGCCCCAGCGGCGGGGAGTGTGCACCCGCGTGTACACAGTCACTCCCAAGAAGCCCAATTCCGCGTTGCGCAAGGTGTGCCGGGTGAGATTGTCCTCGGGCATCGAGGTGACCGCCTACATTCCCGGAGAGGGACACAACCTCCAGGAGCACTCCATTGTGCTGGTGAGGGGTGGTCGGGTCCGTGATCTGCCAGGTGTGCGGTACAAGGTGATCAGGGGCACGCTGGACGCTTCCGGGGTCCCCGAGCGCCGCCAGGCCCGTTCCCGCTACGGGGCAAGAAGGCCAGGGCCATGAGAAGGGCGCCCGCCACCAAGCGGAAAATCGACCCCGATCCAGTATTCCGCAACATTCTGGTCAGCCAGGTGATTAACAAGGTGTTGTGGAAGGGGAAGAAGGATCTTTCCCGGAGGATCGTCTACACCGCCCTGGAACGGGTGGAGCAGCGTACCCGTCAGGATCCGGTGAGCGTGTTGAAGAGGGCGATCGAGAATCTCAAACCCGAGATGGAGGTGCGGTCCCGAAGGGTCGGGGGCTCCTCCTACCAGGTGCCCATGGACGTCCGTCCCGAACGGGCGCAGTGTCTGGCCATCCGTTGGCTGGTGGGTTATGCTCGCCGGCGGCGGGAGCCCACCATGGCGATGCGGCTGGCCGGGGAAATACTCGACGCGGCCAACAACACCGGGGCCGCTTTCAAGAGACGCGAAGACATACACAAGATGGCGGAGTCCAACAAGGCCTTCGCTCACTACCGCTGGTAAGAGGTGTTGCTGTGGCTGCTGAGCGGAATAACCGCCTCCTGCGCATGCGCCAGGTACCCCTGAGCCGGACACGCAACATCGGGATCATGGCGCACATCGACGCAGGGAAGACCACGCTCACCGAGCGGATTCTCTACTACACCGGTCGCAACTATAAGATCGGCGAAGTTAATGAGGGCGCCGCCACCATGGACTGGATGGCCCAGGAGCAGGAGCGGGGGATCACCATCACCTCGGCGGCCACCACCTGCATCTGGCATGACCACAGTATCAACATCATCGACACTCCCGGACATGTGGATTTCACTGTCGAGGTGGAGAGAAGCCTGCGGGTTTTGGACGGGGCGGTGGCGGTGTTCGACGGAGTGGCGGGAGTGGAGCCCCAGTCGGAAACGGTTTGGCGTCAGGCCGACCGTTACGAAGTCCCGCGCATCTGCTTTATCAACAAACTTGACCGGGTGGGCGCCGACTTCTACGCGGATGTGGAGTCGATCCGCACCCGCCTTCACGCGACGCCGTTGGTGCTCCAGCTTCCTGTGGGTGAGGAGAGCGATTTCCGGGGTGTGCTGGATCTGGTGGAGATGCAAGTCCATCAGTGGCGGGGAGACGACGGCAAACACTGGGACACCGGAGAGATACCCGAGCCGATGCTGGATCTCGCCTACCGCTATCGGGCTCAACTCCTCGAGCAGGTGGCCGAGGTGGACGAAAAGCTGTTGGTCAAATTCCTGGAGGATCTGTACATCACGCCCGATGAAATCCGCGCGGCTGTCCGGGTCGGTGTTCTCAATCACCTGTTTGTGCCGGTGCTGTGCGGGGCGGCCTTCAAGAACAAGGGAGTCCAGCCCCTTCTGGACGCGATCATTCACTATCTGCCCAGCCCCCTGGACCTTCCGCCGGTGAGAGGATCCCTTCCCAAGAATCCCCACCAAACGCTGGAGCGCAAACCGAACGACGAGGAGCCGTTCTCGGCTTTGGCTTTCAAGATCATGAGCGATCCCCATGTGGGGAAGCTCACATACTTCCGGGTCTATTCGGGCTCCGTTTCCAAAGGCAACGCGGTGCTCAACACCTCCAACAACAAAAAGGAACGGCTGGGACGACTGCTGCGCATGCATGCCAATCACCGCGAGGACCTGGAGAATGCCCACACGGGCGACATCGTTGCTGCGGTTGGATTGCGAACCACCACTACCGGCGACACTCTTTCCGCCGTCCATGCTCCAATCAGTCTGGAGTCCATGGTCTTCCCCGCCCCGGTGATCTGGGTGGCGATCGAGCCTCGCACCCGGGTGGATCAGGACAAGCTGTCTGAGTCCCTCCAGAAGCTCTCCGAGGAGGATCCGACCTTCCTGGTGCGCAGTGACGCCGAAACCGGTCAGACCATCATCGCCGGGATGGGCGAGCTCCATCTGGAGGTTCTGGTGGATCGCCTGGTGCGGGAATTCAGGGTCGCCGCCAACATCGGAAGGCCCCAGGTCGCCTACCGGGAAACCATCATCTCGGGGGTGGAGAAAACCGAGGGCCGTTACGTGCGGCAGAGCGGCGGGCGCGGCCAGTACGGCCATGTGGTGATCAACATCGAACCCACCGGCCCCGGCGGCGGCTATGAGTTTGTCAACAAGATCACCGGGGGCCGGGTGCCCCGCGAGTACATACCGGCGGTGGACGCCGGTATAGAGGAAGCTCTGGATGGCGGGATTCTGGCCGGCTATCCGGTGGTGGACGTACGAGTGAGCCTGGTCGACGGTTCACATCACGAAGTAGATTCTTCCGAAATGGCCTTTCGGATAGCCGGGTCCATGGCGATTCGCGCCGCTGCTCAGCGGGCGGGAATGAAGCTGTTGGAGCCGGTGATGGAAGTGGAAGTGGTCGCTCCCGAGGAGTACATGGGAGAAGCGATCGCCGACATTTCCGCGCGCAGGGGCCGGATTGAAGAAACCGACCAGCGGGGAGCGTCGCGGGTAATTACCGCCGCCGTGCCGCTGGGCGAAATGTTCGGCTTCGCCACTGATATCCGTTCTCGGACCCAGGGGCGGGCAACGTACACGATGCAATTCAAGGCTTACCAAGATGTTCCCGAATCTATTCGTGAAGAGTTACTTCACACGAGAACAGGTAAGTAGATAAGAAAGGGGGTATTGGTTGTGGGTAAGGCGAGGTTTTTGCGGGTGAAGCCGCATGTGAATGTGGGGACGATGGGTCATATTGATCATGGGAAGACGACTTTGACTGCTGCGATTACTCGGGTGTTGTCTGACCGGGTTGGTGGGTTGAATGTGTTTACGGGGTTTGATGATATTGATCGGGCGCCTGAGGAGCGTGAGCGGGGGATTACGATTCAGATTGCGCATGTGGAGTATGAGACGGTGTTGCGTCATTATGCGCATGTGGATATGCCGGGGCATGCTGATTATATTAAGAATATGATTACGGGGGCGGCTCAGGTGGATGGGGCGGTGTTGGTGGTGTCGGCTGTGGATGGTCCGATGCCGCAGACGCGTGAGCATGTGTTGTTGGCGAGGCAGGTGGGTGTGCCGCGGGTGGTGGTGTTTTTGAATAAGTGTGATTTGGTGGATGATGTGGAGTTGTTGGATTTGGTGGAGTTGGAGGTGAGGGATTTGTTGACTGAGTATGAGTTTCCGGGTGATGATGTGCCGGTGGTGAGGGGTTCGGCGTTGTTGGCGTTGGAGGGTGATGGGGTGGCTGGTGATGGGGTGATGGAGTTGTTGGATGCGGTGGATTCGTATGTGGATGTGCCGGTTCGGGATGTTGAGCGTCCGTTTTTGATGCCGATTGAGGATGTGTTTTCTATTACTGGTCGGGGGACGGTGGTGACTGGGCGTGTGGAGCAGGGTGTGTTGCGGGTTGGTGAGACGGTTGAGGTGGTGGGGTTGCGTGATACGCGTGGTTCGGTGGCGACTGGGGTGGAGATGTTTAGGAAGTTGTTGGATGAGGGTAGGGCTGGTGATAATGTGGGGGTGTTGTTGCGGGGGGTGGGGAAGTCGGAGGTGGAGCGTGGTCAGGTGTTGGCTGCGCCGGGGTCGATTTTGCCGCATATTGGGTTTGAGGCGCAGGTGTATGTGTTGACGAAGGAGGAGGGGGGGAGGCATAATCCGTTTTTCTCGGGTTATCGTCCTCAGTTTTATTTTCGGACGACTGATGTGACGGGTTCGGTGGTGTTGCCTTCTGGGGTGCAGATGGTGATGCCTGGTGATAATGTGGAGTTGTCTGTGGAGTTGATTGCTCCGATTGCGATGTCGGTGGGGTTGGATTTCGCGATTCGTGAGGGTGGTCGTACGGTAGGCGCCGGCCGAGTCACCAAAATCACCAACTAACACAGACGAACAGAGATGCTTTAAGTAAGACTCATGCAACAAAGAGACCACGAAACAAAAAAGAAAATCCAATTCAGAGGAACAGTAGAAGAGGTCCATGGACGAATCCCATAAGATCCGCATAAAGCTCAAGGCTTATGACCACCAGAGTGTGGATGAGTCGGCGCGCAAAATCGCCGCTACGGTTACCCGTACCCAGGCCAAAATCAAGGGACCGATTCCTCTGCCCACCGAGATTCATCGTTACTGCGTTATTCGCGGACCGCACGTTGACAAAGACTCTCGGGAGCACTTCGAGATGCGTATCCACAAACGGTTGATCGATATTCTGGATCCGACCGCCAAAACAGTGGATTCACTAATGCGTCTCGACCTCCCTGCCGGAGTGGAAGTAGAGATCAAGCTGTGAACACGATTCTGGGTACAAAGCTCGGTATGAGCCAGATCTTCGACGAATCCGCCCAGGCTTTGCCGGTCACGGTCATCAAGGCCGGACCTTGTCGAGTGGTGCAGGTCAAGACCGCGGAAAAAGACGGGTACGAAGCCGTGCAACTGGCGTTGGAGGTGGCCCGCCTCCCCAAAGTGGGAAAGGCCCTGGCGGGACATTTCGCCAAGGCGGGGGTGGATCCCTCCCCTCACTTGGTGGAGATGTTGGTGGACGATTCCGGACAGTTCGAGCCGGGATCGACAGTCGCGGTGGACGCAGTCTTCGAACCCGGTGTCCGGGCCGACGTCACCGGCATTTCCAAGGGTAAGGGCTTTCAGGGAGTAATGAAGCGGCACAACTTCTCCGGACAATGCGCCAGTCACGGGAACCACAAAAAGCACCGCGCGGGCGGAGCGATCGGCGCCTGTGCAACTCCCTCGCGGGTTTTCCGGGGCAAGGCCATGCCCGGTCGCATGGGAGCGCAACGTACTACCGTTCTCAACCTTGAGGTGGTGAAGGTGCTCTCCGAAGAAGGCCTCCTCCTTCTGCGGGGAGCGGTGCCCGGCCCCAAGGGAGGTCTGGTACTGGTGAGAAAGGCGGTCAAGGCCAGTGGCTGAGCTAACCGCCCCTCTATATGACCGAGACGGAGTTCTTCAGGGAGGCACTGCTCTCGATCCCTCGGTATTCGGAATCACCCCCAACCTGGCGGTGCTCCATCAGGTGGTCACCGCCCAGATGGCGGGCCGGCGTTCGGGTAGTGCCTCCACCAAGACGCGGGCCGAAGTGAGGGGAGGAGGACGCAAGCCCTGGCGTCAGAAGGGAACCGGAAACGCCAGGCATGGCTCGATCCGTTCCCCCATTTGGCGGGGGGGAGGTGTGGCGCATGGTCCCAAGCCGCGTAGCTATCAGCAGCGCACTCCGGCCAAGATGCGCCGACTGGCGTTGTGCAGCGCCTTCTCCACCCGGGCCTCGGAGGGCGCCGTTCACACGGTGGCGCCTCTGGAGTGGGAGACTCCCCGCACCAAGAGGGCACTCGCCCTTCTGGGAGCTATTGGTTTGGAGGGAAAGACACTGGTGGTTGTGGAGCGGCGGGGGGGTGCAGAGGAGCGTTCTCTTCGGAACCTCTCTCACGTGCGGATCTCAGAAGCTCGATATGTCACTCCCTACGATGTGCTCTGGGCCCAGAATCTGCTGTTCTGCGCCGATACTTTGGATGCCCAGAGTTCCCAGTCCCCCGCCGAAGGTGCGCAAGAGCCGGCGGAGGCCAAGGCGTCATGAAGTATCCACATGACGTGATTCGGGGGCCAGTGGTCTCCGAGAAGTCATTTGACCTGATCGAATCCAACAACACCTATTCCTTTCTGGTTGACCCGCGCGCCAACAAAACCGAGATTCGCCAATCGGTGGAAGCTATCTTCGAAGTGGAAGTGCTCTCGGTCAACACCTACAACCGCCGGGGAAAGCTCAAACGCACCGGTCGCACCCTGGGCAAGCGCAAAAACACCAAGCGGGCCTTGGTGACGCTGGCCGAAGACGACTCGATTGACCTGTTCGGGGTGTAGATATGGCCGTGAAGAAACGCAGACCCACGTCGCCCGGGCGACGCTTTCAGACCGTCTCCGATTTTTCTGAGATCACGCGGAGCCGTCCCGAGAAGTCACTTCTCGCTCCCCGGCCTTCCAAGGCGGGACGCAACAGCCACGGACGCATCACCTCCCGTCATCGGGGAGGCGGTCACAAACGTCGGTATCGGGTAATCGATTTTCGGAGGACCAAGGACGATGTGCCCGCCAAGGTGGCGGCAATCGAGTACGACCCCAACCGCAATGCCCGCATCGCCCTGCTCCACTATGTGGATGGCGAAAAGCGTTACATTCTCGCTCCGGTGGGCGTGGGGGTCGGGGATCGGATCAGCTCCGGTCCTAAAGCGGAGATTCAGGCGGGGAACGCTCTGCCCCTGCGCAACATCCCAGCGGGGGCCAACGTCCACGCGGTGGAGATGCGCCCGGGCGGAGGCGCAAAGATCGCCCGGTCGGCCGGATCGTCGGTGCAACTCATGTCCAAGGAAGGCGGGATGGCCCTGCTCCGGCTTCCCTCCGATGAGATGCGTATGGTTCCCTTGGATTGCCGGGCCACGATCGGGCAGGTGGGCAACACCGAGGCCGAGTTGGTGAAGCTGGGCAAGGCGGGACGCAATCGCTGGAAGGGTGTGCGCCCCCAAACCAGGGGAGTGGCCATGAACCCTGTCGACCACCCACTGGGAGGCGGCGAGGGCAAGTCATCGGGAGGACGGACGCCGGTCAGCCCCTGGGGAAAGCCGGAGGGACGCACTCGTCGCAAGAAAAAGCAGAGCAACAAGTACATCGTTCGCCGTCGTTATGCCAAAGGTCGGAGGTAACCGTGGGCAGAAGTTTGAAGAAGGGTCCCTTTGTTGATGACCATCTGCTCGAAAAGGTCGAGGAACTCAACCAGGCCCGTCAAAAGAGGGTGATCCGCACTTGGAGCCGACGCTCCACGGTGATACCCGCCATGATCGGACACACCATCGCTGTTCATGACGGACGCCGCCACGTGCCCGTCTACCTGACCGAGTCGATGGTCGGTCACAAGCTGGGAGAGTTCGCCCCCACCCGGACCTTCCGCAAGCATCCGGGTGGCAAACGGGAAAAGGCGGTGAGGAAGACGTGAGGACCCAGGCACGCGCCCGTTATCTCCGTCATTCCCCCTTCAAGATGAGGCGGGTGGCCGATTTGGTGAGGGGAAAGCCGGTGGAGGAGGCACAGCACCTGTTGGCGTCCGTCAACCGGGGCGCCGCCCCCGCCATTCTTAAAGTGTTGAACTCGGCGGTGGCCAACGCCGAGAACAATCTGGAATTGGATCCCGAGCACTTGAGGGTGGAGGCTGCCTATGTGGATGAAGGCCCCACGCTCCGGTCCTTCCGCGCCCGGGCAAGAGGTCGGGTGACCCGGATACGCAAGCGCACCAGTCATCTGACCATCGTGGTCGCCGACTCCGAGTACGACGGGGAGGAAGGCTGATGGGACAGAAGACCAATCCCTATTCCTTCCGTCTGGGAATCGTAACCGACTGGAAGTCCAAGTGGTACTCGGACAAGGACTATGTGAACCTGGTCAACGAAGATTGGCAGATTCGGGACTATCTCAGGGGAAGTCTTTTGCGGGGAGCGGTCTCCCGCATCGAAGTGGAGAGAACTCGGGATCGGGTGGTGGTGGAGATCCACACTGCCCGGCCGGGGGTAGTGATAGGTCGCCGGGGAGTGGAAGCTGAACGGCTGCGCAAGGGTTTGGAGAAACTTACCTCCAAGTCCATCAAGCTCAACATCATCGAAGTCAAGGATCCCGAGTTGGATGCCCAACTCCTCGCGCAGGGTATCGCGGACCAACTGGAGAACCGCGTTTCCTTCCGTCGAGCCATGAAGCGGGCCCTGGGCACCGCCGGCAAGGCGGGCGCGCAAGGAGTGCGAGTGGAGTGCAAGGGCAGATTGGGCGGCTCCGACATGGGTCGCCGGGAGTGGTATCTGGAAGGCCGGGTGCCGCTCCACACCATCCGGGCCGACATCGATTACGGGGTGGCCACCGCCCACACCATGGTGGGATCCGTCGGCGTCAAGGTCTGGGTGTACAAGGGAGATGTGTTCAAGACCCGCTCTTCGGGAGAGAAGATGGCAGCCGAGGTCGCGCTGGCGGCCGGAGGCCCCACCCGACGGCGCCGCACACCCGCCAAGGCGCGGGCCGAAGCTGCCGCTGGGGGAAGAAAAGGTCCTCGCCTAATCGAGGCGGGCGGCGGCAAACGTCCGGTGGAGTCTCCGGCGCCCAAGCGGGATGGCCGCAAACGGTTGATCGAGGCCGGGGGCGGACGCAAGAGGGCCGAAGAAGGCGTGGAAGAGTGGGAGATAGAAGGCGCTGCTCCCCCCGCCTCAGAGGCTGATTCGGCGCCTGGGGACGAAACATCGTCGGAGGAGAGTTCCTGAGATGTTGATGCCCAAGAGAACCCGCCATCGCAAGGTGCACCGCGGCCGGCGCAAGGGCGTCGCCAAGGGCGGGACCAAAGTGAATTTCGGTGATTACGGCCTGCAGGCCCTGGGGGCGGCGTGGATCACCGCCCGCCAGATCGAGTCTGCCCGAGTGGCGATTACCCGGTCGGTGAGACGCGGGGGACGGGTGTGGATAACCATCTTTCCCGACAAGCCGGTCACCGTCAAACCGGCTGAGACCCGGATGGGATCCGGGAAGGGCAACCCCGAATTCTGGGTGGCGGTGGTCAAGCCGGGTCGGGTCATGTTTGAGTTGGGAGGCGTTCCCGAGGACCTCGCCCGGGAGGCGATGCGCAAGGCGGGGCACAAGCTCCCCATCAAGACCAGGTTTGTAACCAGGGAGGATTCATGAAGCCGGCCGAACTGCGGGAACTCAACTTTCGGGAGCTTACCGAGAGGCTCACCGAATCCAAGGAGGAGCTCTTCAACCTCCGCTTTCAGTTGGCCACCAACCAACTGGACAACACGGCCCGCCTCAAGGCGGTCAAAAAGACGGTGGCCCGGATCCGGACCATTCTTCGTCAAAGGGAGATAGAACTTTGGTATACCCAGCAGGAGGCAGCCGCCCATGAGTGACCGCCATAGACGCAAGAGCCGGGTGGGAGTGGTGGTCTCGGATCGACGGGACCGGACAATCTCGGTCAAGGTCGCCACCTCCTACAAGCATCCCCGCTATCACAAGGTGGTGCGGAAGGGCAAGGTGTACCACGTCCACGACCAGGACAACGACGCCCGGGCGGGAGACACTGTACGGATTGTTGAGACTCGTCCGCTCTCTCGCCAGAAGCGTTGGCGGATGACCGAGATCGTGGAGCGAGCCAAGTGATCCAGAAAGAGAGCAGGCTGCGCGTGGCGGACAACACAGGGGCCCGCTCGGTGCTGTGCATAGGATTGCTGGGCGGCACCCGCCGCCGTTACGCTCGAGTTGGGGACGAGATCGTGGTAAGCGTCAAGGAAGCGGTTCCCGGGGGCGTCATCAAGAAAGGCGAGGTAGTCCGGGCAGTGGTGGTGCGCACCCGCAAGGAGCAGCGCCGTCCTGACGGAACCTACATTCGCTTTGATGACAACGCTTGTGTGATCATCGATCCAGGACAGCAGCCCCGCGGCACCCGGATCTTCGGCCCGGTGGCCCGCGAACTGCGGGAGAAGCGGTTCATGCGGATCGTCTCTCTGGCGCCGGAGGTGCTATGAAGCTGCGCGTTGGAGACCGGGTGAAGATCATCACCGGCAAGGATGTCGGACGGGAGTCGAGAATCTCGCGGGTCATTCCCAAGGTGAACAAGGTAATCGTGGAAGGCGTGAACACCGCCAAGCGCCATCAGCGCCCCCAGAGCGGGACCATGCAAGGCGGGATCATCGACAAGGACATGCCTATCAACGTTTCCAACGTGATGATCCTTTGCGAGGAGTGCGGGCCCACCAAGATCGGAAAACGCTCCGACGAGCGGGGCAAGCGTCGCGTGTGCCGCAAATGTGGAGGAGACCTGTGAGTGAGGCCAACGGCACAGCGCCTCCCCGGCTCAAGGAGCGGTTTAAGGCGGAGATCGCCTCCTCCCTCCAGGCCGAACTGGGCCTTTCCAACCCTATGCAGGTTCCCCGACTGGATAAGATCGTGGTGAACATGGGGATCGGGGAAGCGGTCCGGGACCGCAAACAGGTTGATCACGCCTTGGGGGAGTTGGCTCTGATCAGCGGCCAGCGGCCCCGCGTGAACCGGGCCCGCAAATCGGTGGCCGGGTTCCGGATCAGAAAAGGAATGCCGGTGGGCGTCTCGGTGACGTTGCGGGGAAATCGGATGTGGGAGTTCTTCGACCGGGTGATGTCAATTGCCATTCCCAGGGTGCGTGACTTCCGGGGGATGAACCCCAAGTCTTTTGATGGAAGGGGCAATTATTCCTTCGGTTTCGACGAACAGTTGGTTTTTCCCGAAATTCACTATGATCAGGTATCGGAGACCCGGGGGATGGACATCACCATCTGCACCACCGCCACCGGTGATGACCACGCCCGCGCTTTCCTGTCTGCTTTCGGATTTCCCTTCCGGATCAGGGAATCTTTGTACTAAGGAGTTCTAGTGGCGCGCAAATCACTCATCGCTAAAGCCAAACGCACACCCAAGTTCAAGGTGCGTGGCTATAACCGCTGTCGCCGATGCGGCCGGTCACGCGCTGTTTTGCGCGACTTCGCGATGTGCAGGATATGTGTGCGCGAGTTGGCCTCCCGCGGGGAGTTGCCTGGAATTAGAAAGGCGTCGTGGTAGATATGATGACCGACCCGGTGGCCGACATGCTGACCCGCATCCGCAACGGGATCTCCGCCCGCCACCCACAGGTGGAGATGCCTTCCTCGCGGCTCAAGGAGCGGATTGCCCGCGTTCTGGCCGCCGAAGGCTTTGTGGACGGATTCTCCCTGGGTGCGACGGATGACTCCCAGCCGCACCGGGTGCTGAAGATCGAGCTTCGGTACACCGAAGACAAAACCTCTGCCATCTCCGGTCTGCGCAGGATTTCCAAGCCCGGCCATCGCCGCTACATCGGCGCCTCGGACATCGGCCGCGTGCAGGGAGGCATGGGGGTGGCGATCGTCTCCACATCCCAGGGGCTCCTCACCGATCGGGCAGCCCGCCGCCGGCGGCTGGGCGGCGAGATCCTCTGTGAGGTGTGGTGATGAGCAGAGTAGGCATGGTTCCGATTCCGATTCCCACCGAAGTGGACTTGAAGGTGGAGGGATCGGCCGTGCGGGTGAAGGGTCCCATGGGCGAGTTGTCCCGTACCTTCCATGAGCGGGTGAAGATAGATGTTGAGGAGAGCCAGGTTCTGGTGACTCGCCTGGATGATTCCCGGATGTCGCGTGCTCTTCATGGATTGTCCCGCACCCTTTTGGCCAATATGGTCACCGGGGTGGTGAAGGGTTATCAGAAGGAACTGACGGTAGTGGGAGTGGGTTATCGGGCCCAGTCGCAGGGAGATCGTCTGCTCATGCAGCTCGGGTTCAGCCATCCGGTCGAAATAGAGGCGCCGGAGGGAATCACCTTTGAAACCCCCGCCCCCACCCGGATCATCGTAAAGGGCATCGACAAACAGAAGGTCGGCCACATGGCGGCCGACATCAGGCGCATCCGCCCTCCCGAGCCCTACAAGGGAAAAGGTATTCGCTATATCGACGAAAAGGTTCGTCGCAAGGCAGGCAAGGCAGGAAGAATATGAAATCGACCCGTAGCCAGGCCCGGTTGCGCCGTCATCGGCGGGTGCGCAAAAAGATTCGCGGGAGCGCACAGCGGCCCCGCTTGGCGGTGTTTCGTTCCAACCGCTACATATATGCCCAGGTCATCGACGATGATCAGGGTCACACTCTGGCCGCCGCCTCCTCGTTGGAGCCGGAGCTTCGCAGCAGCTCCCTGACAGTGGAGACGGCAGGTGCGGTGGGAACGCTCTTGGCGGAACGAAGCCGCCAGGCCGGGGTAGAAACCGTGGTATTCGACCGGGGCGGGTACGCCTTCGGAGGAAGAGTCAAGGCCTTGGCGGATGCCGCCCGGGCCGACGGGCTGAGCTTTTGAGGTAACCAATGGCCGAGATACAACAATACGAAGAGCGGGTCATCAAAATCAACCGGGTGGCCAAAGTAGTGAAAGGCGGCCGTCGGTTCTCCTTCACCGCCTTGGTGGCGGTGGGCGACGGCGCCGGTCGGGTGGGCATCGCCCATGGCCGGGCCAAGGAAGTTCCGGTCGCCATCCAAAAGGCGATGGAGATCGCCCGCCGTTCAATGATCACCGTTCCCATGACCGGCGCTACCGTGATCCACCAGTCCATCGGCAAGCAAGATGCGTCTCGGGTGCTCATCAAACCAGCCTCTCCCGGCACGGGCGTAATCGCGGGCGGAGCGGTCCGCCAGATTCTGGAAGCGGCGGGCATCAAGGACGCCCTCGCCAAGTCGCTGGGTTCTCCTTCCCCTCTCAACGTGGCTCGGGCCACCATGAATGCCCTTATGGGGCAACGCCGCCCCGACGAGGTCGCTCGTCTGCGGGGAAAGCGCCCCGAAGAGTTTGTACCCCCAGCTCTGTTGGACGCCTATCGCTCCACCGAGGCGATGCGCGCCGCTCCCAAGCCGGTCCGATGACCGGAGAAAAGACTCTTCGGATCACCCTGCGTCGCAGCGTGATCGGTGAAAAGCCGAAGACGCGCCGCACGGTGCGCGGTCTGGGTCTTTGTCGCATCGACCACACCGTCGAACACGCTGACCGCCCCGAGATCCGGGGGATGATTTACCGGGTGCGTCATCTGGTGGAAGTGGAGGATACCCATGCCTGACCGATTGATGCTGCATGATCTGAAACCTGCTCCCGGTTCCCGGAAGAGACGAATCCGGGTGGGCAGGGGAGGGTCCGGCAGGCGGGGTCGCAAAGCCGGCCGGGGGACCAAGGGCACCAATGCTCGCAACAAGCTCCGTCCCGGGTTCGAGGGCGGCCAGACCCCGCTGTCGCGTCGTCTGCCCAAACTAAAGGGGTTCAAGAACCCTCACCGGGAGGAATACGCGGTGGTGAACCTCGGAGCGCTCTCGGTTTTTGAGCAGGGCTCGGTTGTCACTCCCGACGCTCTTCGCGAAATAGGGCTGGCGAAGCAACGGGGCAGGGTCAAGATACTGGCCGAGGGGGAACTTGTATCAGCCATGACCATTGAGGCTCACGCCTTCAGCGCCGCCGCCCAGCGGAAAATTGATGCAGCCGGCGGGAAGTGGGAGATAGTCGGCTGATGTCGACGGTGCCCAGGGAGTCGGGAGTAGTCCGGTCATGCTAAGCATCTATCGGAACATGTTCAAGGTCCCCGACCTGCGGGGAAAGATTCTCTTCACGCTCGCCATCTTCGGTGTCTATCGGCTGGGAGCGACCATACCGGTGCCCGGCATCGACCTCGAGGCGGTCCGGGCTTTCCAGCAGCAGCAGCAGGCGGGCGGTATCTACGGTCTGCTCAATCTGTTCTCGGGCGGGGCGTTGGAGCAGTTCTCGGTCTTTTCGCTGGGGATCATTCCCTATATAACCGCCTCGATCATGATGCAGCTTTTAACGGTGGTCATCCCCAAGCTCCAGGCCTTGCAGGACGAGGGTGAAGCGGGGAGGAAGGTCATCACCCAGTGGACCCGGTACATCACTGTGATCCTGGCGCTCATCCAGTCCACGGGATTCACCTATCTGTTCCACGTTGGCCGATTCACCAACGGCATCGATCTGGTGCCCAACTACACGCCTGGCCGGGTGGCGTTGATCGTGTTGACCATGACCGCTGGAACCGCGTTCGTGATGTGGCTGGGTGAGCAGATCAGCCAGCGGGGAATCGGAAACGGCATGTCGCTTTTGATTTTCGTCTCCATCCTCAGCCAATTCCCCTTCTTGTTCGGCCAGATCTGGGGCCAGACCGTGGCAGTGGGGCTGATGATGCGCTTCGTGGTCATCATCTTGGTCTTCTTGCTGGTAATCGTCACCATCATCTATGTGGATCAGGGCCAGCGGCGCATCCCGGTCTCGTTCGCCAAACGGGTGAGAGGCCGGCGGGTCATGGGCGGCCAGAGCACCTACATCCCCCTCAAGGTAAACACCGCCGGGGTGATCCCGGTGATCTTCGCCACCTCAATGTTGTTGTTTCCCTCGCTGCTGGTGACCGCCATTCCCTCCGATGCCGCCTTTGTGCAGGCCCTCTATCGGTGGGTGGACGAGAACTTGGGCGGCGGCGGCCAGATCAGTTGGTGGTATGTGGTGTTGCTTTTCTCGTTGATCATCTTTTTCACCTACTTCTACAACGCTATCCAGTTCGATCCCACTCGTCAGGCCGAGATGCTGCAGCGTCAGGGTGGATTCATCCCCGGGGTGCGCCCCGGTGGTCAGACCGCCAACTACCTGGGAAGGATTCTCAACCGGATTACCCTTCCCGGCTCAGTTTTCCTGGCGGTGATTGCGGTACTGCCGGCGTTGGCCGGGCTGCTGTGGAATATCCCCATCAGCTTTTCGGGAGTCTCCATCCTCATCGTGGTGGGCGTGGCTCTAGAGACCATGAAGCAGATTGAGAGCCAGCTCACCATGCGCAACTATGAGGGATTTCTTACTTGACAATGGGGGGTGGCGTTCCATGAGGATCTTATTCTTGGGTCCTCCTGGCGCCGGAAAGGGCACGCAGGCCGAGCAGGTTGCGGCGAGATTGGGCATTTCCCACATCTCCACCGGCGAGATGTTCCGCGAACATGTCTCGACCGGCACTGAGTTGGGCCGACAGGTCAAAGCGCTTATGGAGGCGGGGGAGTATGTCTCCGATGAGATCACCGGGAAAATGTTGGCGGAGCGGTTGACGGGTTCAGAGAGCGCCAACGGGTTCGTTTTGGATGGGTTTCCTCGCACGATTCCCCAGGCGGAGCTCTTGGATGATTTACTGGGGGAGGACGCCCTGGACCGGGTGGTCGCCCTGGAAGTGGAGATCGACGATTTGGTGGAGAGAATGACGGCTCGGGGTCGGGCCGACGACACTCCCGAGATCATCCGCCGCCGGCTGGAAGTGTATGAGACACAGACTGCTCCCCTGCTCGAGTTCTACGGCGGTCGGGGGATAATGTTTCCCGTGGAAGGATCTGGGAGGATTTCGGAAGTAGCCCAGCGAATCATCGCCACTCTCCAATGACTCTCCCTCTCGGGCTCTTTCATTGATCACTTTCAAAAGCTCCGCCCAGTTCAAGAAGATGGAGATGGCGGGGCGCTGCGTGGCCAAGGCCCATGACGCGGTCCGCTCCGCCGCCCGCCCGGGGATGAGAACTCTCGAGTTGGACAGGATTGCTGAAAAGGTAATTCGCGGGGAGGGGTGCGTTCCTTCGTTTTTGGGATATCGCGGCTACCCCGCCTCGATTTGCGCCTCTCCCAACGATGTGGTGGTTCACGGCATCCCCGATTCCCGCCGGTTACGCGAGGGGGATCTTTTATCGATCGACATCGGGGCGATCTATAAAGGGTTTCACGGGGACGCTGCCTGCACCTTTCCGATAGGGGAGGTTTCCTGGGAGGCGTCTGCGCTGTCGGCCGTCGCCGAGGAGGCGCTCTGGGAGGGGCTTGGGAAGGCCCGCCCCGGGGCGCGGATCGGCGACATCGGGGCGGCGGTAGAGGCGGTGGCCCGCCGGGACGACTACGGGGTGGTGGAGGGGTATGTCGGACACGGAATAGGTCGAGAGATGCACGAAAAACCCGACGTCCCCAACCTGGGGGAAACGGGCCGGGGAGTCCGCTTGCGAGTAGGGATGGCACTGTGTGTCGAGCCCATGTTCAACCTGGGTGGCGCGGCCACACGGGTGGACCGGGACCGGTGGACGGTGCGTACCGCCGATGGGTCGCTTTCTGCCCACTGGGAGCACACTGTGTGTCTCACTCCCGACGGCCCGTTGGTGACCACAACTCCCGCGCCGATAAATTTGCTTGAAGGCACGGGTATTCGCTAAAATACCTCAAGTTGGAGCAATTACACTTTGAATGACTGAAGACGATTCTGTCGTTCGGGTCCAGGGCACCGTCCTTCAAAACCTTCCGAATGCCACATTCAAGGTGGAGGTTGACGGTGGTTTGGAGGTGCTGGCTCACGTCTCGGGGAAAATGCGTATGAGATACATCCGGATTCTCCCTGGTGACCGAGTGGACCTTGAGTTGTCCGCCTACGACCCCAGCAGGGGAAGAATCGTCTGGAGATACAGATGAAAGTGAAACCCTCGACTCGAAGAATGTGCGAAAAGTGCCAGATCATCCGGCGCCATCGTCGCGTGTGGGTTATCTGTGAAAACCCCCGGCACAAGCAAAGGCAGGGCTGAGCTGTGGCCAGAATCGCCGGTGTCGACTTACCCCGCGATAAGCGGTTGGAGATCTCCCTCACCTATATTTTCGGAGTGGGCCGCACCCGGGCGCTGGACATTTGTGACCACATGAGGATAGACTCGGGAACCAAGGTGCGGGACCTAACCGAGGAGGAAGCCGCCTCCATTCGCCGTTTTATCGACGCCAACTATCAGGTGGAAGGAAATCTGCGGCGCCAGATCAGCCAAAACATCCGCCGAAAGACCGAGATCAGTTGTTATCAGGGCATCCGGCACCGACGAGGGCTGCCGGTCCGGGGCCAGCGCACCCATACCAACGGCCGGACGCGTAAGGGTCGGCGGATGGCTATCGCCGGCAAGAAAAAGCCCGCTAAGGTCTAGGGACGAAAATGACTGCCAGAGGACCACAAAAACGGGTTCGTCGCCGCGAGCGCAAGAACATCCCTCATGCCCTGGCGCACATCAAGGCGAGCTTCAACAACACCATTATCAACATCACCGACCAGCAGGGCAACACGATCGTGTGGACCTCGGGCGGTTCGGTGGGCTTCAAAGGCTCTCGCAAGTCCACTCCCTACGCCGCGCAGTTGGCGGCCGAAGAAGCAGCCCGCCAAGCCGGGGAGCATGGCGTCAGGAAAATCGAAGTGATTATCAGCGGGACCGGGCCGGGCAAGGACGCCTGGCGGACTCTTCAGCACATGGGTCTCGAAGTTTCCGGCTCCCCCCGCGATGCCACTCCAACCGTTCACAACGGCTGTCGTCCCAAGAAGCGGAGAAGGGGCTGATGGCGCGCTACACAGGTCCCCGCCACAAGGCTTGCCGCCGAGCCCGCCAGTCGATTTGCCAGTCGCGCAAATGCCCGGTAGAACGTCGTCCCTATCCACCCGGTGAGCACGGGCGTCGACGGATCAGGGAGAGTGACTATCTGATCCGCCTGCGGGAGAAGCAAAAGCTGCGGACGATGTACGGGGTGTTGGAGCGGCAGTTCCGCGGCTATTACGAAAAGGCCGCCCGCGGGGAAGGGGTCACCGGAGAGAGCCTGCTCAGGCTCTTGGAGTTACGCCTTGACAACGTGGTCTGGCGGTCCGGGATGGCCGCCACCAGGGCGCAAGCCCGCCAGTTGGTCAACCATGGCCACTTCCGGGTCAACAGCAGGAAGGTGGATATCCCGTCCTATCAGGTGCGTCAGGGTGATGTGGTGACTTTGCGGGAAGAAAGTCACGACCTGATCATCGTGCAACATGCCATCGATACTCTCAGCCGCAATGTTCCCGAATGGCTGATTATGGATCACTCCCAACGCAGAATCGAAATTTTCAGTCTGCCCAACAGGGCGCAGATTGACACAGCTATCAACGAGCAGTTAATCGTTGAGCTTTATTCCAAGTAGTCCGAACGGACGAAGGGGGTTTTCACCATGCTGATAGTGCAACGTCCCGCTTTTGAGGAGACCGAGTTGAGCGGTGTCCGCTCGAAGTTTGTGATGGAACCGTTGGAACCTGGATTGGGTCACACCCTCGGCAACACGGTCCGTCGCTCCCTCTTGTCACGGGTGCCGGGCGCGGCCATCACCGCAGTGCAAATCGAAGGCGTCGCTCATGAGTTCACCACCGTTCCGGGAGTGGTGGAGGATGTCGTGGACATCATCCTCAATCTCAAGGCGGTCGTGGTGCGTCTGGAAGGAGAAGGTCCGGAGCGACTGTCCCTCAGGGCTACGGGCGCCGGCACGGTCTCTGCGGGTGCTTTCGAGGCGGCAGCCGGGTTGTCGGTTGTCAACCCCACCGCGCACATCGCCACCCTTTCCAAGAAAGGCAAACTCGAGATCGAGGCCTGGGTGCATGCCGGGGTGGGTTATCGCTCCGCCGAGGACAACAAGTCGAAGACCAGCGGGGTAGTGGGCGTGATTCCCATCGACTCTATTTTCTCGCCGGTGCGCCGGGTCTCCTATGCGGTGGAGAACACCCAGGTCGGACAGATGACCAACTATGAAAGGCTCATCCTTGATGTGGAAACCGACGCATCAATCCGACCCGCCCAGGCGGTCTCTTCTGTGGGCAAGACCCTGGGAGAACTGGTGAACCTCTTCGCCGGGGTGGGCGAGGGTATGGGATTGCAACTGGGCGACCTCTCCGTGCCCGAGACCGAGACCGATGATCTGCATCTTCCCATCGAAGCCCTCGAGCTGTCGGAGCGACCCCGCAACTGTCTGCGGCGTTCGGGAATCGCGACGGTGGGAGATCTGGTCAAGTGCACCACCGACCAACTCTTGGACATCACCAATTTCGGCCAGAGAAGTCTCGAAGAGGTGCAGGAGCGCCTCGACGAGATGGGTTTGAGCCTCAGTGAGCAGGAGACTACTAATGCCGCGCCCGCCTAAGGGTGGCCGCTTTGGCGGGTCTCCGGCCCATCACCATAGACTGCTGTCCAACCTGGCCGCGTCGCTGATCTCAGAGGAAAAGATCACCACCACCCACGCCCGGGCTCGTACGGTGCGTCCCTTGGTGGAGAAGCTGATCACCCGTGCTCGCAAGGGTGACCTGCACTCCCGCCGCATCGTTCTCAAAACGATTCAGGACACCGAGGTGGTTACCAAGCTCTTCGATGAAGTGGCGCCCCGCTACAGCCACCGGCCGGGTGGTTACACTCGCATCGTCAAACTGGGCCCTCGTCGCGGTGACGGAGCGGAGATGGCCGTAATCGAGTTGGTGTGACGGACGGCTCCGCGGAACCGCACCGCGGGATACGCCGTGATCATCATTCGCAGGGCGGTCGGGACCGCCCTTTGCAAAAGAAACTCTTTGCTCGACATCGCTCTGGACCAGCGCGCCACCGCGGACGCCGCCCTGCTGGTCTCCGGAGTGGCGGTGATCGGCTATCTGTGGGACGTGATGAGGGGAGTGGGTTTCTCACTGCGTTTGTTGCTCGCGGTGCTGATCTACTCGCTGATGGATTGGATACTCATGGCGGGCATCACTTTGCTGACGGGCAAAATGATGTGCAAGACGGAGACATCGATGTCGACCATCATGCGCCTCCAGGGCTTTTCCCATCTTCCGCTGGTTCTGACCTATCTCACAGGGCCAGTGGCCCTGGCAGGGCGGTTCTGGTTTCTGGTGGTGTTGGTGGTTGCCACCAACGAGGCCCTGGAGACCGTCTACTGGCGGGCGGTGCTGACGGTGGTAGCCAGCCTGGCGGGTTGGCTCCTGATCCGCGAACTGTTCTGGGGCGTCTGGCTGTTTTAGCATGGGACCGGTTGAAGAGACCGAGATGTTCACGTACCGTCTCGACCTGGCTTATGAGGGGACCGAATTTCGCGGCTTCGCTCGTCAACCCTCGGTTCGCACCGTACAGGGCGAGATAGAGAAGGCGCTCTCGGTGGTGCTTCGGGAGAATGTGCTGACCACCTGCGCCGGTCGCACCGACGCAGGGGTGCATGCCCGCCGCCAGGTGGTCAGCATGACGCTCTCGCGCCCCCTCGATGACCAGGCGGCGGTGATGCGTTCTCTCAACCGGCTGTTCCCTTCCGACATGGCGGTTCACCGGTTGTCGCCGACTGTCGAGGGGTGGAGCGCTCGGTTCTCCGCGCAGTGGCGGGCCTATCACTACTACGTGCGCACCGATCCTCTCTCTGATCCCCTGCGCCGTCGTCTGGTATGGCATCTCGGTGTCCCGCTGGACATCGAAGCCATGAACAGAGCCGCGGCCTGCTTGGTGGGGATGCACGACTTCGCTACCTTTTGTCGTGCGGCGGAGGGCCGTTCGACAGTCAGGGAGGTGCGGGAGGCCCAGTGGCGGGTTGACGGGCCCGGGAGCCTGAAATTCAAGGTGTTGGCATCGTCTTTCTGCCGGCAGATGGTGAGGTCGATGGTGGGGTGGTGCGTGGAGGTAGGGAAGGGGCGCAAAGCGGCTTCGGAGACCCCCAAGGTGCTGGCCGCCCGCAGCCGTCAGGCAGCCGGTCCGGTGGCGCCTCCCCAGGGACTGATCCTCTGGGAGGTAGGTTATGGGGAGCCAGAGGAAATACGACAAGGAGACAAATAGTGGAAGTGGAAGCGGTCCTGTTCGACGCGGGAGGGACGTTGGTGCTGCAGCACCCTGAACTGATGGGCAGGGTCTTGGGGGTGAAGTTGGAACACGATGCCTGTTTCGAGGCGCATTATCTGGCGATGGACGCCTACTCCCGGCTCCACTCCGGCGGCGACCACCGCCACGGCTGGGAGTGGTGGCTGGAGCACTACTTCGCCAACCTGGGGGTGCCTTCGCCTTCCGAAGCCGGATCCAGGATCAAGTTCGGGCATGGCATGTGGACCCTTCCGCTCCCCGGGGTGGAGGCTGGGGTGTCCCGGATCCTCAAACAGGGATTGCGGTGTGCGGTCATCTCCAACTCGGACGGATCGATTCGCGCATCGCTGGAAGAGGCCGGGCTCTCCCATCTGTTCGAGTTTGTGATCGACTCCGCCGAGGTGGGTTTCAAAAAACCGGAGCCGGAGATCTTTGCTTTGGGAGTGGAACAGTTGGGCGGTGTCTCTCCCCAACAGGTCGTTTATGTGGGCGACTCGGTGTTTCACGATGTGGAAGGCGCCCGCAGGGCCGGCTACGGCCAAGCCTGGCTGGTGGATCCGCTCGGCCTGAACTCCGATCAAATGCGGATCTCGTCGGTGGCGGAGATGGCCGAGGCCCTGGGCGGAACCGGCGCCGCCCTTTAGTGGTTTTTGATCTGCTGTTGTTCTGCTATTATGGGTGGGCGAGCCGAACGTTTCCGGATCGGCTTGCTTTTTTTCTGATCTAAATGGAGTCATTGGCTTGACTGCGCGAACAAAACCCGTCATCTCCAAAACCTACTCGCCGTCCGCTGGCCGCTTGACGTCGGACTGGTGGGTAGTGGATGCCGCTGATCTCCCCCTGGGCAGACTGGCGTCGGAGATAGCTCAGGTGATCCGCGGCAAGCACAAGCCCACTTTCGCTCCCCATGTCGACGGGGGCGATTTCGTGGTGGTGGTCAACGCCGAGCGGGTGGCGGTTACCTCAGCCAAGAGCGAGGAGAAGATGTACTATCGCCACTCCGGCTATCCGGGTGGGATCAAGGCCGAGTCCTTCCAGGCACTGATGGAACGGCGCCCGGAGGCGGTCATCGAGCGGGCCGTGCGGGGGATGCTCCCCAAGAACCGGCTGGGCAGGAAGATGTTCCGAAAGCTCAAGGTGTACGCTGGCCCTTCCCATCCCCATGCCTCCCAGAAGCCCGCTCCGCTGGAGTTCAAGATCCGCAAGGTGGAAAGCAGATGAACCCACCGCTGGTGCAGGCGACCGGACGTCGCAAGGAATCGGTGGCCCGGGTGAGGCTCTATGAGGGAAGCGGGCAGATCACCTTGAACGACCGCCCTATTGAGGATTTCTTTCCCACCATCGCCCGCCGCATCCGGGTATTGGAGCCCTTGGAGGTAACCAGCACCAGGGGCCGGTATGACGTAAAAGCCACTCTTCACGGCGGAGGGGTCACCGGCCAGGCCGACGCTGTGCGGCTGGGCATCGCCCGAGCGCTGGCCGAGGTGGAACCCGAACTGCGGCTGACGCTCAAAAGGCAGGGAATGCTGCGGCGGGACGCCCGGGTGGTGGAGCGCAAGAAGTACGGTCTCAGAAAAGCCCGCCGCGCTCCACAGTACACCAAGCGCTAACCCGACTACCGCCATACTGGGCGCCAGGGTCAGATGGCTTCGGCGAGACGAGAGAACCTCTTTGGCACCGACGGTATCAGAGGCATAGCCGGTCGGGATCTCACCGTCGGGTTGGCCTATGCGGTGGGGAGAGCCGCCGGCGAGATGGCAGGGGGAGGCAAGGTCCTGGTGGGGATGGACACCCGGCCATCTGGTCCGCAGCTATCTTTCGCTCTCCGCTCGGGTTTGGAGACGGCGGGGTTGGCGCCGGTCGATCTGGGTGTGATGCCGGCAGGGGGAATCAGCCACCTCACCGACGCGGCCGGGGCGGTGTTGGGTGTGGTTATCTCCGCTTCCCACAATCCCGCTCCCTATAACGGGATAAAGCTGCTGGGGCCCGACGGGGCCAAGCTGTCCGATCAAGAAGAAAAAGAGATTTCCGACCAGGTCCGGGCCGCCGACTACGTATGGTCCGCTCCGGGAGGCGAGAGCCGGGTCGGATCGGAATGGCCGGAGGGACAGGATGTCTACACGGAGTGGCTTGCGGGCTCGGTCTCAGCCGACCTGTCGGGGCTTGCGGTGATGGTCGACTGCGCCAACGGGGCGGCCTTCCGGGCCGCGCCCCGGGTGCTTCGGTCGCTGGGGGTGGAAACCGAAGCCACGGCGGACGACGGGGACGGATCGGCCATCAACCACCGATGCGGCGCCACCCACCCCCAATGGGTGGCCTCCCAGGCACGGGGGCGCATCGGACTAGCCCTGGACGGGGACGCCGATCGTCTGATCGCGGTAGACGAGAGCGGAGAAATCGTGGACGGCGATTTCTTGATGGCGATCCTGGCCCGTCACCTTCATCTCCGCGACCGGCTTCGCCCGTCTCTGGTGGTGGCGACGGTCATGTCCAACCTGGGATTCAAGTTGGCCCTGGCCTCTCTGGGCATCGAGGTGGCTCTCACCAAAGTGGGGGATCGGTACGTGCGCGAGGAGATGGTACGTCGGGGAGCGGTGCTGGGAGGAGAGCAGTCCGGGCACATCATCTTCGGAAACCTGGCGGTCACCGGTGACGGCTTGCTCACCGCTCTTCAACTCCTAGAAGTGGTCTCGATCACCGGCAAGAGCCTGGTGGAGCTCCGCACAGAAGCCATGGAACGCTATCCGCAGGTGCTGGTGAATGTGGAGGTGGAAAGCCCCCGGGAGGTGGAGCAGTTTCCCGGAGTCTGGGAGGCGGTGTCCGCGGTGGAGAAGGAGTTGGGCGAGGTCGGACGGGTGCTGGTGAGGCCTTCAGGTACCGAGCCGCTGGTGCGTGTGATGGTAGAATGTCGAGAGTCTGAGCTGGCCGACCGGTATGCCCACGACTTAGCCGGGGTGATATCCTCGGCAATGAACCAGCCGTCCAGAGAAAGGGAAACAACCCGGCCCGAAAGCTCGGCGTGTGACGGAGCGATATACCGATAAAATGACAAGCGCCTGGCCTCTTGGACCGCCCACCGCGGATCCGGGAGGTGACGAGGAGAGAGGCAATCGAATCTTCGGCGGATTCCTTTCCGGCTGCCACAGTCGTAACGAGCGGAGCAAATCCCGTCGGTGACGGCGGGGACAAAAGCCGTTCGGAGTGAGTATGTTGTCGTGTGTGCACGCGTCGGGGCAGGGGGTTTGAGGAGTGTGCAACCATGTGCGGAATTGTTGGCTATGTGGGGCCCCGTCCCGCCCAGGATTTGCTTTTGGGGGGCTTGGCGCGTCTGGAGTATCGCGGCTATGACTCGGCAGGATTGGCGATCGGCGGGGACGGCGCCCTGAAGAGCGTACGGAGGGTCGGAAAGATCGCCGATTTGGTGGCCGCCGTTGATCAGGGACCGGATTCCTTCCCGGGAACCTATGGAATAGGTCATACCCGGTGGGCAACCCATGGAGCGCCCACTACCCCCAACGCCCATCCCCATTTCGACTGCACGGGTGAGATTGCGGTCGTTCACAACGGGATAATCGAGAACTGGGTCGAGTTGAAAGCGTGGTTGGAGGCTCGGGGGCATGGTTTTTCATCCGACACCGACACCGAGGTGGCCGCGCATCTTATCGAGGAATTGGGAAGCGTTGCCTTGGCGGACGCGGTGGCAGAGGTTCTGCGTCGCTGTGAGGGAGCGCTGGCACTGGCCGTGATTCGCGGCTCGGAGCCCGGCTTGGTCGTGGGAGGGCGCAAAGGAAGTCCCCTGGTGATCGGCCGGGGTTCGGGAGAGAACTTCCTGGCCTCGGACATCCCCGCCTTCATGGCCCACACCCGACGCATGATGGTGGTTCCCGAGGAGCGAGTGGTCGAACTCCGCTCGGAGTCGGTGCGGATCACCGACCTGTTCGGAGAGGAATGCGAGCCCGAGGAGCGGGAGGTGGAGTGGGATGTGGAGGCGGCCGAGAAGGGCGGCTATCCCACCTTCATGCTCAAAGAGATTTATGAACAGCCGCAGGCTGTGGCCGAGACTCTCCTGGGACGAATCAGCCCGGCGGGGGAGCCCCGGCTGGAGGAGACCGGGCTGACCGGGGAGGTGGCCCAGGATGTGGACAAGGTGTTCGTTGTGGCCTGCGGCACCTCCTATCACGCCGGGATGATGGCCAAGTACGCCTTGGAGCGGTGGGCGAAGATCCCGGTGGAGGTGGAGTTGTCCTCGGAGTTCCGATATCGCGATCCGGTGCTCAGCACTCGTTCGCTGGTGATCGGGATCAGCCAGTCAGGAGAGACTGCCGACACGCTGGCAGCGGTGCGGTATGCCCGGGGTCAGGGAGCCAAGGTGGCGGCGGTCACCAACGTGGTGGGATCCTCCCTGGCGCGGGAGTCCCACATGGTGTTCCAGACCCGGGCCGGCCCCGAGATCGGGGTGGCGGCCTCCAAGACTTTCATCAGCCAGATGGCGCTCCTCCAGTTGGTGGGATTGCACATGGCCATCGAGCGGGGGACGATGACCCGCGCCGAGGCGGCCCGGCAGGTTGCCGCGCTTGCCAGCCTGCCGGATCGGCTGGAAGAGGTGCTGGGGCTCTCGGATCGGATGAAGCAGTTGGCCGAGGAGTGGTCGGACGTGCGGGACTTTTTCTTCTTGGGCAGGTCGGTCGACTATCCGGCGGCGTTGGAGGGCGCTCTGAAGCTCAAGGAACTCGCCTATGTGCGGGCGGAGGGATATGCGGCGGGAGAGATGAAACACGGCCCGATCGCCCTGATCGAGCCGGGGGTGGTAGTGATCGGCGTGGCCACCGACCGGCGTCTCCGCCCCAAGATGTTCTCCAACCTCTCCGAGATGAAGGCGAGGGGTGGCACGGTCGTGACGCTGGTAGGTGAGGAGGACGCGACGGCGGCGGGAATCATCTCCGATCTGGTTATCCCGCTTCCCGAGGCCGGCGATCTGATCGGCGCGGTGCTCGCGGTGGTTCCCCTCCAGCTTTTCTCCTATCACCTGGCCACCCGCAAGGGACTCAACGTTGACCAGCCCCGCAACCTCGCCAAGACCGTGACCGTGGAGTAGCCGACCCAACGCCCAACCAATGTTCAATCCGTACAATGTGGGCGTGGATAACACGCATGCCATGCCAAAACGGATCACGCTCGAAGAACGCAAGGTGACTCTCAAGGAACGGGATTTAGCCTTCAGAGACCGCTTGTGTGAAGACTTTGCAGCGGATGGAAACCAGCGGATCGGCGAGGGGGGTTCAAGGCGCCTCTAGGCGAAATGTCTTTTGGGCATCCATATGAAAGGGTTTCTAAGGGGATTTATAAAGAATAGTTGACAGCCCTGCCGCACTCGATCCGCCCCAGTGTTGTCACACCCCTTCGGTATTCTGTATAGAGCATGACTTCTTGGTTCGAGACGGTGCGAATACCCGCCAAGCTATCCCCTTCGGGACACCGTCGCCTCGACCAGGTTTTCGGTATGTTCGCCGAGTTGTACAACGCCAACTTGGAGTCCTGGAAGGGCACCTATGCCTGGTGGAAAGAGCATCACAATCCCGATGTGGAGTCTTTCCCTTCCGAGTGGAACCTGTCTCTCTTTGACCGCATGATGATGTTCACCGGTGTCTGAGCGGACCATCCCGAATGGGAGCGTCTTTCCGTGAAGGTTGGGCGCGGTGTTTTGGCTCGCTTCGACCGCACTATCGCTTCTTTTTACGAGCGCTGTCGGGAGGGAAAGAAGCCGGGGTTTCCTCGTTTCAAGTCCTCTCGGCGGTGGCGCAGCATCGAGGTGGCCGACCCCTCGGCTTCCATGCTCCGAGCCCCGGACACGCCGAAGAACCAGTCCGCCAGGTGGTGGAGACTGTCCGTGAAAGGAGTCCCACGGGTGCGACAAGGGCAATCGGTTGGAAAAGGCTTTCGGCATGGGCGCTTCTGTGAAGGAACTGCGAGTAGTGCGAACTCCTCTACGAGTGGAACTTCATGTGGTGTTGAAACACCCCGACCGGGACTGCCCGAGCGGCCCATTGCCAACCCGGTTGGCGTAGACAAGGGCATACGCCATCGCATGACCCTTTCCGACGGCACCCGTATCCCCGCACGCACAGTGGACCTCAAAGCGATCATCAAGAAACAACGCATCCTGAGCAGAGCCATCCGGGTTCACCAGGACAGAGAAAAAGCATCGGGTAAGAAACTGCCTTACTCCAACACTCGGAAGAAGAAACAGGAGGCGTTCGCCCGGGCGTGGAGAAGAGAGACCGACAGGGCCCGCAACGCCGATTGTCGCTTCGCCCACCGGTTGATCAGCACACACGACGCTATTTTCGTGGAGCGCCTCAAGATAGCGGGCATGGCCCGCTCCAAGAGGTTCTCCAAGAAACTACATGAGCAACGGTGGGGTCACAACGACAGGATGGTGGAACACAAAGCTGGGAAGGCTGGTGTTCCCTTCGTGATGGTCAATCCCGTGTACACATCAACAGACTGCTCTGCTTGTGGTCACCGACAGTCCATGCCCTTGAAGGTACGGGTCTACGAGTGCCCGAAGTGCGGGCTGGTGATGTGCAGGGACCGCAATGCCGCTATCAATATCAGCGTCCGAGGAATGGAAACCCTCGGGTCGGGAGGGACTGCTTCCCGACGCAGCCGCGCTATACAAGTTCCGGATGTAAGACCAGGCTCTCTCCCGGGAGAGCAAGGCGGACCGGACACTGCAGAACAGTATCGAACAGCAGCAGCCTAACGGCTGTCAACTATTCTTTATAAGTCCCTTTCTAAGCTCTCAACCTTGTCAGGGCCTGATGCACTTTCCTGCGAGGGCCGGTAAGCCTATCCGGTAGCATCGGTGGGGTGAGAATCATTGGCATGGGAGTGGATTTAACGCCTGTTGACCGGGTGAGGTCGATCCTAGACCGTTATCCGCGTTTTCGGGAGCGCTGTTTCACTCCCCATGAGCGTGAATACGCCGACCGTTTCCAGAAGCCCGAGCGAAGGTTCGCCGCACGTTTCGCGGGGAAGGAGGCCGTTATGAAATCGCTAGGGACGGGCTGGAGGCGTCTGCGTTGGACCGACATAGAGATCACCGGGGGCGGAAAGCCGCGGGTGAACTTGTCAGGGACCGCCCTGCGCCGCGCCGAGCGGCTGGGAGTAACCGAGGTGCAGGTAAGCATCACCCACACCAACGACACCGCACTGGTAATGGCGCTGGCCCTTGGAGAACACTGATCATCCCGGTCGTTTCTCGGGCCATTCCCTAGGAGCGGGAAGATGAAGCCGGTTATCTCCCCGGATGATGCTGCCCGCTTGGACCGGATCAGCCCCGCGCCGGTGGAGACCCTGATGGAAAGGGCAGGCTGGGCGGTGGAGATCGCCGCGGCCCGGATGGGCGCAGGATACGGGCGCCGGGTGGCGGTGCTGGTCGGGCCGGGCAACAACGGTGGGGACGGCTACCTGGCCGCGGGGTTGCTGCGCCGCCGGGGGGCGGTGGTGGTGGTTCACCGTCTGGGAGAGCCCAAGACAGAGGCGGCCAGATGGGCGCGGGATCGCGCCGTCACAGCCGGTGTGGAGATAAAGACGCTGGCGGCGCCTCCTCCCCGGATCGATTTGGTGGTAGACGCGGTGTTCGGGGGAGGGTTCCGTGGGAAGTGTCCTCCGGTCCTGGCGGCCTGGATGGACCATCCCGCTCCGGTGCTGGCGGTGGATTTCCCTTCCGGGCTGGACCCGGCCACCGGACAGGTCGCCGACCGCTGCTTCACCGCTAGGCGCACGGTTGCCTTCCATGCCCTGAAAACCGGACATCTGCTGGGGGAGGGTCCGGACCGGTGCGGGGCGGTGGAGGTGGCCGACATCGGCCTGTCGGGAGAGACTCCCGCCATGCTCCTGGCCGAAGCCGGAGACTGTCCCCGGCCGGGTCGGCGACGCACCGTCCACAAGTGGAAAGCCGGATCAGTAATGGTGGTGGGAGGATCCCGGGGAATGACCGGAGCGCCGCTGCTGGCCGCCCGTTCGGCCCTCCACGCCGGAGCGGGCGCGGTCGGACTGATGGTTCCCGGTGGATGTCAAGGGGTGGCGGCCGGTGCGGCGCCCGAGCTTTTGACCTCCGGCCTGGGGGAAGGAGAGCATTTCGAGACAACCCAGGTAACCGCCTGTCTGGAGAGGGCCGCCCGCTTCGAGGTGATGGTGATCGGACCGGGTATCGGGAGGGCCGAGGAGACCGGCCGGTGGGCACGCCGGGTCATTGAGCAATGGGAAGGCCCACTGGTGGTGGACGCCGACGCGCTATGGGCATCCGATCCGCAACTCTTGTCGGCGAGGCGGGGACCGACCGTGATCACTCCCCACCGGGGCGAGTTGGCCTCTTTGACCAATGCCGACCCCGGGGTGGCGGAGATTCAGGGGTTGGCGGCGCTGGGGATGGTGGTTTTGGCCAAGGGCAATCCCACGCTGGTGTGCGATTCGGCCCGAACCTGGGTGGTCCGGGAGGGCGGCCCCGAGCTCGCCACGATCGGCACGGGTGATGTGCTGGCGGGATGGGTGGCGGCGCTGTGGGCCCGAGGGCTTTCACCCCAAACGGCGGCCCGCTCCGCGGCCTTCTGGCACGGTCGGGCGGGTGCCGAACTGGCCGCCCGGCGAACCGTCACCGCCGACATTCTGGCTGAGCAGGTGGGCCGTTGGGCTTGGGAGGATCTCCGGTGAGTCGGCCCTCCTGGGTGGAGGTGGACTTGGGGGCGGTGGCTCACAATGTCCGGGCGCTGGCAGCCTTTGCCTCCGGCGCGCAGGTGTGCGCGGTGGTGAAAGCCAACGGGTACGGCCATGGCGCCCCGGAGGTGGCCAAAGCGGCCCTCGCCGCCGGCGCTGCCTGGTTGGCGGTGGCGACAGTGGAAGAGGGAGCACAATTGCGGGGTGAAGGAATCACCGCTCCGGTGCTGCTGCTTTCCGAGCCTCCCGAAGACGATCTGGCAGCGGTGGTCGATCAAGATCTCACTCCCACCCTCTACCGCTTCTCCACCATCGACGCCTTGGCCCGGGAGGTAGGTCGCCGGGGCATCGAGGAGATCGAGGTGCACCTCAAGGTGGACACGGGAATGCATCGGGTGGGCGCCCCGCCCGATGCATTCCCGGAGATGATTCAACGTGTTTGGGCTTCCGATGGTTTGCGGGTGGGGGGAGTGTGGAGCCATTTAGCGGTGGCCGACACCGACCCGGAGTTCACCCGACACCAGATAGAAACCTATCTTCGGGCGGTTCGATCCGCAGAAGGGGCGCTGTCATCGGGTGGCCGGTCTCCCCTTCGGCATCTGGCCAACACTCCCGGTACCCTGCTACATCCCGAATCCCATTTGGACATGGTGCGTACCGGCCTTGGGATCTATGGACTCTATCCCCATCCTTCCGCCCGCCGGCTCGCAGAACTGCGGCCGGTCATGAAAATCATCTCGCACGTTTCCCATGTGCTCCGTCATCCGGCGGGCGCCCGTCCCTCCTACGGCCGGGTCCGTCCCTTGCCGGCCGCCTCGGCGGTAGCCACTCTTCCGCTCGGCTACGCCGACGGGATTCCGCGTCTCATCTCCGAGGGAGGCGAGGTGCTGATCGGTGGTCGGCGCTTTCCCCTGGCGGGGCGGGTGACGATGGACCAGTTGGTGGTGGATGTGGGGGAGCATCCGGTGAAGGTGGGCGATGAGGCGGTGTTGATCGGCGCCCAGGGATTCGAGTCCATAAGGTTCGATGACTGGGCTGAGATGTCCGATACAATCAATTACGAAGTCGTTTGTCGGATCGGTTCCCGCTTGCCCAGGCGTTACGTTTCATGAATCCAACTGAATTTCCTTTGGCCCTCGCCTATGACGATGTGCTGTTGGTGCCTCGCCGTTCGGCGGTGGGATCACGCCAGGAGGTGAGCCTCGCCACCCGGCTCAGCCGCCGCATCGACCTTGACATACCGGTGCTGGCCGCCAACATGGATACCGTTTGTGAGTGGGAGATGGCCGTGGCCATGGCCCGGATGGGCGGCGTCGGGATCATCCACCGGTTCCTGCCGGTGGATGACCACGCCCGGGAAGTGGAGAAGGTGAAAGAGGCCGGAGAAGGTCTGTTGGTGGGGGCCGCCCTGGGGGTGGGTGAAGAGATGAGCCGGCGCGCTAAGAGCTGTGTGGCCGCCGGAGCGAATGTGTTGGTTCTGGACATTGCCCACGGACACGCCGAACATGCCCTGCGGGCGGTGCGCGTCCTCAAAGACGAGTTTCCCGAGGTCGATTTGATCGCCGGGAACGTGGCTACTGGCGAGGGAGCCATCGATCTGGTCGATGCGGGCGCGGACGCCATCAAGGTGGGAGTGGGGCCGGGGGGAGTGTGCACCACCCGGGTGGTCACCGGGGTGGGTGTTCCGCAGGTGACCGCTCTCTATGACGTGGTGCGAGCGGGAGTGGATGCTCCGATCATCGCCGATGGGGGGATCAGGGCGGGAGGTGACATAGCCAAGGCCCTGGCCATCGGCGCCGACTCGGTGATGGTGGGAAGCCTCCTGGCCGGAACCCGGGAAAGCCCCGGAGAGGTGGAGGAGACCTCCACCGGGCCGGTGAAGCGGGTGCGGGGGATGGCTTCCCAGGAGGCGGCGGTGCTACGGGCCGCCCGCCGCGGCGCGGAATTAGAGGATGAATACTTCGAGCACCGCTCCCCGGAGGGAATCGAATGGACGGTGGTCTACCGGGGAACCGCTGCCGACGTGATCCGTCCTCTGATGGGGGGAGTGCGCAGCGCCATGAGCTATCTCGGCGCCACCGATCTGGCCTCTTTCCGCCGCAACGCCCGGTTTGTGAGAACTACCCCCGCCGGAGTGGCCGAGAGCCATCCCCACGCCTCCAACCCGGGTCGTTAGCGTTTATGGAGGAACTGGCTGCGCTGGGCGCCCGGGCAAGGGTGTGCACCGACTGCCGACTGTCAGAGACTCGAACCAAGGTGGTTTTCGGGGTGGGACATCACCATGCCGAGGTGATGATGATCGGAGAGGCGCCGGGCAGAAACGAGGATCTGGAGGGCGAGCCTTTCGTGGGGGCCGCCGGGCACCTGCTCAACCGGCTGTTGGCGGAAGTGGGGATGCGACGGGAGGATGTGTACATCGCCAATGTGCTCAAATGCCGTCCCCCGAACAACCGGGACCCCCGCGCCGACGAAATAGAAGCTTGCAAGGGGTATCTGCACGCCCAACTCGATCTGGTGGATCCCAAGGTGGTGATGACGCTTGGCAACTTCGCCACCCAGCTCCTATTGCGCACCACCACCGGCATCAGCCGGATGCGGGGCCGCAGCTACAAATGGTGGAAAGGAAAGATCGTCATTCCCACCTTTCATCCGGCCGCCGCCCTCCGGGGAGGAGAACGGGTCACCGACCAGATTCGCGAAGACTTGGCCCTGATGCGCTCGGTGATCGACTCGATGAACACCGGGGAGGGGGTGGTCGCCGAACCGGAGCAAATGGGTCTGTTCTGATGAACATCCGATGACTATCCGGGTGGCCTGTCCCACCGCTGAAGACACCTATGCCGTCGCCACTCGGCTTGCGCCGCTGCTTCGCTCGGGAGATGTGATAGCGCTCTCCGGCCCTCTGGGATGTGGAAAGACCTTGTTCACAGGAGGATTGGCCGCCGCCTTGGGGGTGGATGGACCGGTTCCCAGTCCCACCTTTGTCCTGGAGCGCCGGTACGACGACGGGTTGTTGCCGCTGGTGCATGTGGATGTCTACCGGTTGGGGTCATACAATGAGTTCTTGGATCTGGGAGTGTTGGACGCCGCCGCGGACGGGGTGCTGGTAGTGGAATGGGGGGAGGCCGTGGAGTCGCTTCTCCCCGAACACCTCCTGGTGCGTTTTGAGATCGGATCGGACGGGCAGCGATTGTTGAGCTTCAACGCGCCCCCATCCTGGCATTCAAGACCTCTGGAGGAGGTGACCGCATGAAGATCGTAGCCATCACCACCTCTACGCCGGCTTCTTCGGTGGCGCTGGCCGAAGGGCGACGGGTGGTGGCCTCGGCGGAGAACGTCAACGCCCGGGGACACGCCGAATTCGTGGTGGCGGCTCTCGATTTCTGCATGAGGACCGCCAAATGGTCTCCCGAAGAAATACAATCGGTAGTGGTGGATGTGGGACCGGGACTCTACACAGGGATCAGGGTGGGCATCTCGATCGCCCAAGGCATCGGAGCGTCGTTGGGCGTCCAGGTGGCGCCGGCCTCCTCCCTGGATGTACTGGCGCTGCGCGCCGCTACCGGACACCGGCGCATCTTCCCGGTGGTGGACGTGCGGCGGGGGCAAGTGGCGGTGGCGGGTTACAGGCCGGTGCCGGGCGGAGTGGTGCGCGACCATCCCATCGAGTTGACCACCCCAGAGCGATTGCTGGCCATGCTCAGCACCCAACGTGAGGGAATCCTGGTGGTGGGGGACATCTCGGCGCTCGGGAAGGGAGCTTTAACCGGGCTGCGCGGCCTCCGGGTGGGCCGGCCCCGCTACCCGACCGCCGAGGCGCTGGTGGAAGCGGGATTGGGGGTTTTGGAGCGGGGAGAGGCGCCCCATCCCGATGCGGTGCGTCCCCAGTACCTGCGGGACGCCGACGTCAACATCAACTGGCAGCGCCTCCGCTCCCCGTTCCGCTGGGACGACGACCATGATTGAAATTGTTCCGCTCACAGTAGATCGGTTGGCCGAGGTGGTGGAGATCGAGCAGCGGGTGTACCCCAATCCCTGGACGGAACAGACGTTCCTGGAAGAGCTGTCCGCACCTCTGCGGGTTTATCTGGTGGCGCTGATGGAGCAAAGAGTGGTGGGATACGGGGGGATGATGCTCGTCCCCTACGAGGCGCACATCACCTCGGTGGTCACCCTTCCGGAGCGCCGCCGCGCCCGGGTGGCGACCCGGCTGATGCTGGAGCTCGTCTCCAGAGCGATAGAGGAGGGAACGCGCAGCCTCACCCTGGAGGTGCGCTCTTCGAACCAGGCCGCCCAGGCGCTCTACCGGCGCTTCGGAATGGCTCCGGTGGGAGTGCGCAAGAAGTACTACGTCTCCGAAGATGCGCTGATCATGTGGGTGCACGATCTTGATGCTCCCGAATACCGCGCGCGGCTGTCCGAGATCGCCGCGGATCTCTCATGAGTGGGCCGATCCTCGCCTTCGAGACCAGTTGCGACGAGACGGCGGTGGCTGTGGTGGCAGGCGATCAGGTGCTCTCCAACGTGCTCTCCTCCCAGGTGGAGCTTCATTCCCGGTTCGGTGGGGTGGTGCCGGAGGTGGCGGCCCGCGCCCATGTGGAGGCGATCAGGGGACTCACTCACCGCGCCCTCCTGGAAGCCGGTCTTCATCTCAATGATCTCGAGGCGGTGGCAGCCACCCAGGGACCCGGTCTGGTGGGCGCCCTCCTGGTGGGGCACTCTTTCGCCAAGGCGCTGGCCTGGTCGCGTCGGCTGCCCTTTCTGGGCATCAACCACATGGAGGGGCATCTTTTCTCGCCCCGGCTGGAGTTCCCCGACTATCGACCGCCGGCGGTGGTGCTCCTGGCGTCGGGAGGCCACACCCAACTGGTGTACATGCGGGACTGGGGTGACTATCAGGTGCTGGGGGAGACCATCGACGACGCAGCCGGGGAGGCCTTCGACAAGCTGGCCAGAGTGATGGGCATGGGGTTTCCAGGCGGTCCCGCCATCGACCGGGCCTCGGAGACAGGCGATCCCGCCGCGATTCGCTTTCCCCGTGCCCTCTCCCAACGTCGCCACCACTTTTCTTTCTCCGGCCTCAAGACGTCGGTGATCACCTTCTTGGAGAAAGCCGCGAAACGAGGCGCCCTTCCCAGCCGGGCGGATGTGGCCGCCTCGGTGCAGGAGGCGATCGTGGACGTGCTGATCGAAAAGACCCTCAATGCGGTGGAGGACACCGGTGCGGGAGTGGTGGGCGCGGGGGGAGGAGTGTTGGCCAACCGGCGCCTGCGTGCCAAACTGGCCGCGGAGGCTGACGCGCGCGGCTTGGAGCTGTATCTGCCTTCACCCCAGCTGTGTGTCGACAACGGGGCTATGATCGGAGCCGCCGGTTCATACCGCTTGGGAAGAGGCGAGTTCACCCACTGGGGAGCGGGGGTCGATCCAGGTCTTCGGCTGGGCGCCCTTTGAACTAGCGGCGGGCGCGTTGATAACCGATTTAGCAGTCTAAGGGTGAGAGTGCTAGAATTCCGGCGGTTGGAAAAGCATCCCTATGAAGGGAGATTTTCCTATCGGAAAACAAGGAAGGAGACCCCTATGAGGCTCGACCCTCTTGCTGATCGGGTGGTCGTAGAACCCGACGAGGATCAAGACATGAGAACCCCGTCAGGTTTGGTGATTCCCGATACAGCCAAGGAAAAACCCCAGATGGGGAAAGTAATAGCAGTAGGTCCCGGTCGACGGAACGAGGACGGAGAGCGAATGCCCGTAGACGTGAGTGAAGGCGACAAGGTTCTTTACTCGAAGTACGGCGGCACCGAGGTTAAGATCGACGGAGTCGATTACCTGGTTCTCTCTGCCAACGATCTGCTCGCCGTGGTCAAGTAGTTCAGGGAGGCAGTTGAAAAAATGGCAGCTAAAAACCTGAAATTTAATGAAGAGGCCCGTCGAGGGCTGGAATCCGGCGTCAACAAGCTGGCCGATGTGGTGAAGGTCACCCTCGGGCCACGCGGCCGCAATGTTGTGCTGGAAAAGAAGTGGGGAGCACCCACTATCACCAATGATGGCGTCACCATCGCCAAAGAGGTGGAGTTAGAGGACCCATGGGAGAACATGGGCGCCCAGCTCGCCAAGGAAGTGGCGACCAAGACCAATGACGTGGCCGGCGATGGAACCACCACCGCCACCGTCCTGGCCCAGGCCATGGTGCGGGAAGGTCTCCGTAACGTGGCCGCCGGCGCCAACCCCATGGGGCTCAAGCGCGGCATCGAGCAAGCGGTGGACAAGGTAGTCGACTCCATCGAGGCGCTATCCCGCGACATAGAGACCTCCGAGGAGATCGCTAATGTGGCGTCCATCTCCGCCAACAACGACTCCAGCATCGGCGCCACCATCGCCGAGGCCATGGAAAAGGTTGGAAAGGACGGGGTCATCACCGTTGAGGAGGGCCAGACCTTCGGGTTGGAGCTCGAGTTCACCGAGGGAATGCAGTTCGACAAGGGCTACATCTCCCCCTATTTCATCACCGATGCCGAACGCCAGGAAGCAGTGCTGGACAATCCGTACGTGCTGATCGCCAATCAGAAGATCAGTTCGGTCAACGATCTGTTGCCCGTACTGGAGAAGATCATGCAGAGCGGCAAGTCAGTGTTGGTGGTCTCCGAGGACTTGGAGGGCGAGGCTCTCGCCACCCTGGTAGTCAACAAGATCCGGGGCACCTTCTCGTCCGCGGCCGTCAAGGCTCCCGGATTCGGGGAGCGCCGCAAGGCCATGTTGCAGGACATCGCCACCCTCACCGGCGGCACCGTGATCTCCGAAGAGGTCGGCCTCAAGTTGGAGAATATCTCTCTCGACATGATGGGCCGTTGCCGCAAGGTCGTGATCTCCAAGGACGACACCACCGTTGTGGACGGCGCCGGCGACCAGAGCGAAGTCAAGGCTCGGATCAGCCAGATCGAGCGGGAGATCGAGAATACCGACTCCGACTGGGACCGCGAGAAGCTGCAAGAGCGGCTCGCCAAGCTCTCCGGTGGCGTGGTGGTCATCAAAGTGGGCGCCGCCACCGAGGTGGAGCTCAAAGAGAAGAAGCATCGCATCGAAGATGCCGTCTCGGCCACCCGGGCCGCAGTGGAAGAAGGAGTGGTCCCCGGTGGCGGAGTAGCCCTGCTTCGGGCACAGACCGCCATCGACGAGCTGGACGATGCTTCGGCCGATGAGCGGACCGGGCGAACGCTGGTGCGTCGGGCGATCGAAGAGCCTCTTCGGCAGATCGCCTTCAACGCCGGATATGAAGGCGGCGTGGTGGTGGAGCGAGTGCGCTCCAGCGACACCAACATCGGCTTCAACGCGGCAACCGGTCAGTACGAGGACCTGATGGTGGCAGGGATCATCGATCCCGCCAAGGTAACCCGGTCCACGTTGCAAAACGCAGCTTCCATCGCTGGACTGTTGTTGACCACCGAGGCGTTGATCGCCGAGCAAAAAGAAGACAGGCCGGCCATGCCCGGGGGAGACCCCGGCGGCCACGGCATGGATTTCTAGTCCTCGGGACAGAATCCCTTAGAACCAGAAAGGGACCCTCGCTCGGCGGGGGTCCCTTTCTTTGTCAGACTTCTAACGCACCTTTGCGGGAAGTGCCCGCCGCGGTCGGGGGTTAGGTGTCCTACAACTGGTCCCAGAGGTTTCCCGCGGCGAGGTCTATGACGGTCCAGGCCATTCCGGTTGCGCCGTCGAAAATGGCTTGGTGGCCTTCGGGGGTGATGGTTTGGCGGGTGAAAGCCGGTTGATGGTTCCCGATGGGAGCGCAGTGGAGGGAGAGACGGGGGTGGATGGAGGGAACGATTTGGGAGACGTTGCCCATGTCGGTGGAGCCGACTTCCGACGTTGGCATTTCGGAGCCTCTGAGGGGGTCGCGTCCCAGGGCTTGGGAGTTGGCGGCGTAAAGTTCGATGAGGAGCGGATTGTGGATCAACTCGGCGTATCGGTGTCCGTAGTCCCTTATCTCCGCCTGGCATCCGGTGGCCAGGGCGGCTGCCTTGAAGCAGGATCGGACTCGTTCTTCCAGTACTTTGAGGCGTTCGAAGTTTTGGGATCTGGCGTACCACTTTGATCGGGTGAGGGCGGGGACGATGTTGGGTGCTTTCCCGCCGTCGGTGATGATTCCGTGGATTTTGTCGGTTGCCAGTATGTGTTGGCGGAGGGTGGAGAGGTTGACGTAGGACTGTACGAAGGCGTCGAGGGCGTTGATGCCTCTTTCGGGGAAGGCGGAGGCGTGAGCCTCCTTGCCGTGGAAGGCCACCTCCAAATGACTGACAGCGAGGGAGATCGGGTCCACTACGTCGCGGGGGGAGGGGTGTACCATCATGGCGGCGGCTGCGTTGGTGAAGGCTCCGGCGTTGATCAGGTCCACCTTCCCCCCATGGCCTTCTTCGGCGGGGGTGCCCAGGACGGTGAGGCGGAAACCGAGGGAGTCGGTGAGGGGTTGGAGGGCGAGTCCGGCGCCTACTGCTGCCGAGGCGATGATGTTGTGGCCGCAGGCGTGACCGATGTCGGGGAGGGCGTCGTATTCGGCGCAGATGATCAGTTCGGGGCCTTGGTGGCCGGCTCGGGCTGCGAAGGAGGTTTCCAAGCCGTAGGCGGGGTATTCCACCGAGAATCCGTATCCCTCCAGGGTTTGGGCGAGTCGCCGGGAGGAGCGGTATTCCTGGTAGGCCGTTTCCGGGTGGTCATAGAGCCAGCGGTTCAACTCTTCGAGGCGGGGTTGTTGGGCGGCGATTCGTTGTTTGGCTTGTTCTTTCAACGCAGCATTGGTCTGATCGGACATGGGCAGAGACCTCTTCTGTGGGTTTGGGGATGGGTGGTGGTCAGCTATAGGGTTTTCAAAAACAGAATACCAAATAGCAGCACTCTCCGTCCCTGGAACAAGGACTCAGACCGCGCCACGGTGTCCGGATTGTCGTCCCCGACGGCGTCCCGCTCATATAGGACTGCGATCGGTGTCTAACTTCCCACGACGCGTCACAGCCTCGACTGGTCCCATGCGGCCCATAGGTATCACCTACGCATCTCGCCCTGGTACCCCGACAACTCCTACGGCGCCAAATTCCAGGGGTGAAAGCCGCCCGGGATACGGACCTGCCCTGAGCGCCTGGTTCACTCTGCTGCATAGAGACGACCATCACACCCCGGGGGGCCGACCCAAGCCGCTTCCACCGGCTCTTCGGTGTGCAGCCACGCCTGCAGACTCCTGGGACGCACTCCATGAGCTCTATCGATCATCGGTGATACCGTAGGGGATGGCCGCAACGACGATCGGGACGGCATTGCTGGAGTTTTTGATAGAACGCATCAGGGGGGAGGGGGCTATTCCTTTCGAGGTCTATATGGAGATCGCCCTCTATCATCCCCGCGGCGGGTATTTCATCGGAGAGCAGTTGCGATCGGTGCAGGGTGGGGACTTTCTCACCAGTCCCGAGGTGAGTCCGCTCTTTGGGGAGACCCTGGCCGCTCTGGTTCTCCGGGAGGCGGCAGAGATGAGGCTTTCTCGCCCGATGGTGGTGGACGCGGGGGCGGGATCGGGGTCGCTTTTGAGGCCGCTGCTATCCGTCCTAGGGGATAACGCCGAGCCGTGGGCGGTGGAGGTTTCACCGCCTGCCCGTGAGGCTCTTGCGGAGTTGGTGGGCGCACGGCGGATGGTCTCGGATCTGGACAAGTTGCCACGGACCATTCGGGGGGTGATCTTCGCCAATGAGCTTTTGGACAATCTGCCCATGGCGTTGGCGTGTCGACGGGGCGGTGAGTGGCGGGAGCTGTGGGTAGGAGAAGAGGGTGGCGAGTTGGGATGGGTGGAGGCGCCGGTCCGTCCGGAGGTCGAGGAGTGGCTGAACAGATTCTCGGGTCCCACCCCGGAGGGGGGAATGGTGGAGTGCCAACTTCGGGCAGGCCAGTGGATCACGGAGGTTCTGGGCCGATTGGAAGCGGGAGCGTTGGTGGTCATCGACTACGGTGACACGGCCGCGGGCTTGGAGAGCCGCCGTGCGGAGGGGACGCTCCGCACCTATCGGGCCCATCATCTCGGTCCTCATCCACTGGCCGAGCCGGGAGAGACCGATATCACCGCCGATCTGAACTTCAGTGCGATGATGGAGGCTGCCCGAAAAGCCGGGGCATCTGTTTCGCTGCATCGCCAGGATGATTTCCTGGAAGACCTCGGCCTCAGGGAGCGAATGGAGGGACTCCGCCGGCAAGAAAGCGAGCATGCCCGGTTGGGAGAGGAGTTGCGACGCCTTCAAATACGCTCTCTCCGCACCGGCGCCGAGGCGCTGGTGCACCCCCGCGGATTGGGAGACTTCCGAGTGCTGATAGCCCGCCGGAGGTTATAAACTTTGTCTCGGACATGAACAACGTAAAGACCGTGATGCTTCTGGCGCTCCTCACCACCCTCTTGTGGTGGCTGAGCATTTCACTGTTCCCCAACGGAGGCTTCTGGTTTGGGCTGGCAATTGCGGCGTTCTTCAACCTGGGCGCCTATTATTTCTCCGACAAATTCGCGTTGAGGATGAGTCGCGCCAAGCCCGTTTCCGAAGAGGAGCTCCCCGAGGTCTACGCCATAGTGCGCATGCTGGCCGACAGTGCCCAGATGCCCATGCCCCGCATCTATGTGATGGACTCTCCCCAGCCCAACGCGTTCGCCACGGGGCGCAACCCTCGACGCGGTGTAGTGGCGGTCACCACCGGACTTCTGCAGATTATGAGCAGCGGCGAGTTGGAAGCGGTCCTGGCTCACGAGCTATCTCACATCCGCAACCGGGACATCCTCATCTCCTCGGTGGCGGCGATGCTGGCGGCCGCCCTCACTATTTTGGCCCGGATGGCGTTTTGGTTCGGCGGTGGAGGGCGTGGTCGGAATAATCAAATGGGAGCGATAATCGCCATAGTGGCCATGATCGTTGCTCCGATCGCCGCCATCCTGATCAGGATGGCAATCTCCCGCTCCCGTGAGTACCAGGCGGATCGTTCCGGGGTTGATCTCACCGGACAGCCGCTGCTGCTGGCCTCCGCGCTGGGCAAGATCGGGATCGCTACCGACCGCATTCCGATGCGGGTCAACGACGCGGTCAGCCAACTCTACATCGAGAATCCCCTCAAAAGCCGCTCCCGCCGGGAGGGGGGCATCATGAAGCTCTTGTCCACCCATCCGCCCATCGAGAGCCGGATACGGATCCTGGAGGAGATGGCCGACCCGTTCTCCTGAGATCAGGAAGAGCCCGGCCGTCCCTGCTTCACCCCTCGGGGTGGCATTTAGGAAAACAGGAATGCGGATCCGGTGGAAAACGCGCTAAGCTAATCCCCTTCGGGAAAGCCTGTAGCAGGCCGGGATACCCAAGCGGCCAAAGGGAGCAGACTGTAAATCTGCCGGCGAAGCCTTCGGAGGTTCAAATCCTTCTCCCGGCACTGGCTTTCCAAAGACGAAAGATGCCCCCTTAGCTCAGACGGCCAGAGCGCCTCCATGGTAAGGAGGAGGTCTCCGGTTCGAATCCGGAAGGGGGCTCTCCCGTCCAGCTTAGGGCGAAGACGGGCCGAGGCGGCGTAGCTCAGTTGGCAAGAGCGCTCGACTCATAATCGAGAGGTCGGCAGTTCAAGTCTGCCCGCCGCTACATGGAAAGAAAGCAAGCAATTACTAAAAGGACTTAGAAAGGGGGTATTGGTTGTGGGTAAGGCGAGGTTTTTGCGGGTGAAGCCGCATGTGAATGTGGGGACGATGGGTCATATTGATCATGGGAAGACGACTTTGACTGCTGCGATTACTCGGGTGTTGTCTGACCGGGTTGGTGGGTTGAATGTGTTTACGGGGTTTGATGATATTGATCGGGCGCCTGAGGAGCGTGAGCGGGGGATTACGATTCAGATTGCGCATGTGGAGTATGAGACGGTGTTGCGTCATTATGCGCATGTGGATATGCCGGGGCATGCTGATTATATTAAGAATATGATTACGGGGGCGGCTCAGGTGGATGGGGCGGTGTTGGTGGTGTCGGCTGTGGATGGTCCGATGCCGCAGACGCGTGAGCATGTGTTGTTGGCGAGGCAGGTGGGTGTGCCGCGGGTGGTGGTGTTTTTGAATAAGTGTGATTTGGTGGATGATGTGGAGTTGTTGGATTTGGTGGAGTTGGAGGTGAGGGATTTGTTGACTGAGTATGAGTTTCCGGGTGATGATGTGCCGGTGGTGAGGGGTTCGGCGTTGTTGGCGTTGGAGGGTGATGGGGTGGCTGGTGATGGGGTGATGGAGTTGTTGGATGCGGTGGATTCGTATGTGGATGTGCCGGTTCGGGATGTTGAGCGTCCGTTTTTGATGCCGATTGAGGATGTGTTTTCTATTACTGGTCGGGGGACGGTGGTGACTGGGCGTGTGGAGCAGGGTGTGTTGCGGGTTGGTGAGACGGTTGAGGTGGTGGGGTTGCGTGATACGCGTGGTTCGGTGGCGACTGGGGTGGAGATGTTTAGGAAGTTGTTGGATGAGGGTAGGGCTGGTGATAATGTGGGGGTGTTGTTGCGGGGGGTGGGGAAGTCGGAGGTGGAGCGTGGTCAGGTGTTGGCTGCGCCGGGGTCGATTTTGCCGCATATTGGGTTTGAGGCGCAGGTGTATGTGTTGACGAAGGAGGAGGGGGGGAGGCATAATCCGTTTTTCTCGGGTTATCGTCCTCAGTTTTATTTTCGGACGACTGATGTGACGGGTTCGGTGGTGTTGCCTTCTGGGGTGCAGATGGTGATGCCTGGTGATAATGTGGAGTTGTCTGTGGAGTTGATTGCTCCGATTGCGATGTCGGTGGGGTTGGATTTCGCGATTCGTGAGGGTGGTCGTACGGTAGGCGCCGGCCGAGTCACTAAGATCACTAAGTGATAGACCAGTAAACAAGATAAAAACTTAGTTTTATAAAAACCTCTATAGCACAAAACGAGAAAGAAATGCAGCCCTATGCCAAGTGACAAGAGACCTCCTATAAAGCTCGCCTGCACAGATTGCAAACGGCGCAACTATGTGACCACTCGAGGCAGAGCCAATCAGAGCGACAAGGAGCAACGGCGCAACCTGGTCAGGGGCCGATTGGTGCTGAAGAAGTACTGCCAGTGGTGCCGCGTTCACACCTCCCACCGAGAAACCCGATAGGGCGGGACACACCGCGCCGTCGGGAGTGGGGAACGAGATGAACCTCGCTGATCTGGAGGGAATGGTCATCGGGCCGAAGCCTTTGCGGATTTCCCGGGAACGGGTGGAATCTTATGTGGAGGCCACAGGCGACGACCCGACTCGTTGGGGTGAGACAGCCCCTCCCGGGCTGGCCAGCGCCGCGCTCTTCGCGGTAGCCCCCGAGCTTCTTTCCCACCCGGCGGTAATGGCCGAGGGAGGAGCAGCAGTTCATGGTGACCAGGTTTTCAAATGGAATGCGCCGCTTCGGGCAGAGGAGGACTGGACGGTACGGGGCAGGGTAAACCGGGTGCGGCATCGCCGGGATGTGTGGTTCGTGGACTTCGCCCTGATCATGGCCGGTTGCGCGGGGACCCCTGTGGTTGAGGGAGATTCGTGTTTTTTGATAGCGGGCGGGGCGCCTCCTGCCCGAAGCGAGACGGACGAGTCCGAGCCTCCGCCCGATCGCCGGGCCCACAACCAGCGGGCTTTGCCCGCCGACCTGCCCGAGGCGGATGGGGAGATTCCGGGGCTCGCCAAGTCGGCAAGTCGAGCCGACCTGATCCGCTACGCGGCGGTTACCAAAGATTGGAATCCCATCCACTGGGATCACTCTTCGGCGGTTGCGGCGGGGCTTCCGGGGGTGGTGGTGCACGGCTTGGCCTGCGCGGCCTGGATGTGTCAGGGCGTAACACGCCTAGTTCCGGGCGAGCGGCCTCTTCACCGGGCTCGTTTTCGGTTTCGCCGACCGCTGCGTCCCGGCGTCCCGGCGGCGGTGCGGGGCAGTCGGACCGCAAGCGACGGCTTCTCTGTGCGCCTTGACTCGGAGGGAGAGACCCTGATCACGGCGATGATCCAGTCCGCCGCGGGCTGAGTGGCTCTTCGGGGGCGACAGGTTCATTTACTGGGTACTCTGTAACCCCATGAACGTGGATCCGGTCCAAGGGGATGACGAGCACGAGTTGGTGACTCGGGCAAGAGCGGGTGATCAGGACGCCTTTTCGCGATTGGCCGAGCGGCACCAGCATCAGGTGTTCACCCTGGCGATGCGTTTGGCGGGAGATCGCGATTTGGCGGCTGATATATCTCAGGAGGCGTTGCTTCGGGCTTGGCGGGGGATCGGCAAGTTCCGGGGAGAGGCGCGTTTTTCGTCGTGGCTCTATCGCATCACCGTCAACGTGGCGTGGACGCAGTTGAGCCGTCGCGGACGCACCCAGCATGCGCCGCTTGAGATGGTGGAAAACATGGCGGCGCCGCTTTCCAGGTTCAGCCACCCCGAGTTGGCTCTGGAGGCGGTGAATCTGCGCGGCCGGCTCCGTCGGGCGCTGCTCCGGCTTCCCCAACGGGCGCGGGTGGTGGTGGTGCTCCGCGATGTGTACGGCTGGAGCCACGCCGAGATTGCCGAGGCCCTGGGCATTTCGGTCTCGGCCGCCAAAGTTCGTCTTCACCGGGCACGCAAACGTCTGCGGACCATTTTGGAGCACTCGCCTTGAGGCGGATGCAGTCGACCGTCTGTTGGGCGACCCGTCCCTGGGTGCGGCTTGTGGCGGTTGATCAGAAAATCAGGGGACGACTTCTGGCTCGCCACGTCGATCACTGCCTTCGCTGTCAGGCCGAAACCGCCATCGAACACCGGATTCACCGCACTCTGGCCGGGATGGAGGGCAATCTGATGATGGCACCCGCCGGGTTGATCCCGGCGGTGCGGGGCAGTCTTAACGTGGCGCCGTCCTACGCCGAGGTGGAATCGGCGCGCAACGCCGAAAAGGTGGCCATCGCCGCGGCGATGGTGGGTGTAGCCTCGGTAGTGGCATGGACAGTGAGCCGGCGGGTGAAAGGTGGCGGCTGAACCCTCTCGGGCATTACCCTCACGAGATTGTGGTTTAACCCCGACGATCGAACGGGTATACTTCAAGCGAGGCTGATAACCCCCTTGAGGGGTGTAGCTCCAATTTGGCAGAGCGCCGGTCTCCAAAACCGGAGGTTGCGGGTTCGAGTCCCGCCACCCCTGCTACCCCCGTCCCGATGCGCAATTCAAAACCTGAAACGGCTGAAGCATGAACCGACAAATGCGTCGCCTCGTAGAGCGCGAGGAGCGGCGACAGAAAAAACAAGGGAAAGGCAAGGGGCCGTCCGCCCGGGCGGAACGCGCGGTGTCCTCGCGCAACAAGGCCCCGGTGGAGCGGCTCCCCTTCTTTACCCGGATCGGGATGTTTCTTCGGGAAGTGCGTACCGAATTGTCCAGGGTCTCCTGGCCGACCCGCCGACAGCTGGTCAACTTCACTGTGGTGACCGTTCTCACCTCCGTGATCCTTGCTCTGGTCATTTTCGGTCTCGATGTCGCCCTGAAGCAGATTGTGTTGTATTTACTTGGAGGTATCGGAGATGGCTAAGATGGCGACAGCCGAGGCGCTGGTTCTCGAGACCGAGGAAGAAAATCCGGTCAGTCCGTACGACCTGCCCGGCGATTGGTATGTGATCCATGCCTATTCGGGTCACGAGGAGAAGGTCAAGGCCAACCTGGAGAAGCGAGTGGAGTCCATGCGCTTCACCGACCGCATCTTCGATGTGCATATTCCCCGCGAGGACGTAGTGGAGATCCGGAACCGAAAGAAGGTCACGGTCCCCAAAAAGGTTTTCCCCGGGTATCTCTTAGTGCGGATGAGTTTGGACGAAGATTCCTGGTCGGCGGTGCGCGACACGCCCGGCGTCACCGGGTTCGTCGCTTCCAACATGGGCAGGCAGAATCGTCCCCCGCCGCTCTCCCGCCGCGAGGTAGAGCGTATGCTGGGTTATCGCGAAGCGAAAGCCAAGTCCAAGCCCCGGTTCAAGCCGGCCTGGGAAGTGGGGGAGACAGTGCGGGTGGTGTCGGGGCCTTTCAACGATTTCAGCGGCATCATCGAGGATATCAACCTCGATCAGTCCAAGGTGGTGGTGTTGGTGGAGATCTTCGGCCGGGACACCCCGGTGGCGTTGGGCTTTGCCGACATTCAGAAGAACTAAAAGACGCGTTTCACACAGGAGTTGAGCAGAATGGCTGTCAAAGATGTAACCGCAAAGGTGAAGATGCAACTCTCGGCCGGAGAGGCGTCTCCCGCCGCTCCGGTGGGAACCTCCCTGGGGCCGCACGGGGTGAATCTCATGGAATTTGTGCGGGCCTACAACTCCGCCACCGAGGACAGGCGCGGCTCGATCATCCCGGTGGAAATCACGATCTACAAGGATCGGACCTTCACCTTTGTCACCAAGACCCCGCCGGCGGCGTCCTTGCTTCGCCAGGCCGCCCGCGTTGAGAAAGGGTCGGGGGAACCCCATATGACCAAAGTGGGGACTGTCACCTATGAGCAGGTGAGGGAGATCGCCAAGATCAAGATGCCGGATCTCAACGCCAACGATGAGGAGGCCGCCATGCGAATAGTGGCGGGAACCGCCCGGTCGATGGGGATCGAGGTCTCCGGTTAGCAAATTCGAGTGAATGAGCACCAGTGGGAGGCTCTGTTGGTTGAGCCGCCTGGACCACGGAGGTAGAAAATGGTAAACAAGGGCAAGCGCTACAAAGATTCTTTGCGGCGGTATGACAGCGCATCGGCCTACTCGCCGACCGAGGCTTTGGATTTGGTCAAATTCATGTCTTCGGCCCGCTTTGATGAGTCGGTGGAGGCCGCTTTTCGGTTGGGCGTGGATCCGCGCCGCGCCGATCAGATGCTGCGGGGAAACGTCTCTTTCCCTCACGGCACGGGCAGATCTGTGCGGGTGGCCGTGTTCGCACCGCCGGAGCGGCACACCGAAGCCACAGAGGCGGGCGCCGATCGGGTGGGCGCGGACGATCTGATCCAAGAGATTGCCGGGGGAGGATCGCTCGACTTTGATGTGGTGATCGCCACTCCCGACATGATGCCGCGGGTGGGGAGGCTCGGAAGGATCCTCGGGCCGCGCGGGTTGATGCCCAATCCCAAGGCCGGTACGGTGAGCAACGATCTCACCGCTACGGTCTCGGCCTTCAAGGCCGGCCAGATCGAGTATCGGACCGATCGCTACGGGAATATCCATGCCGTGATCGGCAAGGTGAGCTTCAGCACCGACAAGCTGGCCGAGAATCTCCAAGCCCTCACCGATGAGTTGAACCGGGCCCGCCCGGCCGCCGCCAAAGGCAGATATATGAGATCTTTGACGATCGCTTCCACCATGGGCCCGGGCGTCAAAATAGACGTTAACCGCTTGGAGGAACTGGCCACGCCATAGGTAGTTTTGCCGGGGCGGGTACCCAACTCTAAAATAAGACTTACAACGCAAATCTCTGCACCTCGGCCCCAGACCGCTGGTTGCCCCAAGGCCCAAAGGGAAAAGTTTCCCGCCAGCGCAGGTCGGCATTACCGCCCTGGCTCTCTGGTTGAGGTTGCCGGGTTTTTTCTTGGAGGACCAAAATGCCGATGAGCCGAGCCGAGAAGGCAGAGCAGGTGGCCACCATTCGCGGTCACATTTCAGCAGTGGACGCCATCTATCTCACCGAGTTCCGCGGGCTGAGCGTCCAGGAGATTCAGCAGATCAGGCGGTCTCTTGTGGAGAACGATGCCCGGATGCGGGTGGGCAAAATGTCACTGACCCGCAGGGCGGTGGAGGACCTGGGCTATGAAGATCTCTCCGAACATCTGGCCGGGCCCACGGCGCTGGTGTTTGCCGAGGGCGATCCGCTGGTCGCCGCCAGAACAGTGAGAGAGCAGAGCCGGCAGTTCCATAACCTGGTGTTGAAGGGGGGGATCATGGATGGGAAGTTCATTGGCGTCGACCAGGTCGCCGAGTTCGCCGCCCTGGGATCGCGCTCCCAACTGTTGGGGAAACTCGCCGGTGGAATATCGGCGCCCCTCCACAAAACGGCCGGCATGTTTGCCTCCTTCACCCGCTCCGCAGCCGGAGCGTTTTCCCAGCTTCTGGAGCGCAAGCAGTCCACCGAGTCAGTCTGAAAATCAAAACGAGAGAAAGGAAAGCAAATGGCCAAGATGAACACTGCAGAGTTGTTGGGTGTCTTTGAAGAAATGACCGTGTTGGAACTGAAGGAATTCCTTGATTCCTTCGAGCAGCACTTCGATGTAACGGCCGCGGCGCCGATGGCCATGGCGGCTATGCCGGCGGCAGGAGCGGGCGAGGTCGCGGAGGAAGTGGAGCAGACCGAGTTCGATGTGGTGCTGACCGCCATCGGCGGCGCCAAAATCGCGGTCATCAAGGAAGTGCGGGCTATCACCAAGCTCGGCCTCCGGGAATCCAAGGAATTGGTCGACGCCTTTCCCAAGGCGATCTTGGAAGGCGTGGATGCCGACGCTGCCGAGGCCGCCAAAAAGCAGTTGGAAGGTGCGGGCGCCAGCGCCGAGGTTCGCTAAGCAAAGTATTGATCTGCTAACCGTTTCATAGGGAAGGGGTGGCACAAGTTTCTGGCTGTGGCGCCCCATCCCATGTATCTGACTCCTTATGAAGTCCATGTGGTTGATGCGGAGGAAAGTAATCCCGCAGACTTGCCAATGGCAATGGTCCGGAGTGGTTACCCGATGGCTCTCGCATGGTCTTCCACAGTAACCGAGATGGCGATAACGAAATCTTTGTGATGACCTCGGACAGTACGGATGTCCGTCAACTACCGACAACAAGTATGAGGACAGATTCCCAATGTGGTCAACGGGGGGCGGCTAAGCCTGGATACGGGTTTCTGAGCAGTGCATACCAAGTCTTTGGGTCTTTACCGGAATTGTGGGACTACTAGTACAAGCCCCGATCGCAATCGCCTACTGTTGTAAAGGCTGCCCCGGTTCAAGGCAACCAGACATCACTGTTTTCCCAGATAGGAGTCGAGTTCGAGCTTTTCACGCTCTCTGAGCAGCACGTAGGCCTGAAGGCGTTCCAAAGCTTGAGCGGTGGCTTTCTCTGCCGCGGGCAACTCGGTTTCCGTCAGGAACCCCGAGACCTGCTCGGCAACGTTGGGTTGGGAGAGGAAGTGAACGCTGTCCACCAGATTCCTGACCGTCATAGGCGGAATGGAGGCCACTATGTCGGGCCAAAGCGCCTGCGCTTTACCCCAGGCATAGGGGCCGGTCTCCTTGCGCCGGAACAGTCCGCCCACCACCCAGGAAGCATCCTGGGTGCGGATGGTTTTCTCCATCACCGCTTCCAGGGTCGTGTCCACGCCGGACTGGGTCTCGACAAAAGTCAGCGAGCGCAGGAGCCGCAGCTTCTCTTGGGGTGAATCGGTGTCCTCATAGAGTGAGAACAGTCGCTCATAGGTCGGTTCATCGCCGTGGGCCGCCACGGTGAACAAACAGGCTTCTGCCACTTCCGGGTCGACCTGTCCGGGATGGGCAAGCCACTCCTCGAACCGCTCCCGGGAGCGGGCGATGTGATCGGGGCGACGGACCAGCCTGCCGGCGCAACCCAGCATCAGCCCCCGAAGCTGGCGGGTCAGATCACTGTCGTCGGGACCGGGATCCCAGCCAAGGCGGGTCAGAGCCGGCTCGATCAACTCCATCACCAGAGCAGAGAACCTCGACTCTTGATCTTTGCCCACCAGGTGGTGGTGCATAGTTCCCAGCCCACCCAGCACCGTCGTCCAGATGACGAACTCCGTCTCGTCCCGGTAGGCGGCGGCCATATCCAGATAGGCGGCGGCCGGCATCTCCCCGCTCTCCACCAGTGCCCAGGCGTCGTCGATCAGACAAAACCGCTCGAGATCGTCAAGTAGGACTAGACGGGCCAACAGCTCTTCCCGGAGCCGGTCCGAATAGCCGACCCTATAGAATCCGTGCCCGCCGGCGTTGGCGGTCACCCATCGGGGGGTGGCGTCGGTCGCCACCATGGATCGGCGGTCCCGCACCAGCGTCTTCAGGCGCAAAGCGCCTTCGGCGGTCTGACCCCGCAGTTGCGCCGGTATCTGCCACCGAGTCTGATCGGCGCCGGGTATTTTCAGATGCCGCCGCTGGCTAATACCGACCCCCCCGGAATCTTCAGTCACTTCCAGAAGGGGGTAGCCGCCCTGCAGAATCCAGGTATCCATGATCTCTCCCACCGGCTCACCCGAGGCTCGGTTCAGACTCTCCCAGAGGTCGGCGGTGTCAGTATTGCCGTATGCGTGGGCGCGCAGATAGTCACCCACGCCTCTCCGGAATGTCTCCTCTCCCAGGTACTGCTCGATCATGCGCAGGACAGCCGAACCCTTTCCGTAGGTGAGGGCGTCGAACATCTCGTTGGCCTCAGCGGGGGAGTTGACCTCGAATTCCACCGGCCGCGTGCTGGCCAGGGAGTCGACCCCGTAAGCCCAGGGCCTCTCCAGACCTGCGAAGGTGAGCCACCGTTTCCACTCGGGGCGCATAGCATCGGCGGCCTTCATCTCCATGAACGAAGCGAACGCCTCGTTCAGCCAGATGCCGTTCCACCATCTCATGGTGACCAGATCGCCGAACCACATGTGGGCCAGTTCGTGGGCGATCACATCCAGGATGCGGGTCAGTTCTCCGGTGGTGGCGCTCTCCGGGTCGGTGAGAAGCGCCGTCTCCCGATAGATGATGCATCCCAGGTTCTCCATGGCCCCGAATGCGAAGTCGGGGACGGCGAGGTGATCGATCTTGTCTCCCGGATAGGGAATGCCGTAGTAGGAACGGAAATATTCGAGGCAGAAAGTAGCGCACTCCAGGGCGTAGTTGGCCAGATCCAGCTTGCCCCGCGGGGCCACGATCCGCACCGCCACCCCGTCCACATCCACCGGGGAAGTGGCCTCGAAGTCCCCCACCACGAACGCCACCAGGTAGGTGGAGATAGCAATGGTGTCGGCGAAGGTGATGGCCACCTGGTCATCACCCGCAAGCGTCCTGCGGACCTCCCGGCCGTTGGAGACCGCCATGAGATGGCTGGGCGCCACCAGCGTAATCCCGAACACCGCCTTCAGGTCGGGCTCGTCCCAACAGGGAAAGGCCCGGCGGGCGTCGGTCGCCTCGAACTGGGTAGTGGCGATCACCTGGGTGTTACCGTCCACGTCGGTGAAAGTGGAGCGATAGAATCCGTGCAGTTGATCATTCAGGACGCCGGTGAACTCCATCACCAGCACCCCGGCGCCGACCGGAACGGTCCCCGCCAGGCCGATGGTGGCCCGCTGCAGCTCGGTCTGATAGCTGACCTCGCCATCCAGGCGGGTCGTCCCACCCTCGACCACCAGAGTCGCGTCGGTGATCTCCAGGTCCACCGCGTTGAGAACGATCTCCGTCAGGGGCTTGGTGATCTCCACTTCGATCTCCACCCGGCCCACGAAAGTGAAATTCTCGAAGTCGGGTTCGATCTGCAGGTCGTAGCGGTGGGGGACCGCCGTCCGGGGGAGCCTATGGGGGCTGGTTTCGCTCATTGGGAGGTTTGCTCCCCGCTTGGAGAGGACCAGTCGCTGTGGAAGAACTCCGAGACGGGGCGGTCGGTTCTCTGATAGGTGTGTGCGCCGAAATAGTCCCGCTGGGCGGCGATCAGGTTGGCGGGAAGCCTTTCGGAGCGGAAGCCGTCATAGAAGGCCAGCGCGCTCGAATAACCCGGAACGGGGATCCCGGCCAGGGTCGCCTTCGCCACCACCAGCCGCCACCCTTCGGAAGCCGCGCCCAGAGCCTGAGTGAATTGATCGTGGACCAACAGGTTGGCGGGGGGCGAGTCGGAGCGGAAGGCGGTGATCACCTCTTCCAGGAGCCGGGCGCGGATGATGCACCCGTTGCGCCACACCTCGGCGATCCGGGCCAGGTCGAGTTGCCACCCGAACTCTTCGGAGGCGGCGTCCAGCATCATGAAGCCCTGTGCGTAGGACACGATCTTGGAGGCGTAGAGGGCGTCGTGAATCCATCCAGCCAACCGCACGCGGTCCCCGGTCAAATGCGGCCCCCCCGAGGAGCCGCCGCCGGGCCCCGCCAGCCGGCGAGAGGAAGCGACCCGCGCCGCTTTTTGGGCGGAGACCGCTCTGGCCATCACCGCCTCGGCCACCAGGGTTATGGGCTGGCCCAGGTCGAGCGCCACTTTGACGGTGTCGCGGCCGGTTCCCTTCTGGGCGGCGACATCCAGCACTTTCTCCAGGAGCGGTTGGCCGTCGTCATCCCGGCGGGCAAGTATCTGGGCGGTGATGTCCACCAAGTAGGAGTCGAGCGGGCCACTCCGCCAGTGCTCGAATAATTCGCTCATCTGAGTGTGGGCCATTCCCGTGGACCCGAGCAGGTGATAGGCCTCGGCCAAAAGCTGCATGTCCCCGTATTCGATGCCGTTGTGGACCATCTTCACGAAGTGCCCTGCCCCGTCGGGACCGAGCCGATCACAGCAGGCGGTTCCGTCCTCGAGCTTGGCGGCGATGGCGGTCAGGGGATCCCGGAGGAGTTCCCAGGCCACCGGGCTGCCCCCCGCCATGATGGAAGGACCATATCGGGCGCCTTCCTCCCCGCCTGACACCCCCACACCCAGGTAGTGAACCCCGTGGGGCCCGGTTTCCGAGCACCGCCGGGCAGTGTCGAGAAAAAAGGAGTTGCCGAGGTCAGCAAGCACGTCACCGGGCGAAAGCATGGGCAGAAGTCGCGCTATGAAAGAGTCCACCGGAGGGCCCGCCTTAACCATCAGGAGGATCTTTCGGGGCTGCTCCAGCATGTCCACCAGCTCTTCGAGGGTGTCGGCGCCCCGAACGGCGCGGCCCCGGGCCGCTTCGGCCAGGAATTGATGAGTGGTTGCGGTGGTGCGGTTGTGAACCGCCACCCGATAGCAGTTATCGACCAGGTTGAGTACCAGGTTCTGACCCATGACGGCCAGACCGACCAGCCCGATCTCCATTTTCTCGTTCCTAGCCATCCGCGGCAAAGGGTAATCGTCGGCCACCACGTCCTGATTTGGCAGGTCGGCGGGCCGGAACGCCAAGAACAGCATCGAGAGGCGTTATCTTTGCGGAGATGCGCTGGTCCAAGCTGTTCATACCCACCCTGCGGGATGATCCCGCTCACGCCGCGGCGGCCAGTCACCGATTGCTGCTGCGGGGAGGCTTCATACGCCAGTTGGCCGCTGGGCACTATTCGATGCTGCCTCTGGGGCAGCGGGTGCGGGCCAAGGTGGACCGGATCATCCGCGAGGAGATGGACGCCATCGGGGGACAGCAGGTGCATCTTCCGGCGCTCCATCCCGCCGATGTGTGGCGGCAGTCCGGGCGCTGGGAGGCAATGGGAGATGAGATGTTCCGCCTGCAGGACAGAAAAGGCGTTGATTACTGTCTGGGAATGACCCATGAAGAGGTGATCGCCGTTTTGGCGGGCGAGGTTTTCTCCTATCGCGACCTTCCACAGATCTGGTATCAGATCCAGACCAAGTTCCGCGACGAGCCCCGTCCCAAGTCGGGGGTGCTGCGGGTGCGGGAGTTCACCATGAAAGACTCCTACTCACTGGACGTGGACCAAGCAGGCCTGGACGTCGCCTTCGATCTACACCATCGGGCCTACGTCGCCATTTTCCGACGGTGTGGTCTGGAGGCGTTGGATGTCGTGGCCTCCTCGGGCGCGATGGGTGGATCGGAGTCCGTGGAGTTCATGGTTCACAGTCCCGCCGGGGAGGATTGGATCGTCACCTGCGATGGATGTGACTACCGGGCCAATCTTGAACGGGCTGTCTCGGTGATACCGGCGATCGACGACAGCCCCTCACAGGGGGAGACCGAGCCGTTGGCCACACCGGGAATCCGCACCATTAGAGCCCTGGCCGATGCCCACCCCGATCGGGCTGCCCCCGAGCGACAGATCAAGACGCTGGTCTATCTGGTTGACGGCCAACTCACACTGACTCTTTTGCGGGGAGATCACGAACTCTTGGAACAGAAGCTCGTGGACACCTTGGGTGTGGCCAATCTCCGCCCAGCGTCCCAGTCTGAGATCCGCGCGGCCCTCGGAGCCGACCCGGGGAGCCTGGGAGGGGTGGGGGTAAAGCATCTGCCCATCGTCGCCGACCGCGCCCTGGCTGGTCGGCGCAATCTGGTCACCGGCGCCAACCGGGACGATTGGCATCTCACTTCGGTGGATGTCGAACGGGATATCGGAGTGGGGAAGTGGGCCGACCTGCGGGGGATATCGGCGGGAGAGCAGTGTCCGGAGTGCGGCGGGACGCTCGAGGTGTGGCGGGGAATCGAGGTGGGGCACATCTTCAAGCTGGGCGATCGATACGCACGGGCGATGGGGGCAATGGTCCAGAACGAGCAGGGCGACTTCAATCCGATCGTGATGGGTTCATATGGAATCGGGGTGGAACGGACTATGGCGGCGGTGGTGGAGTTCTCCCATGACGAGCGGGGAATCATCTGGCCGGTCTCGGTCGCCCCCTATCAGGTGGTGATAACCGTACTGAGGGCGGACGACCCCCAGACCCTGGCGATGGGGGAGCGTCTCCACTCGGAGCTGTCCGAGGCGGGGGTGGAGACTCTCTTGGACGACCGCAGGGAGCGGCCGGGGGTCAAATTCGCCGACGCCGAACTGATCGGCATCCCCTATCGGATCACGGTCGGTCCCCGAAAGCTCGCCTCTGGTTTGGTGGAATTGACCTCCCGCCGCGATCTGCAGACCGTCGAAGTCCTAGCGGAGGATGTGACCGAAAGGGTCGCCGGGCTGGTGAGAGCGGGCTTGGCAGCTGCCTAGGGAGAGCCCTGGCCGCCGAGGCGTCTCGCTCCGGCGTAAACCACCATCTCCTCTCCCCGGACGAACCCGGCCAGGGTCATCCCCAGGTCCACGGCCAGGTCGACGGCCAAGGACGAGGCAGCGGAGATTCCGGCCACCACCGGGATTCCGGCCACTGCCGCTTTCTGGGTTATCTCGAAGGAGATTCTTCCCGAAACCACCAGGATCAACTCTCCCAGGGGCCATCTTCTTCTAGCCATCGCTCCGATCGCCTTATCCACCGCGTTGTGTCGGCCGATGTCCTCGGCGATGACTTGAAGCTCCCCCGCGGGGCTGAACAAACCGGCGGCGTGGGATCCCCCGGTGGCCGAGAAAGATTCCTGTACACGGCGAAGGCGGCCGGGAAGCTCGGTGATAGCCCTTCGGGTGAGATCGGGCCCGGTGGGCAGCGGTCGGGAGGCGATCAGCACCGCATCGATGGAGGCCTTTCCGCACACCCCACAGGACGAGGACGTGTAGGTGTTACGGCGGAACTGTTCGGGATCGATCTCGACTCCGGGGGCCAGCACAAGTTCGTAGCGGTCGCCCGAGCCGATGGGATGCACGCGGGCCACCTCCGCGGGTCCGTCCACGATCCCTTCGGTGATCGCAAAACCCAGCGCGAGGTCTTCTTCCTGACCGGGGGTGCGCATCAGCACCGCGATGGGAACCCCCATCATCCGCAGTTCCATGGGAGACTCTTCCACCAGCCGATCTTCCACCTGATGGGTGAGGAGGGGACCGACTTTCAGCACTTGCCGCCCGCTGTGGCGAGACATGTGGGAAACACTAGGCGGATCAGTCGCCGGTTTCACGTTTTGCCCCCATTGTGCGACAATTGGGCCTATGCGAGTGGATAATTTCGGCGCCGGCCCCTGCACCCTTCCCCTGCCCATCATGGAAGAGGCCCAGGCGGAGTTCCTGGATTTCGCGGGTAGCGGGATGTCGGTGTTGGAAATGAGCCACCGCTCCGCGGTGTTTTCGGCCGTTCACCAGGAGGCTCTTTCCCTGGCGCGGGAGGTGTCAGGCGCGCCGGCGGAGTTCGAGGTGATGGTGATCGCGGGCGGGGCGACCATGCAGTTTGCCATGATTCCCCTGAACCTGTTGGGAAACCGAAAGAGCCGGGGCGCATATATCACCGCTGGTTCCTGGGGAAACTTGGCGCTGGGAGACACCCAGCGGTGGGGCGACGCTTATTGTGCCTGGGACGGAGAGCCACACGGATACCGCCGGATGCCGGTTTCGGCGGAGATCGCAATCGAGCCGGATACCCGCTACCTCCATGTGACTTCCAATGAGACCATCGACGGGATCAGGATGGTGGAGTCCTTCGAGGTGGGGGCGCCGCAAGTGTGTGACATGTCGTCTGATTTCTTGGCGCGGCCTATCGATTGGGACCGCTATGAACTGGTGTATGGAGGGGTGCAGAAAAACCTCGCCCCGGCGGGGATGGCGCTGGTGTTCATACGCCGATCCACGCTGGAGAAGATCTCGGCCGATCTTCCTCGTAGCCTCGACTACCGCTGGTACGCCGCTCGGAACTCTTTGGGGAACACTCCTCCGGTGTTTCCGATATATCTGATGGGCAAGATGCTCAAGTGGCTCCGCGACCTTGGAGGAGTCACCGGCCTGGAGCAGCGCACCGCCCAAAAAGCCGGTCTCGTCTACGATGCCATCGACCAGAGCGAGGGCTATTATCACAACCCGGTGGAGCGCCGCTATCGCTCTCACACCAATGTCGTTTTCCGGCTCCCCACCCAAGAGGACGAATCCCGCTTTCTGGAGCAGTCCACCGCCGCTGGTTTGATAGGTTTGCGAGGGCACAAGTCGGTGGGAGGGTGCCGGGCCAGCCTCTACGCCGGCCTGGAGATGGAAAGTGCGGCGCGGCTGGCTTCGTTCATGAGCGACTTTCGGGTGAACAACGTCTGAACATCCCTGCCTGTAATAGGGGGAAGGGGGAGGGTTAGACTAGGCAACGAGACAAGGAGTAGCGCCGCCCGAATGAGCAACACCGACACATTGCCCAAGATGACCATGGCCGATCGGCTGTCGGCTGTGCTCGGCCCCTATTTGGCGGCTGAGCACTTGGAGTTGGACGACCTCGAGTTGTTGGGCCATAGAGGTGCTCGGGTGTTGCGGGTGGTGGTAGACGCAGATGAAGGGGTTGATGTCGACCGACTGGCTGAGGCTTCCCGCCGGCTTTCGCGGCTCTTGGACGCCGAGGCCGACTTGGAGGGTCCCTATCGCCTGGAAGTGAGTTCACCGGGCTTGGAGCGTCGGTTGCGGACTGCCCGGCATTTTGAGAAAGCGGTCGACCGGGAAGTGGTGATAAAAATCCGCGGGGCTCAGGGAACCGAGACTCTCCGTGGTCGTTTGATGTCGGCAAACGCCCACGGATGCGAATGTTTGGTGGAGGGTGAGTCACAGGCCATCTTGTACGACTCCATCCTCTCGGCTCGCACCGTCTTCTCCTGGCAGGCCGCCCCCAAGCCGGGGAAAGGCAAGGTGGGCTCGTGAAAATCGACTATCAGGTCATGGAGGCCCTCGAGCTCTTGGAGCGCGAACGCGGGGTCCCGGTGGACACGATCCTGGACGCGTTGGCCAACGCCTTGGTCTCTGCCTACAAGCGCACCTCCGGCACCGCGGAAGAGGCGCGTGTCACCATCGATCCTGAATCCGGGGATATCAAGCTCTATGCGCAGGTCCTTGATGAAGAGGGCGCCGTGGTCAGAGAGTGGGAGGACGACTCCCGGGATTTCGGACGGATCGCCGCCCAAACCGCCAAGCAAGTGATCGCCCAACGGCTGCGAATAGCCAAACGGGAGCAGATATATGCTGCCTACGCAGGACGGGAAGGGGACCTGGTCACCGGGATAGTGCAGCAGGTCGACGGGCGCTACATCATCTTTGACCTGGGTAACGCCGAGGCGCTGATGCCGGCCTCCGAGCGGATTCCCCATCAGCTGCTCGACCGGGGGAATAGGGCCAAAGCTCTCATTTTGGAGGTCAAAAACGAACCAAAGGGACCCCAGATCATTCTCAGCCGTTCCCATCCGGATTTAGTGCGGAGGTTGCTGGAGTTGGAAGTGCCGGAACTGGTTGAGGGAGTGGTGGAGATCGTGGCTATTGCCCGGGAGCCGGGACATCGCACCAAGATCGCAGTCGTTTCCCACGATCCCAACGTCGATCCACGCGGGGCCTGCGTGGGCGCCCGGGGCTCTCGGGTGCAGCAGGTGGTCAAGGAGCTGCGAAACGAAAAGGTGGACGTCGTCCAATACCAGGAAGATGTGGCTTCCTTCATCGCTGACGCTCTGGGGCCGGCCCGCATTCGCGAAGTGAGGATCAACGAGCAGGAGAAAAGCGCGGAGGTGATCGTCTCCGAACACCAGCTATCGCTGGCGATCGGAAAGGAAGGGCAAAACGCTCGCCTTGCCGCCCGTCTCAGCGGATACCGGATTGATATCCGCTCCGATGAGCCGCCTCTTTCTCCGGGGGCCGATGGGGGTAGGCGTTATCCCAGGTCCCGAGCGGCTTCCGCACCCCGTGCTCCTGTTGCGCCGGCGCCTACCACCACCCCTCCATCAGATACCGCCTGATCGGCGGGTCTTTCAGAGATATATGGCTAGGGTCAGGATTTATCAGATCGCCCGTGAACTGGGCCTTTCTTCCCAGGAGGTGATACAGCAGGCGACAGAGATCGGCTTGGTGGTGAACGCCGCCTCCTCCAGCATCTCCAGAGAGGAAGCCGAGTTAGTTCGCTTTGCGTTGGTTGGAGAGGTACAACTGGCGCCAGAGCCCCAACCTGAAACAGCTCCGAAGGCGGAGCCAGCCCCGGTCGAGCCCGAAATGGAGATCCAGGCTTCCGAGGAGGAAACGGAACAGACGCCTGAGCCGGATGAGGTCCTGGATGTGGTGGTGGAAGTCTCCGATCGAGCTTCGGTCGCCGAATATGCTGAGGCACTTGGCGTTCCTGTTGGCGAGGTTGTGGCCAAGTTGATCGGGATGGGTACGGTGGCGGGCGCCGGCTATGGCATGCCCACAGAGCACATGGAAGAGGTGGGGGAGAGTTTCGGGGTTTTGGTGGAGGTGGTCGAGTCGACTCCCGAACGCGCCCCGGTGGTGCGGCTTCGGGACATACCCGCCGACGATCCCAGGGATCTGGTCGAACGGCCGCCCATCGTCACAGTGATGGGTCATGTCGATCACGGCAAGACAACACTCCTGGACGCTTTGCGCCGCACCGATGTCGTCTCCGGGGAAGCGGGAGGTATCACCCAGCACATCGGCGCCTATCAGGCCACCGTGGAGGGGAATCTGATCACTTTTATCGACACTCCCGGACATGAGGCTTTCACCACTCTCCGGGCGAGGGGAGCGGAGTTGACCGACATCGTGGTGCTGGTCATCGCGGCAGACGACGGCGTTATGCCCCAGACCGTGGAGGCAATCAGCCATGCCCGGGCGGCGGGGGTAGATATGTTGGTGGCCATCAACAAAATCGACCAGCCAGGCGCCGATCCTCTGGCGGTTCGGACCAAGCTAACCGAGCAAGAGGTGATCACCGAGGAGCTGGGAGGCGATACCCCCAGTGTGGAGATCTCGGCCACCAGGGGGGACGGCTTGGAGGACCTTTTGGAAACTATCGACTTGATGGCGCAGATCCAAGAGTTGAAGGCCTCTCCCAAGCCCCTTGCTTCCGGTGTGGTGGTTGACTCCAGGCTGGACAGGGGAATGGGGCCGGTGGCTACGGTGATCGTCCAACGCGGCACCCTTCGCAGAGGAAATGCCCTGGTGGCCGGGGGAGTGTCGGGAAGGGTGAGGGCCATGTTCAACCACTCCGGACAGAAGGTGTCCACCGCCACTCCTTCGACCCCGGTGCTTGTGATGGGCTGGAACGATGTGCCCGGGGCGGGAGATGGATTCGAGGTGGTCAAAAGCGAGCGCCTGGCCCGGCAGCTGGCCGCGGATCAGGCCGACCGCGATCGACAGCGCAAGATAAATATGGAGATGCCAACCGCCCGGGACCGCTTCGTCTCCCATCTCGAGCAGATGCAGTCCACCGCAGGTGAACTCAGGCTGGTGATCAAGGCGGATTCCCACGGCTCGGTGGAGACCTTGCGGGAGGCGATCGGCAAGATCAAACGAGAGCAGGGACGGATCGAGATCGTCCACTCCGCGGTGGGCGGGATCAATCTCAACGATGTGAATCTGTGCGATGTCACCGGAGCGGTGATCGTCGGCTTCAATGTTCGCGCGGAAACCAAAGCCTCACGCGAAGCGCAGCAGCGCGGGATCGATTTCCGTTCCTATTCGGTTATCTATGAGCTTTTGGATGATGTGGAGCAACTGCTGGTGGGCAAGCTCGCCCCCGAGCGGCACGAGGACATTTTGGGAGTCGCCGAAGTACGCGCCCTGTTCCGGGTGCCGCGAGCCATGGCTGCGGGGTGCTTGGTGGCCGAGGGACGGATGAGCCGCGGCGTTGCGGTTCGTCTGTACCGCGACGATGTGGTTATCTACACCGGGTCCATCGTCTCGCTGCGGCGCTTCAAGCAAAATGTGGAAGAAGTGGTCTTCGGTCTGGAATGCGGGATTGTCCTCGAGCGGTACAACGACGTGAAAGAAGGGGATCTGATCGAGGCGTTCATAGTGAGGGAGGTTGCTCGCACCTGATGGAAGCGGCGGCGATGCGTTTCGAGCTATCGCTTCCCGCCACTCGGTCGCTGAAGGAGAAGAGATCGGTTCTCCGTCCGGTGGTGGAAGGCCTGCGGAAAACAGCTTCCTACTCGGTGGCGGAGATTGCCCATCATGATCTGTGGCGGCGGGCGGGGCTGGGTGTGGCTTTGGTGGCAACCGACCGCCGGGAACTGGAGCGGATGATGCAGCAGGCTGAGCATTTTATTGACCGCCGCCACGAGGTGGATGTGATAGAGGTCTTGATTTCCTATCTCGATCATCCCGAAGCAAGGGCGAGATGAGAAGTGGGGAACGACCGTTTCCCCGTATGCGGCGGGTCAACGCCATCGTCTGGGAGGTGTTGGCGGCCGAGGTGCATGGTTTGTCGGATCCCAGGTTGTCCGGAGTGACGATCACCGGTGTTGACACTTCTCGGGACTTGCGCAGGGCGGTGGTGTTCTTCTCGGCTGCGGACATGAGCAGACTGGAGGAAACCGGATCGGGACTGACCTCGGCGGCGGGACGTCTGCAAGCCCTGCTGGCGTCCCAGGTGAGACTCAAATACACGCCCCGACTGGTATTCCGACCCGACCAGGGAGTGATCGGAGGGTTGAAGATCGAGAGCCTACTCCGGGGTGCCTCACCATCGGTCTGGCGCGGAGAAGAATGAGCGGGCCGGGGGAACTGTCCGAGCAGATCCGGCGGGCGGCCGAGATAATAGCCGCCTCCAGGTCACTGGGCGGGGTCTGTCATGAGCGGCCGGACGGGGACGCGCTGGGCTCCCTGTTGGGCTTTGCCGCTTCCGCCCGCCTGGCCGGCCGGTCGGTGTCATTGGCCATCCCTCCTCCCGATGCCCTCTCGGAGCGCTATCGGTTTCTGCCGCTCGATCTGCTCTCTGTCCCCATTGTGCTCACCGACCTCCCACATACCTTGTTGGCGTTCGACTGTGCGTCGGTGGATCGGCTGGGGGAGTTGGCCGAGATGGCAGCAAAAGTGGAGAACCTGGTGGTGGTCGACCATCACGTCTCCAACTCCGGCTTTGGAACCATCGACCTGATCGACCCGGGGGCCTCGGCCACCGTCGAGTTGGTTTATGACCTGATCGGGGAGTTGGGCTGGCCTGTGGATGAGGTGGTCGCCACCTGTCTGCTCACCGGGCTGGTGACCGACACCGGACGCTTTCAATATGCCAACACCACCCCGCGCACTCATCGGCTGGCCGCCCGGCTGCTGGAGGCGGGCGCTCGTCCGGAAGTGATCAGCCAGGCCATCTACGAGGAGGAGCCCTTTGGGTTGTTGGCCGTGGCAGGGGCGGTGCTTGCCAGGGCTCGGCTGGACATCCAACGGGGGGTGGTCTGGTCGGTTCTATACACCGAGGATCTGGAGGCCTCCTCACTCAACGGGGAGGACACAGAGCTCCTCATCGACCTCGTTCGCCTGCCCAGGGAAGCGAGAGTGGCGATGCTGATCCGGGAGGCCGACCAGGGTCAGGTGCGGGTGAGCCTTCGTTCCCGGGGGGAAGTGAATGTGGGCGCGATCGCCGAGGCCCTGGGAGGCGGGGGGCATCACAACGCCGGCGGCCTCACCTTCGGCGGCGATCCGGCGGCGGCGGCGGCGGCGGTTTTGGAGAGAATACCGCTTGCCTGAGGGTTTTCTGGTTCTGGACAAGTCCTCGGGCGGTACTTCACATGACATGGTGGCGGCAGTGCGGAGAGCCGTGGGTATCCGCAAAGTGGGACACGCCGGAACCCTCGATCCGATGGCCACCGGCGCCCTGGTGGTGGCGGTGGGGCGAGTTACCAGGCTGATCCGCTTTCTCCAGCCCCTGCCCAAGGAGTATCTGGCGGTGGCCCGCTTCGGGGTGGCCACTGATACCCTGGACGCCGACGGACGGGAAGTTTGGAGGGGGGAGATGCCGGTTTCGCGGAACGCGGTGGAAACAGCTCTCGGGTCTTTTGTTGGAGAGATCAGCCAGGTTCCACCCATGGTCTCGGCGCTCAAAGTGGAGGGCCGACGGCTGTATGAGCTGGCTCGCCAGGGAAAAGAGGTGGAAAGAAAGCCTCGCTGGGTGACGGTTCATAGTCTGGAGGTCACCGGGTTCGAGGAAGGTCCGCATCCCCTCGTGGGGTTGCGGGTGGTGTGCGGCAAGGGAGTCTATGTGCGGACACTGGCCGACGATCTGGCCAAGGAGCTGGACGGACGCGCCCACCTGGTGGAACTGCGGCGGATTCGGGTGGGAAGCCTGTCGGTCGGGGAACGGCCGGGCGGCGCTCTGGGTCCCCATGATCTGGGAGAGTGGGAGAAGTGGATGCTGTCGCCTGCCGAGGGGTTGGCGGACCTGCCGGGCTGGACAGCCGATCTACCGGCGCTGGAGGGGGTGCGCCACGGGAGACGCCTCTCCGTCGATCCTGTGAGAGAGCTTGCGGAAGGCGAGGCCACCCGTATCCTGGACAAATCCGGGCGTCTGTGGGCGGTTTACCGGCGGTGCGGCGCCGAGTTGATCCCAGAGGTAGTGCTCAACTAGCCGACTGGTCCGTTCAGACCAATACCAACGCCCATCGTCTCCTCCTGCTTCTAGATTCCCATAACCACCGGAGGCGGCACGACAGCTCCCCCCTGCATCACCATCCGCATGGACCGCAGGGCCCGGATGTCCTGGAGGGGGTCCCGGTCAACCACGATGAGGTCCGCCTCTTTGCCCGGCTCGACGGTCCCTACCAGATGGTCCAGACCAATGGCCTGCGCCGCCACCCCAGTTGCGGAGCGGACGACGTCCGCTGGGCTCATGCCCGCCTGGACCTGGAGCTCCAACCCAAGGCAGTAATCGCCGAAGGTCTGGATAGCGTCGGTGCCGGCCACGATGGAGACTTCCCATTCAGACCACAGCTTGCCCAGGAACTCCACCTGGCGCTCGCACTTGACCTGGAGGTCTTCTAGGTGCCGGTCCTCCTCCGGGGTCAGAGCATGCCCCTGCTCTCGCAGCGCCAATAGCTTTTCTCGGCGTCGGTAGCCCGTCTGCACCGTTGGGCTGACCAGGACCCCCTGCCGGGCAATGCGCTCAGCGATCCGCGGGTCGAAGCGGTAGGAGCCGTCGGGCTCTATGAAGGTCGCGTGCTCGATGGAATCGACTCCTGCGTCCAGAGCGTTGACGATGCTCTGAGTGGCTATGCAATGGGCCGTGGTGGGCTTGCCCAGGGTGTGGGCCTCGTCCACAATGGCCCCCAGCTCCTCCACGCTGTAGGACGGCCGGCGGTTGTCGGTGCCGGCGGTGCCGCCGCCGGAGGCCATGATTTTGATGAAGTCGGCGCCGTCCCGGACCAGCTGGCGCACGGCTTTCCGCACGCCCTCTACTCCGTCAGCCTCCTGGTGGCACCACCAGAAGTGGCCGCCGGTGGTCGTCACCGGGCGGCCACTGAGGAGCAGCCGGGGCGCCAGTGCCAGGCCCTGCCGCACGCCCCGACGCAGGTCGAAAGTCACCTGGTTGCGGGCGCCGCAGTCCCGGAGGGTCGTGACCCCGGCGTTGAGGTGGATGTGGGCGTTGCGCGCGGCGCGCAGCAGCATTATCTCGTCTGAGTCCCGTTCTATGACCTCCTCGTACGTGGCGTCCCCGGAGCCGAACATGAGATGTGTGTGGGCATCGATGAGACCGGGCAGCAGGTACCCGTCGCGACAGTCCAACTCTCGGACCTCCGGTCCGCGGGGTGCCTCTACGGCGCCTTCGGGGCCTGCGGCCACAATGCGGGATCCCTCCACGATCACGATGGCGTTTTGGACGGGTGGAGCCCCTGTGCCGTCGAAGAGGGCTTTGGCCCGGATAACCGTCTGTGCGTTGGCCACGGTTTCCCCCTGAATGCTAAATCGGTAGATGGAGCCCTCTAGGCATGATACTACAGCCCGTAGGCCTCCAGGGACCGCAGCCAGAACTTTCTGGCGATGAAGAAGGCAGGCACAGCGTGCCAGAGTTGGTCCAGAGTGATCTCTCCGACGAGGGTGGGCCCCACGACGGTCCGCCGTCGAGTCTCGTCGCACAGCCTCGGCTTCACGCTAGGCCGGTGGGGGACTGTTTGGTGGCGATGGGCGCTGTCGACCTGTGCTTAGGTCAGCGCACTGGATTGGCGCTCCTGCTGGGTGTAAAGTGTTCATAAAGGAGGTTCGCCATGGCCTTGCAGCTAGACCATACAATCGTGCCCGCCTACGACAAGGTGAAGTCCGCGAAGTTCATCGCCCGCATCTTCGGACTGCAATACAAGGGGACCTGGGGACATTTCGCCCCTGTCAAGGTCAACGACACGCTGACGCTCGACTTCGACGACTCGGATGATCCACGCTCCAACCACTACGCCTTTCTGGCTTCGGACGAAGAGTTCGATGCGGTGCTCCAGCGCGTCAAGGACGAGGGCATCCCCTTCGGGAGCGGCCCCCGCTCTCGGACAGATAGCAAGATCAACCACAAGCACCGGGGACGCGGGTTCTACTTCGACTGCGAGAACGGGCACGCCTGGGAGGTAATCACCCACACATATATCACCGAATGACCATTGCCGTGACGAAGTCCTACCGCTTGCTATGCTGATTTGCGACGCAGGCTTGGGGGAGGACTGAAGTGGGGCATATCACGCAGCGAGAGTAGCGGAGGAGCATCTTGAACGGCGAAGCTACCAAACGGGAAGTGAACGAACGATTCAATATCGTGAAGCGTCTTTACGGGGATCGCTTGGACGATGAGCAGCTGGAAGGGGTGCGGAAGGGCATTGAGACCATTGTCCGAGTATCAGCCGCTATGAGAGCCATCAAGCTTGAAAATGGCGATGAACCGTTCTCGGTGTTCACGCCCTACCGGGACGAGGGCTGACGTCTTGTCAGACGTTCTCGTTTTCAGGAGCATTCGGCAACTCGGCAGCCTCGTGCGCGACCGAGAGGTATCGCCGGTAGAGCTCGCCGAACTCTTCCTGGCTCGACTGGAGACGTTGGGACCGGACTACAACGCGGTTGTCACCGTGACGAGCGAGCGAGCGCTACGGCAGGCAAGACGCGCGGAGCAGGAGATCGCGTCTGGCCGGTACAGGGGCCCGCTGCACGGCATTCCCTACGGCGGAAAGGACCTCTTGGCCACGTCGGACGGTATCCCGACAACATGGGGAGCCGCTCCGTTCCGCAATCAGGTCTTCGACTACGACGCCACCGTGATACGGAGGCTCGAGGCCGCGGGAGCGGTGCTTGCGGCCAAGCTGGCCATGGTGGAGCTTGCGGGCGGCGGAGGTTATTGGCAACCTAACGCCTCATTCACCGGCCCGGGCATCACACCCTGGGACAAGACGAGATGGAGCGGTGGATCGTCCACCGGATCCGGCGCGGCGACGGCGGCCGGTCTGGTGCCGTTCGCCATCGGCTCGGAGACCGGCGGTTCCATCATCTCGCCTGCCAGCAATTGTGGAGTCGCCGGCCTGCGCCCCACCTACGGGCGGGTAAGCCGGTACGGGGCGATGGCCCTCTCCTGGACGCTGGACAAGCTGGGGCCGTTGTGCCTGACCGCAGACGACTGTGGCCTGGTGTTGGAGGCCATCGCCGGTCCAGACCCAAAGGACCCGACGACGACGCGTCGCAGCTTCAGCTACGACGAATCGGACGTGTCAACGAGGCGTTTCAGGCTCGGTGTTTTGGAGGGTGTGGCCGACAATGTTGACGACGCGACGCGGTCCAACTTCCAACGCGCGCTGGATGTCCTGGGAGAGGTGTCCGACATAGAGGAGGTGCATTTCTCCGACCTGCCGCACGAAGAAATCCTCCAGATGATCTTGTTCGCGGAGGCGGCGAGCGCATTCGAGGAGATCGTGGACAGCGGGATGCTGGCGGAACTGACCGCGCCCGAAGACCGCTTCGGCTGCTATCCGCGCGTGGCGGTGCTGGCGAAAGACTACATCAAGGCGATGCGCCTGAGAAAGCTCATGGCGGAGAACGCCGACGAGGTTATGTCGCCGTTCGACGCGCTGGTCGCGCCCTCGCGGTCTGGCATCGCGACACCACTCGACCAGGAGTTCCGCAGCGCGACCCTGCACTCAGGAAAAGACACCATGATGGCGGTCGGAAACGTGGCCGGACTTCCAGCCATATCGGTGCCGAGCGGTTTTTCAGCCGAGGGCCTGCCTACGGGAATAAAGTTCATGGGCAGAGCATATGAGGAGAACGCCATTCTCGCGGTAGCCCGCGCCTACCAGTCGCTCACCGACTGGCACGAACGCCATCCTCCCGACCTGCTTTCCGCTAACTGAGCAGAGTTCCCGACTGCGGGGCGCGGCCGCCGGGACTTGCTGATCTCATCTGCGTCGTTCGTGTCCGTCGGCCACCCCATACGGCGCGGGGTAGCCGCTTCTCCTTGTCGACGAATGGCAGCGTGTCCACGGTCGCATGGTGTGGCGTTCCATCGTGGTCATGCAAGAAGACCGTCTTGCCGCACCAGTCGCCGCCCAACAAGGGCCGATCGAAGCGCACATAGCCGACTCCTGTGTCCAGCGTAGGTGACCACGTTCCAATCGTCACATGCCCAACCGGGCCGTTTACGGAGTGGACCTGCATACCGGCTTCCGGCGCAGCGGTTGGGCAGACCAGGCCAAACAGAAGTTGGCTGCGATCGGCCCCTTCCAACGCGGCTCGGCCGATGAAGTCTTCTTTGTCAAGTCTCACAAATTGCCCAAGTCCGGCGCCAAACGGCGTCAAGTCCGGCTCAATATCGCTGCCGTAGTCAAGAATCCCAGACTCGATGCGTCGAATTCCCATCGATGATCCCGCACTGAACTTCATGCCAAATGGCTCACCGCAGGAGAACAGACCATCCCAGAGGGCATCATGATCTGTCGGTCCCGGACCGCTATTGCAGTAGATCTCAATTCCCACCTCCCCGGTCCATCCGGTGCGCGAGACCCACAATGTTTGACCGCAAACGTCAAAGAACCCCGCACGAAAATACTTGAAATCGGCCGATAGCCCACCGCCAATCGCCGCATCCAGCACATCAAGCGACTTCGGTCCCTGAATCTGCAGCACCCGCGAATTCGGATCAGAGACTTCTACATCAAGCCCAACAGCGTGTGCCTTGAGCCAGCTCGTGAACTCTCCGTTTGCCTTGACATACCAGTAGCGATCTTGCCCGAGGCGCATGAGTACACCATCCATCAGAACAGTGCCATCTTCATTGCAGGCGATGCCGTAGCGAACTCGGCCTACTGCGAGTGTCTCGACTCGGCACACCAGGACTCTCTCGAGCAGTCTGGCAGCATCTGGGCCAATTATCTCAAGCGGTTTCTCCGGAACGTCGTACAACAGGACGTCACGGCGCAACTTCCAATACTGGGGAATAGGGTCCTCGTCAAGGGAGGTCTTGAGGGGATACAGGCGATCGCAGTACACGCCGAACATCGTCCGATCAGTAACGTATCGGTCGGCAAAGGGCGATTGGCCGAGTCGATACGAACTCAACTGGACCGTATCGAACGAGTCAATGTAAAAGTGTTTGCCCCCTGTCATCTATACCTCAAGTCCCGGATGAGTAGCGGACTTATGGTAGCAGCGACACCCGAAACAACCTGGAGCACCAGAATCATCCTCACCCCGGACGCCAAAGAGGTGGGGCTCCTGAATTCGGAACGTTAGGGACCGCGGTGAACGTCGATGCCGCGAGGGGATTCGAACCCATACAAAGTCACCCCAGTAAATTTTGAGACCATACAGAATGCCAGCTATGTAGCCTTTAGCGGGCAACTCCAAGCCCATGAAGAATCAGGGCTAGAGTCCATGGAGACCAGCACGAAGCAACCCGCGCCACGCGATGGTTCGTGGGTGGAGAAGGCAGGTGTGACCGTGTCGAGAGCCATAGAGACCGCGGGTCTCACCAAGTACTACGGGAACACGGCGGGCATCGTCGATCTGGATCTGGCGGTAGATGTCGGTGAGGTGTTCGGTTTCATCGGTCCGAACGGGGCGGGCAAGACCACCACCATCCGCCTGCTGCTGAATCTCCTCCGCCCTTCCGCAGGTTCAGGGTCCATCTTCGGCATGGACATCGCACACCAGACACTGGACATCCGCAGCCGGGTCGGGTACCTACCGGGCGACTTGGCGCTCTACTCCTCCATGACCGGTCGGGAGTTCCTGCTCTACTTCAGCAGATTGAGAGGCATCGACACCGCCGCCGCCACAGTGAGGTTGGCCGAGCGTTTCGACTTGGACCTCGACCGGCGCATCAAGGAGTACTCGAAGGGCAACCGCCAGAAAGTCGGCGTCGTCAACGCCTTCATGCACGAGCCGGAACTGCTGATCCTCGACGAGCCCACCGGTGGGCTCGACCCCCTCATGCAACAGGAGTTCGCGGAACTGCTGGCCGAGGTCCGAGAGGAAGGACGTACGGTGTTTTTGTCCTCCCATTACCTTCCGGAGGTGGAGCGGGTGGCCGACCGGGTGGGGATAGTCCGCCACGGCCGCCTCATCGACGTGGACACCCTCGCCGGGTTCAGATCGAAGGTCCAGTCCAACCTCTCGATCAAATTCGGCTCCCCGGTCGACCCTGCCCTCTTCGCCGCGATCGAAGGCGTGACCGTGATCGATCTCCGCGACGGTGGCACCCTGTTGCGGCTCAGTGTCGCCGGATCCCAGAAAGCGGTGATAGGGGAAGCCGCTGCCAGGGATGTAATAACCGTCACCTCCGAAGAGGCCGATCTCGACGAAGTGTTCCTCTCCTACTACGGCTCCGACACCCATCCGGAATCGGCGGGCTGATCGCGTGATTCCCGCCATCCTTGGCAAGACCCTGCGTGACCGCTGGCGCGCCGTTATGGGATACAGCCTGGGCCTGGTGGCAATCGCCATCTGGTTGGGGCTGTTGTTTCCGGTGATGCGCGAGTCCGACGACTTCGTAGCGTTCATGGACAATCTCCCCGCGGGGATGCTGTCCGCATTCGGGATAGACTCCGCCACTTTTCTCTCCGCGGCCGGCTTCCTTACCGCCTACCTCTACTCGCTGTTCGCGCCCCTGCTCATCCTTTTCTTCGTCATCAGCGCGGCTGCCGCCGAGATCATGGCCGAGGAACGGGACGGCCTAATGGACATGTTGCTCTCCTCGCCGGTGTCCCGTACCCGGGTCTTTTTGGAAAAGGCCGGGGGTGTGGGCTTGGCGGCTCTCGTGCTGGTGGCTGTCCTGACCGCGGCTCTTTTGGTCGTAAACCCGATCTTCGAGTTGTCCCTATCGGTGACCGGTGTGCTGGCCGCTGGTCTCTCCCTATGGTTGCTGGGCGTCCTGTTCGGGGCGGTGACGCTCGCAGCGGGCACGTTCACCGGACGCACTGTGGTGGCAGGGGGAGTGGCCGCTTCCTTGGCGTTCCTGGCCTGGTTCATCAATAGTTTCTCCGATCTATATCCTCCTTTGGAGAGCATCAATGGGGCCAGCCCGTTCACCTGGTACCAGGAACCCAACCCACTTATCGAGGGGGTCGGCGCCGGGCAGATCTGGTTGGTGGTAACGGCTGCGGTGCTGGTGACGGTGGCAACCTTCCTGTTCCGCCGCCGTGACATCGCCACTGAGCGGGCGGTGCTTCCCGAGACCAAGGCCACCCGACGTTCTCGCAAACGGAAGCGCCGACCCCGGGCGGCGTGGTTGCTGACCGGGTCGCTCCGCAAGACCATCTGGGATCGTCGGCGCTCCGTTTGGGGTTGGGGCGGTGGTCTCGGACTCCTGACGCTGGTCATGTTCTCCGCCTGGCCGGCTCTCGCGGAGGATGCCGAGGCGCTGGCGGGCCTAATCACCTCCCTTCCTCGAGAGGTCTTTGCCATATTCGGCATGAGCAACCCCGAGGCGATAGTTACCCCGGCCGGGTTCATTTCCTCGCGCACCTACCAGGCTATCGGTCCGATTCTCATCGTGATGTTCGTGGTCAGGGGAGTCTCGATGGCGATGGTCAAGGAGGAGAGCGCCGGTGTTCTCGACCTGGTGCTCACCGTCCCCGCCTCCCGCAGAACGGTCCTTGCAAGCAAGGCGCTGGGAGTGGTGTTCTCGACCGGCCTGGTGGTCGCGATCCTTACGGTTGCGGCGCTGCTAGGAGACTCCGCTTGGGAGACCGAACTGGGCATTGGAAGGATCCTCGCCGCCGGCGCAGGTCTAGGCCTTCTCGGCCTGTTCTTCGGCGGGCTGACAATGGCAATCTGGGCAATAGGGGGATCGTCTTTCCCCGCTGTTCGGGTCACCGCAGTGGTGGCGATGGCTGCCTTCCTGCTGAACGGTCTTGGTTCCCTCACCGACGCCCTGGAACCCGCCCGGGTGATCTCTCCCTTCTACTGGTACTTCGGAGACACGCCACCGCTCGCCAAGGGCTTCGAACCCACCTACTTTTTGCTCCTCGCCGGTGCGCTCGTCACGGGGTGGGTGGCTATCAGCCGGATCGATCGGAGAGACATTGCCACCTAACCCGGGCTAACCCCAATAGTTCCTGCAGGTTGATGGTGGGGGTGGGTGGTTGAAGCGAGAATACCCTTCTAACGTGGGATTAGAACCGGGAGTGGGATTCGAACCCACACGGAGTCACCCCAATGGATTTCGAGTCCTGAATGACCCCAGGAAGGTAAGGCAATATGGTCCCTCCGTCCCACTATTCGTTCCACGGTAGGAACAGGGATAGGGGCCGGCGTAGGTGGAGTTCACTCATTGGCAAAAACCCACCGCAGGCCCTGGTTGGTGATGCTTTGCCTTGTTTGACGGGGGCCTTGTCCGCCCTTTAGGGAGTAGGCTTGGCGCTCGATGCCACACGACGACCCGGCCAGCCTCGCCACATCAGCGGCAACTCTGACTGCCTGGGTCCTCACCACCTACTAAGCGGCCCGATCCCAAGAATGTTGGACCTGGTCATTCGAGGTGGGCAAGTTGTTACACCTATGGGTGTTGGTGTGTGGGACGTGGCGGTCAGGGGGGAAAAGATCGTGGCCGTTACTGCGCCGGGTGTTTTGGCTGGTGAAGTCGGCCGGGTTATCGACGCCTCCGGGATGGTCGTAGTACCCGGCGGCATCGAACCACATGCTCATATCGCCGCTCCGATCATCGGGCAGGGCGATCTTCGGACGGCTCCTCCCGAGCAGGTCAGCCGCGCTGCGCTGTTCGGTGGCACTACCACTTTGTTGGACTTCGCGGTCCTATATCCCGGCGTCGACATTCCCCAAGCCATCGAGGAGCGGACCGGCGTCTGGCAGGGCAATTCCTTTGCCGATTACTCCCACCATGTGATGCTCTTGGGCGACATTCCGCCCGAGATCATCGGCTCGATGCACGAGGCGGTGGAGGATGGTTTCCCCACCTTCAAGGTTTTTACGACTGAGGTCCGTCCGCCTTCCGCAGGCGACGTACCCCGCATGGTCGGCACCGGGCACCTCCGCGACCTCATGACCCGAATTTCGGAGTTGGATGCCATGTTGTTGGTTCATGCCGAAGAGGACGACATGGTGCAGCATATGCACCAAACACTGATCCGGGAAGGTCGCACCGAATGGCCCAATATGCCGTTGGTGCATAGCGCCGAATCAGAAGACTTGTCGTTCCGACGGGTGTTGCGGGTGGCCGAGTGGACCGGCGCCCCGGTGTATTTCGTCCACGTTAGTGCCCGGTCGGGAGTGCAGGCCATCGCTGAAGCCCGGGCCGACGGCCGCCCGGTGTACGGCGAGACACTCCACAACTATTGCTGCTTCAGCGAGGAGAATTACCAGGAGGAGTTCGGGATGAAGTATCACACCTACCCCTCTTTGAAGTCCGAGGAAGACCGGGTGGCGTTGTGGAAGGCCATTATCGAAGGCGACCTTCAGACGATGGCCACCGACGAGTACTGCACGTCGTGGGAGACGAAAACAGCCGGGCGGACCATCCTCGATGTCACCGGCGGCCACAACGGCGTCGAGACCCGGATGGGCATTACTTTTAGCGAGGGCGTGGTCCGGCAGGGAATGGGATTGCAGCGGTTCGTGGACGTCACGTCGACCAACGCCGCCAAGATCATGGGCCTTTATCCACGCAAGGGTGTGCTGGCGCCGGGCAGCGACGCCGACATCTGCCTAATCGATCCGAATGTCAAGCGGAAGCTGACCGCGGACGACTTTCACATCTCCGACTACAGCATTTGGGAGGGCTACGACATTGAAGGCTGGCCGGTGATCACCATCCTGCGCGGCGAGGTGGTGGTGTCTCACGGTGCTTTCAACGCCGCCCGCGCTGGGCGGCTACTGCCTCGCAAGATCGATCCCGGGATAACCACCCGTCCTGCCTGAGAGCGTACCTTCTGAGGTTGCCAGGTAGCCAGCCCATCTTTCCATCAACTCTCGACGTCTCTCTAAGAGATCCGATCGGGCGTATGGCTTTGCTATTTCCTGGAACAGCAGGAAACTGCTTGGATGCCCGGTGCCGGGAGTGGGATTCGAACCCACACGGAGTTGCCCCCAATGGATTTTGAGTCCACCGCGTCTGCCAGATTTCGCCATCCCGGCCTAGCCGAAGCCGATCTTACAGCGGAGCGAGGGCAAACTCTTCCGATATGCTCAATCGCCATGGGAAAGCGCCGCCTCTCCAAGCAGATCTTTTCGGTTAACGACCGGCTGGTCCATCTGGATGAGGAAGAGACGCGGGTCTCTGCCGAGTTGGGATACCACAGCCACCTAGCCGATGACGCGGTTCGGGACGCGGCGGTTTATGAATCCTCGTTCCACCGCGACGAGGCGGATCGCGCCTTGGCCGATGTCGACCGGTTCGAGCGGGCACTGGAGGAGATCGATCACCGCCGGGGAAGGCTCCTGGCGAAGCGGGACCGTCTGATGGAGCGAATGGACTCGTTTGGGGAACTGTTCTGATGTCCACCCTGGCGCTGGTGGACGGACACTCGATCGCCTACCGGGCGTTCTACGCCCTTCCCCAGGATCTCGCCACCTCCTCGGGACAGGTGACCAACGCTGTATTCGGCTTCATCCGCATGCTCATCAGGCTTTTGGCCGATGAGAACCCCGACGCCTTGGCGGTGGTTTGGGATGTCTCCCGCCAGACCTTCCGCACCGAGTTGTATCCGGACTACAAGGCCCAGCGCTCCCGGGCGCCCGATCTCTTCACCTCTCAGCTTCCCCTGCTTGAGGAACTCTTGGAAGCCCTGGAGGTGCCGCAGCTTCGCAAGGAAGGCTTTGAGGCGGACGACCTGATCGCCTCATTGGCCCGCCAGGCGGCCGCCGAAGGGTGGCAAGTGCTGGCGGTCACCGGTGATCGGGATGTTTTTCAGTTGATTGACGACCATTTCCGGGTGCTCTACACCCTCCGGGGAGTCACCGACACGGTGAAAGTCACGACTGCGTGGGTGGAGAAGCGGTATTCGGTCCCACCTCGCCGGTATGTGGAGGTGGCTGCTCTTCGGGGGGATGCCTCTGACAACCTTCCGGGGGTTCCCGGGGTGGGGGAGAAAATCGCCGCTCGGTTGATCAGCCAATACGGTGCGGTGGAGAAGGTATATGAGAACCTGGAGGATCTCACTCCCAGGCTGCGCGAAAACCTAGCGGCGCATCACTCCCAAGTGGTTTTGAACAAACAGATGATCACTCTCCGCGCCGACTTGGAACTGGGAGTGGCGATTCCTGATTTCGTGCGGCGGGCCTGGGATATCGACCGGGTGAGAGAGCTTGTGACTTCTCTGGAATTTTTTAGCCTGTGGGCAGACCTCCAGTCGGTGCGGGTGGGGGGAGGAAGCAAGCCCGACCTCGAGAGGGTGGAAGTGGAGACGCGGGTCTTGACCACGCCGCAAGCCGTGGCCGGGTTGGCGGTTCTCGATCCCCTGGTTTTGGAGTTGATCCGAGACGAACACTTCACCGGGTTGGCCGTTCGTGAAGCCGAAAACCGTGTGGCGCTGGTCCCTGAGGATCTGTTGGCCGGGCTGGGGGAGGTGTTGGCCGATCCCCGACGCCCGAAGGTCACTCACGACGCAAAGCCTTTGATACGATGGCTCCGCACGCGGGGGATGACATTGCGTGGTCTGGAATTCGACACCGCCCTGGCCGCCTATGTGATCAATCCCGCCACCGGCCGGTATCAGCTCGACGAGTTGGCCGAGCGAATGATCGGCATGTCGCTCACCGAAGATCTCTCCGAAGAAGACCTCCCCACCCAGGGGAGCCTGGCGTTCGACCCCCGCCCCCGGTTCGACCAGATTGGCTTGCGGGCTGAGGCCATCTCCCGGTTGTTTCAGCCGCTTCGCTCCGAGTTGGAGGAGCGGGAGGAGATGGAACTCTTTTCGGAAGTGGAGCTTCCCCTGGTGGAGGTGTTGGCAGAGATGGAGGAGGCGGGGATCGGGGTGGACCGGGAATATCTGCTGGAGTTGAGCGGCCGGCTGAGAGCAGACATCATCGGACTGGAAGAGCGCATCTACGAACTGGCCGGCGGGTCGTTCAACGTCAACTCCACGCTGCAACTGCGCGAGGTGCTGTACGGGAAGCTGGGCCTTCCGGTGCTGAAGAAGACCGCGACCGGGAAGCCGTCCACCGACGCCTCTGTGCTGGGGAAACTGGATCATCCCCTGGTGAAACTGCTGTTGGAGTTCCGGCAACTTGAAAAGATCCGCTCGGCCCATGTGGATGGATATCTGCATCTGATCGACTCAGACGGTCGGATTCACACCCGGTTCAACCAGATGGGCACCTCCACCGGTCGGGTTTCCTCGGAAAACCCCAATTTGCAGACCATCCCGATTCGCACCGAGGTGGGAAGGAGGGTGAGAAGAGCCTTCGTGGCGGGGCCCGGACGATTGCTGTTGGTCGCCGATTATTCCCAGATCGAGCTACGGGTGCTCTCCCACCTCAGCCGGGATCCCGGTCTGATGGAAGCCTTTCTCTCCGATGTCGATATCCACACCGCCACCGCATCCCGGGTTTTCGAGACCGATGTCTCCGAGGTCACCACCGATATGCGGCGACGGGCCAAGACCATCAACTTCGGACTGCTGTACGGGATGGAGGCCTTCGGGCTTTCCCAGCGCTTGGATATCTCCCGGGAGGAGGCTGCCGTGCACATCGACGCTTACTTTTCGCAGTTTCCCGCTGTGAAGTCTTTTATGGACGGGATGGTGCTGGAGGCGCGGCGGAAGGGATATACCACCACGCTTTTCAAGCGGCGCCGCTATCTGCCGGAGCTGCGGAGCGACAATTTCCGGATTCGGCAGATGGGGGAGCGGATGGCGCTCAACGCTCCGGTGCAGGGGACGGCTGCGGACATAATCAAAAAGGCGATGATCGTTCTCTCTTCGGAACTGCCGAAGGTGAGTGCCGCATGCAGCCTCTTGTTGCAAATCCACGACGAGTTGGTCATAGAGACGCCGGAAGACGACCTTTCGGAGGTTGCAGCGCTGACCGTGGAGGTGATGGAGGGCGTCGCGGACTTGGTGGTACCGCTCAAGGTCGATGTCGCCTCTGGACGTAGCCTGGCGGAGTGCAAAAGCTAGGCAATTTGCGGTTGGCGGTTGAATGTGCCAAACTGGGGGTTAGTCCGACGGCCTTTCACGCACGCTCGGACAAGAAATCATCTACTACCACCCCTACATGAGCGAAGAACAAATAAACCTGCCCGCCGAAGGGACGACGGCGCTGGCTTCATCGCAGACCGCGACTCCGGAAAAAGAGTCACAGGCAGGAACCCGCACTCTGGAAGACAGTGACGCCGCCGAGCAAAGCGACACCGAAGAGGTGGAGACCGTGGAACCGGTTGGCGAGGCCACAGAGGAGACAGCGGGGGATGTGGGGGACGAGTCTGTTGTGGAATCTGCAGGGGAGGCCCCCGAATCGGGCGGAGAGGCTACGGAGGATGTGGAGGTCGAGTCTGTTGTGGAATCTGGGGAGGAGGCCCCCGAATCGGGCGGAGAGGCTACGGAGGATGTGGAGGTCGAGTCTGTTGTGGAATCTGGGGAGGAGGCCCCCGAATCGGGCGGAGAGGCTACGGAGGATGTGGAGGTCGAGTCTGTTGTGGAATCTGGGGAGGAGGTCCCCGAATCGGGCGGAGAGGTAGCAGCTGAAGCTGAAGCATCCCCGGTGGATGAAACCGAGACCGGCCACATGGATGATGAAGCAATCTTCGAGGAGGCTTTGGGACGCGACATCAGGGTCTTCAAGGAAAACGAACTGGTGGAGGGAACGGTGGTCAGTGTCGATATCGAGGGCGCATTGGTTGACATCGGTTTCAAGTCGGAAGGCCTGATCCCCGCCAACGAACTGTCCATCCGAAAGAATGTCGATCCCCGCAAGATCGTGGCGGTGGGAGACAAGGTGGAAGGGGTGGTGCTTACCCGGGAGGACGAGAACGGCCGCCCGATTCTCTCCAAGAAGCGGGCCCAGTACAAGCGGGCCTGGACCAAAGTGGAAGAAGTCCACAAAGATGGCAAATCGGTGAAAGGGACGGTCATCGAGGTGGTGAAGGGAGGCTTGATAGTGGATATCGGCCTGCGGGGCTTCCTTCCTGCTTCTCTGGTCGGCCTGCGAAGGGTTTGCAACCTCCATCCTTTCATTGACAGCGAGATCGAGGCCAAAGTCATCGAACTGGACCGCCAGCGCAACAATGTGGTTCTCTCCCGGCGCGCCTTTTTGGAGGAGGAGCAGGCCGAGGAGCGGGACTCCTTTATGGACCTTTTGGTTGAGGGAGAGATCCGGGAGGGAACGGTATCGTCGGTGGTGCCTTTCGGGGCGTTCGTGGATTTGGGCAAGATGGACGGGTTGGTGCATGTCTCCGAACTTGCCTGGACCCACATCAGCCACCCCTCTGAAGTGGTGGATGTGGGGGCCACGGTCACGGTCAAAGTGCTGGAAGTGGATCGCGATCGGGAGCGGATCTCCCTCTCGATACGCCAGACGCTGGAAGATCCCTGGTCGGTCTTCTCCCAGGCCAACGAGGTGGGGAGCATCATCGAGGGCAAGGTAACCAAGACGGTGCCTTTCGGCGCCTTTGTCGCTATCGGCGATGGCGTGGAGGGTTTGGTGCATGTTTCCGAGATCGCCCTACACCGGGTGGAGTCCCCGGAAATGGAACTCTCGATCGGCCAGACTATCAGTGTCAAGATCACTGAGTTGGATACCAATCGTCGGAGGGTCAGCCTGTCTGTGAAGCAGGCGCTTCCCGAGTGGAAGACTCGTAGCGAGCCTCGCTCCCGTCCTCGTCGGGAGGAACAACAGCCCCGGGCGCCCAGGGAGAAGCCGGAGCCCGAGCGTCGCTCGGTCCGGGTTGATTCTTCCCTCGAAGCGATTCTGGAAGAACTCAAAAAACGGGGTATCGGGGGTAGATAGCCCTCGCCGGGCTGCGCAGGTCGATGAGCCGGACTCCTCCCCGGGTGGTGGTTACCGGAGGAATAGGTTCGGGCAAGAGCCTGGTTTGTTTCCTCCTCGCCGAATGGGGAGTAGCAGTCATTGACGCCGATCAGCTGGGGCATGAAGTCCTGGCGCCGGGGGGTGAGGCTTTCGATCAGGTTTCGGATCGTTGGCCACAAGTGCTGTCAGACGGGAAGATCGACCGAACAGCTCTGGGAGGGATTGTCTTCTCTGATCCCGCGCAGCTCTCCGAACTAGTGGCCTTTACGCATCCTTATATCCGCGCCCGGATGTCTCGGGAGGTCGATCGTTATCCGCAACGGCCGGTAGCGGTGGAGATTTCGGCGCCGTCTGACCGGGTGATGCCGAACTGGCCGGTGCTGGTTGTTGACTCCGACCCCCAGATGATCCGCGAGCGCCTGCTTGAGCGAGGGATGACCGAGACCGATATCCGCAATCGCATGGCTTCCCAGCGTTCCCGCCAGGAATGGCTTGAGCTGGCTGACCGGGTGATCCCAAACCGGTCGGGTCGGGACGCCCTTACCGAAGAGGTAAGAAGAGCCGCTCTGGAGATGAGCATTTTGTCCCAATAGTCCGATACGATTCAAGGGAGCGTTATGAATCGTTTTGAGGTCAAAGCCGACTTCGCCCCCTCCGGCGATCAGCCTTCGGCGATCGTTTCGCTGTCCAGGGGATTGGAGCAGGGCGAACGGTTCCAGACCCTCTTGGGCATCACCGGCTCTGGCAAGTCCGCCACGGTGGCCTGGACTATTGAGCAGGCCCAGCGTCCGGCCCTGGTCATCGCGCCCAACAAAGCCTTGGCCGCTCAGTTGGCCAACGAGTTCCGTCAGTTCTTTCCCGACAACCGGGTGGAGTATTTCGTCTCCTACTACGACTACTACCAGCCCGAGGCCTACATGCCACAGACCGACACCTACATCCAGAAGGACTCCTCCATCAACGATGAGATCGACGGCCTGCGCCATTCCGCCACTTCGGGGCTGATGGTGCGTGACGATGTGGTGATTGTGGCCTCCGTCTCCTGTATTTACGGACTGGGATCTCCCGAGCAGTACGAAGGCCAACTCTTGCGGCTGATCAAGGGGGTGGAATTCCCCATGTCCGAGGCGTTGCGCCGGTTGGTGATGCTCCAGTACCAACGCAACGAGGTGAGCCTCACCCGGGGCCGCTTTCGGGTGAAGGGGGACACTCTCGACATCTTCCCCACCTACCAGGAGACCGTGGTGCGGGTGGAGTATTTCGGAGACGAGGTGGAACGGATTGCTTCTCTCAACCCGGTTACCGGGGAAACAATCTCTGAGTTGAATGAGCTTCATGTGTTTCCCGCCACCCACTATGTGACTCCCGAGGAGCGGATGGCCGAGGCGGTCAGGGGGATCCAGCAGGAGTTGGTGGAGCGCCTGGCGGTGTTGGAGAAGGAGGGAAGGCTGCTCGAGGCCCAGCGGCTGCGGATGCGGACTAACTATGACCTGGAGATGATGAGAGAGATCGGCTACTGCTCGGGGATCGAGAACTACTCCCGTTATCTGGACGGGCGCGAACCCGGAGAGCCCCCCTACACCCTGTTGGACTATTTCCCCGACGACTACATAACCATCATCGATGAGTCCCATATCACTCTGCCCCAGATCGGAGGCCAGTACGAGGGGGATCGGAGCAGAAAAGAGGTGCTGGTGGAGCACGGATTCCGGCTGCCCTCCGCCTTGGACAACCGCCCTCTCCGCTTCGATGAGTGGCTGGATCGCACCGGGCAGGTGATCTGCATGTCAGCTACCCCCGGCCCCTTCGAGCGACAAAGATGCCCCAAGCCGGTGGAACTCCTGATCCGCCCCACCGGCCTGGTGGATCCCGAGGTGATCGTCCGGCCCACCAGGGGCCAGATCGACGACCTGTTGGGCGACATCCGCCAGCGGGCGGCTGCCGACCAGCGGGTGCTGGTCACCACCATCACTAAGAAAATGGCCGAGGATCTGGCCGACTACCTACTGGAGATGGGGGTGCGCGCCCGGTATCTCCACTCTGAGATAGACACACTGGAAAGGGTGCAGATTCTCCGGGAGTTGCGAATGGGCGATTTCGACGTGCTGGTGGGCATCAACCTGCTGCGGGAGGGCCTCGACCTGCCCGAGGTATCGCTCGTGGCAATCCTCGACGCCGACAAGGAGGGATTCCTCCGTTCCGACACCTCCCTCATCCAGATCATCGGCCGGGCGGCCCGCAATGTGGACGGGCAGGTGGTGATGTATGCCGACTCGATCACTGCTTCCATGGATAGGGCGATCGGGGAGACCGACCGGCGCCGCACCCGGCAGTTGGAATACAACACCAAACACGGAATCGATCCCCAGACCATCCGCAAGCGCATCAGCGACATCCTAGAGCTGGTCTCCTCGGAAGCGCCGGCGGTGGAGAGACGCCGGGCATCGCGGGCCGAGCGGGAAGTGATCGACCTGACCGGCGACGATCTCTCCCGGGTGATCCTCTCCCTGGAGGAAGAAATGCGCGAAGCCGCGGCCGAACTTCGCTTCGAATACGCCGCCCGCCTCCGCGACGAAGTAGCCGAATTGAAGAAAGAACGCCGCCAACTCTCCCAAATACTGGCTTGATCAGGAGCGGGGGCGTTGGATGGGGGTATCTGTAAGGTTTGAATCGCTTCAACCGCACACCAGGCTGATCTATCAAGCTGATCGGGGATTGGGTCTTACAGGCGATCTCCTCCCCAAAGGTGCTGGTCCCGAAGGGTGGTGGTGTTCTTCGACCGTGCTCCTTTACACTGGTTCTGGAGACAACACCCGTACGGATCAAAAATCCTAAGTAGGGTAGAACATTGGAGAGATGGCATCTGAATGAACATGTCCGCTACGAGCCGGACGAGAAGCCTCCCCTCCTTTTATCCATTCAGGTGGGTTTTCGGGGCATCGTTCTCTCCTTGGCGCCCACGGTGTTGTGCGTGTCCATTGTTGTCCTGGCGGCCGGTCAGGGCGAGAGATATCTGTCATGGGCAGTCTTCGCGGCGCTGATCATCAATGGGGGCATCACAGCTCTACAGGCGGTTCGGATCGGGCGGTTCGGAGTCGGGCATATGTTCATTTCGGGCACCACCCCCAGCTTCATAGCCATCTCTATAACGGCGCTGGCAGAAGGTGGGCCGGCCATGCTGGCGAGCCTCATCGTCGTTTCGTCGCTATTCCAGTTCGCGCTGGCGGCCTGGCTCCCGTTGCTGCGGCGGATCATCACGCCGGTTGTCTCCGGGACGGTGCTCATGCTGAACGCAGCCATTCTCATACCCATCCCATTCGACAATCTTCAGCAGGTGCCCGAGGGAGCATCGCTGACTGGAGGGCTACTCAGCGCCTCTTGCCAAAACCCGACGCCTTCCTCCACGAAGTTGCATCGAAGATCGGCTGGGACGGCGAGTCGACGGAGCGGCTGCGCGCGGTGGGAGAGGAGACGCTGTAGAGCCTGTTTCGACAAGATAACGACCATGAATCCGATGAAACGCGGGGCTTGATTTTCTACGCACGCAGCGACGGGGAAGCAGTTGAGCTGGAATTCCTGGCGTTTTCCGAGCAGGAGAACATCGAAGACCGGATGGCTCACATGGCGAGTGGCTCAATACGTCGGACGAGCAGGAGATCTCGTCTCACTTATTGCGGCACTACGCCTCTCCTGTGCATCACCGGAAATATCATGACATAGACATTTTCAAAATCCATGTCGAGGGCTCGCCTTAGCGCTCCCACTCCGGCAGGGATTCTGCGGTCGGATCAGACCGGGTGGGGTGTCCCGGCGGACCTCGCGGGACGATGACCGCCACAAATGACATGGCATGGCTCCGGTCTGAACAGCCTCCTTGAAGTTTCTCCTGCAATCAGGCTCGAGCCAGCCTCCTCTGCGTGTCCTTGTAGACCCGGCCGCCTTTGATCACTGCCACTATGCGGTCGGGTTCGGCCAGCACCTCGATCTCGTCCAGGGGACGTCCTTCCACCAGGATCAGGTCTGCTTCCTTGCCCACTTCGACGGTGCCGATCCGGTCCTCCATGTAGAACAGTTCGGCATTGGCAGTGGTGGCCGTGGCGATGGCCTCGGCTGGGCTCATGAACTTGGCCTTGTTGGGAAATTCCCGCCCTCTTCTGTCCTGCAGGGGACCGACAATGTCCGAACCCGATCCGACTTTCACTCCGGTCTCTCCCATGATCTCGATACTTCGGTGGACTGCGGACTCCACGGCTTGCAGCTTGGTCAACTGGGCAGGAGTCAGACCTGCCCTTTCCGGGTTCTCCAAGAGGTCGTATTTCACCGCCAGAGTCACTACCGCGAACGCACCCGATTCCACGATCTGGCGAGCAGCGTCCTCATCGAGGATGCTGGCGTGTTCTATCGAGCGTATTCCAGCGGACAGGGCGCGACGGATGGAGTCGGAGGTGTGACAGTGCGCCAGCACGTAGGTGTGCCAGTCGGCTGCCGCTTCCACGGCTGCCCGCAGTTCCTCGTAGCTGAACTGGAGGCTGTCGAAAGGATCGGTGGGGGAGAGGACCCCACCTGAACTGAACACCTTGAGTTGGGTAGCACCCTTGCGCAGTTGCTCGCGGGCGGCCCGGCGGACTTCGGCGACCCCGTCCACTATCTCCGGAGTTGCCGACAGTCCCGGAATGCTGCCTTGGGGATGCGCGATGTGGTGGGCGGGACGAAGATCTCCGTGCCCACCGGTCTGGGAAAGCACTGCCCCGGACGGCAGGATACGTGGTCCGTCGATCACGCCCTGTTCCACCAACCGCGCCCAGTGGGGATCAAGCCCGCCAGCGTCCCGGACAGTGGTGAAACCCTCCTGAAGGGTGTTTTCAATGATTCCCCGCACTGTGAACACGTAGTCGATCCAGGGCAGATCACCGATCCCGCCCGCCGGGTCAACCAGGCCCATGTGAACATGGGCGTCGGTAAGTCCGGGCATCAGGGTCAGTCCCGTGCCGTCGATCACCTGATCGGGCGAGCTGCCAACCCCGGGGCCGATGTCACTGATGATCGAATCTGATACGGCCACATCCATTCCGGCCCGGGGATCGTTCCCCGTACAGTCCAGAAGTTCGGTGTTGCGGATTACGAGACTGGTCATTCCTCGCTTCCTTCCTGGTAGTCGAGCTGCAACTCGGGGATGACGAAGCTTCCCCGGTCGATGATCTGGGTGTCGTCGACCCAGATGGAGTGGTTGCGAGTGGGAATGTCGAAGTGGAACGGCGCCCGGTTCTCCCCGTCGAGGCCCCGCATGAAGTTGGCGCCGAAGGCGATGAGCATGTTGCCGTAATAGCTCTCGACGTCCATAACTCCCCCGCCTTCCCAAAAGCGCAGGCCCAAGGCGTTCCAGTTGGCCCGATGCTCATAGCCCCACCCGATGTGGGAGACGCCGTAGGAGCGTTTGTCCTTGGGGAGCTCGAAGTAGTCTCGGGCCAGGCGAGCGTCGGCGCCCCCTTCCATTGAGACGATGCTTCCTTCCCGAACCTCCATTCGGATGGGGGACATCAGATATCGGCCCAGATTGATCAGACAGTCCCCTTCGTCCAGCACGAGAGTGCCCTCGGCCGAGTGCTCAAGGGGCGCGAACGCTACCTGTCCCGATGGCCAGTGGTCCCAGCGTCCGGGCGTGTCCGAGTATCCGTACTGGACGCCCACCGGACGTCCCTCGTAGCTGAGGGTCAGGTCGGTTCCGGCCTCCGAATGGATCCGCAGGGTGCTCCCCGCCTCCATGAGTCTTTGGCTGACTTCTCCCCGGCGCCGAATGTCGGGGGTGGGAAACATCCGGAGCAGTATGTCCTCGGGTTCTTCAATCATCAGGGTGCGCGCCCCGGCGTCCAGAGCCGCATTGTGCGCATCGCTGTATATCCACCCGGTGGTCAGCATTCCCACCACCAGATCGGAGCCTTTCCAGGCGTCGATTATTGCCTTGGATTTCATCCATTTTTCATCGCCGGCCACCACGATCTGGAAGAAATCGGCGCCCAGCACCCGCGCCGCGCCGGCCAGCGCGGTGGTGTAGGCGTCGTTGCTCATGGTGTCGGTGAAGCCCAGCACGGTCTCGCCCGGCTTTACATCGCAGAGCTTCAACTGATCCCTAAAGAGGGGGACCAGTTCGGCTCCGGCCGCGGCAGTGTTTGGAACTCGACGCACATTTACTCCTCTATTGGTTGACGCTCCCTATATTAAGGGTGATGCTGAGGGTTGCGCCCCGTCGGTTGGCTACTTTTCGCCCCCGATTGTGAGTCTTCGGTTCGGTTTGATCGGCACGGGAGGGGCGGGTCATCTCTTTGCGGGAGCGCTCGCCATGAGCCCCGGAGGTGCCCGATTGGTGTCGGTCTGTTCCCGAAATAGCGAAAAGGCTGCGGAATTCGCCGACGGATACGGCGTCTCGGAGGTGTTCACTGACTGGCGTGAGTTGTTGGAGGCCCCCGGCATCGACGCGGTCTGCCTGGCCACCCCCACCGGCGATCACGCCAGGATGACCATCGCCGCCGCCGCTCAGGGACTTCATGTCCTGACCGAGAAGCCCATCGCTACCACGGTGGCTGACGCCGACCGGATGATTGCGGCATGCCGCCAGGCGGAGGTGACCTTGGGGGTTATCTTCATGTACCGCTTCATGGACGGCGCCCTCCGGATGAAAGAGGCGGTGTCGGGGGGAGTGATCGGCCAACCCCTGGTGGCAGAGTGCCGAGATCTATGTTTTCGCTCCCAGTCCTATTACGACTCGGCGGAGTGGAGGGGAAGATGGGCATCGGAGGGGGGAGGGTCGCTTGTCACCCAGACCAGCCACAATCTGGATCTGATGGTGTGGATGCTGGGGGATGTCGAGTCGGTCGCCGGGTTCTACACCACCACGCCTCTCCATCGGATAGAGGTGGAGGACTTGACCTTGGGAGTGGTGCGCTTCGCCAACGGCGCTCTGGCCACGGTGGCAAGCTCCACCGCCGCGGTCAATCCCCAGCCTCGCAGCCTCACTATCCGCGGCACAAAGGGAACCGTGGGCATGGTGGACGACGATCTGGCTCAATGGGACGTTCCGGGAGGACCTTCCCCGGAGATCGAGATGTTGTTGGGGGCGGGACCGGTCGACCGGGGCGACACCCTCACCTCCAGCGGCTATGCAGACCCCACCCTGCATTTCCGCCAGATGGAGGACTTTGTGGCCGCGGTGGCCGAGGGCCGGGCGCCGCTGGTTGACGGCTGGGAGGGGCGTCGGACCATGGCGGTGATGGAAGGTTTGTACGAATCCTCCCGGCGGGGCGAGGTTATCAGGCCGGACTGAACCTTACCCGTAACTCGCTTCGGGGTATTTTATACTTCATGGGAGGTCCGATAGACGGCACGAAAGGATGGCCCGGTGTCTACTTCTCGAATGGTTGGCATGGTTGCGGTGTTGGTGGTAGCGCTGATTGCCTTCAGGGTGATTGTCGGGGATGACTCCCCATCCAAGGATGATCCGGCTGCCTACACCCGGCACTTGGTGGAAAAAGCCATCGAACGCTATGAGCGCTACGGCCAAGAAGCGACGATTGACCACTACAACAGTGTCGACAGCGTCGACGGCCAGTGGTACGTGTTCATAATCAACGAGGACGGCTACACCATATCTCACCACAACCCGAAGTTCAGGAATCGGGATCCCAGCCTGCGCGTGGACGCCGTCGGCTATTTCTACGGCGACGATTTGCTGGGGGCTACCGAAGGGGGCCGCTGGGTCGATTATGTGATACTGAACCCAGAGACGGGCGAGGAGCAGCAGAAGCACACATGGGCGGTCCGTCACGAAGGGTTGCTGTTCGGCTCCGGCTGGTACGAGTAGGAGGCGGCTAGGTTCCTCCGGCGGCGGGAAGGAAGATTCCTGCTCCGAGCGGATCGTCGGGGTCGAGCACCAACTCGCTGAAGCTGGTCAGATAGGCCGAGCCGGTGATGGTGGGGATGATGCCCCGTCGCCCCCACACCTCCGTCTCGGCTCTGACCGTTCCCACGAAGGTGGTGTTGAGCACCCCTTCGTGGATGAAAGTGTCGCCCACTTCCAACTCTCCCCTTAATACAGCCAGAGCCATGCGAGTGGAACTCCCGGTCCCGCAGGGGGAACGGTCGAACCCCAGGCTGCTGGAGGTGGCAAGGTTCTGTCCGTCTGCGCCCGGGCTGGTGGGCGGTCCCATGTAGAGCAGTTGGTCGGCCCGATCGGGAGTCCCCGGCGGCCAATCGGTTCGTTCCCGAAGCATCTTGTTGACCTGAAGACGGATCCGGTGGCTGAACGCCACCAGAGCGGGGACCGAGTCCACAGCGATCGGCAGGCCGGTCTGTTCGACTCTCACCAGCACGTACCAGTTCCCCCCGAAGCCGATGTCCACCTCGATTACCCGGCCGTCCACCTCCACCTTCATCCCGGAGACCGCCACCCAGGAGGGCACTCCCTGGAAGGTGACCGAACGCACCTTGCCGCCCTCCACTCGGGCCTGGGTCTCCATCAGACCGCTCAGGGTCTCCACCACCACCTCGGTGACGGGTTCTCTGGGAGTCACCCTGCCGATCTCGACCAGGGTGGTGATCGCCCCGATCAGGGCATGGCCGCACATGGTGAGCGAACCCAGCGCCGAGAGAATCAGAATCGAGAGGTCCGCTCGGGGGTCAGAGGGGGGAAGCGGCAGGATCGCATGCCAAGGCGCGTGTCCCCGCGGCTCTCCCACCAGCATCCTGGACAGCTCCGGGTAGTTCGCCAAAAGGTATTCCTCTTTCTCCCGGAGGGTGTCTCCCGCCAAATCGGGGAGGCCGCCGGTGACCACCCGGGTGGGCTCCCCGACGGTATGGGAGTCGATCACTTGAAGACGGCGGACAAACCTCATAGTCGGCGCTCTCGGTTGAAGTGTCTTGATGTCATGCTAAAATTCTGGTTCTGTCTTCCAACTATTAGCACAGAGGGTAGAGGAAAAACCATGGGAAAAATCACTTATGCCACCATGTCGGCGGACGATCCGGCTCTTCACGAGGCTTTCGAGGAAGGACTGGCTGCGGCCACGGGGCAAATCGGCCGGACTTATCCGCTCCTGATCAACGGGGAGCGGCGTTTCACCGACCAGACGTACGTTGAACGCTCTCCCATCGACTCCGAACTAGTGGTTGGGATCTATTCGCAGGCTTCCGACGCCGATGTGGACGATGCGGTGGCGGCGGCCCGCGCCTTCCAGCCGGAGTGGGAGGGAACCCCCTGGCAGGAAAGAGTGGCGATTGTCCGCCGGGCTACCGAGATCATCGAAGAGGAAACGCCGCTATTGGCGGGGTTCCTGAGTCTCGAGATAGGAAAAACCCGACTGGAGGCGCTCGGCGATGTCTCCGAAGCGGCTGCCTTCTGCAACTACTACTGTGACCGGCTGGATGAAACAGGCGGGTTGGAGAGGGCCATGGGGCAGTATGGAGTTGGAGACATAAACCATTCGGTGCTGCGGCCCTGGGGAGTGTGGGCGGTCATCTCTCCCTTCAACTTCCCGATGGCCCTGGTGGCCAGCCCCACTTCTGCGGCTCTTCTCACCGGTAACACCGTGGTGCTAAAGCCGTCCAACACCGGGGCAATGGGTTCATTGCTGTTGGCTGACATCTATTTCCGGGCGGGACTACCTACCGGCGCTTTGCAGGTGGTTACCGGAGGCGACGAAGCGGGTGATCGGCTCGCCCATCATCGACACGTGGACGGTGTCACGTTCACAGGGTCCTATGACGTGGGGATGTACCTGTACCGGACGGTGGCCACGAACCGACCCAAACCGGTGGTTTGCGAGATGGGCGGCAAGAACCCGGCGGTGGTAACTGCCTCGGCTGATCTGGAGCTGGCCGCCGAAGGAGTGATGAGAGCTGCCTTCGGGCTTTCGGGACAGAAGTGCTCTGCCAATTCCCGGGTGTACGTGGAAAGGCCGGCTTACGACGAGTTTGTCGATCTACTCACCCAGAAGACCAGCGGAATCCGGGTAGGAGATCCACGGGACCGAGAGGTGTTCCTGGGACCGGTCATCGACCAAGACGCGGTAGAGCGCTTTCGCTCGGCCGTGGAGAACGTGAAAGAGGCCGGCGGAGAGATCCTGGCCGGAGGTGAGGTGGTAACCGAAGGTGATCTGGCACGGGGTAACTTCCTCCAACCTACCGTAGTGACCGCCCCGCAAGAGGCCTGGATCTGGGAGAAGGAATTGTTCGTGCCCTTCGTTGCCGTTACCGCGGTGGATTCTCTGGAGGAGGGAATCGATAAGGCCAACGACACGGTCTTCGGACTCACTGCCGGAGTGTTCGCCGGTACCGACGAGGAAGTGAACAGATTCTTTGAGCGGATCGAGGCGGGCGTGGTATACGCCAACCGCCGGGCCGGTTCCACTACCGGCGCCTGGCCGGACATCCAGCCTTTCGGTGGTTGGAAGGGGTCGGGCACCTCAGGTGCAGGAAGCGGAGGTATCTGGTACATGCGATCCTATGTGCGGGAGCAGGCTCGGACGCTGATCCGAGAGTGATTTGGCAGGCCGGCCTCTAAAGGTCGGCCAGGATACGGATTGCGGCGTTGCGGCCGCAGGCTGCGATGATGCTTCCTCCCGGGTGGGTAGAGGCGCCGCATAGGTAAACGCCGTCCACGGGTGTGCGGTAGGGCATGCGCTGATCCCATGCGTACCAGGGCAGATGATCGCCCTGAAAATGTGTCCGCCGGTCAGTCCGGTCTTGGCTTCTATGTCGGGAGGACCCACCACCTGACAGTGCAAGATGGTGTCCGAAAACCCCGGCGACCATTCTTCGATCATCGAGATCACCCTCTGGCCGACCCGCTCACGATGGTGATCCCAACTGCGGCCGTCTGCCCACGAGTAGGGGAGGTGCTGGACGAAACAGGAGACCACATGAACGTCTTCGGGCGCCACTGTGGGGTCGTGGCCGTCTGGGGATAGAGCTCGGCCCAGATCGGACCCAGGTGCCCGCGGGTGGTGGCCCGATGGGATTGATGGAGACGTTCCATCCCGCTCCCGATGTCCACCATGGCTTGGGCGGATTGCGGGAATCCATTGATCACCGGCAGTCGCGTGAGGGCGACATTGACCTTCCCCACGGTCCCCACCATGGGCCAAGTCGCCACCTTTTCGCAAAACCCGGCCGGTATTGTCCATCCACCAGAGCGAAGGTGTGTCTGGGGTCGGCGCTGGAGGCAACCACCGGCGCCTTGATCCGCCGCCCGTCCCGTAATAACACGCCGTCGCCGGGCATGATGGCGATCACCGCCGCCCCGGTGGCCACTCTGGCGCCATAAGACGAGGCGGCGTTGCGAATGGCCTTTGCCACCCCGATGGTCCCGCCCCGGGGAAAGGCCCAGGTCATCGCCGAGGGGCCGGCCAGACCTCCCGATGCGTGGTGGAAATTGACGAAGGCCGTGCCTGGGTCACGGGGAGAGACATTGGTTCCGATGATCCCGTTGGCAGCTATCGCGTCCAGAATCCGCTGATCGGAGATGAAGCCACTCACCAAGTCCTCGAAAGACTGTTCGAACAGGGTGTGCATGACCCTTGGATCGTTCTCCACCCGCTCTGCCATCATCTCGCGGGTGGGGCTTCATGAAGCCCCAGGTCGTCATCGTCTTTGGGACGGAGCTTGGAACGGATTCCCTTCAGGTATTTGACGAGCGCCCTGAATCCTTTGACATCGCAAGGCGCAGCCCAACGGCTCATCTCCGACCAGGTACGATCCTCGTCCAGGTAGTCGACCAAACCGATTCCCGGCTCGATCGGAACATAGAGCTGGGGGTCGGGATAGGACAGGTCAATCCATGAGAGAACAGTTTCAGATCATCACAGATCCGAGGGTGAAACAATCCCACCATGTAAGAGCAGGTGGAAATCGTCACCCCCGGCCAAGGTTTCTCGCTGCCGGTCGACCCTCCGATTTGCTCCCGCTGCTCCAATACCACGACTTTCTTGCCGGCTCGTGCAAGGTACGCCGCGGTGGTGAGCCCGTTGTGACCGGCGCCCACCACTATCAAATCCTATTGGATTTGATCGAATCGCTCCGCAGTGCCAGACCCATTTGCCATGATGCCAGGATAAACAACCAGCCGGGCGGGAGGAAGGCCCCTGCGTTATACTTCCGAGACCCTTGTCGGAGTGGCGGAAATGGCAGACGCGCTAGGTTGAGGGCCTAGTCCTCTACGGAGGGTGAGGGTTCAAGTCCCTCCTCCGACACCTCGGCAATTTGGCGACCTATGTTGAAATATGTTGGCGATTTAGCCCATTTTGCGCTTTTTCAGGTGTTTTTTCGCGTTTTCCTGCTTTGGGGGGCGTGTTAGGCGGGGTCTAAGCAAGCCAGAAGGGCATCAGAATGCCATGGCTGTTTGTTGGGGCGCGGCGAAACCGACGGTGGGGTTACCGTCGGCGCTCAGAGAGGGCGGTGGTGCTTAGGGAGGCGGCCGAGTAGGTGCCTGGGTGGTGGACGTGTTCAATGGGTGGGGTTTCCGTCCCATTCGGATGAGGTTTTTGAGGCTAGGGCGATATATCTTCCGGGGTGGAAGGTGGCGTCGTCCTAGCCCCAAGTTGTAAGCAATAGTGAGAGCTAGGTTTCCGAGGGGGTGAGCAGCGAGACCGAACGCGCGGCACCATCCGTCTTTGAGTCCGCCTTTGTTTTTGAGGATTGAGTTGGTGTTCTCGACTTGGTTGCGTCTGGAGTACGACTTCTGCCATGCGGGTGTGCCGTAGGGATGCTTTTGGTAACTGTCAAGTTCGTCAACAGGGACGTTTGCCATGCTCTTGCAGCAGTTTTTGGCGTCTACATCCATGAACGGTCTTGTCTTGTTTGGTGTTTGTGGCAGGCGGGTCTTTGCGTTGGTGTCGACTCTTCCGCTGCATTGGGGGCAGCCGAGCTGGATGCCGCCGCTGTCGGGTTCTTGGTTGGGTGTCCACCTCCATAGAGGGCCTTTTCTCTCTCTAGCACCCCCGCGGCGCTCTCCATTATTCTGCCGCTGAGGAAGTCCAACAGCGATGGCCTACCGTTACCGTTGTTGCGGGGTCCAAACGGAACAGACCGAGCCGCCAGAAACCGACCCACGGGTTCTGCTGACAGTTCGGAAGCAACATCTGCTATGTCAATGCTGTAAGCCAGGTACCCTCTGAGTCTCTTCAGAGTGGAGGCGGCGCACTTTCGATCTGCGCCTCGTAAGACTGGCGAGTCGCGAACATCCCTTACAAGTCTCACATATCCTTGCAGGAGGGGCATCAGCGCCCAGGTGGTCAGCCACGGCGACACGAGAGTGTGCGTAGGTTGTATGTCTTCGGCATCTATCAGTTGGCCACCCGCCCGGGTGTCGGCGTGTGGCAACTCTTTGGTGGCCAGAATGGAGTGGTATTGCCACCTGCGGCACCTGTCTGACGGGAACCGCAACTTGAGCATTGGAGATTCCCGACATTTCCAAGCATCAAAGTCCTGACCGATGCCCATCATCGATGTGTAAGGGGCAAGCGCCTCATCTTCCTCAGATGCGGCAGCGAACGGTTCAGCGACTCGTGTTGTGATGCCTTCACAAGTGGGCATCTCACCGTAGAGAAGACCCGAGGAGCACAAACCTGGGAGGTGCTCTTCGAACCAACTGCTCACTGACTCCAACAAGATCCGCCTGGTCTCAGCGATGTGCTGTGCCTTTTGGCGATCTGGCAGTTCGTATTGCCATCCGCCCTTTCCGGGTATCGCTTGCGTGTGATAGTTGACTCGCAATGCGCGATCAAAGCGGGAAGCCGCTTCTTCCTTAAGGACAAAACACACCACCACGCAATTCAACGAAGGTGTTACGTACAGATCAGCGATGGCGTAGTCAACCCACCCAGGAAGCCGCGCAACCCGTGTCATGGGTTCAAAAGACCGCGTTGATTTCTTCGGGACAAGATAACCGAGGGGCATCATGCGCCCACCAGAGTGACGTTCTCGCATCTTCTCGATTCCAAAGACGGGGTCAGAATGGAACGTTGGCTCGGCCCACCCGAGTTTGTCCAACCCCGCTACCAAGTCCTCGGTGTAAGAGGGGGGATAGTATTCGACAGCCCACAAACAGACCAACCTTATGTCTTCGTGTTCAGGGGGAGCGGACAGCGTGTTGATTTCTGCGTCCCGTTCTCTTCTTGTCTTTAGCTCTTGTCGGTGTTTGTCGCCCATCCAGTTACGCCGCATTGCGACATAGGCGGGGTAACACATGGCGCAGAAGATGGACTTGAGGCGGTCGAACATAAGTCTTCGGGTTTCCGTTGGGGACAGCAGGTGTGGGTACTCTCCTTCGATCTCAGCGCCCGACGGCTAACAGGGTTAGGCCGTCTTGCCCGGGTGGGCATTTCATCGGATTCGCCGATGGCACCGGGACGAAGCCGGGAGTGCAAACTACACCACTGCAACTCAGTTTACCTCCAATCCGGGCCTTAGCATCGAGACGAAACAGAGTTCCTAGAATTGTGGCGTCCCCCCTTTCAGAATTGTGGTGTCCTCCCGACACCCCCTGTTAAGCCGCAGCTTAAAGTGTGACACGGTTTTGAAACCCCCTACAGCATGCCAGGTCACGGGTGGTGGCTAACTGCCCACCTGAACCGCTCTTTCGGTGCGGACGGAGTGTTTTCACTGTTGTCTCTTTCGCTGGGGTGTAGTCTGGGGGTATGCGACGGCCGCCGATCAGGCAACTCGATCTGGCCGGGTCGCCCGAGGAAATGGGCGATGCCCACGGACGCGCCCACGCGGCGGAGATTCGCCGCTACGCCAGCGACCGGGTGGGACTCGTGGCCGGGGGATTATGGAGCGGTGGACCGCTGGAGCGGGGCGCTGTGATCGAGTTGGCCGAGGCGTGCCTCCCCGCCCATGAGGCGTTCTCGCCCTGGTTACACGCCGAGATGCTGGCCATGGCGTCGGCCGCGGGCATCACCCCGGCCGAAGCAGTCGTGGTGGGCGGGTTCACCGACTTCGTTGACACCGTGCGGGCCGCAACCGGGGGCCCGCATCCCGCCACGGTGACGGAGGACGACTGCACCGCGTTCGCAGTGCCCGACGGGCGGGCCGCGGGTGCGGGGATGCTGGGCCAGACCTGGGACATGCACGACATCGCCACCGACCACGTTATCCTGGCCCGCCTGCGACCCGACACCGGACCCGACGCCCTGGTGTTCACCACGGTGGGATGCCTGGGCCAGATTGGCATGAACTCCGCCGGCGTGTGCGTGGCCATCAACAACCTCACCGGCAACGACGGCCGCTTCGGGGTGACGTGGCCCACCGTTGTCCGCGAGATGCTCACGCAACCAACCGCGGCCGAGGCGCTGGGCGTGCTGCTGCGAGCAGACCTGGCCGGCGCCCACAACTACCTGATACTCGACGCCGCGGGACAGGGGTTCAACGTCGAGGCCATGCCCTCGGCCCGGCCGGTGCAAGCCCTCGAGACCGAGCCGCTGGTGCATACCAACCACGTGACCCATCCCGCTGCCCTGCCGTACGAGGGAGAGAGGTACCTCGATCTGATGGCCAACTCGCGCCAGCGCCTTCAAGTGGCCGCGAACCTGCTCGCTTGTGAGGATGGGCCGGTGGACCCCGAACGGCTGATGGAGGTCACCCGCGAGCCCACCGCCATCTGCCGCTGGCCCGACGACCCCTACCGGTCGGAGACGAGCGGCGCGGTGATCATGCGGCCCCGAACCGGCGACTTCTGGGCCTGCTGGGGCCAGCCCGCCGAGAACGACTACGACCACTTCTCGCTGGCGCCCGCCTCGGCCCGCCGCCCGTAGGCCGCCACAACCCGAGATTCCATGGATGTTCCGAAATGCCGCGGGCGGCACCGGTCCCCGGTCCCAAATGTGGAGTGCCGGTTGCTTTAATGTGGAGTCCCCTCGGCACCCATCGCTAAGGTGCAGGTCAGCGGTGGTCACCAATACCCCACCTCAAACAGGCATGTATCCCCAGGTCAGAGGACATTTGGCCGTTTCGGTTATCACTTTCCTTATCCTAAAACGGTCGGATGGTTTCGGGTTCACAGCCAGCCCCACGAGCCGCAGGCTACCCTAACACAACCTCGGCTCCCGGTACACTTGGGGTAACATAGTGCAATCGCCCAACGCCTGAAGATTCTTGGTCGCTTCGATAGGCCGGAGGGCACTTTTCGTAATATCAGGCCTTGAAGGCCCCCGTTTGAGCACCACCTCCGGCGGGGGCTTTCAGGTATCCGGGCGGAGTTTTTGCACTCTGCCACAAGTGTCTGAACCGGTCGGACGCCGCCTGGTGGCGGGCTTTCGCTTTCTCGCTACGGTCAAGCACCAAGTCCGGGTGGGAGAGGATGAACTCGCGCAGCGCCTGGTCAAGCCCTTCTCTTGTGACGAACAGCCGCTGTTGGGCCATTCAGACCAGCCCGCAGATTGCCAGAGCCCTTTCCACTTGGACACCCCCCGAAACTAGCCGATCGGGGCGGGGTGTTAGCCACCACTCTTGACCTGGGGTGCCAAGGGTGGTAGTCAAACAGACCCCATAGGCAACAGTGCGCGTATGTCCTCCGACAACGGGCTAGGCAAGAGGGAGAGTATGTGCTCCCTCTCTGATGTGGGCGGGGGTAGGTGGGGCCGGCAACCGCTCTCGGGATGGCGACCCTCGCCCCCCACGCTCTCGGCGGACCTGTTCCGGGTGTGCGGGGGGACACAATGGAGAGGGGCGCTCGGAGGCGCCCTACGGCCGGTTTATTCCGGTCTCAGCTGGCAGGGAGCACCCCTGCGGGATCCGCTCCGACGGCACCGTGCCCGTGATCCCCGAGACGGCGGGGGGAGTGCCGCGGAGTTCGGGCACCTATCCAAAGAGGAGCGGTTGGGCCATTCCCCGCCCCTTATAATCCGCTAGGTGGATGCCCGCAGTAGTTGGATTGACGAGATTGCCCGGACCCCCGGGTACGAGTGGCTCCGGGTAGGGCCCCGTCGGATCGAGACCACCCTCGCTCCAGGCGTCCCCTGCCAAATTATGGCCGGAGGGGAAGGGGACCGGCCCGTTCTCTACGTGGCCATAGGCCACAATTGCACGATTCACTACTGGCAGTGGGCGTCAGTGGATCAGGAAACGAAGGAGCCACTCCCCCTCGAGGGGGCGCTGGACGAGATGTGGCTCATCACAGATCTGGCGCTCAGGCGAACCCGCAGCGAGGTCGTTCCCGAACTGCGGGGATGGGAACCCTTAGCCGTCTGACCGCGGGGAAGCGCATGTTGCTGGAAAGCATCCCGATCGGAAACCCCCAAGAAGCGGCAGAGAAAGCGGTCCGCCTCGTTCCGGCCGTTCACAATGACCCCCAGGCTCTGCTGATCGTTATAAAAGGACTGTGCTTGAACGTGCTTCAATGGTCAGAGGGCACGGGGAACGTATTTGTGGAAAAGGACGACGACTCCGTCACCCTGACGGTGCTTGACGCAGGAATAGGCATTCCCGCCTGTATGAGGGGGGTGTATCCCGACCTGTCGAACCAGGAAGCGGTGGCTATGGCCCTGTCGGAGGGCGAATCAACATCCGGCCAAGACTTTCGCGGGTGGGGATTGCCCAGCACCCTTGCCCTAACCGGGAGAGACCGATTATCCGCGTACCTGGAAACGGAGGATGTGGCCGTGTGGATGGAGGGGGGAGAACCGCGATTCGCCAACAAAAGCGGCGGGTCCATCAACGGGACCCTGGTCAGCGTCGCTTATTCAACCGAGTCGGCGTGATTCTCCTGCAACCCGGCGACCTCGGGTCGCCTCTTGGACGCTGACGCCGCGGACAGCAACGCCCCCCGTGCCCGTTGGGCACCCATGCCTAAGCCCCCACTAAACTCGAAGACGAAGATAAGTAGGAGAGGTCGATTTGGACACCGACGGTTCTCTTAGGGTTGTCGACTACCCGCCCCCTTCTGAAGAAGCGGTGAGGTCCGCCATATCACGGGCGGTGGCTGGTTATCGGCGGGCGTTCGGAGAGAGATTGGCCCAAGTGTGGCTATTCGGGTCCCGCGCCCTGGGAACCCATAGGCCCGACTCCGATCTCGATTTGTTGGTCGTTCTCCACGAGGAGGGCGAACTTCTCTCAGAGTTGGACACCCTGTGTGCGGTGGCGGAACCCATACGCCTCTCGTCAGGGGTGTTCGTAGATGGACACCCGACCACGTTGGACAACTTAGAGGCAAGTGATGATGACTTTCACTACTTCATAAGACGCGAGGGGAGGCGGGTGGATGTCTAAGGGGGGCATCCTGTCTCTAATGGAGTACTGCCAAAGAGACCTGGGCTATTCCCAACGGTTTCTCGACGAAGGTGAGTATCCAAAGAGCATCGCCGAAAGTTACTACTCCGCTTTCTACGCAGCCAAGGCCGGGCTTCTTCATCTGGGTATCAGGACCAAGAGCCATCAGAGCGTCCATGCCGGAATAGACACCGTCGTGGAAGACGGGTCCCTGCCGCACAACATGAAGGGCGTGCTCCAAGCGCTCCACAGCAGGCGCAACGAGGCCGTCTATCGCTACGCGAAAAGCGACCGAACGGCGAAAGAGGCGTCGGATACCCTATGGCTGGCCCAACACTCTATACAAGAGATTCGATCCCTTCTTTCCAGACCCGGTGCTTTTGGGGGTTGACGACTGTTGCCAGTTTGGTAGAGCGTTGGCGTTGAGGGCTGCCTCTTCACGACCGACCGGGCGCTGGCAAGGCACTTCGCTGTGGGTCCCCTGAGGGCGGTGGGTGTCAGGAGGTTGATGAGCGTCGGATCGTGCGAATGCGCCCCATTGGGAGAGGGCTCCTATGATGATGTTCACCGGTGTCTGAGCGGACCATCCCGAATGGGAGCGTCTTTCCGTGAAGGTTGGGCGCGGTGTTTTGGCTCGCTTCGACCGCACTATCGCTTCTTTTTACGAGCGCTGTCGGGAGGGAAAGAAGCCGGGGTTTCCTCGTTTCAAGTCCTCTCGGAGGTGGCGCAGCATCGAGGTGGCCGACCCCTCGCCTTCCATGCTGGTCGCTCCGGAGACGCCGAAGAACCAGTCCGCCAGGTGGTGGAGACTGTCCGTGAAAGGAGTCCCACGGGTGCGACAAGGGCAATCGGTTGGAAAAGGCTTTCGGCATGGGCGCTTCTGTGAAGGAACTGCGAGTAGTGCGAACTCCTCTACGAGTGGAACTTCATGTGGTGTTGAAACACCCCGACCGGGACTGCCCGAGCGGCCCATTGCCAACCCGGTTGGCGTAGACAAGGGCATACGCCATCGCATGACCCTTTCCGACGGCACCCGTATCCCCGCACGCACAGTGGACCTCAAAGCGATCATCAAGAAACAACGCATCCTGAGCAGAGCCATCCGGGTTCACCAGGACAGAGAAAAAGCATCGGGTAAGAAACTGCCTTACTCCAACACTCGGAAGAAGAAACAGGAGGCGTTCGCCCGGGCGTGGAGAAGAGAGACCGACAGGGCCCGCAACGCCGATTGTCGCTTCGCCCACCGGTTGATCAGCACACACGACGCTATTTTCGTGGAGCGCCTCAAGATAGCGGGCATGGCCCGCTCCAAGAGGTTCTCCAAGAAACTACATGAGCAACGGTGGGGTCACAACGACAGGATGGTGGAACACAAAGCTGGGAAGGCTGGTGTTCCCTTCGTGATGGTCAATCCCGTGTACACATCAACAGACTGCTCTGCTTGTGGTCACCGACAGTCCATGCCCTTGAAGGTACGGGTCTACGAGTGCCCGAAGTGCGGGCTGGTGATGTGCAGGGACCGCAATGCCGCTATCAATATCAGCGTCCGAGGAATGGAAACCCTCGGGTCGGGAGGGACTGCTTCCCGACGCAGCCGCGCTATACAAGTTCCGGATGTAAGACCAGGCTCTCCCCAGGGAGAGCAAGGCGGACCGGACACTGCAGAACAGTATCGAACAGCAGCAGCCTAACGGCTGTCAACTATTCTTTATAAGTCCCTATTGAATCATGTCTGCCACGAGTGGGGCTTGAGCTCTGCGTTGCCTTTCCTCTGGGTCACGGGTGAGGGGTAGGTGGCCTGATTCCATGTGTCCCATTGTGCCTGCAGATTGTTCACTTCCACCTTTGGCGGTGAGGCGGACGGCTTTTTCTTCGGTGATGTTGAGTGGTGGCCATTGGGGTGTCTTTCTTCCAATACCCGCGGCGGTCCTTTTCGCAGATGAGTGTGATGGTTCCGCCCTCGGTTCGGGTCCACGGGTTACCGGTGAGTTTCATGGCGATGCCGGTGACTTCCCGCATTTCGGCTTGGGCTCCAATGGGGCCTGGTGCTCGACCTTGGGTGTTCTTGGCAACATGATCCACGACGATGATGGCGGGGCGTTTCGAGTCGGGGAGCAACTGGAGTGGGCGAATGTGTTCGGTGAGCCATTCGGGAACGCCTTTGGGGCTGATGTCGGGGCAACCTGCGGACCCGGCGCTGTCGATAATGATCAGCCCTTCGCCGTCGTCGCCGCCGGCCCATTCTGCTATTTCGGAGCGGTCGCCCAACTCCAAGTCGTGGCCAGGGACGTGCCGGAGGTGCCCATTTTGAGGTGGTGGTATCCACTCTTGTGACAGCCACCTCATGATGCCAAAAGGCGAGCAGGGATCGGAAGGCTAAGGGACAGGATGTCTGAGTTCCCTATATGAATCAGGCCGTTTTCCAATGAAAACCCGGTATCTCACTTTGGAAAGAGAACCCCCGTCCTCGACTGGGAGGTCCCATAGGCCCCGATTTCCGTAGCCCATAGGGCGATTCCGAATCGTGGCGTCCCCCCTCTCCGACTTGTGGTGTTCCCCCAAGACCCCCTGCTAAGGTGCAGGTCAGGGGTGGTGGCAAAGACCCTCCCCCAGGGTGTTAGCTCGGTTCAAAGCGTTTTAGCTTCCCGTGGTTACCGCTTTTCTTCTCCAAAAGCGGTTTTCGGCGTTGAGTTCGCCATCCACCTATGTAGGCGATCAATCGCTACTCACTTCCATGCCGCAGGCAGGTATAGCAAACACCTCTATCCGGATTCCCGTTTGAAGTCGAGGCTTCGCACCGAGCAACGGCATCGCCCGCCGGGAAGGCAAAGCCGGCTCAGCGGCTCCCCACCGGGACACGGGTCGAGAGATAGGCGGACAGATGGTCGACCAGGTCGGGGGCGTCGTCCTCGGCGCCATGGATAAAACTCGACTTGCGTCGACGGAGGAAGTTCAGCCCGATCCTGTACATACCGGGCGAGTCCGTGACGATGCCACCGTCGTGGCGGAGTCGACCCTTGTGGTCTAACACCGGAACATGGAGCCACGAGTAGTCCGGCCGGTAGCCGGTGGCCCAGACGACGGTCTTGATCTCTCCGCTAGCGAGGTCGAGACCCAGAGGCGGTGACTTCTCGACGCGGGTCCGCTCGTAGCGGTGGGGAGGGTCGAAATCGGCGTCCAAGCCGTTCTCGGTGACCCACTCGTCGATACCGAGAAGCAGCCGGCCCATCTTGAGGTCGGAGCGGTCGCACTTGTTGTGGAGCGACCCCGACAGCTGGGCTTTTCCGTCCCTGATGCCGGCCAGCCGGCCCACCATACGCACTCCCTGGTCAGTCAGGGCGTTAAGGTCGAGCATCAGTCGCTCCGGCGTTCCGACCAACTGGGGGGAGGGAACCGTGCGGGCCCGCACGATGTCATCCACCTCGTTGTAGCGCTCGTCGGCCAGGCCGGTGACCTCGAACCAGTAGCGGATGTCCTTGCCACGGTATACCCGGGGCATGCGAACGTGCTCGCCCACCGACACCGTCACCGGCCGCCCGGAACGGTGGATCTCATCGGCCAGTTGCACACCGGTGGCCGACACTCCCACCACCAGCACGCCGCCCTCCCGCAGGTCTGACGGGCGGCGATAGTCGAGCGGGGTCACCGAATCGATCGAGGTCGGGAGCGCCGCAGCGATGGGCGGTACCTTGGGTAGGTTAAACCCGCCGGTCGCCAGCACCACCGAGCGGCACGACCACACGCCACGGTCGGTCACGACCTCGTAGTTCTCGTCATCCTTTCGTACGGAGGTGACGGTGGTAAGGGTATGGATGGGCGGATCGATCAGTCGGGCGTACCGGTCGATGAACTCGACGATCTCGGGCATGGTCATGAAGCCGTCGGGATCGTCGCCGTCGTAGGCGAAGCCGGGCAACCTGGTCTGCCAGTTCGGAGTGAGGAGGCGAAGCGAGTCCCAGCGCTCCGTTCGCCACGTGTTGGCTACCTCCCCGCGCTCAAGGACCACATGGTCGATCGAGCGCTGGGAAAGAAGGTAGCTGACCGCCAGGCCGGTGTGCCCGGCCCCGATTACGACAGTGCCAGTACGCACCCTGCCTCGCCTGCTAGCTGACTCTGACGGTAACGTTGGTGGGGTTGGTCAGGATGTCAAACACGGCCGAGGTCTTCTGCGACTGGGCGACCAAGGCCTCGATGTCCGCCGCGCTGGTGTTGTCGGCGTCGATCTCGTAGTTGACGCGCACGTCGCTGAAACCGTTTCTGACATCGGGATCTGCTCCGAGGATGCCCCCGATGTTCATATCGGCTTCCACCGTTGCCTTTACAGCACGCAGCTTGATGTCGCGGTTCTCGGCCACCGCTGCCACGCCGGCGGTTAGGCAGCTCGCCAGGCCCGCCAGCACGATCTCCACCGGGGTGGCGGCGTCGTCCTCGGCGTTGAACTCCAGAGGATGGTCGGCCTCGAACTGGTAGGTTGACTTGTGGGCGCGCTCTTCGCCCAGTCCGAAGTAGCCGCCGATCGTCGTCCTGCTGTGCGTTCCGCGTACCCATTCGTTCGAGGCTCTCCATGTGTAATCGCCCGCGGCCGGTGTCTCTCCGACCACTCCCCGGGCAAACAGCAGATGCGCTGTGTCTACTCCGTTGATCTCACCCTTGCTCATGGATTCTCCTTTGGTTTGTTTTTGGTTGGTTCGATGTTTTGGTAACTGTTATCTGATCTTCATCCTGGATGGCCGGGTCCATGCTGTTCGAGTCTTAAACTTCGAGCCAAGGACCGGTCCCGGTGGAGGTGATCAAACGCCGCGGCGGTAGATCACCAGTCGCTCCCGGGTGGTGGCGTTGTCTATGGGCGGTCAGGGATCCCGCCTGGGTGAGCCACCCGGGAGCCGGGACAACCCATGTCCCCGCGCGGGATTCTGGCAGCTAGGTGCAGGGCATCCAAATGACAGTTCTCCTCTCGCTACCTACGCGCTTCGCGGGTAGGCAAATACCCGCAGAATCAGGAGAGGCACAGTATAACAGCAGCATGTCAACCACACAGATGTGGTGTCCTCTTCCGACACCTTTTGTCTAGAGACACTGGCCTGCGGCCGAGGGTGCGGTCCGGATATAGGCCCCGGAACCGCAGGGACTCCTTGCGGGGTTCGGGTAGGGGCGGTGTAGCCTTAAAAGCCTTATGACAGATCCCAAGGAGATCCCACAGCAAGTCGCCGATCTGATCGAGTTGGCCAAGCAGTATCTGCGCCAGGAGACGGTCGACCCGTTGAAGAGACTGGGGAATTCGGTGGCTATCGCGGCAATGGTGGCGGTGTTGGTTGGTCTGGGGGCGGTGTTGGGGTCGCTGGCTCTGCATCGGTTCTTGAGGGATGCCTTCCCCGATACGAATTGGTGGGGGGTGGCCCCAGCCGGGATAACCGCGGTGGTGTTCTTGGCGGCCGCGGCGTTGGTGGTAGGAAGGGTCGGTAAAGGTCATGGATGATCGACCGCCGGTCGTGACTCGTGACGATCTCGAGCAGGGAGCTCTGGAGATCATCGAACATTTGGGCAAAACCGGCGAAGCGATGACCAATCCGGTCTTTCTCAAGGGCCTGGGAACCGCAGCGATGATGGGTGTGGTCTACTGGGTAGGGAGGCGGAGGGGCCGCAGAAAGATCAAGAGGGCGATTTCCGACCTCGCCCGCATGGTCTGATCCGGTTCGGGGGTTATCGCTGGTGGCGGCGTCTTCTCTGGGACGCTATTCGCCAAAGTATCAAGCCCGCCGCCATCAACCAAAAGTCCCCGGTTCGCGCTCCACGGAAGGCGTTGGTGATTCCCCAACTTTCCACGCGGCGGCTTTTCATGACAAGAGGTATGGTATTGGGAACCAAGCCTCGACCACGTATTTGAAGGAGGCGCCATGAGGAGTGACAGGCTGCGGAGAGGATTGGTGTGGATTCTGGTCGTCTCGCTGGTTCTCACCCTGCTGACCTCGGTGGTTTCCATCTTCCAATGAGAGTCCTCCTGCATCAGCCGCGACGGGAGATCGAGTTGAGCGGACCGTCCAGCGTCAAAGGCCCTGTTGAAAAGGCTGGACCCGGTGTCCGAGTCGGTGCTGGTGACCGGGGGATTAGCTGTTGACCGACGACATCCGCCTCCACCCCGAGGATATGATCGAGCTGCGCCCGGTCATATCAGGAGGTTGACGACGCTGTGAAATGCCGAGGATGTCGGGAGAGAGCAATGATCTCATTCTGTCGGATGAAGAAGGTAACCGTTCTTCGTATTACCCCCCGCAGCGCGTGATGAGTGGGTCGAACGCTTCGGGCAGCTCGTCTCCGCCTTTGGGAGAAGGGGAGATGGCGCTCCTCATCGACGGGAAGGGCCGTCGCTTCATGGTGCTCCTGGACCGCTCCCGCCGCTTCGAATACCACATGGGAGTGGTTCCTCACACCGGGATCATCGGACAGCCCGAGGGAACCCTGCTCAGATCGTCGGTGGGTGCGGGGCTGAGGCTGCTCCGTCCCCGGCTGGCCGACTTCATCCTAAAGATGAAGCGCGGCGCTCAGGTGGTCTATCCCAAGGACATCGGCCCGATCCTGGTGTGGGCGGACATCGCTCCGGGGATGACGGTGGTGGAGGGCGGAACCGGGTCGGGCGCTTTGGCCATGGCGCTGGCCCGGGCGGTTGGCGAGACGGGGCGGGTGGTCTCGGTGGAGATCCGGGAGGACCATGCCGCCCACGCCCGGAAGATGATCAAGCGCTGGTTCGGGGAGGTTCCCCCTCAGTTGGAGTTGTGGCAGGGGAAGGTCGAGGACGCGATCGGAAAGGTTTGCCCCGAGCGGGTGGTGCTGGATGTCCCCGAGCCCTGGCATGCCGCAGCGGTCGCGGCGGAATGCCAGCCCTTGGGAGGGGTTTTCTGTGCCTATCTTCCCACCGTTCCCCAACTGCAGAGGCTCGCGGAGGGACTGGGGAAGACCGGACGGTTCTGCGAAACGGAGATTTTCGAGACTTTCCACCGGGAATGGAACGTCTCCGGACCGTCGGTTCGACCCCGTCACCAGATGGTGGGCCATACTGGATTCGTGGTGGTCTCCCGCACGAAACAGGCGGAGGACCGCGCCTAGCTTTTGCGCCGCCGCCGGCAGAAAACTTAATCCTTGGGTTCCCATACCCGACCTGCCTCTGCCTTTCCGGTCGAATAAAATCGGATGGGCGCAGGCCCATCCGAACCCGAGGATATGGCCGTCGGCTATATCCTCTTTCCCGGTGGAGCGTTGTCAAGAAGGTCGCCCCGCCCGGGACAATGAGACTCGGTGATGATCGAAGTGATCCGGACCACAAGCGATGCTTGTGTCCTGCCACTATGCGGCGCCCCTGGGACACCTTTCAAGCCTGATCGCCAGGTATGTCCAGGATAATATTCGCGATCTCCTGCCAGCCCTTAGACACCGAAACCACCACAGAACAGCCCAGACTCTTGTATCCCCTCCGGTGCGGCGGCGACTACCCAGCCGGAGCTAGGGCTCGATGAAGATGCACTCTCCGGGGCACTCTTCGGCGGACTCGATGGTGATATCCTCTTGGCCGATGGGGACTATGGCCACTCCTCCGGCACCCTGAATGTGGCCTTCCGCCTCGGCATAGATGGTTTCGGCGTCCCGCACATACGCCAATCCGTCGTCCAAAAGGACGAACACGTCAGGGGCGATTTCCTCACACAAGCCGTCGCCGGTGCAGAGATCCTGATCGATCCAAACCTTCATCTGCCTTTGTCTCCCGTTGCTGGAGTGTCTGGTTTCAATTATAGACCGTTGGGCCCATCGAAATGCAATCCCATTTCCGTATACTTGCCCGTCATGGTCGTGTTTCCCAAAGTAGTCCTAAAGTAGGAACGATGTACGAAAAACGACGTCCCGATTATTCGGATTCCTCTGCGGTCATCGCCCAACTGGAGGGAGAATTGGCCCGGCTTCGCTCGGAGACGCCCCGACGGATCGACGCGCTGCAGCATCAGATGGAGCAGACCCGCCGTCAGCTCGACCGGCTGCGCGGCCAGAATGAGAAGCTGGGGGTCCTCCTCACCGAGGCCCGGGAGCAGTTGGCCATGCTGCGCACCGAGGTGGAGAGGCTAACCAGCCCTCCCAACTCCTTCGGAACGGTGATGAGGGTCAACACCGACGGGAAGGTAGACCTAGTCACCGGCACCCGCAAACTCCGGGTGGATGCACAGCCCTCCATCGAGGTAAAGCTGCTCCAGCCCGGCCAACAGGTTCTGCTGAACGAAGCCTATTCCATTATCGATGTCCGGGAGTTCGATGGGACCGGAGAGGTGATGGTGGTCAAAGACCGCCTCGGAGAGGACCGGCTCTTGGTACAGGCCCATGGTGATGAGAACCGGGTGGTGTGGATCGCCGGGCCCCTCCAGGAAGAGCCCATTCGGATGGGCGACAACGTCCGGGTGGATGTCCAGGGGCACATAGCCCTGGAGAAGCTGGCCCGCCCCGAGGTGGAGGAACTGATCCTCGAAGAAGTCCCCGACATAACCTACACGCAGGTGGGAGGGCTGAAGTTCCAGATCGAGATGATCCGCGACGCGGTGGAGTTGCCCTACATCCACCGGGAGCTTTTCTCCTGCTATGCCCTCAAGCCTCCCCAGGGGATCCTCCTCTATGGTCCCCCGGGCTGTGGCAAAACGCTGATCGCCAAGGCGGTGGCGAACAGCGTGGCGACCGCGGTGGCCGAGCGGACCGGCCATCCCGACACCCACTCCTATTTCCTGAACATCAAAGGCCCCGAACTCCTGAGCAAATGGGTGGGCGAGACCGAACGCCAGATCCGGCTGATATTCCAGCGCGCCAAGGAGAAGGCTTCCGAGGGAGTGCCGGTGATCGTCTTCTTCGACGAGATGGATTCGCTCTTTCGGACCAGGGGTACCGGTATCTCATCGGATGTGGAGTCGACCATCGTCCCACAGTTGCTCTCCGAGCTCGACGGCGTAGAGTCGCTCCGCAATGTGATCGTGATCGGCGCTTCCAACCGCGAGGACCTGATCGACCCGGCCATTCTTCGTCCCGGGCGCCTCGACGTGAAGATCAAGATCTCGCGTCCTGACGAGACCGCCGCCCGCGAGATCTTCCGGATCTATCTGACGTCGGACCTGCCCTACGACCGGGGGGAGTTGGCGCGCTCGGGGGGCGACATTCCCCGGATGGTGGAAGAGATGATCTCCGCGGTGGTGGATGACATGTACTCGCAGAATGAGGAGAACCGATTCTTGGAGGTCACCTACGCGAACGGGGATCGCGAAGTGCTGTTCTTCAAGGATTTCTCCAGTGGGGCGATGATCGAAAACATCGTGCGCCGTTCCAAGCAGAGCGCCATAAAGCGCCACCTGATAGGTGGGGAGTCCGGCGTTAGCCGAGCTGACCTGCTGGCGGCGGTGCGAAGGGAGTTCAGCGAGCATGAGGACCTTCCCAACACCACCAACCCTGACGACTGGGCGAAAATCTCCGGAAAGAAGGGAGAGCGGATCGTCTATGTCCGCACCCTGTTGGAGGACGGGAAGGGCCGGATGGTGGAGACAGTGACCACCGGCCAGTACCTCTGATCGCCCGAGACCCCAACCCCTGATGGCCATTCCCAAGGTGCTCGGTACTGAGACCGAGTACGGGGTGATCATCCGCAACCGGGGCCACCACCATCAGGCTTTGGCCGCGGCGGCGGTGATCGACAGTTATCCGGGTAGCCCGGTCAGGGTTCAGTGGTCCTATGAGCACGAGTCTCCGGGAAGTGACTCCCGGGGCTTCGGGCACGAAAACTTCGGCATGCCCGATCCCGCCTCGGCGTTGATCAACTCGGTCCTCACCAACGGCGCCCGCCTGTATGTGGACCACTCCCATCCCGAATATTCGGGACCTGAATGCCTCGATCCCCGAGAGGGCGCCTTGTACGACAAGGTGGGTGAGGTGGTCATGGCCCGCGCCGGCCGGGTGGTGCAGGAAGCGCTGCCGCCCAATCAGCAGATCCGGTTGTACAAAAACAACAGCGACGGCAAAAGCAGCAGCTATGGGGCTCATGAGAATTATCTGCTTTCCCGCCGGACGCCCTTCGGGAAGGTGATCCAGTATCTTCCCACTTTCCTGGTGAGCCGCCAGATCTACACCGGGTCGGGCAAGGTTGGCTCGGAGAACCACCGTCCTCTCTGCTCCTATCAGATCACCCAGCGCGCCGATTTCTTCGAGGAGGTGGTGGGTTTGGAGACCACTCTGCGGAGGCCGATTATCAACACCCGGGATGAGCCCCACGCCGATCCCACCCGGTATCGCCGGCTGCATGTCATTATCGGCGACGCCAACCTTTCGGAAGTCCAGATCTTTTTAAAGCTGGGCGTCACCGCTCTCTTTCTCCATGCTCTCGAAGACGATGCCCTGCCCTCGGCGCTGGAACTCGCCGAGCCGGTGAAGGCGTGCTGGCGGATCAGCCACGATCTCAGCCTGGCGGAACCGGTCGAGATGTCCGAGGGGGGGACCATGACCGCATTGGATCTGCAGTTCCTCTATCTGGAGTGGCTCTCCGAATACGCCCGCCGCCGATTGGACGCCCCGGTGTGGGCCGAGCTCCTGGAGGAATGGGAGGGAGTGCTAGTGGATCTGGAACAGGACCCCCGGCTCACTTCCGATCGGTTGGACTGGACCGCCAAGCTGGGGATCCTGGAGGCCTACCGCGCCCGGGAAAACCTGAGCTGGTCCCATCCCCGGCTGGCGGCGATGGCCCTCCAGTATCACGATGTAGAGCCCTCCCGGAGCATCTTTCACCGGCTGGTCGAAAGGGGGGCGGTGCGGCGGCTGTTCACCGACGCAGAGGTCGAGAGAGCCGAGCGTTGTCCCCCCGAAAACACCCGGGCCTGGTTCCGCGGCGCCTGCGTTTCCCGCTTCGGCGCTTCCCTGGTGGCGGCCAACTGGGACTCGCTGTTATTCGAAACGAATCACGATGGTCTCATCAAGGTGTCTATGATGGAACCTTTGGAAGGTGGTCGCATCAGTGCCGGTCCATTACTGGACCGAATATCGGATCCGGCCGCGTTGATCCGCGAGTTGGGTGAAAAGAATGGCTGACCAAGAGAAGGGCAAACGGCGGCGGCGAACCAAGGGGGACGCTCCGTCCGGAGAAGGGGACGGATCCGGGCTGAGAATGGCGCAAGTCGACTCCGAGAAGATCGACGATCTGCTGGAGGAGATCGACAGCGTGCTGGAAGAAAACGCCGAGGAGTTCGTGAAGAATTACATACAGAAGGGCGGGGAGTGACCGAACAGCCCGATTGGGGACTGCCTCTTGGCGCGCCCGCTCCCGGAGCGAGCTTCTCGGATCTGTTGGAGTCTTTGGGGCTGGCGCCCCGCTGGGTGGTCCCCGGATCGCCGGTCCGGGCTCTCTCTCCTCCCGAGGCCACCACGGTGCTGGCTTCCCGCTATGAGGGCGGGGTGGTGATGGGCGGCGACCGTCAGGCCACCCAAGGGCATATGATCGCCCACCGCCGGATGCGCAAGGTCTATCCGTCCGACCGAATGTCGGCGGTGGCGGTGGCGGGCACCGCCGGGCTGGCGTTGGAGATGGTGCGGCTTTTCTGCGTGGAGTTGGAGCACTATGAGAAGATCGAGGGGGCGATGCTCAGCTTGGAGGGAAAGGCCAACTTCCTGTCGAGGCTGGTGCGCGCCCAACTGCCCCTTGCCTTCCAGGGTTTGGCGGTCGTACCGCTCTTCGCAGGGTACGACTCGACCTGCAAACAGGGCAGGGTCTACAGCTACGACGTTGTGGGGGGACGCTATGAGGAACATAACTACGGCGCGGCCGGATCCGGAGCGGTGCAGGCGCGGGCCTATCTTCGCACCGCCTGGAAGACCCAGATGACCGAGGCCGACGCGGTGGAGAAGGTGATGGCGGCTCTGGCGGCGGCGGCCGATGTGGATGTGGCCACCGGCGGCCCTGACCTGTTGCGGGGAATCCTGCCCAACCTGGTGGTGATCGACCAACAAGGGGTGCGGGAGGTCTCCGAGGCCCACTTGGAGGAAATTGTCCGCTCCTCGTTGGGGGAGGGCCAGTGAACCCGGGGTTTTATGTCACGCCCGAACAACTGGTGCGCGACCGCGCCGAGTTCGCCCGTAAGGGAATCGCCCGGGGACGGTCGATCGTGGCGATGGAATACCGGACCGGCATCCTGTTACTGGCCGAGAATCCCGGTGAGGCCCTGCACAAGATCAGTGAGGTCTACGACCGGATAGCGTTTGCCGGTGTGGGCCGCTACAACGAATTCGAGACGCTCCGCAAGGCCGGCATCCGCCAGGCCGACGTGATGGGGTACCTCTACAGCCGCGACGACGTAACCGCTCTGGGTCTGGCCACCGCCTTCTCGCAAACCCTCGGGGTGATCTTCTCGCATGAGACCAAGCCCTTCGAGGTGGAGCTTCTGATCTGTGAGTTGGGGAGAGGCGGCCAGCCCAACCACATGCTGCAGATCAGCTACGACGGAACCCTGGTGGACGAGCGGGGCGTTCTGGCCATCGGCGGCAAGGCAGATGTTCTGGGCGCGGCCCTTCGGGAGCGATTCACCGAGGGTCTGGATCTCGAGGAGTCAATCCGGCTGGGGATGGAGGTGTTCGCGGAGACCGAGGAGCGGCCTCTGGACGGATGGGAGGCGGCGGTTTTGGAGGAGGGGTCGGCAAGACGGTGCTTCCGGCGCCTCGCCGACACCGATCTGGAGAGAGTCTCCGCTCAGCTATCCTCCTGAGGCTTCAGGGGGCCAGGGCCTCGGTGATCCTCCGGGCGTTTTCCACCAGCCACTTCGGATAGGTGTCGGCGTCTGAGCCCGGGGGACCCAGGGAACCGGTGTAGAGTTCCACCACCGCCAGGGGCGGGTCGAACTCGTTGGCCACGGTCGTGATCACCCCCGCGGCGGCGATGGTCTCGGTGAAAAGGGTTGTCACCTCCTCGGCGCGGATTTCCTCGACCAGTCTGGCCAGGCGGGCTGTGTCAGCTTGGGCCAGGGTGCCTGATCCCGGAAGGATTGAGTCAAGCACTTCGAATTCGAAATACTCTCCGAAATAGGAGAAGGAAGCGTGGTTGGTTACGAGCTTTCGTTTGTCGAAGGGAACTGCTGAGAGTATCTCTTGGGCCTCTGCGGCTGCTGCCTCAATTTTGAGCATATAGCTCTCGCCCCGCTCGGTCCATTCCGTGGCAGTCAGCACCTTTCCAGCCTCGGCCAACTCCGCGGCGATCAGGCCCACCGCCTTTTGGACTCGTGAGGGATCGAACCAGAAGTGGGGATCGAACGCCCCCTCATGGCCGTGCTCGCCCTCTTCGTCTTCCTCGCCCTCCTCGCTCCGTTCCCTGGGGTCGACCAGTTCTCCCACTTCAATAATCCGGGCGCCGTCTTCGCGGGCGGATTCAAACACCGATAACAGGCTTTCCTCCAGCCCGAGACCGTTGGCCACCACCAGATCGGCTTCCCGGATGTTCACACCGTCCCGGGAGGATGCCTGATAGTCGTGCGGATCGGCGCCCACCGGCAGCAGTACTTCCACCACACCGTCGTCGCCCACCACGCCTTTCACGAGGTCACCCAAGATGGTGGTGGTCGCCACCACCAACAGGTCCTCGCCGGACTCGGCCACGGCGGGTTCTTCTGCGTTTTCTCCGCACGCCGCCAACATCAGAAACGCCGCCAGTGCGGCCCCCCACACCTTGAATGTCCACGGTTTACGCATTACTCGTACTCTCCTAGATGCAAATAATAATAATCATTATCAGTATGGTTGGTCTGGTCGCACATTCCAAAGATTGTGGTCGAAAAGTTTGGACGGCGGTAGCCGCCGACCCGCTTTTAGGTAGCCCGTTTTGCCAGGCGGCGAAGCGGCGGATCGTGACGGGGAGGCGCCTTGCGGGGCGGCAGGGCGGCGAGCAGATCGCCGGTAGCGGCGCTTATCCGTGACACCGCCTCCTCGAATACCTCCTCGGTAACGGCCGAAGTCTTCTGCACCCCGCTCACTTTGCGCACGTATTGGCGGGCGGCCGCCTCGATCTCCTCAGGGGCGGCGGGCGGTTCGAGCCCGCGCAGGGTGGTGATATTGCGACACATAGCCGCGATTCTATGATGTTCGCAGGACCGGCCGTTGCGGGGACGCCGCCACGACGGTGGGAAACCGGAGATGAGCGAAACAGGCCCCTGGGAGGTTTCAAACTCCACGGCCCGGGGTTTTGGAGGAAACTACTGATTAACCCGTAGCCGGCCCGGTCGGTATTCGGGCCCGAGCGGCGGCCTCAGGTGGGGGGGAAGGGAAGCTGGAGCCAGGAGGGCCGGGCGGATGCATCCATCTCCACCACCCATTTGACCCACCAAAAACCCCGGCGTCCGGGAGCAATGAGGCGGGCGGGAAATCCGTGCCCAGCGCTCAGGGGCTTGCCACCCAAGTGGGTGGCCATCCACAAACGGGAGAGGTCGGCGACCGGAAAGCGGCGCTGATAGCCGGTTGCGGAGCGCACGATGACGCTTCGGGCCTCGCCGGGTTCTATCAACTGATCGAGGCGGACTCCTTCCCACTCCTGTTCGGAATACCAACCGCCGGTGCAGTCGAGGATGGCGGTGATCCTTTCCCGGGGAAAGCTATCGAGGTCCCCGAGGGCCAGTTCCCCCTCGCCGATCCTGAGTCGCCAGTCGGCACCGGCTATATGGGGAGTCCGGTCGTTGAACCAGGAGGTGACGGGCATCCCGGCGGGATGGTGGGAGGCGCGTTCATGGGACCCCGTGAAGCGGCGTCGACCACCCGGCCAGTCCGCCGCGCGTACGGTCGACTCCCAGCCCGCCCACACCACTGCCGCCAATCCCGCTAGCCCCGCCGAACGCAGAAATGCGCGCCGGTCGAAATCGATGCGGCGGAAGCGCACCGGATGGGAGCGATAGTGCAGCCAGACCATGACCACCGCCGCCAGCCCGCCACCCACATGGATCTGCATAATGGTGAGCGGTCCGACCCGGTCCGCCCATCCGGTGGCCTGAACCAGCCCCGAGGAAAGCGTTACCGCCACCAGCCCTCCCAAGGCTGTCGAAATCCACCGGGTGGGACGTCGGCGCGCTAAGCCCCGGCGTACTATCGCCGACTTCCATGGGGTGAGGAGGGCCACCGCCAAGGCCACCACCGCGTGTATCACGGCGGGTCGGACCAAAGCGTCAACACCGATGGCGAAGGAAAGCGCTCCGGTCAGGGCTGCCAGGGGAAGGAGCACGGCCAAAGCCAGATTGGTGCGGCGCCCCGAGGAGGGGCGAGGGCGTTGCGTGCGTTTCATTTCTCCAGGGCGCCTACATGGGACAGTCCCAGGTTTGCCATCCGGCGCCCTCATAGACAAGATAGGCGGCCACCGCGGTGTTGGCGACCGGATCGAAGGGGTCATAGCCCCTGAACCCCGCCAGTTGGGCATAGTCCGGCCAGAAGGAGGGATGGTGTTGAAAAAGTCCCATGTGACCGGTGAGTGGATCAACGACCCCGGGATCGAAGCGGGATAGGCACCAGGCGAGGCGGACCGCCCGGAGGACATCCTCCTCGAGGAAATAACGGGCCGCGAATGCCACCATGTCCGCGGACGTGAGGGTTTTTCGCCGCAGAAAAGGAGCATCCCACGGACCGCTCTCCGCACCGGCGCCCACCGCACCCCCGAACTCCAGTTCCCCCGGAGACACAGCGATTATCTCCTCGGGGGCTCCCAACGGCCCCGCAATCCCCGCGGGACTCAGGGAGGAAACCAGAAGCTGGGCGGCGGCGCCTCCTGCATTGCGACCGTGCAGGATGGGGGCCGCCCCCGCCTCGGTCTGAGTGGAAAGGTCGGTCTCGGGTGATGAGAACAAGCTCAAAAAGGCGATCACGGTGCCCGCCAGAACCACGAAAGAGACGCTCCCCCAGATTGCGCGGCCTCTTCGCAGTTGCTGAAGCCAGTCCCGCTCGGGTTGGTCAAAAAGGCGTTGCGGAGAGGGGGTTTTCATGCCGGGAAAGCGGAGATGAACCCCTCTCGGGCTGCGGTCCACGCTCGGTTCCTCATGTCCAGAAAGCCCAAATGGCCGCCGTGGTCGAGGATCATCGTCTCTACCTGATCACCGGCCGCCGAAGCGTCCTGTGCGTATTGGGTGGAATGCTCGGGAGGAACCATTTCGTCATTTGTGGAGTGAATCATGAGGGTCTTTATTCCGAGCGGCACCAAGCACCGGGGAGAAGCCGCCCGCGGATCCTGTCCTCTCAGATAGGCGCGGTCGAGGTCACTGTCCGCCCGAAGAGTGGTTACTCCGGCTAAGGAGACCACCAGAAGGGGATTGAACCCCGATCCTCGCCACCGGGCGGCGGCCATCAGAGCCAGGTTTCCCCCCGCCGAGTGCCCCATGAGGGCCACGCGACCTGAATCGAGGTCGGGGCGGGCGGCGATCTCTTGGCGAGCTTGGTCCGCCGCTTCCAGAGCGGCCGGGAACCGCCCGTCCTGATGGTGTGGCAGGTATTCGAAGTTGTAGGTGGCGTATCCCCGCGAGGAAAGGTCGACCGCCATCCCGTCCAACTGGTCCCTCCGCCAATGGCCCATCCATCCCCCCCCGTGCATCAGCACCGCCACCGCGTGGGGGCCGGCGCCCTCGGGCAGGCGGAGATCCCCGACCGCTCCGCCGTCTCCTGTGATCGTCTCGGGAGCGCCGATCCGCCGGTAGTGGAGATGGCGAAGCCCCCACAGATAGCCCTCGATCCCCCTACCGTAGATGGTGAGCACACACGCTGGCGAGACCACCGAACGCCGCCGCCATTCCTCTCTCTTCATGATGTTGGAGATGTGCACTTCCACGGTGGGGATATCCACCGCCGCCAGGGCGTCGGCCAGCGCATAGGAATAGTGGGTTAAGGCGCCCGGGTTGATAACCACGCCGTCCGCGCGGCCTCGCAGGTCGTGGAGGTGGTCGATAATGGCGCCCTCATGGTTGGACTGGAAATGGGAGATCTCGGCGCCGACCGACCGCCCCCAGGCCGTGAGCAGCCGGACTAGCTTATTCAGGGTGGTGGAGCCGTACACCTCGGGCTGGCGGGTTCCCAACAGGTTGAGGTTCGGTCCGTTAATGACTGCGATCCGCATGCTCATCGGTCCGAGGCTACTCAGGATTGGGTGGGATATTCTGTAGGTAAGTGATCGGGAAGGAGCCGGGCGGCCAACTCGAGGGTGGATGGATCCAGGCCACTTTCTGTCATCTCGCCAAAAGAGGACAACTCGGCCAGTAGCGCCTCTGACACTTCGTCGGTGGTTGTGCCTGACCGGGCGGCTTGGAGCGAGCCGGTTACTGCCGGATCCCAGCCCAAGGAGAGCGCTCGGTAAACCGGGGTGAGCACCTCGTTGATGGCCTCCCGTCCCGAGACCGCCACCACTCCGCCCACATGCGCCACGCCTCGGCGGAGACGCTGGCCCACTCCCATGACCTTCCAGCGTCCGCCGATATTGATGCTGTAGCGTCCCGGGCAGTACTCTCCCTTCACCTCTCCCACCCGGGCGTCAAAGCCCAGCGCCTGGAGAGCTTCCACCACGATCCGGTCGATCTCGATGAAGCGGGCGGTGATGTCCTGAAGCGGGTCGTCGGTGGGGATGGCCCAGGAAAACGCCAGGGTGCCCTCGTGGAAGACCGCGGCCCGCCCGCCCGCCAGTCGCTCCACCGCCTCATAGCCCTGCAGCCGGCAGGCCTCCACCGCTCCCCGATATCCCTCGCTCACCACGTCCCGTCGCCCGAAAGCCACCACCCGCCCGGGCACGTACAGCCGAAAGGTCTCCCCGAGCCGCCCGGCGGCCACCTCCTCCAGGAGGGCGTGGGATACGGCCGTGTCGAACGCGGGGCTGTCGGGATGGGAGTTGCGAACCAGCGTGATGCGCCGAGACTTCCCCGAGGTGATGGATCTCATTGCCATAGAAGTTAGGCGAGACGGCGGCTCAAGTGCAGTCTATGAAAATATCCAGGTGAGTCCGGGGGCGGACGAGAGAACGAAGAGTTTTAGAGAAACCCCGGACCCGCATGCGTCAGGCTCTACGGGACGTCGTTACTCCGGTGATGGCCTGGTACCTGGGATATCGGCAGCAAAAGAAAGACTATCGCCGCGATGGCGAACAGCGATGCGATGTAGTAAACGGCTGCGGCGAAACCCGCCGTTTCGTACAACGCTCCCGCGATAAGGGGGGAGGCGGCGGCCAGGACGGGTTGGTCAGGATAGAGAAACAGACCCATAAAAGCCACAGCGATGGTGAGTGAAATGCCCGTGTCGAAAGGGATCAGCAGTAGAACCGCCAAACAGGACCAAGCCAATCCGGGCACCAGCACCTGTTTGCGGCCCAAGCGGTCAGAGAGAAAACCGGCCGCGGGCGAAAATGGCCCAGGCCGACGAGGATGAGCACCCTGATGTTGTTCGATGAGCCGGAACCGCTAGTCGACTCCACTCCTCCGCAGGAAGCCCGCTGGCCATATACCCGCGCCTGGACACAGCGAGAAAACATGTGGGTGTATTCGCTCACCGGCTTGCTGGTAGGTGGGATAGAGGGTTAGCCTGCCTTTCTTATGTGGCACGGTTGGTACAGCTATATGCGGAGCGTAGGGGAGACCCCTCCCGCGATCGACAGGGCGCTTCTGCGGAGGGTGGCGGGATACGGACGACCTTATCTGGGACGGCTGGTGGGGGTGCTTATCACGGTGGTGTTCATCTCGGGACTCTCAGTGGTGCCTCCCATCTTGATCCGCATCCTGATCGACGAGGCGATTCCGCAAGGCAACCTGAGGGCTCTCACCTTGCTTGGGATCGGGATGGTGGCCGTGCCGGTGGTGAACGCTGGAGTGGGCATCGTACAGCGCTGGTGGGCCTCCCACGCGGGGGAGGGGATCATCTTCGATCTTCGCTGTCAGTTGTATTCCCATCTCCAGCGCATGTCGCTCGGCTTTTTCACCAACACCCGCACTGGCGAGTTGATCTCACGTATCCAGAACGACGTGGTGGGCGCTCAGCGGGCCATCACCGGCACTTTCGTGACCATTCTCTCCAACGTGGTGGCGGTGGCGGCCATCCTGGCGGTGCTGATCGGCGCCGACTGGAGGCTGACCCTCTTGGCAGTGGCAGCCCTGCCGCTCTTCATCGCTCCCGCCCGCCGGGTGGCGAGGACGCTCAGGGCGGTGACCGAACGGCAGATGAAGCACAACGCCAACATGTCATCCATCCTCCAGGAGACCTTCAACGTCTCCGGCGCCCTGTTGGTGAAACTGTTCGACCGGGGCAAGCGTGAACGGGACCGTTTCTCCGAGGAGGCGGCCGGAGTGAGAGAACTGGGGGTGAGAAGCGCCCTGATAGGCCGGGGATTCCAAGCGGCGATGGGGGTGGTCAGCGCGCTCGGTGCCGCGGCGGTGTTCTGGGTGGGGGGATGGATGGTGATCGAGGGCCACATCTCTCTGGGGACAGTGGTGATGTTTTCAACGCTCTTGGGACAGCTCTATGCGCCGCTCACCGCTCTCTCCAACACCCGGGTCCAGTTCGCCTCCTCGCTTGTCTCATTCGAGCGGGTATTCCAGGTGCTCGACATCCCCCTGGACCTTCCCGAGTCAGCCGAGGCCCGAGAACTGGGGGAAGTGGCCGGGGAGGTGGAGTTCGACGGGGTTTGGTTCCAATATCCGTCGGAACGACCCGAGGGTCTGAGTTCTGCCCAGCGGTTCACTTTCTGGGACATCGGTTCCTTCGATGGGGATGACAAGACCCGAGGACAGGTCTCCACCCGGGAGTGGGCGCTCGAAGACATCTCCTTTCGGGTGCCGGCCGGCGCCCTGGTGGCGATCGTAGGTCCCTCGGGAGCCGGCAAGACCACCCTTTCCTATCTGATACCCCGGCTCTACGACGTCAACCGGGGAGGCGTGCGCATAGACGGCGCCAATGTTCGCGACCTGACCTTCTCCACCCTGGCCGCGGCGGTGGGGGAGGTGACTCAGGAAACCTATCTGCTGCATGACACCATCGCTGCCAACCTGCGCTATGCCCTTCCCGACGCCACCGAAGACCAACTCTGGGAAGCTTGCGAGACGGCCAACCTAACCGAGATGATCAGCGCCCTTCCCGGCGGTCTCGACACCGTGGTGGGCGAGCGCGGCTACCGTTTGTCCGGAGGAGAGAAGCAGCGGGTGGCCATTGCTCGGGTGATACTCAAGAATCCCGCCATTCTCATCCTCGACGAGGCCACCTCTCATCTCGATACCCGCTCGGAGGCGCTCATCCAGGAAGCGCTGGAGCGTCTGATGAAGAGGAGAACCTCGCTCGTGATCGCCCACCGGCTGTCCACCGTGAAAGCCGCAGACTTCATCGTGGTAATTGACCGGGGCCGCTTGGTCGAGCAGGGAACCCATCAGGAGTTGCTGGAAATCGGCGGTCTGTACGCCGACTTGTATCTAACCCAGTTCCAACCGGTTGGGTAGCGAGCTTTGCATCGGACGCTTTATTATCTTCGACGTACTTTACGTTCCGGCGCCGTCGGTCGCCATTGCGAAAGGGAGGCTCCTTTTAGTCGTTTCTCGACGGTCCTTGTGTTGATCGGCGTCGTCGCGGTACTCGCACTCACGGGTTGCGATGGTGGTGGTTCGGAATCGGGCGAGCACGGCGGCGGTTCGGAATCGGGCGAGCACGGCGGTGGCTCGGAATCGGGCGAGCACGGCGGTGGCTCGGAATCGGGCGAGAGCGATGAAGAATCCGGTACCCAAATAGCGCTGAGCGAGATCGTCTACGAGGTTCGGGCCGGCGCTCGGCTGGTTCTCTCCTACGACTCGGATGCCGATGCTTTCGTTGGCACAGTAGAAAACACCACTGGAGCCACGCTAAGCCGGGTCAGGGTCGAGGTCCATCTCTCCAACGGGACCGAGTTGGGTCCGACAACTCCGATTGATCTGGCGCCTGGTCAGATAGTAGACGTCACCCTCCCGGCAACCAGCGAACCCTTCACCTCATGGAGTGCCCATCCCGAAGTTGGTTGATCCCTCGTCACCTTGAGGCAGCCCCAAGGCGAGTCATCGACCCTTGGCCGTAACGGCTATCAGCCGATGAGCGTCAGAGCGTCGGTGGCCGTCCAGGAGCGATCGAAATCCGTCCAGCTATGCCAGTCGGATCCGGGGATGGTCAGTCCCGCCTCCACCACTTGGCCCAGCACTGAAATGAAGACCCGAAGCTGGCGGGGGAGGGGGAAGTATTCTTCTTCGTCGGTGACGTGGGCCAGTTCGAACCCCTGGCGGGGCTCCAACCCGTCGATTACTTCTTGCACCAGGTGCTCGGGTGCCGAAGCCCCGGCGGTCAAACCCACTATCTCCACCCCCTCCAGCCACTCCGACAGGATGTCGCTCGCTCTGTCAATGCGGTGGGCGACGGTCCCCAAATCGGTTGCGACCCGCACCAGCGCTTGAGTGTTGGAGGAGTTATCTGATCCCACCACCAGGATCAGGTCACAAGTCTCGGCCAGGTTCTGCACGACGGTCTGGCGATTGGTGGTGGCGTAGCAAAGGTCAGAGCGCCGGGCGGTCCACAGATTGGGAAATTGTTCGGTGGCCTGGCTGTGAACTGCGCCCCACTCGTGCATTCCGAGAGTGGTTTGGGCGACCAGAGCCACACGGGTGGGGTCCTTAGGAGCAAAATCCCTCAGCCCTGACTCGGGAGCCACCAGGGTGATAGCCTCCGGAGCGACCGCCAGAGTGCCCACTGCCTCGTCATGCTCCTTGTGTCCGACATAGAGAATGTCATAGCCGTTCTGTGACATCCGCTTTACCTCATGATGCACCTTGGTAACCAGGGGACAGACCGCGTCGATCACCACCGCCGCCCGGTCAGAGGCTTCCTCCACCACCTGGGGCGCCGATCCATGGGCCGAGAGCATCACCGGAGCGCCGGTCGGGACCTCCGAGATGTCGTTCACAAAGATCACTCCCGCTCTTTGGAAGGCGCGCACCACCCACTCGTTGTGGACGATCTCGTGATAGCAGTAGACAGGCACCGCGAAGATGCGCAACATCCAGGTGAGCGCCTTGATGGCCATCTCCACTCCCGCGCAGAACCCGCGGGGATCGGCCAGGATGATCCTCTCAACCATGTGGATGATGTTAGACGGTTATGCCGCTTGGCAGATATTTTGACAATCGTGCTTTTCGGTACGGCTTTTCCCGCCGGAACTCCCGGTTTCTCCCGGTGGCGCCGACCACCGCACACCTTCTTACCTATCTGGGTTTGCCTCCCGACCCGCCGCCGCCGTGCCCGTGACAATCCATCAGATAGGCACAGGCTCATCCGCACCGAAAGTTTGGCCGTCGGATTTTGCTCTACTCCGGGAAATGGTTGTCAGAGAGGTCGCTTCGCCGAGGAGATGAGACTTTGGTGATGATCGTGGGGTCCGACCCCTGGCAATATTTGCGGTACCTATAAACATGTGACGCTGCCGGGACGCTTTCAAGTCCTGTTGAGATCAGGTTTTGAAAATGCTTTTCGCGAACTTCGGGGGGCAGATGTCCCGTAGTCTTCCAGCTATGTCTGCGGAGCGTTTGCCGGTGTTGGCGGTGGTGGGCCGTCCCAATGTGGGCAAGTCCACCCTGATCAACCGGATCATCGGCCGCCGGGCGGCCGTCGTCGAGTCCCAGCCGGGGGTGACCCGCGACCGCCGTACCTTCACCACCCATTGGGCAGACCGTCATTTTCTGGTGGTGGACACCGGCGGCTGGGAGCTCGATCCCTCCTCGCCTTTCTCCGAAGCTGTCCGCCTTCAAGCCGAGGCGGCTGTTAGCGGCGCCGACGCGGTGCTGTTCGTGGTGGACGGGACGGCCGCCCTGGGCGACGATGACGAGGGCATGGCGGCTGTGGTCAAAAGGAGCGGAATCCCGGCGGTGGTGGCGGCCAACAAGATAGACAACCCCCACCGGGAGATGACCGTCTCCGACTACTGGACCCTCGGACTCGGAGAGCCCCAGCCGGTCAGCGCCATCCACGGACGGGGAGTGGGAGATCTCCTCGATCAGGTGCTGTCGGTCCTGCCCGAAAGCGAGGCGGTCCCAGTCGACGAGCCTCCCCGGATCGCCATCGTCGGGCGGCCCAACACCGGCAAGTCCACCCTGTTGAACCGCCTGTGCGGAACCCAGCGGGTAATTGTCTCCGACGTTCCGGGCACCACCCGCGATCCGGTGGATGTGGATGTCGACCTGGACGGCGCCACCTACCGCCTGGTGGACACGGCCGGGATTCGCCGCCGCCCCAGGATTACTGAGGACGCCGACTACTACGCGGTGCTGAGAGCCCAGGAAGCTCTTTCCAGGGCCGATGCGGCGCTGCTGGTGGTGGACGCCCTGGACGGCGCCACCTATCAGGACCAGAAGATCGCCCGGGCGGCGGTTGAGGCAGGAACCGCCCTGGTGGTGCTGCTCAACAAATGGGACGGGATAGATCCAGAACAGCGGGAGTGGACCGAGCGGTCGATACCCGATCGGCTGGCTTTTGTTTCCTGGGCGCCGGTGCTGCGCCTCTCCGCTCTGACCGGCGCACGGATCGGGCGTCTGGGAGCCGCGGTGGAGATGGTGCTGGAAAACGCCGGACGCCGGGTTCCCACCGGCGAGTTGAACCGGCTGGTGGCCGGATGGGTCGCCGCTCAGCCGCCGCCGCCTCACAAAGGCCGACGTTGCCGGATAATGTACGCCGTGCAGGCGGGAGTGAGGCCGCCCACAGTGGTGTTGTTCACGGTCGGAGCGCGGCCAGCTCCCGAATACCTGCGTTACCTGGAGAGAAAACTCCGCGAGCGGTTCGATTTGGTGGGAACCCCGGTCAGATTCATAACCCGCCGCAGGGCCAGGGGCTCATAGATGGGCCATGGAGACCCCTACCTCCCAGAAAGGGACGGGCAAGCCGAGGAGCGGGTATCCTATCCGCTGGGATTCAAGATAACGGTGGCCCTGACCGTCCTCTACCTTCTCTACCGACTGGGGCAGGGCGTCTTGTGGCTGATCTCCGCAATGTTCGGTTGATCTTGCCCGGCCTACCCAAAAACCCAACCGGTCTGGAGAGCCCTCCGGCGGAACCAAAGACGCACATGAATAACGATTCCACAGGATCCCCCGAAAATCCGATACCCCGCCCCGCTGCTCGTATTCTGCTACTCGACCACAGCAACAGGGTGCTGTTGTTCCGCACTTGCCTTCCCCACCGGAGGGACTTCTCCTTATGGATGACCCCTGGTGGAGGATTGAAACCAGTTGAGACCTATGAGGAGGCCGCGGTGAGGGAACTTCGGGAAGAAACCGGGCTGGAGTTGGTGAAGCTGGGCCCTTGCATTTGGACGAGGCGGCATGTCTGGCAGTGGGGGAATGTCTGGTACGACAATCAGGAGAGGTTCTTTTTTCTGCGGACGCCGCGTTTCAACGTGGTTCCCGTGGCTCCGGACATGATCGACGGAGAGCCCCAACTGGACCACCGCTGGTGGAGTCTGCAGGAAATAGAGGCTGCCCGAGAAGTCGAATTCGCACCCAGACGCCTAGGTACATACCTGGCGTCTCTTGTGGCTGGCCATATACCAAAGACGCCCATTGACGTGGGAGCTTGATAGCCCGCTTTCAGAACAAAGATTCCTTCCGTCAGCTGCGGGCTGCATCCGCACATCCGGTTTGGATCGACCTGAGTGTCCAAGAACCGGGGCGGACACCCTAGAAGGGAGGAGGAATCTCGGTCGGGCTGGCCGGATTTGAACCGGCGACCTCTTGACCCCCAGTCAAGCGCGCTGCCATGCTGCGCCACAGCCCGGTTCGGGTAGATGCTAACACCGCGAGCGATGGGCCCGGACAGTAAGTAAAGTAGAAGCGGAGGGCCCGTAGCTCAAGAGGTCAGAGCAGCGGACTCATAATCCGTTGGTTGCAGGTTCGAGTCCTGCCGGGCCCACACTACAGATTCGACTATTACTACGTAGCAAATGCCCTATATCCCCAGGTCAAGAGCTACATAGGGTAGTCTGTCCCAACGGGTAGCTGGCCACACACTTTGTTCAACTTGGTTCAAGTGTGGTCAGATTGACCCAGAAATTTAGGGGGACGTAATATGGGAAGTAAGGCAACTTCGAAGAAGGAGAATAGGCAATGGTAGGCACGTACGGAGGACAGAAAGCCAGCCCATTGCCGCCTGGTATTGCCGATTTCTACGCCGAAAGGTCGATACCTCCCCGCGAGATGCGGGAAGCGGCTCTCGATGCGCCGATCGGCGACGAGCAAAAGGGTCAGGACCCGACCACGACCGAACTTCTTGAACGGGTGGCCGAGTTGTTGGGGACCGAAGACGCCCTGTTCATGCCGTCGGCAACCATGGCCAACGAGATCGCGGTTGCGATTCATTGTCGCCCGGGTGACGAAATCATCTGTGAAAGGTCCTCGCACATAGTAAACTTCGAGGCTGGCGGCCCAGGTCTGCTGGGGGGAGTGCAGACCCAGATGTTGGACGGCTCCAACGGCATGTTCGATGCTGAGCAGGTTGCCGCCGCCATTCGCCCCAAAGGCAACCTGTATATCCCCGAAACCGCTCTCGTGGTTGTCGAACAGACCGCCAACTTTGGGGGTGGGGCGATCTGGCCCTCGATCAAATGAGAGGGGTCGCCACAGTAGCCGTCGAAGCCGGAGTCGCGACCCACCTGGATGGGGCCCGGCTGATGAACGCGGTGGTCAAGACCGGCATCTCGGCGAAGGAATACTCGGACGGCTTCGATTCCGTCACCTTCTGTTTCACCAAGGGCCTCGGCAGTCCCTTTGGCGCCGCTCTTGCCGGATCCGAGGAGTTCATCCAGCGAGCCTGGCGTCTCCGACAGTCGATCGGAGGAGGATTGCGACAGTCCGGATTTATGGCGGCTCTTTGCATCTATGCCCTCGACCACAATGTGGACCGACTGGCGGACGACCATCGCCACGCAACTCAAATCGCGTCATTTCTGGAGCGCCTGGATTGGGTAGATACCGTCCTGCCAGCAGACACCAACATCGTGATTTTCGACATTTCCCAAGATGGCCCCACCGCAGCCGAACTGGTATCAGAATTGCTCTCACGGGGCTTCGTGGTTGGCGCCTTCGGAGAGAGGCGGGTACGAATAGTGACGCACCTCGGGGTGGGACAGGATGACACCGACCGCCTCTGCGCAGAATTGAAGACCCTCCTCAGTCCTCATTAGCAGGATGCTCCGGAAGAATGTTGGATGCCAGGTCCCCAGAACAACCATGAATACCGTCCTTGGGGGGACTGGATCCCGCGATCTGCTGTACCGCTCATCCCGTCGCCGGACGGGTGTAGGACGAATTGTGGGACGAATCGGCAATTTTGGCCATCTACCTGGTTAAATACGCGTACTCATATCCGTTGGTTGCAGGTTCGAGTCCTGTCGGGCCCACACCGTTCCACCTCGTTCCGTGGGGTTTCACGCATTGCTATACGCCCAGGTCAGAAGCCCATTTGCATTCACAGTGGCACTGACATCCCCCGCATATGGCGTTACTGATTTCTCAAGTTGTTTCTGGTAGTTTCATCTCATTGTGGGGCAGATTGTGGCAGCATGGAACAGAATAGGGGGCAGAAATGCCGAAAATGACAGCAGTGGGTGTCCGCTCAGCCAAAGCAGGTTCACATAGTGACGGCAACGGACTCATTCTGAGAGTCTCGCCTACCGGAGCAAAACGATGGATGTGGAGAGGGACAATCCAAGGAAAACGACGAGACTTGGGCCTCGGGTTGTCAGCCCGTTGGCGACATTGGATGGGATGGCCGGGCGCGGAGTGGGGGTGGGTGGCTGTTCGCTGTCTAGTTAGTTTTCGTCGTTGTCGAAGTTGTTGGGGTTGACGTAGGTTGTGCGCGATTAGCAGAGCGAGCAGTCTTGCCCTCTATCCCGGTGGCGTGAAACACAAGCACTTCGTAACCGCCGCTTTCCACCACTCCGCGGGCCCTTTTCGATGCCCTCCGTCGTGTTGCCGAACATGGACGCGGTAACCAGGGGACGTTCCTCGCCTGCCGGCGGCTGGTCCAGCTTGATCATGCCGGCGATTGCCCCGCCGCGTTGGAGAATATGGCGCGACTGATGGTGTTGATCCCGCCGACGTCGACGATGACGGGACGAACACGATGTCCCTGGCGCCCGCGTAGGTGCTGACATCGCCGCCCGCCACCGTGGAAACCACCACCTTGGGCGCATCAACGGGCAGAACGCGCATCCCCGTCGTGGCAATGGAGGTACCGCCGGCGCCGCCCATCCCGATGATTCCGCCGAGCTTTTCCTCGTCGTGCAGCCGACGGACCGTTAGGCCATTTGCCATGGTCTGCATGGCCTCGTCTTTGTGGTCGCCAGAAGCGAAGTAGGAGATGTCGCCCCCTGCCGCCGCTGCGACCTCCTCTCTGGTGACATCGGGCTCGAAATCGGGCGCGCCCATCGTCCTGAAGTATGCGGGTCAACTGCATATCATCTCCAGCCAGCCCGAGAGCAGCGTCCCTGCCAGTCAGGGATGAGACATACGCGTCCAGAATGCGAGACTGGGCTGGGTCACGCCGCCGTCCCACCTTCGTAAACTGATTAGTGCTCATTGCATCGGTGGCCCTTTGGACGCCTTTTCTCGAACATCTTTGACGGCAAGTCAAATATTCGAATACGCACACGAACTGAGAAAGTCGACATGCAACACAAACCGCTAAACGGAAAAGTCGCAATCGTTACCGGCGCCGGCAGCCCCATCGGCATGGGCCGCGCCATGACGTTTGCCCTGGTGCAGGCCGGGGCACGCGTCGCGATGCTGGACATCAACGAAGAGTGGCTGGAGCAGTCCGCAGGCGAGGTCCGAGCGGCCGGTGGGGACGACTGTGTCCTGGACTTGGTCTGCGATATCTCAGACCCCGAAAGCGTGGAGGACGCTGTCCGCAAGACGATAGCCGGGCTTGGTGGGCTCCACGTGCTGATCAACAACGCTGGCACGATCAACCTTGCGGACCTCGCCGGCGGCAATCTTCCCAAGTTCTGGGACATCGCTCCCGAGACATGGAGCAGGATCATCGCTGTCAATTCCAGCGGATCGTTCTTCATGGCCCGGGCGGCAGTGGGCCACATGCTCGACCAGGGATGGGGTCGGATAATAGGCGTCACACGACCAGCGTCGACAGCATGTACCGGCCGGGCCTGTGCCCCTACGGTCCATCCAAGGCAAGCCACGAGGCGCTCGTCGCTCTCATGTCCCGTGAATTGGAGGGGACCGGAGTAACCGCCAACGTACTCGTCCCCGGCGGCCAGACCGACACCCACATCATTCCCGATGACATCGCGGTGGGGCGGGCGATCCTCATGCGGCCGGAAGTGATGAACGGACCCGCGGTGTGGCTCGCGTCCGAGGAGTCGGACGGGATCAACGGCATGCGCGTGATTGCCCACTACTGGGACGACAGCTTGCCCATAGAACAGCGGCTCGACAAGGCCGCCGCGCCTGCCGCCTGGCCGCAACTTGGCAAGCAGGCTCTATTCGGGGGAGACGACTTGTGAATCGGTCGATCGCGAATACCGACGAAGCATTTTGACTCGCCCCCTTGTCGCCCCCATCCGCATATTCACAGCGCATTCTCACAACCTGCGCGGCGAGTGCCTGTAAGCTAACCATCGAAGCGAACATACGATAACCCCGCGTCGGCCGCGGCGCATAGGCGTAGGAGGAGGCCAAACCTTTGGCAACGAAGACTGAACTCATAGTCCCGAAGGTGGTCCGCGGGACCCGGCCGCCAAGCGACACGGCACAGACTCCCGGCCTGGTCCGCCGTCCCGCAATCGACGGGTCATCGGTAGGCGCCAGCAAGATCTGGTTCGGAACCGTCACCTCAGAGCCCAATCACAAGGGTCCGCCCCACATGCACGGTGAGGCCGAGACCGCCGTGTACATCATTTCCGGCCATGTCCGGGTCTACTATGGCGAGGACTTCAAGGAATGGGTAGAGGCTGGACCAGGCGACTATCTATTCGTGCCTGCCCACATGTGGCACATTGAGGAAAATCCCTACGACGTACCGTCGGAACAGTTCCTGGCCCGCGGACCGGACAACATAGTTATAAACATGGAAGAGTAGGGCCTCCGTCCTGCCGCGGTCCCATATCTTTCGGGAGCCCCGGCAGACACGCAACTAACTGGAGCCCAAATTCCCTGATGCCCGCCGCAATTGTGGCTGCGAAAGCAGACCCATCCCAAAAACGCCGCGCGTTTCGCCCCGGCCAGGATCACACCACGACGGAAACGGGCTCCATTCTGAGGGTCTTTCCCACCGGAGGCAAACGGTGGGTATGGAGAGGAACCGTACAAGGAAGACGACGGGATTTTGGCCTTGGCTCTTATCCGACGGTCTCGCTCAAAGGGGCCAGAACGAAGGCGTCGCCCCCCTGCTGCTCAGCGTCGATGGCGGGGGAACTTCCGAAACAGGTGGGGCAGTCTCTCCGCCGGGATGCCTCCGCAGTCGTCGGAGACGGAGACCGCCACGGGCAACTCGCCGCATGGCGCTCACCCGGATGGTGGACGACTCAGGTGAGTGCCTGCGCGTTGTCGCGACCGAGCTTGAGGTCGGTCACGACAAGGTCCTCAGAGCAATGGATGCTACCATACGGTACCTATCTCATAAGGGTCTTTGCGAAAGAAGCCTTGATCCTCGGAACTCTGGACACCGTATCGACGGGTTCTGATGGCTCTCAGGTCTAGGACCAACTAGCCCGGCGAAGACGGCGACCGTTCACGAGAGTCCTGCGCTCTACATTGAGGAGAGACACCGGTGCCATACAGTTTTGAACCAGGCCAGATGCGTAAGCTTGGGTCCCCGGCAGGGGGTAGATGGAAACCGGTACACGAACACAAGCAGTCCCAACAAGACGATGTATTCGGTCAGATTTCGTACTGCGGCTGAAGCGTTGAACAAGTTACTTCCGCCCAGATTTGAACTCGATGGTGAGCCGGTCGTCACCGTAACGGCGAGCTACATCACCAACATTGAGTGGCTGGCGGGGCGCGGATACAACACGCTTGGGGTCACTTGCCCAGTTGTCTTTCGTGGTGAACGGACTACCACCTCGGGTTCTTTCCTCATGGTACTGTGGGAGAACTTAACCGACCCGATTATCACCGGCCGCGAGGAACTGGGATACCCGAAGATCTACGGGGAACTTCCTGAGCCGCGTCATTTGAAGGGTACGATACTCTGTAGCGCGGGTTGGCTCGGACACCAGTTCATGTCGATGACACTTCGTGAGCAAACCAAGTTGGACGACGACGAGATGGCCGGCTTAGCCATGGACCAACAGGGTACTCTTCTCTACAAGTACATGCCTCGGACCCACGACTGGGGGGAACATGATGTCGAGTACGTCACGTTTACGCCTCCTCCCGACCTGAGTCCCTATCTCAAAGAAGCCTGGACCGGGGAAGGGTCTGTGTCTTTTAATAAGTCGACGTGGGAGGACCTCCCGACGTTGTTCAACATTGTCAACGCGCTGGAGTCCTTGCCGATTCTTGAGACGCGATCCTCAAGAACTCTGATAACGGTTGGAGGCGCCGATTACAGTTCTCAACAGATCTTGGAATAGCCGCTACCAGTTGCGGAACTGACACACCTTCAAACCCCGAGGCTCTCAGGGCTTGCTCGGCGCTTGTCTCAAAACGGTACTTCGCTCGACAACTCTGCCGACCCCTCGAAAACCCACCACCAACCACCTCTCCCGCCAACCACCCCAGAATCCGATTTGCAAGACATAGAAGCTCAACCATAGGAGCATCGATGAGCCACTAAAGCGCTCTGAGCTTGGGATCCAGGAGGTCTCGAATGCGGTCACCGATCAGGTTGAAAGAAAGTACCACCAGGCCTATCGCAGCTCCAGGGAATACGGAAATCCACCAGGCCGACCGGATCAGGTCACGCCCATCGGCGACCATACCACCCCACGTTGGCGTCGGTGGAGGAACACCGGCACCAAGAAAACTCAAGGTGCCTTCGACCGTGATGGCCCAACCGATCTGCAGGGTGGAAAGGACGATCACGCTGTTGAGCACGTTTGGCAGCAGGTGTGAAGCCATTATCCGCAGGGGTGATCCTCCCGCGACTCGCGCGAGCGCAATGAAGTCGCGCTCCTTCAAGCTAAGAACTTCCCCTCGTACCAGACGGGCATAGCGTGCCCATAGGATAAGCGCCATTACTGACACGACAACCGTAACACTTGGGCCGACAGTGACAGCAAAAACGAGGGCGATCAAGATTGCGGGAAAGGCAAGCCAACCATCGACCAGTCGCATGATCACCGTATCAACCCAACCTCCGAAGTAGCCGGCGATAGAACCGAGGGTCGTCCCGATAGACCCCGCGAGTAGGACAGTGCCTGCAGCCACGGACATAGACACCTGAGCGCCCTTAATAATCCGACTAAGGATATCGCGGCCTAGGATATCAGTCCCCAGAGGAAACTCCCAGCTACCTTCTTCTGAAAAGACCCATCCCTGACGGGCGTGCGCCAGGTGCAATTCGTCCGGTTCGTGGGGAGCGATGAAGTCCGCCGATAAGGCGGCCGCTACGGCCAACAAGACAACCAGAAGAGGAAACATGGGAAAGCTGCGCCAGACTGTGCCCAATCCGATCCGTACCTTGCCGAAGAACTCAGACACTATGACGAATCCGTGGATCGATGACTGCATATGACAGGTCAACGAGAAGATTAGCAAAGACAATAAGCGCCGCCCACAAAATGACTACAGCCTGCAGCACGGGGAAGTCCCTCCATAAAACTGCCTCGAAGGCAAGCCGACCCAAACCCGGCCACGCGAAGACGACTTCTGTCGTGACCGCAGCAGCTACGAGAACACCGTACATAAGTACCACAAACGTTACGACCGGAATCAAGGCATTTCGGAAGGCGTGCCTCCACACAACCCTCATCTCGCTCGCACCCTTGATACGAGCAAGCTTGACGTACTCGCTGTCAAGCACTTCAAGCATGGCCGAGCGCATCAGTCGCGTGATCCCGGCTCCGGTAAATAGGCCCATCGTTGCTGCGGGAAGCAACAGATGCTGCCAGGTACCCGAACCCTGCGCTGGAAACACCTGCCATCTGACTGAGAACAGAATGATCGCTAGGATGCCAGTGAAAAAGGGCGGAAGTGATTGACCCAGAACGGCTAGGCCCATTGCGGTACGATCTATGATCGTACCGCGCTTCACTGCCGCAAGGACACCGAGAGGAAGGCTGAATACGACCATGAAGAGGAGTGACGTGCTGACCAGCATGACCGAGTTCCCAAGGCGGTCCACAACGAGTTCAAGGACAGGTTGCTTGGTCCGTATCGATGTGCCAAAATCGCCCTGGATCACATTGCCTAAGAAGGCGAGATACTGAGCGACGAGTGGCTCATCCAACCCCAACTCATCGATCAATTGCATCCGCTGTTCGGGCGTCGCTTCTACTGGTAGCAGGACATCCACCGGATTACCGGTCGATTGGCTCAACGCGAATACAACCACGCTGACACCGAGGAGGGTAACCAACGCTTGTAGTGCACGACTTGCTATAACTCTTGTCATTACCGGAGTCTGTCAGTACTCGGCGCGGGAGCTAGAATCACGACTTCATACCTCGAGCCAGATATCTGCCGCTCGGGTTGTCTAACACCTCACCTTCCGATACGGCCAAGTACCCACGCCTCACCACGTACTTTGGGAACCCTCTAGATGTGAGGCCTGTGTAAATCGAGTAGTCCGAGCGACCGTGCAGAGTGTGTGGCCCTATCTCACGGGGTTCCCCTTCAATCGGGACGATCGCAAAATCGGCGTCGGCGCCAACTCGTATGGCGCCTTTTCGAGGGAAGAGACCATATGCCTTTGCGGCGTTCGTTGCTGTCAGCTCCGCCAACCTACATATATCGAATCGACCCGTCTCAATGCCGAGTGCGTACGCTAGCGGAAGTAGGGCCTCCGACGACGTGATGCCACCGTAGGGGGCGTCGAATATGGCCGGTGTAGCTTGTTTCATAGCCTTCGTGCGAGGTGAGTGATCGCTTGAGAGCAAGTCAACGTGCCCCGCGTCGACGGCGTCCCAGACTGCATCCACATCCTCACTTCCGCGAAGCGGGGGGCCTATCTTCGCGAGGGAACCGTGCTTGAGAAGGGCGTCCTCCGTCAATATGAGGTAGTGCGGCTGCGTCTCGCTCCACACCCGTACTGAAGCCGCACCATCCTTGAGCCAAGAGAGCACGCCAACAGTCTCGGCTGCGGACAGGTGAACAAACAGCAGATCGCAGCCAGTGAGTTCGGCCAGCGCGGCTGCACGGAACATGCCTTCGGCTTCGAGTATTCCCGGCGAGCACCGCAGATAGCCTTCAAGGCCAGTCGGGTCGCGTGCGTATTCGATATCGTGGTAGTACTTGGTTGCTCTCCCGTTCTCCGGGTGTATTAGGAGCAGACCATTGTGGGAGGCTACTGCCACCATCAACTCGACCAGTTCGTCATCTTCCAACATGGCGCCACGCACGTAGTACCCGAGAAAGGCCTTGTATGTGGTTACACCCAACCCGACGCCTGCATCAACCACCTCGGTCAGCGGGTCTCCCGGAAGACACAGAGCGTTGATAGCGAAGTCGACCGCAGAATGCTCGGTCCCGAACTGGATTTGATATTTGACGGTGTCGATCAATCCCATCTCGGGTCCACGACTGACATAGGCTCCGACCGTCGTGACACCGCCCATGAGAGCCGCAGCGGTCGCCTGCTTCAGATCCTCGGCGAGAGGATCAATCGTGTGGAAACCACCCACCGATGTGTGAACATGCGGATCAACGACGCCGGGTAACACCCATGCTCCGCGAGCATCCACGACCGGACCCCCGGAAAAGTCGGATCCGATCGATTCGATGGACCCATCGACGACGAGGATGTCTGCGTCGACAACGCCAACTTCTGTCACAACACGGCCACCCTTGATGATCACGGTGGCGTCATCCGAATCCCTGGATAAATCGAGCGTTGGGCTTGGTCATCCGTTCCGCAAGACTCGGCCCGGGAGAGCGCCGGTGTGCTCCCTATCGTCTATCACGAGGACACCATTGACCATGACGTGCGAAATCCCTAGAGGGAACTGGCGCGGACTCTCCAGGGTTGCCGGCGAGTGAATCTCGAGCGGATCGAATACGACCAGATCGGCTGCGAAGCCATTGCGCAGAATCCCTCGATCTTGGAGCCCAAGTCGCTGCGCCGGCAGGGAAGTGATTTTGCGAATCGCATCCGCCATCGACAACAGCCCTTCGTCACGCACGAGATCACCGAGCACCTTCGGAAACGTGCCATAGGAACGCGGGCTGGGGTAGTCGCCCAAGAGAAGGGCATCGCTGCCGACCATGCATCTGGGGTGGGCCAGGACTTTCCTGTTGTTCGTGGCGTTGTTGGCGTACAGACCTACCTCTGAGATGCCAAGATTCTCGTTGAGTAAGAGACAGTGCTGATCCGAGGTGAGTCACTACGCGTCCCAGGCTCTCGGCATACGTGGCGATATCGTCAGAGTCCATGGGGTAGATTGGATAAGGTCGCCAATAGATGCTAGATCGAGTGTCCCCGCCCGGCAGGACACGTGCGGCTCGCTCCCAGAGCACTCGAGACCCGGGGGTGATTTGGCGGTAAGGTTCCATCTCTGGAATAGCTGGGCTCATCCGACCAGACCTCCTGTTCAGGATGGAAAACCTACCTCAATGTGAGTTGAGGATAGTGGTTCCATGAACTCTTATGTCGACTTTGAGGTAGTCGTTGTGTCGGTGAGCCGCCCAGGTTCATCGGAGAGTGTTTGTTCGGGTCCAGCCGGGTTCACGTCTCGATCTTCTCTGATACTCCGCAGGGCGGATGCGGCCTAGCTGGGTCAGGTCTGCTTGGCGCGACTACTCAACTCCACTGCAAGCGCGAGACCGGCTGCGACAAGCACAAAGCCTGCGGCTGTCACCCACGCGAAACGATATGAGAATTGATCGATCAGAAAACCGAAGAGTGGCGGCCCGATACCGCCTCCGACGTAGAACCCGACCTGGGTCACCCCTGTGGCACGAGCGGGAGCTTTCAGATTCCTGCCAACTACCGCGTGAGCTAGAAGCCCGGACCAACCCAAAACCCCCCCGAACGAGGTCATGGCCCCGACGAGGACAAGCGTTGGTTGCTCCGTGCTAAGCAGCAAATAGCCTACGCTACCAACAGTCAGAAGCCACACTATGCCAATGTAACCTTGGGTTGACCGGCGATCGGCTAACCATCCCCACATGACTCGCATGGCAATAGCTGAAGCACCGCCTGCGGCGAGTAAGAATCCGGCAGAAGCCGCGCCGATGCCCGTTGCGACAGCGAAAGAGACCAGGAAGGCGCTAAGGGCAGAACCGCTGGCCATCGCCAGAATGGTTGCCAATACCAGCACGATAAGTTCCTTCGGGGGGCTGCCTCCGCCATCTTTTGCAGGAGGGTTGCTGAACCCCGTGAATGATTTCGGCAGCCGTGCCCATAGGAGAGTCGCACCGCCTGCTGCGATGGCGAAGGCCCAGCGCCAGCCGATGGTCACGGCAACCGTCGGCACCGCTAATCCCGCCAACAAGGTGGCGAGCGGAATGGCAGCGTGCTTGATGCCTAGTACCGTGGCCCGGTTGCCTGCAGGCACAGTTCGCGTGATGAAGAGATTCGTAGAAGTCTGCGCTAGTGCGAACCCCAGCCCGGTTCCGATTAGGAAGCCTGCGTACAGGACGGGACTTCTCCCGCCCAGCGCGATACCGACAAGGGATACAAGAGTGAGAATCACAGCCCATCGCATTGACATCGCTGGGCGTCTTTCGGCAGCTCGGCCCAGTGCTGGCGATGCCAAAGCAGAGCTGACATGGAACGCGCTCAACATTATACCGAATCCAGCAGGACCGAGCCCGAATTCGGCGCGTATCTGAACGCCCATGGCACCGGTTAGGAATACCGGTATAGCACCGAGCGCGACCACGCTTGAGGCGACTGTCGTAACCCGAGCCCGCCTCATTTAAGCACGGCAGACGGTACTGTTCGCGGACCCTTCGCGTCTATCACGCCGTAGCCGCGACCCCGACTCACGACCGTACACCCTCTTCGTGTGAAGGTGTCATACTACGCGCCAACGATTTCACTCCATGTGGTTGGCGAAATAGATCCGCTCGGCGGTGGCCCCCAAGACCGCGGCCATCTCATCAGCGTTCAGCAAGCGCCCAAGGTACTCCCGCAGGTACCCGAAGACGTTGGAATATCCTTCCCAATCCGAGCAGCGAGGATGGTCAGAGCCGACCATTACCCGATCCGGCCCGAAAGCATCGAGAGCCATGTCGATGAAGGGTGGGATAGCGTCAAAGTCATATGGTGGACTGCGGTGAGGGACCGGTCTGGGAACGAACTCGCCGAACCCAGGCAATTTCAAAAAGACATTGGCGTATCGATTCAGAGCCAGGATCCGCTTGAAGTCAGCATAAGGAGGATCCGGGTCATTGGCGACAAACCCGAGGTGTTCGATGATGAATGGCATCTGCGGAAAGCGTTCTACCAATCCGGTGTATTCGTCGGACACGAATCCCTTCATGGCATCAGGGCCGTGCAAAGCCCACAGGTCCACCAACATGCCCAACGTGTTCGCCTTCTTCCAAACAGCGAGCGGATCTTTGCCTGCTGACTTCTGCATCGGCGTGAGCCGGACCCCTATCACACCAAGGCCGGCCCAGTATTCGAGCTTCTCCAGGCAGTCTGGTGCAGAAGTGTCGACAGCGCCCACGATGGCAAACCGCCCCGGGAATCGATCGGAACACTCGACAAGATAGCTGTTGTCATAGTTGGTGGATAGCTGAACCAATACAGCTTTGTCGACGTCGGCTCGCGCCATCTGGAACAGGAGTACCTCAACCGGTTCAAACCATGTATCGAGGACATGGCAGTGGGTATCTACAGTGAGCATCGGAGTGACTGTTTTAGGTCACCAGCCCTGCGCGAGGAAGTTAATCAGTGCCTTGTCGGCTGCGGCATAGAGGCAATCTACCCCTGCATCTTCGTATGCGCGCAGCCGCTCTCTCACCTCATCATCGTCCCCGTAACAACCGATATTCTCAATGATCTCGTCGGGAACGAGCTTGGACGCCTCCACAATGGCGCTTCGGCTCGCCGGCCAACCGCCCACTACGTCTCGGATTCGATCAGCCAACTCCGGTTCGATTCCGGTAGGTCCCGCAACGTGTGGTTGCTGCGCGATGAACTGTGTGACGACGACCTTGTCCTGAGCGATGGCGGTCGGCTTGTCGTTTGTAAGGCGAATGGTGCATGGCTGCACGATATCTATGTCGTCGAGGCTGCGGCCTGCTGCCTCGGCCCCCACCAGTACCTGCTGAACCTCGTTCCGCGTGGCTTCAACAGTGTGACTGCTGTTCAGGACCACACCGTCGGCAAGGCGACCGGCCAGTCTGAGCATCTGCGGTCCGACGGCGGCCAAGTAGATCGGAACATGGTGTGGACCAGTTGAACTGTGGTCGAGGAACACATCATCGAACCGTACATATTCGCCCTCATACGTGACCGGTTCCCTGCGTTCAAGCAGAAGTCGAATCGCTTCGAGGTATTCACGGGCCGCTCGGATAAGTTTGGTCCCGCGGTCAATGCCAACCTTCGTGGCGATCGGATCCCACCATACACCTAGACCGAGAATTATCCTCCCCGGCGCCAGGAAGTCCAAGGTGGCAAAGGTCTGTGCGATTAGGGCTGGATTGCGAGTCCAGACGGGGAGCACACCACATCCGACCCTGATACTCTCCGTGTTCGCCGCATAAACGGCCATCGGAGTTATCGCATCACTGGTGAGACGCCCTTCAGCCATCCAAACTGAATCCACACCAACGTCATCAGCGTATTGAGCCAGATCAATATTGTTGCGAATTCCGGCGCCCGGTAGCTTGATTCCGAATCTCTTGGGTAGGTCGTTCATCAGGCTACGCCTTCTCCAGCTCAGCAGTGACTGGTCGTCATGGCCGGAGGGTCTCGAAGTTCACGGCCGCTATAGATCCGTTGGTTGGTGACCAACTGGCTATCCGAGGACCCTTACCCCAAATCATGTCGGTAGTGGCGATAGGAAGCACCGCGAAGGTGTCGTAGATCAGATGGACGGCGCTGCCGGCGAGATCCGCTCTCTTCCCAGGGTCAACTTCAGATCGGTATTGACCGTAGATATCGTCGAGTACAGGATCGCCGAGAGCCGAGTAGAAGCCACCGATATCCTTGCTGATGACCCCGATCCTTAGGGCGTTCTCTGTGGTTGTGCCAGCTGTAACGAACCAAAGGTGCGTGAAGGGCTCGGTGAAGTACGGAGCCTCGAGGAAATTCGGACGGATAGTGGCGAAGTCTGTGGGCCTCAACTGAGGGCTAAGCCCGGCTATGCTCCAAAAGGCTGCAACAGCTTCTTGTATCTGCGGGAACTCCGGCGTTGCGCCGAACGCGTATTGGTACATCGTGATCTCTTGGCCGGCTAGCCCCAGATCTTGAATTGCTTGCGCGGCAGCACCGGGATCGTACACGTATGGCGTCAGGCTAGGGTCGTGCCCTTCCTGGCTCGGAACCGCTGCGAAGCTGGCGGCTGGCGTCGCTGTCCCCTCAGGGTAAATGGCGGATACGATCGCTGCGACATCAACCGCTTTGATCAGAGCTTCGCGGGCAGCTTGGTTGTTGTAAAAGAACTCGGTCTTCCAGGGCATACCAAACGCGAGGCTCAATGTCTGGACGCGTTTCGGCCCGGCAATTTCCAGGCCGGCCGCCAACACGTCGGGGGCCGTAAACGGGTCCATCAACGCAAGATCGGCGTCTCCGCGCTCGAGCAGAGCCAATCGGCTGGTCGCTTCAGGAGCGAGGACTATGCGAAGAGTCTCGAATCCGGGTACCCGGTCAGGGTTCCAATATTCGGTGTTCGCCTTGAACTCGACGAACTCTCCAATGGCGCGATCGCTGAAGACATAGGGTCCGCTTCCGAGAGGATTCGCGTTGAACCCGTCGGCACCCCCCATTGCTTCCCAATGGTGCTTCGGGATGATGGCAAGAGTGTCATTCACTCTGGTCAGGTCGCGAAGGAACAGGGCGTTTGGCTCCTTGAAGGTCACTTCGAGGCTGTATTTGCCCGTGACAACGGCAGAATCGAAGTTCTTCTGCATCTTTCCACAGGAGGTGCAGGCAGAGTCCTCACCCGAGTACAACTCGAAACTGAATGCGACGTCCTCAGCGGTAACCTCCACACCGTCGTGGAATGTCATGCCCTCGCGGAGTGTGATCGTCCAAACCTTGGCGTCCGGGGAGGATTCGACAGCCGTGGCTGCACCGTTTTCGGCCGTCGGGTTTCCGTTCGCATCCATACCCATGAGGAAATCAAAGGAACTGCCCCAGTACGGCATATCGGGGTTCGAGGACCGGGTCGGATCAAGGAGTTCATTGCCGAAGGTTGGAATCGCGACGGTCACGGTCCCTGTGGGCCCAGCTTCCGGTGGGCTAAGGGTGGTAGACGTTGTTGAAGTCGGCGGCGCGGTCGTCGCAGCCGATTCTGCGGTTGTGGCCTCCGACGCGGTGGTAGGTGCAGCGGTAGTCGGTGCTTGGGTTTGGGCGGTTGCAGTGGTGGCGGAGGTTGAGGGTGTGTCTGTATCACCGCCTCCACAAGCAGCGACCACAACCAGGAGTGAGGACAAGAGAGCCAGGTACCGTCGCATTATCAGTTCTCCATTTCGAGATCGCGTCAACCGAACCCTAGCAGCAGCAATCGGATCCTGGAATTACCAGATGCTTCTATGTTTTACAAATCGGGCGTGAGCCAGTGTTGGTATAGGGTGGCGAGGTGATGCTTCTTTTATTCAAAATCGTGTTTTTCGGGGTGGTGGGTGTTTCGGTGTTGAGGTTCCCCCGTTTTGGCTGGTTTTTTGGGAGGTTTTGGTTGGTTGTGCGGTTGGCGGGTTTCGAGGAGTCGGCGTGGATCCGCCGCGCTACGTAGGTGCCGCGTGATTGTTGGTGTATCTGAGAGATGAGGTCGGTAAGCCACGCATGCCGCATGGCACGGGCCGACGGTGGACGGGACCGCCAGTCGTAGAACGCGGACTCTGACACTCCCAGCACCCGGCAAGCCACCTGTGTGGACAATCCTTCGGTTCTCATGGTGCGGATCGCCTCGTACCGTCTTTTGGGGACACCACCTTGGCTTTCAACAGCTCAATAGCTCGTTTAGTCACAGCCAACTCGGTCACCCGACTCGGCGATCCGGTGGCGAGCGGCCTGCAGTTCGGCCTTCTCCACCGAAGTCGGACCTGGGTCCAGACCGCGGTTAATCCTGTCTTGACGTCGCCAGTTGCAGATCGTCTGTAACGGACACTCCAGGATCCTCTGACAACGACGCTACGGACCTGCCAGCTGCAAGCAGGTCCAGCACCCTCCGACGGAACCGGGCGGACATTTCGATAAGGCATGAAGACCCTCCTCTCTGGGTCCAGTCATACCATCAATTCCAAATATCCCGACTCCGAAAAGTGGGGGTACACCTCGCTCTTCGGTAAACCCGGGGTGGTTCAGGTTCAGAGCATCAAAGAGCCGGTAAAGGGGCGGTATCGGATCATGGTCCTGGTGCGAGGCCAGTCGGAGTTGGTGGCGGAGTATCGCCGGGCCCGGGCGTGTCGTGTTGCTGTTGGTGGACGAGGCCCCGATCCGCCGCCGGCATCGGTATGTGACCGTGGTTGCGTGCGGTGGCAGCGGCAAGGTGTTGGCGATGATCCCAGGCCGAACGAAGCGGTCTTTGGCCAGGTTCTTCGCCCGAAGGGCCGATTCGGTCGCGCCTGATGGCTACGCTGAGTACCATCGGGGTATGTCCGAGTGCAGCTTCGCTGTGGCTCTGCCGAGCAATCACATTAGGGAAGCCATTCCATTGGCCAAGTTGGCGGACGCCGAGTCTGTCGACTCGCTCTGGACCATCGAAACGCGGCTGACAGGAGATGCGATCACCCCACTTTCGGTGTACGCAGCCAATACAGCCCGGATCCGCGTAGGTACGGCCGGGCTCCCCATTTGGACGCGGCATCCCGCGCTGATTGCTCAGACGTTCGCGACACTTCATGCGCTGGCGCCCGGGCGAGTAGTACTCGGTCTGAGCGCTTGGTGGAACCCGTTAGCGACTCGCGTAGGTCTCAGCCTAAAGAAGCCCGTTACGGCCATGCGCGAGGTTGTCGAATCGATCCGGCTCCTTCTTACTGCAGAGGGTCCCGTAAGTTACGCCGGCGAATTCGTTCGGCTACGGGAAGTTCGGCTGGAGAACCGGGTTGATGATACGCACAAGATTCGTATCTACATAGGTGCAGTGGGCCCTGAGCTTCTGCGTTTGGCTACCCGCGTGGCGGATGGCATCGTGTTGAACGGCGGTCACACTGTGGCGGCAACGCGCCGCGAGGTTGAGGTCATCCGCGAGGAAGCGAAGAAGGTAGGCCGCCCCTATGACGAGATTGACATTCTTAAGATGCTGCGGATCCGTGTCGATAACAACAAGGAGAGGGCGATTGCAGGACACAAACCGGAAGTTGCGCGGTACATTGCCGAACAAGCTCACATCGCCCGGTCCTCTGAAGCTGATCCTCGGCTTGTAACCCGTCTAAGATCGATGATGTCCTGGCCTTCATCCGAGAGGGAGGCCATCAGGGCGGCTGACTTGATCCCCGATAGTCTCGTCGAAAGCCTCGGGTGTTACGGTGACCACCAAGAAGTGTGCGGAAGGATCCGTGAGTACATGGCGGCTGGAATCACGACGCCTCTGCTCTTACCCGATAACATCACGTATATGCGCCGAGCAGTAGACCTGATGTTGGAAGGCTGGTGAGATGATGTATTCACGCTGCACACCGCGCCGGAATAGTACGGTCGACTAGCCATCTACGGACGCCGTACCGAAGAGCACTGCTGTGCTTGAAGTCACCAACCTTCAGGTCCATTTCACAACGAGGCAGGGAACCGGGCGAGCTGTCGACGGTGTTTCCTTTAACTTGGAGCGAGGCGAGACGTTGGGGTTGGTCGGCGAGTCGGGATGCGGTAAGAGCATCACCGCCCTCTCGATCATCGGGCTACATCCGAGGCCTGCCTCAAGGGTTGTTTGCGGTGAGATAGAACTGGATGGGGAGTCCATTCTCACGCTTTCGAAGCGGGAGATGCGTAAGGTTCGAGGAGAACGAATTGCGATGATTCTCCAGGATCCCTTGACGTCGCTGAATCCCGTTCTCACGATTGGCAAGCAGGTGGGCGAGCCGCTGCGGCTCCATCGCAACATGGACAGGTCGGCGTCGCGCAATCGGGTGATCGAGTTGCTCCGTCAGTTACACATCCCCGAACCCGAGTCGAAGCTCGATGATCACCCCCACCAGTTCAGCGGTGGAATGCGTCAGAGAGTGGTGGGTGCGATCGCGTTGGCCGCAGACCCTGATCTGCTCATTGCGGACGAACCAACCACCGCGCTGGATGTTACGCTCCAGGCTGCCTTTCTCGCTCACCTAAAAGCAATACAGAGAGCGCGAGGTCTTGCGATTCTGTTCATCACTCATGACTTCAGCATCATCGCCAAGATGTGTGACAGGGTGGCTGTCATGTACGCGGGAAAGATCGTTGAGACTGGACCCACCGCTGAGCTGCTCTCCTCTCCAGAACACCCTTACACGCAAGCGCTCCTTGAATCCGTTCCGTCTGTCGACCGAGGCAGAAAGCGGCTCAACTCCATCGGGGGGAGTCCACCGTCTATCTACGATCTGCCGAAGGGATGCACGTTTGAACCGCGATGCTCGTACGCCATGGACCGCTGCCGAGAGTCCTATCCTCTTCAATTCGACATCGCCGACGATCACTCAGTGAGTTGTTGGCTGCTGGAGTGAACCACCCCGACCCCATCATCGGCGTTAGAGAACTCAAAAAACACTTTCCAATTGGTAGTGGAACTCTGTTGCCGCGGAAGGAGCGGAAGTTTGTGCGTGCTGTAGATGGTGTGACGTTCAACCTCTATGCACAAGAAACCTTGAGCCTGGTTGGCGAATCCGGATCAGGAAAGACGACCACTGCTCGCATGATCCTCCGGCTCATCGCCCCTACGTCCGGCCGTGTCGTCTTCGAGGGGGAAGACGTGGCGAAGTTACGGGGCACCAAGCTAAGACACTATCGAGCATCGGTTCAGGCAGTGTTCCAGGACCCCTGGAGTTCTCTCAATCCCCGCAAGCGAGCTGAATCGATCATCGCTGAACCGATAGTCATCAACCAACCGTTGCCAAAGGCGGAGCTTCAGGTTCGTGTTGAGGAGCTTCTTGCGGCCGTAGGGCTCGGTCCCACTGTCATGAGGCATTACCCGCATGAGTTCAGTGGTGGAATGCGTCAGCGCATTGCGGTTGCCCGTGCACTCGCTCTCAATCCATCCGTTATCATCCTCGACGAGCCCGTCTCAGCACTCGATGTCTCGATCCGGGCGCAGATCATGAACCTCCTCCGTGATCTCCAAGAGAGCTTCCATATGTCGTATCTACTCATCGCTCACGACCTCGCGACCGTCCGCTATCTGAGCGACAGAGTGGCTGTGATGTATCTCGGAAGACTTGTAGAGGTGGCTCCTTCAGAAGAGTTATTCGAGAACCCGCTGCATCCTTATACCCAGGCGCTAATTGCTGGCTCACGATCGACGACAATGATAGATGAAGAAGCAGCACGTCTTCTGGCTTCCGACATTCCGTCGCCTGTTAAGCCCCCTTCCGGCTGTGCCTTCTATGCCCGCTGTCCGGTCTCGGTAGCAGCAAGAAGCGACGACCCAATCTTCTACAAAAGAACCGTAACCGAGAGACCAGAGCTCATCGAAGTCCGGCCTGGTCACCTGGTAGCCTGTCATCAATTCGATCCCAAGGATTGAGAGGATGTCGGTGGAAGAGGTTCTTTCTGACTTGTGTACTCACTGTTCAGCAGTCGGTATCCTCAGAAGTTCTGGCCGCTACGTTGAGTGACGATCGTAGGCCCGTTAGGAATAGACGACCGACAACGACTACTACCAGATGCGGAGTCTGCGTTCAGGGGTCACGACACTCATGTCTGTGGAGCTAAGTCCGCCAGGGGAGCGAGGGCATCAATATCAGTCACTGCGTCGACTATTACGGGCCGGTTCAACTCAAACGCTCTTTCCAATGCTGGGCCGATTGTACCGGGCTGCTCGACACGAATACCTACGGCGCCTATATCACCCGCGAGGCGAGCGACATCGACGTCTGAGGATACCCAGAGGTCCTTCGCTTGCTCCGTCTGTTTGCCATAGTATGCGCGGTCGAAACCACGCTTTGATTGGTTACCAGAGCGATTATTGTTGACCACCGTTACTGTGTCAATACCCGATCTGACAGCAGTCTCGATCTCGGCGATGTGATACCAGAGGCCCGAGTCGCCAGTGAAACACACGACGGGCCGATTAGGTTGACCCCATTAGGTCTGACCACCCCTGTTGTTGAGCCGACAGGACGCTAGGAACCTCTCTGACGTGGAAGGGCCGGTGCTAGCTGCGACGACGCTTCCCAAATGTGCAAACCCCCTGTTTGAAATGTGGAGTCCCCTCAAAACACTCTGCTAAGGTGCAGGTTGGAAATGGTTGCCAACACCCCACCACTTCCCGAAATTTACACCCAGCGCTCTCACTATCAGCGAGAAGGGGAGGGTGGATTCAGAAATGAGCAAAAGGAGCCCTTCGCGAATTCGTGGGATTGTGGTCTGGCTGGTTGGTGGTGGGGTTCATGTTAGGAGGAGTCCTCGGGCGGCGTAGTTTTGGGGGTTTGTGAAGCCGTGGGCGGTTCTGCGGAGGGTTTGGATTAGGTTGTTGGTGCCTTCGAGGGGTCCGTTGGAACGGCGGCTGTGGTGCCAGTTCAGGATTTCGTCTGACCAGTTGAGGATGGTGTCCACGGTGTTGTGGTACTCGGGAATCTGGCCGGTTTCGTAGAGGTCGGCGAAGCGTTGGAGAGCGTCGAGGGCGCCTTGGAGGTCGTTGGCTTGGTAGAGGCCGTAGATCTCTTGTAGAGCGTCCCAGCCGACCCGTAGACGCGGATGAGCGGCGAATAGCCGGTCGAGGCGTCTCTGTTCGGTTCGGGTGAGGTGGTCATGTCTTTTGAGAAGAGCGAACCGGGCGCGAAAGCAGGTCCGGATGGAAGGCGGGTTTCACGCTGGGCGGTTGGCGGCGTTGCAGTTCTCTGCGTACCAGAGTGAGCCCTTCCAGTGAACCATCGGAGGGCGTGGAAGCGGTCCAGGACATGACGGGCTCGGGGAAGATAACGATGAATAGCTGCTCGGTAGGAGTGGGAACCGTCGGTGACCGCGGTATTCACACTGTGGCACCATCGGGGTCCTTGTTCTATGAAGAACCTGCTCAGAGCAGCTTTGGAGCGTCCTTGGATCATGTCCAACAGCTCTCGGGTGTCGCCGCTAGGGGATCACGGTCACATAACGATGCCGTTTGCGGATCGATGTCTCATCGATCAACAACACCCGACAGGACTGTTTACGACGCTGATCTTGGACCAGTCCCGACCAGTCACAGAGCAGTCCCATGACCAGATGCCACCCCACACGGTGTCGGCGGGACACCGCCGAAATAGGCATCACCTGAGCGTCTTGGACCAGCCTGCGCGCCAACCGGCGAGTGAGACCACCCTCGAACTGGGAATGGGTTTCCATATGACGCTTTCCACAATGGTTGCACACGAACCGCCGCTGGATCCATAACACACCGTCGGACGGCCGCTGATCTCCAGATCGCGGATCTCCCTCCGGCGACGGTCATGAACCTCCGGCGACGGTCATGAACCCGCCGGCACGAACGGCCACAAAACGGACACGACGACAACTTCCTGGTGGACATCACCTCCACCACCAACTCTGCGGGAGTGTCCACCACCACACCGGTCACACGAACCCCACGCAGGTGCAACCGCACCCGCATAATATCAGCACTCATTGAGGCCTCCTGGATAGGCGATTTTTATTTCACCACCTATTCCAGCGAGGCCTCAACCCCTAAACAAGGACCCCCTTCCTACCCGAATCCCAACATATCGCGAAGCCTCAAGAAATCCCGAGAAACCCCCGAACATAGCACGGGGAAAGTGCGTATTGGCGTCTAGCAATCTGTTCGGCACGGTTACCAGTGTCACCCTCTGCCGGACATGGAAAATGGTGAATCTGGGAGATAGTTCATCGAAGCGACCGTTGTTGGTCAAACGCGGAGGTGAGTTGGGCGATTGCTTCGTTTCCTGGTTTGGTGTAGATAGTGAGTGTGCGGGGGTCTTGGTGTCTGCTTTTGGATTGGAGCAGGATAGTGGACGCTCCTTGTTCGCCGAGGTGTGTGAGTGAGGAGTGGCGGAGTTGGTGGAGTGTCCACCCGTCGCTGGCGTGTTTGAATATGGTGGAGGCGCGTTCGTAGGAGAGTCTTCCCCGGCCAGTGTGTGGGCATTCGTCACCCCGAGCAGGTATAACGTTGGGTCGGCGGTGGGTGAGGAACACCGGTCCTCGGTGGCGCCCGGTTAGGTACCTGGAGAGAAGACGCGCCGCTCCCGATGCCCAGAACACGTATTCTTTGTGGCCGCCCTTGCCGACGATCACCGCCCGTTTGCGGGGAAGGTCCAGATCCTCGACGTTGAGAGCGAGGATTTCCCCGGCCCGGGCGGCAGTCTCGTACAACATCCTCCACAGGGTCTTTTCCCGCAGGCTGACCTCCCGCCGAGACCAGAGCGCTTCAAGGTCTTGGTGGGGGATGGCTTTGGTCTGATCGCGGGGTTGCCGCCGGCGGTCGACCAGCGCCATGGGATCGGCCTGCAACCAGGTGTTGCGTCGGCAGTAAGAGACAAACGACTTGACGGCGGTGATCCGAGTGTTCCAAGTGGCAGGCTCCGCCGACCCCCAACGCTCCTGAAACGCATCAAGCAGCTTTCGAGAGTCAAGTTGGTCAAGAGGAAGGTCCCACCCCAACTCCTCGACAATGGTCGAGAGTGCTTGGGAGTACGACCGGCGGGTGTTGGCCGAAAGTTGCTTGTCCGAGAAGAACGCCTCAATCGCCGACCGAAGTCGGGGTGTTCCCCGGTAATCGGACAGGGCTACCACCCGGCCGTTCACGACCCGGATCTCCTGTTACGAAAGATATTCCACATGGTTCACGCACGGATCCTAGGACCAAACCACCAGGTAGATCAACACATTAACCGTGTCTTACGACAGATACTCAGCAAGTATCCGTCATAAAGGACAACCCGCCGGGCGGGAAGGATCCGTCCACGGAGCCCGAGCCGGTGGGACCTGGCTCGCTGTAGGTTTTTGGCTCTGGGTTGCCCCACAGCGTAGTTGATTGAGAGGAGCCGAAGTCGCCGTGGCGAAGATTGACGCGCTTTTGCGGCGTGTTGCCGATCCGCAACTCCGCGCTGCTCTTGCTGAGGCCGTTGCCGAGATGCGAAGTTCGACAGACTTCGGACTTGTGTTCGAGTCGCATCTGCCGGAAACGGTTCTTCTTCACCATCACACGTTACGACGTGGGTTGAAGGTCGCTCGGAGGGACACGAACGACCAAGCGGTGTGGCAGGTTGATCGGGTGGGATCAGAAACGGTTGTGCTGGTTCCGTTGAGAGATGCTGAAGGTGTCAGTGTTGAGGATGCCGATGCCGAGCCGGTTGAGGCCGCTGTTACTGATCTGGTTGTTGTGGCCGACTACGGTGACACAATCTATCCCGGTACGTTACGTCTCGTGATACCAACGTAGCCGGTTGTCTTGCAGAAGCTGGGATCGCTCCGGCGCGTGCGCGGCGGGTTGTTATGGTTACTCGCACCTACCCGATTCGGATAGAAGGGTGCTCTGGGCCGCTAACTAACGAATTGGGTTGGGAGGTCATCGAGCAACGGTCTGGACTGGGCGGGTTAGAGGAGAAAGAGCGCACATCAGGGACAAATCGGCTCGCCGTGTCGGAGAGCTTGAGTGGGATCTGCTACGCCGATCTGCCCTCTATAACGCTCCCACTGACGTCGCCTTGACGTTCGCGGACTATTTGAGCGTCAAGAACCGCGAGGCATGGCAATACGAGCAGCTTACAGAGGAGACGTTGCGGTATGTAGAGGAGGTGGAACGTGTAACCGGAGCGCGAGTCTCGCTGATAGCTACGGGCTTCATACCCAACCGTGGAATCATCGACAGGCGCCTATGGTGACACCGCCGCTCACCCCGGAATACATAGCCAAAAGATGGCCTTGCCTCTTCCACCTGGCTGAGGAAGGGTCGTGGGACTCGATTAGGAGACATGGACTCCGGTCCACAACCGCGTTGCTCGATCTCTACGAGGTCGAAGGGGCAAAGCGGGAGTCAATAGAGTCAGCCCGGCGACCCGAGTCCGTGAAGATCGAACACCCGGTGCGCGGGGTTGCCTGGATACGTGACAACAAGCCCATAAACGAAACAGTTCTACGACGCACCCTCGTCGGCATGTCCGAAGCTGATTGGTATCGCACACTAAACCGGCGGGTCTTCTTCTGGCTAGAGAAGGCCCGGCTTGACAGCTTACGAAATGCACCTGCGTATCGGGATCGCAGGCATGACCTACTCGTTCTAAGCACCGCCAAACTGTTGGATCGCTACGCGGAGGTTGTGGAGCTCTCTCATCTCAACAGCGGAGCCGTTCATCCCGGAGCCAAGGACCCACGCGGTGCAGGAACATTTGCACGAATCTCCGACTATCCGTGGCAGGTCCGTTTGGCAAAGGCGCCGAGACAGCCCATCGTCGAACTCACGCTGCCATATATGCTTAGGGACCCTCAGTCGTTCGTAGTCGATGTTTCAACCTGTTAGTTGCATGGCCGTTGTCATATAGCGATGTTCAATGTAAGGAGCCCATGCCACGTGGATTGGTACCTCCGGGGTCAAGCGTTGTTTCGAGACCAAGCAACCTACCTTTGGCTACCAGTGCCACCAACCACAGGTAGGAACCAGAAACGACTTGCCCGCCTCCACACGGTGGCACACCGGAGAATGGTGAGCACAGTCGAATCTTGATCTGAGTTGCACTAGATCACCTGTTGGGTACCGGATCAGAAGGTTCGATGTGAACAAACAGGGTATCTATGCAAACCCTCTTGTGTTGGTTGGTCGCCCTTCCTATTCCTCTTCTGTCATGAGGATTTCAGAAGACACCACAACCATCCCACCACAGATTCAGAAAGAAAATAACCACGGATATCCACCGAGTATCAGTCGTAGCGGGCTGCTAATACGTCGATCTAGCTGGTGGTTTGGTCCTAGGATCCGTGCATGAACCATGCTGAATATCGTTCATAACAGGGGATGTGTGCTGTGAGCAGCCGGGTGGTGGCCTTGGCCGACTAGCGGGGAACACCGCGATTGCGGTCGGCGGTGGAGGCGTTCTTCTCCGACAAGCAACTTTCTGCTAACACTCGCCGGGCATATCGCCAGGCGTTATCGGCCGTGGTCGAGGACCTTGGCTTGGACCATGGCGTTGACCAACTGGACTCCCGCGATGTCTTGGAGGTCTTCTCCCAACGGTGGGGGTCGGCGCAGCCCGCCACCTGGAACACCCGGATCACCGCCCTCCAGTCGTTCGTGTCCTACTGTCAACGCAACAAGTGGATAGACCACGACCCGATGTCGCTCGTAGTACGCCGGCGGGAATCCCACGACCAGACCAAAGCCATCCCCTACCAAGACCTGGAGAAACTCTGGTCCCGAAGAGACATCAACCTGCGAGAAAAAGCCCTGTGGAGGATGCTGTACGAGACAGCCGCCCGGGCCGGGGAAATCCTCGCGCTCGACATTGAAGATTTGGACCTGCCCCGCAAACGAGCAGTGATCATCGGCAAAGGCGGCCACAAAGAATACGTGTTCTGGGCATCCGGCTCGGCTCGGCTCTTGTCAAGATATCTGGCTGGCCGACGCCAGGGGCCGGTGTTCCTCACCCACCGGCGACCCAACGTCATACCGGCCCGGGGAGACGAATGTCCACACACCGGCCGGGGACGACTTTCCTACGAACAGGCTTCAACTGTTTTCAAGGAAGCGAGCGGTGGGTGGACACTTCACCAGTTCCGTCACTCCTCGCTCACCCACCTTGGCGAGAAAGGAGCGTCCACGATCCTGTTGCAGGCCAAGAGCCGCCACCAGGACCCGCGCACGCTCGCTATTTACACCAAACCGGGAAACGAAGCCGTGGCGGAACTGACATCCACATTTGACAAACAACGTTCGCTGAGATGAGCCACCCCGCCCCCTTCAACGTTGTCCACGTCCGGTGGAGGGGGACACAGGCAACCGCGCCGAACTGATCGCCGTATGCCTGGTATTGGCCATCGAACAAGACGCCACATACTGCAGACCCAATAGGGTGTTGGCCACCACCCCTGACCTGGGCTTTAGCAGGGATGTCGGAGAGGACACCACAATTCTGAGAGGGGGGACACCACAATTCGGAACCTTCCCCCAGACGGTACCCTCGGGGGTGTTGTTTGGAGTGTTCAGGTTGTCCCCTTCAGTCACCGAGGGACCTTGGAGCGGTTAGATGTTCTTTATCGGAGGGCTCTTCTGAACCCGCCCTAGCATTTGAGGTTTCCGTCAGTCCGTATGCCAAACTAATTTGAAGTCGGAGGCGTCGTCACGGAGACCCGGCGCGGTGAGGCGATCAGACAGAATCTCGCTCCGGTAAAAGATTCCCAAGCGCGAGTGCTGCCCCACTTACGGTTACCAACTTAGGAGATCCTCCGGCCAATAATGTCAAAGGATCCCGTGGTGCTCTAGGCGTCGGTGAATGACTTCAAACAAAGGCTCAGTTACGTCACGTCTTTTCTTGTCACGCACCAAGGCAGGAAGTCCGACAACAAGAATTCCGGCGAGTTCTCCTCCCACAAGTTGAACTTCTCTGTAGGTGCGGCTCAGGAGTCTGTTGATCGTTTCCTCGTAGTCTGGCCGCCGCCGCTGACCACTTCCTTCGAGAATGGTCCTCCACGGCAGTCCATCAACTTGATTCGCGAGCGTAACGATGCAACGAAGCCTGGGGCGAGCTAAACAGAGCAGGCGCCAACCAATCTCCTCACCTCGTTCTCGGAGAGTTAGCGGAACATCTGCAAGCCTTGAGCCCCGGAAGGGGATGATGTTCATAGATGGTGTATTCCGAAGAAACGCTATGGCCTTCGGGCTGATGCGCTGCTCTAGCCTGGGTGTCCGGTCATCTATAGCCGCCATCGCCTCAGTCGGCGATGCCCCCACAAAGATCATGGCTAGCGCTTGAATCACACGCTGCAATCGAGCCGCGCCCACTTCATGGCCCCGCCACTGGTCATCCAAATAAGCTGAATATCCGGGGTCACGGAATGGGCGATCAGCATCCCCCGTATCGGCGTCCCGCGGGCCACCTGCTGGATTCATCCCGACTATTGTGAACCCACTGCCGTACTCGAAGCTCTCCACGCTGGAATAGAGAAGCCGAAAATTTGGTCTTCCGGTCTCAAATCCAAGCCGTCCCTCCTCCTCACAAAGGGACACACACTCTTCCGTTAGAGCCTCTAGCTGTAAACGCATCTCCCGCATGCTCCCCTTCAAATCGGCTACGAGGCATTGTATCCGGAAAGGACGCCACGAGCAGATGAAGCACCCCGGTTACCTTGACAACCGACGGGCCCCAGATTCACAGCCTTCTTTGGTAGTGTTGCCGGGTCCCCAGACGGCCACCACCCGCTCTGACTTCATAACCCGGCCGAGAATGCCGCCAACTGGTGCCCGAACCCCCGGAGCGCCGGGAATGTCGGCCCTCGGGCTCGTATCCTCAACAGGGGATGATCCGCATAGCCCTCGGTGGCGGCTTCCTCGCCATGGCCGGCCTAATCATGTTTGTGGCGTTCGCTCCCCAACCGACGCCGCCACCATCGACGGGGGCACCGGTGTCGCTGCCCTACTGGCCATCGCCGGAACAATCCTGATCGTTTTCGGCCGGAACGCCGTCAAACGCCGATTGCACCGCAGCGACCAGAACCCACACGACTAAAGCAAAACACACGGGAAGTTGTCTACCAGATGCCTGCGGCTCCGGGGGGTGAGTGTGGGACTATGAGTCCCCGTAAATTACTAGCTAGATACCCATTGTTTGCTCACCTGCCCCACTGATCGATGTGGCAACGGTCGGTTCGGCAATTAGCAGCCCGCCCTGTCCGACGGCCATAACGCAAACGGCTATTGCAAGGTCAGGTCAGGTATGAGGTGCGCGGCTACACCCCAACTGCCTTGTAGATCGCCAAGAGTCCGTCGTTGTTGGCCACAGCGTTGATTTGGTCTTTTATCTTCTTGTCTTTGAGATTGAGACGTGGCAGTTGTCCGTCAATCTTGTCGAGCAGCTCGATCCTCCCAAATCGGTGTCTATGGGACTGAGCATATTGGGCCAGGCCCTTGGCCTTCATTACGGCATCGTCGAGATGCACACCATGGGGATCGAGGATGTCGACCGTGACACGATCCCCTTCTTGGCGGAAAAAGAGAAAGTCTGGGCGAAAGCCGTCGCTAATCTGACGCACACCAGCGCCGTCGGGAGAATGCGCGGTTCAAACTACGGGGAGATGGATCAGGCTGGTCAACTCGTCGGGCTCATAACCCCCAAAGTCATAGGTTCAAATCCGACTACCGCTACCATCGCGAAGACCCAGACACAGGCCGGGTCTTCGCTTCTTCGACGTTGTGTCTCGGTGGTGACGTTCGGTGGCTGTAGCATAGTGCCCGGTGACCGAAAGCGTACCCGATACGAGTGGCAGCCCGGCAGAAACCGTGTTCGAAGCTATGCGTCTTCGCCGGATGCACCGCGTCTTCACTTCCGAACCTCCGGGCGCCGATGTCCTCGATCGAATTGTCTACGCGGCCAGCCGAGCTCAGGTAGCCCGCCCGGGTATCCGGCATCTTATCGTCGTCACCGACCCGCGGCTGGTACGGACGGTGCGGCATGCCTGTCCAGGTTTCGTGAACAACGCACCCGCTGTCATCGTTATCTGCAGCGACCTCGAGAAGGCTGCCGAAGTCATGGGGCCCCGAGGAGTTGAGGTCGTCACACGGCTCGACGCCGGCGCCGCGGCCGGCTACATTACTATTGCCGCTCCCACACTCGGGATCGGTGTATGCAAAGTCACGAGTTGGACAGAGGAGGTGGTCCAAGCCATCTTTGGCCTTCCGGACCACATAAGGCCCGAAGTCCTGATGGCGATCGGGATTCCCGTAGCTAATCACCCCAAGCCCGTCAAGGGTTTCCACCCCACTGTCCACCACGACCTCTACGGGCAGGATTGGAGCGACACACGATGAGCGAAGCCAAGCACGACGATCCTCTCTTCGACTTCATTCTCTACCTGGTCACCTCCGCCCGTGTCAGTCTCGATGAGAGGGCGATATACGGTTCGTTTCGGCTTATCGAAGGCGCCAGCCGGCTCATCGAAGCGGCCGAGGAGATACCCGGGTTGAAGGTGGACGACTTCCTTCGGGCCAAGCGGAACTCCATCGACCAGAACAAGGCGCGGATGATGCTAGAAAAGGATGGCTACCGGACGTGGCTTACGGACCTGGCGACTGGGTTGGCGTCCGAATCCGTGAAGCGAAGTATGGGAGAAAGCTGACAACGGATGGTGGTTGACCGTCCCCAGGGCGGTGCCTTACGTAGAGGTACATTCCGTACGATACGTGACGCCCGATCGGGCCGAGGAGATCCGGGCCGGTGGCGTGCCTCTGGTACCTGTGGAGGACATGGCCCGGTCGGTGATGGGCCTCGCCACCAACGATTCCATCACGGGGGCGGTCCCGGTGGTTGATCGAGGGGAGGTGCTCGGTTTGCCAGTAGTCGGGCCGGTCAGACGATACGGCAGTTGCTCGCCCAGTGAACCAGTTCGTGCCTGCTCGACAGCCGCAGCTTCCGCACTGGTCACCTTGTCCGTCAGCAGCTCTGGGGCCACCTGATTATGAGTACCAACAATACACCAGGTAGATAGCCATTGGGTGCCTATCTGCCCCACATGCTGTCCCACAGTTGACCTGGGATAGCCGATGCACCCCCTTTACTCGACTCTCGCCTTGCAAGCGTGAACCGCCCTGGCGTTCCCGGAGGGTCTGTTGTGGCTCGGATCTCGGGTAGGCTCACCAACCGGTGAAGCCCGATTTCACGATTAGAAAGGTCAGCAGACGGATTCAACCCACCTCAGCGAATAGTCTTGCCGGTGGTCGTGCTTGCACAAACAAACCAGATACATCTCCAGATTCGATTACCTCTTCTAACAACCTAGATCGCGACCTCAGATCGGCGCGGAGCGTTAGCAGCGCACCTACCTCGTCCACTATTGCTTGCCAGAGTCGCGGGCGGCTCTGCCAACCAAGCACCCTGGTCCGCGTAGAATGACTAACCTGACGCCCCACCTCAGGATGCGCCACCACCATGTTCTGCCCCGACGACAACCTCACCCGCCAACAATTCGTCACCTTCCTCTGGAGAGCAGCCGGCCGACCCACAGCCCCATACCTGGGATCAGAAGCCTTCACCGACGTAACACCAGGCGGATACGCAGAACAATCAATCGGATGGGCCGCCGCCAACGGGATCACCGCGGGATGCACCCCGGGCACCTTTGGTGATCCCGACTGGCAATTCTGTCCCACACAACCAGTCACCAGAGGGCAAATGGCCACCCTCCTCTACCGACATGTCGAAGCCGACTACCAGGGCGCAGCCCCTTCCTACACCGACGTGGAACCAGACCGGTTCTACGTCACCAGCATCACCTGGCTAACCGACTTCCAAGTCGTCCCCGGATGCGATTCCACCCGGTTCTGTCCCAACCGGGACGCCACCCGCGCCGAAGGAGCACTCTTCATCAACGGATAGCCATCCGACCACACATCTGGGGACCCGGCAACACCAGCTTCATACCCCAACCAAACTAAACCCCAAAGGCGCCCCTCCCTTACCAAATGATGGTGGCCGGGTTTCGTGGAGTCATCTCACTTGGATCAGTGGTGAGAGGACGTAGTTGCCGTTCTCCTGAATCCAGGTGTCGTGAGTGTCTGTTACCGTCAGGGGTGCAACCGTTCCGACGTTGTCGATCACTCCAGATTTTGGTCTATGATCTGCCAGTGTTGGTCGGTCAGTTCGGTTTCCAGCTTGACGATCTGGCGACGGACGGCCCGCAGTTCTGCCTGCTCCACCGAAGTGGAACCGGGTTCGAGACCGTGGTCGATTTGGGCCTGACGGCGCCAGTTGTAGATCGGCTGACAAAGACGCCACCGACCTGCCAACTGTAAGCAGGCCCAACACCTTGCGACAAGACTCGCGTGGATTTCGATACGGCATGAAGACCCTCCTTTCGGGTCAGCACACAACCAATTCAAATATCCCGACTCCACGAAAGTGGGGTATCACCATGCAAGCATCTTGTCAACCACGTCCATGGGGAGGACAGCTAGCGGGGCTGGATGACGCCGCAGGCCACGCGGTCGCCGGCTCCGGCGTCCTCGCCGTAGCTGTCGGGTTTGGCGTGGACGATGATCGCGGAGCTGTCGTCGTCAAACAGGGAGTGGCCGACGCCCTCGCCCAGGGCGACGGCGTCGCTGAAGTAGTCGGCGCGGGCGGCGCCGTCGGCGCCGGCGTGGATGTTCGGCAGGTCGCCGGCGTGCGCGCCGTCCTTGTGCAAGAAGCCGTGGCCACCGCTGTCGGGGTTGAAGTGGTCGCCGGCCGCAGCGAAGTTCGGGGCGCAGGCGCCGAGGGCGTGGATGTGGAAGCCGTGCGCGCCCGGCGAGAGCCCGCTCACGTCGGCCGAAATCAGAACGCCGTGGGGGCCCTGGGTGAGCGTCACCGTGCCCATCGGGGCGCCGTCCGGTCCGGTCAGGTTCGCCGAGGCCCTCGCGCCTATGGTTGCGGGCGCCGAATCGCCGCCGCAAGCCGCCAGAGCCAGCGCCGCAAGCAGTGCCGCGGCGGCGAGCAAGTTCAAACGCAATTTCATGATCGGGGACCTCCTTGCCTTGAATGTACGGATCACGGCTATTTTACTCTTGGAGCGGCCGCCCGCAAGCTCCACTGCACCCATACGGAACTATTACCCAACTGGGGCAAACGTGCGTTACTTAGCCCAGACGGAGTTGCCATAGGTCTCTAAGCCCAGAGAGAACCGTGCGACTGATATTCTGGGAATATCTGGGGTTGTGGTCTGCTTGTTACTCGCGTTGGGTTGGTTGGTTTCGGTCTGGATCAGTGGCTCTCGGCAGCTAGTAGCGACAGGTTCTCTGATGTGCCAGTGGATCATTGGGCGAATTGCTCGGTTGGATGGGCGGTGAACCAGCGGATAACCAGTGGGGTGAGCGCCACCGAGTTCGGAGGTTCCCGGACGCTTACCCGCGAACAAATGATCACCTTCCTCTACCGCGCAAAGGATCACTGACCGAGGGGTCTTTGGGAAGTGACATCTATCAGGATGTGCCCGGTGACCGAAGCAAAAGGGGCTAACTTGCCGATAGGGTGGGCATTCGACCAAGGTGTCACTGGTGGAGTTCGAACACGCCGACCTCATTAGGTGGGGGCTGGGACCCAACGTTCCGTCCCTTGACACAGCATCATCTTGGGAGGCCGAATACCCGCGAAAGTGCCACACATGCCTTCTTCAACGTGCCACTGATCGAGCCGTCTGACCCAATCGGTGGTATGAAAAGGATTGCCCCTCAGATGTCCAGGTAGCGGCTCCGGTTTTCCATCAGTTGGCGGCGTATTTCTAACAGGTCTGTTCTGGTGGAGGCCTTCTTGACGGCGTTTCGGATTTCGTGACCGAGAAGGATGTTGTCAGTGGAACATCCACTGACAACATCCTATGGTTGACGACCATCCGGTCCAGGTTGATCGCTCTGCCTACTCCTCAGCGAGTGAGAACAGCCGTTCAGCTATTCGCCGGTGAGGGAATGGTCGACGTGTTCCCTCTGGTTGAGGCGATGCATGAACACCGTCAGTTCTCTCTTGTGACCGGCGATGACGGCAAGAATCGGCTGTCGCCCACCCCTCGGGCGATGCCATTTGTTGCCGCCTATCCTGTTGCCTCGTCGGTCATTTCCCGGTGGCCGTTGTCAGAGGCTGGGAGTCGGGTGGTGGCTGTCGCCGCCGAACTCTTGCCTTCGCCAGCGATGGTACAGCGCCCAGAGCACCAGCAGCGGGGGAAGCACCACGAACGTGGCGATCAGCGCCAACAGGATGGTGACCGCGGTGAGCAGGCCGAGTTGCCTCATCGGATCGAGCGGCGCGAACAGGAGTGTCAACAGTCCGAGAGCCGTGGTGAGAGCGCTGGCCACCAGCGCGCCGCCGGTGGTGGTCATCGCCCGCTGCATGGCGTCCCGGATCCGGCCCGACTGCTTTTCTTCTTCCAGGAACCGGTGGGTGAGGTGGATTGTGTAGTCGACCCCGATGCCGATCGTGAGGGCGGTGATCAAGGCCGTAACCATGTTGTAGGAGATCCTCATTGCCCACATGGCGCCCAGCACCCAGATCAGAACCACCGCGATGGGGATGATGGCGATCAGCCCTAGAGTGGGGCGAAACTGGGTGAGGCCGAAGTAGAGCACCAGGATGATCAAGGCGGCCAGAGTGGTGAGGCTTACGCTGAGCACCTGGCTGGCGGTCAACTCCTCGGTCACCAGGGCGATGAGCGAGTCGCCACCGGTGATGGTGATCTTCGAGGTGTCCCCTCCCCATAGCGTCTCGAGTTCGGCGATCAACTGCTGGGAAGCCTCGATACCCCCGACTGTGACCGGTACCTGGAGGATCGTGCGGTCGGGGCCTTGGGCGCGGAAGTCCACCACCTTGGAAAACCCCACCGGATCGGCGTTCTCGAGAAGCACCCAAGCGGCGCGCACCTCTTCGTCGGTTGCGAAGACGTTGAGGTTCAAGTCGGCGTATGCGGCGGCGAAGGCGGGGTCGTAGTTGTCGCCCGGCTGTTCGCTGTCGTTGATCCAGTCCGCTAGGAGCGTCCCCGCCGACGCTGACGGAGGACCGGCGACACCCTGCGGTCTCCTGCGGGGATCGGCGAGAGTGGTGTAGAAATCGAACAGGTCACGAAGGGTCCGGACGGTGTCCAGATCGGCTTCGACGAGGATGGTCATCGTCGAGGCGCCACCGTTGAAGTTTTGTTCCAAGAATTCGATGTTTTTCTCCGTTTGGGAGCCCTTCGGCACGAAGTCCTTGAGTGCGAAGGTGGTATTCAGACCGATTGCGGCTATGGCGGCCAGGATCGTGACCACGATGGCGCCGCCCAGGATCGGCAACGGGCGGCGCACGATGGTGGTCGCCACTCGCGCCAGGGCTGCTCCGGCGCCGGGGATCGTGTCGGCGACCGGTCTCGCCGCCAATGGCTGTCCTCGGGCGGAGCGCCTTCGGTCCAGCACCAGCCGGGCGGCGGGCACGAAGGTGGTCATCACGATCCACCCCGACAGAACGCCGATACCGGCCACTATGCCAAAGTCGGCAACGGGCTCGAACTTGCTGGTCAGGTTGGTGATGAAACTGACCGCGGTCGTGCCCGCCGCCAGCAGGACCGGCACGCCCGAGAACCTGACCGCCTCACCGACGGCCACCCCCGGCGCATCCCCACCCGGATCGTCCTCCCGCGCCAGCGCCTCCCGGTAACGCCCGGTGATCTGCAACGCATAGTCCACGCACAGCCCGATCAGAAGCACCGGCACCAAGACGATCATGATGTTTTCGGGATCAACCAGGTCGGCGCCTCCGGGCGACAGCCATGCCTGGGCGCCGAACGTCCAGAAGATGGTCAGGATAAGGCCGACGATGGCCAACACCACGTCCGAGCCGGTACGGTAGAAGGCGGCCAACAGCACCATGATCACCACCAGTGCGATGCCCATGAGCAGGAACAGGCTCGACCGGCGAGCCTCCCTTCCTTCCGTGTTGCTGTTTGCCTTGGTTATCACCGACACCGCCAGCGGGGCCAGTTCCGCGGATTCCGCGATCTCGTGGGCCCGGAGTTGCGCGGATTGCAGGCCCAGGGGATCGCCGGCGTCGTTGAGGATGATCAGAGAAAGGCCGGCGATCGGTGTCCCGTCGGTGTCGCGAGAGACGAAACGAGCCAGTCCGGCGTTCGCCTCGGCAAACTCGGGGACGCTGACCGCTCGCCGAAGGACCACATCCAATTGGGCGTCGGAGACCGTGGCCAGGTCCAATCCACCGGCAGCCAGAAGGCGCTCGATGATAGGGACATACCCAAGCGCCGCTTCGTCCACCACGAATGTCTCGACGTGGGGGTCGCTTCTGATCCTGTTCTGCAGACCCCTGATCAGCCGCAGGGAATCGGCCGCCAGAACATCGCCCTTGGCCAGGATCTGGACAATCTCCACACCCGCGGCGGCCGGAAAACTCTCCCGGATGGCCGAGGAGGCCTCCGCCAGCTCACTCTCGGCGGGCAGGAAAGAAGCGGTGGCGTCGATGGGCGCGGCAGGGATGTCCTGCACCGCGAACCCGGCGAGCAGCACCGCGGTGATAAGGCCCACGGCCGCCAGAACCAGTTTCGGGGTTCTCTGTATTCTGCGGGCCTGCCATCCGAACATGGCAGACTTCAGTAGCCCTCGGGGGGCGCGCGGTCGAGGCCGGTCGGGGTGGGACTCGTTGCGCTCGACATACCTCTATGTTAAGTGAGAAACATGAGTCCGCTGGCATGAATCTCACTGATTTCTTGGACCGACGGCACCACCCCACCCGCGAGTCGAAGCGGTCAGACTATCCGACCGCCGCCCGTCTCCACCAAGATAGTGACCGGCCCATCAATGACAAGGGACACTTCCATCATCACTCCGAAACGGCCCGTGGCCACCTTTATCCCTTCGCTCTGCAACGCAGCAACCACCTCGTCCACCAAGCGCTCGGCCGGTTCGGGACGCGCCACCTGGACGAAGGAAGCCCGGCGGCCCTTGCCAACGTCCCCATACAAGGTGAACTGGCTCACCACCAACGCCGCTCCACCGGCGGCGGCCAGGGCAAGGTTCATCTTCCGCTCTCGGTCGGCGAATATCCGTAGCCCGGCCATCTTGGCTGCCGCCACCCGGGCATCGGCCACCGAATCCTCGTGGGTAACACCCACCAGAGCCAAAAGACCACCCCGCTATGACTGATACTCTGGGAATATCTGTCATTGGTTTAGTTCCAGAGAGGGGATGGGTGGGGCGGTGTGTGTGGTTTCGGTTCGGTCGTTTTGGCTATGGGCCGGGGTTGAGGCCGGCAGGGCCGTCGGCGGCTGCGGGGAGACCGAGGATGAACAGGAAGGCGGACACGGCCAGCACGCTCAGGGCGGTCCATAGGATCGCCTGAGCCAACTCGCGGGGCGTCCGCCCGGCCGTCATGAGGGAGGCCTACCAGACCACTGCTGTTGTTCGGGGGTCGCCTTTTCCCAGTAGTAAACGGTATTGGGAGGAAAGAGGAAGATGGATGCGAGATCGTCGGACCACACGGGGTTGGGGTCCTCGGGGCAATCCAAGGGCTTTCCCTCCACATCGGGGAAGCCAGTGCCTTCCATCTTGACGCACCACTTGGCATAGCCCATCCGCCAGGTGCCATCCGCGGTGCGGACCATCAATGCCGAGTCCCAGAACCCTTCATTTTCCGCGGGTAGCTCTTCTCCCAACCATTCCTCGGGAACCTCGTAGCCCTCGTCCAAGAGCCCCTGGAGGTGGTCGCGTATCTGTTGCTGGAACTCAGGTGTTGTCTCCGACGGCCTGGCGTACACCCGGAAATCGAGGCGGATGCGGGAAGCGCCCGCCCATCCGGCTGCCCACGCGATGTTCCGCAACTCCACTGTGCTGTACCCCGGGTTGTCCGGGTCATACCAGTACGCATTGAAGGGGTTTGCGTTATCGAGGTCCTTTCGCTCCTGGATAACATCCACCAGCGCCCAACCATCCCGGATCGCCGCCTCGGACTGCTCTACTGTGGCGGCCGCCAGGGCGAACTGGACGGCGTTCTGGAGAGCTACCAGGGTACAGGGGTCCCTCACCGACTTGCGCCTGGCCCACAGGACCTCCGCGGAGGGACAGTTCCGACCCAACGTCACCGCGAACTCGGGATAGTCCGGTTCGGTGAAGGGAGGGAGGGGAGCCAGGGGCGGACCCTCCGGGCGCTCTCCCACCAGCTTGCTGATAACCCCGCCGGGGCTCACTCGCAGGGTCCAGGTCTCTCCCAAGGGATAGGTTCCCACCACCCTGGCCGCCGTCCGGTCCTCCCAGGAAACGTCGAAACGAACCGGGAAGTAGTACCAATCGTAAGACCAGAACCACCCCTCGGCGGCGCTGCGCCACAAATCCTTCAGGCTCGAGAGTCGGTCTCCGTGGTAGAACACGTAGTGGCTGTGGTGGGGGGCCAACCCCCCCGAGGTCTCCTGGTGGGAGTCCCATGAATCCGACTCCACGCTGTTCGGGTCCACCAGGTCGTACCCGTCTTGCATCAAATCGGGATACCACCAGATGATCTCTTCGGGGGAATGGGTGACCAGGGTGGGGATTTCCGAGTCGAGCGGCCCGGACTGCTGGTAGACGGATACCTCATCGACGGGCTCGGTCTCCGCCACCTCTTCGACCACCTCGGGTTCGGTAGGTTCCACCACCTCTTCGGTGGGATCCTCGGGAGTCTCCACGACCTCGGTCTCCGGTTCCTCCATGGTCGCAGGAGTTGATTCCGTCGATTCGCTAACTACGGTCTCCGCTTCCTCAAGCTCTGAGGGTTCGACGGTCGAAGTTTCTTCTTCTGTCCTTACCGGGGCGGGTTCGTCAACCTCGGTGTCCGGTTGTTCCACGGTCGCAGGAGTTGATTCCGTCGATTCGCCATTTGCGGTCTCCGGTTCCTTCTGTCCAAGGGATTCCTCGGTCGGAACGTCTCCCTCGGGCTCTACCGGGGGCTTTTCATCAACCGTGGTTTTCGTGTCCTCTGTGGTTGTGGAGGTTGGCACGTCGACAGGCGTCGCATCTGTGACACCACCGTCCCCGCCGCAGCCGGCTACCAGCACCGCCACCACTATCAACAACAAGAGCCTACGAAACAACAGCCCACACCTCACAACAATCATCCGTTCATCCTCATTCTGCCATCCCAAACTGGAGATGCCCTGTCATCGGGGACAGTTTCTAATGAAAAGACGTTTGGGGAATGGTTGGGGTGTTCCTTTCGCACACTGAGGGCGAGTCGCTCCCGATGGAGGAAAACTTCTCCACTATGACGGCTGTCTCCGCAGCAGGGGTCTCCTCTCCTTTGCGGTTTCTGCCCCAGCAGTCCACAGCACCGTTGAGCCTGAGGCCGCAGGTGCGGGCTTCGCCCACACTTATGGCGGTGAAGACACCTTGGGGTGGGGGCGCTTCGCCATATGCTTTGTTCCCCCAGCAGGCGACTGTGCCGTCAGTGCGTATGGCGCATGCGTGATCCCATCCCGTCCCAACATAGACAAAATCGCCGGTGGGAGGGGTCGCTTTGCCATACTGGTTGCTACCCCAGCAGCTGATGCTGTTGTCTGGTCGCAGACCGCAGGAAAAGAGTCCCCCGGCGCTGACCAACATGAATTGTCCTTGCTGCGGCTCGGTCTCACCAGCATGATTGCTGCCCCAGCACTCGACCCTATGGGCAGGGCGAATCCCGCAGGCATGGGACCACCCGGCGCTAACCGAGACGAATACCCCTTCTGGCGCTTGGATCATCGGTTCCAGCCAGGGATCGGATCCCCAGCATTCCACGGTGCCGTTCTTTAGGCGCCCGCAGGCATAGTAAGCACCGATGTCCACCGCGGTGAACTCTCCCTCCGGAGGCTGGGATCCGTTGTTGGTGCCTCCCCAACACTCCACGCTGCGGTCGGACCGTGTCCCACAAGCTCTATATCCGACACTGATCGACGTGAACCCGCCTAGAGGAGGCCCCTCTTCTGCTTTCCAGTCCCAGCATTCCACCCCGCCGCTGGCCCCTAATCCACAGACACCGGCCCAACCCACCCCGATGGAGGAAAACCTACCACCTTCCTCCCCAACGGAGGTCGAGGCGGGATCGACGAGTTCGGCGGTGCGGTGAAGGAAGGTGGCGAGTTGAGCACAGGTCACAGGTCGGTCCGGGTCGAATAGACCTCCCCCGACTCCAGACACGATCCCGTTGGTAACCGCCCAGCCGATGGCCCGGTCCGCCGAATGCCAGGCAGGAACGTCATCGAACATCCAACTTCCCCGAGTGGCCACTGGGTTTTCTTCTAAGAGGTTTGCAACACGGCGAAGCAGGGTCACAATCTCGGCGCGGGTCACGGCTCCGTCCAGGCTGAACAGACCTCTCCCGACTCCAGAGACGATCCCGTTAGTGACCGCCCAATCGATAGCCTCGTCTGCCCAATGCCCAGCAGAAATGTCGACGAAGTAATCGGATCCCCTGGGATAGTCGGGGGATAACCATGCTTGGTTAGTTATCCAGTCGCTCTGGTTGAAGTTATCGGTGAGTTGGCGCTGGTCGGTACCGTCGAGATTCATCACAAAGATCTCCACATCGCCGTCTCGGTCACTGACGAACAGGATTTGGGTACCGTCGGGTGACCAGTTCGGTGCCCAGTCGCCTTCGGTGTTGTTGGTGATCTGGCGTTGGTCGGTGCCGTCTGGATTCATCACGAAGATCTCCGGGTCACTGTCCCGGTTGCTGACGAATAGGATTTGGGTACCGTCGGGTGACCAGTTCGGTGCCCAGTCGCCTTCGGTGTTGTTGGTGATCTGGCGTTGGTCGGTGCCGTCTGGATTCATCACGAAGATCTCCACATCGCCGTCCCGACGGCTCGAGAAAATGATTAGGTCTCCATCTGGTGACCACCCCGCATAATCGTCATAGTGGCTGTCGTCGGTGAGTTGGAGAACACCGAGGGTATCCAAACTCAAAACATACAAATCGTAAACATCGTCGCCTCTGCTGACACCTGTAAACACGATTCGGGTGCCGTCCGGTGACCAGCTCGGCCTGAGGTCACTACGATCGCCAGAAGTAAGTAGTTGGAGTCCGGTTCCATCTGGGTTCGTCATGGCCAAACTGAACGTTGGGCTAACGCCCCCCCCAATTACTAGAGAACACGACTCGGGTGCCGTCCGGTGACCAACTCGGTGTCTGCTCGTATTCGAGATGCTGGTTAGGGGTTGGGATGGGGCGGGGGTTTGTGCCGTCTGGGTTCATCATGAAGATATCACTGCGATCATTGTGACGAACGCTGAACACGATGGCTTCCTTCACTGTCGCGTTTGCGCCCGCGATGCTCTGCAACTGTTCAACGGTGCGGTACAGAAGGTTCACAGTCTGAGCGCGGGTGACAATCCCACTGGGATCACAACGACCCTCGCTCACTCCAGAGTCGACATCGTTCGCAACTGCCCAACCAACAACCAGGTCTGCCCCCTGTCCAGGAGGCAGACCATGGGAGGCATCTGATCCGTTGATGCCAGAGGTCCGACCAAAAGCAGCTCCAGCCAAAAACACCAGCGCGATCATCACCAACAGCGCAATCACGGTTTTCTCTGATCTATGAAAGCCGACCCACATGACATCCCTCTCGGATGCACCCGATAATCCAGAGCGTACACAAAAGAGCCCACCCGAACCCACGAGCACTCCGCACAAACACAAAAACAACATCCCATAGGTTGAGACCCGGTCCCTCTTCACGCACAAGCCTCCACACCTCACCCCCGGCTGGGGTGTACAAGTGGGTCGCAAACGGGGTGGCTCGTCTCATGCAAAAGGGCAAATCTGCCGTACGATTTCTTGTCCCGATGACATCGACTCTTGTAAACGGGCGAACGGGATAGTCGCCAATCGGTTCGAAGACGAACACCTCGTTGGACCTTACTACCAGGCCATCGAAGAACTGCCCACCCAGGAGAGAGTCCTGCTATTCGCCATGGCCATCCGTGGGGAGGACCCATCGATCTCATCCCACCTTCCCACGACACTCGCAGAACTCGCCGCCCTTGTACCTACCGGGGATCCCGCTCTTGACACGGCCGCCAAGTCGGTTTTATTTCACCGCGTCGAAGATACCCTCCGCACAGGGAGTCGCCCTCGGTACGGACGTGCATTGATGTGCCGCTTCTACCGAAGGGCGATGCCGTCAGTCCTCGAGTTCCTTCGCCAGACGGTCGTAGGCTGGCAGGACGCTAAGCACGCCGCGGGCGGCTGCTCGCCGGGCGCGATCTATAGCGGCCTCATCGGGTGGTTTGTTGGTCTTCTCGACGGCCTTGCGGGTTTCAGCATCGAGGACTTGGGCTTCCCCCCGTATCGTGGAGGTTTGCTCTTAGAGGAGGAGCTTATGTCTGAGATACGTAGAAGGTACGACCCGGAGTTCAAGTCTGGGGCGGTACGGATTGTTCTGGAGACTGGGAAACCGATTGCCCGGGTGGTCCGGGATTTGGGTCTTCAATGCGGGTACGTTGGGGAACTGGGTGAAGCAGCAGCGTGTTTCCCAGGAGGGCAGCGGGCCGTTGGGTGAGGACGGCTTGGCTGAGCTTGTTCGGCTGCGGAAAGAGGTGGCGGAGTTGCGGACGGGGGTCGTGATGTGCTCAAACGATCTGTGGTCCTGTGGGTCAAGGAGGCGACACGATGAGCGTGGTATCGCATATCGCCGCCCAGAGGACCAACCATGGTGTTCCCCACGCGGTTTCCTGTCGGCTTCTGGGGGTGAGCGAGTCCTGGTTCTACAAGTGGCGCAGCCGCCGCCCGACCGCTACCGAGCGGCGTCGGGCCGCGTTGGATGTGAGGGTAAGGATCGTGTTTGAGACATCGAACAGAACGTATGGTTCTCCTCGGGTTTGTGCTCAGCTGCGCTCCGATGGTGAACGGGTCTTTAGAAAAGACCGTGGCCCGGTCTATGCGCACCCAAGGGCTCGTTGGCACGGCAGAAACGGCGCCGGCGAGGGCTGACCCGCCCCGACAAAGCCGCTCCTGTGGCGCCTGATCTGATCCGCCGCGATTTCACCGCCCAAAGACCTAACGAGAAATGGTGCGGCGATTTCAAACAGATCAACACCCAGGAGGGTCCCGTCTACCTGGGAACGGTCGAGGACCTGTACTCCCGGCGGATGCTCGGGTTCGCTCTTAGTTACGACCGTTATCCCACCGCCGAGCTGGCCAAAGCCGCGGTGAACATGGCCATCGCCACCCGAGGCGGAACCGTCGAGGGAGTGATTTTCCACACCGACCGAGGCTCTCAAATACAACGCCGAAGCGTTCACCAAAGCCTGCGCGCGGCTGGGGATCGTCCAGTCCATGGGAAGAGTAGGCTCCGCCTTGGACAACGCCGCTGCCGAGTCGTTTTTCTCCACCCTCCAACAGGAACGGATCAACAACCGACGGTATGTCACCAGAACCCAAGCCAGACAAGACATCGCTAACTGGATCCACACCTGGTACAACCAACACCGACTACATTCCACCCTCGACATGACCAGCCCCATCAACTACGAAAAAACCCACGAAACAACCTAACCAACTCTCCACGATTTGGGGGGAACCTCAATCCGTCGCACGGTTCTCTTGGTCTTAGAGATCTGAGGCAGCTCCGTCTGGGTAGGTAACGCATTTTGGTGTGTTGGGGTTCTGTTCATGTTCTCATTTAAATGCTGTGGATGTTGTGGTGAGCCGCATATGATTTCATTGTGATGTATGTGTGATATTGGGTTTGCTGTGGTGTCCCTGGGGCGGAGGGTAGGCGGTTGAAGAGGCTGCGTCCTGAGGGCGATTGCCGTCGATGTTTGGTTTGGTGGTTTTGTCGGCGCTGGCTTGTCGGTGTCGCTGTGGGCGGTGTTGGAGGGGGTGTTGGGGTGAGGAGGGCGGGGGCGTTGGTGCGGCGGGTGGTGGCGGGTGGTGTGTTGGTGTTGTTGGGTGTTGGGGTGTTGTTGGTGGTGCCGGTGTTGGGTCAGAGCGCGGTTGTTCCGGTGATCACGAGCGAGGTTTCTTTTGTGGTGGCTGAGGGGTCTGTGTCGGTGGCGACTTTGTCTGCGTCTGATGATGACACGGTTGTGGGTGATTTGGTTTGGACTCTGGCGGGCGGCGCGGATTCGGCGGTGTTTGTGTTGAGCGGGTCGGGGGTGTTGGAGTTCGTTTCGGTTAAGGATTTCGAGGAGCCTGACGATGCTGATGGGGACGGTGTTTTTGAGGTGACGGTGCAGGTGAGCGATGGTGTCAATGATGTCACCGCTGATGTGTTGGTGATGTTGGAGAACGTCATCGAGTTGGAGGCGATCGAAGGGTCCTCGGTGGTGACGTTCGGGGAGAACGGTTGGTCGCGGGTGGCTACTTTCACGGCGTCGTCGGCGCAGGACCGTGACGGCATTGTGTGGACGTTGGGCGGTGACGACGCGGCGCTTTTCAGTATTGATAGCCTGTCGGGGGCGCTCAGGTTCGATCTTGATCCGGTGGCGCCGGTGGTTTTTTCGAAGCCGCCGGATTTTGAGGAGCCGGTTGATAGCGACACCGACAATGTTTATGTGGTGACGCTTTTGCCTTCGTCTGGGTCGGCGATGGCTGTTTCTGCGTTGAGTGTGGCGGTGACGGTGACCGACGTGGATGAGGACGGTGTGGTGTCGTTGTCGACGAAGCGGCCTCGCAGGGGTGTGGAGGTCACTGCCACGCTGGAAGATTTCGATGGTGTGGTGGACGGTTCGCTGACGTGGGTGTGGGAGCGGACCGTTGGATACGACGGGTGGGTGGCGATCTCGGGGGCGGTTTCGTCGAGTTATACGCCGGTGGCGGCGGATGCGGGGAGTTTTTTGCGGGTCGGTGTGTCTTATAGCGACGGGCATGGTAGCGGCGGGCGAGCGGTGGCGACGGCGCCGGAGGTGGTGGCGGCTGATCAGTTGAGCGGCCTGTCGATCAGCACCAACGACTCGGTGGCTTCCACCGAGTCGTGGCGGCTGATGCGGCCGGTGTTCGATGCGCAGATTTTGCATTATTCGGTGGGTTGTGACAACACCGACACGATGACGTTGACGATGCGCCCGGCTGTTGGGTCGAGCCGGATCTCGGTGGACGGCACCCAGCACGCCAATGCGGGCGCGGGCAACTCGGTGACGGCCACGCAGTCGGTGACCGGTGACAGCGTCGTGCGCATCTCTCTCGCCGACGCCGAGGGCGCACAGACGCAGTACGTCGTGCACTGCCTCGCCGACAACTTCGGCGAGGTCACGGTCACCAAGCCGCGGGGTGAGGCGAAGGTGCTCGACGAACTGATCCTCTATTTCCGCGACGGGCGTCTGGTGATCATGGACAGCGACGGCGTCCCACGCTGGCACACCAAGCCGAGGAATGTCCCGGGCTCGCAGTTCTTCCGGTTCTATCCCGATGGCGGTGGCGAATCCCGATACTCCTACCGCGGCCCTGGCAACACCTACCAAATTCTCGATGCGACCCGGCAAGCCCTCAGTGTGGTGAGATCGGTAGCGCCCCTCACACGCGCCGACGGCCACGATTTCCGGGTGCTCGAGGACGGGAACTACATGTTGATGGCCTACCAGGACGCCGAACGTGACCTGTCCCATCTCACTTTTAACGATAGGGCGGGCCTGCTCTACGGGACTGATGTGTATGTGGAGGACTCGGCCATCCAGATCGTCACCCCGGGCGGGGCGGCGACGTTCAACTGGAACTCGTGGGACCACATGCCGCTGGAGGACTGCACGCAGCACTTTTTCCCGCCCAATGACGGCGACTATGCGCATCTGAACTCGATCCAGATGGTGGACGGGCTCATCATCGCGTCGATGCGGGGGTGTTCAAGAATCCTGGCCATCGACGCCGACACCGGTGATGTGGTGTGGAGGGTGGGGCTGTCCAATCTGAGCGACGAGGAGTGGAGCGAGCGCGACATCGGGCCGCCGCCGCTGGATATCGTAGGCGATGAGGAGGGGCAGTTCTGCGGACAGCACGGGTCGTCGCTTCTGCCCAACGGCAACCTGATCCTCTACGACAACGGCGTGCAGTGCACCAGGAACCCCTGGACGCTTCAGAACCTTCTCCGAGCCAACGAAGAGTACAGCCGCGCCCTGGAGTACGCCCTGGATCTGGAGAACGGCGAGGCGGTGTTCGTGCGGGACCATTCGCTGCACGGAACCGAGGACGAGGTAGGTTATCGCGGCGGGAACGTCGAGCCCTTGAGCAATGGCCATTGGCTGGTCAGCTGGGGTGCTGCCCGCCCACGGAACTCTCCCACCCCGCCACCGACCGATGTGTTCACCCAGGTCGATCCAGACACCGGCGAGGAGTGGCTGTCTGTGGATGGACTCCCTAGCTTCACGCGGGGCACTGTCATGCGCCCGGAGTTTCTGGCGGAGGCTCCTGCGGCGTTGGAGGCGCGGGTTTTGGCTGGCAGTTATACGTCGGTGATTCATTCGGGTGTGGGCGATGCTCCGCGGGTGGCGGTGGCGTTCAACCGGCCGGTAGCGGATTTTGCGGCCTCCACTGCGTCGTTGAGCGTTGTGGGTGCGACGGTGACGTCGGTGGCGCCTCTTTTGGTGGCGGGTGAGCCGGCCAATGCGTATTTGGTGACGTTGGCTCCTGAGGGCGTGGCTGCGATCACTGTGTCTGTGGTCGCTGGTAGGGGGTGCGACGTTGGCGGTATTTGCGCGGCTGACGGCACGATGTTGTCGGGTGTGCCTTCGGTGTTGGTGGTCGGTCCGCCGGTGTCGGTGTCGTTCGGCGCCGTCAGCTACGGCGTGGGCGAGGGCGCGACGCTGGAGGTGCCGGTGGTGTTGAGCAGAGCTCATGGCGGTGGGTTGGAGATTGAGGTGCTGGTCGTGGCGTCGGGTGTGAGTGCTTCTGGTGATGATTTTTCGGTGGCTTCTAGTGTCAGTTTCGCGGCTGGTGAGACCCGCAAGACGGTGTTGTTCGACGCTGCGGATGATGATTTGGTGGAGGGTTCGGAGACGGTGGAGTTGAGCTTCGGCGCGCTGGCGTCGGGGTTTTTGGCGGGTTCGACTGCTTTGACGACGGTCACGATCGGGGATGCCGACGCGGCCGCGTTCGAGTTCGGTGTTGTGAGCAGCGAGGTTTCTGAGGGTGGTGAGACTGTGTTGACGTTGGCGATTACCAATGGTGTGACGTTCGCCGTGGATCAGGTTGTCAGGATCGTGGTGGGCGGGTCGGCCACCGCGGGCGACGATTTCGTGTTGGTGGATTCTCAGAACCGGCCGCTGTCGGCGCCGTATTCGGTGACGTTGGCGGCGGGGGCGAGTTCGGTCACTGCTGTTTTGCGGGTGGTGAACGATTCGGTTGAAGAGTTGGCTGAGACGGTCTCGTTGAGCGCCACGCTGGTGTCGACTGGCACGCGTATCGGTTCGCGCACTGTCACCATTCCTGCCAGCGACTTGAACGTGCCGGAGGTCACGATCACATCAGCGGGGACTGTGACCGAGGGTGACGACGCGGTGTTCATGCTGAGTCGCACCGCCACGCTGGGGACCCCGTTGACCCAGGCGCTGTCGGTGCGGGTCCGGGTGACGGCAACGGGTGGGGTCCTGAGCGGCGCTCGGGTGTCGACGGTGACGTTTCTGGCTGGTGACAGCACCGCGGAGCTGCTGGTGGCGACCGTCGATGACGCGGTCGTGGAGGACGCGGCGACGGTGACCACCCTGGTGCGCGCCGACACCGCTAGTCAGCCGAGGTATGTGACCGGCTCGCCGAACCGCGCCACGGTCACGGTGCGAGACGACGACTTTGCCAGCTTTGCCGTGTCGGCGGGCGCCGACGCGGTCGTGGAGGGCACCGAGGTGACGGTGACGGTGGCCACGGGCGGGGTCACGTTCGCGCAAGCCCAGACTCTGTCGGTGAATGTGACGGGCAGCGCCACCCTCGGCGACGATTTCGTGTTGACCGACTCCAACGGCGATGGGTTGGTTGCGCCCTATGAGTTGACGTTGGCGGCTGGTGCCGGTTCGGTGAGTCTGAGGATCGCAGCGGCGGTTGATGTGGTGGAGGACGACCGAGAGACTGTGGTGCTGGTGGTCCTGCACGACGGAGGGTCCATCGGGACGGTGTCGGTCACGGTGACCGACACCAACGACCCGCCGGCGGTGAGCGGCGGCAGCCGGTTCCTGTTCGCGGAGAACACCATGACGGACGTGGCCGTGTTCACCGCCACCGACGCCGAGGGCGACCCGGTCACCTGGTCGGTCGACGGCTCCGACGCCGCTTTGTTCGAGATGGTCGGCGGGACGCTGCGGTTCCGGGCGCCGCCGGATTTCGAGACACCAGCAGATGTCGGCACCAACAATATTTACGATGTCACAGTGCTGGCCTCTGACAGTGAAGGCTCCACCAGCCACAACGTGACTGTGACCGTCACTGACGTCGACGAGGCGGCCACTATCACCAGCGTCTCCGGGTCTTTCGTGGTGAGCTATGAAGAGAACGCCACCGTGGACGTGGCTACTTTCACCGCGAACGATCCCGAGCGGGCCACCATCAGATGGACGCTGGGCGGCGCCGACGCCGCCGTCTTTGAGATAAGCGACCGTGGTGTGCTCACCTTTGTCCGTCCACCCGATTTCGAGCACCCGGTCGACGACAACGAGTATCTGGTGCAGGTGCAGGCTCGTGCCGGCGCCAACGACCCGGTCTTTGAGGATGTGACCGTCAATGTCTCCAATGTGGACGAGCCGGGCGTGGTGGTGCTGTCGTCGCCGCAGCCGCAGGTCGGCACAGCCCTTGACGCCGAGGTCGCTGATCCCGACAGTGTCCTGGTGGTGCAGACATGGACCTGGCAACGCAAGCTGGGCGGAGGCCCCTGGGAGAACATCACAGGAGCCACGACCCGAAGCTACACACCAGCGGCCGCCGACGTGGGATATGACCTGCAAGTCGAGGCCACCTACCTCGACCGCGTCGGCCCAGACACCGCCGCGGCGCAGGCCCCCTACCGGACCCGCGCCGCGCCCAGCACCAACAGCCCGCCGGATTTCGGCGACAGCCCCGGCGACGACCCCCTCGGGCGCTCTGTCGCGGAGAACTCGGCTCCGGGAGCGGCGGTCGGCGCGGCGGTCAGAGCCACCGACACCGATCCCGGCGATGCCGCCCGACTGGCCTACACGCTGTCGGGCGCCGATGGGGGCCTGTATGACATCGACGGTCCCACAGGCCAGATCCGCGTCGGGTCGGGAACTGTCCTGGACTACGAGACCGCGGTGCGCTCCCACTCTGTCACGGTCACCGCCACCGACCCCTCAGGTGACAGCGACGACATCTCTGTCACCATCGAGATAACCGACGTGAACGAAGCGCCCATCGCCGGACACGACACCGCCACAGCTGCCGAGGACGGCCGGGTGGTCATCGCGGTGCTGCCCAATGACACCGACCCCGACGGAGACACACTCACTGTGGCGCTGCGCGACACGCCCCGGCACGGACGCGTCACAGTGCAATCCGACAAGACCCTCGCCTACACGCCCACAAGCGACTTCAACGGCAAAGACATCTTCACCTACACAGCCTCCGACGGTCGCCTCCGCAACGAGGCGACCGTGACCGTGACCGTCAACCCGGTCAATGACCAGCCCAAGTTCCCAACAACCTCAACGACACGCACCATCGCCGAAGGGGCCCCAGCCGCAACACCGGTGGGCCACCCGGTGACAGCCACCGACGTCGACGGTGATCCGCTTGAATACGGACTCTTCGAAATCGACGCTCCGTCATTCACCATCGACCCGGACACGGGTCAGATCAGGGTTGCAGAAGGCACTGTCATAGACCGGTCGGCCCAGTCCAGCTACAGGCTACGAGTCGAAGCGACCGACCCGGACGGCGCCAGAGTCAGCACCTTCATCAACGTGACCGTGACCGCGAGGGGCGGCACGACCACCACGACCACCACCGGAGGAGGCGGCGGCGGCGGCGGCGGAGGTGGAGGTGGAGGTTTAGATGAGGGAGGCAGTGATGAATTACCGCCCACAGCCTCTGAACTCTTCGAAGACATCGACCCGGGAGCGTGGTACGAATCCGCGGTGTCATGGATGATCCTTCACAAAGTCACCTCCGGATGTTCCACCACCATGTTCTGTCCCGACGCCAACCTCACCCGCCAACAATTCGTCACGTTCCTCTGGAGAGCAGCCGGCCGACCCACCCCCACCTACCAAGGATCAGAAGCCTTCGCCGACGTAGCAGAAGGGATCTACTCGGACCAGGCCATCGGCTGGGCAGTCTCCAACGAAATCACCATGGGATGCACCCCAGGCACCTTTAGCGATCCCGACTGGAAGTTTTGCCCAACGGATCACGTCACCAGAGGACAAATGGCCACCCTCCTCTACCGACACGTAGAAGCCGACTACATCGGCACAACCCCCCCATACACCGACGTGCAACCAGACCAATACTACGCGGAAAGCATCACCTGGCTCACCGACTTCCAAATAGTCCCCGGATGCGGACCAACCCTATTCTGCCCCAACCGAAACGCCACCCGCGCCGAAGCAGCCCATTTCATCAACGGAATAGCCATCCGACCCCACACCTGGGGACCAGACAACACCAGCTTCATACCCCAACCAAACTAAAACTGAACAGCTCCCTGAACCGTACCGGGATTCATAGAGGGTTGGTTGTTTGGGCGATTTGTGGTGTGGTCGGGTTGGTTTGATGGTAGTTGGTTTCGTGTTTGGCGGGGGTGGTGTAGGTGGTGTCTGGGGTGATTCCGCGGTGGAGGCGGCGGTGGTTGAACCAGTCGATGTATTCCAGGGTGGCGAAGGTGGTGTGGTCAAGGTCTCGCCATGGTCCCCGGTTGCGGATCAGTTCAGTTTTGTATAGACCGATGGGGGTCTCTGCTAGGGCATTGTCGTAGCTGTCTCCTTTGCTTCCCACCTGTGCCACGATCTGGCTTTCGGCCAAGCGGTTGGTGTAACGAACGCACAAATATTGGCCGCCCCTGTCCGAGTGGTGCACCAACCGCTCATGGTTTCTGCGCCGGCGGGTAGCGAGAGCCATTTCCAAAGCGTCGATAGCGAGACTGGCGCGGAGGGTGGTGGCGGTCTGCCAGCCGACTATGTACTTTGAGTAGGCATCGATGATGAACGCTCGGGTACACCCACCCAGCTCGGGTGCGGATATAGGTCAGATCCGCCACCCATAGACGATCGGGCGCCGAAGCGGTAAAGTTCCGTTCCACCAGGTCAACCGGATAATCACTAACCGTGTCCGATTGGGTGGTGCGGACCTTGCGCCGACCTCGAGTAACACCACGTAGACCGGCGTTCGGCCAAGCGGTTGGTGTAACGAACGCACAAATATTGGCCGCCCCTGTCCGAGTGGTGCACCAACCGCTCATGGTTTCTGCGCCGGCGGGTAGCGAGAGCCATTTCCAAAGCGTCGATAGCGAGACTGGCGCGGAGGGTGGTGGCGGTCTCGCATCAAACGCTGCACCGTGCACCGGGCTACTGGTGTTCCTTGCCGGTTGAGCTGTGCCCACACCTTCGAAGCGCCGTACACCCCATAGTTGTCCTGGTGTACCTGGCGGATCTGTTCGATCAGCCAGGCGTCGCGCTGCGACCTGGCCGACGGCGGGCGGGACTTATAGGCGTAGTAGGTGGACGGGGCGATCCCGACATTGCGTTCGCGCAACACCCGACAGATCGGCCCGCATCCCGAACCTGTCCCGATACTGATCGATAAAAGCCACTACTTTCCAAGTCGCGGGTCGAGCTCCCGCGCGAAAAAAGCCGACGCCGCTTTCAAGATCTCGTTCGCTCGTCGAAGCCCACCGGTTCTCCCGCTCCAACTCCACCACCCGCCGACGGTGATCAGCGAATGGGCCCGAAACGGCTGCCTGGGCTCTCCGAACCCACTTGCGCACCGTCTCCGGGGTAGGACCCAGCATCTGCGCCACCGCGCAAATCGCAGCCCACTCAGAGGAATACACCCCCTCACGGGAAGCTTCCAGAACCATCCGCACCGCACGCTCACGCAACTCGGTCGGATACCTAACAGAATTATTGGCCATAAGACTCCATCCTCTCAAGATAGAAAGTCTCTACAAAACCCGGCGCGATTCAGGTTCCGGAGTTGGTCTCTGAGGTCGACTGGTGCGGTCACTACTAGGGCTTTGAGTTCACAGATCGCCGATATTCTGGCGTTTTGGGCGCCTCGGCGGGTGGTTTCCAACACTCTGAGGGCTTCGCGATCTCCTCGTGCTCGGGGAGTGGAAGGCCAGAGGAGGCCCAGTACTTGGCGGGCGGCACGTCGGGCGTCCAGGGCATCGGTCTTGGCGCCGTCGCGGGTAGGGGTTGGATGGTTGAAGTCCACCACCAACTCATTGATGCTGGTCAGGTAGCTGGTCACACCGGCTCCGTAGCTGCCGGTACCCTCTATCGCCCAAGCTCGGGCTGTTGGTTTGGTGTTCTGGTCTGCCCACTCCAACAACCCGTCATATCCCAGGCGGGTTGTTGCAAAGGTAGCGGAGGCCAACTCTCCGGTAGTGGTTGTATCCACTGCTGACGCGGTGATCCGATCACGATCAGGATCGATCCCGATCACATGCCTTACCATTGTGGCCAACATAAGAAAGCTCCTTTCTTTGTTACTGGGGGTTGTTGTACCCCGTTTAGAGGCGCGATCCGTGAAAACGGCAGGACTGTGATGAGTCACACCCAGGGGGTGGACAGGCTTCTGATCAGGCCAGCACGGGACGCCAACTAGGGCGGGCGGCGATGTCGGACATATCAACCTAAAGACACGAAACGGTCATCCTGTTTCCGGGTCACGACACCCGCCACTCGCTCTAGCCTGGCAACCTCCAAGAGGCACCCCTTACATACTCACAGTCTGTTTCTGAGATGTACGACACCCGGGCCACCAGCTGGACCAAGGGTCGGTGCGGGGAGTTCGGGTTCGGGCAGATCGGGGGTGTCGAGTGATTCAAGTTGGTATTCGGCGAGAGCGTCTTTTTCTTTTCGGTAGTCGTTTGTTACTGCCCAGGTGGGAGAGACGGTGCTGCTGTTGGGATTGGGGAGGTTCTCGGCAGATCGTGGAGGATCGGTCAGGTTGTTTGGTGGGTTTTTTTGGTTGATAGGGCTGATTTTCTGCCTAACCACACTCATGCCACGCATAACCTTGCAGGCGACACGTTTATACACACCTATTGTGCCGGAAAGGTCCTTACACTGTCAAAGCACTGCAAAGGGAGTGAAGGACTGTTCGAACAACGCACAACCGCGGGTTGGCAGCGGGACAAACGCACAACGTTGGGGGTTGATTCTCCGTGGTGGCTGTGAGGTTGTTGCAGACTGCCAGCCGGGCCACCTCGGTGCTGGGGAAGTTGGGTTGGTGGTGGTGAAAACGGCTACCGCTCCGGCACGTATTGCCGTTGTGTTCGAACCTGATGGGCAGTGCGGGAGGAGGCGCTGGTGACAGGTGCGGCCGATCTGATGGTTATGGGAGCGGCGACGGTTTTATTGGTGGCGGGTTCGGCCAAGATAGTTCAGCCCGCGCCGGTTGCGGCGACATTGGCCGAGCTGTGGCAGGCCGTCGGCGGGCGGCCTCGCGGGTCTGGGTGGCAGTTCAGCGGACGGCTACTTGGTGTGTTCGAGGTCGTTCTGGCTTGTGTGATCGTGATTGAGCGGTCCGCGGCGGCGGCCCTTGCTTTGTTGTTGTTCGCGGTTGGTCTGGCTGTCGTGGGCGTTGTCGGGATTGCCAGCACTAGCAAGGTGTCTTGCGCCTGTTTTGGTCGGTCGGACCGAACTCTTGGGTGGCCGCAGATTCTCCAGTTGCCGTTGTGGGTGGCAGTTGCGTGGGGTGTGGCACAAGACCAATCGCTGTTCGGCGAGGGGACCCGGCCGGAGGTGGGGTTGTTTATGCTCGCATGTTGCGCCGTGCTGTCTACTACGTTGGTGGTTACGCGGCTCTGGCGAAGGGTGCATACGATCGCTTCTCACCGGCGTACTGTTTTCGCCCACCCGTTCGCGGCTCGGGCTTTGGATCAAGAGGCGTCTGTGTGGTAGTCGCTGCGTTGGTAATTGCCGTCGTGGCACTAGTTCTGTGTGGGCTGGTCGCGTTGGCGGTGATGGAGTTGTTGGCTGAGCGGGCGGGGTCGAGGAACCCGGCCGAGGATTTGTTCGAGGAGTTCGACCTGGCGCCCGATGCGGTCGGTTCTCTGGCCAGTTCTAATGGGTTGCCTGAGCACATCGACGGGGTTTCGGTGCATGTGGTGTTGGTGATCTCCCCCGTCTGCAGTGCCTGCGAGCGGCTGGTTCGTTCCTTCGATGGCTCGATACCGGACGGTGTATCTATCGTGGTGACCGCTGCCGACCCGGTGCGGATGCGTAAGTGGGCGGTAGCTCAGGGGCTCCCCCTGGAAGAGTTGGTGTTCGACGATGACATGTCGATCGTCAAGGGAATGGGCGTTTCGTCAAGCCCGTCCGCGGTGGGTGTCTTAGGGGGTCGGATCGCATTCGGTGCTGGTATCGGGGGTCGGCGTGCGCTTGATGATCTACTGACCGGGCGCCTTGCGGCCTTTGAGTTGGTGGCAGGGCCCTTCCGTAAGCCGAAAATGGATGCGACCGCTGACCCGACAACCCCTAGCCCAGGGACAACGTCTGGGGTCATCCGAGGTGGACCTAGAGCAGTGAGGAGATGAAACCGGATGAGCGACCACCTTCCTCAGACACCCGATTCCGACCCCGCCCACGTTTATGAACCTCCGGAGGATGGAGTTGAGTTGGGTACCTACAAGTCCGATGCTGGCGGGGGTGCCGTGTGGGTGGAGCGCGACCGCACTGGCGGGACCGTCCGGGCCAGATACCACGGCTACCCGGAGGGATTCCAGTTCCAGCCAGGAGACGAGACCGGGATCGAGTTGGTGAATGGTGAGTGGCGGACGGTCCCGTCGGTGGTTCACACTATCCGGCTGCAGCGCCGCGTCGAGTGGTGGACAAGGAACCGGTGGAGTGGAGAGTTTCGTTTTCTGACACAGATGCGTGTTGACACCCGTCCGCTGCCTCACGGGCCGGAACCTGCAGCGAGGTCTCAGGACGCATGACGGTTGGGATGGCACCGCGAAGCCGCAGGTGGTTCTTGCGTACGGTGACTGGTGCGGCTCTGGCCGTTGTGGCGACGGGAACTCAGGTGTTGTTAGGAGCTTCGCCTGCGTTGGCCCAGAGCTCCAGTTGCTGCCTCCTGCGGTCCGATAACAGTCCTTGGTGTCCGCTTCTATGTGCCGAGCAGAACCAGAGCATCAGGTGCTGGACCTGCAATAACGGCCGTTGCATGTGCTGCGAGTGCTCTACAGGGGATGACTGCTTTTCCAATATAACGATGTGTTCCTACCAGGTCGGATGCTGCTCCTGATAGCTACGGCATCCTGGTGCGGTCGCCGTCTGAACCGGTGGCTTTCCACACTTCGGATGGAACACTCGGACCTCCAAGGCGATGCGGCTAGCGCTCAACTCGGCCTCGGGTGCGGGATGGGGTGGCGACCTTGAGGGTTGTGGTCGTGTTGGCGCTGCTAGCTACGGCAGTGGCGATTGGTCCTGAGACTGTTCAGGCGGACTTTGAGGACGATGCTGGGGTGCATTCGGAGGCGGTGATGAAGCTGGCGCGGTTGGGGGTGTTTGACGGCACCGAGTGCGGCGAGGGCCTTTTCTGTCCGAGTGAACCGGTGCTGCGCTGGACTATGGCCGTTTGGACGGTGCGCGTGCTCGACAGCATCGAACCTCGGGATGGCGTGCCCGGCGACGGCCAGTTGAGGGTAACGCAGTCGCGATTCGTTGATGTGGAGGATGGGGTTTGGTGGTTGCCGTATGTGGAGCGCATGGCAGACTTGGGGATCACCCGGGGTTGTGCGGTGAACCCGGCGAGGTATTGTCCCGATGAACCGGTGACGCGTGCGCAGATGGCTAGCTTCCTGAAACGAGCGTTCGGGTTGGTCGCTTCGGGGTCGGCCTTGTTTTTTGTTGATGTGGGCCAGAGTGTGCATACCGACGCCATTCAGGCGTTGGCTGAAGCGGGCATCACCCGGGGTTGTGCGGTGAACCCGGCGAGGTTCTGTCCCGATGAACCGGTGACGCGTGCGCAGATGGCTAGGTTCCTGCAACAAGCTTTCGTCTCTTTCGGAGGGGTATGTCCGACCGAGGACAACAGCGCCGACCAAAGCACCGGAGCGGGAGCGGGTGGTGGTGGCTCGGGTGGTGGTGGCTCGGGTGGTGGTGGCTCGGGTGGTGGTGGCTCGGGTGGTGGTGGTGGAGGCAATAGGACACGGGTTAGGACACCGACCGAGCCCGGCGCTCCTACCGACCTCAAACTGCTGGTACATGACAGGGCCCTGCAAGTGTCGTGGAAAGCACCAGGCGACGACGGGAGACAGCCAATAACCGACTACCGGCTCCAATGGCGTTCCGGCGATAACCAGCTTTCGGAATCAGACCCGAGCGTGACAGTCGCCGGTGGGGTTCTCAACCGTCGGATCGGAAGTCTTGACAACGGCACGCAATACTATGTACGTGTTAGGGCAATCAACAATGTGGGCGAGGGGCCATGGTCGACTCCGCCCGCATCAGCCACACCCGCGGCGGCACCGGGCGTTCCCCGCGAAATGATGATCGAACCGGGCAACCAGCAACTCACCGTAACCTGGCAGCCACCCGCCGACGACGGCGGCTCGCCCGTGACCGGATACCTGGTGCAATGGAAAGACACCGGCGAAGAATTCAGTGACACCGAACGCCGCGCCACCGTCACCGACCGGCGCCACCAGATCCCTAGTCTGGACAACGGCAGCACCTACACAGTCCAAGTAAGGGCCGTGAACCTCGCCGGCACGGGACCGCCGGCCTCAGAAACGGGAGTGCCCGTTTCAGTTCCCGGACCGCCCACAAGCCTCACCTTTCGTTCCAGTATGGGAAACCTGCTGGTGTCATGGGACGAACCCGACAACGACGGCGGCTCACCGATCACCGGATACCTAGTGCAATGGAAAGACACCGGCGAAGAATTCAGCGACACCGAACGCCGAGCCACCGTCACCGACCCGCGCCACCAGATTACCGGACTCACCATCGGCAACGAGCACACGGTAACGGTAAGCGTCGCAGCGATCAACGCAACCGGCACCGGCCCTGCAGTGACCAGGTCGCTGCTCCTAGTCGAGAATCCGGGCGTTCCCCGCGAAATGATGATCGAACCGGGCAACCAGCAACTCACCGTAACCTGGCAGCCACCCGCCGACGACGGCGGCTCGCCCGTGACCGGATACCTGGTGCAATGGAAAGACACCGGCGAAGAATTCAGTGACACCGAACGCCGCGCCACCGTCACCGACCGGCGCCACCAGATCCCTAGTCTGGACAACGGCAGCACCTACACAGTCCAAGTAAGGGCCGTGAACCTCGCCGGCACGGGACCGCCGGCCTCAGAAACGGGAGTGCCCGTTTCAGTTCCCGGACCGCCCACAAGCCTCACCTTTCGTTCCAGTATGGGAAACCTGCTGGTGTCATGGGACGAACCCGACAACGACGGCGGCTCACCGATCACCGGATACCTGTGTGCAATCAGCGACACCGAAAACCGTCACCGACCCGCGCCACCAGATTACCGGACTCACCATCGGCAACGAGCACACGGTCAGCGTCGCAGCGATCAACGCAACCGGCACGGCCCTGCAGTGACCAGGTCGCTGCTCCTAGTCGAGAATCCGGGCGTTCCCCGCGAAATGATGATCGAACCGGGCAACCAGCAACTCACCGTAACCTGGCAGCCACCCGCCGACGGCGGCTCGCCCGTGACCGGATACCTGGTGCAATGGAAAGACACCGGCGAAGAATTCAGTGACACCGAACGCCAGCCACCGTCACCGACCGGCGCCACCAGATCCCTAGTCTGGACAACGGCAGCACCTACACAGTCCAAGTAAGGGCCGTGAACCTCGCCGGCACGGGACCGCCGGCCTCAGAAACGGGAGTGCCCGTTTCAGTTCCCGGACCGCCCACAAGCCTCACCTTTCGTTCCAGTATGGGAAACCTGCTGGTGTCATGGGACGAACCCGACAACGACGGCGGCTCACCGATCACCGGATACCTGGTGCAATGGAAAGACACCGGCGCAACCGGCACCGGCCCTGCAGTCAGGTCGCTGCTCCTACACCGAACGCCGCAACCAGCCACCGTCACCGACGGCGGCTCGCCCGTGACCGGCGCAATGGAAAGACACCCGAAGAATTCAGTGACACCGAACGCCGACCACCGTCACCGACCGGCGCCACCAGATCCCTAGTCTGGACAACGGCAGCACCTACACAGTCCAAGTAAGGGCCGTGAACCTCGCCACGGGACCGCCGGCCTCAGAAACGGGAGTGCCCGTTTCAGTTCCCGGACCGCCCACAAGCCTCACCTTTCGTTCCAGTATGGGAAACCTGCTGGTGTCATGGGACGAACCCGACAACGACGGCGGCTCACCGATCACCGGATACCTAGTGCAATGGAAAGACACCGGCGAAGAATTCAGCGACACCGAACGCGAGCCACCGTCACCGACCCGCGCCACCAGATTACCGGACTCACCATCGGCAACGAGTACACGGTAAGCGTCGCAGCGATCAACGCAACCGGCACAGGCCCTGCAGTGACCAGGTCGCTGCTCCTAGTCGAGAATCCGGGCGTTCCGAACTCGCCGGTCGTCACAGCCCGCAACCAAAATCTAGCGGTCAGGTGGCAGCCGCCCTCCAACGAAGGCTCCACACCAATATCAGAGTACCGGGTGCTGTGGAAAGGCGCGGGCGAAGACTACGACGACTCTGCGTGCTCGCATCGGCGGGTGACAGTTTCCGCGAGCGGAAAACTGCTCGCGTACATCGGCCCTCTCCGCAACGGTGACTCCTACGACGTGCGGGTCATCGCTGTCAACGTCAGCGGGTCCGGCAGCCCCGCTGACACATCAGGCACACCCGCTGCGATTCCTGGCCGTCCCCTAGGTCTCGGAGCCTTCTCCATAGACGGCGGCCTGCACCTCGCCTGGGACACACCCTGGAACGGCGGCTCCCCAATAACCGAATACCGCATCCAGTGGAAGGGCACAGGCCAGGAATACAGCGAAACCGACCGCCAAGCGACGGCCACCGTTACATCCAGAAGCCACGAAATCGCCGGGCTCACCAACGGCGCCAAATACACTGTGCGAGTAATCGCCCTCAACGCCAACGGTTCCAGCGAAATCGCCGAAACCACCGGCGAACCGGGCGACGCTCCAGGTCCGCCCGCCAGCCTTAGCATCCCCTTCGCCCATGCGGTTTTCAACCTTACTTATTTAGAGTTCGAATGGTCGGCACCCACCGACCAAGGAGCGTCGCCAATCATCCGATATTGGCTCAGTGTGCGTCTCGGCTACGAAAACGACTACAGCAAGCCCAAGTTCACCACCGGCCTCGACCTCGAAATGGACATCTCCTGCGTCTTCACTTACGGACTTTGTCACCGGACTCAACACTTCGTTCGGGTCAGCGCCGTCAACGCGCAGGGCGTCGGCCCGCCGATAGTGAAGGAATTCAGGCCATCCACGTGACGCTTAATGAGACAGGAGACCGGGCAGTATCAGGCCGAGAGCCGTTGAAGTGGAGCAAGCCGTCCTCGACGACCATCGGGCTTCGAGCGGCGAAGTTGGGCTGAGGATTGCTGGAGTCGGTGCTGTCGGCGGCGGTGTTAGGCGCAGGTGGGTGGTTCCAGCGCTACAGCCCATGAGGCATATCCTTCGTGGGCCAGTTCGGCCCGACCTTCGTGGCGAACCGCGGCATTAGAAGAGTCACCGACAGCGGGGTGTATGCGTTCGGCGTGCTGTCGTCATCAATGCTCTCCCTTCTGGCGGTACACGCGGGCGGAGTGTGGGTCAGGCGAACGGTTGGCGAACACTCCTCCACCTTGGCTGCCCTGGTGTTAGCGACGGTGCTGTTAGGAGTCGACTCTGTACGTCTCTGGGCCGGTCGGTCTACCTCCCTCGGTCCACTACGGCAAACCCCATACGACTGGCGCCTAAAGGGCCCACTGGGCGTACTCGCCTGGGGCCTCGACACCGGCCTACCCATGTCGACTGTCAGGACCACACCCCTACCGGCGCTGGGCGTGATCCTGGTGGCGACAGGACACGGCGACCCAATCCACGGACTCCTCTACGGTCTAGGAGTCACTCTCGGGGTGCTGGCCGGCCTGCCAGCGCTCCGCTCCGACAAGCGCACCGACCGGGTGATGGAGCGTATACACAAGAGGCGCACAGAACTCCGTCCAGCGAGGCTCGTGTTGGTGCCCGGTCTACTGACGGTGGCCGCACTCGTGGTCGCTCTGGCGGTACCGCGATAGCTTTGTCGGAGATCGGCGGGCGCGCCCATCACGAAGCCTCTAACCACGCCCAGTCGAGACTCACAGGTGACCGGAATCTACCTTTTCTGGAGGACCAAGCGGCATCAGCCAGTTTGAATCTACCTTCAGTCTGGAGGACCAGTCTCTTAAAGTCGGGGCGGTTCAGTCGAGGATGGTGGTTTGGGGTTTGGTCGGGTTTGTTTTTTGTTTTTCGGGCATGCGGTAGCCGAGGCGTGGTTCGTTGAAGATGTAGGTGGGGTTGTTGGCGTCGTCGCCGAGTTTGCGTCGTAGGGTTTTGATGGTGGTTCGGATCGGTCCCGAGTGGCCGGGGTGTCCGATCCCCCAGACTTGTTGTAGTAGGCCTTGGTGGGTTACTAACTGACCGGCGTTGGCGGAGAGTTCGTAGAGGAGTCGGTACTCGATGCCGGTTAGTTTGAGTGGGCGGCCTGCTAGGTATGCTGTGCGTTGGTCGTAGTCGATGGTGAGTTCTTTTAGCCGGTAGGGTTCGGACGGTTCTTCTGATCTTGGGGTGGTTCGTTGTCGTAGTGCTGTTTTTATTCTTGCTGTTAGTTCTGTGGGTGAGAAGGGTTTGACGATGTAGTCGACAGCGCCGGCTTCGAGAGCGCGTGCCACTGTGTGGTCTCTGCCGTAGGCTGACAGGAAGATGACTGGTAGACCGGCTAGTCCGGGTTTTTCTCTCATTAGTTCGATTCCGTCGGTGCCTGGCAGCATGAGGTCGAGCAGCACGAGGTGGGGTTTGTGTTGCTGTATGAGGCGGTTTAGTTGTTGGGGGTCGCCTGTTACGGTGGGTGCGTAGCCGGCGTCGGTGAGCGTGTCGCGGAGGTACCTGAGTGTTTGGGGGTCGTCGTCTATTGCGAGGATCCGGGTCCGTTTGCTGTTTCTCTGTTGGGTTGGCGGGGTGCGGACTTGTCCGGTCGGGGCGGTGGGTGCGTGTTCGTTGACCGCGGGAAGCGTGAAGGTGAATCGAGCGCCGCGGTCTGGTCCGTCGCTTTCGGCCCAGATCCGGCCTCCGTGGGCTTCTACTATCCCTTTGCAGATGGCTAGTCCAAGACCTGTGCGGGCTAGTCCGCTTTGGTGGTGGTTGCCTTCGATTCGGGAGAATTTCCTGAACAGGTAGGGAAGAAGGTCGGGGGACAGGCCTTTGCCTTGGTCCCTGACAGAAAAGGCGATGTGGGTTCCGCTTTGTGTGGCGACGATTTGGATGGCTGAAGGTTCGGGGGAGTGTCTCGCGGCGTTGGACAGCAGGTTGGCGAGCACTTGGACTATGCGACGTCTGTCTGCCATGACTCGGGGCAGGTCCGGTTCCAGGTCGATGTGGATGCTGTGCCTGTTTGCTCCGCTGAGGAACATGTTCCTTGCTTGGTCTATCAGGACGGCAGCTTCGGAGGGCGCGGGGGACACCGACAGGGCGCCGGTCTCGAGACGGGCCATGTCTAACAGGTCGGTGATTAGGCTGCTCAGGTGGTCGGCCTGCTGGTCGATGATCCGAAAGAAGAGGACCATCTCGGCGGGGTCCAGCGAGGGGCCGGACCCGATCAGGGTGGCCGCGGCGCCTTTGATGGATGTGAGCGGGGCCCGCAGTTCGTGGCTCACCATGGCGAGGAACTCGGCTCGTAGCCGCTCGAGTTCCTCGAATGGTGTCATGTCTTGGAGGGTGATCACGAAGGACTCGACGTGGCCGCCTTCCGAGCGAATTGGTGTGGCATTCATCATGGCGGTGACGCTGCGACCGTCCGGTACCTTGAAGACGACTTCCTCGGCGCGTATCACTTCCCCGGCGCTGATCGCCTGGGCGGGCGTTATATCTCGGAGGGAGAGTTCTGTGCCATCGGCCCGTACGACAGTCAGCACCTCCCAGAGTTGCTCAACGGGACAGTCCGGCGGTTGCAGATCGCCAAAGATCCGAGCCACTTCCTGGTTGAACGAAACCAGCGTCCCGGCCGTGGCGTCCAGGACGACCACCCCCACTGGTGAGGTGTCCACTAGAGCTTCAAGGTCCGCCCTGGCGCGTTGTTCGTCCCGGTGTTTGCCAGCGTTGACGATCACCAGGGCGGCCTGGGAGGCGAACATTACGAGGGTCTCTTCGTCTTCACGGCTGAACTCCGCACCGGGCTGGCTTTTCGCCACGTAGATGTTGCCTACGCTCTCTCCGCGGTGGCGTAGGGGCGCGGCGAGGAAGGCGCTGACCGGTGCGGGTGGGCAGAACTCGGTAAGGCCGACCGATCTGGTGTGGCTGCCCAGGTCGCCGACCCTGAGCGGTCCGGGAAGGGCAGTGAGGTAGGAGAAGAAGTCCAGACCTTCCGGTACTTCGACCAGCTGTTCGGATTCTTGGGTGGTGAGGCCCGAGACTAGGAAATCTTCCACCTGGCCCGAGTTGTCGATCGTGGTTATCAACGCGTAGCGGGCGTCGGTCAACTCCCGGGCGTTGTCCAGAACTCTTTGCAGGACCGCGTCAAGGTCAAGACTCTCATTGATACGCCGGCTGGCTTGGGACAGCCGGGACAGACGTTCCCGTAGGGCCTGGTTCTCTTTACGGAGCTCATCCGCGCTCTCCATGTCCTTCCCCCTTTTCTTCGGCACAGTAGGTGCCGAGCCCGAGCCGGGTTTGACTCTAACAAAACCTACTACACACAGTGTACACACCTTATTGACCTACGATATAACACGGTTGTACACAATATGGTTGGGTCAAGAGTGTTGAACAACAGTAAATGTTGGGTGCACAAAGCCCTAGCGGGCGACCAGCAGTAGTAGGAGACACTTGATATGAGGGCGGTGTCGGCGGCAGTTGGAATTGAAAACTGGGGAGGCTATTGGTCTGTTCGGTTTCGACCTGGTGACAGCTATCACGACATCTGGCAGTATCAGCGAGCCAAACTCCTCTCGAGCATTATCAGCGTGATCGTCGGGTACCGCTGGCCTGCTGGGGTTCTTCGCTGTGGTTTGATGAACCACTCCCGTCCGCCCTCCACCGTGTCCATTGACATGCTAAGTGAACGTTCCAGTTCTCCTTGGCCCACGAGATCACCCATCTTGTCATGTAAACGAAAACGGAGCGCCACTTCCGAAAACAAGGCGGACCGGTTCGCTTGCGCTCTGCCTATGGATGACGATAACTTCGCAGCCTTGATACCCCAGCGGCCCGTGCTGTGGGACATTGTCCACCTCAGAAGCGGGTGGGGAGTGTCAATAGCCGCCCTTGGACAGAGAACTCACCAATCCGGCTGCTTGGACGACCCTCTATTCAAATGTGGAGACCCACCCCTCGAAAATTGGAGCCCTCCAACCATCGACGCGATTGCACAGGTCAGAACTACTGGCCAACACCCCACTTAGGCAGTTTCGAGAGGCCTCCTGACCCAACATTTGGGGAACGTGCTGCACCCCCAAAATGTCTCGCCCGCATTGGTGCCCTTTTTGGCTGTGCGAATCACCATAATCTCGTTGCACTTCGGACAGGTCGGAGCCTCGTCTGGTGGGGGATCCCCGGCGGGCTCTTCCGGCCCCGGGGCAACCTTGACCCGAACCTCGTCGCTCAGGCGGATAATACGCATCGCCTCGTCATAGATCTTCCTGTAAAGATCCTCCGATTGGCTCCTGTCAACCAGCACACCCATTTCGTGATTGTTTACCTGAGAAAACTCGTATAGGTTCATGGATGTGAGCAACGCCGCACATTCACTCATGTAGCACTTGGCGTGCAAGTTGGGGCAAAAGCTCGTCCTGATTGATGTCATGCCCTCTAGCCAATTGTTCTCATCAGGCCTTAGTTCGCTTTTTCCATAGACAACACGGATATCAATCTTCATCCTGTTCTTGTCTTTGAGAAGTTCTCGCATCCGATTGCTGAGGCGTAGGAAGGGACTGATAAGCACCAGCCGTTCGTTGCTCTGTTTTCCAAGTAGAAGGACTCGCCAGACAGATCCGGGTGCTGGTCTCCCGTCCTCAAGGCCATCATGGCAGGTCTGCGGTTCGGCTGATGAGCCGGTTTCTCGGGCGATTAGTCGGCATCAGGGTTTTGGGTCCCACTAGTTAGGTGTTCCTTTATCTGTCCTAACGAAGCTTCTATGCGTTCCTGGCGCTGTTCAAGAGACCTCAGGCGGTCAACGACGTCGGACTCTTGGTCCGATTCAACGAAGTATGCGGCTATGTTGGCGGTAATGAAGGACACCACCCCGATCCCGGCCAGCATCAATACCACCGCGGTTGCCCGTCCCCCCGTAGTGACCGGGGAGAAATCTCCGTAACCGACGGTGGTGAGGGTCACCACCGTCCACCATAGGCCATCAACTAAGGAGTGGCCCTCGAATAAAGCGAACAGCCCCCCGGTTGCCAACGCTATGAGAACGAAGGCGGCGGTTGCATAGCCGAGTCCCCGCTTTCGGAGGACGCGACGCAGATGCGTCAGACTCCGGGCGGAAGCCGCCGCTAAACCTGCCAACCGGAGAAGGCGAAGAACCCGGACAAGGCGAGACAGTCGCGCAAGCCGGGTGAGAGCGAACAGGTCGCCCAGCAGTGGAAAAGAGAGAAGAATGACCATCAGGTCCAGCCAGGCCTTCCTGGCATAGGCAAGACGGTCGTCGGTCAGGAGAATCACCACCGCGAATTCCACAGTGAACGCTGCCCAGATAAGCCAATTGACTATCTCGAAAAGAGTCTCCCACCCGCCCACGGCGATCTGTTCGCCTATTACTACCGGGAGAACCGCCAGCGCCGCAACCATCACCGGTATCTCGAACTGTTGACGAACCTTCGCAGCCCTCGGGTTCAGCACATCGTCGATAGTCCGGTGATCCCTCACGAATCCAAAGAGTACTCACGGCAACTCGGCTAGAGCACTTGCGCAAGAACCGGCGATGACCAGGGTTCGCAACTAGGCGGCTCGGCCACAATATGCCCGCCGTTGGCGGTCGTTAGCCTTTCCCAAGACGAGGAAGAGGATGCAATGATCGAAACGATAGAACAGGTCGCTTGCACCGTCTGGAACGAACTGGGCTATGGATACCGAGAAGATGTCTACGAAAAAGCCATGGCCCACGAAATGCGTACCACCCATCAGAACATGGTGTTCAATGTCGAAGCCTACGTGGAAATCCTGTACAAAGGGGCAGCGGTGGGTTTGCAGCGTCTCGATTTCATCATCGATGAAGAACTGGCGGTCGAACTCAAAACGGGCGCAAAAATAGCACCAACCCACCGGGCACAAACAGAAGCGTATTTACGGACCACGCGCCTCGAGAAAGGCCTAATTGTCTGCTTTACCCCCACCGGGGTGGAATGTGAGCCAATAACCAGCTCGTGAGACAAGTCTTAACCAATCCAAACTGGCCCACCACCCAACCGTCACACCACTGATCCAAGTGAGGTAACGCCACAAAACCAGGGGACCATCAACCCAATATTTGACTTTAGGGGCGTCAACGCCATCATGGAATCGGTCTGGGCTCGCATGCAGGTCGAACTGTTGGACCGGCAGCGCTGGCGGACCCGTATAGAACTCGCCAACGCTATCTTCGAGTACCTGGAGATCTTCCATAACCGGCAGCGGCGCCACACCGCAATAGGGATGCGCACCCCGATCGAATACGAAAGAAACCACTACAATATGTGTGACCGCCTCGGGGTCCTCGCCGTCGAGCACCCGCATGGTCCACACCGCCATCGTCTTGCGATCTATCCCCTCACCAGGACAGAAACCCTCATCGCACCCGGTGCCGACAAACACGCCCCGCTCGGCCAGCGACGCGACCGGCAGCGAGTAGAAGGCATCCTTGGGAACATCAGCGAACCTACCGGGCTGCGCGAACGCCACACCCCCTGGCACAACTTCGTAACAGCAGAGATCCGCTGTTTCATCCGGTGAGCGGTGTCCGGGTTTTTCGTGCCATTGCGGTGCGAGACAGGCCATGACATCCGCGGTGGTGATTAGGTCTACCCGCTTGTTCCCAAACCGGGGATAAGCGTAGGTCCGAAGGCTTGACTGCCAGTGCTCTTCTGACTTGCCGCCCGGTTTCCACTTGGCGGCGTGAAGTCGGATCACTGTCTCGGTGGCCTGGCCAAAGGTAGGCGCTTTGCGGGCACGGGACCCGGTGTTGTTTGCCCTGGTCAGAGGGGATACTAAGGGAAGTGCCGGGTTTTCATATCATTTTCAGTGTCTCGTTGTGTTGGGGGCCTATCAGGCCATACCGGGTGGGGTGAGGCACGTTGGGGGCGATTATCAGGTCATAGCGGTGGGCAGCGAAGCCCTGTTCAACTGGGTCGATCTCGATATGCAACGGGCGGGGACGTGCCCTGCTTTTTCAGCACCGACAAGATTGCCTTCCACCGCGATCCGCGACGCCGCTGGCATTCAAAAGATTAAAGTAGTGGGCTTGGCTGTTTGGTGGTAGATTGGGATGCGCGCCGAGTCGGTGGCGTCGTTGTACAACTTGCGGCGTCGATTTGAGATTAGGGCTGATCTGCCACGTTGAGTTACAGAAGGGCAAAGGTGCACAAAGCACGCTGGCGGCATTTCGCGCGCTCTCGCGCTGTGCGTGGTCTAGCCCGTGGGTCCGGGGGTGGGAGCTGGTGGAGGGTGGCGGTTTGGTTGGCAGTGTTCGCTGTCTTGTTGTCGGTGTTTCCTGTCGGTGCGGTGGGTGCGCCGGGCGGAGTTGATGCGGACGAGGCGCGGTCGGGAGCGCAGGATTTGGGTGATGTGACGGAGTGGGACGAGCCTAGAGTCTTCGATAGCGAGGTGGACGGCGTCGACGATTCGGTGGACTATTTTAGGTTTTTGTTGAGCGAGCCGAGGCTGGTGGTGCTGCGGTTGCGCCGAATGGAGTTCGACGCCGATCTATTTGTGGAGGTCCCGTCGGGATGGGTGCTGGCATCCAGTCAGGAGAACGGAACCGCGAAAGAGGGGATCAGCGTTGGGCTGGCCGCGGGCGTTTATTTAGTGAGGGTGGAGGCCCGGGAGCAGGGCAGCAACGCCTATCGGCTAAAGGTGGCTGCCAGGGTGGCGCCGGAGGGGACGGTGTTTCATGGGAATACGGAGGGGGTTTCTGATAAGGAGTCCGAGGATGGGGAACTGGTCGAGGGGTCGGTCCTGCGCTCCGCGCACGACCCGGACTCGACGCCGTCGGGAGCGACCGATTGGGGGGACGTAACGGGTTGGTCCTCGCCGCGGAGGTTTGATGACTCGGTGGATGGCGGGGACGACGGAGTCGATTATTTCGCGTTCACTTTGACCGCCACCAAGCGGATCGGGGCGGGGCTGAGCTTTATGGAACTCAATGCCGACATTTTCCTGGAAAACTCGTCCGGCACGGTGCTGGCGTCGGGCAGGAACCGCGACAACCGCCGGGAGCGGCTTAACAGGGAACTCGGACCGGGCGACTATCTGCTTCGAGTGCAAGCGCAGCAGGGCGGTCTCAACACGTATGAGATTTTCTTGCAGACCGCCAAACCCGATAGTGTCACTGCGGGATTCGACACCTCTGCGGTGGTCGGGGTGGGCGCCTGCTTCGAGGGAGCCGACGGCGCGAACATTGTACCGTCGTGGGACATCGACTGGGTGAGGGTCGAGCTCACCGCGGGTGAGGTCTATGTTTTGGAGGTGCGGGGCCGCGACTCTGGATCGGGCGCTCTAGTCGACCCTGAGTTGAAAGCGGTGTATGTGGATCCGGACGGGGCGGTGTTCGACACGTACGACCAAGCCGGCCGGAGTTCCTCCGATGGACTGATCCTTGACAACGGCTTGTCATCCGAGGACCTAGACGAAGACGGATCACCCGACATATTGGACATGTACCCGAACCTTCCCGGTCCAGTGGGGTCGCCCGATCCGTTCGGGGAGAAACCGGTTCTGTCGTTTACCGAAGCATATGACCTTGACGACGGTCTTGGCCAGGATGCGTGGCTGCTGTTCCGCGCCGAGAAGACCGGATCGCACTATATCGTGGTCGAGTCCCAGGGCGGATTCCAGGGCACCTACACGGTCGCCGCGGCCGAAGCAGCCGACGCGCCGGCGGTGTGCGGGAATGAGCCGCCGAGGCTGGAGAGCCCGGCTGCAGGAGCAACAGTGGTTGAGAACACGCGGCCGGTGTGGTTGTTGAGGGTGGTCGACGGCGACGCTCAGGACGCTGTTGTTGATGTGCGTCTGGCGGGTTCGTCCCCGGCGGGGTTCTTTGAGGTGTCTGGCAGCCTGGCGAGCGGCGATCTGCGACTGGTGACGACTGCTGCGCTTGACCATGAGGTCGGCGGCGCCAACTCCGGCGTCTACGAAGCCGAGTTGGTGATGATCAGCGGGGTCGGCGACCGAGAGCGCACTGCGAGACAGCGGTGGACGGTCATCGCGGGAGATGTTGACGAGCCACCGACCTCGGTGCAAGGTCTGCGCGCCGCAGCCATGTCGCACAGCACCGCGACGCTGCAATGGGGCGCTTCGTCGTGCGACTCGGCGACCACTTGCCCGTCGATCGGCTATGAGATCTATCGGCTCGACGGGACGGAGTGGATTCTCCTTGACCGTGTTGAGGCGCTGTCTTATACCGCTGCGGGTCTCGAACCAGAGTCCATCTACCAGTTCCGGGTCGACGCGAACAACGACGAAGGCACCGCTGCTGGTTCTGTGCTTAGTGTTACTACTGACGAGCCACCGCCGGACTGCGCGGGTGACATCACCACAGCGTGCACCGTGGCGGTGGACGCCACGGCGTCGGAATCGGTCAGCGAGGCCGGCGACGCCGACTGGTACGCGGTCACGCTGGGGGTGGCGCGCTTGTATCGGTTCGAGGTGTCTGGCAGTGGCAGCGATGCGCTAGGGGACCCGTTTGTGAAGCTCTATGACGACACCGGCGCCGCGGTGGCTGCGGGCGGCGTTGTCGTGGAGGACGCGGAGACCACCGGCGACGGCACCGCGGAGGTTGATTTCCGGTCGGGTATGACGGGCGAGTACTTCTTGGAGGCGGCCGCTTCTGATGGAGTCGGCACCGGCTACTACACGCTCTCGGTGGTCGATCTGACGCCGGCCTCGATGTCTGAGGGCGTCAACGATCTCCCCGAGTCGCCTTTCACGCCTGGACGGGTCGAACCTGACGGTGGGGAGGTGACTGGCGGAGTGGGCACGGTCGGCGATGTGGACTGGTTCGCGGTCGAACTGGGGTCGGGCCGCACCTACCGGGTTAGCGTGGTGGGCGGGACCGGCACCGGGAAGCTGGCTGATCCGGCGTTCAAACTTCTCGATGATGCTGGTGCGGAGCTGTCGCCTGCGGTGGGCGACACCGACGACGACGATGATGGCACGGCCGTCACCGAGTTCACTCCCGCGGTGGCGGGCACGTATTTCGTTGCGGTGTTAGAGGACGGCGATGACGGCACTGGTGCGTACACGGTGCTGGTGCAGGAGTTGGACTGCGCGGGGGATGCCACCACGGGCTGTGTTGTGGAGGTGGGCGGTTCCAAGGTCGGCGGGATCGGCGATGCGGGGGATGTGGATTGGTATCGGGTCGCTGTGGGGGCGGGCACTGATTATGAGATCAGTGTTGTGGGCGGGTCCGGCGTGGGGGTTCTGGCCGATCCGGTTGTGAGGGTCTATGACGCCACGGGTGTCACGGTGGTCGTGCAGGACAGCGACGCCGACGATGACGGCACTGCCAGCGTCGCTGTCGCGCCCACCGAGGCGGGCACGTATTTCGTTGCGGTGTTAGAGGACGGCGATGACGCCACTGGTGCTTACACGGTGATGGTGGCCGTCATCAACAGCCCGCCGAAGTTCCTCGATCCGTACGCGACGGTCTTGCCGCTCGGGGAGCGGTTGGATGTGTCCGTGATGGAGAACACCGAACTTGTGCTGGATATTGACGTTTTCGACGCTGATGAGGCCGACTCGGTGTCGGGGTACAGCATCGTCGGCGGCGCTGATGAGAGCTTGTTCGAGATCGATGCCGGCAATGACGATGCGTTGACGATGACGGTCGTCGCGGATTTCGAGATGCCCGTGGACAGCGGCACGGACAACGTCTATGAGGTGGAGTTGCAGGCCACCAGCGGCGCGGGTGCCCGGCAGAAGACCGCGACGGTGCTGGTCGCGGTGACAGTGACCGACGACGATTCCGAGGCTCCGGGAAAGTCCATGCCGCAGGTGATCGACGAGAGGTTCGACAGCGTGTCCGTCAGATGGACCACGCCGCAGACGACGGGCCCTCCCATTAACGGCTATCAGATCCTGCGCCGTCCGCTGCCCAATGGTGAGTGGTCGAACTTGCCTGAGGTGGCTCCGTCGGTCCTTGAGGGTGTCGTCGACGGTCTGGACTCCGGCGCCGCTTATGAGATTGCGGTGGAGGCTCAAAGTGATGAGGGCGAGAGCTTGTCGGACTCGGTGATTGCCTACACCGATGAGTGTGCTGCTTCGGCGGTCGGGTCGTGCCCGCTCGCCGTCGGTAGCCCGGTCACGGCGCGCATCAACATCTTCAACGCCGGCGTTGACGCGGACTGGTTCGCGGTCGAGCTTGAAGCGACCACGCCCTATCGCATCGAGGTCAAGGGCAGCGAGCCTGCTGACCCTGGCGGCACCGTGAGTGATCCTGCCACTCTTTCTGATCCGGCTTTGAGGGTGTTCGACGCGGGTGGTGTCGCAGTGGCTGATGCGTTCGACGCTGACGGCGGCGAGGGCCAGAACTCTGTGCTGGCGTTCACCGCCCCGCAGACCGGCACCTATTACGTCGAGGTACGCGAAGACGGCGACGACGCCACGGGCAGTTACACCGTTGCGGTCAGCACTGACGATACGTGCGGGGCCAGCACCGCGACGGCGTGCACGGTCGCGGTTGACGGGACCGCGGCGGGTACCGCCGAGTCCGGCAGCGACGTGGACTGGTACTCGGTCGGCCTTGACCCCGACGTCGCCTATGTGGTGTATGTCGTTTCGCGCAGCGAGAACTCTGACGGCTTGGCTGATCCGTTGCTGGTGGGTGTGTTCAACGCGGCGGGCGTGCTGATTGGCGGCACTGCTGATTCTGACTCTGGCGCGGGGCAGGACAGCTACAAGCTGTTCACCCCCGACACCGCGGCGACTTACTACGTGGCGGTCGGGTCCGACAGCGGTCTGGGGGGTGATTTCACCTTGTTCGTGTCGCGCCAGAGGCCGCAGAACTCTGTGTCGGAACCCACCGGCGGCGATCTGGCGTCCCATGCCGGCACGACCGGTCACATATTGGTCGCCGGACAGTCCACCGGCGGGTTCTCCGACGAATCCGACCGCGACATGTTCGGGGTGTGGCTGGAGGCGGGGCGGGTGTATCGGATCGGGGCGAGTGGTGCGTGCAGCGACAACGCGGCACTTGTGGGCGGTACCTCCACAGGCCTGGGGATCTCGTTGGTGGATCATCAGCTGGATGCGTCCCACGGCTCAGCAACGGTCCATCTCGGCGCCAGCGTTGGCGCGGAGTTCATCGCCTCTGCGTCGGGTGCGTGCCCGCGCCCGGCCATGGACGTCCAGGTGCTCGAATCGCTGTTCGCTTATGTGCTGGCAGCCGATGACGGCGTGGCGGGAGCCGGGACCTACACGGTGTCGGTGTCTGATGTGTCAGCGGAGGCGACGGTGCCCGACATGGCGGGTCGGGATGCTGCTGAGTCCACGTCGACGTCGGGCCGGGCCAGGGTGGGCGTCGCGGTCACCGGCGTGATCGATCCCAGCGGCGACGTGGACTGGTTCGCTATCGAGTTCGAGGCGGGCACCGCGTACCGCATCGATGTGCGCGGCGACAGCGTCACCGACAACGGCGGCACGCTGGGGGACCCGTACGTGAGCCTGCTCGACAGCGCCGGCGATCCGCTGTCGCCTGCGGTGTTTGACAACGACTCCGGCGCTGACAACAACGCCCGCATCCTGTCGTACACGCCCACGGTGTCGGCCACGTTTTACATCGAGGTGAAAGACAACGCCGGCGGCACCGGCACCTACACTGTGGCGGTTGGCGTGGGCGACGCCTGCGCGGCGTCGGTGTCCACCGCTTGCACGGTGGAGGCGGACAGCGCTGCGGAGGGCACGATCGGCGAGGCCACGATGTGGACTGGTTCAAGGCGACCGCCCTGGCAGCCGATGTGCCCTACACGCTGTATGTGGCGCCTCGGGGCGCCGCAGTCGACGATCTGGAGGATCCGAAGCTTGAGGGTGTTTACGATTCGACCGGGGTGCGGATCGCGGGTACCACCGATTCCGACTCAGGTGCCGGGCAGGACAGCTTTGTGGTGTTCACACCCGATGCCGCGGACACGTTCTATGTGGCGGTGGGCCGCGACAGCGGAGTTCCGGGCGATTTCAGCGTGTTCGTAGTCCGCCGCGAGCCCGCCGCGACAGTCTCTGAGGACCATGGCAGCGACGTGCACGGTGGCGCGGGCACATGGGCGCACCTGCTCGTCGGCGACACAGCCACCGGCGACCTCTCCCATGTCGGCGACGCGGACGCTGTGGGGGTGCGGCTGGTGGCCGGGCGGGTGTACCGCCTCGAAGCGAGGGGCGCATGCCCGCAGCAACCCAACCTCAGCGGCGGCACCCTGGCGAACCCGAGCCTGACCCTCAACGATGCCGCGGGCAGCACCGACCACAGCCAACTTGCCGCAGTCGACCCAGCCCAAGGGTTCTCCGGTGAGGGCTCCGCGGCGACGTGCACCCCCGCAAGCGTCGACGTGCAGGCACTGGACACAGTGCTGGTATACGCCCAGATCACCACTGCTGATGCTGTCGCCCCGACAGGGACCTGGACGCTGTCGATGACCGACATCTCCGCGCACGTCACCATCGCTGAGCCCTCCGACGGCGACGCCACCGCCGACACCGACACCGCGGGCCGGGTGGCGGTGGGCGCATCGGTCACCGGCACGATCGATCCCGACGGCGACGAGGACTGGTACGCGGTGGAACTCGAGGCAGGCGCCGCATACCGCGTCGACGTGCGCGGCGACAGCACCACCAACAATGGCGGCACGCTGGCGGACCCGCATGTGAGCCTCCTCGACAGCGCCGGGGCCGACCTGTCACCCGCGGTGAGCGACGACAACTCCGGAGTTAACAACAACGCTCGCATAGGGTCATTCACGCCGACTGTCACGGGTACGTTCTACATCGTGGTGTCCGATCCCGACGGAACCGGCACCGGCACCTACACGCTGTCGGTGACCCCCGGCGCCGATTGCCCCACCGACATCGCGACGACCTGCGAAGCCGCCACCGACGGGGCCGTGGACGGCGTCGTCCACGCCAACGATGACCAGGACTGGTTCAAAGCGACGCTGGCACAAGACACCGCCTACACGTTGTATGTGACGCCACGCGGTTCGAGTGCCGCAGACCTCGAGGACCCCGAGTTGGTCGGGGTGTATGATTCCTCCGGCGACCTGATCGCTGACACCACCGACGCCGACTCTGGTCTCGGCGCCCACAGCTACACCGTGTTCACCCCCGACGCGGCCGGTGTGTACTACGCGGCGGTGGGCCGCGACACCGGAGGGGTGGGCGGTTTCACCCTGTGGATGGCGCGCCAGCGGCCCGGCGCCACCGTGGCAGAGCCCACCGGCGGCGACCTAGCGCCCCACGCGGGCACCATCGGCCATCTGTTGGCCGCAGGCCAGGCCACCGGCACGATCGCCGACGATCGCGACGAAGACCTTCTACGGGATGTGGCTCGAAGCCGGCCGCGCCTACCGGATAGCGGCCCGGGGCGCGTGCGCCACAGACGGCCCGCTCCACGGCGGCACCCTCACCGGCTACGGGCTGTCGCTCGAGAACGCCGCCGGCGCCACGACCCACATCGGCACCGCCCAACTGATCATCGTCTCCTCGGCCGACGCCGGCACCACCGAACTCTTGGGCGTCTTCCCCTCCGGCATCGCGTTCACCGCCTCAGTCTCCCACGAGTGCGAGACCGCCAGCCTCGACGTGGAGATGCAGCAGTCAGCGCCGCTTTATCTGCGGGTCGCCCCGCTCCCAGGCGAGTCAGGCACCTACACTGTGTCGCTGGAGGACATCACCGCGCAGCTGACGGTCTCTGAGCCTGTCGGGCAGGACTTTCCCGCCGAGACCACGACCGCGGGCCGAGCCGGCATCGGCGGCTCTGCAACCGGAACGATCAGTTCCGCCGGTGACACGGACTGGTTCGCGGTCCACCTTGAAGCAGGCGGCCTCTATCAGATCGATGTGCTCGGTGACGTCAACCGGGCCTACGGCGGCACCCTCGCGGACCCCGAAGTCACACTGTTTGACATCGACGGCAACCCGCTGTCACCCGAGGTCAGCAACGACAACTCCGGCTACGTCAACAACGCCCGCATCCGTTCCTACACCGCCGCCGGGTCGGGCACCCACTACATCGCGATCGAGTCCGCCGACGGCCCCGGCACCGGCACCTACACCGTGCAAGTGCACAACCCCCCGCCCATGCGACCATCTGTACCCACCGCGGTCACGGTGCAAAAGTCCGGCTTCAGGAACCTGGTCGTCTCCTGGGAGCCTCCCGGTGACACCGGCGGCGCCGAGGTCTCCTCCTACCAAGTGGTCTGGGAGTCCACCGTCGATGGCTATGACGACTTCGAAGACCCGCTCAGGCGAGGCAAGGTGGTTGCCGGCCGCACTTCGACGACCATTTCGGGCCTGCTCGACCGGCTGCCTGCATCAGGCACGGCGCCCGAATACCAAGTGAAGGTCCGTGCGCTCAATGCCGCCGGCCACAGCCCCTGGACAGAGCCCGAGACGGAGACGCCCGTGGTGGCCCCCACCGAAGTGAAGAACCTCAACCTCGAAGTGATGAGCGCCAGCAGCATCAACGTCACCTGGGATCCCCCAGCCGACAACGGCGGACTGGCCATCACCAGCTATCTGGTGGAATACAAGCCATTCTTCTACACCTGGGCGCAGGCCAACACAGCAACCACCACCGACACATCCTATCTCATCTCGGGCCGAACCAGCGGCCGGATCTACGACATCCGCGTCACGGCGCTAAACGCCGCCGGCGGGACTGAGGGGGCCACAAAAGAGACGTTCCTGCCGTCGCTGCCCTACACGCCCACCAACCTCACCCTGTACAGCAAACATCAAGGTTTCACCGTCTCCTGGCAGCTAGCCCCCACCGACAGCAGACCGGTCTCCAACAGCGTGCTGCGATGGAGACGCCTCCCGTCCACCAGCTGGAGAACAAAGAGTGTCGACTCCGATTCGCGCCGGGCATACGACTTCAGCGGCTTTGGCAACGGCGCCGACTTCGAGTTCCAGGTTGTTGCCGAGAACGACGCCGGCCGGGGATCCTGGACCAACTCTGTTATCGCGGCACCGGTTCACCAGCCGCAGGCACCCCAAAACCTCAGCATCGACGGTAACCACAAACAGAGCGGCACATCACGCGAATTGCGTGTCACCTGGAGTCATGACCAATCTGAAACCGGCTTCACGGTCCGGTGGCGACTCAGCACTTCGAGTGACTTCGACGAGGATGACACAAAGAGCCTCGACGGGTCCGCCAGATCAACCACAATAAATGTCCAGAACGGCAAGCATTACATCGTGCAAGTAACCCGGGGCAGTCAATTCAATAACAACCTCAAGACCGCCACCGTCTCCGGTACCAACTATCAGGTCCGAGATTGGCTCAAGGACGAGTTCTTACCCAACTATACGGACGACTACCCCTGGCTCTCCGAGATCTTTGAGAGACTGCCGACATTACCTATCAATGTAGTCTCGGGGAATACGAGCTATGTAAACACGGTTGCAACAGACATCGATGGCTGGTCCTTAGCTGGTACTCAGAAGGTGTACCTAACCGAAGATGTGTTTAGCCAGCTCCCGGACAACGCCTACCGGAACCGAGTAGCGATCCACGAATTGGCCCACATCTACACATTGAATTGGCGGTTCATCAACGAACCGATGGCTGTCCTGAACTTACAGCAGCGTCTTGAATTCGGTACGGCATGCGACCCAACGATCGAGTATCTTGCTGAGACCGTGACATATGCAACAACCGGAACTCTGACAGACAGCTATTACCATGGCTGCAGCGGGAAGTGGAACCAGTTCAGAAGCAGCACCCTAGCAACCAGCGCGGAGAGCGCACTTGCGGGCGAAATACCAGCATGGTTCGCGCAAACATACCAGGATTCGTCGGGAGACATGGACATGGAGCAGATCTGGGACGATCTGACCAACAAAGAACTAGATCCGCAGGAGCCTGGAAGGGATAGAGATATTCGTATCTGGGGCTTCCGCAACATGTTCGGTGGCTTCTGCTCGCATTGGGAAGCGCGCACTTCACGGCGGCATCTCAATCTGACGAACCCGGTCAATGACAATAGTGACCCCTATGACGACGTCACCACCAACCCATGGCAAGACGGCGGATGCCTGTCGCGTCGACCCCGCGACGTGACCGCTACGCTCGGCTCGGGTTCGCTGGAAATCAGCTGGAAAAAGCCGATGTGGACCTTCGAGCCAACCGTCGACGGCTATCTCGTGCAGTGGAAGCTCTTCAACAAGCCCGATTACCCCTCCAGCCAGCAGATAATCGTCGACGGCCTTACCAACACCACCACCGTCACCATCGACAACCTAGTCAGAAACAGGTTCTACACCGTGCGGATCGCGGCGATCGAAGTCGATAGGCCCGGCATCCTGCGAGACCAGTTCGGTCACAAGCGCTACATAGAGTCCGACTTTCGCCCCAACTGAATCGCACCGGGTTTCAGGCAGGCTGTGGTGTGCACCGGGTATACAACACGCACCGGCCCCACCGCTGCCTCAACCAGCGGCCGCCCAATGCGATCTGCGCCGTCACTCGACATCCACCCTCACCAACTCCCAGTCGCCAAATCGACCAGATGTGACGGACTCATCGGTCGCGGCGGTTCTCGTGGCGGGTGCGGCGTATCTGACCGATGCGGGCGCGACAGCCCCACCATCCAGGCGACAGCGGCGTCTGTGTATCCGACCTGGAGCGTTCCGAGCAGCTTCCGGTTCCGCGGCCGCAGTGGTCACCATCATCGGTGAGCTGACTCCACAAAACACTCGACTTGCAAAACATAGGAGCATCCGGGGCACCATCACCTCCACGAAAACGGGGCAACTCCACATCGGATAAATGAACAGCATTCTGGTTCCCCAAATTCGCCAACTACCGAACCCAGGCACTCCCCAACGCCGGGAAACCCAACTGGAACCTACTCATGCCCCAGGCCCCACCTGTGCTTGACCGTCACCCCGACCCAGAGACCCAACTCATCAGCCGCTTACGACGGATACTCAGCAAATATCCATCACACGATTCTGGTCTTAGAGACGTAAGGCAACTCCGTCTGGGCTAAGTAACGCACGTTGGCGTGTTGCGGTTCTGTTCATGTTCTCATTCAAATGCTCTGGGTGTTGTTGTTAGCCGAATATGATATCACTGTGATGTATGTGTGATATTGGGTGTTGGCGGTCAACAGGATACGCGGTGGATTGCCCTCAGACGGTTCTGCGACCTCTACGAGACCGGCGAGCTGCCCGAGTACCACGACGTCGTCGACACCATCATCGCCTGGTCAGACGAGATCCTCGCCTGGCACCACAGCGACCGGGCCTCCAACGGCCGCATCGAGGGCATCAACAATCTCCTGCAAGTGCTCAGAAGAACTGCCCACGGGTTCACCAATCCGGCCAACTTCGAAGCCCGCGGCATCCTCGTGACATAATGACCCCAACCGGTGCCAGCAACCCTCAATCCCACGTTTACGCGAAGGGCCCCCTGCTGCTATGGCTATTGTTGCTCCAAATCAGAAATGGGTGAGTGCTTGAATTCAGGCGAACCGGCGCTCACGGTGGTCGTCCCGCGGCCGGGCAAGCGGGCACACACGAGGCGGGTGTCAGCGATCTTCGGCGTGCTAGGGGCGCTGTTGGTGTGGGTCTTCTGCGGGGTCGTGGCCCTGCAAACGCCGCAGGCACAAGCTCAAAGTTGTCCTGGAGACGCTCCGACGCCGACGGCTGTGACTGTGACGGCTGTCCCGGTCGTGGTCGCATCAACCGCCGCGGAGTATTTCGTCCTCTACGCGCGCCTCGACGGCGATGCAGCGTCGGAGGTGCTGGTCGCCGTTGTCCGCGGCCAAGCCGGCACGACGACCCTCTCTGAGAACGTTGAGGCCCTCCCCGCGGAGCGCTACCGCGTCGAGAAGTACTTGGTGTCCGACCCCGCCGACGTCGACGGCGACTGTACCGACGACATCACTGAACTCGACAACCCCACCAGCATGAATCCGGTCAACCCCGCCGTCACCGTGGCCCTGAACGACGGCGCGATCATCATCCAAGACGACGCAACCTTCGATGCGCTCTCCGTTGATTTGAGGACCCGCCGATCCTTCAAGTTCATCATCGTCGGCCTCTACACAGACCGGCCAAGCATCTATTTCGCGAATTCGAACACCCACGAAACACACCTGCAACTTGCGACTGCTCTGGGCCTCGACTTCACCGGCGTCGTGCCGGGTGATCTCAGCCACGTGAGCGAGCTTCCCGCAGGCAGTGACCGGGAGGATCTAGAGGACATTTTCTATATCCATCTGCGCTTCCTGGACCCTTCCGCCAGTGTCCTGCACCGAATCTATTCCTTGTTTGCAGCCAATATGCCCGTGGTAGAAGACAATCTGTTCTTGCATCTCACCAACGATAATCTCAAGTACCTTCAGTCCGAGATGCCTGCCTTGAGAGAGTCTCGCGTCGACGTGCTGTACTTCGACGACCTCTTTCCCGGGCAAACGTTTCAGATATTGAACCCCGGCGTCGGGTACGGCAGTCTGCGGGTGCTGGATCCCGACGATCGACCCCATTCCCGAGACATAGTCATATATGAGGCGCTGCCGAACGACCTGCCCCCGGTGGCTGGCATCATCACCACGGTGCCGCAGACGCCGCTGTCGCACGTCAATCTGCGCGCCGTGCAGAACGGTGTCCCCAACGCGTACGTGCAAGACTTGCTCGACGACCCCGACATAGCGGCCCTTCTGGACAGCTACGTCCGTTACGAGGTGACCGACGGGGAGTGGGATGTGCGGGCCGCGACTCCCGAGGAGGTCGACGCCCACTTCGCGTCACTGCGGCCCGCGACCGCGCAAGTGCCGCAGCGGGACCTGTCGGTGACGTCGATCACGGCGCTGGAACAGGTCGGCTTCGACCAATGGGACGCCTTCGGGGTCAAGGCAGCCAACGTTGCCGTCCTAGGCAGGCTCGGTTTCGCCGAGGGCACCGTGCCCGACGGATTCGTGGTGCCCTTCTACTTCTACGACGAGTTCATGAAGGCCAACGACCTCTATGCTCGGGTCGACGAGATGCTGGTCGATCCTGATTTCCAGACGGACTTCGACGTCCAGGACGACATGCTTGATGACTTGCGCGACGACATCAAGGACGCAGTCTCGCCGCAGTGGATCATCGATGCACTCACGCAAATGCACGCATCGTTTCCCGAGGACACTTCTCTGCGCTACCGGTCCAGCACCAACAACGAGGACCTGCCCGGATTCAACGGCGCCGGCCTGTACGACTCAAAGACCCAGGATGCAGAGGAGACCGAGGAGGACGGCATCGACAAGTCTCTCAAACAGGTCTATGCCAGCCTGTGGAACTTCCGGGCCTTCACTGAGCGTGAACTCCACCGAGTCGATCACACCAAGACCGCCATGGGCGTGCTGGTCCACCCCAACTACAGCAACGAGCTCGCCAACGGTGTCGCCGTCAGTTTCAACCCCATCGCCGGCACGTTCGACCGCTACTACGTGAACACCCAGATCGGTGAAGACCTCGTCACCAATCCCGAAGACCACTCGATCCCGGAGGAACTGCTGCTTGGCCAGGGCAGCGTGTACACCGTCCTGGCCACCTCCAACCAAGTTGAGCCCGGGCAACTCCTGATGAGCGGTGCCCAAGTGACGCAACTCGGCGAGCATCTCGCCGTGATCCACGACCACTTCGAGCAGTTGTACGCCCCCGCGGCCGACGAGCCGTACGCCATCGAGATCGAGTTCAAGATCACCGAAGACGACATCCTCGCCATCAAACAAGCCCGACCCTGGATCTTCCCCGGCACCACTGCCACGACCACCACGACCACCACCACCACGACCACCACGACCACCACGACCACCACGACCACCACGACCACCACGGGCGGAGGTGGCGGACGCGGTGGCGGACGCGGTGGTGGAGGTGGTGGTGGCGGCAGCAGCGGAGGATCGGGAGGGGGAGGCGGCAGCAGCGGAGGGGGTGGGGGCTTTGATGATGAGCTGCCGCCCACAGCCTCTGAACTGTTCGAGGACATCGACCCGGGAGTGTGGTATGAGCAAGCCGTGACGTGGATGATCCTTCACAAAGTCACCTCCGGATGTTCCACCACCATGTTCTGTCCCGACGCCAACCTCACCCGCCAACAATTCGTCACGTTCCTATGGAGAGCAGCCGGCCGACCCACCCCCACCTACCAAGGATCAGAAGCCTTCGCCGACGTAGCAGAAGGGGTCTACTCGGACGAGGCCATCGGCTGGGCAGTCTCCAACGAAATCACCGTGGGATGCACCCCAGGCGCCTTTAGTGATCCTGACTGGGAGTTTTGCCCAACGGATCACGTCACCAGAGGACAAATGGCCACCCTCCTCTACCGGCACGTAGAAGCCGACTACATCGGCACAACCCTCCCATACACCGATGTGCAACCAGACCGATACTACGCGGAAAGCATCACCTGGCTCACCGACTTCCAAGCAGTTCCCGGATGCGGACCAACACTGTTTTGCCCCAACCGAGACGCCACCCGCGCCGAAGCAGCACTCTTCATCAACGGAGTAGCCATCCGACCCCACACCTGGGGACCAGAAAACACCAGCTTCATACCCCAACCAAACTAAGGGCTCCTCCACTGGCGGCACCCGCCCACCCACATCAACAAAGCCCGATCGCTGTGAAATACGTTGTCCCGGATGTGGCTGCAGTAAAAGGATATCCAAGACCGATCACTGCCCCATGAAAAGAACCGGCTCCGGCGCACCATCGCCCGCTGAGCCACCCAGATAACCAACTGGCACCCATCCGCTGTCACCAACGGATCCACCGAAGCTCCGAACAAACTGATCAAACGGATAAACGAACAGCATTCGGTTCCGCAACTTCGCCAACTACCGAACCCAGGCACTCCTCAACGCCGGGAAACCCAACTGGAACCCACTCACGCCCCAGATCCGACCTGTGCTTGACCGTCACCTCAACCCAGAGATCCAACCTATCAGCCGCTTACGGCAGATACTCAGCAAGTATCCATCACACGATTCTGGTCTTAGAGACCTGAGGCAACTTCGTCTGGGTTAGGTAACGCATTTTGGTGTGTTGGGGTTCTGTTCATGTTCTCATTCAAATGCTCTGGATGTTGTGGTGAGCGGCATATGATATCACTGTGATGTATGTGTGATGTGGGTTGTTGGCGGTCAACAGGATACGCGGTGGATTGATAACGGTGGTGGGTTCGCGATGAGGCGGGGTGGCTCCTTCGTCGGGGGTGGGGTTGCGGCGCTTGTGTTGGTGCTGGTCGCGGCGACCGTGGGTTGGGTCGGCACCGCGCCTGCGCAGACCGAGACCACCCCGCTGGTGAGCAGCGCGGGTCCGTTCACGGTGGCTGAGGGTTCGGTGAAGGTTGCTCAGATGGCGGCTTCGGGTTTCAGCGAGGATGCTGAGGATCTGTTCTGGTCGATCCTCACCGAGGCGGACTCGGGTGCCGATGGCGACTTGTTCAAGCTGCGGCTTGATCATGTGCTGGAGTTCGTCGAGCCGCCCGATTTCGAGCAGCCCACCGACGCTGACGACGACAACGTCTATGTGGTGACGGTGAAGGTCAGCAATGGCGCCGATACTGACCCGGCCGAGGCGACTGCGGATATCAGCGTTACGGTGAGCGATGTTGGGTTTACCGCTTTCGATGCGAGCATGCTGTCTGTGGACTTTGACGAGAACCGTCATGTGCGGGTGGCGACGTTGGACGCGGGCGATCCGGTGGTGGAGTGGTCGTTGAGCGGTCCTGACGCGGGCTGGTTCCGCATCGCCGACGGGGCGCTGAGGTTCAGGTCTCAGGTATCGGGGGGTCCGCCGGACTACGAGTTGCCGGGCGATTCGGGCGCCGACAATGTCTATGTGGTGACGGTGTCCGCCGAGGAGGACTCAACCGACGTCGACACCACCGATGCCAGCTCGGTAGCGGTGTCGGTGACTGTGCTCAACGTCGACGAAGCCGGCATGGTGGCGCTGTCGGACTCGGTGCCCACGATTGGTGAGGCACTGGTCGCATCATTGAGCGATCCAGATGGCGGCGTCGCCGACATTGAGTGGGTGTGGGAGCGCTCGGTGGGCCGTTCAGCGTGGGAGGTGATCGACGCCGTTACTAGCGCCACGTATACGCCGACGGCGGCGGATTCTGAGGATTACTTGCGGGTGACGGCGACCTATACCGATGCTCTCGCGGCGGGAAGGACGGCGCGTGCGGTGGCGTCGAGCCCGCCGCTGGGCGAGCTGTTGAGCAGCTTGAGTGTCACGACTTCCTCGGCGCGCAAGATGTATCCGGTGTTCGATCCTGAGGTGTTGCACTATGCGGTGGGCTGCGATTCGGAGGTGACGTTGTCGTTGTCGGCGGCGAGTTCCGACGCCCGCGTCTCTGTCGATGGTATCCAGCAGCCGGCGAGCAACGCCGAGGTGACGGTGTCGGGCTTGCACGACGGCGACAACGGCGCCGACAGGGCACACAGTGGTCCCGACGCGAGCGACATCGAGATCGTCCTCAGCGATGCCGACGGGTCGAGCACCACCTATGTGGTGCACTGCATCCACGACGACTACCCCGAGATCACGCCCATCCGCAATGCGACCTCAGACGGCGTGATCGAGGACCTGATCCTGCTGCACCTGCAGCCCGACCTGGAGGCCGGGGTGTACCCGTCCATAGTCGACACGAACGGCGTGCCGCGCTTTCACCGCCACACGCGCGGCGACGGCCCGTTCTTCCGGGTGTTCCACATCGACGGGCGCTACCGGTACGCGTGGGCGCAGAGGAGCGCTGACACGGGGAACCAGTGGATCATCCTCGACGAGTACTTCACCGTGCTCGACAACAAGGTAACCACAGCATCACCGTTGGTAAAGACCAACGCCCACGATTTCCGCATTCTCGACAATGGCAACTATCTGTTGATGTCTTATGAGCCGGGTTATCGGGACCTGCGCTTCATGGAGTCGCTGATACCGGAGATCTCCGACCCTGCACGGGTGCCGATAGACGATACGGCCGTCCAGATCATCACGCCGCGCAAGCCGAACGGCACCGCGGTGTTCAATTGGAGCTCATTCGACCAGATGGACGTGAGGGACTGTCTAAGCCACCGTTTCCCGAACGACTTCGCCCATGGCAACAGCCTCCAGTATTGGGAACCGGAAGGCCGGGACCAGGACTGGGTCGTGGTCAGCCTCCGGGGCTGTTCAGCGGTCGCGGTCATCGACGCCGACACCGAGGAGACGGTGGCGAGGATCGGTCGCACGAATCTGAGTGCAGATGAGTGGGCCGCGGCCGGCAAGGGCGACCCGCCGCTGACGGTCCTCGACGACCCCCACGGCGAGTTCTGCGGGCAGCACGCCGCCTGGATGCTGCCGCACGAGCATCTCGTGATGTTCGACAACGGCAACTCTTGCACCACAGATTCGCGCACCGGCGAGACGGTCAGGAACAGCAATAAGCCCGACCTGTTCAGCCGGGTCGTCGAGTACGCCTTGGATATCGACAACGGCGAGGCGGTCTTCGTGCGCCACCATTCGATGCACGGCGAGGAGAACCGGCTGGGCCGTTCGTCGGGCCATGTCGATGTGCTCGACAACGGCGACTGGCTGATCGGCTGGGGCCGAGCCAATCACGACACCGATCCCGAGACGGCCTGGGGGCCCGACGAGGCGGTCACCCAGGCCGACCCCGACACCGGCGAGGAGAAGTTCGCGCTGCAGATCTCCGAGCCCGACGGCTTGCTGCTCGACGTCGACGGCGACGGCGACACCGAGCGGGAACAGCTCAGGGTGAGGCCGGAATCGCTGAGCCCGGTCGCTCTGGCGTCCGACCGGCTCGAGCTGGAGGCAGGGTTCGCAGCGGGCAGTGATCACACCGCGGGGTTCTTCACCAGCGTGCAGGCTCGGCCCACCGTGGTGGTGAGCTTCAACCAGCCGGTGGTGGATTTTGACGAGATCACCACGTCGATGACGGTGTCGGGCGGCACGCTGGAGTCAGTGGCGCCCCATGTGGTTGCGGGCGAGCCGGCGTACTCGTACCTGCTGACGCTGGCGCCCGACGGAGAGGCGGCCATGACGGTGAGCCTCGTGGCCTCGCAGGCCTGCGACGCGGGCGGCATTTGCACCGCGGACGGCTCGATGCTGTCGGAAGTCCCGCAGGCGCACCGGGTGCGCTACAACATGTCGCCGACCATCGACGCCGATTCATTGGCCTTCGAGGTGGACGAGAACACCACCGCGGTTGGGCGGCTGAGCGCCACCGACGACACCGCAGCGAGCCGGCTGACGTGGTCGCTGGCGTCTGAGGCGAGCGGTCCTGACGACGCCGAGTTCACACTGAGTTCGAGCGGGGTGCTGAACCTGCGGGCGGGCAAGGACTTCGATGTGCCCGATGACGCCAACGGCGACGGCACCTACGAGGTGATGGTGCAGGTCAGCGACAGCGACAGTACCGTGACCGGCCTGGTGGAGGTGACATTGGCCGATGTGGACGAGGCGCCGGTGGTGTCGGGACCGTCGTTGCGTAGCTACGACGAGAACAACACCGCGGTGGTGGGCTTCTATTACGCGGTGGACCCTGAGGGCGAGACGGTGGAGTTATTGCCGCTGTCGGGGCCTGATGCGGGCGATTTCGAGTTCGCGGGCGGCGCGCTGACGTTCAAGACGCCGCCGGATTTCGAGGCGCGTGGCGGCAGTTCCGGGGGCGGCAACACCTACTCGGTGACCGTGGGGGCCTCCGACGGCGACTTGGAGGGCTCGCTGGAAGTGCGGGTGAGTGTGAACGACATCGACGAGGTGCCGGTGGTGTCGGGACCGTCGTCGGTGACCGTGGATGAGGGTGTTACGGCGGTGGGGTCCTACAGCGCCCGCGATCCCGAGGGCGACGGGGTGGAGTGGCTCCTATCGGGCGCGGATGCGAATAGTTTCGAGATCGCCGGCGGGAGGCTGCGTTTCGGGTCGCCGCCGGATTTCGAGGCGCGTGGCGGCAGTTCCGGGGGCGGCAACACCTACTCGGTGACTGTGGGGGCCTCCGACGGCGATCTGACGGGCACCGTTGGCGTGCAGGTGACGGTCGCGAATCTCGATGAGCCGGGCGGGGTGTCGCTGTCGTCGGTGCAGCCTCAGGCCGAGAGCCAACTGAGAGCGAGCCTGACCGACCCCGACGGGATCGTGGGCAGCGTCTTGTGGGTGTGGCAGCGTTCGACAAACCGCAGCTCGTGGTCCACGGTCTCCGGCGCAGACTCGGCCGCCTACACGCCCGGGGCGGGCGATGTGGGCATGTGGCTGCGCGCAGCGGCGTCCTATGACGACGGCCACGGCTTATCGAAATCGGCGAACAAGGTGTCGGCGAACAAGGTGCAGGCTGTCCCGGTGACCAACGGCCCTCCGGAGTTCCCCGCCACTGAGACCGGGCAGCGCACTGTGGCCGAGAACACTGCGGCGGGGCGCAGCATCGGCGCGGCGGTGGTGGCGGCTGATCCCGATGCGGGCGACCGGCTGACCTACACGCTGGCAGGCGCCGACGCGGCCAGCTTCAACCTTGACGACGGGACCGGTCAGCTGCGCACCAAGGCGGAGCTGGACCACGAAGCCACGCCGTCGCTGAGGGTGGTGGTGACCGCCACCGACCCCGGCGGGCTGTCGGCCACCCAGGCGGTCACCGTGACAGTGACAGACGTGGACGAGGCGCCGGTGCCGGCCGGGCCCGACGTGGTCCGCTACGACGAGAACGACACCGCGGTGGTGGGATTCTTCACCGCCAACGATCCCGAGGGCGACCCGGTCAGCTGGTCGCTGTCTGGCTCTGACCGCCGCGCGTTCATGATCGACGCCTTGGGGCAGCTGAACTTCGTGGCGCCGCCCGACCACGAGGCCAAGAGCCTGTACCGGGTCACCGTGGAGGCAACCGACGACGCCCGCAACACCGCAAGGCTCCAGGTAACCATAAACGTCGACGACATCAACGAGCCGCCCGAAGTGTCGGGCGACGAGACGCCGGGATTCGGCCATCTAGGTACCGGCACGGTGGCGCGCTACATGGCCCGGGACCCCGAGCGGCGCCCGATCGAATGGTCGCTGTCGGGTTCCGACAGCGAGGACCTGAGCATCAACAGCGGCGGGACGTTGCGCTTCCTGGTGCCACCCGACATCGACCGTCCCGACGATGCCGACACCGACAACACCTACGAGGTCACAGTCGAAGCCTACGACGGCAACAGCACCGGCACCCTCACTGTCACTGTCACCGTCACCCTTACCACCACAACCACGACCACCACGACCACGACAACTAGGACCACCACCACAGGCGGCGGCGGGGGAGGTGGCGGTGGTGGTGGTGGGTTTGATGATGAGCTGCCGCCCACTGCCTCTGAACTGTTCGAGGACATCGACCCGGGAGTGTGGTATGAGCAAGCAGTGACGTGGATGATCCTTCACAAAGTCACCTCCGGATGTTCCACCACCATGTTCTGTCCCGACGCCAACCTCACCCGCCAACAATTCGTCACGTTCCTCTGGAGAGCAGCCGGCCGACCCAACGCCCCATACCTGGGATCAGAAGCCTTCGCCGACGTAGCAGAAGGGATCTACTCGGACCAGGCCATCGGCTGGGCAGTCTCCAACGAAATCACCATGGGATGCACCCCAGGCGCCTTCGGAGATCCCGACTGGAAGTTTTGCCCAACGGATCACGTCACCAGAGGACAAATGGCCACCCTCCTCTACCGACACGTAGAAGCCGAATACATCGGCGCAACCCTCCCATACACCGACGTGCAACCAGACCGATACTACGCGGAAAGCATCACCTGGCTAACCGACTTCCAAATAGTTAGCGGATGCGAACCCAACCTGTTCTGCCCCAACCGAAACGCCACCCGCGCAGAAGCAGCACATTTCATCAACGGAATAGCCATCCGACCCCACACCTGGGGACCAGACAACACCAACTTCATCCCCCAACCCCAATAGCCAACAACCCAATGGCCTGAATCGCCCCGAAGTGAACCGCTCCGAGTTTTCCGGAGTGGTGGTACCCCACTTTCGTGGAGTCGGGTTATTTGAATTGGTGAGCTCCTGAGGTTGTGCCGGTGCGGTTCAGATATGTGGTAATAGGACTCGGCGTAAACTTGGGAATGTGAGAGTTGGGTTACTCCGAAGATGACGAGATTGTGAGCCTATGAAGAAGACAGGAAGCGGTTGGTCAACCTTACAAGCCCGCATACTGGTATTGATTCGACTGAGTGGGCTTCTCGCCGTGGTGTTGGTGGTCGGAGCGATGGCTGCTGCATGTAACGACAACGCTTCCGACCGAGCTGACCCGGTGACCCTCAGCTTGGGTTACCCGTTTCCTGCTAAGCATCCGTTGCGTCTTCAGGTGCTGGAGCCGTGGGCCGCAGGCGTAAGCGCGGCGACGGCTGGCTCAGTCACCATTGAGTTCCACGCGGAACAGGCCTTGAGTGCAGCAGCGGACACCTATGCAAACGTCGCTGCGGGTGGACAGGACATCGGATGGGCGCTCCAGGGATATTCTGCGGGGCGCTTCCCGGCGACTGCAGTGATGGAGATGCCATTCGTCTTTGACAGTTCCTCAGAGGCCACCGCGGCGTTTTGGGCGCTCTACGAGGAGTTTGAGGCCCTTCGCAACGACTATCACGACGTGAAGGTACTCGGTCTATGGACAACGGGTCCCGGCGACCTGTGGCTTGCGGAGGGCGTTGCCTCCACAGCAGACGACATCGCGGGGCTCACTATCCGGTCGTCAGGTCCGGTGCAGGCTGCGGTGATCAAAGCGCTGGGAGCCAATCCGGTGAGCATGGCCGCACCTGAATTGCGCGGCGCATTGGAGGCAGGCGAGATTGATGGCCTGCTCACGGTTGACACCGCGCTGGCAACCCATGACCTCACAGATGTTCTGGAGAGCGGTACAGAGTGCGGCTGCTACGTGCTTGCCTCGTTCCTTGTGATGAACCTAGACGCTTGGAACAGGCTGTCGACAGACCAACAGGCCGCCATAGAGAATCTATCTGGCAAGAAGGTTTCCGAGGCTGTGGCCGTGTTTTACGAAAGGGCGAGCGCCACTGCGGCCGAGAAGAACGCTGCCGCTGGAATCACCAAAGTGGTGCTGGAAGACGCCGAACTCCAGCGGTGGAAGGAAATGACTCGGGGCATCGTTGACGAGTGGGTCACCGCCAACTCCGGCGAGTTCGAGGCGCGCTCCATGTACCTGCGAATGCTGGAACTGGCCGCGACCTGAGAATCGAACGGCAGAAGCCCGCATACATGGACGTTCAGACGGGGACACCGAAGGTGTGCCCGACCGGAGTCTTCGCACCCGGTTACGTGTTCTGCGTACGTGTCGCCTGCTGGAAACAGCCCCTCTTCCGCTACGTCGGACCCGACGACGGCACCCCAAATGGCAGACACCCTCGCCTGCCTCGACCGTGCCCGCCCACGCAACGAGTTCGACACCCCAGGATTCTCGACAACGAAACCTACCGCCAAGCGTTCGACGCCTGGGAGTCCGCCCGCAACGATGTTGTCAACAAGTGGAACCATCTGGCTGAGAAAGTCAACCTCGAACCCCGGGTCCCACCAGCCCTCACCCGAGCCGCCGACATCGTTCGCTCCCACGCTCCCCCAACCTTGACCCAAGACCAGATCGACCGAGCAATCGACTGAATCCCCCCGGCTTTCTTGGACGCTTAGGTGTTACCCCAGTTTCGTGGAGTCAGCTCACTTGGATCAACGATGTGACGACTCCGTTGTGGCGAGTCGGGGTGGTTTCGGGCCCGTCGAGCACCAGATCCGTCACTTGACCAACACCATCGGGACCAAGCAGATTGATCGCTCGATATCCAAGGGCACACCAGCGTCTTGGAGGACCAGGGTGGTTCACACCGCCAAGCTAGGGTTGTTGCCGATGGCTAGTACGAAAATGCGTTCAAGGCTGCTGCGCAGGGATGGGCATCTCTGCGGCATCCACTTAGGGGGTTGCAGGAGAAGAATCAATAGCATCGGAAAAGCGTCTGTCGATCACATCTTCACCCGATCCTTCTTCAGAGAATTCGATTCCCCTGCAGATGTGAACGGTGACTGGAATTGCCAGCCCATGCACCCGAATTGCAACGAGAAGCGTGGAGGACAAATTTACGGATTTCCTTTGTTCTCCTGCGAATGCCATTGGCTAAGGATTGGTGAGACTTCCGAGGGGCATGAGGTGGTGCTGTGCTATAGGAACGAAAATCAGGGGTTGGAGGAACACGTAGTCTGCGCCGCAAGGAATGGCATTACCAGAACCAGAATCTCCACTGGTGAATGCGCTGATGATTTTGGAGGAGCTACCGAGATGCCTATTCAGAGTATCGGCACTATGGGGAACCTCCCTCCCGGACAGAAAGGTGCGACGGGAATCGGTAATCTGGGACACAAGCTGCCCATCCTTGAGGTTGATGAGATCCCAGAGTTCAATCGTCGGGAGTTGTCCCGAGTCAAGGGAGTTTCGGCACCCACGATCGAAGGCCCACAGAGTTTCTTCCGACTTTCTGAGGTTGTAGGATTCACACCGATTTCCTCTGACAGATACTCAGGGATTATCTCGCATAACGTCAACCACGCCTTCTCATGAGTTTGAGTGTTCCACGGGAGACTCTATTAGCCCCGGTTCTTCATGGTGTTTGGCGGTTTGGTGGGTACAAAGGGTGCGGGTGCCCCGGATGGCGATGGGGGAGGGGAGACCAGGACCTGGCTGCTCGACGGTAATGTGCTGATTCATGAGTGAAACCTTGCAACGTATCCTTGGTCTGCGGGCCATCCGTCATTACCAGGACCGTCCCGTCGAGCAGGAAGCTCTGGACCGGGTGCTTGAGGCCGCCCGGTGGACGGGCAGCGCGAAAAACCGCCAGAACTGGTCGGTGGTGGTCATCCGTGACCGGGATCAGATCGAGCGGCTGGCCGCGTGCGGCAACGGGACCAAGCCGCTCCGGGCGGCGCCGGTGGCGCTGGTGCTCGTCCAGGGACCGGACGCCTACGAATTCGACACGGGACGCATGGGGCAGAACATCATGCTGGCGGCCGATGCTCTGGGCATGGCCACCTGCCCCATAACCCTGCACCGGGACGAGGACGCAGTTCGGGTCCTCGGAGTGCCACCGGGCTGGCGTTGCCGCTACGCCATCGCGCTCGGTTACCCGGACCCGACCGCTCGCCCTGCCAGGGTGGGGGGCCGCAAACCCATCCACGAGATCATCCACCGGGACTCGTTCGGCCAATGACAGCAACCGCTGTAACGCTGGCCGACGAGTACTGGGAGTTCCAGCTCGAACACCGCCACTTCGCCAACCTCTCCCGCGGCGAGTTGAGCCGCCTGGAGCAGTGGGACGATCTCTCGGCGGAAGGATTGTCGGCCTCCAGGGAGGCTTTCCTCCGGTTCGCCCGCGGTGCGGCCAAGGTGACGGTCGGGGAGGCTTCCGACCGGATACTCGCAGAGACGGTCGCCGCAACTGCTTTCATGGATGCGACCGTGACCGTCTGGTGGCCGGAACTGCAGGCAGCCAGCTCCCAGTCCGGGCTGCTGAGGTCGCTGCTTCCGGCGCTCCACATCCAGCCTCTGGTCACCGCCGACCACGGCCGCCGGTATCTCGACAAGCTGGGTCGCTTCCCGGAAATGATCGACCAGTTGGTGGACCGGCTCGAGGAAGGCGCCGCCACCGGAGTGGCGCCCCTCGCCCTCCACGTGCGCCAGACCATCGGGAAGCTCGACCAGGTCCTCGCCCGACCACCGGCGGACGACCCGATCACCACCCAGCCCCCTCCCGCCGAACTCGGCCCGGTCGAGGTCACCCGGTGGCGAGCCGCGCTGGTGGAAGCGATCGAGACCGGCGTGCGTCCCGGCCTGGTCCGCTTCCAAGAGGCACTGCGCGAGGTGACCCTCCCCGCCGGACGCCCCGAGAACCAGGCGGGGCTCTGCCATCTCACCGGCGGTGACGCGGTGTACCGCGACATGGTCAGGGGCCACACGACCCTGGACCTAGAACCCGAGGCGATCCACGAGCTGGGCCTGGAGAGAGTCGGGTTGCTGGAGGACGAGTACCGGCGCATCGCCGGACCGCTGCTCGGCACCGACGAAGTCACCGACATGTACAGCCGCCTGCGCGACGATCCACAACTCCGATACACCCGCTCCGAGGATCTGGTGTCGGACGCGCTCGGCTGCCTAGACAAGGCCACCGCCGCGATGGGAGAATGGTTCGACCCCACCCCCCGGGCGCCCTGTTTGGCCAGCCCCATCGACTTGGGGTCCATGGCCTACTACTACCCACCCACCGCCGATGGTGTGCGACCGGGCCGTTTCTTCTTCAACGTCTCCGACCCGACTGCCTGGACCAAGTTCCAGATTCCCGCTGTGGCCTACCACGAGGGTATACCGGGCCACCACCTCCAGATGGCCCTGGCCATCGAGAACACCGACATCCACGACATCCACCGCAACTATTACCTGCCGGCCTTCGGCGAAGGGTGGAGTCTGTACAGCGAGCGCCTGTCCGACGAAATGGGCCTGTTCGCGGACGACTGGGAGCGGGTGGGGATGCTCACCGCCGACTCGCTGCGGGCCGGGCGGCTGGTCGTGGACACCGGCATCCATGTCTTGGGCTGGTCGCGGAGCAAGGCCATCGAGTTCTTGGCCGACCACTCGCCCATGTCCATCCACGGAATCACAGAGGAGATCGACCGGTACATCGCCTGCCCCGGCCAAGCCCTCTCCTACATGCTCGGACGCCTCCAAATCGAGTCCCTGCGGGCCGAGGCCGAAGCCCGGCTAGGCGCGGCGTTCGACATCAGGAGCTTTCACAAAACCGTCCTGGGCAACGGTGCCATCCCACTGAGCACCCTCCGTTCGATGGTCCGGGAGTGGCTGGACTCCAGCTGACATCACTCCCTGTGCCGTTTGACCCGGTTTGGGCAATCGTCATCAAAGAGGAGTTACTGGCACCTGATAACCACCATCATTCGCCATTAACTTCCGACGAGGGTATTCGCGATTTGTTGGGGTTCGCTTTCGTGGCGTTGGGGGAGTCGACTGGTAGGAGAAGTAGATTGCCAGGGGTCTGGTGGCGGGGCTAGCTTTGCCTTAGTGCCCCCGGGTTTACGATGTTTTGGGGGCGTCCCTCCAAGAAGGCGATCACGTTGTCGACGGCGCCTTCATTCAGCAGTTCCATGCCTTCGGGTGTCTGGTCTGCCATGTGTGGGGTTAGCACCACCTGCTCGCATGACAGTATTGGGTCGTCCGCGGGTAGCGGCTCTACGTCGTAGACGTCTAGGGCGGCTCCGCCGAGGTGGCCGGAGTGTAGGGCCCGCACGAGTGCGTCCTTTTGGACAAGGGCCCCCCTGCCTCCGTTCACTAGAAGCGCTCCGGGCTTCATGAGCCCGATCTCGCGCTCACCGATCATCCCGCGAGTCTCGTTGGTGAGCGCGACGTTGAGGCTCACCACGTCCGCTGTGGTTAGGAGTTCGTCGAGTTTGACGTAGCGGACTCCCAGCCGCTGTGCCCGTTCGTCCGACGGGTGGAACGTCCACGCCACCACGTCCATCCCGAGCGCGTTGGCTAGTCTTGCCATCTCCGAGCCTATGTTGCCGGTCCCGACGACGCCGAGGGTCTTGCCCTGCAGATAGACGTTTTCCTTGCGCGTCCAACGGCCGGACTTCAGCTCAATCGTCTGGAATGCGGCCCTTTTCGCGACCGCGAACATCAGGCCGAAGATGTGCTCGGCGACCACCCCGGCAGTCCGTCCGGGCTGGTTACTGACTGCCACTCCCATCTCGGACGCCGCCGCCAGATCGATGCTGTCAGTTCCGATGGAGCACACCGAGATGAGACGCAGCTTCGGTAGCGAGCGCAGCACCTCCGCGCGCCACGTAACCGCCCCGCGCGTGTTGATGATCACCTCCGCGTCCTTGGCCCGCTCTACTTTCTGTTCATCGGTGGGGCGGTCTGGGTATACGATCGCCTCTCCGAACGGCGTCAGACGATCAAGGTGGGGGGAGCCCTGGATCTGTATCGGCTCGTCGCCGGGGACCACTATGGTCAATCGTCCTTGCAAGCCCATTCCGTTCTCCGTCTATGCTCCACTTCACTTGGGAGCCTCCGGTCGGCAGACCACCGCCGCGTCCGTTGAAAGACTTGCACTACTTACACTGCTTTGTTGATGTAGGAGTAAATACAATACCAACCCCCCTGGTAGAGGGGAATCACCAGGTACACTCGGAAGCGCCCTTGTGACCGGATCTTAGGGTGTCGTCTCAGAGGATCCACAACCCGCGGTGCTAGGACGCGACCGACCGCGGCCTCGAACCGGTTGGGCGGTTGCACCTGTTCCGTCTCGGATGGCTACCCGTTTTAGCCATGGTGGCGCAGAGTGCCTTAGGTAGAGTTGGGTATGTAGCGACGTGGGTAGTCCTATCGGGTTGCTCCCTGAATGCAGCAGCCCCCGTAAAGCGGGCGGGAAGTAGCTCGCCTGAGTAGGGGTGAATAGGGTGATACCGCCCGATGCCTCTCGTGTCGATTACACAACAGTACGACGCATGAAAGGACAAGTTCGTGGATGCTTTGCCGAGAAAAAGATATCGAGTCCGTCATAGATGCGCTGCAATCGGCGGTGAGTGCACTGGGTCTTGCACCCGGCTAGGGTCGTCATGAACCTCATAGGGAACCCGGCCATATCGCAACTGGAGGGGAAAGTGGCACTGGTGACAGGCGCGGGTAGAGGCCTCGGCTTCGGAATTGCCAAGGCCTTCGGACTGGCCGGTGTCAAGGTCTGCGCAACCGATGTGAATGAAGCAGAGATGGAAACGTCTTTCCAAGGGATAGAGATGAGTGGAACCCAGCTACTCAATCTTGGTCTGGATGTAACCGACCCTGAAATGTTCGACAATGTCGTCCACAGAGTGGTTGACAAATGGGGCAGGCTGGATGTGCTGGTTCATGCCGCTGCGATAATGCCAGTGATCAGTCTTGAGAACACATCTCATGAGGCTTGGTGGGATGAGATACACATTCATCTAGGTGGTCTTTTTAACGGCACGAAAGCGGTATGGAACTTAATGAAGGCTCAAGGTAGTGGGCACATCATCTCTGTGGCCAGCCGCGCCAGCTTTTTCGCTTTTCCCAATGGAGTTGCATACTGTGTGGGAAAACACGGCCAAGAAGCGTTTGCTAAATCCCTGGCCATAGAAGCAGTGCCTCACAATATAGCTATAAACACTATGAGCCCTGGAACTGGAAAGCGACTTAAGCCAACCGGGGTAAGTCTGGCAGAAGCAGAATTGATGCCCGAAGACGTAAAATCAAGCTGGACGGATCCTACCGAACTGGGTAAGGCGTTCGTTTGGCTAGCGAGCCAGACACCAAACAGATTCACTGGACTATGCTTTGAAGCAGGAAGAGTAGTAGATACCATTGCAACTGAGGGATGGGATTTCGAATTTGCTCCTGAAAAAGTCACGTCGGATCCAGAAGACATGAAGTCGCGATGGGAATGGCATGAACAATGGTCAGGCGGAGGACGCTGATAGTCCTTCGCCATCCCTTGACTCTGGTCACCAGGGAGTCGAGATCTCTAACACTGACTGCGACAAATGCCTGTTTGCTGTTGCAGGACGTCCACGCGCCGTTCGCTGACCCCGAGCAAGGATGGCTGGCACGGCGCGTCAACGAGAAGGTACTAAGCAGGGAGTTCGACGAGTACTTTGAGCTGCTCGCCATCATTTCTAAGAACATCCCCATAGTGCTGAAAGCGGCACGTCGCCTGGGTATGCCCGTGGTTTTCAGCAGCTTGGGCTACAGTGATAACAACGTTTCAGGTTTTCAACAGGCTACCGGCTGGCGATGGGACTTGAGGGGAGGAAACGGCAGTTACCCAGGAGCCTGGGAACCCGGTGACCATGAGTTGGTTCTTCCCAAGCCGGGGTGGAGTGCTTTATCGAATCCCGACTTCGCAGCATATTTGAAAGAGAACAGGCGCACCAACGTAGTGATCATGGGCACTATGCTGGACTTTGGTATTGGTCAGACCTGCCTTGACCTCAGCGACCGTGGCATCAGCAGCTTGATCGTTTCAGACGCCGTGGCCGCCCTGACCAGAGCAAGTCAAGACTATGTAAGCAACAACATCGCGCACGGTTTGATAAAGCTCCGCACAACGAGTGAAGTGATAGACCTGCTACAAGTTGTGGAGAAGGAAAGCTCTGTTCTCATCTAGGTAACAGAGGATGTGCACATGATCCAAACCGTTCTAGGTCCAATAGACCCCGATCAACTGGGGGTTTGCCTGCCCCACGAGCATATCTGGTGCGACCAGCGCCTTGGGCCGAGGGTAGATCTGCTGGGTACTACCCGTCCCGAGAGCACCTACATGCGTCTGGATGACTTCGATGTGATGGTGTCAGAGCTCAAGGCTTACCGTGCAGCCGGGGGCGGGGCGATTGTGGATGTAACCTGCGACGGATGGGGCAGAGATTTGGATGTGCTAGCAAGGCTGTCGGAGGCTAGCGAGGTACACATAGTATCGACATCCGGGTACTACATAGAGCCCCATATTCCGAGTTTCGTTCACGAGTGGTCAATAGGGCGCCTTGCCGACCACATGACAGCAGAGATAGAAGAGGGAACAGGCACCGGCAAACGCCGCTGCGGTCTCTTTAAGTCGGCGATACATCGAGCCAGAGTAGAGGGCGTGGAGTATAAGGTGCTGATGGCCGTTGCAATTGCCCAGAAGCGTACCGGTGCGGTGATCACGACGCATACCACAGGATACCGACGGATGGAGGTACCGGGCGGCGTGGCAGGCGTGCAACAACTGGAGATTCTCAAATCAGAAGGAGTTAGTCCTTCGCGGCTCATAGTGGGCCATGTGGACGAACGGCCGGACATAGATGTTTTATCCAGGCTGGCCGATGAAGGGTGTTTCGTTCAGTTTGACGTCATCGGGAAGGAGCACTATTTGCTGGATCAGACGCGGGCTGAGTTAGTGCAGGCATTGATTCGGAGGGGATATGTTGATAACTTGCTTCTCTCTCAGGACACAAGCCGCAAGAGATGGCTACGAAGCGGAGGCCACTCCGGGTATTGCCATATCTTCGAGGAATTCTTACCCAGACTGAGCGCTCTGGGTGTAGGGAGCGCTGACATACAGAAAATGATGGTCACGAACCCCGCTAGGGCATTGAATATCTGACCGTTCCCCTCTCTGCTATGAAGCCCCAGACGAGCCGGCCCGCGCCTCTGTCAGGCTCCAAAACCTCTCAGCGTCAGAGCCGTCTCCGGGCTGATCGAGGTCCAACAACCCGTCCCCGTCAGGGTCGAGACCGAGGCCTCCCAGCCGGTCTCCCACCTGAGTTGACTACGATTGGGGGTTGGATGGGCGCTAGTAAACGCCGTGAGGCAGCTACCTCATGCTGGCCAAGGCAACCCTCACCCGCCATATCCCCAAAACCACTTGACCGCAGTACTTCGCCCAGGGCCGCTGCACCGAATATGCCCGGCAACGCCAATATGAGGTAGAACCGTCAAGTTGTGTCACCTGGCTAAGCAGGACGGTAGCGACTGGCCCTACACTAAGCCGAAACAGGTTGAACAGCATCCAAAGATAGGGAGAGCCAGCATGGCTGCATCAAATGCCGATGTCCTCATCCAAGGAGGCCTCTTGGTCTCAGGGCAAGGTATCACGCGAGAGGATATCCTCGTTTGTGACGGCAAGGTCAAAGAGGTTGGGGACGATCTTTCTGACCGGGGCGCCAAACGCACGATAGACGCGTCGGGCAAATACGTTTTGCCTGGTGGCCTAGATTCCCATGCGCATCCCATATACGCAGACAAAATGGACTCCTACTCCATCTGTGCTGCTTATGGAGGTGTCACCACAGTGGTGCCCTTCATTGGTTCAGAAACACATCGCCACGAGATGTTTGGGAATCATTGGGGGGTGAAGAAGTACAACCCTGACATAGTGAAGGGGTTTATAGAGTACGGAGAAGAGGTCTCATATACCGACTTCGCTATCCACGGGCTGATCACCAAACGAGACGAAGAAGACATCGATAAGGTCATCCCCGATCTGATTCGTCTAGGTGCGATTTCCTTCAAGATGTTCATGACCTGGGACCCATGGGGAACACCTGGTTCACGAACCAATCTCCTAGCCATTCCGGACGAATTAGTGATTCGGGTCATGGAGTTGGCGGGCCGTGAAGGTGGTATGGCAATGATACATGCCGAGAACGGTGTGTGTAAGGCTTACCTGGAAAGCAAGTTCAGATCTGAAGGCAGAGTATCCGTCCACCACTACAAGGATGCTGCTCCCAACATAATCGAAGCAGAAGCCGTACACCGCGCCGCGACTATGGCAACGGTGGCGAGCTGCCCGGTTTATCTAGTCCATCTGAGCACAAATGAGATAGTTCCCATACTGGAATATTACAAGAATAAGGGGCTTTCCATTTACGGAGAGACTTGTCCGCACTATCTCTCTCTAACCAATGATGACCTCCTTAGGGAGGGCTATCTGCTGAAAGTGGCCCCACCTCTGAGAGAAGAGGTAGATAAGGAAGCTATGTGGCAGGGGCTGGCTAGAGGAGCGTTAGACCTGATTGGAAGCGATTACACGGGATATACGCGTGCTTTGAAGCTGACCGGGACTATGCATGGTGAAGCTGAAGAACCAGAGTTGGGTCAGGAGAACATTTTCGATATCGGAGCAGGGCTTACCACCCTAGAGTTCATGATGCCCGTAGTGTGGACACACGGGATCAACGGCGGGCGCATCACCCTACCCCGGTTCGTCCAGGTGTTCTGTGAAAACCCCGCCAAAATCTTTGGTATATACCCCCGCAAAGGAACCCTTCAACCAGGTTCGGATGCCGACATCGTCGTCTGGGACCCGACAAGGAGGCACTTAGTGGACGAAGAGCACGGGAAGAGCGATTTTTCGACGTTCAAAGGCACCGAACTGCTGGGAATGCCGGTGCTTACCATGGTCCGGGGTGATGTGATCATAGAGGACGGCAAGTTAGTTGGAAAACCGGGTAACGCCCGGTACATCCCGAGCGATCCGCATGCTGCCGCTTACGCACCTGACGGATTCGACGTCAATTAGAGGAAATCGAACCAATGCACAGAAAAGAACTCATAAAGCTGATTGAAAGTGAGCTATCGGGGGAGCGAGCGTTAGAAGCTGCTGCTCATATGACGAAGTTCTACCGTTCGCCCGGTTCATCCGGATACCACCGCGCCACCGACTTTGTGGCGCAGCTTCTCCGAGACAACGGCATAGACAGAGTCTGGGTGGAGCGATTTCCTTTGGACGGCGAGCACAAGCTCCTAAATCAAACCATGCCCTTGGCTTGGGAACCCATAAGCGCCGAACTGCGCGTGGGCTCGGCGAATGGCAAACTCCTGGTGTCCTATGAAGAGGCTCCTTCCTGCCTGCCGTGGTGGACCCCATCAACTCCAGAAGGCGGGGTAACCGTCGAGGTAGTAGACGTAGGCACAGGTGAGCGGTCGGAAGATTATGAGAAACAGGAAGTCAGAGGTAAGGCGGTCCTGGTGCGAAGCACTACGGTTCCCGACACCTTCAAGCACGCAGTGAATCTAGCGACCGAGCACGGCGCCGTAGGCGTGATCACAGACACATTGCTATACCCCACGTCTCCGTTCCGCACCAGGGAATCTTTGCCAGATCCTGTGCAGCTTCTGCGAATGCCTTCTATCCGCCCAGGAATCTGGGGATTAGCCGTGAACTACCATGCCGCGGAGCAGCTTGCCTCGCTATCAAGGCAAGGAACGGCCAGGGTCTGGGTCGACATTCAGGCCAAGACTTTCAAGGGAGAAGCTCAGAATCTCTTTGGAGACATACCCGGTACCGACAAGGCGGATGAGTTCATCCACTTTGTTTGTCACTCGACGGCAGGCACCAAGCCAGGCGCCAACTGTGCTTCGGGTCCCGCACTGGTGGCCGAAATAGGACGCGTGATATCCCGACTCATTTCAGATGGACGTATTGAGCGACCACGCCGCACCATAAGATTCCTCGTTAACGTCGAAGGATACGGGACTAAGCACTACCTCCACAACCATCGGGAAGAGGCCGCGAACGCAATCGTCTCGATTGCTATGGACAGCGTTGGCCACAACCAGAGCAAAAGCAAGTCGGCGTTACTGTTTTATCACTCCCCGGATTCCATCCCTTCCTTTATTAACGACTATTTCGTGTCTCTTATAGAATCGACTCCCAAGGACACGCGCTGGGTGTTCAGCAATGACGATGAGATCCCGTTTGTGAACTTCGCAGATCTGCCGTACACACCCTGGAGTGACAACAAGTACTATCCCGCCTTTGGTATGGCCTCTCCTCTTTTGATGTCCTGGCCTGATCTGTATTTTCACACGAACTATCTGACTTCCAGCATGCTTGACCCTGGAGTTTTTCGCAGGTGTGGAATCGTTGCAGCACTGGCAGCTCTGGAGCTGGCCTACGCCGGCCCCCAAGAAGCAGCCAGGATCATGAAGGAAGTGACGGCGCGCAGTGAGTCTAGGTTGAGCCATATCGCACTACGAGGTGAAGGACCGACTCTGGCCACTAAGAAGCGCCTGGTACATCTGGCTGCACGGGACAAAGAAGCAGTTGAGTCAGCCCTAGTGTTTGCCGACCAAGGTGATCTCGAGGGAAGGCAAGCCTTAGAAACGACCAAGGACCAGCTACAGAAACGAATCCAAGACCGGCTAGCCGACGTGCTTGAATGGCTGCCAGAGGCAGCCCCGGAGGAAGAATTCGCTCCAGGGAGAGTGGTGCCTAAACGACTGGTCGAGCGGGACGCGCCTGGCCTCGCCGGTACCGGCTATGAGACATTAATCCGGATGTCCGAGGAAATGAATGCTCGAGACCCTCGGGTTCGCTATGACTCTCTACGAATAATCGGAGACGAGATATGGAATCTCACAGACGGGCGCCGGAATGTGAATGAGATCGCCAACGCTATTAGTGCTGAATTCAACTTCGACCTGGAACCACACCACATTGTGGAGCTATTTGAGGGTCTATCCAGGGAGGGCTTCATCAAATTGGAGAAACTCTAGGTGGACCCACCAATTGAGCGTTGGCAGTAGGCAGTAGGAAGGGAGCATTGCCTGACTCTATCTGAGGCTTCGCGATTTGTTGGGGTTCGCTTTCGTGGCGTTGGGGGAGTCGACTGGTAGGAGAAGTAGATTGCCAGGGGTCTGGTGGCGGGGCTAGCTTTGCCTTAGTGCCCCCGGGTTGACGATGTTTTGGGGGCGTCCCTCCAAGAAGGCGATCACGTTGTCGACGGCGCCTTCATTCAGCAGTTCCATGCCTTCGGGTGTCTGGTCTGCCATGTGTGGGGTTAGCACCACCTGCTCGCATGACAGTATTGGGTCGTCCGCGGGTAGCGGCTCTACGTCGTAGACGTCTAGGGCGGCTCCGCCGAGGTGGCCGGAGTGTAGGGCCCGCACGAGTGCGTCCTTTTGGACAAGGGCCCCCCTGCCTCCGTTCACTAGAAGCGCTCCGGGCTTCATGAGCCCGATCTCGCGCTCACCGATCATCCCGCGAGTCTCGTTGGTGAGCGCGACGTTGAGGCTCACCACGTCCGCTGTGGTTAGGAGTTCGTCGAGTTTGACGTAGCGGACTCCCAGCCGCTGTGCCCGTTCGTCCGACGGGTGGAACGTCCACGCTACCACGTCCATCCCGAGCGCGTTGGCTAGTCTTGCCATCTCCGAGCCTATGTTGCCGGTCCCGACGACGCCGAGGGTCTTGCCCTGCAGATAGACGTTTTCCTTGCGCGTCCAACGGCCGGACTTCAGCTCAATCGTCTGGAATGCGGCCCTTTTCGCGACCGCGAACATCAGGCCGAAGATGTGCTCGGCGACCACCCCGGCAGTCCGTCCGGGCTGGTTACTGACTGCCACTCCCATCTCGGACGCCGCCGCCAGATCGATGCTGTCAGTTCCGATGGAGCACACCGAGATGAGACGCAGCTTCGGTAGCGAGCGCAGCACCTCCGCGCGCCACGTAACCGCCCCGCGCGTGTTGATGATCACCTCCGCGTCCTTGGCCCGCTCTACTTTCTGTTCATCGGTGGGGCGGTCTGGGTATACGATCGCCTCTCCGAACGGCGTCAGACGATCAAGGTGGGGGGAGCCCTGGATCTGTATCGGCTCGTCGCCGGGGACCACTATGGTCAATCGTCCTTGCAAGCCCATTCCGTTCTCCGTCTATGCCTTCTCGTACAAACGCCAGCCGACGGGCGTGGACGCGAATAGGAATATGTTAACGAGCCGGTCCTTCAAAGGCCCGTAGACACGCCGGCCGATTCTGGTAGATCGCAACCTCGGTCCTTCTCGAATCCGATGCAGTTGTTGGGTCACCGACACAGAGCGCACCGAGGCGTTTCCTAACCGTGCGGTGGTGAAAGGACACCGCCTTGTACTCGTTGCCGGGCCGACATAATGCTGTGACATTTGGTCGTTACGGTGGGGTTTCTCAAAGGCTTCGCGAAAAGGGTTGGATGATGATTTGCAAGAGACCGATGACGAAGAAGTGCCTGGTTGGGTTGGTCCTGGGGGTAATACTCTCCGTGGTGGTAATCAGTGGCTGTGCGGTCGACACTGGACTCGGTGACGGTCGGGATTCTGACGATCTCTTCGGCTCAGTCAGTGGGCAGATGGGAAAAGGGGTTCCTTCGTTGGTAGTCGAACAGCCGAGCCAAGCGCCTCACCGCCAAACCGTCCCATGATCAGTGGCCTTTTTGCCGCAGGGGGACCATTGCTTGCAGCCTCGATGTAGACAATCCGAAACAGTCGGCCCCAAAGTTGTATGTCTAGTCGACGTTACCCCGTCACCCATTCCGGTTTACGCGAAGACCACCAAGGCCAACAAATGCTTTTGGTGCAGACCAACTAGCTCACCCGTATGCTGGAAGGTCCGGACATCTCGAACTACATCGACAGTCAATGGAAAAACCGTGACCAATAGTGTTAAACGAACCGAGCGCAACGCAAAGAATCAGGCTAGCCCGATAGAAAACCAACCGGCGGCAGCAGTCCCGAAATCCGCGTCTGGTGAAGGCTCCTGAAAATGTGGAGTCTTACCGCTTGGAAATGTGTTTGGCTCATCCCTCACAAGAACATCGACAAATGAGATGATTAGACAATTTATTAGCCGTCCTCTCCAAGTAACCCGGAAGTCGAGCGTTACGATATTTCTTTATGAACCTACGGAAAGGGCGATAATGAACCTGCTCAAGAAGAGAGGGACCTTTAACATCGCTTTGCTTTTAGCGTTGTCGCTGATCGTGGCCGCCTGCGGAGGCGATGACGACGCTACTACCACCACTGCGGCAGCTCAGGAAACTGCCACCACAGCCGCAGCCACTACAACGACCGCGGCGCCCGTCGAAGAGGAGCCCACGCCGGAGACGACTTCGGCGCCGGACGACACCATGGCCGATGAAGAGGATGCGGCGGGTCCCAAGTATGGAGGCGACCTGGTATTCGCCCGCAATAGGGACAACACCACTCTTGATCCCGGGGCCGCGGTGGAAACCGACACCATCTATGTCCTCGATCACATTTTCGAGACACTGTTTGCCACCAGCGAGGACGGCGCCAGCGTGGAGCCTTGGCTTGCCAGTGGCTACAAGCTGTCTGAGGATGGCAAGACGTGGACCGTTGCCTTGCGGGAAGGGGTCCTGTTCTCCAACGGCCAGCCGATGACGTCGGCCGATGTAAAATTCTCGGTACAGCGCGCCATTGACGAGGCGGCGTTCGGCTTCTTGCTCTCTGCCATAGAGTCGATCGAGACTCCCGACGACAGCACGGTTATCTTCACAACGAGCTTCCCATGGGCGCCTTTCCTCGCCGATCTTTCGGTGTGGGCGGCCGGCATCATGCCCGCCGACTTTGGAGGCATGAGCGCCGAAGAGTTCTTCGAGAACCCGATTGGCACCGGTCCTTTCATCTTTGATGAATGGGCCCCTGGCGAGTACATCCGGTTGGTAAAGAACCCGAACTACTGGCAGGAAGGAAAGCCCTACGTAGACAGCGTCACCTGGACCCAGGTTCCGGACGAGAACACTCGCATTCTCCAGTTGGAGGGTGGTCAGGCGCATATTGCTCAAGGGGTTCCGCTCAACCTGTTGGATTCGCTGGACGAAAAGGATGGGATAGCCGCATCCACCTTCCCGGCAACCACCGTTTACTGGGTCAGCTTCAACACGACCATTGCACCTTTCGATGACGTGCATGTCAGGCGGGCAATCGCCCACGCCATCGATCAGGAGGCAATAGCCAACGCCGCCCTGTTCGGTCACGGTGGCCCGGCATGCTCGGTCATCTCCCCGGCCGTGCCCTATCACGATCCCAACACTCCGTGCCTGCAGACCGACATGGAGGCGGCCAGAGCCGAACTGGCGCAGTCGAGCGTGCCGGATGGTTTCACCGCCGAATATCTGGTGGGAGATCAATCTCCGAACCTGCCCATAGTGGAGATCATCCAGGGGCAGTTGGCGGCGCTCGGTATCGACATAGTCATTCGATCCATCGATCCGGGGCAGCTCTACTCCACCGTGTCTTCGTTCGACTACGACATTGCGTTCACCGGTTGGACGATGGACATTCCAGATCCGGACCAGAAGATCTCGTTCATGTTCGATCCGGAACTGGGAGGTGGCGCCTCCTACAGCACCGGTTACACGAACCAGGAGATGATCGAGCTGGTGAGAGCCGGCCAGCAGACCTTTGATAGCGACGCTCGAGCCCAGGTCTACGCCGACATTCAGGCGCTCAACGCCGAAGAGGTGCCGTTCATCCCCTTGGTGGTGTTGGATGCGCCGTTCGCCTGGCGTGACGAAGTCAAAGGCCTGTTTGTGAACCCGGTTGGCAAGCGGCACCTGGAGAACGTTTGGCTCGATCAGTAACGCCATTGGTGTAGCAGGCGGCGTGGAAGATGGCCCTCCGGTACTTCCTCCGCCGCCTGCTCAGAATGATCCCGGTGATCGTGGGGATGACGGTCATTGTCTTCTTCATGATCCATCTGGTGCCCGGGGATCCGGCCCGTACTCTGCTCGGACCCCGGGCGCCGGCCGAGGTGATCGAGGCTTTCAACCAGCGGTGGGGCTTCGACCGTCCCCTCCATGAACAGTTCCTGTCCTTCTTGGGCGGCCTTCTGCAAGGAGATCTGGGAACCTCTCTCAGCTACAACGTTCCGACCACCGAACTGGTGTCGGGCCGCTTTACCCCTACCCTGTTGCTTTTGGCCATCGGTGGGCTCTTCGCCATAGTGATCTCCCTTCCGCTGGCCGTGGTCGCGGCTCTCAGGGAGGAGCGAACGCCGGATCACGTCGTGCGGATCGTCCCGATGGTCGGTCTCGGGCTGCCTGCCTTCTGGGTGGGCATCCTTCTTCTGGCCTTTGTCGCTCTGCGGATCGACTGGCTTCCGGTCGGTGGGTACGGTACAACGTGGCCGGACCGCCTCATTGCCATGATCCTGCCCGGATTGACCGTGGCAATCGGCATCGCTCCGTTCACTATCCGAAGCCTCCGTTCGTCGCTGATCGAAGTGATGGAGGCCGACTACATAGCGACGGCCCGCTCCAAGGGTCTGGGCGGCGGTCGGGTCCTCTTGGCCCATGGGTTGCGCAATGCGGTGATTCCCACCGCCACAGTCCTGGCCGTCAACCTCGGCTGGCTCGTTGGCAACACTCTGATAGTGGAGAAGGTGTTCGCCATTCCCGGCCTCGGCGCCTTGATGATCGACGCCGTCCTCGAACGTGACTTCGCAGTTGTCCAGGGACTGGCGCTCATATTTGGGCTGTTGGTGGTGCTGGTGAACCTGGGGGCCGATGTGTTTCGGGCGGCGCTCGACCCCAGGGTCCAGTTGTCATGACCGCCCCATCCCGATCCAAGTCTCCCAAATCGGCGAACCGGGGGAGCCGTTCGCGTTCTCTCATCCTTGGGACCACTCTCCTGGGTGTGATGGTGGCGGCCGCCGTCCTGGCTCCCTGGCTAACTCCCTACGATCCAATCGCGCTGGATCTGGATTCGACTCTTCTTTCTCCTTCTTCCGACCATCTGCTGGGCACCGATCACCTGGGCAGGGATGTGTGGACGCGCCTTTTGTATGCGGCGCGAATCGATCTGCTGATCGGTGTCGGGGCGGTGATAACCCCCTTCGTGACGGGGACGCTGCTGGGAGCAGTGGCCGGCTACTACGGCGGAAAGGTCGACCTGGCCGTCGCTGCCGCCACCGACATGCTGATGGCCTTCCCCTATTACGTGCTGATCATCGCCCTGGTGTTCTCGCTCGGACCCGGCATCCCATCCATCTTCATCGCCATGGCGGTAGTGGCGTGGGTGTCTTATGCGCGCATCGTACGGGGAGAGGTGCTCTCGGCGCGGGGTCAGGAATACGTCCTGGCGGCCAAGACCCTTGGATACAGAGATCTGCGCATCATTGTTCGCCATATCCTCCCCAACGTGATCACCCAGCCGGTGACCTATGCCATGTCGGATATCGTGGTGATCATCGTGGGTGTTGTCACCCTCAGTTACCTGGGCCTCGGCGTTCCTCCGCCTACGGCCGACTGGGGATCGATGATCGCATCAGGACAAATTTTTCTCACCACCCATTGGCAGTTATCGACCATCCCCGGCATGGCGGTGGTAATGGTCGGATTGGCCTTCTCGCTGATCGGTGACGGACTGACTCATAGGCTGCGTCCCGAGTGAAAGATCCGGTTCTCGATGTGCGCAACCTGCAGGTGCGGCTCTCGTCGCCGCGCGGGGTGGTGCACGCCGTCCGGGGTGTGTCGTTTGGTGTCGAAGCCGGACACACCCACGGCATCGTCGGTGAATCGGGAAGCGGAAAAACCACTCTGTTGCGCGCCATATTGGGGCTGTTGCCCGCCAATGCCGCGCCCAGCGGCGCCATTACTGTCTCCGGCCGGCGCATCCCGCTGGTCGGTGGCCGCACCAAGGCGGTCGACGGGGTCAGCATCGTCTTCCAAGAGCCGATGACGGCGCTCAACCCGGTGGTCAGGGTGGGTTTCCAAATCGCCGAAGCTCCCCGTTTCAAGCTGGGCCTGGGACGGAAAGGCGCCCGGGAACGGGCCCTGGAGCTTATGCGCCAGGTCGGGATCCCCGATCCGGCGCGTCGCTTCGGCGCCTATCCCCACGAGCTGTCGGGGGGGCTGCGCCAACGGGTACTGATCGCCATTGCGCTTTCGGCAAAGCCCCAGATAATTCTTTGCGATGAGCCCACAACCGCCCTGGACGTGACCGTCCAGGACCAGATCCTGAAGCTCTTCCGCCGAATTTCCGACGAGACGGGGGTGGCGATTGTCTATGTAACGCACGACCTGGCGGTGGTGGCCCAGACCTGTCGAACGGTCTCGGTGATGTATGCCGGCCAGTTCCTTGAGTCTGGAACTATCGATGACGTATTCGGACAGCCCCGTCATCCATACACCCTGGGTCTGCTCGGCGCGGTTCCCGACGTCAGCCGTGGCCGGACTCCACTGGTTGCCATACCGGGATCACCGCCCGACCTGGTGAGCCCCGGCGAGGGTTGTCCCTTCCGACCGCGATGCTCCTATGCCCAACCGGAGTGCGCCGACGGGTTGTTTCCCCTAAACCGCCTGCACCGCCATCAGTCGACGGCCTGTATACGTCATGATGCCCTGCCCACTGCCTTGCCCGTCCCGGATTCGGAAGCATCGTGACCGTCCAGCCGATACTGCAAGCGCGTGGCCTGGCCAAGACGTTTTCCTCAAGACGCTCTCTGGGGGACGTCATTTTCCGCAGGCCGGCAGAGGAGTTGAGGGCCTTGGAAGGGGTGAGTTTCCAAGTCGTCCGAGGGGAGAGTCTGGGCATCGTGGGTGAATCGGGATGCGGCAAATCCACGCTGGCCCGCTGCCTGGTCGGACTGTATGCGCCGACCTCCGGGCAGACGATCTACCAGGGACGAGCGCTTGAGGCGAAACGGGCGTTGTCTGACCGCAGGAGGATACAGATCGTATTCCAGGATCCCTACTCCTCGCTCAACGCCCGGATGACAGTCGGACAAGCCCTCCGGGAAGTGCTCCGAGTGCACAGGTTGGCGCCGCCGGACCAGGTGGCCACCCGGGCGGTGGAGTTGCTTGCATTGGTGGGTCTGGATACCGACATCGCCAACGTCTACCCCCGCCAGCTCTCGGGAGGTCAACGACAGCGAGTGAGCATCGCCCGCGCCCTGGCGGTGGAGCCCGAGGTGTTGATTGCGGATGAGCCGGTTTCGGCGCTGGACGTCTCTATCCAAGCCACCGTCCTCAACCTCTTGGCCTCGCTTCGGGAACGCCTTGGTTTGACGCTGATCCTCATCGCTCACGACCTGAGCGTCGTTAGATATTTGTGTGACCGGGTGGCGGTCATATACATGGGCCGGATCGTGGAGATCGCGCCCACCGAAGACCTTTTTGAAAACCCACGACATCCCTATACGCAGGCTCTGTTAGCAGCCGCACCCAGCCTGGAGAGAAGAAGCCAGGACGATGCCCGAGCAATCGGGGGTGATCCTCCCAGTCCTTTCGACCTACCGGAAGGGTGCCGGTTCCACCCCCGATGTCCCCACGCCACCGATCACTGCGCCACGGTCCATCCACCACTCGAGAAAGGACCGCCCGGCCCACTTCATCAGGCCGCCTGTCATTACGCTTGGCAGGCGCCCCCAGCCCATCACACCCCGCTGTCCCGAAGAGAGGAAAACGTTCGATGAGCCAAAGCATTTTACGAGCAAAGCAGGTGCTGACCGGACTGGACGAACCGGCCCTTCCCAACGGCGGCATTCGAATCCGTGGATCGAGGATTGTGGCGGTCGGGCCGGCGGATGACATCCGGGAGCCCGAAGACGAGGTGCTCGATTTCGGCGAGGCCACTCTTCTCCCGGGGCTGATCGATTGCCATGAGCATCTCTCTGGGCACGATCGTTACGCGATCGGCGATCCGAGCGTGGTGGAGCCGGACATGATGTACGCCCTGGTCGGGACCTACCACGCCAGACGGCTTATAAGGATCGGTGTCACCACTGCCCGGATCCCCGGAGCTCCGGGCCACATCGATTTGATGATCCGCCGAGCCATCCAAGAGGGTTACCTTCTCGGCCCGAAGCTGGTATGTGCGGGGAGGGTTGTCGTCATGACCGGCGGACATGGCTCCATGTCGGGAGTGGAGGTGGACGGTCCATGGGAAGCCCGGAAAGCCGCCCGGGCCCAGCTGAAGGCCGGAGCTGATTTCGTAAAGATCATCGCCTCGGGCGGAGTAGGGATCACCCGTGTCGGGGAACGTCCCTCACAGCCGGAGCTGTCGGTCGTGGAGATGGCAGCGGCCGTGGAGGCGGTGCATTCCGCCGACCGCCGGATCACCGCTCATGCCGACGGCGTTCCTGGAATTTCCAACGCCTTGGAGGCCGGAGTGGATTGTATTGAGCACGGCATCTACCTAAACGCCGATCACGCCAAATTCATGGCGGACAAGGGTGTGGCCATGGTGCCCACCCTCTCCACCATGCAGGGCATTTATCACCATGGCCTGGAGTACGGGATGCCCGAGATCTGGATCCCCATTGCAGAAGCGATCCTCGAACCTCACCTCGATTCCTTCCGGCATGCCCTCGATGCCGGGGTTCACTTCGCCACCGGTACCGATGGATTCGGTGACATCGTGGATGAGATGATTCTGTTCACCACCTTCGGGCTGAGCAACTATCGGGCCCTTCAGTCCGCCACCCGTGATGCCGCCCTGGTCATCTCCCCACATCCCGACTTCGGGGTTCTTCAGGCAGGCATGGCCGCCGACGTCATCGCCGTGGACGGTGATCCGATGGATGATCTGGAAGCGCTGCGGTCGGTCCAGTTCGTGATGGTCGACGGAAAGGTGTTGCTCTCCGAAGGTTCAGTAAGAGAGGAGTAAGCCATGGATGCCGGGTTTCCAGAGTTGTTTCGGGCCGCCATGGAATCGGTGCGGCGTTGTCGGGTCACAGCGGATGAGCGGGTAGTTGTCTACACCGATTCCGAAAAGAACCCGGCCGTGGTCGAGGCATGGTATACGGCCGCCTTGGCCACCGGCGCTGACGTAACCTTGATCCGGGCCACCGCCCGTTTTCCGGAGACCGATCCCCCCGAGGTTGCGCTCGATGCCATGAGATCGGCCGATATGGTGTTCGACCTCGCTTCCAACACTTGGCTTTACGCGCCGGGCCTGCCCCCGATCCTGGAAGCAGGTACCAGGATCCTGCAAGTACTGGTACCCGAGCGTTCGATCATTGACCGGCCTCCTACCGACGACATCCTGTGGAGGGCGGATATCTCAGAACATCTGACTGCCGACAGACAGGAGATTCACATCACCAGTTCCCTGGGGACCGACTTGCGGGGGAGAAGGGGTGACCGCCAATGGCATGCCCAGCGGGGCTACGTTTGGGAATCAGGCCAGTGGGACAGCTACGGGGTATGCATGATCAACTGCGCCCCCGTCGAGGAAACCGTAGAAGGAGTGGTCTACTTCAATGGCCCGATGATCCTGTTTCCCCAATACTGTTACACGACCAAGACCCCGATCCGTATCGAGGTGGAAGCGGGACGGATCGTCCGCATTGACGCCGACCACGAGGAGGCGCGGGTTTTTGACCGCTGGATCCGTCAATTTGATGATCCGAACCTGTATCTGGTAGCCCATCTCGGCTTTGGCTTCGACCCAAGAGCTGATCTGGAGTCGTTCGACCTCGCTGCTTGGGAGAGCTATTACGGGGGCGTGCTGGTGGCGTTTGGGGCCAATGCGGCCCCTCAGCTCGGGGGAAGCCACCACGCCAAAGGGCACATGGACGGCATACTCCTGGAGGCCAACTTCACCTTGGACGGTGTTCCAATCATTGAAAACGGCGAGTTCGTGGAGTCGACGGGGCTACGTTCATCCGGTTGACGGGATCCAGGGGTCCGGATCCAGCGCCGCCAGGTGATGACGATTCATCTTCACGAGGCGTTGGCGAGGAGCATGGCGACCGCGTGGTGGCCCTTGGTTTAGGATCCTCAGGCCTTGTCCTCAATCATGTTCGGTTGGATAAACGAGCGCGGCGATTGTTCCATCATTGTGGGGACCGCCAGTTCCCAGGCAAGGACTGGGCTCTGGTCGACTGACAATGACGCGGTGGGTTCTTCATCCAGGATGTGACCGGCAATTAGCGTTTCGGGAATCCGCGATTCGTCCTGATCTGAAAACTCCTACATTGGGTTTTCAGTAGCCTCCGTTGTCGTGGGTGCAGAATTGTCCACCGTCAGCAGAGCTATTCGGCCCATGATCGCGAGAACCACAACAATGCCGACAAGACAGCCCCGACCTTTCTTCTTCGGAATGGCCTCTTTTGCCAAAGTGTCGGCCTCTTCCGGTCGGGGCTTTCGTGTCTTAACAGCAACGCGACACACAACCGGCCCGAAGGGATGCAGAGCCCTACTACCTCCGGTCAGTTGATACTCTGGAGCCGCTTCACCAACGCAGAGTCTTTCCCCACCCCTGGGCGATCCTCTTCAGTCTGAGTACACCACCAACAGGACTACTGTATGGCCGGCTACTCCCCGGGCAGCCACCTGTTTGTGTCCAACCGCCGCGGATGGACATAGACCCGACAGTATGACTTTCTGGGTCGACCCCTGGCTCATCACTGTCAACTCTCCTGTCCAGAAACCGTACGGCCCTGATCAGAGGTAGGAGCGAACTGCCCATCAACCATAAGCACCTACCCAACACCGAGAACATGGTCATATAGCCGGAACGGTTCAGATCAACATTGGGGATTTAGGTGATCGCCATCACCAGCGGCAAGAGTCAGCGAAGAATTCGCCCACGGATACCCACACATAAGGGACCTCTCACCGAACATGACACGCCCATTCTCGAACATAAGCTGCGCTCATTGGAGGGGCGGACCACCGGGGGTCTCCACCCTCTAGTCAGGTTTGTTGACTAGGTGGGTGGCGGCGTTGTCGAAGTGGTCGAACATGAGAGCCCGGATCTCAGCCGGCAGCGGGCGGCCGGTACCGTCGGCGAGCATGGCTTCGTCCAGCGAGGCTGTCATATGTGCCATCCACGCCTCGCGCTCGGCCCAGCCGATGGTGAAGGGCTGGTGGCGCATCCCCAAACGCGGGTCGCCCCGCAACTCGCTGTAACGTGGCGGGCCACCCCAGTACTGGGCCAAGAAACCAGCCAGGCGCTCCGTAGAGGGCCGCAGGTCCCTCGGATACATGGGCCGCAGCAGCGGGTCTCCCTCCACGGCGTCGTAGAAACGGTTGACAAGATCGTCGAAGAAGCTTTGGCCTCCCACCGCTTCGTACACAGTAGGAGGCGCCTGCATCGCCTCTCGCAGCGACCCGCGCAGGGTCACCCCCGCCAGGTGACCCTCATCGCGATCCGTGCTTTCAGACTGGCTCACGATCCCGAGCCTATAGGCTGTCCATGCCTGATGGGATGCGGTTACCAGAAAGCGTCGTCTTCTCGTTCACGCACCTTCTGGAGACAGTGTTCAGCGATCTTGCGAATCAGGTCCTCTGGCAGCGGCTTGTTGTAGAGAATCTGAACGGTGCCCTTGGTAGTCCTGTGCTTTTCCAATTCCTTGCGAAATGCATCCATCGCCACCGCGGTTGGCGCGAAGCTGCAGTGTGTCTTGTGCGCGGAGAAAGCGAACAGGAATCGGGGTTCCACGAAGAAGGGAGTTCCCCACTTGATCGCCTCTTGGGCCTGGGGGGCGACGCTCTTGAGTATCGCGTACAGCCGGCGCAAATGCGGCTGGGCCTTGTGTGGAGCAGCCGCGATGTACTCGGCGATCGTAGTCGGACGCTTGCTTGCCATCTCTATTGCCTCAAATACTGACCCATGTGGCCGCGCACTGGAGTTGCCCCGCTATGACGGACTTGCGGCTCAAGACAATCTCGGAGCGCTCCAACCACGGGTTGCGGCGTCCACGAGCGCAGCCTGCGCGTCTGGCATTCCCCGGCCTTCTTACGTGCTCCCCGTCCTCGGCCTCAGCGCGGAGCAAGCCAACTCCTCCATGCGCTTGAGTTTTGTCCAGATTAGCACCGACCCAGAAGTCGAGAGGGCGGCGGACAGGAGGCAGAGGCGTGGCTTGGTTGGACTCGTTCGCCGTGGACCTGGGAAGATACATCCGTGACGTTCCCGATTTACCCCAAAAGGGCGTGCTGTTTCGCGACATCACGTCACTGCTGGGGGATCCGCTTGCGTTCCACTGCAGCATCGACGAACTGTGCGCGCACGCAGCACGACGAGACGCCTCCGCGATCGTGGGCATCGAATCGCTGGGGTTCTTGTTGGGGGCGGCGATGGCAGACCGTATGCGACTCCCGTTCGTGCCGCTGCAAAGCCCGGAAAGCTGGCAGCAGCGCGCCTCCCCATCGAGTACTCGCTGGAGTACGGTGACAGCCAGCTCGACATCCACGAGGACGCGCTGTCGGTGGGGGAGCGGCGTACATCGTCGATGACCTTCTGGCGACGGGGGGACCGGCGGCCGCGGCCACGAAACTGGTGGAGCTGGCGGGGAAGGGTCGTCGGCCTGGGGTTCGTGATCGAGCTGGAGGAGCTTGCTGGGCGGACGACATTCGACGGCTACGGGGCTATCAGCCTCGTCCGCTACTAAGCCCGGCAGGAGTTCTCGCCTGCCCGGCTAGTTCGCCCGCGCCTTCCGCCGGACCTCGCTGAGTGTGGTGTGGGGGAGGATCGCCTCGGGGTCGACCCGCAGGTCCAGCACGGCGGGCACGCCGGCGGCGAGGGCCTGCTCGAATGCCGCGGGGAAGTCTTGGGTGCGCTCGACCGTAGCGCCGAAGCCGCCGAAGGCTCGAGCGTAAGCGGCGAAATCTGGGTTTACGATGTCCGTGCCGTGAGGCCGATCCGGGTAGGTGCGCTCCTGGTGCATCCTGATGGTTGCGAACATGCCGTTGTTAATCACCACGACGATGATCGGAGCGTCGTACTGCACTGCGGTAGCCAGTTCCTGGCCGGTCATGAGAAAGTCCCCGTCGCCGGAGAAGGCCACCACCGGGGCATCGGGGCAGTGCAGCTTGGCGGCCACCGCGGCCGGCACGGCGTACCCCATCGCTCCGCTCTGGGGTCCCAACTGGGTACCGTACTGCCTGAACCGGTAATAGCGCTGGGGCCACAGGGCGAAGTTGCCGGCGCCGCTGGTGAGGATTGACTCCGTGGGCAAGCGACCGTCCAGGTACCTCATCACCTTCCCCAAGTCCAACCGACCTGGGGCTGGCAATGGTGACAGCGTCGCTTCGTAGTCGGCCCGTGCCGCAGCCGTCCAGTGCCGCCATGGCCTTGCGTCGAGGGCCGCCGTTACCGAGAGAGCGGCCACCGTCTCGGGGGCTCCCGCATGGATGCCGAGAGTGGGCTCGTAGACCCGGTCCAACTCGCCTTTCTCAGGATGGACATGAACGAGGGTCTGGCGGGGTTCCGGCGGTTCGAGCAGCGTGTAACTACGGGTGACGGTGTCGCCCAGGCGGGTTCCGATGGCGACGATCAGGTCGGCCTCGACGATCCGAGCGGCCAGACTCGTGGCGATGCCCACGCCAGCGTGACCCACATAGCACGGCGACCGGTTGTCGAGGTAGTCCTGGCGCCTGAAGGACACCGCCACCGGGAGATTGCTCCGCTCGGCCCACGAGGTCAGCGCTCGTCCGCTGTCGGCGTCCCAGGTTCCGCCGCCGACGATCACCAGCGGCCGGCTGCACCCGGCAAGCAGGGAGCGCAACTCCCCCAGATCCTGCGGGCTTGGCGCCGGCCGTTCCGGAGGGGGCGCCACGGGGGCGTCGAGCACCGACACCGGGGCTGCCAGCAGGTCCTCGGGCAGCGACACGACCACCGGTCCGGCGCGCCCCGCGCGTGCTACGCTGACGGCCTCGGGAACCACCTCGCTCAGGCTTTCGGGCCGGTCCACTTCCACTACCCACTTGGCCAGCGGGGAGAAGAACGCCTCGAAGTCAACCTCCTGGAAGGCGCCCCGACCGCGGTGTGCCGTCGGTACCTGACCGACGAACAGCAGCAGAGGAGTGCTGCTCATATCAGCGTTGTGCACCGCAACCGAGGCGTGTGTTGCCCCCGGACCCCGGGTCACGAAAGCCACACCCACGTCGCCGCGCAGGCGTGCGTGCGCCTCGGCCATGATCGCCGCCCCGGATTCGTGGCGGCACACCACGGTGCGAATCGTGGGCTCGTCGTGCAGGGCGTCCAGCACGGCCAGAAAACTCTCGCCTGGCACCGTGAAGACGGTGTCCACACCGTGGCGGCGGAGTTGATCGACCAGCAGGCGCCCGCCGTGGCGCACGGTCGGATCCGAACCCGTCAAGCGAATACTTCCTCGAAGAAGACTCTCGTCCGCTGGCGGGTGGGCCGCTGGGCGTGGACCCGGTCGGTGCAGCGGACCTTTCGCCTGCCGACCCAATCGGCGGGCAGCAGCATCACTCTCACGAAGGCCGACTCCTCCCTCGCCGATGACTCGGCGTACAGCGGCCCGGGGCCGCTGTCGCACCACTTTGTCGCCCACGAGTTTGCACACACTCTCATCGCCAAATCCCAGCCAGTTCTGGGAGGATCACCGCTAGCCGTTGACTCGGGTGCGGGCCACCCAGGCCTGCAGTTGGTCAACGATTGGCTCCAGCACGGTGAGTTCGGCGGAGTCTGTTCCGGGCAGATCAGGGTCCTTAAGCCCTGTCGAGGTGCTGATGGCAACCGTTAAGCCGGAGGCGCTAGCCGCAATGTCGCGCGCTGCTGCAATAGCCACGGCAGACGAGATCTCCACGTACAAGCCGTTCTCGTGCCCGACTCGTTCCCTCTCGGCCAGATACCTGTCCTGATCAATCGCCATTGCGTGGCCGCCCGAGATACGCAGAACATTGAGGCCTTGCCAGTATGCATAGGTATTCCCGATGGACCAGGCAGGAGAATCATGCCGCACTACCTGGGTTCGTTCTTGAGAGTTCGGATCCGGATCGGAAAGGGCTTTGGTAAAGGCTGCACCGGTGCTGGCCTCCGCGGCAACGAGAACCGGCATCTTGTTAATAAGACCGGCTTCGAGCAATTCTTGGAAGCCGCGCCCGATCCCGGACAGGACATCACCCTTTGAGGTCGGGACGACAACGGTTTCGAGTTCGGCGCCGTGGTCCCGGGCAAGCTCGTACGCGATGCTTTTGAAACCCTCGTTTCCGTAAGGGTTGCCACCCACTCGATCGTCGGTAAACGCGGCGGGATACCAGCCGAGTTCTGTGACAGCCGCACGCAGCATGCGGTTGCGTGCGGCGGTTGACCGGTAGCCGATGAAAGTAGCTCCGACACCGGCCAGCAGTTTTTCCATCACAGGGGGGATGCCAACGGTGGTCAGCACGATGCAATCCAGCCCCGCCCGGGCCGAGTAGGCAGCGGCCGCCGCGCCTGCATTTCCACTCGAAGCCACCACCACGGTGGCGGCGCCGACTTCCCGCGCCTTGGTCAGGGCGGCACTCATCCCACGGTCTTTGTGAGACCAGGTCGGGTTTACCGCTTCGTTCTTGATCGCCAACGGGCCAGAACCCCGGTCCGTGTGGAGTGAAACACTGGGCGTATTCCCCTCTCCGAGCGTCACCGGCTCCACGTCGGGGGCAATCGGGAGGGTGTCCCGCCACTCATAGAGGCCTCCCCGGAAGTTGGCGAGGTCGTATCCGGTGAGATCCGCCGGGGGAGGCGCCAGATTGACGAAGACTCCTTCTTCAGCGCAGACCGAACAGCCCTCGTAACCGGAGCCGGGCCCACCACATCTCGGGCAATGCAGCGTCATGCCCGGTTCTTCGCAACGATCTCGATAGGGTGCCAGCAGGCATACATGTGTTCCGTCCCTTCAAGTAGAGGTACCGTCGTTCGACACTTGGAGTCGTCACAGCGCGGGCACCGCGGATGGAACGAGCACCCCGCCGGACGGTTCGACGGTTGGGGTGGCTCTCCCTTGAGGGTGGTGCGGGTTCGTTTCTCGGTCTGGCCGACCGACGGGATGGCGGAGATCAGGGCCTTGGTGTAAGGGTGGCGAGGCCGGCCGAAGACATCCGCCACCGCGCCTTGCTCAACGATACGACCCAGGTACATCACGGCAATCTCGTCACACACCCGCTCCAGAACTGACAAGTCATGTGAAACCAGAACCACGGCCACCCCTCGGTCTCGGGCGGCCTTACGTATCAAGGACAGAATCTCCCCGCGGGTGGATACATCCAACATCGAGACCGGCTCGTCAGCGATGATCACATTCGGGTCCAGCACGAGGGCCCTGGCAATCGCCACCCGTTGTCGCTCACCTCCCGACATTTGACTCGGCATCCGGTAGCTGAATATATCCGGGTCGAGTTCGGCATCTGCGAGCGCGGCTCGAACCCGACGCTCCACCTCCGGTTTGTCTTTGACTCCCTGTGACCGCAGAGGCTCCGCGACGCTGTCGAAAACGGTAAACCGCGGGTTCAGGGAGTCGTATGGATCTTGGAAGATCAGTTGCACGGCCGACCGAACCAGCCGCCACTCCGTCTGGTCGAGATCGGCCACTTCCCTGCCATGGATCGTGATCGATCCGTTGCTAACCGGGGCGAGGCCGGTGAGCGCTCTGGCCAGTGTGGTCTTTCCTGAACCACTCTCACCGGCGACCCCAAACACGGTGCCCGGTTGGATCGTCAAATTGATGTCCTGAATGATCTGAACCTGATGCTTTTTCAGCAGGGTGGACAATCCGCGAGCGGAACTGTATACGACTGTGACGTCGCGAACGTCAATTGCGGCTGTTGGCGGGCTAGCCACCTGGGGCGCTCCCGTTCGGTGCTCCCGCTGGTAGCACCGATGATCCGTGGGTGCTACCCAGCAGCATCCTGGTATACGGGTCTTGGGGGTTCGACACCACTAGATCAGTAGGCCCGGATTCGACGACGTCACCGTCCTTCATCACTATCAAGGCAGAGCAGGTCTCCGAAACGAGGGCGAGGTCGTGGCTCACGATGATGATCGCCGTCCCAAGTTCCTCACGCACGCGTTCGAGATCAGCCATGATTTGGTCCTGGACGACCACGTCAAGTCCGGTGGTGGGCTCGTCGGCGACCAGGACCGTTGGCTCCAGGACCTTGGCCATCGCAATGAGGGCCCTTTGCCTCATACCGCCGCTGTACTGATGCGGGTAGTGCTTGCCGCGAGCCGGGTTGATCCCCACCTCTTGTAGCGCGGTTGCGCACATGTCCTTTGCTTCGCTGCGGGTCACATCGCGGTGAACCCGGATCGCTTCGATGATCTGGTTATCGATCCGTTGCACCGGGTTGAGGGAGTTCATCGCTGACTGCGGCACGAATGCGAGGTGCTCCCATCGCAATGAGCGAAGTTCCCGCTCGCTGATTCCATAAAGGTCGCGGCCTTCAAACCACAGCCGTCCGCTGACGTCCGCGGTTGGGGGGAGTAGCCGGAGGAGGGCGCGAACGGCCGTGGTCTTTCCGGAGCCGCTCTCGCCGACGATGCCGATCATCTCGCCAGCGTCGAGCCGGAAAGAGACACCCTTCACCGCCTGGATCTGTTTTTCCTCCGGAGTGCGAGGCTGGTAAGTCACCGCTAGGTCTTCTATCGCAACCAAACAATCTGGCGGGCCGCCGTCAACCGGGAGCGATGCGCTCCGTTGCGAAGCTCGGCGAGCGCGGCGGGTAGAAATACCGATGTTGGGACTGTCCGTTTGTCTTAGGGCACGCTGAATTCCTCGACCAACGCTGTACACCGAGTACATGAAGACCATGAGCGCCAGGCCAGGAAACATCGGCCACCACCACGCCTGTCTCATTCTCTGCGACGTGAAGGCATCGAACATGATCGTGCCCCACGAGAGTGAATCCGGAGGGGCGAAACCGAGGAAGCTCAGAGAAGCCTCTGCCATCACCGCCTCGGCAATGAGCAACATACCGTAGACGAGGGCCAATGCCAGAACATTCGGCGCGATGTGCGCATAGAGCACCCGGCGAGGAGAGGCTCCACCTGCAATCGCAGCCTTCACAAAGGTGCGCTCTTTGGTCGTAAGAACTTGGGATCGAATTACGCGTGCAGTCGTACGCCAGAACAGGAGTCCAATCACCGCCACCAGGATCAAGTCGGTGCGCCCAACGATTCCCACCAGAACGATCGCGAACGGCAGGAAGGGCAGGGCGTAGGCGGCGTCCGTCGTCCGCATCAGTAAATTGTCGACGCGACCACCGCGAAAACCGGCGATCAGTCCCACGTTGGTGCCTATGAAGACCGCCATGAAAGCGGCGATGGCCCCGACCGATATTGTCCGCCGGGTTCCGACGATCAACTGGCTGAGAATATCGCGACCGAAGTTGGTGGTGCCCATCCAATAGTCTCGTTGCGGCGGCAACAGCCTGGCCAGTTCGCCGTCGGCGGTACGTAGCCGCTCCTGCGGATCGTAGGGAGCGATCATCGGGGCAAAGATGGCCACCACCACAATCAGGCCGAAAATGATCAGCCCAACCCGCACGTTGTTTTCTCTCAGCGCCCTTCGGATCGGGCTGGGAGGCTTCCCAACGCGGTTGGAAGAGGTGCGCTCGGCATTGGCGGCTGGGTCGATCTGACGCTTGGTCATGTCAGACGAACCCTCGGGTCGAGATACGTATAAAGGATGTCTGCAAAGGCATTAACCATGATTGCCAGCGCCGCAATCGCCATGAAAGTTCCCTGCATCATGGGATAGTCGAAGCGGTTCACCGCATCAACTATCTCCCGGCCCATTCCCGGCCAGGAGAAGACGATCTCGATGATTACCGACCCGGCGATGAGATGACCGGCGATCGACGGAATAAGGCTGACCATGGGCAACAAGGAGTTCCGCGCGGCGTGGAGGGTGATCCGGGATCGAGAGAATCCCTTGGCATGACCGAACTCGACGAAGTCGTCGTTGAGGACCTCGGTCATCGAGGTTCTCATCGTCAGCAGAGGCTCGACAGTGAAGATTGCCGCCAAGATCACCAACGGCAGTATCAGGTGGGACAGCAGGTCGCCGGTGAAGAACCGCTCGAATCCCTCGATACGAGGGGCGCCAGGAGTGGTCATGCCGCCCGAGGGCGTGAGCCGCAGCCACAGGCTGAACGTAACCAGCGCCATCGTGGCGATCCAGAACGACGGCGCCGACTTAACGGAAAGGAAAAACTGTGTGATGAGGCGGTCGATGCGTGAGTGTGGGCGCACCGCTGTGTACGAGCCCAGCAAGGCGCCGAGGGCAAAGGCGATCAGCATTGCCGGTAGGACCAGCACGGCCGTATTGACCAGTTTCTGGCTGAGCACCGTCGACACAGGTACCCGGTAGCGGAAAGACATACCGAGGTCACCCTGGACTGCATTGGTCAGGTACGACCAGTACTGCACTCCCAGGGAGCGGTCGAGTCCGAAAGACGCACGAATCGAGTCGGCGGCGCTGGCTTCAATCTCGGGTCCTATCAGCACCAGACTGGGATCACCGGGCACCGCCCGGAACAAGAAGAAAGTCACGGTGACGACAATCCACAGTGTGAACAACATGACGCCGAGCCGCTTTGTCAGATACTGGGTCACCTAAATCCCTCTTTGGTCTATGTAAAAGATTTGGGGCAGGCAGCCGGGTGGCCGCCTGCCCCAAATGCTATTAGGACAACGCTATCGCTCAACGCTTATGATGCGCAGAAGCTCATGTCTCGATTGTCCGCGTCTGACGGGGGATAGTAGAGGGTGCCGTCGTCACCGAACACATACCCGGCCACCTCCAGGTGGGCGACTGCCGCGTCAACGTCGTAGGGGACAGGTCCCACAGCGGGATTGGCCCACAACGGAGGAGCGATGATCCCCTTGGAGACCGCCGCCACGCCCTCGTACACGATGTCGATCATGTCCTCGGTGGGGACCAGGTATGACAGTGCTATACGCATGTGCTTGTCGCAGAAGGGTTCGCGCCGCATGTTGTAGTGCAGGGCGTTCACACCGTGGCCGGTGTTTGACTCGATGGCCACTCCCTCCACGCCGTCGAGCAACGACAACTGGGTCAAGCTGACGAAGTCACCCAGAACGTCGATCTCTTGGGTCTCGATTGCAGCGAGCAACCCGTCCAGACTCCCGAAGACCGCCCATATCAGACCTGATGCGGCCGGTGGGCTGAAGTGATCGGCATGGGCCGCCAACCGCAGATCCTCACCGAGTGCCCTTGACTCGAACCTGAACGGACCGGAGCCAACCGGCTCGTCATTCGCAAACGCCGAGGGGTCATCGATAGCCGACCAGATGTGCTCGGGAAGGATCGGGACCTGCGCCAGCGCCGTAGTGGCGAAAGCCGCGTTGGGCGCCGAAAGCGTGATCTCCACATTGTTGCCGTCGGCTGTCACCGACTCGACCGGCCCCAGGCGTCCTCCGTACAGCGGGGACTCCTTCTGAACCAGGTAGTTGAAGGTGAAGGCCACGTCTTCGCCGGTGACCGCTTCACCGTCGTGGAACGTCATACCGTCCCGCAACGTCACGGACACCGTTGCACCGTCGATGCTGTAGTCCGAGGCGGCCCAGTTGACAAGGTCACCGTCAGGCCCGATGCGCAGCAGCGGGTCGTACATGTGTGCGATCGTGCCCGCGGCTTCAGATGTCGCCGCGACCACGGGGTTGAGCGTATCAGCGCCGCTGGTCACACCGATAACCAGCGGATCGGAGTGACCGACGGGGGTCAAGCTAATCGCGTTCCAGAAGTGGTAGACGGGTGTCCCCACCGACTTGACAAAGTTTGTCCAATCGGCGCTGTTGTATGCCCCACCGATCACGATATGGATGAAGGGCGCCACCGGCTGATCATCAAAAAGGAGTTGCTGCATCTCGTGCACCGCAGCAAGCCGCTCCTCAAAGCTGGTGGCATTGACCTGAGTCTGGTAGAGCTCGTCGTAGGCCGGGTTCGTATACCCGGAGAGGTTCGAGCCGTTTTCTACTGCCTTGCCGGTGGTGAACCGGGCCAGGAAGTTCTCTGGATCCAGTCGGTCGGTGGTCGGGTCGTAGATGATGATGTAGACGTCGAAGTCTTTCACCGTGAAGCCACGCCGTCCGAGCTCGGAGCTTTCGACAGGCTCGATCTCGGCCGGGATGCCCGCGGCAGTCCACGACTCAGCAATCAATCGGGCCTGTTCGTACCGGGGTGGCCCTTCGGCGGCCGTCTTGGTGATCATTCTGAGCGTCGGCACCGGCCGAAGAGCCTCGGTCAACTCCACCATTGCCGCGGTGGTGGCCGGGGCTTCAGCTTCGGTGGTGGCCGGGGCTTCAGCCGCGGTAGTTACGGGGGCTGTGGTCGTGGCTGCAGTTGCGGCCGTCGTTGCCGGTTCGTCGTCGGAACCGCAGGCCGCCGCAATCAGCGCGAAGACGGCGATACACGCCACCCAACGCGACCAGTGCGGTCTCTTGCTTTGCGGGTTCATTTGTGTTCCTCCTGTGTCAGGATATGTGGACGTTTGTTGTGGCTGGTCTCAAGGTCGAAGCTATGTGCCGGGTTCTCTTTCATGGGTGATCTGGTCGGTGGGTTTGGCTGGGGAGACGGCTGTTGCGATAGAAAAATCAATATTCTCGTCCAACCGCTCGGAAGCCATGAAAGTCGGCAAGTTTATAGCCTCGACGTGAACGAATGCTTTATCCAGGAACCGCACTTTACGTTGGAGAGTCTTCTGCACACCTTCTCCAACAGTATGGCCGTCTCCCACCGAGAGTCTCGAGTCAACGCCGATCGAGATGTCAGCGCGGAGACGGTGGCCCATCCACCTCACCTGGCAACTGTTCACGCTGAGCACTCCTTCGACCGAGGTCGTGACGCTTTCGATCTCGTCAACCAACTCCGGCTGTACGCCGTCCATGAGTCGCCCGTAGATGTCACGCGCCGCCGACCACATGACGCGCAAGATCACAATACCAACGATGATGCCTGCGATCGGGTCGGCACGTTCAAAGCCCAGCCAAACGCCGACTGCACTGGCCGCCACCGCCAGGGACGTGAACCCGTCGGCGCGGGCATGACGTCCGTCGGCGATGAGAGCCGCCGATCCGATCTGCCTGCCCACCCGAATGCGATACAGGGCTACGAGTTCGTTGCCGGCGAAACCGACTACTCCAGCGGTAAAGAGCACGCCGAGGTGCTCAAGGTCGCGTGGGTTGAAGAGCCGATTGGTCGATTCCCAGAGCACTACGATCGCCGATATGAGGATCATCAATACCACAAAGAGTCCGGCAAGGTCCTCAGCTCGGCGGTAGCCGTAGGTATAGCGACGGGTCGCTGCCCTCCTCCCCAGCCGGAACGCTATGAATAGGGGCACAGCGGTGAGGGCGTCGGAGAAGTTGTGAATGGTATCGGCGATCAGTGACACCGAGCCCGTGTAGAAGACAATCACCGCCTGGATCACGGCGGTCAGCATCAACACGGAGAACGAAATAACCAGCGCCCGGATACCCCGAGCACTGCTTTCGAGGGCGCTGTCCATTGACTCGGCGGGATCATGGGAGTGCATTCCGAACAACTCGCTAAATCCGTGCTTAATTCCGGACCAAAGCGAGGTAGAACCATGTCCGTGGCCGTGATCATGTCGTGATCGTGATCGTGATCGTGATCGTGGCCGTGATCTGATGCAGTGTCTCCCACTTTGCCTCCGTTTTGAGCGCGGTCGTTGCTGCAAACCATTATATTCCGGTTGGACTACAGTTGCAACTAGTGTTGTTAAGGAACTAAGGCAAGGAGGCTCGGTGGCCGATTCGACGCCATTCGCCCCGCAGTTACTCGAGCGGATACGAGACCGATTCTACTATGCAGACCACGATCCTCTATCCGGTCCCCGCGTGTTCCTTGATGGAGCCGCAGGATCACTCCGCCTGAAACAGGCCGTGAGCACTTTGACCGAGTTGAGTCGATGGCCCGACGCCGCATGGCGCCCCAGTCCTGGATCACTACAGGTAGACACCTCGGTGGAGCGGGGGATGGCCTCGGTCCGCGACTTCCTCGGTGGTGTCCACCGGGTGGTCATGCCGGCGATGAGCGCGGTACATGCGATCTTCCGCGTCGTCGGAGCTGCGGTGGCCGGGGGGAGTGGCGACAACATCGTGACCACTGACCTCGATCACCCGGCTGCATTCGATGCGGCGCAATTCTTCGGCCGTCAGTACGGGAAGCAGGTCCGCGTGGCCCGGCTGGACACTCATGCGGGCAGGGTATCGGCTTCGAGTGTGCTGGACCTCGTCGATCAAGGTACCGATGCAGTAGTAACCACCCACGCATCCAATGACACGGGCGCGGTGGTCGATGTGGCAGAGATCGCCTCCGGGGCGCTGATCCGAAACCCCGACGTGATCACCATTGTCGACGGTGTCCAATACGCGGCTCACCGCCCGGTCGATGTCGACCGATTAGGCGTTGATGCTTACATATTCGCACCGTACAAAGTGTTCGGTATCAAGGGCATAGGCTTTGGGGTGCTTTCGGAGCGACTCGCGGCTCTTCCGCACTGGAAACTCGAGGGGGCGCCACCCGATGAATGGAAGCTGGGTTCCAAGGAGGACGCCACCTACGCCGCCTGGGACAAGGTAGTGGACTACCTGGAGTGGCTGGGTGGGAAGTTGGGTGATCCGGCCAGTCGCCGTGAAGCAGTGCTAATCGCCATGGGCGCGACTGCCCGGCACGATGCCTTCCTCCGTGAGCGATTCTGGCGAGGCTCGGATGCCGCGCCAGGACTGGCGCAGATCCCGGGAGTACGCACCCACGGAACCTCCGACGGCATCAAGAACCGTATCTGCATCTTCATATTCAGCTTTGACGCGGTCGATACGGACACCGCCGTCAAGATGTATCAAGAAGCCGGCATCGCCGTAAGGGCTCGGCACATGGACGCGTATTCGGGGCGCGTCCTGACAGCTCTCGGCTGTGGTCCGGTAATACGCATGTCTACAAGTCACTACACGACTCCGACTGAAGTCGACACCTTCCTGGAAGCGACCGCGGCGATCGCGGCGGGTGGATAAGCGGTTCCCGTGACTATCTCGATCGGCCTTATGACTACGACCGAACGAACCCGAGGAAGCTTCTGAAAGCACGGGCTGGAATTGGATCGGCGCAAGCAGATCCTTCACCGTCGCCAACGCTGGCGCGTCTCACCGGGCGCAGAACTCGGGGTCGCCACCGGTGATCGACTTCGCTGTGATCGGCGGCGGGATTGCCGGTGTCTCAGCCGCTGCTCATCTCGCCCCCCACGGGTCGGTCACCCTCCTCGAGATGGAGCCTGCACTGGGTTATCACGCGACTGGACGCTCGGCGGCAATGTTCCGCGTCAACTACGGGGACCGGGGTGCTGTAGCACTGTCCCGGGCGAGTCAACCCTTCTTGGAGAACCCACCGCCGGGCTCGACAGACGCCCCGCTCTTGACCGATCGGGGATTGCTGTGGGTGGCGGACCACAGCAAAATGGCCGATCTCGAGGAGATGGGAGGGGAAAATGGGGGCGCCAAGGCCGCCGGGTCACGGCTTCTCTCGGGTGAGGAAGTGATGGCGATGGTGCCTGTGATGAGGCAGGAGCGAATAGCCGGAGGCATCTACGAGGCGACGGCTCGTGAGATCGATGTGGCCGGCCTTCACCAGGCTTTCGTGCGGATCGCTCGCCGGCATGAAGTTGAGATCCGGACACAGGCGGCGGTGACTGCAATCGATCGTGCACCGAGCGGCTGGACTATCACGGCCGGTGGAGAGCGCATTGGGTGCCGAGCGCTCATCAACGCGGCGGGGGCTTGGGGAGACCATGTGGCAGTCATGGCAGGAGTTGAACCGATCGGCCTCCAGCCATTTCGTCGGACCGTCTTTATGGTCGCTGGACGGTCGGACTACGCCCAATGGCCGATGGTGGTAGACACGGACCGGCGCTTCTACTTCAAGCCCGACGGCGTCCAACTGCTCTGCTCACTTGCCGAGGAGGAGTTCTCGGTGCCCATGGACGCAAGGCCGCGGATGCAAGACGTGGCCCTTGCCATGGAGCGTATCAAACGGGCAACGACGCTCGGCATACGCTCGGTCAACTCCGAGTGGACAGGTCTTCGCACCTTCGCGCCCGACCGCGAGCTGGTGGTTGGCGAGGATGCGGCAGCGCCGGGATATTTTTGGCTGGTCGGCCAGGGGGGCACCGGCATCCGGACCTCACCCGCATACGGGGCTCTACTTGCCAGCCAGGTGCTGGGCGCCGAGTTGTCCGACGAACTGCTGGAGGCCGGCGTTGACCCGACCGTCACCCACCCGGCGCGCTTTCGCGGCTGAACAGATGGGAAGCTCGTGGAGATAAACCTAACCGCATGTGCGACCAGTGAGTGGCGAACCAATTTGGATTGCAAATCCGATAACAATGAATTGCAATAGCTAGCCAGATGCATCTGCTATAATGTGTAACCGCATGTCCGACAATGCCCCTCTGACTGAAGACCTGCTGATTGAGAGAATCCGGGAAGCCGGATTGCGCTTGACCCTTCCCAGAAGAGCCGTAGTTCGCGCCCTGGTAGCGAGTGATCAGCCTTTCATCAGCGCGCGGATGATCATCGATCATGTGCTGGAAAGCGCGGGTCGGATAGAAGCGTCCACCGTTTACCGCATCCTCGACGATCTGGCCCGTGTCGGGCTGGTCCACCACATTCCGCTGAGAAACGGTCAGTCCGGAAGATGGCACATCACGTTGAACCACGACCACGAACACCTCGTGTGTGAAATCTGCGGCAAAACAATCGAGATACCCCATGCGGAGTTTGCTCCTTTTTGCGAGCTCCTCCTCCGCAAGTACGGGTTCCAAACCAACCCTCACCACTTCGCGTTCTTGGGGTTTTGCGATGACTGCGATCCTGAATACGGTCACCACCGTCCACACGGAACCGGACGGGAGAACGCATCTCCGGCCTGAACCTCGAAACGCCCTCAACACCATACGCCGTGGCGATGATGGATACGGTCGAGAGGAACACAGAGGCCATGCATCGGCGGCTGGAAGATAGTCAAATCAGCCTTCGCCCTCACATCAAGGTACATCGCATCCCTGCCCTGGGTCGGATGCAGGCTTCGGCGGGTGCGGCGGGTATCGCCTGCCAGAACCTTGACGAAGTAGAAACCATGATGACAGCGGGGTTCAGCGAGATTCTGCTTACAAACTCGCTCGTGGACAGCAAGAAGGTGAGCCGCTTTATGGGGCTGGGGTCTCAGGCGGCCTTGGCGATCACCGCAGATTCAGACGTAGCCACCGACGAACTGTCCCGGGTTGCCGGGATCTCAGGCCAGAAGGCTTCGGTGTATGTCGAGTGCGACATCGGGGGCGCTCGCTCAGGGTTCTCCGACCCGAGCCTGGCCGCCGCGCTCGCCATCAGGGTCGAGCAATCGTCGAACCTCGAGTTCGCTGGGCTTGCCGCTTACCTGGGTGGCAATCCGACTTGTTCCGACATCGACCGAAGCGAAGCGATTCTTGCAGAGGTGGTGTCCCAACTCGCCCAAGCCGGAATCGATGTCCCTGCCGTGAGCGTGGGAGGAACGGTGTTTGCCATGCGCGCCTGGCCACATTGTCCGCCGAAAACTGTTACGGAAGCTCGACCCGGGAACTACTCGTTCTACGACGCCACCAAAGTTGAGTATGGACTGGTGACCTATGAAGATTGTGCATTGCGCGTCGTAAGCACCGTAATCAGTCGACCGAACCGTACTCGCGTGATCCTCGATGCTGGATGGCGGATACTTTCGAACAACGAGAATCCCGGCCGCTCCACCTACGGGCACATCCTGGAGTATCCCGAAGCCCTAGTCACACGCCTCTACACAGAGCACGCAGTGGTCGACCTCCCAGACCCATCTGCACAGCCTTGCATTGGAGACCTCGTTACCATCGTTCCGAACTCCTGCGACGGGGTCCTGGCTTCAGCCAACACGCTGTACGGAGTCCGCGGCGGTCAAATCGAACAGGCGTGGCGCCTACGGGAGCAGGCCGTTCTGAAGTGACATCGCTGCACACCACCAACGACATGAGCGGCTTGGTGGAAGACGGACACATCGATATCCCCACCGAGATCACAAGCAAGGGCTGAGGCGACTCCGGCGCCCCAGCACCCTGAAACGTGTGGGGAGGAACGGCGCCGATCCTATCCCGTTTGATCCTGAAAGCCCTCCCAGTGCACTGCAACCATCGCCCTCCGGCATCGGTAAAGCGGCTGGCGACCGCCCTGGTGAAGGTTTGCGGGTCGGCATAGTTAAGAGCCGTTCACCATCACGCCGTGGTTGATGCGGCCGGCCAGAACCGGGTACGCGGCGGCGACGCCTGCTGCGTCGAGGATTTCAATGTCGATGCCGCGGGCGCGGCGTATGTGGATGCTATAGGTCGCCTTCTCAAAGGCCTGTTTCGACCCGCAGGCGAGGAGGTGGCCGCCGGTGAAGAGTGCCGCGTCCCTATCCGGCACGGGCACAAGATCGGCGTAGGCCCGCACCGCCTGTTTCTGCAAGCTGGCGAGTGCCAGGGAGAGTAGTTCGACCCGGCTCAGCGGGCTGGCGAGAAGGAAACGAACCAGCCAGGGAGTCAACTTCGGCAGGTAGCGCCATCGGATGGCGAGGGGTGAGGCCGGTCCATGGGCATTTTCGGCACAGAGCGGATAACCCTGGGCGTCCCCGTCAGAAGGCAGTTGCCGATCGAGAATATCCCGGCATTGTGTCCGGATGCGTTGTTGCCCGGCGCACCCCGGTCGATGAGGGTGACATTGTGCCCCCGCCGCTGGAGATGGAGCACAGAACAGAGCCCGACGATACCGCCGCCAACAACCACTACATCGGCGCCTGCATGCGCGTTTTCGCTCACAAACCACGCCTAATGGAATTCGATACCACGAGAGGAATACAGTCGATGCTTATTCATCGTAGGATGTCAAACCGGAACCCGCAGTTCGACGACAGCTAGAGGCGGTTCCCCGTAGGGCATGGCGTCGACAGGAGCATCCCGTCCTGCTTGGCTATGTCCCAGGCCAGAACGCTGATCAGGCTGCCGGAATCGGCGGTTACGAGCTTTCCAACGAAAGACAGCGGCTGCGTTCTCGCCCCTACTGTGGGAGCGCATGTCCTGCCTTCCAACGGGTGCGGCTGGTACACTTGGAGCCCATTCAGGGGAGAGATATCCCCTATGAGGAGGAGCAATGCCAGGCCGTCTCGAAGATAAAGTAGCCATCATCACCGGTGGCGCCACTGGCATAGGCCGCGCTGCCTCTCTCCTCTTCGCCAACGAGGGAGCCAAGGTGGCGGTAGCTGATCGCAACGTGCCGGAGGGCCGGACAACGGTGGCACTGGTGGGGGAGATGGGCGGTGATGCCCTATTCGTCGAAACAGACGTCTCCAAGGCAGCCCTTGTGAGTGATATGGTGGAGCAGACGGTTCGGCGCTTCGGGAAGCTTGACGTGCTGGTGAATAACGCCGGGGTCCTCATCCGCACGCCGCCACTAGCGGAGGTTTCAGAGTTGGTTTGGGACCTGACCCTCAACACCAACCTACGGGGGGTGTTCCTCTGCACCAAGTATGCCATCCCCCACATGGTTGGGCGCGGGGGGTCCATCGTCAACGTCTCCTCGGGCGCCGGGATATACCCCACTCCCCACGCCGTCCCGTACGGCGTTAGCAAGGCCGGAGTCATCCAGCTCACCCTGACCACCAACAACCTGTACGCCCCCCAGGGAGTACGCTGCAACGTCATCGTCCCGGGGCCCATCGACACCCCCCAGGCCCGGGGTAGCACCGGCAGCGCCGAGGAGTTTGATCTGATCCCCTCCCGTGTCGCCCTGGGGCGCGTGGGAACTCCCCAGGACATTGCCAACCTCATGCTGTTTCTGGCCTCGGAGGAGTCCTCCTTCATCAGCGGCGCCGCCTTTAACATTGACGGCGGCGGCCAAGTGTAAGACGACCAAGAGGGAGAAAGACCTATGTCCCAGCAGACTCTTCGGGAGATCATCAACCGGGCGGTGGCCGACTATGGGTTCCGTCTAGCCGTCATGTGGGGCACCGACGACGTCGCCGCGGGCTCAAGCCTCACTCCCCAGGAGGCTCAGACGCTTCACGAGTTGGTAGTGCCCGAGCTCAAGAAGCTCCCCAACCCTGTTGAGCCCACCGACCATGCCACAGTCCAGGAGCGCCTGGCAGAGCTGGCGCCCTGAGCGGCCCTGCCGGTCTTCCAACCGGGACGCTCCAGACGGCAAGAGGTTGGGGCTTCTCACGGCAAAACACGGTTCAAGCGACAGGGACCGAGAGAGTCATTCTCTCCCTCGATACGGCACCGCTGGGTGTCGTGCTAATGGCCTAGGTTCTCGTGGTGACGCTCGCCCCGCCCTCAACGTCCGAAAGATGAACATCCCCACCGCGCTACGCCTACAATTAGGAGACTCCAGGCAAAGTATCGTCGCCGCAATCGAGAGAGGCCGGCGCATCAAAGATTCTTGGCTCCTGATTCTTAGTCCCGATCAAATGTTCTCAACAATGCTTGAGATTCTCCCAGGATGGTTGCCGAAGGCGATGGCTAGTTATGCGTTGAGTCGGGCGAAAGCTCCGGCAAACCCTTGAAAAGCCCGCCACCAAGCATTATGAACCAGATGATTGCAGCTGTGAAGCTCAATGTGTAAATAAAGCGAAAAGTGTCGGTCAAGCCATACAAGGGACTGATGACAACCAGGAACACCAACCCCATCGAGTTGCTCGCAACCACCGAGAGCCCAACAATCTTATGCAAAGTTCCAGGCAACCGGATGAACAGGCCCACACCCAAGCCGATCAGCCCCACCAGGGAAGTAAAACCCGCCATGATCCGAATCCCGGAATTGGCTGACAGGAGGGTGACCGCGATCACGTTTAGGAGTTGGGTCTGGCCCGGGCCGGTGCCCGCGCCCACCCCGTATTCGAGAGTCTGGACAACTGCATACAGCACACCCTTTTCAACAATGAAAAAAACAATGGCGAAAGCCATGGCCATAACCCCGAATCGCACCAAGGCATCGCTGGCGCTCGCGCCTCGAATGGCCCGGCGGATAACAAACAAACCGTAGAGCTGCATCACCAACCCAAGAGAGTTCAATATCGTCGTGAAATAGCTGAGAGCCGCATTATCAAGCATGACCCCGGTCAAACCAACCAAATCGGCCAATTCCACAGGATCGATCACCAGGCCACCGGGTGTTAGCAAAAAAGTTACCACCACCACGACCGAGCCCACAATCAGCGCCACACCGCCGATCTTGTTCTCTGCACTACCCATCACAGTAAGTCCTCCTAGCAGGCTCTGCCGAACTGCTGGTGCGGTCGACAGGACAAAGTTACCACGCCATATACTAAAATTTGGCGCTAAGGCGTTTCATATTGGTCTCGGCAGGATCGGCCTTGACAAGGCGGGCAAACCTGCGGTGGCCATAGAGTCTCTAGAGCCCGAGCGCTGGTTCTCCGACAGACAGCAGATGTTCACCCAACGGTTTTCACCGTTGAACCCGGGCGGCCAAAACGGCGGGAGCCTCCCCGAATCTGCCCCGCGGACCGCAAGTGAAGCAAATTCCAATTTGAGAAGAGCCGGAGGCGTATCCTCCCCGAGCGCCATACCCCAAAGCCTCAGGCATGGGGGACGCAGAGGTGTCCGGAAGTAGGACGTGGACATGGATCCCATCAAAGAAGCTGTCTACGAAGACCGCTCAGGAACTCTATGCCAGACAGCAAAGGTCAGCGACCTTACGCCCCTTCCTCGAGTCCAGAACGGAGGGGATGACAAGCGCAACACCTAAAGCTGGCGGCTCGCATCGTGAAGAAACAACAGTCCAGGCGTGCCGAGAGTGTTCACCAATCCGGTGGCCCGTCTGGGTTTGACCGGTGCGGGTTGCCCGCCATACGGAGAAAACGCTACGGCTGCGGCACCTTAGCTCTGGGTCATGAATGCCCTGCTGCCAAGATTCGGGATTGGGCTTGGCGGTGTAACATTAGGAGGCGAGGGGGCCTACAATCACAACCTAGGTTTGCTCTTCCCCCGGGTACCTGAGCGTTATTATCAAGGACAGTCAGTACGTGCCACTTGGCAGGGAGAGCAAGCTTACCTATAGAAAGGAAGTCTCATGGATGTTACCAGTCAGCGCACGGGCGGGGCATTGGTTGTCTCGGTTGAGGGCCGGGTCGATGGCGCCAATGCTCGCAAGTTCCAAAAAGCAGTCGAGATTGTCATTGAAGACAGCGACCGCGCCGTGGTCCTGGACATGGAAAATCTGAGCTATATCAGCAGCGCTGGTCTCCGGTCCATCCTTCTCATTGCCAAAGGGCTCCAAAAGCGAGACTCCCGGTTTGCAGTATGCTCTCTCCAGGACGCCATCAGTGAAGTGTTCAGGATCGTTGGGTTTGACAAGATCGTCACGATCCACTCCTCGCAGGGAGACGCCGTCTCCGCACTTGGTAGCTGACCGTCCCAACTTACCTCCCAGCCTATGAATCGACCCTACAAGATCCTGGTGGTGGATGACGAGCCGGATCTTGAACCACTCATGCTGCAGCGCATGCGCCGCCACATTCGCGCGGGCCGCTATACCTTTGTCTTCGCTCGCAACGGCCTGGAGGCGCTTGAGCGGCTGAACGAGGACAGGGGGATCGACATGGTGCTCTCAGACATCAACATGCCCCAGATGGATGGCCTCACGCTTCTGGAACAAATCCCCAAAGTGGACCCCAACATCCGCTCGGTCATCATCTCTGCATACGGAGACATGAAGAACATCCGCACGGCTATGAATCGCGGCGCTTTTGATTTTGTCACCAAGCCGGTGGATTTCAAGGACCTGCAGATCACCATCGAGCGGACCCTGATCCACATGCAAGAATGGCGAGAAGCGCTTTCCTACCGCGACAAGCTGGTCTCGATTCAGAACGAGTTGGAAGTGGCCAGCAAAATTCAGCAGTCCATCCTGCCTTCCGAGTTTCCCGACGATGTCCGCTATCAGGTGTACGGCAACATGGAGCCTGCCCGGGACGTGGGGGGTGACTTCTTCGACATCATGCTCCTCGATCAAGGTCAAATCGGCTTGGCGATCGCGGATGTTTCGGACAAGGGGGTGCCGGCCGCGCTTTTCATGATGTCGTGCCGCACCCTGCTCAAAGGAGTCGCCATCGGCCTCACCGACCCCGGGGCGGTGCTGGGAGAGGTCAACGATCTACTGCACCAGGACAACGAGAGCATGCTGTTTGTCACCGTCTTGTACGCCGTGTACGACCCCGCGACCGGAGTCTTCACCTATGCAAGCGGTGGACATGACGCGCCTCTTCTGATTCGCTCGGATGGAAGCATCTCCCTGCTGCCTCTGACAGATGGCATAGCTCTGGGGATTATTCCGGATCTGCAGTTCAAACAGAATACGGTCACTCTCTCCCCGGGGGACACCATCGTTCTCTACACGGACGGGGTCACGGAGGCGCAGAACACCGACGGAGCGGCCTTCGAGGTGGCGGGACTGAACAGGATCTTTGCGGGCTCTTCCTCATACCTGAAGGCCCGCGAGGGCACAGACCTGGTTTTTGAGAAGGTGAAAGAATTCATGGGGGAAGCTGCACAGTTCGACGACATCACGTGTCTAACGCTGCATCGAGACGAATAGACGGTGGAATCTTGAACGAATCAACCTCTATCACGATGGAACCCAACCCAGAGGACCTCGGCAATGTTTTCGCCGCGGTGGAAGAGTTCGGCGAGCGGGCAGAGTGGCCTACCAATCTGATATTTCAGGTCAAGCTGATCCTGGAGGAGATGGTGATCAATGTCATCGACTACGGCAGTGGGGAAGGGCTGGCTCCCATCCACATCCAGTTGACCACCAAGGGAGACGCAGTCACCATCGAGATCACCGATGTCGGCCAACCCTTCGATCCGATCAAGGAGGCTCCCTCCCCCGATCTCTCCTTATCGCTGGAGGAACGGCCGATAGGCGGTCTGGGTCTTTACCTCGTGCGCACAATGGTGGACGAGATGCATTACCGATGGGAGGACGGCCAGAACCACCTAAAGCTGATAACCCGCAGACTTGCATGAGGCAGAGATTCCATCTGCCTATAAATCGACTGTCAATACTTGGAGGGACCATCGCTCTTGTGGCTGTCTTCGGGCTGGGCGCCTGCTCTTCGCCCTCCGACGCCGAAGATATCCCCCCCGCGACTTCTGATTCGGCATCCACTCTCGATCTTCCATCGGATATCGCCGAGCAAGTCGGGGAGCTTTTCGGCACCTCCACGACGAATGCGGCATCCACCCCCGAGGGTGACCAGATCCCTGACCCAGAGGACCTCCCGGCGGAGGAGGGGACCTCCGGCGTTACGGATGAGCGTATTCTCTTTGGCCAGTCCGCCGCATTCACCGGGCCCGCCCAAGCACTGGGCACCAACATGCGATATGGGATTCAGGCAGCCTTTGCGGAGGTCAACGAGGGAGGCGGCGTTCACGGACGCCAATTGGAGTTGGTCTCTCTGGATGACGCCTATGAGCCGGAGGCCGCCATCACCAACTCGCAGGCTTTGATCTATGAGGAGGGAGTATTCGCCCTGATCGGCGCGGTTGGCACCCCCACCTCCCGTTCCGCCACCCCTGTGGCCAAAGAAGCGGAAGTGCCCTACATCGCTCCATTCACCGGGGCAGGCTTCCTGCGGGACGCGGTGGAGCTGGGCAACGTCGTAAACCTGCGCGCCTCCTACAACCAGGAAACAGAAGAGATGGTGAAGCGGCTGATCGAGGATCTGGATATCACGCGGATTGCCGTACTCTTCCAAGACGATTCCTTCGGCCGGGCCGGATACAACGGTGTGCTGGCCGCCTTGGATCGCCGCGACATGGAAGCCGCGGCCGTGGGGTCCTATACCCGCAACACCACCGCAGTGAAAACGGCGATCCTGGAGCTTCGTGAAAACGATCCGCAAGCGGTGATCATCGTGGGCGCCTACGACCCGGCGGCGGCGATGATCGCCTGGTCGCGTTTTACGGGCTTTGATCCCGTGTTCATCAACATTTCTTTTGTGGGCAGCAACGCGTTAGCGCAAAAGCTAGGCGCGGAGGGCGCCGGCGTCTTCGTGACCCAGGTGGTTCCGTTTCCCACCGATGACAGCATTCCCGTAGTCGCCGACTACCTCGCCGCTCTAGCCGCACATTCTCCCGAAGCCGTCCCCGGGTTTGTCTCTTTGGAAGGTTATCTGGCCGGGCGGCTGGCCATCGCGGCGCTGGAACGCTGTGGGCCGGAAGTCAGCCGGCTATGTTTCACGGAACGGCTGCGCAGCGAGTCTGTCGCCATAGATCTTGGCGGCTTCAGGCTTCGTTACGGGGAGAACGACAACCAGGGTTCTGACTCCGTGTTCTGGACTGTCCTCGGCGACGACGGGCAGTATCAGCCGATAGAAACGCTGGGGGAAGCGACATCGTGAAAAACTCTCTGAGGCGCCTTCTGGAGAGCCGCTTTCGGATATCCACACAGCTCTATTCGGGGATCTGGGGCGCGGTGGCACTCACCATGTCGGCCGGTCTGGTCGGTTGGTTCTCCTTCAACCAGGTAGGAGCTGCCCAGAGCGTGGTCAATGACGACACCATTCCAGAATTGGCGGCCGCCTTCGAGGTCGCCCAGTACAGCAGCACTTTGGTTAACGCCGCTCCACGCCTGACGAACGCCACATCCCAGGAGGAACTTGATTCGATCGCGACCGGCATCGCCGAGACGAACACGGCTTTCTTGGACCAACTGGCCCTGGTGGAGCAGAGGGAAGCCGACACGGGCCAGTTCCAGCAGCTCCGGTCCTACGTGGAGTCCCTGATAGAGAACATCGACTCCATCTACATCGACAAAGTCCAGTTGTCCCGGTTGACCGCGGAGAAAGAGAACTTTCAGAACGAACTGGCGACGCTCCGAGCCCAGTTGGACGGCATCGTGATCCCGGCTCTCGACGACCAGTTCTTTTTCGGCATGACCGGCTATCTCGATCTCGGTGAACCTCCCGCGGCACGCTCGGAGCACCTTTCCGAGGACCAACTGGTTGCCTACCGCCACCTGACTGAGATACAGACCAACGCCAACATCACGACCCAGCTTCTGGCCACCGCCTTCAGTCTCTCCGACGCCTCTCAGATCGAGCCGCTGCGGGAACGTTTCGAGGCGGCCGCAGGACAAATTGAGGCCAGCCTCGAGGAGTTGGGTGGGTCCCGATGGCAGGAGGCGGGTCTCGAACAGCTCTTCTCCCAACTCTTCGATCTGGGCGTGGGAACAGACGGCGGTTTCAATCTGGTCGATCTGGAATTGCAATTGATCGCCCGTCAGGGGGAGTTGCTGGCTGCCAACCGCGATCTGGCCGTGGATCTGATCGGGTCGGTGGACGGCCTGGTGAGCGCGGCCCGAGTACGAGCGGATGAGGCCACGCTGGCTTCGGACAATGCGATTCTGACCGGTCGCACCCTACTGTTGGCGATCAGCATCCTGAGCATTACCGGCGCCATTCTCATGGCCTGGCTGTTCGTGGGCCGGGTCCTGCTGCGCCGTATCAGTCAGCTCTCCGACTGGATGCTGCGCATGGCCGAGGGAGACATCGAGACACAGGTGGAGATCAGGGGCCGCGACGAGGTAGCGGACATGGCTGCCGCTCTGGAGGTGTTTCGCCGCCATGCCTTGGAGGTGCAGCGCCTCAACCTGGTGGAAAAGCTGGCTGCGGAACTGGGGGAGAAGAACACCCAGTTGGAAACCGTTCTCGCCGATTTGCAGCGAGCGCAGGAACAGATCGTCATTCAGGAGAAGCTGGCGGCCCTTGGTGAACTGACTGCCGGAGTGGCCCACGAAATCCGCAACCCGCTGAACTTCGTGAAGAACTTCTCTGAGGCGTCCGAGGAGTTGTTGGAAGAGTTGCGAGAGATTCTGGGTGAGAGCACCAACGGAGAAGTGGGGGAGGACGACATGTCCTACATTCTGGAGATTGCCGGGGACCTAGAGGCCAACCTGAAACGGATTCGCTCCCACGGAGACCGCGCCAACCGCATCGTGCAGGACATGCTGATGATGGGTCGAGATTCGGGAGAAAAGCGGATGGCGAGGGTGAACGACATAATGCACGAGCACATGCTATTGGCCTATCACAGCGCACGCGCCAACGACCCTGATTTCAACCTCGCCATCGGGGAAAACTACGACGAGAACATAGGCGAGATGGAGGTGATCCCCCAGGATCTGGGTCGTGTGTTCCTGAACCTGGTGAGCAACGCCTGCTATGCGGCAGACGACAGGCGTCGCAAACTGGAGGCGGCAGGAGAGGGAGGAGCCTACATGCCTGAGATGCGACTGAGCACCCAGCTCAGAGAAGACCGGGTCGACGCCCGCGTCTGGGACAATGGCGGCGGGATCCCCCAAGAGGACATCGAAAAGATCTTCAACCCCTTCTTCACTACCAAGCCCACCGACCAGGGCACCGGGCTGGGTCTGGCGATCTCGAGCGACATCGTCCGCCAGCACGGCGGCCAACTCCGCGTGGAGATCGAACCCGGCGAATCCACCACCATGATCGTGGAACTGCCCCTAACAGACACCGCCCTGGCTATCACCGTGGCCGACACCGAACCCGCCGACCAGCCCGCCTAGGCACAGCAGCGCCGGCTGCGATTCAGGGGGGCCAGGCTTCGCGGCATTTCCCAGGGGTTGGTGACATCGACATCGAAGTCGGCAAAATCGGAGATATCCGGGGTTGCCACGCATAGATCATAGGCCTTCGCCGTCCCCGCTATCAGAGCATCTCCCAGATGCAGCACGCGACCTGAACGATGCGCCCGCGACCTGAACCGCCCGCAGCAGGGCGGCGTCTTCCGCCTCTCTGCTGCCCAACACGAGCACACGGTCCGCAAATCCTGGGACCAACGCTGCCAACGCGGCGCCTTGCACCGCCCCTCCCTCCCGCCGGTGCAACTCCGCCAGGGCTTTGGGCTCGGATCCCGGCCAGTTGATTCTAGCCGCTGATGGTGGACTTCACCTGTTCTTCCAACTGCTCCACAGTCGCGTCTGAGACTGAGAGTTTGGGCGCCAAGACCCGAGCCTCGTTGGCGACCTGTCGGTTCATAGTTGTCTAGTTCATGTCTACCAATATGACAGAAAGGTGGGACACAACACTGCTATAGATCACTAAGTTGGTAAAACAAACACTAAAACTACTAACCATAAGACAACAGACCGACCTGCTGGAGGACGGTGCTGCTTCGCTTTGTTTTGCTTTTGGAAGACGTCTTCTTCATAGTCATTAATGCCTCTTGCCTACCTCTTGGTAAAGGGTCGCTAAAGAGTAAGACATATCTGCGAGATCATCTAGTCGGGGTAATGTGTTCGAATGTGGTTAAAGAGATAACTCGATCCCGGCCGCTAGTGGTGGACGGGTGCGCTCCTTTGCTATCCAAACCCGATGCTTGGGAGGGGTGGCTGGTGGGTGGGGTGGATCTGGCGATTCCCACTGTGGCCACCCATGAGAGTCCGGGGGAGGGGCTCCGCCGGGTGCGGAGGTGGAGGCGGTGGCTGGCAGAGGAGGAGCGGCTCTTTCATGTTGCCTCGCCCGCTGACTTGGACACCTTGGGGGCGGGGCGGCTGGGGGTGGCGTTTCATTTCCAGAACACCACCCCCTTGGGCGAGGATCTGGATCTGCTGGAGGCCTATCAGCGGCTCGGGGTTCGGATGATCCAGCTCACCTACAACCATCGCAACCTGGTGGGGGATGGGTGCCTCGATCCCGAGGATGCCGGTCTTTCGGGTTTCGGGAGGGATCTCTTGGCGGAGATGAACCGGTTGGGGATCGTGATCGACCTCTCCCACACCGGGCATCGAACCACCCTGGATGCCATCGACGCGTCCTCTGTTCCCACGGTGTTTTCCCACTCCAACGTCAGGCCGCTGTTCGATCATCCCCGCAATATCACCGACCGACAGATCCGGGCGGTGGCCGAGCGGGGCGGGTTGGTGGGGGTGAACGCGGTCGCCTCGTTCCTCCGTGCCGATGGCGTGGGCGCCAATCTCTCCGACCTCTTGGACCACATCGACTACCTGGTGGAGATGATCGGCCCCGACCGGGTCTGTTTGGGACTCGACTTCTGGGCGACCGGCGAGGTGGACTTCGGAGAATGGACGCGGGACGGATTATGGACGGCCGACGACCTTTCGGAGTTTGTCGACTGGCCGCGGAACATCGCCGGACCCGGCCACATGCCCCGGCTCGCCGAAGGCCTGGCCTTCCGCGGCTATTCCACCAAGGACATCGCGGCGATCATGGGAGAGAACTGGGTGCGGCTCTTTCGCCAACTCTGGATCTGAGAGCCCCTACAACGCCTGTCGAGCGGCCTCGACCCTTTCGATCAGATAGCCTCCCATCCTTCCCAACACTGCGGTTGTCTCATCGGCCGGCAGCCCGGACAACGCCTCGAAGGCCACTTCGGCATGTGCCAGAGCCTTCGACAGCGCTTGATCCACATAGCCTCCATCCACCACCACGTTTATCACGTCTTCCACCACCTCCTCGGGGTAGGGGAGCGGACGCCCAAGCAGTTCTTCGAGCCGCGGCCCGTCCTCCCCGCGGGCGGCCAACAGCACCGGCAGGGTGAAGGTCCCCTCCCGGATGTCGGCGCCGGCCGGCTTCCCAAGAAGGTCGGTGGTGGCCACAAGGTCCAGGGCGTCGTCCGCGATCTGGAAGACCCTGCCCAGCTCGAAAGCCCAGAGAGTGAGGGTGTCGACCACCGTCGGCGAAGCGTCGGCGGCCCGAGCTCCCACATAGACCGAGGTGCGGATCAGGCTGGCGGTTTTTTGGTCGATCAGCTTCTGGTAGACGGAGATGTCATGGTTAAACTGACCCACCAACCGGAATTCCAGGGTCTGGCCCTCCACCAGTTCGGTGTAGGTGAGGGCCAGCATCCGAACCGACTCGATGTCGAGATAGGTGGAGGCCACCTCCGAACCCCGGGAGATCAGAAAGTCCCCGGCCAGCACCGCCAGGGTGTTGTTCCAGTTGGCGTTCACCGATGGAGCACCCCTGCGGGTGTCGGACTCGTCGATCACATCGTCGTGATAGAGGCTTCCCACATGGATCAACTCCACCGCCGCCGCCGCTTCCAGCGCCCGCCGGTCGCTCGCTGGTCCCAACCGGGCAGCCAGGAGCGCCAGGAGGGGGCGGAGGCGCTTTCCTCCCGCCCGGAGCAGGTGCTGGGAGATCTGAGTCATATAGGGGTCCTGGGAGGCGCTGAGCTCCAGCAGGCGGCCCTCCACCTTTTCCAGGCGGGTCCAGACGTCGGGGATGTCGATGAGATGTCGCAGGTTATCCATGAGGGAAGAAAGGAAAAACAAAAATGGTCGTGTCCGTTTTATACTCCAAGAGGGAAGGAAACAATGGCGTTCATTAGTTGCTATAGACTAGGAAACCCGGAGGCACCCGGGACACAGGCGTAGGCAGGAGAGTCCTTTGTTCGAGCGATTTACCGACCGGGCCCGGCGGGTGGTCGTCATGGCGCAGGAAGAAGCGCGCAAGATGAACCACAAATACATCGGCACCGAGCACCTCTTGCTGGGGCTTCTTGCCGAAGGCGAGGGTGTGGCCGCGAAGTCCCTGGGGAGCCTCGGTATCGACCTGAACAGCACCCGGGAGACGGTGATTGAGACGGTAGGGGTGGGTCAGCAGGCGCCTACCGGCCATATTCCATTCACGCCCCGGGCAAAGAAGGTCCTGGAACTTGCCCTTCGGGAGGCCCTCCAGTTGGGGCACAACTACATCGGCACCGAACACATCCTCCTGGGTTTGATCCGGGAAGGTGAGGGTGTCGCGGCCCAGGTGCTCGGCCAGGCCGAAGCAGGACTGCAGAAGATCCGCCAAACGGTTCTAACCGAGTTGGCAGGCTCCGGAGGAGAGGGAGGAAGAGTAAAGGGCCAGCCTTCCACCCAGGCCGCCCGCACCGGCGCCGGCCGTGAAGGGCATCGGTCGGGCTCGAGCATTCTTGACCAGTTCGGCCGCAACCTGACCCAGGCCGCCCGCGAAAAGGTGCTCGACCCGGTGATCGGACGGTCGCGGGAGATCGACCGCATGATGCAGATCCTTGCGCGCCGCACCAAGAACAACCCGGTGCTGATCGGAGAGCCCGGGGTGGGGAAAAGCGCCATCGTGGAAGGACTTGCCCAGCGGATCGTAGCCGGACAGGTACCCCGTTCCCTCAGCAACCAGGCCCTCTACACCATCGACCTCGGAGCGATGGTGGCCGGCACCAGATACCGGGGGGATTTCGAGGAGCGGATGAAGAAGGTGCTGAAGGAAATCAAAAAACGCGGCAACGTCATTATCTTTCTGGACGAAATCCACACGGTGGTGGGCGCTGGCGCCGCCGAGGGGGCGATCGACGCCGCCTCTATCCTCAAGCCCATGCTGGCCCGCGGCGAGCTTCAGACCATCGGCGCCACCACTCTGGAGGAATACCGCAAGCACTTCGAGCGCGACTCGGCGTTGGCGCGGCGATTCCAACCGGTACAGGTGGACGAGCCCACCATCGCGGACGCGGTCGAGATCCTCATGGGACTCAAGGACCGGTACGAAAACTTCCATCAGGTGGTCTTCACCGACGAGGCCATCGTCACCGCGGTCCATCTGGCTGACCGGTACGTCTCGGACCGTTTTCTGCCTGACAAGGCCATCGACCTGATGGACGAGGCTGGCAGCCGAAAGAAGCTGTACAGCATGTCCCCCCTCCCCGAGGTCGAGGAGTTGAACGTAAAGCTTTCCGACATTCGGCTCAAGAAGCGGGACGCCATCGACGCCGACGAATTCGAGCAGGCCGCTGAACTGCGCGACCAGGAGAAAGCCATCCGAAAAGAGATGGACAAGGCGATCGCCAAGGGAGGATCGCTCTCCGCAGCCTCGGTTATCGACGAGGATGAGATCGCCGAGGTGCTGGCTCAGTGGACGGGGATTCCGGTTCATCGGCTCACCGAGGAGGAGACCGCCCGACTGGTGAATATGGAAGAAGAACTCCACCGCCGCATAATCGCCCAACACGAGGCCATCGCGGCGGTCAGCCGGGCGATTAGGCGCACCCGCGCCGGGCTGAAGGATCCCAAACGCCCCGCCGGGTCCTTCATCTTCCTGGGACCCTCGGGAGTGGGCAAGACCGAGACCGCCAAGGCGCTCACCGAGTTTCTGTTCGGAAACGAAGACGCGCTCATCCAGATCGACATGTCCGAGTACATGGAGAAACACACGGTCAGTCGGCTGATCGGATCGCCTCCCGGTTATGTGGGCTACGACGAGGGCGGCCAGCTCACCGAAGCCGTCCGGCGGCGCCCGTTCTCGGTGGTGCTCTTCGACGAGATCGAAAAGGCCCACCCTGATGTCTTCAATATCCTTCTGCAGATTCTGGAGGATGGCCGGCTCACCGACTCTCATGGAAAGTCTGTTGACTTCAAGAACGTGGTGATCATCATGACCTCCAACCTTGGAACCAAGGAACTCCGAAAGAAGTCGGTCGGTTTCCAAAGCGAATCGAGCGAGGCCAGCTACGAGCAGATGCGCAGCAAACTCTTCGACGAGATGAAACGCCACTTCCGACCCGAGTTCCTGAACCGGATCGATGAGATGATCGTCTTCAGGGAACTCACCTTCGAAGAGATCAAACTGATCATCGACCTGCTGCTGGAGAGAGTCCAGAAACAGCTCCGGACCCAACGTCTCGAACTGGTGGTCACCGACTCCGGCAAGGGCCATCTCGCCAAGGTGGGATACGACCCCGAACTGGGCGCCCGGCCGCTCCGGAGAGCCATCCAGCGCCATGTGGAAGATCCCCTCTCAGAGAAGGTGCTCATGGGAGAATTCTCCGTGGGCACCACCATCCTGGTCAGCCTGGATGAAGAAAACGACGAGTTGGTGCTCGAAGGCTTCGACGTCTCCGACGACCGTTCGGCGGTGGAAGCCGCTTCCTCGCAGCCGCCCGACTTTAGTAATCCAGGGTGACGGTTCGGTGATGTTCGCCCATCCGGGAGGCATCTGGTCCCAGGACGGCCTCCGACCAGAGGAAATAGTCGAGCCGGGGCCCCGTTATCGAGACACCTGTGCGGGAAAGGGCTTCCACCAGGAGATGGCCGGCGCGAACCGTCGCCCAGCGAATGGCTGCCTCTTCCTCTGAGTGGCGGGGTATCTCGGTGCGGGAATCGATCTCTTCGGCCAGCCGCGGCGAGTAGCGAATTATCCCCAAATGGCGCAGGAATCGGGGAAGCATGTAGTCGGGATAGACCGGGAAGGAATCCAGCCCCGACCAGGGGCGGGAAGAACGCGAGGCCATAATCGCCGCCGCCAGATGGGCGAGCTTTCGGAACCGGAGACGGTGTCCGCCCACGGAGACCTCATCCTCAAATCCGGGGATGGTGGAAGCCAACAGTTCCGCCACCCCCTTCCCGTTCCATCCCGCTTCTTCCACCAGGTGGAGGGCGGCGCCCTCCCAGCGCTCCAGGAGCGCCCCGGCCACCTCTGCGATGCGGACGCCCCGTTCGGTAACCATCTGCAAGACGCCCCGGCCTGCGAAAAGGCGGAGTGCCTCGGTGGGCTCGAACTCTGAAAACGGCCTGAGATCCGGTCGGGAGGCGGGTCCGATCCAGTTGGTGAAGGCACCGAACAGGGCCGGAGCGTCACTGAGCCGCTCGCCCCGATAGTCAATGGACCACATCTGCTCGCCCCGGGGCGGCCAGAGACAGGCCAGCACCGAGACCACCAGGACGGAGTAGTCGAACCAGGGTCCGTCCCGAAGGCGGGCAGGCGGCCCCGGATAGTCGAACTTCGGCGCCGGGAACCGGCATCTGCGCCATTGCCCGATCGCGGTGGCAATGGCTTTCTCCACCACCTCCACTCCCCACTCGGGCGGCGGCGGCGAAAGACGCAGGTCGGTGAAACCGCGGGAACTCGCTGTCGGGTTAAGCTCGCTTTCGCGGCCATTATGCTCAAAGCCGGAGGAGGGCATCTTCCGAATCCAAATTCCGATCTGCTGACAAGGAGACAGGTATGAAAAAGAGATTAATCGGGTTGTCAATCCTGGCGGGGCTGTCATTGCTGCTGGCCGCCTGCGGGGGTGGCGCCGACACTTCCGTGTATGTGGTGTTTGACATCGGGGGCCGCGGTGACCAGTCGTTCAACGACTCCGCCGCCGCCGGGTTGGATCTGGCCACTGAGGAATTGGGCGTCACTTCCAGCGAACTGGAACCCACCGCCGGAGGAGAAAACCGCGACGATCTGTTGAACCTGGCCGCCGAAGACGGCGCCGAACTGGTGTTTGGAGTGGGCTTTTTGTTCGCCGATTCCATCGCCGGCGCAGCCGCCGCCTATTCGGATACCAACTTCGCTCTGATCGATGGGTTTGTCCCCGATCTGACCGCCGACAGCAACCTGGTCGCTCTGGGCTTTGCCGAACACGAGGGTTCCTTCCTGGTGGGCGCCGCCGCCGCGCTGAAGTCCACCAGCGGCAGGGTTGGTTTCATCGGTGGTGTCGAGATCGACCTGATCAAGAAGTTCGAGGCGGGCTTTATTACCGGGGCGCGTCATATTAATCCCGGTATTGAGATCGATATCAAGTACATCTCCCAGCCGCCCGACTTCAACGGGTTCAGCGATCCCGCCAAGGGCAAGGAGATCGGGGCCGCCATGTATCAGGGCGGCGCTGACGTCGTTTACCACGCGGCGGGAAGCTCGGGAGGCGGACTCTTCCAGGCCGCCAAGGAGTACAGCGAGAGCACCGGCAGCCACGTGTGGGCAATCGGGGTGGACTCCGACCAGTATCTGACCGCCGGCGCCGAATTCCAACCCTTCATCATGACCTCGATGCTGAAGCGGGTGGATGTGGCTGTCTATCAGACCATCTCCGCCTTTGTCGACGACACCTTCGCGGGTGGCTACCGTACCTTCAATCTCGCCGATGACGGGGTTGGATATGCGACCACCGGTGGCCATGTGGACGACATCGCCGCGCAACTCGATGACCTGAAGGCCCAGGTGGTGTCGGGAGCTATCACCGTTCCCGAAACACCGTGACATAGACCTCTATCCCACACCTTAGAGAAGGGGCGCCCCTCCGGGCGCCCCTTTCCTTATTGGGCGGGTATGCCGCTGTTCTGAAATCCTTGGCGTCCTGCGGCGCGGGGACACCGCAAACAATGTCATTTGGAACCGGAGTTCAACGGGGGTCAATGGTAGTGTCTGACCGGTGAGCGACCTTGCCATAGAGTTGGTGAACATCACCAAACGGTACCCGGGAGTGATAGCCAACGACCGGGTCAACTTGGTTGTGCGGGAAGGGGAGATTCATGCGGTGGTCGGTGAGAACGGCGCGGGCAAGTCAACCTTGATGAAAACCCTCTATGGGATGATAATTCCCGATGAGGGGGAGATTCGCATAAGGGGCGAACAAACCGTCATGGCCTCGGCCCGGGATGCCATAGCGGCGGGGATCGGAATGGTTCACCAGCACTTCATGCTCGCCGAGCAGATGACGGTGCTGGAGAATGTGATTTTGGGCGCCGAACCCCGCGACGGTTTGAAAATCAACTTTGGAGAGGCAAAGCGGCGGATCCTCGAGATAACCGGGGAGGGCGCCCTTGATCCCGACCAAATGGTGGAAGAACTGTCGGTGGGGGAGAAGCAGCGGGTGGAAATCGCCAAAGTGCTGTTCCGAGGAGCGCGGATTCTCATTCTGGACGAGCCCACCGCGGTGTTGGTGCCCCAGGAGGTGGAAGATCTCTTTGTGTCGCTGCGGGAGTTAAGGGAGAAAGGGGTGACCATCATCTTCATCTCCCACAAGCTCGACGAGGTGCTCGACATAGCCGATGCGATAACCGTCATCCGGGCGGGCCGGACGGTGGCCACCGCCGACCCGAAAAAAACCACCACTCGGGAACTGGCCGAACTCATGGTCGGCGCCGAACTGCCGACTCCCGACACCCGAGAGTCCACCGTCACCTCGCGGGTTCTACTTGAAGCAGAAGGCCTGGGCACACTTTCCGAAGAGGGGGACCGGTGGGTGATCGAGGATGTCGGGTTCAAAATCCACCGCGGGGAAGTGCTGGGCATAGCCGGGGTGGAGGGAAACGGGCAGGGAGAACTTGTGGAACTGCTGGTCGGAATGCGGTCCGCAGACTCGGGATGGGTGAAGCTCAACGGCAAGAACATCAGGTCTCTGTCCACCCTGCGTCGCAGAGAAGCCGGAATCGGGCTAATCCCCGCCGATCGGCACCACCAGGGCTTGCTGTTGGAGTCGCCCCTGTGGGAAAATGCCATGCTGGGTTATCAAAGCCGTGTGCCTTTCACCCGCGGCCTGCTGGTGGATCGGAAAGGCGCCCGCCAGCGGACCGAGGACGTGGTGAAGAGTTACGATGTCCGCACTCCGGGAGTGGATGTCAAGATCCACGCCCTGTCGGGTGGCAATCAGCAAAAGTTACTGGTGGGAAAGGAGATGTTGGGCGAGCCCCAGGTGCTGTTGGCCTCCCATCCTACCCGGGGTATCGACGTGGGCGCGCAGGCTGCGATTTGGGAGAGCATCCGCGAGGCCCGCGCCGAAGGTCTGGGAGTGCTGCTGATCTCGGCCGACCTCGATGAGTTGATCGGCCTCTCCGACACCCTGATGGTGATTCTCCGAGGAAAACTGGTCGCCACCCTTGATCCCCAGGATGTCACTCCCGCCGAGTTGGGCTCCTATATGACCGGAGCGGCGCAATGAAAGCCAACCGCCGCCTCATATACGCGATTGTTTCTTCCGGTTTGGCGATCCTCTTCGCACTGGCGCTCTCGGGTGTGATCCTGGCGGTTTCGGGCAACAACCCCTTCGAGGCCTACGGGCAGATGTTCGAATACGGAGTACGGATCGACTCGCTCGCCTCGGCGGTTAACCGAGCGGTTCCCCTTTATTTTTCGGCCATGGCGGTGGCGGTGGGGTTCAAGATGGGACTGTTCAATATCGGCGTGGAAGGCCAGTACCGGATCGCCGTGCTGATCGCGGCGGCGGTCGGAGCGGCCATCACACTTCCCGGCCCACTGCATGTGCTGGTGATCATGCTCACGGCCATGGCGGTGGGCGCTGTCTGGTCGGGTTTCGCCGGGTATCTGAAGGTAAAGCGGGGAGTGCACGAAGTGATCTCCACCATCATGTTGAACTACGTCGCCACTGGCCTGGGCGCGTTTTTGTTGGCCAACTGGCTGCGCCAGGAGAACCCCGCTGGTGATCTGGTGATCAAGACCCCCGAAATCCCGGATTCGGGCCGGCTCCCCTCTCTGAACCGGGTGCTGGAGTTGGTGGGTTTAGATCCGGGCCGAGTGGATCTTTATGGAATGGCGGTATTGGCGGTGTTGGCGGGGATCGGTTTCCATGTGCTGGTCAACCACACTCGCTTCGGGTTCGAGTTGCGCGCCTCAGGCGCCAGCCCGGGAGCGTCTCGGGCAGCCGGTATCGATCCCAACCGGATGGTGGTGCTGACCATGGTGATCAGCGGAGCGATCGCCGGTCTGGTCGGGATGGCCCATCTGCTGGGATTCTTCCATCGCTACACAATCGACTTCCCCACCATGCTGGGATTCACCGGCATCGCGGTGGCGCTGTTGGGCCGCAACCATCCGGTTGGAATGGCGGCCGGCGCGCTGCTGTTTGGCTGGTTCGATCGGGCCACCCAAATCCTCGACCTGCGGGGAATCCCCAAGGAGATCGTGTTCATTCTCCAGGGAGTGATCCTCTTGTCGGTGGTGGTTGCCTACGCGGTGGTGGAGGTGCGTACCAAGGCGGCTGAGAGCCGCGCAGTCACCGGCGCTCTCCAATCAGGCGGCGGGGAGGAGGGCGAATAATGACCAGTCTTTTGTCTCCCCGCGCTCAGATGATGCGGACCAACCGCTGGCTGTGGCTGGCCCTGGGAGTGGTGGCCACGCTCGCCATCACCCGGACGCTGGCCGACACTCCCGACCTCACCTCCAGCGGCACTTTCGGCTCCGCATTGCGGCTGGGGACTCCCATATTCCTGGCCGGGCTGGGCGGGGTCTACGCCGAACGGGTCGGAATCGTCAACATCGGACTGGAGGGAATGATGATCCTCGGCACCTGGTTCGGGGCCTGGGCAGGATGGCTCTGGGGGCCGTGGACGGGACTGGCGGTCGGAGTGATAGCCGGGGCGGTGGGCGGGTTGCTTCATGCCCTCGCCACCGTCACGTTCAATGTTGATCACATCGTTTCGGGGGTGGCCATCAACATCCTGGCCTTCGGCGGGATGAGGTTTTTGTCGGTGGTCAGCTATGGGGGTGACACCGGGGGAGGCGCCACCCAGTCGCCCCCCATCGCCGGGGTCATCGGCAAGGGTACGCTTCCGGTCCTCTCCGGTGGGGAGATCCTGGGATGGGAAAGCCCCGACTGGCTGGGCTCCCTGGAATCGCAACGCTGGTTGTTCCTCTCCGATCTGGCGGGACTGATCCGCGGGCTGACCGTTGATGTTTCGTGGGCGGTGGTGCTGGCGGTGGTGCTGGTTCCCGCCTCCTGGTGGTTTTTGTGGAAGACCCCGCTGGGACTGCGAATGCGTTCGGTGGGAGAGCATCCCGTGGCGGCCGAGTCCCTGGGGGTGAACGTTTACCGGATGAAATATCTGGGTGTGATCCTTTCCGGAGGGATGGCCGGGCTGGGCGGCGCCATGCTGGTCACCGAGTTCGCCCGGATCTATCGGGAAGGGCAGACCGGCGGAAGAGGGTTCATCGGCCTGGCTTCGATGATCATGGGCAACTGGCGTCCCGGAGGGGCCGCGGCCGCCGGGGGGCTGTTCGGGTTCACCTTCGCCTTGGAGCTGCGGGACGAGCCGGCTGTTCACGCCCTGCTGCTGTTGATCGCCATCACGGGCATCGGGATGGGGGTCTGGCTGGGATACCGAAAGAGGTGGATCCCGGCCGTGTGGCTGGTTGGCACGGCCGCGGCTGCCCTGTTGGTGTTCCTGTCCACCGACTCCATCCCTCGCGAGTTCGTGTTCATCGCTCCCTATGTCACCACCCTGGTGGTGATGTCGCTGGCCTCCCAACACCTGCGCATGCCGGCTGCCGACGGACGTCCCTACCGGCGCGGCCAGCAGTTGTGACAGTCTGGTTCGATCCCTATCACCCCGATTTCATCTCCAACCCCTATCCTGTTTACGCCCGCCTGCGGCGGAGCCTTCCCGTGTTTTATGATGAGACCTGGAACCTCACCTTTTTTGCGCGCCATGCCGATGTCGAACAAATTTTGCGGGATCGCCGCTTCGGGCGGGACATCCGCCAGGCGCCCTGCGCCGCCGCCCGGGTTGATCCACAGGTGTACGAGCGGATCTACCCGCCGAAATATCCGGTATGGACCCGCCTGATCCGGGACTCCTTTCTCGATCTGGAACCGCCCCGGCACACCCGTATCCGCAGGCTGGTGCATTGGGCGTTCACTCGCCGAGCCTCGAGGAGCTATCGGGAGAGGATGGAAGCCGAGGCGCACCAGCGGCTGGATGCGGTTGCGGACGCCGGGCGGATGGAGGCCATATCCGACTATGCCACCCCCATACCGCTGGTGATGATCGCCGAGCTCATGGGAGTGCCTCCGGCCGATCAGCCCCGGCTGGTAGAGTGGTCGCATCTCATCGTGCGGCTGTTCGACCAGGGATGCACCCCTGCCGAAGGGAAAGCGGCCGAGGGAGCCGTGATTGGTTTCCGCGATTACATGCGGGATTTGATCGCCGAGCATCGGGGCAGGGAAGGAGACGATCTTCTGTCCCATCTGATCCGATCAGAACACGAGGGGGATTTCCTCAGCGAAGAGGAGCTGATCTCCACCGCCATCCTGGTCCTCAACGCCGGGCATGAGGCTACCGTGCAGGCTATCGGCAACGGGCTGATGGCGCTGTCGGCCCATCCCGACCAGTGGCGGCGCTGGCGATCCGATCCCGGGCTGAGCGGGACCGCTGTGGAGGAACTTCTCCGATACGACACTCCGCTCCAGATGTTCGAGCGGTGGGTAACCGAAGACCTCGAATGGGGAGGAGTGGAGTTGGAAGCCGGATCGAAGGTGGGGCTGCTGTTCGGCGCCGCCAATCACGACGAGCAGGTGTTCTCCCAACCAGAGCGGCTCGATCTGGGGCGAAGCCCAAATCCGCATCTCTCGTTCGGCGGCGGGGTGCATTTCTGTGTGGGGGTGGCGCTCGCCCGGGAGGAGTTGAAGGTCGCCTTCGAAGTGCTGATGGACCGGGTCCGCTCCTTCGAGATGGAGGCCGATGCTCCCGAACGAATCCCCAGCCTGGTCTTTCGAGGGGTGCGGAAGCTGCCGCTCAGCCTGACGTTCTCCTAAGAGGCAGCTGTGGTGGTGGTCTCCGAACTGAGCGGGGCCGCCGGATAGCCGATCACGTTGATGCTCTCCACCGCCAACTCCTTGTAAACGGTGCCATTGCGGATTTCAGCGTCATAGACGGTGGTGATGGTCAAAGCGAGTTGGTTGGTGCGCAAGATCGCCAAGTCGATAATCTGTGATCCGAGGCGGTCCACCAGATTGAGCGGGACCGCAACTCCGCTGTCGCTGCCCGCTTCCATGGTCCTCACCCGGAAATTCTGATAAAAACGGCTCTCGTCGCTGAGGTTCACCCATTCCAGGCGGCGAATGGTGATGGGCTGTTCGAAAACCAGGTTTATGGTGACCTGGGTGCCGGGAGTGATTTCGGTCCATCTTATCTGCCACTCGCCGCTCTTCCCGTTTATCAGGTTGTCACAGGAGTAGATGGCCCCCAGCCCCTCGGGAGTGCACTTCACGCTCAGCACACCCTGGGTGGTGGGAATCGGTGGGGGAGTGGTGGTGGTTGTGGAATCTTCGGCCGCCACGGTCGAGTCGGAGGTTTCCTCCTCAGGGTCCGATCCCCCCGTGAAAAGGTTGAACAAGAGTGCGAAGATTGCGACCGCGAAAATGGTCGTCCCGGTGGCGATAACGGCTCTGACCCGGGCGTTGGTCCCTATGGTGGGACGGGGAGCCAGGGGCATGTCCGCGTGACTGAGTCTGATGTGGCACTGTTCGCAGCTTTGTCTGGAAGGAATGTTGAGGTGTCCGCACAGCGAGCATGCCACCATGTTGTGTGTGGATGAATAAGCAAGCGAAGAGTCACTCGGGGCGGTCTCTTCACTTGACGTGGACGGGGTTGGCCTTTCGAGAAGAGCGCCGCACGAGGAACAAAAATCCGCCTCGCCTACGTCCGCGCCACATCGACCACAGATTTGTCTCATAACTAGCCTATTTTGGCACAATCTCGACGCGTGGCGGTTGATTTCACATCTGTGGCAAGGGTACCCTCTTCCGCTTCGCTCTTATCCACAGTCAATAGCACGGATACATGGCAAGCCCTGCCGCCTTTTGCTAGCCTGAAAGCTGTGGTGGGAGAGTATTCATCCCAAGAAGTAGTGGAAAGACTTTTCTCGCATCGTCCCATCCGGGACGGGCTGGAAAGGATACTGCAGCGCAAGGAAGGCGCTTTGATCGTGCTCGGCTGCAACCCGGAGTTGCAATGCATGAGCGTTGACGGACTGCAGATAGCCTCCGACTCCTTCGAAGCGGCCCGGTTGGCCGAGGTGGCCAAGATGGACGGTGCAATCATCATTGATGAGTCATGGAATAGGATTCTGACGGCCAACGCACACCTTTCCCCTCCAGCTGATATCCCCACAACCGAGTCGGGGTCCCGGCATCGCACCGCCGAGCGGACCGCGCAGGTCACCGGACTCCCAGTGGTGACGGTGAGCAAAGACAGAGCGGTGGTCACTCTATACATCAACTCCGAGCAAGTCGACCTCACTCCCCGGTGGACGATCCGCAGGCGGATACTCTACCACTTGCAGATTCTCGTGGCAATGCGCAAGGGCTTCGATGACGCCGAGGAACACCTGCTGCGGATGGAATTGCTGGATCTGGTCACCTCCCGGGAAGTGGTGCATACGGTGCGGTTGGGTGAGTTGGTGGCCAGGGCTGCCTCCACCATAGAGACCTTGATGGCCGACTCCGCCCAAGACCCAGGGACCACCGCTGCTCTCCTGGCCGATCGGGTGTTCGAGGTCGAGAAACTTGTGCAGCTGACCTTGGAGGACTATCTGGGGGATGAGGCGGCCACCGCTCGCCGCAAGTTGGCCGGGTTGTTGGACCATCAGCTCGCACACACTTGGCTCGTGGAGTCCGAAATCGGATTGAACAAACTAGATGACGTGCTCGCCCCGCGCGGGCACCGCCTCCTCTATGAGGCCGGCTTTGCGAGCAAATGGCTGAAGGAAACATTGTTGGATGAATTTCCCGACGCGCAGGCCATGCTTCACACCTCGCTCGAGGGCTTCATGGAAGTGAAAGGGATCGGCAAGAAAACCGCAACCAGGTTGAGGCATTACTTCGACCGGTTGCTGGCCGCCGTTCATCCCATTGGACAACGAGTCCTGACAGACAAGAGGATGTCGTATACTCGGTTATATGACGCAGGGCACTCCGACCATTAAGAAGATCCCCGCAGATAGCAAAAAGCTTGGCGACGCGCCAGAGGGCGGGACAGGCGTTGCGGCGGCTGCGCCGGCTCGCAAACGGAAGGTCAAATCTCCTCCGAGACATACCCGGAAGGCGGCCGGTTTCGCGGCGGCCGCAGCCCATCAGACGCCCAAGTACAAAAAAGGCGACTATGTGGTCCATATTCAACACGGCGTGGCCCACATTTCAGATATCCAGACCAAGAATGAGTTTGGCGAGACTCAAGAATATTTCGTTCTGAACTTTCCCACCGAGGACATGGTGATCAGTGTTCCGATCAACAAGACTCTCTACACCATCCGGCCGCTTATAAACAAGACCGAGGCAGGCCAAGTGGTTCAAAAGCTCAAAGAGGAGCCGGAGGAATCGGGTCCTAACTGGAGTCGCTGGTACAAAGTGCTTCAGGAAAAGATGTACTCGGGGGACATTTTTCAGGTGGCGGAGGTAGTCAGGGACCTCAGCTACTCCAATCAGACCAAGGGCATCTCTCCGGCTCTCAAGAAGATGCTCAATCGCGCCCGGCATGCGCTGATTACCGAAATCCGGTTTTCTGTGGGGGTGGACGCCGAGGCCGCCGAAATCAGGATCAACCGGGCGCTGCCCACTTTCGAGCCTATCGCCCGAAAGAAATGAGCGAATCTCGCCCGGATTGGCGGGTGGGATGGGGCTTGGACGCCCATCGACTGGGAGCAGAACCCCCGATTCGACTGGCCGGTGTAGAGGTGGACAGGCTCAGAGGGGTAATCGCAACCTCCGATGGGGATGTGGTCGCCCACGCCGTGGCCGACGCCTTGTTGGGGGCGGCTGCGCTGGGTGACCTCGGCACCTTTTTTCCATCGTCGGATCCACGGTGGGAAGATGCCGACAGCATGGAGCTGGTGCGCCGGGTGATGAGGGAGGCCGAAGGGGCCGGTTGGTGGCCGTCCTTCTGCGACGTGACGGTGATCTCCGAATCGGTGCGGGTGGCTCCCCGTCGCCGGGCGGTGAGGGCCGCCTTGGCTGAGGTTCTGGGATTGGAGATCGGGGAGGTCTCAGTCAAGGCCACCACCACCGACGGACTGGGCTGGCTGGGTCGTGATGACGGACTGGCGGCGGTTGCTACGGTGACTGTGGTTCGGTAGGTTGGCGACATAACACACAACAGAAATCGCGAGCAAAGCTACCGAATCAACCCCGTGTACGCGACGCTTCACCAGCGCCGACCCAAAGCTCCTCTAACATCTGCGATGCCTTGAAGATTTTCAATACCCTGGAACGAGTCGCAACACCTTTCGAACCGGTTGATCCCCCGAGAGTCGGAATCTACGTTTGTGGGCCTACTGTCCAATCTCCTCCACATGTCGGGCATGGTCGCTCAGCAGTGGTCTTCGATGTCGTCCGCCGCTATTTGGCTTGGAAGGGCTGGGATGTTCGTTTTGTGCGCAATATCACCGATGTCGACGACAAGATAATCGCCATTGCCCAACAGGAGGGAGTCCCGCCCGGGGAACACGCGGTGCGCATCACCGAAGAATTCGATCGGGGATACCGGGATCTGGGTGTGGCGGCTCCCGACATCGAGCCAAAGGCCACCGAACACATCCCTGACATGATCGCACTGATCGACCGGCTTATCGAGAAAGGCTTGGCCTATCCTCGCGGAGGAGACGTCTATTTTGTAGTGCGGTCTATGCCTGGCTACGGGAAGCTCTCGGGTCACAATCTTGATGATCTTTTGGCGGGCGCCCGGGTGGAGATCTCCAAACAAAAGGACGATCCCTTGGACTTTGCCTTGTGGAAACAAGCCAAGCCGGGAGAGCCGTGGTGGGATTCACCCTGGGGTCCCGGCCGGCCCGGATGGCACATCGAATGCTCCGCCATGGCCGCCCGATATCTGGGTGAGACCTTCGATATCCACGGCGGCGGAAGCGATCTGATCTTCCCTCACCATGAGAACGAAATAGCCCAGTCGCAAGGAGCGAATGGAGTGCCGTTCGCTCGGATCTGGATGCACAACGGCATGCTCAACCTGAGCGGGGAGAAAATGTCCAAATCCACCGGCCACCTGGTTGATTTGAACGAGGCCAACCGTCGATTCGGAGGCCTGGTAGTCCGGTTCTTCTACCTTCAGGCTCACTACCGATCTCCCCAGGAGTTTTCGCTTGAGCTTTTGGAGGATGCTCGGGCTGCCCTGGATCGTCTTAACCGTCTCTTGGAAAAGACCGCGAATGTGAAAGAGCCGCCCCACGGGGAGACAATCGGCGGGTTCGAAGAGGCAATGGACGACGATTTCTCCACTCCGCGGGCGCTTGGCTGGCTGTTCACCGCCGTACGGGAGGCCAATCGCGAGCTGGAGTGCACCGGGTCGGCAGGCCCGTATGCGGCTGCCGCTTGGGAGATGGCCCGTGTTTTGGGTCTGGACGACTACTCGGCCTCTTTCCACTCTCTCTCCCAAGAACAAGAAAGCGGCAAGCTCCGGGCCTCTGTGGCGGAAATCGGGTCCAGAGAGGGGATGGACCCCCAGGGAGACACCTCCGAAATAGTGGACAATCTTCTCGCAAAACGCTCCAGGGCTCGGTTCGAAGGCGACTACGCAACGGCTGATCGAATCCGGGACGACTTGACCGCCCTGGGGATCGTATTGGAGGATTCCCGAGATGGGACTCGCTGGCTACGGCGCTAGGGTCGAGGGAATTCCGGCAGTGGAGGCAGCCTTGGCCTCGGGCCGGGTGCGAAGGCTCCGAGTCGTCCGTCGCTCCGCGTCATCAACCCGGGTGGCTGAACTGCTGGATTCCGCCCGGGGGAGAGACGTAGAGATAGAGGTGGTGAAAACCCTGGAAGGGATTGCTGTCACCTCCTCCCCGCAGGGAGTAGCGGCGGACTGCCGATTGCTCCAGGCGGTGACCCTCGCTCAGATGGCGTCGGAGATGGAACCGGCCGCGTTGGTGGTGATTGATCATATCTCCGATCCCCGAAACCTGGGAGCGATTGCCCGAAATGCGGTGGCGGCGGGAACCCCCCGGCTGGTGATTCCTCAGCGGAGGGGATCGCCTCTGACACCCACGGCCTTCAAGGCGGCGGCGGGAGCGCTGGAAAGGACGCGGGTTTGTCTGGTTTCCTCGATAGCAGCCACGCTCAGCCAACTCTCCCGGATGGGTATCTGGACAGTTGGGCTGGCAGCCGACGCCCCCACCTCTATCCTGGGGTTGGATTTGTTGAATGCTCCGACCGCACTGGTGGTGGGCGCCGAGCATCAGGGCTTGTCGCGGCTGGTGGCCCAACGGGTGGACCAACTGGCTTCAATCCCCATGGCTCAAGAAGCGGAGAGTCTCAACGCCTCGGTAGCGGCTGGTTTGGCCCTCTTCGAACTGGCCCGGGTTCGGGGCTATTTTGGGAAACCATGAGAAGGATCCACCCCGGAAATGGTACGATTTTCATCTCAACCAGGCTGGCGTAGCTCAGACGGCCAGAGCAGCTGATTTGTAATCAGCAGGTCGTGGGTTCGAGTCCCACCGCCAGCTCCGAGACGTCGGTTGGGAAAGATGCCATATTTAGCGTCCCAACCCGATATCCTACCTTTGGGATGTCCAATAGCCTGCTCGTCTTCGATGACCGCCGAGAACTGGAATGGCTCTTGGTCGTCGGGCCTGCATCGGGAGGATGCTCATGAAGGGGCGGCATGCCGCCGGAGGATGGTCGCCTTTTTGGCGCGACATAATGTTGCGGACCATCCTGGCTCTGTTACTGGTGGCGATGGTCGCATTCATATGGTGGCTTTTCTCCGAGGACGACCTTTTTACGGACGCCGTTTCAACTACTTCAGGTGAGGAAACCACCGTAACCTCCGATGTCACCACTCCGGGGACCGAGCCGGAGGCCGCTCCCACGACTACTACCCAGCCCTCCACAACCTCGTCCACGGCAGCCGGAAGGACTACCTCCACCACAGAGGTCGTTACCACCACTACCACTACCATCCCTCCACCTCTTGATCCAGCCCAGTTGGTAGTACGGGTGTTCAACGCCAACGGCGTCCCAGGCGTGGCGGGAAGGATGACCTCCCGCATGGAGGAGGCTGGGTATGGCGTGAGTGCACCTGACAATCATGCGCAACGCCTGGATGTATCCCGGGTGTGGTACCGGGATGATCTCTCGAGAGAGGCACAGGCCATCAAAGAGGCATGGATTACTGATGCGCTGGTGGAAGCCATCCCATTGGAACAGGAGGGGATTGACATCGTGGTGATTCTGGGGCGTTCCTTCGAGGAGTGACCCATATAGAGCACCTCTTGGGACGGAAAAGGGGGGCTTGGGCGCTGAATGCTGCGGTCTTGGCCATCTTGCTGGTGGGGATGGCAATCAGGCTCTTCTCACCTGCCATTCTCTTGGACATAGTTGCGCTGTGGCCGATCGGAGCAGTTCTGTTGGCGTTGGGATGGGTCGCACAGAAATTTTGGCCTAGCAGTCGGCTCGCCCATGCCCCGGTTATGCCGCTTTTGATTTTCACGTGGCTGGTGCTCTCGGTATCACTTCACTTCACCGACACGTCAGCGCTTCCTTCTCGTAGCGCCGATCTGCGGGGCCCGCCGGTTGACCAAACCGACTTCACGATGCTTGCGGTGCAGATGAGAGAGGGCCGGTTGGTCGTCTCGGGAGAGCCCGGCCCCTCCGCCTACCAGGTGAAGATGGCTCGACGCGGGGGTGGCGCCGGGCTTCCCGTGGCGGTCGAAGGTATGGGAGATCATGGGGGAGAGATAACAATCATCGATGTCAGAGATCCCCTTCCATTCGACCTTGAGTCTGATCTGCGAGACAACGCCTGGCTGCGTTTCGCCGGATGGAAAGTAGGTTTGCATCCCGAACCGAGCTGGAACCTGACACTCTCCGCGCCAGAGGTGGAGGTTGATCTGCGAGGCATCGAGATAGCCGGTCTGGCTGTGACCGGGGAGGGTTCGATCAAGGTGGGAGAGGCGACAGGCTCGGTTGAAATAGCGGTCAACGGATCTTTCACCATCGAGGTGCCGGCTGAGACTTCCGTTGAGGTGATCGGCGCCGCGATCGTCCCTGAAGGCTGGACGGTCGAAGAAGAGATAGCCTGGTTCGGAGAGAGGGGCACGGGTTGGAAAATCAGTGTTACCGAGGATGGCTCGGCTCAGATAGTCACGGCCACGGAATAGGCCTCTGACACAACCGCTCCACTGGCCTCGCCCGATTCCTACCAACCGGCAAACTCGCGAAACCAAACACTAACCCATGAAATTAGTCGCCGCGCTCTACCCCAAAGGGCCCACCCCTCAGCCACCACCTCGCCTTTGGTCAAAACACGATCCGCCAATCCCCTGCGGGATCGCTTTTTGAGGATATGATCCCTGGCGCGTCCCGAACGACGGGTGGGATCGCGAAGCAAGGTGCTTGCAGCTATCAAATGAGCATGGGAGGCGGGTCAGACAGAACCAAGCGCTCCGCGGGCTTTTTTCCCAGCTTTGGGAGTGTTTTGCCAAGGCGCCGGGGCTCGTTACAGGGGAGTTACGTAGGCTGCGGTGAGGCCACCGTCCACCATGAAGTCGGCGCCGGTCACAAACGAGGATTCGTCGGAGGCCATCCACAGCGCGGGCTGAGCGATCTCTGCGGCTTCGCCGAAGCGGCCCATCGGAATGTGAATCAGTCTGCGCTGCCTTTTCTCGTCGGTGTCGAGGTACTGCATCAACAGCTCAGTGTTGAGTGGTCCGGGACAGAGGGCGTTGACCCGGATGTTCTCCCGAGCGTGAACCACCGCCAACTCCCTGGTCATGGAAAGCACCGCCCCCTTGGAGGAGGTGTAGGCCAACTGGGAGGTGGCCGCTCCAACTTTGGCAACGAATGAAGCGGTGTTGATGATCGAGCCGCCACCGGAACGTCGGAGAGCGGGAATGCCATGTTTGCAGCCCAAAAACACTCCCTTGACATTGACCGAAAACGTGAAGTCTCATATCTCTTCGGTGGTCTGCACCGCATCCGAGTCCTGAGCGTGGCTGACGCCGGCATTGTTGAAAAGGACATGGAGCCCCCCGAAAGCCTTTTCGGTGGCTTGGACCATCGCCCGCCAATCGGCATGCCCGAGACGTCGGCCACAATCACCAACCCTTGGCCCCCGGCCTCTTCGATCTCCGCCACCGTCGCCGAGACACTCACAGGATCGATATCTACTGCGCCCTCCGAGGCAAAAAGCAGAGCCGTCCGGCGGCCGATTCCCGACCCCGCGCCGGTTATCAAAGCCACTTTGCCACCAACCCTCATGCGCACCGAGCTTATCCCGGTATAGTGCCCAGTGGATGACGATTCCCGATTTCACCCTGGAGGACCAGGCCGAACAGCCCTGGCGGCTGTCCGACCACCTGGATGCAGGAGTGCTTTTAGTCTTCCTGCGCGGCGATTGGTGACCATACTGCAACGGTCAGTTGGCCAGTTTGTCCCAGCGCCATGGACAGATACTCGCCGCCGGGTTCAGGACAGCTGCCATAGACATCGACACTCCCTCCAAGCACGCCGCCATGGTGGAAAAGCTGAGGCTGCCGTTCCCGATGCTTTCGGACCCCGCCCGCTCCCAGGCCATCGTTCCCTACGGGCTGGCCGACGACTCGGATCCCCGCAATCTGGCCCGCCCCGCCCTCCTAGCGGCGGCGCCCGGAGGAGCCGAGATCTACCGATTCGTGGCGCGGGATTTCGCCGACCGCCTCCCCGAGGATGACCTGATCAACATCCTCAACACCCAAGGACTGTCGCCCACCACCCAGCCCCGGCCAACCGCAGGTGACCCACAGCCCGGTCCCCGAGCCATGCCGGTCAGAGCCATGATCCCCTATTTTCAGGGAGGCCGTTTCGCGGCACTCGCCCTGGGCCTACGCCATCGACACCTGGGAGAGGAGTTCAAAGACGACTCCAAGGCGTACATGGCGGAGATGGACCGCTACGTGGCGGCGATCAAGGATCTGCGGAGCCAATAAGCCGACGCCCGGCGGCGCTCCACCTCACCATGACTGCCGCAGGTGCACAAAGTAACCTAGAGAGCGCTTATGCCGACCATTTCTGACGGGACACGCCTCACTCGGATCGTATTGACCATCTGGGGGGCTATCGGTGCCCTGATTCTGGCGGGTTTTGCGGTTTGGGTCGGAAAGCAGGTGCGGATTATCTGGCTGCCTTTGGTATTCGCCACCGGCATTGTGGTGATCCTCAATCCGCTCGTGAGCTGGTTGCATCGTATCCGGGTGCCCCGGCTGCTCGGAGCGGCGGTCTCCTACTTGCTGGCGCTGGCCGTGCTGGTGGTGCTCGGGTCAGCGGTCAGCGTAACAGTGGTGGAACAGGCCGAGGACCTGGCCGACCGGCTTCCCGAGTTATATGAGGCGGTGTATGAACAGGTGGAGTCGATCTCCGACAGCCTGGGGCTGGCGATCAGCCTGCCCGAGACCACCGAACAAATCAGCCAATGGCTGTCGGACCGTGAAAACCTGGGTGCGCTGGGTGACCTGGTGGACGCTCTGGGCGATGATATGGGCGACATCGTCTGGCCGCTATTGGGTGGGGTGGCAGAGGCGCTGGCGGTGATATTGCTCGCTCCGGTGCTGGCATTCTATGTTTTGATTGATCTGCCGCGGCTTCGCTCTCTCCTCTTGCGCCTTACGCCTCATCGCCACAAAGAAGAATTGGTCTACCTGCTGGGCGCCATCACCTCCACCATCAGTCGGTTCGCGCGCGGACAGTTCCTGGTGGCAACGATCGTGGCGGTGTTGGGAAGCTTGGTGATGTGGGTGTTGAACCTCCCCTTCTGGCTGATCGTGGGAGTCCTCTCAGGAGTGCTGAACCTCATCCCCTTCGCTGGTCCGGTGGCCGGCGCCGCCCTGGCCTTTTTGGTCTCATTGCTGGTCGGAAAGCCGCTCACCGGCCTGTTTGCCATTCTGTTGTTCACCGCCATCCAGCAGTTCGACAACCATGTGCTCACCCCGCTCGTTCAGAGGACCCGGGTGAAACTCTCGGCCTTCACCATCCTGTTGGCCCTGGTGGTGGGCGCCTCGGTGGGAGGCTTCTTGGGAGTGTTAGTCGCCGTTCCCGTGGTCGCCCTCTCCCGACTGCTGGCCGGACATATTTGGCGCACCCGTGTTCTGGGTGAGGACTGGCATCAAGCCCGTCATTCCATCATCACCGAGATCAAGCCCCCGACGCTGTGGAGCAGAAGGGCCGGCCGGAAACAGCAAGAGACCACAATCAGGCGGTTGGACGACCAGGACCCTGGACCTGACGACCAGGACCCTGGACCTAAATCCGGTCCATAGTCCGCTTCACGAAAGTCCGGTCTGGGGAGAAAGGCGAGTCATCCTGTCGGGAGGTGAGCAGGTCGGCCAGTATCCGACCCCCCGCCGGGGAGCACATGATCCCGTGCCCCGAATAGCCGGTGTTGACCCACAGGCCCTCGACTGCAGTCTCCCCGATCAGCGGACGATGGTCGGGAGTCAGCATGTACTGGCCGGAGTGAACCATCCAACGCAGCTCTCCCCGCTGCCAGGCCTCCCCCCAGAAGGGACTGATCCGGGCAGCTGACTCCGGGCGGGACGGATCCAACACCTCAAAGACCATCCGGGAGTCGGGGGGAACATCCTCGACGGGTTCTTTGCCCGGCCCCAGAGGAGAAGCATCCAAGAGGTAGGCGCCCTTATAGGCCGGGCGCCAGTGGACGCCGGTATCGTCGTCGATGGTCATCGGCGCGTCGGGAGGAACGCGCACCAGGTCCGGAACCACGATCTTGTGACGCGGCTTCACTTCCAATGGCAGCTGCACACCCACCATGGCAGCCAGTTTTCCCGAGAAGGGTCCGGCGGCGTTCACCACCCGGTCGGCCTGGACAGAACCTCGGTTGGTCTCCAAAAGAAAACCGCCGGAAGCACGCGCCCGCAGCGACGAGACCCGACACGAGGTGTAGAGGGGAGCCTTCGAGGCACCGAGTAGTCCCAATGTCAAGGCGCGCGGCTCAATGAACCCGTCGGCGCCCCGATACCGGGCCTGTATCACCTCGGGGCTCAGATAGGGGAACCTTTCCCGGGCCTCGGCTCCATTGAGAATCTCGATATCGGTTTGTCCCCAAGAGTGCTGAAGGGACACCAGCCGGCGCTGTTTCTCGGCTTGCTCAACCGAGGTGGTAGCCCACAGGTAACCGGGTTGGCGGATCATCAAGGGAGCAGAGTCCTGCCCGGTGATGTCGGCGAAGTTGAGGATCAACTCCACAGACTCGCGCACCAGTTCGGTCTCCTCCTGATTATCGAATTGCAGACGGAAGGCGCCCGTGGAAGCCGGGGTGGTGAGAGAGGCTGCGGCGGGACGAGCCTCCAGCACCACCGGGCGCAATCCGCTCCGGGCTGCCCAGAAAGCTGTGGAGGCGCCCACCACCCCTGCTCCGATAATCACCAGCTCCGCTCCGGAGGGAAGATCTCTTGCCATAACCTGAAAACTAGTCCGTAAGTTCCGTCGAGGGTAGCCTTGATCGCCATGAGTTCTTTCACCGAAGAGCTGTCCGCACACGACTCGTATCTCACGACCGCGGAGGGCACCGTCCTGGAAGTGGTGGAGGAGGGGGTGGTGTTGGACCGGACCCCCTTCTATGCCCGCGGGGGAGGCCAGCCTGGCGACACGGGAGTGATCCGCTGGCATGGCGGCGAGATTCCGGTCACCGACACCTTCCGGCGGAGAGGAAAAGTCGTACATGTGGTCGCCGAGCCCGGGATGCTGGATCCCCGCACCCCCATCCAATCCGCCATCGATTGGGAGCGCCGCTACACGATCATGCGGACCCACACCGCCCTCCATGCGCTATCGGGAGTGGTGTGGCGGGACTTCGGAGCGAAGGTGACCGGCGGCGACATGAAAGAGGGGACCGCCCGGATGGACTTCGAGTTGGAGGGGATCTCTCGGGAATTCGGCCAAGAAGTGGAGCGGCGTCTCAACGCCGAACTGATCAAGGGATACCCGGCCGAAGTGTTGTGGATGGCCCGAGCCGAGGCGCTTCGTGACCCGGATTTGATCCGCACCAAGGTCAACCTCATCCCCGATTGGGTGCAAGACATTCGGGTGATCGACATCGTTGGACTCGACCGCCAGGCCGACGGCGGAACCCATGTCCGCTCCACCTTGGAGGTGGGAGGCGTGAGAGTGGTCAAGACCGAGAGCAAGGGCCGGTCCAATAAGCGAATGCGCATCGCTCTTGCCTGACACCCATGTTTGATCTGATCGTGTTGGCGGCCGCGGCGGGGCTGACCGTGCGGGGCTGGCGGCGGGGGTTGATGCGACAGGTGGCGGCCTTCGTCTCTTTTATCTTCAGCTTGCTGCTTGTGGTTCGACTGGCCCCCGACTGGGCTCTAGTGGTCGAGGAATGGCTGGGCATACCCTACGGTGCGGCATTGACGCTGGTCGGGCTGGCATTGTTCTCGGGGGTGGGAATCGTGGTGTGGGTGGCACTTCAGGCTCTGACCAGGCTGATGAGACTTCCTGGCCTCAACACCGCCGACCGCGCAGCCGGCGCCGTGGTCGGCCTCGGATGGCTGGTGCTCTGGGTCATGACCCTCATCTGGTTTGCTTCTTTTCTTCCGCTCCCCGACAGCCTGACCTCGATGCTTTCGGAATCACGGGTGGTAGGAGGGATAACCGAGCCGGACAGCCTGCCGCGCCGCGCTCTCGACGCTCTCACCCAGAACAGTTGGGAAGAGATGCTGATCAAGATAGGGGAGATCACTGGCAAAGTCAACGACCTGTTGGCAGACCTAGTGGGAAAAGGAGCGCCGCAACCTTGATCGGCGCCCGCATGGAAGAGGGGATCGTGGAAACGTTTTCCGCCCATCGCGATCCTTCTCGAGCGGAGGGGATGAGCGCCTACATGAAGCATCGATTCCCATTCTTGGGCATCTCGTCCCCCGAGCGCCGCCGCCTGGCGCAGATAGCTTTGGCCGACATGCCCCGGCCCGAAGAGCAAGACCTGGCCGAATTCGCCCGGGGATGCTGGAATCGCCCCGAACGCGAATACCAGTATGCGGCGATCGACCAGCTAAGGAAGGCGACCAAACGTCTGTCGGAGGGGTTTCTGACCGAGCTCCGGTGGATGATCATCACCAAACCCTGGTGGGACTCTTGCGATCCTCTCTCAGGTACCGTGGTTGGAGGGATAGTAAGACGGTTTCCCGCATCGGCGCTCGCGATGGAAGAGTGGATATCCGATGAAAACCTGTGGTTGCGGCGCGCCGCCCTGCTGCATCAGCTCAAGTGGAAAGAAGATTGCGACCAAGAGCGCCTGTTCGGGTTTTGTCTCCTGACCATGGACGAAAAGGACTTCTTCATCCGAAAAGCCATCGGCTGGGCGCTTCGCCAACACGCACGCATCGCGCCGGGAGAGGTGAGCCGGTTCCTGGTGGAGCACCGTGAACGACTCTCAGGGCTTTCCTTCCGAGAGGCCGCCAAACACCTCTCGCTGACCTGACCAAATGTCCACCGAGGGACCAGGCGGCGCCAACTGGGACGACATCTACATCGGCGACGGCAGCGACACCGAGCCCTTCGATCACCTCTTGCTTGCTGAGGCTCTCAAACTGCCGCCGGGCCAGGCTCTCGACCTGGGCTGCGGCGCCGGGGGAAACGTCATCGGTTTGGCGAAGCGGGGCTGGACGGCAACCGGCGTGGATTCGGCGTCCAAGGCCATCCGCTCCGCCCGGATCAGCGCCTCCGCCGCCAACGCGCCCGCGCTGTTTCTACTGGCGGATATGATCAACTGGCAGCCGGACGGCCTTTACGATCTGGTCGTCAGCTCCTACGCTCTTCCCCCCCGGGGAGCCGCTCGCAACACCCTCCTGGCCAACGCCCGGAAAGCGCTGGCGCCGGGTGGGCTATTGATAGTGGGGGAGTGGGATGCCGAACAAGCGTCGGGCGGCGATCCCAACCACTTCGCCACCCTGGGCGAACTGACCGCCGCTCTCGCCGGCTTGGAGATCATCGGGAAGGAGTCAGTGCAGACTGATCCGCACAACAGCGGAAGAAACGGCGAGGAAAACCGATCGTGGGGGGCGGTGGTGGTGGTAGCTCGCCGTAGCTAAGGGCGGGGAATCCCGCGCGGCGACCGACTGGCCCACCAGGCGGCCAGCAGCGCACCCACCATATTGGCGATCAAATCCTGCATGTTGTTGGCGTAGTCACCCACCCTGACCTCATGGATGACCAGGGTCCCCAGGTATTCGCCGATTTCAATCACGGTCCCCGCCGCGTGGGCGCCCAAGAAGGTCACCACCGCCGCCTCCTTGCCGCCGAAGGCGCGCAGCATCTGGGAAGTGGCCTCCCAAACGGCCAGTCCCGCCGTACCCAATCCCAGGATGTGAATGAGATGGTCATATCCGACCAAACCCCACCAGGTGTACTCGTACAAGAAGACATCACCGATGATGACATTTCCCCCGGCCAAGTGGAAAAAGCCGGCCACGGAAAGAAGCACCAGCACCTCGGTGGAGAGACGAACGCGGCTGTCGACCAGGAACACTACGCTGCCGGCGAAGAGCATCCACAGCAGATAGGGAAAAGCCAGTTTGGAGCCCGCGTCCAAACCATAGACGGTCCACGCCATGACATGGACCGCTGATATCCCCGTTATCCACGGATGCCGGGTGATAGTGGAAATGGCCCGCGTTCCGCTCGGATTCATAGCGCCCTCGGCAGGATTCGAACCTGCGACCTACTGCTTAGGAGGCAGTTGCTCTATCCCCTGAGCTACAAGGGCGGGGTTGGCGCGAAACGTGGCGCGTAATTGGTTGTGCTTGTCGTGCGGGGTTGTTTCTGTAGGGTAGTCGGGTGTTGGGCGGGTGTGGGGTGGTGGTTTTGGTTGGGAGGTGGGGGGTGCCAGCCCGGTTTGTGTGTGTTGAGGCGTCTCTGTCTCGTGGGAGGCCAGGTTTGGTGGTTGCCCGGGGTTAGGCTGCTTTGGCTGGTCCGGCTCTTACGCGTGGCCGGTGTTCACCGAACCAGTGACTGAGGGGGATGCCGGTGCGTTGGTGGTGTGATATGAGCGCGGTGGTCATTACGGTGATCTGGTAGGCGATGAGGTTGAGGGTTTGGCGGGGGGTTCCGACGGTGCGTGCTCGGCCGTTGCGCAGTAGGGATTTGATGTGGCTGTTGGTCGATTCGGGGTCTTCGCGGAGTCCGAAGATGCGGTCGAAGTCGGGGTCGGTGCCTTCGGGCATGACTCTTAGTGCTCGGGTGCGACGTTTGCCGATGTTGCGTTCTTCGGTGGTGCTGTTGTGTCTGATCAGGGTGGTGGCACCGTTGAGTATCGGGGGTGTGAGTGGGTGGTCTGGCGCTTGCCAGGTGCCGTAGACGGTGGTGATGTTGATGTGGCGGTTGAGTTGGGTGTGGACGCGTTGTAGCGGCATGTAGGAGTCGGTGCCGGTTTCGTTGATGACGGTGATGCAGGGGGTGCCGTCCAAGGCGATGACTTCGGCTGCTGTCCTTTTGCCTTTGGGGGTGGTGAATGCGTGTTTGCCCAGATTGACGGCTGCCGGTTTGGATCCTCGGGTGCGTTGGACTTTGCTGATCGGGATGATTCCAGCGTCGAGGAAGCGGTCGATGTCGGTGGCGTGCAGGGCCATGTCATAGACCACGCCGCGGAGGCCTTTCCGGAGGTGCGGGTTTTGTTTGCGTATGTTGAGGACCATGTCACAGAAAACAGTGGCGTCGCTTTTGCCTGCGGGTTTGAAAGCAGTGTCTAGGATGATTCGTTCGTTACGATGGGGGCCGCGTGCTATGGCTAGGACCGCTTGTTGGCCGCAGGCGCCCCGTCCGATCTCCCCGGTGGGAGTGTGGTAGTAAACAGCGTCGGGATCGAACGGGCGGACCTTACCGGTTTTCGGGTTGATGATTTGTCGTGGACCGTTCTTGTACATGGACGGTATCCACGTGCCGTCACCGGTGATGAACTGTGTGGTGTTGGGATGGTTGACCGATCCCGCTTCGGCGGTTAGCAGGCCCAGATGCGAAGCGGCGTTTAGGACTACGTCGTTTACGATCTGTGTCAGCTCTTCCAGGGTTTCTCCGTGAAGGTACCGTTCTCGGAAACGGTGATGCTGTTCCCTGCTGATCGGTTTGTTCGAAAGTCGCCGACGGGGGTGCCACGGCCAGGCTTGGGCGATGGTGTCTTGGAGGCGCTGCCAGGTTTTGGGGTCAGCGAAAGTCCTGGCGGTGTCTCGGTAGCTGCCGCGCCACGCGGATGCCATTTCGAACAGCAGCGCTTCGAAGACGGTGTGTTCCCGCGGGCGGCCGTATCTCGGTGTTTCCTGTATGTCTTTTTCGAGGGTTTCGGCGTACTCCCATAACCAGCTGTGGCTGGCGGTGGCTTCGATCAGTTCGATGTGGGACAGTCCCAGCGGCTCGCCGCGGACTTTGCGGCGACCCCCGCTAGACGAACTCACCGCGTCGGACGGCCCATCCGCACGTTCCTCGGTAGTGAAATCGTCCAGAGATGCTTTCACCTCGGAGGCGGCTACCGGTTGGATACCGGAAAAGAACACCCGGCGGAGGTTCTGGTCAGCGGCCATCGTTTCTCCATTTGTGACCGAGCGCCGCGGCGGTGTTGTCCAGCGACGGCGAACCCAGGAACCGGGCCGCGGCTTCGATCCCGTCGGTCTCCAACAACCCACGGGCGGTGGTCAGGCGGATCGACCGGGCTGACACCCCTTCACGGTCTGACAGTCCCGCGTCTCGCAGCACGTCCCGGAGACGCACGGTCACAGAATGTGCGGCCCGTTCCGGTCTCACCCGACTGGTTACACAAATCGGGTGATCTGCCGGTATGGGGGCACGGTTCCGCACGAACCGTGCGACTCTGGAATACCCCATTCGTCAAGCGGGTTGACCCGCGGGTATGTTCCCCTGAAGGCGACAGTCGCCTCGTCGAGGTTCACGTCTCCCATGCGCACCAAAGCGACCTCGGTCGCGGTTCCTCCCGCGAACGAGAACACCACCAGCGAAGACCGCCGGGACCCCAAGAGCCCAGCATCCGCCTGCTCTTTCACCCGACGCGCCTCTTCGGGGGTCAACGGACGCGCACCCCTAGTCCCTCCCAGACGGGGAATACGATCACCGACCAACGCCCGAGGGTCAACCGCTGCTCCCAGGTCAAAAAGCACATCGAACACTGCCGACGGGGCCGAGGTTGGCCCCCACGTGTTGCTGGCCGATACGCTCGCGAACCCCTACATCGAGGAAGAACATTTGGGATCGTTGTATGAGCCGATGAACCAGGAACGGCGCTCCGCGAACCTCCTTAAGAAGACAACTCCTGTCATGGTCGCTATCGGGAACCCGCCATACCGCGAAAGGGCAATGGAGTTCGGCGGATGGGTTGTAGAAGGGCACCCGGAGGCTGTAAAGGGTCCGATCCTAGACCAATGGAAACCACCCCCCGACTGGGGGGTTGGCGAGCATGTGTTCAACATGCACAACCTCCTCGTCTACTTCTGGCGCTGGGCCACCTGGAAAGTCTTCGAGAACTCCGGTATTGACGGTGGTGACCGTCCCGGGGTGGTGTGTTTCGTCACCACCGCCGCGTGGCTTAGCGGCGCCGGGTTCCAGAAGATGCGCTCCTGGCTGCGGGAGTGGTGCTCAGAGATTTGGGTCGTGTCCCTCTCCCCTGAAGGATTCCGCGGGAAGGCTTCGTCTCTCGTGTTCGAGTCGGTCCCACACGAAATAACCGTAGTATGCGCCACCCGCTCTCCTTCCACTGACGCAGCACCCGCAGACGTGTGGTTTCGGGAGGTCTCACCAGGCAACCGGAAAGCCAAGTTCCTAGAGCTGGAGACGATAACCATCAACGACGCCCGTTCTTGGATTGAATGCCCCAGAGAACCACGAGCGCCGTTCAAACCCGCAGGCAAAGCCACCTGGCTCTCCTGCCCGGCCATCCACGATCTGCTGCCATGGTCTTCGCCGGGAGTGAGCGCCAACCGTGGCTGGCCCACCTCTCCCGACCCAGACACCCTCAAACAGCGTTGGCGCGCGCTCATCAGAGAACCGAACCTCGACCACAAGAGAGCGCTGTTCAAAGAGACCCGGGACCGCAAAATAGATCGGACAGTCCCCACTGGCCTTCCCGGCTACCCACCCAACACGACGCTGATCTCGGAGGAGACCAACCAGTCGTGCCCAGCGCCGGTCCCGCTGCGGTGGCGCTCGTTCGACCGCCACTGGATCATCCCTGACAAACGGGTTCTCGACACGCCCCGACCGCCATTGTGGGAAGTGATTTCGGACCAGCAGATCCACCTCACCTGCATCCAAAATGATCATCCTAGGAACGGCCCTGCGGCCACCTTCACCCATCTCCTCCCCGGCTTGGACCATTATCACGGACGCGGAGGTCGGGTGTTCCCGCTGTGGCGTGACAACACTGCCACTCACCCAAACATCACTCCCGGACTCCTAGAGCACCTCAGCGGCGTTCTCGATGTCGACGTCGCACCCCTGGACCTGTTCGCCTACATTGCTGCCATGTGCGCCCACCCTGCGTACACCGAATGGTTCAACAGCGTCTCGGTGCACACCCCCGGGCTGCGGATCCCCCTAACCGCCGACAACAAGCTTTGGTCACGGGCCGTGAAAGTCGGAAGACGAGTTATTTGGGCACAGACCTTTGGGGAACACTGCGTCAACCCTGAGGAGGATCGCCCACGCGGCCGCATCCGCCTACCCGACGGACCGCGTCTTGACATCGAAACTGGCGAGGGAACCCAAAACCGGAATCTCGACTACCACACCGACGAAGAACAACTCCGCATAGGTGACGGGGTGTTTACCAATGTCAAGCCCGCAGTTGACGGATACGAAATATCGGCCAAGAATGTCATCAGGTACTGGTTCAACTACCGCAAAACGCCTCGAAAACGACCGCCAACCCTCGAAGGGATCAACCCGGCCGGATGGCGCTCGGATTGGGACATCGAACTCCTAGACATCCTCAACGCTCTGACCGCGCTCGTTGACGTAGAGCCCGCACAGGCCGGACTGCTAACCGCCGTTATTGACGGACCGCATATCACCACCCAAAACCTCACGGACGCCGGACTACTTCCCCCGCCGGAGGAAGCAACAAAAGCCCCCAAAGTCGTAGCGAAAACAGCATCTAACCAAACGCCCCTGCTCTGATCGCCCCCCGATCGGGAGAGATCTCAGCGAAACCAGGCACCAAACCGACTTTCACAAACCCGCCGGCCAAGGGACACCAAGCATGGATGTGTGGTGGAACCCTCTGGGTTTTCGAATCGGAACCGTACCGAGTTCCCCGGAGTTTCAGGTGATAGCCAAAATGCTGACCCCCCTGGCCATAGGCCAAGGGTCATCGCCGACAACTCTTGTCTTTCTAGGACAGCGACTGTCACAGCACGGGACTATCTTGACTGAAACCCTGTCGACTCCCCTTTGATTGGAACCACGCATGAAAAGAAAGCCCCCACGCTGCACACAACCCAGGGTGGTGCGGGCTGTTCCACGGGGAGGGGCCGAATGTTGAGAGTCGCTGTTCTTACCCGCCGTGGATCGGGCAGAAGGATCAACCAGGATCGGGTGGTCGTCAACGACACGGTGGTTGACAGCGACCAACCCACCACAGCCATGTTCAATGTCGAACCCCCAAGTCTGGTAGCAGTGCTGGACGGACTGGGTGGCCACCCTGCCGGCGACATAGCCGCGGCCCTAGCGGCTGAAGTCATCGCGACTGGAAGCTCTGACGTCGAAACGGAACAGGACCTGATATCCCTTGTGGAGAACGCCAACCAATTTTTGTATGAGGCGATGCGCGACCACAAGGGCCTGCGGAATATGGGCACCACCATCGCGGGTGCCCTCGTCACCACTGACACGGCGATGGTGTTTCATGTAGGTGATTCCCGGGCGTACCTTCACACCGGTGACCATTTGACACAGGTGACGGTCGACGATTGGGGTGAGGGGTATATCACCCAAACCCTGGGGGGCTATCCGTGGTTCCATCCCATCGAGGTTCACACCATCACGGTTCCTCTGAGGAGCGGAAGGATCCTGGCAGCAACAGACGGGCTGTTCGGCCGCACCAACCGGGCAACACTCTCGAAGGCTATGAAGGGACCACTCAACAACGTTCCCGACCAACTGTTGGGGGTGTCCATCCAGTCGGGGAACACCGACGACTTCTCCGTCGCCGTGGTCGAACCAGCCGTCTCTCAGCAAACGGACAACGCCCCGACCCAACCCGGGATGATTACGGGACAGGACCTAGCAGAGGACAAACCTGTCCCTTCATATGAGGGCGACAGCCTGGTGAACCTCGTGGCAGAGTTGGAACTTCGCCTAACAGGCCGGTCGCCAACCGCGGGACTCCGCTCCGATCTGGCTGGTTTGATCCCCGACAAACGCAACTATGTGCTGGTCATAAACGACGGACTCGGCAGTCCACAACTTGCTCATCCTAACGCCGACCGGTTGCGCCGGTGTCACAGTGCCACGTTGACGGCACCGTTCCCGACCACCACCACTGTCGGTCTGTCTTCAATAGCCACCGGAATGGCGCCGATGCAACACGGAGTGATCGGTTACACCCAGAACGGAATCGACGCGGACTACGTCAAGCTGGGCATGAAGGCATTCCAGCACCTCCAAGCGTCCGTTGGCGATTACCTTTACTTTTCGTCACGAGTCTGCTGGTCTGAGATGCACCACGTTCTTCTAGAGGGTCGCGGCTTGGAGCACCTGAAACTACAAGGGGTGCCTTACAGCCTCCGAGTGAAACGCCCCCAAGTGTTGTACCGAGTCGCCTTGGACGATCAAGATTACATTCAATTGGATACCCAACTAGAGACCTTCCGCACCGCGCTCTGGTTGGACTACAGCCTTGATGTAATCGACGTGGAAGACCCCTCTGTAGACCTTGGAATGTCACCTGATGGCATCTGGGATGATGCGCAGGCGGTCTGGTCCCACGTCCTTATGGAAGTGTTTGATGCTTACGTTTGTGCCGCAGCTATAGGAATCGAAGCTGATGTGTTCATTACGTCAGACAGCAGCCTACGAGACGCGCTCAAGCGCATTCGAGACCCGGACAGTGCCTGGACCACGCTGGCAGCATCTCTAAAGGTGGCACTCGGAATGGACCGGATGAGGAACTGCCGCTGCCGCTCCCGCCTGGAAAAGCACTGCCACCCGGTCTGGCGTCGCCATGATTCACGGACACGAGCGGACCGTTTCCCTACAGTGCCCTTACGTTAGAGGGGAAACAAATGGTCGTACATGAACTCGGCCAGTGCCGCCTCTTCGGTATCGCCTTTCGCGCTTGCGGCGTACCCCAACACCATCTGATAGGAATCTTCCTCACTGCATACAAGTTCAAATCCGTTTGCTCTGACGAACTGGCGCGCTGTTCCCCATCCGGTGCGTTTGTTGCCGTCAAAGAAAGGATGGATGAAAACGATGCTGGCTGTGTAGCAAGCTGCTGCCCGAGCTAGGTTGCTCCATTCCTTGTAGAACCAAAGCCGCTGCGGCCTAGAAATCGCCTGTTCTAGGAGACCTTGACTGCGGAGTCCGTGCCTGCCCCCGTGCCTGTCAATAGCCAGATCATGGAGTTCCACAATGACACGCATGGGAACCCATATTGGTTCATCACCCTCCCAAGCGTCGCTCAAGTCTTTTGTCCGCTAGGCATCAGCGAGTCTCTGTAGGAGCCCGCTGTCTTCCTCTAGGATTTCATGAGTCCACTGGCGGTATTCGTCAAGAGTAGGGGGAGTGCTGCGCAACGGAAGACGACGGTCTGCCCTGTATTGCCACTCCTCTTCCGGTGTTCTGCCATTTGAGCACACCAGATTCGGGTCCCTTGCTGCCTCTGATCGCATGATTCACGATGGTAACAGAGCGAAATGACGCAGACAACCAACTTAGGGTCCTAAGTTCGCCGCGGCTCTTTGTGACAGACAACACCGAGGCAACCTAGTGTGCTGTTGTCTGAACGATTTCGGGGACCGATTTGAACCGCCCCAGGGGGGCGGCTTCGGCAAGCCTCTTCATGTTATCCGAGATCGGCAAATACAACCGGTCTTCCGCAGGCTCGCCGACGGTGCTAACTACGAACCTGTACTCTCGCTGCCTCTCATACGGATCGCCTTTGACAAAATAGGAGGCAATGCCTCGTAGGTGCGAGGGCTGGGAGAATACTTTCTCCTGGTCGTCGGTGTAGAGCACGGGGCCGTGGAACACCTGCACGACTTTGTCGATTCGGTGTCTCCGGTAGTAGGTATCGATGAGAAAAGCCAAGTTAGAGGATGCAAGAAGCGTCGATGGGGATAGTGGCAGGGCTCAGACCCAAGCGGATTTCCGAGAGGGCAAGTTCCAAGTCCTGGTGTCCACCGATGCGGGCAACGAGGGAATAGACCGGGGGTCCGGGAGCGGAAGAGTGTGCAGCCTGATGGCGTAGCCGGAGCTGATAGCCAGACGGTTTGCTACATTCTGTAGCCTGCCGCATCAGGTCTCTGGCCACGGTAGCTGACCATCGAACCAGGCAACACTTGGACACAAGACACATCGTGTTTCTGGAGTTGTTCAACTCACAGGTGCAATACGTAGTGCCGCGCTGGCAGCGCCGTTACTGCTGGGGTCAGTCCGACATCGAGAGGCTGGTCGAAGACCTCTTGGCCGTGGCACAATCGAAGTTGGGTTCTGAACCGGCTCACTATGGAGGCACGCTCCTCACCTTCCCGGAGTCAAGGGCTGTGCAGCCGGTGACAGTCCACCGTGTCGTCGACGGGCAGCAGAGACTCACCACAGTGAGCATCCTGCTCGCGTGCATAGCGGAAGAACTTGGTCCCGACGGGCGATGCGGAGCCTGGACCGGACGGACCATCACGGACGATCGCCTTACGAATCGAGGGAAAAGTGCCGACCGGTTTCGCAAACTTCGGCTGCAGGACGGTGATGAAGATGAGTACCGGTCGGGCCTCGCCGGTAACCCGAACGGTCCGGGCGCAGTTGCCCAAGCTTGGAGGATCGCTCGAAGGCTGGTTCAGCGAAATGACATCGCATTGCTTCTGAAGGGACTGGAACGACTCCGAGTGGTGAGCATTGGCCTTGGAGACCACGACGATCCTCAACAGATCTTCGAGAGCCTGAATGCCACGGGGCGGCCCCTCACCGAGAGCGAGAAGCTCAAGAACTGGCTACTCATGGGTTTGGAAGATGCGGAACAGCAGGAGCTCCACGATCACTATTGGAAGCGGATAGAAGCCTCGCTGGATGCCGAGTACTCGACCGATCCGATCGACATCTTCCTCCGCGACTTCCTGCGGTGGCAGACCGGTGAGTTGCGAGGTGTCAAGCGGGTCTACGAGGATCTGCGGCGGTGGGCCGTGCGGAGCGGCAAGGGAGAGGATCGACGGGCGCTCCTAGCCGATCTGGCCGACCTCGCCGCACACTATGGCGTCCTGTTAGGTGCAAGCGAGCACCGGTACCAGGGCGTCGAACAGGAGCTCCGTCACCTGCGGGACATGGGCTTCGATACCCATCGACCCCTGACCTTGCGTCTCCTCCATGAAGCCGCTACGGCAGGCGAGGTCGAGTGGACGGAGGCAACTCTGACCAGAGTATTCGCGGGGATCGGGACCTGGGTTACTCGTTCCTGGCTATCAGACCGCCCGATGCCCGGGATGAACAAAGCGTTCGCCGAGCTTGCTCACCAGCCCGATCCGAGCAGTGAAGAAGATCCGGCCGAGTTCTGGCTCGAACGGATACGAAGGCTACGGAACCAGCGCGTGGAAGTTCCCGACGACGAAGCGGTTCGGGCTGGGATACGAAGTCGAAAGGCGTATGGCGGCAGCGCAACGCGTGCCACGAAGGCGGTCTTGTGCGCCATGATGGAATCGGAGCAGCGCGGCGACGCTCCCGCCCGAAGAGATCTGACGGTCGAGCATGTGATGCCTCAAACGCTGACCGACGAGTGGAGGTCGGTGTTGGGAGAGGACGCGGAGCGGATCCACAAGTCTTACCGCCACCAGCTCGCCAACCTCACCCTGAGCGGGGTGAACGCGGAAATGGGGGCGAAGCCCTTCGCGGATAAGCGCGTGATCATGGAGCGCAGCGGCGTGCTGCTGACCAGGCATATCGCCGACGAAGAGGCTTGGGATGAAGCGGTACTGGAGCGGCGGGCCGAGGAATTGGCAGACCGGGCGCTAAGCCTCTGGTCCTGGTCCGATCCTGATGCGCGCCCGCACACACCACCGGGCAGCACGTGGCGGATGCAATGGCGCATAGGGGGAGGCGACTGGCATGAGGAGGTTTATGCGAGTCAGATGGTGTTGAACGTCGCCGGAGCGCTACTCAGCCACGACTCTGACAACGCGGAGCGTCTACGTGGTGAGGCGCTCTCGTCGAACCTCCACCCGGCCAGCCGGTATCCACCGGGCAGCAAAGCCGGAACCCTCACCATGCGAGCGGTGCCTGGCCACGATTCCTACGTTCTGTATCCCTACCGGGGTGACTTCTCCGCTTGCGCCGCCGCGTGTCGAGAGATGGGCGAGCGATGCGAAATGCTGGTCGAGGTGGAATTCCAGGACACGCCGGACATGAGGAAGGCATTCTGGAGACTCCTTAAAGCAGAGACGGGAGGCCTGTATGGTCAGCGTGACGGGTGGCGCAGCTGGATTGTTTGGACGCCGGAGTTAAACGAGCTGGGCGACATGATCGGTGTCAGTCTGAGACGCGAGTCGATTGGTCTGTATCTCAGGGCTTCTCCGTCCAAGAACCCGTCTGACCGAGCCCAGCGAATGCTCCAATACTCCCGAACTATCCGTGAGTCCATGTACGAACAGGAGCTGGCTGGGAGTGAGGTGCCCGAGAGTGAGAACGGGAGGAGCGTCTCGGTTCGCCGGGCATGGGATCGAGACGACCAAGAGGCCTGGCCGGAAGCCGCCCTGTGGATCAAAGACCAGGCCGATCGGCTTCAGGCCATCGCGGAAGCCTTCCACTAGGCCCTCGCTTCACGCGGCTGGGCCACGCCGTCTGAGATCTGCCTACCGGGCTGGCCTTACCCGCGATCGGGCTTTTGTCTATACGGGGTGAGGAGTTTCGCTGATCGTCAACAACAGTCGTCGCTGAGAGCTACCAGAGCGGCGCAGTTGACGGACCTGATCGACATGCGGTAGCGGGTGTTGAGTTCGCTGGTTAGGGGCCTCCGTTCGAGCGCAAGGCGCCAATGGCTCCACCCAGTCCTCCGGTGTATCCAGGATTAGGGACACCATATGTCCATAGCGTCCATCATCGTTTCATGATCTGGCAGAATTCCTGAGTAGTCTCGCAAATCACTGATCGCTTCCTCCAAGGCAGTCTCCTTTTCCGTTTCTGTAAGGGGGCGCGCCAGCCATCTTGTTATAGCTTCCAAGTCGCTTTCGCCGGGTTGCCTATCCATTCCTGCCGGTTTGTTCATTCGTTGATAGTCGCAGTAGGTAGTGATGGCGTTTCTTACTTTGAGGCACTCCAACTCTGCTAAACCCGACCTAGGCAATTCTGGGCAACCAGAATCAGCAATGGTGGTGGGTAGGTGCGTCGTAGTGGTGGGAGATTGGGTAGCCGGAGGTTGAACAGGGTTGGGAGCGTCATCGTTGCAAAGGTAGACAATCCCGCCGACTATGACCACCATGACAAGCACTATGAACGCGGTAGCGCATCCTCGGTGCTGCTCCCGCTCCTCACTTGCCTTTGTCATGGAATCACGTCTTCATAGCGGGCTGGTAGGTAGGCATGCTTGGCAAAGCACTGGGAGCAACCCGTCGTGCCGCTTTCTTGGCTCACGCACGGTAGCAAGCGGGTTCGGTTGTTTAGGGGAAACTACTAGTTTCCCCTAAACAGGGGGACTTCGGGTCAGTGTCAACCACCCCAACTATTTAGCCGACGGCACACTAGACCGTGTCAAATTGGGGACTTAACCGTGTCAAAGCCCTTCCAGAGCAAGCCTGCGACCTGCGGCTTTCTAGTTTCGCGCCAGCGCCACAAGGGCGGGGTTGGCGCGAAACGTGGCGCGAAACTGTTGGGGTTTCTGTGCTTATGGTAGTTGGGGCGGAGAGTGGGGGGTTGGTTGTTGTGTGGGTGGGGTTTATGTGAGGTTTTGAGGGGCTGGATCTAAGGTTCTTGGTGTGTGGGCCGCGGTGATCTAGGGCTTTTGGGTGTTTGGCCCGCGGTGATCTGGGGGCGGGGGTGGTTTTGGGGTGTTCAGGCGGCTTTTTCGAGGGGTCCGGCTCTGGTGTTGGGGAAGTGGTTGCCGTACCAGCGGCTGATGTCTTTCCCGGTTCGTTTATGGTGGGCGACTAGCGCGGTGTTGATTTGGAAAAGGTCGTGGGCGATCCAGTTGAACATGAAACTGGATTTGTCTACGGTGCGGAGCCGGTCGTAGTTGAGTTGTCGCTTGTGGTATCGACACCGGTGGTTTCTGTTTCGGTGACCGCGGTTGTGGTGGCGGTCGAGGTGGTGAGGGTGGCGGCTGCCTGTTCCACGGTGAGGCCCTCGGGGAGAAGCTTTTCGCAGGCGACCCCGTTGTTGTTGGTGTCTATGAGCGCTATGTCACCGTAGTGGGGCGCGTAGGTGTCGTACCAGGTTTGGGCGTCTTCCCAGGTGTCGAAATCGGCGCATTGAACCGCGTCGCCCGGGTTCGGTGGCAGGGCAGACACGGTCGTGCTAGTGGTCGAAGATGCCGCAACCCGGTCGCTGTTCTGGGTTTCGTCGCATCGTGCCAGAGCGATCCCAGCCTCGATTAGCCGTTCGAAATAGTCGATGCCCTCTTGGTCTTCGAAAACGTATTCCATTCCGAGCATCACCACCTCACCGGCGAGGAACCCCAGCTCGTTCAGCACCTCCGAAGCGTCGTCCTCCAGGGTGTCGATCGTTGTAAGCCACGCGTTGTACGGACCGCCAATCGCGAAGCCGAACTGGGCGAACTCTGGGTCGTCTTTGAACTTCTGCAATTGTTCGTAGAGGCGGATGACCTCCAACGACTTGGGTGACAGCTCTATGGGAACACATGCCATCGCTTCCGGGTTCAACCCTATGGTCATGGCATCGGAGGCCATGAACGTCACCCTCGCGGAGTCGAAATGGCTGCCGTCCCAAAAGAAGTAGCTGACAGTCCCGCTTGCATACAAGACAAGATAGTCGGAACCGTTAACCTCAGGTTGAAGATCGAAGCGCCGTTCGCCGGGATTGTCTGCTGGGCGTTCCACCACCTCCTGGACCTCGGCGCTCGCGTCCGAGAAAACAGACGAAATGGTCATGGCCCCATTGGTGTAGATCAGCGACTCGGTAATCGTGAGGTCAGCTCCCCACTCCAGCTCCCAAGTGGCCAAGATCGTTCCGTCAACAGCCGCGGCGGTCGTGGGCGCCGCGGCTGTCGTGGGCGCAACCGTGGTGGTGGGTGAAGAATCGTTCCCAGTCAGCAGCGCGATACCAACCACGATGGCTACAAGAACAGCACCGCCAAGACCGCCAGAGCATCCACCACTCTTCTTCGCAGCGGCGTGTTCTGCCAAAGTGTCGGTCTCTTCGGTCGGGGAGTCTTCGCATTCTAACGGCAAGGGCGACACGTAACCGGACCAACGGGGTTGCAGAGCCGTCACCACGTCCGATCACCAGAATTAGTGGAGCCGTCCCGGGTTTGGGGGCAGTTTTCGGTCGGGAAGACTGATAGTCCAGTGAGCGAAACGGGCCCCAGTCCCTATTCGTGAAACACGGGATGGGGGCATGCTAAGCCCTCTCTACCATTTTGGCGAATCGTCTTGAACGAGGCGAAGACGTTCGCGCTGGGGAAGTTCCAAGGTCTTTGCGGTGGAACTCTGTCACAGGCCCATCACTATGGTGACGGAGTCCTGACCGAACAAGGAATCGACATTAGGAAAGCGGAGACGACCGTGGCCTTTCCCGAAACAAGGGCACTGCCGGTAGTTCGGGTGGGAGGTGGTTGAATGCTGAAAGTGGCTGTTTTGACCCGCCGCGGATCGGGCAGGGCGATCAACCAGGACCGGGTGGTCGTCAACCACACGGTCGTTGGCAGTGAACATCCCACCACAGCCATGTTCACCGTCGAACCCCCAAGCATGATAGCTGTGCTGGACGGGCTCGGTGGCCACCCAGTCGCTGTGAACAGGCAAAACGCAGCCCACTCGGTGACATCCGACCCATCTCTGACCGTCCCCCAGCCGCGGCAGACCGTAGCGAACCCGGCCACTCGGTGAGGCGATTTGATCATCGGCGCCCGTAACCGCACGGCGGTGGTAACACTCACCGAACGGGTCACCCGCCACACCCTCCTAGCCGCTCTGCCCAACGGCTACCGGGCTCCCCACACCGCCCAGGCCATCTCCGACGCCTTCTCCCGCGTTCCCAAACCTCTGCAGAAAACGCTCACCTGGGACCAAGGAAGAGAAATGAGCGAATGGTGCTCTGTCGAACAGCAAACCGGTCTCTCGGTCTATTTCTGCGACCCCCGATCACCCTGGCAAAGACCCACCAACGAGCACACCAACGGCATGCTCCGCCGCTGGCTACCCAAAAGCACCAACCTCAACATCGGCCAAATACCCCTCTCCATCATCGAGGACAACCTCAACCTCATGCCACGACAACTACACAACTGGCACAGCCCCCACGACCTCTACAATCAACTAACGAGCATCCACCGCTAGAGCTTGCCCTGGCTCACCCAACAAAACCCTGCGAATATCTATGATGCTCTCGATTTGACAAAAATAGGAGCATCGATGACCCACGAAAGTGGGGTAGCACCTAACCGTCCACACAAACGGGACAACCTCACCAGTACCGTGGAATGGATCCGGAGAATGCGCCCCCGGGCGATGAGACGAGTGATCGACCTAGGGCTATTGGCGATGAACCTCTCAAGGTGATCCACTGGAAGTGTCGCTAGGCGCACGAGTGATCCGCCAGGAGCCATCCCTGTTGGCATACGCTATGAACTCATCGAGGATGGTGCTTTCATCTTCACAGATTTCGCCAAAGCAGCCTTCACCGTTTCTAACCTCGAAGCGGTCGGTGCCCACATCGATGCTAGTGATAGTGACGGTGCAGAAATCGCCTTCTTCCAGTGTGACGAATGTAGGGCATGGACCACCGCTGGTCGGCCCGCCGGTACCGTCCCCCAGGGGCAAGGCTGGGCTTTCGGGATCGGTTTCTGAGCAACCTTCCTGGTTGCACGCAATTACCCAGTAGTAATTTGCGTCAATGTCCGGGGTAGTGTGGGTAAATGTGGTACCAACAACATTGGTAGCCACCTCATCGCAGAAGCTTGGTCGGCCGTCGCTACGCACAAAACATCCAGCTTCGAAGAAAGCGTGATGGTAGACGCTGTAGGAGTCGGCCCCGTCTACTGGATCCCAACTCACTTCTATCGAGTATCCGTCCCAGACATACCGCACGTTTGACGGGCCAAGAGGGGATAGATCCAGCCTCACCAGGACAGTGTAAGTTCCTACATCCTCTCCTACCACTTGGAAGAAGTACGTGTCCGAACTCAATCTCTCCCTAGCCAGGGACACTTGCCCATCGTCGCCTGACGATATAAAGGATTGGGGAAGTTGCGATTCGGTCACGGGACCCGTCACCAGGAAGTACGTCAGGGTTTCGCCAGTGACTTCGATCAGAAACCGATTCCCCTGCTCAGCTTGAAAGGAGTAGCGTTCCCCAAGGTCAGGGTCCGCAGTGGCCTCGACGGTCTCTCCCACGGTTAGCTCAGCGGTGTCAATCTGGGGAGCACTCTCCTGTGCTAAATCGTCATCGATACAGCCGACAGCCACCATCCTGTCACGGACATCGCCGTCCATGCCACTGATGGCCGCATCAATGGCAGGCTGGTAATCCATTGCGACAGGAAACAATATCGAAAGAAAGAACTCGTCCTCTGACTGGCCATTTCCTGATTCGGTGTAATCTTCCAGCGACTCCCCAATGGCTCTCTGGAAGGTCAGGACAGCATAGTGCCAATCCGCCACCTCTCCTGGCGGCTCCAAAGACTCCAGTAAACTGGAGACATCTGCCACGGATTCAGAGAACTCTCTCAATGAGGAGCCTTCTTCCCATTCGGCCAACTCTGCTATCGGCCCTCTACACCACGCCATATACTGTTCCAGGGACATCCCAGAGGAGTCCTGCAGCCCAGCAGTCGTAGATGGCGCTGAACCGTCCTGCGACTCAGTAGTCGCGGTTGGCTCCGTTCTGTCCTCTGACGGGTCGCTACCACCCCCACATGCAGACAAAACAGCCGCAACAACTAGGACTCCTATCAAAACTCCTGTCGTATTTAGTTTGCGGTAGCCTCCTGATAGAGAACGGAAAAGTAGACGCGGCTTATTCATGTTTCATAGCCCTTCGGCGTGTGCAGAGACACCGGTCGTTTGTGTCCCGTAAAGATATCTTAACGGGCCCTTCGCGGTTTGTTGGGAATTGGTGTTGCCGGGTGGTGGTGGGAAACATTGAGTCCTACCTGCTTGCTGACGAGGTTCTGTTCAAACTTTGCGAGAATGCAGGTAAAGTCCACAAGATCAACGAAGCCATCAAATGGAGGCTTCGCGATATGTTGGGATTTGGGTAGGGAGGGGGTCCTTGTTTAGGGGTTGAGGCCTCGCTGGAATTGGCGGTGTAAGTATTGCCTATCCAGGAGGCCTCAATGAGTTTCGATGTTATGAGGGTGCGGTTGCATCTGCGTGGGGTTCGTGTGACCGGTGTGGTGGTGGACACCCCCGCAGAGTTGGTGGTGGGGGTGGTTTCTGTCAGGAAGTTGTCGTCGTGTCCGTTTTGTGGTCGTTCGTGCCAGAAGGTTCATGACCGTCGCCGCAGAGATCCGTGATCTGGAGCACGGCGGCCGTCCGACGGTGCTGTTATGGACCCAGCGGCGGTTCGTGTGCAACCATTGTGGAAAGCGTCATATGGAAACCCATCCCCAGTTCGAGGGTGGTCTCACTCGCCGGTTGGCGCGCAGGCTGGTCCAAGACGCTCAGGTGATGCCTATTGCGGCGGTGTCCCGCCGACACCGTGTGGGGTGGCATCTGGTCATGGGACTGCTCTGTGACTGGTCCGGGCTGATCCAAGATCAGCGTCGTAAACAGTCCTGTCGGGTGTTGTTGATCGACGAGACATCGATCCGCAAACGGCATCGTTATGTGACCGTGATCCCCTAGCGGCGACACCCGAGAGCTGTTGGACATGATCCAAGGACGCTCCAAAGCTGCTCTGAGCAGGTTCTTCATAGAACAAGGACCCCGATGGTGCCACAGTGTGAATACCGTGGTCACCGACGGTTCCCACTCCTACCGGGCAGCTATTCATCGTTATCTTCCCCGAGCCCGTCATGTCCTGGACCGCTTCCACGCCGTCCGATGGTTCACTGGAAGGGCTCACTCTGGTACGCAGAGAACTGCAACGCCGCCAACCGCCCGGTGTGAAACCCGCCTTCCATCCGGACCTGCTTTCGCGCCCGGTTCGCTCTTCTCAAAAGACATGACCACCTCACCCGAACCGAACAGAGACGCCTCGACCGGCTATTCGCCGCTCATCCGCGTCTTCGGGTGGCCTGGGACGCTCTACAAGAGCTCTACGGCCTCTATCAGGCCAACGATCTCCAAGGCGCCCTCGACGCTCTTCAACGCTTCGCCGACCTCTACGAAACCGGCCAGATTCCCGAGTACCACAACACCGTGGACACCATCCTCAACTGGTCAGACGAGATCCTCAACTGGCACCACAGCCGCCGTTCCAACGGACCCCTCGAAGACACCAACAACCTAATCCAAACCCTCCGCAGAACCGCCCACGGCTTCACAAACCCCCAAAACTACGCCACCCGAGGACTCCTCCTAACATGAACCCCACCACCAACCAGCCAGACCACAATCCCACGAAATCGCGAAGGGCCATCAAATGTAGGGACAATGCAGTCGCCCAGGGGGTAGCCCGCGGACGGCCTCAGGGCGACTGCAAGTCAGCCCGAGGGCCCATCCAAGTGTTTGCCGAAAGGAACTGGGTCTCCGCCACTCAGGCAGCAACGCCGACGAGTTCCTACGCAAACATGTTGCGCCACTCATCCCGGACACCGACGTATACCAAGAATTGCGACAGGCCATTCTTGGCTAGTCCAACAAGGCCGGCCTGACCAAGTCGGCAACTGTCCGGACCAGAGTTAAGGAAGGGGCGGCCAGAAGAGGGTATAGCCAGGTCATTCCCATGGAAGCGTCGGTTTCGGAATTGCCCAAAACTGGTTTTAGAATTGGGCAACAGTGGTTTCACCGGCCTGTTCCCGCGATGCTGTGAACTGGGGTTCTTTAAGGATCGATAACATTATTGGAGTACAAATAAGACATGCAGAGGAACATCCGATTACAGGCAGTCTGATTCTTGGGGGCAGAGTCAGTGCGCCACCTGGCTGGTAGCAGAGGAGACCTGCATTGGGCAGAATCGTCGACGCCTTAAGCCGGCTGGTTACGGCCCGTCCTATGGTGACGCTTGCCGCTCTATTCGTTACGACGATCTTCTTCGCCGCGGGAAGTGCTCAGCTTGCGCCACAGTCGACCAATGAGTCGTTCTTGCCCCAAGACAGCGAGATCACGAAGACATTGGAGGACCTAGAGGCTCTCTTCAGTGACTCCGCATCGGTAACCCTCATGACATTAATCTTCCGAGGGGAGGCTCTCACTCCCGAAGGGCTCGCGCAGATGGAACGTGTTATTGAGGGGGTGCTCACGGACCCAGAAGTCGCCGACAACTTGGCGCCGAAGGATCCGGTCGTATCGCCTTCTCGGTTGGTAGCCGCCACGCTGCGGGTGACCAGTTTTGAAGGAATCACCCAAGCTCAGATTGACGGGGCGATGAACGCCATTCGCAACACGCCGGAACTCGCACAGGTCCGGAGGGCGCTGGATGGGCTGACCGGAACCGATGACGACGGTACCCCCATTGCGGTCGCCAGTGTACGGCTGTTTGACATAGATGGGGCGGGCGCCGCAGGCGACGCCGAACTCAGGATTAGCGAGTTGGTCAAACAGGAGAAGGGACCACTCTCGGTTCGCAGCCTCTCGCAAGCTGTCATCGACGAAGCCCAAAGGGAAGCTACGGGTCCAAGGGGGCAGCGATTGTTGGGTCTGGCGCTGGTCGTTATCGCGGCGATGACATTCCTCTTTATGCGCACGATATCCGATTTGTTGCTCACCCTAGGAGGTCTGGCTCTCGCGCTTATCTGGACGGTAGGCGCGCAGGGTTGGCTCGGACCGAACGCCCTCGGCCTCATCGGTCCGCCCAGCTCACTGGCATCGGTCGTACCATTAATTGTGATCGGACTTGCCGTCGACTATTCGATCCAAACCGTCGCTCTCTACCGTGAGCAAACGAATTCGGGTGAATCAGTAGCAAACGGAGTTCGCATAGGCCTGCGAAACGCGATCGTCCCTTTGTCGCTTGCGGCTATCACAACGATCATTAGCTTTTTCACAACGCTCCTGTCGCCGTTCCCTGCGATCTCCGACTTCGGTGTCGTTACCGGCTTGGGAGTGGGTTTGAGCTTGATCGCGATGCTCACCCTGGTCCCTTCCGTCCGGGCAATAATCGACAGAAGGCGGGAGGACCGAGGTAACTTCGCTCCTGCTTATCCGATTGCAGAAGCAATTCCGGGCGTCAAAAGAGCAGCAGAGAAGCTTGGTGTGGTATTGGCACGCAGGCCGACCCTCTTTTTGTTGCTTGTGGTTTTGGTGACAATAGGGCTTGGGTATGAGGCTACTCGGATCGATACTGAATTCGGCAGGCAAGATTTGTTACCTCGGGATAGTGAAGTGATTGAGGACCTCACGACACTCGAAGCTGCCCTGGGCGGTTCGACAGAGATGGTGAATGTACTCATATCTGCTGAATTGACGGATACCCGAACAGTCCTGAACCTTTGGGATTTCATGACAGCGTTCCAGGATGAAGGACAGCGACCGGCAGGCGTAGAGGGCAATATCAGTCTCTCGTTCGGTCACATCGCGTTTGACTGGATCACAGATGACGGCAGTCTGGAAGACAAGTACGACCCCGAGTTGGCAAGGCTTTTTCAGGAGGCGACCGCAGGCCTGCACGTTGACGCAACACTCGTGCAGGAATTCATTGACAAACTGGAATCCAAGGAACCCGAAGTTGTACGGCAGGTCCTGGTCAACAACCCGGAAGGCATTGACACGATGCTGATTCAGTTCCAGGCACTTACCGACAACTCGGGGCGCACGGTGGACATGACCGAAGAAACCAAGCGACTGTGGTTGGGAAACAACCGCGAGATCACACCGACGTCCCAATCCATCGTAAGCATTGAGATCTCGAAAGTGGTTACAGAGACCCAAAGAAGGGCGATCATCACAACTATCGCTGCTGCCCTCGGCATACTCATCCTCTTCTGGGCACCCGTCCGCCAACCTGCCCTTGCCTTTATAGCAGTCGGTCCTATCGTCCTGGCACTTGTATGTGCCCTGGGCACGATGTCTCTTCTCAACATCCCCTATACACCGGTGACCTCGATTATCACGGCACTTTCGGTGGGAATTGGCGTGGACTACACAATTCATATGATCCACCGCTACCGAGAAGAATTCGCAAAGGAGCGCGACCCAGAAGCCGCCGCAATACGGACTCTTGCCACCACCGGTGCAGCCCTGCTGGGCTCGGCCCTCACGACAGCGGTGGGATTTGGAGTACTGACAATTTCGTCTATCCCCTCGTTCCAGCAATTGGGGCTCACCGCTGCCATCACAATCGCATACTCGCTGATCGTCTCCACCTTAGTTGTACCGTCGGCCTTGACTGTATGGGGCGTTTATCAAAATGTGCGGTTACGCTCCAAGGTGAGACACTTTTGGGATGATCTCGACATCACCATAGACAACATTCATCAGCGCTACGAGGCTGACTGAGACCATCAGGCGTATCCATGCTCATTTCCGTGTACATACGGTTCCTCTTCGGGTTTGGGCTGAGCTAGGGACGGTATGGGATTTCGGGTAGGCCTCAACCGAGTGGAGCGTCTGATGACTCCACCATGTATACCAGGCGTCACCTGCCAAAAGACCTCCCATCGTCGCAAACGTCGAGTGACTGGCGAGGTACCTGCTGATTTGGTTGAATCGCACCGATGCTCCTATGTTGGCCCTGCGCGTTTTTGTGGGATGTGGCTGCTCGTTCAGGTGATTGGGTTTCATGTTAGGAGGAGTCCTCGGGCGGCGTAGTTGTGGGGGTTGGTGAACCCGTGGGCGGTTCTGCGGAGGGTTTGGAGGAGGTTGTTGATGCCTTCGAGGGGTCCGTTGGAACGGCGTCCGTGGTGCCAGTTGAGGATCTGGTCTGACCAGTTGAGGACAGTGGTGACGGTGTCGTGGTACTCGGGAATCTGACCTGTTTCGTACAGGTCAGCGAACCGGTCGAGCGCTTCGAGGGCGGCTTGGCGGTCGTCGGCCTGATAGAGGCCGTAGAGCTTTTGCAGAGCCTCCCAGGCAACTTTTAGACGCGGGTACGCGTCGAAAAGCTTCCCGAGACGTTTTCGGTCAGAGACGGTGAGATGGTCGCGTCTTTGGAGCAGACAGTACCGGGCTCGAAAGCAGGTCCGGCTCAAACGCGGGTTTCACTCCGGGCGGCTGGCGGCGTTGCAGTTCTCTGCGTACCAGGGTGAGCCCATAGGTAAACCACCGGGCGGCGTGGAACCTATCTAGGACATGACGGGCTCCGGGCAGATAGGCTTCGATGGCGATGCGATAGGGGTGGGAACCGTCGGAGACAACAGTCTTCACGCCTTGGCGCCATCGGTGCCCTTGTTCGATGAAAAACCTGCTCAACGCAGCTTTGGAGCGTCCAGGGAACATCGAAAGAACCTCTCCGGTGTCACCATTGACAACCACCGTCACATACCGGTGGCGCTTTCTGATAGAGGTCTCATCGATCAACAACACCTGACACCTCTGACGGCGCCGCCGAATCTCTACCCGCCCGGACCAGTCAGTAACCAGCCCCATGATCAGATGCCACCCAATCCGGTGACGGCGGGCCACCGCCCGAACGGGCATCGCCTGGGCGTCTTGGACCAACCGGCGAGCCAATCGGCGGGTCATACCTCCCTCGAACTGAGGATGATTCTCCAAGTGTCGCTTCCCGCAGCTATCGCACACGAACCGCCGCTGGGTCCACAAAAGCACCGTCAGACGGCCGCTGACCTCCAGGTCACGGATCCGGCGCTGACGGCGGTCATGCACCCGCCGGCACGAACACCCACAGTGCGGGCACTTGGACAACTTCTTGACAGAAATCACCCCTACTACCAACTCCGTGGGGGTGTCCACCACCACACCGGTCACACGTACTCCAGGCAAGTGAAGCCGCACCGTCATAAAATCAGCACTCATTGAGGCCTCCTCGGATTAGGCGATTTGTTATCACCACCTATTCCAGCGAGGCCTCAACCCTTAACCAAGGACCTCAACCCCCGCTCCCCACAAAATCGCGCAGCCTCAACTATGTAGCGCAAACCTTCGCTATTGATCGAAATGCTGATGCCGTCCCGAGACCACATAAGGCGCGTTTTGTTGCTAAAAACGGTATCGACAAGTTGTTCTGGATGAGCACCATCCATATCGGTCACGAAAAGCTGCGTCCCGTCAGATGTTCGCAACAAGAAAGCTATGCGGTTGCCATCCGGCGACCAAACCGGGCCAGATTGTCCACACCGCTCAGGAGGCAATTCTTCCGGACCTCCAGTAAGCAGGCGCAGGTTTTCTCCATCGGTATCAATCAAGAAGATGCAACCGTCACTAATGAAGGCAATGCGGGTACCGTCGGGTGACCAAACCGGCTCAAGGTCAGAGTGATGGCTGGTGAGTTGCTCAAGGTTGCCGCCATCCGCATCCACCAAATAGATCTCCGAATAGCCATAAAACCCATACCGCTTTCCGGTGAAAGCGATGCGAGTGCCGTCGGGTGACCAAACCGGGTCGCTACTGCCAACCTGATCCGTAAGAGGTCGTTCGTTGCCACCGTCCACGTCTACGATCAACACTTCCAAATCGGAGTACCCGTAGCGGGTGAAGGCGATCCGGTGCTCACCGAGCGTAATCGGGCCACTAATCACCAACAGGTCATCGTCCACACTCGACTCAACCGGCTTTTCATCGGTAGGCGCCCCAGGGGCGGTCGAACCTACGGTTGGCGTCGTTTCGGGGGTGGTTAGAGCAACGGTTGGCGTCGTCTCTTGTGGAGTGACTCCCTCCCCTTCGTCAGTATCGCAGGCAACCCCCACCAACGCCACCAGCCATACAACAGTAACCAGTCTGAGAAACCGCCGTTGCCTATTCATCGTAGACAAAAGCCGCCGACCGAACTTCACAAGCACCTCACATGTCCATCATATAGATCATACGCACCGCAACTAGTATGGAAGGCGGTCGGAGGGTGGGTCCCTGTGCGCAGCAGTCGTCCTCGACAAGGACAACAACCCACCAATACATCCTCCAGAGACTGTGGCCGCTGATGGACGCGAACTGCAGCGGCCACAAGATCAAACGGGCACATTCGGCTAGGAACCCAGCCGTGCCCGATCATGCTAGCTGTCATATCACGGATGCTCGTTAAACGGACACCTCAACGCCCTTCAGATACGTCAGCAAAACCTTTTCAACGTACGCAGGTCGCCGAATCCCCAAAAGAGGGACCAGAAGCGGTTTCTAAATCAGCCAATTCTGGTTTCAGAATTGGGCCACAGTGGTTTCAACGCCCCGTTCGGCGCAACGCCGTGACCTGGGGCTTTGTGGTTTCGCGCCAGCGCCACAAGGGCGGGGTTGGCGCGAAACTGTTGGGGTTTCTGTGCTTATGGTAGTTGGGGCGGAGAGTGGGGGGTTGGTTGTTGTGTGGGTGGGGTTTATGTGAGGTTTGAAGGGGTGGATTACCGGGGTGGAGTTGCCCCGTTTTTGAGGACGGTGATGGTCCACCAAACCGGGACAACCTCACCCCGTCAGCAATGTCCCCAACCATCAACAAACCTCTACCACTGGCAACAGTTGGCAAGCCTCCGCCGGCTTGTAGCATTCCTTGCGCTCATAGTCTTCCATGAGCACCAGTTTGTAGCATCTGCGGAGAAAGTGTCAGCGTTACCATCACACCTTCCATAACCTGCGTGCTTTTTCCTATCAGGTGGCCACGCCCGTGAACACCCACAAATGCCACACCACCGGTTTCCATCAGGAGCGCAATACCTGTCTTAGTTCGCTCTAGGACCGCGGGTAGACCAATTCCACGGTCAGCATCGGCAGGGCCTGAGACACCTTGGAACGCCCACTGAACTGCCGTTCTCTCGTCAATAGCCCCATAAGCCTCTTGCATGTGATTGTGGATTCCCAATCCTTGATCTCGAATGACCACATACAGGTGGTTGTCGGATCGCTCTATCAGGCAATAGCCCCCACCTATTCCTGAGTGGTATATAGCGTTGTCTGCTATCTCTCTTATGCTGAACATCAGCGCCCGTTCGTCCTCCACCAGGTTTTGGATGAGTTCCCTGATTGCTATGGCGATCTCGCCCATGGAGTCAGCGTTGAACTCTGATTGGTACAGAATCATGAGGGAAGTGACACTCGGGATGCCGAGACCAAAACCCCAAGAATGTCCCGCAGTTTCATAATGGCTGTTTCGGGAGGGAGTGGCCAATCGTTTTCGTCGGTGATGCGACCTTGCCAATATCTGGTCTCGAACTTCGTGCCGACTGTGAACGCGAAAACAGGCACGAACCCACCCTCAACCGGGGTTATAAACGCTAACACCTGGCAGGGCACCCTAGGAATGGGTTCGCAGACCAGAGCAGTAGGGGTAGTCCATTCCCATTCGTAGTCAGTCTCGCTCTTCAATCTCTCCAGCCATTCAGAGGCGTTGGCTTCAGCCTCGGACACACTGGGGAAAACTATCATCTCTATCTCACTATAGGGTTGGCTAACCTTAACTCAGGGCGGACTTCTCGACATTTGGGGGTCCAATGGCATCCAGCATTCTCGGACGATCACGTCCACGCGGCAACAGGGGTACTATCCGACTTTCCTCTCCCCGAATTCCCTGTTGCGAAGGGGGTTCCTAAATGTGGAGCCCCTTCTGAAACCCCGGTTAAGTCCCTGGTCAGGAGTGGTCGCTAAGAGCCCAACATGTGGCTCAACGCACCGGCGCCCAATACGTAGACGCTGATCGCCTGCGGGAATGGCTGGGCGGCGGGGACCCGCACCCCGCTCTCAAGCAGTTCCCAACCGCAGCACTATTAGCCCCGCCAGATACTGTGATCCTGCCAGACGGCCGAACCTCACCCCGGGACGGGGATAACCCTTACTCTGGCAGCATGATCGGCACCTATAGACAAACAACGCAATACGTTCATCGGCGGTCGTCACATTTCAAAACAACAGCGATGAGGACATCCAACAGCCCCTCGCTCCGCAACCCGAACCGACCGCCGTGAACTGCTGCTCGGTCGTGGATGACAAGCACCTTGGCAATGGGGACCCAAAACGGGACCTCCCCTCCCATGCGCTCAATCTACACGTGTGGGATCAAGCATCAGCGAGCATCTGAAGTAACTCTTGGTCCCTCTCGAAGATCGCGTCAATAGTGTCGTCCTACTCGTCTTCGGTCAGCGGTTTTTCCCGTACTCGCAGGCGGTTCTCCACTCGATACTGCCGATCTTCCTCTGGTGTTCTGTTGTTGCTAGCAACGGGGTTGTCGTTCATAGTGCTCTAGTGATCAGTCTATGTCAAGGTCGGATGTCAAATATTGTACACCACCCCTTAGCAGGAGTAGGAGCACTTTGGGTGGAATGGGGAGGTCGGGTGGCAGCCACAAACCCTGAGCAGTTACAGATGCTCCCCGAAGGCGGTGCGGGAAAGAACGAGGCCCCAAGTCACAGCATCGAGCGAACAGGTGAAACCACGGCAAGCTCTAGCGGTGGATGCTCGTTAGTTGATTGTAGAGGTCGTGGGGGCTGTGCCAGTTGTGTAGTTGTCGTGGCATGAGGTTGAGGTTGTCCTCGATGATGGAGAGGGGTATTTGGCCGATGTTGAGGTTGGTGCTTTTGGGCAGCCAGCGGCGGAGCATGCCGTTGGTGTGCTCGTTGGTGGGTCTTTGCCAGGGTGATCGGGGGTCGCAGAAATAGACCGAGAGACCGGTGTGCTGTTCGACAGAGCACCATTCGCTCATTTCTCTTCCTTGGTCCCAGGTGAGCGTTTTCTGCAGAGGTTTGGGAACGCGGGAGAAGGCGTCGGAGATGGCCTGGGCGGTGTGGGGAGCCCGGTAGCCGTTGGGTTGACTTCCCCTGTCCGAATGATGGATGACACCGTTGGGTTTGCGTTGGGAGATGGCCATGTCCAAGGCGTCGGTGACCAAAGGGGTGGTGAGGTCTGATCTCATGGACCATCCCACCACTTTCCGTGACCATAGATCGATCACCACTGCCAGGTATAGAAACCCTGCCTGGGTGGGTACATAGGTGATGTCGTCGGCCCATACTCGGTTAGGCCCCTTTGTGTGGAACCGGCGCTCCACCAGGTCCGGCGCGGCCGGCTTGGCAGGGTCGCGGCGAGTAGTGGATATCCGCCGGCGGCGGTGAACACCCTCGATATTGGCCTTACGCATGAGACGGGCCACTCTTTTGCGACCCACCTGAACACCCTCAGCGGCGAGTTCGGCGTGCATCACGAGGCGCCCCATAGATGCCTCGTGACCGGTGATGGATCTCCACAATCCGGTCTCGCAGCATCCGGTCGGTCTTCACCCGAGTAGATGTCGGACGGGAAGCGACGCGTAATAGCCGCTGGGAGAGTGACACCCAACAGCCTGCACATGCGCCGCACCGAATGGGTGGCCTGGTTTGCTTTCACGAACCCAAAAGCGCCTCCGCGGGGTCGATCCGGTCTCCTCGGCGAACCAGGCCGCTGCTTTTGCCAGGATCTCCTTCTCCTCCCGCAGAATCCGATTCTCCCGACGCAGCCTACCCAGCTCTTCTTGTTCGGCGGTGGTCAAACCATCTCTTTGACCATCGTCAATATCGGCCTGGCGGACCCAGTTGCGAATGGTTTGATGGGAAGGCTCGTACTCCCGGCTCAGTTCCTCGATACTCCGACCGGTTCTGACCAGGCGAACCATCTCCGCCCGATACTCAGACGGATACGGCGCTCTCGATTTCGGCATAAACACTCCTTCAGGGACAAGAATCCCAAATCTTTGAGTGTCCACCAAACCGGGTCAACCTCAGCAGGCTCCTAGGGAGCGGCGCCCACCCCGGATGCCGAACGCAACGAGTAGCACAAGAGTTGCCGCCGCCCTATTATTAGCACATATCTCACCCAAACAAACGGACTTAGCTTTTAAGCAGTTGAGGAGACGAGGAGACAGGAAGTGTGACTGCGAGGTTATTATTGACCGTTGCCTTGGCGGTCACTCTGTTGGTGGGCGGAGTGTCCGTCGAAGTCCAAGCCGTTGGTCCCGAGCCGGTGACCGTTGCGCTTCGGGAGCTTGATGCCAGGGGTATTTTCGCGGGTACGGACTGTGCTCCCCCTCCCGGTGATTGCAGTGGGATCTTGGAGCGTTGGGAGGCCTTTGTATGGATGGGGCGGATCATCAAGACCGAACGTCGCCCGCACACTGCCTTTGCTGATGTACCTTCCGACGCTTGGTGGGGGGTATTGCTCCAAGGACTTTATAACGACGGAATCGTTTGGGGATGTGAGACCGAACCCCTAACGGCATGTCCCTATCGAGCAACGACCCGAGCGGAGATGGCATCGCTGATCGTTCGATCATATGAATGGCCCGTCCCTGTGGATTGGAGGTTCGTAGATATTCCGACAGGATGGATCCACTCACCAGACATAGAGGCGCTGGCCCTTGCGGGGATCACGAAGGGGTGTTCTGCTGACCCCGCCCAATTCTGTCCTCATCGACCCATTACCCGGGTGGAAGCTGCCCTCCTCCTATATACATTGCTTGGCGCCAGCCTCGGGGAAGATGCGACGACCGAGGAGGTTAGTGAAACCGACACGGTGCTCACGGATGGCACTGGTGCGACGAACGGCAGCAGCAACACCGGCAGCAGCAACACCGGCAGCAGCAACACCGGCAGCAGCAACACCGGCAGCAGCAACACCGGCAGCAGCAACACCGGCAGCAGCAACACCGGCAGCAGCAACACCGGCAGCAGCAACAACACCGTGGACCTAAACCCTGAAGATGACTTCTTCCCGTCTACCACTCCGGATCTTTGGAGACTGCCCTACACCGGAGCTGTCAGCTGCATTGATTGGGAAAGACAGGGTTATCTCAATGAACATGGAACCATCCCCGAAAATACCCAGGACTCGATTAACAAAGAGCACAACCACATAGTCCCGGGAACGAGTCAAGTCGACCTCTTCCGAATCGGCCATATGATTGCTGACGGCCCCTTTGAGAACGCGGAAGGCGATTGGGTCGTGGGGCGCGGGTTGTGGGGACATCGCCATTTCCCTGATGACAGGACCGGTTGGTATTTTTGGCCGCCTCTTCCTGACCGGCTATACAACGGTTTTTATCCCCGTTGCGCTCACACGGTACACAATTAGAGCGCGGAAATTTCCTGACTAAAGTCTATCCCAAAGCATCGGCGTTCTTTCGGGGTTCTTGTACAGATAAATTGGGGGTGGAGGCGAGCCTTTCTCGGTGCGTTTATGTTCTTCGCAGTCAGCAGAAGGCGGCGGCTTATCACCCATTCAGCCACTGGATGATTGGGTTTTCTCGCTTGGCCACTCGGTGCTTATTTGCCGGTTGATAACCAGTGCACATCCAGCTCGATGGGTTCTCGGTGTCAGCCGAATAGCTTGTTATCTGGCCTCATGATTTCACGGTCAGAGCTTGAACCGTTCTTCCAGTACCTCGATCATCTGCGACGGCGCAACGCGCCGTTCGGCGGCTAACACCAATAGGTGATAGAACAGGTCAGCCATTTCTTCGGAAACTCGCCGGGCGGAGGATTCGCCATGGGCATGGTCCTTGGATGCTATGAGCACTTCTACTGCCTCCTCGACCAGTTTTCGACTGCTCACATTCACCCCCCCTTCCAGCAGCCTTGTGGTGTATGAGCCAGGGGGGAGTTCGGCAGCACGGGATGCGATCACTGCCCACAGTTGCTCCAACCAGTAAAAGCCCTCTCCACGGGGACCGTCTTCGAAGCATGTGACCGTATTCCGGTGACATGCGGGACCGGCGGGCAGCGCGGTGATCAGCAGGGTGTCCGCATCGCAATCGGCTGCGATTTTCACCGCCTTGAGGACCGACCCGCTTGTGGCCCCCTTTAGCCACAGTTCACGGCGCGACCGCGACCAGAAGTGGACGTAGCCGGTCTGCACAGTCAGCCCGTAGGATTCCCGGTTGAGATAGGCAACCATCAACACCTGCCCGCTGCGAGCATCCTGCACAACTCCAGGGATCAGACCCGTCGAATCCCAACGCAGGTCCTCTGCGGGAGGAGCCGCCACCAGAGGAGATCCGCTCATGTCAGGCGAACCGGAACACCGGCCCGAGCCATGGCCTGCTTGACCTCATAGATTTCGATCTCCCGGCGATGAAATATGGAGGCGGCCAGCACCGCTTCCGCTCCGGCCTTTTGACAGACCTCGATGCAATGCTGTGAGGTGCCTGCCCCGCCGGAAGCAATTACTGGCACTTCGACTGCTGCGGTGACAGCAGCAGTCAGTTCCAGGTCGTAGCCGATTTTGGTTCCGTCGCGGTCCATAGAAGTCAAGAGAATCTCTCCCGCTCCCAGATCGACTCCACGCTGCGCCCAAGCCACCGCATCCCACCCGGTGGGTTGCCGGCCTCCCACCACCACCACCTCGAACCCACCTCGGGGGGTTCGCCGGGCGTCGATGGCCAGCACCACACATTGGCGTCCGAAGCGGCGGCGGCATTCGCTGAGAAGTTTGGGACGGCGGACCGCGGCGGTGTTTACGCTCACCTTGTCGGCCCCGGCCCGCAACGCGGACTTCATGTCCTCGGGTGAGCGGATCCCCCCACCCACGGTGAGGGGGATGAAGACCTCCGAGGCGGTGCGCCTCACCACGTCCCAGAGAGTGTTGCGGTTCTCGGGAGCAGCAGCGATATCCAGATAACAGATCTCATCGGCGCCTTCCGCCGCATAGCGGCTCGCCAGTTCGATCGGATCTCCCTCGTCGGTGAGGTTTACGAAGTTGACTCCCTTCACGACACGGCCGCCGGCCACATCCAGGCAGGGAATGATTCGTTTCCGCAGCATCAGAAGGCCCCCGACTGGGAGCGGCATTCCGCGACAAAATTGGAGAGCACCCGCAGCCCGTTGGAGCCCGACCGCTCGGGATGGAACTGGACTCCCACCCGATTTCCGTCCCGGACCGCCACGCAGAACCGGCGGCCGTAATGGGCCTCGGCCGTGATCAGCCGTCGATCCTTGGGCGCGGGAGCATAGGAATGCACGAAATAGAAGGTGGGGTTCGGGGGAAGGCCTTCCCACAGCGGGTCGTCCGTGGTCATCAACAGGTCGTTCCAGCCTATGTGGGGAAGCCTGGGCGTCTCCTGCAACTGCTCCACCCGTCCTTCCATCAACCCCAGGCAGGCGCTGTCATCCTCCGAACTTCCTTCGAAGAACAATTGCAGTCCCACACAAATCCCCAGAAGCGGCCCCTGCCAGTGGGTGAGAGAGGCGATAAACCCGGCCCGCTCCAGCCGGTCCATGGCGGCGCCGGTGGTTCCCACTCCGGGAAGCACCACGCCGTCGGTGTCCTCGAGTTGTGCGGGCGCGGCCGCAAGCACGGTCTCCGCCCCGACTTTCTCTAGCCCCTGGGTGATAGAGACCAGGTTGCCGGCGCCGTGATCCACAACGGCGAGGGTGGTCAACTCACGCCCTTGGTGGAAGCCACTCCCTCTCGTCTGGGGTCGCGCGTCACCGCCTGACGGAGGGCGCGGGCCAGAGCCTTGATAGCCGCCTCCGCCTGATGATGGTCGTTGAGACCGCTGGAACTGAGGTGGAGAGTGAAACCCGCGGTGCGCGCCAACGCCTCCAGCGCATGGGGCAGGTTCTGGGTGGTGAGGGTCCCGATGGTCGGGTTACGGAGGGGGAGGTCGATCACCGCATAGGGACGCCCGCCGACATCAACCGCCGCTTGGCCAAGAGCCTCGTCCATGGGAACCGCGGCGTCGCCGAAGCGGTTGATGCCCGTCCGGTCGCCGAGCGCCTCCGCCAGGGCCGACCCCAGGACCAGGGCGGTGTCCTCTACGGTGTGATGGTCGTCCACCTCCAGGTCGCCCCGGGTGGTGATGGTCAGATCGAACAAAGCGTGGTGGGCCAGGGAGGTCAGCAGGTGATCGAAGAACCCGACTCCGGTGGAGATTCGGGCCTGTCCCGATCCGTCCAGATCCAGGCGGACTTCCACCGAGGTTTCCCGGGTCTCCCGTGTTATGTGTGCGCTTCTGTTCATATTTTTGATCACGCTCCTTTTGTGCTAAACCGCAGCTCGGCGGCCCGCCGGTGGGCGGTGAAGCCTTCCACATCGGCCAGACGGGTGATTATGGGAAGAATCTGGGCCAGACCTTCCCGGGTGAGACGCTGCTCCTGTCGCCAGGAACCGAAGTCCTCCACCGAGAGCGGGCCGTAACAGGCGGCCAGTCCTCCGGTGGGCAGCACATGGTTGGCGCCGGTTGCGTAGTCGCCCGCCGACTCCGGCGACCAGCGTCCCAGGTAGACGGAACCGGCGGCGGTCACCGCCTTGGCATGGGTGTCGGTGTCGGAGGTGAGGATGGAGACATGCTCGGCGGCGTACTGATTGGTGAACGACAGAGCCTGGGCCATATCGGGGGCGATCACCGTCATCCCGTGATTGGCCAGAGCCTCGGCCAGGATGTCCCGGCGCTCCAGGGTGGCCAACTGTTCTTCCAGGGCGGCTTCCACCCGGAGGGGAAGATCGGGGTCGGTGGTGACCAGGACGGCAGGAGAGTCCGGCCCGTGCTCGGCCTGGCACAAAAGATCGGCCGCCACCAACACGGGATCCGCCGAATGATCGGCCAGCACTAAAACCTCCGACGGCCCGGCCGGAAGGTCGATGCCGCAGTCCCCAAAGACCGCCAGCTTGGCGGCCGTCACCCACTGGCTGCCGGGGCCCACCACCTTTTGCACCCGCTTGACCTGTTGAGTCCCGTACGCGAAGGCGGCGATTGCTCCGGCGCCTCCCATCGCCCACACTTCGTCGGCTCCCGCCACCAGACAGGCAGCCAGCGTCGCCCGGTGGACGGCGCCGTCGGGGCCAGCCGGTGTCGCCACCGCCACCTCGTTCACCCCGGCCACCTTGGCGGAGGTCACCGTCATCAACGCGGTGGAGGGGTAGGCGGCCTTTCCGCCTGGTACGTAGGCACCCACCCGCTGGAGGGGGGACCAGCGGCGGGTGACCGCCACGCCGGGTGTGATCTCGGTGTAGAGATCGGACGGGATCTGGGTACGGTGAAAGGCGGCGATCCTCTCACGGGCTTTCTTGAGTGCGCCCACTACATCCGGAATTTCGCGGGCGGCCGCTTCCAACTGTTTCTGCGGCACCCGAAAGTATCCGCCTCCGTGCCGGTCGGCCAGCCGCTTCATGGCCAGGTCGCCCTCCACCCGCACTTCCTCGCAGATGGCCTGGGCGATCTTTCGGACTTCGGGGTCGGGCACCGCGGTGCGGCCGCACAGCCCGGTACGTTCGGTTTCGTTCAGATCTTCCAGCCGCACCTGCCGGAGCCGAGCCTGGGGGGAGACAGTCATGGGATGAGCTGTCCGATGTCGAGCACCAGAATCCCTTTCCCTCCCGCCTCCTCGAGTCTGGGCAGAAGATCCCAAAGGTCAGAAGCGTCCACCACCGAATGCATCGCCACCATCTCGGAGTCGTCGAGAGGAACCACGGTGGGAGCGGACAGACCGGGCATAAGACGACTTATCTTGGCGGTGTTGTCGGCGGAGGTGTTGAGAAGCAGATAGCGTTTGCGCCGCCCGGCGGTGACCGCTCCCACCGCGGTTACCAACTGGCGGACCAGCCGATTGCCCTCGACCCCGGGGAGTCCGGCTAGCACCGCCTGGGATTCCAGGAGGACGCCGATCTCTCGCAACCCGTTGAGCTGGAGAGTGGAGCCGGTGGAGACCAGGTCGACCACCGCATCGGCCAGAGCAATTTTGGTGGCCGCCTCCACCGATCCCTTGAGCGCCACTACCGAGGCGGGGATGGAGCGGTCGGCTAAGAAACGGGCAGTGGTCCGTGGATGGGAAGTGGCGATCCGCAGTCCCTTCAGGTCCTCCAGAGACTCGATGGGGGAGGCATTGGGCACCGCCGCTGCCAGCCGACAGAACCCGAAACCCAGTTTGGCGAGCGTCTCGAGGGCCGAATCCGGATCGGACTCCTCCATGAGGTCCAGCCCGGTGATTCCCACATCGGCGACCCCTTCGATCAGCATTCCCGGTATGTCCTCGGTACGGACCAACACCAAATCAACCTCCACGTTCATGACCCGCAGCGAGAGCGCCCGGTCGGTAACTTCAAAGGACATCCCCGCGCTTTTGAGAAGCCGGAGGGAAGGCTCGCGCAACCGGCCCTTGTTGGGAACCGCCAGGGTGAGTGAAGTCTTGTTCATCGGGAGTCTTGTGATCCAATCGCGGATTTGGCACGGGAGAGCGCCAGACGATAGCCGCCCGTTCCATGGCGCAGCCACTGGTTGATCCGGGTGATGGTGGCAGTGGCGGCGCCGGTTACCTCAGAGATCTGGCGATAGGAGAGTCCCCGATCGAGTTGTCGGACCACCGCCCACCTCTGGCTCAGGTCGGACAACTCCTTGCGGGTGCAGAGATCCCGGAAGAAGAGCGCGGCCTCATCCACCGTCTCCAGGGAGAGCACCGCGGAAAACAGCGCCCGCGTGTCCTGATTGCGCCATGATGTGTCAGAAGTCATATATTGTCTCTGTGTTGCCGGTCACCTATTATGCTATCATAGTAGCACAATAACACAATAGCACAGCCCGGTTTTCCAACACTTAGAAGAAAGCACTAAAGGATGCAGGTAATCCCAGCCATCGACATATTGGATGGGAGTGTGGTCAGGCTGCTGCATGGCAATTACAGACGGGCTACCCGCTACTCGGATAACCCGGTGGAAGTGGCGGGACGTTGGTTGGAGCAGGGCGCCCAGTTGTTGCATGTTGTAGATCTATCCGGTGCCCGGTCCGGTAACCCGGACCACCGGATATGGGAGGAGATGAGCCGGGCGGGGATCCCGTTCCAGGTGGGTGGGGGGATCCGCACTCCATCCACAGCCCGGGCGGCGCTTCGAGCAGGCGCTCAGCGGGTGGTGATGGGGACCGCCGCGGTTTGGAATCCAACGGCTTTGGAGGAGGTGGGGGAGTTGGACCGGGTGGTGGCGGCTCTCGACATCCGGGCGGGGCGGGCCAGGGGAACAGGGTGGCTCGATGAGGGCCGTTCCGTTGCCGAAACCTTGGCCGGAGTGGCGGAGGCCGGGGTGGTGAGGCTGTTGGTCACGGGCATCGAGCGGGACGGCGCCATGCAGGGGCCCGACCTCGACCTATTGGCGGAGGTGAGCACACTCTCCGGCATGGCGGTGATCGCTTCGGGCGGGGTGGGCAACCTCTCCGACCTCGAGGCAGTGGCAGCCCTCGGGTGCGAGGCGGTGATAGTGGGACGGGCCCTCTATGAAGGTCGGTTCACGCTGTCCCGGGCAATCGCCGCGGCCGGCTAGCGGTCCGATCGCTGGCGGCGGGCTTCGAACAGGAGCACCGCCGCCGCCGATCCGGCATTGAGAGAGTCGACCGTGCCGGACATGGGAATTCGCACTGTTTGGTCGGCGCCCTCCAGCCACCGGCCGGACAAGCCGTGCTGCTCGGCGCCGACCACTACCGCCGCTCCGCCGCTCAAGTCGGATTTCCAGCACGGCTCGGCCGCCGCCGGGCTGGTGGCGATCACCCGCAGGCCCATCTCGCGGAGCCACCCCAATGCCTCGGCGCCTTCTGCCACGGCCAGCGGCATGGTGAAGAGCGATCCCAGGGAGGCGCGCACCACGTTGGGGTTGAAGACATCGGTGGTCGGATCGGCCACCACCACCGCATCGGCCCCCGCCGCCTCGGCGGTTCTGAGCATGGCGCCGAGGTTGCCGGGCTTCTCAACCGACTCCACCACCAGCACCAGGGGATCGGTGCCCACCCGGAGGGCGGCGAGCGACAGCTCGGGCTGGCGCAGCACCGCCAACAACCCCTCCGGGCGGTCCCGATAGGAGACTTTGCGAAAGGCCGATTCGGACATCTCCACCACCTCGGCCGCCTGCGCCACTTCCGCTAGCAGTTTCTCTTCGCTCTCCCCCACATAGAGGGAAGGGCAACAGTAAACCGCCACCATGTACGACTTCCAGGCCAGCGCCCGCCGCACCTCCCGGCGCCCCTCCACCAGGAAAGTGGCTTTCCTCTCTCGCTCCCGACGGGTGCGGAGCCGCACCAGCGCCTTCACCCGGGGGTTCTGCGGCGAGGAGATGAATGTGCGCAGTAGAGAGGTCTGGGACATCAGGACGGTCTCCCCGGGATTTTCCATCCGGCCCGGCACCACATCTCCCGGAGCGCTACCAGGATCGCCACCGCCAAGAGGGGCGCGGCGGGTTCAGCCGCGCCGGTCACGGATGCGGTCGACGCCGACGCCGACGCCCACGAGAGGAAAAGAAAGGCCGCCAACAGGATCCGGGCCATCTCCACCCGTTTTGAAGAGATCTTGTGACCCCCGCGATCGGTAGGAGCATCCACTTCGGCCCCGAGCGCGCCCAGCACCAGCGAGAACAACAAACCGGCGCCCAACAAGACATATATACCGAAAGAACCGTCCTCCAGCCCATCTCCGGCCAGTTTGCCCAACAGAGCCGCCACCGTGGGAAAGCCGGCCATCGGCACAGCGATGATCAAGCTCCTCCTCGGGTCGATCCTCCCATAAACCAGAATCAGGCTCGCCGCGGCTACCCCAGCAAGGTGAGCCCACCACCAGAGACCAGCATCACCCAAAAGGAGATAGAAGGCGGACGCTCCGAACGCGGCGCCCCCCGAGATCCACCGATGGGAGAGCGATGCAGCCGGTGACGTTCGGGTGTCGAGAAACAATGCGGCGGCCATCACCATCCCGGCCCACCAGCCGGTCTGGGTTCCCGAGAAGACAATCGCGCCAAGACCCATGAGCCCGGCCTCCCAGCGGGCCGCGGACAGTCCGCTGCTTCCCACCATCACCCTGATGGCCAAAAGCATCAAGAACAGCACCCCGGCGTGAGTATCCAGCCACAGGGCGACGGCGCCGCCAGCCAACGCCGACAGGTTGGCCGAGGAAGGGTAGTCGGGGTCGATCTCCCGGGACAACGCCCAGGACAGGTAGGCGGCCAGTCCCGATTCAACTGCCTCAGCCAATCCTCCCCACCAAAAGCCCACCGCGCCGAAGACAAACAAGGATGCCAGCGCCACACGGTCGGAGAACAGCCGCAGGTCGAGAGGACGAGCGAAACTCAGTTTGAAAGTGGCCATCACGCAAATCTATCGGGCGCCAGGACCGCCGGATTCAAACCGTGGGCGATCAGCCGAGAAGAAACTATGGAATCCAGAATCAGGGAAGCGGTCAACTCGCCGGCCCCGGGGGCGCTCTGGATGCCGGTGCCGCCCTGGCCCACCAGCCAGAAGAAACCCTCCGCCCGGGAATCGAAGCCGACCACCATCTCCCGGTCGGGAGAGAAGGTGCGAAGTCCCGTCCACGAGGAGCGAACCGAACGTATCCCCAATGTGGTGGCCTCGTTGATCCGCTCAATGGCCAACGCGATGTCGAGCGGTTCGGGGCGCGCGTCGCAAGGAGGAGAGGGACTCTCCTCGGAGAGGGAGCAAAGCAGTTGGATTCCGTCCGGCTTGAAATACCACTCCAACTCCACATTGGCCACCATGGGCCAGGACTGATAGTCATCGGATCCGGGAACCATGAAAACCGTCCGCCGCATAGGGGTGAGGCCTACCGGATCGATCCCCGCCATGCGGGCGATCTCGTCACCCCAGGCTCCGGCGGCGTTCACCACCACTTGGACCTCCAGCGTTTCGTCCCCGGTCCGTACCCTCCACCCTCCCCCGGTCTTCTCAAGGGCGTCCACTGGCGAGGAGACCCGGATCTGGGCGTCCCGGCGGCGGGCGCCGCGCACAAAGGCCTGATGGATGGCGGCCACATCCATATCGGCCGCGCCGGGCTCCCACGCCGCCCCGGCCACGGTTTCGTCCCGAAGAACGGGGCAAAGCTCCCGCGCTGCGTCGGAGTCCAAGAGCTCCACACAGGCGCCCGACTTCCTGGCATCCACCTCCCATTGCTCCAGAGCCTCCATCTGATGCCCGGCGCCCACCAACATTCCGCCCCGCGGCGACAGAAACGGGTAGTCGGCCAGTCCCGGGGGAGGGTCATCGAAAAAGGCGCGGCTGGCTGTGGTCAAGGGGCGGATTCCCGGCGATCCGTAGGACTCGAAAAGTAGGGCGGCGGAGCGACCGGTGGTGTGAAAGGCCAAAGTGGGCTCGGCTTCGAGCAGCATCACCTCGGCTCGTTCCGCCAAATAGAAGGCGGCGGCGGCACCGGCGATCCCGCCTCCTATCACCGCAACCCGCAGAGGCGTCATGGTCGTCTCTAAAGATAGAGTCCGGTGGCCGGCCGGTCGTCGGGTTCGGCGCGGCCCGCCATCAGCTTGGCGCGCTGCGCGGCCCGGGCCTGGGCAACCATCTGCTTGGTGACCAGGCTGGCTTGGATGCCCTGGAAAAGCCCCTCCAGCCATCCGATCAACTGGGCCTGAGCGATGCGCACCTCCGATGACGAAGGGGGATCGTCCCCCAGCAGCGGCTCGAACATACGATCGAACTCGGTGAGAAGCTGTTCACTGAGCACATCCCGAAGCTCATGGAGGGAACGGTCATGAATTCTCGAGATGAGCTCCCGCCCGGATTCGTCGGGGGTGGCCACCCGCACCTCCTCGAGTATCGCCCTGGTCATGGTGGCGATCCTGATCAGCTTGGCCGGCTCGGTTACCTCCACGTCAGTCTCCGAATCGGAACGCCCATCTCCCGCCTCGGAGATCCCGACATCCGCCCCGACTTGGGGGTCCTCCACCATATCGGGGCGAAGGGCTTCGTCGGATCGCATAGTTCCAGAAGGATACCGCATTCAAGCCTTAGAGCGGGATCTCGGCGCCGTTTAGCAGCCAGGCCTCCTTGCTCAGCAGGAACTCCGCCACCCCGGCGATGTCGCCGGGGGTTGGCCAGAGGCTGTGATCGGCATCGGGCATGGCTTGCCGGGAGATCGGGGTGTCTATCACCGAGGGCACCATGACCGAGACCGAGACGCCGGTGTTCTTAAGTTCAGCGGCAAGACTGCGGCCCAGCGCCACCACCCCCGCCTTGGCGATGTTGAACGCCGCCTGCCCCGGGGGCGTCTCGAAGGCGGCGCTGCTGGCGGTCAGCACCACCCGGGCCCAGTCGGCGCGGCGGAGATGGGGAAGCGCCGCCCGCACCGTCGTGAACGTGGAGCGGAGATTGGAGTCAAGCATTCTCTCGAGTCGCAGGTCCGAGGTTTCTTCGATCACTCTTCCCCCCGCCCAGCTTCCGGCCAGACAGGCCAGCCCGGCAATGCCTCCCCCGTTCTCTCCCACCTCCGCGAGAAACCCCTCCACTGCTCGGGTGTCGGTCACGTCCACCCGGCGCAGGATGATACGGTCATGGTGGGTGCCGAACCGGTCTTCGAAGCGATCGGCCTCATCAGGTTTGATGTAGGTGACTCCCAGCTGCAGGTCGTCGTTCCTCAGCAGCCTCTTGGCGAGCGCCTGTCCCAGCCAACCGGTTCCGCCGGTCATCACCACTGTTCTCATTGGCCTGATTTTGGCAGGTCCGCGTCGCAAATAGAGGGCAATTGATGCAAAGCTCTCGCCAAAACGTGGTATGGCGTCTGTTTTTGTCTACTCTCGTAATGTGATGGCCACCCTGGGGATCACCGGTCTGGCGAACACGGGAAAAACCTCCCTGTTCGCGGCTCTCACCGGCCGCCCCGAGGGGATCGCCCCCTTTCCCTTCTCCACCACCGAGACCCGGCTCGGCGTCGCCCGGATCGTTGACCCGATCCTGGAGCAATTGGGCCGGCTGGAAGGCTCGGCGCGCATCACCCCGGCGGCTCTGGAAATGACCGATGGGCCTCCCCTTAACAAATCGGGGGGAGAACTCGACGCCGAGACGGTGGGAAAACTTCGTCAGGCGGACTGTCTGGTGGTGGTGCTACGCGCTTTCACCGATCCCTCCGTCCCGGACTCGGAGTCGGGTGTGGATCCCACCCGACAAGCCGAGGAGGTGATACTCGAGATTGCGATCAGCGACGCCGAGATGTTCGAGGGCTCCCTGGTCCGGCTCCGCAATCAGGCCACTTCCCGTCCCGAGCGGCGGGCGGCATACGAGGCGGTGGCCCGCGCGTCCGAGATCTCCCGGGAAGGCGGCCTGCTGCGTTCGGCACAGTGGTCGGACGTCGAACGAGCGGCTTTAGCGGACTTCGCGCCCCTCACCCTCAAACCGATGATCTGGGTGGTGAATGTAGAAGAAGGGCAGCTTTGGTCAACTAACAACCGGGTGGGCGAAGTGGTGCCTGCCGGTGATCGAGTGCTGACCATGACTTTGGGGTTGGAGGCGGAGGCCGCCTCGCTGGACAGCGAGGACCGAGCGGAGATGCGGGATGCCTTCGGGCTGGGTGTTGGAGCGGGGGAGACTATCTCGGAGGCCGCGCAGGCCGCGCTGGGCCTCTGTACCTTTTACACCGCCAACTCCCGGGAGACCCGGGCCTGGGTGACGCCGGAAGGGTCGAGTGCTCGACGGGCGGCCGGCAAGGTCCACTCCGATATGGAGCGGGGTTTCATCCGCGCGGAGGTGGCGACCGCTCGGGCGGTGATCGGCGCCGGAGGCTGGGGCTCGGCCCGGGCGAAGGGCATTGTCCGTGTGGAGGGACGGGATTATCCGGTGCGGTCCCAAGATGTCATACAGGTCAGGTTTTCGATATGAATTCTGTATTGTTATCAGGCGGATGACCCTTCTTTTCGCCGCCGCCGAACCCGGATCGACCAGCCTTTTGAACGAACACCAGCTTTTGGTATTTCTGGTGCAATTGGCCCTGTTGGTGGGAATCGCGCGTCTTTTGGGGGGATTTGCCAACAAGCTCCGCCAGCCGCCGGTGGTGGGACAGCTCCTGGCCGGAGTGCTGATCGGACCAAGTGTGTTGGGCCAGTTCTATCCGGACACTTTCGAGTGGATATTCTCGGACTCGACGGTGGGCTCAGCCATTTACGCGCTGGCCTGGTTGGCCGTGATCATGGTGCTGGTAGTGATCGGCTATGAGACCGATTTGGGAATCATCTCCCGTCTTCGCCGGGCAGCCCTCAACGTTTCGGCAGGAGCTCTGCTGGCGCCCCTGGTGGTGGTGGGACTGGTGGCGCTCCTGACTCCCTCTTCTTTCGTGGGCACCGCCGGACGGGGCCTGTACGCGGCCTTCATGGCGCTGGCTCTGTCGGTGGCGGCCTTACCGGTGGTGGCCAAGATTCTCCAGGATATGGGAATGCTCCGCCGCAACTTCGGCCAGGTGACCCTGGCGGTGAGCATGACCATGGATTCGGTGGGATGGCTGATCTTGGCCGGCTTGGCCGGCGTCGCCCAGGAAGGGTTCGAGCCCGCCCAGTTGCTCACCTCTCTGGGAGGTTTGGTCCTGTTCGTGGGGTTAGCGGCCACGGTGGGCAGGTGGCTGCTCAATCAGGCGATGCGCCTGGCGCTGCGTGGGGGATCGAACCTGCAGGCGGCGCTCACGGTGAGCTTGGTGGCTGCGATCGCCGGCGGCGCGTTCACCCATGCGCTGGGCCTCGAAGCCATCCTGGGGGCGTTCATCGTGGGAATCATCCTCGCCACGCTTCGCTATCAGATGGTCGAGGTGCGCCATGTCCTAGAGACGGTCACCGACTCGTTCTTCGCTCCCGTGTTCTTTGCTTTCAGCGGGCTGCGGGTAGACATCTCCCTGTTGGGAACGCCCAGCGCCATTGTCTGGACGGTGGTGCTCATCGTGCTGGCGGTGGTGGCCAAGTTGTTCGGAACCCTGGTGGGCGCCCGTCGTGCCGGCCTCGGCGTGCGGGAGGCGTGGGCGCTCGGATCCGGTTTGTCCGCCCTGGGCGCTATGGGAATCGTGGTGGCCCTGGTGGGCCTGAGTCTGGGGGTGGTGAGCGACACCGGATACACGGTGATCGTGTTGGCAGCCATCGTCACCTCGCTCATCGCTCCGGTCATGCTGAAGTGGACGGTTCGGGGAATGGAAGCCGACGAGGAGGAAAGGACGCGCCTGGAGTCGGAGGCCATCCGCTCACAGGCCCAGATTCTGGGGTCGCGACGCATTCTCCTGCCCACCCGGGGAGGAGCGAACAGCGCCTATGCCGCTTCCCAGATAAACCGCCTGTTCAAAGGAGCGGAGTTGACGGTGCTGGCGGTTACCGGCTCCTCAAAGGGGTGGTGGAGGCGTCTGATTGGAAAAGAAGTCGAACAGGAGGCCGGTCCCGAGGCCGTGGCAAAGGCTTTGGAAGGTGAAGAATGCCGCTTGATCAGAAGACGGGGGCGTGATCCGGCGGACGCGATTCTCACGGAAGCAACCCTCGGATACGACCTGGTGGTGCTGGGAGCGCCGGAGCAGACCGGGGAAAAGGACGTTTTTTCAACGGTGATCGACCGTGTTCTGGCCAGGCTGGAGCTTCCCACCCTGATCTTTCGATATCCAAACCTCAATCCCGAAGGCGAACTCTCCGATGCCACCATACCCGAAGTGAGAAGAGTGCTGCTGTCGGTGGAGTCGAACCCGGCCTCCCGCGCCGCCGAGGAGGTCGCCTACTCTTTGGCTGCTCACAACGATGGGATGGTCTTTGCCTTGCATCTGATCACCGAGACCGCCGACGGCCCCTACTTCTTCGATATGAAAAGCAGCGCCGAAAACTTCATGGCCGGCCGGGAACTGGTGGAGGAATCGGTTGTCTACGGACAGCGCCTTGGAGCCAGAGTCCACGCAGATGTCCGGCCGGTCGCCCAGCCGGAGGGAGAGCTCGCCACCATCGCCAACTCCGAAAACTGGGACCTGTTGGTGGTAGGCGCCGCCAATCGGCCCCTCACCAACCGACCCTTTTTCGGCTACGGGATGTCCTACATACTCAAGCATGTCACGATTCCCCTCGTGATAGTGGCCGTCCCCGACTCCGCCTACCGCTCGACTACTCGCTGACCGCTGGTGCGAGAATTCCTGGTCGAGTTGCTCGAGGGCTGGGGAGTGGCCGACCCGGTGGCGGTGGCGCTGGTCTCGGCCCTTCCCGTGCTCGAACTGCGGGCGGGCATCCCCCTGGGAAGACTGGCTCTGGAAATGGGGCCCGTTTCAACCTGGATCTGGGCCGTGGGCGGCAACCTGGCGGTCCTGCCGCTGGTATTTTGGCTGCTGAGGGTGGTGGACCGGTACTGCACTGCCCAGCGGGTGCCCTGGATGCGCCGTTGGCTGGACCGGCTTTACGCCCGCACCCGCCGGCGCCACACCGCCCGGTTCCTGCGGCTGCGGAATCTGGCGCTGTTGGTGGTGGTTGCCATCCCCCTCCCGCTCACCGGAGGGTGGACAGGGGTGCTGGCCGCCCACGTTTTCGGAGTCCCTCTGCGCCGAGCTTCCTGGCTGATCGCGGCGGGAGTGGCAGTGGCGGGCACCGCCGTGTTGGCTTTGGTTGACGCCGGTCTGATGATCTGGACCTGACCCGAGCACGATCCGGGATGGGCTAGCAGTCCCCGCCCAAAGCGCTCGGCCCCGGATGAAGCAGCGATGTGTAGGTCATTTCGGATGAGACTCTCCCTGGCAATAGCGGCGATCTCCATCGAAATCCCTATCCAGATACACAGCGTGTATTCACCCAGGCCGGATGCCGGCTCTTCTCGCTAATCCGCCAATTTCTATTTCGCGAGGGCACTCCGCGCCTTTTCAACCTGATAGGATCGCGACAGAGCGAATAAACCGGCTACGATTTAGAGTCGACATCTCACCAAACCAGGCGGAGGAAGAACGACTTGTCCTCGATCTCTTTTGAAAGTGTTGGAAAGGTCTATCCGGGAGGAACCCGGGCGATAACCGATGTGAGCCTCGAAGTCGCGGACGGGGAGTTCGTGGTGCTGGTCGGTCCGTCCGGATGCGGCAAATCCACTCTCTTGCGGATGGTGGCCGGGTTGGAGGAGGTGACCGAGGGAACCTTGAGGATCGGCGACAACATCGTGAACGACGTCTCCCCCAAGGACCGCGACATCGCCATGGTCTTCCAGAATTACGCCCTCTATCCCCACATGAGCGTGTTCGACAACATGGCTTTCGGGTTGAAGATGCGTCGCCTGCCGCGCGAGGAAATCCGCCGCAAAGTGGACGAAGCCGCCTCGATCCTGGAGATCTCCGAACTCATGGATCGAAAGCCCAAGTCACTGTCAGGTGGACAGCGACAGCGGGTGGCGATGGGGAGGGCCATCGTCCGGGAGCCGGCCGCCTTCCTGATGGACGAGCCTCTCTCCAACTTGGACGCCAAGTTGCGGGTCCAGATGCGTTCGGAGTTGGGGCTCCTTCACAACCGGCTGAAGACCACCACCCTCTATGTGACCCACGATCAGGTGGAGGCCATGACCATGGGGGACCGCGTCGCGGTGCTTCGCAAGGCCGGCGAGCACCAGACCAACCTCCAGCAAATCGACACTCCCCGGGTTTTGTACGATCATCCCGTCAACCTGTTCGTGGCCGGGTTCATCGGCTCGCCTTCCATGAACTTCGTCTACGGGAAGATCAAGGCCAACGCCGTCGGAGGGTCTCTCGCTTTCGCTGACGAAGAATTCTCCCTGAACCGGTCTGTGTTCTCCGCCCATCCCCGATTGGCCTCCTATTCGGAGACCCAACTGGTGGTGGGAATCAGGCCCGAAGCCTTCGAGATCGACTCGTCGATCTCCGAACGCGACGGTCTGGCGACCATCGGCGCCGATGCGGATCTGGTGGAGCAGTTGGGATCAGAGGCTTATGTCCATTTCAGCAAACCGGCGCCTCCGGTGATCACCCCTGACATCCGCGAGCTTTTGGAAGACAAGGGAAGTGATGTCTCCTCACTGGGGGACAGCACCAAGTTCGTGGCCCGCGTCAATCCCGATTTCGCTCCCCGGGCCGGAGAGGGAATCCGACTGGTACTCGATGTCTCCAAGCTGCATTTCTTCGACAGCCACACTGGAATGTCCATCAGCTGATTCGTCCCGGTGGGGAGGGGCCGCTAACCGCCGGGGAAACTCCATTCAGCACGCCCATCGCGGGCCTTTTCAACATTCACCAGACTCAGCAGGACAAACCCCACCACGAAAAAGAAAACCAGCGACAGCAGGGCCGGGCGGCTGGAGCCGGTCAACTCGCGGAAAGTGGCGAAGATGATCGGCCCCCAGATGGCTGAGAATTTGGTGAAAACCGAGAAGAACCCAAAAAACTCCGCGGAGGCCGCCTGGGGGATCATCGACCCGTACAGGCTGCGGCTGAGCGCTTGGGTTCCCCCCAGAATCAATCCGATCACCATCCCCACGGCCAGCAGCGGATTATTCTGGCCCACCGGCAGGTTGTAGGCGGCGATCAGCACTCCGATCCATATCACCAGCGCGAAGGTGATGGAGCGTTTTGGACCGATCCGGTCGGAGAGCCGTCCGAACAGGAGCGCTCCGAAAAAGGCCATGAATTGCACCACCAACAGGACGAGGGCGATAAAGGGAGTGCTTATCTCCAGAGTCTCGGAGGAGTAGATGGCGGAGATGTTGATGACGGTCTGAACCCCGTCGATGTAGAAAAGGTAGGCCAGAACGAACAACAGCAAGTGCCTGTGGCCCGAAAGACGGCGGAAGGTGCCCCAGGTGCGTCGGAATCCCAGGCGCAGATAAGCCAGATATCGACTCTCACCCCGGCCGATTTGGAGCGCTCCCTGCGCGTCTCCAACCTCCCTCAGGCGCCGAAATGCATACCAGGAGAAACCCGACCACCATATCCCAGAGCCCCCGATGGCGAGCCGGGCGGCCAGGGGCTCCTCGATCCCCAGTTCTTCCGCGTAGAAGATGAACATCATGGCGAACAGCAGATAGGTGCCGCCTCCTACATACCCAAGGGCGTATCCCTTGGAACTGACCCGATCGATGGTGTCATCGGTGGTGATAACCGGCAGGATGCCGTCGTAGAACACATTGCCGCCGGCGAGCCCGAAGTAGGACGCCAGAAACATCAACATGGCCAACAGCACATCGCCGGTGGCGACGAAAGCAAAGCAGGTGGCGAAAAGTGCGCCGCCGTAGGCAAACACCTTCAGAAACATGAGCCGGCGGGCGCTGTAGTCGGCGATCGCTCCCAGCACCGGGGTTATCAGAAAGAGCATCAGAGAGATCAACCCCACCATGTATCCCCACAGCGATTCGGCGCTCAGCCCCATCCATCCCTCTTCGGGGACGATCTCCGACCCGAAATAGGCAGGCAGTATTCCAACTATGACCACCACATAGGCCGAATTGGCCCAGTCGTACATCGCCCACCCAAATATGGTGCGTCGATCATTCCGCATCTGTCATGGCAACGATACCGGCCCGCCCTTTCCCATCCCGGTTGTCGATTGTGGCTGGTTTGGTTCTTCTGACCCGTGATCAGGAGGGCTCCGGCCTGCTAATCTCGGCTCGACCCCGATACGCTTCCCTTGGCGACGGGGCAGTTTTATGCCTGTTATCTCTCAATTCTCTCGCTTCCCAGGACCAGCATGGCCTTTGTGCTGGCGGGAATAAGCTCCCTTATATACGGGGTGTCCGACTTCGCCGGGGGACTGGCCACCCGTCGGGCGCATGTTCTGGCTGTCACGGTCTGGGCCAACATCGTGGGGCTGGGCATCGCCGTCTTTGTCTCGGTGATTCACCATCAGGTGGTGGGGGACTCGGTAACCCTCGCAGACCTGGCTTGGGGAGCGGCCAGCGGAGTGGCGGGGGTTACCGGATTGGCGCTCTACTTCCAGGGATTGGCAAAGGGTCAAATGGCGGTGGTGGCGCCCGTTTCTGCAGTAACCCTGGCGTTGATCCCCGTTCTCTTCGGGGTGGCCACCGGAGAGCGGTACCCCTTGTTGGCATGGCTGGGCGTGACACTGGCCCTCCCGGCCTTGTGGCTTACCGTTTACAAACGAAACGAACAGGGTCGCCCCGGGAAGGCCCTTTATGGAGTGGCAGCCGGATTGACCTTCTCCCTGTTTCTGATCGGCATCGCCCAGACTTCATCTGATGCCGGACTGTGGCCCCTGGTCACCATGCGTATGGGCGGTCTGCTCCTATTGGGAACCCTGCTGGTGATCCGAGGGGTCCGACCGGGCCTACCCCGGGCTGTGCGCCCACTGGCATTGTTGGCAGGCGCTGATATTCTGGCCAACCTGACTTATTTGCTGGCTGTGAGAATTGGGCCGTTCGGGTTGGTTACGGTGGTTTCATCCTTCTATCCGATCGTAATCGCCCTATTGGCCCGGGTGGTGGAAAAAGAGAAGACATCTAGCTATCAGCTGTTGGGCCTGACACTCTCGGTGCTCTCGCTGACGCTGATTACCCTCTGACGCAGTATGGCCTTTTTACTGGCGGGACTGACTGCGGTTCTGTACGGGGTGTTCGACTTCGCCGGAGGACTGGCTACCCGTCGGGTGAATGTCCTGGTGGTCGCCGTCTGGGCCAACATCGTGGGGCTGGGCATTGCCCTCCTAGTCGCGACGATTCACCATCAGGTGGTGGGCACCTCAGTAACTCTCCCTGACCTCGCTTGGGGAGCGGTCAGCGGAGTGGCCGGAGTCACCGGAGCAATCTTCTACTTCCAGGGATTGGCGAAGGGTCAGATGGCAGTGGTGGCACCTGTCTCAGCGGTTACCCTGGCATTGGTCCCCTTTCTCTTCGGAGTAGCTACGGGAGATAGTCACCCGGTTCTGGCGTGGATGGGCGTTATGGCGGCTATCCCGGCCTTGTGGCTCACTGTTCACACACGAGGCCATCAAACGCGGCCTGGGAAAGCCTTATATGGATTGGCGGCCGGGTTGGCCTTTTCCCTGTTTTTCATCGGCCTCGCCCGAATCTCATCAGAGGCCGGATTGTGGCCTCTGATAGCAGTCAAAGTTGGGAGCCTGACTGCAGTGGGAAGTTTGCTGATACTTCGCCGAGTTCCCATCCGCCTTCCCCGGCAAGCCCGCCTGCTGGCGTTTCTGGCAGGTGGTACGATCCTGGCCAATCTCACTTATCTCCTGGCAGTGCAAATCGGTCCATTCGGACTGGTGGCGGTGGTTTCCTCCTTCTATCCGATCGTGATCGCCCTCATGGCCCGAATAGTGGAAAAGGAGGAGATTTCTCCCTATCGGATGGCGGGTTTGACCCTCTCGGTGCTCTCGCTGGGGCTGATTACCCTCTGACGCGGTCTGACTCAGCGCAACACCAAACGGGCGCCCAGCACCAAGAACATGATTCCCAAAAGCTTGCTCAAGGAAATCTCCCGGACCGAGGCGCCCAGCCATCCGAAGTGGTCGATGATGGTCCCGCCGGTCAACTGGGCGGTGACCAGGAGCATTGAGCCGGCCAGGACTCCCACTCGGGAAACGGTGAATGCGATGCTGCTGATAATCACGATCCCCGCAATTCCAGCCAGGTACAGATAGGGAGGCAAATCCCGCAATTCGGCCACCGAAGGGCTCCTGATCGCCAGCAGCACCACGCCCATCACCGCCGCGCCGACCACAAAATTGACGGCGGTGCCGGCCATCATCCCCACCCGCTGCTCGAACTGTCCCATCATCTGGCTCTGGACGGCGGCCGCCACCCCTCCCAACAATCCGAACAACACCACAGCTGCAGCACTCATTTTCACGGAGAGTAACCGATAGGCCTGCCATCTCCTCACATTCCTCCCCTTATATGACCCCACCTATTTCCCGGACGCGCTTACAATCCCTAAAGCCAGTGACGCAATGCGGGAGAGTCTCGCTCGTCGAGACGCCGAAGGGGCAAACCCTCCCAGGAATCTCTCAGGCCACAGGACCGTGTTGAACAGGCAGAGCTGAAGAAGGCGGACCGGCGCCGCCGCCGAAGGAGCAAACTCCGCCAACGGAGCGAACCTCTCAGGTAACCGGGACAGCAGGGAGAAGGAAGCAGCCGCGTCCCGAGGAGATTGCCATGACCGCCTCCCAGCCCCTCCAGTTCGCAGACCGACACATCGGCCCGCGCCCGGAAGATATTTCAACAATGCTCGAGGCGGTAGGCGCCGAATCCATCGAGCATTTAATGCGCGAGACGATTCCTTCCTCGATCCGCATGAGCGGGGAACTAAACCTGCCCGCAGCTCTGAGTGAGCCCGAGGCGCTTCGGAGTCTGGGGGAGACAGCCTCCCGGAATCGCGTGATGACCTCTCTGATCGGGCTCGGTTATTACAACGTCCACGTCCCGTCGGTGATCCGCCGTCAGGTATTGGAGAACCCCGCCTGGTACACCGCTTACACCCCCTATCAGCCGGAGATCTCACAGGGACGCTTGGAGGCGCTGCTCAACTTCCAGACCATGGTCTCGGACCTGACCGGGATGGAAGTCTCCAACGCATCCCTCCTCGACGAGGGGACGGCGGCCGCCGAGGCGATGACTATGGCCCGCCGGATCTCCCGTCGACGCCGCGCCGTGCGTTTCTGGGTGGACGCCGACACCTTTCCCCAGACCATCGAGGTGATCCGCGCCCGCGCCCGTTGGATGGACATCGATGTCGTGGTGGCCCATCCCGACAAGATGGACTTCCTCGATGGAGAATCCTTTGGGGTGATGTTTCAGTATCCGGGCGCCGGCGGCGAAGTACCCGACTTGATCCCCACGGTGGAAGAAGCCCGGGCCGCGGGAATGGTGGTTGTGGTCGCCACCGATCTCCTGGCGCTCACCCTGCTATCCCCGCCGGGGAAGTGGGGGGCGGACATCGCGGTGGGATCCTCACAGCGTTTCGGGGTGCCCATGATGTTCGGTGGTCCCCACGCCGGTTTCATCGCGACCATGGAGCGGCACGTCCGCTCCCTTCCCGGGCGGTTGGCGGGATTGTCGAAGGACGCAAACGGAGACCCTGCCCTTCGTCTGGCGCTCCAAACCCGTGAACAACACATCCGTCGCCAACGCGCCACCTCCAACATCTGCACCGCTCAGGTGCTCTTGGCTGTGATAGCCGCTTTCTACGCCTCCTGGCACGGACCGGAAGGACTTACGGCTATCGCCCGGCGGATCAACGGGCTCACCTCCCGTGTGGCGGCGGGCCTCCGCTCGGCCGGTTGGGGAGTGGAAAACGCCGGATGGTTCGACACCCTGTCGGTGAGAGCAGGGAAAGCGGCCGACCTGGTGATGGACAGAGCGCTGGCGGCAGGGATAAACCTGAGACGCATCGACCGGGAGACGGTGGGAATCTCCCTGGACGAGACCACCGACGAGGAGATAGCCTCCCAGGCGCTCTCGGCCTTCGCCGCGGTGCTTCCGCCAACGGGCATCACTCCTGCCTTCCCCGAACGACTCGCCCGGCAGAGCTCTTTCATGACCCATCCGGTTTTTAACACCTACCACTCCGAGCACGAGATGCTCCGCTACATCCGCCGTCTCTCCGATCGGGATCTCGCCCTAGATCGCACCATGATCCCGCTGGGATCATGCACGATGAAGCTCAACGCGGCATCGGCGATGATCCCGGTCACCTGGCCGGAGTTCTGCGACATCCACCCCTTTGCCCCCCTCGACCAGGCGCAGGGATATGTGGAGCTTTTCTCGGACCTGGAGAACTGGCTGACCGAGATCACCGGGTATGACGCCGTCTCGCTGCAGCCCAATGCCGGCTCACAGGGGGAATTGGCAGGGCTGGCGGCGATCCGCGCCTATCACCAGAATCGGGGGGAAGACCATCGTCGGGTGTGTCTCATTCCTTCTTCCGCGCATGGGACCAACGCTGCCTCGGCCGTGATGGCCGGAATGCGCATCGTGGTGGTGGACTGCGACGACCAGGGGAACATCGACCTGGTGGACTTAAAGGAAAAGCTGGTCCGCCACGGAGATCAACTGGCGGCCATCATGATTACCTATCCCTCCACCCACGGGGTGTTCGAAGAGAGCGTGGGACAGGTGTGTGAAATGGTCCACGGGGCCGGGGGTCAGGTCTATGTGGACGGCGCCAATCTCAACGCCCTGGTGGGACTGGCCCGACCGGGAAGTTTCGGTGCGGACGTCTCACACCTCAACCTCCACAAGACCTTTACTATTCCCCATGGAGGAGGGGGACCCGGGGTGGGTCCGGTGGGAGTGGGAGCTCACTTGGCGCCGTATCTCCCCAACCATCCTCTGCAGCACGCCGCCGGGCCTCCTACCGGGATCGGTCCCATCTCTGCGGCTCCCTGGGGATCGGCGGGGATCCTGCCCATCCCGTGGATGTACATGAGGATGATGGGCCGCGACGGTCTGAGGCGGGCTTCGGAAATAGCCATCCTGGCGGCCAACTACCTGACAGCCCGATTGTCGCGTGACTACCGAATTCTGTATGTCGGAGACCAGGGCAGAGTGGCCCACGAGGTGATCGTCGATCTCCGAGAGTTCACCAATTCGGCGGGGGTGAGCGCCGAGGATGTGGCCAAGCGTCTCACCGACTACGGATTCCACGCTCCCACCCTCAGCTTTCCCGTGCCCGGCACGCTCATGATCGAGCCCACCGAATCCGAGCCGCTGGCGGAACTGGATCGGTTCTGTGAAGCGATGCTCTCGATCCGAGAAGAGATCCGACGGATAGAAAACGGGGAATGGCCGTGGAATGATAACCCTTTGCACCATGCCCCTCACACCTCCCGGGTGGTGACGGCCGACAACTGGAACCGTGCCTATCCCCGCTCGGTGGCGGCCTATCCGGGAGCGGGCCAGGCCCAGGACAAGTACTGGTCGCCGGTGGGCCGGGTGGACTCGGTGGAGGGCGACCGCAATCTCCAGTGCTCCTGTCCGCCCATCGAGTCCTATCAGGACGATTGATTCAGGCTTATCGAACTTCTTAAGGCCAAGGAGGGTCCGTCAGGCTGGTTCGATGACGATGTCACGGGCGTGGCCGGCAAGGGAGCGAAGGTCATGGGGTCCGATGTCAGCACCGCGCCGCCTGGTTCGGCGATCGCTACCACAAGAGCATCGCCTGCGGATCCCCTGCGGGCCTGGGTTCTGAGATGTGCCGCTCGTTGAGCCAGTCTCTCGGGAATATCTTCGATAATCTCACATGTCTTCAACATCCGGTTGGCCAACGCGTCTCGAGCGGGGTCACCGTGCAGAGCTTCAATCATCACCGGGGTGGGCACCACCGGAGGCCACAAACCCTCGGCGCGGAGTGCCGCAATCATGGCAGCAGCCCTGGGGGAACGTTCCGAGAGCCGGGAGACAGCCCCCGAGTCGAGGACCAGCAATCTAGCCGGCCGCTCGTTCGGGTCTGCGGGCGAGTCGACGAGCAATCCCCCGAGCCCTGGCGGCCTCTTCGGGTCCGGGTTCTCCCACCTCGGCAATGCGTACGGAGCAGAAGCCGCCGCCGCAACTCGACCCGGACCGCTTCCTCGAGAAGCCGCCGCCGAAGCAGCCTGGACTGCTCCAAGCCGCCTTCCTTGACCGCCCGATATAGACCGTCGGGAAGGTACACCTAGATTCTCGGCATACACCCTATTTATACACACGTATAGAGTTCCAGGGTGCGGTTCCCATCCAGAATCTCCTGTTCGGTCATTTACTCAGCCGCTATTCAACCCCATCCGCCATTAGTAGGCTGATAATCCTGAGAAGAGAGAGCCCATATGGACCGCGTTCCGCGCCGACTAGCCGCTCCCATTGTCCACCCGACCGCCTATATAGCCTCCACCGCCCGGATATTTGGGGACGTGGTGGTGGAAGCCGGGGCTGTGGTGATGTTCGGCGTGGTGATCCGGGCAGAAACGGATCGGATAGTGGTGGGGGAGGAGACCAACATCCAGGACATTGCCGTCCTTCACACTGACCGTGGATTTCCGACGCTGCTGGGCCGCCGGATCAGTATCGGCCATGCAGCCGTGATCCACGGCGCCGTAATTGGAGATTACTGCCTAGTGGGGATGGGTGCCATCGCCCTCAACGGGGCGGTGATGGGAGAGGGCTCATGGTTGGCGGCCGGATCAGTACTACCTGAGGGCAAGGAGATACCACCTTGGACAATAGCGGTGGGAACCCCCGCCCGCCCACTCCGAAAGCTCCGGCCCCAGGAAATGGAGCGGGCCGAAATGGGAGTGGAGGAGTACCTGACCCTGGGCACCACCTACCGGCGTTTGGAGGGATAAGAACCGTCGAAACCGCGGCTCCAATACAACCGAAGGAGAGAGCGCTATAGCCCAAAGGCGCCAGCGCTGGAAACCGGCTAGCCGACGTCCAGTTCCCGCACCTCGAAATCGCCTCCGCTGTGGTCGCGCAGTTGGTCAGGCCGGCCTGCCAGGATGGGAAACGTCCCGAAATGCATCGGAATTACTGTCTCTACTCCCAACAGCCGGGCAGCCTTGGCCGCCGAGCGGGGATCCATCGTGAAGTGTCCGCCGATCGGAAGACATGCAATGGTCGGTTCCCACAGCTCACGGATCAGGCTCATATCTCCGAACACATCGGTATCTCCGGCGTGGTAAATGGTGGGCCCGCCCGGAAAGTTGAGTACCCATCCGCCCGGTGAGCCACCGGTAGGCATCTTTTCGTCCCCGTAAATGGCCGAGGAGTGAACGGCGTGGACGAAAGTGGCCTCGACTCCACCCGGTATGGACACCGTCCCTCCCTTGTTGAGACCAACCGTTTGCTCGTCTTCTAAGCCTTGCCACATCAACCAGTTCTTGATCTCAAAGATGGAGAAGACCGCGGCCCCGGTGGATCCGGCGATACTTACAACATCGCCGATGTGATCGGCATGACCGTGGGTGATGAGAACCGCGTCCACCTTCACCGGGTTGGCTTCTTCGGGAGGGCAGAGGGGATTGCCGTTCAGGAAAGGGTCGATCATAAGGGTGGTGCCGTCATCCAGGCGAAACCGGAACGCGGCGTGTCCGAGCCAGGTGATTTCCAAGCCGTCGGTCTGCATGTTTTCTCCTTCGGTTCTGATGTACCCAACTTTAGTAGCGGCTTACATTTGACTAACGAACGATCGTTAGTTATTATGGTGCTCAATGACTGGCCGACATCCCGGAAAAGCCCACTTTGAAGCCCTCTTGGCCGCCGAGGAGAAGGTGGAGCCAGCCGATTGGATGCCCGACGGATATCGCAAGACGCTTATTCGCCAGATCGCGCAGCATGCCCATTCGGAGGTGATCGGGATGCAACCCGAGGGGAACTGGATAGGCCGCGCTCCCACCCTCAAGCGCAAGGCCATCCTGATAGCCAAGGTCCAGGATGAAGCGGGGCACGGACTCTATCTCTATTCGGCGGCCGAAACCCTGGGCATCACCCGCGACGAGATGATGAGACTGCTCCACGAGGGGAGGCACAAATATTCCTCGATCTTCAATTACCCGACCCTCAGCTGGGCCGACATCGGATGCATCGGATGGCTGGTGGATGGGGCGGCCATCACCAACCAGGTGATGCTGACCCGCTGCTCCTTCGGCCCATATGCGCGGGGGATGGTGCGGATCTGCAAAGAGGAGTCCTTCCATCAGCGGCAGGGGTTCGAGATCATGGAGACCCTCAGTCGGGGCAGCGCCGCCCAGCAGGAGATGGCCCAGGATGGGCTCAACAGATGGTGGTGGCCTTCTCTCATGATGTTCGGACCGCACGACTCCGACTCCACCCACAGCCACCAGTCCATGGCGTGGAACATCAAGCGGATCTCCAACGACGAGTTGCGCCAGCAGTTCGTGGATATGACCGTGCCGCAGGCCGAATATCTCGGATTGAGCATCCCCGACCCGAAGCTTGCCTGGAATCCCCAACGGGGGCACTATGACTTTGGCGACATCGACTGGGAGGAGTTCTGGGCGGTGGTCCGTGGCAACGGACCGATGAACCGGGAGCGGATCGCCCACAAGCGGGCTGCCTGGGAAGATGGAGCCTGGGTCAGGGAAGCCGCCACGGCCTATGCCGCCCGCCAAGCCGGAAAGGTCGCCTGATGTCCTATTCGGTTCCCCGCCTGCCCGAAGAGCGGGCCGCGGACTTCGAGCCGACGGGCCCGGGAGTCGGTTCCGGCTGGCCGCTGTGGGAGGTCTTCATCCGCCCGCGCCGGGGTATGCACCACGTCCACGCCGGAAGCCTGCACGCCCCCGATGCGGAGATGGCGCTGCAGTCCGCCCGGGACGTGTACACCCGCCGCAGGGAGGGAATCAGCCTGTGGGTGGTGCCCTCATCGAAGATCACCGCCTCCGACGCCGACGATGCCGATTCGCTGTTCGAGCCCACCGGTGAGAAGCCTTACCGGGACGCCACTTTCTATCAGGTGCCCGAAGAGGTCAAGTGGCTGTGACCGCCCGGCCGGGACCCACCCTGAGCGACACCCGGGATGAAACCCGCCAACTCCTGTTTCGCTATGTGCTCTCTCACGCCGATGACAACCTGATCCTTGCCCAGCGGCTGTCGGGATGGATCTCTCGCGCGCCTGACCTGGAAGAAGACATCGCTATGGCCAACATCGCCCTCGATCTCCTGGGCCGGGCGCGGATGCTGTTGGAGTACGCCGGGAAGCTGGAAGGTATGGGCCGCTGCGAAGACGATCTGGCCATGTTCCGCTCCGAGCGGGAGTTCACCAACCTTTTGCTGGTGGAACAGCCCAACGGCGATTTTGCCCACACCCTGGTTCGCCAGTTCTTCTATGACGCCTACCAGACGGAACTGTGGGAGCGACTGTGCGGCTCGGCGGACGCCTCCCTGGCCGGCATCGCCGGGAAGGCGATCAAAGAGGCCCGCTATCACCTCCGACATTCCTCCACCTGGCTGGCGCGGCTTGGCCACGGAACCGAGGAGAGCCATCGGCGGACCCGGCGCGCAGTAGACGAGCTCTGGCGCTTCACGGCCGAGATGTTCGAGACCACCGAGACCACCGGGAAACTGGCCGAAACCGGGGCGGGCGTCGATCCCGTCCGGCTGCGCCCGGCGTGGGAACGATGCGTGCAGAAGACCCTTTCGGCCGTCGGGTTGACCATCCCCGATGACACCTTCGTACGCTCGGGAGGACGGTCGGGATTTCACACCGAGCACTTGGGGCTGATTCTGGCCGAGATGCAGTGGATGCAGCGGTCCTATCCAGGAATGCAGTGGTGACCGCCGCCATCCGAATCCGGGAGTTGGTGGCCGCGGTGCCCGATCCCGAACTTCCCTGGGTGACCATCGAAGAACTGGGGGTGTTGCGGCGAACGGAGATAGCGGGGGAGCGGGCGGTCGTCGAAATCACTCCTACCTGGTCGGGCTGCCCGGCGATAGACGCCATAAGGGATTCCATCCGGGCGGTGTTGAGAGAAGCGGGCTTCGGCGTCGACCAGATCGAGATCTATACCCGCTACAGCCCGGCCTGGACCACCGACGACATCACCGACGCCGGACGGCGAAAGCTCGCCCAGGCCGGCATCGCCCCTCCCCGCAGACCGGCCGAGGACCCCCAGGGCGCCACCCGTTGCCCGCTGTGCGACTCGGTGGGGGTTCGGCAGGTGAGCGAGTTCGGCGCCACCCCCTGCAAAGCGCTGATGGTTTGCAATCGCTGTCTCGAGCCCTTCGACCGCTTCAAGGAACTGTGATGGAGGACCCTCCGGTTTTTCACCGTCTATGTATAGCTGAGATAAACCGTGAGACTTCCGAGGCGGTGGCGGTCACCTTTGCGGTTCCCCCCGAGTTGGCGTCCAGTTTCCGATACCTACCCGGCCAGCACGTGACCGTGCGAGCCGAGATCGCCGGCGAGGACGTACGGCGCAGCTACTCGGTGTGCGCCGACGCTGACACCGGCCAGCTTCGCGTCGGGATCAAGGAACTCGAAGGGGGCAAGTTCTCCACCTACGCCAACCGCCGGCTCCAGGCCGGGGACACCCTGGACGTGATGCCGCCGGTGGGCGAGTTCACCATTACTCCCGATCCCGGATCGAGGCGACACTACGCGGCCATTGCCGCGGGGAGCGGCATCACCCCGGTGCTTTCCTTGATCGCCACCACGCTCCGAGCCGAGCCCGGGTGTTCTTGGACCCTGCTGTTGGGCAACCGCTCGTCGGCCTCGATCATGTTCCTGGAGGACCTGGCGTCTCTCAAAGACCGCTATGCCGAACGGTTTCATCTGATCCATGTCCTCAGTCGGGAGCAGCAGTCCTCACCGCTCCTCAGCGGGCGTATCGACCGTCCCCGCCTGGAAGAGATTTTCGGCGTTCTGATAAACCCCGATTCGGTGGATCGCTGGTTCTTGTGCGGCCCCTATGTGATGGTCACCGCCGCCCGGGAGACTCTGGAGGACCGGGGAGTGCCGCCCGCCCACATCCGGGACGAGCTGTTCTTCGCCGGACCACCCCCGGCCATCGCTCCGATCAAGGTCGAGAACGGCCAGTCGGACGAGGTGAGGGTCGAGCTGACCTTCACCCTGGACGGACGCACCTCACAGGTGCGTATGGGCCCCCGAACCCGGGTTCTGGACGCGGCTCTGACCGTTCGCCATGAGCTGCCCTGGTCATGCCGAGGCGGGATGTGCGCTTCCTGCAAGGCCCAGGTCGTGGAGGGAGAGGTCTCCATGGAGCACAACTACGCCCTGGTAGCCGAAGACCTCGAAGCAGGCTACGTGCTGACCTGCCAGGCTGTTCCGCTGACTGAGCGGCTGACCGTGGATTTTGACCGGCGATGAGCGCGCATACCCGACACAGCCGCGAGAGCGTGATCCAGGCGGCGGGGAAGCTCTTCGCCCTCCGCGGATATCACGGAACCTCCATGCAGGACCTGGGAAACGAACTCGGGCTGTTCAAGTCGTCCATCTACTCCCATGTTTCTTCCAAGGAAGACCTCCTGGTGGAGGTTGTGCAACGCGCCGAACGCCTCTTCAACGAGTCTGCCCAAAAGGCGCTGGAGGCGGGCGGGGGAGAGGCCGAGAGACTGCGGGCGCTCATCACCGGCCACCTGTGGGTAATCCTCAACCACCGTGATGAGGCCAGCACATTTCTGAACGAGGCGCGGGTCCTCGATGACCCCTACCGGGAAGCGGTCATCGCGGCCCGGGACGGATATGAACAACACTTCCGGCAAGTGATCCGGGCGGGGATCGCATGCGGCGAATTCGATGAGCGAACGGACCCCAACATGGCCACCATCTTCATCCTCTCCATCCTCAACGCGGTGGGGCGCTGGTACCGCCCCGGCGGAAGGCTGGGAGGTGATGACTTGGCCCGGGAGATGTGGGAGTTCGTCGGCTCGGGATTGATCCGCTCATCGGAGACCTCCGGCCTGCCTGAAGCCAACTCTCAGACGTAGGACATCTCCCGGCGGAACTTCTTCCAATCCGAGACCTTCACCGACCACAGCACATCGGTGATCACCTGGAGCACACCCTGCGCCAGGAATAACCAGGCCGTCCATGACGGAAAATCGGACGACAAGGCTAGGACGAGCATCACGAAGGGAAGCAGTTTGGTGACGATGGCCCCGGAGGCGTGCATCCAGGCTCGGGCGCGCGGCGCCGCCCGTAGATAAGAGTCGTAGTCCACCTTGACTCCCGGCTGCGGCCGCTTGAGCGAGCCCACGAACCAATGGGTGAAGCGTATCCCGGCCATCCTTCCCACCACTTGGTGGCCCAGACCGTGGGTGGTCGTCACCAAAATGCCGGCACCCCCCAGGAGCACCAAGCCATCCCATGGTCTGGGCAGATAATGCGCCCAGACCACCAACAGCGCGCCCGCCAGGGTCACCAAGGTCATCACCGCATTCCCGACCCGGGATGTCACCGTGAACAACGCCCACTCCAAGAATGCTTTCCGATCTGTCTCGGCAATCCGCGGCGCGAAGCGATGCACCAACTGTGGGTCGGATTTGACAGACGCCACCGCCTTCCAAAACCCCGAGCCGGCCAGACCCTTCCTGGAATCCACCGCCCGCTCAGCGAGCGACAGCACTTCCTCAATGCATTGTGTCTCCATGTTGGGAGTCATCTCAGCGATGTTCGGGATTCTCGAAGTCGAAGCGACATCCCGCATCCCAGACGGAGCGCTGGTTTCCATGGACGGGCCACCCACCAGCGTCGACGATAATGCGGGCCGTGTGGAGCAGGTTCCAGGTCATGAAGGTGGTGTTGCGGTTGGTGAAGTCGTTCTCGGGACCCCCCGACCCGGGATCGAGATAGGAAGGTCCGGGACCGGCCTCTCCAATCCATCCGGCGTCGGCCTGCGGAGGAATCACATACCCCAGATGCTGAAGGGCATAGAGGATGCTCATCGAACAGTGCTTTATCCCGTCTTCGTTACCGGTGATCAGACAGCCTCCCACCCGACCGTAATAGGCGTACTGTCCGTGGTCGTTGAGAATTCCCGAGGCGGCGTATAGCCGCTCGATCACCTGCGTGCACACCGAAGTCTTCTCTCCCAACCAGATCGAAGAGCCCAGCACCAGGATGTTGGCGGCCATCACCTGTTCCAAGATCGCCGGCCAGTCATCGCGGTCGAAGCCGTGTTCGGTCATATCCGGCCAAACTCCCGGAGCTATCACATGGTCAACGGCCCGAATTTGGGTAACCGAAACCCCGTTCCGTTCCATGATCGCCGCCGAAAGATCCATGAGCCCCTGGGTGTGTGAAATTTCCGGTGACTTCTTGAGAGTGCAGTTGATAAAGACCGCCGACAGGTCGGAGAAGTCCCATCGGCTTTGGCTGCATAGTTCTTCCTGCCGGGCGTCGAGTATCGCGGCGTTCATAACGGGGGACCTCCTGGGGTTTTACTTTCGAAAATTGTACCCAGTCAGAAGTAGCATTCTCTTCCGTATGTCCTTCAGGTCCATATAATTTGATCGCTGAACTGGACCTGTTGACCGGCGTGCTGCTGGTGCTGGCCGGGTTCTCCGCCGGGTTCATCAATGTCATGGCGGGAGGAGGCTCGGCCGTCACCCTGATCATCCTCGTGCCGCTCTTGGGAGCGGACATCGCCAACGGCACCAACCGGGTGGCCATCCTGTTCTCCAACACAGTGGGAACGGTGGGCTTCGCCCGGAAGAAACAGGTTCCCTGGAAGATGTCCGTAAGCCTCATAGTCCCCACACTCGCCGGTACCGGACTGGGAGCGTGGTTCGCCACTCGGGTCTCTCCCGAGACCATCCGCACAGCCTTTGCCGTGGTGCTGATCGGAGTCGCGCTCTCGGTACTGCTCAAGCCATCGGTTTGGCTGAGAGAGCAGGTGGAACCGCGGCTTGGGCCGTTGGCCAGGGCAGCGGCTTTCTTCGCAATCGGGTTCTATGGAGGGTTCATACAGGTGGCGGTGGGATTCCTCCTCATCACCGGCCTGGTAATGGGATGCGGGCTCGACCTGGTGAAGGGCAGCGCCGCCAAGATGTTTCTGATCGCCTGCTACACCGTGCTAGCCCTCTCCATCTTCGTTGCGGCCGGACAGGTCAACTGGGGGGTGGGGCTGGTGATGGCGCTCGGCAACGGCAGCGGCGCCTGGATAGGCACCCGGCTCGCCATCAAAAAGGGCGCCAAGCTGATCCGCTGGCTACTGGCCATCGCCTCGGTGACGGTGGCGCTGCGGATGCTGTTTTTCCCGTAGGGCGACACACCAACCGCCACAGGTAATCTTTTACCAATGATCACTCCCGTGCTCCTCTCCGGAGGGATCGGCTCCCGACTTTGGCCGCTCTCCACACCGGAGTCGCCCAAACAGCTTCTGCGGATCTTCGGCGACCAGTCCCTTCTACAGGCCGCCGCCCAACGTGTGATGGGCATGGAGGAGGTCTCCTCTCCGGTGATGGTCACCAGCCGTTCCATGGGGCGCCGGATGATCGAGCACCTCGGCGAGATCGGCTGTACGCCCACCGCGGTGCTGACCGAACCGGCGGGCCGCAACACCGCCCCGGCCGCGATGGCGGCCGCCCTGTGGGCCGACCCCGCTGATCTGCTGCTGGGACTTCCCACCGATCAGTTGGTCACCGATGTCGAGGCTTTCCGAGCGGCCATCCGACAGGGGGTTCCCTCCGCGGAGCAGGGGGAGTTGGTCATCTTCGGGATCGAACCTTCTCATCCCCATCCCGGACTGGGATATATGGAGGTGGGCCCGGACCCTATCCCCGGGATGCTGCGGATCCACCGCTTCGTGGAGAAACCGGATATCGGGACTGCACAAGAGATGGTCGAGTCCGGCAGATATTTGTGGAACGGAGGGATGTTCTTGGCCCGGGCCGGGGTGCTGCGGGAGGTGATCACCCGGTTGCTGCCGAAGGTGGCAGAGATGGTCTCCGAAGCGTTCTCCGCCGCCTGTCGCCACGCCGATGGAACGGTGGAACTGGGAGACTGCTTCGAGAATGCTCCATCGGTCTCAGTGGCAAAGGGACTGTGGGAGCGGGCCGAGCGGGTCTTGGCCGTTCGGATGGACGTCGGATGGTCCGATATTGGATCGTGGGAGGCCCTGGGAGAGGCGCTGGGAGGCGACAGCCGGGGCAATGTAGTGAGCGGTAGGGCAGTTGTGAAGGGCGGCGAAGGGGTGCACGTCCACTCACAGGGCGCCAAGACGGCGGTGGTGGGGGTCTCAGACGTGGTAGTGGCGGTCGCCAACGGACGGGTGCTGGTGGTCAGCCGGGAGATGTGGGAGCAAGCCGCTGAGACAATTGAGCGGCTCGAAACCCTCTCCTGACCGGACAGCCGGGGCCGGAAGGCTCCGGTTGGTCGTTCTGTTGCTATTGGTGGGGCTGGTGGCGGCCTGTTCCTCCCCACCTCCCCCAACCGCCACGGGACCGCAGCTCTACAGCGAACTATGTTCCTCCTGCCATGGGGTGGGACTGGAAGGAGGAACGGGTCCCCGTCTGGGGGAAGGCGCGCCCAGCGCCGCCGAGCCCGACACTTATCTGGAGACCGCCATTCGTCGGGGGGTGGGAAGAATGCCTTCATTCAACTACCTGAGCGACGACCAGATCGCCCGGCTGGTCACATATCTGCGGGATGTTCAGGCCGGGCGATGACTCCTCCACCGGATCGGGTGTTTACCGGCGGTTCCCTGGCCGGGCTGGAGGCCTGGGTGGTGGCGATTCCGATGGCGGTTCGCTATCGGCGATTGCAAGAACGGCGGGCGGTGCTCCTCCGGGGCCCGGCTGGATGGGGAGAGTTCTCGCCCTTCGATGAGTACGACGACCGCACGGCGGCTCGGTGGCTGGCCGCCGCTCGCGAGTCGGCTGTTCACCATCTCCCAACACCGATCCGGGACCGGATTCCCGTCAACGTCACCGTTCCTCCCGTCGAGGCCCACCGAGCCAGGAAGCTGGTAGAAGCATCGGCCTGTCGGACGGCCAAGGTGAAAGTAGCCGAGGCCGGGCAGGATTTCACCGACGATCTGGCCAGGGTGGCGGCGGTGCGAGAGGCCCTGGGAGACAGCGGGTTCCTCCGAATAGACGTCAACGGAGCGTGGGGGGTGGCCGAGGCGGAAGCTTGTCTCCGCCGCCTGGAAGAATACAACCTCCAATACGTCGAACAGCCTTGCGCCACCCTCGCCGAGTTGGCCGAGCTCCGGCAGCGAACCCCAATCCCGATCGCAGCCGACGAATCGATCCGAGCCGGGGCCTCGCCCGAGCAGATCGTCGGCTCGGAAGGGGTGGACATGCTGGTGATGAAGGTACAGCCAATGGGAGGCGTCGCGGCGATGTTGGATTGGGCGTCCCAGACCGGGCTGGCGGTGATTCCCTCCTCCGCATTGGAGACCTCGGTGGGACTCGCCGCCGGTTTGGCGGCGGCGGCGGCTCTGCCCGAACTTCCCTACGCATGCGGGCTGGCCACCGCCTCCCTTCTGGCCGGTGATGTCGTCCACCGGCCTCTGGTCCCCGACCAGGGAGAGATTACGCTGCGCCGTCCGACACCCGCACCGGAGTTACTGGAGAGATGGCGCCCCGAAGAAGATGTAGCCTTTTCCATGATCGCCCGACTGGAAAGGGCCGCTGCATTGCTGAGAGACCTATGAGATCCGCCCACCCCAACCCCTCGGTGGCTTTGGCCGAGACGGTGGTGGACGAACTGGTGAGGGGGGGAGTCTCCCGGTTTGCCCTGTCTCCTGGATCCCGGTCCGCCTCATTGGCCAGGGCAGTGGAAGAACACCCCGGGGCGGAGGTGGCGGTGTTAGCCGATGAGCGCTCGGCAGTCTTCTTTGCGCTGGGTGCCGCCCGGGTGGGCGGGTCTCCCGCGGCGGTGGTCACTACCTCTGGTACCGCGGTGGCCAACCTCTTTCCGGGAGTGGTGGAAGCCGACGCCTCCGGCGTCCCGCTCATTTTGCTCACCGCCGATCGGCCTCCCGAATTGCGGGAGACCGGCGCCAACCAGACCATAGATCAGTTGAAGCTATTCGGGGAGGTGGTCAGGTGGTTCTGGGAGGCGGGACCGGCCGAGGACCGTCGGGAATCGAACTCCTTCTGGAGAGCTTCAACAGCACGGGCAGTGGCCGAGGCGCGGGGATGGGGAGGCCGACCCGGGCCGGTTCATCTCAACCTGGGATTCCGGGAGCCCACCGTCCCCACCCACGACGATGGACGCGTTCGAACCCAACCCTTCATCTCGGCAACCGAAGGACGCTCGGAGGGAAAGCCTTGGATCACCGCTCGACGGGCAGCGGCGGTCGATCTCTCCTTCTTGGACGAGGTGGAGCGAGCCCGGCGGGGATTGGTGGTGGTGGGGGAGGGTGCTGAGGGATCGGAGGTCTATGCCATGCTGGCGGAGCGGCTGGGGTGGCCGCTGATCGCCGAAGCGCTCTCCGGTGCTCGACGCCCTCCCTCTGTCTCCACCTATCACCATCTCTTGGCTGGCTCCCCCGCCGCCCTGCGGCCCGACTTGGCGCTGTGCTTCGGCAAAACCGGGCTCAGTCCCAATCTTTCGGATCTCTTGTCGGACCCGTCCATCTTCCAGGTGGTGGCAGGTGCTCCGGGACGGTGGGCCGATCCGGGCCGGGCGGTCTCGCGCATGGCTTCCGGTCCGCCGGCGGCCGTCGCCCAGGCCCTGCTGGAGCAGGTGGGGGAGAGGAGCGACGCTCGCGGGTGGCTGGAGAAGTGGCAGCAGGCGGAGGGTGTCTGCCGCCTGGTGATCGACGACATCCTGGACGATATCGACCTCCCCACCGAGCCCCGGACCGCCCGGGATCTGGCTGCGCTGTCGGTGGGCGCGCTGGTGGTGGGGTCCTCTCTGCCCATCCGGGAAGTGGAGATGTTTGCCTCCACCACCCCGGCCACGGTGGTCGGAAACCGGGGTGTGTCCGGCATCGACGGGCTGGTCTCCACCGCTTTGGGCGTGGCCTGGACACGGCCGGGCAGGGTGGTGTGTCTTACCGGCGACTTGGCGCTGCTCCACGACTCCAACGGGTTCGGGGTGAACGAGCGTCCCTCGTGCGTGATGGTGGTGATCAACAACGACGGGGGAGGAATCTTCAATTTCCTGCCCCAAGCCCGCCATCCCCACTTCGAGAAGCTGTTCGGAACTCCGCACGGGCGGGATTTCGGGACGCTGGCCGCTTTCCACGAACTCGGCTACCGGAAGCTGGAACGGGCCTCGGAACTGGCGCCGGCAGTGGAGACCGGAATGGCGGAAGGCGGCGTCTGGCTGGTAGAGGTGCGTACCGACCGGGAGGAGAACCACCGGTTGCACCAGCGAATCGCGGAGGAGACCGCCCGCCGGCTGGCCCCGATCCTCGGCTAGGTGCGCAAGTCGAGTGCGTTGGTCATTGCCCGGAGCTTGAGCCGCGTCTCGGCCAGCTCCTCCTCGGGCAGCGAACCCGCGACTATCCCCGCTCCCGCAAACAAGCGCGCCCCGGTGTCTTTCAACTGCGCGCAGCGGAGGGCGATTGCCCACTCCCCATCTCCGGCGGAGTCGATCCATCCCACCGGACCCGCATACCTTCCCCGATCGATCCGCTCCAGGCTGCCGATGGCTTCCATGGCGCCGCGGCGAGGAACGCCTCCCACCGCGGCGGTGGGGTGCAGACGCTCCAGCACCTCAAAGGCCGACAGCCCGGAGGCCAGAACACCTGTGAAACCGGTGGCGAGATGGCGCAGGTTGGTCAACTCCCGGATGGTGGGCCCGGGGCTGCGGTCCAGTCGGGAACACAAATTCCCCAAGGGTTCTTCCACCGAACGAACCGTCAACTCGTGTTCGCGGCGGTTTTTGTCCGAATCGAGGAGCCAGCGGGCCAGCTCATCGTCCTCTTGAGGATCGGGGTGGCGCGGTGCGGTGCCGGCCAAAGCCACCGACTCCACCCGTCTTCCGGATTGACGCAGCAGCAGTTCGGGGCTGGCACCCACCAAACCGTCCACCAAGAAGGTAAAGCACTCCGGAAACGCGGCATGAAGCCTTTCCACGAGCAGTTGCACATTGAAAGAGGACTTGCTCCAAACCTCTACATCCCGGGCCAGCACCACTTTTTGAAGAGGGCCGGAATTGATCATCCTCACCGCCCGGGCCACCGACTCCATCCATTCCCAGTCAGGATGCGAAGCACCCACATAGCGGGGACGATCGGGAGGCTCGGCGTCGGAGATGGAAGCTTGGCCGAACGAGACGGGATCGAGATCCCCCACCGTGGTGATCCAGGCGCGGCGCCCCTTTCGACCCACCACCAATGCAGGCGCCGCCACCACCGATCCGGACGCATCCGGGTCGAAGGTGAAAGAGGCGAAACCCAGCGGGCCGCTTCCGACTTCGCCTACCCGGTTGTCCACCTCCATCTGGGCCAACCATTTGCTCCAGGCGGCCCAGGCTCGATGAAAACGTCCTTCCCCGACACCCGGATCGAAACGCCACGCAAGACCGTACCCCTCCAGTGAGAAATCTCCGTTCAGCCAAACATAGGAGGGAGGCGAGAACCGCTCGGGCAAGAGATCGCTCCCTTCGAGGGGAAGCGAGCGGATCAGAAGACTCACAGGGCGATGGGTTTTTCCAAAGCGGCGCGGGCGGTTTGCAAGAGAACCCTCCGAAAGTGACCGGCCACCAACAGCCCGGCGGTGCCTGACATGGTTTGATACGCCTCAACCAGGCGTTCGGAAGCCTCGCTCTCCGACCCGGCGGTGAACTCCACGGAATCCCGCACAAACCGGACGAATATCTCCACCGTCCGGGCGGCGATCGGACGCATGGCCTCATCCATCTGTTTGGCCAGAGCCAGCAGTTCATCGAGCGGGACGCCCTCTTCAAGGAGCGTCCGGCCGGCCCGCAAGGCGTCGGCGTCCTCACTGTTGTACAGCCTGGCGGGGACGGAGCGTTCAGGAATCAGAATCCCCAGCCGCTCCAAAGCCTCCAAAACCGTTACCGGGAGCCCCGATGCCTCCGAGAGTTGTCCCACATCCAGTGCGGACGCACAACCACCTTGATGAACCGCTTCGTAAAGAGCACGATCCCAGGGATCCAGTTGGCCGGCCACGATCTCAGAACCAGCCCGGGTTTCAGGCGGCTAGCTCTAGATGTCTTCTTACTTGATTTTTCAAGGTGGCCACGATCGCCCCCATCCCCCGCAGCCGCAGCGGTGAAACCACCTCCTCCAAACCCACCCCGTAATAGAAGTCATCGGGAAGATCCAATAGCGTCTGGGCGGATTCGCCGTCCAGTCCCACCGCCAGCAAACCGGCGTATCCACGGATGGTTGGAGATTGGGGAGGGGCGTCGAAGAACATCCGCACCGTTTGGTCTTCTTCCAAACGAGTGGCCAAGAAGAAGGGAGTCTGACATTCCACCACTTGCTCCAACTGGTCTTTCATCTCGCCGCGATACTCCGGCGGGAGAGGCGGAAGCGTGCGAGAGAAATCCAACAAAGCGTGACCGCGTATAGAGCGGGGACTGCTCTGCAACAGCGTGAGGATCCTGTCGAGGCGGGGAGGAAGGGACATACCACAAATAATACCATTCGCAAGGGCCGGGAATACTCTCAGTACCTTGCGGGGTTAAACATAATTAGGATTAGGGATAATAATTAGGATTAGGAATAATTCTTTTACCTCTTTTTCGTTGAAGCACCAATCGGAGAAAATGCATGTCTGATACCCACGACCATCCCAAGTTTTCTGCTTACTCACACCCCGGGATGCTGGTTACCACCGAATGGCTGGCCCAGCGGCTGGGGGATCCCAACGTAATACCGGTGGAATCGAACGAGGATCCGCTGCTCTACGACACCGGGCACATCCCGGGAGCGGTCAATCTCGACTGGCACCTCGATCTGAATGATTCTTTGATCAGGGACTATTTGAATAGCGACGACTATTCCGAGGTTATGGGCAGCAAGGGAATTTCTGCAGACTCCACTCTGGTGTTCTACGGGGACAATTTCAACTGGTGGGCTACCTACGCGCTGTGGGTGGTTTCGCTTTTCGGCCACCGCGATGTCCGGGTGCTGGATGGAGGCCGCATGAAATGGGAGGAAGAAGGCCGCCCCATGACCACCGCAGCCACCCAGCGCGCCCCGGTCGACTACCCGAAGCTGACTCGCAACGACGAGCGCATCCGTGCGTTTCTCCCTTCCGTGCTCGAACATTCCAAGGCGAACAAGCCCTTGGTTGATGTCCGGTCGCCCGAGGAGTTCCGGGGAGAGCGTCTCCACATGCCCGGCTATCCCAATGAGGGGTCCACGCGGGGCGGCCACATTCCGAGCGCCAAAAGCGTCCCATGGAAGCGGGCTGCCAACGACGACGGCACTTTCAAGGACGCTGCTGAGTTGCGGGCCATCTACCAGGAAGAGATAGGTCTCGAACCCGACGATACGGTGATTTCCTACTGCCGAATCGGGGAAAGGTCCAGCCATACGTGGTTCGTGCTCACCTACCTCCTGGGGTTTGAGAATGTCCGCAACTATGATGGATCGTGGACCGAATACGGCAATACGGTGGGCGTTCCCATCGAAAAGCCCTGAACGGATCGAACGCTTCGTAACCGGTCAATCGGGGGCGAGTCATCTTCCCCGGTTGACCGCCCCCGGTAGACTGGGGGACCGTGCCGCCGGAAGGTCGATCCTCACAGTCTGACCAGCCTCCTCCCTGGCTCAATCGCTGGCTGATCACCGTTGCCTTGACGGTGATAGTGATCCTCGCGATGGTTTGGGTGATCGGACAGTTGACCACCCTGCTCCTGATGCTGTTCATCGCGCTCTTTCTGGCGGTGGCGCTCGGCCCGGCGGTGGACTGGCTGGAGAAAAAGAGATGGAACCGGCGATGGGCGACCGTCGTTGTCTTCTTGGGGACCCTCTTCCTGATCATCCTGTTCCTGGCCACCCTGCTGCCGCTCTTCATCAACCAGACCGCCGCCATCGCCGTCAAACTGCCCGACTATTTGGTAACCACCGAGGAGTGGCTGGGAAGGTTCGTGGACATCGATCTGTTGGATGGCGCGATCCGCGCCCAACTGGAGGATCTGGGATCGCTCCTTCAGAAGTACGGGGGACAGGTGGCGGGAGGGGTTTTGGCGGTGGGGACCACCTTGGTGAATGTGGTCTTCCAAGGGGCGACCATCCTGCTGTTCGCCTTCTACATGGTGGCCGAGGCACCCAAGATGCTGCGTCTGGTGCTCTCGTTCTTCCCAGCGCGTCGGCAACGCCTCCTGCTACGGATTTGGGAGGTTTCCATAGAAAAAACCGGAGGATACGTCTATTCGCGACTGATCCTGGCGGTACTGTCGGCGGTGATCACCTCCGTAGTGTTAGCCCTGCTCTCGGTGCCCTATCCGGTGGCGCTGGGAATCTGGGTGGGGGTGATCTCCCAGTTCCTGCCGGTGATCGGGACCTACGTCGCCGGAGCCCTGCCAGTGTTCATAGCCCTCGTTGAGAATCCGATCACCGCCCTGTGGGTGCTGGTGCTCATCATCGGTTATCAGCAGATCGAAAACCTGGTCATCTCTCCCCGGGTTACCTCACGAACCATGGCCATTCATCCGGCGGTTTCGGTGGGAGCGGTGATCGCCGGGGGATCCCTGATGGGGGCGATAGGCGCGGTGCTGTCCCTACCGGTGGCCGCCATCGTGCAGTCTTTGATCTCCACCTCACGTAGACGTCATGAACTTGTGGTTGAGATAGAAGAGAACGACAGCCCAGAGGAGTAGGTGTCCATAGAGCATTCAACCCATTCCGGCGCACCGGACGGGCACGGGCCTTTGGCGGGAGTCTCGGTGGTGGAGTTGGCGGGACTGGGACCCGGGCCCTTCGCCGGCATGGTTCTGGCCGACCTGGGTGCCGAGGTGACACTGGTGGATCGTCCGGGCGGGGGTGTCGACTATGCGGCGGGACAGACCATTCTCAACCGCGGAAAACGCTCGATCGCGGTCGACCTCAAACATCCCGAAGGAAGGGAGGTGGCCCTCAAGCTGGCGGCGGCGGCCGACATACTGATCGAAGGATTTCGGCCGGGCGTGACCGAGCGGCTGGGTGTGGGACCTGAAGCTTGTCTGGAACGCAACCCGCGCCTGGTGTATGGGCGGATAACCGGCTGGGGACAGGAGGGTCCCCTGTCGCAGACTGCCGGCCATGACATCAACTACATAGCGGTGGCCGGCGCACTGCATTCCATCGGCCCGGCCCACCGGCCCGTCGTCCCTCTCAACCTGGTGGCGGACTACGGTGGGGGAGGGATGCTCCTGGTAACCGGAGTGCTGGCCGCCCTGACCTACGCCCGCGCCACCGGGAAGGGACAGATGGTGGACGCCGCCATGGTGGACGGGGTGGCCCTGCTGACTTCCGTCTTCCACGCCGGAATCGCCGGAGGCTGGTGGAGGCCGCAACGCGTCTCCAACTTTCTGGACGGAGCCGCTCCCTTCTATGACGTCTATGAAACCGCGGACGGAGGGCATGTGGCGGTGGGGTGCCTGGAGGAGCAGTTCTTGGAGGAGCTGTGTTCACGACTGGGGATTCACCGTCACGATCTTCCCTCGCGTCTCGACCCGAGTGGGTGGCCGGAGCTGCGCGGTCGTCTGGCTGAGGCCTTCCGTCGTCGGACCCGCGACCAGTGGGCTGAGGAATTTGCAGAAGGAGATGCGTGCGTGTCGCCGGTACTGAGCCTGGCCGAAGCCGCCCGGCATCCACATATGCAAGCGCGTTCCACCTTCGTCGAGGTGGAGGGATGGAGCCAACCCGCTCCGGCGCCCCGATTCTCCGCCACTCCCGCCGGACCGCCTGCTCCCTCCCCATCCCGGGGGGCTCACACCACCGACATCCTCATAGAACTCGGATTCTCCGACTCGGAAATGGATAAACTCCGGGAAACGGGCACAGTCACCTGATGGAAGGGAGATCGCGCAATATGAACAATCGCGATCTTCAAACTGAGCGAGAGCAGATCGATCACGCCACCGAGGGCCTGACTCTGGTCAATCTCCTCGACCGGGCCGCCGATAACCACGGAGACAAGTCCGCGGCTCGGTGGCAGGACGGGGACGGAGAGTGGAGGTGCCTCACCTGGAAGCAAATGCGCAGCCTCACCCACCGGTGCGCCGCTGGGCTGCAGACCCTGGGAGTAACAGCCGGCGACTTTGTGGGAATAATGGCCGGGGTGCGTCCCGAGCATGCCCTCGCTGATCTGGGAATTGTTCACACCGGCGCGGTTCCCATTACCTTCTATCAGACCCTCGCACCTCCCCAAATTGCCTACATCGCCGAACAGGCCAATGTGAAAGTCGCCATCCTGGAAAACTCCGAGATGCTGGGACGCTGGGAAGCGGCCCGCCCTGAACTCCCCTTGGTGAAGGCGATCGTCTTGATGGATGTTCCCGAAGGCGGCCTTCCCGACGGCGCTATCTCTTGGGAGGAATTGCTGAACAGGGGAGCAGAGCACCTGAGCGCCGATTCCGAAAGCGTGGAGCGGTCCGCCAAGGAGGTGACTCCCTCCCAGCCCGCCACCCTGATCTACACCTCGGGCACCACCGGCAACCCCAAGGGGGTGATGGTCACCCACCGCAACGTGGTGTGGACAGCCGAGACCACTGCCCGCACCCTGGGTATGGCGCCCCATGTCCGGACCCTGGCATATCTTCCCTTTGCCCACATCGCAGCCCGGGCCGGGACCCACTATGTGCCTCTTTATCAGGCCGGAGAGGTCTATTACTGTCCCGACCTCACCGCGGTGGCCGACTATGCCCGCGCGTGCCGTCCCCAGGCTTTCCTGGGGGTGCCGAGGGTGTGGGAGAAATTTCATGCCCGGCTCCTGGAGGCCCTGGAGGCCGATCCGAAGCGCCGCGACCTGGTTATGAAGGCCATCGCCAACGGCCGCGAAGTGGTGGAGGGGCGCGTGTCGGGAAAGAGCGCGCCGCTCGGGAAGCGGATCAAGCACGCCCTTTTCGACCGGCTGGTCTTCTCCAAGATCCGAAAGCGCCTGGGAATGGAAGATCTGACCTTGGCGATGACCGCCGCGGCGCCGATTAGTCGCGACCTTCTGGTGTTCTTTCACACCCTGGGGATACCTCTCTATGAGATCTATGGGATGAGCGAGAACACCGGCCCGGCCACCTGCACAACCGCCGACAACCCGGCGCTTGGGACGGTGGGCAAGCCCTTCATGGGCGTGGAGGTGGAAACCGAAGAGGATGGTGAGATCAAGATCCGAGGCGGAGTGGTCACCGACGGCTACTACCAGCTTCCCGAAGCCACAGCCGAGACCTTCACCGAAGACGGATGGCTCCACACCGGGGACCTGGGGGAGTGGGACAGCGCCGGCAACCTTCGCATCGTGGGAAGGAAAAAGGAGATCATCATCACCTCGTCGGGAAAGAACGTCGCCCCCGCCCTGCTGGAGACCGTCCTCTCCGGCCATCCGCTGGTGGGCGGGGTGTGCATGGTGGGCGACAACCGGCCCTATTTGACCATGTTGGTCTCCCTGGATCCCCTTGAGGCACCCCGGTGGGCGGAGCAGAAGGGAATCGGCGCCGACGACTGGGGGGCTCTGATCGCCCATCCCCAAGTGGTCACGGAAATACAGTCCATCATGGAGAACGCCAATCGGCTGGTCGCCCGGGCCGAGCAGGTCAAGAAAACCGCGATCGTTCCGGACGGATGGGACCCCGACACCGGGGAGATAACCCCCTCCATGAAGGTCAAACGGCATGTAGTTCTGCAAAAGTACTCCGGGCTGATCGACGATCTCTATCAGGACGTAACGACTTGACCTTTCATCGAGACAGGAGACCTTGCTTTGTCTGATATCACATTTGACCAGAGGGTGGCGATCGTCACCGGAGCGGGAGGCGGCCTGGGGCGAAGCTACGCCCTGGAACTGGCTCGCCGCGGCGCCCGGGTGGTGGTGAACGACCTGGGAGGGGCGATCGACGGCACCGGCGGAGACAGCCGACCCGCCGATCTGGTGGTCGAGGAAATCACCGGGCGGGGAGGAGAAGCGGTGGCCAACTACGACTCGGTGGCCACCCCCGAAACCGGAGCGGCGATCGTCCAAACCGCCCTCGACGCGTTCGGAACGGTGGATGTGGTGATCAACAACGCCGGAATCCTCCGGGACCGAAGCTTTGGGAACCTCACCATCTCCGAGCTCGGGGCGGTGATGGATGTGCACCTGCTGGGCGCTTTCTATGTCACCCTACCGGCGTTTCCAATCATGAAGGAGAAGGGCTACGGCCGGTTCGTGTTCACCTCCTCCAACGCCGGGATTTTCGGCAATTTCGGACAGACCAACTATGCAGCGGCCAAAGCCGGACTGGTGGGGTTCTCAAATGTGCTGGCCATCGAAGGCGCCAAGTACAACATCAAATCCAACGTGATCGCCCCGGTGGCCCGCACCCGGCTCACCGAAGAACTGCTGGGGCCTCTCACCGAACTGCTCGATCCCGACCTGGTCACTCCCATGGTGGTGTATCTCTGCTCGGAGGACAACCAGTTCAGCCATGAGATTTTCACCGCCGGCGGGGGGCGCTACGGGCGTATCTTCGTCGCCACCAACCCGGGATGGTTCTCCGGGATCAAGGTCGTACCCTCGGTGGAGGAGCTTGCGGATCATCTCGATCAGATCCGAGACATCTCCCACTATGAGATCCCGATGAGCGCCAACGAGGAGATCATGCTGATCGCCAAGGCAATGGGGGGCTGATCCTTGCCGATCGATATCGAAGCCGCGCTGGGCTCCGAACTCCCTTCCCGCAGGTTCTCCTGGGACGAGGATCGGGTGATTCTCTATCACCTGGGATTGGGGGCGGGATCGCCTCCCACCGATCCCGGCGAGCTTTCCTACACCTACGAGGGCGACCTTTCGGTGCTCCCCTCGTTCGGGACGATCGCCGCCTTCTCCGCCATGGGTACTATCGCTTCTGCTCGGGGGGTGGACATCAACTGGGCGCTGGTCCTGCACGGAGAACAGGATCTGGAGATCAGGCAGCCGATTCCGCGGAGCGGCGAAGTGACCAGCCAGCCCCGCGTCGCCCACATCTACGACAAGGGCCGGGCGGCCCTGATAGTGGTGGAGGTGACCTCCACCGACCAGCAAACCGGGGAGGTGCTGTTCATCAACAGGTCTTCGTTGTTCATTCGGGGGGAAGGGGGGTGGGGCGGGAATCCTGGTCCGAAGGCGTCCAACGAAGCCCCCTCCCGGGAACCTGACCACATAGTCCGCTCACCCACCCTGCCCCAGCAGGCCCTTCTGTATCGGCTATCAGGTGACAAGAATCCGCTGCACGCCGATCCAGGATTTGCCGCGCTGGGAGGTTTCGACCGCCCCATCCTCCACGGGCTGTGCACCTACGGTGTTGTTTGCAAGGCCGCGGTCGATACCGTGTTGGGGGGAGACCCGGCACGCGCCCGACGCTATCGGGCCCGATTTGCAGGCGTAGTGTTCCCCGGGGAGACCGTTACGACCCGCATGTGGGAAGAAGGAGACAAGGTACTCCTAGAAGCAGTGGTGGAGGACCGGGATGCGAGAGTTCTCTCCAATGCCGCTCTTTGGGTGTCCTAGAGAAGAAGGGTTTGAAAATGACAACCACCGCCGTCCTAGATGTCATAGATAAAAGGGTTGACCAGTTGCTTTCCGAGCATCCGCCCGGAAAGACCAGCCCCGAGGTGTTCTGGGGTGCCCAATTCGATTTGGGGCTGGCATGGCCGTCCTTTCCCGAGGGAGTGGGTGGGATCGGAGCCTCGCCCGCCGAAGCGGCCCTGGCGACCCAGGCGCTGGGAGAGGCGGACGTTCCGTCGGACAACGTAGGCCGCAATCTGATTGGCTATGGGATGGGCGCTCCAACTGTTGTGGCCCATGGAACTGCCGAACAGCAAAACCGTTGGCTACGGAAACTCTTCACTGCCGAGGAGATTTGGTGCCAGCTCTTCAGTGAGCCGGGGGCCGGCTCGGACGCGGCCGGCATCGGCACCCGCGCCATGCGGGATGGGGACGAATGGGTAGTCAACGGCCAAAAGGTATGGACCACGCTTGGGCACACCGCCAAGTGGGGAATGCTCACCGCCCGCACCAATCCCGCAGTCCCCAAGCATCGGGGCATTACCTACTTCATAATCGATATGGACCAGCCGGGAGTGGAGGTGCGACCGCTACGCCAGATCACCGGCGAGGCCGAGTTCAACGAGATCTACTTCACAGACGCCCGGGTTCCCGACGCCAACCGACTGGGAGGAGTGGGGGAGGGGTGGAGAGTCTCGGTGACCACACTCATGAACGAGCGGGTGATAATCGGGGAGAACGTCAGTGCGAGGGGAGAAGGCGCGATCGCCACCGCGGTGGAGGTGTGGCGCAATTCGGACAGCGAAGACCAGGCCCGTCGCGATGAGCTGATCCGGCTCTGGGTGGACGCGGAGGCGATACGGCTCACCAGCTTGCGCGACCGGACGGCTCGGTTACGGGGCACTCCCGGTCCGGAGGGATCCACCCTCAAGCTCCAGTGGGCAGAATTGCGCAAGCGAACCTTCGCCTGGGCCGTGGACATGATGGGCGCCGAAGGAATGCTCTATCCCGAGGCATACGAATTCCCTACCCCCGAGACCATGGCGGTTGACCACAGTCCCCAGTGGCAGTTTCTCCGCTCCCGAGCCAACTCCATCGAAGGCGGGACTTCGGAGATTCTTCGTAACGTCATAGGGGAACGAGTGCTCGGCCTGCCCCGCGAGCCCCGGGTGGATCTCGAACTGCCTTGGAAAGACATCGCTCGCTGATCGGATCGCTTAGTCCGACGGGGACCTGTCAGCAGGGAAGGTTATCCTCTCGGATGCCATGGCGCGGGTAGTGGTAACCAGGCCCATCAATCCCCGAGCGGCGGGGTTGCTGGCGGGACACGAGGTGTGGACCTGGCCGGATAACCGGACCATGCCCCGCGGGTTGCTTTTGGAGCGGATTGTCGAGGCCGAGGGTGCCCTGGTGATGCTCACGGACCGAATCGACGACGATTTCTTGGAAGCCGGAAGCAGGCTTCGGGTGGTTTCCCAGATGGCGGTGGGAGTTGACAACGTAGATCTGGCCGCCTGCACCAGCCGGGGGATACCGGTGGGGCACACCCCAGATGTTCTGACCGAGACCACCGCCGACATGGCCTGGGCGCTCCTGGCCGCCGCCGCCCGGCGTATCCCCGAAGGACGAGACTATGTCCTCGGCGGTCACTGGCAGGAGTGGGACCCCGACCTCTTGCTGGGAAGCGATCTGTGGGGAACCACCCTGGGAATCGTGGGAATGGGGCGGATCGGCGCGGCAGTGGCCCGCAGGGCAGCGGGCTTTTCCATGAAGGTCGTGTACAACTCCCGGTCCCCCAAGCCCGGCCTGGAAGGAGAGATCGGAGCGGCCTATGCGGAACTGGCCGAACTCTTGGCGCAGGCCGACCATGTGGTGATCACTGCCGCCTACACCTCCGAGACGCACCACCTCATTGATGATGCCGCCCTGGCCAGGATGAAACCTACCGCCACCCTGGTGAACATCGCCCGGGGCCCGCTGGTCGATCCGGGCGCGCTCTATGAGGCGCTTCGGTGTGGCGCAATCGGGTCGGCTGCCCTGGACGTGACCGAGCCCGAGCCCATCCCGGCCAACCATCCGCTGCTTTCGCTCCCCAACTGTCTGGTGATACCCCATCTGGGGTCGGCCAGCCGCGGCACCCGTCTGGCGATGGCCACCCGGGCGGTGGAAAACCTGCTGGCCGGTTTGGCGGGAAAGCGCGTGCCTTGGTGCGCCAACCCAACCGTCTATTCCTGAGATGGGTGGGGGAGGGGAGAAGTAAAAGTGTTCCCCCATCGGATAGCTCAAACTAATTGATAGGTTGAGCTATATTCCCAGGATTAAGTAGAGGGTTATGGAGGAGGAATCTCAGCCAGCATTGCCCCCGGCTGGATGGCAAGTAGGACGCCTTGGCGAAGGGTGATCCGTGCGACGGTTTCCACCAAGCGGTTGGAGATGCCCCGGGTGCTTCCCGCGGCCAGTGTTGCGTTTTGCAGTGACCACTGGAGACCTTGCGTAGTAACCCCAATAGCGTGACCGCCCAACGGAATCAGCGAGACCAGATCCCCGGATCGCCCGCAGAGAGTGACCTGATAACGGACGATGATCGCTAAGTCGTCCCCGGCCAGCCACATGATCCGGGCCGCAGACCAGCGGTGATCGGCCAACAGCTCGGCCGTCGCCAACAGATGGTCCAATCTTCCCCCGTGTCCTCCCACTACAATCACCTGCCCGGGAACCCGCATCGCCGCTTCCATGGCTAACTCCAGGTCGGTGGCGTCCTTTCCCTCGGGGTATTGTTCCACTTCCCCCACGTGGCGATCAGCGGCGTCCAAAGAAACCGAGTCAAGGTCTCCCACCAGCAGGTCGGCCTCGAACCCCAGCCGATGGGCGTGATCGAGTCCCGAGTCGGCGGCGATCACAAACGCCCCTGACGGTATCCACCGGGCGGCTTGGCCCGGCGGTGGATCACCACCCGCAAACACCGCCACTACTCGTTCTGTCGAGTCCCTTTCCATACCTCTCTAAAACTACCCCGTAGACAGTCGGGCCGTGGCAATGGGCACAGTAGGGGCCGAATGAAAGAGACCCGGGCAAAGTGAACAGTGAGGCTGGCCAAAAACTTCCCACCGCCCCTCAGCCGGATTAGACTTACGACAGTTGTCATCTATGAGTGGTGTGGAAACTAAGGGAAATGCCTGACGGGACTCAGCGTGAGATTGCTGGCATGGGCCGGCGGCTGTGGGCCAGGATCATCGACATCTTCATCTTGATAGGGGTAGGATTGATCCTTCAAATCCTGTTCGGTTTGGGAGGCACGGTTGACGAGGAGACCGGAATGGTCCCCCCACAATCCCTTCTTCTTGCTGCTGTAGTGATGATCGTATACGAGGCAACTATGGTGGCGATCTGGGGACGCACGGTGGGCAAGATGGCCGCGCAGGTTGGGGTGGCGCGGGCCGACAACGGAGAAGTCCCAGGCTGGGGCAAGTCCTGGAGACGTTTGCTCATCCTCCTTCTACCCGGCATGCTCGGCAACTACCTCCTTAACGAGTCCTCAATCCTGAACCTGTTGGGGGTTGTCTTGTCGATTGCTGGATTGCTCGTCGTTCTCTCGCCGCTATGGAACACAAGGCGACAAGGATGGCACGACAGATTCGCCCGCACCGTGGTGTTCAAAGCTGGCTAACACGCCCAGAACCACCCAGGTCGCCTAGCGATGAGTAAACCAACATAACCAGATCACGGTGATGGCAAGTGCCTTTCGATAGATAGCGAGTCTGCCGTTGTAACGTTCCAACCAATCCCACTGGCACTCCTCACCAGGCGGGTGGTCGATGATGGCGGTGGCCCCGACCTCTGGTTCCTGCACACGCGCCGCAAGAGGGTCGTAGCCGGCGATAACGTATCTTCCGCACAAACGTGGGATAGCTCTGTTCATAACCCAAACCCACCAATTCGTCGAACAGAACTGTTGCCCACACATGCGGGTCATCCACCAGCCGCTGGCGCACATACGGCTCGGCTACCGCTCGCTCACCGGGGAACCGTTCACCTAGATTGTCCTGTTTCTGAGTTGTAGCGACACCTGGGGTTAATACCGGTGTGGTGGGGCGGTGCATCCTGTTGCTTGAACCACCAAGCAATGTGTCAGGAGGCACCGCCGTGGGTAATGATGATGCTTTGTTCAGGTATCGGCTAGCGGTATTTGCGTTAGCGACAGAGTTGGGGAACGTTCGGGCTGCGTGTCGGATGATGGGGATCCATCATCCCACGTTTTATGTGCTGGTCGTTGTCGACGGTCTGGGGGATTGTCAACTCGCTCACGCCAGCGGCCAGCACCCAGCCCGCATCATGCGTCGCAACCCACCGGACAAGGGTCTCCTGCCGCTGAAATTCTCCTATCCCCTTTACTGGACAAATCGACCTCCCCCTTTGCGCTCACAAGACCGCTCCTCCGATCGGATGTGTCCATTCTGGCAAGCAATTTTGCCTTCAAGCGGTTACCAGGAGTTGTCGCACCGGCCCTATAAGATGACACCTATGCCTGCAGGAGCGTCCAACTCTCGGAGGACCCCAACCCAGACATCTTCTTTTGGGGTTGGCCGACGAGAAAATCACGATTCGTCTGTTTTCTACGCCCGGTTCAGCCCTCCTCTCATCGACCCGGACGAGCGTATCGGTCGTCGCCCCCAGAGAGATGGCCCGATTTTGGGCGATGCCAGGTCGATGACCGATTTGCCGGATCACTCGGTTGCGTTGATGGTCACTTCGCCGCCCTATTTTGTGGGTAAAGAGTATGAGAATGAGGTGATGGTGGCTGCCCGCTCTGGGAATGTCCTGTCGGGGGTTCCGGGTAGTTACCGAGATTATCTTCGGCTTCTTCACGACGTTTTCCAAGAGTGCTATCGGGTGTTGGAACCTGGAGGTCGGATGGCGGTCAATGTGGCGAACCTTGGTCGTAAGCCCTATCGAAGCCTTTCTGCTGATGTGATCCGGATCTTTGGAGATCTCGGGTTGTTTCTTCGAGGTGAGATCATCTGGCGCAAAGCCGCTGCCAGTAGCGGTTCCTGCGCGTGGGGTTCGTTCCGCAGCCCCTCCAACCCGGTGCTGAGAGATGTGACGGAAAGAGTCGTGGTGGCATCCAAAGGAAGGTTCGATCGGGCGCTGCCCCCCGCCCGCCGGCAGACTCTGGGGCTTCCCCATGTGGCCACGACCAACAGCGACGAGTTTATGGAAGCCACTTTGGACGTGTGGACAATCCCTGCGGAGAACGCCCGCAGAGTGGGTCACCCAGCGCCGTTTCCCGTTGAGCTACCCCTACGACTCATCCATCTGTACACCTACGAGGATGACCTGGTGCTAGACCCATTCTTAGGATCGGGAACCACCTTGCTAGCTGCCCGGCGGGCGTCGCGGAGAGGAATCGGGTACGACATCGACCCCGAATATGTGCAGATCGCCGAAGACAGATTGCAACAAGCCACGGTTGACACCACAGAACATCGCCGAATGTCCGATTCCGGGTCGGTCAAGGGCGCCGGTGCCCTGACGCATCAAACACTTGAGAAATCAGGATTCACCATTGTCAAGACCGCTCCGAAAGTTGGAGCGACTGGCGTCTCATACGACTTTTTTGTCGAGAACCAGCATTGCCAGAGATGGTATGTGAATGTGGCAGGAGGACTCACCACCGTCCAGCCGGGACTCCAACGCAGCACGGTTGTGTGGGAAACGCTAGGGAAGGCGCACGTTCTCCACTCCACGGAAACAACCAACGAGCCTCGGATTTTGGTGATAACCCCCAAACTACCCAAACCTGCAAGCCCCGGGCGGAAGGCCATCAATGCGGTCGGACCCCGACGCCTGTTCGACGTTATTGAACTCTCCAACGCTTCTGACCTTCTGCGGCTCCAGTGTTACGGAACGGAACCCACCACCCGTCCCACCCCCGGGTTTTGGACGACAAAACAAATCAGCTGTTCCTTCCCGACCGACCAGTAGATCCCCGGCCGCCGGCAGCCAAGTACCGGGCCTTTAGGATCACCAACGATGGCTTCTCTGCGAACCGAAATAACAGAAATCATCACCGGACTAGGAATGCTGCCCATCGGCAACATACAGGAGGCGCTACAGAGCCGCCCCACCGCCATGGTGGGCGTCTCCGATCACCACTATGATCGCCTGTCCGAAGCCATTGAAAACCCTGCGAACCGGAGGCTGTTCGAAAACGCATGGGCGAACGGAGCAGCCTTCGCTCAAGCCGGAGAAGGACTACGAGGCCGCACGCCGCTCCGGGTCGAATGGAAAGGACCCCACCAACTACCCGGCTACGAGCAAATCCCCGTCGATCTGCGAGTGGACTACGTCTATCTGGTCAGTTGCAAATACGGCTCCAAAGTGCTCCACAACGTCTCACCCGCTCACCTGTTCGACAGACTCCTCGCCGTACGCCGAGGAAAACAGACCGACTGGTACAACGAAGTGGCGCCCGGCGCCTACCAGCGGTTCTACACGCTCTGCCGGGACTACCTGGGCGATGCAGATCTCCCAGAGAGGGTCACAGACCTAAACCGAGACCAACGCAACCGCCTCAAAAAAGCATTCAAACGCCACTGGCCAACACCCCTCAACGATCCGTACCAAGAGTTCGCCGCTCAGGTGTCAAACGCCTCCGCCCAACGATGGGCCAACGCGTTGGGAAACCGCTCCGAAACGAAAGAAGAACTCCTATGGCGACTGCTGCGCCTCCAACCCGCACCTTACTTCGTTCTCGGAACATCCGGTAACACCACCGTGCGCTACCGCGTGGACACCCCCTGGGACTTCCGCCAACGCTACGAGTTCCGATCCTTTGACATCGAACCCCAGAAAGCGGGACAACCAAGAGTCCGATGGCAAGCCGCACTGAACGAGGGAACCACAAGCAAACTTATCCAAGTACAGGGACATGTGGAAGTGCGATGGAGCCACGGTCGATTCCAAGGAGCCCCAGAAGCCAAGATCTATCTAGACACCAGGCCCTTCAAAACGGCCGGGTATACACCGCTGGTCTAATCCACTCCGACACACTGTCCTAGCCCGCAGGGACAAAGCCCCGTACAACCTCCGTCCGGCGAAGCACCAGACCATCGCTAAAGGGCTCATAGGAACATCCCTAAATGTGGGAGCTTTACGCCATCCCGAGGGGGAAGAGGCAACCCACAAGCTTACGGGGAGCAGGTTCGCGATTCAGGTGTCCGGTTCTCCCAGCTTTGGCAGGTTCAGTTTCAGCTAGGGCAGTACCCGCATGGTTAGGCGCTCACACTTTTGGGGGAATGTAGGTGATCAATTCCATGATCGCCGTAGTCTGCGCTATGCCTTCCCAGTACATCCCTATCCCTGGATATGGGCTCGGATCCAGCCTTGACACCACCGCTGTCGCGCAATTGGACTCCGATTTATGCTCCGGCATCTCCGACTTGCACTATTCCCACAGCGGCGATGGCGATGGCGTTTTTTCGGATCCGCTGATGTGAAGGCCCCAGCAGATCAAGGTGGTCTCCAAAGCGATATTCGCCCCGCTGATGGAGAAGGTCTCGGGTTCGTTGCGCCACCATTCATCGGGTCGGTTAATCGGTTTATTCAGGGCCTCGAGGGCTTCCAAGTCGGAAATGGCCCCACTGGTGAACTGCCGGTATGTGTCCGGGACAACGATCCGGAACATCATCATCGATAACGCCATGTCCCAAAACCCCTGGTGCAAGGAAGACAAGACCAGGCCAAGATGGCGTATTCCTTGCTCCAGGTCGCGAAGGCTCATGTCTGGGACCCTGAGCAGGAAGGTGTCTAGGTAGTCCATTACAGACACACGGGGATTGTTGATCTGTGGATCAAATCCAGTGGACTGAAACAGGTGATTCAGGTAGCGGGAGCGGTCGGTCTGCAGGTGTAGGACCTGATCCACGAATCGTCCACCTCCCCGCGGAACTGCCTGTGCCTCTTGAGGGCGCCGCTCACTTGCGCCGGCGCTCCTGCGTTTCGCGCCGGATGGGCGAAACCCCGCTGTGGGAAGACTTTCGGCGATTGAGCAGCACGCCGGCGAGGGTCAGGCACGCACCGCCGACCAGAAGCATCCCCCAGTGGGCATCGGTGTCGCCTCCGAACAGCCACAACCAGACCAACGCCAGTGGAGGCAGCGCCAACAACAGGACGTTGACGTTGGGCGTTAACGACATGATATTGGAGGACCGTTGGAGTATGTATCCACCGGCTCGCACAAGAAACCCGCAGGCCAACCCACCCAGGAGCACCTCGGCGTGGAAGGGTCCCCATAGCCACGCCGCGGCCAGTATCGACAAGCCCAGGACCAGGTCGGACACAACACCGAGGAACAACACCCCGGCGACCTCGTTGTCTCGGGAACGAGTGGCGCCCCACCACAGTTGGGAAATCAGCTTGAGCGCAACCAACAGGGACTGCGCCAGAGCGAATACTATGCCCCACCAGCGGATCTCGTGATCGCCATATCCCTGCGATACCACCACTAGGCCCGCTCCACACAGGCCGAGGATCATCAGCCACACCGAGCGGCTGAACCCAAGGGAGTGCCGGTCCGGCCTGCCCAACCGCGTATAGGCCCAACCGAGGACCAATGTAGCAATGACCGGATGGGTTTCTCCCAGGAACACCATCGCGGCGGGCACCGCGGTGGTCAGGGCGGCGACGTAGAACAACTGGTTGGCGCTCACCAGGATATGCAGCACTCCCGAGAAGCACCACACTCGTTTCCAAAGGATACTGATCAACCCTGGGACCCGGGCCCATCGGACCGTCCAGTATCCCCCCACTCCCACGAACCGTCCGAGCATCACACCCGCCACGAAAAGAACCGGCGAGGGACCGGCCCACCGTTCGACCACCAAGGGATACACCGAGAGTATCGACACCGCCACAAGGATCATCGCTACGGCCTTGGAGTTGCCAACCCACTTGATTCGCCGGAACATCAAGACACGCCTAGCGTCCTGGTTGAGCGGTACATAAGATGTTCCGTGGCGGGTGACAGCGCGGGCGTCTCGACCGGGGAAGGGGGCGCTTTGGCGCACGGCTCGTGGTCCTTCGGCTCCATTTGGTCCAGAATCAGGCCTTTCATGGTTTCATGAGCAACCGTTCCCTTTTGGATAGATGATTGTTCCTATCCCCGGCGCTCCGAACGATCCTGAGATCCTGTGCTTCCCCGCCGTTCAGGGTTCCGCCCAAACGGTCACCACACCCCCGGTGGGGGCGCTCGCGCCTGTCGTTGCCTGTGGTAGGGGCCATGCCAGTCGTGTCAACGGTCCACTGAGCGGCTGCTTTCCTGATCCGATCCTCTGGTCGGGTTCGGGGCGGGCCGTTTTTTCGCTTCGCGTTGTGTCCCCGGCTGCGTCTTGCCGACAACCACCGCGGCCGCTTGGTGACGGTCGCCGCGTTGCCGACAAGACCTGCCATAGCGCAGTTTCTAATACTTAGTGCCCCCTATCAATATCGCTGACCACCTGCAACGATCTACCAGAACGGCAACAGTTGCCAACCCCTCCGTTGCCAAGGCGCAGACCGACATTGGTGATTGTCGCGCCTTCCTAGGGGGCGATGACCCTCCCTCCAGCGGTTCCCTCGGACGCTCCCCAAAGGTCAGCGCAAGGGGAGGGCCGACCGAGAGCGCCTCCACTCGTCTATCTCATCGCCCTTGATCCCGCGCCCCTCTTGTCGGCAAGAAACCACCGCCCCAAAGTCACGGATCTCTCGAGGCTCGGCCCGGATATCAGCCCCCCGACGCTGACGTCCTCATCGAGGTCGGACCAGTGAATGGCCGTCCCGTCTCCTGGCGCCTCCCAGTTGTTCCGCTCCTCGTCCGTGCCGTGGCAAAGCCTCGGATACCAGTCCAAGGGAACGGTCACCGTCCGGCCGTCGAGCAACCATACGCGGATCGTGTCCCTAGTGACCTGCAGGTCTACAGCTCTGGGGTGCTCATCCGAAGAACTCATGCCAAGCACTCAGAAGACGGCCCTCCTAGTTGAGGATGCCCCTTTTCGATGTCATTCAGTTCGTGGGGCCTCATGCCCCTAGCGTACACCAGCCTTACTGGACCCAGCGAGAATTTGGCGTTGGAGCCGTCCCTCTTTGCGCGTAGAAGCGGTAGTAGTAGGTGCCGCCGTCCATGATTGTCGGGCTCAAGCCTGCACACCCGCTTTCTCCTCCCGCAGTCGCTCGGAGGCCGTGTTGAAACTGAGGCCAAGGAGGGCCGGGTCTCCGGGGGTCAGGGTGCATCCCGCATGCCTCGCTCCGCCCCCCAGCGCCAGGATCACTCCCGTTGCCACCGCCCGGGCCAGGGGAGGGGGGACCGAGTTCCCCACCTGCCTAAAGCCGTGCCACTTGGTGCGGTGGAACCGGAACTAGTCGGGGAAACCATGCAGTCGGGCACCCTCCCGATGGTGATCACCCGAGGGTGCTTGTCGAAGAGCACCCTTCGGGTCTCTTCCAGCGGGAGCATTCCCCGTCTGGGTGCCCAGACTCCCCACCCAAAGATGTCCGTAATGCCCATCACCAATTCCCTGACCTCGGCGCGAGAGGTGCGCCACACCAGATGGCGCACCTCCTGGGCGGTAGGCAGCATCCGCATCTGGCACCTCAGCTCTTCGTTGTCACAGAAGCGAACGTCGGTGTCGACATTCACAACTTGGCGTTCTCGCGCCAAGTGCCGCGCAACGGTTGTCTTGCCCACCCTGGGCGGGCCGGACAGCACAATCATCGCCCGCGGCACTCATGTGGTCGAGCACGGGGTTGGCCACTACGCGCCCTTGTAGTTGACCAGCGCCACCAACTTGTGCTCCGCAGCCACCAGGTCCCGCTGGTCCGCCATGACTTGCTCTATCGGCTTGTATGACCAGGGTGCCTCGTCGATCAACTTCTTGGCATGGTGGGACTCCCACGTTTTCCCTTCCATCGCCTCCGTCAACTGCTCCGCTGTGAAGGTCTTCCTAGCCTTTCTCCGAGAGAGCACCCGCCCCGCCCCGTGTGCTGCCGAGCAGTAGGACAGCGGGTTGCCCAGACCCCTAACTATGTAGGAGTCGGTTCCCATCGATCCAGGGATCACTCCCCGGTCTCCCTCTCTCGCCCGAATGGCGCCCTTCCTGGTCACCCACACCGTGCGTCCGCCGTGCTCTTCGGGCGCCGCGTAGTTGTGGTGGCAGTTGATGGTGTCAACCAGGTTCACCTCGCCCATCGACTCGCGGGCGGATGCCAGAACCGCGTCCAGGATCAACTCCCGGTTCCGCCAGGCGTAGGACTGCGCCCACGTCATCTCGGTGATGTAGGCGTCGAACAGGTCGTCCTCGGCCAGATAGTAGGCCAGGTCCCGGTCGGCGTCCCGCCCCTCGGCGGCGCACACCGAGTAAGCACTCTTGATGTGCCGGGTGGCTATGCGGTTCCCGACGCCCCGGCTTCCCGTGTGCAGCACGATCCACAGGCGGTCGGCCTCATCAGACGACACCTCCACGAAATGGTTTCCCCCTCCCAGGGTGCACAACTGCCTCGCGACGCGGTTTTCCAACCCCGCGACGCGAGCAGCGCTCGGGACGGGGTTATGCTCCAACCACTCCACCGCGGCGGGCAGGGGCGTCTGGTGCCAGGAAAACCCGGCCGGAACCCTCTGGCGGATGCCCCGCAGGACCCCCTGGGGATCATCGAGGTCGTCCCGGGTGCGGTCGGTGAGCGCGGCCACCATTCCGCACCCAATGTCCACGCCCACCGCGGCGGGGATGATGGCGTTCTCGGTGACGATCACCGAGCCTATCGTGGCGCCCTTCCCAAGGTGGGCGTCGGGCATCAACGCCACCGGACCGGCCATCGCCGCGCACCGGGCGGTGGCGAGGGCCTGCTGGGTGGTGACGTCGTCCAGAATGGAGGCCCAGTTCCGGACACCTGCCCCCGAGGGCAGGTCCGAGTCCAGCAGGCGGCCAGGGCGGTGCGGGGAGATAGTGGTTGTCATTGGCCCGACGATATCGCCTATTCCCTGAACGCCAAGAACGGATTGAGTTCGAACCCTGGCTGGCCCTAACTTCAGAGAAGCCCCATCAAGACCAACGCGCCACTCCCGTCCCCCCGGCGTTCTGTTGCCGGGGTGTGTTACGCCGTCGTTTCGCTTCGGCGCCGGCCAACACGGCGCCCCCTTCGGTTATGGGTTCGGCCATCTTCAACCTACCCAGTAATGACATAGGAGCGGTCGGCCCGAACGCCCACTATGAGGGCCACGACAACGCGCCCGACCGGCAACGGCGGGCATCGAAACAAGGGGGCGCTCGCTCACCCAAGGGCGCCCCCTTGCGCCCAAAACGTGTCGCGGATGCGCCCAAAACGTGTCGCGGATGCGCCCAAAACGTGTCGCGGATGCGCCCAAAACGTGTCGCGGATGCGCCCAAAACGTGTCGCGGATGCGCCCAAAACGTGTCTTTTTGTACACAAAACCCCCAAAACCCCCCAATTTCGGCCATATCGGTGCCATCGGGTTCAGCGAAGGAATTCCGGAGCGTCGTCACGAATTTCGGTCACCGTCCAGTTGGGGTAATCCACCCCCGGCGGCGGCGACACTCCGGGACCGCTCAGCCCCACCGCGATGGCAGGGACACAGACCCCCGTTGAGCCCTCTGGGGAGGTGGGGCAACTATATATCTAATGAGCCTTTGGGGCGCTCTGCTGGCCGGGATTTCACTGCCCCGAGAAGCACACACAGGATGCCGTGAGGGAAATTGCCAAGCACGTCATCCCGGCTCTGGAAGAGCTGAGATCGGGGAGCTTGCCGCCTAGATAGGGAGGCGCTCCCGGGGCGCCGTCGCTCGGCGAGGCGGGGCACTCAATCCGCGCCGTCGCCTCGGGTTCCGCGACATGATCATCCAGGAGAGTTCCCGCATGGTGACCTCCACCGCACCCGCCTCCACCGCTGTGCCACGCTTCGCCAGCGACACATCAAAATGCTCGGAGGGCTCGCCCTCGTTCTGCAGCCACTTGCGATTCAGTCCGATGTGGTCGGCCATACCGAGCAACTCCTCGGTCGTGGAGGCGACCATGTGGCTCATTTTCATCCTGCCATACCGGCCCAGCGGGACGCGATACATGTCGTCCACATACACGCCCATGGCAACTCGCCAACTACCCGGCGGTGCGGCTTGGGGACACGCCAACGACCAGTGGTGCGGCCCCAACGTCAATCTGCGGGTAGCGGTCAATGACCGACATCAGACCAGCAGCGGGGAAGTGAAGAAGGATTCCGGCTTCAACACCTGCGCGGTTTCCGGACAGCAGACCGAGAACATTGCGGAGTCCCTAGAGAAGGGACACCGGGTGTTGGTGCGCGGGACGCTGAAACAACCCCGGTGGACAACCGACAGTGGCGAGCGCCGCTCGACGGTGGAGGTGAAGGTAATTGATATCGGCGCCGAGTTGCGGTTCGCAACGGTGGAGGTGCACCACCCCTCCCGGAAGGACTTTGGCGACACGCTGCCGGCGAGCCGAGAAGAGCGCCGCCGCTACAGGGACGATGAAGAGCCGTTCTAAGCCGCAGGGCCGCGACCCGGTGCTGAGGCTGCCAGGGCCGCCCAAAGGGGCGCGTCCCATCCCGCCGCCATCACCGCGCCCCATCCCCGACGAGGAGTTCGTCGTCTCGGTCTTCGTACCGGGAAAGCCCGAAGTTTCGGGGAATCTGAAGATCGGCTTCAGATACGTCGGGGGGCAGAAGAGGGCGTACAACCACCCTTCCACGCCGCCAAACTGACGGCGTGGAAGGGTGCCATCGCGACTGCTATGCGGGCCGGCGCGCCGTCTAGTCTCTACGAGGGTCCGGTATCCGCCAACCTGATCTTCCACCTACCCATGCCTGTCGCCATGCGTCGCCGATGGGCGAAGGGGTTGCTCAAGTACCTGTGGCGAAGCAAGCGCCCGGATCTGGACAAGTTGGTCAGGATGGTATTCGACGGGGTAGTGGAGTCGGGGCTCATCAAGGACATCCCCCCGTTCGTGCATCTGGTGGCCGCCAAGGTGCATAGCGCCCAGGGGGGCGGCGAGGGGGTTCGTATCCGCCTTATATCGGCGCTGGCGCTGCGGTCCGACTAGGCATCCCCGCAGGCGCCTCCCTTACGTGTGGCGCACCCCATGACACTCGTTCCCCCAGAGGGCGCCGCCCGCCGAGCCGCCTGGCGGGGCGTTGAGGCTGCTCGCCAGGGATAGCGGGGCGACTGGAACCGTGGTGAGGATCGCGTCCTCGCCCGCCGCTCCTCGGTAGTTCTCCCCTTGGGCGCTCACCCGGGAACCGCCCCCGAAATCTGGCACCTACTCGAATGTCCCATAATGCATCTTATGTTAAGTTGGCCTAAATTCGCCCGCTAAGACTCCCATGTCTGTTGTCCGATCTCACGATAGTTGGCAATTTCTCACGTACTTGGCCATTCGTCTCACAGAGTTGGCCAATGTCTCAAATTCCTGTCAAAAGGATGGTTGCGTAAGGGGGGAGGGATCCAAGTATGATCTGCCGCGAATTGAAGGATGCCTTCTCCAAGAGACTGCTCGCCCTTTAGCCATCGAGGTCCACCACCGCGTCTGATATAGTTGCTGTTGATGGGAAGCGAAGCACTAGCCGCGTGGGATGCCGTGACCGAATCTGACGAATGCACGGTAGCGGACATCGAAGAATACATGGGGGTTGTACCCGACCCCTCAGGCGACCTTGAGGCTGGCCGAACCGTTTTCCACGCCACCGACGAAGATTTTCTTGACTTCCTGACTTCACGGATGCACGAACCGGGCTAAATCCCATCGGACATGCCCACACACGAACAAACGGCAGCCTTCATTCGCGATTTTGATCGCCTGACAACAACGCAGCAGGAAAGGTTCCTAGATGTCCTGTCTCGATTCATCCGCGACATTAAGGCTATAGAGGCAGGCCAGATAGACAGGTTTCGGCCAGGTCTCGGAGTTAAAAGGGCACAAGGGGTCCCAGGGTTGTTTGAAATGACTTGGGCGCCTGATGGTCGGGCTACCTTTTCTTGGGGCACCCCTGTCGCTACAGGCAAATTGCATGTGGTATGGCATCGGTGCGGCACTCACGACATCCTCCCTTAACCCTGCAGGACAGAATCTCTTGGCCTTCCACCACGCGCTCCCCTGCTCGCCTCCCGGGAGTGGGCTCCAGACCGGGAACGTCGTTGCCCTATCTGCTTTTGCGGGGAAGGGACCGCTTGTCGCCCACGCTCGGAAGAAGTCCTCGTTGGCGGAGGAACTGAAACACTTGGCGAGGACATGACCAGTGGTCATATCGAAAAAGGCGGGATCTTCGGTCAGGGCGGAGGGGGGATGGCCCCGGGAATTGACTACCCCAACTTGCGATTCCAGTGCCTGTTGAGCATAGTGAGAGGTTGGGGCAGCACTCCAGCAACAGGGGGCGTCAGGCAGAGGATGCTGTGGGCGTTTGTTCACATTGATGGTTCGGGGCTGTCCTCTCCCCCACCGAACGCCAACCTCTAAATGCCCAGGCCATGTCTCTCCGATTTTGCCAACTGCAGTGAGATAAAACAGCCAGATTCTGTCTCATAACCGCGGCAAATCGGTGGAATTCTGGCCACCTATGGTGAGAACGGACATCTGAATTCTCCGACATCTGTCCGTTCTCACGATAATTGGCGAATTCTCAAGTATGTGGCGAATACAGGAAAGGCAAACGGTCTTAGAAGGCAAGAGAAACATGGCAGATGTCCCTCGTTGCGCGCCTCAGAGCCTATTCCGGGACTGTGGTGCCTAGCACCCGACTTCAGAAATGGTGTGGGCAGGCACAATCAGGCAACGACGGGAACGAGCACTCACAACCGGTAGATGCACAGAACACCCGCCCGGGCAATCGTCTATTCAAAAAGGAACGGTTCACTACCGATAGCGGTCGACCTCTGAGCGGATGTCCCTTTCGTGCTCGGCGGTCATGGGCCGCTTTCTGTCCACTACTCATATCCGGATTGTTTGCCTGTCCCAGTTTTGCTGATATGGCATTTGTTTGTCGCCGGTGATGATGAGATTGAATCCTTCTCTTTGAGCGGCATCTAGCAGGTCGCCGTTGTCCAAACTTTTCCACCCCATGTACTGGACGGAGCGAACATCGTCGGATTCAAACAGGTGCCGCAGGCGCGGGTCTAGGTCTTCGTCTATCAGTATCTTCACGGGCTTCTATCGTACGGGTCCCTGATAGTTCTGCGTTGTGGCGTGACGCAACACCGTTTCAATGTGCCCGTAGTCCAAGGCGTATGTTTCGCTGAACTCTCGGGCTGTTCTCCCAGCTTTCAGGAAATCAAACAGGGCCACGACTGGGAAGTGTGTGCCTTTGAACGAAGGCATGTTCGCCGGGTTGATCTGAACGGCGGGACAGTCGGAAAGGTCTACTGTCCCCACAGGCGGGTTGTCGTTCAAATAGCATGAAGCGGTCTTGACGGCATCCATGTTGACGCGGAACGTTTCGGAGAACCCTTCGAGGCTCTTACCTGTAGCGAGCCAGTCGATTAGGCCTTGTACTGGTATGCGACGGCCGATGAAGGTCGGTTGTCCGCTCTTGCGTCCGGGAACATACTCAACCGCGGAACAGCCACGCCAGTCGATCATCCTCAGAACCATCGGGTTCTGATGCTCGGCCAGTGAACTGCCCGGGCCGAACAGCGCTGTCGTTTCGGGGAGATTTTCCATGGCACTCATAATCTTATCTCCGACATCAGCGCGCCCCGAAAACCGTTTTGTGGCATCTATTGGCCCTAGCCGCGATGTGTATCGGCAACCTGGTCGTGAAGATCTACCGGTGGGCAACCGAAATGGTGACGGAACGCCCCGAAACAAGAGGACTGTCCGCCGAACCGGCCTTCGGTTTGATCATTTGGGCGACCGGCGGCGAAGGCGCCCGACGCAACGGCCACGGCGAACCCGACGGGCGTTATCCGCAACTGCCCGGTTGCGGATCCCCGCCGCCAGGGCGAGGGGAAAGAACATTCTATTGGCCCTTCGAACCATCGGACGATCACATTGGCAACTTCTTAAGCGTATTCGAATCGGAGGGTTACCAACGATGTGAGCACGGGAAACCCGAGAACGGGCACGACAAAGTAGTTCTTTTCTTGAATGAGTGGGGAACCGTGAAGCATGTCGCCCTCCAACCCGGCGGGGCTGATCACTGGCTTAGCAAATTGGGCGGATGGTATGACATCAAGCACGAGAATGTTGATGCGGTGAGCGGCTCCGTATACGGTTGGCCGGGCACTTACTTGAGCCGCCCATCTGGTGGGATAGGCTGACGCTTTCCGATCAGACAACAATGACTGCGCGGTTCTCGGTCGTAGTGCCGCCCCCGACGCCGCTATCGCACCGTCACCAGCAAACACCCCTGCCCCGCAGGTGGCTTCACCGGCTACGACGTTCATATCGCCACCACTAGCCGCGGGTGTCGGGCAGTGGGTTAGTGCCATCACGTAGATATTCGGCGTTATCCCCTCCCCCACCACTTGAACCGATGACTGTCAAACCGCGCTCCCAGAGTGCGGCTCTCCGATTTCGCCAACTATGGTGAGACAGCGACCCTTGGTTTCGTCTCAAACCGTGGCGAAAGAGGGTGTTCTCCTGCCATATAGCGTGAGATCGGACATCTGTTGTCCGATCTCACCGTAGTTGGCGAAAAGTCTCAAGAATGTGGCGAATGTCTCACGGATGGCGAATGCGTACGGCCTGCCCCCTTGGATTTCTACCTTCTGCCTCGCCCGCGCCGCCAATCCACTTGAACAGCTATCCCAATGATGATGGGGAGCAAGACCATCATCATGATTGGCGCAACTATCCAGGTGGCTAGAACGACAATCGCCGATGTGATACTCCCCCGCCGGGACCGCAGGCACCGTGGCTCAGTAGTTGGCAAACACCGCCCGCATCTCAGCCTGCGGATAGTGGCGTACCTGACACTTCATCCAGTGGCAGGGGCGGTCATCGAAACACGCGACGCCGCTAGTGGTATGTCTGCTAAATGAACGGGTGGGTATGGGCTCCCAGTTTCCCTGCTCCCGGACGGGTTCACCCAGTGCGACCACCCCGACTATTTGACCGACAGCTAGTAGCTTGAGAGAGACAGCGTCACGAGCGAGCGCCCAATTGCCCTCCAGTCCCATTATCGTAGGAGGTATATTCGCCAGCCGAATGGGGAACCAAAGGACACATGGCAGACTGGGGATCGTGCAATGCGGTGGAGAGCCACCCAGACATAGTTAGCGGCGCTTGGGTTTTCGTGGGCACTCGGGTGCCGATACGCGCCTTGTTCGAGAACCTCAGGGACGGTGCTTCGTTGGAGGAATTCTTGGAATGGTTTCCGGGTGTTCACTCCCAGCAGGCACAGTCCGTCCTTCATCACGGACTCAATGCGTTGCAGGTGTCCGCTAGTTTGTGAACATCCTCTTTGACCAAGGCACACCCGCCCCGCTCCGCAGGTACCTTGGCGGGCACATCATTGACACAGCGTACGAGCGAGGGTGGGACAGGATAAGCAACGGTTTATTGATTGAAAAGGCTGAGAGGGCTGGCTACCAACTCCTTATCACAACAGATCAGAGCATCCCCGACCATGTCGATCTCTCCGCTGTTTGTCCGAGCATGCAAGCGTCCACATTTAGCCGAACCATGTAAGCGGACTGAACCCACGCCCATGCACTGGCCATCGTTCGTTGGGTGGGGATCAACTAGGGGTGGTTGTTCATTGGTGCCAGGATCGTTGGGCAGCAGCCAGACTACGAATCGCAGTCATCGTTTCGGAACCACCTCGCAACCCACCGGTACGAATTCGCCAACTCCATTGAGAAACAACCCCACCCAGTTCTTCTCAAACTATGGCGAATCCCAGCAATTCCCCGCCAGATGAAGTGAGATCGGACATCTGTTGTCCGATCTCACGATAGTTGGCCAAATCTCAGGTGGTTGGCGAATGTCTCACGGTTTTGGCGAATATGCGGCGATGGGGCACCCAAAACAGGAGCGCCTTCGATTTGCCCGATCTCATTGAAGATGGCCACTCGCCCCTCTGTCAATTAGAACATCCATCCGAAGTTGCGTTCGCCAGGCTCCGCGTGGAATGCCTGGTTTTCGAACCTGTCCACAAAGACCACCACCTTCTGTTGGTACACGCCCAACCCGATGTAGATATCCACATTTGGGCGATCCGCTCCCCCCTCCATCTCCGTCATACGGATGATGTCAATAGGGTCGTTCAGTACCGATTGAATATCAAAGGGGTCAATGCCGTATTTGCATGCCGACCTAGCGATGTGGGGGCTTTCCCGCACAGGTTGGCCTTAAGCGGCGAGTATAAGCAGGGCTTTCACGTCTGCCCTACGTTCAGGATCCACCAAACCTAAGAGGCGATCACGGTCCCCTGGAGGACGGCAAGTAATCTGGCGAGCAGCCTGCGAGGGACTAAGCGTGTTTAATAGGAACTTCCAGTCCTCGTCTGTATAAGAGTCTGCGATGCCTTGCGCTATCAGTCGGCCTCGGTCCCAGGCATCGGGGTCGGCTGGTTTCCAATTGCGTGGATCGCGACCCAATTCGGATATGCGCTGAATGTCCGCCTCGGTATAGCCCATAAAGCAAGAATAACGCCCCCTCGCGCTCCGACGTGGCCCCGAAGGCTATTCTCCGATTTTGCCAACTTCGTTGAGACAAAACATCCTCGGTTTGTCTCAAACCAGTGGCGAAACGGGCCTTTTCCTGCCATGCAGCGTGAGAGATCGGACATCTGTTGGCCAAATCTCACGATAGTTGGCCAAATCTCAAAGTTGTGGCGAAAAATTCAGGAAAGTGGCGAATTTCTCATCTTTTTGGCGAAGGCAAATGGACTCCCCCTACATGCTGAGGTTGGGCGGGCGCAAGGCACGTGCCGCTCTCTTGAACTTCCACCTTCTGCGCCGCCGATCCAGCAGTTGAGCAGAGATCCCAATAACCCACGCCGACTCGGAGAAGGTGACCAATGCTTGCTGCGTCGGGTATAGAGAGTTTCTATAACGAGGAGGGTGACTGACGAGGAACGCGCGGAGATCATCGCCCTCTGTGAAGACCCAAACGAGGACTTCAGCAACGTCAGGGGTCGGATGCCCACAACGGAGAGAGGGCGCGTATTGTCCTGTTTGCCTAGCCGACTGTCCGAGGAAATACAATCGCTGTTGCCTGTGGGGACTGTCTGACTGCGCCCACAGGCCAAGAGCGAGTCCTTCCATCAGCGACCACGCGATTTTCTGAGGAGGATGTGCGGTTCGCGTTGCGGCATCCCGTTGGCTACCTCGCCGACTTTCCCCGCGAGGGATGCTTGGCTGTAGGGGGGGGACGCGGCAGCAGGAAGGTAACGGCGTCTCTCAAGGTGGGGAACCCACCATGGGCAATCGCCTCCTTGTATTCCCCAACCGGGGGCATCGCCACCTCTGATAAACCCGGGGTGGTTCAGTTCCGGTTTGGTGGACAGTCTTGGTTGGTGTTCATGCCACTTGTTGGTGGCGGTATTTCTAGAGTGCTCTCGATTTGACAACAAATAGGACCATCCCGGGCGGTTCAGGCACTTTCTCACCGTAGTTGGCGCTTTCTCACAGTATTGGCAAGCCGGACCAGACGCTGATGAGCGAAGCAACGGATGTCGACCGAAGGCTCGACCAGCAGGCGGGCACATAGCGCCCCATCCGCCAGCGTCGGGTCGCAACCGCGGTCAAAGGGGGTCTGCTAGGCAGATTCGATCCCGGCGGCAGTCTCCAGGCCCAGTTCGGCGATGGAGACCTCGCGCATCTCCATCTTGCGAACCTTGCCGGTGACGGTCATCGGGAAGCCGTCAACAAACTTCACGTATTGCGGGACCTTGAAGTGGGCGATGCGGCCCCGGCAGAAATCCTTGATTTCCTCGCCGGTAGCTTCAGCGCCTTCCCGCAGCTTGACCCAGGCCATCACCTGCTCGCCGTACTTGATGTCGGGTACACCGATTATTTGGACATCCTCGATGGCCGGGTGCCCGTACAGGTATTCCTCGATCTCTCTCGGGTAGATGTTCTCGCCTCCTCGGATGATCATGTCCTTGATCCGTCCGACGATGTTCACATAGCCCTCGGAGTCCATCGTGGCGAGGTCGCCGGAGTGCATCCAGCCCTCGGTGTCGATCGAATTCTCGGTCCTTTCCGGATCATTCCAGTAGCCCAGCATGACCGAGTAGCCACGGGTGCACAGTTCGCCGTCCCTGCCCCGCTCCACTGTTTTGCCGGTCTCGGGATCGATGATCTTGATCTCGACGTGGGGGTGGACGCGGCCGACGGTGGAGACCCGTTTCTCGATGGTGTCTGTGGTCATCGTCTGGGTTGACACCGGGGATGTCTCCGTCATGCCGTAGGCGATGGTTACGTCTGTCATGTTCATGTCGGAGATGACCTGTTTCATGACCTCCACCGGGCACGGCGATCCGGCCATGATCCCGGTGCGAAGAGACAATAGGTCGAAGGACTTCAGGTCAGGATGGGCAAGCTCCGCGATGAACATTGTCGGCACCCCGTATAGGCTCGTACACCTCTCTCCCTGCACCGCGGTCAGAACCTCCTCCGGATTGAATCCCGGGCCCGGGAGGATGATCGCCGACCCGTGGGTGGTGCACGCAAGGGTGCCCAGCACCATACCGAAGCAGTGGTATAGGGGGACCGGGATACACACTCGATCTTCTTCGGTGTAGACGCACGCCTCGCCCACGAAGAAGGCGTTGTTCAGGATGTTGGAGTGGCTGAGGGTGGCGCCCTTGGGGAACCCCGTGGTACCGGAGGTGTACTGGATGTTGATGGCGTCGTCGTGACACAGGCCGGCCGTCCGCTCGGCCAGAATTTCTTCCATGCCGTCGCGGGCAGGTTCCATCAGGGCATCCCACTGGGGCGTGTCGAGGAAGATCACCCGCTCAAGACCGTCCAGTTCGTCCCGGACCTCGGAGACCATGGCCCGGTAGTCGGAGGACAGGTATTTCTGAGCCGAGACCAGTACCCGGCATCCCGATTGCGCCAGCGCGTAGCGAACCTCGTGAGTTCGATAAGCGGGGTTGATGTTTACCAGGATCACGCCGACCTTGGCGGTTGCGTACTGGAGCCACACCCACTCCGCGCAGTTCGGGCTCCAGATACCTACCCGGTCACCGACCTCGAGGCCGAGACGGAGCAAACCCTTCGCCAGCAGGTCGACCGATTCGTCAAAGGCTCGGTAGCTCTGGCGGATTCCCTGGTGCCTTGACACCAGGGCGTCCCTGCCCGGGAACCGGGCGACCATCGACTCGAGGTTCTGACCGATGGTCTCCTGCATTAGGGGCGTCGCTGTGTCACCGCTTGCGTACGCTAAGGCCGGCATGTCGCTCTCCCGGTCGATGACCTCTCAGGGGACTATATCAGCCTGTCAAGAAGGGCCACTTGCAGGTCGTGGTCGGCCTCGAAGCTGTATGGGGCCAGTGACGGTCTCTTCTGACACCTGCTGGCCGTCGGCACTGTTGTGCGTACACCCGACGGGAGCCACAGGTTCTCACCGCCCGTTCTTGTTCCTGGCCTGTTTCTCTGTGGGAACCCCGGATGGGGCCACCCCTATCTGGCTGTTATTCCCATCAGCAATCGGTGGAAATGAACGGAGTGCCACGCCCATTCGCAACCCTTTCCGCCAAGGGCGGGGCCGACGAGGACACAGCCAGTAAAGCATTGCTGATTTCTGTAGGCCAGTCCATCTCTACCAACGCGTGTCGATGTTGCCTGTTGTGGTTGGCGCTACCAATGTTGTTCGGAAACACATGCCCAGATCCCGCCAAAAACAAGACATTCCTGACCGAGATGCGGGGCGAACTCGCTGATGAAACTGCTTGTTGGCAAAGCCTCTTGCGGACTTTGCGTCCTAGCCGAAATCGGACCGGCCAAGACCAACAACCCACCGAGCGACGCTACGATTCGCAAGACCCGACCGTAACCTATTCATAGAGGTACCTCCAACCCGTATCCGTGATACCTCATGAGGCATACAACAAAAAATACGAGAAGCCCAGCATTAACTGGGGGGGTTTATGGCCAGGGCAGATCGGTGTTCACCGCTATCAGCTTTACCCTTTCTTGATCGCCAACTATTCCCATCTTGTCAAGCTGACAGTAATTATTAGGGGTTTCTTGTTTGGCAACCCGACAGTCTTTCAACATCCGTTGCCACTCGTCAGGCTGGTCTTTTTGGCGCCGCTCGGGATTCGAACAGGAAGGCGCACTTTCACAGGTCCGGCTTCGGTGTAGCTGGTCACACTACCGTCCTCGCCGCCTTGGTCGCGGACGATCCCAGCCAGGATCACCCAGTGTGAGATCGGATCTCTGGAGCGAAAGCGGATACCGTCGAAGCGACGATTCACCTTTCCCGCCCGCCTTGTTGCCTCTCCCCCTCCCCTAACTTGCCATCTATCAGGTTCCTCACTATGCGGCTGAAACGACTCCCAAGCCTTACCGGCAGGCCGAGGCCGTCCAAACCAGAGCCTGTTAACATCACGGGATGTGCGGCTCCGACAACAACCCCGGTTCGCAGTGAGGTAGGCCAATGATTGACATCGTCGAATTCCAACTGGATATGGACGCGCCGCCTTCGAGTCTCGTTTACACGTTCGGCGGGGCTGATGCGGTCGCCCAAATAAAGGCCGGGCAGATGCTCTCTACGGCTACCAGAGATTGTTTTGCGGGACAGGTTCGCACCACGGGCGATCTCCCTTCCCAGGTGTGCGATCCCCGTTATCTCAATCCCCAGACCGGGCCCTTCTACATCGAAGGAGCAGAACCCGGAGACACGCTCGCAGTCCACTTCGTCAGTATCGAACCCAGTGAGTCTTGGGGCGTGAGCAGCACATTCCCGTTCTTCGGAGCGCTCACAAGCAGCCGGGACACAGCGACGCTCCAGCCTCCTTTGCCTGAGCGCACTTGGGTATACGACCTCGACGCCGAGGAGCGACTCGTCTATTACCAGGCCCTCGATGGCGACCTTCGGCTACCACTGCCGATGGACCCCATGCATGGGACAGTCGGTGTTGCGCCTGCCTTGGGGGAAGCTCGATCGTCACTCACCCCCGGAGCATGGGGCGGCAACATGGACACCCCTGAGATGCGGGCCGGCGCAACATGCTACCTCGGAGTAAATGTGCCCGGGGCAATGTTCAGCATCGGCGACGGCCACGCCCGCCAAGGCGAAGGCGAAGCGTGCGGAGTTGCGGTCGAGTGTGCGATGAACACGGTCCTCATCGTTGATGTGATCCGCGGCACTTACACCCCATGGCCGCGACTCGAGACGGACGAGTTCCTGATCACAACCGGCTCGACCAAACCACTGGAGGACGCCTTTCGCATAGCTCTCACCGAAATGGTTCGGTGGGTTGCAGCCCTTATCGACCTCTCGATCATGGATGCGTACCAACTCGTATCACAGACTGCGTTGACTCCAATAGCAAACGTTTGCGACACTGTCTACACCGTTACATGCAAGATCCCCAAGAAGCTCCTTCCCAAAACCGCGGCGTATGGGAGCATCCACCAGGTACTTGAATCCCGGGCCGGAACCGCGGCGCTCTGACCGAGACAGACCCAAAGCTCCGCCAAACTAACCACCCTCCCCACCGCAATCTTTGATTCCAGCTCCTCCATCTCTCGGTGACCCGGATCAAGAGTGGGACATTAAAATAGATCCATATCGTCTTAATACAGTGTTAGGGTCACACCAGCGGCAATCACAAGTTGCCGGGGCCGTGTCAAGACAAGACCCTGCCGCCCGCATCGCCGGAGCGCTTCTGGTGCTGACAGCGGTGATCACTGCTATCTCCGCTTTGGGGCGGGTCGCGTCCGACGCCGATCAACCCACGCTGGCAGAAACACTGTCCGCCATATCGCTCAAATCAGGACTCTACGCACTGGGGGGCGCCGCACGATTCGTCGCCGGGGTGACTCTGGTCGCCGCGGCTTGGTACCTGTTGAGAACCTGGATCATCCGAGAGCGGCTGGGCACTCCCCTGGTTCCCGCCCTCTTCGCGGTGTCGGGCGCGTTCACCATCGTATCCGGGGTGTGCGCCGTCATACTGGCAGTGTCGGCGCCCGACGTGGGCCCACTCATAGAGTCATCCGCGTTTCTCCGGTGGCTTACCGGCAAGATCGGGTTCGCCATCGCGGGATGGGCGCTGGTTGTCGCGGCAAGGTACCAGTGGAAAGTGGGTGGCCCATTGAGATACATCGCTCCGATGTCGGCGATTATCGGAGTGGCGATGCAGTTCATCTGGATAGACGCCGCAACCATGGTGCATCCGATCATGGGGGCCGCCTTTTTCATCTGGCTCCTGGCGGTGGGAGCAATGCTCTTCAGCGGACGGACCGAAAAGCTCTTTGCGCAGATGGTCAACTCCGACACCTGACGTAGCCTCCACCCGGACCGCCTCCTTTGTAGATATCCACCTCTTCCCAATCTGAAGACCAAACCCTTGAAGAACCTGGATGGGAGCCTCGGGCCCCTTGGCAGATGCGTTTCACTCCGTTTCCCGAAGAGGTCCAATCGTTCAATCTGTCTAGGCGTCGCGGTTTCTGAGAAGTGCCCAAGACGCAACCGCCGCCCCCGCTCCCCAACCCAATAGCACCGGAACACCGCCTTCGGAGGCTAAGAACGCAGATGTGTTGTGGCTGATTGCGATCGGCTGATACTTGTCCCAGAGAGAGGCTATGCCATCGGCGTTGATAAAGATGAAGCCCACTATGTAGCTCACGCCTACCGCTCGGAAGAGCGCGCTAAGGGCAAATGCAATCATGATCCACACCAGGCCAATCCCCATGCTCTTGGCCAGTTGTTCCAGGACTTCCCCCAACGCTCCGGCGCCCGCGCCAAACACTGCAAAGGTCAACTGTCTCACCAGCGTCGAAATGACCAGGATGAACAGCAAGCCAACCCAAGCCGTCACAGCCTTGGCGACCAGATGAGCGCCCTGGCGGGCATCTCGGGTCAGTCCCGCCGCCCAACGACCGCCCGAAAACTCACCGCCCAGGATCTGTATCGCCAAAATCAACGCCACCAGCTCGCCGAGGCCCACTATCACTCCTGACCCATTTGCCCCAGCCTCACCTCCTGTTGTCTCCACGGAGATCCAGGCGACGAGCGCGTTGAGCACCCAGATCAAACCCGCCGTCACCCAGAAGAAGCCACGCTTTCTGATCTTGAGATACTCCGCCGAGATCAGCCCGGTCACAGAGAGCCTTCCCCTTCGGTCAGGGAAAGGAACACTTCCTCCAGGTGGCTTCGTTTCTTCCGGATCTCCTCGGGGTAGATGCCTGCTTCTGTCAGCATCCGGGCTATCTTGGCGCCACTATCGGTTTTGACCAGAACCAGATCGAGGGACTTTGGCTGAGCTGCCAGGTTGCCCCGGCTCAATATCGCAGCAGCCTCCCGAGCATCGGAGACCACCACCTCGAACTCGTCAGAACGATCATCCAAGAGGGTCTCCATCCGGCCCATGGTCACCAGCCTCCCCTGGTTGATAAGCACCACATCGTCGGCGAGCTCCTCCACATCCGCCAAGTCGTGGCTGGAGAGGAAGATGGTCCTCCCCTCTTCCTCCACGAGTCTCCTCATGATTCGCTTCAACTCCGCCTGTCCGGCAGGGTCGAGTCCGTCGAGTGGCTCGTCCAGCAAAAGGATGGGCGGGTCGCCCAACAAGCCGGCGGCCAGCGCCAGGCGCTGTTTCATCCCCTTGGAGAATCCCTTGACGTGTTTGCGGGGCACATCCCCCAATCCCACCAACTCCAGCAGGTCTCCGATCTGCTCCGATCCCCTTCCCAGTGCGGCCGCCGCCACCTTCAGGTTGTCCACCGCGGTGAGCTTGTCGAACAGTCCCTGCCCCGACTCCGAAACCCACCCTATGTCCTTGACGATGCGACCGGTGTCGGGACCCACCTTATGGTCCATCACCGATATTTTCCCGCTGTCGGGGCGGCACAGCCCCATGATCGATCGGAAGGCGGTCGTCTTGCCCGCTCCGTTGGGCCCCAACAGGGCGGTTAACCGACCGCCCGAGACCTCGAAGTCCAAATTGTTGAGCGCAACCGTCCGGCGGAAACGCTTGGTCACGGCCTCGAAAACGATGACGCTCATGGATCCACAATATACAGGCTCGGGGAGGCAGAAATTCGACACCTCCGCCACCCCTAAAGCGCCAACCCGTCGCGCCGTTGTGGTTCTCGACGAGGTTGCAGAGCTCGCGTGAACCACAACTTGGAAGCGATTTGACCTCCAGTGTATAAGCGCAGCAAACTAGTTTGTATTACAACTATATGGAAAGGAATATAGGATGCAAGGAAGTAACAGAGAAGGGAAAGAACTCACTCCCGAAGAGAGCTGGAGTGCCATACAGGCCACCATGGACAAGGCTCGGACTTCCATGTACCTTGCCGGGTTTTCAGCTATTTTGCTTCTTTGGGGAGCCATCACGGCGTTGGGGTATTTGGCTGAATACGGCCTCCAAACCTGGGGCGTTGACTTCTTGGGGCGCAACCCCTGGATCAGAGCCCCCCTATGGGGGAGCTTGGTGGTAGGAGGGGTGGTCGGGAGCTCCATCATCGGACGTCGGGCGGGGAGGAGCAACGTGGATGGGAACGCTGCTCGCTCAACCGGCATCCGGGTGTTTCTCTTTTGGGGCGCGGTCACGCTGGCAGCGTTCTTTGTCCCGGCGGCAGCGGGAATGTGGACGGCTGAAGCAGGGCAATACATACCACCTGTGTCAATAGGAATAGTGATGTTGGGGTATGTCTTGTTTGGCATAATGACCAGACCGGCGCTGGCGGCCGTAGGAGTGGGAATCGCTGCGAGCTATTTTCTTCCTAGTTACCTTGCCGGTGACGCGGCTCTAGCGGTGTCTGCGGTAGCAACACTGCTAGTCGTGGCACTGGGCGCAGTGTGGATACGAAGAAGCGGGGTTGCGTGAGAGACGAACCGATTGTCCTTGAAGAGACCATCCACCAATCGACTCGACTTCGAATAATGACGCTGTTGGTCTCCCAGCCTGAGACAGCTCGCGTTGCCTACCGGTTCATCCAGAAAACGCTTGGCCTTACGGGGGGAAACCTCACCATACATCTGCGCAAGCTCCGGGATGCCGGTTACCTCACGATCACCAAAGAGTTCCGGGATGAGAAGCCATCCACATGGGCACAAGCCACACCGAAGGGGCGCCAGGCTTTTGTGGATTATCTCGCCAACCTGGAGAAGGTGCTGAAGGGAATGGTGCTGACAGAGCCAGGGAGTAGTGGTACAGAATGAACCGCCTTGGTCATTTGCCTTCGATTAGCATGCGGATGCCGGGCCACCGGCGGAATCATCCATGACACTCCCTCCCTCTCCCCCAAACCGCGACTCCGCCTTCCCCGTGCTCCGGATCGAAGATCTGCACAAGAGCTACGGAGACATCCAGGCCGTGAAAGGGATCAGCTTCGAGATCGCACCCGGTGAGAATTACGGACTGCTGGGACCGAACGGCGCCGGCAAGACCACCACCATACTTATGATCGCCGGAGTGCTGGCCTCCGACGGTGGTCGAGTGACGGTCTGCGGTAAGGATCTGACTACCACTACCACTTCCGTCAAATCCCACATCGGCTGGGTTCCCCAGGAGATCGCCCTCTACGACCGGCTCAGCGCCCGTGAGAACCTGTCTTTTTTCGGCCGAATGCAGGGGCTTTCCGGCAAACACCTCACCCAACGAGTGGACAAAGTACTGGAATTGACCGGGCTGGGCGACCGGGCCGGGGACAAGACCATCAAATTCTCAGGAGGAATGCGGCGGCGGCTCAACATCGGCATCGGGCTGCTGCACCAACCCGACCTGTTGATCCTGGATGAACCGACAGTGGGTGTGGACATCCAATCCAGAACCAGCATCCTCGACCAAGTGGCGGAGATGACCAGGCTGGGGATGGCCGTCCTCTACACCACCCACTACATCGAGGAGGTGGAGAGGCTTTGCCAGCGGGTAGGCATCATCGACCATGGAGAAATGATCGCGGAAGGCACAAGAACCGAATTGGTTAAGATGGTCGGCGAGCGGGACCGGGTTCGGATCGGCGCTGACGGCAGGTTGGCCGAAGGGGCCAGCCGGGTCGCAGGGCTGGATGGCATACACGAGGCGGTGGTAACCGCCGACGGGATGGAGCTTTTGGTGGATGACGCCACTCCCCTCCTGCCCCGGATTCTTGAGACGTTGGGCCAATCGGAAGTGTCAGTGAGTGGGGTGGAGGTGGAAGAACCCAACCTGGAGGCGGTGTTCCTCCATCTGACCGGGCGCGCCCTCCGGGACTGAAACGTGCGCGACATCGCCTGGATAGTCCTCAAGGACCTTCGTCAGCAGGTTCGCGACCGAACCATCATCATCTTCGGGTTGATCGCTCCTCTGGCGATCGCCGCCGCGCTGAGCCTGGCCTTTGGCAACTTCTTCCAAACCGGCGAAGCGGTGGTCTTCGAATTCGGATTGTCCAATGCAGATTCGGGAGGTCCCATATCAGAGGGCTTTGCACAGGCGATGGCCGAACTGGAACAGGAAGGCCTGGTGGGCATTGCCTTCTATCGCGACCGGACATCTCTGGACAAAGCAGTTGAGGACGATGAAGTCGATGCTGGGTTCTTTATCCCCACTGGGTTCAGCCAGGCGATCATCGAAGGTTCCGAGGCACGGGTAGTCGTGGTGGCCAATCCTAATTCGGCGGTGGTTACAGGGGTGGCCACCTCCATCGCCAAACAGTTTTCTCTGGAAGTCGCCTCGGCCAGCGTGGCGGGCGCCACCACCGCAATCTTGGCAGGATTCAGCCCGGAGCAGATGGTCGAATTGGGTCTGGCCGCCTCTCAGGCGCCGCCGGTGGCGCAGTTGGCCACGGTGGACGCAAAGGTTCGGCAGTTGGACGGCCCCACCTACTACTCGGCAGGGGCCGCCATTTTCTTCACAATGTTCGTGGTGGGCACCGGCCTGCTCAGCCTCTTGGAGGAGCGGAAGCGACATACCCTGGCCAGACTGCTCTCCACCCCCCTCTCCCCCGGCCGGATCCTGGCTGCCAAATTCATTCTCTCCTTCACAGTGGGAATGGGAAGCGTCACCCTGTTCATGGTGTTCTCCCGGTTCCTGCTGGGAGCCAACTGGATTGATCTACCGGTCACCGCCTTGTTGGTGGCCACGGCAGTGGGGGCTTGCACCGGCATCGTCTCCTTGGCGGCGGGACTGGCCCGCACCACCGACCAAGCACAGAACTTCCAGTCGGTGGTGGCAGTGACAATGGGCATTCTGGGCGGGACCTTTTTCCCGATTGCGGGAGGCAGTTCCTTTTTGAGTGCTCTTTCTTTGGCGACTCCTCATGCCTGGTTCATACGCGGGCTGGGAGATTTGAGCGGCGGAGGGGGTCTGGAAGTGGTGGCCACCCCACTGTTGGTGCTGTCCGGAATGACTGTGGTGACGCTTGCCATCAGCGTGCTGGGCGCCCGACGGAGCTTGCGGGTATGAAAGCGCTCTCGATTGCCTGGGTTTACGTGCTCAGAATTCTCCGGGAACCAGCTTCGCTTTTCTTCTTCTTCGTGTTCCCGGTGGCGATGGTGTTCGTGATCGGCATTCAGTTCGGTGGTCGCGGCGGACAGGTGCAGCTGGGCGTCTACGGAGACACCGGCCAATCACCCACCAACCAGATCACAGCCAACCTGGCAACCAACGAAGCGCTTGAATTGGTCTCCTACGACAGTGAATCGGAGATGGTGAGGGCTGTGGAGCGGGGAATCATCTCGGCCGCAGCCGTGTTTCCTCCGGGAATGGCCGAAAAGCTGGCGGAGGGTCGGCCGGTTCTGATCGGTTTCGTGGCTGCTCCCACCGGATTGGGACCTCAACTGGAAGCGACTGTGCGACAAGCTGTCACCGAGGAACTGATTGCATATCGCGCCGCGCGTTTCGCCATTGGCATATTGGGAGTCGACTTTCAAACGAGTTGGGAACTGGCCACGCAGTTGGTGGATGGGATCAAGCCCACCACCGTCGCCGTCGAGTCGGTGGGCGATTCGCTGTTTCCCCCCGACATGGGCCGCTTTGACGGGGGCGCCGCGGCAAATCTTGTGTTGTTCATGTTCTTGGCCGCCCTGACCGGAGCCACCGCCATGGTGGCTGACCGGGAGATGGGCCTGGACACCCGCATCATCTCCACTCCCACCTCCGTAAGCCGCCTCATATCGGGGTACGTGGCCGGTCAATTCGGCGTCACCTTCTTCCAGGGCGTCTACATCATGGTGTTGAGCTTGGTCATCTTCGGAGTTGGCTGGAAAAACCTGGGCGGGTCAGTGTTGTTGATGATGGCGCTAGCTCTGGCGGGCGCCGGAGCAGGGATGCTGCTGGGGTCATTCCGGCTGGCCGAACCCGCCACCATCGGGATAGGGGTGATGAGTGGGCTGGTATTGGGAGCTTTGGGAGGAGCGATGGTCCCACTGGAGTTACTACCTGAAACCATCCGAACCGTCGCCAAGTTCACTCCCCAAGGATGGGCGATGCTCGGCTTCAGAGATCTCCAGTGGGGGGGATCTACACTCGACATCGTCGACAACGTGGCGGTACTTACGGCAATGGGTGTGGCGCTGACCGCTCTTGCATCGTTGTCGCTCCGCCGCACTCTCACCCGCGTCTCTTAGAAACCTCCCCATCTGGCCCGCAGGCCGCGGGCGGTTCAGATCTTGAAGCGGATGGCGGCGGGTCGGCTGGAGACTCTGACCGGCGTGTAGCCGACCATATCCCCATCCGCCTCCACCGGCCAGGGCGGATCGGCGGTTACCTCGAAGCTCTCCAGGCTCATCCGATGTAACCAGGGCTCTTTCAGATGCATTCCCTTGATTATTTTGGGTACCACCACAGGCATTTGGTATTTTCGCGCGGTGAAGATCTGCACGTCCAGTCGGTTGTCCACCAGGTTGGCTTTGGGCGCGATGTTCCACTTCCAGGCAAAGAACTGGGCGTTGGCGAAAATCACCGCCAGAGCGTCGGCGGAAACGGAACGCCGGCGGCTCTCGATCCGCACCGTGGCCCGCGGGAAGCGGGGCAGCCGGGCCAAGAAGGCCAGCCCGTAGCGGGCTGCTCCCACCCAGCCGGGCAGCCTGCCGGCGGTCTCTGCGGCAGCCGCTCCCACCCCGGCCTGGGCGACGTTGACAAAAAACCGCTGGCCCCACTCCCCTTCCAGGAATCCCACATCAATGTCGTACCAGTAGGGAGTGCTCAGACGGGCGGCGGATTCGGCCAACTGCCGAGAGAGCCCAAAGGTGCGGAGAAAATCACAGGCGGTCCCGCTGGGCAGCATCGCCACCCGGGGAGGCTCGGGCCATTGCTCTCGGCACAGGGCATCCACCGCCAGGCTGAGAGTCCCGTCACCCCCTGACACCACCACCCTTCCTTCCGAAGAAACCACCTCCACCACCCGCTCGGCCATCCATTCGGGCGATTTGGTGGACTCCACCCGGGCCTTCACACCCTGGTCGGCCAGTAGGGCGCCGAGTTCCTGCGGGGAAACCTTCCCGCGTCCCGCCGCCGGATTGAGAAGGACCGTCCAGTCGGTGAAACTCTCCGTCACCGGTATGTGACTGTCTGGAGCGTTAGGCCAGGAGCCAGATGAGAGAGATGGTGGTCACGGTGAACCCGAGGACCGTTATCACGGTGAGACGACTCAGGTTGCGCTCAGCCACAGTGGAACCGCCCATGGATGCGCCGATTCCACCGCCGAAGGCATCCGAGAGACCGCCGCCACGTCCGGAGTGCAAAAGAATCAATAAGATCAAGCCAAGCGAGAGCAACACGTGGATCCCGATCACAACCGCCTGCAAAATAGCCATGGGCCTATTCTATCGCGGCCTGCGCGGCCACCCTAGCCGCGGCAGCCGCGGCAGCCGCGGGATCCCCCAGATATCTCGATCCCGCCGGTTCCAGGTCGGCGTCCAGTTCATAGAGCAGCGGAATCCCGGTGGGGATGTTCAACGACGATATCTCCTCGTCGGAGATATTTTCCAGATGCTTCAGGAGGGCGCGGATGCTGTTTCCGTGGCACACCACCAAGGGAGTGAGTCCCTGGCGGAGCTGGGGAACAATCCGGTCGCGCCAATAGGGAAGAACGCGCGCCACCACATCCTTCAGGCATTCGGTGGCAGGAAGCGCCTCGGGGGCCAGATCGGCGTAGACGGGGTCGAACCGGGGATGGCGAGGGTCGTCCTGATCGAGTGGAGGAGGTGAAACGTCATAGCTTCGCCGCCACAGATGCACCTGCTCGGCGCCGTGCTCACGGGCGATCTGCTTCTTGTTCAGACCCTGGAGGGCTCCGTAGTGACGCTCGTTGAGCCGCCAATGCCGGAGCACCGGGAGCCTGGCCGTGCCCATCTCGGCCAGGGCAAGATCAGCGGTGCGGATGGAGCGGAGCAACACCGAGGTGTGCACCACCTCAAACATCAGCCCCTCCTCTTTCATGAGCCGCCCGGATGCCCGCGCCTCCTCCTCGCCCTGGGGAGTCAGGTCGATATTCGTCCAGCCGGAGAACTGGTTGGACAGATTCCACTCCGACTGGCCGTGACGAAGCAACACCATCCGATACATGAGCGATCAGGCTACCCGAATCCTTACAGCAACAAATACCCGGCAGGACCATCGCCATGCCTCGCGGCCGTCAGGGCCAGAGGCTCCCTTCGCTTAGGGCGTGGCGAAAGCGAGCCGGGATCCATCAATCGACTCGATCTTCGGTTTGGGAGTCGTTATTCGGACCATTCGGGCTTTTCTGGGCCAAAACACCGCTTTCCCCGTCCCAACCTCACATCCAGTAGCGGATTACGGCGGCGAAAGTGTCGGGGTCGAGGCTGGCGCCGCCCACCAGGGCGCCGTTGATATGGGTCTTGGCCATGAAACCGGCGATATTGCCGGGGTTCACTGAGCCGCCGTAGAGAATCCTCACCTGGTCTCCGGCTTCTGGGCCGCCCATGGCTGCCACCGTGTTGCGTAATAGCTCGCACACCTCCCCGGCGTGATCGGCGGTGGCGTGCCGGCCGGTGCCGATCGCCCAAACCGGTTCGTAGGCCACCGCCACGGACGCTCGCTGCTCGGAGGTGAGCCGCCGCAGCGCCCCGCGCAGTTGAGTGGTCACCACCATCTCGGTCTCTCCCGACTCCCGCTCCGAAAGGGTCTCCCCCACACACACCACCGGGGTCATCCCCGCGGCCAACACCGCCCGCACCCGCTTTCGGACCAACTCGTCGGTTTCTCCGAACATGGCGCGCCGTTCCGAATGCCCGACGATCACGTAGCCCACATCCAGTTTGGCGAGCATGCCGGCCGATACCTCGCCGGTGAATGCGCCTTCTTTTTCCCAGTGAACATGCTGCGCGCCCAACCCGAAGGGCATCCGGTCGGCCATGATCAGAGTCTGGACAGTGCGCAGGCAGGTGAAGGGAGGAGCGATCACCACCTCCGCCCTGTCGAAGTCGGCGGGATCCAGCCGGTACCAGAGCTTCTGTGTAACCGCGATCGCCTCCAAGTGGGTCAGGTTCATCTTCCAGTTGCCGATGATCAAGCTCTTCGCAGCCATGTTCCCTCCTACCGTACCCACTTTTCGAGGATCTCCACTCCGGGAAGCGACCGTCCCTCCAACAGTTGTAGGCCAGCTCCCCCGCCGGTGGAGAGATGCGACACCTGGTTCTCCAGACCCAGCAGCCGGATAGCCGCCACGGAATCGCCCCCACCCGCCACCGTGTATGCGTCCGAAGAGGCCACCGCCCGGGCCACTGTCTCGGTTCCCGACCGGAAGGCTTCCCACTCGAACACCCCCATCGGACCGTTCCAGAAAATGCTTGCGGCCCCCCTGCAGACCTCGGCGATACGCCGGGCGGCCGCCGGGCCGATATCCAAGCCCATCTCATCATCACCGATGGTCCGAGTGCTGGTCACCCGGTGCTCGGCGTCGGCTCGGAGTTGCCGAGCGACCACCACATCTTCGGGCAGCAGCACCTTGTCGCCTTGAGAGCCTCCAAGCAACTCCCCGACCCACGACACCATCTCCTCCTCAGCGAGGCTGGCCCCCACCCCGTACCCTTGGGCCATCAACGCCGTGTAGGACATTCCGCCCCCCACCGCCAATACGTCGCATTTCTCCACCAGGGCGGAGAGCACACCCAGCTTGTCGGAGACCTTGGCCCCACCCAGGATCACCACGAACGGCCGGGGCGGGTCGTCCAGCAACCTTCCGAAAGCTTCCAACTCGCCAGCGAGCAGGGGGCCGGCCACCGACCGCACCCGGGAAGCCACCCCCACCGTGGAGGCGTGGACACGGTGAACCGATCCGAACGCATCCTGGCAGAACAGATCGGCCAACTCCGCCAACTCGGCCGCCAGCACCGGACCGTTGGCTGTCTCTTCGGGATGAAACCGGGTGTTCTCCAGAAGAAAAACCTCGCTGGGCTGTCCTCCGCTAACCGCTTCGGTCACCTCCCGTCCCACCACGGTAGGCAGGTGACGCACCGGAAAGCCCCCCAACTCCTCCATGCGGCGGACCACCGGCGCCAAGCTGTAGCGAGGATCGGGGCCCTTCGGGCGGCCCAAGTGGCTGCACACCACCACCACCGCTCCCTCCGAACGCAGCATCTCCACAGCGCCCAACGACGCCCGGATGCGAAAGTCGTCGGCCACCTCTCCGCCATCCAGCGGCGTGTTGAGGTCGGAGCGCAAAAGCACCCGGCGTCCGCCGATCTCAACGTCATCAAGAGTCAGGTAATCGGCCACAATCCCAAAACCCTTGATTCGATCTGCAGTTGCCTCATTTGTCTTACCTCATCATCGAAAGGAGCGATGCCTGGTAGTCAACTCCTTTGGGAAGCACTCGCATCTTATTAGCGTCCGGTGACAATCGGAATTCGGAATAGGGATTCTGGATATCAGCGGGCGTCCGTGTCCCGGTGGAAGACGGAAACCTCCACCCGGTGTTGGGCCAGGCGGCCGGATAACTCGTCAGCAATGGCCACCGAACGGTGCCGCCCGCCGGTGCATCCCACCGCAATGGTCAGATAGGACTTTCCCTCCGCGCGGTAGCGGGGCGCCAGGAACAGCAGCAACCCCATCACCCGCTCCAGAAAGCCTGTCGTGTCGGGGTTGTCCAGCACGAACGCTGCCACGTCCGGATCGGTCCCAGTTTTGGGCCGCAACTCCGGGTTCCAATGCGGGTTGGGAAGAAAACGGACATCGAACACCACATCGGCGTCGCGGGGAAGCCCGTTCTTGAACCCGAATGAGACCATTGAGATGTGCATCGGCCGGGCCTTTCCCTCTCCGCCGAACCGGGCAACCACCCGTTCCCGCAATTGATGGATGTTGAGGTCGGAGGTGTCGATGATCAGATCGGAAGCCGCCCTCAGGCCCGAAAGCAGTTTGCGCTCGGCGGTGATTCCCGCCGGGAGAGTCTCTCCGCCTTGTGGATGGGGACGCCGGCTCTCCTCGTAACGGCGGATCAGCACCCGGTCCTCGGCGTCCAGGAAAACCACCGCGGCACTGATCCCCCAATCTTCCAGTCTTCCCACGGCATGGCCGATCATCACCTCGGGGCTGGCCAAGGAGTCCCATGACCGGATCACCAGCGCCAAGGGGGCGGTCTGTGCAAGGCGCTTGTCCGGGGAGGCGACTTCCAGGATCATTCCCGGGGGGAGGTTGTCGATCACCCGATAGGAGAGATCCTCGAGCACCCGGGCCACCGATCCCCGCCCCGCCCCCGACATTCCGGTGATCAAGAGCAGTTCCGGCTTCTGCTCCGACGGAGACGGCGGACGATCGCCCACTGGTCGCTACTCCCCGCGCAGCAGCAGGTAGAGGTCGTCGGCCACCGCGGCGGGCACCACCTCGGCCAACTCATCCACCTCTGCCTCCCGAAGACGCCGAAGCGATCCGAACTTGCGCAGCAGGGCGCGTTTTCGGACCGGGCCGATCCCGTGCGCCTCATCCAGCAAAGATTCGATCATCCCCTTGGAGCGGAGTTTACGGTGATACTCCACCGCGAACCGGTGAGCCTCGTCCCGAATGCGCTGTAGGAGATAGAGCGCTTCGGCTCGGCGGGAGATCCGGAGCGGCTCGGCGGAGTCGGGAAAATAAACCTCCTCCATGCGCTTGGCCAGTCCCACCACAGGAATGTCCAGTCCCAGTTCGTCCAGCACCCGCACCGCCCTTCCCAACTGCCCCGCACCTCCGTCGATCACCACCAGGGAAGGCGGATACCGAAAGCGGGTCTGCTGATGGGCGGGGAGGTCCCGGCTGGCCAGATAGGCGGTGAACCTCCTGCGGATGGCCTCTTCCATGGCGGCGAAGTCGTCCTGGCCCCGCACTTTCCTTATCTTGAAACGCCGGTATTCGGACTTGCGGGCCAGACCGTCCTCCATCACCACCATGGAGGCCACGGTGTGGGTCCCCATCAGGGTGGAGACATCGTAGGCCTCGATGCGCAAGGGGGGATCGGGCAACCCCAGCACCTCCTGGAGGCTGCGAAGCGCTCGGGCGCGGGCATTGTGATCGGCCTGTCGCCGCAGGCGGTGCCGTGCAAACATCTCTCGGGCGTTGGCGGCCGCGGTCTCCATCAGCCGCCGCTTCCCGCCCCGTTTGGGAACCCGCAGCTCCACCGGTCCTCCCCGCCGCTCGGCCAGCCATGCCCGGAAGGTCTCGGGATCGGGCGGCAGGTCGGCGATCAGTACCAGGGACGGTGGCGAACGATCTCCGTAGAGCTCGCGGAGAATCGAGCCTGCCAGTTCCCGCTCGCTCACCTCCTCCACGCGGTCCACCACCGAACCCATCCGGCCCACCACTCTCCCCCGTCGGACAAATAGCACCCAGATGGCCGTCTCCAGCTCGTCGCCGTGCCCGGCTATCAGGTCGAAATCCTCCCGCCGGTCGGTGACCATTTCCTGGCGGGCCAGGGCCTTTTCCAGATCGGACAGCCGGTCGCGGTAACGGGCAGCTGACTCGTATTCCAAGGCCTCCGACGACTGGTGCATCCGGGCAGTGATCTCGTCCACCACCTGGTCGATGTCACCCTGCAAAAACGCGGAAAGCCCCTCCACTGTCTTCTGATAGTCCTCTCCTGTGACCTCGCCCACGCACGGTCCCAAGCACTTTTCTATGTGGAAGAGCAGACAGGGACGGTCCTGTAGCTGTTGGCGGCGGAACATAGAATCCGAACAGGTGCGTACCGGGAAGGTGCGCAGCACCAAGTCGAGAGTCTTTCGGATCGCGTAGGTGTGGGCGTAAGGCCCGAAGTAGGCAGTCCCTCTGCGACGGCGCCCCCTCATCACATGGGCGCGGGGCCACTGGTCGGAGCGGGTTATGGCCAGATAGGGATAGCTCTTGTCGTCCCGCAGTCGGATGTTGAAGCGGGGCCGATGCTGTTTGATCAGGGAGTACTCCAACATGATCGCCTCCACTTCCGAGGAGGCTACGATCCACTCCACATCCCGGGCCGACTCCACCATCGCCGAAGTACGCAGTGCCAGCTCCCGCCCGAAATAGGAGGCGAGCCGCTTGCGGAGCGATTTGGCTTTTCCGACATAGATCACCCGGCCGTGATCATCCCTAAAGAAGTAGGCGCCGGGGGCGTCGGGAATCTCGATGGAGGGGGGACGTTCCATCCCGTGCCTCAGACTACCCGCCGAAGTCGCCGCAGGCGGCCACCACTCTCTCCAGAAGAGTGGCAAGTGTGATGAACCAGGCCGGCGACCCCTTCCTGGTAGACCTGGTAGCCACCCCTGCTCCCACCCTCTGAGTCGAAGCAGATCGAACGATCAGCCGAAGCTATGATGACATTCGGGAGCACTGTCCCACAGCTTAGCCATGCACAGCTTTTGAAGACCAGAACCGTCCTTGGTGTGGCGCCGAGATCCTAGGTTTCGGTGGAGGGATCAGAAGCTGCATACCGGCCATCCGTGGGAAGGGATTGGTCGACCAAGAGCATCCGATACCATCGGTGCAGGTGATCACACGATGACAGAACTCGATCGAGCGGGCGCGCATGCGGGGTATTGGCGATCGCCTTGGCCTGTGGAATGTGGCGGGAACCGACGCCAGAAAGCGGCTTTGGGTCGACTCGATGCCGCTTCGGGCATGGCACGGGTCGTGACTCGTCGCAATGGCCGCTGGAACGTCATGGTGGTCAGGCGCGAACCGGACCAGTGGTATCTGGGCGGGACGATGGCCGCGTTCAGCGGGCCGGCGCCCTTCGGCTGGGTGGAGAGGATCGATCCCGAAACCCTCGATCCGTTGGCGTCCTCACCCGAGCTGCCCTGCGGCGAACACGTCTGGTGCGGCGCTATCCTCGCTCACGCCAACGGTTCGATCATGTCGGTCAATGGTTCTTATCTGCACCGGCTGGACCCCGACGACCTCACGGTGCTGGCCGAACGGCGGCTTCCGGTCGACCGCAGCCACAATGGGCTCCTGGCGTTGTCCGACGGGACCCTGCTCACCAAGGACTTGCGCCTCGAGGGTCAAGGCGGCACCACCATCACGCGCCTTCACCCCGACACTTTGGAGTTGGTGCACGAACCGCTCGTCTTGCCCGAAGGGTCCATGGGGCGCATAGCCGCAGACTTGGATTCAGTCGGCAACGAGCACGTATACGTTCCGGGCAGCGAGCACCTTTGGCGCATCCAAGCCCACCGGGACAGCCTAGCGGTCGACGACTGGCGACCGCGCTACCGCACTCCCCACGACACCTGGGGTTTGGCCTGGGATGCTTGCATATCCGACCGCGCCTGCTGGATCATGGACTGCGGTGACATCAAATCGGTACGCCTCATCCACAGAGCCCAGCCCAACGGCCGATTCACCATCCCTCCCGGCCGCGGTCTGTCATGGCGGCGGCCCGCCCCGTGGACCGGCGCCCAACGTCTGATGCGCTTCGGACTCGACGATCCGGCCGACATCAGCCGTATCGAGCCGTTCGAGACGCCCGGCGGTGGCATTATCGCCCCACCCGTGCACATCGCCGAACAACGAATGGCCATTGCCTGGGACTCCATCAACGGAGGACTCGCCGGCATTGACACCACCGACGACCGCCTCGAGATCACCTGGCGTCTGGATATTCGACCGACCATGCAACCCATCGTGTTTCCCGAATCAGGGGAACTGGCCATCAACGACTACACCGAGGCCGGCAGCGATGACATCGTCATCGTCGACATCCCCACCGGCGGCTTGGTCGATAGAGTCGCGACTGGATCTTCTATAGCCAACGGCATGTTCCTGACCCCCGACGGAAACCGCGGCATCTACTATGCAACCACCACGACACTGGCGCACATATCCTGGAACTGAGCCGCGAGGACAGGGCCTCGGACTAACCGGCTGGAGCGCCGTAAGTGGCCAGCACCCCCTCCAGGTAGTGGCCGGTGTAACTCGCCGGGTTGGCAGCCACCTCTTCGGGAGACCCGGTCGCCACCACCCGCCCTCCCCCGCTGCCGCCCTCCGGACCCAGGTCGATAACGTAATCGGCCGATTTGACGACGTCGAGGTTATGTTCGATCACCACCACTGTGTTGCCCCCGTCCACCAGGCGGTGCAACACCCCCAGCAGGCGGCGGACATCCTCGAAGTGCAGGCCGGTGGTGGGCTCGTCCAAGATGTACATGGTGCGCCCGGTGGACCGTTTGCGCAGCTCCGAGGCCAGCTTGACCCGCTGTGCCTCCCCTCCTGAGAGGGTGGTGGCGGGCTGCCCGAGGCGGATATAGCCCACCCCAACATCGCTCAGGGTCTGCAGGGTGAGGGCGATGGGAGGATGGTGGGTAAAAAGCTCCAATGCCTGGGCGACCGACATCTCCAGCACATCGGCGACGCTCTCTCCCTTCCAGAGTATCTGGAGGGTCTCCCGGTTGTATCTCCGCCCCCGGCACTGCTCGCAGGGGACATAGACGTCGGGCAGAAAGTGCATCTCGATCTTGATGGTCCCGTCCCCCCGGCACTCCTCGCAGCGCCCCCCGGTCACGTTGAAGGAAAACCTCCCCGGCTTGTACCCCCGCGCCTGGGACTCGGGGACCTTGGAGTAAAGGGCGCGGATGTGATCAAAAACCTTGGTGTAGGTGGCGGGGTTGGAACGGGGCGTGCGCCCGATGGGCGACTGGTCGATGTTGATCACCTTGTCGATATGCTCGATCCCCTCGATCTCCCGGTGGCGGCCGGGGAGCACCCGGGAGCGGTAGATGGAACGCAGGAGCGCTTTGTAGAGGATGTCCTCCACCAAGGTGGACTTGCCGCTCCCCGACACCCCGGTCACACAGATCAGCTTCCCCAATGGGAAGTCCACGTCCAAGCGGTCCAGGTTGTGCTCGGCGGCGCCCAGTATCCGGATATTCTTTCCGCTGCCCTCCCGACGGGCCGGCGGAACCGGAATCACCCGCCGCCCCGACAGGTAGTCGCCGGTGATGGACGACCGCTCCCGACAGATCGTCTCCACCGTTCCCTGCGCCACGATCCGCCCCCCGTGCTCCCCCGCTCCCGGACCGATGTCCACCACATGGTCCGCAGAGCGGATGGTCTCCTCGTCGTGCTCCACAACCACCAGGGTGTTGCCCAGGTCACGCAGCCGGGTGAGAGTCTCGATCAGCCTGCGGTTGTCGCGCTGGTGCAGGCCGATGGACGGCTCGTCGAGGATGTAGAGCACCCCCACCAGCCCGGAGCCGATCTGGGTGGCCAGCCGGATCCGTTGCGCCTCTCCTCCGGCCAGGGTGGCCGCCGACCTGCCCAGGGTGAGATAGCCCAGACCCACATCCAGGAGGAAGGAAATCCGGGAGCGGACCTCCTTCAGCACCCGCTCGGCGATGGTCGACTCCCGGTCAGTGAGCTCGAGGCGGTCGATGAAGTCCAACACGCCTCCCAAAGAGAGCTCGGAGAGATGATGGATGTTCACACCCCCCACCGTCACCGCCCGGGAGATCTCGCCCAGCCGGGCGCCGCCGCATTCGTCACAGGGGACCTGCCGCATGTACTGGCGGTAGGAATCCCGAGCCGAGTCGGACCCGGTGTCCCGGTGCCGTCGTTCCAGATGGGGGAGCACCCCCTCATAGCGGGTGCTCCACACCCGGCGGCGTCCCCGGCGGTTGCGATAGCTCACCCGGAGCTGTCGGCGGACTTTCCCATGGAGGATCTCCTCCCGCACCGGCTGGGAAAGTTCACGCCAGGGGGTCTGCAGGCTGAAGCCCATGTCCTCGGCGAGCGCGTCCAGAAGCCGGGTGTAATAGCCGCTGTACTGGTACGCCCAGGGAGCGATCGCCCCCTCCATCACGCTCAGCCGATCGTTGGGCACCACCAGATCCTCGGCCACCTGGTAGCGGGCTCCGATCCCCGCGCAGGTCGAGCAGGCGCCATAGGGGCTGTTGAAAGAGAAATTGCGGGGGGCGAGTTCGGAGAAGGACAGCCCGCAGCGATCGCAGGCCAGATGCTGGCTGAAGCTGAGGGTGGGGCCGTCGATGACATCCACCATCGCCTTCCCCTCCGCCAGCCCCAGGGCGGTCTCGATGGACTGGGTGAGCCGGTCCTCCACCCCTTCCCGGCGCACCAGCCGGTCCACCACCACCTCGATGGTGTGCTGGTAATAGCGATCGAGTCGGATATCCTCATCGAGGGGGCGCACGTCGCCGTCGATCCGCGCCCGGCTGTATCCCTGGCGAACCAGATCCTTGAAAAGCGCCTGATATTCGCCCTTGCGCCCCTCCACCACCGGGGCCAACACCATGAACCGGACCCCGTCGTCCATCTCCAGGATGCGGTCCACGATCTGTTGGGGGGTCTGGCGCTTCACCACCTCGCCGTCGTTGGGACAGTGCGGAATCCCGATCCGGGCGAACAGCAGCCGCAGGTAGTCGTGAACCTCGGTCACCGTTCCCACCGTGGACCGGGGGTTGCGGCTGGCGGTCTTCTGGTCGATGGAGATGGCCGGTGAGAGCCCTTCGATGAAGTCCACGTCGGGCTTGTCCATCTGCCCCAGGAACTGACGGGCGTAGGCCGAGAGGGATTCCACATAGCGGCGCTGGCCCTCGGCGTATATGGTGTCGAAGGCCAGGCTGGACTTGCCGGATCCCGACAGCCCGGTCAGAACGATCAGCGCGTTGCGGGGAAGCTCGACCGTGACGTCCTTGAGGTTGTGCTCCCGGGCACCGCTGATGAGGATGGAGTCGGCGGTCATGGCCTTGGAGAGGTCAGGACGGCGGGCGGCCCAGACGCGCCCCGGTGGGAGTGGTGGTCCCGTCCGCCTCCACTTTGACTGCATATGCTTTTTCCGCGTGCTCCACTGACACGTACTCGTCCAGAACGTCTTGGCGCACCAACTCGATGGACCGGTCCAGGGGATCACCCCACCCTCCCCCACCCGCCGAGAAGTTGCGGAACCGGTCTCCCGGCTGCATGTTGAATCTCTCCATCCGCGCCCGGTGGGCCCGGTCGGTGTCGGGCCAGACGATCATGGCGTTGGTCTCCGGCTCATGCCCACCCCGAAGTGCCCACGGCTTGGTCTTGGTCTTCTTCTTCATCGATAACACTTCACCTGTGGCAAGGAATTTTACCTGACGACAGACTCCCAACCCTCCCCGCCAGCGTCCCGCCCCGCCCGAGTCCTGACGCAACTCCAGCCGCTCGTGAAAGAGGGGGGAGTTGTGCTCCAGGACCTCTATCGACGTGTTTCGCACCGCAGTGGTGGAGGGATGCTGCAGAGCGTTGGATCCATCGTGATTGGGGGTTGCGCCCCAGCCGATCCCCTCGTTGTTGCTGACCAGGTACATCTCCCCGGTGTCGGGGTGCGTCCCCACCGCCATAAAACCCGGAAGGTCGGAACCCGAACAAGCGGCGATCTGGTCCATCCCCTGCGCCAGCGCCTTGTTGATCAACTCGAAGCCCGCCATGCCGGTCCAGAGAGTGTAGGTGGCGGACGGATAAACGGCATGAAAGAGATTCCCGGGCGGACATATCACCTCGAGCGGCTGGTAATGGCCGTGGTTGGCAGGAGTGTCGGGAGTTGTGAGCGACTTGAAAACGTTCTTAGCCATGCTCAGCGTACACCCAAACGGCATGTTCACCGGCCCGGGCACCGCCCCGGCGGAGTCGCCAAAGTCCACCGTGAACTTCTCCCCCTCGACGGTGACCGTCACCGCCATTCTGATCAGGTCATGGGAGATCCCGTCATCATCCAGCCAGTCGGAGGCCGACCACTGCCCATCGGGCATGGCCCGCACCGCCTCAGCAGCCGTCTCCGCGCCATGCTCGATGATCAGATCAATCGCCGCATCCACAGTGGTCAGGCCGAACTTCTCCCAAATCTGACGCAGGCGCCGCTCCCCCACCCGCATGGCGGCGACCTGAGCATTGAAGTCCCCCATGATGTTCACCGGCAGCCGGGAGTTGTATCGCAGGATGGCCATCATCTGCGGGTCCACCTCCCCCCGCCGGACCAACTTCACGCCCGGCAGGATCAGCCCCTCCTGGTGCATGGAAGTGGAATCCAGCACATAGCCGGGATCCTTGGCGCCCAAATCCATCCAATGCGCCCGCACCGCCAGATAGGCGTCGGGCAGCTGACTGCCGTCGGAGAACACCGGCGCAAACATCATCGCGTCGGCGGCGTGCGCGCCGCTCCAGTAGGGGTAGTTGAGTATTACCACATCGCCAGGATGAAGGTTCTCGACGCCCACCCTCTCCACACCCTTGTGAATCGCGAAGTCGTTGGCGCCCAGAAAGAAAAGTATCCCCGATGACTCCGATATCAGCCGACAATTCCGGTCGTACATGGAGATACCGAAATCCAGCACCTCATAGATGACCGGGTTGAACGCGGTTCTCACCAGGGTGCGGCGCATCTGCTCGGCCGTGGAGTTCAAATAGTGACGGATCACCTCCACCGTGGCGCCATCCAAGGTGGGACCGGCGCTCATCTCATCCACTGCGAGCATTCAGGACGGCGGGCGCTCCAAACGCGCACCGGTTGGCGTGGCGGTTCCGTCCTCCTCCAGCTTTACTCCATACGCTCTTCCCGCCTGCTTCACCGAGACATACCCGTCCACAACGTCTTGGCGCACCAACTCGATGGGCCGATCCAGGGGATCACCCCACCCTCCCCCCGCCCCCCGAAAGGTTGCGGAACCGGTCTCCGGCCAGACGATCATGGCGTTGGTCTCCGGCTCATGCCCACCCCGAAGCGCCCACGGCTTGGTCTTGGTCTTCTTCTTCATCGATAACACTTCACCTGTCGCAAGAAACTTTACCTGACGACAGACTCCCAACCCTCCCCGCCAGCGTCCCGCCCCACCCGAGTTCTGACGCAACTCCAGCCGCTCGTGAAAGATAGGCGACTTGTGCTCCAGGACCTCCATCGACGTGTTCCTCACCGCAGTGGTGGAGAGATGCTGCAGAGCGTTGGATCCATCGTGATTGGGGGTTGCGCCCCAGCCGTTCCCCTCGTTGTTGCTGACCAGGTACATCTCCCCGGTGTCGGGATGCGTCCCCACCGCCATAAAACCCGGAAGGTCGGAACCCGAACAAGCGGCGATCTGGTCCATCCAGTGCGCCCGCACCGCCAGATAAACATCGGGCAACTCACTGCCCTCCCAAAACACCGGAGCGAACATCATGGCGTCGGATGAAGGTTTTCAGCACCCACTCTTTCCACACCCTTGTGAAATGCGTAGTCGTTGGCGCCCAGGAAGGACATCAATCCCGATGACTCCGATATCAGCCGACGATTCCGATCGTACATGGAGATACCGAAATCCAGGACCTCATAGATCACCAGGTTGAAAGCGGTCAGAAGGCCCACATGCGGGGGATGAAAATAACGGACAGGATGCAGAAGATGATATTGAGTGGCATTCCAGCCCGCATAAAGTCGGTGTATTTGTATCCCCCGGGGTTATAGATCATCATGTTTGTCTGATAACCGACCGGTGTGGAGAATCCGGTGGAGGCTGCGAACGTTATGGCCATCAAGAAGGGCTGGGGGTCCACTCCGATTTGAGCGGCGGTGGAGATAGCTATGGGCGCCAGCAGCACCGCCGCCGCCGCGTTGCTCATGACTTCGGTCATAACGGCCGTCAGTACGTAGAGAGCTGCCAGCATGGCCACCGGACCCATATCTCCCACTAGCGACACTGTATGTTCGGCAATGAAGCCGGCCGCTCCGCTGGTATGCATGGCGATACCCAAGGGAAGCACCCCGGCCAGGAGGAAAATGACCTGCCAGTTGATAGAGCGGTAGACGTCTTCGGGTCGAAGTATTCGGGTCATCACCAGGGCCACGCAGCCGAGCAAGGCAGCCACCAGGATCGGAACGACATCGAAAGCGGCCATCCCCACGACAGCTGCGAGAATCCCGATGGCCAGTGGCGCTTTGTGCCGCAGGGCACTGCCGGGCACCTCGTTGAGAACGATAAGGTCGTCGTCGCGTCGCAGGTTGAGCACCTGGGCTTCGTGGGTTTGTATCAGCAGGGAGTCCCCCAGGGACATCACGACTGAACTAAGCTCGTCATTGATCGCCTCGCCCTTGCGTTGCATCGCCAGCACCAGGGCCTTGTAGTGGTTGCGGAAATCGGTTTCTTTGAGGGTGCGCCCGATGAGCCACGAGTCGGGCGCCACCAAGGCCTGGATGAGGCGCAGGTCCTCGCTTTGCAGGGTCTCGTCGCGGAACTCGAAATCGGGGTCTATCCGCAGTCCCATCGTTCCTCGGAGGCGTATAAGGTCGGGCAGCGAACCGCGCACCAAGAGCACGTCGTCGGCTTGGAGTACCCGTCTTTGGGGAGCCCAGCCGTCATCTTCGGTGTTGAGAACCCGCAGAACCGTTATATCGTGATCCTCCCCGAGCCTGCTTTCCAGCACCGATCTTCCTACCAGCGGAGACCCGTGGAGCACCCGCAGCTCGGTCATGTATTCGCCCAGGTGATAAGCGGTTGACAGTTCCGGTGTTTGGCGGTCGGGTAACAACCACTTTCCGAACAGCAGGAAAAAGGTGATCCCGGCTGCAAAGAGAATCAGTCCCATCCGAGAGAACTCGAACATGCTGAACGCTCCGTAGCCCGCCTGTTCGGAAATCGAACTGACCAGTAGGTTGGTGGAAGTGCCTATGAGGGTGCACACGCCTCCGAACTGGGATGCGTAGGAAAGGGGTATCAGGAGCTTGGACGCGGATATCCTCCGCCGAGCGGCGAGGATCGTCACCAAGGGAATGAACACCGCAACCGCGGCCGTGTTGTTCACGAAGGCCGACATGACGGTGATCGTTGTCATGATTACCACCAGCGCCGAGTAGTGGCTGCGGCTGAATCTCACCATGAGCCGCCCCACCGCTGCGGTGGCGCCCGTTTTCTGCAGCCCGGCGCCGAGCACGAACATAGAGCCCACGGTCAGCGTAGCCGGGTTGCTGAAACCCGAGAGTCCTTCTTGGAGTGTGACCAAACCGAGAACCAGAAGCACTCCGAGACCCAGCATGGCCACTATGTCCAGCGGGTATTTTTCGGAGACGAACAGCACCACGATCCCGATGAGGACCCCTATTACTATGATACCTTCGCCGGTCATTGTGACGAGGAGTCGCACTCCTTTGCGGCATCCCGACACACGGACATTTCGACCTCCCAGATATCAATATCCACCGGGAAATGGTCGTCGTCGTTTTCGCTCCACAATCCCAATGATCTCATCTGCGGATACGCCTTGCCGCCCACGAATACCCGAGTTCCCTTATCCAGTTCGTTGACCTCGTATACCTCCCGGCTGATCATTACTCCTATAACAACGCCGGGGTACTCTGACCGTTTGATGGAGAAATCAAATCCTGGACTATCCGAGACTATCCGAAGAATGACATAGGGCAGAGCGCAACGGAACTCCGCGTGTTCCGCCAGGTATCCCTCCAAAGCCACATAGTCCATAGGCACTACAGGTTCGCCGACTAGCTCCCTGTCTATGTCCATCTCCCAGCAGAGTATACATGCGTCCACAAACGGCACCGAACACTGTGGGGAAGAGCACTCATGGGGCGTAACGACCGCCTGGGCGGACCCTGAGGGTGGGATGCGCAGGCGTTCAAGACCGCTCGGGGCGCCGGGGATGGAACAACCATCTATCCAATAAGAAACGGTTCTCACCCAGGTGCGGCGCATCTGCTCGGCCGTGGAGTTAAGATGGTGACGGATCAACCTCCACCGTGGCGCCGTCCAAGGTGGGGCCGGTGTTCACCTCATCCCCTTGAGCATTCAGGACGACGGGCGGTCCAGACGGGCCCCGGTGGGAATAGCGGTCCCATCTTGCTGTACCTCCACTCCATACACCCTCCCCGCCTGCTCCACTGAGACATATCCGTCCAGCACGTCTTGGCGCACCAACTCCATGGGCCGGTCCAGCGGGTTCCCCCACCCTCCTCCGCCGGCTGACAAATTGCGGAACCGATCTCCCGGATCCATCGTGAATCGCTCCATCCGCGCCCGGTGAGCCCGGTCGGTCTCGGGCCAGACGATCATGGCGTTGGTCTCCGGCCCATGCCCACCCCGAAGCGCCCACGGCTTGGTCTTGGTCTTCTTCTTCATCGACAGCATCTCGCCCGTGGCCAGGAACTTCACTTCACGGCAGATTCCCACACCTCCCCGCCACCGGCCGGCCCCTCCCGAGTCGCGGCGCAACTCCAGCCGTTCGTGAAAGATGGGAGACCTGTGCTCCAGGACCTCCATTGAGGTATTGCGGACGGCAGTCATAGCGAGATGTTGCAACGCGTTGGCGCCGTCGTGGTGAGGAGTAGCCCCCCAGCCAATCCCCTCGTTGTTGCTGACCGCATACATCTCCCCGGTGTCGGGATGAGTCCCCACCGCCATGAATCCCGGCTCATCGGAACCGGAACAGGCGGCGATCTGAGCCATCCCCTGAGCCAGCGCCTTGTGGATCAACTCGAAGGCCGCCATGCCGGTCCAGAGGGTGAAGGTGGCCGCCGGATAAACGGCGCGGAACAGATTGCCTGGCGGGCAGGACACTGTCAGTGGTTGGTAATGACCGTGGTTTGCGGGTGTGCCGGGAGTTGTGAGAGACTTGAATACCGCCTTGGCCATGCTCAGAGTCCTCCCGAACGGCATGTTCACCGGCCCGGGCACCGCTCCGTCGGAGTCACCATAGTCAACCGTGAACTTCTCCCCTTCGATGGTTACCGTAACCGCCATCCTGATCAGGTCATAGGAGATCCCGTCGTCATCCAGCCAGTCGAAGGCCGACCATTGTCCATCCGGCATGGCCCGCACCGCCTCCGCCGCGGTCTGCGCGCCATGCTCGATGATGCGATCAATCGCCGCATCCACAGTGGCCGGGCCGAACTTCTCCCAAATCTGACGTAGCCGCCGCTCCCCGACCCGCACCGCGGCTACCTGGGCATTGAAGTCCCCAATGATGGTATCGGGCATCCGGGAGTTGTATCGCAGGATGGACATCATCTGTGGATCCACCTCCCCCCGGTTGATCAACTTTATGCCCGGCATGATCAGGCCCTCCTGGTGCATGGATGTGGAATCCAGCACGTAGCCGGGATCCTTGGCGCCCAAATCCATCCAGTGCGCCCGCACCGCCAGATAGACATCGGGGAGCTCGCTGCCCTCGGAGAACACCGGCGCGAACAGCATGGCGTCGGAGACATGCGAGCCGCTCCAATAGGGAAAGTTGATCATCACCACATCACCGGGATGAAGGTTTTCGATCCCCACCTTCTCAACGCCCTTCTGAATGGCGTAATCGTTGGCGCCCAAGAATGAAAGCAACCCCGATGACTCCGAGATCAGCCGACAGTCCCGGTCGTACATGGAGATACCGAAGTCCAGCACCTCATAGATGACCGGGTTGAACGCGGTCCTCACCAAGGTGCGGCGCATCTGCTCGGCCGTGGAGTTGAGATGGTGACGGATCACCTCCACCGTGGCGCCATCCAATGTGGGACGGGCGGCCATCTCATCCACTGCGATCACTCAGGAGGGTCGGCGACCCACCCGCGCCCCGGTGGGAGTGGCGGTTCCGTCCGCCTCCACCTTTACTCCATACACTTTCTCCGCCTGCTCCACCGAGACATACTCGTCCAACACATCTTCTCGCACCAGCTCGATGGGACGCTCCAGGGGATCACCCCACCCTCCCCCACCCGCCGAGAAGTTGCGGAATCCCTCTCCGGGCTGCATGTGGAATCTCTCCATCCGCGCCCGGTGGGCCCGGTCGGTGTCGGGCCAGACGATCATGCCGTTGGTCTCCGGCTCATGCCCACCCCGAAGTGCCCACGGCTTGGTCTTGGTCTTTTTCTTCATCGACAGCATTTCACCTGTGGCAAGCCATTTCACCTCACGGCACACCCCGAGGCCTCCCCGCCATCTGCCCGCCCCGCCCGAGTCCCGACGCAACTCCAACCGTTCATGAAAGATCGGAGACTTGTGCTCCAGAACTTCCATCGAGGTGTTTCGGACCGCAGTGGTGGACAGATGCTGCAGAGCGTTGGAGCCATCGTGATTCGGGGTTGCGCCCCAGCCGATCCCCTCGTTGTTGCTGACCGAGTACATCTCCCCGGTGTCGGGATGGGTTCCCACCGCCATGAACCCCGGCTCGTCGGAACCCGAGGATGCGGCGATATGGTCCATCCCCTGAGCCAGCGCCTTGTTGATCAACTCGAAAGACACCATTGACGTCCAGAGGGTGTAGGTGGCGGACGGATACACGGCATGGAAGAGGTTCCCGGGTGGACAGATCACCCGAAGCGGCTGGTAATGGCCGTGGTTGGCAGGAGTGTCGGGAGTTGTGAGCGACTTGAAGACGTTCTTGGCCTGACTCAAGGTACTCCCGAACGGCATGTTTACCGGCCCTGGCACCCCGTCGTCGGAGTCGCCATAGTCGACCGTGAACTTCTCCCCTTCGATGGTTACCGTAACCGCCATCCTGATCAGGTCATGGGAGATCCCGTCGTCGTCCAACCAGTCGTGGGTCGACCATCGCCCGTCGGGCATAGCCCGCACCGCCTCGGTGGCCGTCTCGGCTCCGTGCTTGATGATCAGATCAATCGCTGCATCCACAGTGGTCAGGCCGAACTTCTCCCAAATCTGACGCAGCCGCCGCTCCCCGACCCGCATGGCGGAGATCTGGGCGTTGAAGTCGCCGATGATGGTCTCGGGCATCCGGGAGTTGTATCGCAGGATGGCCATGATCTGGGGGTCCACCTCGCCCCGGTTGATCAATTTCACGCCGGGCAGGATCAGCCCCTCCTGGTGTATGGAGGTGGAGTCCAGCACATAACCGGGATCCTTGGCGCCCAAATCCATCCAATGCGCCCGTACCGCCAGGTAGGCGTCGGGGAGGTCGCTCCCCTCGCAGAATACCGGCGTGAACAACATGGCGTCGGCGGCGTGCGCCCCGCTCCAATAGGGATAGTTGATGATCACCACATCGCCGGGGTGAAGGTTCTCGATGCCCACCTTCTCAACACCTTTGTGGATGGCAAAGTCGTTGGCCCCCAAGAAAGAGAGGATCCCCGACGACTCGGAGATCAGCCGGAGGTTCCGGTCGTATATGGAGATGCCGAAGTCCAGCACCTCATAGATGACCGGGTTGAACGCGGTTCTTACCAAGGTGCGGCGCATCTGCTCGGCCGTGGAGTTCAGATAGTGACGGATCACCTCCACCGTGGCGCCGTCCAGGGTGGGACCGGTACTCATCTCACTACCAGGTTCCCCAAATGGTCGGGAACCGCGCTCTGGTCGCTGTGGACAATTGTCACGGAGGTGGGCTCACGAATAATGGCCGGACCCTCTATCTTTACTTCCGGTTTAAGCAGGCTTCGCTCGTAGATCGGGAACAGGCGGCGCTCCCGGGTGGCGAAGTCGAAGGCATGACGCTCCCCGACCCGACTCTCCACCCCATCGACCCCGGAGGCATGGCCCGCGCCGAGATGGCCGGAGGGCTTGTCCAAGAGCCCGATCGCCCTGACCCGGGCAGTCAGGATCTGAATGTCCTCATTGAGTTTGTGCCCGTACCGCTCATGGTGCTTGTTGTGGAATTTGGCGGCCACCGAGTGTTGGTCATCGGTCTCCTCCAAGTCGACCGACAAGGTGTGCTCCTGACCGTTGTAACGCAGATCCAATCGTCTGAGCAGCACCCTCCTCTCAGCCGGCACGGACTGGGTGGCCAGCACGTGGTCGGCCTCGCTCTCCAGTTGGGCGCATACGCCTTCCATCTGGGCCAAAGCAGCGTCGTCCAGCATGGTCAGTACCGTCTGTCCCACGTCGTACTCCAAGTCGGACATCAACATCCCCCAGGCAGAGAACACCGCCGGAGCGGCGGGAACCACCACTTCGGGCATCTCCATCTCCCTGGCCAGCAAGGGCGCCAGCATCGGTCCGGCGCCTCCGAAAGCCACCAGTGAGAACTCCCTGGGATCCAGCCCCCTTTCCACGGTAATTTCCCGGATGGCGCCCACTGTGCGGGCCAGCAGCACGTCGAAGACCGCGGCCGCGGCTCGTTCGGTGGACATCCCCAACGGTTCGGCCAGTTTCTCGGTGACACCACGCACCGCCGCCTCCCGATCCAGCCTCATCTCGCCTCCGAGGAACTCGTCCGCCGCCAAGTACCCCAGACACAGGGAAGCGTCGGTCACGGTCGGCTCGGTGTTCCCCCGTCCATAACAGATCGGTCCGGGATCGGCGCCGGCGCTCCGGGGCCCTACCCGAAGGAGCCCTCTATCCACCCAGGCGATCGAACCGCCTCCGGCGCCGATGGTGCGGATGTCGAACACCGGGATGCGGATCGGAAGGTTCTCGATCTCGGCTTCATAGACCTCGGTGGGGGCCCCGTCCACGATCACGCACGAATCCAGGCTGGTTCCTCCCACATCAAAGGAGATGAGAGAAGAGCGCCCGGTGGCTTCTCCCAGACTGATCGCTCCGGCGATGCCGCCCGCCGGGCCGGAGTAAACGGTGAGCAACGGTGACACCCGGGCAATCTCCGAAGTCATCGCCCCTCCTGCCGAACGCATTATCAGAAAGGAACCCTCGAAACCTCTCTCCCGAAGCCGGTCTTCCAGATCGGTGAGATACCGGCCCAATATCGGCCGGATATAGGCATCGGCCACCGCGGTGGAGGTCCGTTCATATTCTCGGTACTCCCTAACCAGATCGACCGAGACGGAGATCGACAGGTCCGGGAAGGCCTTGGTCAAAATGCTCTTGGCGGTCTCCTCGTGCTCGATATTGGCGTAGGAGTGAAGAAAGCAGACCGCCACCGACTCCACTCCCCGCTCCGACAGCAGCCGACCCGCCTCGATCACCGCCTCGTGGTCCAGTTCCTCCACCACCTTGCCGCGATGGTCGATGCGCCCGGGGACCCCCACTGTGTGACGCCTCTTGACCAAAAGCTCCGGGCGCCGGTACTGGAAGTCGTACTTCGAACCGGTCGGCAGATCCCCCCGGGCGATCTCGAAGATATCCCGGAAGCCGGCGTTGGTGATGATGCCGGTCACCGCACCTTTGCGTTCCAGGATGGCATTGAGCCCCAAGGTGGTGCCGTGGGTATAGACGGAAGCTTCTTCCAGGGAGGCGTTGGTCGCGCGGGTGGCGGTGATCACCCCGTCGGCGGGGGCGGCGGGAGTGGTGGGAGACTTTCGCACCGTGATCTCTCCGGTTCGCTCGTCATAGGAGATGGCGTCCACGAAGGTGCCGCCGATGTCCACCGCTAGGCGGTATCTGCGTTCGGTCATGCTCTCACTCTATGAAAAAGGATCGTGGTCACGAAGCCGGACGGTCGTCCCGAACCACCCTGCCGGACTGCATGACGAAGGAGATCTCTCGCATCGCCGCCACATCGGACAGGGGATTGTCCTCCACGGCGACCAGGTCGGCAGCCTTTCCTTCCTCGACGGTACCGATCTCCGACTCCAACCCCAGCAGCCGGGCGGCGTTGGAAGTGGCGCCCGCCAGCGCCAGGTGCGGGTGGAGTCCAGCGCCCTCCATAAGGCCCATCTCGTACACCGCCACCGAGGTTCCGTCGATGGGATCGCCGGGGGGATAGTCGGTGCCGTTGACCATGGTCACCCCGGCCGCCACTGCCCGGCGGATGCTGGCCAGGTGCATGGGCCCCACCTCGAGGGAGGTCTCGATCTGGAACTCCTCGAACCCTTTCCACCTCATCCATTCCTGCGAGCGGGTGACGCACAGGGTGGGAGTAAGGAATACTCCTTTTGCCGCCATCCGGCCGGCCGTGTCCTCGTCCAAGTCATAAGCGTGTTCGAAGGAACGGATTCCGGCATCCAGAGCCTGGTTGATGGCCAGGGACGATCCGGCATGAGCCACCACGTAGGTGTCGCGATCGGAAGCGGCGTCCACTGTGGCCTGCATCTCGGCCAGGCTCATCTCCGGATGGTCAAACGCCTCTCCCAGATTGGCGATTCCCCCGGTGATGAACACCTTGATATGTGAACAGCCCGAATCCAATTCGGCCAGGGCCGCCTCGCGGAAGGCCTCGGGTCCGTCGGCAATAACGCTGCCAATCCCATCGCCATGCCCACCCGGGGTGGAGATTGCCCGCCCGGCGCCGACGATCCTGGGGACATCGGCCCAGCCTGCCCGGGCAGCTTCGGCCAGCAACAAGTCGGCCTGGTTCAACTCATGGACGCAGCGGATGGTGGTGACCCCCGCTGCCAGGGCGTCCTGGGCACGCTGGTAGGAGCGGAGCACCGTCAGACCCGGGTTTTCGGCCAGGTCGTGAGCGGAGAAGGGATAAACGACCGACAGGTGGGTGTGCACCGAGATGAGTCCGGGAAGCAGATAACGACCATCAAGGCTGAGCTGTTCCCCGGCGCCCGGCCCGCTCTGGATTGCTCCGATCCTCCCCCCCGAGATCTCCACACTCACGCCGTCCCGGACAGTTCCGGTGACGACATCCACCACTTTGGTATCGGTCAGCCACATATCTACTCCTTTTCGTTGGGTCCGCCGTTCACTCTTGCAGCGAAGCGTCGGGTGTGTTCGCAATTCCTAAGCCACGACTCTTCAGTTCCCTGGTCACCGTCTCGGCTCTCACCCTCCACGAGTTGTTTTGGGCATGTTGTCTGAGCACCAGGCGAGCATTGGGATTCCTTGAATCCGCCAGAGCCAAATCAAGGGAATTCGACATCTGCTGGGCAGTCTCATAGGATCGCACTTCGGGGAAGGCGATCACCTCCGGCATGCGGCTTGCCACAACAGGTTTGCCTCCGGCAAAGTATTCGAACAGCTTCAGTGGAGAGGTCGACTCGGTGATGGAATTCAATACGAAGGGAATCAAGGCCACGTCAAAGACCTGTAGCCACCCGGGAAGATCGCCATATGGTTGGGCGGGCAGCCTCGCCACATTGGAAAGAGTGAAGACCCGTTGTCCTCTGGCGCTGCGGTCATAGTTTGGGCCGATGAAAAAAAAGTTCCAATCCTGTCTTTGCTTTGCCACCTCGAAAAGCAGTTCGTAATCCATCCAACGGGCTATAGCGCCGTAATAACCGGCGATCGGGTTGCCGTTGCTTCGTAACTTTTGAAGGGCGGGACTGTTGGGAGGAGCCTTGGTCCAATCAGCAAAACGTTGGAACTCCACTGCGTTAGGCAGGTAGATGGCATCGGGTCTCTCCCGACGCGCCCTATCCAATAGACTGCGGGCGCTGACTGTGACTACCGCTGCCTTGGACATGGCCTGCGAGTGAAGCCGATGAAGCTTGGCAAGTTTATGTCCATCGAATACTTCCAGCTCATCTATCCAGTCATAAATGGTCAAAGCTCCGTCAGGATAAATCTTCGTTTGATCCCAGTTGTAAACCAGCGTCCATATCATAGCATTCTCGAAACTTCTCAGAGTCTGATAGTCGCCATTGAAAAGGAACAGTCGTGGTTCTATCTCATGAAAACCCGGTTGGGTTCCGAAGTGGGAATTGTCATAGATAACGGTGTATCCCAGACGCGCAAAGGCTTGAGCCAGTTGTTGGGGTCGCTGAAACAGATTGGCATCCCAGTTGATCGTTTGGAGCATGATCAGCAACCCCTTGCTGTCTGCAATCCGCCGTTGCACAGCTTCATCTGAGAATGTAACCGCTCTTGTCGTCGAGCGTAGAGTACTTGCTTTCGAAGGTGCTCCGATGGCTCCCATTTCTTCCGCGTCATCAGACAATGTCGTGTCCGATAGGGAAGGAGTAGCATAAGAGCGATTCTTGACCTTGCGGCGGAGCCTTGCCCGAATCATCCAGTATTTGGTTAGCATCTTCATGGCCCGGGTTTGCCTAAGGCCACTCAACTCGCGTTGTAGTAAATCGCTTTTTTGATCTGCATAGTCCAGTCTGTCCTCAAGAGACAGCTTTTCACGACTCAGTTGGCGATTCTCTTCCCGTAGCTGGTATCTTTCCCCCTCTAAGCGTTCGCTCTCCTCCAATGCAAGGTCCAACTCCTGCTGAGTACGATCCAACTCCTGCTGAGTACGATCCAACTCCTGGTGAGTACGATCCAACTCCTGCTGAGTACGATCCAACTCCTGCTGAGTGTTGAAGAGCGAACTGGCCAAGTTGAAGACCATTTCCGAAATGGTCGCACTCATGTCGTTGAGAACTGGCGACGCATCCTGGGCAAGGCCCTTTTCAATTTCCAGGACAGAACGCTGAGTGTGTTCTTTCTCGGCAACGACACGACCGGCCAGGTCCCTCTTCCTTGCTTCAAGGTCGTCCCACACTCCTGCGAGCGAACTGGAGAGCCCCGAAGATGACAAACCGTCCGCAGGATGACAGAGATCTCCGAGACCAAGTTGGTCGGCTGTTCGACTCACCTTTGGATCGTAGGTGATAGAAATCGAGGGAGTATCCCCGATGGCAGCCAGAATCGTGCCGTGGAGACGCATGTTAACGGCAAGGTCACAGCCCTCCAGTACAGAGACAATCTGGGAATGACTCAACCCGGGCGGGACATGGTGGATCTCATCACTCAACATCGTGTTGGCAATTCGCTGGGAACAAAGCCGATCATCCCAGGCGTCACCCAACTCCTGCAATGGAACGAAGAGCACTGAACCGCCGTGTTTCGAAACAAAGGAATCCAATCCCTCCGCCAGCGCTCGTTCCCGGAAGACTTGAAGAGAGGCGGATCCCCAAGATCGCGCAGTCACTCCTACTATGGGTCGAGGAAGGTGTTGCAAAGTGCGGTTCACGTCTGACGGGAGGGGCGCATCTTCCACCAACCAAGCCAGATCCCCTCCGAGCGACACCCCAGCAATATCCAGCGCTTCCAGCTCTCGTAAGTCTTCTTTCGTACGCACTGTAATCGCCGACGCTATTTCTCCAAACGCTTTCATCCACCGGCGAGAGTCACGATAATAAAACGGGCCCGCCCCGACACCCCAAGCCACTACAGGGATTCCCTTTAATTTCGCCATCAATGCGGGTGCAAGATAGCCCGGGAGAGTGCCGGTCTCGCGGGTTAAAGCAAGCTCCGGTGTAAAGCCCGATTGATCGGATAACAGTCCTCCCCCACCCACTATCACCAATGAAGTGTTATAAACCGCTCCCAACACCGCTGGCGCATCCCTACAGTCAACCGCTCGGACTCCGTGAGTGTCCTGAGTACTCTTAGGGTCCCCGGATACAACTACCACATCCCTCATGCGCAGCTCTTGCCGCAGTAACTTTAGCAATCCGGCGAGGATCGCTTCGTCTCCCAGATTACGGAATCCGTAATATCCGATTATCACCGCATCAGACGGCAATGAAGCCCTTCTGAGATGTCCGGGCGAGATCAAACCGGCGTTTGTCATGAACCCTTAGGTTATCACCGGCTAGCAGGATATCCGAAGCATACCGACACCGCAGGCCGCCTTTGAGCACCGCCGACCCCTTCGTGGGTATGAGCGGGATTCGCTCGCCTCCCCGATGCCCCGGCCCAACGTCCAGGGCCAACTCTCCGATGTGCACGAAATGTGCAGCCGCAAACTGTGGAACAGGGGCTCGCGTGCCTTCTTATCTCCTGTTTGGGTGGGGGCTGGAAGGTGAAGATGCCTGTGTCTCCGGGTCGCCTCAACCTCAAGGTGGAGAGACTGCTTCCTCCCGCCAACTAGCCTTGGCTCCGGCCGGTCGTGAATACCGAAGGACTTCATCAATGACAAGACCACACATGGCGTGCCTCAGCCTTGTGGTCCTTCTCTTAGCATCCGGTTGCAGAGGCGATAGCGGCGCAGATGCAGTTTCCTTGACCTCGGCGCCGCCTAGCCCCGGGACTCAGACCACAGTGCAACACTCTCCCACAACACCCACCGATACCCCGACCCAATCGGTTTCGAACTCGACATCTTCTCCAATCACTCGGCCCGAAGCGCCCCCTCCTGCAACTACTCAGCCCGAAGGTGCCAGTTCGACGCAACCCGAGACGACCACCACGACTCTGGCGCCGCTGCGCGCTCTACGCTACCAACCGGTCTTTTCCGATGTCCGGGGGATCCTGGATGACAAGAATGCCATGCCTCTCCAGATCGTGGAACGCCCCGGCGACCAGTACAACTACTTGATCACCCGAGAGGGAAGGGTATGGGTTGTGGAGGAAGATACCCTCTCCAATCCCCCGGTTCTGGACCTGCGAGAGTCCATACTGATCGGATCGGAGACCGGATTGCTTGGTATTTCCCTCCACCCCTCAGATCCGCAGCGGATGTACCTCTACTACACCGATCTCGAATCCGACATCATCATCGCCGAATACCGCCTGGATGACACCCTGCGGACCGTTATTCCCTCCAGCGCCAGGACTCTGATGAAAATTCCCACCCGCAGTGACTTTCACAAGGGAGGAATGATCGCATTCGGCCCGGACGGTTATCTGTACGTTGGAGTCGGAGACGACGGGTACAGCTATCAGGGCCAGGATCCAACCTCCTTCTTCGGCTCGATCCTCCGATTGGACGTAGACGGAGGAGACCCCTACGGCATCCCCACCGACCATCCTCCTCTCACCCCCGATGCTCCAGAGGTATACATATACGGGCTTCGCAATCCCTGGCGGTTCTGGATAGACCCTATGACCAATGTCATCTATATCGGTGACGTCGGCTCTGACTCGTTTGAAGAAATCGACGTAGCCTCCCTGGACGCGCCCGGCGCCAATTTCGGATGGTCAATCCTGGAGGATCACCAGTGGGGGCCTTTCGGTGAGGGCATCCGATGTCAAGAGAACCCGGGAACTTGTGATACCAGTGGTTTCTTTCGGGGCTTATATACCTAGGTTGACAGTGCTGTCTCAGGCAATACTGTTCTGCGATCGTCCACTACACACCCGGGGTGTCCGTCTTACATCGGAGGTTTGTTACGGCGTTATAGAGCACCGCGCACATGGAAAACACCTCCGAAAGCCGGCGGTGAGCGCCCGGCGAGCACTTGGCCGGGAACCTCAGAGTCTGAACCGAAGGCATATTCAATAAGGCACCCGAAGGGCGTGACAACGCCGTCAACCAGGAGGTGTCAACCCAGGTATATAAATCCCTTTCTTTCCCCCTGCTTTGGCTCTGGCGCACGGCCCCGATATTTGCGCTGTGGTGGGGGGAGTGGTTTACGGGGGTAAAGCCATCCCAGAACTTTCCGGCACATATTTCTATTCTGATGTGTGCGGAGGGTTTCTCCGGAGCTTCCGCTGGGACGGATCCTTGGCCTTAGATCTACAGGATTGGACCCCACAGGCGGATCCCTTGGTTCAGTTGCTCTCCTTCGGTGTGGACACCCAGGAAGAGATGTACGTCCTCACCGCCGACCATGTCTTTCGGATAGAGCCGGTTCGCTGATCGTTTGAAGCGGCGCTAACCCGATGCCGTTTTGGTAGCGGGGCTCATCACTCTTCCACCATAGGTTCCTCCCTCAACACCTTAAACACTCCGGCAAGGAGCGCCTGTTGCGCTCCGGGCTTTGGTTCAACCCATCCAGAGTTACCTACAGATTCCGGGTCGCCGTCGGGATTACCTCCTCTTCATATCTGGTGGCGATTAGTGGTCTCTTGCCCTTCTGACGTTCCCAAAGGTGTTCTTGAACAGAGTCCGGACGCCCTTCGTCCCCCGGGATTGAGGCCCGACGGCTATCAAGGGCCGGGGAACGTCAGAAAGGGTTCTGTTCAGGTCGGGGGCAACTCAGCGCGCCGCAGAAGCCAGGCAGGGTCTCCCCCTACCAGGGAATCGGCGCTGCCGAGCGACTCAAGGTCGGCTCGGTCCTCCTTGGTGCGGACCGTAAATGCCGATGACGCCCCTGCCAAGGCCTTGAACCCCACAGCGGGATGCGGAATCTTTGAACGGACCGACCCCCACTCCCCAAACCAGAACGGGCTTCTCGGCCGCGGCCCGTGCCGTTGCCAGGTAACCAACGCCATCCTCTGCGTCGCGGTTGGGGTGTTCTCTGCTCCGGAACCGGGCTGATCGGACAACTATCTCCCTCCCACAATCACGGTGCGGGACCGATGCGTCTCCTTCAGCAACGCCGGCGCGTCGCTCCGGGCCACAGCCGGGACGTTGTGCCTGCGCCGGGTGTCCTCTGGATCAAAGGCCACCATCCACCGGCCATCGGGGACCGTCTCCCGCAGAAGACTCAACATCCCGGCTAGGATGGCCTCATCCCCGAGGTTCTTGAATCCGTAGTGACCGACTTTGAGCGCGTCGGGTGAGGCCGGGTTTTGGGGTGCTCCACCTGCGGACGCTGAGCCGACACTAGCCACCTTTTCAAGGCTATCACACAAACAACAAGGACGGTTGATATGCCGGTTGACCTAGCCGCCGCTCTCGAAACCGCCCACCACCTGCGTGGCTACGAACGAGACCTCCTCTCATCTCTAGTGTCCCGGCCCAGTGTCCGGGCCGAGGCATCCGACGTGCACGAGTTGTGCGTCCGGGAACTGGAGAAGCTGGGAATGGAAGTGGAGTTGATCACTCCCCGGGTGGAGGAGTTGGAGCGCCATCCCGAGTGGTGTCCGCCCAATCCGGCCAGCGCCGAGCCCGAACGGCTGGTGAGCGTGCTGGGATCGTCCGGTGAAGGGCCGGGCATCTTTCTGTTTGCCCACATCGACACCGAGAAGCCCGATCCCCGGGGCGACTGGGAGACCGACCCCTACCGGGCCACAGCGTCCGGCGACCGTAACTATGGAGTGGGGACTGCCGACGACAAGGCGGGGGTGGTCTCGGTGCTGGCGGCCGCCCGGGCCCTGCTCCCGCGTCTGCGGGGGGTGCGGCTGGTGGTGGGGCTGGTGCACGGCAAGCTGGGAGGTGGACTGGGAACCCTGCCCATGATGGCCAAGGTGGGAGAGGTGGAAGCCTCGATCTACTGTCATCCGGCGGAGACCGGAAAGGGAATGACCCATTTCAAGATCGCTACCCGGGGCTTTTTCAACTTTCGCATCGAGACGGTGGGGAGACGGCCCGACCCCGTGGAGATCCGCACCCCCAGCTCCGAAGACCCCAGGCAGGGAGTCAACGCCTTCACCCGACTGCGCGGAGCGTTGGACGAGGTGGACCGGTGGGCTGACCGGGAAGGTGTGCTTTGCTCGGTGAACCGGGTTTCGGCCGGTACCAATCCGATCGTGCTGCCCGAACGGGCGGTGGCCGAGGGGTCCGTCTGGTTCCGTGACGGGACAGTGGCCGAGGTGTATGAGAGCTTGAACGTTGCGGCCTTGGGAGCCGGCGCTTTCTCGACTCAACTCTTCGGCCTCCAGTCCAACCCGGCCGAGATTCCTCCCGATCATCCGCTGGTAACGGCCACCGCCTCGGCCATCGCCATCGAGACCGGAATCACCCCCGGCGTCTATCCGGCCCACGTGGCCTCGGACATTCGTTTCCCCATCCGCTGCCTGACCGCCGCGACCGTGGGCTTCGGCGCCCTGGCGGGAAACTTCTATGGCCCCAACGAGTGGGTGGACTCTGTGGACATGCACCGGGCCACCCGGGTGATAATCAGGATCGTCTCGGATTGGGCCGAGCAGGCTACGACCGGCGATCCCTGGCCTCGGGTTGGCGCCTAGGAGGCTGCTGAGTAATGGGTTGGTGGGTGTGATGGCGATCAGCGAAAGTACCCGGAGTAGCGGCGACGCGGGTGTGGAGTTGTTGTCGGTTTGGTGGGATGCCTCGGTATTTGAGTTTTCGGTGGCCGTTGGCGACGAGGTGGGCGATGAGTCGTTCGACTGTTGGTCGGTGCCGGTGGTAGTGGGATATGGTTTTGGGGTGTTTTGAAGTTGTCCCATCAACTACGAAAAAACCCACGAAACAACCTAACCAACTCTCCACGATTTGGGGGGAACCTCAAAGGCCTACTACCAACGCAAACGAACCGAAGGCAAACACCACAACGCCGCCGTCATATGCGTCGCCCGCCGACGCTGCGACCTCATCCTCGCCATGCTCAAAAACCAAACCCCCTACAACCCCAACCGAAACCGGCGGACAAACGCCATCCGGCTCGGTGTTGGAGGTTTGGCCGTGACGCCGAGACTGTCCGAGGCGATCGGGCATATTCTGGTCTGGGGTGTACGGCGCCCGCAAGGTGTGGCGGCAGCTACAACACCCACAGTTTGAAAACCACTTGACAAAAGATAGAAACACCCCCCCCCCATAAATCAGCATCCTCCTAGAGGAAGATCAGCTTCCGGGATCGGTTTGACTTCCGACTCCTGCTCCTCTGGACTGACAAGTCAGCTCGGGATTCCCGATCGTAAGTGGAAGGGCCTAACAGCTAAAGGATCTGCCCGTCGCTTCACAACACGACCCCACCGCCAAAACCTACTACCAACGCAAACGAACCGAAGGCAAACACCACAACGCCGCCGTCATATGCGTCGCCCGCCGCCGCTGCGACCTAATCCTCGCCATGCTCAAAACCCAAACCCCATACAACCCCCAACACCCCAACACCCGGCAAACCGATTTGACAAAAAGATAGAAACCCCCCCCATAAATCAGCATCCTCCCAGCTTCCGGGATCGGTTTGACTTCCGACTCCTGCTGGACTGACAAGTCAGCTCGGGATTCCCGATCGTAAGTGGAAGGGCCTAACAGCTAAAGGATCTGCCCGACACCAGGAAGGCTTTTGAGGATGGGCAGATCTCCTATGACCATGCTCGGATCATCGCCAACACCGCCGGGAAGGTGGAGATCGACGAGAGCGAGTTGGTTGATGGAGCAAAGGAGCATCCGGTGGATGTATTCGCTCGGACTGCTCGAACACACGAACACCAGCGAATCCCAAGACGATGGGATATCACGGTTGGAACGATAGAAAAGGAAGCACAAAGCCTGGATCAAGACCGATGCCAACAATGGAAGGATCGTGCTGTATGGGCGGTTCGATCCAATAACCGGCGCCCGGATCAAAAAGCGTTGTCGGCCAAGACCAACCAGTCGGGGAGAGCCGAGGACCCCAAACAAAGACCCACCACCGCCCAGCGCATGGCCGATACGTTGACAGAGTTGGTGGGCGAACCCAGCCAAGGGAAGAGCAAATCCCGCGGAGCGACTCTGTTCCTGATCGCTCATTTCGCGATTTAGTGTTGCTGAACGGAGATGCTCTACCGGGAGTTACGCAATGGTCTGGCCGGCGTCGAGATAAATGGTGGTGCCGGTGGCCATCCGCGAATCCTCCGAGGCTAGGAACACCGCCGCGCCCACTATGTCTTCAGGGACACCGATGATCCCCAGGGGAATCATGGACAGTCGGTAGTTGCGGAACTCCTGGTCGGAGAGGTCGGCGCGGTTCAAATCGGTCTCGATCAGCCCAGGGGCTATAGCGTTGGCGCGAATCTTGTGGGGGGCGAGTTCGGACGCAAGTTGGCGGGTGAGCATCCGCACCCCGCCCTTTGCCACGCAGTAGTGGGTGAGATCCCGGCCCGCCAGCGTATCCCCCGCCGACGACATATTGATGATCACGCCGCCGTCCCCCTGGCGCACCATCTGCTTGGCGGCCGCCTGGGAGCACAGGAAGAATCCCTTCAGATTCACTTCCAAGATCCGGTCCCACTCGGACTCCTCGATCTCAAGGAACGGGGTCCGTATCAGGATGCCGGCGTTGTTCACCAGGATGTCGATCCGCCCGAAACGCTCGGTGGCCGCCGCCATCAGCTCGGCCACGTCCGAGGATGAGGATGTGTCGGCCTGCACGGCAATGGCTTCCGATCCGATCCCTTCGATTTCACCGACTGCCGAGTCGGCTGCTCCCTGGTCGCTCCGGTAGTTGATAACCACCTTCGCCCCTTCCCGGGCGTACCCCAGGGCGATGGCCCTCCCGATGGAACGGGAGGACCCGGTGACTACCGCTACCTTGTTTTTTAACCGCATAGTTGGGGCTCGACTATTCCAATTCGAACCCTGGAACCACGAACTGGCCCCGGTCGATGATCTGAGTGTCGCCGATTGCTATGGAATGGTTGCGGGTGGGGATGTCGAAGTGGAAATTGGCCCGGTTCTGGCCGCCCAGCTTGCGGAAGAAGTTGGCGCCGAAGGCGATCAGCATGTTGCCGTAGTAGCTCTCGGTGTCCATCACTCCCCCGCCTTCCCAGAAACGAAGCCCGAGGGCGTTCCAGTTGGCCCGGTGTTCGTATCCCCACCCGATGTGAGAGAGACCATAGGCCCGCTTGTCCTTGGCATACTCGAAGAAGTCCTTGAGCAGGCGGGCGTCTGCGCCGCCGTCGATTGAGATGATGCTTCCCTCCCGCATTTCGATGCGGATGGGTTGTTCTACGTACTTGCCCATCGGCAGCAACGCATCCCCGGCGTCCACCACCAGGGTGCCCTCTGCCGAGTCCTCCAGGGGCGCCACTCCACACTGTCCCGAGGGCCAGTGATCCCACCGTCCCGCCTCGTCGGTGTAACCGTACTGGCTTCCCAGCGGCCGGCCCGTGTACTTGACCGTAAAGTCACTTCCCGCATCCGACCAGACCCGCATGATGTCGGACGTCGCCATGTACTCCACGCTCTTCTCGCCGCGTTTGCGGATAATGGGAAGCGGAAACAGGCGACGCAGGTGGTCTTCGGGCTCTTCAATCATCAAGCTGCGTACACCGGCCCCCAAGGCCTCGTTGTGGGCGTCAGAATAGATCCAGTGCGACCCCATGCTGGCCAGAAAGCCCACCACCAAGTCGCATCCTTTCCAGGCGTCGACAATGGTGCGCGACTTCATCCAGGAGTCGTCGGCAGCCACCATGATCTGGAAAAAGTCTCCACCCAGCACTCCGACCGCTCCCATCAGGGCAGTTATGTAGGCGGGGTTGCTCTGGGTGTTGGTAAAGGCCATGACGGTCTGGCCGGGGCCGACCCCGCACAATTTCATATGGTCTCGGAACATTGGCACCAGTTCGGCGCCGGCGGCCGCGGTGGTGGGAACTCTACGCAATGCTTTCCTCCTTATAGGGTTACAGGTTTTATCGTAACCGCTTCAGAGGGTCCGCACCCGTCTAAGCCGCCCAATAGGCATTGATCCGACTCTGGCCCAGAATCCTGACGATCGCGTCGGATGGATAGCCTCGCTTGTTCCGTTCGGCGGTGATGTTGGGAATCTGACCTTCCCCATCCGCCACGGTGAGCACCGTCACACCCACCCCTCCTCAACCGAACGACCCCAAGCATCGGGATCGGTCATAAACGGACACAGCCGCCAGCGACAGTCATTTGATCACAATCAAGCTGAACCCGGAGCCATATATCAAGATGTCCAGATCATCAATCCCGTCAACTTGCTTTTCCCATGTTTCTTCGAACGTCTCAACACTGACAAACTCGTCTTTCACTTGGAACTTGTGGTTGGCCTCATAAATCCACAAGGTGAAAAAGGTACGAAACTTTCCACCGGTGGCGTACAACTCGACTTCCTTGAGACTTAGACCCGGAGGCGTGGCGAAGTCGCGATCCCGGAGTTCGTCAAACTCCTCCTCGTCGCGGGCGTTCTTCACTAGCCACACAATCAAATCAGAATCCACATACCTGACCTCGTGCGAGTCCAAGGTTTCATCGTCGTCCCTGTCGCTGAAAACCTGAGCATCGATCTTGACGAGGAACTCATGACCATTCCTATATACAGACGGGATTTCAATCTCAATATCGGCGGTGACGCCCCTACGGTTGATATTGATGCTCAGCGTCCCCTCGGCGTTGGAAGTTTCCGTGACTGTGTAGATACCGTCGCCATCAGGAACCCGGGCATGGTAAAGCTGGTAACTAAGTGGGCCCTGCGCGTTTTTGTGGGATGTGGCTGCTGGTTCAGGTGATTGGGTTTCATGTTAGGAGGAGTCCTCGGGCGGCGTAGTTGTGGGGGTTGGTGAACCCGTGGGCGGTTCTGCGGAGGGTTTGGAGGAGGTTGTTGATGCCTTCGAGGGGTCCGTTGGAACGGCGTCCGTGGTGCCAGTTGAGGATCTGGTCTGACCTGTTTCGTACAGGTCAGCGAACCGGTCGAGCGCTTCGAGGGCGGCTTGGCGGTCGTCGGCCTGATAGAGGCCGTAGAGCTTTTGCAGAGCCTCCCAGGCAACTTTTAGACGCGGGTACGCGTCGAAAAGCTTCCCGAGACGTTTTCGGTCAGAGACGGTGAGATGGTCGCGTCTTTGGAGCAGACAGTACCGGGCTCGAAAGCAGGTCCGGCTCAAACGCGGGTTTCACTCCGGGCGGCTGGCGGCGTTGCAGTTCTCTGCGTACCAGGGTGAGCCCATAGGTAAACCACCGGGCGGCGTGGAACCTATCTAGGACATGACGGGCTCCGGGCAGATAGGCTTCGATGGCGATGCGATAGGGGTGGGAACCGTCGGAGACAACAGTCTTCACGCCTTGGCGCCATCGGTGCCCTTGTTCGATGAAAAACCTGCTCAACGCAGCTTTGGAGCGTCCAGGGAACATCGAAAGAACCTCTCCGGTGTCACCATTGACAACCACCGTCACATACCGGTGGCGCTTTCTGATAGAGGTCTCATCGATCAACAACACCCGACACCTCTGACGGCGCCGCCGAATCTCTACCCGCCCGGACCAGTCAGTAACCAGCCCCATGATCAGATGCCACCCAATCCGGTGACGGCGGGCCACCGCCCGAACGGGCATCGCCTGGGCGTCTTGGACCAACCGGCGAGCCAATCGGCGGGTCATACCTCCCTCGAACTGAGGATGATTCTCCAAGTGTCGCTTCCCGCAGCTATCGCACACGAACCGCCGCTGGGTCCACAAAAGCACCGTCAGACGGCCGCTGACCTCCAGGTCACGGATCCGGCGCTGACGGCGGTCATGCACCCGCCGGCACGAACACCCACATTGCGGGCACTTGGACAACTTCTTCACAGAACTCACCCCCACTACCAACTCCGTGGGGGTGTCCACCACCACACCGGTCACACGGACTCCAGGCAAGTGAAGCCGCACCGTCATAAAATCAGCACTCATTGAAGCCTCCTCGGATTAGGCGATTTGTTATCACCACCTATTCCAGCGAGGCCTCAACCCTTAACCAAGGACCTCAACCCCCGCTCCCCACAAAATCGCGCAGCCTCAAAATGTTTCCATCCAGGTCGGTTACGTCATCTTCGTCCTCGTCCCAGAGGCAGTCACCATTGCCCAGGATCTTGTCCCCATCACAAGTGCCGTCGCTTTCCAGCCCACCATCGGGATCGGCGGTATAGAACCAGTCCACCGCCACATCCTCGGTAGGAGCGAAGCTGTCGTCGCGAACAGAGATCATCATCACAATTTCGAAATCTTCGGTGCCCTCAGTGGGTGTTACCTGCACCAGCACCCCTTTTGGACGCAGATTGGAATGGTCCAGAATCGCCGCCATGAACTCGGCCATGGCCGCTCGGGACATGTCGGTGTCAGGGCCATAGATAAGGCTGGACAGTCCGATCGCCACACCCAGTTCATACAGTTGGGTCACCGCTTCGTTGACGGGGTGCGGAACCGTTTCCAGGTCTTGGAAAGGAGATTCAATTTCGGGCTGGCGCATAGGTGGTGGCGGTAGCGCCGATCGTAATCCTCAACTGGTATATCTGGCTGATGGCCTCCTGGGACTTTTGCTCCAGATTGGCTATATCTTCGAAGGGGGTATCTGCAACCGAGGGAACGTTAATGCCCACCAGCCTGGCCAAACGGACCAGGAATAGCGCCATATGCTCACGGATGACCGGCCGGTCCGGCGAATACGTGGTTGCAGTGGTGCCCTTGGTGATTCTGTAGTAGGCGATGCAATCGATGTCGCCGGCATTCGGATGGCTGGCGGGTACATCGACAAAACCCGCACTCGGAATGATGTCCTCCGGGCAGGCCTCAAAAGAGGCAGGTAGTCGGGTGCCGGGTCGGCAGCCTTGAGAGGCTCGGGGAAGATCACCAACGCACCGATCAGCAACGATGAAGCGGCCAACAACCCAACTGAGCGATTCGAGTGTATGGAGAAACGAGTTGCCACAACCACCTCACGGCACTGGCCAAGGGTCTTATCGTACCGACTCCCTCCCGCTGTGACCCCTTTAAGCCGACCAAACCCTCTTGAACAGATCTATCAAGTTGTGGCCGAGAATGCCCGCCATGGCGTCGGAGGGATAACCTCGCTTGACCAACTCTTTGGTGACATTGGGAATCTGAGCGGGGGTCTCCAGGCCGATCGGGTAGGTCCCCGAGTCGTCCGGATAGTCCTCGATGCTCCACTCGCCCGAGGCGATCATCTCGGCGTGGGTCTCGGGACTGGTTTCGCAGAAATCCAACCCCAACCCCACCTGGTCCGGTCCGATCAAGTCTACCAAGTAGTCGATGTGATCCACCAGGTCCGAAACCGTGGCGTCCTTGCCCCCCTGTTTCACGAAGGCGGGATAGGCATTGACACCGACCAATCCGCCCAGATCGGCGACTGCCCGGATCTGCTCGTCGTCGATGTTGCGTCGATTGGAGCAGAGCGCCAGGGGATTGGAATGGGAAAAGACCGGTGGCGTTGAAGATGCCCGCATGGCATCCATGGTGGTGCGCCGACCGGTGTGAGAGAGATCGACCACCATGCCCAGCCGGTTCATCTCGCTGATTACCTCCCGGCCAAACGAGCTTAAGGGACCGTCGCCCGGCTCCAGGCACCCGTCTCCCACCAGGTTGGTCCGGTTGTAACAGATCTGGACCATCCGCAGGCCCTGGCGGTAGAACCGCTCGTAGTTGGCCAGGTCGTCGCCCAGCGGGAGGGTGTTCTGGAAGTGGATGATCACCCCCAACTTCCCAGCAACGGGAAACTGAACGAAATCGCCTGGCTCATTAATCCCGATCAGCCGATCGTCTCCGGTCAACCACCGCTCCCATTGCTCCAGCAAACCCTGGGTCTCGGCAGGGTTCTCCCAGTTGGCCACCGTGGGCACCGCAATGTCCACCCCTCCCTCGATCCAACTGTCCCAGGCATCGGGGTCGGTCATCAGGGGACAAACGCCGTCAACAACAATCATAGCTGTCCCTCTTACCTGTTAGGGAAGTCTGAAAACACTGGGATCCGAGCGGCGGCTGGAATAAAAGGATATTGTCAGATCAGCCAGAGAGGCATCGGACCGGGAAGCAAAGGTAGCCAAGCTTTCCTCAAACTCCCCGATACTGACCTCCTCACCCCCGACGAAGAACCGGTCGTTGGTCTGATCGTAACTCCAGAGAGTAAAGCAAGTACGGAATTCGTTTCGATCTGGATAGACAGCTACGGGAGGATATTCAACGTCTCCAAGATCGCCGCTCAGAGCACATGCTGTCGGCTTGTCTCCAGCGGCAGTGGCTTCCTCGACGATCCATACCACCACTTCATGCTCTGCATACCTGACTTCATCATTGTTCAGAGAGTCTTTGTCAGCACCAGTATCACTATTGGAATCACTAAAGATGCTGGGCTTAAGCACTACCAAGAACCCCTGGTCGGTCTGATCGCCAAGGCCTATTTGTGCAGATACGCTGCTCGTGTATCGCCCGCGACTGAACGTCATGGCTTGAGGGGCGCCCAGATTACGAGTGTCAATAGTTATTATGTCTCCGCTGGAAATCGTTTGAACACTGTACAACTTGAAAGCCAGTTGACCTTTGAGAGTCGTTCCTTCCCTACCGGTTCGGCTGGCCGCAGTGCTAGAAACAGAATCGCCGTATTGGTCGTACAGGCCATACTCAACCGGGATACTGACTCTGAAACTGCTGGACTTGCGGACATACAGGTCGAACTGGGGCCGGGCGCTCATCAGCACGGGTGGTCCATCGGTCCAGGCGATCTCGATCGTTACCGGCACGCAATCCTGGCAATCGGGGTCGAAAGTGACCACGTCGAGCCGGTGATCTCGGCGAGGGGCGTCGAGTTCGAACACCGCCTCACCATCGCGATCAGTGACCACCGTCTCGTCGTCTTGATCATCGCCTGGAAGCAGGTCATAGGACGGAGCTGGTTCATAGTCGGTATTCACTTCACTTGCGAACAGCAAAATGTCGTCGCTGTCGACCTGAACCTCTATCTCCACTCCCTCCATCTCCAAGGCCTGCTGCCGGTCATCTAGTAGCTGGATCGTGAACTCAATCGAATCGATGTCAAGATCGACAATGTATGTTTCGTCATCCATTTTGAACGCATTGGCGGGAATGTCTCGGTCGTCCCACGTCACGCTGATACTGTCGGCACCCTTCGCCGAATACGCCTCCACCTTCGAAAAGTTCACCGTGCGCTCGTCGAATTCGTCTCCGTCCCGGCGTCCGATCCAAGCGTAGAAGGTCATCGTCTCTCCGGGCGTAGCCTCGATCCTGTCGTTGAAGATGTTCCCATCCTGATCGGTTTCATCATCATCGTCTTCGTCCCACACACAATCAGCATCACTAGGTTCAATTAAGTCCTCGTCACACTCACCTCGATCCAACCCACCGTCCTCATCATCGGAATAGAACCAGTCGATAGGTTGGTCATCAATGGGAGCAAAGCTCGAATCTCGAAGGGAGATCATCATCACAATCTCGAAATTGTCGAGACCTCGGGTCGGTGACACCTGAACTGTTACCCCCTGCGGCCGCAGGGTGGAGTGGTCCAGGATCCCCGCCATGAACTCCGCCATGGCCGCTCGGGACATATCGCGGCTCGGGCCGTAAAGACTGGAGGAAATACCGCTTCCCACCCCCAATTCATAGAGCCAGATAACCGCGTCGGAGACCTCAACCAGGGCGCTGTTCAAATCACGATAGGGAGACTCTATGTCAAACCTACCAATGTTGTCATCAACATCATCAGGGATGTATCCGTAGGCATCCCGGCCGTCCGCCACCGGCTCCATCAGGTTCATCAATCGCTGGAGAAACAGCGCCATCTCCCCGCGCTTGACATTTCGCGCCGGTGCATAGGTAGTAGTGGTGGCGCCCATCGTGATCCGCAACTGGTATATCTGACTGATGGCGTCCTGGGAATCTTCGGACAGATTCGCAATGTCAGTGAAGGGTGTAAAACTCCCCGGGGGAGGAAGATCTATGCCCACCAGCCTGGCCAGCCTCACCAGGAAGAGCGCCATATGCTCCCGGATGACCGGGTCGTCAGGTGAGTAGGTGAGTGGTGCGCCCCTAGCGGAGGTGCCCTTGGTGATGCCGTAGTAGGCGATACAGTCGATGTCACCTACGTTGGGGTGCCGAGACAACACGTCGGTAAAGTCCCCGCTTGGGATGATGTCTTCGGGACAAGCCTCGAAGGTTGCCAGGTAGTCGGGCGCCGGGCCGGCTTGCGCCTTGGTCGGACCGGGTACCGCCACCAGCAGGCTGGCCAGGAGCGACAGGCCTGCCAGCACCCCGATCGGCCTACGGAAGCGGTTGGTGAAGTGAGTTGTCATATAAAACACCCGCGATTTGGTCGAGATGCCCGGCGCCCGCTCAGGAGCCAAGCCACCATTTTACCATACTCCGCGCCAATCAGCCGCTTTTATCCCTCTCTCCTTTACCCAACCCGAGAATGCCGTGTTAGAATATCCGGTTGAGCTGCTGAGGGGTTCTGCACCGCAAGCGGCCAAATTTTGACTAGCAAGACAAGCAAAGGAAAGAAAGATGACTAAAACGCGTGTATGGATAGCCACGCTGTTGGCATTGGCTCTCGTCGCCGCAGCCTGCGGCGGGGACGACGCCGATGAGCCAACGGCGACACCACCCACCACGGCCGCGGACACCATGGAGGAAACGACCACCACCGCCGCCGAAGAAATGACCACCACCACGGCCGCGGACACCATGGAGGAAACGACCACCACCGTCCTAACGGGCGAGGAACTGATGGCGGGTAGTTGTGCTCCGCCGCCGGAAGTCGCTCCTCCCAGAGGCGTGGAACCGGTCGATGGCTTGACGATCATCAAGGCCTTTTCCGGCGACGTGCCCAACATCGACCCGAGGCTCAACTTCGAGGCTCGCGGATCGGAGTTGGCGGGAAATATGTATGACCAGCTCATCACCTTCCACCTCGAAGAGAACGCGGATGGTGTGCTGGTTGCCGACTCCTCCCGTCCCCAGGGACTGCTGGCAGAGAACTGGGAGTTCAACGAGGACTGCACCTCGGTGACCTTCACCCTGCGTCAGGGCGTGAAGTTCAATCATTCCGGGAATGAGATGACCGCCGAAGACGTGAAGTGGAGTTTCCGGAGAGCAGCCTTGCACCAGGACCGCGTAGGCGGCTGGTTCGATCATGCGGTCATTGGCCTGTATGACTACGGTGACGAAGAGACGATCGATGATGTGATCACCGTCATCGACGACTACACCATCCGTTTTGACTTCCTGTATCCCACCCCGTTCCCCCTGCATGTGCTTTCGAACGTCGGCGTCACGGTTTATGACTCCAAGGTTCTGAGCCAGCAGGGCACCGAGGACGATCCGTGGGCCAGGGACTTCCTGCAGACCATGGACACGGGCACCGGTCCCTTCTACCTGGAATCCATTGAGCCAGGTGTTCAGGTCACCCTTAGGCGCAACGACGACTACTTCCTCGGTCCGGCCCAGGCGGAGCGGGTCATCCTTCGGGTGATCCCCGACGAGGCTCAGCAGGCCACCCTGTTGTCTGCCGGTGAGATCGACTTCGCCGAGGCAGTGCCGGTCACCGCCATTCCCCAGCTCATGGCACAGGGTGTGAAGGTCACCACTGTCGGGGGTAACAACCAGGCAGTCATGTACATGAACCCGACCAGACCCCCATTTGACGATTTGAACGTACGCCAGGCGATCTCCTACGCCTTCCCCTATGACGAAATCCTGGAGGGCGTTTACTTCGGCGCCGCCAGCCGCGGCGGGGGGGGGCCGATTCCGTCGACAACCCCGACCTTCGACCCAGACGCTCCGTTCTATAGCCAGGACATGGACAAGGCCCGTGAGCTGCTGGCCGCGTCGGGATATCCCGATGGATTCACCACCCAGCTCTACATAGATGCAACCTTGGCTTTCGCTCCAGAGCTGGCCATAGTGGTGCAGGCTAATCTCGCCCAGATCGGGATCGACGTCGAGATCGTCAGGCTCAGTTCCGGCGACTTCTCCGAGAATGTGTTCGCGGAGGACTCCACGAAGACTGACCCCCTGGAGGCACGAATCAACCCGATGGACTTCTTCCTGTTCTACTTCGGGTCCGGTTCTTGGGTGAACGAGCCCCAGTACCACATGGAACTCTTCTGGGAAGTGGATGGATACGCCATGCGGAGCAACTACTCGAACCCGGTGGTTACCGAGAAGCTGGAAGCCGCCAAGCTCTTGAGCCCCGCCGATCCTGCCAGGACCCAGCTATATGTGGACGTACAAACGCTAATGCTGGCCGACGCACCCGCGGTGTGGCTGGCCGAACCCCATCTGATCGTGGCTTCTTCGCAAGCCATTGGCGGGTTCGTCTGGCGACCCGACCAAATCAACCGTTACTACTACGTGACCAAGTCATCCTGATCACTCGGTAGTACTTCTTGAAAGCTGGACAAGCCGCCGTGTCAGATAATCTGACCCGGCGGCTTGTCCTTTTCCACCAGAGGAAGCACTGATGGGCTCCTACGTCTTCCGACGGCTGATAGCCCTGGTCCCAATTCTCATTGGCGTCACCATGGTTGCCTTCCTCGTCTCCCGGGGATTACCCGGAGACCCGGCCCGGCTGTATGCCGGAATGCAGGCATCTCAGGGCGAGGTGCAAGCAATCCGAGTCAGTATGGGACTGGATAAGCCTCTTTATTACCAGTACTGGATCTATATGCAGGGACTGCTCCAAGGTGACCTGGGAAAATCACTGCGCACCGGTTTCTCCGTCGTTGAAGACATTCGCAATCGTCTCCCGGCTACGGTGGAAATGGTGGTCGCCGGCCTGATATTCGCCTTGGGGGTGGCGCTCCCACTGGGGGTGTGGGCCGCAGTACGCAGGGGTAAGCTGATCGACAGATTCAGCAGGTTCATCTCCACCTTGGGGGTAGCCATCCCCGACTTTTGGGCGGCCCTCATATTGGTGATGATCTTCTTTGTATTCCTGAGCTGGGCGCCCCCGCCGGTCGGTCGTCTGGATCTCGGGGCTGTCCCTCCTGACGGCCCAACCGGCTTCTACATATTCGATTCCCTGGTGAGGGGAGAGTGGGGAACCTTCCGAAACGGGGTGGCGCATGTCATCCTGCCCATGATTTCCCTGGGGTTTCCGGCCATCGCACCTATCACGCGGCTCACCCGCAACGCCACACTGTCCGTACTTCAGTCTGACTACATCGCTTTCGGAAGAGCCTCCGGTCTACGCGGCGCTCCCCTGTACCTGAAATACGTTCTTCGCAACTCCCTACCGGGCGCCATAACCATGACCGGCCTGATCTCGGGGTACATGATCGGAGGAGCGGTTTTAATCGAAAGAGTCTTCTCCTGGCCCGGAGTGGGTTTGTATGCCTATAACTCCCTGGAAAGGACCGATCATGCCGCTATCCAGGGCGTTGTTCTCCTGTCGGCTGTCACCTATCTGCTGGTATTCCTGGTAGTGGACCTGCTCCAATCAATTGTCGACCCGCGGGTGAGGTTGAAATGACAGCCAGATCCACCCGGAGAAGATTGGACAGCCGTCTTGTTGTGGGGCTGATTATGTTTGGGTTCATGATCGGAGTGGCGGTGTTCGCGCCATGGATCGCCCGCAACGACCCTTTGGCCATCGACTTCCATACCCAATTCCTGGCCCCCTCCGCCGACCACTGGTTCGGCACCGGCAAATTGGGCTTCGACATCTTCGCACGGGTGGTCTACGCCGCCCGGTATGACCTGATTATCTCCATCTCGGCAGTGGCGTTCTCCATAGTGATCGGCCATCCCATCGGACTAGTCGTCGGCTATCTGGGAGGACGTGTCGATTCGCTCACCATGCGGGGCCTTGACGTTATCCAGTCCTTCCCCGCTTTCATACTGGCGGTGGGGGTGCTGGCCGCGTTGGGTGAAGGGGTTTTGAACTTGATCCTGGTGATCGGCTTCGTGGGCATACCCACCTTTGTCAGGTTGGTGCGATCCGAGGTCCGCTCTCTCCGGGAGCATTCCTATGTGGAAGCCGGACGGGCGGTGGGTAACTCACGGGCCCGAATAATGCTTCGCTACATAGCGCCGGGAACCGTGGGAACGGTCGTCACCCAAGCAGCGATCAGTTGCGGCTGGGCGATCCTGCTCACCGCCGCCCTGGGATTCATCGGTCTGGGAGTCCCGCTTCCCCAGCCTGAGTGGGGAGCGATGATCGCAGACGGCGTCGAAGAGATGGTGGTGGGAGGCCGATGGTGGATCTCGGTGTTCCCCGGGATAGCCATCGCCACAACGATCTTCTCCCTGAGCCTGATCGGAGAGTCGATCGCCGACCTGGTGGAGCCCACCAGAAGGAAGTCACGATGAGAGCCCTCCTGGAACTCACCGGGCTCGAGGTCGAGATCGAGGGTCTACCCATTCTCCGTGGCGTGGACCTCCAAGTCAGACCGGGAGAGATTTTGGGTGTGGTTGGCGAGACCGGGGCAGGCAAGTCGATGACCGCCCGCGCCATCCTCGATCTTCTGCCGAGCGCGGCCACGGTCTCCTTCCGGACCTGCACGTTTGGCGGAGCAGACTTCATTCCGGCCAGGGCGCGCCAGCAGGCGCGAGGACACCGTATAGGTTTCGTCCCTCAACGCCCCCGCGGGAGCCTAAACCCGGTGTTCCGGGTCGGAAAGCAACTTGTCGACACCCTCCGTCGCCTCCGGGGCATGGCCAGGAGAGAAGCCAAAGAAGAGGCCCTCAATCTGTTTCGGTCGGTACGCATCACCGATCCCGAGAGGGTGTATCGCTCTTATCCACACGAGTTGTCGGGAGGGATGTGTCAACGGGTTTGTATCGCCATCGCCTTGGCAGGCGAACCTGAACTGATCATCGCCGATGAGCCCACCACCGGCCTCGATGTAACGATCCAGGCCGAGATACTGAACCTGTTGGGAGATGTGATCGCCGAGCACAACGCGGCCGGCATGCTCATCACCCACGACCTGGGAGTGGTTGCCGACGTCTGCGATCGGGTGGCCGTGATGTACGCCGGTCGGGTTGTCAACTTGGGTACTGCCGCCGAGATCTACCGGGAAGCCCTTCACCCGTATGCGAATCAACTGGTCTCTATCGCCACCTCTCTCGACTCCGGCGGCACTCTCCGGGAGATTCCCGGACGGGTTCCCAACCCCGGCGAGGACCTCGCCGCCTGCGCTTTTGCCCCGCGTTGCTTCCGGGCGGAGGACAACTGTTTCAACCAGGATCCTCCCCTGGTTGACATTGAGGGACAGCGGGCGTTCTGCCATTATCCGCTGACATCCGAGGTGATTTCGGTATGACCGGAACCTCCGACACCCTGGCGATCAGAGATCTCACCAAGATCTTCCGGATCAAGACCGGCAGCTTCCGTCACGCCCACCTGCGGGCAGTCGACGAGGTGAGCCTCTCCATCACCCCCGGACGCACCCTGGCGGTGGTGGGCGAGTCGGGATCGGGAAAGACCACCCTGGCCCGGCTGATTCTGCGCCTCATCGAACCCACCCAGGGCTCGGTGCGCTTAGAGGACATCGAGATCACCGGGTTGGAGGGCGCCAAGTTGGAAGAGATGCGGGGCCGGATGCAGATAGTCTTCCAGGACCCCTACGACTCGCTGTCGCCCTGGCAGACGGTGGGGCGTACCGTGGCCGAGCCGCTCCTGTTGCACGAAGACATGTCCATGCAGGACACCGCCGGTCCGGTAGCGACCATGCTGGAACGGGTGGGGCTCAGCCCCGAGCACGCCAGACGCTATCCTCACGAGCTCTCGGGTGGGCAGGCACAGCGGGTGGGAATCGCCCGGGCGATGATCACCAACCCCGCACTGGTGGTGCTGGACGAGCCCACCTCGTCACTGGACATGTCGGTGCAGTCCCAGATTCTGCTCCTGCTCCAGTCCCTCCAAGAGGAGCGGGACACCTCCTATCTGTTCATCTCCCACGACCTGACAGTGGTCCGTTACATCGCCCACGATCTGGCCGTCATGTACCTGGGCAAGGTGGTCGAGTCAGGCCCGGCCGCCCAGGTTTTCGCCAACCCACGCCATCCCTACACCGAGGCTCTCCTCAAGGCCGCCCCCCGCCCCGACCCCGCCTACAAGACCGAACATGTCCAACTGGTGGGTGAGCAACCTTCCGCCCTGGACCGGGCGCCGGGCTGTCCCCTCTATGGAAGATGCCCCATCGCCGAAGAGGTCTGCGCCGACACTCCTCAACAACTGGTTGAGATCGAGGCCGGACACCGCATCGCCTGTTGGAAACGAACATAGAACTCCGAGTCGCCACCGACATCGGGGGTACCTTCACCGATGTGGTCGTGTACGACCCCCGCCACCGGCGGTATTCAACCGCCAAGGCGCCCAGCCAGGTCGATGACCTGGCCGCCGGGGTGATGGACGCCCTGGGACTGGTGATTGGAGAGCCTGGGGAGGTGGAGTCCTTCGTCCACGGGTCCACTGTGGGGCTCAACGCCTTCCTGCAGAGGCGCGGGGAAAGGGTCATCCTGTTGGCTACGGCCGGCGCCAGCGATGTCTATCACATCGCCCGCGGCAACCGCCTCGACATGTACAACATCCGCTACCGGAAACCCGCCCCTCTCCTACCCCGCCGGGACATAATCCCCATCGGGGGAAGACTCGATTACGAGGGCAACGAACTGACGCCCCTCGACCATGAAGATCTCCGGCGGGCGGCCGAACGGATTCGCTCCGAAGGAGTGCGCTCGGTAGCGATCGCTTTTCTGTTCTCCTACCTGAATCCCGACCACGAACTGGCCGCGGCGGCCGCCCTCGGTGAGATGGCGCCCGGTGTATCTCTCTCGCTCTCCCACCAGGTGGCGACCGAGTGGCGGGAGTACGAACGCACCGCTTCTGCGGTAATGGACGCCTACATCGCTCCCTCGGTCTCCCGCTACATGGCTGATCTCTCCACACGTCTGAGAGACCAGGGCATGTCGGCGCCACTACTGGTGATGCAGTCCAACGGCGGCGTCATCTCTGCTCAGGCTGCATCCGAGCGCCCCCTACAGACCCTCCTGTCCGGTCCGGTGGGCGGCGCGGCGGGAGGCGTGGCCCTGTCCGAGGTTCTGGACAGGCCCAATCTGATCTGCATCGACCTGGGAGGGACCAGCTTCGACGTCAGCTTGATCACCGACGGTCAAGCCGACAGTTCTCCCTCCGCTCTGCTGGAAGGTCTGCCGGTGTTGATGCCGGTGGTGGACATTCACACCATCGGCGCGGGAGGGGGCTCACTCGCCTACCTGCAGGCCGGCGGCCTTCGGGTGGGACCGGAAAGCGCCGGCGCCCACCCCGGCCCGGCTTGCTATGGGCGGGGAGGGACCCAACCCACCGTGACCGACGCCAACCTGGCGCTGGGCCGCATCGATCCCGGTTATTTCCTGGGCGGCAATCTCACCCTCGACACCCGGGCCGCGGATGTCGCCCTGGAGACTCTGGGGCATGAGTTGGACCTGAACCGCTCGAGGATGGCGCTGGGGATCATCGAGGTGCTCAACGCCAAGATGTCCCAGGCGATAAGAACCCTTACCGTGGAGAGAGGGATCGAACCGGGCCAATTCAGCCTGGTGGCCTTCGGAGGCGCCGGTCCCATGCACGCCGTGGCCCTGGCTCAGGAGTTGGGAATCGACGAAGTGGTCGTTCCCCCCGATCCGGGCGGCTTCTCAGCCTGGGGCATGTTGCAATCAGCCGTCCGCCAAGACTTCAGCGAGGCGTTCTTCCGGGATTTCGCCAACTTGGACACAACAGATCTGGAGGACCGGTTCGCCAGACTGGGCGAACAGGCCTTCTCCAGTTTGCTGGGAGAAGGAGTGCCTCATGATCGCATCTCCCTCATCCACCGTTTGGACATCCGTTATCAGGGACAGGAGCACACTCTGACCGTCACCCTCCCTAACGGCCTGTCCCCTTCCCAGGACGGTCGGTTCGTAGCTCTCCGTCAGCGTTTTGAAGATACCTATAGCGCGCGGTACGGTCACTCCAATCCGGAGGCGTCACTGGAGACCGTCAACCTTCGGCTCACCGCCCTGGGCGATATGGGGCGTCCGCTCTTGCAAGCTAACTATCAGCCCGATGAACCATCCGATGTGCCGTCCAAGACCACACCCGTCCTGTTCTCCACCGGCTCCTATCCCACTGCCCGATTCAATCGGGACACGCTGGCCCCGGGGTGCTTCATCGATGGCCCCGCCATTGTCGAAGAGGCAACGGCCACTACCGTGATCCCACCCGAAGGGTCGGCCTCCGTTGACCAATACGGCTGCCTGACCATCAAAGTGCCTCCGGTATGAGCCCCGATCCGATCACCATCGAGATCCTCCGCAACGCCTTCATCATGGCCGCCGAGGAGATGAACGCCGCCCTGATCCGGTCCGCCTACACCCCGGTCATATACGAATCCAAAGACTGCGCCGTGGCCCTGATCGACAGCCGGCACCGGGTGTTGGGACAATCATCGGGAGTCCCCCTCTTCCTGGGAAACCTGGAAGCCTGCACTCTCGCCACCGAGCAGATGTTCGGAAGGTCGGTGTGGGGCGAGGGCGACATCTGGATCATGAACGATCCTTATCTGACCGGCACTCACATGCACGACGTGACCGTCTTCGCTCCCATCTTCTATCGGGGAGATCTGGCGGGCTTCGCCGCCTCCCGCGCTCATTGGCTGGACATCGGCGCCAAGGACCCGGGAGTGCCCATGGACGCCACCGAGGTCTTCCAGGAGGGAGTCCGCCTGCCGCCCACCCAGGTGATGAGAGGTGGGCGCCCGGTGGAGGATATCGTCTCCATCATCAAAAGCAACGTGCGATTCCCGGAGTCTGCGATCGGCGATATGAAGGCACAGTTCGCAGTGGCCGCCATCGGCGCCAACCGCCTCGGGGCGCTGTTCGACCGCTACGGACGGGATACCGTGGAAGCGGCCGCCGAGGAGATCTTCCGCCAGAGCGAGAGATTGGACCGGGAAGCCATCCGGGCCATCCCCGACGGTCTCTACACCGCCGAAGGATGCCTGGACTCCGACGGCGTGGGAGACGAACCGGTCTGGATCCGCGTAAAGATCACGGTGGATGGGGAGCGGCTGCTCTTCGACCTCACCGATACGGAGGGTCCGGGACGGGGTCCGATCAACTGCGGAGAAGTACAGACGATTTCGGCTTGCCGCCTCGCCTTCAAGTATCTGTTCAACCCCCACCTTCCGGTAAACGGGGGCACCTTCCGGCCTCTGGAAGTGCAGGTGCGGCCTGGGTCGATACTGGGCGCCCGTTCACCGGCAGCCTGCCAGTTCTATTTCACTCCCCTAGGTCTGATGATCGACCTGATCGCCTTCGCCCTCTCCCCCACCCTCCCCGATACCGTACCTGCCGCCCATTACGGTGACGGGATGGTATTCCAGTTCACGGGGATCAATCCCCCCACCGGAGAGTTGTTCCTGGAAAACGAGCCGCATGTGGGGGGATGGGGAGCCTCGGTCGGCCAGGACGGCGAGGATGGGATGATCTGGACCCTGTCAGGCAATTTTCACGACATGCCCATCGAAGTCTTTGAGTCAAAGTTCCCGGCGCGGATCATCGACTACGGCTTCCGCCAGGACTCGGCCGGCGCCGGACGGTGGCGAGGAGGGAGTGGGATCATCAGGGAATACCAGATGACCACAGACACCGAATTGAGTTTGTGGTTCGAACGCTCCCGCCACCCCGCCTGGGGCCTGTTCGGCGGCCGGGGAGGAGCGCCCCCCGAAGTGATCATCAATCCCGGCGCCCTTCGCGAGGTGCGCTGTCTCAAGACCAATCGAATGCCTCTTCGACAAGGAGATGTCGTTAGGTGCTACACCGGCGGCGGCGGCGGGTACGGCGATCCGCTCGAACGCGACCCCGAAGCAGTCCGCGCCGATCTGGCCGACGGTTTCATCTCTCCCGCCTACGCCGAGAAACACCATCGGCTGAACTCACATCCCGGAGACTGATCTCTCCAAAACGGGGGAGGCGCACCCGGCCCGGGCGGCGCGGGCCACTACTCCTCCGGTGTCTCTTCGGGTGTTTCCTCCGGCGTTTCCGTTGGTGTCTCTTCGGGTGTTTCCTCCGGCGTTTCCGTTGGTGTCTCTTCGGGTGTTTCCTCCGGCGGGTTGTCCAACAGCGCCTTCACCCATTCCATGAGACCCTGGAGATCCGTGTCGGGGAATTCGGTTACGATATCGAGGGGAACACCTTCTTCGCCGATATCGATCCCGCCCGGCGTGGTCCATTTGATAGTGGTCAGTCTGAAGACCCCGTCGTTGTGAAGATCAAACAAGCGCTGTCCGGTGTTCTTCTTGTAGGTGGTCTCGCCTATCACCACCGCTCTGCCGGTTTCCTTCAGCACCCCGGCCAGCACCTCCGCGGCCGAGGCGGAGTTCTGATTGACCAACACCGCTATCCGAGGCGTGTCCGCCTTCAACAAGGGTTCGCCTATGCCGTCAACGTCAAACGTCTCTTCCAGAGTGTGGAAGGTCATCACAGGCACCTCACCCAGGAAGGATCCGGCTATGCGCTGCAATATGCCCACCTGTCCCCCGGGGTTGTTGCGGAGGTCGAGAACCAGCAGTTCAGTGTCCACCACTTCGGCCAGTCGCTCGTCGAACTCCTCCTCGGCTCCACCCGGGTAAGTGCTGAAGCTGGTCAACTGAATGTATGCGATGGACTCGGTATTGTGGAACGCCGCACTGGTATACGGAACGACTATTTCCTGGCGAATCAGTGTGAATGTGTACTCCTGTCCGTCCCTCTCAATGGTGATGTCCACCGAGGTGTCCACCTCGCCCCGGATCAGATTGGCCGCCTCCCGAAGAGTCAGATCGTGAAGACGGTTGCCGTCTACGGCGACAATGAAGTCCCATTTCAGCAAGCCTGCGTTAGATGCGGGCCCTCCCTCAAAGACATCCCAGATGAATATGCGGCAGGTCTCCGAGAGGGGAGAACAATACGGCTTGTACTGGTCATCCACCGTGATCACGCGGACTCCGATACCCACGTAACGGCCTGCCTCTTGGGTTTCCATCCACTCTTCGGGATCGTGATAGGCGCTGTTGGGATCCAACGCCTTGATCATCTCCCGCACCGCTGCCTCCGCCACCCGTCGGAGAGGAGTCTCTACCGCGCCCGACGCCCAAGCGCACACCGGCTCGAATACCGGATCGGGGATTGAGCAGTCAAAGCGCGCACGACTCGGCGCCGATTCATCCAAATCCTCGGCCGCCTGCATTGCGGCTTCACCAATCGGCGCCGCCAACTCCTCGAGAGTGACGCCCAGCAAATACCTCGTATCGATGTACTCGTATACCTCGCACAGCAGCAGCCACTCATCCGGATCCTCACAATCGGAAACCGTATAAGGAACAGCCAAAGCTCTCTCTATCAATGTCTCCGCCTCCCACAGGCTGATAGGGTCTTCACCACAGAACTGCAGTGGATCGGCCGAACATCCCCTGGTAACCCCCACTGCATACAAGCCATCCACCGCATCCGCATAAGCCGCTTCTTCAGGAATGTCCGTAAAGGGAGCCGGATCAGACGGGAACCGGCTGGCGAAAAACGCCCGATTCAGCCAAACAGCGAACTCGCCGCGGGAGGTCACTTCGTCGGGGTGGAAAGTTCCATCCAAATTCCCTGTTATCACCCCCGCCAGTGTCAACGCTTCAATCTTCTCTGCGCTTTCGCTCCCCTCCCCTACGTCCGAGAACAACCCCTGCCAAACCGCATCCGGGAGGCCCAGTGCGCCAGCTATCAAGACCGCTGCATCCCGGTTGGTCAAGACGTCACCGGAATCGTCGACGGAAACAACAGTGGGCTGCGGGGAATCATCCCCGCCGACGGGGCCTTCCTGGGCAAGGACCGGGGCTGACATCAACAGCCCCATTGCCAGAACGGTCATCAGCAACCGCTTGGCAAGAGGAGAAATGGAGTAGATCATTAGCCGTAGTGTACGGCTTTCAGGAGTTTGCAATCCGGGGCTCACCTGCTCATTCCAGGGTTATCCTGATCCTCCGGTAACCAGCAGCTTCTTGGCGGGATTAGAAGAAACAAAGCACTCTGACCACGCTGTTGCTTTGATGAAGATACTGCAACGAAATGCAGCCTGAAAGTTAGGTTGTCCGGCGGTGACCTACTCTCCCGGGGTTTTGCAACCCAAGTACCATCGGCGCGGTCAGGTTTCACTTCCGTGTTCGGAATGGGAACGGGTGGTTCCCCAACGCTATCGCCACCGGACAACCAAATCATAACAAGCAAAATTGTCCAGGATTCCCTGTCCAAGCCCTCGGCCTATTAGTACCGGTCAGCTGAACGCATTGCTGCGCTTACACCTCCGGCCTATCAACCTGGTGTTCTGCCAGGGGCCTTACCGGGTTATACCCGTGGGAGACCTCATCTTGGGGTGGGCTTCGCACTTAGATGCCTTCAGCGCTTATCCCGTCCGTACGTAGCTAACCAGCCGTGCTCTTGGCAGAACAACTGGCACACCAGAGGTACGTCCATCCCGGTCCTCTCGTACTAGGGACAGATCCCCTCAAGTCTCCTGCGCCTGCGGCGGATAGGGACCGAACTGTCTCACGACGTTCTAAACCCAGCTCGCGTGCCGCTTTAACGGGCGAACAGCCCGACCCTTGGGACCTGCTCCAGCCCCAGGATGCGACGAGCCGACATCGAGGTGCCAAACCACGCCGTCGATATGGACTCTTGGGCGTGATTAGCCTGTTATCCCCGGAGTACCTTTTAGCCGATGAGCCATGGCGCACCCACGTGCCACCATGGGATCACTAAGCCCGACTTTCGTCCCTGTTTGACTTGTAGGTCTCACAGTCAAGCTCCCTTGTGCCTTTACACTCGTCGTCTGATTGCCGACCAGACTGAGGGAACCTTTGGGCGCCTCCGTTACGCTTTAGGAGGCCACCGCCCCAGTGAAACTGACCACCAGACACTGTTCCCGATCCGGATTACGGACCCGGGTTAGAAGCACGCCGTACAAAGGGTGGTATTCCAAGGTTGACTCCACAGAGGCTGGCGCCCCTGCTTCCTAGTCTCCCACCTATCCTGCACATTATACGCCAGACTTCAATGCCAAGCTACAGTAAAGGTTCCGGGGTCTTACCGTCCTGCCGCAGGTAGTGAGCATCTTTACTCACATTGCAATTTCGCCGAGTCCCTGGTTGAGACAGTGCCCAAATCGTTGCGCCATTCGTGCAGGTCGGAACTTACCCGACAAGGAATTTCGCTACCTTAGGACCGTTATAGTTACGGCCGCCGTTTACCGGGGCTTCAATTCAGAGCTTCGCCCGAGGGCTAACCCATCTTCTTAACCTTCCGGCACCGGGCAGGCGTCACAGCGTATACGTCGTCTTACGACTTAGCACGCTGCTGTGCTTTTAGTAAGCAGTCGTTTGGGCCTGATCACTGCGGCCCCCTCAAGCTTCAGAGGCGAACTCTTACACTTTACTGGGGCGCTCCTTCTCCCGAAGTTACGGAGCTAATTTGCCGAATTCCTTAACCAGGGTTAACTCGCTCGCCTTGGTATTCTCTACCTGTCCACCTGTGTCGGTTTGGGGTACGGGCGCCCTGTGTGCTCGCTAGAGGTTTTTCTCGGTGGCATGGGCGTTCAGCGGCTTCTCCTAAATCGGATCGGCATCACGCCTCGGGCTTCACGTGGCCCGGATTTACCTGGGCCACACCCTACACGTTTACCCCGGGAACAACCATCGCCCGGGTCCGCTTACCCTTCCACGTCACCCCTTTGCTGACCTCCTCCGGTCTGGGTCAACCACATCCGAAGATGCAGTCTTAGCAAAACCGGTCTTGGTCGGGCGCGCACAGAGCGGTACGGGAATATCAACCCGTTATCCATCGACTACGCCTTGCGGCCTCACCTTAGGTCCCGACTAACCCTGGGCGGACGAACCTTCCCCAGGAAACCTTGGACATTCGGCGGAAGAGATTCTTACTCTCCATTCGCTACTCATACCGGCATTCTCACTCGTGCCATCTCCACGCCTCCTCACGGCGGCGCTTCTCTGTCGGCACGACGCTCCCCTACCGATCCCGCCCGGTTGGGCGGAATCTCGCAGCTTCGGTGCTGAGCTTTAGCCCCGTTACATTTTCCGCGCAGCGCCACTCGACCAGTGAGCTATTACGCATTCTTTAAAGGATGGCTGCTTCTAAGCCAACCTCCTGGCTGTTTGTGCAACTCTACATCGTTTCCCACTTAGCTCAGACTTAGGGACCTTAGCTGGCGATCTGGGTTGTTTCCCTCGCGTCCACGAAGCTTATCCCTCGTAGACTGACTGCCACGCTCTCACGCGATGAGATTCGGAGTTTGACTGAAGTTGGTAGGCTGGTAGGCCCCTTAGTTCAATCAGTGCTCTACCCCCATCGCGAAACACGCAACGCTAGCCCTAAAGCTATTTCGGGGAGAACCAGCTATCACCGAGCTTGATTGGCCTTTCACCCCTATCCACAGGTCATCCCCCAAGTTTTCAACCTTGGTGGGTTCGGGCCTCCACGAAGTCTTACCTTCGCTTCACCCTGCCCATGGATAGCTCGCTCGGATTCGGGTCTAGGGCATGCGACTGAATCGCCCTGTTCAGACTCGCTTTCGCTTCGGCTCCGGTACAACTACCTTAACCTTGCCACATACCGCTAACTCGCCGGCTCATTCTTCAAAAGGCAGGCGGTCAGAGTTCTAAAAGAACTCCTCCCACTGCTTGTAAGTCAACGGTTTCAGGTACTATTTCACTCCCCTCACCGGGGTACTTTTCACCTTTCCCTCACGGTACTAGTTCACTATCGGTCGCCAGGAAGTGTTTAGCCTTACGAGGTGGTTCTCGTTGATTCACACGGAATATCCTCCGTGATACTTGGGAACACCGCTCAGAGAGCGCCGACCTTCGCCTACGGGGCTGTTACCTTCTGCGGCCCGGCTTTCCATCCGGGTTCGGCTGATCGTCGCCTTTATAACTCTGTGATGGCACCGACGTACCATCTAGTGGGTCCCACTACCCCCCCACAGCAACGCCGTCGGGCTATTTCACTGCAGAGGTTTAGGCTGGTCCCGTTTCGCTCGCCGCTACTCAGGGATTCGCTATTGCTTTCTCTTCCTCGGAGTACTTAGATGTTTCAGTTCCGCCGGTTCCCTCTACCGGTCCTATGTGTTCAGACCGGAGTGACTGGGCATGACCCCAGCCGGGTTTCCCCATTCGGACATCCCCGGGTCGAAGCTGGCTTGGCAGCTCGCCGGGGCTTATCGCAGCCTGCCACGTCCTTCATCGGCTCCTGGCGCCAAGGCATCCACCGTTGACCCTTGGTAGCTTGGACAGAGAATCCAAGACAATTTGCTTGTTATGAAACTTTCAAGATGCCAGGAGGTGAACCCCCGCCCCTTTCGAAGAGAAAGGGGCGCGGACTCCCTCACTACTGAATAGTGCGCCCGAACTACTTGCGCGGTCCGAGTAACCGGTGACCAAGTAAGAGCAATATGCTCCTTAGAAAGGAGGTGATCCAGCCGCACGTTCCCGTACGGCTACCTTGTTACGACTTCGTCCCAATCACCGACCCCACCTTCGGCAGTTCCTTCCCTTGCGGGTTAGGCCACTGACTTCGGGCGTTGCCGACTTTCGTGACGTGACGGGCGGTGTGTACAATCCCCGAGAACGTATTCACCGCGGCTTTGCTGATCCGCGATTACTAGCGACTCCGGCTTCATGGAGTCGAGTTGCAGACTCCAATCCGAACTAGGGCCGGCTTTAAGGGATTCGCTCACCCTCGCGGGATCGCTGCCCGTTGTACCGGCCATTGTAGCATGCGTGCAGCCCTAGATGTAAGGGGCATGCTGACTTGACGTCATCCTCACCTTCCTCCGAGTTGTCCTCGGCGGTCTCCTATGAGTCCCCGGCGTTACCCGCTGGCAACATAGGACGAGGGTTGCGCTCGTTGCGGGACTTAACCCAACATCTCACGACACGAGCTGACGACAGCCATGCACCACCTGTTATGGACGCTCCCGCACACCATGTTTCCATGGCTTTTCCCATAATGTCAAACCTAGGTAAGGTTCTTCGGGTTGCATCGAATTAAGCCGCATGCTCCGCCGCTTGTGCGGGGACCCGTCAATTCCTTTGAGTTTTAGCCTTGCGGCCGTACTCCCCAGGCGGGGCACTTAATGCGTTAGCGTCGGCACAGCAGTCCTTGGTCGGACCACCACGCCTAGTGCCCAACGTTTACAGCGTGGACTACCAGGGTATCTAATCCTGTTTGCTACCCACGCTTTCGCTCCTCAGCGTCAGTACAGGCCCAGAGAGCCGCCTTCGCTAAATGGTATTCCTCCCGATATCTGCGCATTCCACCGCTACACCGGGAATTCTACTCTCCTCTACCTGACTCTAGCTACGGCAGTATCGAACGCAGTTCCGGAGTTGAGCTCCGGGATTTCACGATCGACTTACCGAGCCGCCTACGAGCCCTTTACGCCCAATGATTCCGGACAACGCTCGCCCCCTACGTCTTACCGCGGCTGCTGGCACGTAGTTAGCCGGGGCTTCTTTTGGAGGTACCGTCAATTTCTTTCCTCCTGAAAGGGGTTTACAACCCGAAGGCCTTCATCCCCCACGCGGCGTCGCTGCGTCAGGCTTTCGCCCATTGCGCAATATTCCCTGCTGCTGCCTCCCGTAGGAGTCTGGGCCGTGTCTCAGTCCCAGTGTGGCTGATCGTCCTCTCAGACCAGCTACCCGTCGTCGCCTTGGTGAGCCGTTACCTCACCAACTAGCTGATAGGTCGTGAGCCCATCCTGAAGCGCAAAGGCATTTTCTCATATATCATGTGATATTGGGAGTGTATCCGGCATTACTCCGGGTTTCCCCGGGCTATTCCGGTCTTCAGGGCAGGTTGCTCATGTGTTACTCACCCGTTCGCCGCTCCGTCGCACCGTAGTGCGCGTCGCTCGACTTGCATGCATTAGGCACGCCGCCAGCGTTCGTCCTGAGCCAGGATCAAACTCTCCAACGAACACTTTGATGAACGGGTTGCCCCGTTCGTGTGGTGTCAATATTTTGAGTTCGCATCCTTGTGTTTAAAGGGGTCCTGGGCCACCTAAGTGACCCAAGCTCTTTGGATGCCACCAACCCAACCCTCCGAGCTGTGAAGCCCTAGGAGTGGATCGGCGCATACCGGCTTTTGGCACACTATTCAGTTGTCAAGAAGCCCGCAGGGGTTCTCCCGAAATGATCGGGTTTCCAGATAATAGACACCCCCGGCAACAAAAGTCAAATCAATCCCGGAGGAAGATGGACTTTCGCCTTCCTACCATGAGCACCTTCCCCCTCAGGTGGTCGCGGGCCATCTCGTAGCCTTGGACCGGGTGGCCATCCACCCTGACCGCCCCCGCATCGATCAGGCGGCGGCCCTCGCTCCCCGATTTGACAAGTTCCGCGGAGCGCAACAGCCCTGGCAGGTACACAGGGTCGGCAGCAGGGAGCGTAAAGGGTGGCGAGTCATCGGGGACTTCACGATGTTTGAACCGCCGGTCGAAGTCGGCCTCGGCGGCCTCCGACTCCTCCTCCCCCCAATAGAGGGAGATGATCTGTCGGGCCAAGAGCCGCTTCGCCCGGCCGGGGTGCAACTCGCCTGAGGCTATCTCGTCCACCATCCGGTCGACCTCTTTTGCCGGTCGGTCAGCCGCCAGCCGGAACCACTCGCCCAGCAGGTGGTCGGGGATGGACATGGTCTTGCCGAACATCTCTGAGGGAGGATCGGAGACTCCTATGTAGTTACCCAGGGATTGGGACATCTTGTGGCGCCCGTCTGTACCCGTTAAAAGCGGCATGGTGAGGGCTACCTGGGGGCCTTGTCCGTAGCGGGTCTGGATGATCCGTCCCATCATCAAATTCCACAACTGATCCGAACCGCCCAATTCCACATCAGCCTCGACCGCCACCGAGTCGTAGCCCTGCAGCAGCGGGTAGAGGAACTCCATGATCGAGATGGGCGTGCCCTCTGCATAGCGGTTGGCGAAATCGGAACGCTCCAGCATCTGTGCGACGGTGACCGTGGAGGTGAGCTCCAGAATCTCGGTCATATCCAGGGTCTCGAGCCACTCCGAGTTCCAACGGATCTCGAGCGGTTCGGGAAGCAGCACCCGGCGGAACTGATCCAAAAGAGGTTCGGCGTGGGCTTTGACCTCTTCTGCAGTGAGCCGGCGGCGGGTCTCGCTCTTGCCGCTCGGGTCCCCCACCCTTGCGGTGAAATCACCCACGATCAGCACCGCGGTGTGCCCCAACTCCTGGAAGTGGCGGAGCTTTCGCAGCACCACCGCCCATCCCAGGGTGACCATGGGAGCGGTGGGATCGAGACCCAGCTTGATTCGGAGGGGACGTCCACTCTCCAAAAGCTCCTCCAGCCGTCCGGGAGGCAATATGGTGTCGGTGCCGCGGGTGGCCAGATTCATCTGTGAAGTGGTCATGGTTAACCTGGAAATCTAACTGAGGAAGGGACTCATCCATAACACGGGTGACAGAGACCCTCGCCATCAACGCCACGCCGGAGAGGGCATGGAAGGAATTGACTGACCTGGAAGGCCGGGTGAGATGGAGTGACCGGCTTCGGGAGATGTCGACGGTCAATGGCGAAGCCCTGGCGCTGGGCAGTCGAATGCAGATCAGATTGGAGAGAAGCAGATTCGAAGTAACCGTCACGGAATTCGACCCTCCCACCCACATGGTCACGGACGCCAAGAATCCCCTAATGAGCTACTCCCACTCCTACCTGCTCAGGGAGGTGTCAGAAGGCGTCACCGAACTGTCATTTACCGGCGGGCTCGGCTCGATGATGGGAACCTTCTCGAAAACCGCATGCGCCGGGACCTGGGGACGAACTAAACCCCATCAAAGAAGCCGCCGAAGCACCTGATTGAGGGTTGGGGGGTTTTTGGGGTGGGAGCGGTTGGGGTGAGTCCATGCCGTTCCAGCGAGGGGCTGCCAGATAGATATTAGTGTGTGTTGTGCCATTTTAGTGATGTGTAGCAGTGTTTTGGCATCCCCCTGTCGTATAGTGTTAGGTATGAACAGAGAAGCTGTGAACACCCAGCTCGCCAACGAGGCGCGCCTGTTGTTGCCCACCTTGGCGGCGGCCGAGGCGACGGTGGAGCAGTTGCAGGAACGGGTGCAGTCCACCATCCGAGCAGAGAACCAGACAGTAACAATCCGCGCCGCAGGAGGGGCGGGACTGCGCCGTCAGGAAGGAACCCAACCAGTGGAAACAGTGTTACAAAAGACGGTCTCTTGTCCCGCCGGCGGGCTCGTTCCGATGTGGAGACCGTGGATGAACTCTCCAAGTTGCCAAAAACTGCTGATGGATTGCGTAAAGGCGAGATCTCCTATGACAATGCCCGATCATCGCCGGGGCATCGAAACGAGGGAAGATAGACGACACCAAACTGGCCAACATTGCCAAGACCCAAGCGCCGGACAAGTTCGCGGGAACCGTCCGCAAACACGAACAAGAACGCCCCAGTGACGACGGCATGTTGAAGCTTGAGTATTAGCGGTCCCGGCGATACGCCAAGATCAGCACCGACCCCAACGACGGCATGAGCGTCCTGTACGGTCGGTTCGATCCCATCACCGGCGCTCGGATCACCTCGGTGCTCTCCCACAAAATGGACCAGCTCTGGCAAGACGAGGACCCCCGCAACCGGGCCACACCCGGCCAGCGAATGGCCGACGCCCTGGAAACGTTGCTCACCCGCCCCCGACAGTGACGATGACGGCCGATCCCAAGGGACCAGACAATTGCTGATCGCCGAATACGACGCCATCACCAAAAAACTCCGAAAAGCCCTCCTACCCGATGGGACCCCATCCCCAACGTCGGTCCCCTGCTCGGCGGCTCGCGCCAGGCGCTTGATTAATTGGCGCCAAATGACCGCGTGGGGGAACAGCAGGGCCCGCCAGTACAGACGTCCTACGATGCTACGGGGGTGAAACCTCGCCCGCTGGCGCAGCGTCGTTGTACCGTGGCTTGCCTCGTTTGGTGAGACGCGCCATTCCAACCAACGTCGCTTTATAGGAGGGATTGTTCGTCCGCGCCGACTGCGCAAAAGGCGGTGATTATTGCGGTAGCCTTGTGGGCTATGCCGCACATGATGGATGACTTCCCACTCCTTCTATCCACCCTCTATGACCGGGCAGTGCGCCTGTTTCCCGACCAGGAGATAGTCTCGGTCGAGGCGGACCGGTCTCTGATCCGCACCACCTATGCGCAGACCGACGAACGGGTCCGGCGGCTGGCCACCGCCCTGGACAAGAAACTGGGGATCGGCCAGGGCCAGGCGGTGGGCACCTTTGCCTGGAACAACCAGCGCCACCACGAGCTCTACTGGGCCACCGCCAACACCGGTCGAATCTGCCATACCCTGAACATCCGTCTCTTCGCAGACCAACTCGTGTACATAATCAACCACGGGGAAGACCAGGTGGTCTTCGTCGATCCCAATCTCACCGGGCTGCTGGCCCCGATCGTTCCCCAACTCAAGACCGTGAAAGCCTTTGTGGTGATGGGAGATGACGCCTCCGAGTCCGGCCTTCCCAACGCCATCGCCTTCGAAGAACTGATCGGAGAAGCAGAGCCCCACGGGGCTTGGCCGGAACTATCGGAGCGATCACCATTGATGTTCTGCTACACCTCCGGCACCACCGGCGATCCCAAAGGTGTGGCATACACTCAGCGCTCCACCTATCTGCACATCATCTCCAATCTGGCCGCGATGCACATCGGCCCCGACGACAATGTGATGCCGATCGTGCCCATGTTTCACGCCTCCGCGTGGGGGTACCCGTTCATGGCCACCACCCAGGGCGCCAAGCTGACCTATCCCGGGCCCGACCTGAGCGCCGAAGGGCTGGTGCCGCTGATTATGTCCGAAGGAGTTACGTTCTCCGCCGGGGTACCCACTGTGATGTTGGGCATCAAGCAATACCTGGAGGACCATCCCGAAGCCGACATATCCTCGCTGCGGGCTTTTCTGTGCGGAGGATCGGCCGTGCCCCGTTCCCTGATCGAGTGGTTCTGGAAAGCCCGGGGAGTGCGCATCATCCAAGGCTGGGGCATGACCGAGACCAACCCGGTGGCCAGCGTCGCCCTCCTCAAGCCGCACATGATGGACTGGGAGTTCGACCGCCAACTCGACATCATGGAGACCGCCGGGCTTCCTACTGCCGGCCTGCAGGTCAAGATCGTGGACGATCAGGGGAACGTACTCCCCGAGGACGGAGAGGCGTTCGGAGAGCTTCTGATCCGCGGCCCGTGGGTGACCGCCGAGTACTACAACGATCCCCGCTCTTCCCAGTCGTTCCAGGACGGATGGCTGCGCACCGGAGACGTATGCAAAATCACTCCCGAGGGGTATGTCCGCATCACCGACCGCGCCAAGGACCTGATCAAATCGGGCGGTGAATGGATCTCCTCGGTGGAACTGGAAAACCTGCTGATGGCGCACCCCAAAGTGGCAGAGGCGGCGGTGGTGGCTGCCAGGCACGAGAGGTGGCAGGAGCGTCCGCTGGCATTGGTGGTGGCCAGGGAAGGCTCGGACGTCACCCCCGAAGAGCTGTTGGGATTTCTGCGTCCCCAAGTGGTGGGGTGGTGGCTGCCCGACCGGGTCATCTTTATAGATACCGTTCCCAAGACCGGCACCGGAAAGTTTGACAAGAAGGTGTTGCGCGACCGCTATTGGAACGTGCTGGCAGAGTGAAACACGGTGTCCACTCTGGTCCAGGTTCATGTTTGGCTCGGGTGGTGGGCGGCATCCGCCACCGGCCTGGTGGGATTGTGGGGACTGGCGCTGGCGCTCACCCGCCGACCGGCCGGACGTTTCTTCAACCGGGCAGTGGGCGGAGTGATCATCGTCATGATCGCACAAGTGATACTCGGCCTGGTGGCTCTCAACCTGGCTACCACCCGCCCCCCGGGCAGCCAACACATCTTCTATGGGGTGCTGGTGCTCTTCACGTTCGCCTTCGCCTACATCTATCGAGAGACTTTCCGTCGCCGGGCCGCTCTGTATATCGGGCTTCTGCTCCTATTCGTGATGGGGCTGGGAATTCGAGGGATCTCCACTTTCGGGGGGTCGTTCTGAAAACCTCACTGGACTGACCATGCTGCTGGAAGGCAAACGACTGCTCATCACTGGGGTGCTCACCTCCGACTCGATCGCCTGGCACGCGGCGCGGGTAGCCCAGGAGGAGGGCGCGGAGCTCGTCGTCACCGGCTTTGGGAGGGGAATGAGAATCACCCAGCGCTCCGTCAAACGACTACCCTCCCCCTGCCCGGTGTACGAGCTCGACATTAACGAACCGTCTCATCTTGAGGCGCTTCGAGAGGAGTTGGATTCCCGGTGGGGCGGCCTGGACGGCGCTCTCCACGCCATCGCATTCGCTCCCGCCGATTCCCTGGGAGGCAACTTTCTGACCGCTCCCGCCGAGAGCGCGGGTATCGCCTTCCAAACCTCCGCCTTCTCCTACAAAGCGCTGGCGGTGGGGATCCTACCTCTGCTCCAGGCAGCCGGAAGAGGATCGCTGGTAACCCTCGACTTCGACAACTCCCAGGCTTGGCCCGCCTACGACTGGATGGGAGTGGCGAAAGCCGCTCTGGGGGCGGTCACCAGGTACCTGGCCCGCGACCTCGGTCCCTACGGAGTGCGGGTCAACGCGGTTTCGGCCGGGCCGCTCGGCACGGTGGCCGCCAAGTCGATCCCCGGCTTCGAGCTCTTCCAGGAGGTGTGGAACGACCGGGCTCCCCTCCGCTGGGACGCCACCAACCCCGATCCGGTGGCCAGGATGGTGTGTCTGCTGCTTTCGGACTGGATGCCCATGACCACCGGCGAGATCATCCATGTGGACGGGGGATTCCACGCCGTGGCAGTGGGCACCGGGAACAAGGCGGGGGCGGTCGAGGAGCCCGAGTGAGAGCCGCGCCCCTCCGGGCGCTGGCCGGCGGCACCCTGATGGCTCGTTTTTTCGGGGATCAGCCTCCCAGGGTGTTGGCTCTGCACGGCTGGGGAAGAGACGGCGCTGATTTCACCAAGGTTCTAGACGGGATGACGGCTGTGGCTCCCGACCTGCCCGGGTTCGGATCTTCACCTGCGCCTCTTCGAGTCTGGGGCGCCGACGACTACGCCCTCGGGCTCATCCCGATCCTCGAGGAGATAAATCTGCCGATGGTGGTGATCGGCCACTCTTTCGGGGGGCGGGTTGCGGTTTGTCTGGCCTCCCGCAGGCCAGACCTCGTGACCGGACTGATCCTGTCGGGCGCCCCGCTGTTGGGAGGCGGTCGCCGGGCGCGGCCTCGCCTCTCCTATCGTCTGATCCGATGGGGGCACCGCCGGGGCCTGGTTTCGGATACCCGGCTAGAGGCGCTGCGCCGCCGACATGGATCGCGAGACTACCGAGCTGCCCGGGGAGTGATGCGGGAGGTGCTGGTCAAGGCGGTGAACGAGTCCTATGAGAAACAACTCGATGACCTGTCGCTTCCGGTTGATCTGATCTGGGGCGCCGACGACCTAGAGGTGCCGGTGGAGAGAGCCCACGCCGTCTGCCGACGCCTTGAAGAGGCTGGGGGCTGTGAGGTTCGATTGGAGATAATCCCCGAAGCGGGCCACAACCTGCCCCTTCACCGACCGGAGGTGTTCGGGGAGGCAATCCGGAGAATGCTGGGGAACCCAGACCGATGAGCCTTTCGGAATGGGCCGTGATTGTGGCCTGCGGACTGGCCGCGATACCCGCCGGTCTGCGCTGGTTGCGGGTCGCCCAACGCGAGCATTACCTTCCTTCAGCCGCTACCCGCTTCGCAGGGCGGTGGGGGATTTCCAGGATCTCCAACTCGGTGCTTGGACCGGTCGCCGCCGCAGCCGCCGCGGGGGAATGGCTGTGGCCGGGGATGGGACTGCTGACCGCGGTCATCAAAGCCACTGGGCCCATCGGGCTGGGACTGCGGGGGTCCACCGGTCCGTTGGTCTGGACCAAGCGGCTGATCCGGGTGACGGCCACCACTTCTTTGCTGATGGGTGGGGCGCTGGCCACGGCGGTGATCACCGGCCAAGCGGGTGTGGCAGCCATGGCGCTGGTGATAATTCCGATTCTTGTGGACCTGGCTCTGGCGATCAACGCCCCCATGGAAAAGGCCCTCGGCAACAAGTGGGTGAAACAGGCGGCCCGTCGGCTCGGCGACATCTCCCCGCGGGTGGTGGCCATCACCGGTTCATACGGAAAGACCTCTACCAAGCTCTATGTGACTCATCTGCTGGCCGGGAGTCGTCGGGTGGTGGCCAGTCCGGCCAGCTTCAACAACCGGATGGGACTTGCCAGGGCCATCAACGAGCGGCTCACCCCCGGCTCCGAGATCTTTGTGGCGGAGATGGCAACCTACGGACCTGGTGAGATCGCTGAGCTGTGCGCCTGGATCCCTCCCGAGGTAGCGGTGATCACCGCCATCGGCCCGGTTCACCTGGAGCGGATGCGGACCGAGGAACGGATCATCGGCTGCAAGAGGGAGATACTCGCCCTTGGCGCGACCGCGGTGATTGGAGTGGACCATCCGGGGCTGTCTCGGTTGGCGGAGGCCGAATCCCAGACAGGCCGGCGGGTGGTGCGCTGCTCGGGCGACGAGACGACCTGCGACGTGGGGGTGCATCCCCACAGCGGAGAGGTGGCGGTGCATGGGAGGGTGATCGGCAAGATCGATCTCGGGTCCCATCATCCTCTGAATGTGGCCGCAGCCTTGGGAGCGGTCATGGGCTTGGGCATCGACCCGAGCGAGGTGGCCGACCGGCTAAAGACGCTCCCCTCCCCCGACCACCGGCTGGCACCCGGGGTGAACGAACGGGGGGTGACCGTTATCGATGACACCTTCAACGCCAATCCGGCGGGCGCCAAGACTGCTCTGCGGCGGCTGGTCGAACACGCCGCGCCGGGGGGCAAGCGGGTGGTGGTCACCCCCGGATTGGTTGAAATGGGGCCGCGCCGGCGCCTCGAGAACCGGGCTTTGGGCGAGGCGGCGGGCGAGGCGGCCACCCATTTTCTGGTAGTGGGACGCACCAACCGCCGGGATCTGCTGGAAGGCGCCAGAGGGGGCAAGGCCCAAGTGTTAGTGTTGGACAACCGGCTTCAGGCGGTTCGCTGGGCGCGGGCCAATCTAGACCGGGGCGACACGATCCTCTATGAAAACGACCTCCCCGATCACTATCCATAAACCGGGCGCTTTCCCAAAAGGCGGTCGATGATTCGCGTTGCCACCGCGTTCGGCGGTCCCTCTCCCGAACACGATATCAGTGTCTCCACGGGCTTGCAGGCCGCCCGGGTCCTGCCCAAATCGGATCATCTCTATTGGTCCCTGACCGGCGAGTGGTACCTCACCCCGCCTGACCTGGAACTTTCCGACTTCGCGGACGGCGTTCCCCGCAAGGCCCGCCGCCTGGATCTCCTAGCTGCTCCGGGAGGGGGCTATCGGCTGGGCCGCAAGCGGCTGGAATACGAGGTGGTGGTCAACTGCTTCCATGGAGGACCGGGCGAGGACGGAACCATCCAGGGGATCTGGGATATGGCCGGCCTCTGCTACACCGGCCCCGGACAGGGTGCGTCCGGTCTGGGAATGGACAAGTTGATCTTTTCGACGGCGGTGCTGGCCGCAGGAATGCCCACCTTGGAGCGGCGGCTGGTCACGCCCCGGTTTTCTCCCGACTTCGACCCCCCCTACATCATCAAGCCCCGCAGCGGCGGTTCGTCGATCGGGATCGTGGTGGTTGACGATTACCAGACCGCCCTGGCTCTTGCGAAAACCTCCCCCCACTTGGCGGAGGGAGCGGTGATCGAACCCTATCTGGAAGGAGTGACAGATTTGCAGATCGCCGTGCGCCGCCACCCGGCGACGGAACTGTCAGCGATCGAAGAGCCCGTCCGCTCAGAGAGCAGGGAGATCCTCACCTACCGTGAGAAGTACCTGGCCTGGGGAGACTCTCCGACCGCCGCCCGCCGCCTGCCCGCCGAACTTCCCGTTTCCCTGGAAAGCGAACTCCGCGCCCAGGCCGTGGGCGTGGCGGAACTGGTGGGGATTCGCGGCATCTCCAGAGTGGATTTCCTCTTCTATGAAGGCCGTCTGTACGTCAACGAGATCAACACCCTTCCAGGAAGCCTGGCCGCCTACCTGTGGATAGATCCCCCCCGCAGCCGAGCGGAACTATTGGAGGACATGATCTCCGAGGCCTTGGCCCATCCCCGGATACTCAACACCGCCGGGGCGGATGGCGCCGCTCTCCGGGGAGGAGGCGCCATCGCCGCCAAACTGGCCTAGGACTGGTCAGTCCTCGTCGCCGAATTCTTCGGGGTAGAGCACGAACTCCGGATAAGACTCGATCCCCAATTCCCCGGCGTCCTGGCCCAGTCTCTCAATGTCGGGCGCCACCCGCAAGCCCATAGTCTTCTCCATCAGGATCCACACCACCCACGAGGCAGCAAACACGAACGCTCCCACCGACACCACGCCCAGGAGTTGGACATGGAACTTGGCGCCGTCGGAGACCGAAACCACCAAGGTGCCCCATATGCCGCAGAACAAGTGGGCGGGAATGGCCCCGACCACATCGTCCAGCTTGAGTACCTCCAGGTACCTGATCCCGGCGGTGCAGATCAAGCCACCAACCGCGCCGATGACTATCGACCATTGGTGATCGACCAGACCCGGACCCGCGGTGATGGCCACCAGCCCGGCGATGGCGCCGTTCAGGCCGGCAAAAAGGTCCACGCGCCCTAAGAGAGGCCGCGAGACGAGGAGTGCGGTCACAACGCTGGCCGCGGCCGCCAGGTTGGTATTGACCAGCACGTTGCTCATCGCCACGGCGTCGAATGCGCTTCCCAGCGCCAGTTGAGAGCCACCGTTGAACCCGAACCAGCCCAGCCAGAGTATGAAGACACCTAGGGTCACCACCAGCACATTGGAAGGGGGCGTGGGTTTGATGGTGCCGTCGCGCCGGAACTTGCCGAGACGAGCCCCGATGACCACAACGCCGGCCAGGGCAGCCCAGCCGCCCGTGCCGTGCACGACCGTCGAACCGGCGAAGTCCTGGAACCCCAGTTCGTTCAGCCATCCGCCTCCCCAGGTCCAGGCGCCCACGATCGGGTAGATCACCGCCGTCAATATCAGCGTGAAAACGAAGAAGGACCACATCTTGATCCGTTCGGCGATGGCGCCGGAAACGATCGAAGCAGCGGTGGCCACGAAGACCATCTGGAAGAACCAGTCCGACATGACGGCGTATCCGTTCTCGACCACTGCAGCCGTCGCCTCCGTTGCTCCCTCCAGCAGAGCGATCTCGCTGGCAGACGGTCCGTAGAAGAGTGAGAACGATCCGATCACACTGCCGACGTCGACATACATGAGGTTGTATCCGATGGTGAAGTAGGCAAGTCCGGCAATCGAGTAGATACCGATGTTTTTCAGACAGATCATGGATGAGTTCTTGCTGCGCACCGCTCCGGCCTCGAGCATGGTGAACCCGGCAGCCACTCAGAAAATGCGACCCATACGGTCCCCGTCGTAATAGCATTGCCGGTATGCGCCGTATCGGAAACTCCATAGCCCTTGCCAAAGCCTCCTGGGAAGTGCTCAAGGCTGACAAGGAACTGATGTTGCTCCCCGTCATCTCTATTGCCGCCACTGTCATAACGGTGGCCACGTTCTTCATTCCCATGCTGATCGCGGGAGAGGGCGGCACCAGCCTCCTTCTACTGGTGGTGATGTATTTCGTACTCGCCTATATCACGATATTCTTCAACGCCGCTCTGATCAGCGCGGCCCATGAACGCCTGGGAGGCGGCGATCCCACCGTGGGAAGTGCTCTGCGCGGCGCCGCATCCCGCGCCGGCCGCATTGTCCCCTGGGCCCTCATCTCGGCCGTGGTCTCGATGATTCTGAAAACCCTCGAAGAGCGAGCCGGATTCCTCGGCAGCATCGTGATCAGAATGGTGGGCATGGCCTGGAGCGTTGTCACCTTCTTGGTGCTGCCCATCATCGTGATCGAGGGAATGGGCGCCATAGAGGCGGTCAAGCGCTCCGTCAACCTGTTCCGCAGCACCTGGGGCGAGAACCTCGGCGCCCAAGTGGGCCTGGGCATCATCGGCTTTCTCGCCATACTTCCCGGCTTGGCGGTGCTGGTGCTGGGTATCGGAATCGGAGGAGCCGCCGGCCTACCTCTGATGGGCGTGGGCGTGCTGTGGATGGTGCTGGTGGCCGTGGTGATGTCGGCGCTCTCGGGAATATTCCAGACCGCCCTTTACCACTTCGCCGTGGACGGCCAGGCGCCGTCGGGATATTTCGACAGCCAGATCCTCACCGACGCCTTCCAGAAACGGCGGCGCCGCTTCGGCATATAACCCGGGGTGCCCCCGCCAGCCGCCAGCCGCTCATCCCCGGGGTGAGCGGTAGTCGGCTCCCAACGCCACCAGCCGCCAGGGACGCTCGGTCGCTTTGGTGATTCCCACCCGGGGCGTACTCCTCCCCTCCAGCGAACCCATCCCGCTCTCCTCCAGCCACACTTCCCGCCCGGCCGACAACACCAGCCCGTCATGGCGGCCAGCCATGCCCAGGGCCTGGGTGAGCTTGCCCGGGCCGTCGCACAGATGATCATCCCGACCCCGGCGGGAAATCATGGTCTCCACTCCCAATTCCGGAAGTCCGCCCCGCAGCAACACCGCTTGGCCTTCGCCCTCCCGCCCGGTCACCACGTTGGCGCACCAATGGACCCCGTAAGACCGGTAGACATAGAGGGTCCCCGCCGCCGCGAACATGGTGCGATTGCGACGCCTGGGACCCGAAAAAGCGTGACTTGCGGGATCATCGGCGCCGCCGTATGCCTCAACCTCACATATCAGCACCGATGTACTGGCTCCGTCGATCCTGGTGACCAGCCGCTTGCCCAACAGACGAGCCGCCACCTCCAGCACCGGGCCTGAAAAGACCTCCCGGGAGAGTGGACGGGGAGAGTCTCTCAAGTCAAAAGATCGAGAAGTAGCGCTCCGAAAGAGTGGAGGCGGTTCTCCGCCTGGTCAAATACCACCGAGCGGGGTGACTCCAACACCTCGGTGGTAACTTCCTCGCCCCGATGCGCGGGGAGACAATGCATGAACACCCCCTCGGGGTCGGCCCGCTCCATCAGCGCCGAATCCACAGTGAACCCGGAAAAGGCCGAGCGGCGTTTGGTGGTTTCTTCTTCTTGTCCCATGGAGGTCCACACGTCGGTGTACACGGCGTGCGCGCCCTCCACCGCCGAAGCGGGCTGATCGTGAATCGAGACCTTGCCCCACTCTCGTGCTCTCGAGACCACTCCTGTATCCGGCTGATACCCGGGCGGACACCCCACCCGCACCTCCATCCCCACCATGGTCCCGGCCAGCAGCAGTGAATGACAGACATTATTGCCGTCGCCTACATAAGCCAGGACAGAGCCGGCCAGGGGTCGCCGCTCGGCGATGGTGACCAGGTCGGCCACCGCCTGACAGGGGTGTTCCCAATCCGACAGCAAATTGACCACCGGCGCCTTCATGTTGCTGTCCAACTCCCTGAGGAGAGAATGCTCAAAAACCCTCATGCCCAGAACGTCCAGATATCGGTCGAGCACCCGGGCGACATCAGCAGGCTCCTCCCGGACGCCCACCCCCGAAACCTCTTGGTAGATGGCAATCGGGTGGGCACCCAAAAGGGCGGTGGCCGCGTTGGACGACACCCAGGTCCGTAAGGAGGGCTTCTGAAAAAACAACCCCACCGTCTTCCCCGACAGGGCACCCAGATATTGGTCTGGCCGTCGTTTGAGATCAATACTCGACTCCACCAGCCGCCCTAGACCCTCAGGGCCCACATCAGTCACTGACAAAAAGCTCATAGCTCGCCTCGCAAATCCGCTCCTATGCGGCGGGCCGCATCGGCCATGGAACGCAGCGCCGCCTGGGTCTCCTCACTCGATAGGGTCCGATCCGGAGCTCTCAGGGTGTAGTTGATGGCCAGACTCTTCCGACCCTCCCCCAGGGGCTTTCCTCGAAACTCGTCGAAGACCCGAACCGATTCCAACAAGTCGCCGGCCGCCTCCCCGGTGGCCGCTACCAGGTCGTCGGCCGCCAAGTCTTCGGACGCTTCGAAAGCCATGTCGAAGGTGTAGGGAGGAAAAACACTCGGCGGCCGGAACTGCCACTGCTTCCGATCGGCAATCAGGAGTTCGAGATCGAGCTCCATGGCGATCACCCGTCCCGAAAGCTCTGCCCGCCTCACCACCCCCGGATGGACTTCCCCCATTATCCCCGCTGTCTTGCCGTCCAACACCAACCGGGCGGCGCGGGCCGGATGCCACCCCGCTGCCTCGACCGGCTCAAGTCGCCAATCACCCAAGTCCAGATGATGAGAGAGCGCCCGCCAGGCCGCAGACACCGTGTAGAAGTTCACCGGGAGGTGAGTGATACCCAGACCTGAACCCCCCAAGCGCCCGGTCGCCAACAGACCCACCCGCTCCGGCTGGTCCGGAACCTTGGGCAGAACGGGATGGGGCCGGTCCAAGAACACACGGCCCAACTCGAATATGGCCACATCGTCCAGCCCATGGGAGTAGTTGTAGCGGGCCACGCGTAGAAGACCCGGCAAGAGCGTGGTGCGCAAAATGGATTCTTCTTCCCGGAGGGGGTTCTTAAGGTGGATCTCCCGAGCGCGCTCGTCATCTTCGTCCCATCCCCAGATCTCGATCTCCGCCGCCCGCATGAAACTGAGCGACACCGACTCGGAGAATCCCAGCCCACAGAGGGCCTGACGAAGCGATCGGGTGCGGCGCTGTCGGATCGAGCGGCCCCCGCCCGGACCCCGGGGCACCCGCTCGGGAAAATTGTTGTACCCCCATAACCTGGCCAGCTCCTCCACAAGGTCAATGGGCCGAGTCAAGTCGGGTCGGAAGGTGGGAACCTCGACCATGATCGGGTCTTGGCCCTCCACACCCAGGTGCAGCCGCGACAAGAGGTCGACCACCCGGGGAGTGTCGAAACCCGGACCCAGGATGCGCTCAGCCTGTCGGAGTTCAAAGCTGATCGTAACGGGCTGCAGCCGGTCTTCCCGAGCGATCACATCCGTCACCTCGGCCAGCGCCTCTCCCCCGGCCAGGCGGGTGACCAACTGGGCGGCCCGGGCAGCGGCCACCGGGGGAAGCGCGGGGTCCACCCCCCGTTCGAAACGAGCCGAGGCTTCGGTGCGGAGCGTATGGCGTTTGGACATGTGCAACACGGTGGGTGGATCCCAGGAAGCCGCTTCGATCAGCACCGCGGTAGTACTCTCGCTCACCTCCGAGGCGCCTCCACCCATCGTGCCCGCCAACGCCGAGGCCCGCTCCCGATCTGCCACCACTAGGTCGGAGGGAGTCAAAGTCCGCTCCACTCCGTCGAGAGTCGTGAGCCTCTCTCCGGGACGGGCTCTTCTCACCACGATCCCCGCCCCGCCCAGTTCGTCGAGATCGAAGGCGTGAATGGGCTGTCCCAACTCCAAAAGCACATAATTGGTGATGTCCACCACATTGGAGATGGGTCGCTGTCCCGAGGCCCGGAGACGGGTTCGCATCCAAAACGGGGAGGGAGACACCCGACAGCCCTGCACCTCCCGGGACACAAAGCGATAGCAACCGGTAGGATCCTCGACGGTGACCCCGATCCGGGGGCGGGCGTCCACTTGGGGGAAGTCCGGTTCGGGGAGGCGGTAGTCAACCTGGTAATAGGCGGCCAACTCCCTCGCCACCCCAACATAGGACATCACATCCGGACGGTTGGGGGTGATGCTCAGATCCAAAACCGTATCGGTGAGCGAGTCGAAGCCAGCCAAGTCCTCCCCCAGGGGGACTTCAGAGTCGAAAACCAGGATGCCTTCCGCGTCCTCTCCCAATCCCAGTTCCTTTTCCGAGCAGATCATTCCGTTCGACTCGACTCCCCGGATGGAGCGGCGGCCGATCTCGATGCCCCCGCTCAGCTTCGATCCGGGAAGCGCCCAGGCCACCGTGGCGCCAGCCTCGAAATTCCACGCCCCGCACACCACGGTCATCGGCTCACCGCCGGTCGTTATCCGACAAACCCTGATCCGATCGGCGCGGGGATGCGGCTCGACCTCGATCACCCGGGCGGTTATCACCCGCCCGAAATCGGGAGCGAGACGCTCGGTTTCCTCCACCTCATGGCCGAGCGATTCCAACACCGGCGCAATCGCCTCGGGTTCCGAGGACGGGAGGTCGATGTAGTCGGCCAGCCAGTTGAACGAGACTCTCATCGGAACTGAGAAAGCACTCGGAGATCGTTGTCGAAGAAATGTCGCAGCGGCGAGACGCCATGGCGCACCTGGGCGATCCGCTCCACTCCCATCCCAAAGGCGAAACCGCTTACTTTCGAGGGGTCGTATCCCACCCATTCGAACACGTTGGGATCGACCATCCCACAGCCCAGAAGTTCAATCCACCCCACGCCCCCGCACACCCGGCACTCTCCACCTCCCTCACAGGAGAAGCAGGAAGCATGCATCTCCGCGGACGGCTCGGTGAAAGGAAAAAAGTTGGGTAGCAAACGGATGCGTCGCTCGGAACCGAAAAACTCCCTAGCGAAGTAAGCAAGCGTTCCCCGCAGGTCGGAAAACGTCAGGTTCTCATCCACCGCCAGACCCTCGATCTGGTGAAATACCGGCGAGTGGGTGGCGTCAGGAGTATCCGCCCTGAAAACCTTGCCGGGCACCACCACGTAGACGGGCGGATCGTTTTTCTCCATGTAGCGGGCCTGCATGGGCGAAGTGTGGGTGCGCAGGAGTATTTCATCGGCGGGGTCGCCCCAGTCGAGATAGAGGGTGTCGGACTCCAGCCGGCTGGGATGGGTGAGCGGAGTGTTCAGGGCGTCGAAGTTGTAGAGTCCCGATTCGGCCTCCGGTCCCCCCACCACCCGATAGCCCAGTCCAATGAAGATATCGCACACCTCTTCGATGGTGGAGGTGATGAGATGGGTGTATCCCTCCTGGTACTCCAGGGCCGACAAGCTGACATCCACCCGGTCCGAGGCCAGCATCCGCCGCTCACTCTCGGTCTCGAGGCGGCGTCTATGGGTCTCGATCTCCTTGGTAAGGACACCGCGCGCCTCCTGAATAGCCTTTCCCACCGCGGGCCGCTCCTCGGCGGGGAGCTTTCCTATCTTTCGCTGGAACTCGGCCACCAGAGAACGTCTGCCCAAAAGTTCGGCCTCGACATCCGCCAACTCGTCGAGGCTTGTGGTCCCCTCGACAAGGGAGGGAGATTTTTCCAATAGGGCGTCGAGACTTTCCATGCCAGCTATAGGAGTTTAGGAGTCCAGGACGGCGGCTCCAGGGCGCGGCTTCCCCAAGGGGGTGCGCAACCCCGAAAGATGATGGCAGATAATCGCTCCCGCCGCCGCCGCGTTGAGGCTTTCTGTCCCACCCGACATGGGGACCGAACACCACAGATCGACCCGGCCGGTGTGCGGGGCGCCAATGCCATGGGACTCGTCGCCGATCATCAGCCACCACTCACGACCGTGATCGAGGCGAGGACCCAACTCGGGGAGCGGGACTCCGCCCCGAGGAACCGCGGCCACCACCATCGCCTCAGAGGGCGCCTCCCCCATCTCCCCAACGGCCATCCGGAAATGGCCGCCTGCACCGGCGCGGAGTACCTTGGGCGCCCAGGGATCGACCGCTTCGGGGCCCATGGCCACATCCCATCCAAAGGCGGATGCGGTGCGGATCAAGGTTCCGGCGTTCCCCGGTTCGGAGACCAGAAGCCACAGAGTGTCCCTACCACCGAGCTCATGCCTGGGAATGGTCAACACCGTGACCGGCCCCCGAGGGGTCCTGGTGTCGGCGATCCGGGAGAGCGCACCCCCGCTCACCGCGGTCAGAGGAATTCCCTGATCCGCGCAGAGTCGACGAGTCGAGCGGTCATCGGGGAGCGCCAGCACCTCCAATACCTCCTCACCGGCGGTCAGGGCCTCGGAGAGAAGATGGGGACCTTCCAGGAGGGTCTTCCCGGAAAGCCTGCGATGACGGACCCGGTGCAGTCGGGCCAGTTCGGCGATCCGGGGGTTGCGCCGAGAGAGGATCAAGCCTCTTGGGCGATCTTCACCAATTGCGAGAAGGCATCCGCATCGTTGACCGCCAAGTCGGCCAACATCTTGCGGTTTATCTCCACCCCGGCCGAGTTGAGACCGGCCACAAACCGCGAGTAGCTCATGCCGTTCTGGCGGGCGGCGGCGTTGATCCGGGTAATCCACAGCCGGCGAAAGTCTCCCTTTCGGGCGCGACGGTGGCTGTAGGAGTCAGCCATGGCATGCATGACCTGCTCGTTTGCGGCCCGGAAGGTCCGGCTCTTGGCTCCCCGATAACCCTTGGCCTGGGCGATCACCTTGCGGCGGGCGCGGCGGGCGGAGGGGGCGTTTTTTGCTCTTACCATGACATGGGCTCCCTAGGTCTTGATCATGCGACGAACTATCCGTTCGTCGCCCGACGACAACCCATCGGTGCCGTCCAGTCGCCGGAACCGGCGCTTGCCCTTGGCCAGCCGGTAATGACCCCTGCCGGCCTGACGTCGCATCAGCTTCCCCGAGCCGGTCTGTTTTATTCTTTTGCTGAGACCCCGATGGCTCTTTTGTTTCGGCATTGGTCCTCCTGGATTGGAATGTTCACACAGAAGATGTCTATCTCTTCTGTTTTTGTCCACCCGAGCCGTGGTTGAGAGGCCCCAGCATCATGGTCATGTTGCGGCCCTCCATCTTGGGCGCCTGCTCCATGACCCCATCTTGGCTGACCGCCTCGGCCAGCCTGGCCAGAAGCTTATGGCCGTACTCGGGTCTTTCCCGCTCCCGACCACGAAAACGAACAGTCAGCTTCACCTTGTCTCCACCCGACAGAAAAGAAATCACCTTGCGCGTCTGCATGTCGAAATCGTGACTCTCGATCCGGGGCCGAAGCCGCAACTCCTTGATGACAGTGCGTGTCTGGCTCTTGCGAGCAGCTCTTTCTTTGATCGAACGCTCGTATTTGAATCGTCCGTAATCCATGAGCCGACAGACCGGGGGATCTGCCATGGGCGCCACCTCCACCAAGTCCAGATCCAACTGCTCTGCGAGCCACATTGCCTCCTCCAGTTTTTTGACGCCGATCTGTGCCCCATCCGGCGCCACCAAACGCACCTCGGCGGCCCTGATTGTGTCATTTACGCGAAGTTCTGCGATGGTTGTCCTCCTGTTTCCAGAGCGTGTGACAAGCAAAACACGAAGTCCGCTCCCAAAATACCGCAGCGCACCAAAGGGGTGGCCGGGCGGGAAGCAAATCCGCTTCCGCTTTGTCCTAATATAAAGCTAGCCGTAAGTATAGCCGCCGCCCTAGATCTCACCCAAGCGCGTCGCCCAAGCTCATGTGATCTCCGACCGGAGCGCGTCCACCACTGCCCGGGCGGCCTGGGCGCCCGCATTGGAACCGGGTTCGCTGCGAGCGAGGGCCTGTTCCCAATGGGAGACCGCCAGCACCCCGTTACCCACCGGCACGCCCGTCTCTACCTGCAGGTGGATCAGCCCCTGGACCGCTCCCTCCACCACGGACTGGAAATGATGGGTCTCTCCCTGAAGAACCACCGCGGTAGCCACCACTCCCTGACACCCCGCCTGGATCAGCCGGCTCGCTCCCCAGGGAAGCTCCCAGGCGCCCGCGACATCCAATCGAACGATATTTTCCGGCAAGATCCCCAACTCCTCCAGGGTTTCACGAGCCCCCTGCCCCAAACGCTCGGAGACCGGGGCGCTCCCCACCTTGTCGAATCGGGCTATCACCAATCCCACTTTGGGCTCTTTGCGGGCCCATGGCAGCATGATGAGCCAGCCCAAGCCGATCAGGGAGCTGATGAACACCCCCGCCCCCGCCAAAACGAATACAAGAAAAAATCTCCACTCAATATCGTCTCTTAAATAAAGCAAACCCGCCAACCCCACTGCGGAGATACCCAGCCAGATGATTGTGATGGAAATCGCTACCCGGCGATAGAGTTCAAAGTTCACGGACCGCCGATATTCGAAATTCGCCAACCGCCGATAGAAGTAAAGATTTCCAGGAAACACGGCTGAAATAATAATAATAAGGCGCCCCGCTCGGTGGCTCTAGCTGGACTTATCTCCACCGCTCCAGGAATCTCCGTACCCCTTCGGTGTGATCGGGGCCGGTCGTCAACTCCCTCCACATCCGCTCGGTCTCCTCGTCGTCGGTGATTTGGCCGCCCGCCACCATCCTCATCATCTCCTTCATCGTCCGAAGCGACGCCTGGGACATGCCGCACATCCGCGAAAGAAGGCCGTCGAGTTGCGAATCAAAGAAGTCCGGTTCGTACAGCGCCGACACCAAACCGATCCGATAGGCGCGTTCGGCCCAGAGCACCTCGCCGGTGAAAAGCAGCCATTTGGCCTGGGCCTCGCCAACCGCCGCGACCAGGCTGCGCAGGGAGACATAGGGGAACGCCAACCCCAGCCGGGCCGGAGGAAGGATGAAGCGGGCGGTGTGATCGGCCACCCGCAGGTCACAGGCCATGGCCAGCGCCGCGCCTCCGCCCATGCACGCTCCCCGGATCGCGGCCACGGTGGGTTTTTTCATACGGGCGATCGCCGAGACCGCCTCCGATACCACCAGTCCGTTCTCCGCACCCGTTCCCTCTCGCGCCAGACACTCCGACCATTCAGAAACATCCGCTCCCGCGCAGAACACAGTGGAGTCCGCTCCCCTGACCACCATCACCTTGATCCGGTCGTCATCCTCCGCTTGCTCCGCCAGACTCGAAAGGGTCGGCCACATCTCCTCGGTGAAGGCGTTCCGCCGCTCCGGACGGTCGATTACCAAGTGGGCGATCTCACCCTGTCGCTCCAGGTATAGGCGGCGGAGATTGCTCACCGAAACGCGGGGTCACCGCTCGCGGGGCACTCGGCCCAACAGGTAGAACTCGGGGTTGGGCGTCATGTGACCCAGGTGCGCCAGCCGGTTGGACATAGCGAAAAAGGCGGTGATCGCCCCGATCTCCCAGATCCCCTCGTCGGTGAAGCCCTCCTGGTATAGGGGCTGGTAGTCGGCTTCCTCCACCTCTTCGGGAGTACGGGCCAGCTTGACGGCGAAACGAAGCATGGCGAGATGTCGCCCCGAAATCGGCGCGGTCCGCCAGTTGGCGGCGATCTGATCGGCGAGGAGCGGATCGCCCGAGCGGATGCGAAGAATCGCCCCGTGAGCCACGATGCAGTAAGGACACTGGTTGACGGCGCTGGTGGCGACCACGATCATCTCCCGCTCCGCCTTCGACAAACCCTCGTCTCTTTCCATGAGGGCGTCGTGATAGGCGAAGAAGGCCCTGGCCTCATCAGGGCGATGGCCCAGGGCCAGCATCACGTTGGGAGTAAAGCCCAGCTTGGAATGGACAAACTCCGCCCGCCGACGAAGATCATCTGGCAACTCGGAGACAGTGCTCATCGGAAACCGGGGCGTCTCAGTCATACAATCCTTCGTCTTGTCGTTTGACCTTGGCTTTTGCTATTCTATAGCTCCGCAAGACACCCGAGGAGTGATTCGATGACAACCCCCGCCGAAGTTTCTGCCCTCGCACAGAAATACGAATTCATTGATCTCCGATTCCCGGATCTGCCGGGGAAGCTGCACCACTTCACCATGCCATCCAAGTACCTCACCGAGGAGTCCTTCGAGGAGGGGTTCGGGTTCGACGGCTCTTCGATCCGGGGCTTTCAGTCGATCCACGAGTCGGACATGCTGCTCATTCCCGATCCGACTACCGCCTATGCCGATCCTTTCTTCGCCCGCCCCACCCTGAATCTGAACTGTTTCATCAAGGATCCGGTCTCCGGCGACTGGTACTTCAAGGATCCGCGGCGGGTGGCCCGCAACGCTGAGGAATACCTAATCTCCACCGGTCTCGCCGATACCTCCTATTGGGGTCCCGAGGCCGAGTTCTTCATCTTCGACTCCGCCCGGTTCTCCCAGGTGGGCCATCACAGCAACACGTCCTTCTACGAGGTGGACTCGGGGGAGGGCGCCTGGAACTCGATGCGCGAGGAAGAGGGCGGCAACCTCGGGCACAAGATGCGCCTCAAGGAAGGATATTTCCCGGTTCCTCCCAACGACACCCAACAGGACCTGCGCTCGGAGATGGTCGCCAAGATGATGGAGGTCGGCATACCCGTCGAGATCCACCATCACGAGGTGGGGACCGCCGGGCAGGCCGAGATCGATATCCGCTATGCGCCGCTGCTCGTGCAAGCCGATCGTCTGATGCTGTACAAATACATATGCAAGAACGTGGCCAAGCAAGCGGGGAAGACCGTTACTTTCATGCCCAAGCCGATCTTCGCCGACAACGGCTCGGGAATGCACACCCACCAGAGCCTCTGGAAGGACGGCGTGCCGCTCTTCTTCGAAGAGGGTGGGTACGCCAACCTCTCGGATATGGCCCGCTGGTACGCGGGCGGCCTAATCGCCCACGCTGCTGCGATCCTGGCTTTCGCGGCGCCGGGAACCAACTCCTATCGGAGATTGGTGCCCGGGTTCGAAGCGCCGGTCAACCTGGTCTACAGCCAGCGCAACCGCTCGGCAGCGATCCGCATCCCAACCTATTCGCAGGCGCCCGCCGCCAAGCGGCTGGAGTTCCGCTGCCCTGATCCGTCCTGCAACCCCTACTACGCCTTCGCCGCCATGCTGATGGCCGGGCTGGACGGGATTCGCAATAAGACCGAGCCCGGCGATCCGGTTGATGTGGATCTCTATGAGTTGAGCGATGAAGAGGCGGCCGGTCTGAATACCGTTCCATCCTCCTTGGAGGAGGCATTGGAGGCCCTGGAAGCGGACCACGACTTTCTCACCGAAGGAAACGTGTTCGCCCAGGAACTGATCGACACCTGGATCTCCTACAAGCGGGATAACGAGGCGAGTCTGGTAAGGCGTCATCCCACCCCCGTGGAGTACGAGCTCTACTACGACATCTAGAGATCCCCTATCCCAGTGGTAGAGGGCGCCTCTCCTCATCGGGAGGGCGTCCTATACCTTTGCCAGCATCAAGACTCCCCCTCCCCGGGGAGCGGATTGACGGCCAGCGCCCTCGGCAGGACTCGAACCTGCGCACCCGGTTCCGGAGACCGGCGCTCTGTCCCCTGAGCTACGAGGGCAATCAGCTGCTCTCCAAAGGCTAGCCAGGATAATCTCAAATCCACTCACCGGAGAAAATGTCCGGGAATTGCTTGACAAACTGCTGCGGGGATCCTAGTCTTACCTGCCGTAAGCTTTTATTCATGAGGCTTTTGTTAGGCAAAACCTTGTGAAAGTGTTCACAATCTTATATCAGGAGAAGGTTTCTTGATCACCATCACCACCGATTGGAGGGATCTGGCCGCCTGCCTTGACTCCGATCCAACGCTATTTTTCCCAATCGGCAGCACTGGGCCCGCTGTCGAACAGATCGCCATGGCGACTTCCATCTGCGCCGACTGCATGGTCAAGGACGAATGCTTGGATTACGCCTTGAACACGAATCAAGAGTCGGGAGTTTGGGGAGGCTTGTCGGAAGAGGATCGCCGGAGACACCGCAAGCGCTGGTTAGCCAAGCGCCGCCGCCGCCATCTCGCCAGCTAGCTACCCGGACCGAAACCCACTCCCGAGCGCCCTCCGGTGCTTTCGAACTCGACAAAGGCCAGCATCTCACGCGGGATGCCGATCTGCGTCCCGTCGACGTCTTCCAGCCATACGATCGGTCGAGAACCCGCAAAAGCCTCTTCGATGGCCGAACGCACCTGCTCGGCGTCCCGGCACTCGATCTCTATCACCCGATTGGTGTGAGCGACTCCGATCTTGATTTTCATCTTCGCTGATTCTCCCACTCTGACGCCCGCCCGATGCTAACAGTTGAAAACGAAATGCAAGTCGCCGAAACATTTCGCCGTGAGGGGCTAGTAATCCTCTGACGGACGGCTTCATGCTGGGGGATGAACAACCAAATCATCCCCGCCGTCGCACTGTCCGGCCTGATGGCGTTTGCCGGCGCCATTACTTTCGCTCTCCATCGTCTGGGAGAGGTGAATTGGCTTTCGGTCGACTGGTCTCACCTCCGAGAGTGGCTGGACAACACCCCGCCGACCGAGGCTCTGTCGGCCACCGCCCCACTGATGGGCCTGGGCTGTGGTGGTGGATTCTCCCTTCCACCATCTTCTATCTGGTCGCGCGAGTGTCGAGAGCCGCTTCTGCTCTGCGGCTCGCCACTCCCCTCACTTTCCCCTTCGTTCGCACGCTGCTCCTCCAATCGGCTCCCTCCGCCTGGATCCCTTCCTCTTTCCGCTCCCGGTCCTCAATCTGGATGGGTGGGCGAGTTCGTCGACCGCGGATGCGGTCCATGCCTGCGGGGACCGGGATGAGAGTGAGTGTTCCTTACCCCCTTCTCATACCCGCCGGGCCATATCCGAGAACCAATATCGGATCGTGGCGGGGGACAATCTGTGGCAGATCGCTCACCGGGTCCTCTCTCAGTTCCTGCCACATCCCCCCACCAACCAGCAGGTAGCTGGCTACTGGATGGATCTGATCGAGGCCAACGAGGTGACACTCCGCTCCGGCGACCCCAACCTGATCCACCCCGGCGAGACAATCATCCTCTCCGAGATCCGAGAGAGTGCACAACCCCCTCTTCCCGCCTAGCCCGGGAGAAAGCTCAGTCTCACCTTCCTCACCGGGTTGTCCCGGTTGGGATCCACCAACACAATCGACTGCCAGATGCCCAGCGCCGGGCGACCATCCAACACCGGAAGCATCAGGCTGGGAGAGACCAGGGCCGGCATGACATGATCCGCCCCGTGGCCGGGCGACCCGTGGCGGTGACGCCAGTCGAAGTCGCGGGGCAGCAGCGTCTCCAAGGCCGCCACCAGATCCCGATCGCTCCCTGCTCGCGTCTCGATCAGAGCGACGCCGCAAGTGGCGTGGGGAGCGAACACCGAAACCAACCCGTCTCCCCGCGACCTGCAAAACGTCATCACCTGCGGCGTCAGGTCCGCAACCGTCGGCTGTCGGCCGGTGCGAACCTCGAAAACCAGGGTGTCCAAAGGCGGCTTAGGCGTTTTCGCCCAGGAAAATCTCGCTCACCGAGTCGTCGGTGAAGATCGCCTGCACCGACTGGGCAACAATGGAAGCAATGGAGAGCACCTTCAGGTTCTCGATCTGATCGGCGGCGGGAACCGGGAGGGTGTTGGTGACCACCACCTCATCGATATCGGCCTCGATGATGCGCTTGATCGCCTGATCCGACAGCACGGCATGGGTAGCTGCAATCCGCACCGAAGCCGCCCCCATTCCTCGAATGAGTTCGGCGGCGTTGCACACCGTGCCGGCAGTGTCGATGATGTCGTCCACTATCACCGCATGCCGCCCCTCCACGGCGCCGGTTACCGCCAACGCCTCGGAAAAATTGTGCTTATAGTCGTCTCGCCGCTTATAGACCAACGCCACGTCGGCGTTCAACTGCCTCGCATATTTCTCGGCGCGTTTGCCGCCCCCGGCGTCAGGAGAGACGATGGTCACATCCCCAGTGGTCACCGTTGACAAATACTGGCTGATGATGGGAATCGCGGTGAGGTGATCGAAAGGCTTGGTGATAAACCCCTGCAACTGCCCTGTGTGAAGATCGACCGACACCAGCCGATCGGCGCCCGCCGCCATGAACAGGTCCCCAATCAGCCGGGCGGTGATCGGTTCCCGGGGAAGCACCTTCTTGTCCTGTCGGCAGTACCCGTAGTAGGGCATCACCGCGGTGATCCGGCGCGCTGAGGCACGACGCAACGCGTCGATGATGATCAGATGCTCCATGATGGCATCGTTAATCGGGAAAGAATGGCTCTGGAAAACAAAACAGTCGGAGCCCCGCACGCTCTCCCCGGCCCGCGCATAGAGTTCTCCGCTGGAGAACGTGGATTTATGCAGCTTGCCCAGGGACACCCCCAGCAGCTCGGCCACCTCCTCGGCGAGTTCAAGATTGTGACTGCCGGAGAAGATCCGCATCTGCTTGCGGTCGGCTATATCCATCTGGTCCTCTCCGTTCAGCTATCACTCGCCGAGTCGGGGGGCACCGCCGGCGAAGGATCCTTTTCCTCTTCCTGACGGTAGCGGGCTGCCCGTCGCGCCGCATAACCGGCGATGTTTCTCTGCTGGGAACGCTCCACCGAAAGCGAGCCGGACTCCACCGGTCGGGTAATGGTCGAGCCTGCCCCGGTCCATCCTTCCTCTCCCACCTCCACCGGTGCTACCAACACCGTGTTGGAGCCGATCTGGGCCCCCGCCCCGATACTGGTGCGATGCTTCTGGTACCCGTCGTAGTTGGCGATGATAGTCCCCGCCCCAATGTTGGCGCCCTCCCCGACATCCGCATCACCCAGGTAGGAAAGGTGAGACGCCTTGGCGCCCCTCCCCAGCCGGGTGTTCTTGATCTCGACGAAAGTTCCGACCTTGGCCCCCTCTTCAATAAAGGCGCCCGGACGGAGCGACGCGTAGGGACCGACTTCGACGCCCGGACCTATCTCGGATTCCCGCACCACCGAATACCAGACCCTGGCGCCGGCCCCGATCCGACTGTCGCGGATGTAGACGTCAGGCCCGACTATCGCCCCCTCCCCCACTTCCACATCTCCCTCCAGATGCACCCCCGCATACAGCTTCACCCCCGCCGCCAGCTTCACATCAGCTTCCACATAGATTCGCTCGGGGTCCTCCACCCTCACCCCGGCCAGCATGTGGCGGTTGAGTATCCGTCGCCTCATCCAAGCCGCAGCCTCCGCCAACTGAGCCTGGTCGTTCACCCCCAGGGAGTCATGGAAAGGAATCAGCCGGGCCGCCACCTCCTCACCGTCGGCGACCATCACTCCGATTACATCAGGCAGGTAGTACTCGCTCTGTTGGTTGCCGACCCCGATCCGTCCCAGCCCGGCGCGCAGCGGACCGGCCGAAAAAACATAAATGCTGGTGTTGATCTCCCGAATCTCCCGCTGAGCCGCCGTGGCGTCGAGATGCTCGACCACCCCATGGACCCGGCCGGCCGAGTCCCGCAGCACCCTCCCGTATCCCCTCGGATCTTCCACCTCGGTGGTGAGCATCGTGGCCGCCCCGCCCCAGGCGCGATGCGATTCGATCGCTTCGCCAATCACCTCCGCGGTGAGCAGGGGTACATCGCCGGGAAGCACCACCACCGCCGTGCTATCCCAAAGCTCTCCCAGCGCCTCCATCGCCAGGGAGACGGCTTGTCCAGTCCCCCGCCGCTCCGGCTGACAACAGGTCTCCACCCCGGCAGGCAGCATCGACCTCACCCGGCCTGCGCCGGACCCCACCACCACCATCATCCGTTCCGGGCCGCCGGCCGACGCCGCCTCCACTATCCAGGACAGTATCGGCCGACCCGCCACGGGGTGCAGCACTTTGGGGACATCCGAGCACATCCGGACGCCGTCACCGGCTGCCATGATTATCACCACATGGCTCATTGTCTTCTCCACATCAGGCTAGAGCCGGGAGATGCAGCCCTGGCTGGGGGGATAGGACTTGAACCCATACTGGCGGGACCAAAACCCGCTGTGCTGCCGGTTACACCACCCCCCAAGGGAAAAGAAGGGCACATCGTTTCCTAGGTTACCTGTTCGTCGCGCACCGGGCCGTCAGGAAACAGATCGGCGCCCACCGTGGTTGAAAACAGCTTTTCCACCGCCTGGGCCGCCGAGGCCGCCTCCTCGGCATCCGTGAAGAAGGAAAAAACCGAGGATCCGCTCCCGGACATGGCCACCGACCGCCCCCACTCTCCGGCGACTGCTTCCATCAGGTCTCCCAGTTCGGGACGAAGACGGAGGGCAGCGGGCGTTAAATCGTTCCGGATGGGCACTGAACGGCGGAGCGCGGGGGGCAGGGACCCGGAGGGGAACTCGGCGCCACGGGGTTCTTCCAGGAGGTCCCACATCCTGTAGACATCGGCGGTGAGCAGCGGAAAGTGGGGCGTCGCCACCCCCACCCCAAAACCGGAAAGAGGAGAGAACCGAGAGACTATTTCTCCAAAGCCCTCCGCCCAGAGGCTTCCTCCCCAAAGCGCGGCTGGAACATCCGACCCGATTCGAGTCGCCGCCCTGCGGAGCGTCTCGCTGTCGATGTCGAGCATCTCCCCCAAAGCGGCGAGCACCGCGGCGGCGTCGGCGCTTCCTCCTCCCAACCCGGCACCGATCGGAATACGCTTCTCCAAGGAGATCTCGAGCGGCGGACGAACCACGCCGGTCTCCCTCTCCAGAGCCGTCACCGCCTTCCACACCAGGTTGTCCCCGCCCTCGGGAAGGTCAGCGCCCTCGATTTCCAAGCGATCCTCTTCTCCTTCCAAGACCGTGACCCGATCACACCAGCCCAGCGTCTGGATCAGCGACCGAACAGGATGGAGCCCGGAAGTCGATCTCGACCCAACCATCAGGGTGAGGTTCACCTTGGCGGGCGCCAGCCAGGCGCTCATCCGTCTGCTTCCCGATCGCGCACCACCCCGGCCAGCCGCAGAAAGTCGGCGGGCGAAAGCGACTCGGGCCGCCTTTCGGGAGCAATCTCCGCCTCGGCCAGCATCCGCTCGGGAGCGGACAACTCCGACCGGAGAGATCGGCGCAGCATCTTGCGGCGCTTGCCGAAGGCTCGAGCCGCCAGTGCGATGGCCCGACCGGCGTCGGGATGTGGGGGGATGCGCTCCAACACCACCACCGAGGAGAACACTTCCGGGCGGGGAAAGAACACCTGGGGAGGAACGTCGAAGGCCCGCCGGATGCGAGTGTGGAGACCCGCGATCACGGACGGCAGACCGTAATCCCGGCTGCTAGGACCGGCTAAGAGACGTTGGACCACCTCCCGCTGGAGCATCACTACGAAACGAACCACCTCCGAAGCGTTTTGGATCATCTCCATCAGCAGCGGGGTGCCCACCCCGTAGGGGAGATTGGAGACCATCACCCAACCCCCACCGTCCAACGCCTGCTTCCAATCGACTCTCATTGCGTCTTCCATGCGTATCTCAACCCGTTCGAGATAATTTGCCAGGGTCTCGGCCAGCACCGGGGCCAGGCGACGGTCGATCTCATAGGAAACCACCCGAGCGCCGGTCTCGGCCAGGACGGCGGTCAGGTTGCCAACCCCCGTCCCTACTTCCAGCACACGGTCGTCGGGACCGACCTGGGCTGTCTCCACCACCTTCCTCACCAGATTGGGATCAACCAGGAAATGCTGGCCCAACCTCCGGGAGGGAGCTATCCCGTGGCGGGTCAGCAAGTCAGAGAGCCGGGAGGGAGTGAGCGCATTCACCGGATCTCCGGTCCCTCAACCCCGAAGGTCTGTCGGGCGGTGGCGCTGGTGATACGCGCCACCTCTTGGCTCTCCATGCCCCACACCCGGGCCAGGGCTTCGCCCACCAGAGAAACCCAGGCCGGCTCGTTGGGCTTTCCCCGATGAGGAGGAGGAGTCAGATAAGGCGTGTCTGTCTCCACCATCGCCCTAGGGGGCGGGACTATCTCCGCTCCCCTTCTCACCGTATCGCCGGTGGGGAAGGAAACGGGACCGGCGAAGGAGAACCTCACCCCCAACTCGAGAAAGCGTCTGGTCCAGCGGGGCCCGCCCGTCCAGCAGTGCATCACCGCCGCCGGCCCGGCCCCGGTCTCCTCCAACAGGCGGTGAACATCGGAAAAAGCGTCCCGACAATGCACCACTAAGGGCTTTCCGAGCTCCGTGGCAAGCTCGATCTGGGAACGGAAAGCCTCCAGTTGCTCCGATCGGGAAGAGAGGTTCCGATAGAAGTCCAGCCCGGTCTCCCCCACCGCCGACGCTCCCCCCGCCAACTCCGAGATGCCCTCTCTCTCCGACGGCCAGCGGCTTGCCTGGTGAGGATGCAGACCGGCGGCGGCCAGAACCCGTCCGGGATGTTGGCCCGCCAGCCGAACCGCCGCCCGCGACGACTCCAAATCCACTCCGGGCGTCACCACCCACTCCACCAAAGAGGCCCGCTCCAACAACTCACCTGGAGGCCGCCCATCCAACTGCAGATGACAATGGGTGTCCACCCAGAGCGGACGAGCAGCAGACCCCAGCACGCTCACCATCACCTAACGGTGCGCCCGCTGGTAGAGATCCCGGCGGGAAATCCCGGTCAGGCGAGATACTTCCCGCACGGCCGCCGAAGTGGAAAGGCCTTCGGCAACCAGGCGTTCCACCGCCTCGGTCGCCTCTTTCATCTGCTCCGGCGGCGGGTCTTCCCTTCTCTCCCCGCCGGAGGCTATCACCAGGGTAAACTCGCCTCTCGGCGGGCGGGTGGCCCACTCGCTCCGCGCCCCCGAGACAGTGCCTCTCCACACCTCCTCATGAAGCTTGCTGAGCTCCCGAGCGACGGAGAGGGGACGGTCGGCCAGGCCCGCGTCGGCCAGATCGGAGAGGTCGTCCAACAGGCGATGGGGGGAGGAGAACAGCACCACGGTCTCGGTCGACGCGGCCACGGCCCGGATGCGCCGAGAGCGCTTTTCGCCGGAGCGGGGCAAGAATCCTTCGAAGGAGAACCGGTTGGCCGGTAGCCCCGAGACTGCCAGGGCGGTGGTGACCGCGCTGGGACCGGGGATGATGGTGACCTGCGCGCCTTGGGCGTGAGCGGCTCTCACCGCCGACAGGCCGGGATCGGAGATTCCGGGAACCCCCGCGTCGGTCATGAGCGCCACGGTCTCTCCCGCCGCCAGTCGTCCGGCCACCTCCCCGGTTCGGGATGCTTCGTTCCCAGTGAAAAAAGATCGCAATCCGCGGGGTTCCACACCCAGGACGTCCAGCAGCCGAGCAGACCGGCGGGTGTCCTCGGCATAGACGCAATCCGCCCCCGAAAGCGCCTCCGCCAACCGTGGAGGAGCATCCCCCAGATTGCCGAGCGGAGTGCTGCATAGGATCAGAACCCCGGCCACGAAGAGACGCCTCCTTTCCACGAGAGCTCCCAGCCCGGAACCCGGTCGGATCGCAGTTCGAGCACCGCATCCGCCTCTCTGAACAACACCAGCCCGCCGGGGCGCAGACCGCGCACCCCCACCACCCGCAGGGCCCTGTCCAATCCCACCGCCCACAGCCTTCCGGTCAGGAAAATACCGTGTGCCGAGCGGCCGGGAATCAGCACCCCCCACGGCCGGGGAACCGCATGAATCCCTCCCAGTCTCCGCCAGAAGGTGTCAGCAACCATTATCGGACCCGAGTTCCATTCCCCACAAAACAGCTCTCCCACCGCTCAGGGAAGATACGCGGCGGTCACCGACGAGCACACTGCCGGATCCGAACAGGCCACCATCACCAGTCCCCCCGAGATGGGACCGACATAGACGTAGTCATCTCCACTGGCCAAGAAGCCCAGTTCCCCCCGAGGTTCGGGAGTTCCGACATCCATCCCCGTCACCGCGTAGTCGCTCAGCAAGCGCGCCAGTTCTTCGGCTTCATCCTGACTATCACCCGCATACTCCCATACGAACACCACCTCGCCTTCGGGGTCATACCCCACCAGGCTGCGCCCCCCGCCCCACCCGGTGGCAGCGTCGACGGCGACGGCGGGGCCAAGCACCTGTTCGAACATGAGCAGGATGTCCAAGAAGCCCCATGTGTAGTCGTAGATCTCCTCGTATCCCTCCGGAAACGCGACGGCCGGCCTTTCCATCTCCACCGGGTGGGTCCAAGACGCCGCGGCGCCCTCATAAATCTCCTCGGTAGATGCGGGGGGATCGAGATACAGCTCGTTCACAGCTTCCCATCCCCCCTGCTGCCACCTATTCGACACGTATTCGAAGCCCCGCTCGTAGGAGAAGTAAAGGGACTGTTCCATAAACAGCGGAATGTCGAGATCGGGCTGCTCTATGGTCATTAACTCAGTAAAAAGACCGCTTCTCTCCGAGGCGGTGAGGTTCTTCACATACAGAACCTCAGAAAGAGTGGCATCCCCCTCCACCAGAGACACGAGTCCGCTGGCGGGATCGTAGAGCTGATTGTCCGCCAAATCCTCCATTCTCACGCCGAACGCGAAGTGCTGGTCGGTGACGGCGTGCACCAACTCATGCAACAGCGTCAACACTTCGATCGGGGTAAGCTCTTCGCCCGAACTCGGGATCACCATCTCCTGATCATCGCTGGAGTAGAACCCCGACACGCTCTCACCGTAGAGATCCTCATACAAGGCGGCCAGGTCATCATCGGGAGACAGCAAGCCCAGAAGCTTGAACAGCGCCTGGTCCACCTCAATGTCCTCCAGTTCAGAGGCCACCTCGCGCCTGACCCGCTCGGTGAAATCCTCGGGGGAGAGCACGATGATGGAAGGCAGCCCCTCGAACTCCAACCCCCGTATCTCCTCGACAATGTCTACCGTTTCCCAGATCTGGGCGGAGAGTTCGGGCCCGAGCCCCTCAATCGGAGGGCGGTCATCATCGGATGGGCCAGGGGTCGTGGTGGTGGTCACGAGAGCGGTGGTCGTGCTGGTCGCAAGCGGAGCAGTGGTGGTTGCAGGGACAGTGGTGGTGGTAACCGGCGGGGCCTCGCTGGTAGGAGCAACGGCCTCGACAGCGACCGCTGTGCTAGATGGCGTCGGGTCAGGGGCCCCCCCGCACGCGGCCAGCACCAAACCGGCCGCCGTCAACATCAAGACTATTCGCATTTTCGCTGCTCAGCCGGAAGCTGGCTTGGAGAAGTCGGCCTCGGTAGGGTCCTGGAACACCCGCAGCCCGAAGCCGGGAATAACCGCCAGCAGATGGACAAAGTAGATCGCCAGATAAGAGGCAAGCACCGCGCCGGACAGGATCACTACTTCCAGCAAGCTCATATCCTCAGAAATCCTATCTCGAACCAGGCGGAATGGACAAGGACCGGGAATCAGCCGTCGCGGGAAGCCCGCATCCCGCGTCCGACCTCCACATCGGTGGCGGCGATGAAGGTCAGGACCCCTCCTTCTCCACTCAGCCAGACGTAGGCATCGGCAGAGAACTCCACCCCGTCCGCTTCTCGGAGCGGCTCTCCGGCGTTCATCGCAGCCGCGATGTACTCCTCCAAGGCGATCCGCATCTCTTCGGTGTCCTCCGGCGTGTCACCTATGTAGTCCATCACCAAGGCCACACCCGCGCCGTCGCTAAAAACCAGATAGCGGTCCCCACCCCACCCCCCGGAGGCGACCGATGACTGCTCGGCCGGGAGTGCCGAGGCCAACAGCGTCTTCCATCCCCACTGTCCCCAGACCGAATCGGCCACTTGCAGATATGCTTCAGGAGGCGAAACCCTCGGCTTGGGGAGAAGAATAGGATCCATCCGACCGATACCCCTCGCCAAGATGTACTCAGAAGAGCGCGGTGGCTCCCCGTGAGCCTCATTCACCGAATCCCAGCCTCCCGACTGAAAAAGGACCTGCAAATACTCGAGGGCCGAACCCGATGCAAAGCCAAGGCTATGCGCCAAGAAGGAAGGAAGGGCCGGATCATCGGAGGCAACCCCCCAGGCCTGTTCGAATACCTGGCCTTTGGCCTCCTCGGTCATGCCCTCCATGAAGAGCAGTTCCACCAGGGTGGAATCGGCCTCCGCCATCCCTCCCAGGACGGTCAGATAGTCGCTGTCACCCGAGCGGGTCAACCGGCTTTGTCGTCGCCAGACACCGAGATTCCGATCCACCAGCGCCTTGGCGATCTCCCCAACCAGCGTCATCTCCTCGAGGGGGGTCGGCGCCGCCAAAGTGGAGACGAGCCACAGCTTCTGGCCGGTCACATCGTAGAACCCGGGAGTGGCGCGCCCCCGAAAATCGGCCAGGACCGTCGCCCATTCGGTCTCGGAGTCGATCAAACCCAGCAGCCTGAACAGCGGCTGGTCGAACTCGGGGAGGCGCGGATCATCCTCTACGCGGGCGCGTAGCCGCTGGGCCATCTCCTGGGAGGTGATAGCCTCGACCGGCAGTGGCTCGGTGAAGGAGAGACCGCGAAGAGCCTGGGTCTCCTCCACCAATTCCACCATTCTCTCCCGGAACGACTCGGGCACAAACAGCAAATCTTCGATCGGAGGCGGAAGGATGGTGGTTGTGGTGGTAACCGGCGCGGTGGTGACAGAAGTAGCGCTCACTTCCTCACTCACCTCCACCATCATCGTGGAGGTGGGAGAAAGAGCCGGTTCATCGGCGCAGGAACCCAACAACAAAGCCAACACTGCCACCGCGGACCATCCCACACGAAAGCTTCTTCTCACTTCTCGGAGGCTACCTGATCTGGTATCTCATCACGGAGACGACCGGCTAGCCTTATTACCCGATCATCGATGACAATGATGATTAGCCCGGAGGGATCGCATAGTCCGGTCTAGTGCGCGGCACTCGAAATGCCGTAGAGGGTTACCCCTCTCGTGGGTTCGAATCCCACTCCCTCCGCCCGGTCAACAAAACCCCGGTTCGACCCGAATGGAGGGATGACCGAGCGGCCTAAGGTGACAGTCTTGAAAACTGTTGGGCATCCGTGCCTCGTGGGTTCGAATCCCACTCCCTCCGCTCATCCGAAGACAACCAGAAAACGTGGAGGTGACGTGCGGGCTGATATTGTTCCATCCGGGCTCATAATGTCCCATACTGTCTCAGTTTTCCCAGGTCATCGGGCTAAACCGATCCTTTGACTGTTCCATACACTCGATCGAGTTCTTGATGAGGGCGTTCGGCTCATAGGGCTTGCCGAGAAAGCCGCCGTTGCCTGCTTCGTAGTTTGCGTTCCCGATCTTCTGCCAGATGATTGGAGCGAGGTTGTCGAACCCGAGCGTTCGACAGCGCGTCTGGATCGACGCTTGCAGAGGAACCACCTTGTGTCGACCGTTGTTGCCTCGCCGGGATAAAAGGACATCGCCGACAACACAAATCAGGCGCCCTCCCGGGGCACGCCCGTCAGGTCCCACGCAGGTTCGGCTGTCTCTAGGAGTCAGTGGGCCGACATGGCCCGGGATCTGCCCAAGCCATCGACTGGAAGAGGATTGATGATCGGCAGCTTGGGAGACTCTCCAGCGGGCCAATGACGACGACTGCAACGCGGCGACCGACACGCCCGGCGTCGGCGAGTCGCGCTGATCGTCAAACGGGTCCTTCTCACTCTGGTTTCGGGATCTCAGGGCTGGCGGGCCAGCGTCGGGGCGCGTCGCTGTCGCTTCGTTGACTGCGGGAAGCGGGCGGCTCGAAGGTGCATGTCCAGGCGCCGCCGCTGTAGGTGCAGGTCGCCTCGCCGCCGGTGCTCTTTCCGATCTCGTTGACGGCTCGGACCCTGATGTAGGTGTCCTGGTTGCCTGTGCCCACGTCGATGGTGGTCGTGAGCACATTGTCCGCCACCGTCGTGAGCCGCGTGTCGTCGTAGGCCTGGTTGCCCCGCTTCCATTGCACCTCATAGCCGCTGAGCTTCGCGCCGCCTTCAGCATCGGGCTCGGTCCATGACACCTCGAATGTGTTGGCGAGAGTGCCCGAGGTGACGGTCACCGTCGGTGGGGCCTTGGGCTCGCAGCCGCCATCCACCCACGGATTGGAAATGGTGGTGTCGGAGTCGAACATGGCGTTGGTCACCGCCGCTGGCGAGCAGTACCCGCCGAATTCACCGGCAAAAGCGTTGATCAAGCCGACCTTTGATGCTTTAAAGTGGGTTGGATCGCGCATTGTTCCGAGGGTTGTCGCTTCAATAATGTCGGACCAGAGTTTCTCGGAGTCGTCCCCGTAATTGTCGGAGTACCACTGCGGAACCTCGCCCCTCATCACGCTTCGCACGACCTGGCAGTACGCCACGACCGCGGCATCGTTGCAGGTCACCTCGGTAGTCCCGCTGATGCCAAGACAGTCGTTGAGATAATTGGTGACGGTTGCGTCGTGAACGGCCATTTGGGCGATGACTGCCAGCAACTCATGGGGCATGTGCCGCCCGGCAGTGTCCAAGTCGAACGGCCGTTGGCCAAGAAATAGAGCAACGCTGTCCCCCACGGCAGAGAGTCCTCGCCGACATCGGTGGTCATCTCCCGCACCGACCCAAAGTAGGTGTGACCCATCTCGTGCACGAAAGTCCTCTGAATTTGGGTGTTCATGCTCAGCTCTTGCGGATCAACGTCTGCGTCCGTGTCGCTGTCGACGCATGTGTCGAACGCCGACTCATCGGTCGGGAAGCCGCAGAACAGAGACATGTCGATCACAACGTTCGGGGCGTTGCACCAAGGCAGATGGTTTCGGTTCGGTCCAGTGTCCGTGTTTGTACAGAGAACCGACACGTATCCCAGGATGCCGCTGGCGGCGTCCTGAACGTGTGGACCGTAGTAAGTCCAGTTGAGAGACGGAGGACTGCTTGGGTTGTCTTCCTGTTCCACAATCCACTCCCAAGCCTGTCGAACCCAGCCGCTGTATGTCGGATCGGTAGACTCCAGTCCGGCGATTATGTGCTCGGCAACCTCCCGCAATTGGGGGTGGCGCCAATCGTTCTCCGGCACCGTGATTTCCTGCGGGATACCTGCCACTACCTTTTCGGGCCCCCGAACGATCTCATTTCCGTTGGTGTCGTACAAGCTCGGTGTCACTCCGACCTGATATGTAGTGCCATTCACAAGGCTGACACCTGAAGATGTCCGATCATGGCGTTCGTGCGTATCGTATGTGAAGAAGCCGCTTTGGCGCGTTCCGCCCGCTTCGCTGGCCGCCGTGAAGTATCTGACGCGGTTCCCGTTACGGGTGAGGAGATCCTGGTTGGGAGGAGGGTTCCAATAGATGAGAAGCTTGCCGTTGGCTCCCTCCGCCCTGAGCGATTTCAGCTCCTCCGGGCGTCCAATGAGCACTTCCTTGACGTCCGACCAGTCGGTGGTGCCCGCGTCGGTGACGACCCGTAACGTCACGTTGTAGCGATAGTTGTTTCCGTAGGAGTTGCCCCCATCGGTGAAGTCGTCCACCACAACTGAGGTTGCCGATCCATTCACTTGGACCGTCTTAACCAGTTGCCCGGTTTGGTAACGGACCTCGTATCGCGTGATCGTGACATCGTCCCTGACATGGACGGGGGACCATTCGGCTCGGAACGCGGCGTCGCCGGCCCGTACGGCTGCGAGCACCGCCGGGCCGATCGGGTCGGAGACCGTCACCGCGACCGAGGGCGCGGCGACCGAGTCGTAGCCGCCGCCGCTCAGCGTATGGGTGACGGTGGCGAGGTCGTCGCTGGCGTCGGCGTCGGCCGCCGCCTCCACGTTCACTGTCTGCGGCGTTTGCCAGTCGGTGGTCGTGAACACCAGCGTCGAAGACGAGACCGTCACGTCGGTGTTGCCGGACACTGCCACCGTCACCGTCACTGGGCCGGTCGGCTCGGCGTCGAGCACCACCGTATAGTCGAGGTTGTCCCCCTCGGTCAGGGCCAGATCAGTCTGCGAGACCGTAACGCCCAGCGTGGCACCGTCGGTCACAGACACCGCCACGTCTGAAGCGATCACCGAGTCGTAGCCGCCGCCCGACACAGTGTGAGAAACCGTCGCGGTATCCGCGGTTGTGTCGGTGTCGGTATCGGCGTCGACAGTCACCCGCCGGGGTATCGCCCAGTTTTCGGCGGTAAACGTCATCGTTGACGGCGACACCGACACATCACCGCTGCCGGTCACCGTCGCCGTCACGGTCACCGTCCCGGCGGGCTGGGTGTCCAGCACCACCTGGTAGACCCCCGACGAGCCCTCCTTCATGGTCAAGCTCGCGGGCATCACGGTCACCCGGGCAGTGTCATCGTCGTCAACAGCAACAGCCACCGAGTCGATGCTCACCATGTCGTAGCCGCCGCCGGTGGCAGCATGGGTCAGCGAGGCCGTGTCGTCTTGGGCGTCGCCGTCATGGCGAGCGGTCACGGTCACCGTCTGCGGCACGTCCCAGTTGTAGTCAGTGAACCGCAGTGTCGACGGTGAAGCCACCACTTCGTCGGTGTCGGTGACCTCCACCGTGACATCTGTCAAGGGTCGCGTGTCCAGCACCACCGTGTACACGGCGGATCCGCCCTCGTCAACGTCGAGGCTTGACCGGTCCACCGTCACGCCCGGCGCATCGTCGTCGGTGATCGTCACAGTCACCGCATCGCCGGTCACCAAATCGTATTCGCCACCCCAAGAGTTGTGGTCCAGGGTCACGGTCTGATCGTCGCCGTCGCTGTCATCGAGGCCGGTCAACATCACTGTCTGGGCCGTGTTCCAGTCGCCTGAGGTGAACGTCAACTTAGCTGGTGACACCAACAGGCCGCGGCCGGTCCGCCTCACCGTCACCACAACATCGGTGGTCGGCGACGACGTCAAGGACATCTCGTAGGTTCCCGACCCGCTTTCGTCGAGCATCAACTGCGTTCCTGTGACGTTCAGACCAGCCGTGTCGTCGTCGTCCACGATCACAGTCACATCCGCGGTCACATTCTCGTAGTCGCCGCCGGACGCCTCATGGGAGATCGTCACTTCCTCGTCAACAGCGTCATCGTCGTGGATGCCCGTGACGGTCACTGTTTGTGCCGTGTTCCAGTCGCCGGTGGTGAACTGCAGCGACGCCGGCAACACCGACACTCCGCTGCCGGCGGGCGCCGACACCGTGACCGTCACGGACGCAGTCGGCTGAGCCGCCAAGGACACGTTGTAGGTGGCTGTACCGTCTTCTGCAACCGACACCGGCGTCGAAGGGACCACCAGCGCCGGATCCGGCCTTTCGGACACCGCCACCGTGTAGGTGCCGATGTTGTCCGCCGGCGCGCCACGGCGGCTGACCACCTGGATGTAGTAAACGTCGCCGCTTTTCACTCTGACGTCAAACCGGGCGTTGTCGCAAGCGCCGCTGTTGTCGTCGCCGAATGCAATGGGCTCCGTTTCGTTCACCTCTTCCATATGTAGGGAGTTGACCGGCCCCGTGATGTGCTTTATGTACACAGTGGGATCAGGCAGGTCACCGCCGTCGTCGAGGAAACACTCGCCCTTGGCCTCGATGCGGTAGGTCTTGTCCTGCTCGAGTAGCACCCCGAAGTAATCACCTTCAGAGATATCGTGCAACTGTGCGGTCGCAGTGCCACCGACCACTACATGACCCGGCGTTCCCGGGTGGCCCGGCAAGTCGGTTGTTGTCTCAGAGACACTGTCATCCGGCAGATGCTTCACCACCCACAGCTGGTACGTGTTGCCAGCAGCGCCTATTCGGGTCGCCGCTACGAAATACTGGCCAGTGGTCTGGGGCGTGAACACCAGATAGCTCGCTTGGTTCGTGCCCTCCCCGGGCTTGTCGCTGCCCTCTACCAACTGTCCCGACGAGTCGTAGACGCCACTGAGTTCCATCAACACCAAACCAACGTAGCCGCCGAAAGGATAGCGAGTCTGATACATCCTGTAGGCAACGTCCGCTTCGAGATCCACCGCGAACCAGTCGACCTCGTCCTCCCGCCCGATCGTGCCGTTCTGGGAACCGCCCACCGTCACCGAGCATGTGGTGGTGGTGTCGGCGGAACAGTCGTCCGCGATGTCGGTGGTGACCTCGATGTCTGTGGTGACCTCGATGTCGTCGGACCATTCGCTTGATCCTCTCGGGTTGGCGACTTGCAGGCTGAAAACGTAGACGGTGTCTGAATCGAGTCCGGTCACGTCGACCATGCCGACCAAAAGGTCGGGCGGGTCCGGCGCAAAAGTCACGAAGTCGACATAGTCCGGACTGGTGGCTTTGCGGTAGTGCACTGTGACACTGGTGAGCGGAGGCCTTGTGTATCTAACAGGCATGGCCCAAATGATCTGCACGAAGTCATCTCCGATTCGATTGGCTCTCGGCGTGTCCGGCGCCGGGGGGTCCTTCTTGTTTACCACTGTCACGGTGATTTCCTGCTCGTCGGTGCGCTCACGGTTGCCGGTGCCGCTGGCCGCCTGAATCACCAGTTCGTACGAGTTGTCGGCATTGTTGTCCTCGGGTAACTCGTAGTCGAACCATCCGGCGGCCGCGCGGGTCAGCACACCCGTTGAGGGGTCGATCTGGAACACTGCCGCGTCGTCGCCGCCGGTGATTTCATAAGCCAGGTCGGTGTCGTCTGTGTCGTCATCGACGGCCACCACTGTGTGGTTCAAGTTCCCTCCTTCGTTCACGGACACCACGTCGCTGCTCGTGAACCGTGGCAGCGCATTGAACCCTGGCAGCGTCAGCGGCGGGAGAAGCTTGTCGTTGTCGTTGGAACCCCAGCAGCGCACCGAGTGGTCTTCGGCCAGCGAGCAGGCGTGGCCGGCGCCGACCGCTACCGCGAGATAGGTGCCGGTGTCGGGAACGCCGGACACTGCGCGGTCGTCGGAGTCGAGCCCCCAGCAGTGCAGGCTCTTGTCGGTCTTCACGCCGCAGGAGAAGTCGCCGTGACTGTCGATCGACGCAAACGCTGCGGTGCCTGCATCGTCGCGGCCGTCAGCGCTGTTTCCCCAGCATGCCACCGTGCTGTCGGACTTGATCGCACAAGCATGCGTTCCTCCGGTAGTCACCGCGGTGAACTGGCCCGTCGACGGCGGGGTGGCGCGGCCGTTTTGGTCTTTGCCCCAGCAGGCCAGGGACTGGTCGGTCTTGACGCCGCAGTTGTACTCGTTGCCGACCGAGATGGCGGTGAACGTCGCGCCCGACGGTGGAGTGGCGCGATTGTCAGAAATGCTGCCCCAGCACTTGACCTCGCCGTCGCTCTCAAGGCCGCAGCCGTGAGCTTCGCCGGTCCCGGCCCACACAAAATCGGTACCCGACGACGGCGAGAAGGCGTTACCGGAATCGTCCACCCCCCAGCACTCGATCTCACCGGCAGCGGTCACCCCGCACGACGAGGTCGCCCCGGCCTCGACCTGGGTGAACGACTCGCCCGACGTCGGAGTGGTTTGGCCGTCGTCACCGAGACCCCAGCACTCCACCGCGCCGTCTTCGACCCGTGCGCACGAATGGCTCCCGCCCGCTGTGACCTCGATGACCTCATACTCGGTGATGTCGGTGACGGTCACGGTGTAGGTGCCGGTCTGGCCAAAGGATGTCACCCCGATGTAATGCAAGCCGTCGGCGAGGGCTTCGACTTCCATGAGCGGGTTGTTGCAACTGCCGCTGTTGTCATCTGTGAAATCAAAAAATGGGGCCTCGGGGTCCGCGTTGAGATCAGTGGCGACGCCCGTGAACGTCCTCGTTCCGTCGCTCCGTCTAAGCTGCACATAGGGGTTGGGCTGTGTGCCGCCGTCCTCGTCAGCATCGGCGGTGCACTCGCCCCGCACGTCGATCCGGTACGACAGGCCCGCCTCCATCGAGATCCCGTAAAAGTCCGCGTCGTTTGTGGTCGTGAGTTCTCCTGACACAGTGTCGCCAGGCATCACGTAACCGGGAGTGCCGGCATGGTTGGGGAAGTCCTGCCCCGACAACTCCGAGACGCTTGTGTCGGGATGCTGGCGCGCCACCCACAGCCGGTAAGTGCCCACCGTACCGCTCTCCCGGGCCACAGCCACATAATGGGTGGCGGTAGCGGCCTCGGTGTGCTCGAACGTCAACAGGCTGTCCTCTGTGTTTCCCGAGTCGGTGTCTGACGTGTTGGCGATCAGCGTACCCGACGAGTTGTACACGCCGGTGATCTGCGGATCCTCCAACTCGCCCTTAGCAGGATCGCTAGCGTCGACATACATCTTGTAAACGATGCCCGGGTCCAGGTCGGTGGCGAACCAGTCCACATCCCTGTTTCTTTCGATCTGGCCGTCCGCCGACCCATCCACCGTCACCAAGCACAACGTGGCCGTGTCTGCGGTGCAGTCGTCGGTGTCGTTGTCGGTGACCGTCACCACTACCGTGCCGGTTATCCCCTCATATTGGGTGTCGGTCGACCCGGCCGACAGTGACACATTAACCGCTTCGCTGTTAGCGTCGGCGTCTTCCACACCCGACACCATCACCGACTGTGCGGTGCCCCAATCACCAGTAGTGAACACCAAACTGGTATCGGTCACCGTCACCGCCCCGGTATCACCCGAACCGATCGTCACCGTCACCACCGCCGACGGTTGAGTCGCCAAAACCACCTCGAAACTGCCCGTCCCGCCCTCAACAATGGTCAACGACTCCACAGCCACCAGATCAGGTGTGTCGTTGTCGGTGACCGTCACCACTACCGTGCCAACCTTCCCCTCATATGGGTGTCGGTCGACCCGGCCGACAGTGACACATTAACTGTTTCACCGCGGGCGTCGTCATCGTCCACACCTGTGACGGTCACCGACTGCGCGGTGCCCCAATCACCAGTAGTGAACACCAAACTGGTATCGCTCACCGTCACCGCCCCGGTATCACCCGAACCGACCGTCACCGTCACCACCGCCGACGGTTGAGTCGCCAAACTCACATCAAACATGACCGTCCCCTCCTCAGCGACGGTCAACGACTCGACAGCCACCAGATCAGGTGAATCGTTGTCGGTGACCGTCACCACTACCGTGCCGGCCTTCCCCTCATATTGGGTGTCGGTCGACCCGGCCGACAGTGACACATCAACTGTTTCACCGCGGGCGTCGTCATCGTCAACACCTGTGACGGTCACCGACTGCGCGGTGCCCCAATCACCAGTAGTGAACACCAAACTGGTATCGCTCACCGTCACCGCCCCGGTATCACCCGAACCGACCGTCACCGTCACCACCGCCGACGGTTGAGTCGCCAAACTCACATCAAACATGACCGTCCCGTCCTCAGCCACCGTCAACGACGAATCGGATATCACCAGATCGGCGGTGTCGTTATCGGTGACCGTCACCACTACCGTGCCAACCTTCCCCTCATAATCCCTATCGGTCGACCCGGCCGACAGTGACACATTAACTGTTTCACCGCGGGCGTCGTCATCGTCCACACCTGTGACGGTCACCGACTGCGCGGTGCCCCAATCACCAGTAGTGAACACCAAACTGGTATCGCTCACCGTCACCGCCCCGGTGTCACCCGAACCGACCGTCACCGTCACCACCGCCGACGGTTGAGTCGCCAAACTCACCTCGAAACTGCCCGTCCCGTCCTCAGCCACCGTCAACGACGAATCGGATATCACCAAATTGGCGGTGTCGTTGTCGGTGACCGTCACCACTACCGTGCCGGTTATCCCCTCATATTGGGTGTCGGTCGACCCGGCCGACAGTGACACATTAACCGCTTCGCTGTTAGCGTCGGCGTCTTCCACACCCGACACCATCACCGACTGTGCGGTGCCCCAATCACCAGTAGTGAACACCAAACTGGTATCGGTCACCGTCACCGCCCCGGTATCACCCGAACCGATCGTCACCGTCACCACCGCCGACGGTTGAGTCGCCAAAACCACCTCGAAACTGCCCGTCCCGCCCTCAACAATGGTCAACGACTCCACAGCCACCAGATCAGGTGTGTCGTTGTCGGTGACCGTCACCACTACCGTGCCAACCTTCCCCTCATAATGGGTGTCGGTCGACCCGGCCGACAGTGACACATTAACTGTTTCACCGCGGGCGTCGTCATCGTCCACACCTGTGACGGTCACCGACTGCGCGGTGCCCCAATCACCAGTAGTGAACACCAAACTGGTATCGCTCACCGTCACCGCCCCGGTATCACCCGAACCGACCGTCACCGTCACCACCGCCGACGGTTGAGTCGCCAAACTCACATCAAACATGACCGTCCCCTCCTCAGCGACGGTCAACGACTCGACAGCCACCAGATCAGGTGAATCGTTGTCGGTGACCGTCACCACTACCGTGCCGGCCTTCCCCTCATATTGGGTGTCGGTCGACCCGGCCGACAGTGACACATCAACTGTTTCACCGCGGGCGTCGTCATCGTCAACACCTGTGACGGTCACCGACTGCGCGGTGCCCCAATCACCAGTAGTGAACACCAAACTGGTATCGCTCACCGTCACCGCCCCGGTGTCACCCGAACCGACCGTCACCGTCACCACCGCCGACGGTTGAGTCGCCAAACTCACATCAAACATGACCGTCCCGTCCTCAGCCACCGTCAACGACGAATCGGATATCACCAGATCGGCGGTGTCGTTATCGGTGACCGTCACCACTACCGTGCCAACCTTCCCCTCATAATCCCTATCGGTCGACCCGGCCGACAGTGACACATTAACTGTTTCACCGCGGGCGTCGTCATCGTCCACACCTGTGACGGTCACCGACTGCGCGGTGCCCCAATCACCAGTAGTGAACACCAAACTGGTATCGCTCACCGTCACCGCCCCGGTGTCACCCGAACCGACCGTCACCGTCACCACCGCCGACGGTTGAGTCGCCAAACTCACCTCGAAACTGCCCGTCCCGTCCTCAGCCACCGTCAACGACGAATCGGATATCACCAAATTGGCGGTGTCGTTGTCGGTGACCGTCACCACTACCGTGCCGGTTATCCCCTCATATTGGGTGTCGGTCGACCCGGCCGACAGTGACACATTAACCGCTTCGCTGTTAGCGTCGGCGTCTTCCACACCCGACACCATCACCGACTGTGCGGTGCCCCAATCACCAGTAGTGAACACCAAACTGGTATCGGTCACCGTCACCGCCCCGGTATCACCCGAACCGATCGTCACCGTCACCACCGCCGACGGTTGAGTCGCCAAAACCACCTCGAAACTGCCCGTCCCGCCCTCAACAATGGTCAACGACTCCACAGCCACCAGATCAGGTGTGTCGTTGTCGGTGACCGTCACCACTACCGTGCCAACCTTCCCCTCATAATGGGTGTCGGTCGACCCGGCCGACAGTGACACATTAACTGTTTCACCGCGGGCGTCGTCATCGTCCACACCTGTGACGGTCACCGACTGCGCGGTGCCCCAATCACCAGTAGTGAACACCAAACTGGTATCGCTCACCGTCACCGCCCCGGTATCACCCGAACCGACCGTCACCGTCACCACCGCCGACGGTTGAGTCGCCAAACTCACATCAAACATGACCGTCCCCTCCTCAGCGACGGTCAACGACTCGACAGCCACCAGATCAGGTGAATCGTTGTCGGTGACCGTCACCACTACCGTGCCGGCCTTCCCCTCATATTGGGTGTCGGTCGACCCGGCCGACAGTGACACATCAACTGTTTCACCGCGGGCGTCGTCATCGTCAACACCTGTGACGGTCACCGACTGCGCGGTGCCCCAATCACCAGTAGTGAACACCAAACTGGTATCGCTCACCGTCACCGCCCCGGTATCACCCGAACCGACCGTCACCGTCACCACCGCCGACGGTTGAGTCGCCAAACTCACATCAAACATGACCGTCCCGTCCTCAGCCACCGTCAACGACGAATCGGATATCACCAGATCGGCGGTGTCGTTATCGGTGACCGTCACCACTACCGTGCCAACCTTCCCCTCATAATCCCTATCGGTCGACCCGGCCGACAGTGACACATTAACTGTTTCACCGCGGGCGTCGTCATCGTCCACACCTGTGACGGTCACCGACTGCGCGGTGCCCCAATCACCAGTAGTGAACACCAAACTGGTATCGCTCACCGTCACCGCCCCGGTGTCACCCGAACCGACCGTCACCGTCACCACCGCCGACGGTTGAGTCGCCAAACTCACCTCGAAACTGCCCGTCCCGTCCTCAGCCACCGTCAACGACGAATCGGATATCACCAAATTGGCGGTGTCGTTGTCGGTGACCGTCACCACTACCGTGCCGGTTATCCCCTCATATTGGGTGTCGGTCGACCCGGCCGACAGTGACACATTAACCGCTTCGCTGTTAGCGTCGGCGTCTTCCACACCCGACACCATCACCGACTGTGCGGTGCCCCAATCACCAGTAGTGAACACCAAACTGGTATCGGTCACCGTCACCGCCCCGGTATCACCCGAACCGACCGTCACCGTCACCACCGCCGACGGTTGAGTCGCCAAAACCACCTCGAAACTGCCCGTCCCGCCCTCAACAATGGTCAACGACTCCACAGCCACCAGATCAGGTGTGTCGTTGTCGGTGACCGTCACCACTACCGTGCCAACCTTCCCCTCATAATGGGTGTCGGTCGACCCGGCCGACAGTGACACATTAACTGTTTCACCGCGGGCGTCGTCATCGTCAACACCTGTGACGGTCACCGACTGCGCGGTGCCCCAATCACCAGTAGTGAACACCAAACTGGTATCGCTCACCGTCACCGCCCCGGTATCACCCGAACCGACCGTCACCGTCACCACCGCCGACGGTTGAGTCGCCAAACTCACATCAAACATGACCGTCCCCTCCTCAGCGACGGTCAACGACTCGACAGCCACCAGATCAGGTGAATCGTTGTCGGTGACCGTCACCACTACCGTGCCGGCCTTCCCCTCATATTGGGTGTCGGTCGACCCGGCCGACAGTGACACATCAACTGTTTCACCGCGGGCGTCGTCATCGTCAACACCTGTGACGGTCACCGACTGCGCGGTGCCCCAATCACCAGTAGTGAACACCAAACTGGTATCGCTCACCGTCACCGCCCCGGTGTCACCCGAACCGACCGTCACCGTCACCACCGCCGACGGTTGAGTCGCCAAACTCACATCAAACATGACCGTCCCGTCCTCAGCCACCGTCAACGACGAATCGGATATCACCAGATCGGCGGTGTCGTTATCGGTGACCGTCACCACTACCGTGCCAACCTTCCCCTCATAATCCCTATCGGTCGACCCGGCCGACAGTGACACATTAACTGTTTCACCGCGGGCGTCGTCATCGTCCACACCTGTGACGGTCACCGACTGCGCGGTGCCCCAATCACCAGTAGTGAACACCAAACTGGTATCGCTCACCGTCACCGCCCCGGTGTCACCCGAACCGACCGTCACCGTCACCACCGCCGACGGTTGAGTCGCCAAACTCACCTCGAAACTGCCCGTCCCGTCCTCAGCCACCGTCAACGACGAATCGGATATCACCAAATTGGCGGTGTCGTTGTCGGTGACCGTCACCACTACCGTGCCGGTTATCCCCTCATATTGGGTGTCGGTCGACCCGGCCGACAGTGACACATTAACCGCTTCGCTGTTAGCGTCGGCGTCTTCCACACCCGACACCATCACCGACTGTGCGGTGCCCCAATCACCAGTAGTGAACACCAAACTGGTATCGGTCACCGTCACCGCCCCGGTATCACCCGAACCGATCGTCACCGTCACCACCGCCGACGGTTGAGTCGCCAAAACCACCTCGAAACTGCCCGTCCCGCCCTCAACAATGGTCAACGACTCCACAGCCACCAGATCAGGTGTGTCGTTGTCGGTGACCGTCACCACTACCGTGCCAACCTTCCCCTCATAATGGGTGTCGGTCGACCCGGCCGACAGTGACACATTAACTGTTTCACCGCGGGCGTCGTCATCGTCAACACCTGTGACGGTCACCGACTGCGCGGTGCCCCAATCACCAGTAGTGAACACCAAACTGGTATCGCTCACCGTCACCGCCCCGGTGTCACCCGAACCGACCGTCACCGTCACCACCGCCGACGGTTGAGTCGCCAAACTCACATCAAACATGACCGTTCACCGGTGTCGGTCCCCTCATCGGCCGACAGTGACACATCAACTGGTGTTTCACCGTCACCGCGTGTCATCGTCAACCACCTGTGACCGTCACCGACTGCGCGGTGACCTTCCCCTCATATTGGGTGTCGGTCGACCCGGTCGGTGACCGTCACCAAACGACAGTGACACCGGTCAGTGACACACTGTTTCACCGCGGGCGTCGTCATCGTCAACACCTGTGACGGTCACCGACTCACGGTGCCCCAATCACCAGTAGTGAACACCAAACTGGTATCGCTCACCGTCACCGCCCCTGTGACGGTCACCGACTGTGCGGTGCCCCAATCACCAGTAGTGAACACCAAACTGGTGTCACCCGAACCGACCGTCACCGTCACCACCGCCGACGGTTGAGTCGCCAAACTCACCTCGAAACCGTCCCGACTCCTCAGCCACCGTCAACGACGACTCGGATATCACCAGATCGGCGGTGTCGTTATCGGTGACCGTCACCACTACCGTGCCAACCTTCCCCTCATCTTCCATCCCCGATCGGTCGACCCGGCCGACAGTGACCGTCACCACTACCACATTCTGTTTCACCGTCAGTGACACACGGGCGTCGTCATCGTCCACACCTGTGACGGTCACCGACTGCGCGGTGCCCCAATCACCAGTAGTGAACACCAAACTGGTATCGCTCACCGTCACCGCCCCGGTGTCACCTCGAAACTGCCCGTCGGTCGAACCGACCGTCACTGCGCGGTGCCCCAATCACCAGTAGTGAACACCAAACTGGTATCGCTCACCGTCGGTATCACCACCACGCCGACGGTTGAGTCGCCAAACTCACCTCCGTGCCAAACTGCCCGTCCCGTCAGTGACACTCAGCCACCGTCAACGTCACCGACCGCCGGACGGTTGACGGTCGCCACCAACATCGAAACGGTGACCGTCGTTCCTCAGTGACCGATCACCACTACCGTGCCGACACTGTGCGGTGCCCCAATCACCAGTAGTGAACACCAAACTGGTATCGCTCACCGTCACCGCCCCGGTATTATCCCCGTCATATTGGGTGTCGGTCGACCCGGCCGACAGTGACACATTCACCACCGCTTCGCTGTTAGCGTCGGCGTCTTCCACACCCGACACCTGTGACCGTCACCGACTGCGCGGTGCCCCAATCACCAGTAGTGAACACCACCGTCAACGTGGTATCGGTCACCGTCACCGTCACCCCCGGTCGGTCGACCCGGCCCGAACCGACCGCGGGCGTCGTCACCGTCACCACCGCCGACGGTTGAGTCGCCGAACCGAACCACCGTCGAAACTGCCACGTCCCGCCCTCAACCACCGTCACCGCCCCGGTCGAACGACCGTCCCAGCCACGAACAGATCGTCCCGTCACCGTTGTCGGTGACCGTCACCACTACCGTGCCAACCTTCCCCTCATAATTGGGTGTCGGTCGACCCGGCCGACAGTGACACATTAACCGTTTCACCGCGGGCGGTGACCGTCACCACCCACCGTCACCGGTCGACCACCGCCGACAGTGACACACTTAACTGTTTCACCGCGGGCGTCGTCATCGTCCACACCTGTGACGGTCACCGACTGCGCGGTACCCCAATCACCAGTAGTGAACACCAAACTGGTATCGCTCACCGTCACCGCCCCGGTGTCACCCGAACCGACCGTCACCGTCCCCTCACCGAGACCGTCACCGTCACCACCGCCGACAGTGACAACCATCGAAACTGACCGTCACCGTCACCACCAAACCGCGCTCACGGTTGAGTCGTCACCCACCAACTCACATCAAACATGACCGTCCCCTCCTCAGCGACGGTCAACGACTCGACAGCCACCAGATCAGGTGAATCGTTGTCGGTGACCGTCACCACTACCGTGCCAACCTTCCCCTCATATTGGGTGTCGGTCGACCCGGCCGACAGTGACACATTAACTGTTTCACCGCGGGCGTCGTCATCGTCAACACCTGTGACGGTCACCGACTGCGCGGTGCCCCAATCACCAGTAGTGAACACCAAACTGGTATCGCTCACCGTCACCGCCCCGGTGTCACCCGAACCGACCGTCACCGTCACCACCGCCGACGGTTGAGTCGCCAAACTCACCTCGAAACTGCCCGTCCCGTCCTCAGCCACCGTCAACGACGAATCGGATATCACCAGATCGGCGGTGTCGTTATCGGTGACCGTCACCACTACCGTGCCAACCTTCCCCTCATAATCCCTATCGGTCGACCCGGCCGACAGTGACACATTAACTGTTTCACCGCGGGCGTCGTCATCGTCCACACCTGTGACGGTCACCGACTGCGCGGTGCCCCAATCACCAGTAGTGAACACCAAACTGGTATCGCTCACCGTCACCGCCCCGGTGTCACCCGAACCGACCGTCACCGTCACCACCGCCGACGGTTGAGTCGCCAAACTCACCTCGAAACTGCCCGTCCCGTCCTCAGCCACCGTCAACGACGAATCGGATATCACCAAATTGGCGGTGTCGTTGTCGGTGACCGTCACCACTACCGTGCCGGTTATCCCCTCATATTGGGTGTCGGTCGACCCGGCCGACAGTGACACATTAACCGCTTCGCTGTTAGCGTCGGCGTCTTCCACACCCGACACCATCACCGACTGTGCGGTGCCCCAATCACCAGTAGTGAACACCAAACTGGTATCGGTCACCGTCACCGCCCCGGTATCACCCGAACCGACCGTCACCGTCACCACCGCCGACGGTTGAGTCGCCAAAACCACCTCGAAACTGCCCGTCCCGCCCTCAACAATGGTCAACGACTCCACAGCCACCAGATCGGGCCCGGCGAGCGTGCGAGTCGTCAAGGTGGTGTAGCCGCTGCCGCCCTCTGCGTTGATGGCCTCAACACGGAACAGATAATCAGTATCCGGCGTCAGACCCGTGACGGTCTGTGTCAACTCGGGACCCGTGTCCCCGGCGTTCCATGAGCCACTGGAGGGCCGGTAGCCGACGGCGTAGTTGATCTCCTGTGGTCCGGTGGTGGTCGAGGCGTGCCACGCCAACGTGACAGAAGTGGCGGAGGGAGTCGCTTGAAAGTTCTGCGGCACAGTCGGCGGCTCAGCGATATCTCGTACCGTCACGGTCAACCGCACCTCGACTGACAGCTCCCGATCGCCGGTACCGCTAGTGAGTTCCAACGTCGCCCAATGCGGACTCTCCTCGTGATCGAGCGGTCCGTTGGAGATCAGTCGCAAGTCATCGTTCAGCAGATCACCGACAAGTGAGAACACGCCCGGCGGGTTGCTCGCGACCAACGCCACCCGCTCAATGTCGTCCTGAGCATTGGCGTCCGTGGCAACCACCGCCACGTCCAATCCGGTGTTCTCGTCTCGTTGCACCGGTGGCTGGGGGCTGGTTAGCACCGGTGGCTGGTTGCCCTCGCCCGGCGCCAAGGTGGTGGCCTCGGCGAACGGCGACCACTCGCTGCCGCCTGCGGAGTTCTGGGCCAGGACCCGGAACTCGTAGTCTTGCTGCGGTTCGAGGGCCGCGACCACGGCGCTGCGAGCCATCGGCCCGGGCTCGCTGTGTCGACTCCACTGGTTCTCGCCGACCTTACGGTACTCAACAACGTAGCCCTTGATCGGGGCGCCGCCGTCGTCCGGCTCCTCCCAGCGCAAACGCATCGTTGTGTCGCTGATCGCCTCGGCAGACACCATGGGCGTTTCTGGCGGGAGGGCGCACGGCGCGGGTGCATTTGCTGCGGTCGCCGCGGCCACGGTGTAGGTGCCCTGGAATCCGCCCTGGGACTCGACCACGATATAGTGCGATCCGGTATCTTCGGCGCGGAACAGCAGCCACGCATCCTGGCCAAGACCGTCGTCAAGGTCATATGCTTCGGTAAACGACAGAACCGGTTTCTCCCCGAACGGATCGGGCGACCCCACCGGACCGGGAAGGTTCGGGTACATGTCCAATATGTCGGGTGATCCGTCTTCGTCCAGGTCCTCGGATGACAAGCCGTTGTCAAGGATCAGTCCATCGGAGGAACTCCGGCCGGCTTGGTCGTACGTGTCGAACACCGCCCCGTCCGGATCCACATACACCGCTTTCAACTCAGGGTCGACTAGAGCGCCCGATCCAGAGTCGCGGCCCCGCACCTCCAAAACATAGACCTCACCCGCGGTGAGCTCGACCCTCACCCAGTCGATGTCCCACGACGGTACAATGTTCGCGCCGTCGGCTCCCTCGAAGCAGGCGCCCACCCCGACCACCGCAGAGGTGTCGAATCCCGCAGTGACACTATCGGGTTTGGCGGTCTGCAAGAAAATCTCATACGTGTTGAGACCGCCCTGCTGCGCTTGCACTCGAAGCAGATAGTCGCCCGGTCCGAGTTCCCTGTTAAGCCGCTCCCGGCGGTTGTCGCGGTTCCTGCCCGACGCCAGCACCGTGCCGGACGAGTTTTCCAGGAAAATGTCGGCATTGAGTTCCATAAAGCTCAGCCCCGCCCCGATCCGCTTGGTGGCGGTCAAAGTGAACGCGAAATAATCGACTCCGTCGTCCCCGCCATCCACCGAGTCATCAAACCTCCGCGGCGAGGACCAACCCGTTACGTCCCCCCAATCGGTCGCTCCCGACGGCGTCGAGTCCGGGTCGTGCGCGGAGCGCAGGACCGACCCCTCGACCAGTTCCCCATCCTCGGACTCCTTATCAGAAACCCCCTCCGTATTCCCATGAAACACCGTCCCCTCCGGCGCGACCCTGGCAGCCACCTTTAGCCGATAGGCGTTGCTGCCCTGCTCCCGAGCCTCCACCCTCACTAAATAAACGCCCGCGGCCAGCCCAACGCTGATCAACTCTTTCGCGGTTCCGTTCTCCTGACTGGATGCCAGCACCCATCCCGACGGGACCTCCACAAATAGATCGGCGTCGAACTCCATTCGGCGCAATCGCAGCACCACCAGCCTCGGCTCGCTCAACGAAAACCTAAAATAGTCCACCGAATCGTCGACGCCGTCCACCTCGCTATCGAAGACTCTAGGCTCGTCCCACTCCGTCACATCACCCAAATCCTGCGCTCCCGACCGCGCCTCGTCCGCATCCACTCCGCCCGGCGCACCCACCGCACCGACAGGAAACACCGACAACAAGACAGCGAACACTGCCAACCAAACCACCACCCTCCACCAGCTCCCACCCCCGGACCCACGGGCTAGACATGGGACAGCGCTGGCGCGCGCATAACGCCGCCAGCGTGCTTTGTGCACCTTCACCCTTCCGTCATGGCCGCGCCTGCGATAATCCAGGCTCTCTCGCAAGCACCGAACTGGGGAAGCGTCGGCACTGGCCACGCTCCCTCCGCCTAGACGGCATACCGAAACCCTCCGAGGCTGCGCTAGCTATTGCTGCGCCACCGCATAGATCCGAATATGCCCTACGCGAACGCCACAGGGGCCAGCCGCCGATATGGCGTGGACCCTCCTGCTTATGACAAACCCCATGCTCGCCCGTGCCGCCCCCCTCCGGGCCGCGGCGACGGCTACGTACATCCCACTCACAAACCGCAGAGCTCAAGTAGCGCGCCGCTGCCTGAAACCCATGCTATGAGGTCGTCGTGAAGCGAGTGTGACGGCGTCATGATAATGATGCTAGTTGTGGTATTGGCGATCACTGAAATACCGCTCCCAGAGTTGATCACCGAATTCCCCATGCGTGTTTGAATGGGGGGTGATGTCCACCACACTTTGCTCACTCCATCGGCATAGGAAACCTGCAACCGATGGAAGCCCACTGGGAACCCCGCATGTGAACCCATCTGCTCGGACGATGATGACGATCCGGGAGCATCCCGCAAGACTCTCATCAAACCTCAGGCGAACCGCTCCGAGTTTCCTGGAGGACCATCACCCGGGTGGTGGCCTTGGCGGACTACCGGGGAACACCGCGATTGCGGTCGGCGGTCGAGGCGTTCTTTTCGGACAAGCAACTCTCTTCTAACACCCGCCGGGCATATCGGCAGGCACTATCGGCCGTGGTCGAGGACCTTGGCTTGGACCAACAGGACCCCCGCAGACTCCTGGATGTGTTCCAGCAACGGTGGGGGTCGGCGCAGCCCGCCACCTGGAACACCCGTATCACCGCCCTCCAGTCGTTCGTGTCCTACTGTCAACGCAACAAGTGGATAGACCACGACCCGATGATGCTGGTAGTACGCTGGCGGAACCCCGCGACCAGACCAAAGCGATCCCCTACCAAGACCTGGAAAAACACTGGTCACGAAGAGACATAGACCTGCGAGAAAAGGCCCTGTGGAGGATGCTGTACGAGACCGCCGCTCGGGCCGGGGAAGTCCTCGCACTCAACGTGGAGGATCTGGACCTTCCCCGCAAACGAGCCGTGATCACCGGCAAAGGCGGCCAGAAAGAATACGTGTTCTGGGCATCCGGAGCAGCGCGTCTTCTCTCCCGATACCTGGCCGGACGACGCCGAGGACCCAACGTCATCCCCGCACGGGGGACGAATGCCCACACGCCAGCCAGGGAAGGCTGTCCTACGAACGCGCCTCCACCCTATTCAAGCAAACAAGTGGCGGGTGGACACTCCACCACTCCTCACTCACCCACCTCGGCGAGAAAGGAGCCTCCACCATCCTGCTCCAGGCCAAGAGCCGACACCAGAACCCGCGCACGCTCGCCATATACACCAAACGAGGAAACGAAGCTATCGCGCACCTCACCTCCGCGTTTGACAAAAAACGGTCGGACCGATGCGCCGCACCATAAGAGGGATCCCGGCGAATGGAACAGACCAACCAGGACGCCTGGTGCGATGATGCGACCGATTGAATAACGGTCAAACCGTATGGGACCGGACCTCCGACGGAACAGCAGTGCGAGGGTTGGAGGAAATGCTGAACCCCTGCGACCACACGGTGCCCATTAGCGCCATCACCATCACCAACACTGACAGCACCGGATAGAACGTCCATCTCGGTCCCTTCCCTCCCAACCTCGTCTCCTTCCAGGACGCGAAACACCCATTGTGTGAAAAATCCGGCTTTTAGAAGGAATATCCCTCTTGGTAGCCGCAGGGCTGCTTCGTAGTAAGCTGGATTTCGTGGCGGCTTTTAGAGTTCGACCTGTTCTGTGGGTGATGGCGTTGTTGTTAGTGGCCATGTCAGCGGGGATTGGGTCAGTCCATGCAGGTGATTTGCCTGCGGAAGATGCCTTACCTGGTGTGGGCAGGCCCGCAGCCGAGTTAAGCGGAAAATCCAATATTGTGACCTGGTCATACGCCTCCTCCCAAACCGGCACCCGGCCTCCCTGGTTCAGTGCGGTCTCCGCAGGCGCAGAGCATTCGTGTGGGCTGCGCAGCAACGGGTCAGTGGAGTGCTGGGGCAACAACGGGTCCAGGCGGGCGACACCGCCAGCAGGTTCATTCAGTGCGGTCTCCGCAGGCGCAGAGCATTCGTGTGGGCTGCTCACCAGCGGGTCAGTGGAGTGCTGGGGCAACAACGGGTCCAGGCGGGCGACACCGCCAGCAGGTTCATTCAGTGCGGTCTCCGCAGGCGCAGAGCATTCGTGTGGGCTGCGCACCAGCGGGTCGGTAGCGTGCTGGGGCAACAACGGGTCCAGGCGGGCGACACCGCCGACAGGTTCATTCAGTGCGGTCTCCGCAGGCGGGAAGCATTCGTGTGGGCTGCTCACCAGCGGGTCGGTAGCGTGCTGGGGTAGTGACGGGTCCAGGCGGGCGACACCGCCGGCAGGTTCATTCAGTGCGGTCTCCGCAGGCGGGAAGCATTCGTGTGGGCTGCTCACCAGCGGGTCGGTAGCGTGCTGGGGTGCAAACGGGTCCGGACAGGCGTCGCCGCCGGCAGGTTCATTCAGTGCGGTCTCCGCAGGCGCGGATCATTCCTGTGGGCTGCGCAGCGGCTGGTCGGTAGTGTGCTGGGGTGCAAACGATGACGGACAGGCGACGCCGCCGGGGGGTTCGTTCACTTCGGTGTCCACCGGTTTGAGTCATTCCTGTGGGCTGCGCAGCGGGTTGGTGGTGTGCTGGGGCAGTAGCTTTTTCGGACAGGCGTCGCCGCCGGCAGGTTCATTCAGTGCGGTCTCCGCAGGCGCGGATGATTCCTGTGGGGTACGCAGCGACGGACTGGTGGTGTGCTGGGGTGAAGACGAGTTCGGGGAGGCAACGCCGCCAGCAGGTTCATTCACCGCAGTATCCACAGGCCCGAAGCATTCCTGCGGGGTACGCAGCAGCGGGTTGATGGTGTGCTGGGGTAGTAACTTTTTCGGGGAGGCAACGCCGCCAGCAGGTTCATTCACCGCAGTGTCCACAGGCGAGGGTCATTCGTGTGGGCTGCGCAGCAGTGGTGGGCCGGTGGTGTGCTGGGGTGAAGACGAGTTCGGGGAGGCAACGCCGCCAGCAGGTTCATTCACCGCAGTGTCCACAGGGGCGAGGCATTCGTGTGGGCTGCTCACCAGCGGGTCGGTGGTGTGCTGGGGTGAAGACGAGTTCGGGGAGGCAACGCCGCCAGCAGGTTCATTCGCGGCGGTATCGGCGGGAGAAGGCTATTCCTGTGGGGTACAAAGTCGCGGGTCGGTGTTGTGCTGGGGTGACATCCGGTCCGGGGGGGCATCGCCGCCGGGGGGTTCATTCACTTCAGTGTCCGCTGGCGCGAGTCATTCCTGTGGGCTGCGCAGCAACGGATCGGTCGAGTGTTGGGGCAACAACGACGACGGACAGGCGACGCCGCCTACAGGTTCGTTCACTTCGGTGTCCGCTGGCGGGAGTCATTCCTGTGGGCTGCGCAGCAACGGGTCGATAGAGTGCTGGGGCGAGTTGCCGCTGGTGGTGTCCGGCGGGCAACAGGTACCTGTTGAGGGTACGCATCAGCCTGCTATAGAGGCGCTGAGTGATCACGTTGCTGGCATTTTCGATGGTACGGGCTGCGAAGGCGGTCTGTGCGGGGACGGGCCACTGCAGCGCTGGGAAATGGCTGTGTGGCTGGTAAGGGTTTTGGACCGAGAGGACCCGACGGCGCAGACGGCAACACGGTTCGTGGATGTGGACAACGGTGCGTGGTGGGCGCCTTACACTGACCGCTTAGCCTCCCTTGGGGTCACCGTGGGTTGTGCTAGAGCACCGTTCAGGTTCTGTCCTGACCAGCTTGTCACTCGGGGGGAGATGTCCACGTTCTTTGTGCGTGCGTTCAACCTCGACGCGGCGCCGTCGGCTGGGTTTGCCGACACCGGGGGTGATACTCATGAGGCAAACATCGACGCGTTAGCCGCCGCTGAGATAACGGTAGGATGTGGAACCGATCCGCTCCGGTTCTGTCCTACAAACTCTGTTACTCGGGGGGAAATGGCCACGTTCTTGGCTCGGGCGCTAGGGATCGTCTAAGCGGCTACTTCTATGACGATCCTATTTTCTACAAGTCGGTTGTTGGGTGAGCCAGTGTTGGTAGTGGGTTGGTGGTTGTGGTAAAGGCCTCGTTCGAGTCGTGAGAGGAGGGTGTGGTAGGGGTGGAGCGCTTGGGCGGTGTGGGTGAGGCTGATCTGGGCTTGGTGGCGTTGGGTGCGCAGGTGGGCGCCGTTGGTGTGGGTGGTGGGTTGGTGATTAGGTGGTAGATCTCTCTTGCGATATGGCGTTTGAGGCAGCGGATGATTTCTCGGCGGGTTTTGCCTTCTGCCTGGCGTTTTTGGACGTATTGGCGGGTGCGGAGGTCGTTGCGCATACGGATGATGGCTACTGGCCAGGTACGGGTATCCACCTGATCTCGCGGAGGATGCAACGCAGCTCGTTTTGCGACAGGCCCCAGGCCCAACTCTCGACTGCGAACTTCATGTAGAAAGCAACAGGGTGGCAGGATTTCCTAATCAGCGTCCCTACGGATTGTCCCTTAGCAGGCCAGGGGGACAGCAGGCGTCGGTCCCGGCTGAGGCTCTACGGTTGCCTTCCCCTTGTGCTCGACCCATGGGAGACGAGCCTGTATACATGTCTGTGTGAGGTGGGTTCGCTATTGCTGTGGCTGGTGTGAGAGCCGGTCCGAGAGGCGAGTGTTGTGATGCCTGTTGAACATGATGTGACGGAGGCGGCTGGGGTGGCCGCTGGTGTGGTGTCTGATGAGGTGGTGGAGGCGGTGGTTTCGGACGCTGCTGCGGGTGGTGTGGACCTTTTGGGTCCTGACAGGGTGTCGGCGGAGTTGACCAAGCGGATTCTGGAACGTGCTTTGGCTGAGGAGATGACCGATCATTTGGGTTATAAGTCCGGTGATCCGATGGGTCATGGGACGGGTAACAACCGTAACGGGTCCTCTCCTAAACAGGTGCTGACCGAGATCGGCGCGGTGGATTTGACAGGCCCCCCATCGCTATCAACGCCCTCATATTCGTCACCCTCACCTGCGTCCGAAGCGGCGAATCCCAAAAAGCCACCTGGGACCAGATCGACCTCGAAAACCGCGACTGGCGGATCCAAAGAGAACGTCAATAATTCTCGCGAGCACGAAGTACCCCTCTCCGAAGCGGCGATACGAGTGCTCGAAGACACCGCTGAACTCACAGGCACCCGCACCGGACTGGTGTTCCCCGCGCGCAGAGGCGGGATCATGTCCTCCGGCACCCTGCACAAACTCCTCGAAGACTGCGATATCCCCGCGGACGTTCATGGGGCCAGAGCATCGTTCCGGACCTAGGCAGAGGAGCAGGACGACATAACCGAAAAAGTAGCAGAAGCCGTCCTAGCCCACAAAAAAAGAGACGCCTACAACAGATCCGCCCATTTCGATAAGAGGATCGCCATAATTGACAGTTGGGCAGACTACCTAAACATCTGACCAACACCCCCCACACAACCCTCGAACCAACCCGCAACAAAAACCGACACCCCAAGTGGTATTCACCCCCAACACACCGCCCCAATTGCCACTCTGACCTGGGCAACCACCACATCATAGCTGTGGAGGTGACTGGGCTTCCCCCCGTATCGTGGAGGCTTGCTCTTAGAGGAGGAGCTTATGTCTGAGATACGTAGAAGGTACGACCCGGAGTTCAAGTCTGGGGCGGTACGGATTGTTCTGGAGACGAGGAAACCGATTGCCCGGGTGGCCCGGGATTTGGGTCTTCAATGCGGGTACGTTGGGGAACTGGGTGAAACAACAACGTGTTTCCCAGGAGGGCAACGGGCCGTTGGGTGAGGACGGCTTGGCTGAGCTTGTTCGGCTGCGGAAAGAGGTGGCGGAGTTGCGGACGGGGTCGTGATGTGCTCAAACGATCCGTGGTCCTGTGGGTCAAGGAGGCGACACGATGAGCGTGGTATCCCATATCGCCGCCCAGAGGACCAACCACGGTGTTCCCCACGCGGTCTCCTGTCGGCTCCTGGGGGTCAGCGAGTCCTGGTTCTACAAATGGCGCAGCCGCCGCCCGACCGCTACCGAACAACGCCGGGCAGCACTGGATGTGAGGGTAAGGATCGTGTTTGAGACATCGAACAGAACGTATGGTTCTCCCCGGGTTTGTACCCAGCTGCGCGGCGACGGTGAACGAGTCTTTAGAAAAGACCGTGGCCCGGTCTATGCGCACCCAAGGGCTCGTTGGCACGACAGAAACGGCGCCGGCGAGGGCTGACCCGCCCCGACAAAGCCGCTCCCGTGGCGCCTGATCTGATCCGCCGCGATTTCACCGCCCAAAGACCTAACGAGAAATGGTGCGGCGATTTCAAACAGATCAACACCCAGGAGGGTCCCGTCTACCTGGGAACGGTCGAGGACCTGTACTCCCGGCGGATGCTCGGGTTCGCTCTCAGTTACACCTATCCCACCGCCGAGCTAGCCAAAGCCGCGGTGAACATGGCCATCGCCACCCGAGGCGGAACCGTCCAAGGAGTGATTTTCCACACCGACCGAGGCTCTCAAATACAACGCCGAAGCGTTCACCAAAGCCTGCACGCGGCTGGGGATCGTCCAATCCATGGGAAGAGTAGGCTCCGCCTTGGACAACGCCGCCGCCGAGTCGTTTTTCTCCACCCTCCAACAGGAACGAATCAACAACCGCCGGTACGCCACCAGAACCCAAGCCAGACAAGACATCGCTAACTGGATCCACACCTGGTACAACCAACACCGACTACATTCCACCCTCGACATGACCAGCCCCATCAACTACGAAAAAACCCACGAAACAACCTAACCAACTCTCCACGATTTGGGGGGAACCTCACCACTCCACTCTTAACTTCGTTTAGGGTGAGTCCACTGCCGGCCCTGCTCCCAAATCTCAACTCCCCGAATTTGATGACCGGGTTCTCGCACACGACCCAGTCAGCGTAACGGTCGAGGCTGCATGCGGGATCCACGAGTTGCCGGTTGCCCAGTGGGCTGTCCAACTCCACCCGAAGCGGGAAATCATAGCCAGTACCTTTGCATCCTGGGCAGAAGCCATCTCCCTCGGGGGGCGCCTAGCCATGTCTCAATGGTCACGGTTTCGGCTGTTTCGGGGATCTCAACACGGTCAAAAGTCTCCTTCACCTGTCCTGGACCCCCTTTGCGGAGGTTGCAGGCGTATGACATGGCATCCAACCTCAGCACCGTGGTGTCCAATTCCGCTGGCCCCTCGAGTTCCCACGGGACCAGCCGCGGATAGGCCTCCAATCTCATTAGCGGAGGGATTATTCCCATATAGTCATCAGGATCAATGAAGTGGAAAAGCGAAAATCCTGGTCCGACACTCCTAGAACCCGCTGACAGAGACGCCACCGACCTACCATCTGCTAGCAGGTCCAGCACCTGCGACGAAAATGCGGTGGATATCGATACGGCATGAAGACCCTCCTTTCGGGGTCGGTCATACCACCAATTCAAAATGCCCGACTCCACGAAAGTGGGGTACCATCATCCGTGGATGGTGCCGGACCTGCCCTCGCTCGTTGACCCGCAACTGCTAGCCACCAAAGGGAGAGCGCTGGCTTGGTCACCGGACAGTACAAGCCGGGGCCACCCTGACCACCATGCATAGAGGCCAACGTCATTATAAGGCGCTGGCCTAAGAAGCACCTTCCTCAAGCGCCCCAAAAGATCGTCACTGCCCAGCGGCGGCTCGGTAGGCAAAGACCTTCCCATGCCCACCGACGACGCTGCGCCTGTTCCAGGTGATCTCCCGCCGCCACCAAAGGAGGAGCCATCATCCTCACCGCCAACCGAGAATGTGGCATCCGGAGGGAACGCTCAACCACCCCCCACCAGCACGGCATGAAGACCTCCTTTCAGGGTCGGTCACGCCATCAATTCAAATATCCCGACTCCACCAAAGTGGGGTACCACCAGTTAGTTGGTGAGTTGATGTTGGTTGGTGCCGTCGGCATCCATGATCCAGATTCCGTTGTTCCCGTTGTCGTAGGCGATTTGGGTTCCGTCGGGGGACCATACCGGTCTGCCTCCGTGGGTGGTGTGTTGTTTGTGGTTGGTGCTGTCGGTGTTGATGGTCCAGATTCCCCTTTGGTAGCGGCTGTAGGCGATTTGGGTGCCGTCGGGTGACCATGTCAGGTGGGATGCTCGGTTAGTGGTCAGTCGTTTGTGGTTGGTGCCGTCGGTATCCATGATCCAGATACCCCAGTCCGATGGGGAGGAGGAACTCGAGTCCGACGGGGAGTAGGAGGAGAAAACGATTCGGGTCCGGTCGGGTGATACTTTCCAAGTGTCTATTCCTTTGGCGAGTGATTGCTGGTTGGTGCCGTCGGTGTTGATAGTCCATATCTCGTAGAACGTCTGGTAAACGATTCTGGTGCCGTCGGGTGACCACACCGGGGAGTAGCCGGATTCGGTGAGTTGTTGATCGCTCGTCCCGTCGGGGTTGACGGTCCAGATTCCCTTTTGGTAGCGGCCGTAGGCAATTGTGGTTCCGTCGGGTGACCACACCGGGTAGGGGGCACCTTGGTCGGTGAGTTGGTGTTGGTTGGTGCCGTCGGCGTTGACGGTCCACATTCCGCTGCCCCTGTAGGCGATTTTGGTGCTGTCGGGTGACCACACCGGGTAGGAGCCGGATTCGGTGAGTTGTTGTTGGTTGGTGCCGTCCGCGTTCATGACCCAGATTCCGTCGGCCCCGTACGCGATTTGGGTCCTGTCGGGTGACCACCTCGGCGAGCCGGAGAGGAGAATCAGTCGTTGCCTGGTGCCGTCCGCGTTGACGGTCCAGACCCCGCCGTTGTGCCGGTACACGATTTGGGCACTGTCGGGTGACCACGCCAGGAATACGGGCGCACCACCGCCAGCTCCCGAACCGAGGTCACCCAGGCAGGTGGCGTACTGGTAGGAAGTTTGAGCCCTATCGTCGATTCTCACGTTGCTGATGGTCACCGTGTAGCAGTAGTCCCGGTCAGGGAACCCTGGAAGCTTCTCTGAGTTCCAGTCGCCGTGCACAGCCCAGACGATCCCCGATCTCCGGTTGATGACTGCTACCGGTATGGGACCGTAGTTGTCTGTGACGGTGACTGTGGCCTGAGCGAAGTCGGCTGGTGCGAGTAGTTGAAATGACCATCGTCCCCACACGGTTTCAGCGGGTACGTAGCCTGCTGGGGGCCATGCCACGAAACCACGCTGCTCTCGAACCGTGGCAACGGTGGAGTAGTCGTACCCGAAGTGCATAGCGTTGGTCGTCCGGTAACGGCGGGCCTCGGGGTAGATGTTGCCGGTGCCGATCTCCTCCACGAACGGGGACAGGATCTGCCGGCGGTGCCCGACCGCCAGATTGCTGGCGCCTGTGTCTTGCATGTACCTGTCGACGGCGAACACCCCGGCGGAACCGAGACCAAGATTCTCACCGCCCCTTCCGGGGACATCCTGGGTGTAGCAAACCCAATCGGGTGGCGGGTGGTGTGACAGCTTTCCTGCGGCGGACAGGATCAGAGCCTTCCGCTGTGCCGCGGCGGACCGGGAGGGATCCTCGGTGACGGCGTCGAGGCCTGCCATCTGCCGGTACCAGTTGACCCGCTGCACCACACTGTCCCGGAAGGCCTGACTGGTCGTGCCCGCATCGCATTCGGCGACGTTGCCTGTGAACCCTGGGTCTGGTTGCTCCCGTTCGAACTCCGCCAGATACGCTGACACCACCACGTCCCGGTCCCAGACATCAAACCCAGGACCATCCCGATGGCCATCAGACCCGAAAGTCCTCACCAACAGCCCAGACGCCTGGCTCGGACCCCCAGCGGTATCACGAGCTGCGCCTCGGGGTATCCGTACCACCACCGTTCCCCCAGCCGCTGGGACGATTGTCACCTCATAGTCGGATCCAGAACCCGCCAGGCTGGTGGCTCGACCGTTGACCACCCTCACATCATCCAGACCGAAGCCGGTCACCGGCCGGGCGAAGGAGACCCCCACCTGAAAGGAACCAGCCACAGTCCGCCCCGTTGAGGATTCGAGTCCGACCGAAAGAGCGGCTCTGTTTATCGCTCGAGTGAGGAAAGTGGCCATCTGAGCGCGAGTCACCGAATCGTCAGGGCAATACCGAGCAGGGCCGGTAGCACAACCCGCTGTGACCCCCGCCGCCGCCAACGCATCGATACTCCCGGCGTGTGTGTTGCCCTCAACGTCGACAAACCCGAACGGCGGCGCAGCTTCGAGACCGAAAGCTCGAGTGAGGAAAGTGGCCATCTGAGCGCGAGTGACCGAATCGTCAGGGCAATACCGAGCAGGGCCGGTGGCGCAACCCCCTGTGACTCCCAGCACCGCGAGACGTTCCACATAAGGCGCCCACCACTCATCCGAGTCAACATCGGCGAAACGCGTACCGGATGAACCAGGATCGGCACCGTCCAGGACCCGGACCAGCCACACCGCCATCACCCAACGCTGCAAAGCATCGCCGGGGCAGAACTCCCCCGGAGCACAGTCAGTGCCCTCCAGCACTCCCATCTCCGCTAGCCCCTCAACCGCAGCCCGATGAGAACCCGCCTCATCAAGATCCGAGAACCCGCCTTGAGCTACAACAGAAACAGCAGGAACCACCAACGAGGCGGCCAGCACCAGCGCAACCACAACCCACAAACGCCCACTAAAGCGGGTCAACCTCATACGATGCTCACAGGGAAAGCCAGGATAATCCCGGGCCAAGGCATCACCTAACCCACCCCACCAAACACCCCTCCCAACAGACGAAACCAGACCGCACAATACCAACAGGTCGGCGGACGGAAACGGGTCGTTCACCTACAGGGCTCGGCAGCCTCAGGTTATTGCACATATGGGGCGGATATGTGAAATATATCCCTAACCACGGTCTACACCCACGATGTAGTGGGTGGTTGGCGTACTCGAAGCTATGGGTCGTGTGGTTCGCTTCTCCCCGGCTGGCCCTGTCGTCGGGTCAGGGGCCGGTGTTGCCGGATCATCCGATGCGCCATGTGCAACGCCTTCGAGGACTTCGTTGCCTTCCGGCGCCAACAGTTTCTGGGACGGAATGCTGCATGTCACCGACAGCTGGGTCAGAAACGCCACATGGGACGAGATTGACCTCACCACAGCAACCTGGACAATCCCCCCAAAGCACACCAAAACAGGGTTAAAGCACCGAGTGCCCCTCAGCACCGGCGCCCTAACAGTGCTCTTCACAGCACGCCAGAGATCAAACAGCAATGGCTTGATCTTCCCGTCACCGACCGGACGGACACTCAGCAACGCCACCATGAGCAAACATGCAAAGAGAACAATCTGGGCTGTGTGCCGCACGGAATGAGAAGCAGCTTTCGGGACTGGTGCGGAGAAACCGGGGTTCGCCGCGAAGTCGCCGAACGGGCCCTCGGTCACGAAATCAGAAACGCTGTCGAAAAAGCCTACGCCAGGACAGACCCCCTAGAACGACGACGCCAACTAATGGAAAACTGGAGCCAATACCTAGACAACTAAAGGCAAAGCTCTCCAATCCAGGGAAACGGGATAGCAAGGCGTTCTTCGTCCTTCCGTCGAAGGGTCGCCCGCCTTATGCGCCGATGCCTTTCCCTCTGGAAGATACCCCAAGAGGTGGACGATCGTATCTCCCAGAGATCCTGTTCGGTGGTTCCGGAGAAGGATAAGGCCGGGATTCTTCTGCGAGGTCAACCTACGATGGGCTCCAATCCCAGTTCTTCCAAGCTTTCTTAATGTCTTGCCTGCTTACGCGGTGAATTCCTAAGGCGCTCTCAATTGCCCTCAGACGGTGAAACTTCGCCATTCCGCCGGGCGTGCAGTGGAGGTGACGGGATTTGAACCCGTGGCCCCTTCGTTGCGAACGAAGTGCTCTGCCTGGCTGAGCTACACCCCCGCGGCGGGAAAGCAGTTTACCAGCCCCCCCTCTTTCCCAAGAGAAAGGTTCAGCCGCCTGCGACCCGTCTGAGAATCGGCTCGGATTCCCCCGCACCCGCATAATCCGACGAGCGGAGCACCCGAGCCCCACTGCTCCGCAACTGCTGCGACAAGCCGTAATAGATGAGCAGCAAGGCGTCTACGCCAATGTGGGTGAGCCACCAGTTGGATGAGCCGGTATACAGGGCGGCTGCTACCGACAGTACCGCCATCGTCCCCAAAGTCCCCCTGATGCGACGACGACGGGCAGTTGCCATCGAAGGTTGCCCCAGTCCGGGGACGCCGGGAACATATATGCGATGCCCGGGATCTTTTTCGATCTGCGCAACCGGGATAACAGTGACATCCGGGAACGGGCGGCTCTTCGCCTGCTGGCCGATAAAGCTCAGCGTGGAGGCTTTGTGGGCGCCTGACTTCTTGGGTACGAGATACCATCCCCAAGCCACGAGGATGACAAACAATGCAATAATCAAAGCGGCCACTGAGGAGAGAAGTATACCATCTCATGGAAAGCGGACGGTTCGCTCAACGGATGCAATCCGCTACCGCTCACGGCCAAATTCTGACGACCCCTATCGCTTCCACTCCCCCGACTTTCCCCCGGTCTTCTCCAATAGTCGGATCGGACCGATTACCGCTCCCCTGTCAAGACCCTTGACCATGTCGTAGAGAGCCAGCGCAGCCACCGAAACCGCCACCATCGCTTCCATCTCCACCCCCGTCCGGCCGGTGGTGCGAATGGCCGCTGTGATCGCCATCCCCTCCCCGGACGGGACGATCTTGACCTCAATCCCCGAAAGAGGGAGCGGATGGCAGAGCGGGATCAGCTCGGAGGTGCGCTTGGCAGCCATAATCCCCGCCAGCCTCACCGCCGCCAAAGCGTCCCCCTTGGGAAGCGTTCCCTCCACAAGCGAATGTCGCACTTCAGGACTCAACCGAACATAGGCCTCCGCCACGGCCCGCCGCATCGTCTCGGGCTTTTCCCCCACTTCCACCATGCGCATCTCTCCCCTCTTGTCCAGATGCGAATAGATCGGTTCGTCACTCATCCGGCGCCTCCTCTTCGGTGCGGGACTCAGGAGACCGCAAAAGCTCCACGGCCACCGACTCCCCTTTCCCTATCACATCCACGCCTCTCGGAACCACCGCCATGCCATCGGCCGCCGCCGCGGCCGAAAGCACGTTGGAGGCCTGTCCACCCGATGAGCGAGCGACCAGTCGGCCGTTCTCCATACCCACCACCACCCGAACGAAAACGGTCTTTTCCGGGTTGGTGCGGAGAAGATGTCCGGCTACGGCCGGCACCCGCGGCCGGTAGAGCGCCCGCGCCCCCATCATCTTTAGCAGCGAGGGCCGAACGAACTGCTCGAACGCCACCAGCGCCGAAACCGGATTGCCAGGCAAGCCGAACAGCGGAGTGCCGGCAATGTGTCCGAATGCGAAGGGCTTGGCGGGCTGCATCGCCACTTTCCACAACTGGACATCACCCAAAGTTGACAAGACCTGTTTCACCAGGTCGTATTCACCCATCGAAACCCCGCCCGAGGTTACGGTCACATCCGCTCCGGCGGAGGCCTCCATCAGTGCAGAGCGCAGTCGATCCTCCTGGTCGGGGATGATCCCCATGTCCATGATCTCGACACCCACCTCCGAGAGAAGCCCCTTCAAGAGGGGCCGGTTGGAGTCGCGTATCCCGCCGGGCGGCAGGCTCAGAGAGTCGACGGGGAACAACTCATCCCCGGTGGAAAGCACCGCCACCCTCGCTCTTCTTCTCACCTTCGGCGCCGCGACCCCGATGGTGGCCAGAACTCCCAGGTGAACGGGACCCAGTCGGACACCGGAGGGCATCACCAACTGCCCCTCGACCAGGTCACCTCCCGCGGGCCTCACCGCGGTACCCATCGCCACCGAGGACATGATCCTCACCCTTCCCCCCGGAATCGGCTCGGTGTCCTCCACTTTCACCACCGCTTCGGCGCCAACGGGAATGGGCGCTCCGGTCATGATCTTGATGACGGCGCCGGGGCGCACCGAGCCCGACGCCACCCGGCCGGCCGGCACATCTTCTGTTATCTCCAATTCCACCGGCGGGTCCGCCACATCCGCCACCCGAACCGCATAGCCGTCCATGGCGGAGTTGGCGAAGGAAGGAACCGGATGAGGGGCGAACACGTCGGAAGCCAGCACCAAGCCCTGCGCCCGATCGAGAGGAACCTCGATGACGGGCAAGCGCCTCATGGCGGAAAGCACCTCCCGGCGGGCGGCGGCCAGCGGCTTCATCTCCTCGCTCGTCACACTCCCACCGAGCCGGACCTTCTCTCCCTCCAAGTGACAAGATTGGATCTATGGCGATAGAGAATCAGCACCACCGCTAACAGCAGCCAGAATAGGGCCGGAAATCTCATACCCTGCCAGTAGCTGACCGGCAGGTAGGCGATAGCCATTGCACAGGATCCAGCCGCCGGGAATTTGGCCACCCTCGCCACCAACCCCCACGCCACGGCCATCACAACCGTCACGGGGGGCAGGATGAAGAGCATCGCCCCGAAAAGGGTCGCCATACCCTTTCCTCCCTGGAACTTGTGAAATAGGGGATAGCAATGCCCGATCACGGCAGCCGTTCCGGCCAGCATCACCTCCCAGGAGTTAACCGGATCGACCGATCCTGCTGCCAACCAGGCAAGGTAGGCAGCCACCACCCCTTTCAACAAATCACCGACCAGGACCATGATCCCCGGAAATTTCCCCAACACCCGAAAGACGTTGGCGGTTCCGGGGTTGCCGCTCCCCTCGGAGCGGATATCCACACCATGAAGCCGCCCCACAAAAATCGCGAAGTCGATCGAGCCGATCAGATAAGCGACGACAACGGCTGCCCAGACGGAAAACTCCATGACTGCCGTCCAGTTTATGCTCCCCGCACCGATGGCGGTATCCTCGCGTATGGTTCCCACCGTGCAATCGAGTCGAATCGCCACGTCATGCCTACCTATGAATACCTTTGTCGCCAGTGCGGTGATCGTCTGGAAGTACTGCAGTCCTTCGCCGATGACGCGCTCACCAGACACGACACCTGCGGAGGGTCCCTCCGCAAGGTGTTTCACGCCCGCGGGGTGGTCTTCAAGGGATCGGGCTTTTATGTGACCGACTCCCGCAAGCCCAGCCCCACCACGATGGACGCCAACGGAAAGGCCGCTTCCGAACCGAAGGGCGATAAAAGCGGAGACACCCGCTCGGATTCCAAATCGGAAAGCGACAAGTCCTCGGTCAGATCTTCGACGAACAAGAGTTCCGCCTCCGAGTAATCGTCGCTCCCGGGATTGGGAAGAAATTCGCTGACTCGCGACAACTACTCCCCTTTTTTAGCCTGTCATAGGCCCCTATTGCGACACCATCTTGTGGGATGCTGTGGTTTGCTCCCCGCCCCTACCTCAAATGGGCCGGGGCGGTGGCGATTGTGGGTTTCTCCTGGTGGATACAGCTAGCGCCCGCCCCGGTGACGCTGCATCCCTTCGCCAGGGTGGATATCCCGGCGGGAGTAGAGCTTTCGGGGGATCTTCTCGAATATCGGGAGGCACCCGAGGGCCTCTTACCGCCCCTTGCCGCACAAGGCACTCTGGCCCTGCCGTTGGCGGCCGGAGACCCCCTCCTGCCCTCGCTCCTCTCCACCCTCGAGACCTCGGTTCCCGATGGATGGTGGGCTGTGGAGTTGGAGGCGCCGCCCGGTCTCCTTCCTGGCTGATATGTGCTGTTGGTAGCGGGGGGAGACGGCCTCTCCCCGCCCGGTGAGCCGATCCCGGGAGTGGTGATCCGCCCGCTGGCCGATGGGCGGACCGACCCCGGGGAAATGGCGCTGATTGCCATCCCCGGGAGCATCTGGCCCGGGTCACCACAGCCTCGGCCGATGGAACTCTTACCGTGGCGGTTGCGCTGGCCCGCTAGCGTGTCATCCCATGGTCAACGCGGTCACCTGGGGCATCATTCAGGGCCTCACTGAATTCCTCCCCGTTTCATCCAGCGGGCATCTGGTGCTGGTGCCTGCCCTGTTGTCGGAAATGGGGTTTTCAGTCTCCACCCCCTCTCTAACCCATAGCGCCTTTCTTCATCTGGGAACCTTGGCAGCAGTGATCCTCTACTACCGGCGGGACCTGCGGGATCTGCTCGGATTCCGAAGTTCCCCGATGGCTCGGCGCATCCTTGGGCTGCTGGCCGTGGGAACCGCGCCCGCTGTCTTGGGCCTGGTGGTCGAAGACCTGGTCGAAAGTGCCCAGGAAAGCCCGACGGTGGTGTCGGGAGCGCTGCTCTTTACCACGGTGACCCTTCTCGTGGGACAGTGGTTTGGGGGACGAACCGGACGACTTGAGGAGGCCGAATGGCGGGACGGGTTGTGGGTGGGGTTGGCCCAGACTCTGGCGTTCATGCCGGGAGTCTCCCGCGCGGCGGTGACCATCACGGCCGGAATGGGGCGAGGGCTCTCCCCGGAACAAGCCACCCGCTACTCCTTCTTGCTGGCCGTTCCCTCGATCCTCGCTGCCGGTCTGCGTTCTCTCACCCAAATGAACCTGGCGTCCGAGCCTTTGGGGCAGACCCTGGTCGGCCTGGCAGTGGCGGCGGTAGTGGGCTACCTTTCCATCGTCGGCCTGCTATCGGTGTTACGTCGGATCGGGCTGGCCCCCTTCGCCGTCTATACCGCGGTGTTGGGAGCGGTGGGCCTCTTCGTCTTCTAGATCGTTCGCATCCTCAGTTGACCAGGTATGGCCTGGATGTGGCTGACGCCACTATCTCTATCCGGCCCGTGTCGGACACCAGCGCCAGCAGAATCAAAGACACGGACCCCGTTACCTTCACCATCACTGATCGATGATCGGGACTCACCGCAATGGTGGGAGACGAATCCAACAACAAGGCTCCCGGATGCCGCGCAGCCAGGCTCCTGCCCAGCCGAGCCGCCCGTACGGGATCCAGGCGAACCTCTCCGGTGCGCCGCCAGTGTTCTTCGGAGAGGCCCGAGGCCGCTGCGGTGGGCGATCGCTTCCGCCACTCCCACCAGTCGGGAGCGCAACACCACCGTCGACCACATATCCAATCCCATCCCGCCTAGCACGAGCAAACAGATCCCCAGGCCCAACAGCCAGAGAGTGATCGATCCCCTTTGCCTGGGCGTTCGCTTCATCGGGTGGACCGATAGAGTCCGACCATCTCGGTTTGGGAAGCCTTCGCCGTCAGGCTTCCCACCGCACCGTAGGGAGTGAAAAAGCCGGGACCCCAACGGTGATCACCACCGTGAGTTCTCTGCCCTTGACAGGCGGGCCGCAGTCGGAACGGGACGGCTCCGTCACAGGGCGGATCGCTCCGCCGCAGAACCCGACTGCCACCCCACTTCCCTCCACGCCATGATTGCGGGCAATCTGTCGCACCAGTCCACGGACAGCCGCCTCCGATCCGTCAGAGAGCACCAACTCCCGGGCGGCCTCTACCGCGGCGATCCTCACGAACACCATCCGCTGGAGGTAGGGGCCGAAGGAGGGAGCGAGGAGGGCAAGGGATATGAGCACCAATCCGATTCCCAACTCCAACTCAATGGGCGCCGAGCCTTCTTCGCTGTTCATTTTCATCATTGCCGCTCCGTAGCAGCCGCCGCCGGCATCTCGAATCGGAAGCCTGGAACTCCTGGCAACCAACTGGGGACGACCGACTATATATGGTGGGTAACCGGCTAACAGCTACTCAGGGAGGATGGTTTTCCCAACATGACGTTTTTCCACTGTTTCGCCGGATCACGACCCAACTTCGACCCCGGACGCAATGGCGGGCCTCGTTCGATACCTGCGGCAGGGGGTGGGACAAGAGTGGCGGGCCGAGCTCGAAGCCACCGAGTTCGAGATCCACCAGGACCGTCTCCGCCGCCGCACCTTGCTCGATATAACCAAGATGCTGCTCCACCGGGGAGATCGCCTAACCATGCGAACCGGCCAACTGCAGCTCACTGGAGAGGTAGTGGGAGGGGCAGGGATTGTGTCACCATCAACACCGAGCATCTCTGCGCCGACGCCCGTCTTAATCGGGTCGCCCTACGCGTAACCAGACGCTCCTCAGGAGGGGCCGAGGCGAGCGGGACAGCACCCACCTGGCGGGCACGGCTCACCGAGATGGAACTGACCCAAGAGATGGTCGAGGTGTATGCCCCATCGCTGGGAGTCTCCCAACCGCGAAGGATCAGAGTGGCCGCCGCCGAGCATCTCTGGCTGGTGGACCCGACAGGACTCGACTCTTATCTCCCTTTTTAGGAGATCGCGGTGGTGATACGTCCTCTCCCCAGCCTTTGAATGGCTTGTGAAGTGGCTACTGGGAAGTCTCTGTCGTCTGGTGTGCGTCGGATTGCACCGGATGGGACCTGACGTACTCGATCACTTCGGAATAGATAAAGCGGTACACCCGCGAACCGGGCAACTTGTAGGCAGGAAGTCGGCCCTCGCGGACGTATTTTCGTACCATCTGAACATTCATGCGCAACAACTTCGCCACTTGGGCGGTGTCGATCACAGGCGGGTAACCAGCGCTGTCCGTGTTGGAATTCTCTACCATTTCATACCTCGCATTTAGTTACTTGAGAACAGTTTATATCTGTCAAGAATAATCAACTGTCTTCTAAAATTGGGGATGTTTCGCGAAGTGCGGCTTGGTCGTGAATGGAAGTCACGTGCAAAGCCCACCGCCGCGCAATCGCGAATCCCCTCGCGGATTCGCAGAAGGGATGGCTAGGCAATGGCAGCCCCGACCGGATTCGAACCGGCGTTACCGGCTTGAGAGGCCGGCGTCCTAGGCCACTAGACGACGGGGCCAACAGACCGAGAGCATACCCGGCCCTGGCTCGGGGGGAAGGACTCGAACCCTCAATAACAGAGCCAGAACCTGTCGTGTTACCTATTACACCACCCCCGAGGGCGTCTATCAGCATAACAGCCTTACAGCAAATTGTTCAAGAAAATCACCGACTGCACGCCTCCCCGTCTTTGTCCCCATCGAGCCGGTCATAGTCTTCACCCACCACCCTCAGCGGCTTGAAGCGATTGGGGATGTCGCCGCAGTTCACATCGTTTTGCTGGTTGTCCAGGCCGGGAACCGCCGCACACGGATCACCCGCCGCCGAGGTGTAGGGACAGGAACTACTCACAGTGGGACGGGTGGTGGTCACAACTGTGGACGTAGTGGTGGGCGCGGTCGGGACCGGGATGGTAGTGATGGTGACATCGGAGTCACAGGTGTCCAACATTTCCTCAAGGGCACGTATCTCCGCCCGATCAGCGGTCAGTCCCCACACCTCTTTGACCGTAACCCAATCAGTGGCGTACCTGCACCAGACAGAGCTATCTGATGGTTTCCACCCAGCAGGATCACGCGACCCTTTGGAGCGGTTGGAGGAGGCGCTGACCGCAGTGAGCGCCTCGGAATGAACCCGATCGTTGGCGTAGTTTCTCTTTTGGGACGAACTCCACTGCCATGCTCCCGACGAGTGCGCCTCGGCCAGGGGCACCATATGGTCGATATCAAGGCTGGATGCACTGGAGATCACCTGTCCGTCGTACCAGGAGAGCCACGCACCGTCGGCGCGCCTTTCCTCCTCCAACACCGCGCAACGTGTGTCACATCCCGACCTGACCCGAGTCCATCCTCCGTACAGATTTCGGTCGTAAGCCACTCCCCCGTCGCTCTCTCCAGCCACTGGCAATTCCGCCAGCACCCCTTCCTTCCGGGACGTTGGCTGATCGGTTTCTTGCGCGGTAGTGGTCGTGGTTGGCGGGACGGAGACGGCCGTCGTAGTAGTAGGTAGAGCGGTAGTGGTCGTCGGCAGGACGTAAGTGGTGGTAGTGGAGACGGTGGCGGTCGGCGCTGCTGTAGTAGTGGTCCCTGCCTCCGGCTTGGCGGTGGTTGTGGTGGCAACCTCGACCCCGGTGGTCGGCGTGGCGTCCGAAGCCGCGGCTGTGGAGGTGGTAGCGGCTGTGGAGGTGGTGGATGAAGCAGGGGTCCCCGACTCGCTGTCAGTCTCCACTACGACTTGGGAAGCAGTGGTGGTCGGCGAAGGCTCGGCCGAAGCGGCAGTGGTTGTGATTTCCACGGTGGGTGCTGCATCGACTGCAGTCTGCTCTTGAGGCTGGTTTTGAGCTTCGCCAAGCCCTGCCAGAGGATCGATTATCAGTACGTTCAGCCACACCAACTGGAAGAGACCCGCCAGGACAGCCAGAAGCAGCATCGAGAAACGCCGCCCTCGGGCCGGCGGGGGCCGGTGGGAAAGCCGGAAGAACCAGACAGCCGCCATCCCCGGAACCAGAGCTATGGTCATAGCCCCGAACAGAAACCACACCAGAACCTTGAACCATCCGTGGCGATAGGCGTCCACCCGCGCCCTGATCCGTCGATAGAGAGCGACCAAGGGGAAGGTGGAACGGGAGGTCGGCACGGAAATTATCAGCTTATCCAACCGGCTGCAACTCGCCGAAATCCCTGATAGAAGAAGTTCACCGCCCTGTGGGTCGGCAAATATTCAACCACGCCGGGGACTTCTTTACAATTGGTGAGCAGTGCGTCCCATCACCGTAGAGGTTGACATAGCAGCGCCTCCGGACTTCGTCTGGGAACGGCTTGCCGACCTCTCCTCCCACTCAGAGTGGATGAGCGATGCGACATCTATCTCTTTCGCAACCGACCAACGCCGGGGAGTCGGAGTGCGGATGGAAGTGCCCACCCGGGTAGGGCCCTTGCGCGTCACCGACATCATGGAGATAAACGAATGGGTAGAAGGAAAACGTATAGGAGTACGCCATGTCGGGCGGATCGGCGGCTGGGGACGCTTCGAGTTGTCGGGTAATCACTCTCCGAGCAGGATCACCTGGGTGGAGCAACTCAGATTCCCCTGGTATTTGGGCGGTGCTCTGGTCAAGTGGCTGTCCCGACCGGTCCTCCACCGGATCTTTCGAGCTAATTTGACTCGCTTCCAACAGTGGGTGGAAGCCAACTGGGCGCCTGAAGGCTAGGTTCCCCCGAAGGTCGCCCGACGCTTCTCGATGAACGCCGCCACCCCCTCTCGGGCGTCGTCGCTCCAAAAACAGTCCAGAAAGGCCCGGCGCTCTACCTCCATGGCTTCCCGCAGGTGAAGTCCCAGTCCTCCGATCAGAGCCCGTTTGGCGGCGCCCAGCGCCACGGTGGGACCCGTCGCCCAGCGTTGGGCATCCTCCATGGTCCGCTCCAACAGTTCATCGGCCGGGAACACCTTGTCCGCCAGTCCCAGTTCCAGCGCCTCGGCGGCAGAGACAAACCTGCCCGACATGACGATCTCCTTGGCTTTCTGGAATCCGACCAAGCGGGCCAGCCGCTGGGTCCCCCCCGCTCCGGGAATGATCCCCAGCTTGACCTCGGGCTGTCCCACTTGGGCGTCTTCGGCCAAATAACGGAAGTCGCACCCCATGGACAACTCCAGTCCGCCTCCCAGGGCGTATCCGAAGATGGCAGCGATGGTGGGTTTGGCCAGCGCCTCCAATCGCCAGATGGCGTCTACCAACTCCGAGGCCAGGTCGTCGGTCATCTCCCCGGAGTCATAAGCGGACTGAAACCCTTTGATATCGGCCCCGGCGGCGAAATGGGGCCGACCGGTGAGCATCACCGCCCGGACCGCGGGATCCTCCGCCCTCCCGAAGGTCTCGTTCAGTTCGGCCCCCAGCTGCGAAGAGAGCGCATTGACCGGAGGGCGGTTGAGACGCACCACCGCCACCGCACCTTCCACCGAGTATTCCACGATTGACATCAGAGATCCTCCGTTTCATCCGCCCTTCACATGGACCCCACCGAGATTACACCTCCACAGGATGGGATTCTGCGGTGAGTCGGCCCCGGAGGAATCGGTTGGACCGCGAAAAATCCCGCCGGTTTGAAATGACTTCTATCCCAGCACCGTCCCACAGTGGTAGATAGCCAAAACACCTATCGGTCCCCTCCGGCGTCGCTCGGCCCGTACCAGGGATCAAATTCGAAACGCCCTCTTCAGGGGCCTGTGGAAACGCGTTTGATCAACGGACAGGTGGTGGAGGGGGAGGGCTTGGAGGCAAAACATCTGACCGCGATTTTCGCGACATAGTGCAGAACGTCGCGAAAACATCACACGCGCCAGTGCATCACCGCCACCCCGCGGCGAGGCAACTGAACAACTAAACAGCCTCAATGACGGGGAGACCGCCTTCGACGAGGAGTCTTGGCTAGCGGACCGGGTACTCCACGAATTCCACCCGGTCCCAGGTGTCCATCTCGTGAACGGCAATTCCTACCCGGGTGATCGAATAGATCCGATCCTTGATGATTATCACCCGCTCCGGGACGGATTGCTCCGCCCTTCTCCCAATCTGGGAATTGCGTCGTATCGGCCCGTCCGCGACGGGGCGCAGCAGGTCCTCCAAGAACAGATCGGCGGCCTCCACCTTGATCGCTACCACCCCCGCGTCGTTCTTGTCTTCGCCATCCCACCAGTAAGCCAAGTAGGGAATCAACGCCAAGCCGTCGTAGAAAACAAACGCCCGGTGATCGCGTTCAACCGGTGACCAGCTGTAATCGGGATCCCGGCCGTCTTCTACGAGAGGGCGGATCTGGCCTACGCGGCGGGGATCGGTCGGGTCGGAGACGTCGAAGAGGGAAACCTGAAGACCCTCCACTCTTCCCTCCAGGGAGGCATCCTGGCCCACCCCCAACAGCAGATCTTCACCCACGGGATGCAGATAGGAGGAAAAGCCCGGGATCTTCAGTTCCCCCAACACCTCGGGGTTGAACGGATCGGAGAGATCCAGAGCATAGAGAGGATCGACCTGGCGGAAGGTCACCACATAGGCGTCGGCTCCCATGAACCTGACCGAAAAGATGCGTTCTCCCTCACCCAGACCCCCGACCGATCCAACCTCTTCGAGCAGGTTGCCGTCGGGTCGGAGCACCGTAACGTGACTCTCCGAGTCCTCCGACCACCACCAGGACGGCGAGGAAGTGGCCGCCACCCGCAAGTCTCCCTGGTACTCGTCCATCGAGAACTGATTCAAGAGGAATCCCTCCACCTGTCCGCTGGCCTCATAGGCAGGGCGGCGGGCCCGGGACGTGTCGAATTTGTGGATGAGGGTCGTGTATCCCCGCGACGCGGACCGCACATCGTTTTCGGAGAGGGCCTGCCAGTCGACCCACCGGTAAGTGGCCACATACACGCTTTCCGCGGTGGCGTAAATCGTATCCCCTTCGGCCACCACGCTGGCCGAAGTCCATTCGGTTATCCCCTCCGAAAGGTCGAACATAATGATGGAAAGCGTGTTCAAGCCCGAGAATATCCGCGGCGCCAACACGTTGGAACAGTCGACCAACTGTCCCCACTCTGGATCTCCGCCTTCCGGATCTCCCAGTACGTAAGCCGGAAGCCAGTTGCCCAGGGTCGAGTTCCGCACCAACTCCCGGTTGGCTTCAATCGCCTCCTGCTCGGCTCGCAGGCCCGTGCCGCGGGGACGCTCCCATTCGATCCCTACGGGATTGGAGGTGATCACCAGCCGGGCGATTCCCTCCGAAAGACGCGAGCCGTTATAGAGACCATCCATGCTCAAGTCTGCAACAACCTCGGGTGACTCCCGATCGGAGATGTCGATCTGAGCGACTCGGGTAACGGTCCCGACCCGCCACTCGGAAGCCACCAGCAACAGCGTGTCCTCGTAGAGCAGCATCTCATGGGGCTCGAAACCGACATCGAGCGTGGACAGCAGCCTCAGCCCGCGGTCGGCAACCTCGACGATCCGCAGCCGGTTCCCGGTGTCCAGCAGTGAATAGATGTACCGGCCATCGGTCTTGACCAGGTCGGCCTCGTCCACCCCCGCAACCTGCACGTTGGTGCCGGTGAAGGAGGGCGCCGACTGCGAGCTGGTGCTGGCTGCTGCAGTGTCAGCTTCAGCCGCCGCCGTTTCCACCATCATGTCGCCATCCCTCCAAACCGGACCGATTCCACCTCCCAGCCCGTAGGGGCCCACCAACTCCAAAGCGTTCTCGATGTAGTAGTTCAGTATGTCGTCGCAACTCCCAAAAGTGCGGAGCCCGACCGTGACAAGGACGGGCTCTCCCCCGCCAACGGTGGTCGGGGTATCGGCGCGGGTGGTCGAAGTGGGTTGATCAGTGCCAGCAGTGGCCACAGTGGTGGTAGTAGTGGCGACGGAGGTGGTGATCGGACCCGGATCGTCGGAACCGCAGGCCGAAGCCAGCATCATCGAGGCAACTGCCACAGCCAGCAAACGTTTCATGGTGTCTCCCTTTTGAAAATTCACATTAGGCATTGACAAACCCCCATGACCTGTTGTCTTCCTCCCTTTCCCTTCAAGACGCCTCCCGGTTCGGAAAGTTTCTCCTCTCCAAACCTATCGACGGGCCGCGGAGACCATCTCCCCAACCAGCGTCGCCAGGGACCGGGCAGCCGCGTCGGCATCTGACGCTTCCAGGACCCGGCGGACCAGAGCACTTCCCACTATGAAGCCGTCGGCCAGCCCGGCAGCGATGGCGGCCTGCTCGGGAGTGGAAATCCCCACTCCCAGCACCACCGGGATATCGGTTACCTCGCGGATCTCCTCGACCAGTCTCTCAACCCGGCTACTCCATTCGCTCCGCTCCCCGGTGACCCCCAGGTTGGCGACCGCGTATATGAACGACGGGGCCGCCTCGGCCACCGCCTTGATCCGCCTGTAGCCGGAGGTGGGCGCCAGGAACAGCGCCAATCCCAAACCGTGGCGGTGGGCCGCCTCACTCAACGGCCCGGCCTCGTCGAAAGGCAGATCGGCGACGATCATCCCTGCCGCTCCGGCCTCGGCCAGGCGATCACAAAACCAATCCGCCCCTCGGCGGAACACCGGATTGGCGTAGGTCATGGCCAGGGAGGGAAGCGCGGTGGTCTCGGCCACCTCCCCGAGGATGGAAAGGCTCTTGTCCAAAGTAGTCCCCTCCAAAATGGCCTGTTCGCTTCCCCGGCAGATAACCGGTCCGTCCATGAGCGGATCCGAGTAGGGTATCCCCACTTCGAAGCCGTCCGCGCCCGCCTCGGCCATCGCCCTGAACAGCCGGGGAGAAGAAGCTGGATCGGGAAGTCCTGCGGTGAGAAACGGTAAAAACACCGACCGGTCCTCTTGGCGGGCAGTCGAGAACAGGTCGGCGATTCGTTCGACGCCCAAGCGCATCCGAGCCGCTGCTGCCCTCTCCTCCAGATTCATAGTCGTTCCACCAGCATCTCCATATCCTTGTCACCCCTTCCCGAGAGGTTGATCAGCACCGTCTTGTGGCGAAGCGCCGCCGCCTCCCTGGCCACCCAGGCCACCGCGTGGGCGCTCTCCAGAGCAGAGATTATCCCCTCGGTCTTGGCCAACAGCCTTACCCCGTCCAAGGCTTCGCGGTCGGTCACTGAGACATAGCGGGCCAGACCTACTTCCTGGAAATAGGAATGCTCCGGCCCCACGCCCGGGTAGTCAAGACCCGCCGAGATGGAGTGGGCCTCGAGGACCTGTCCGTCCTCGTCCTGCAGCATGTAGGTTCGGGCGCCGTGCAGGATCCCCGGGCTCCCCGCTCCGATGGAGGCCCCGTGCCGGCCTGTTCCGATACCCTCGCCTCCGGCCTCCACCCCCACCAACTCCACTCCGGTTCCCGCCAGCGGCCAGAACATGCCGATCGCATTGGAGCCGCCCCCCACACAGGCCACCGCCACATCGGGCAGCTGTTCGGACTGGCGGAGCACCTCTTCTCCAATCACTTTCTGCAACTCCCGAACCATCCACGGGAAGGGATGAGGACCCACCACCGATCCGATTACGTAGTGGGTCTCCTCCACGGTTCGCGCCCAGTCCCGCATGGCCTCGCTGACCGCATCCTTGAGGGTTCCCGCCCCCGACGCGACCCCGATCACATCAGCGCCCAGGATCTTCATCCGCGAGACGTTTGGCGCCTGGCGGCGTATATCCACCTCCCCCATGTAGACCTGGCACTCCAAACCCAGTACCGCCGCGGCGGTGGCGGTGGCCACCCCGTGCTGTCCCGCCCCCGTCTCGGCAATGATGCGCGGCTTCCCCATCCGGTGGGCCAACAGTCCCTGGCCGAGGGCGTTGTTGATCTTGTGCGCGCCGGTATGGGCCAGGTCCTCCCGCTTCAGCCACACCTCGACACCCAGCCGCTCGCTCAGGCGATGGGCCGGATAGAGCGGTGTGGGACGGCCCACATACAACTCGAGCAGACGGTGATATTCCCCCAAAAACAGCGGATCGGCCCACGCTGCGGTGAACTCCACCTCCAACTCCTCCAGCGCCGTCATCAGAGTCTCCGGTGCAAACCTTCCACCGTATTCGCCGAAACGTCCCCTTCGGTCGGGACGGTGCAGTCTGGCTCTCATTGCCTTTTGGCCTCTTTCACGAACGCGTGTATCAGGACGGGATCTTTCACTCCCAAAGCCGACTCTAGATGAGAGGAGGCGTCAACGCCCCAGGGTTGGAGCTTTTCCACGGCCTGGGCGACATTATGTGGACCCATTCCCCCGGCCAGGACCCACTCTCGGTGGATCGGGGGCAGGGCGTCGTGATCAAAGGTTTCACCGGTCCCCCCGTGACGGCGGGAATCGGCGGTGTCAAGAATAGGAATCTGGGAGCCGGGAACGTGGTCCAACGAAATCCGGTCGGCGCCCACCTTAACCGGTCGAAGCACCATCAACCCGCGGCGGGCAGCGGCTTCCGCAGCCTCCGCCTGATGGTTTCCATGGGGCTGCACTCCCCGGGCCCCGATCCGGTCCACCAGATCCATCAGATCTTCGGGAGTTTCATCCACCGTCACCAAAAAGCCGGGAACCGGGGATGACCCTGCCAGACCCTTGGCCTGATCGACCGTGATGCAGCGGGGAGTGCCGGCTGCCAGCACCAGGCCGACAGCATTGGCGCCCGCCTCCACCGCGGCTTCCAAATCAGCCATCTTCGAGATCCCGCACACCTTGACCCAGACCATCAGAGCACAGCGCCTCTCATTTTAGAGACCAACTCCCCGGGGTTGGGGGAGCGCACCAAGGCCTCGCCCACCAGGACGGCGTCGTAGCCAGCTTCGGCCATCTCCGCAGCCTGAACAGGAGTGTGAATGCCGCTCTCGGCGACCCTGACCGAAGCCCCGGACAAATAGGGCGCCACTCGCCGGGCCGTCCCCAGGTCGACGGTGAAGTCCCGCAGATCCCGATTGTTGACCCCAATGACCTGGGCGCCGGCCTCGATCGCCCGTTGGGCCTCCTCGGGATTGTGCACCTCCACCAGCGCCGCCAGCCCGGCCTGGTCGGTTGTCTTCAGGAGCTCTTTCAACTGATCGTCATCCAGGACCGCCACGATCAGCAGCACCGCGTCGGCGCCGATGCGAAGCGACTCCCACACCTGGGCCGCATCCAGAATGAAATCCTTCCGGATCACCGGGATCCCCACCGCCTCGGCCACCCTGGTCAGGTCCTGGTTTGAGCCCGAGAAATATTCCGGCTCGGTCAGCACCGAGACCGCCGCCGCTCCGGCCTGCTCATAGACTCTGGCTTGGCGCACCGGGTCGAGTCCCTCGGCCAACACCCCCCGGGAGGGAGAGCGTCTTTTGACCTCCCCGATCACCGCCAACCCCGCCCCGCCCAGCGCAATGTCCAGCGCCCGCGGCGGCCTCCGGGCTGTGGAATCACCCTCCGGCGGTTCTGTCAGCCCAGCGATCCGCCGGCAGGTGGAGGAAAGGATCTCGTCCAGCATCATCATCGGATTCTACGAACACCGGGTGTTGTCTTCGGCTCAGAAGCCGAAGAGCTCTCGGCAGTCCCGGGCGCCCGATCGCTGTCGCCGTCCACCGGGTCCAACTCGAAAGAAACCAAACCGTCGTAGCCCTCCGCTTCCAGCACCTTGCGCAGGTGGACAAAGTTGATCTCCCCGGTGCCGGGCTGTCCTCGTCCCGGCACATCGGCCACGTCGAACCTCCCCATCCAGGGCAAGGCCTCCCGCAGATGGTCAGTGAGCCTTCCGCCGGAGAGCTGCTGAACCCGGGAATGAAGCCTTGTTGGCGCAGGTGAGCAGCCCTCTCCTCGAACCGGCGGATCAAAGACATCGTCCGGTAGAACCTAATCATCTGATCCTGGTTCATGTCGTGATTGGTCATTGGCCTGCCCTCATCCAAGATGTGCTGTTGGGAGGGTGGTTTCGGCTTGGCAGTGAATTGCTTCCCCAGTTGTCTGCAGGTCTAACGTCTTCGATCAGCAGAGACCCCGTCGAGTGGGCAGGACAGTGATGGTGCACTGTGGGCCGGGGGCATTGGCGATGCGGGAGTCTGCTGTCAGCAGAGAACAGTTCAGTGCCTCCGCCAAGGCTACGTAGGTGGCGTCGTAGGCGGACAGATTGTCACGCAAGGCCCAGATGCGGTCAAGGAGACCTACGACTCCGAAACGTTGTAACCCGAGTTGACCCCAAACCTTCAGGATCTGCTCGGCTTCGGGGGAACTGATTGTGCCGAGTCGCAGCATGCGGCGCAGGGCGTGGCAAATCTCGGAATCCACGAGGTGGGGCACCGCAATACGTTCAAGACTCAGCTCTTTGCGGGCTTCCCCGGCCGAAAGCAGAGCATGCAACGCCACCGAGGCGTCGGCCACGATCACCGAGCGGCGCGCCCTTCATCCAAAGCAGCCGAAATCTCCTCCCCGCTGACATCCAAATCGGGGAGACCGCCGAGTAACTCGGCATTGTCGGCCCGGCGTGACGCTATGGCCAGTTCCCGTACGGCCAACGCCGAAACCGAGATACCCTCTCGACCGGCAAGCACCTTCAGGCGATACGCCACATCTTCAGGCACATTCCGCAGATACAAAGTCTTCATTGTCGCATCATGCTAGCAGTTAGTATGCTATTTGCAACCTAACAAGGGGTTGCCAACTGTTGCCGTTTTGGTAGATTGTTCTTGATGAGTGCTGACCTTTCTAGTGGTGGCTGGGTTCGTTTGTCCGACTGGGGACGACAGTTCGGACGGGTGCCGAGAGTGTCGTGGCAGATGATGAAAGATGGTCGCCTTCCCAAGGACTTGGAAGTGCAGAGGATTGGGCGTATCTATTATGTCCGGTCCCGTTCAGCGGTTGTCGCGTCGGGTATACGCACGGTGCTGTACGCCCGGGTGTCCAGTTCTGTTCAGTCCGCCGATTTGATACGACAGGTGGAGCGCGTTCAAGTGTTTGCTCGCAAGCGCGGCTGGGTAGTGGACGAGGTTGTGATGGAGACAGCGTCGGGCATGAACGGCAAACGCAGGAAGCTACTGAGAGTGTTGGGAGCCGGTGGTGGTGTTCGGTTGGTGGTGGAACACAGGGACCGGTTGGCGAGGTTCGGGTTCGAGATGGTGGAAGCGGCTGTCCGGGGCGCCGGCGGGGAGATCGTGGTGATGGATGACGGCGAGGTGGAGGATGACCTGGTGCGGGATATGACCGAGGTGTTGACATTGTTTTGCGCCCGTCTGTACGGCAAGAGATCGGCGGCGAGACGCGCCGAGAAGGCCCTGAAAGCAGCCTCGACGTGACCAAGCGTGTGTTGATTGATCCCTTTGTGGTAGGTCCTCCGCGGGTGGTGAGCGCCAGAACCCGTCTGTTCGTGTCCTTGACCGATGAGCAGGTGCTCACGCAAGTAGGGGATCACCTGGGTAGTTTGTTGTGTTCCGACCTGGCAACGCGGTGTCGCCTCGGAGCGGGACCTAAGTACCTGGGACGCGCCAAACGCAAACGTGCGTTGACTTCACGGTGTTCTTCTCGTTGGGCGGGAGCCATTACCCGGGTGGTCGGCGACATGTGGGAAAGAGAGCTACTCAACTTGGAAGACTTGGAGTCTCGAGATCGTAAGGAGATAGCCGAGTTGGATCGCCGCCTCGTTTTGTCGGTGGGCAAGGGAAAGAAGAAGAAGCTGAGGATACGCGACCAAAGGGGAGCGTTACCAGAAACAGCGCCGTCGCCAGAAACTGGCTGCCCGGGTGGCCGACACGGAGAAGCGTCTAACCGAGGGCCGTCAGTAGTGGTGGGCGGCACACGCCTGGCTCGCAAGCGCCACAACCTCGAAGAAGCAGGTCTCACCTTGGATGAGTGGCGGCACCAATGGAACGCCAAACGCATGTTCATCTCGGCAGACGGCGAAGCGGGAAAGGCATTTGGCAACGAGACCATCAGAGTCGCTCCTCACAGTGGAGACGATTACACGGTGACTATCCGCCTACCTTCGCCTCTTGCTCATTTGTCCAACACGCCCGGCAGGACTTCTACCTACCGGCTTTCCGCGCCCATACGCTGGCACCATCTCGCCGGCGAGTGGGAAGCGCAGGCCAGTTCCGACCGGGCGGTCGGATACCACATCCGCTTTGATGCGGATAGAGAGCGCTGGTACATCACCGCCTCCTGGTCTCAGTCACCCAAGGAGAGCCCTGGCGTCAAAGAGGCCGCTAAGTCGGGCAGGTGCCTGGCGATAGATGTCAACTCGGGACATGTGGATGCACGGATTCTGGATGTTCACGGCAACCCGATAGGCAGGCCTATCAGGAAGAACATCCCCGAGAGGGGTTCCTCGGCACACCGCCTCGGTGCGTTGCGAGAAGCGGTCAGCCAACTCGTCAAGTGGGCACAACGCCGGGGTGTGACGGTCATAGCCATCGAGAAGCTCAACTTCGCCGATGTTCGCACTCTGGGGCGACAGAGAGGGCGGAGAGGCAAGGCAGGAAAGACCACCCGCCGCAAGGTGTGCGGCATACCCACCGCCAAGTTCGTCCACACCATCGCCTCAGCGGCGTACCGCAACGGCATGGTGGTGATAGCAGTGGAACCCGCCTACACCAGTATCTGGGGAGCCAGATACTGGAAGAAGCCCTTAGATAGATCTCGCCGACAACGCGGCGACCGCCACCAGGCGGCCGCAGTGGTGATCGGCAGAAGAAGCCAGGGACATAGCGAAAAGCGAAAAGACGGCCAGACCCTACTCTTACCGGAGGATCGGTGCAGGAAAGCAACCGTCCAGCAGACCGCTAATACAACTGGCATGGCGCACACAACAGGCAACGACCAGCACGAGCGCTCACATTCCGTGGGTGTTACGACCGCCCGAGCGGAACCCTGATCAACGGTGTCGCACAAGCGTTCAAGATCGTTCGGAACGCCGGGATAGAAATAATCATCTATCCAAAAAGGAACGGTTTACGCGCTTAGCCTGGCAAGGAATCCACTAAGGGAAGGGCCCTCACTCGGGCGGGCGCCTCCCCGCCCTCCCAGCGGATCCGCACCTCGTCGCCGGGGTCGGTTCCCCGTCTGATCAGGGACAGCCCCACCGGAGCGCCCACTTCCAGGGATTCGGCCACCGACGTGATCCTTCCCACCACCCTCTCGTCCCTCATCACTTCCGCACCTTCGGGAGGGAGGATGTTGGTCCTCACCTCCAGTGCCCGCAACGTCCGGTTCACCCGCCCCCGGCTGTCGATGCGGGCCACCAGTTCCTGGCCCAGGAAGCACCCTTTGGTGAAGGAGACCGAGGCCTCCGCCAATCCGCCGGTTTCCTGGGGGATGGTCCGGTCGTCAAGATCACGCCCTGTTTCCGGCTCGCCGCTTTCCACCCGCACCGCCCGCCAGGCCAGTTCCCCCGCCGCTTGGAAATCCCCGGGAGCGTCACCTGCAAAAAAGGCCCGGGGAAGCCCCGCCAGAGGCGCCGAGGCCCGGAAATCCTCACCGTCTCGCTCCCACCGATCCTCCCCCAAGGCATCGGCCCATGGACCGGCCGGTCCCACCAGGGCCGAGATCGGCCGGGGATCGAGGTGGATCTTGGCCTTGACGCGAATCCGGTAGTAGTCGAGGGTCTCGGCCAGATCAGTTCCCATCCCCCGCTCGCAGACCAAACCCAGCCCCTGGGTGTCTTTCAGCGCCCACAGCACGAAGCGGACCATGCCCCGGGGAGTCAAGAGGAAAGAGCGGCACACCCCCCACTCGGATAGCGACTCCACATCGGCGCTCACCAGTCCCTGCAGAAACGAAACCGAGCCTGCTCCCTCCACCCACACCACTTCCCACCGCTGCGCCACCAGACCACATCCTCTCCGGAGCGCCAGGTATTCGCCGGTCACGTTCCCGAAGCTGTCGGCCATTACTCCCCTCCCACTGCGGCGGAGGAACCGGAGATACTCAGATGGGCCGCCAGGGCAAGGGCGGCCAGCGGAGCCGCCGCCTTGTTCATGGTTTCCTCGTACTCGGAACCGGGGAGGCTGTCGGCCACCACTCCCCCTCCGGCCTGCACCCAGGCCGAACCGTCCGCCACGATCACACTGCGCAGACAGATGGCGGTGTCCATGGTGCCCGAGAAGTCGATATAGCCGACCGCCCCCGCATAGGGACCGCGGGCCACCGGTTCCAACTCGTCGATAATCTCCATGGCGCGCACCTTGGGAGCGCCCGACACCGTCCCGTGGGGAAAGGTCGCCCGCAGCACATCCACCGGACCTACCTCGGGCCGCAATGTCCCCGAAACGGCCGAGACGATGTGCATGACATGGGAGTAGCGTTCCACCACCATCAGGTCGTCCACCTGCACTGTTCCGAACTCGCACACCCGCCCCACGTCGTTCCGGGCCAGGTCCACCAACATGACATGCTCGGCCCGCTCCTTGGGATCGGCCAGCAACTCGGTGGCCAGGGCGGCATCCTCGGAGGGGGTGGCGCCCCGGGGACGGGTTCCGGCGATCGGACGGGAAAAGACCTTGCCGTCCCGCACCCGGGTCATCAACTCCGGAGACGAGCCGATCACTGTCACGCCCGGGGAGCGCACGAAAAACAGATAAGGCGAAGGGTTAATGAGCCGAAGCGCCCGGTAGATGTCGAAGCTGTCCCCCGTGAAAGGGATGGTGAGGCGCTGGCTGGGCAGTACCTGGAAGACATCCCCAGCCCACACATAGTCACGGGCTTTCAGCACCGCCGCCTCGTACTCGGCGCGGGTGAAGGTGGAAGTGAAAGGCGGACCGGGCGGGGGCTCGGACGCCACCGGCTGGAGCGTGTAGCCAAGCGGCGCCGCCAGACGGGCCGCGTCCTCCGCCAATCGGGCCACTGCCTGGCGGTAGTCGGACTCGGGGTTTTCTCCCACATAGATGTTTCTCATCAGGGTGATGGTCTGGGTGAAACGGTCGATGGCTGCCAGTCCGCCCAAGAAATGCCACAGCATCTCGGGGAGTCCCCGGTCGTCGGGAGGGCGGGAGGGGAGGTGTTCCACATAGCGGACACAGTCATAGCCCAGGTATCCCACCACTCCCGAATAAAGCGGAGGAAAACCGGGCATCTCGGGAAGGGCGAACTGTCGGTGCAGCTCCTCCAGCACATCCAGCGGACTGCCCAAAGGGAGCTCCAGGTCGGATCCGATTATCTCGCATTTGCCTTCTCGGGCGGTGAGAATGAAGGCCGGGTCCCATCCCACAAACGACCAGCGCGCCCAGCGCTCTCCTCCCTCCACCGACTCCAAGAGGAACCCGGGATCATCGCCGGCCAGCTTCTCGAAGACCGTGAGCGGAGTCTCCCGGTCGCCGATGAGATTGACCGCCACGGGGATCACCCGGCAATGAGCGGCCATCTCCAGATACTCATCGAGGGAAGGCGTGACCGTGAGATCTTTCATACCAACAGGGTGGCGGGGCGGGGAATTCCCGGGGGAAGTCTTGGCTTTTATCAGATCTCTGTCAGGTTACTGAGCAGAGGGAGCACCGCGAAGAGGTTCGTGATAACCCTCGACAGCCAACTGAGCCCGTTGAACATCATCAGCACCCCAAATGCGGTCATCAGGACGCCGGCCGCGATGATGAGCGGGCGGCTGATTTTTCTGACGAACGCCAGGGCCCTGAAGGCTTTGGAGAGTCCGATGCCCGACAGGACAAAGGGAACCCCGATGCCCAAAGAGAAGACGAACAAGAGAAACATCCCCGCCAAGATGGTGTCCTGGGAGGCGGCTATGGCCAGCACCCCTCCGAGGATTGTGCCGATACAGGGCGACCATCCGAACCCGAAAGCCGCGCCCAAAACCACCGGACTCAGAAACCCAAAACGGGCGGAGACCACATGGAACCGGCGTTCTCGGGCGAAAAAGGCGAAAATCCCCCGACTGGAAAAGGACATCCCCACCATCACCACGCCGAAGAGGGCGATCAACGCTCCGGCGATCCTGGTGACCACCACCTGGTTCTGGAGGAGAAACCGGGAAATGGAGGTGGCGCCCGCCCCCTGGGCCACGAAAATGATGGTGAAACCCGCCACGAACAACAGGGTGGCCCGGAGCATTTTGGAGGTGGAGGCCACTCCCTTCTGCAGGTCGGCCACCGAATATCCCGACACCATCGCCAGGTAGCCGGGAAGGAGCGGCAGCACACAGGGGGAAATGAAAGCCAGAAGTCCCCCTCCGAATGCCACCGCCAATTGCAGTGCCAGAGCCATATCCAAAAAGTTCATCCACTCGCCTTCCGCTGGTTGACGTACACAGACAAAACCTGTCCTCGATTAGGATTTTACCGGTTCTCGTCACCTATCCACCGCTCCAATCCCCGCCGCCCTCCCCACACGAAAACACAGAAGCGGGCCACAATCATGACGATGATCGCCCACCACACTCCCGACAAGCTTCCTCCCGCCATGCCCGAGAACCACAGCACGCCGGTTGCCGCCACCAAACCCGCCGCGGTGGACGCGGCCAGGAGGCGGACCGCCAGAACCGCCATGAACACCCCGTCGGCCACGAACACCAGGGCGCCCAGAGGCTGCAACAGGGCGGCATACGGAACCACTCCCCTCACCGCCTCGGCCACTGCCTGATCGTCGGTGAACCAGCCGCCCAGCCAGGGCCGGGTCGCCAACAGCAGTCCGGCGATCACCATCCCCATCACCAGTCCCCACCCCAGAAGGCGCTTGGTGACCTGATTCGCGCTCGCGGCGTCCCGGCGCCCGGCCTGTTCTCCCACCAGCGCCTGGCCGGCGATGGCCATCGAATCCAGGGTGAAGGAGCAGAGAGCCCACACCCCGATCATGACCTGGTGGGCGGCCACCTCCACCGTCCCCACCCCGGCGGCGGCCGCCACGGTGAGGGTGAGGGTAAGCACCAGAAACAGGCTACGGAGCGCCAGGACCCCGCTCACCCCCCAGAAGTGGAGCAGACCTCCCCACCCCGCGTGCCGGACGGACCAACCCTCCCTTCCGGCGCGCCGCGACAAAAGCAGCAAGAAACACCCAGTGCCCAGCCATTGGGCGGTGACCGTGGCCCAGGCCGCCCCAACCAGACCCCACCCCACTCCGAAGATGAGCACTGGATCCAACACGGCGTTGAAGGCGTTGACCCCCACAGAGACCCACATCGGAGTACGAGTGTCCTGATAGCCCCGGTAGATGCCGTGTGAGGCCAGATTCAGTAGGAGCGCGGGGAAGGCCAGGGATCGGATGCGCAAGTACTCCACCGCGGGCCCCGATACTTCCGGCGCCGCTTGCATCAGGTCCACCAGAGCCCCCGAGGCAGTCCAGAAGACGGCCACCCCAACCACTCCCAGACCGACCGCGGTCACTATTGCCTGGTTGACCACCCTGGCCGCTCCGGCGCGGTCCCCCCGGCCCAGGCTCTGGGCAACCATAGGGGTGGTCACGAAAGCCAGGGAATTGCAGGCGGCGAAGGCCATCCCGAACAGGGCGACGTCCACTGCCAGCGCGGCCAACTCCACCCTGCCCAGCCGGCCCACGAATGCCGTATCCACCAAAGAGAGGAGAGGGTCGGCGACCAGTGCGGCCAAGGCGGGCGCCGCCAACGCCAGGATGCGGCGATCCCACCGCTTTCCTGAACTCTGCGTCACAGAAGAAGACTTCCCTTCACCAAATCGATGCCCATGGCAATCTCAGGAGCGGTTCGGCCAGTCGCACAGGCCGTCGAGCATCATCTCGCACTCACCACAGCGAGGAGCTCTGGCGTCGCAGATGTCCCGTCCGAACTGGATGAACCTCATCGAGATGCCGGTCCATGCCTTGGTCGGGTGGAGTGCTTTCAGGTCATTCTCGATTTTGGCGGGGTCGGTTTGGACAGTCAGCCCGATTCTTCCCGTCACCCGTCGGACGTGGGTGTCGACGGCTATAGCGGGGATACCGAACGCCTCGGCCAACACCACGCTGGCGGTCTTTCTCCCCACCCCTCGCAAGGTGATCAGCTCCCCCAGATCCGCCGGGACCACTCCCCCGTATCTCTCCATCAAGTCCCGGGAGAGTTCCACGATGGCCCGCGCCTTCTGTCGGTAGAAGCCGGTGGAGAAAATCACACCCTCCACCTCCTCCAGGGAAGCCTCGGCCAGATCCGCGGCAGTCGGCCACCGCCGAAACAACCCCGGCGTCACCCGGTTGACGTTCTCGTCGGTGGTCTGGGCCGACAGCACGGTGGAGACCAACAACTCCCAGGGGCTGTCGTAATCCAATGCCGTCTGGGCAGACGGATAGCGGTGGATGAGACGATTGAGCACCGCCCGCGCCTTTCCGCGCTGGGCGGCGGTGGGCGCGCTACCGTCCGATAGGAACTTGGATGCCACGCCACCCAGATGCTAGTTGAGCCCCCACCTCCTTCCCCGCGTGGAGCGCCCGGAGAACCGTCATTCTCAAAACCCAGGCCGACAAAGATCCCGGAAGCGCTGATACCGAACACCTGATCGCCGAAGTGCGCAGGTACTACGGGGAGGGTTGCTTCGCCTGCGGCAAGGCCAATCCGCACGGGCTGTGGATGGCGGGCTTTCGCATCCGGGACGGCTATGCGGTCGCCGATTTTCGTCCCCCGCCCCGAACTGCGGGGGACATACGGCACTCTGCACGGGGGAGTCGTCACCACCACCCTCGATGAGATCTCGGTGTGGGCGGCGATCCTCACCTTGCACACCTTGGCGGTCACCAGGCGGATCGAGGTCAGGTTCCAGCGGCCTGCCCTGGTGGACGATCCGGACCTGTGGGTGCGCGGCCGGGTGGAGAAACGACGCGGCAAGCGGCTGGTGATCACGGCCGGGTTGCTGTCGGGCAAGAAAGTGTGCGCCTCCTCCGAAGGGCTGTTCATCGCCACCGAAACCCTGGCGGAAACGGGCATCCCGCTTCCCGGCTGCTAGCCCCTTGGGGACTGTCTCCCCGCGCCCCGGGTTCGATCCCCTATCCCGGGTGAGACATCTCTTCTTGTTCCGCCCAGCGAAGCCCGCGCCGGGTGAGGCGGATAACCACCGCCACCGCTCCCATGCCCACCGCCACCAGCCCGGTGAGCCGGGCCACCGGTAGATAGGGATCGGCACACAGCCAGACGCCGTCGGGGCAGATTCCAAATCCGCTCCCGCCCCGGGCCAGATCCAGGGCGGCAAGAAGGGGGATCACCGCCAAGACGACGGCGATCACCACCAGCACTCCGATCACCAATCGGAAAAAAGCCGAGTTCATCGGTGTTACGGTACCGCTTGATGCACTCGTCATATCATCATTAGCTCCATGGCCTACCACCACGAGTCCTTCACCGAGTCCGAACGGGTGCTGTTGAGCCGCTTTTTCACCAACCTGGACGGGCCGGTGTTCGCCTTGGTCAACCTTCCCGAAGTGGTGAAAGGCGCACTCTTCGCCCGCTACAGCCGCACCCACAAATCCCTCCGCCGGCTGTTCTTGGACGAGTTCGTCGCCGACTCCGAGACCGGAATCGAGGCCGTTGCCACCGAAATGAGCCCCGACGACCCCCTCATCAAGCTCAAGCGGGCCGAAGACCTGTACAAGCGGGTCTTCTATGAGTACGGGGACGACTCCGTGGCCCAGTTGGGAGGAGCACACCTGGCCTGCGAGCAGGCCTCCAATCTGTTGACCAAGGTGCTGGAGTGGGGCCGCCTGGCCGCCTATCTCGAACAGTCCACCCGCTATATCGCCTACGACAAGCCCTTGGGTGGCAGATACCGGTTCTTCCTTCCCCCCGAGATCGGAGAGTCGCCCCTGCGGGAGGACTATCTGGCCATGATGAACCGGCTGTTCGACACCTACCGGGAGATGGTCCCGGTGATGATCGAGTACTTCTCCGAGCGCCATCCCCGCCGAAAAGAGGATCCGGCCTGGGTGCATCGGGCCGCCATCCGGGCCAAGGCCTTCGACTCCACCCGGGGACTGCTTCCCGCCTCCACCCTCTCCAATGTGGGGATCTACGCTACCGGGCAGGCCTATGAGATGGCACTCATCCGCATGCAGGCCCATCCTCTCGCCGAGGTGCGGGACTACGGATTGCTGATGCTCACCGAACTCCGCAAGGTAATTCCCTCTTTTCTCACCCGCGTGGACCTTCCCGACCGGGGGGTGGCGTGGAGCCGCTATCTCTCCGACACCGCCTCGCGCCTGGAAGAGCTGGCCGACCGCATGGAGATCCGGCCCGCCGCGGCGGAGGAGGTTACTCTCACCGACTGGGATCCCGACGCCGAGCAGAAGCTGGCCGCCGCCGCTCTCTACGGGGTCTCTGAACTCTCCGACGCCCAGTTGCAGGAGGCCGTGGGTCAGATGTCGCCCGACCAGGTCACCGAGTTGATCGCCGCCCTGGTGGGAGAACGCGGCAACCGCCGGCACAAACCGGGCAGGGCTATGGAGCGGAGTTATTACCGCTTCGACGTGACTTGCGACTTCGGAGCTTTCCGGGATCTCCAGCGCCATCGCATGATGACCATCGAATGGCAGCCGCTCACCACCCGGCTCGGTTATGACCGGCCTTCCGAGCTTGAAGACGCCGGCCTCGAGAAGACCTGGGACGAGGCTATGAACCAAGCCGGGGAGTGCTATGAGCGGCTGCGGGAGTCCCTGGGCCGACAGGTCGCCCAGTACGCGGCGCCTTTCGCCTGTCGGATCAGGTTCATGATGGAGATGAACGCCCGCCAGGCTCTGCATCTCATCGAACTGCGCACCCAGCCGGCCGGCCACCCCAGCTATCGACAGGTGTGCCTGAAGATGCACCGCCAGATCGTCGAGGTAGCGGGACACACCCGAGTCGCCGACGCCTTCACGTTCCTGAACAGCCAGGATGTGGACTTGGAGAGATTGGAGTCGGAGCGCCGCGCCGCGCAACGCGCCGCGCAACGGCAATTATCGGTGGAGGACTAGCCGCCGCCTCCCAGCGGGATTCGCAACACCAGGTGATTTTCCTCTACCGACCACTCCGCGGCTCCCACCAGCGCGTAGTCCATATAGTCGTCCTGTGCCTGCTGGATGAACCGGCGGCGCTCCTCACCGGCCACCGGCGGAAGGGAGCGGTTTTGCACCGCCTCCGCCCGCGCCCGGTAACGGGTGATCATCGCGTCAATATCAAGCTTGTCGGCCATTGTTCTACTAAGAATACTCCTAGTCCCCGTCTAACAGGCTAGGTCCCCTCGTCAGGGTACCCTTCTGGCCCGGTGGTAGTTGGTTCCTCGGACCCAGCTTTCACCTGCTCCCATACACGGTCGGAGCGAGCCAGCGCTGCCTCGTGACTCCGGGTCACCTCCACATGCTGTCCCGTCTGGAGGCCCAGGTAGCGGTCTGCTTCCTCATCGTAGGATTCGGCGTAGGCAAATGTGTCGGTCTGCCAACTGATGCTCGCCACCCCGCCGGAGATAGCCGCAACCAGAACTCCGAACCCTGCCAGGCGGGGCATGTTATAGATAGCGGCAGTAGTACGACCACAGATCCCGTATACGAACGTGGTCGGCTCTTCCGCCATCTTCCCACCACGGGGCTTCCCTGCGGTCGAGATCGCGGCGGACCCGTGTCCCGTGGTAGCGCGGGATCAGATGCTCTGACGACTCCAGCTTGCGCACCACCCGTTCAGCCATGCCACCGGCGCCGCCTACCCGCACCGCCGTCCAGCGGATGTCTGATTTGCCAGGCGACTGGATCGGATAGAGCACCTGGCAATAGGTCTCACCGATCCCCAGATCGACGGTCTGATCAGCCTCCTTCCTCCTGGTCTTGGCCTGCCTGACGTCCGAGGGAGTGAGGTTAAGACCATGCTCGTCCCGCTCGTCGAAGATGGACTGCCACGCCATCCTGCTCCGGATCGCCTGGCGCAACTCGGGGACCGCTCCTTCTCGGCAGCCAGGAACCCCAGCATGTTGCGGTTGATGCTGGGCCCTCCCCGCCGCTGCTCGATGATGGCCCGGGCCGCCTTGACCGCCGGGGACTCCTTCCCCCTCTCATGATGAGCCCTCGGGGGTGTTTCTATCTTTTTGTCAAGTGGGTTTCGGGTGTTTTTTGGTGGCGGGTGGGGTTGTAGGGGGTTTGGGTTTTGAGCATGGCGAGGATTAGGTCGCAGCGGCAACGGGCGACGCATATGACGGCGGCGTTGTGGTGTTTGCCTTCGGTTCGTTTGCGTTGGTAGTAGGTTTTGGCGGTGGGGTCGTGCTGTGAAGCGACGAACGCGGCGATGAACATGGCGTTTTTGAGGCGGTGGTTGCCTCGCCCACCTCCAAGCTGTCGCCTTCGGGATCGGTGAAGGCGGGAACCGAGACCACCAGCAAAGCATTGTCCACCGCCGCAACTGCCTCGGTGAGAGCCTGGGCGAAAGTGAACTGCGTGCCGATCCCCCTGGCGTGACGATGTGCGCCCTGATAGACCCAACACCGCTCATACACGAACTGATCGCAGAGGTAGAACGCGACCCAACCAGCATCTTTTGGGGTTGACAAGTCAGGGGCAGGTAGGGGACCGTGGGTAGTCCGAATTCCGATATTCCTTCCAGGGTTGGTGATGTGCTAGGAACGAGGACCGGGGAGATCCATAACCGTCGATGTGGTAAGCACCTCAGCCAGATGATCCATACCATCCACGTCCAAGCGCGGCGGCTAGGCCACCACCGACTCGGCGCCTAGCAACTCCTCGAGGTCGGAGATCATCCGCGGGTCTCCGCTCACCTTCGGTTTGGAGGTGACGATGTGGGTGCCGTCCTCGGCGATGTGAAAAACCACCTGCTTAACTCCGGGATAGCGTCGTAGCACCTCACCCAGCTTTTGGGCATTGTCGCGCTCGCCCATGAAGCTCTTGCTCAATCTGATATCCAGGGAGGGAGGGGCCGGTTGCAGCAACTCGATCCGGGAGGCCACCAACTGCACGCCGTCCTCACGTCTGTCCACCCTGCCCGAGATCACCACCATCCGATCCACCGCAAGTATCTCCTGGTAACGCTTCACCGCCTGCGGGAACACCACCACTTCCACCTCGCCATCCAGGTCTTCTACGGTCATAACCATCATCCGGTCGCCCTTGCGCGTCCATTTGCTCACCGCCGCGACGATCAGCCCCGCGACTTTCACCTTGGCTTTGTCGGGGCGGTTTTCCAACTCGGAGGTGACCACGTCGGAGGCCGCGTCTAGATCCCTGGACATCTCCGCCAAGGGATGATCGGAGAGATACAATCCCAACATCTCCTTTTCGAAGCCGAGGCGAACCTGCTTGTCCCATTGATGGTCGGGGATCTCCGGCAGGGTGCGATCGGGCAGGCCGCCTCCGCCGAACAGGGAGAACTGGCCGGCGTCCTCGCGGCGGCGGCGGTCCACCACCGAATCGACAATCACCGGGAGAGTCTCGGTCAAACCCCGACGGGAATGGCCCAGGCTGTCGAAACCTCCCCCTTTGACCAGCGACTCCAAGGTGTTGCGCCGCAAGGCGTCCACGGCCACCTTCTCACAGAAGTCCACAAAGCTCTGGAACGACCCCTCCTTCTTGCGGGCTTCGATGATCTTTTCCGCCACCGACTCACCCAGGTTTCGGATCGCTGAAAGCCCCACCCGGATGCTGTCCGACCGGACCTCGTAGTCCATTCCCGATTCGTTGACGTCGGGCACCTTTACCGAAAGGCCCATCCGCTGACATTCCTTCAGATAGAGAGCGGTGCGGTCCCGGTTGTTCTTCGACGAGGTGAGCAAAGCCGCCATGTACTCGGCCGGATGGTTCGCCTTGAGGTAGGCGGTCTGATAGGCCACCAGCCCATAGCACGCCGAGTGCGACTTGTTGAAGCCATAGCCCGCGAAATGGCTGATCAGCCCGAACAGCTCCTGGCCGGTGGCGCGTTCATGTCCCCGGGCCACGCAGCCCTCCACGAACTTCTCCTCTTCGGCATCCATAACCGCCTTGATTTTCTTGCCCATCGCCTTTCGGAGATTGTCAGCCTCCTCCATGGTGTAGCCGGCCATGGTGCGGGAGACCTCCATGACCTGTTCCTGATAGACCAGGATCTGATAGGTGGGATCCAGCAACTCCTTCAGCGTGGGATGAAGAGGCGCCACCCGGGCCCGCCCGGTTTTGCGGTCGGCGTAGAGATTGTGCATATCCGCACCCATCGGACCGGGCCGATAGAGCGCCACCAGCGCCACCACATCGTCGAAGCAGTCCGGACGCAGGCGTTGGATGAGCGTCCTCATCTGCTCGCCTTCCAGTTGGAACACGCCGATGGTCTCGGCCGCCGCCAGCAACCGGAAGGTCTTGGGGTCGTCTAGGGGGACCCGATCTATGTCGGGCCGCTCCCCGGTGGCCTCCTCCACCATGTCCAGGGTCCGTTCGATGGTGGAGAGATTGCGCAGCCCCAGGAAGTCCATCTTCAGGAGTCCCAGTTGCTCAACCGCCCCCATCTCGTATTGGGTAACAACTTCCGCCCCCTCGCCCTTCCGCTGGATGGGGACCAGTTCGGTCATCGGAACCGGGGAGATGACCACCCCGGCGGCGTGGATGGAATCCTGGCGGCGCAGGCCCTCCAGTCCGAGGGCGACGTCGATCACCTTGCGCGCATCCGCATCGAAGTCGTAAGCCTCCCGCAAGCCCGCCGCATTGGCGTACCAGTCCCTGACTATGCCGTCACTGTCGGAAGCGGGCGGGTTGAGGCACTGGTTCAGCGAGGGATCCTTGCCGAGGATGGCGGAGGGCATGAGCTTCGACAACTGGTCGCCGACCCGGTATTCGTACCCGTAGACACGGGCGGCGTCCCGAATCGCCTGCTTGCCCTTGATTGTGGCGAAGGTGACGATCTGCGCCACATGGTCAGATCCGTACCGCTCTCGGACGTATTCGATCATCTCAGCCCGATACCGCTCGTCGAAGTCTATGTCTATGTCAGGCATCGCCGACCGCCCGGGATTGAGGAACCGCTCGAAGATCAGCCCATACTGCAGCGGATCAATCTGGGTGATCTCCAGACAATATGAGACCATGGACCCTGCCGCCGAGCCCCGCCCCGGGCCGGTGCGGATACCCCGCTCCCGCGCCTCGCGGATCAGGTCCCAGATGATCAAGAAGTAAGTCTCAAAGCCCATCTCCCCGATGACTCCCAACTCATAGCGGATCCGCTCGGAAACCTCGGTGGGAATCTCGCCCCTGTAGCGCTTCCGGGCCCCGACCCACACCAGTTCCTCCAGATAGGAGGTGTGGGTGTGGCCGGGCGGCGCCGGGAAGTCGGGCAGCAGAAGTCCCCCCGTCTCCATGCGCATGTCAACCCGCTCGGCCACCAACAGCGTGTTGTCACAGGCGCCCGGGTACAGGTCCGCCGGAAAACGCTCCCGCATGTCCCGCGCCGACTTGATGTAGAACTCCTGGGAGCCGAAGCGCAGCCTTTTTTCGTCGGCGAAATTCGAGCCGGTGTTGATGCACAGCAGCACATCGTGGGTCTCGGACTCATCAGGCTTGGTGTAGTGCGAATCGTTGGTGGCCAATAGGGGCACTCCCACTCGCTCCGAGACCTTCACCAACTCGGGCAACAGGAGTCTCTGCTGTGCCAGGCCATGGTCCATGATCTCGATAAAGAAGTTCTCCCGGCCGAAGATGTCCCGGTAATCGGCGGCGGTCCGCGCCGCAGCATCGGGATCGAAAACGCCCCGGCCCCCGCCTTCCTCGGTAACCAGACCCGGTGCCAGATGGGAAGTGATCTCTCCGCTCATGCATCCCGAGGTGGCGATGAGCCCCTCAGCGTGGGCGGCCAGAAGGTCTCGGTCGGTGCGTGGCTTGTACCAGTATCCGTCCAGAAACGCCGCGCTGCTGATCTTGATCAGGTTTTGATAGCCGATGTCGTTGTAGGCCAAGAGCGTGATGTGGTGGCGGATGTTCCGCTCTCCGGTGGGACGGTCGAACCGCGAGCCCGGAGTCAGATAGGCCTCCATGCCCAGAATCGGTTTGATCCCCGCCTTCTGCGCGGCTTGATAGAACTCAACCGCCCCATATAGAACCCCGTGGTCGGTCATTGCCACCGCGGGCTGGCGGTCCGAGGACACCGCGGCCATGATCTCCCTGACCCGGGAGGCGCCGTCCAACATCGAGTACTCGGTGTGCAGGTGAAGATGGGCGAAGTCAGCGCTCTTGCTCATCCGCCCAGAATGTTCCCCTCGAAGAAAAGCGCGGCCCCCACCGCCAGCACTCCCACTGCCAGCGCGGTGGCCGCCAGTCCCCAGCTTCGGTGACCCTGCCGGCGCTGGGCCGACCACAAGAGCCCGATGACCACGCCGCTGATCATCCCTCCCAGATGCGCCTGCCAGGCAATATTCGGAAGCAGCAGCGGAAGAGCGAAGTTGATGGCCAACAGCACGCCCAACTGGGACAAGAGCCGTCTGCCGAAGGCGGTGTGCCGCAATCGGTAGGCACCGGCCAGCCACACCCCGAACAGACCGAAAATAGCGCCGGAAGCGCCGATGGAAACCGTCCAGGGTTGTGAAAACCAATAGACGAACAGACTTCCTCCCGCGGCCGAGGACAGATAGATGGCGAGAAACGGCACAGAGCCCGACTCTCTCTCGATCTGGGGGCCGAACACGTAAAGAGCCCACATGTTGAACAGGATGTGCAGTACCGAACCATGGAGGATGACCGCGGTGACCATCCTCCACCACTGGCCGAGGGTCACCCCCAGATTCCACATAGCCAACTCTTTCACAAGTTCGTATTCGAGCTCCGGAAACAGCCACGCGAAGACGTAAACGGAGGAGGTGATCACCAACAGGACGGTGGTGACCGGCGGGAGCCCCGTCCTGGCCGACACCCTCCGGATGTTGCTCTGACCCTGGCCGATGCAACCCGGGCATTTCTGCCCCACCGAGGCGTCGTGGGAACAGGACGGGCAGATGGATCGGTCACAGCTGCTGCAGGCCAAGCGGGTAGGCCGCTCGGGGTGCCGATAACAGAAACGAGGAGCCGGATAGTCGGATGTCAAGAGAGCACCGAGAGTAACGCTACCCGACAGACAACCCGGCGATCTTCCGACCGAGCACCTCGGGGAGAGGAGAACGGTGCTCCATCATCCGGGAGGGATCGACAGGATGACGAAAAGCCAACTCGCAAGCATGCAACCACATGCGGCCCGCCCCCAGCGGATCGGGTCGGCCTCCATAGAACCGATCCCCCACCACCGGGCGGCCGATGGAAGCCATATGCACCCTGATCTGGTGGGTGCGACCCGTGTCCAACTCGATTTCCAGGAGCGAGAGCGGCGGATCGTCCCCGCTGCGGACCATCCGATAGTGGGTGAGGGCGTACTTGCCGCCGGCCACCACCGCTCTCCTGCCCCGCCGACGGGGGTCGGGGCCCAGTGGCGCCTCCACCGCTCCCCTTGTGGTCTCCATCACGCCGTGCACCAGCGTCAGGTAGCGGCGTTTGATCTCCCGGCTGCGCAGGGCGGCGCCGAGTTGGGCGTAGGCCTTTGGGGAGAGGGCCGTGACCAACAGCCCGGAGGTGTCCCTATCGAGGCGGTGGACAATCCCCCACCTTCCGGGGACTCCAACCCCCTCGATCTGTGGATAGCGGTGCAACAGCCCGGCCGCCAAGGTTCCCGTTTGGGTAGGCACCGCCGCACCGGGATGGGTTATCACCCCGACCGGTTTCACCACCACGGCCAGATGCTCGTCCTCATAAACCACTTCGAAGTCAACCGGCTCGGGCCGAAGCCTTTTTTCCGGAGGATCGCCAATCCAAAGCAACATCCCCGCCTCCACCCGTTCCGACGGCTTCAACTCTCTTCGCTCGGCGGCCCGGGCCCGGCCCTCGTCAATCAGGCGGCGGGAGATCGAGCGGCTCACTCCCAGAAGAGAAGCGACCACTCGATCCGCACGTTCCCCATCGAGACCTCTCGGCACGGTCCACTCCCGGAGTCCGCCCGGCCCCTGGTCCGGGAACACCGCCTGGTCGGGATCAGGACCGGGAGGCGGCAATGCTCTGACGGAGGGCCGACAACAGCACCAGACCCACCCCCAGGGTCAAGGCGGTGTCGGCCAAGTTGAACACCGGGAAGTTTGGGATCTGTATCCAGTCCACCACCTTTCCGTCCAACAGGCCCTCGCCCCTCGTTGCCCGGTCCACGAGGTTGCCCATCGCTCCTCCCATCACCAGGCCGAGTCCAATCACCTCGGCGCCGGGACGCGGGGTCCAGAGCGCCCATCCCACTATTCCCACCGCCCCCGCCGCCGCCAGGCCTAGCCACACGCCGGCGTCCTGGAACATCGAAAACGCCGAGCCGGGATTCTCCACATAGGTGACCCACAGCGCATCGGGAATCACCTCCATGCGCTCTGTGGCAAAGTTCTGTTTGGCCCAGCGCTTGCTGATCTGGTCGACCGCCACCACCGCCGCGGCCGTCCCCATCGCCAACCCGAACGTGGTGATCAGCTTCGAGCGGCGCACTCTATGCAACTGTCTACGTATGGAAGGTAGCGCAGGCGAGCCACGGGAATGGGCTTCCCGCACAGGTCGCAGTCTCCATAACTGTTCCGCTCCATCTTGGTCAAGGCGTAGTTCACCTTCTCCAAGAGTAGGGAGGCGTTGCGCTCAAGCGACATCTGTGTCTCGTAGTCGGTGGTAGCGGCGCCCGCCTCGGCGCTGGCCGGATCGGGACTCCGTTCCCCTGCCCCCTCCGCCATCCTGGCCTCCTCCATAGCCTGGCTGTAAACGCCGATCAGCCCCGAAAGCCTGCCCCGCTCCGACTCGAGCCGCGCGCGAAGTTGAGTGATGGTTCTTTCATGTAGAACTCTGGCCATGAAAAACTCCTATTAGCCCAATTACCGGACTAAAGGTTATCGCATCAGAGTGTTATTTCAATTTCTTTAAACCGCGAGTGTTTCCCCGATATAACCCGCGCTTTCCCGCCCAGAGCAGTTGACAACAATTTCTCGACCGCCCGGTTGGCTTTACCCCCTTCCGGCGGAGCGGTGACCCGCACCTTCAGGGATTCTCCGTGCATGCCGTCCACACGACTGCGGGACGATCCGGGCGACACCCACACTCTCAACCGGTATTTTCCCTCCACCAAACGGACCGCCGGTGACCAACTTTCCGGAAACGCCCGCATGCCCACTTCACAAATGTACCATTCACCCTTTCCGCGTAACACGTGAACAAAGAGCATGACCCCATCCGATTTTGCCCGCATCCCGCCCCAGGTGCACTTTCCAGAACTCGACGCGGAGATCTCGCGTGTATGGAAAGAGACCGACGCCTTTGCCGAATCCATTCGCCGACGGCCCGAGGACCGCGAGTACACCTTCTATGACGGACCGCCCTTCACCACCGGACGTCCCCACTATGGCCACCTTCTCGCAGGGGTGATCAAAGACATCGTTCCCCGCTACTGGACGATGCGCGGTTATCGCATTGAGCGGCGTTTCGGCTGGGACACCCACGGGCTGCCGGTGGAGATGGAAGTGCAGCGGCAACTGGGCATCAGCGGTCCCCACCAGATAGCCGAACTGGGAGTGGACCGCTTCAACGAAGCCTGCCGGGAAATGGTGGAGCAGACCACCGAAGAGTGGGAAGAGGTAACCAACCGAATCGGACGGTGGGTGGACTTTCGCAACGACTACAAAACCATGGACCCCGGCTTCATGGAAAGCGTGTGGTGGGTGTTCAAACAACTGTGGGACAAGGGGTTGATCTATCGCGATTTCAAGGTGCTGCCCTATTCATGGGCCTGCGCCACTCCGCTCTCTAACTTCGAGTTGAACCTCGGCGGGTACCGGGACGTGGACGACCCGTCTATAACCGTAAGGTTGAAGGTTGTAGAGGGCGCCGGGCCGGTGAGGGAGGGAGATTACCTGCTGATCTGGACGACCACCCCCTGGACTCTCCCCGGAAACCTGGCGGTGGCGGTCGCCCCCGACCTGTCATATGTCGCCATCCCGCAAAACGGCGAACGCTACTGGACAGCGGCCGAGCTGGTCTCAGACGTCTGGGATGACCCTTCGGCGCCGGTTGCCGAGGCCCGGGGCGCCGAACTGGTGGGGAGCCGCTATGAGCCTCCCTTCCCTTATTTCGAGCGCCTCGGTTCCCAGGGTGGGTTCACTGTGGTCCCCTCTGCTGACGTAACCGCCGAGGAGGGAACCGGACTGGTGCATATGGCGCCTGCCTACGGAGAGGCCGACTTCGAGACTTTCGCCGCCAACCGGCTCGACCTGTTGGTGGATCCGATCGATGCTGAGGGGCGCTTCACCGAAGAGGCGCCGGAGGTGGCCGGCCAAAACGTCAAGGACGCCGATCGAACCCTGGTTCGCCTGCTGTCCGAGTCGGGCAAGCTGGTGCGCAACGAGCGAATCCGCCACTCCTATCCCTTCTGCTACCGCACCGACACCCCCCTCATCTACAAGGCCATCCCCACCTGGTTCGTGGCAGTCTCGGAGCTTCGCGAAAAGCTGGTGGAGCACAACAACCGCATCCACTGGGTCCCCCAATACGTGGGAGAGCGCCGATTCGGAAACTGGCTGAGCGAGGCCCGTGACTGGGCGATCAGCAGAAACCGCTATTGGGGATCGTGCATACCCGTTTGGGAGTGTGCGGGCTGCGACGCCCAGAAATGCATCGGATCGCTCGACGAACTGGAGAAGCACTCCGGACAACGCCCCGATGATCTCCACAAACACATAGTCGACCTGATCACCTTCCCCTGCCCCGAAGCCGGATGTGCGGGAACCATGCGTCGGGTGCCCGAGGTGTTGGATTGCTGGTTCGAATCGGGATCCATGCCTTATGGACAACAGCATTATCCCTTCGAGAACCGGGAGCGATTCGAGAACAATTTCCCCGCCCATTTCATCGCCGAGGGACTGGATCAGACCCGCGGATGGTTCTACACCCTTCACATCCTGGCCACCGCCCTCTTCGATCAGCCCGCTTTCTCCAACTGCGTGGTCAACGGGATGATTCTCGCCGCCGACGGCCGGAAAATGTCCAAGCGTCTCAAGAATTATCCCGAGCCGATCGAAGTGCTGGACAAATTCGGCGCCGACGCGTTGCGCGCCTATCTGATCAACTCGCCGGTTCTGCGCGCTGAGCCGCTCCGCTTCTCCGATGAGGGGGTGAAGGAGGTGGTGCGCACCGTGCTGCTCCCCCTGTGGAATACCTTCTCGTTTTTCACCACCTACGCCGAGGCGGACGGAGTCAGGCTGTCGGACATCATCGACGCTCCCCCGCCTGCGGAGCGTCCCGCCCTGGACCGGTGGATCCTCTCGGTGCTGCAAAGCCTGATCACCGAGGTGCGGCGTCAAATGGACGGTTACTACCTCTACGCGGTGATTCCTCCCATCCTCGGATTCATCGACCATCTCACCAACTGGTACGTCCGTCGCTCCCGGCGGCGTTTCTGGAAGGGCCGGGGGGAGGACGACGCCGACAAGCTGTCCGCCTTCGCCACCCTCTATGACGTGCTGGTTACCTTCTCGGGGGTGCTGGCGCCGGTGCTGCCGTTCATCACCGAGAAAATCTACCGGACCCTGGTGGCCTCCTGCGATCCCTCCGCGCCGCCCAGTCTCCATCTTCGCGACTACCCCGAGCCCCAGACAGAGCGCATCGACATCGGACTGGAAGAGGGCATGGCGCTGGCCCGCACGGTGGTAAGACTCACCCATGCGCTCCGCAAACAGCACAACATCCGGGTGCGCCTGCCCCTGGCAGCCCTCACGGTGAACCTGGCGACAGAACACCGCACCGAGACCCTCGAAGCCCTTTCGGAACTGGTCCGAAACGAGGTCAATGTCCGGTCGCTCCGGGTGGTGAGCGGCGAAGAGGCGACCGTGGAACTCTCGGCCAAAGCCGACTTCCGCCGGTTGGGTCCCCGGCTGGGCGCCCGCACCCCGGAGACGGCCCGCGCCATAGAAGACCTCGACAAAACCGATATTCAACGTCTCCTGGATGGTGAGACCATTGAGGTGGCCGGAACAGAAATCACCGGCGAGGACGTGGTGGTGCGCCGCCGGGCGCCGGAAGGAACCGCCATCATCGTCGAGGACGATCTCACCGTCACCCTGGACGTCAACCTGACCGAAGAGTTGATAACCGAAGGAATCGCCCGTGAAATCACCGCCCGTCTCCAACAACTGCGGCGGGAAACAAAGCTGCAGATCACCGACCGCATCTCTCTGACCTGGGAGTCTCATCATCCGGCGGTGGTAACCGCCATGGAGGCTCACGGAAAGATGATCGCCGAGGAGTTATTGGCGACCGCATGGAGGAGAGGACCGGCCGAAACCACCCTGGTGGTGGGGGACTACCCTCTTTCGGTTACGACCCCTCAGCCGCCGGAGAGGGATGACCTCAAAGCAGGCCGCGGATCTGGGAGGCGGCTGCGTCCAATTCCGCCATGTGGTCGTCCATGGCGCCGGGCAGGCCGGTCAGGGTCGACTTGACCACTGACATCACTATCCGATAGCGCTCGATCTCGGCCAGCATGAGCTGAGCCGCCCGTTCTCTCCTGCGATCCAGCTCACCAAGTTCGAGGGGAGAGACACCCGGTTCTCCACCCGCCGACGCGTCGGCGGCCTCCTTGCGAGCGGCGGACACCAATTGGGATGCGCTCTCCTGTGCCTCATCGATGATGCGGCGCGCCTCGGCGCGTGCCTGTGACAACACCCGGGCAGCCTCCCCATGCTCAGCTGCGGGGGGCCGGCTCTTAACCTCGGCGATTATCCGGTCCCGTTCAGCTAAGAGCTCCTCATGCTCTTTGAGGGAGAGCGTGACCTCGTCCAAGAACTCGTCCACTTCCTCGAGGTCATAACCGCGCAAAGCGGTGCGGAAGAACTTTTCCTGGATGTCGTCAGGAGTGAGGGGCATGTCGAAACCGATCTCTAGACCTATGCGCAGACCTGATTATAAATCGCCGTGACGCTAAGCCAACGATCCCCCGCACTGGGCACCCGATGCAGCTCCCAGAGAGTGCCGGCAGCGCTCAGCAGAAAATGCGCTGCAGCAGGTAGATAGACACAAACAGCGCAAAGGGAGAAAGATCGACGCCCACCGTTCCCACCCGAAGCGGCGGCATGATGTTGCGAAAGGGCCTCAGCATAGGATTGAGCAGCCGATCAAAGAACTCTTTGGCGGATCGCAACGGGTGACCGGCGGTGGTGGGAATCCAACTGAGCACCACCCAGATCAGCACCGCCCAGCTCGCCAGGTCGAGCAATGAGCAGAGAATCCCGCTCAGCATCCCAGACCTACCATCTTCACTTGGTCAGGTGCTCGGATCGGACGGCCACATCCCGATCTTGGCCAACCTGGATTGTTCGCTCGAGGAAACAGTGACCCCCGGGGGGATGACCAGCACCAATCCGTCACCCACCTGAGAAACCTCGCCCTGGTTGTAGCTGACCAGCCCGGTGGCGTAGTAAACAACCCCCTGGGCAACCTCCGAGGAGAGGAAGCGCAAATCCAGCATCACCGGAACGCTCGCTTTGTACCAGGAAGTGAGATGCGGGCAATCCCCGAAGCTGTCCACCTGCAGAACTTCCGTCTCGACATCAAGAGAAGAGGGCATCGAACGATCCCTCGAAAACCTGGCTACCTCCGCTCGCACTACCGAGGCGCTGTGCGAATCGGAAGGCTTGTTGGGGATCAGACGGACATTGCCCGAAGAAGTGGGGCGGGTCTCCGACAGGGGCGAGACCGGAGAAGACGCCCAGGCGTCCTCTTCTTCCACCAAGCCCAGGAAGTCCCAGACTCTCCCCATGAAATTCTCGCTCATGATCCTTCACCAAAAATAGCCCGACCCACCCTCACCATGGTAGCCCCCTCCTCAACTGCTATCTCGTAATCCTCAGTCATCCCCATCGAAAGATCCCCCATCCCCCGAAACCGGACACCGAGGCGCTCAGACAACTCGCGAAGCTCACAGAAATAGCGCCGGGCATCCTCGGGATCGTCTATCCGAGGGGCCATGGCCATCAACCCGCGCACCTCAACTCCCTCTTTTTGGGCCAATTCCACCAACTCCTCGACCTGCCCGGGTGCCGCCCCATGCTTTTGAGGCTCACCCCCGATGTTTACCTGCGCCAAAGCCGGAACCTGGCCGGGGGCGTTCCTGGCCCATGCCCTCACCAGCTTCGGCCGATCCAAAGAGTGCAAAAGGTGCACCGCGGCCCGCACACTGTTCACCTTGTTGGTTTGGAGAGGACCCACAAAATGCCACCGCACGTCGTCAGGAAGCTCTCCCACTTTTGACGCCAGTTCCTGTGCCCGGTTCTCCCCGAAGTCTCTCACACCCTGATCGTAGAGTTCGCTGATCTGTCCAATGTCCCGACCCTTGGTCACCACTATCAAGGTTACCTCATCTGGATTGCGCCCCGCCCTCCTCGCCGCCGCGGACACCCGCTCTGAAACCATCTGGTAGCTCATCGCGGAATCCAACCGACCGCCGCCATTCTCCCAGAGGTGCGATCACGACGATATGAGAAACAGCCCGGATGGTGAACGGTGCACCTCTCCGACCACCAGGTCGGAAGGTCCCCGAGTTGTTCGGCGAGCGCCCCGCCCAAATCAACGGAGGGTTTGCCCTGCCGGGAAAGGGCGCCCTGTCGGAGAAACCGGCGGGCCACCTCAGGCCCCACTTCGAAGCAACAGGGCCCGATAAACGGGCCGACCGCCGCCCAGGCCGGCGCCACTCGGACGGATCGCATTGCCTTCATCAAGGAAGCCACTACTCCCGCGGATACACCCCGCCATCCGGCATGGGCCACTCCGACACCCCCTTTTCCGCCTACCACCACCCCGGCGCAATCGGCGGCCATGACCGCCACTACAAGCCCGGCCACCCTGGTAAACAGCGCGTCCGCCTCTTTTTCCACCAGACCCGGCCCGCCCACCTCCACCACCCGGGTCCCATGCACCTGGCGTACGGTGGCCCAGTCCGAAGAGATGCCCAATTTCAAAGAGATGCTCTCTCTCATCGCCGGGTTTTTTTGATCTCCATCGGCCTTCAGGGTGAAAGCCGCCCCCGGCCTCTGAAGGGGTCGGATCATGTTTTCCTGGAGCTGGAGGTCGGGATATCAAAAACAATCCCCGAACCTGGAGTGCTCCCGCTCAAACTGGAAGCTCTCCCACCCGAAGGGCTCGCCATCGAGCGATGGGCCAACAACCGATCAAATCCCGCCGCGATCACCGTAACCTGCATTTCCTCACCCAGATCATCGTTGATGATGGCCCCGAAAATTATGTTGGCGTCGTCGGAGGCCAACTCGGTTATGGTCTCGGCAGCCTGATGCGCCTCGTGAAGAGTCATATCGCGAGAGCCCGCCACCGACAACAGTATCCCCGATGCCCCTTCCATGCTGATCTCCAGGAGAGGGCTGGAAATAGCCCGCTTGGCGGCCTGCAGGGCGCGGTCTTCTCCGCGAGCCCTTCCCACTCCCAACACAGCGGATCCTCCATCGGCCATCACCGTCTTGACATCGGCGAAGTCGACATTGATCAGACCGGTGGTGTTGATCATGTTGGTGATCCCCGACACTCCGTCCATTAGCACCTCGTCGGCCAACCTGAAAGTGTCATTGATGGGCGCGGAGGGATCAGCAACTTCCAGCAGACGATCATTGGGGACCACCACCAGGGTATCCACTTGCTCCCGTAGTTCGCTGATTCCCTTCTCGGCGATCGTCGACCGCACCCGGCCCTCGAATCCGAACGGTCGCGTCACTATCCCGATGGTCAAAGCGCCCAGGTTGCGGGCCGCCTCAGCCACCACGGGAGCTGCTCCGGTTCCGGTACCACCTCCCTCGCCGCAGGTTACGAACACCATGTCAGCTCCCCGCAACATGTCCTCTATCTCGTCGCGATGCGCCTCGGCGGCCTTCCGGCCCACGTCGGGATCGGCCCCTGCTCCCAGGCCCTTGGTGAACTCCCCCCCAATTTCCAGCTTGACCATGGCGTCGGAGGCCATCAGGGACTGCGCATCGGTGTTCAGCACCACGAATTCCACCCCCTGCAAACCCGCTTCGATCATCCGGTTTATCGCGTTGACTCCCGCTCCGCCCACTCCGATCACTTTTAACACCGCCACATAGGCGCTGGCTGGCTCCCAAATGATATCTTGCATTGGCTCGCCCCTTTATAGGAAAATTTTAAGGTTTAACCAGAAGGTTGATGGATAAGAATATAAAAGTCAAATTAAGAATATAACCTTCAACTAGAAGCTGAGACAGGGCCTCAGCCGGCCGTATCTCGATAGACCGCTGGGCGGAGGGGTGAGAACAGATTGATAACCGAGCCAGGGTCGGTGTAGTCGTCTATGAGCACTACCAACACGTTGGCTTTTTCTTCCAGATCCGAGGCCCTCCCCAGCCTGACAATCCGCTTCGCCACCTCGGCGGTGACCTGTTGGCCATGGATTTCTATTACCGCGCCCAGACGAAGATCGGACCGCAGATCCTCCACAAAGCTCAGGGCCGGCCCGATCCAGGGATTGGAGAGATCCAAAACCGCACCGGCCAGCCCGGTGATACGGGGCATTACTTGCTCCAGGTCCACATCAAGCACCACACCGTCGAGCGAAAGCGCCCGCCATCCCTTACCCGTAAGCACCCATGCCACCGGATACCGTTCCTCCACTGTTATCCACACCGTGTTGGGCCACTCCTTTTGCACCTCGACCGTTGCTACCCACGGGTCCAAAAGCACCGCTTCCCGCACCGATTCGGTTTCCACCGAAAACATCGGGATGCCATCGATGAGTCCTCCGCGCAAAGCCCTTTCCGAAGCGGTGGAAGTGACCTCTCCGCTCACCATCACCTCCTGCACCGCCAGATGGGGAGAATGGAGCAGCCATATCCCCAAACCCAGCACCGCCATCACCGACAGCAGCCAAATAGCCCGTTTGATTGCCCGGCGTTCCTCCTTTTCGCGAACTCTTTGCGCTCGCTCCGCTATGCGGGGATCGACCGCCGTCCCAGCCCTCACCCCTTTTTTTCTATTGACCGAAAGAACGGACAAACGCTCTTTCCACCGACCTCTCCGGACCGCTTCGCCCTGTTCTATCAGGCCCTTTCCTTTCAAGCTGTCACCTCCCCGGTGGAGAACCCCACGAATCTCACTTCGGGCTCCAAGTCGACTCCGGTCTTGGTCCGTACCCGCCGACGCACCTCAGTCACCAGCCGGCGAACATCCTCGGCCGTGGCGTCGGCGCCGGCCACGAAGAAGTTGGCGTGCTTTTCGGAGACCGAGACATCCCCGATCCTCATCCCTTTCAGACCCAGGGCGTCTATCAGTCGCCCGGCCGCGTCGCCAGGGGGATTCTTGAACACGCTTCCCGCGTTGAGGGTTCCTCCCGGCTGATGGATACGACGCCAGCGGGTGATCTGCCGGATCTGCTCCAACCCCTTCGCCGGTTCACCCGATGTGAACCGAAACCACGCTCTGGTGATCACCTGGGAAGGCTTCACTGCCGAGCCTCTGTACCGAAGGCACAGTGTTTCGGGAGCGGCAAGGTACAGCTCCCCGGTGTCAAGATCGAATATCTCCACTTCTTCCAACACATCCACCATCTCTGTTCCCTGACAGCCGGCGTTTTGGTACACACCCCCTCCCACCGTCCCGGGAATGCCCACCATGAACTCGAGTCCCAGCCGACCCTCCCCAACCGCTGAGCGGGCCAACCGGGGAAGTCCCACTCCCCCTCCGGCCTCTACCCGGTCGGCCGGATGCCGGATAGAAAGAAAATCTCCCACCAGCCGGATCACCAACCCCTCATAACCCTCATCGGCGATGATCACATTGCTGCCCTTGCCCAGCACCAGGACATCTCCGGAGCCGGCCTGTGCGCCCGCCAATGCCGAAAGTTGCCCGTACTCACCGACTTCGGCATACCAGCGGGCGGCGCCGCCCAGCTTGTAGGTGGTGAGCGCGTTCAACCGCACCTCCGTGCGCACCAGTCCCCGAGCGATCAAATCCTGCCAGTCACTCACGATTCTCCTCTTCGGCCAGGAGTGATAGCAGTTCGGTGGGAACCACCGTTATATCGCCCGCCCCCATGGCCACCACCAAATCGCCCTCCTCCAACCGGGGAGCGACGCTTTTCGCCACCTCGGAGCGGTGGGGAAAGTACTCCACGGCTCTCCCTCCGGCGCGGCGGGCGGCGGCCGCCACCAGCTCTCCGGTTACGCCCGGCCGGGGTTCTTCCCGGGCGCCGTAGACATCGGTCACCACCACCCGGTCGGCCAGGGAAAGCGCCGCTCCCAACCCGGTGAACATCTGAGCGGTCCGCGAATATAGGTGCGGCTGAAAAATCGCCCAGACCCGCCGATGTCCCGACCCCAGGGCGGCCCGCAAGGTAGCGGCGACCTCGGAAGGATGATGGGCATAGTCGTCGATGACGGTCACCCCTCTCACCAATCCGCGGTGCTCATAGCGGCGGTGCACCCCGCGATAGCGGAAGATGCCTTCCACCGCCCGGTCGAGGTCGAGACCCATCTCCCCGCACAAAGCCAAAACCCCCGCTGCGTTCCGAGCCATGTGGACGCCAGGAAAGGGAACCCATACCTTCCGGGAGGACCCGGCGCCGGCCAGCCGGAAAGAGACCCGGCCGGCCTCCTCGGATAGATCGGTGATCCTCCAGTGGGCGTCGTCTGACAGCCCGAATCCCAATAACCCCGCCCGCTCCGCCACCCGGCGGGCGCCCGGGTCGTCGATACCCGCCACCACCGGGCCGTCCACTCCCCGTGCGACCCGGACGAAGCTCGATTCCAGGTTGTCCACCGTGTCGAAGTGATCCAGATGTTCGGCCTCCACGTTGGTGATCACCAATCCCCGCAGGTTGACCTGTTCAAAAGTGCGAAAGGCCTCGTCCACCTCCAGCACCAGCCACGGATCAGCGCCGCGGGCGGCGTTGGTTCCCAAACCGATGATATTTTCGCCCACCATGAAGCTGGGATTCTCACCGGCCGCCCGGGCGGCTTCCACCAACATGGCCGCCGAAGAGGTCTTGCCATGAGTGCCGGTGGGTCCCACGGTGGGCACATCGGCGCTCATGGCCGCCAACAGCCGGGGACGCCTCCACACCTCCACCCCCGCCCGGCGGGCGGCCACCACCTCGGGGTCCTGATCGGGAACCGCCGAGGAGATCACCACCAACTCGGCTTGGGCCACCCGCTCTGGACGGTGTCCCGACCAAACCTCCACCCCTATTTCAGAGAGAGCGTCCAACCGGGAGGAGCGGCGGATGTCCGATCCGGTTATCGTCTTGTCCGATTCGGCCAGCAGCTTGGCCAGGCCGCTCATCCCCGCTCCCCCCACGCCCACTATGTGGATCCTTTTCTGTCCATCCAAGTCAAACAAGCGCGCTCCTCATTTCTTCGGCTATTCGATCTGCCGCCCGGGGGCTCGAAATCGTCTTGGCGGCCTGGGCCATCCGACGCCGGCGGGCCGGGTCGGCCAACAGCCGCGCCAACAGCGCGCCCAGGCCCCCAAGTTCCGCTTCGGACAGCGTCACCGCCGCATCCGCCTCTTCCAGAACCGCGGCGTTGGCCGCCTGGTGGCTGGCCGAACCGAATTCCCCGGGTATCAGCACGGAGGGCAATCCGGCGACGGTGAGTTCTGCCACCCCGCCGCCGGCGCGGGCCACCACGAGATCGCAAGCCGAATAGAACAGATCCATCCGCTCTTCGAATCCCACCACCCGCCATCGATGACCACCGGCGGCGGCCTGTCGGATCATATCCTCCAAATGAGCGGCGCCGGTCAGGTGAACCACCTGAACGGGTTCGGCTTTCCATCCCTCCAGCATCTCACAGACCCCGCGGTTGATGGCCGCCGCTCCCAGGCTTCCTCCCATCACCCCCACCACGGGAAGCCCTTCGGCCAGGTCGTACCGGCGATAGGCCTCCTTGCGCAGGGAATCCCGATCGAGTCGGGCGAGGTCGGCCCGTACCGGATTGCCCACCCATTCGGCTTTTTTCAACCCCGAGGTGTGGGGAAAGGAAGCAAAACTCCGAGCAGCCCACCGTTCCATAACCCGATTCGCCAGCCCCGCCGCGGCGTTCTGCTCGGAGAGAAAGAACGGGATCCCCTCGGCGCGGGCCGCCCAACCCGCCGGCGCCGCCACATATCCCCCGGTGGCCAGCATCACCCCCACCCCCCGCTCCGCCAGCTCTCGGCGGATTCGCCTGACCGCCTTCGACACCTTGATCGGAATGGCGAGGTTGCGCAGGGTGATCCGGCGCGCCAGTCCCTGGAGTGGAACCGACAGGATGCTGAACCCGGCCCGGGGAACCGCGTCCGCTTCCAGGCGGTCCCCCCCGATGAACAAAACCTCCGAGCGGGCGACTCCCTGGGAAACCAGCGCCTCGGCGACCGCCAGAGCGGGATAGACGTGCCCGGCGGTCCCGGCGGCGGCAATGGCGAAGGTCATTTCCGCACGCCGACGGGACTGCGCCCCTGGCGCGCCACGTTAAGCAACACGCCCAGCGCCCCCATGGTCACCACCAGCGAGGAGACGCCGTAGGAAATGAAGGGAAGGGTGATGCCGGTGATGAGCATCCATCCCAGCACTCCCCCCACATTGATCAGTCCCTGAACGCCCAGCCAGGCGGTGATCCCCGCCGCCACCATCTGCCCGAAGTGGTCGGGCGCCCGACAGGCCACCCTCCAGCCCAACAGCGCCAGGACGATGAACAGCGAGATCACGAACAGCCCGCCCACCAGTCCGATCTCCTCGCCGATGATGGCGAAGATGAAGTCGGTGTGGGCGTTGGGAAGATAGAACCAGCGAGCCCGGCTGTTCCCGGGGCCCACACCCCACAGCCCTCCCGTCCCCAACGCCACCCAGGACTGGATCAGCTGATAGCCGGTGTCGGCGGCGTCCCCCCACGGATCAAGGAATCCCTGCAGGCGATCCAGGCGGTAGGGAGCGATCACTACCAGCACTATGGAGACCGCCAGGGCAACCGCCCCGGTTCCCAGTATGTAGCGCAGCGGCGCCCCGCCCACCCACAGCACCACAAAGGCGCATGCTGCGATGAGGAAGGTGGTTCCGAAGTCGGGCTGCTGGAGGAGCAGAAAACCCACGCTCCCCACCACTAGCAACACTGTGGACACATAGCTCTTGGGATCCTCGAAGATCCCTTTGCCCTTGCAGACTATCGAGGCCATCAACACGATCACCGCGAACTTGGCCAACTCGGAAGGCTCGAAGCCAAGTGATCCGAACCGGAGCCACCGGGAGCTTCCTCCCACTTCCACTCCGACCAGCAAGACCAAGAACAGCAGCACCAAGGACAACCCGAAGAGCGGGACGGCGTAGCGTTGATACAACTGATAGGGCACCCGGGAAGTCACCAGCAGCACCGCTGTTCCCAAGCCCACCCCCAGCAACTGGCGGACGAAGAAGTAGTATTGCCCGTATTCCCAGTTGATCCCCACCGTTGAGGAGGCCGAGATGGTGGCGCCCAGCCCGATGACCACCAAGGTGAAAACCACCGCGCCGAACAAGAGGACTATCTGGGTGTTGGTCCGGTACCGGAACTCGGACTGAATCCTCTCGGTTCGAGCCCGGTAGATGGTGGTTACGTCGGAAGCCATCAGATCCTTTCCCGACTCCGCACCAGATCAGAAACGAGCTGACCGAAACGCTCGCCGCGGGCTTGATAGGAGTCGAACTGGTCGAAAGAGGCGCAACCGGGCGCCAGCAGCACCACATCCTGGGGACGGGCCAGGCCGAAAGCCTTCTCCACCGCCTCTTGCAGGGAGTCGGCGGGAGTAACCCGTCCGGGGGGAGCTGCCTCCACCAGCTCTCCGGAAGCCGCTCCGATGGAGACCAGGGCCCGCACCGGAGCGGCGGTGGTGAGCGGAGACAGATCGAGGCCCTTATTGAGACCGCCCGCGATCAGCACCACCGATCCGAAAGAGTTGATGGACGCCAGGGCGGCGTGGGGGTTGGTAGCTTTCGAATCGTCCACGAACCGGACGCCGTCGAGCTCGCCCACCACCCGGCGACGATGGGGACCGGGCCGAAAGCCTCGGATCGCCGCTTCGAGAGCGGCGTCGGTGGCGCCCCAGATCCGGGCCGCCGAAGCGGAGATCAGCAGATCCACCAGATAGGAAGGATCCCGCACCGCCAACTCCCCCATGGGGATGCTCAAGTCCCCGATCACCAGAACAGCGCCGTCTAATCCACTCGACACCGACACTCCCAAGAGGCGGCTGGAGGCGCCCCTCACCGCCCGTCGGGCGCCAGGGTCATCGGCGTCGAAAATCAAAGTGTCACTCTCCCGCTGGGCGGAGTGGATGCGAGCCTTGGCGGCCAGATAGCGGTCCAGCGTCCCGTGCCAGTCAAGATGATCCGCAGCGACATTGACAATCACCGCGATGCGGGGCGAAAGCGTCTCGGTGAAACGCAACTGGAAGCTGGAGAGCTCCACCACCGCCCTATCAGCATCCTTTCCCACTAGGTCCGAAAGGGGAGACCCGATGTTGCCCACCACCGGAATCTCCATCCCCGAGCGCGACAGCATCTCACCGGTCAGCCGCGCCACCGTGGTCTTGCCGTTGGTACCGGTGATGGCGGTCATCTCCGTTCGAAGCTCGCGACAGGCCAACTCCACCTCGCTCCACACCGGCCTTCCCGCCGCCAGAGCATCCCGGATGGGCGCCGATCCCTCCGAGAAACCGGGGCTGGTGACCACCAGATCGCAGTCGGAGACCAGATCCCGGCGCCAACGACCCGTCACCGCCGTCCATTCCTCCCTTCCGTCGACAGGCGGCAACGCCTCGGGGCGGGCGTCATAGATCTTGACCTTCCACCCCAATCCAACTCCCACCCGGGCGGCGGCCCGGCCCGAAACTCCCGCGCCCAGCACCAGACAACGTTTCACAACAATCCCTCCAGCGCCAGAAAGTCCGCATAGAACAGCCCCAGGCCCAGCGTGACGCCGATCCCCGCCAGCATCCAGAACCGGATGACAACGGTGGGCTCCTCCCATCCGGCCAAGCTGAAGTGATGATGAAAAGGCGCCATTCGAAACACCCTGCGGCCGGTGGTCTTGAAGCTGGCCACTTGGATGATCACCGAGAACGTCTCCGCCACGTACAGCCCCCCAATAACTATCAGCAACAACTGGGTGTTGGTGAGCACCGCCAAGGCCGCCAAAAGGCCTCCGATGGCGTGGGATCCGACATCTCCCATAATCACCTTGGCGGGGGGAGCGTTCCACCACAGGAACCCCAGCAGAGCTCCGGCCATCGCCGCCGACATGGTGGCCAGCGCCAAGGGATCGACTGCCGTGTAGATGTCAGAGTGCCGTACCTGCCAGAAAGCGATGACTATATAAGCGCCGAACATGAGCACCGCAGATCCGCTGGCCAGTCCGTCCATACCGTCGGCCAGGTTGGCCCCGTTGGCGGCGCCGGTCAGCATCACCAGCACCAAAACAGTGAACAGCGCACCCAGTTCTATTCCGAGCGGACGGGTGAAAGAAAGCTCGGTGACCACGCCCGACCCCCGGGCGCCCCACACGAACAGAGCTGCCACTGCGACTTGTCCCCCGAATTTGGCTGCCTTGCTCAGACCCAGCGAGCGGCGGTTGCGGGCCTTGACCAAGTCATCCAAGAACCCGATAGTGGCCATCCCCAATAGGGCCACCAGGCACAGCGCCCCCCCGATGGGAACCGCAGTGAAATTCGCCGCAAACCCGTCGGAAAGATCCAGACGCACATAGGTGAGCAGATAGGCGATCACCGCCGCGCTCACAAACAGCAACCCACCCATGGTGGGGGTTCCCAGTTTGTGGCCGTGATCGCCCCAGATCTCTTCTTGAATGAAATCTCCAATTTTCAGTCGGCGCAGTACTTTGATTCCGTAGTAGGTGAGAACGATGGAGAGTACAAACCCCACCGACGATCCCACCAGCAGGTTGATCATTCTCTCACCTCGCCGGCAGCCCCCTTCACCCCAGCCAACGCCTCTCGGGCGCACTGACGGTCATCAAAGGGTATCCGCTCGCCGTCTACTTCCTGGTGCTGCTCGTGCCCCTTGCCGAGGATCAGGACCGCGTCTGCGGGCCGAGCCCACCCCACGGCCCCATGGATTGCCCGCTCCCGATCCGCCTCCACCGTGAATTTCCTCCCTTCCAATCCGGCAGCGAGATCGGCCAGGATTGCCTCGGGATCCTCAGAGCGCGGATTGTCGGAGGTGAGCATCACGCAATCGGCGGCGGCCACCGCCCTGGCCATCTCGATTCTCTTACTGCGGTCCCGGTCGCCTCCCGCTCCGATCACCGCGATAACCCGACCGCGGGCCGCGGCCCGCGCCGCTCCGATCACCGCCCTGATCGCCCCGGGGGTGTGGGCGTAGTCGACCACCACCGTGGCTGGCGTCTCGGCCACCAACTCAAAGCGGCCCTGCACCTGTGGCAGGGCGGCAATCCCCGAGGAGACCTCCCGGGGTGAAAATCCCATCCGAAGGGCTGCAGCCGCTGCCAGCAGGGAGTTTTGCCCGTTGTGGCGCCCCCCGATGGGTGCCTCCAGTGTAATGGTCGTCCCCCCGGTGTGGCACTCCATCACCACCTGCGACAGGCCTTGGCTCACCATCTCCCCTCTCACCTCGGCCTCCGGTCCGGTTCCGACCGTGGTAACGGGAATCTCCACACGGCCCGCGAGTCTGCGGCCCCACTCGTCGTCGATCCACACCACTCCCGCCTCCGAGAGCGACCCCGAAAAGAGGCGCTCCTTGCTCAGGTAGTAATCCTCCTGACTTTCGTGGAAATCGAGATGGTCGTGTCCCAGGTTTGTGAAGACCGCCAACTCGAAGCGGAGATGATCCACCCTTCCCAACGCCAAGCCGTGGGAGGAGACCTCTATCAAAGCCGTTTCCACCCCCTCGGTGCGCATCATCGCCAGCTGCCGCTGCAGGTCGGACGCCTCCGGGGTGGTGAGGTGGGTGGGAAGGACCCGCTCTCCGATCCGGGCCCCCAGGGTGCCGACCACCCCGGTGCGTTCTCCGGCGGCGCGGGCCACCGATTCGATCATGTGCACCACGGTGGTCTTCCCGTTGGTGCCGGTGACGCCCACCAACCGGAGGAACCGGGAGGGGTGTCCGTAAACCTCAGCGGCGGCCTGCGCCAAGGCCTCCCGGCTGTTTCGCACCACGATTTGGGGCGCCGGCTGATCGAGCGACCGTTCACAGATCACCGCCGTCGCGCCCCGGGCCAGCGCCTCCTCCACATAGTCGTGACCGTCTGCGTTGGCGCCCCTCATCGCCACGAACAGATCGCCGCTCCGGACCAGACGGCTGTCATGGCTCACTCCCCGGAGCGGAGTGGAGGCCTCTCCCCGAAGGGTTGCCCCCAGGCAGCCGGCCAGCCTTCCGACCGTCATCTCAGGAAGAGGGCTCACTGGGCACCTCTCCCAATCGTCGCAGGGCAACTTCCATTATCTCGGCGAATACCGGGGCGGCCGCCGAACCGCCGGTCCGGAACTCCGCCTTGGCGGGACTGTCGATCACCACCATCACCACGACCTCGGGGTCGTCAATGGGCGCCATCCCGACAAAGGAGGCGATGTTGAGTGCCTCGTCGTATCCGTCAAAGCCCAGCTTGGAGGAGGTGCCGGTCTTGCCTCCCACCTCGAACCCCGCGACCGCCGCTGCCTGACCGGTTCCCCTGCTGACCGTATCGGCCAGCAGCAAACGCATAATCCGGGCCGTCTCGGCGTCGATCACCCGCCGCCGGACAATCTCGGTCACCGGATGGATTTCGTCCCCGCCCACCAGAGCCTTAACCAAGTGTGGCTGTATCCAGACTCCACCGTTGGCCACCGCCCCGAAGACAGCCGCCATCTGGATGGGAGTAGCCGCCACCGAATAGCCGATCGCCGCCGAGGCGAGACAGGTGCTGCAGGAGGGATCGAGGTTGATGAGACCCTTCGCCTCGCCGGAGAAGTCGATGCCGGTGGGACTGCCCAGGCCGAACTTCTGTATGTATTCGGCCAGAACTCCCCGCGCCAGCTTTTCCTGCACCAGGATGGTTCCCACATTGGAGGAGTGCACGAAGATATCGGCCACGGTCATATCCGCGGGCTCATGGAAGGAGAAGTTCCGATAGCACCCGTAGATCTCGTCATCGGGGTCCTCACAGGCGTCTGGATAAATTTCGATCTGGTAGGGGACCTCTTCGATCAGGTCGGAAGCCCTCCAAGTTCCCGTGTCTAGTGCGGCGGCGATGGTCACCGCCTTTTGGATGGAACCGGGCTCGTAGAGGCCCCGAATAGCGAAATTGGAGAACGCCGACCCGTCCTCTGAAGCTCTCGTCTCGGGGTCGAAAGCGGGCACCCCGCCCAGCGCCAGCACCTCCCCCGTCTTGACTTCCAGGGCCACCGCCCAACACTGCTCAGCCCCGGTGCGGGCCACTCCGTCCCGACAGGCCTCCATGAGGCTGTATTGCAACAACAGATCCAGGGTGGTGATAAGGTCCGATCCCCGAACCGCTTCGGTTATCTCGCTCTGTGCGGTGGGTATCTGGCGGCCTTTGACATCCTGTTCCATCACCAGCCGCCCCGGCTTTCCTCCCAGTTCCTCCTGATATCGATATTCCAGTCCCTCGATACCCATCCCGTCCACATTCACCATTCCCAGCACATGGGAGGCGACCGACGACGGGTAGATGCGTTTGGACTCGGGCTCGCTGTAGACACCCGCATACCCCAGGTTGAGAATCTCTTCGACGACGTCCACCTCCAACTGGCGCTTGATGTAGACGAAATCCTTGCCCGAGCGGAGATCCGTGATCAGCCGGTCGATGTCCGCTCCCACTCTTGCTCCCACCTGCTGGGCTATCAACACAGGATCGTCGATCTCCGAAGGTACCGCAAAAAGGCTGGCCCCCAGCACGGTCAGAGCCAGAGCCTCTCCGTTGCGGTCGAATATCTCCCCCCGCTCGGGCAGCACCTCGCGGATGGAGAGGCGCTGTCGCAACCCGCGCGCTGCGTACCCGTCATCTTCCACTACCTGGACGGTGTACATCTTGAACGCCAGGGCCAGCCATGCCAAAATTAACAGCCCGCCCACTAAGGACAGCCGTTTGGCGACCGATCTGGGGGCGAGTGCGGGTGCGGATTCATTTTCCACTATTCATCCGGGCGGGTCGAAACCCGGTTTTCTCGAGGCCACTCCCGGCACTTGGATGTGTATCACCTCATCGGGATAGAACAGTCCCAACGGCTCGGCAAGCGAAGCTATCCGGGCGGGATTCTCCAATCGGGCGACCTCCAGACGGAGCAAACGGTTCTGAATGGTCTCCTGTTCAATACGGTTCTGCAGATCGGCCAACTGGAAAGCCCCCTCGTCCAAAAGGGTGCGGCTCCACACCATCCCCAGAAAGGTGAGGACCACCAACAGCACGAAGGCCACCAACGTCAAAAGCGAGGTGCCTCGCCGCCGCGAAGCGGTTCCGGCCGAGATCAGCCGCAGCGAAAAACGATTGCCCGAGGGGCCGGAGGGTGCGGGGTGGGTGGTCATACAACAAGCTTCTCCACCGACCGCAACCGGGCAGAACGCGCCCGGTGGTTGCGCTCTGTCTCATCAGCTTGGGGACGGGCCGCTCCCCGGACCAAGGTCCGCAGCCCGGCGGTGAGACCACAGCCGCACACCGGCAGGTCAGGCGGGCAGACACAATCTTTGGTTCCTTGAGCGAATCTCTGTTTGACAATGCGATCCTCCAGGGAGTGATAGGAGATGGCGACACAGCGCCCTCTCGCTTCCAGATGCCCGAGAGCGGCCTCCAGTCCGGCACTCACCGCCTCCAACTCCTGGTTGACCGCCATGCGGATGGCCTGAAAGGTGCGCCGGGCGGGGTGTCTTTTGCGACGCAGGGCGGCGGGGACCGCCCCGGCTATCACCGCAGCAAGGGACAGGGTGTCTACCAGGGGGCGGGCGGCCACTATCGCCCGGGCGATGCGGCGGGAAGAAGGCTCCTCGCCTAAGTCTGCGATGATCCGGGCCAGGCGCAGCTCCTCCCAGGTGTTGACCACCTCGTCCGCAGTCACAGCCGAGCCGCGGTCCATCCTCATGTCGAGCGGTCCGCTCCGGTGATAGGAGAACCCTCGCTCAGGGTGATCCAGTTGATCCGAGGAGAGACCGAAATCGAACAGGACGCCGGTGAGGTCATCCAGACCGGCGGCGGCCAGCAGTCGGCCGAGGTCGGCAAAATTTCCCAAAATGAAATCAAACCCCAGGTCGGCGGCTCTTTCACCGACCGACGGATCTCGGTCAATTCCCATAATTCTTACTTGAGGTGCGATCAACTGCCGCAAACGCAGACTGTGACCGCCTCCGCCAAAAGTGGCATCCACCAGCGTTCCTTTTTGGATGGGCTTGAAAAGTTCGCACACAAGATCGGCCATGACCGGCTCGTGCCTGGAACCATGGCTCATAGCCGGCCCCCCGAAGATCGGCGCCTAATGGAAGCGGGCGGATTGGGGCCTTCTTTAGCTCCAGGGAGCCGGCTATGAGCCATGGTCGTTGGGTCGTATGTCATTCCAGGTTGGAAGTCTTCACCTCTCTTCGTGGCCTGGGGAGGGGCCCGCGACCTCTTCCAGATGGCTTCCGAAGGCCGAAGCGCTCCAAACTTCGATCTCGTCATCCACTCCCACCACCACTACTTCTCCCCCACATTCGATTCCGGCGTATTCCCGAAGTTCAGGGGTGACCATGAGACGTCCCTGTCCGTCCATGGACTGCTGATCGGCCGCGCCGAAGAACATCAGCCGTCGAAACTTTCTTCCGGCGGGGGTCTCACGGCTGTAGCTGTCCCGCACCTCCATCGCCCGCTGATTCCATCCGTCCTGGGAATAGATCACCAGGTGCCCGTCCTGGCCCTTGGTGACCACACAGGAGGGGGCCAGCTCATAGCGAAAGTGCTTGGGCAGCACCAATCGGCCTTTCTTGTCTATTGTGCGTCTGGTGGTTCCTAGAAACATCCGGGCCTCGAAGCGGTGTATCGGTCAACTGGTTTTGTCTATGTTAGAGAGTCTTTCCATTCTATACCACAATCTTCTACAAATAGTATCCTTTCCCCCACTTTACTCCACAGTTTTCCCGGATGCTAACCATCTCGCTCCCCGCTGCGCCCCGAAGTTCCCCCTCCGCCCCATACCAGGAAGTAACCCGCCCATCAGGGTCGGCCCCCAGACTCGCGAAAACAGTGACTATCCCGCGACAAACGCCGGGTTGCTTTTCCCCATCAGGGCCCACCCCCGCCACCACCTCGCCGTCGGTACAAACGCTCTCCACCGGTCCCCCGAAGGAGGCAATTTGAAAAAATATGATCTCTTGGCGCGGCCCGAACGACGCGTCGGAACGGGCCGTGAAGATGCTTTCGAATACCTACCAATATGGAGTGCGGGTGAGACAAAAGTCAAACCCCGGGCGTCCGGGTCTTTAGCGACCCGCGATCCGCTCTTTTCAGCCCGAAGCTAGGCGGAGTCGGCCAGGTACGGCCGCCAGGAAGGATCTACCCAAAAACCGGAACTGGTGTAAATCCACCCGAAACGCCATGGAGACCGAGGAGATCGCTGAAGGGCAAATCCCGCCTCGGTGGGAAGACGGTTTCCTTTCTTAATGTTGCATCGACGACAACATGCCACCACGTTGTCCCAGGTGTGAGCACCGCCTCGGGAACGAGGCACCACATGGTCGAGGCTCTCCGCGGTGGCCCCGCAGTACTGGCAAAGGTTGCCGTCACGCCCGAAAACCGCCCGCCGGGTAAGGGGAACCGAGCGACGGAAAGGCACTTTCACATAGTATTTCAGCCGAACCACCGAGGGAACCACAAAGCTCTCCTGAGCCGAACGCCAAATCTCCTCCTGCTCCTCAACCACCGTCGCCCGGTCCCGCCACACCAACACCAGGGCGCGACGGGAACTCACCACCGAAAGCGGCTCATATGTGGCGTTGAGGACAAGCGCTTTGGTCACCATCTCTGCCATCCGATGCCAGACTAGACGGCCACAGTTCCCACCGCGGCATCATTTTGCCAGGTGGACGTGGGGCAAGAAGTGGCGGTCAGCCTCCCGCTGCCCAGAAAGGGTTGTCCCGGAAGTCCTCGACTACCCGCCCGAGCATGGTACGGAAATTCGCTCGGTTGAACTCGAAGCGAGAAAGGTCGTCCTCCACCTCATCCACCACCCTCCCCATCACCTCCACGAAGACGAACTGCCCGTTGGCAAGAGTGTCCATAATCACCCTGCTCTCGGGATGGGGAGCCAGAACGGTGGTCGAATAGGGATCGGAGAACAGGCCGGCCTGAGCCAGATGCTGGTCCAAGGCGCCTTCACGACGTAGATACTTCCAGGCCCGCTGGATTCTCTGGAGTGACAAGCCGTTGTCAATCAGGCTCTTGATCACCCGCATCGCCACCAGGTCTTGGAGGTTATAGATCCTCCGGACGCCCGGACGACCCCCCGTGCCCTTGATCGAGGGCTTCACCAAACCAACCCGATCCCAATACCTAATTTGGTTATAGCTGCAGCCAGTGAACCTCATCGCTTCCGACGAGCTAAAACCCGCTTCTGGCATAACTCCAATCCGCCTACCCGGCTCAAGACCCGCTTAGCGAGGCCAGGAACCGAATCCGTTTGCTTTTGTATCGCTCCCTCCCTGGACGCTCTTACGCTGAATCTTCATTCGCGCCCGCAGACCTTGTACCAAAAAGGTAGCTGCTATCACCATAACAACAAAGCCCGCCAGCGCCACCAGTAAACGGGACGTAAAAAATACGAGAACCACAAGAACCCCTGCCACCAGGAACCCCAAGGGGATCGTCAGGGCAAACCTACTTGAGTAGAGGGAGGGCTCTTCTTCGTTCTGAGCCACTTCTTCCTCATAGAACTGGCTCTCGATCTCTTCGAGAATCCGTTGTTCTTCTTCGTTCAACGGCACTTCAGCCCACGCCTTCGGATAGTCCGCTTCCGATCTCCAGTATATGATGAACCAAAGAAAGATTATCCGTCATTCGGATTACTTTTCGAACGCGAATCTTTCGCCCGAGGGCTCCGGCTGATGCGAGCCGGAAGCACCGCCTCGAACCCGAATCGGCGCCGGAGCCGGGAAATCTCCTCTTCCACCGACTGCCACCGTGTCTCGCCACCCAGCTCCAGTTGCGGATGCGCTTGTCCGTACCTCAACCCCCCGGCCGCAGTACCCAACAGCCGCACCGCCTTCCCCTTCAGCCCGGCTCGGCCAACCAGTTCCATCACCTGCCGGTAGATGTCGATCGCCAACCTGGTGGGCACCCGCCTGGTATGAGAGCGAGTGATGGTGGTGAAATCACTAAATCTCACTTTGAGAGTTATTTTAGTGGCCCAAGCCTGGGCATTTTGCAGGCGAACAGCCAATCGCTCGGCCTGTTCGCGCAGGTTCATTTCAATCTCTGATTGAGACCGGAGATCGGTTTCAAAGGTCTTCTCCACCGATAACGACACTCCCACCGGGTCAGTGGCAATGGGGCGTTCGTCGATGCCGCGCGCCAGTTTTCCCAGATGTTCCGCCGCGGCTTTTCCCACCACTGGCCTGAGACTCTCCACCGGGAGGGCCGCCAAATCCCCGACCGTGCGAATTCCCAGCCGATGAAGTCGATCTCCGGTGGCCTTTCCCACTCCCCACAACCTCCGGACCGCCAGCGGGTGGAGAAAACCCAGGCTCTCTGAGACGGGAACCCGCAACATCCCATCCGGCTTGGCATCCTCGGAAGCCAGTTTGGCCAAGGTCTTGTTGACGGCGATCCCCACCGACGCCCGAAGCCCGAGCCGGCGGCGCACTTGCTCCCGCAACGCCGACCCCACTTCCGTCACCCGCCGATAGTGGTGACGAAGACCCGAGACATCCAAGAACGCCTCGTCCACCGACAATTTCTCCACCCGGGGCGTGAAAGACAAAAACACCGCGAACACCTCTTCGGAGGCCTCTGCGTAGAGGGAATGGTCGGGAGGAACCACCACCAACTGCGGGCAAAGGGCCCGGGCTTGGGTCATAGGCATCGCCGAGCCGACCCCGAAGCGCCTTGCCTCATAGGAAGCGGAGGCCACCACGCCCCGCCGTCCGATTCCTCCCACCGCCACCGCCAAATCCACCAGCTTCGGGTTCCGGCGGCGCTCCACCTCCACGAAAAAGGCGTCCATGTCCACATGGAGAATCGGTTCCCGAAAATGCGGCGCGGCCACCATCACCACAGTACCCAATAGGCTGGGCCGAACATGGCTGATTTGGTCCATCTGGTGCGCCACGGCGAAGTCCACAATCCAAGAGAGGTGGTGTACGCCTCGCTTCCCGGGTTTCATCTGAGCACGCGCGGGCGCCGCCAAACCGGAGAGGCCGGACGCTATCTGGCCGACCGACCCCTCGGATCGGTGTGGTCATCGCCGCTTCAGCGGGCCCGGGAGACGGCGATCAACCTGGCCGCTGCCCATTGCCTGGATGTGAATGTCCTCCCAGAACTCGGGGAATGGAAGCTGCTGGACCGATGGGCCGGGCATCCCTGGGACCGGATCACCGAGTTCTTCCCCGGAGAGATGGAAGCCTATCTGTCCAACCCCCAGAACCTTTCTTTCACCACCGAGAGCCTCGGACAACTGGCCGAAAGAATGGCGAAGGCCGTTGTAGAGGTGACGGGGACCACAGCCGATGGAGAAGTGGTGGTAGTCGGCCACCAGGACCCTATCCAGGCTGTGCGCCTCGCTCTCACCGGCCGGCCGCTCGACCGGTTGTTCCGGGACAAGCCCGGGCACTGCTCGGTGATCACCCTCCGGCCCGGAACACCTTGGACAGAGCTCGGGAAGTGGGATCCGCCTAGCCGATAAAGGCGTCTGCGAAGATCAGGGAAACAATGGTCATCACCTTGATCACGATGTTCATCGCAGGTCCCGAGGTGTCCTTGAAAGGATCGCCCACCGTGTCGCCGATCACCGCCGCCTTGTGGGCGTCCGAGCCCTTGCCCCCCAACTCTCCCGACTCGATGTACTTCTTGGCGTTGTCCCATGCTCCACCGGCGTTGGCCATGTAGATGGCAAGGAGGAAGCCCGTAACCAGCGCTCCCGCCAAGAAGCCCCCCAAAGCCGCCGTATTGATGAAGCCAATCACCAGTGGCAACGCCACCGCCAGCACCCCGGGGAGAACCATCTCCCGCAGCGCCGCACCGGTGGCGATGTCCACACAGCGGGCGTACTCGGGCCGAGCTTCGGGACGTCCCTCTCTCAACCCGGGGATCTCCCGGAACTGGCGCCGCACCTCTTCGATCATGGTGAAGGCCGCCCGGCCCACCGCCGAAATGGTCATAGCCGCAAACAAGAAGGGGAACATCCCTCCCAAAAACAGCCCGATGATCACCTCCACGTCAACGATGTTGATCACATCCAAATCCACCGCTTCGGTGAAAGTGGCGAACAGCGCCAAAGAGGTGACCGCCGCCGATGCGATCGCGAATCCTTTGGCCACCGCCGCAGTGGTGTTCCCCAGCGAATCGAGCGCGTCGGTGGTCTCCCGGACTTCGGGAGGAAGATGCGCCATCTCGGCAATCCCTCCGGCGTTGTCGGCGATCGGACCGTAAGCATCCACCGCGATGGTTATGCCCAGAGTGGCCAGCACTCCGATGGCTGCCACCGCCACTCCGTAGATTCCGCCCACATCACCCAGGGCCCACTCTCCCGCCGTATAGGCCCCTCCGATTCCGGCCGCCACCACCAGCACCGAGTAAGCAGCCGACTTCTTGCCTATCGCCACTCCGGCCAGCACCACGGTAGCCGGGCCGGTCTCCGCCTGCCGGGCGATATGTCGCACCGCCCGGTAGTGGTCGGAGGTGTAGATCTCGGAGATCTTTCCGATCACATATCCCACCGCCAGTCCGATCACCACCGCCAGCCACAGACCGAGAGGCTGAACCTCGGAGTTGTCTCCGAATATCCAGTAGGAGATGCCCAGAATCCCCAACGCCGCCAGAATCATGGAGGTGTTGGTCCCCCGATGAAGCGCCGAGGCCAGATCGGAAGCGCTGCGGGGCTTGACGAAGAACGAGCCGATGATGGAGGCCAACATTCCAACCGTCCCTACCGCCAGCGGATACACGATGGCCTCCAACTGATAGGAGGCGTTGGCGAATGCCAATGCGGCGAAGGCAATCGGAGCGACCAGAGAGCCCACGTAGGATTCGAAGAGATCGGCGCCCATCCCCGCCACATCGCCGACGTTATCTCCCACGTTGTCAGCGATCACCGCCGGATTGCGGGGATCGTCCTCGGGTATACCCGCCTCCACTTTCCCCACCAGGTCGGCGCCGATATCGGCCGCCTTAGTGTAAATACCTCCTCCCACCCGGGCGAAGAGCGCGATCGACGACCCTCCCAGTCCGATAGCCGCCACTATCTCCACTCCCCTGGCCATTTCCAGCCCTGCCGCTTCAACGAACACCATGTAGCCGAGTGTCACTCCGGCCAACCCCAAGCCGGCCACGGTGAAACCCATCACCGCCCCGCCTCGGAAAGCGAGGGGCAGAGCCCGCTGCACGCCTCCCAACCGAGCCGCCTCGGCAGTGCGGGAATTGGCGGCAGTGGCCACCCTCATCCCCACAAAGCCGGCAGTGCCGGACAGCACCGCCCCGAACAGATAAGCAACCGCCCGTAACCATCCGTCGTCGAGCACCAGGCCGATCAGTAAGAACATCGCCGCCACGAAAACCGCCATCCACCGATACTCCCGCCGAAGGAACGCCATCGCTCCTTCCCGGATGGCTTCGGAGATCTCTCGCATCCGCTCGTTCCCCATGGGAGCGGCCAACACCTGACGGGTGAACCACATCGCCAACACCAACGCGGCCAGGCCCAAAACCAGGGCGGTGATCAAGAAAAATGACTGATCCATAGGGGGAATACCTCTCCTCGGGGAATCGAAGGTCTGCTTTGCGTGCCATCCGCCAGTTTAGGAAAGAGGATGGCTCTGGCATTCTCGTCACCATCCCCGATACGAATTGCCTTCCCCTAACACGCAAACGTGAAGGTCTTGCCTCCTGCTCATCTATTTCGTCCTGCCGGAAGGTAGGGGAGATTCTTCCCCACCGACCTGGCAAGCCTCTGTCTGTTATGCAGCCGATGCGACCACCAAGTCCACGACGACGGATGGCAAATCCGCAAAACACCAAACGGAAAGCACACCCTTAAAACCACCACCCTCCGACAGCCGACCACCCCTCCCCACCAAGACGCCGAGCTCCCGCCGGCGCAAAACTGCCACCAAACTTCTGTTGTGAACGACACCAAATCGCTCGTGAAATGTCTGGTTGCTCAATGCTCCATCTACGCCGAACTGCGCCTCGATCGGAGTCGCTGAATGAACTCGTCTCGGGGGAGGGTGTTCACCACCGTCTCGGTGCCGGCCCATCCTCGCCGGGCGTTGGCTACCCCGTATGACATTCTTCTCAACTCCGAGACATGATGGGAGTCGGTGGAGATGACCAGCATCACCCCCGCCGCCACGGCGCGGCGGATCACCTCGGGAGAGGCATCGAGCCGATCGAGGGCGCCGTTCACCTCCAGCGCCACACCCTGGTCGGCCATAGCCTCGAGCACCGGGTCCAACTCGAGTTCGATCCCCGGACGTCGCCCCAGCATCCTCCCGCTCAGATGACCGATGGCGGAGACCGCCGGGTCGGCCACCGCCCGGAGGAGCCTCTCGGTCTGCTGACGGGGAGTCAGGTCATAGTAGGAATGGATGGAAGCCACACACCAGTCAAAACCCAACCGGTATTCGGGGTCATAGTCAAGATCCCCGTCGGCGGCGATATTCAACTCACAGCCGAACAGAAGCTCAATCTCGGGATGACGCTCGCCCAACTCCGCGATCTCCCCACGGTGCACTTCCATCTCGGCCCGCGAAAGTCCGTTGATGGCCAGGTCCTCTCCATGGTCGGTGATGGCCACGTACTCGAATCCGGCCCGAACCGCCGCCGCCACCATCTTTGCGGAAGAAGAGCGCCCGTCGCCCGACCGGTCGGTGTGGAAGTGAAGATCGCCGCGGATTTCCCCGACCGACACCAGCCGGGGAAGCTTCCCCTCCCGGGCCGCCTCGATCTCTCCGGTGTCCTCCCGAAGCTCGGGCGGCAGCCATTCCATGCCCAGCGCCGCATAGATCTCATCCTCGGTGCCCGATGCCACCGGATGATCGTCGCCCTCTGCGAAGAGGCCGTACTCGTTGAGAAGCTGGCTCTGTTCCATCGCCAGTTGCCGGAGCCGCACGTTGTGCGCCTTGGAACCGGTGAAATAGAGCATCGCCGCCCCCAGTTGCGAGGGGGAAACCACCCGTACATCCACTCCCAGCCCGCCCCGGGTCAGCACCGAAGTCTTGGTGGTGCCCGACAGAAGGGCCTCCTCCACCAGGGGATGGCCGGACACAGCCTGCATCACCTTCGACCGGCGTTCGGGGTCCGCCGCCACCACCAGGTCCAGGTCGGCCACCGACTCGCGGAACCGTCGGGCGCTTCCACAAATCTCCACTGCCTCCACACCCTCCAGTTCGCCAAGATCCCTCCGGAGCGTCTCGGCGATCGGCAAGGCGGTGACCAGCGGGATGCGCCGGTCCTTTCCCGCCAGACCGAGCCGTTCCACCGCCCGGGCGATCTTGGCCTCGCTGACCTCACCCAATCCGGGAAGATCCCGCAGCCGGTGATCCGCCAAGACCGCCAACAGATCGTCAAGGGACTCCACTCCCAGTTCCCGGCGAATCATCTTCACGGTTTTGGGACCCAGTCCCGGTATACGGGTCAACTCCCGGAACGCCGGGGGATACTTCGAGCGCAAGGCCTCGAGCTTTGCCACCCGGCCGGTCTCGGATAACTCGACGATGCTGGCCGCGATGCTCCGGCCGATCCCCCCGATGCCCTCGATCTCTTTGGCCCCGAGTGCGGCCACCTCCCTTCCCAGGTTCTCCACCGCCCGCCGCGCCCGCTCATAGGCCCGCACCTTGAAGGACTGCGGAGAACCATCGTCCAGGGTGGTGAGTTCGACCAGTTCGTCGAGCATCGCCAAGACCTGTCGGTTGGAGACCATCAGGGCCAAACCTCAATAGAACCGGCCCTTTGGAAAGCTCCAGAACTCACAGAGAAGAGGATTGGCTTGATGAAACGGACACCCCCGCCCATGGAACTGCTCGCCAGGGACTGGGGAGTCACTGTTATGTCGAAGCCGAAACCAGAGCCGCGCAGAAACTAAGCAAGACGCTGAGGATCGTGATCACCCCTATCACCACAACCCAACGGTAGGTCTTTCTGACGTAGTCGGATATTTGCTCGAGACGGTCGTCTTCAATCATCCTTTTCCCTTTCTGCTGCGTTCTCGGGCTTTTTCGAGAGCAACACTCGATCCTCTGAGAATAGGGAAACGCTGTCTCCGTCAGTGCTGAGATCCAAAATAACCCAACTATTGAAGTGCAATAGAAGCTGTGCTTGCCCTCAAAAGCTCTACCAACTCGGCGGGATCGACTTCTATCTGCAATCCGCGTTTTCCGGCGCTCACCCATATGGTCGTGTAGCGCAAGGCTGACTGGTCCACTACCACCGTCATTTTTCGGCGCTGCCCGAAAGGACTGATGCCGCCTGGCACATATCCGGTGAGGCGCTCCGCCTCCGGGGGCGACGCCATCCTTACCCGCCGGACTCCCGCTACTTTGGCCAGCTTTTTGACGCTGAGGCGAACATCGGCCGGAACCAGCCCCACCATGGGCCGGTCATCGGCGAAGACCACCAGGGTTTTGAAAAGCCTTGCCGGGTCGACACTCAACTGCTCGGCCACCACCCGCCCGTAATCGGCTACGGCGTCGAAGTCCACCCGGTAGGAGTGCAAACGAAAAGTTGTCTCCGCTCTCTGGAGGAAGACCGTTGCTCTCGTTACTCCCGTCCGCCTGGGGCTCATCCGCTCCCAGGGTAGGGAATGAACTCGGCGCGGGACTGGGCAAAGACGGTGACCTCCCCCCAGAGCCACAGGCGGGCGACGGCCATGGTCCGCACCGCCACTGTTCTCGGCGCTGGACGCCGATCCAACCCAGCATCGACACCAGACCAGCCGGGCTCCGTTTGTCTCCACCATCCGCATCGCGGCCTCTCGGGGAGGAGAGGCCAGAGAAAAGGTGGCCGGAGCGGCTGCGAGCGCTGCGGCATCGGCCGCGGTTTGTGACCTGTTGCGAGCAGAGATCACCGCACCACCCACCCAACACGGACACCCACCCCGTCGGCGCAACCCCCACCGCTGCCGACACACCACCAAACAAAGAAAATAACCCACCACTCCCACAGCCAGGGTTCTCTTCTAAGAGCGGAGTCGCACCTTTCCACCGCCGCCGATCGCCTCTTCGATGGGATCGATCCAGGCCTGTGTGGCCGGAGCAGAGAGGATGCCGGACAGCACTTCTCGGCCCACCAGGATCGGGAGGATGACCGAGATGAGTTCCGAGCGGTCAAGACTTCCCTCCACCCAGTCGCCCTCCACTACCTTCACCGCTTCGGAGACCGGCCGAGCAGACACCACCGCGTCCCAGCCCCCTTCCAAGTCGGCCGCCATGGCATCGAGTTCTTCTTTGGCCGGCGGGGATGAGCTTCCGACAAAAGCCACCACCTGAACCGTCGGCGGCAACCGCTCGAGCGCATCTTTCACCGCCCGGATCCCGATCATCAACCCTTCGCTCTCCATGGCCACCTCCGGCGGGAAAAAGACCGCGGTCTGCCCGGAGACACAGAGACGAGTTGAAGACCGTTGTCGGGGCGGCATGGCTGGCTCGGCTGACAAGAGTCACCTACCCTACCCGTAGTCTGATGAAAAGCAACGGCGGTCGTGCGGCGGCGATACTGCTGGCCGGAGGAAAGGGCGCCCGCGCCCGGTTTTCCGCCAACAAGGCATATATCCCGATCGGCGGGCAGCCCATGATCAGCTATTCCCTTCAGACCTTGGACCGCTCCTCCTGGGTAGCCAGATTGGTGATTGTCATCAGACCCGAGGACCGGGAGACGGCCGAGGAAGTGGTGGAACAAGCCGAGGTCGCCACTCCCTGGCTGATGGTGGCAGGGGGCGAATCCCGCCACGCCAGTGAAGACCGCGGACTCAAGGCCCTTTCCGGGGAAATCACCGGGGAACGGATCGACCTGGTGGCCATTCACGACGGCGCCCGACCGTTCGTGACCCGCCGACTCCTCGACCAACTCTTCTGTGACGCCCACCGTCACGGCGGCGCCGTGCCCACCTTGGCGGTGGAGGTTCCCACCCATCGTCTGGCCAAGGACGGGGAGATCGCCTTACTGGACCAGAGCAGGCTTCACCGAGCGCAAACCCCCCAGGTTTTCTCCGCTCCGGAACTTCTCCGCGCCTATCGCCGTGCGAACCAGGCCGGATTCGAGGGAGTGGACACCGCCGAGACCGTGGAGCGGTTCTCCGATCTGAAGATAAGAGCCACGCCCGGGGATCCGGACAACCTGAAGCTCACTTTCCCCGAGGACTTCGCCTTGGCCGAGACCATGACAAAGAACTGACCGCCTGCCGAGGTCGCTTGGACGACCGCGCTAGGTTTTTGGGGTTTCAGTGCTCACTGGCCGCCGCGTTTGACTCCACCGTATTTCATCCGGGTGTCGCTCATGGCAGCAGCCCGTTTCGTGTCGTCGCGAATGCCGGCGTCCACCACTTCGCCCACGAACAGCGTGTGCGTACCGAGGTCAACGGCCCTCCGCACCTCACAGTCCATGAAAGCAATGGCGTCCTCGAACACGGGTGCGCCGGTCTTTCCGATCCGCACCGCCCGGTCATTGAGGGTCATCTCCCGCCGGATGGCCGGCTTCGAGAATTTCACGAAAACGCGCTTGTCCTCGGGATCCCACAGGTTGATCGTGAAGCTTCCTCCTTCGGAGATAAGCCGGTGGGTCACCGCGCTGTTGTCCACCCCGATCCCAATCAGGACCGGTTCCATGGAAAGCTGGGTGATCCAGGAGGTGGTCATCCCGTTCCAAGTCTCCCCGGAGGCGGAACCGACTAAAGCCAGGGCGTTGGGAATCTTCCAAGTGACCTTGTTTACGAGTTGGTTTTCTAGCATCCCCTGTATTCTGGCAGAAATGCGCATCTTGGTTTGCACGTCGGGTGTGCTACAGGCACCACCGGTAATCGACTTTTGCGCCCAACTGATGGGCGATTGCGGAAAAGTCGTGATCCTGACCGTGGTCCAGGTACCCCAATCCCTGCTCGGCCAGTTCCAGCGCAAGCCCCGTTCGTTTCTCTCAGAGGACCCCGAAGATCCCCCCGGGCAGGCCTCCGCAGCAGAGGCGGATTACGTCCGGGAACGGGGCAAGCGGGCGGTCGCCACCCTGGCCAGCGGGTTCCGGGCCGCAGGGATCGACCCGGAGGTCTCCTACGTGGCGGGTCACGACATGGCGGAGGCGATCATAGCTCAAGCCGAGGAAATGCAGGCCGATCTGATAGTGATGGGGGCCACCCGTCAGCTCTTCGAAGCCGAGGTGTGGTCGTCGGTAACCGCCCGGGTCGGCCGGGAGTGCGAGCGGCCCCTCCTGCTGATGCCCGCCCGACCTCCCGAAGAAGCCAAAAGGCCATAAGCCCGACAACGCCTCCCAAGTACGGGGAAGGCGTGTTTGAGGGAAACCCGCCGGTGAGGCGTTGTCAGAAGGCCGCCCGTCCGGGAGATGAGGCTTGGTGATGATAGGAGCGGTCCGGACCTCTGCGATATTTGCCTCCTCACTATGTGACGCCGCTGGGACGATTTCAAGCCTCAGACCCTGAGTTTCTTCGAAGCAATATTCGCTACTCCCCTCTCCAACTGTCGACGCCTTCCCAAGGAATGCGCCTAGCGAACACCCCTGGTCCGGTTGATTGTCGCCCACAACCCGGACGCTGCTCCGGCCATGTCGGATGCGGTGGTTATTCCCCGTGAGCTGTTGATGATCAGTCCTCTCCCATCCGAAGTGAGCCCCGCTTCCAACACCTCCTCCAACCGCCCGCCCTGGGCGCCCACACCCGGCACCAGAAAGGTCATGTCGCCGACCAGCCGCCGGGCCGTCCGCAGATCGTCGGGGCGGGTGGCGCCCATCACCAAGAGACAGTTGCCCAGGGGGTTCCAATCCTCGGCCACCATCCGGGCAACCCGCTGCCAAAGCGGCTCTCCCTCCACCTCCAAGGCCTGCAAATCGTCGGCGCCGGGATTGGAGGTACGGCACAGGATCACACAGCCCCGGTCCGCTCGATCCAAGAAGGGCCGGAGTGCGTCCCTTCCCAGCCAGGGATTCAAAGTCACCGCGTCGAAGCCCAGCCGGTCGAACAAAAACCGTGCATAGGCCTGGCTGGTGGCGCCGATGTCGGCCCGCTTGGCGTCTCCGATCACCGGGATGCCCGGATGCTCGGAAGCTACGTATTCCATGATCCTCTCCAGAGAGGCGATTCCCCCAGAGCCCCGCGCCTCGTAATAGGCCAGGTTGGGCTTGAACGCGCACACATAGGGATGGGTTTGGGAGATGACCTGTCGACCCCACTCGAACAAGGGGTCACGCCCCCCGCCCGGCTCCTCCTCCAAGACCAGCCCCGAAGCGGGGTCCAATCCCACACAGAGCAGACTCGCGGCCTCTTGCATCCGGGCCGAGAGCCGTTCGGAGAACCCGGCCACCTAGACTTCCGGCTCCCACCGGTGAGGGTCCGACCACCACCGCCGCGCCTCCGCCAGCCCCTGTGGAGAGAATTCTTCTTCTCGCCGGGAAGCCGCCGCCAGCAAGTCCATGAAAGGAACCAGAAGCGAGAGTTCCACACCGGCCTTCGCGAAGGCGACGAAGGTCTCGGCAAAACCGTAACCTGCCACCGAGAGGCAGACCGTCACCTCCCCGCCGGCCTCCCGAAGGGCCTCCGCCGCCTCCAGACTTGAGCCTCCGGTGGTGACCACGTCCTCCACCAGCACCACCTGCCGTCCCCTGACATCCGCACCCTCCACTGCTCGCCCCCGACCGTGCTCCTTGGCTTCCTTGCGGACGAAACAGGAGGGCAGACCCGCCGCGTAGGCCGCGGCCGAGCTGTGCGGAATGCCACCCGCCGCCACACCCGCCACCACTTCCACCTCTCCACCTAATATCCCGAGCCGCTCTCCCAACCCCTCGATCACCATCCGCCATGCCGATGGAACTCCGATCAGCCGCCGGATGTCCATATAGACCGGAGAGCGGATCCCAGACGCGAAGGTGATGGGGTGATCGGGACACAAGATCAGCACATCCGCCTCCAACAGAGCGTCCGCAGCCGACCGGACAGAAGTCATGTGAGCTGTTCTGACTCCGACAGGATCAGCGCCGGAGCAGTCGGGCCGCGAAACACCAGAGCGCTCCAGTACTGGACAGCCGCCGCCCCTCGATTGCAAAAATCCAGATAGCTCCGACCGTCCAGCACTCCCCCACAACCCACGATCTCGAATTCCAGGCCCAACTCCCGGCGGGCCGAGTCCAACTCTTCAACCACCTCCAAAGCGCGGGCATGGAGGGAAGCTCCCCCTACCCCCACCCCGATCTCGGTCCGGGAAAGCCGGCCCGGTGCGGTGTTGGTGGCCACTATCGCCTCTGCTCCCCCCTCCACCGCCGCCTGGGCGATCGGCCCATACCGCCCCTGACCCACATCCGGCGCCACCTTCACCCATAAGGCGCTCTCTCCCCATAGCTCACGCCGCACCGCCCGGCACAAGGAGGCCACCTCCTCGGGAAGGCCCGCATGGTCATAGCCCTGGGCCACATTGGGACAACTGATATTCACCGTCGTCCAGGAGGGGCGAAGCCCGGCCTCTGCAAAAACCTGCACCGCCTCCGCCACCTCATCGCGGCGGCGGGCGGGATCGGCCTGATCCGGATCGGAGGCGATGCTGATCCCGTAGACATCGGGAAGATCTCCCGAACGCTCGCCCAGAAAGGCCGCCGCCGCCGCCGCGCCCGGATTGCGTAGGCCCACCCGGTTGAGCAGGCTCCGGCCTTCGGTGTGCCTCCACAGCACCTGTCCCGGATTTCCCAGCCGCGGACGGGGAGTGAAAGATCCCATCTCCACCGGGCCCATGAGAGCGCCCGCCGACCGCCACCCGGGGATGATGTTGCGACCCTTCGCCACCGCCCTCATGGCATCCTCCTCGGTGGCGAATCCCTCCCCCTTGACTAGCCCGGCCGCCAGTATCAGGGGAGATTCGAGGATAACCCTGCCCACCTGGCCGGGCAATAGGGCGCGCCGTCGGTAGCGGGCCGCCGCCTCGCAGAGGCCGGGGCGCCGATCCAGAGCCGCCAGCCTCCCGATGACCATCCGATGCGCGTCGTCAGGTGGGAGGGCGAACAAAAACCGCCGGAGCGTCCGGTAGGTGGCCTCCCCGGCCGCTAGTTCAAGCGATGTTGGCATACAGGTTCGATCCGAACCCCTTCGGCGCTAGGACTTCACCGTCCTCGAAGGCAACCGTGCCCCGGATGACCACTCTTCTTATCACTCCCCACACTTCCATTCCCGAAAACGGCGTCCAGCCACATGAAGTGTAGAGGCTGTCTGATGAAATGACCCGCCGCGCCCCGGTATCCACCAGCGTGTAGGTTCCGGCCGGGTGGGGATCCAAGCCGAAGATATGGCGGGGGGCGACCGAGATCAGTTCGACCGCCCGATCGGCGGTGATCCGTCCCTCTCTCACCGCGGTGAACAGCAGGGGAATAGTGGTCTCCAATCCCGGCACTCCGAAGGGCGTGGGGAGGCCGAGCTTCTCATCCCAGGTGTGGGGGGCGTGATCGGACTCCACCACATCTATTACGCCCCTCCGGAGCCCCTCCCACAGCGCCTTTTGGTCCGACGGGGCGCCCAGCGGGGGTTTCATCACCCCTTTGGGGCCCAGCGAAGACAGATCCCGGTCGGTGAAGAACAGATGATGGGGACAGACCCCGGCGGTCACCTTCGTACCCCGGCTCTTGTGCTCGGCGACTTCGGAGACCGCCCGGGCGGTATCGATATGGCAGAGATGCCCCCGCTTTCCGTGCCGAGCCAGCGAATCCAGGAATTCACCCACCACCTCCCCCTCGGCGTGGGCGGCCAGCACCCCCGGGCCCGGCCATGCAGCGACCTGGCGCTCCATCTGTGATGCGGTGATGGTCAACCCGCCGGTGGTATGCCCGCAGTAGAGCTTGATGCCGCACACCCGCCGGGACAACCGGGCCAACTCGGCTGAGGGCCTCACACCCAAAGGATGGGCGCCCAGCCACACGCCGTAGTCACATCGGGCGTTTTCTCCCAGATCGTCGAGCTTTCGATCCAAACCCTGGCCGTCGGTGGTGGGCGGAGGAGTGTTGGGCATATCCAGGATGGCCGTGTATCCCCCCGCCAGGGCGGCGGCGGTCTCGGTGGCGAAATCCCCCTTGTGCGCCCACTCCATGCCCCGCAGGTGGACATGAGGATCGAGCGCTCCCACGATGCGCACCAGGCTCATGATCCTCCCACCCACCCTCGGCTCCGAGCCCCATCCCCAAACTCTCGGATTCTCATTCGGCCTCCCGACTGGCACGGACCATCTCGAGAACCCGCGTCACCGCCTCATCAGGGCTCAGAGCGGTGGTGTTGATCTCGATCGCGCCGGGTGCCCGACGCAAGGGGGAAGCGGTCCGGGTAGCGTCCTGTTCGTCCCGGCGGGCCAGGCTCTCCTCCACTATCGCGGCCTCCGGGGCATCCTCCAGCTCAGCCCTCCGGCGACGGGCCCGCTCATCGGAAGCCGCGGTCAGATAGACCTTCACCAGAGCGTCCGGAAAGACCACCGAGCCGATGTCCCGTCCCTCTACCACCGCCGATCCTCCCCGCTCTTCCACCCACCGGCGCTGGTAATCCACCAGTACCTCCCGCACTCTGGGGAGCGCCGCCACCTTGCTGGCCGCCTCCGTCACCCGCGGGGTTCTGATCTCGGTCTCCACATCCCGGTCGTCCAGCCGGGTTCGGCCCCCTTCCTGGGCGATCACCGCCCGCCGCACCACCTCCACCGCTTCATCCTCGGAGTCCGCCCCCGTCCGGAGAACCGCCAGGGCAGCCGCCCGATAAAACGCTCCCGTGTCGAGGCACACCAGTCCCAACTCTTTCGCCAGCCACCGGGCCAGGGTGCTCTTTCCGCTGGCCGCCGGGCCGTCGATGGCGATCACCCCCTTCCACTGCAGGTCTCCCCCTCCGCTCACAATGTCTCCAGCATCGTGAAGAAACCGGGCCAGGTCTTAGTCACACACCCCGGATCGAGAATCTCCACCCCGGCCTGGCGGAGACCGACCAGCGCGAAGGACATAGCCAAGCGGTGATCGTCGTAGGTGTGGAACCGGGCAGGACGAAGCGGACGGGGAGCGATTATCAGGTCGTTTCCCTCCACCGTCGCCTCTGCCCCGGCCCGGGAGAGCTCGCAGGCAAGGGCGGCCAGTCGATCGGTCTCCTTCAAACGCAGGGTGCCCAACCGCCGCAGCCGACTCGGCCCATCGGCGAACAGGCAAACCACCGACAAGCCCAGCACCGCGTCGGGCATCCCGCTCATGTCCCGGTCCACTCCCGCCAGGGCGCCGTCGGGGGGACCTTCCACCACCAGTCGGGTGCCCTGCCAGCGGACCGCACACCCCATCTCCTCCAACACCTCCACCACCCCCAGGTCAGCTTGGGTGGATCCGGGCGAAAGCCCCTCGACCCCCACCACTCCCCCGGTGATGGCCGCGGCCGCCATAGGATAGACCGCCGCGGAGGCGTCCGCCTCCACCTCGAAAGCCGACGCCCGATACCCGCACGGATTCACACGAAGTGTTCGCCTATCCCCACTCTCCACTTCGGCGCCGAAGGCTCTCATCACCTCCAGGGTGGTCTGCACATAGGGACCCGAAACCAGGGTCCCCCGGGTACGGATCACTGTCTCTCTCCGGGCGAGGGGCGCCGTCATCAGCAGTGCGGAAAGAAACTGGGAGGATCGGGAGACATCCACGGTGATCTCCCCGCCCGAGAAACCCCCTCCCCCCACTGTCAGGGGCAGAAAGCCCGCCGAGGTGCTCACCTCCACCCCCGCCTCGCCCAAAGCCGAGGCCAGATCGCCGATGGGACGCTCGCGCATCCGCTTGGAGCCGTCGATGGTCACCTCGGCAGGCGCCAGCGCGGCCACCGCGGTCAAAAAGCGGGCGGTAGTGCCCGACGCCCCGACATCCAACACCCCGTCCGGTGTCGACAGCCCGCCGCCGGTTCCCAACACCAACCAGGGGTCGTCGACGTCGTCGATCAGCACCCCCAGCCGGCGGAGTCCGGCTCGCATTACCTCGGTGTCGTCCGCGTCCAGCGGCCCCCCCAGGCGACTGGCGCCCCCTCCGGCCAGAGCAGATACCACCAGCGCCCGATTGGTGATGCTCTTCGAACCGGGCGGGCGCACCACCGCCCGGACCGGCCGGCGGCGGACCGCAATCTCCATCACCGGGGGGAAGTCGCTTCTCATCACCGCCGAGACTATTCCCCACCCGCCGCTCGGTAAAGCGCGGCCACCTCCGGGTTGGACAGCCTGCGCCACCTCCCCGGTCGCAGGGACCCGTCCCGCAGCGGACCGATCGCCACCCTCACCAACCGCCGCACGGGATAGTCCAGCGCTTCCATCATCCGTCTGATCTCCCGGTTCCGCCCTTCCCCCAACACCACTTCCAACTGCGCCTCCCGGGCGGTGCGGTCCACCAGCCGGGCCGCGAGCGCCCGGGCCGGCCCATCGTCCAGCACCACACCCTCGGTCAGACGGCGGACCGTCGCCCGTCGGGGTGTTCCCTCCACCAGCACCCGGTAGGTTTTGGTTATCCCGTAGCGGGGATGGGTCACCAGGTTGGTCAACTCGCCGTCGTTGGTCAGAAGAATCAGTCCCTCGCTCCAGCGGTCGAGCCTTCCCACCGGCCACACCCGAGGAAAGTCAGGCACCAGATCCACCACCGTCTCCGAAGCATGGGGATCCGAAGTGGTGGAGATCACCCCCGGCGGTTTGTTGACAAGGTAGGTGACCAGGTGCGGGGCGAGGGGAAGGCGGGCCCCGTCCACCTCCACCACCGAGCGCACCGGATCCACGCGGTCGCCCAAACGGGCGCGCCGCCCGTCGATGGTCACCCTCCCCTTTGCGATGAGAACCTCTGCCGCTCTCCGGGACATTAACCCGGCGGCGGAGATAGCTTTCTGCAGACGGACCGGGCCCTCAGGAGATGAACGTTGTGGCGGCAAGGTCATCCATCACCTCCGGGGAGGGAACGCGCTCGGAAAGCGGAGGCAACTCGTCCAGGCTGTCCAAGCCCAGCTTCTCCAATAACAGATCGGTGGTCCCATACATAGCGGGATGGCCGGGGACCGAAAGGCGCTCGGTCACCTCGACCAGGCCCATCCTCTCCAAGGTGCGCAACGACGATGAAGAGTCCACCCCCCGGATCTCGTTTATCTGGTTTCTCAATACGGGCTGTCGATAGGTGACTACCGCCAACACCTCCTGGGAGGCGGGAGACAGCCGATTGATCGGTCCGCGGCTCACAAAGCTCTCCACATAACCGGAAAGCTCGGGGCGGGTGTAGAGGCGCCAGCCTCCCGCCACCCGTTCCAGGCACAGACCCCGCTCGGCCGATTCGAGCCGACAGGACAGCGCCTCGATCTCCCGATCCAACTCGGTCGGATCGATTCCCAATGCCTCGGACAGCCGTCGTCGAGAAACCGGGGCTTCCGCCACGAACAAGATGGCCTCCAAGGCGGCGGCGGCAGTCAATCCGACCCGCATCTGGCCACCATCGAAGAGGCCGCGAGACTCCGCTGGACACGTATTGCTCCTTCCGGCGTCGACTGGGAGAGGCACACCCTCCCTTCCCGGGCCAACTCCAGGAGGCCCATGAACCAGGCGGCCACCTCGATCCGGTCCGAACAGCGGATGGCCAGGCCGTCGAAGGACTCCTCCCCCACCTCCCCGATCAGACGCCACAACTCTGCCATTGCCTCCTCCACGGTGGGGAGATCCAGAGCCAGGTGATCGAGATCAGGGATGGCCGGAACCCGCGACATGACCTCGGTGGCCAGTTCGGCCAGATCCTCGGGGTCGAGACGGAACGCCAACTCGGGGGTTGAACCCATCCTCGACCAGTCGGGCCCCGCCTCTCGAGGCTGGAAACCGGCCCGCCCCGCCAAGAGCGCGGCCAGTTCTTCCACCGCATCCCGGAAGGTCAGACGGGCCAGCCGGAACCACAGGTCACGGTCGGGATTCTCCGCCGGGTCCTCGGAGAGGGGATCGAGACCCGCCCCAGCATCCGGCGCGCTTTCAGCCGGCAGAGGAGCGCCAGTACCAACAGGAATTCGCTGATGTGCTCCAACTCCACCGCAGTTCCATCGGAAAGCTCCCCCAAGAAGCCCTCCACCAACCTGGTAAGACTCAGCGCAGCCGGGTCGATCCGGTCCGCCACCACCAAGTCATAGAAGAGGTCGATAGGTCCCTCGTAGGCCTCCGTGGAGATCTGATAGCTGGCAGTCACCAACCGGGATGCTATCGGGAGACCGGCCTATTTTTGAGGCTTGTCGGTTTCGCGCAGCGCTTCCCAGATCACCGGCTCGATGCCGGAAGGCCGGGCACCGTGATGGCTGCGGGCGAACTCCACCACCAGTGGCTCCGCGCCCCAGCCCGAGAGTTCCTCTGATCCGATCGGCCCGTGATCCCGGTATATCCGGGCGCGCTCCCAGAGCGGCAGCCGCAGCCGGATGGCAACCGAAGCCACTACCCGGCCCGCCAGCCCCAGCCGGGCATGCCGTTTGCCGATGTCATGCAAGAGCGCCGCCCGCACCCCGCACGGGTCGGCGCCCAGCGTGGCCTCCGCGACCCGGGCCGCCTCATACCCGTGCCGCTGATCGGCTGTCGACTGCTCATCGAAAGCGCACCGCTCGGGGTCGGTCAGGAAGCCCCGCACCCATGCCTTTTCAACCGGGCTGAGCGGCGCCGAGAATATCCCCTCCCGGTATCGCTTGGCTAGATGTGCCCAGGTGCCCGGCAACGCGCCTCAGCCCCGGGATGACTTGCAGGAAACACAATAAACCGATTCGGGACGAAACTCCAGGCGGGCAGCGCCGATCTTTTTGCCGCACCGCATACAGAATCCGTACCGGCCCTTCTCCACCCACGACAACGCAACATCTACCGAGTCGAGCCGCCTTTTCAGCGTCTGGATCACTCCGAGACGCTCGGTGCGCTCGGCGGTTACCGCCGGGGCGTCGGAAAATCCGTCGCCCTGGTTGAGGCCGGTTCGCAACTCCCCGGTCTCGGTGGCGCCCAACTCGTTGAGTTGGCGCACCAGCCCGCGGCGGTGGGAGGTCAACTCGGCCTTAGCTTGGGTGAGATCAATATCGTTCATCGGCTCCTAGGATGGGATAGTAGGTAGACCTCCTGCAGATACCCTGGGGAAATACGGGTATAAACTTCAGTGGTGGAGAGGCTAGCGTGCCCGAGCATCTCCTGTACGGCCCGCAAATCCGCCCCACCCTCCACCATGTGGGTAGCCGCCGAATGCCGCAGAACGTGCGGTGAGACCCGGTCAGCTGCCAGCCCGGCCCGCATCGCCGCTTTCTTAACGACCCCCCAGGCGCCGTTTCTGCTGAGACGGGCGCCCCGCAGGTTCAGAAAAACCGCGTCGGTTCGTCCCCTCGCCAACTCCAGGCGGTCCGAAAGCCAGCTTTGCACCGCTAAACGGGCGGCCTCGCCCAACAACGTGATCCGCTGCCGGGACCCCTTGCCGGTAACAAGGGCGGTCCCCTCCTCGATGTCGAGCCGGCCGAGATCGAGGCCGACCGCTTCGCTCACCCTACAGCCGGTGCTGTACAGAAACTCCAAGAGGGCCGCGTCTCGGCGTCCCGCCACCGTGGCTGTCACCGTGGTCTCCAACAGGGCGAAGACCTCCTCGGTGGTCAACGCCTTGGGAAGACGCTCCCGCCGCTTGGGCGCCACAATCCCGATGCTCGGATCACCCAGAGCGTCTTCCTCCTCGCACAAAAAGCGGTGATAGCCCTTCACCGCCGCCAGCTTGCGGGCCACCGATTCCGGAGAGAGGCCCAGTTCCGCCAGCCACTCCAAAAAGGCGCCCACCGCGGCGGCGCCCACCGGATCCTCCCCCACGAACTGCAGATACTGGCGGAGGTCCCTCCGATATGCCGCGATAGTGTTATCCGCCAGCCCCCGCTCGAAAGCTAGGGAGGCCAGGTAGTTTTCCAGAACAGCGTGGGGGTCTGCGTCCATCCGCCTGATTATTGGGGCCACAGAGCCCGGGATCGAGGATTAACAACCGAGACCACAACCTTTACAGGGTGCCGTCCGCCAAGACGTAAGCGGAAAAAGGGGAGATTCTGCTTGACTTGTTATGGCGGATGTACGTATGTTGATAACCCTCCTCCAGTTCTTGTCCTATGAGTTGGTCGGCGGGGAGGTTGGGGACTGGTCTCCTAACCGGTCGGGTCTGGTCCACTCCGGGCGACCCAGCGCAGCAGCGCTACCACTGTCTTGGCGTCGCGGATCTTTCCCGAGTCGATCATCTCCAAGGCATCGCTGGTCTTCACTCGAACAACTTCGGCGTCTCGTTCCTCGGCGCCGTCCGGGCGTCTCTCGCCCTGGATCAGCCCCTCGGCCGCAAACAACCTGATTCGCTCGTCGGTGTAACCCGGAGAGGGCAGGATCTCTCCCAGGTCAACCAGCCGCCCGGCCCGAATACCGGTCTCTTCCCAAAGCTCCCGGCGGGCCGTCTCGACCGGCGACAGCTCGTCCTCCTCGAGCTTGCCGGCCGGGATCTCCAGCACATCCTCTCCCACCGCCGCCCGGTACTGGCTGATCAGCGTCACCTCTTGTCCCCACACCGGCAGCACTCCCACCCCTCCCCGGTGGCGGATCACGTCCCGGACCACCGCGGTTCCCTCTCCGGTCAAAAGGTGCAGACGCTGGTAGTCGAGGATCCTCCCTCGACCCACGGTGCGAACGCCGAGCAGCCGGAGGCTCACCGGGTGCGGGGGGTCGCAACCTCCACTGCCGCAGCTGCGGATTCCCGCGGGCTGCGGCGGGCTGCGGCCTTCTCCATGAACCCCCTGAAGAGCGGATGAGGATAGTCGGGGCGGGACAGAAACTCCGGATGCGCCTGGGTACCGACAAAAAACGGATGCGTGGGAAGCTCGATGAACTCCACCAGTACCCCGTCGGGAGACACCCCCGACAACACCATCCCTCCCTCAACGAGTGCTTTTCGGAAGCGCGGGTTCACCTCCCAGCGATGCCGATGCCGCTCGTACACCAGGTCCGATTGATAGAGACGTTGCACCACCGATCCCCTCGTCAGGCTGGCCGGATAGAGACCCAGCCGCATGGTTCCGCCCTTATCCTCCACCCCTTCCTGGCTGGGCATCAGGTCGATCACAGGATGGGAAGTGTCGGCGTCGAACTCGGTGCTGTTGGCGCGGGACAGATTGAGCCGGTTGCGGGCGAATTCGATGACCGCGCACTGCAGACCCAGGCACAGGCCCAAGAAAGGAACCTCGGCCCGACGAGCGTAGGAGATCGCCGAGATCTTCCCTTCTATCCCCCTTCCCCCAAAACCTCCTGGCACCACAATCCCGTCCAGATCGCCCAACACTCCGGGAATCAGCATCCCGGTGAGGTTCTCGGAGAGAATCCAGTCGATCTCGAGCCTTCGCCCTACCGCCGCCGCGGCATGGTAAAGCGCCTCCACCACCGAGGCGTAGGCGTCGGGGAAGTCCACGTATTTCCCAACCATCCCCACTCTCACCGGATCCGTGGCGGAGTCCATGCGGTGCAGCATCTCCCGCCAGCGGTCCAGCGCCGGCGGCAGAGTGTGGAGGGAGAGACGCTCACAGATCACCTCGTCGAGACCCTCTTCGTTCAGAAGGAGGGGCATCCGGTAGATGTTGTCGGTGTCCGCCGCACTGATCACCGCCTCGGGCGGCACATCGCAGAACAGGCTGATCTTCTGGCGGATGGCCTCGTCAATGTCCTGTTCGGAGCGGACCACAATCACATCCGGGGAGATCCCCTTGGAGCGGAGTTCGGCCACCGAATGCTGGGTGGGCTTGGTCTTCATCTCCTCGGAGGTCTTGAGGAAGGGCGCCAGCGTGACATGGATGTAGGCGATGTTCCGGTGGCCGATATCCTTCCCGAGTTGCCGGATGGCCTCGAGAAACGGCAGGCTCTCTATGTCTCCCACCGTGCCGCCCACCTCGGTGATCACCACATCGGCGTTGGACTCCTCGCCCAGCCGGCGGATACGTGCTTTGATCTCGTTGGTGATGTGGGGGATCACCTGCACCGTGTCGCCCAGGTAAGCGCCCCGGCGCTCCTTTTGGATGACCGCCAGGTAGACGGACCCGGCCGTTACGTTGGAGAGTTGGCGCAGATGCTCGCCGGTGAACCGCTCGTAGTGACCGAGGTCAAGATCTGTCTCCCCCCCGTCGTCGGTGACAAACACCTCCCCGTGCTGGAAGGGGTTCATGGTGCCCGGGTCGACATTGATATAGGGGTCGAGCTTTTGGATGACCACCTGCAGGCCCCGGCTCTTCAGCAGCCGTCCCAGGGAAGCGGCGGTAATTCCCTTACCGAGGCTAGAGACCACCCCGCCGGTGATGAACACGTATCGGGTCATGTTCCGGGCGCAAACTTTCGCGGCACGGAAGGCAAAGATACCACATTCAGTTGATTTTCTTGCCTTTTCCCTCCCAAAGGGCCTTCCTCAGCACGTATTTCTGGACCTTTCCGGTGGAGGTCTTGGGTAGCGCCTCCATGAATTCCACCTCATCGGGCGCCTTGAAGTGGGCAAGACAGTCACGAACATGGGCGATGATCTCCCCCGGCTCGGCGCTTTGGCCTTCTTTCAACACCACATAAGCCTTGGGACGCTCTCCCCAGTACTCATGGGGCATACCCACCACCGCTCCTTCCAGCACCGCCGGGTGGCTGACCACCGCCTGCTCGACTTCGATGGTGGAGATGTTTTCGCCGCCGGAGATGATGATGTCCTTGGCCCGGTCCCGAAGCTCTATGTACCCGTCGGGATGCCAAACCGCAAGGTCACCGGAGTGAAACCATCCGCCCCGGAAGGCTTCTTCGGTGGCAGCGGGATTGTCGAAATAGCCCGACATGACGATATTGCCCCGCATGACCACCTCTCCCATGGTCTCCCCGTTGCAGGGAACGTCGTTCATGTGGGCGTCCACCACCCGGATCGGGTCGGCGCCCACCATCGCCACTCCCTGGCGGGCCATGAGCCGCGCTCGTTCCTCCGAACATCTGGCCGCCCAGTCTTTTTGGGCTTCACTGACCGTGTAAGGGCCGTAGGTCTCAGTCAGCCCATAGACATGCACAACCTTGGCCCCCAGTTCCTCCATCTGTCCGATGATGGTGGGACTGGGCGGAGCGCCGGCGGTAGTCACCGTCAGCGGAGCGTCCAGGCGACGGGCGTCGGGATGGTTGGCCATCCCCACCAATACGGTGGGTGCCCCGTTGAGATGGCTGATTCCCTCGCTTTGGATCAGGCTCCAGATGCGGTCGGGTCGTACCGCCCGCAGACAGACATGGCGTCCGCCCACCCCGGTCACCGCCCAGGTGGTGCACCAGCCGTTGCAATGAAACATGGGCAGGGTCCACAAATACACCGAGTCGCGGTCGAATCCGGAATGAACCACTTCGCACATGGCGTTGAGGTAGGCGCCGCGATGGGTGTACATGACTCCCTTGGGACGGCCGGTCGTTCCTGAGGTGTAGTTGATGGAGATGGTCCGGAACTCATCATCGGTCCGCCACGGTAGGGGATCGTCGCTGCCTCGCTCCAGGTACTCCTGATAGGGAATGGAATCGACTTGCGAAGGGATGCCCATTTCATCGATGGTGATTACTTCCTCCAGGTCCGGGCAGTCCACCAACCGCGGCGCGGCGGTGGAGAGCAGTTCGGTGTCCACCACCAACGTCTTGGCACCGGAGTGAGACAGGATGTAGGCGATCTCCGCACCGGAGAGGCGGGTGTTGATCGCCACCAGTACTGCCTTTGCCAACGGCACCCCGAAGTGGGCGATGAGCATCTCGGGGATATTGGGACACAGGTAGGCCACCCGGTCTCCCGGGCCAATCCCCGACGCCTGAAGCGCCCGGGCCAGCCGGGTGGCATGGTCGGCCATCTCCTGATAGGAAATCCGGTTTGGTCCATGAACGATGGCGGTCTTGTCACCGAATACTTGGGCGGAGCGCTCCAGATAGAGAAGAGGAGTGAGAAGGGTCTCGTCGACCCGTCGTGGGTTGGTCAAGTGCCGCTCCACACCGGTGGGCGCTTCTCGATGAACGCCCCCATCCCCTCCTGGGCGTCGTTCATCGCCGCATTGGTCACCATCACCGCCTTGGTATGCTCATAGGCGTCATCTTCTACCATCTCCACCTGCTGGTAGAAGGCGGCTTTGCCCAGCGCCACCACCGCCGGGCTCGACTTGGTGATCCGTCCGAGAAGTGCGTCAAGAGTGTCGTCCAGTTCGGCCGGGCTCACCACCCGGTTTACCAGGCCCCACTCCCGGGCGGTCACGGCATCGATCAGATCGCCGGTGAGCAGCATCTCCAAGGCCCGCTTTCGTCCCACCGCCCGACTGAGGGGAACCATGGGCGTGGAGCAGAACAGTCCGATCTTCACTCCCGGGGTGGCGAAGGTGGCCGTGTCCACCGCCACCGCCAAGTCACAGGAAGCAACCAGTTGGCATCCGGCGGCATAAGCCGGGCCGTGCACCCGGGCCACCACCGGCTGGGGAATGCGATGGATGGTGAGCATCATCTCGGTGCAGACGTCGAACAGTTCCTCAACGAAACCGGGCGCCGGATCGATCATTTCTTTCAAGTCGTGTCCAGCCGAGAAAACCGGTCCCTCAGCGGCGATCACCACCGCCTGGCAATCGGAGTCAACGCCGTTCAGCGCCTCTATCACCTGCCGCATGGTCTCCATACCCAATGGATTGCGGCGACGGGGGTTATTGAGAATGATCCGGGTAACCGGCGGGTCGTTTTTAACTAACACATAGCTCATACGCCTCCAGAATAAACCATTCCCCTCTAAGACACGCCACCGTCGGCCATCATCTCTCCTTGTCCAATCGCCATGGTCAGTTCTGAGCCGAATGGCAGAGGGAGGGGGTGGCACAGTCCCCGCTCTGGTACTTTGAGATGCAGGTGACCAAAGTGATGAGGATCTTCATAAGTCTCTTCCCCTTCGGATGGGGAAGGGCCCGCCGCCGGGTTGGCTTGCTTCTCATGGTGGTGGTGACCACCGCCGCGCAGACGTTGGTGCCCCTCCCTCCGGTCGGCGCCGCCAACGGGGAGCAGTTCTCAGACATCGAAGAGGCAGGATCTCACCAACCGGCTGTGGAGAGACTCGCAGAACAAGGCGTCCTGAAGGGAACCGAATGCGCACCCGGAAAGTTCTGCCCCACAGAACCTATCCAACGGTGGGTAATGGCAGTCTGGCTGATCCGCGTTCTAGACGACACCGAACCGGCCGACGTGGAAACCACCCGATTCACAGACGTAGAAGCCGACCAGTGGTGGATGCCTTATGTCGAACGGCTGGCCGACCTGGGAATCACCAAAGGATGCTCCACCGAACCCGCCCGCTACTGCCCCACCGAACCGGTCACCCGCGCCCAGATGACGTCGGTCTTAGTGCGCGCCTTCCAGCTTCCCGCAGGATCATCCAACCGATTCACCGATACCGGAGACAGCACCCACCAAAGAGACATCGACGCTTTGGCTTCTTCGGGAATCACTATCGGATGCGCCACCGACCCGGCCCGCTACTGCCCTTCACAAGACACCACCCGCGCCGAAATGGCAACCTTCCTCACCCGCGCCCTCGACTACGAACCTTCGCCGATTGCCGAGGGCAGCTTCATCTCCTTAACCGCCGGTTCATTCCATACCTGCGGCCTACTAATCGACGGCACCATCGACTGCTGGGGCAACGACTTTGACAACCAAGCCGAGCCGCCACCTGGGGAGTTCACTTCTATCGCTTCCGGAGACTATCACTCTTGCGGTATCCGCACCGACCACACCATCACCTGCTGGGGAAACAACACATACGGTCAGACCACCACACCACAGGGAGAGTTCGCCGCCTTGGCAGCCGGTTGGTTTTCTTCGTGCGGCATCCAGGCCGATCGCACCGTCAACTGTTGGGGTAACAATACGCACGGTCAGACCAAAACCCCGAGCGGAGCGTTCACCGCTTTAGCAGTTGGAAGCACCCATGCGTGCGGTATCCGCACCGACCACACCATCACCTGCTGGGGAAACAACACATACGGTCAGGCAATCTCACCACAGGGAGAGTTCACCGCGGTGGCAGCCGGAGCAGTGCATAGCTGCGGCATCCGCACTGACCTCACCCTCGCTTGCTGGGGAAGTACGCAACATGGCCGGGCGGACCCACCGGCTGGGGAGTTCACCGCCATCGCTACCGGTACCGACCACTCTTGCGGCCTCCGCACCGACCGGACTATCACCTGCTGGGGAAACAATGACGAGAGCCAGGCCGACCCACCAGACGGGGCGTTTACCGCCATCACCGCCGGCTGGGATTACACCTGCGCACTGGGCCTCAACCGCACAGTCACCTGCTGGGGCCAGAACATCTCCGCGGGAGGCATTCCTCCGGACGGGAAGTTCATCACCGTTGAGGCCGGTTGGTATTACACCTGCGCACTGGCCACCGACAGCACCATCGACTGCTGGGGACACCCCTCTGGTGACAGCCTGCCAAGCGGGGAGTTCGGTTCCATGGCCCTCGGCGGGCAGCACTCATGCGTGGTGGGCAACGATCTCACCGTCACCTGCTGGGGCAGAAACGAACACGGCCAAGCCGACCCACCAGACGAAACCTTCATTGCCCTCGCTGCCGGTGACACCCATACATGTGGACTGCACCCCGACCGGACAATCACCTGCTGGGGCACGAACCATCGCGGCCAGGCGGACCCACCGGAAGGAGAATTCGTCACCATCGCGGCGGGTTGGAACTTCTCTTGTGCAATTCGCAACGATCTCACCATCCACTGCTGGGGCTTGAACAGAAATGGTCAAACCGACTCGCCGCACGGCGAGTTCATCGCCATCTCCACAGGCGGGTATCACTCCTGCGGGATACGCACCGACAACACCATCGGCTGTTGGGGTGGAAACTGGCCAGGCCTCCTCGATTCACCGGAAGGGACATTCCTCGCGATTTCCGCGGGCGGGAGCCACTCTTGCGGGATACGCACTGACAGCACCATCCACTGCTGGGGCTATGACTCGGTTGGACAGGCCAGCCCACCGGACGGAAAGTTCGTGGCGGTGACCACCGGATGGCAACACTCCTGTGGAGTGCGTAACGACTTGTCCATCATCTGCTGGGGCCATGCGCGAATAATCCCCCCGCCCGACGGCGTGGGATACACCCCATGATGCGCGGGAGACCCGGCGAAAGGGAACAAGACCTGGATTTACTATCTTGACGCGGCGGTCCCCAGTAGTTCCCGGGCGGCGCTACGTCCCGACACGCTGTCGGGATCGCCCGACATCATCCGGGTCAATTCCGCCACCCGCCCCTCTCCGCTCACCAACCTCACAGATGCGGAGGCTCCCCGGCGTTCGATCACCCAGTGCTGATCAGCGAAAGCTGCCACGGAAGCCAGGTGGGTGACGCACAGCACCTGCGCTCCCTCGGAAACCGCGGCCAGTTTGCGGCCCAGGGACAATGCCACCGCGCCCCCCAACCCGGCGTCCACCTCGTCGAAGACCATCGTGGAAGCAGCCCCGCTTCCCGCCGCCAGCCGCAGAGCCAGCACCAGTCTGCTTAACTCTCCTCCCGAGGCGACCCGCCCCACCTCTCCGGGCGCCAGCCGCTCGTCGGAGGAGAACAGCAACCGAACCCGGTCACATCCGTGCGAACTCGCCGGACCTCCCGAAACCTCAAAGCGCAGGACCGGTCGACCAAAGCCCAACTCCCGAAGATGCTGCAGGGCGGTCCCGGCCAGATCACGAGCCGCTCGCCCTCGTGCCTCCGACAACGCTTCTCCCCATCGAAGGACCTCTCGTTCAGCGTCGGCCAGATCCGATTCCAAGTCGTCGGCGGTCACCAGCAACTCCCGGATCTCATCCCGGCGCCGAGCTGCTAAAACGCCGAATTCCAGCACCTCCGACAGGTTGGATCCGTACTTGCGGCGCAGATTGCCCAGCAGGGCCAAGCGCTGCTCCAACTCCTCCAACGTGCCAAAATCGGAATCCAGATTCTCTCCGGCGCCCTCCAACTTGTAGGCCGCCTCTTCCATGAGTTGCTCAACAGAATCGACCACCGACATGAGCGCATCCAGCCCCGGATCGATGGACAGGGCGGCGTTCAACTCACCCGAGGTCCCAGACCAGGCCTCTTGAGCCGCCGCCAACCCCTCCCCCGCTCTGCTCAGGTGGACTCGGAGCGCCTCCCGGTTACGAAGACGGCGGGCCTCAGTCATAAGTCTCTCGTCCTCTCCCGGAGAAAATGCCGCACTTTCAATCTCCCGGGCCTGGAAAGAAACCATGTCCAGTTCTCGCTCCAAAGCCGCCCTGCCTCCGCCCAAAGCCGAACGAACCCCTTCCAGCCGATGTTTTTCCTCCCAGCTCTTCCGATAGGAGGCGAAGGTCTGTCTGCCGCCGTCGTCCAAGGTTGCGTCCAACAGCTCCCGCACCCGACCGGACCGGCGCAGGCGAAGATGCTCCTGCTGACCGATGATCTCCACCAAGCCTCCCACCGCCTGGGAAAGCGAGGCCACAGACGCCACCATCCCGTCCAGATACCCCCGGCTTCTCCCCTGCTTGGGCACCCGACGGGTGACAGCCACTTCTTTCCGATCCACAATCCACCGGCCTCCCACCATCGCCTCCCCTCCGAACGGTCCCACCGCTCGGGGGTCGGCGGTTCCTCCGATCATCAGCCGGAGCGCCCCCATGAGCAGAGTCTTGCCCGTACCGGTCTCCCCGGTAATCACCACCAGCCCGTCGCACGGCCGGAATTCCGCATCCTCGATCACCCCCAGGTTTTTGACGATCAGTTCGTCGAGCATCGACTCACAGTCCGAACCGCTCGGTGACGATGGTGGAAAAGGCGATCTGCTCGAATGCCACGAACATCACCGGACGCGGCCCCCGGCGCACCACCACCTCATCGCCCATTCCCAAAGAAGCGGTGTTGCGGCCATCCACCGACACCTGAACAGGCCGGTCGCGGGCCACCCGACAGCGGATCACCGAGTCGGGGGAGATCACCAGCGACCGGGAGAAGAGCGAATGGGGAGCCACCGGGGTCATCACCAGCGCATCCACCCGTGTGTCCAAGAGCGGGCCTCCCGCCGAAAAACTGTAGGCGGTGGAGCCGGTGGGAGTACAGATCACCAGGCCGTCCGCCCGATAGGAGAGCATCGGCTCGGAGTCGACCTCCACCTCCAGCTCGATCAGCCGCTGGCTGTCGATCTTTTCCACCACCACATCGTTCACACCGAGATCGGTGAGCCCGTTCAGCTCGGCGGCTACCGTCATCCGGGGAACCAGCCGATAACGACCCCGCTCCAGGAGATCGAGCGTGTCAGTGAGCCGGTCGGGGTCAGCGGCCGCCAAGAACCCGAGCGTCCCCAGGTTGAAGCCCAGCACCGGCCGATCCGCCCTGTAAGCCAGGCTCACCGCCCGCAGCATGGTGCCATCTCCCCCGGTGGCTATCAACATGTCGAGCGACAGGTCGGAGATGTCAATCCCCTCCTCACCGTCCACCCACACCTCCCAGCCGCGCTCTCGCGCCTCGGCCACCAGCTTCTTGGTGAACCTCACCGCTGGCTCCCGCACCCGGTTGGGCACCACTCCGATTCTCATTGCTCCTCCCATCCTTTTGCCTCCGCTTCTCCTTTCACCGACCAGATGAAGAACTCCCGGTTGCCCGATTTGGCGCCCACGAGCGGAGAGACCACCACCCGCCGGGGACCGAGGCCCGCCTTCAGAAGGCAGGTCCCCACCTTGCGGATCACCTGGGAATGAACCAGGGGATCTTTTACCACTCCTCTCTTTCCCACCGAGCGGCGGCCCGCCTCGAACTGGGGCTTCACCAGAGTCAAACAGTCCGCTCCCCCTTCGGCTAACACACTCAACCGGTCAACCACCGTACACAACGAGATAAAGGATAGGTCGGCCACCAACAAATCAAAGAGCCCCAGTTCATCGGCGTCCACGTATCGGAAGTTGGTGCGATCCCTCACCTCCACCCGGGGGTCTTGGGCCAGCCGGGGATGGAGCTGCCCATAGCCCACGTCCAAAGCAGTCACCCAACGCGCCCCCCGCTGCAGGAGGACATCGGTGAATCCCCCCGTGGAGGCCCCCACATCCAGACAGCGTCTCCCCTCGGGATCCACTCCCAGGATCTCCAAGGCGTAATCGAGCTTTTCTCCGCCCCGAGAGACGAAGCGGGGCCCAGTTGGGCCGACCGCGATGGCGGTGGCCGTCGCCACCAGGGTGGCGGGCCGCGGAGAGAGCACCCCTTCCACCTGTACTTCGCCGGCGGTGATCAACCGCTGCGCCTCCGTGCGACTCCCGGCTTGCCCTCTCTCCACCAACTCCTGGTCCAGCCGTCGCCGATTCAGCTTCTCTCCCCCTCCCTTCCCTCCAACAGCTCCTCCAACACGTCGGCCAGCTGCTCGGCAGGCACCAGCGCGTCGACACCCTCCGCCTCCGAAAGCTCCCCGAGCATCCGGCGCGCCTCTTCCAAACGGGCATCTCCCCCTGCGGCCTCGGAGGGACCGCCGGACGGAAGGCAGTCTTCTCTCATCTCCTTAGATTATGGCAATGCCCACCCCGCCATCACGACCTATAAGCCGCTCACCGGTCCGGAGACCACCATAGGGTGGCAAAAGTGCGTGGGCCTTCTTCGACATAGAGGCGATCGTCCCTTGCAACCACATGCTCCTCCAGGAGCGGGCGGAGCTCGGCCCGTCTCGCCCGGGGGACCGCCACCCGCCGCCCGTAGTAGGCCAGTATCTCCTCCCAGGTCAGAAACCACAGGTCCGGCGCCCGTTCCCATCTCACCACCCCCACCTCGGCGCCGAGTTCGGAGACGATGATCTCCACGAGGTCCTCCACGGAAGGGCCGTCGGGCCGATCCAGGTCGTGAATGGCCCGATAGAGGTAGTTCATCGTCGTCCAGGGGTGGACATGGGTCATCTCCACCACCGCTCCCCGGCGGCAGTGGCCGCCCAAAGCCCTGATGAAGGGGGCGATGTCCGCCACGTCGTGCACCACATGGCTCGACAAGACCACATCGGCCACCGGCGTCCTTCCCGCCGCCGCCGGCCAGGCGCCTTCCACCACTTCCACCTCCAGTCCCTCCGAGCGCACCTCTTCTCGCAAGCCGGCGGCCATGCCGGGATTCTTCTCCACCGCCGTCACCCTATGTCCCGCCCGGGCATAGGGAAGACAGCTCCGACCGGTCCCCGCCCCCACGTCGATCAGCGTCCCGTCTGCGCCTAACAACCCCGAGACCAGCGAAGTGGTGGGGGTGGTCTCCCCACGGGTGCGGCTCTCCTGGGTGCGCCGCCTCCACAGCTCCGGCGGCCATCCGTAGGGCGATTCATCAGCCTGCTCCAAAAGCCGGTCGGGAATCGCCCAGGCCTCCAACTCCGCCTTCCACCGAGCCGACGGAGAAGTGGAGTCAGTCATACAACGAGCTTAGGCGGAGCGCTCCCCGCATCCGGCGAACAGATCGTCCTCCCGATATGGGCATTCCACTCTGCTGAACACCCGGAGAAAAGTCTCCCAGCCCACTATCCGGGGCAAGAACTCATCGGGGACCGACATCCATGACCGGTCAAAATGCACTTGGCTGCGGTGGGCCTGGAGCGCGGCCGCTTTCGTAGCTATGCGGTCCCGGACATCCAGTGTGCAAGTCGCATCCCAGTCGGGAGTTCCCGAGTGACGGGCCCGCTCCAACCCTTCCTCGGTTATTTCCCCCCGGGACAACTGGAGCTCCGCATAGGCGACGATCCTGCTCCTCGGCCACACCGACCAGTAGAGCTTGGTCGGCTCCCACAACTCTTCGCCGTCCTGCAGTGGGAACCGGCCCAGGTCGGAGGCGCCGAAGAAGGCCGCTGTTCCCACCCGATGGACGTTGATGTGATCGGGGTGGCCGTATCCACCGAAGGGGTCGTAGACGGTCATCACCTCCGGCTGGTAACGGCGGATCAGTCGCACCATACGGGTGACGGCCTCCATGAAGTCGGCCTGCCAGAAACAATCGGGATGGGAGTTGGCATCCCATCCCATCATTCCCGAGTCGCGATAACCCAGGAACTCATGTTGCTTCACCCCCAGGATGGAAAGCGACTCTCCCAACTCCGCAGCTCTCACCTCGACCAGCCGGGCGGCGACCTCATCGGGGTTTGGGTAGTTGTGCACCTCCCCCTCCGCCCCGTCGGTGGCGGTAACCACCACCACCTGTTCTCCCGCCTCCGCATACTTGTTCAGAGCACCACCGGTGGACATCACCTCATCGTCAGGATGAGCATGAAACGCCAACAGACCAGACACGCCAGCCCACAATAGCACCGTCGAGGATGCCGATATCTGGCCCCCTACCGGCCCCGACCGTCTGCTCCAGCAGAAAACATTGATCCCCGAGCTTGTAAAATGCCTTCCATAGCCGACACGATGTACCAGGTTCTTCAACCCGACGGAGCTGTCGCCCTGCCTGAGGTGGCTCGGCGCTACTCGCCCGAGTTGCTCACGCGCATCTATACGGAGATGGTGGCGGGACGGGCTTGTGACCGGCGCATGATGGCCCTCCAACGTCAGGGGCGGATGGGCACCTTTGCTCCGATGGAAGGACAGGAGGCGATAAGCGTCGGATCGGCGCTGGCGCTCGAGCCAGAGGACTGGGTGTTCCCCTCCTACCGTGAGCACGCCGCGGTGCTCAACCGGGGGCTGCCCCTCAAAGCATTCCTCGAGTTCTACCGAGGCCACGGTTACGCCAACTGGGATGTCCGCGGTCTCCGCATCGGCCTCTACACCATCCCCATCGCCACCCAGCTTCCCCATGCGGTGGGACGGGCCTACTACGCCTCGCTCCGCGGCGATAACGGCGTGAGCGCCGCCTTCTTCGGAGACGGGGCCACTTCCGCCTCCGACTTTCACTCCGGCATGAACTTCGCCGGGACCTGGAATCTGCCGGTGGTCTTCATATGCTCCAACAACCAGTACGCCATATCCATGCCCGTCGCAGCCCAGACCGGATCGGAGACCATCGCGCAGAAAGCAGTCGCCTACGGTTTCGAAGGCATCCGGGTGGATGGCATGGACCCGCTGGCCGTCCACACCGCGGTCTCAGAGGCCGCCCAACGGGCCCGGGAAGGCGGGGGCCCCACCCTGATCGAAGCGGTTTGTTATCGCTTTGGCCCTCACGCCACCGCCGACGATCCCCGCCGCTACCGATCCTCCGAGGAGGAGAAATCCTGGAGGGCGTTGGATCCGCTCATCCGTATGCGACTTCATCTGGAAAACATCGGCCTCTGGAACGACCAACTGGAACCAGCCGCCGTGGCGGAGATCGAAACATCGATGGACGAGGTCATAGTGGATCTCGAGCAGGGACCTCTCCCGAAAAGGGTCCGGGCGATCACCCAGGTCTATGAGCGCATCCCCGCGGCTTTGGCCGACCAATTCCGAGACTCCCAGGAGGCCCATGGCAGCGAGCCCGACGACTTCTCATCACTGATCTGGCGGGTCAGAGAAGACACGCCCCCCGATCCCGAGCCTTCCGAGCACTGGAACATGGCCCAGGCAATCAACGCCGCCCTGGGCGAGGCGATGGAGCGCTACCCCGAGGCAATCATCCTGGGCGAGGACGTGGGAAGGACGGGCGGGGTGTTCCGCATCACAGAGGATCTGCAGGTCAAATACGGCGAGGAGCGGGTGATCGACACCCCGCTCTGTGAAACCGGAATCGTCGGCACCGCCATCGGGATGGCCATCGCCGGCGCCCGGCCCATCGTGGAGATACAGTTCGACGGGTTCGTCTACAACTGCTTCGAGCAGATCGCCGCCCACCTCTCCCGGATGCGCTACCGCACCCAGGGAGGCTTGGACCTGCCGATCGTGGTGCGCTTCCCCAACGGGGCGGGAATCAACGCCCATGAGTTCCACAACGAAAGCCCCGAAACCCTCTTCTGCCACATCCCCGGGCTGGTGGTGATCTGTCCCTCCACGCCGACCGACGCCAAGGGCCTCTTGGCGGCGGCCATCGACTCGGAGGACCCGGTGATCTTCGCCGAACCCAAGATCCTCTACCGCTCGGGCCGCGAATCGGTCCCTTCCGGCTACTACACCATCCCCATCGGCCGGGCCGCCACCAAGAGGGCCGGCCGAGACGTGACCGTGGTTACCTACGGAGGGATGGTCCCCGTGGCTCTCAGAGCCGCCGAACAACTTGACCACGAGGCCTCGGTGGAGGTGATCGACCTCCGCACCCTCTACCCGTGGGACAAAGAGGCGGTGCTCTCCTCGGTTCGGCGCACCGGACGGCTGGTGGTGGTGCAGGAGCCGCATCACACCGCCGGGATGGCGGCCGAGATCTCCGCCACGGTGGCCGAGGAGGCCATCTACGACCTAGCCGCTCCGGTGGTGCGGGTCACCGGCTTCGACGCTCCCCTGCCGCCTTACGCCTTCGAGTCCTACGGAGTATTGGGCACAGCCGACGTGGTAGCTGGCGTCATGCGCTCTCTGGCCGAGTAATGGGCGATCCCCCGGTGATATCGGTGTTCGGATCCTCATCCATCACATCCGACCAACCCGCCTACCAGGAGGCTCGCCAACTGGGGCAGATACTGGCCGAAGCGGGCACCACGGTGGCAACCGGTGGTTACGGCGGGGTGATGGAGGCGGTCTCGGAGGGCGCGTCGGAGGGCGGCGGCAAGGTGATCGGAGTAACCGCTCCCAACCTGTTTCCCGGCCGGTCGGGCCCCAACCGCTTCGTCCAGGTGGAGATCCCCGCCCACGACGCCCACGAGCGCGACCGCCTCCTCCTGGAACTGGCATCGGCCACCATCACCCTTCCCGGAAGCATCGGCACCATCGTCGAGTTCACCCAAGCCTGGCGGGAGGCGTTCTTGTCCCCGCCCGCACTGCGCAAACCCCATGTGGCGGTGGGAGGACGATTCAAGGAACTGGCCGAGCTGATAATCACCGAGTTCGGAGCGGACCCGCAGGTGATGATCTGCGCACCCACCGCTTCGGACGCCGCCCGGATCGTGCTGGGACGCCTCGGTCTGGAATACCCCCGGTGAGCGGAGTGATCCAGGCCGGTGGAGGGCTCATGTTCCGGTTCTCCCCAAACGGTGAGCCCGAAGTGCTGGTGGTGCATCGGCCCCGCTATGACGACTGGTCGCTCCCCAAGGGCAAAAACGACCCCGGGGAGACTTCTCAGGCATCGGCAGTCCGCGAGGTGTGGGAGGAGACCGGTCATCGGTGCCGGGTGATTACTCCGGTCGGGCGGCACGAATATCCCGCCCTCAACGGATGGAAACAGGTCGACTACTACGCCATGACCTCCCGGTCGTTCACGGGCTTCGAACCCGGCACGGAGGTGGATGAGACCCGTTGGATCCCCATTTCGGGCGCCGGGCTGCTTACCTATGCTTTTGACCGACGGCTGGTGGAGAACGCCGACTATCAGACCTTGAACGCGACCCGAACCTTGTTCTTCGTGCGCCACGCGGCGGCTGGTAACCGGCAACGCTGGACCAAACCCGACCATCTGAGGCCACTCACCCCCAAAGGCTGGCGACAGTCCCACGCCCTGGCCGAACGCTTGGCCGGAGAAGGGATCGAGAGGCTGGTTTCGAGCCCCTATGTTCGCTGCGTGCAAACCCTCGAGCCCCTTTCGGGGATCTTGAGGATCACGGTGGAGGAGCATCCGGCGCTGGAGGAAGGGAAAGGCAGCCGAGCCACCTTGCAACTCCTTGATGAACTCTCAGGCGCCAACGCTGCCCTCTCCAGCCACGGAGACGTGATCCCCTCTGCCATCTTCGGGCTGGCCGACGGTGGGATGGAACTGCGGGATTCCATCTACAACTGCCGAAAGGGCTCGATTTGGGTGATCAGCATGGTCGAAGGCGTTGCGGTCTCCGCCCGCTACGAACCGCCACCGGAGGTGTAGGCCCGGCCCGGCCCACTCTGGGACCTGTGCGATCGGTTCGGCACCAGCCGAATGCCCGTCCGGGACGCCATCAACATGCTCCTGATGGATGGGGGCTGGCCACTCGTCCCAAGAACCGTGACGCGGTGGTGGCCGACATCACCTACGACAATATCCTCGACGCTTTCGAGGCGAACGCCCATCTCCACGCCTTGGCCGCGGTGCGGGCTATGACCCGGGGGACTCCCCCGACGACTTCGTAAAAGAGGCGCCGGATTGGGCCATCAGAGGCTACCGGGAGCATGAGTCGATCATGAGCGCTTTCTTTGCGGGCGAGAAGCAGAAACTGCATCAGATGATCACCCACCACATGATGTCGGTGGGCAACCATCTCGTCGAGGTCCTGTCCCACCACCGACAGGAAGCGATTTCCGAAAACCGCTCCTAGGCCGATTACCCAAACCGCCCCCATTCGGCCAGAATCCCTGATCATGTCACCCCACACCTCTCCATCCGGTCAACCAGCGGTCCGGATGGTGGACGGCGTCAAGATCTACGGGGAGGGCGAGACCGCCGTCAAGGCGCTGGGAGGGGTGTCGCTTCGGATCGAGCGGGGCCAGTTCACCGCCATAATGGGACCCTCGGGGTCGGGCAAGTCGACCCTTCTGCACACCCTGACCGGCCTGGACACCCTGGAGGGCGGCGAGGTGTTCATCGACGGGATCGCGCTCTCCACCCTGAAAGACCGGGAACTTACCCTGTTGCGAAGAGAAAAAGTGGGGTTCGTCTTCCAGACCTTCAACCTGATTCCCACCCTCACCGCCGAGGAGAACATCCTGCTGCCGCTCTCCATCGCCAGAGAGGCCGTGGAGCGAGACTGGTTCCACGAGATAGTGAAGACGCTCGGCATCAGCGACCGCCTCTCCCATCTTCCCTCCCAGCTTTCGGGCGGCCAGCAGCAGCGGGTGGCCGTGGCCCGGGCGCTGATCTCGCGTCCCATCATCGTCTGCGCCGACGAGCCCACCGGCAACCTCGATTCCCGGGCTTCCGACGAGCTGTTGGGCTTCATCCGAGAGGCCGTGGACGAGATCGGCCAGACGGTGGTGATGGTCACCCACGATCCGCTGGTCGCCGCCTACGCCGACGGGGTGGTCTTCCTCCAAGACGGGAAAATCATCGACGAAATGGCAGATCCCAACGCCGAAGCCATCTTCGATCATCTGAAGTCGCTGGGCGACTAAATGCTCCGAACCGCGGTAAAGGCGATGTGGTCGCACAAGCTGCGGCTGGCCCTGACCGCTCTCTCCATAGTGTTGGGAGTGGCGTTCGTGGTGGGCAGCTTCGTGTTCACAGACACCATCCAAGACGGTTTCGACAAGCTGTTCGGGGATGCCTACACGGGTGTGGATGTGCAGGTGGAGGCCGAGGTCTCTGATTTCGCCCAACAGGGCGAGAGCTTCCCCTCCTTCGACGAAGGACTATTGGATCAGATCGCCTCGGTACCCGGAGTAGCGCTGGCGGTGCCGTCGGTCAGGGGCTTCGCTCAACTGCTCGACTCCGAAGGCAACCTTCTGGGCATCAGCGGGCCGCCCAAATTCGCCTTCTCGTGGGTGGAGGACTCCACCGTGAACAGACTGACGATCCTCGAAGGCAACGGCCGACCGCCCACGAGACCGGGCGAGGTGGTGGTTGATATGGCAACCGCCTCCCGCCACGACATAGCATTCGACCAGGAAGTGGACGTCGCCTTCGAGAACGGAAAGGGGCGCTTCCGAGTGGTGGGGCTGGCCACTTCCGTGAGCCAAACCGACTTCGGCGCCAGCTCGCTCCTTTTGTTCGAGCACCGAGAGACCCAGCGTCTGTTGGGACTGGAAGGCGAGTTAACCGCCATTGTCGTCCGGGCCGAAGAGGGTCTTTCGCCCGAGGCGCTCTTGGAGAGAATCGAGGCGGTGCTTCCCGAAGGCCTGACCGCTGCCACCGGCGAACAACTCGAGCAGTCGGTGGTCGAAGAATTGGAGACCGGTCTTGGGTTTTTCAACACCGCTCTCCTGGTGTTCGCAGCGGTGGCCGTCCTGGTGGGGGCATTCATCATCCAGAACACCTTCCGCATCATCATCGCCCAGCGACTCCGGGAACTGGCGCTCCTGCGGGCGATCGGAGCTACCTCCCGTCAGATAGTCAGGATGGTGGTCACCGAAGCCGCGCTGGTGGGTCTGGTGGCATCGGCTTTGGGAGTGGGCGCCGGGGTCTTGCTGGCATACGGCATGAGGCAAGCCCTCGACCTGATAGGTTTCTCATTCCCCGCCGGCGACCTGGTGGTCCAAACCCGCACCTTCATCATCGGCATGGTGGTGGGGGTGGTGATCACAGTGGCTTCGGCGCTGCTTCCCGCCCTCAAGGCCTCCTCCGTCCCGCCGGTGGCCGCTCTCCGGGCCGGGGCCGGCCTTACCAAACGGGCTTCGCTTCGCAACCGGGCCATCATCGGCTTCTCGATCACCGGGTTGGGCATCGCCGGCCTGGTGGTGGGACTGGTGTGGCTGGGAATCACCTGGGTGGGCGGCGGCGCCTTGCTCCTGTTCTTGGGAGTGGCCACTTTGGCGCCGTTGGTAGCCCGTCCGGCCGGGTCCTTCCTGGGCTGGCCGCTCCCCCGGTTGTTCGGCCTGCCCGGTCTCCTCGCGAAGGAGAACACCCGCCGCCAGCCTCGCCGCACCGCTGCTACCGCCTCGGCGCTCATGATCGGAATCGCCTTGGTCTCTTTCGTGGCGGTGCTGTCCAGTTCCATCAGCGACTCGGTGAGACAGTCTCTCTTGGAGACCTTCGCCGCCGACCTGACCATCACTTCGGTCAACTTCAACACCGGGGTGAGCAACGACTTCGTGGAAGATCTTTACCAATTGGAGGGCATGGCAGCCATCTCACCGGTACGGGTGGGTTGGGTGCGAATCACCACCGCCGACGGATCAGAGGAGGAGGTGACCAACATCGCCGCCATAGATCCCGCCACGGTGGAGCAGGTGTGGTCGACCGGCGCCGAACCGGGGATCGAAGCTGTGGGGGAGGGAATGATCGTGGAGACCAACCAGATGGAAGACCGCGGGTGGACGGTGGGCGACGCTCTCACCCTGGAGTTCCCTAACGGCGAGAGCACCCAGCTGGAGATCACCGGAACCCTGGCGTCGGAGGCATTCGGCGGGATTCTCATCTCCGAAGAGCGATTTCTTCGGTACTACCAGTTGACCGCGCCCGCCATAGTGCTGGTCGCAGTGGGCGAAGGGATTGAACTCGAGGGCGCCAGGAAACGGGTGGAAGCTCTGGCGGCTGATTATCCGCTGGTGCAGATCCAGACCAAGAGCGAGTTCGCCGCTGACTTCGAGAACCAGATCGGCCAGTTGGTGGCGGTGTTCAATGGACTCTTGGCACTGGCCATCGTCATTGCCATCCTGGGGATCGCCAACACCCTGGCGCTCTCCATCACCGAGCGCATCCGGGAGATAGGATTGCTGCGGGCGGTGGGGATGGTCCGCCGCCAGGTGCGCCGGATGGTCCGCTGGGAAGCGGTGATCGTGGCGGTGTTCGGCGCAGCGCTGGGCGTGCTGCTGGGCAGTGTTCTGGGCTGGGCGGTGCGGTTGGCCTTGGCCGACGACGGCTTGGCAGTGTTCAGCCTCCCGGTATCCCAACTGCTCATCTACGTGGCTCTGGCCGGAGTGGCCGGAGTGTTAGCCGCCATCCTCCCCGCACGTTCAGCCAGTCGCATCAAGATCCTGGACGCCATCGCCTACGAATAGGTATTACTGCGCCCTTTGGTCAAAGCTGTCCAGAGACTTTCTCCCTGTCGTCTCGCCTATTTTCGCGTTGGAGGAGTTAAGGCTGTCTGCAATTACGTTGCTGCAGGTCTGACCCTGGTTGGTCAAGGCGCCGGGCTATGAATGATGCCATCTGGTCCCGCCGTACCGGGTCGTGGGGACAGTAGGCAAGTGGATCAGCAGAACATCACGTTTGTGCTATAAGGGTGTGGGTCAGGGAACTCCGACTTGCAATATGCAACAAACTGATAGAGCGGTGGAAAGCTACTGCAGAGCGATAGGGATTGGCTTGAAATCAGGTCCTCTCGAGCATCTTGGCGTAGCGGGCGGACCGCTCGCCCCGTTTGAACAATGAGCAGTCGGCACACCTAGCGCCGTTGCTGACCTCGGTCTGGTAATAGAGGCAGCAGGCGTTGCGCTCCCAAACCACCGAAGCCCCTCGCCAATCCGAGCGATCTGACCCGACCGCTGCAGTTCGTTGCGGCCGGTGGCGAAGAATCCCTCTACGAGGCGGCGGATTCGTTCGGCCTTCTCGACAAGGACCTACTGCTGAAACATGGGTCTGAGGAAATAACTGTTCTGCCCGTTTACCACAATGTCGATCTCGTCATCAACCATCTCCTGTTTGTACTTGTAATCGAACGTATGTTCGATTACCCTATACGGATTCCCAACTGGGTTTGCCTGCCGAAGGAGGTGCGATGCGGGTTGTGTGTCTGCTCATCTCTCATCTGAGAGCCAAGTCTGAGATTCGGCGCGACGCGCATCTGAAAGACCGACCGGCAGTGATCATCGACCGGACCGGATCCATTCCCCGGGTCATAGATCACACCCCCCGAGCCTTCCGGGTGAGCGCCGGGATGACATTGGAGCAGGCCATATCCCACTATGCAAACTGCCTCGTCTTAGAGGCGGACGAGCCCTATTACCAGGAAGTATTCGATGATGTGCTGGGATCCCTGGTGGATGTCGGCCATCGCGTGGAGGGTCCGGAACTCGGCACGGCTTATGTGCGCCTCGACGGCCTGGGGGCTCTGTACGGTGGCGAGGCCCGTTTGGTGTACACGCTCTTGGGGGTCGTTCCTCACGATTTGGAACCGGCGGTGGGAGTGGGTGACGCCAAATTCCCCGCCTTCGTGGCAGCCCGGACGGGAAAGGGGCTGGAAGTGACCTGGGCGCCTTCCGATCCGGCTCGATTCCTCTCCCCCCACTCCATCGACCTGCTTCCCCTGTCGGCCGAGATCAAATCGGACCTGCGCCTTCTGGGCCTGCACACCATGGGTGATGTCGCCAAGCTGCCCAATGGCCTCCTGGCAGACCAGTTCGGCCTGGAAGGACTGCAAGCGTGGTCTCTCTGCAACGGCATCGACGAGCGTCCCCTGATCCCCCTGGAAGTGCGAGAAACCATCGTTGAACACACATCTTTCCCCAACCATTCGGCCTCTTTGGAACTGTTCTTGGTGACGGTGGACATCCTTTTGCAGAAGGCCTTCTCCCGGCCCCGGATGCTGGGGAGACAGGCGGCCGGCGTGGCCCTGGAATGCACCTCGGAGAGTGCTCCGTCATGGCGCAAGTCGATCCATTTCAAGCGAGGTGTCCACGGATGGGAGAAGGCTTCTTCGATCATCAGGAATCAATTGGAGATGGACACTCCCCGGATCCCCATCGAAGAGATCCGCCTGACCCTCACCAATCTCAGCGGAGCGTCGGGAGTGCAGTTGGGGCTCTGGGCCGATCCGAAGAAAGTCAAGTGGCGCCGGATAAGAGACGTAGAGAAAAAACTCCGGGCCCGAATGCGGGGAAACTACGTCCTGCACCGGGTGGTCGAGGTGGCCCCCTGGCATCCGGCGCCAGAGATGCGGGCATTCCAGGTCCCCATCGACCGATCGGGGAGCTACTCCATCAAACCTGTTGCGACGCCCACCCGGGTGCCTGTCCGGGAAGGCGCCCACCGCCGGCCGGTGGCTGTGTTGTTGGGAGACCAATGGCGTCAAGTGACTCGGGTGGCCGACCTTTGGACTTTCGATCTGTGGTGGCTGCCGAAACCGATAACCCGAACCTATTACCGGCTGAACGGAGAGGACGGGCGACAGATCACCCTCTTCTACGACCAGAGAGGGAAATGCTGGTACAGGCAGAGCGGCTAGAGGAGGGAATGGGTGTGGCCTCGGGCTACGTGGAACTTCACTGCAAGAGCTTCTATTCCTTCGGTATGGGAGCATCACACGTCCACGAACTTCTGGCCGCCGCCAAGGAGTACGGCTATTCGGCCATGGCTCTGACCGACACCAACCTGTGCGGCGCTTTGGAGTTCGCCCGCCTGGCCAACAGTCTGGGAATACAACCGGTAACCGGTGGGGAACTGACCTTGACAGACAACACGCGGTTGGTCCTTCTGGCCCGGACCCGGAAGGGATATGCCAACCTCTCCCGGCTGTTCACCCTGGCCAATGGCATGGACCGAAAAGACCCTCGGCTCGATCCCGAGCACCTGTCCGGGCACTCGGAGGGACTGATCCTTCTCACTGGAGGGCGCCAGAGCCGTCTCTCTCAACTGGTGCGGTCCGGCCGGGTACAGGAGGCTCAGGACCTTCTCCATAGATATCGGGTTTGGTTCGGCCCGGACCATGTGTATGTGGAGCTCCAACAGAACCTCTTGGAAGGTGACACCCGGCGCAACCGGGAACTGTCATCTCTGGCTCAAGCGGAAGGCGTGCCGGTGGTGGCCACCAACGACGTTCACTATCACTCTCCGGAGCGCTACCGCCTCCAGAACGCACTGGTGGCCGCCAAGCACAACACCACCATCGATCAGGCCCTTCCATACATCAGACCCAACCATCACCTGTACCTCAAGTCTTCGGAACAGATGAAACGATTGTTCGCCAACCTCCCCGAAGCGGTCTCCAACACTGTGAAAATCGCCAGCCAGTGTTCTTTCGATCTCAGCACCGATCTTGGTTACCGCCTCCCCGAACCGCAAGTGCCGAAAGGACACACTCCCGACAGCTACCTCTACGAGCTCTGTCTCGAAGCCGCCGTCCGGCGCTACGGATCGGTTACCCCGCCCATCCGGGAACGTCTGGAGGAAGAGTTCCGGCTGATCGAGATGCACCGTCTGGCCGGCTTTCTGCTGCTGTATCGGCAGATCGCTCTCATCGCGCAGAAGATCATGGTCGAAGAGGGATTGGTGCGTCCCGGCATACCGCTCGAAAAGCAGCCGCCGGGGAGAGGGCGGGGATCATCGGTGGCGCTTTTGGTGGGATATCTGATCGGCATCAGCCATGTTGATCCTCTGAAGTGGAACCTCACCCTGGAACGGTTCATCTCAGAGGACACGAGTCTGCTTCCCGACATCGATCTCGATTTCCCCCGCCACCTCAGAGACAAGCTGATAGAGCGGATCCATCGGCATTTCGGCTCCGAATACGCGGTGCTCACCGGCGCCATCTCCACCTACACCGTGAAGGGCATTATCCAGGATCTGGGCAAGGCGTTCGGACTGCCCAGCCAGGATCTGAGACTTTTATCCAAACAGATCCACTCCCATGACGCGTCGGATCTGAAAGATGAAATGCTGGAACTTCCCGCCTTCCGGGATCGGGTGGGAGCCTCCGGATGGAAGAACCTGATCGAGATCGCCCCCCAACTGATGGGGGCGCCCAAACACCTGAGCCAACATGTGGGAGGGATGATCCTCAGCAGCACCCCCATACCTGAGATGGTTCCCATCCGGCAAGGGGCCATCGAAGGGCGTTTCATCATGGATTGGAACAAGGACAATGTCGCCGACGCCAACTTCGCCAAGATCGACCTGCTCTCTCTGCCGGCGCTAGATCAACTGCACGAAGCTTTGGATCTGATCGAGGAGCAAGAAGGCACAAGACCCGACCTGAGCCGACTCGACCCCGACGATCCCCAGGTTTACGGGATGATCACCGAAGGCCGATCCAAAGGGGTGTTTTTGCTCCAGTCGCCCGCTCAGTTGAAGATGGGTCGCCGACTTCGGCCCAAAAACCTGCTCGACCTTGCCTATCAGGTGGCGCTGATTCGCCCGGGCGTCGGCGTGCAGGGAAGCGCCGTCTCGCTGTTCGTGGACCGATACCGCCACGGCGCCTCCTGGGAGTACGACCACCCATTGGAAAAGCGCGCTCTGGAGCGTGGATACGGGGTGATCGTATGGCAGGAGCAGGTGGTGCAGCTCATCATGGACGTGGCGGGAATGACCGCCGCCCAGGCCGATGAGATACGAAGATCCTTCGCCCGCTCCAACAACCAGCACCTGATCGCCATGCACTGGAAAGATTTTCTGAAAGGCGCAGAGAAGCGGGGCGTCTCCAAGCAAACGGCTCGGAAGATTTTCTCCAAGATCAACGGCCACTACATGTTCCCCGAATCCCACTCGCACGCCTTTGCCATCACCGCCTATCAGGTGGCCTGGCTCAAGCGCTATCACCCTTTGGAGTTCTTCACGACTCTCATCAACAACCAGCCCATGGGGTTTTACCCGTTGGAGACTCTCAAACAGGACGCCAAAAGCTTCGGCGTGCCGTTTCTCCATCCATGCATCAACCAAAGCGGTGTCAAATGCGTCCCCGAAGACGGCGCCGTACGGCTGGGTATGGGCATCGTCAAAGATGTTGGAGACCGGTCCGCAGAAACAATCGTTGAAGAGAGAAAACGCAACGGCCCCTATTGCGGCGCCGGTGATCTGATCCGACGGACCGGCTTGAAGCCCCAAGCCGTGGTCTCTTTGGTGATGGCAGGAGCTTTGGACGGCATCACCCCCAACCGCCGGACCGCGATCTGGGATGCGGGACTTTCGGCCCGCCCCTCTCGAAAAGGACAGACCGTCATGGACACCACCAGGGGAAGCCAAAAACCCGACCTGGCCGATTTCACCGACTACGAGAAAATGGCGAGCGCCTATGATGTGATGTCCATCTATCCGGGAGGCCATCTAATAGAATATCTCCGGGAAAGACTCGGCTCAGACGTGCTGACCACCGCCGAGGTAGACAGATGCGCCGAAGAGGACAAAGTCCTGGTGGCGGGCTGGCCCATCGCCCGACAACACCCACGCGGGATCGGCGGCACGGTGTTCGTGACCATCGAGGACGAGACCGCAGATGTTCAACTGATCATCTGGCCGGATGTCTTCGCCCGCTACAAAAAGCAGCTCAGAAGCCAGGTGATCCTGGCGCGGGGCGTGATCTCCCGATGGGACGGCACCACCTCCATCATCGTCTCGTCTCTGGAATCAGTCGACATCCCGGTGGCAATGCCCGCCGCCCACGACTGGCACTGACCTGAACACACTGCTTCTTATTTAGAGATGGCCGACTTTCGGGGAATACATGCCCTTTGGCCTCCACAATGACCGCTCTGCAGGAGGAATGTCCAAGGGCTCTTCTATCGCCGGTGTAGAGCGTTACTGATTGAGACCGAGTAGTTTCTCGGGATTGCGTTTAACTAATTTGCGGACATCATCGACCAGTATGCCAAGATCTAGCAAGGAGGCAATAAACTCGCGCAAGCCTTCGACTGGATCTGGCAACGTGTACCCGCCGAAATCGGTTGCAATAATGCAATGATCGGCTCCCACCTCTTGGATCTGTTCGGCAGCCTTCCTTAGGCTACCGCTCACCTCACCAGGCTCTTCATCTGCTGCATATTCCAGTTCAACGTAATAATGGGTCTTGGGAATCGACGTAGTATGTGAGTACGCCCCCAGAGTGTATTCGATGAACGCTCCCTTTCCAGCCATGTATTGCAGTTGCTCTGTTGATGCGATCTGAGTAACCGCAGTGGCAACAAGCACGTTCTTGATCCCATATTCATGGGCAAGATCAACGAGGCGGATGGCTTCATCTGCCGAGACGTGGCCTGTGTTCAGGAAGACATGGGGATTGTCCGAGATCAGTCGAAGAATTTCTTCTAGATCACGCCCTATTGGCCCTTCCACAGGTATGCGGATGGCTCGATCTACTTCCTCTCTTTTGAAGTCCGGATACAAGTCCATCAATGGTGTAAATTCTCCGTCTACTATTCGACCCTCTCTCGAGGCTTGAAAGAAGGTGGAATGAGCGCCGAAGCTGACGAACTTGGCTCCATCGCCATATCCAATCGCCGTTTTGACAGCCCGAGGGTTCAAGCCGCCGCAGGCAGTATTAAGGATCAGCCCACCGTAAACCCTGAAGTCAGGAACAGCTCTGTTTACGATCCAGGCGACGCCGTTGGACATCTGAAAAACATCCATGAGCACTATTGCTTGCATGCCGGCATCCCGCGCCTGTATGGCAGCCTGAACTGGGTCTAGTCTTCTCGGACTGCTTGGCAGGTGTGGTGTGGCGTGCACATGGATATCTATGGCGCCTTGGAGAAGCTGTTGAGACAGTTCAAAAGAACGACCTCTGGGCAATATCACCTAGTTCCTCCTCACCGTAATGCTTGAGACGAGTCATGATGAATCGCCAGCATCAATTCTACCTTTCACTCAAACGCTCCACCAACCGGCTTCGCCTTCTTCTTCCCGGTGTTTCGGTCCAAATGTGCTAACCACCGCCGAGGTAGAGAGAGGCGCAACTGATCATCTGGCCGGATGTCTTCGCCCGCTATGCGGCTTCTCGATTCGGTCCATCACTCCAGCCTTCGCGGATCGGCTTCGACCCGGTGACGGGCCGTCGCCCACATGCTCGGCCTTCGGGCCTGCATTCCCAGCGGGCTCCGCCCTTCGCTCCCCCGATCAGATCAGGATGTAGGGATCCCCTCCCAGGTTCCCTATTTAGGAGTCGTCGGCGGGAAGCACCAGGTTGAGCGCCACTCCCACCACCGCAGCCAAAGCCAAGCCGGAGATCGCGACTCCACCAATCTGGAGGTTCTCAAGACCCGAGGTCCCGAGGCCCAGCACCAGAATCACCGCCACCACAATCAGATTGCGGCTCTTGGACATCTGCACCTGGCTCTCCACCAAAGTACGAAGGCCCACCGCGGCGATCATGCCGAACAAAATGATGGAGAGTCCCCCCAGCACGGCAAGGGGTATGGATTGCAAGACGGCCGCGACCTTGGGAATAATCCCCAAAAGGATGGCCACCACCGCCCCGATGCGCAGGACAGCAGGGTCATAGACCTTGGTGACCGCCAAGACTCCGGTGTTCTCCGAATAGGTGGTGTTGGCAGGGCCGCCGACCAGCCCGGCAAGAAAGGTGGCGACTCCGTCACCCATGAGGGTACGGTCCAAGCCCGGTTCTTCGAAGAAGTCCTTTCCCACCACTCGGCCGTTGGTGATGATGTCACCAACGTGTTCGATCATCGTGACGAAGGCCACCGGTGCGATCAGCAGGATAGCTCCCCACTCGAAGCTGGCGAAGGTGAACTCTGGCAGTCCAATCCAGGCTGCGTCCGCTATTCCGTCAAATTCCACCTCTCCGAAGATGGCTGCCACCACATAACCGACCACTGCGCCAGTGAGAATCGGCAGCATCTTCCACAGGCCCTTCAGGAAGATGGCCGCGAAGACAGTTACCAGCAGCGTGAGAATGGCCATCAACCAGTTGGATTTGGACATGTCGATGGCCACCGGCGCCAGGGTGATTCCGATGATCACGATTATCGGCCCGGCCACCACCGCGGGAACCAGTCTCTTGATTTTGTCCGATCCGATAAACCGGACGACCAGCGAGATGATCCCGTAGACCACGCCGGCGGCCGCGATGCCTCCCACGGTGGCCGACATGGAGAATCCCTCGGTGTTGAGGCTGGCGACTATCGGTGGGATGAAAGCGAATGAGGAACCCAGAAACACGGGGACCATCATCTTGGTCAGGAAATGGAAGATCAGAGTTCCCACACCAGCCGCCAGCAGGGCTACCGATGCATCCAATCCGGTCAGCAGAGGCACCAACACCGTGGCGCCAAACATGGCAACGGTGTGTTGAACCCCCAATACGGCCTTGCGTTGAGTGTTAAGTTCCATACCTTCCTCCTTTTCGTGGAACCGCCAGGATCTGTTCCCTGACTTCCCCGTACCCTGTAAGGACAGGAAGAACTAGAAGCAGGGGAACACCCCCTGTTACATGCTGTTCTTCATGGTAGGCTGTCTTTTGATGAGGCCCCGGCATATCCGCCTAACTTCTCACATCAACAGCCACGGGCCCCAACCCCCATCCATCCACTGGGGAGCCGCCACGGCCTCCGCCAGAGGCCCCATCATCGCAACGCTCAGTAATCCTTCCCATCGCAACGTGGTGGGAACCCACAGCGGCTCCTACGCCATCTACCGGGCGGTCTCCATAGCCCAGGGAAAGCTTGACCGCGACTACCGCGCCGATCTGACCGATACCTCACCCACCCACCGGATCGGACCACACCCCGCTTGGACAGGTCGTGCCAGGATCGTCTCCCTGGACCCATGGGGAGCAATGACGCCAGAGTCCTTTCCGGATCTGTTGGCCGAGGGTTACGACATCCGCCCCACCATTGCCATCACTTCGGCTCACATCTTCATACCCGAGTTGAAGGACGCTATCGAAAAGGGCCGGATCGTCCCTGACGGATCCCTGTGCCTGGCCGACGGCTCATGTCGGGTCACCAAGGCGGCCATCGAACCGGTTTGGCATCTTCCGGGCCTGGCGGAAAGGCTCGACATTGCAGAGCGCGATCTGCGGCGGACCCTCTTCGAAGAGACAGGGGGAATGTTCCCGGAGTTGGTCACCCGTTCGGATCTGGAAGTGTTCTTGCCGCCCATCGGGGGACAGACCATCTATATATTCGGTGATCCCGAAAGCCTGGCCGACCCCGATCAGACCCTGGCGGCTCGCGTCCATGACGAGTGCAACGGTTCTGATGTGTTCGGATCCGATATTTGCACCTGCCGACCCTATCTGGTGCATGGAATTGAGGTCTGCATCCAAACCGCTTCCCAAGGAGGAGCGGGGGTCATCGTCTACAACCGAAAGGAGGGCCGGGCGCTGGGAGAGGTCACCAAGTTTCTGGTTTACAACGCTCGCAAGCGACAGGAGGGCGGGGATCGCGCCGAGGCCTATTTCGAACGGACCGAATGTGTGGCGGGGGTGCAGGATGCCCGCCATCAGTTACTGATGCCGGATTCTTTGCACTGGCTGGGCATCAGCAGGATCGACAAGCTGGTGTCCATGTCCGACGACAAGTACGGAGCCATAACCGGCTCAGGCATAGAAGTGGGCGAGCGGCTTTCCCTCCCTCCCGAGTTGGTCCCGGCCGATGCCTGGGTGGAGTTGGACGCCAAGGTGGCGGCCGGCTACTTTAGTGACGGCACCCTCTCCGGCCGGAGAGAGCCGGCAGAATCCAAGGGACGCCCACTTAGTTGACAGTCTCCGAACTGGCACGGCTCCGCCATCCCGACACCATCAGGCGCCAATCCGACCGGATGCTCGACCTCGTTGAGCGAAACCAGCTCCAAGGGTGGGAGATCGACCTGGATAAGCTCCCGGGTCTGGGCTCCCTGGTGGGTGAGTTGACCCTGGCCCGATACCCCGATTTGGCTGTGCCGATCCACGGCCGCCGTCTTCATTTCGCGGTGGGCAATATTGACCTTTGGGAAACACGCCCCCGCCCCGCTGACCGGGATCGAGCCGCCAGATCCGACGTGGAACTAATCGTGGTCTCGGTGCTGTTGGACGGGGGCAGCGGTGCTCGGTGGCGATACGCCGATTCGCAGATCCGACAGGAGTTGAGCCGGTCGGAGGGGCTGGCGGCAGCCAGTTTTCGGGCCTGGGAGCGGGGGGTGTTCTCCAACCGCGGTCTTCCCCGAGCCGAGTCTTGGTGGCTCTCCAACCTCACCACCGGGGAACTGGCCACGGCTTTTCAGGTCGGAGAGGACAACCCCCTGGTGGGGATAGAAGGCCGGGCCGCGCTACTGCGATCCCTGGGAAGGGTTTCGTCCGGTTGGCCGGGTCAGCGGGTGGGAGGTCTCTACAATCTGGTGGCCGACCGCGCCTCTGCCGATGGGTGCCTGTCCGCGGTGGCGCTGCTGGGGATTCTGTTGGAAGAGTTGGCTCCTTTATGGCCGAACTCCCCAAGGGCGGAGGGCGAATTCCTGGGCGATGTGTGGCCCTATCCTCCCCTGGGACTGGTGCCCTTCCACAAGCTCACGCAGTGGCTGGCGTATTCGCTGATAGAACCTCTGGAAACGGCGGGAATCACGGTCACCGAAGTGGAGCGATTGACTCCTCTGGCGGAATATCGGAACGGGGGCCTGCTCATAGACGGGGGTGTTCTGAAACCCGTGGCCCGGGGATGGAACACCACCCGCCATCCGGTCGGCTCTCCCCTGGTGGTGGAGTGGCGGGCCCTGACCGTAGCTCTGATCAGCCGTCTGGCCGAGGCGGTGCGGGGGGCGCTGGGCATAAGACTCTCCATGGCCCAGATCCTGGAAGGCGGAACCTGGGCGGCAGGAAGAAAGCTGGCGGCGGCCGCCCGGCCCGATGGGAGCCCGCCCATACGGGTGATCAGCAGCGGCACTATCTTCTGATCATGGCCCCCGAATCGCCCCATCCCCGGCTCCACGTCATCGATCACCCTTTGGTTCAGCACAAGCTGACCCTGATGCGAAAGCGTGAGACCAGTTCCAGCTCTTTCCGCAGGCTGGCTTCGGAGATCTCGGGACTCCTAGCCTACGAGGTGACCCGTCACCACCCCTTGACGCCCACCCGGATCACCACTCCCATCGGACCCATGACCGCGCCCCTCTTGGATGGCAAGAAGCTGGTGGTGATCTCCATCCTCCGAGCAGGCATCGCCATCGCCGACGGAATCTCAGACGCAATCCCCTCAGCGCGGCTGGGTCACATCGGCCTGTACCGGGACCGGAGGACCGAGATGACCGTGGAGTACTACTTCAAGACACCCGGGAATATGTCTGATCGCACCGCGCTCGTGGTGGATCCCATGTTGGCCACCGGCCACTCGGCGGAGGCGGCGATCACCCGAGTCAAAGACACCAACCCCAAAGAGTTGATATTCATCTGTCTGATCGCCGCTCCGGAGGGAGTGGATTATCTGAACAAGTATCACCCCGACGTCCCGATCTACTGCGCGGCGGTAGACGAACGGCTGGACCCTTCCGGATACATAGTGCCCGGCTTCGGTGATGCGGGCGATCGGATCTTCGGCACCAAGTAGGCAACCCGATCCCGACTCCTCTGCCCTTTCGAAGGAAGGGAACCGAGGCGCCCACCCCAACGATTCCTCAGCGTGGACCTCTGGGCCCCGGATCTCAACGGAGCTAAGGAGGAAGTCTTGCCTAGATATCCAATCCGGGGCTCCACCCTCCCAGCAGGAACTCTTGTGCGCGGCTCGGCAACCGTATGCCGGCGGGTGTCTCCGGGCTGGAATCAGAAATCAGAGTGCCAGTTCACAGTAACGCGCCTCCGCTGGCAGAGGTTTTCTAAGCTAAACCCGACAACCTGTATGGAGGACCTTCTTGGAAATCGTCTTAATCTGGATTCTGTGCGGGGTCATCAGCGCCGTAGTCGCTTCAAATAAGGACGAAGCGGTTGCGGCTGGTTCGCACTAGGAGTTCTGACTGGTCCGTTCGGACTGATATTGGCCTTGGTCATGCCATCAAACAACCAGAATCTTGAATTCGAGGCTCTTCAAAGTGGCGAATATAAGAAGTGCCCATACTGTGCTGAATTGATCAGACCAGCAGCGGTCAAGTGTCGATATTGCGGCTCAAATGTATAGAAGTGCATTCCCAGATCTCTACCCAGTTCTTGGGATGATCTGAAGTAGTATCAACCCCAATCCGGTCTTGGGTTTTCGGAAAGCACCGGAGATCCACCATCGGGTTGTGAGCACGCGGCGTTAAAGGAATGGACATGCTTGGTGTAGAACCTGTGGTAGTGGTTGGGGCGGCTCGGACCGCCATAGGAACCTACGGCGGCTCGTTGAGCAGCATAGACGCCTACAAGCTCGGGGCCATCACGATTAAAGAGTCGTTGAATCGGGCCGGTGTCGAGCCCGAAGAGGTCGACGAGGTGGTCATGGGCCAGATCGGCCAGGTGGGCCCCGACGCTTACAACGCACGGCGTTGCGCGCTCGAGGCGGGGCTTCCCTCATCCACCACCGCCATGAACGTCAACCGACTCTGCTCGTCGGGCCTGCAGGCGATCATCACCGGCGCCCAGCAGATCATGCTGGGAGAGGCGGATGTCGTGGTTGCGGGGGGCAACGAGAACATGAGCAGCCAGCCGTTCTTGGACTACCAGGCCCGTGACGGTTGGAGACTGGGCTCCCGGAAGATCGTCGACGGCACCCTGTCACTCGTGACAGATCCCTTCGGCGGGTACCCGATGGGCGTCACGGCGGAAAAGGTGGCCGAACGCTACGACGTGAGCCGCCAAGAGCAGGACCGGTTCGCGGCCGAGAGCCAGCGCCGCGCCTCCATCGCCATCAAGAACGGTCTGTTCGAGAAGGACATCGTCGGGGTGGGCCGCCCCAAGGACAACCCGTTCCTCGTCGACGAACATCCCAGACCAAACACCACCGTGGAAACCCTTGCCCGCCTGCGCCCCGTGTTCGCCAAAGGCGGCTCGGTAACGGCCGGTAACTCGTCAGGAATCAACGACGGCGCCGCCTCGGTGGCTTTGATGAGCGAGAAAACAGCCGAAGCCCGGGGTAGCGAGCCCCTTCTGCGCCTGGTGGCCTGGGCGGTCAGCGGCATCGACCCCGAGGTGATGGGCTACGCACCCGCTCTCGCCATCCCTGCGGTGCTAGAAAAGACAGGCCTGACCCTCGACGACATCGACCTGATCGAACTCAACGAAGCCTTCGCAGCCCAAGCAGTGGCCGTGATCCGAGATGCGGGCCTTGACCCCGAGAAGACCAACGTTGATGGTGGGGCCATAGCGCTGGGACATCCGGTCGGCGCCACAGGAGCGATCCTGACGATCAAACTGATGCGAGCACTCGAGCGAATTGACAGCCGGCGCGGCATCGTGACCATGTGCATCGGCGGCGGCCAAGGAATGGCGGCAATCTTCGAACGCCCCTGACGCTTCTGTCGTCACCTACATCAGCTTGATCGCCGCGGTAACCAAGGCAGTGACGGGTTGGTACTGCGAAGGGAGCCTAACCTGGACAGATCACCTTACCTGAAAAGACGGTGATACTTCCGTTCAAGCTTTTGGGCATGGAAAACCACATCCGACTCCATGTCCATGAGAACCACGATAGGCACACCCTTTGCGGTAAATCCTCCTATCGCTCTTACTCCCTTACGGGGAAAGTTTCGGGCTATTCCCCTCGGATGGCCAAGGGCCGCAAGGATTTCCTCTTCTGAGAATTTCCTCTGAGCGGAGGGGAGTATGGAAGGAAAGGCGGGAAGCGAGGTCAAACGGCTGCGATGGGCAGCAGTGACACAATCTTCTTGGCTAGGTCAGAGGGCAGGTTGGAAAGTATCTCATTCCGTTGGTGATCTGACAACAGAGCGAGGCGCCGAGCAGACACATGAGCCGGCCAGCCACGCGACACCCTGATCTGGGTTTCGAGAGGACTCTCACAGAAAATGGCGTCGGCAACCTTCGCAACCCGCTCGAAATCCTCGGGAGCAGGGGGCTCACCGCGAACATCCTTAAATGTCACGTCGGGGTCTTCCGAGAGTCCGATGATCTCTTCGTAATCCAGCTTCGCCATACGGCGCAGTCTATCGTGTTCTCGAAGCTAAATGGGCTGGTTCGCTAACTAGACACGCCCAGGTAGCACCGCGCCTTGTCACCATCCAGAACGGTCTCACCGACGAGGCCCTGGCGTTAAAACGCCTCCAAGGAAACTCATCAGGATCATCGAAGGCGCCGCCTCGATGGTGCTAATGAGCCAAAAGACGGCCGAAACCCGGGGCGCCGAACCCCTCCTGCGCCTGGTGGCCTGGGCAGTCACCGGCATCGACCCCGATGTGACGGGCTACGCACCCGCTCTCGCCATCCCGGCAGTGCTAGAAAAGACAGGCCTGACCCTCGACGACATCGACCTGATCGAACTCAACGAAGCCTTCGCAGCCCAAGTGGTAGCCGTGATCCGCGACGCGGGTCTCGGCCCCAAGAAGACCAACGTAGATGGCGGCGCCATCGCGCTGGATCCCCCGGTCGAGCTACGGGGGCGATCCTCACCATCAAACTTATGCGCGCCCTCGAGCGGATAGATGACTGCCGCGGCCGATCACCACCTCTCCCGCCGAGACGTACAGGTCCTCGAATTCGTCTCGGAGCGGCTCGATGATGGTGACAAAACGCTTCAGATCCAAGATGGAACTCCATCTCGTTGCGCACATGGATATGCAGAGCGGAGGCTCCGGCTCGCATGCAGGCCCTGCCCGCTTCCATGATTTCCTGTTCTGTGATGGGCTGAGCCGGGTTGTGGCGGGTCATGAAGAACCCGCCGGTGAGCGCAACCGAGATAGCCGCCTCCTCTGAAATGGGCCAGCGGGGCACCACGTCCACATCGGCATAGGCGGAGGTGAAGGTTTGGTGGTATCGGCCATCCCGTAGGGCTTGAGCACTGTCCGGGTATTGCTCCGCACTAGATATTGGTTGACTCTGGTGAGGAGCAGTCGGCTGCGAGCCTCACGGAGCGGCCGCACGGATGCGATCCACCCACTCGGCCAACTCGGGGCGATCGTCATAGATGGGCGCCACCGCTTCGCGGAAGGCGTCCTTGTCAACCTCGTTGACCTCCCAGCCCTGGTTCTGCAACTCGGACAGATAGCCGACGTCCAGCTTGGCCGCCTCCGCCCGCTGATGAGCCGCCGCCTCAATGGCTGCCTCCTGCACCAACTGCTGAGCGGCCGGGCCCAGGCTGTCCCAGAGCTCGCCCGACATGAACAGCACAAGCGCCGCGTAGATGTGCTCGGTGAGCGACAGATATTGCACCGGCGTCTCATAATACTTCCGGGTAACCGCCACAAAGAGCGGCGCTCCCGTTCCATCCACCACCCCGTTCTGCAACGAAGGGAAGATCTCCGCATCGGGGAGAGGCACCGGATTGGCCCCGACCAACTCATAGGTACCCACATCAATATCGGTCACCGGCACCCCGAACCTCAAATCGGCCGCATCAGCGGGGATATAGATGGGCCGCCAGCTGCTCATCATCGAACGGAAGCCGTACTGGCCGATCGCCAGCGCCTTGATGCCCACACCCTCGGCGATGCCCAGGAGTTCGCGGCCCACCGGACCGTCGAACACCGCGTCGACATGGTCTTGGCCGTCGAAAAGAAAGGGCAGGCTCACCACACCCACCTCCGGCAACAAGCCCTCCAAAATCTCAGCGAACACCACCCCGGCGTCGATCCAACCCACCTGCGCGCCCTCCACGAGATCACGCTCGCTCCCCATCTGCGAAGACGGATACACCTCCACCGACATGCGTCCGCTGGAACGTTCCCCCACCAGTTCCTTGAACCTCACCGCTGCTATATCGGCATAGCCGTGGGAAGCGCCCGAATGCCCGATATTGATAGTGATCTCGGGCAACAAGGAAACATCCACTGCGCCTTTGGGGCTCACCGCTCTGATGCGGTCGACCCACTCGGCCAACTCGGGCCGCTCGTCATAGATGGGCGCCACCGCTTCGCGGAACAGCACCTTGTCGACCTCGTTGACCTCCCAGCCCTGGTTCTGCAACTCGGCCAGATAGCCCGCCTCCAGCTTGGCCGCCTCAGCCCGCTGATGAGCCGCGGCGGCGATGGCCGACTGTTCGATGAGGTCCTGGGCCTTGGGGGGAAGGCTGTCCCAGAGTTCGCCCGACATGAACAGCAGAAGAGCCGCGTAGATGTGCTCGGTGAGCGACAGATATCGCATCGGAGTCTCGTAGTACTTCTGAGTAATCGCCGCAAAGATCGGCGCACCCGTTCCGTCCACCACCCCGTTCTGCAACGCAGCAACCACCTCCGCATCGGGCAGGGGCACCGGATTGGCTCCAACCAACTCGTAGATACGGATATAGATATCGGACTCCGGCGCCCCGAACTTCAGACCAGCCGCATCAAAGGGGATATAAATAGGCCGCTGGCTGTTCATCATCGAACGGAGGCCGTACTGGCCGATCGCCAGCGTCTTGATGCCCACACCCTCGGCCAAGCCCAGGAGTTCGCGGCCCACCGGACCGTCGAACACCGCGTCGACATGGTCTTGGCCGTCGAAGAGGAAGGGCAGGCTCACCACGCCCATCTCGGGCACGAAGCTCTCCAAAATCCCGGCGAACACCACCCCGGCGTCGATCGAACCCAACTGGGCGCCTTCCATGAGATCGCGCTCGCTCCCCAACTGTGAAGACGGGAACACCTCCACCGTGATCTGGCCGTCGGAACCGGATTCCACCAGTTCCTTGAACTTCACGGCTGCTATATCGGCATGGCCGTCGGGAGTACCCGAATGCCCGATATTGATAGTGATCTCGGGATAGTCAGACTCGAAAGCGGCGGCCTCGGTTGTTGTCTCATCGGCCGGCTCCTCGCCGGGAGCCGCGGGATCTGTCCTTGCTCCTCGGGTATTGGGGGTGGCCTCTTCGCCTCCGGTCCAGCATGCCACACCTAAGAGAGCCAGGACTCCCAGAACTGCTAGAACTGCTAGAACTGCTAGAAATTTTCTCACTGGTTTACTCGATTGGCGAATGGTTGGACTGGGACACGCTTCCCCGGCTCTCTGCCATACGGGAAACTGATTATTCAGTGTTCAAGCGATGAAAATACCACCGATCCCGACCTGTTGTCCGAAATTGCACGAGTGGTGATGGGCGAGTCCGACCCCCTTCCCTTCGGAGCGGGGCGGCATCACTGCTCTGGATCGCTACGGGCGCTGATGGAGATGGAGGTGGTCCTCAACCGGCTGATGGACCGGGTGAGATGAGCGGAATGGGTGGAAGGGCCTCCCCCCCTGACCGGATACTCCCTCCGCTCTCCCACTCACCTCCCTGTGAATCTGGTCCCCGCCTGACCCGCCGTCCCCACACCGGGCGACACCGGAGGGCTAACCTCCATAAGGGACGGAGTCTCGCCGGCGGCTGCCCACCGGGGGTCATGTGTCACCAACCCCTGCCAGCCGAAACAGAGAACACGATCGTGCGACCGGTGAACCCAACAACCAAGGGAACCTTATGGGCCGTGGGGGCGGTCGCTTCCGGCTCTTGGCTGCCTCTGTTCTACCTCTTCACGCACGTCAGCGACGATCCCTTCGTGTGGCGCTCCTGGCTGATCATCTTCCAGAATGTGGCGATGCTCCCGGTGTTCGTTCTGATTCCGACCAAGAACACCGAATGGAGAGAAAAGGCCCGCAGGCTGCTGTTCTACTGGGGAGACAGTGGAAAACCCGTGCGCATCCGAAGTCCGATAGAGGTGGTGCGCACCCCAGCGTTCTGGATGGTGATCTCCTTTGCTCTCGATCTGGCTTTCTGGGTTTGGGCAGCGACTCTGATCGACCCACTGGTGGTAACCATCATCTTCCAGCTGCTGCTGATTGGAATGGTGTGGATGGCGGCCAGACTGGGCCGGAAGATATCCCGCGGACAACAAACCTCCCCGCATGTCATAAGCGGGAAGCACTGGACACTGATGATCCTCTCCTTCCTGGGCGCCGCCCTGGTCATCTGGTCGGAGACCGGCGCGGTCAGAAGCCTGAACTGGCTGGGAATAGCTGTGGCGGTGGCCGGCGCCGCCACCGCGACCGGAAGTCTGTGGGGAACCGTCTCCACCGGACGTATCATGGGATGGCCCGGCAGTAACCCGCACGATCTGGTGTGGAACGCCACCTTTTCGGCGGTGGCCGGACGGTTTCTCGCCCTCCCACTGACCCTGGCGGGAAGCGTCCTGTTTTTCCCGCCGACCGACAAAAGCTTTGACCTCACCGGGACCACGCTGGGTTTCCTGGGTCTGGTAGGAGCGTTCAACGCGGCAGGAGCACTCAGCCACCGATACTCCCTTTATGTCACATCCAATCTGAGCGTCCAGCGGATCATGTTTTTCTCCCCGGTCTTCCAGATGCTTTGGATATGGATCTTCGCCGACGTCTCCATCGCCAACCCCCAAGTACTCTTGATCGGCGCCGGGATCGTACTCCTCTCCAACCTGGGTGCGCAGACCAAAACCATATGACCCGGGCCCAGATATCTTGGCTACGCCATGCGGGTCCCCACCACATACACCGCTTCTCATGCCAGCCAAACTCCCAAGCCCGCCGACGACAGAAAGCTAACCTGCGAAAATGGACGTAGCCTCGCCACCGGTAACCCAGCGGGGCTACATATCGCCAGCCTCTGCCAGGCCAAAGCGGAAAACAGGATCGTTCGACTGGTGAGTCCAACCACCAAGGGGACGTTATGGGCGGTGGGCTCGGTGGTCACCGGCTCTTGGTTACCCCTGTTGTATTTCGTAACCCATGTCAGCGACGACCCCTTCGTGTGGCGGTCCTGGGCGTTCCTCTTCCAGGTGGTGACTTTGGCCCCGCTGTTCGTCCTAATTCCCGCCGCCAACAAAAACTGGAGAGAGAAGGCCCGAAAGCTTCTGTTCTACTGGGGAGACAATGGAGAACCCGTTCGGGTCCGAAATCCGATAGACGTGGCGCGAACCCCGGCGTTCTGGATGGTGATTTCCTATCCTCTCGATTTGGCTTTCTGGGTATGGGCGGCGACTCTGATCGACCCGCTGGTGGTAACCATCATCTTCCAGTTGTTAGTCATCGGAATGGTGTGGATGGCGGCCAGGCTGGGCCGGAAGCTGTCCACCGGAAGACGAACCTCCCCGCATGTCATAAGCGGGAAGAACTGGACGCTGATGATCCTCTCCTTCCTAGGCGCCGCCCTGGTCATCTGGTCGGAGACCAGCGAGATCGGAAGCCTCAACTGGCTGGGCATAGCCTTAGCGTTCGGAGGCGCCGCTACCGCCGTCGGGAGTCTTTGGGGAACCATCTCCACCGGACGCCTCATGGGGTGGCCCGGCGGTACCTCCCATGACCTGGTTTGGAACGCCACTTTCTCGGCGGTGGCCGGGCGGATTCTCGCCCTCCCCCTAACGCTGGTGGGAAGCATCCTGTTTTTCCCGCCGACCGACAACAACTTCGACCTTACCTGGACCACGCTGGGACTCTTGGGCCTTATGGGAGTTTCCAACGCGGTCGGCGCACTCGGCTACCGGTACTCCCTATTTGTGACCTCCAACTTGAGCGTTCAGCGGATCATGTTCTTCCACCCGATCCTCCAGATGCTCTGGATATGGATCTTCGCCGATGTTTCCATCGCCAACCCCCAAGCCCTCCTGATCGGCGCCGGAATCATACTCCTCTCCAATGTGGGATGGCAGAACAAACCGAGATAACCTCAGCCCCAGGCATTTTGGCTACCCCACGGCTACTGACGAGACGGACGTGCTGCCTCTCGCCTGGCGCGCACTTCCGCGCCAGGCGAGAACGGACGGCTAACCTCCGAAACACAGAGGCCCGCCGGCGGTTGCCCAACGCGGTTATGTCGCCAGCCCCCACCTAGCCAGAGCAGAGAACAGGACCGTTCGACCGGTGAACCCAACCACCAAGGGGACATTATGGGCCGTGAGCGCGGTTGTCAGCCTCTCCTGGCTACCCCTGTTCTATCTCTACACCCATGTCAGCGACGACCCCTTCGTGTGGCGCACCTGGGTGTTCGTCTTCCAGGCGGCGGGGTTGGCCCCGTTGCTCTTTGTGCTTCCGACCGAGAACAAAAACTGGAGAGAGAAGGCTCACAAGCTGCTGTTCTACTGGGGAGACGGCGGAGAACCGGTTCGCGTCCGAAACCCCTTGGAGGTGGCGCGAACCCCGGCGCTCTGGATGTCGATCGGCTTCGCTGTCGATCTGGCCTTCTGGGTTTGGGCTGCGACTCTGATCGACCCGCTGGTAGTGACCATCATCTTCCAGTTGGCGTTTATCGGAATAGTGTGGATGGCGGCCAGGCTGGGGAGGAAGATATCCGCTGGAGATCGCACCTCCCCCCATGTCATAGGAGCCAGGCACTGGATGCTGATGGCCTTCTCCTTCCTGGGTGCCGCACTGGTCATCTGGTCGGAGACCGCCGAGGTCGGAACCCTGAACTGGTTGGGCATAGCCGTGGCGTTCGTCGGCACCGTCACTGGTATTGCAAGTCTCTGGGGAACCATCTCCCTCGGACGCCTCATGGGGTGGCCCGGAGATGACCCTACCGATCTGGTATGGAACTCCACCTTTGCGGCGGTGGTCGGACGGATTCTCGCCCTCCCCCTGACCTTGGCGGGAAGCGTCCTGTTCTTCCCGCCGACCGAAGACAGCTTCAACCTCACCTGGACGATGCTCGGTTTTCTGAGCCTGATAGGACTGTTCAACATGGCGGGTGCGCTCAGTTACCGATACTCCATGTATGTGACCTCCAGTTTGAGCGTCCAGCGGATCATGTTCTTCACCCCGGTCCTCCAGATGCTCTGGATATGGATCTTCGCCGATGTTTCCATCGCCAACCCCCAAGCCCTCCTGATCGGCGCCGGAATCATACTCCTCTCCAATGTGGGATGGCAGAACAAGTCCATGTGACCCGGCCCCGGACATTTTGATTACACAGGCTGGTCACGGGCGAGAGGCTTGGGCAGGGGCACCTTTCCAGCCCTCGGTTGTATCGTTCTGAAGCGATGCCTGCGCTGATTACCGACCTCTTGGACCGGTCCGCCCGGCTCTATCCTGACCGGGTGGCGGTGCGGATCGTGGGAGGCCCCACCCTCACCTACGCCAAGTTATCCGAACGGGTGGGAAAGGTGGCCGCCATTCTGGCCCGGATGGGGGTGGGACGAGGCGACCGCGTGGCGGTTATGGCCCCCGCCGGACTGGCATTCTTCGACTCCTACCTGGGAGCGGCCCGACTGGGGGCTGCCGCCGTTCCCTTGTCCAACCGGCTGGCCCCCGACGAGATCGCCCGACAGTTGGAGGACGCCGATCCCAGAGCGGCCATCGTCGGGCCGGACTATGGGGAGAAGATGGCACAGGCCTCAGACGATGGGATTGCCCTGGTAGAACACGAAAGCCCCGACTATCGCCGGCTGCTTTGCTCCTCCGATCCTGTCCCCGTGACCGCCCTGCCAGAGGACACCGCCCTCATCATCTACACGAGCGGCACCACCGGCGATCCCAAGGGTGTGTGCCTTTCGCATGCCGCCCTGACTTTCAACGCTTTCGTCACCGCCGTCTCCCAGAAGCTTCAGCCTTCGGATGTGTATCTGTCCGCCACCCCGCTCTATCACGCTTCCGCCGGACTGCGGGTGACCACCATGCTGGTGGACGGGCAAACCCACGTGGTGCTTCCCTCCTTCGATCCCGAGGGGGCGATGTCAGCTATAGCCGAAGAGGGAGTCACCACCACCATCATGGTGGCCACCCAGTTGCAGAGAATCCTGGATGCTCCCCGCTTCGACCCCGAACGTTTCGCTTCGATGCGGCTGCTGCTCTACGGCGCCTCCCCCACCCGCTCCGACCTGGTGGAAAGAATGGTGGCCTCCCTTCCCTGCGGTCTCTACCACGGGTACGGGCTGACTGAAGCCACCGCGGTGTGCACCGCGTTGGGACCGGAGGAACATCGCAGGGGAACCGGGACCGATCCGTCCGGGCTGTCCTGCGGCCGCCCCATTGTGGGAGTGGATGTGAAGATCCAACGCCCCGACGGCGGAGAGGCCCGACCGCGAGAAGTCGGCGAACTTCTGATCCGCACCCCGAAGCTGATGTCCGGCTACTGGCGACAGCCCGAAGCCACCGCCCAGGCCATCCGCCGAGGCTGGCTCCACACCGGCGACCTGGGGTATCGCGACCCGCGAGGGTACCTTTACCTCGCAGGAAGGATCAAAGAACTGATCATCAGCGGTGGCGTGAACATCTCTCCCTTCCAGATCGAAGGGGCGCTCTCCCACCATCCCGGGGTGGCGGAGGCGGCAGTGATCGGCCTCCCTGACCCACAGTGGGGAGAGGCCGTGACCGCGGTGGTGGTACCCCGGTCGGGAACTCCCCCCACCTTGGTGGAGTTGGCCGAATGGGTGAGTGACAGGCTGGCCTCCCACATGAAACCCAAGCGGATGGTGCTCACCGATCGGCTTCCCCGGGGGGATACCGGCAAAATCCAAAAACACCTGCTGGTCGAGAAGCACGCCTACGATTGGCCCGATTCATGATCACCGCCGCCCTCTCCGCCCAGCCGACCCCCGCCCTGGTGGTGGACCGAGCCGTGATGGAATACAACATCGTGGAGATGGCCCAACGGATGAAAGACCTGGGAGTGGCGCTCCGTCCCCACTGGAAAACCTCCAAGATGGTGGATGCGGCCCGCCTCCAGGAACAGGCGGGCTGTGTAGGGTTCACCTGCGCCACCCCCGCCGAGGTGGAATGCCTACTCGACCACGGGTACAACGACCTCACCTGGGCCCATCAGCCGGTGGGCGCCCCCAAGGTCGCCTTCGCGGTGGCGGCCAACCGGCGGGGCCGGGTGCGGGTAGCGCTCGACTCCCTGGAAGCGGCCGCGCCCCTGTCCGAAGCCGCCCGAGCGGGCGGAGTGGTGGTTCCCTATCTGATCGAGGTGGACACCGGTTTGGGACGGGCCGGGATCGCACCCGACCAGGTGGTGGATCTGGCCGGACGGCTGGACAGGTTGGAGGGCCTCAGGCTCGAGGGGATCATCACCCACGAGGGACACCTCCGTGTCCACGGGAGAGACCGGGAGGGTCTGGAAAAGGAGGGACGGTCGGTGGGAGGGACCATGGTGGCCGTGGCCGAGACGCTCCGCAGAGGGGGACTTGAGGCCGGGGTGGTATCGGTCGGATCCACACCGGGATCGACCTCCACGCCCGCCGTTTCGGGAATCACCGAAGCAAGGCCCGGCACCTACGTTTTCCATGACACCAACCAGGTGGAGATGGGAAGCGCTCCCCTCCGCCAGTGCGCGCTCACCGTGGCGGCCCGGGTGGTGAGCACCCCGAGATCCGGCGCGGCGATCATCGACGCGGGAAGCAAATCCCTGAGTTCAGACGGTCCGTTATCGGGCGTCGGATTCGGAAGGGTTCTCAACCAGGACGGCGCCTACGCCGATATTCGATTCCCCCGCGCCAACGAGGAGCACGGTGTTCTCGAAGGGGCCGGCGTGAATGATCTAGAGGTGGGAGACATGGTGCGCGTGGTCCCCAACCATGCCTGCGCCACGGTGAACATGTGGAGCCGGGCGCTGGTGGTCGGAGAAGAAGGCGACCTCTCCGAGTGGAAGATCAGAGCCCGCCGCTGAGCGGCTGGCGCCTCCCTCCCGGCGGGAACCCCCCTCAGCCCACCCAGGCGGCGAGTCCCTCCAGCAGGCGGTCGACATCCGCGGGAGTGTTCCACATGTGCGCCGAGACCCGCACCGAGTTGCCCCGCACCGAGACAAACACAGACCGGTCGGCCAACTCCGCCACCAGCGACCGGGGATCGGCGCCCTCGGGCAGCCGCAGCCCCACCAGGTGAGCGCTGCGGAACTCGGGGCGGGGAGCAACCAGCCCCAGCGAAGCCGACTCTTGGGCCAGATGGTCGGTGAGGAGACGCCCATGGGCCGACAAGCGTTCGCTTCCCACCCCCGACACGATCTCCAATGCGCAGCAGGCGGCCTCGGACAGCCAGAGGTTCCAGGACTGGCCGGCGTCGTAGCGCCGCGCTCCGGAAGCCAGATCCCAGCGGTACTCGTTCACCCGGGAAAAGTCATCGCTTCCCGCCCGGGCCATCCAGTTGCCGTCGAGTGGCCTTCCACCCCGGTTCTCCTGAGAAGCCCACAAATACGACATCCCCGGAGGGCCCAACAGCCACTTGTACCCGACGCACACCACGAAATCGGGCTGGACCGCACCGGCGTCGAAGGGGGTCATCCCCAGACTCTGGGAAAGGTCCACCACCAGCCGGGCGCCCACCGCCCGGGCCGCCTCACCCACAGCCGCCAAATCCAGCCGGGTTCCGTCGGTCCAGTGGCAGGCCGGCGCCGACACCACCGAGACGCTCTCATCGAGACGATCCAGCACCGCCGTGGTCCAGTCGTCATCGAGGGGGCGCTTGACGAAGACCGGCTCGGCGCCCCGATCGGTCCAGGGATAGACCATGGCAGGGAACTGTTCTTCCAGCATCAGCACCCGATCACCCTCGCCCGTCCCCAAGGCTGAAGCCGCGGTGGCCACTCCGTAGCTGGCAGAGGGAATCAGCGCCACCCCGTCGGCATCTCCCCCCACTAACGCCGAAAACAGTTTCCTCATCCGTTGGCCGGGGATGAAAAAGTCGGAGACCGCAACCTCGGAGAGCGGACGGTTGACCGCCGCCGCCACCGCCTCGGCGACCGGGATAGCTCGGGCGCACAGGTAGGCGCTGTTCAGCCAGACCAAGCCTCCGGGGAGGTCAAAGAGCTGGGGAGCGGGCAGTTCCGTGCCCGAATACGGTGTGTCCATCAATGAATCAATCGCCGGGATGAACCAGGGTCATACAGGAGAACTCCATCCCCTCCGAGTTCAGGCGGGACGAAAGCATGCCAGCGAACATTTCCTTGGGAATCAGGCATTCCTCGCAGGCGTCGGGTCCGGCCACTATCTCCACCACCAGGCTCCCGAGTCGGTCCAGCTCACCTCCAGCGCGTATCCGTCGGCGGCCAGCCCGGAGGAGACCGGCTTCAATGCCAAGAGGGCCGACTCGACATCAGGCTGTCGCTTTCCGCTCACAGTGTCCTTAGGGTAGCCTTCGTGACATCCCCGCCAAAGGTCAAGCCTTGTCTGGAGAAAAACCTTCCCTGCATGTCCTCAGCGTGTTCAAAGAGAGTGTGCAGGGCTTCGTCCGCACCGCCCTGATGATGGCACAATACCCTGCCGGCGTCCCCTGGGGCGACGAGGACGACCGGGCCTTTTTGGTGTTCGGACTGGCGGCGGTGGGCGAGGAGCACCCGGCGGTGATGTCGCATCCGACGGAGGTGCTGGACGACGAGGAACTGCGCCCCCGGCCAGCGGTCGTCACCGACGAATACTTCGTCCGGGAGACCCTGGCCGCCGCGCCTCAATGACCCGACGACAGGTCACCGTTTTCGGCGCCGGGAATATCGGGAGGGGTCTTCTGGGGTGGTTGTTCGGCCGGGCGGGATGGGAGGTGACTTTTTTGGACATCTCCACCGAACTGGTGCAGCTTTTGAACCTGGAGGGCGAATATCGGGTGATCAAGGTGGGAACCGGCGGTCGGTCAATCGAACTGATCCAGGGAGTGCGCGGGGTGAACAGTACTGACATTTCAAAGGCTGTCCCCGCCGCGGCGCAGGCGGAAGTGGTATGCACCGCGGTGGGAGTGGGAATCCTGGAACGGGTTGCGCCCATCATCGCCGCCGCTCTGTCCAGAAGCGACAATCGGGTCCGCAACGTGCTGGCCTGCGAAAATGCCGACCCCAACAGCGCCGCGCTCCGAGAACACGTGGAGAGCCTGATGAAAAAGCCTCTGGCCGGGGTGGGGTTTCCCGAAACGCTCGTGGACCGGATGGTGCCCGGCGCCACAGAAGGCGGGCTGTCGGTGGAGGTGGAAGCCCGGTTCAACTTCAAAGTGGCCCGAGAGGACTGGGTGGGAGAAGATCCCGAAGTCCCGGGGCTTGCGCTGGTGAAAAACCTGGGTCTTCACCGGAAGAGAAAACTGTGGCTGGTGAATGGGCTGCACGCCGCCGCGGCCTTTCTCGGCTTGGCTGCGGGGCACGAGACGGTGGCCGAAGCGGTCACCGATCCGCTCATCCGGAAGCGGCTGGAAGAGATGGCCGCCACCATGGCCGCCGTCCTCCCTGCGGAGCTCGGGGAGTGGAGCCAGGACGAATTGGCCGAATACGGGCGATACAACCTGGAACGCTTCGCCACCACCGCCCTGGTGGATCCCATCCGCCGCGTGGCGCGCCACCCGCTCCGAAAACTCGGCCCCACCGAACGCCTGGTGGGCCCCGCCCGGGAGGCGGTGCGGCAGGGCCTTCCAGCCGAGGCGCTGTGCGACGCCATCGCAGCCGGACTCTCCCTCCGCGATCACCAGGTGGCCGGGATGGACCAACTGGCGAATGCGCTGGGATCGGAGGGGTGGCAGTCGGTCGTGGGCTTGGGAGAAAAAGACCGGATGCTGCTGGAAATGCTGGAAAGCCGGATCGGGGATTAGCCGACGGCACGCAGGTGAAACATGTCTGACTGACACAAGACCAACTCCGGTAGGCAATGGTCGAAAAGCTCTCTGGCATTCCATAGCTCCGTCGTCTTGCTCAAGGTCGCGCGGAGGTGGTCGGCATGCCAGCGGCGGCGGAACTCCCTCTCAGACTCTGGGGTTAGCATCACTATGGTTGATGAACACAAATACGAGGGGTGTGACAAAGTACCTGGCCAGGTTCTCTCCGACTTCCGACCTCGAACTGGCGTTAAGGGCGGCTCGAGCGGGAGCGGAGGTGGTGGCAGCCAAAGGGACGGTCACCGATCAGGCCGGTCATCCGGTCAGCACCCGAACGCCGTTCGTGGAAGCCAGCAACGGTCTGACTCCTGGCCGGTTCCTCGAGACGTTTCGGGACGGCTTCTCCTGATGCTTCATCGCCAATTGGAGGACCTGGAGAGGAAGGGTCGAAAGGTCCGGGTGGGCCTGGTGGGGGCAGGACAGATGGGAGAGGGGCTGGTGGTGATGCTCGAGAGAATGGCGGGCGTCGAGGCAAGCGTGGTGGTCGACGCCGTGCCGGGTCGGGCTGTCGAGGCGCTACGTTCGGCGGGAACGCCTCTCTCCCAGGTGGTGGAGACCAACGACTCCGACCAGGCGGTCTCCGCCCTCTCCGACGGACGGCGGGTGGCCACTTCCAATCTCTCTCTGGCGTGGTGTTCCCCGGTTGACATCGCGGTGGAGGCAACCGGGATTCCCGAGGTGGGCGCCCGAGTGGCCAGGGGCGCCATCGAGGCCGGAAAGCACGTCCTCCAGATGAATGTGGAGACCGACGCCACGGTGGGATACGCCCTGCGCCGGATGGCGGAGGAGGCCGGGGTAGTCTATACCTTGTCGGGGGGTGACGAGCCGGGGGCGATCATGGGGCTCTACGACTTCGTCGCCAGCTTGGGCCTCGAGGTGGTGAGCGCCGGGAAGGGCAAGAACAACCGGTTGGATCGGGCGGCCACTCCCCAGACAGTGGCCGAACTCGCCCGGGAGCGGCGCATGAACCCCAAGATGCTCGCCTCGTTCGTGGACGGCACCAAGACCATGGTGGAGATGACCTCTCTCGCCAACGGCATAGGCTTCGTTCCCGATGTGCGGGGGATGCACGGACCGGCGGTCACCACCGAGACGATTACTTCCACTTACATTCCGATCACCGACGGCGGAGTGCTCTCCGAGGGAGGCCGGGTGGACTACGGGCTGGGAATCGCCCCGGGGGTTTTCGTGGTGTTCACCACCAACCATCCCAAGCTCATTCGCGACCTCGGCTATCTCTCCATGGGCCCCGGGCCCTACTATGCCCTCTATCGCCCCTACCATCTGGCCAACCTGGAGACCCCCATCTCCATCGTCCGGGCGGTGCTGTTCAAAGAGACCACCCTGGCAACCGACCACCCGCCTACCGCCGAAACCGTCACCTTCGCCAAACGTAACCTGGCGGCGGGAGAGACCATCGACGACCTGGGGGGCTACTGTGTGTACGGCATGATCGAAGAGGCCAGGACCGCAGCATCGGAGCGGCTTCTGCCGGTGGGACTGGCGCCGGGCGCGGTGGTTACATCTCCTGTGGCGGCCGGTGACCCCCTCACCTACCGTGATGTTGAGTTGGAAGAGTCCCTGAACATAGTGTCACTGCGACGCCTCCAGGATTCGCTGACCGGGGTACTGCCATGATGGCACGGGCTGGGATCGGCCCCTCGCCGGGAATCGCCATCGGTCCATCTGTCTGCGCACCGCCAACCTCCTCGACATCCTTCCCCGCCGGGTGGGGCATCCCGACGCTGAAGTTGGGAAACCGGCCCGGAGCGAGACGCTAGTACGGAACGGCTGATGGGCCTCCAACAGCTCCACGGTGAACAATCCGAGGAGGCAGAGTCATAGGGGCGCACCCTCTCCTGTTGGAAAACCCCGAGTTCACCGGCGAAATCCCCCTCGCAGATCGAAACCGAGCCCCTGTGCGCCGAGGCGGCCACCCTGCGACTCTTTTCCATCGGGACCAACGATCTCACCGAGTTCACGCCGGCCGTCGATCGCACCAACCGGGAAGTGGCCCACCGCGCCGATCCCTTCGACCCCGCCGTGCTCCGTCTCATCGCCGAGACCGTCACCGCCGCGGAGGCCCAGGGTCGCTGGGTGGGGGTGTGCGGGCGATGAGCGGATTGTGAGAAACTCCTCGGATCAGGCGCGCTTGGAGGCGGTGGTGCGGGGCCGGGTGCAGGGGGTGGGATTCCGCTGGGCGGTATTCACCCTCGCCGGGGAACTGGGAATCTCAGGAAGAGTCTCCAACCAGTTGGACGGAACTGTGAAGGTGATAGCAGAAGGCAGCCGAAGTCGGCTGGAAGAGTTGGCCTCCTGGCTCTCTCAGGGGCCACGCCACGCCATAGTAGTCGGGGTTGAGGTGAAATGGTCACCACCCCGGAATCGGTGGAGACGCTTCGCCATAGACCACATTTGAGTCTTGTCGACATCTCCTGATGGGGGTGCTGTCTCCCGACAAGAGCTGTTGCCTCAACCGGGGGCGGGGGGCAGCTTCAGCCGCTTAGGTACCCCGATCGGCGGGGGCGTGGGGCCTGTTCAGCAACAGGTTTGCTGCTGCTACGGTGAGGGCTCCTGCTATCAGGAGATCAAGCCGCGCCACGGCGATATCGGTGAACAACCCCAGCCACAGCAGTCCCACTACCGGCGATGCGTAAATGAGGGCATTGACAGCCAGATCGGGAGTGATCAGGACGGCCTTGCGGGCAAGCACCGCCCCGGGAACGAAGCTAAACCCAACAGCCACTGCCCAACCGAACGATTCCAGAGAGATGCGCCCTCCTGTGGCCGACCCGATAATGGCGTTCGGAACGATCGCCAATAGTCCCGAAACGCAGTAGACGAACAACAGACAGCCGAACTCCAAGTTGTGCCAGTCCAGGCAGGCCTCGGTCTTGTGGGTGATTTCTGAAGCGACACCCTCAGCAAAGGGAAAGCCAAGAACGCCGATGCCAGCCTGAAGAATGGCGGATATGACCGCCAGGATCATCCCGAATACGCTTCCGAGCAGCGCCGACCCGGCAGCGTCAAAACCCAGGGTTCCCGTCACCACCGCCGCCATTCCAACGAATGCCAGTCCCAACCCTGTCCACGAGAAGGCAGTAACCGTTCGGTACCTTCCCCGGTTGGTCCGGTCCCATCTGGAAAGGACCAGGACAAATAGGACGGGCCACGTATAGTGCAGGACCGAGACCGTGGCGGTGTCTACATAGTGGGTGGCCCATCCGAAAAACGCAAACGCGAACCGCCCGACCACCATCAGCAACAGCATTGCCAACAGGTCCCATCTGCGAACACCGTCGGTTTTCAACCCCGCCACCCGTCGGAAGAGCACCCTTCGACTGACGGGATCGGCAAAAACCGGCCGGTGAAACAGGAACAGCACACCCGCCAGTCCCAGCGATGTTCCCACCCACACCCCTGCGTTGTACAGGAAGGGATGATTGTCTCCGAATGTCAACTCCACGAAGAGAGCATTGGTGGAGAAAAACATCACCCCGGCTGCCATCAGTACCACTGCCTGGCGATGAAGCCTATTCATTTCCACGTTTCTATCCATTGCTGTCCGCATTCAGGCCGGAACCGGCCCCTTTCCCTCCGGCGGTTCTGCGGAGATAGAATAGGAAAGGTGAGGTTTGTGGGGGGGAAACCGGGAGCACGAGGCCGGGTCAATGGTTCTCCCAAGGCGGCTCGGGCCCGTTGAGGGCCGGTGCTGATCACCTCCGGAGCGAGAACTCCCAGTTGGGTGAACCCTCGCGAGCAGAAACATCTGCCTGACAACTTTACCAAAGGGGGGTCTTGATGAACGCTTATGAACCGTTGGCAACCTAAGACCAGCCTTTGACGGCGCTCCAATCATTCCAGCAAATCTCACGGGATGGCGGAACAAACAACCACCAACGGCAAACATGTGCTTCAGCCGCCTCTCCCCAGGAACAGGCCACCTCTCGTATAGGTCCCCAGCACACAGACTTTCTGTTTTGTGACACGTTAGTCGAGGGATGGTGGTGGGAACATGGTCGGTTAAAGGAGAGAGAGCGCCAAGTGGCGCTCTCTCGTACATACGGTTATGTAGGCGGGTTAGAGGAACATTTCGATCCAGTCGCTGGCGAAGTAGATCAGGCTGGCAATCGAGACTATCCACATCAAGACGTGAATCTCACCCGACTTGCCCTTCACCACCTTGATCAGCGTGTGCGACACAAACCCAGCCGCAATCCCCACTGTGATCGAGAACGCCAACGGCATGAGGATGATCGCCAGCAGAGCCGGCAATCCTTCTTCCAGGTCCGTGAAGTCGATGTGCTTGAGCAGCCCAACCATGAGAAAACCGATCAGGACCAGCACCGGCGCAGTCGCCTGTGCCGGGACAATCCCAGCCAGAGGCGACAGGACAATGGCGACCAGGAACAGTATCCCCGTGACCACGGACGTGAGTCCGGTCTTTCCTCCTTCTGCTACCCCTGCTGAGCTCTCGATGTAGCTGGTGTTCGAGCTAACCCCGAACACTCCACCGATCGCCGCGCCGAGCGAATCCACCAACAGCAAGCTCCGAAGGCGAGGAATCCGACCCTCATCATCGGTCAACTCCGCTTGCTCAACAATGGCAGTCGCGGTGCCCATCGTGTCGAAGAAGTCGGTAAGCATCAGAGTGAAGATCGTCAAGATCGCCGAAAGGAAACCAAGCTCCACAAACGAGTTGCCCAAGTCGAAGTTCCCGAAGGTTTCGAAGCTCACCGACGCCGAGATGGTATCCGGCACGCTGGCAACTCCTGCAACCAGAGCCACGATGGTGGTGGCCACGATGGTGATGATCATCGCCCCCTTGACCTTGCGCGCCAAGAGAACAATTCCGATAAGCACCCCGAACAAGGTCACACCCTGAGCGGCGGTAGTGGGAAACACGAACTCGACGATCGCGCCGCCCTGTTGAACCAACCCACCGGTCTCCAACCCAATGAACAGGATGAAAAGGCCTATGCCTACCCCGATCGAATACTTGAGGCTGGTCGGTATCGCTTCCATCACGGCTTCCCGCAAACCCAACAGAACAAGAACGGTCACCAAAATGCCTTCCCAGACAATGACTCCCATTGCTCCCTGGATCGAAAGACCATCGGCCGTCAGACCAAAAGCAACTATGGCATTGAGACCGAGACCGGCTGCCATGGCGATCGGGTAGTTAGAGAAAACACCCATAGCGATCGTCATGATGGCGGCTACCAGCGCCGTACCAGCCGCCACAGCAACAGGATCAAGGCCCGCCGCGCCAAGAATCCCGGCATTTACGAACAAAATGTAGGCCATCACCAAAAAAGTGGTGACACCCGCGCGGACCTCGGTGCCTACCGACGAACCCCTCTCTGAAATACTGAAATAACTGTCTAAACCTTGCTTCATTCCTACTCCTTCCAAACCACGGTCAAATTTGACAACGGACGCTCCCCATGCTAGAAGGATCAAACCGAACCCAGAGGCGCCAACGGTGTTTTATTCCACGCCCACCTATTAAATTCTTTTTCTCCTCCTTCACCGGCACCAAACAAGACCTCCCGAAGCCATAGCCACCCCGACCAGATATTTCGGCGACGTAACAAAACAGGACCCCTTCCCTATCCCGCTCCCCGCCGGGTGGAGAGTCCCGACGCAGAAGTTGCGGCAGTGGCTCGCAGCGAAACGGTCGTCCGGGAGCGGCTGGTGGGACTCCAACAGCTCCACGGCAAGGAGTCCGAGGAGGCAGAGTCATAGGAGCGCACCCTCGGCGGCGGAGTCACACCAACGCTGGGTGAATGGTAGCCACCCCGACACCGGTGGAAGCGCTTTGCGATAGACCACACTTGAGTCCTGGCGACTTCCCGATGCGGGGAGGCTATTTCCGCATGAAACGGCTAGTCACCATAAACGGGAGCGATGGAAAATATCAGGCGTCAAGGCTCCTGATCGGCGCTTGCGCTTGGCCTGTTCATCAATACGTTTGCCACTGCCACCATCAAGCTACCTGCTATCAGCAGATCAAACCGCGCAACGATGATGTCGGTGAACAACCCCAGCCACACCAGGCCCACCACCGGCGATGCGTAGATGAGGGCATTCACCGCCAAGTCAGGAGTGATCAGAACTGCCTTTCGGGCAAGTACCCCTCCCGGAACGAAACTAACCCCGACAGCCACCGCCCAACCGAACGACGCCAGGGTGATGTGCCCACCTGCACCCCATCCGATCATGAGGCTCGGGATAATCGCTAACAGTCCCGAGACGCAGCCAACGAACAACAAACAGCAGAACTCCAACCGGTGCTCGTCCAAGCGGGCGTCGGTTTTCTCGGTGATTTCGGAGGCGAGACTATCACCCATGGGATAGCCCACAGCAGTGTTGCAGGCCAATAGAACGGCCGATATGACCGCTAGGACCATCCCGAATACCCGCCCGGGCAGCCCCGCCTCTGTGACGTCGAAACCGAGGGTCCCTGTCACAACCGCGGCCATTCCAGCAAAGGACAAAGCCAATCCCGTCCACGAAACGGTGGTGATCCTCCGGTACCTTCTCCGGTTGGAGCGGTCCCATCTGGAAAGCCCCAGGATGAAGATGACGGGCCATGTGTAATGCAACACCGAGACCGTAGCAGCCTCCACATATTGGGTAGCCCATGCGAAGAACGCGACCGCGAACCTCCCAACCACCCCGAGCCACAGCATTCCTATCAAATCCCATCTTCGCACACCATCGGTCTTCAAACCCGCCACCCGTCGGTAAAGCACCCTTCGAGCGGCAGGATCGGCAAAAGCCGGACGGTAGAACAGGAATGACACACCTCCCAGTCCCAGCGACATTCCCACCCAAATCCCGGCGTTGTACAGGAAAGGATCATCGTCTCCCAGGGTCAGCTTGATAAAGAGAGCATTGGTGGAAAAAAACATCACCGCGCCTGCCATCAGCGCCACTGCCTGGCGATGACGCTTCTTTACTCCCATGTTTCGGTCCATTGCTGTTTCCTATCAGGGCCGGACAGATCTGCATCGATCCCAGCCGTGCAGAGGCAGCGAGGCACGGGCGGGGATTGGTGAGAAAACCCCAGAGGTAGGCGGATTATGGCTCCCGCAGTTTGCGAACCTCTACCTGCATGAAAACTCCCGTGGCGCGGATCAGTCGAAGCTTACTGAGACCGATCCCAGCCGATCGAAGGCCGCCCGTGCCGTGTCTCCGGGCTTCACCGGAAACGCGGCATGCAGAGCACCGGTCAGAACGAAACTCCCTGCCGGCAACTTTTCGTCGTATATGGCCAGTTCGTTGGCCAGCCAGGCCAGGGCATTAAAGGGGTTCCCCATGCAGGCCGCTCCCGCTCCGGTTCCGGCCAGATCACCGTTGTGGTAGACGGCCATCCCGCACAATCGCAGATCGAAATCCACCGGAACCACCCGATCACCCAACACCGCTGCTCGAGAAGAACCCAGATCGGCGATGGTGTCCACCAGCTTGATCCGCCAGTCCGCCACCGCGAGTCAACAACCTCGATGAAGGCCACGGCCCCCTCCACCGCCCGGGCCGCGGCCAGACCGGTGACCCCCGGCCCTCGCAGGGTCTCCCCCATCATCAGAGTGATCTCCGCCTCGGCCTTGGGAGCGATCGCCGTCCCGAGTTCTATCCGGTCGCCCGAGTTGTGGGTCATGGTGGAGATCACCGGCCCGAAGTCGGGCGTGTCCACCCCCAACAGCTTTTGCATGGGCTCGGAAGTCAATCCCAACTTGTAGCCGATCACCCGCCCGCCCAACCAAGAAATGAGCTTCTCCGCGAACATCTTCTGGATCTGATGGGCATCCGCCACCTCGAGGGATGGGTCCGCATCGCTCATCGGCTCGATCGCCGCCCCGGTTCGATAAGACTCAAAGAGTATCTCGGCCCACTGATCGAGTTCGCGCATCTCTTTCATAGGCCTCCAAACATAACGATCCGATCCAAAAGCCCGAAGCGGCATCCTCCGCCTCCCCCTTCTCCAGCCGGGTAGCCTTGGGGGTGTGACCCGTCTGCTCTTAGTACGTCATGCTCCGGTGGCCACCACCGGAAAGGTCCTTTACGGCAGAGAGCCGGGACACCACCTCACCAAGGAGGGGCGGGCCGCCGCTCGACATCTCGCCCAACGGCTTAGCACTGTCGAGATTCAGGCGGTCTACTGCTCGCCGACCGAGCGCACCATCGAGACCGCCGCGCGGCTCGCAAAGCCCCACGGGCTGTTGCCCATCACCGAAGAGCAACTGATAGAAGTGGACTACGGGGAGTGGACCGGACAGGAACTGGCGAAGCTCTACAAGCTGGCGGAATGGAAAACGGTCCTGCGCCAACCCTCCCGGATGCGCTTTCCCGGCGGAGAGTCACTGGCGGAGGCGCAGTTGCGGGGAGTGGGCATCTGCGAAGATCTGGTCGGCCGTCATCCCGCCGGAGCGATAGCAGTAATCACCCACGCCGATATCATTCGCCTGGTGTTGGGGTTTTTCCTGGGACAGCCACTCGATTTCTTGTCCAGACTCACCGTTTCTCCCACCTCGGTTTCGGTGTTGGACATCTCCAAGAAAGGCGCTGTGACGGTCTCTGCCATTAACACCAACGGGGATCCGGGCCTATGGCAATGAACAATCTCGGACCTGCCGAGCGGTTCGTGGTGGGCGCGATCGGCCCTCCCGGCCAGCGCCGCTTCTACTTCCAGGTGGTGGCCGACGGCGAGCGCCATTCCCTCCTGGCCGAAAAGCAACAGGTGGAAGCCCTGGCCTCCCAGGGATGGCGAAGCCTGCAGCGCTCGGGGGTGGAAGTGGACAACGCGGCGGTGGAGGCGATCCTCTCTTCCGATCTGGATATAGCCGATCCCGCCGGCAACGAAGACTTCCGAGTGGGAACCATCAATGTCGGCATTCGACCCTCGGGCTTGATGAACATCTCTTTCGAATCGGACCGAGACGACCAAGGCCTGATGTTCATGGTTTCGCCGGAGCAGTTCCGGGCCATGGCGGTGACAGCACGCAACCTGGTCAGGGCCGGGCGGCCAATCTGTCCCTGGTGCCGATTGCCGAAGAATCCCGATAGCCATGAGTGTCCCGCCCGCAACTGAGCGCCGAACCGACCATCTGATCATCAGCGATCTGGTGGGCCGGTTCACCTCCGCCTCCAACGCCACATTCCTCGGACGGGACCCCGACGGCGACCTCTGGGTTTACAAACCGGCGGACGGAGTGCGCCATCTGTGGGACTTCCCGCCCGACTCCCTGGCCAACCGGGAGATCATGGCCTATGAGGTGAGCAACTGGATGGCGCTCGACTTGGTGCCCGAAACGGTCCAGGCCGCCGGCCCGCTCGGGCCAGGGGCAGCGCAGCGCTATCTCGATCCGGATCCCGACTTCGACCATCGCCAGTGGTTCGAGGGCAGCCTTGATCCCCGGCTGTGGCCGGTGGCCGTCTTCGACCTGGTGGCCAACAACGCCGATCGGAAACTCGGCCACCTGCTGGTGGAGTCCGAAAATGGGCGCCTCTTCGCCATCGACCACGGACTCACCTTCCACTCCCACCCAAAGCTCCGTACCGTGCTGTGGGGCTTCGCCGGGCAGCCGATTCCCGATCCCTTCGTGGAAGCGGTAGCCCGACTGCGGGAAGCCCTCGGTGGAGAGTTGGCGTTCCGGATGGCCGAGTTGCTCACCGCGCCGGAAGCCGACGCCCTCCTCCGCCGAACCGAACGCCTGCTGGCCGACCCGATCCACCCGCACCCTCCCGCCGACCGCTCCGCCCTTCCCTGGCCCCTCTGGTAGAAGACCCGGGGCCCCGGCGCTATTGGATGGCGGACAGGGCGGAGAGCACGGCCTGGCGCAGTTCGGGAGTCAAGTCGGGATCGGCGAGCACCGCCTCCAAAGAGGGGATGTGGCGCCTCAGCTCGGCAGAGACCAACGCCGCATCCTCGGTGCGGGTGGCCCGGGTGATCTCCGCCGTCTCCGACAGGCGGTAGGCGATGACGTCCACGAAAGTGGCGATCACATCCACCCTCCACAGCTGATCCTCCCCCCGGGCAACCCTCAGGTTGAAGACGCGGCCCTCCGGCGCCGAAGCGCCAGCCAGCCCGAAGTCGGCGAAAGAGATCCCACCCGCCTGATAGCGGTACTCGGAGACCACCTGGAGATCGTCCACCGGGCTAGACGGAAACTGATCGGAAACCTGGATGAAGCCCGCCCAAAAGTTGACTCCCACTCCGAGTTCTCCAACCTGCAGATAATCGGAGACAGTCTCCAGGTCAGCTCCCTCGGCCAAAGCCATCAAGGCCATCTGCCCCTCCACGGTCAGCCTGGCTGCCTCCTCCCATTGATCGGCGCCCAGCGCGGACAGGAGGGCCGAGACGGTCTCGACCGGCTGGGCATAGCCCGGGGGCGGTGGAGGTGGGGAGGCTGTGCCCGGGTCGGATTCAGGAGCGAGGTCGTCCCCACACGCCGCCAGTCCCATTCCCAGAGCCAGAATAACCGCAGCCAGTACCCCTCTGGGTCGCCACGGGAACCGCAGGCCTCTCACGACAGCTTCCCGGTGACCATAAAACGGCGGCGCACCTCCGGAGAGCCAAGGTCCGCCCTTCGCCACAGACCCCCCAGGTACAAAAGCCCGATCCCCTCGGCCAGCCATCGCCACAGATCGGACCCGGCCCGTTCCCACGCCCCCGGCCAGAACGGAGCGGCCTCGGCAGGAAACGACCACCCTCCAAAGGGCCACCACAGTATCCGCGGCTCCAGCCAAATCCCGTCCGCCAACAGGTGGATCAGCCAGCCCGCCATCATCACCATCAGGTTGCGCCGCATCCGGCCGGAGCGATGGGTAGTCAAGAGGACCACTATTCCCACCACCATCGCCGCGGAAAGGCTGTGCGCGAAAGTCTCAGAAGATGAAAAGACCCAGACGCCGATCGGCATATCCAATATGTCCGGCGCAACCGCCCCGGCCATCAGCCATCTCAGATCCGCCTCCGGGTCGCGAAACACCCATCGGACCCCGAAGAGGGCAGTGGCGAGATGCCAAAGGATCACGAGTCCAGGGCCCGGTTGGCCAACTGGTCAGCGCGGCGGTTCTCCTCTCGGGGAACGTGTTCGATCCATACTTGCGAAAAGCTGTCCAGAAGCCGGCGCGCCTCTTTGTGGAGAGGCCGCAACAGCGGGGAGCGGACCCGATAGCGCCCCAGCAGTTGGCGAACCAACAACTGGGAATCGGAGCGAAGCGTCAATCGGCCGGGCCGATAGCCGGCGGCCATTTCCAGCCCGTCCAACACCGCCTGATACTCGGCGACGTTGTTGGTGCGGCGCCCGATGGCGCGGCTCAGTTCGGCCACTACGTTGCCGGGCGCAGGGGATCCCCGGTATAACACCGCCCCGACCGCCGCCGGACCGGGGTTGCCGCGGGCGGCGCCGTCGGTGTAGAGCAAAAATAGATCGTCCACGGACCGTCAAAACACCAGGATTCTTCGACAATGGGGACACCGGGCCGGGTCGCTTTCCGCCGCCTCCTGGCGCTCGGATTCCGAAAGAGCCAGATTGCAACCACCACAAGTCCCCCCATCCAGCCGGCCGGCCGCCACTCCCCCCTTGTCCCGACGCAGCCTCTCGTATATCTCCATGACCTCGGAGGGAACCGGAGCGACAATCCCAGCCCGATCCGACCGGATCTTCACCAACTCGGCGTCGAGCTCCCTCCAGATCGCCCGAACCGCTCCACCCAGGGTTTCCTCCGAGGCCGACGCCTCTTCCAGTTTGGCTGAGAGGTCTCCCAGCCGGGAGGCCAGGTCTTCCCGGCGCTCCATCAAGTCCAGAGCATTGGATTCCTGCTCACCGATCCGGACGCGCAGCAACTCCACTTCCAGCCGGCGATTCTCGGTCTCCTTGGCGCTCATCCCCCCGCCGAACAGCCGCTTCTCCGCTATTTCCAGCCGCTGCTCCATGATCTGCAACTCACCGTTGGCCTGATTGAACTCCAGATCAACCGACCGGGCTTGATCGGAGATCTCACTGTGCTCGGACTCAACCGCCAGCCGCCGTTCACGCAACCGGCGATATTCCTCCAACTCGGGAAGGGTGGCTTTCCTTCGCTCCAGGCGATCGATCTCGAGGTCAACAGACTGCAGGGCGACTAGATCGTACATGGGATTCATCCCGATGACCTGCTTACCCTGATCTCGGGACCGGGACGCAGCCCGGTCAGATCCAAGGTGGACGGCGCCGCCGCCGCCACCAGTTCCGCCAGCCTCGCCACCCCCGGCGCCTCGGTGGGGGCGTGTCCCGGATCTATCACTCCCACTCCCAGGTGGGATGCCTGCGCCATCTGGTGATGGGAGACATCTCCGGTGACAATCAGGTCGGCGCCCGCCGCCGCGCCCGCCGCCAGGAACGAGCCTCCCGATCCGGGAAGCACCGCAACCCTAGCCACAAACACCTCATCCACGCCCTGACAACGCACGGCCTCCACTCCCAATACTTCGGACACCCGGCCACAGAACTCCGCACCCGAAATCGGCGCCCCCACAGTTCCCACCCGTCCCAGGAGGGGAAGGTTGGCTGACACCGGGTAGAAGTCGAAGGCCGGCTCCTCATAGGGATGGGCCGTCGCCAACGCCGCGGACAAGGCGTCCTTCCGGGAGGCGGGGGCGATCATCTCCAAACGCATTTCGGGCACCCGGTTCTCCTCACCCACCTCACCTACCACGGGGTCGGCGCCCTTCTCGGGCAGAAAAGCCCCTACTCCCTCACTTCGATAGCTGCAGCCGCGGTATCGCCCGATTCGCCCGGCGCCGACGGAGGCCAACGCCTCGGCCACCTCCTCGGTAAACGGGGCAGGCACAAAAGTGACCACCTTGATCCGGGGAGAAGTCTCCATGGGTCCAAAGCTGCTCACCTCTTCCAGACCCAGCGCGGCGGCCAGCGAGTCGGCGGCGCCCCCCGGACAAACATCGAAGGCGGTGTGGGCAACCGCCAGGGCCACTCCCATCCTGATCAACCGGAAGGCCAACCCCTCCGGTCCCCGCCCGGCGAAAAGAGTGCGGACCGGACGGAAGAGGAGCGGGTGATAGGTAACCAAGAGATCTACCGGCTCCTTCTCCAAGGTAGCCACCACCTCGGCGGTTACCTCATGACATACCCCGGCCGTCCTGACCAACTGATGGGGATCGCCCAGTGTCAAGCCGCTCACATCCCAATCAGCCGCCTGATCCCAGGGTATAGAGGCGGAAAGCTCTTCCAGCGTCGCGGCGACGGAGCGTTCAGACATCCGATAAGAAGGGTACCGCGCCCCACCGCACTATGAACGGGAAACCTACGACGCAAGAAGGGATGCGGAGCGTATGGTGGGCGTTGACGGAATCGAACCGCCGACCTCTTCCTTGTAAGGGAAGCGCTCTCCCATCTGAGCTAAACGCCCGGCCGTTTCCCATACTACGACATCGGAACAATCAGGCAGTCTTCTCCATCGGCGACAGTTCGTCCACCAGCGCCCACAGTTCCTCCTTGGAGGCTTCCACGGGCAGGGAGGCCTCCGCTGCCCGGGGCCGGCCCGGGGGCCTCTTCCGATAGAAGGCTTGTCCGTCCCAGAAGAGAATGCCTCCCCACACTCCGTACTCCATTTTGGCGGACAAGGCGTACTCGAGGCAGGCCGCCTGGGCTTCCAGCGGGCAGGTCCCACAGATCAACTGGGCAACCCGCACCGCTTCGCTCTCGTTGGTGAAGAAGCTGGTGGTCTCGCCGGTTCCGTAGCAGGCGCCGCTGCGCTCCAGGGTCTTTCTTAAATTGTCCAGTCGGGTGTTCAGTTCCATTTTTGTCTCCAAACAAAAGAGCCGCCTTTTCGGCGGCTCCGCAGACAATGGGTTTCTTGGTCGGTCAAGTCCTTGCCTAACGGTCCGCGCCTTTTCTTGGGTGAAATGTTGTACCATGCTTCGCGCTCGGGGGCGCTACATAGTTGTCTTGTGGGATTGACCAAGCATCCACAGATGCGGGGGCCTCCCGGTGTGCTGTGTAATGCATCAAAACCTGCTCCTCATTTTCGGGCCTCTAGCTTTTCTTCTCTTCGGCCTCGTAATTGGTAAGACACTCTTTTAACAAATTCGTTTCCCTATTTCTTCCCCGGCGGTCAGTCGAGGCATTTCGCAATCGCCTCCAGGCCGCCGGACCGGTCCGATCCCAAGGTGACTCGCATCGCCTTGCGACCCGCCCCCCGAAGAGCCAAATAGTCCCCCTCGGCCTGAGCAGCGATCAGCCTAGCGAAGTCATAGTCGGTGCCGGGCACCTGAACCTCGGAGCGGGGATCGTCCACTATCTGCAGGAACATCCCGCTCGGCGGACCTCCCTTGTGAACCTGTCCGGTGGAGTGAAGAAACCGGGGACCGTAGCCAAAAGTGGTAGCCGCCCCGCTTGCCCCGGTGATCCGCCGCCTGATCTCATCGATCTTCTCCTCGATCTCGGCGCCGGGAGGCAGATAGGCCTGAATCCCCAGATAGTCACCGGATCCCAGCTCCTCCACCATCCGGCGGATAGACCCCTGGGCGCGGGATGACTGAGCCGGCGCCAGATCTGTCCCGGCGATCTCCCTCCGCCGGCCCATCGCCGCGGTAGCCAGACGTTTAGCCTCCTCCACATCAGGCTGATCGAAGGGGTTGACTCCCAACACTTCACCCGCCGCGGCCACCGCCAACTCCGCACGAAAAATCTCGATCCCCAGATCCAGGGGGTCCTCCACCTCGATCCGCGCTCTGCTCAGACCACTTGGCAAATCCACCGGAGGCTCGCCGGTTGACTCCCACACCAAAAAGATCCGGTCGTCGCCGTAGAGGCCGGTGGGCAAAACCGGCTCTCCCGCCACCGGGACTATCCCGACTCCGTTCTTGCCCAGGCTTTCGGCCACGAGCTGTTCCATCCAGGCGGGGAAAGCGCCCAGGCTCTCGGTGGTGTGCAAAGTCAGCTTGTCCATCCCGGCCGCCGCGGCCGCTCCCAGCGCCAGCCCCAGGCCCACTCCCGGATTCTCCGACGCCCCGAGGCGTCCCCGATCCGCCATCTCCCGGGCCCTCTCCAAAAGAGCGGGGAGGTTCACCCCGATGAGGGCGGCGGGGACCAGCCCGAAGGCGCTGAACGCCGAGAAGCGCCCTCCCACATCGGCGGGAGCGTTGTACACCGCCCGAAAGCCACGCTCTCGAGCCAGGCGGTCCAGGGGAGTGTCCCGGTCGGTGACGGCTGCGAACCGGGAGCCCTCCCCGGAGCACTGCTCCCAGAAATACCGGTAGAACGACAAGGTCTCCACAGTGGTCCCCGACTTGGAGGAGACCAGAAAGAGGGTGCGGGCCGGGTCGATCCGAGTGCGGACCGACGCCACTGCTTCGGGATGGGTGGAGTCGAGGACCGTGAGGCGGGGACGGCCCGGCGCCGGACCGAACACCGAGAAGAACATCTCCGGGGCGAGACTGGAACCTCCCATGCCCAGCAGCACCACATCCGCAATGCCCTCCGAGGCCGCTTCCTCCGCCATTCGCGTCATCTCTTCTAGGCGGGCGTCCATTGTCCCGGGAAGGTCCAGCCATCCCAGCCACTCTCCCGCCCCGGGCGCTGCCTTCCCCCATACCGAGGGATCGGAGGCCCACAGCTTTTCCACCAGCCCCTCTTTTTCCCAGCGCCGGGTGGCCCGCCCCCAGCCATCCATGCCTAAGAGATCGCGGGTGTAAACAGGAAGCCCGGCCGACATTAACCCACCGGCGCGCCGGCTACATAGGAGGCGGCTTTACCTTCCAACCGCGAGGTCATCACCACCGCGATCTCCTCTTCGGCGTCGACCAGATAACCGGGGATGTCTTCCGCCGACCCGCTCAGCTTGCCCAAGTCGAAGGGGAGCCCCAGGTCGAAGGAGAGCACCGATTCGGGGGGGATGGTCATCCGGAACGAATAGCTACCCGCCGAGATCGACACCTTTGTCTCCAGTCCCGAGGGATTGAGTAGCCAGGCCCGGCTCTCTCTTTCTTCGCTATGACCGGCGCCCGGCAACAACCATCGCTCGGAGGTCCCCCGCGCTCCCGGACCGATGGCCAATAGTCCCTCACCCTCCAGCCGCAACCCGGCAACCAGCGGAACGGTGCCCGACACCCCGATTCCCGTAACCCCCTCAGGGAAGTCGGACAAGGACATCGACACCAACTGACCGGGCAGGTAGTCCTCCTCCAGAAATCCGGGAAGCGGGCCGGAATCGGTCATGAGGTCCAGCCGGTATGTGAAGGGTGATCCGGATGGAGAGGCGATGAGCAGGCGGGCCTCGGCTACTCCCAGGTCGGGAATCGGCAGCCACCACTCGGTGTGGGGCGCCATGCCTTCAATCATGGCGGTCTCACCGTTTCTGGTCTGCTGCAACAAGAGCGCGATTCGTCCGGGAGACGAATCCGCCTGCACCGCCAGGGACCGGCGAAGCCGCAACGGCTCATCCAGGCTCATCTTCACTGTCTTTCCGGCCGGCACGTAGATCTCTCGGAGGGCGGGGGGAGTGTCTTCTCCCAGCTCGCTGGTGATAAGGACCTGCACGACCGAGTCCAAGACGTAGGGGTTATAGAGAACCAGATTCAAACGATCATCTTCGAGCGTGGCGCCGCCCAGCGCCATCAACCGGTCGGAGGGCTCCCCGCACATCCAGGCAGAGATGGCCTGGGGGGCCGTGTTCAGCATTCCCGCCCCGGACCATCCTGCGCCGACCTCCGCTAACAAAGCACTGTTGCCGGACGGCGCCCTGCCCATCCACCTCCCGGTGTCACCCAAGTCCGGCTCGCCGATCCTCGACCATTCCCCTTCCGAGACGTTCCACAGTGGCACCGGTCCCCCCTGGCCCGCCTGAAGGTAGATTTGCGTCTCGGAGCGGACAAAGTCGGCCAGCGGGCAAACCAGATGGTCGGCCCGTGCCCGGGGCACAACAGTCGGCTCCAGAGTCGGGGGAGGCAAAGATTCCACCGCCACCGCCCAGGTCAGCATCCCCAACACCAAACCCAACAGACCAACCGCCACTCCCCTCATCGCAAGGCCCCCCTTCCCCACCAAACCAGCCCCGCCAGCACGATTATCAGGCCCGCTCCCCACCAGGCCATTCTCCGCTCCCATGGATCAGGGGTGAAATATCCCGCCCCTTCGGCGCCGGAGATGGTGTTCCACCATGAATGCTGAATCCACTCCGGACCCCAGCGGTGATGGGCGTTGTCCCCTATACGGATTCTTCCCTGGAATTCGGGGCCCCCCACCCGGTCAGGGGCGATGGAATCCCACGCCCCCACATAAGGCCCGTCGGATCGGGGGCGAGCCACCAGGTTCTCATACACGACCGCCTCTTCGGAGGCGGCCAGAATGCGCAGATCGACTTGTCCGGAGAACCCATCGGAGAAACCCGTCTCCCGGGAGGCCACCACCCACCGCACGCCGAAAGGCGCCAAGAGTTCCCCGGGTCGCAGCGGACGCGACGCGTAGAGTTCCGCCATCACCTCCGCCAAGGCCTGGTCACCCACGCCTGGCGGGGCCAGCCACGCCTGTTCCAAGGTGGGAGGTCCGGACTTCACCAGCCGATAGGAAAACCCCTCTCCCCGTCTCTCCATTCCCGGCAGCGATCCCTCCGGGCCAATCAGCAACAGGCGGCTTCCTTCCACAGGATCAGCCAGGCTGGACGCGAAGTCGAACGTACCACTCCATTGGTCCTCGGGCAGCCCCACCCGTCCGCCTTCCAGAACGGGAAGGGTGAATCCCACCAGCACCACCCCGGCCACCAGCGTCAGCATTGCTCCCAGTCGACTGCGCCCTTCCGCCTCCTTTCCCCCCGCTGCAACCGCTGCGGCCGCCGTCGCTCCGGCACCCACTGCGGCGAGGAGCGCTCCAGCCAACGCCACCTCCCATTCCGGTAGGTCCCCCACCCACAGACCCACCCCGACCAGGGCCAACCCCAGGCCCGCCGCCCCCCGCAGCCGGGGCCCTCCGAACGCCAGTGTCAAGAGGCCGGCCAAGGCCACTCCTGCCCAGAAATTCCAGTCCGCCTCCCAGGCCAGAGAGGGACCGTACGACCAGACATCCAGATCGTTGGCCCACAGATAGGCGCCCACCGCCGATATTCCAACCACCGCGCCCGCCACCACCCGGGGAACTGACCACCAGGACCATCCGACCCCCGCCACGCAACCCAGGATCACCACCGCCACCGGCGCCGCCACCGCCACCGGGGCGGAAACCGCCAAAACCGCGCAGGCCAGGGATATGGCAGCCAGGTCGCCGATCCGGGACCGCCATCGGGGCGGCCAGGGCCGGACCGCAGACGCCACCGACCAGGGGAGTGCCCCCAAAGCGATCACCATCGGCCAATAGCCTTGCAAAAGCACCGACGCGGTAGTGGAGCCCAGCAGATATATAACCGCCCCCGCGTAAGAGCCGGCGGCGCTGATCCCCATGGTGCGAAACAACCGGGCCGACCCCACCAAGCCGGCCAGGAGAGCCACCGCTGTCACCAGAATCTGGGAACCCGACCACTCCAGGGTCAGCCAGTCAACAGAAGCTGCCAGAACCGCCGCAGGGTGGGGAGGAAAGGCGCTTCCCAATCCTGTTTCGTTCCATCCCCCCGCGTAGGCGGCCAGCACCCCTCCGGGATCGTCGCCGGGCGCGAAGGTGAACCCGACGGAGGGCAACCCGCTCACCCAGATGTTCCGGGACGCCGCCGCCAAATAGAGCAAAGACAGCAGGGCAGCCCAGGGCGCCCCCTGCCGGAGACGGGAAGTCATCACCGCCGCCCACGACTTGTCCTCGGGACCGAAATCCCCGATTCTCCGCCCGATCTCCGATCCCACTTCCCGGAGGGTCACCGAGCCCGACATCTGGTAGCGGAAGATGTCCTCGTCGCCGACGGCTCGGAACTTCTGTGACTTGAGCCGGGCCGAGACAGTAGAGGGAAATCTCCATATGTTCCAACCCACGGCAGCAATAAACCCTGCTAAGCGACCCGGTCTTCCCAAAACCAGTCTGAACAACCCCTCACCCAGATTGAGCAAGACATCGAGCGGAATTGCCCAAGCCAGTGTCATCAGCCGATAGACCTTGAACATGGCCCGCATGCGTCCCGCCCGCTCCCTCCAGCCCGCAAAGCGTGGGAAACGCCCGGAAGGATAAAGCACCCGCGAAGAGGGTGCCACCACCACCCGACCTCCGGCCAGTCGGACGCGCTGGCAGAAGTCCAGGCCGGCGGAGACGGGAGGCAGCAATTCGTCAAAGCCGCCCAGCACCGCCAGCAGCCGGCGACGAACTAACAGGGAAACGGAAGAGAGATTTGACACCTCCCGGACCACGTCGTATTGGGCGAAGTCGAGTTCGGAATCATCCAGGCCCGAAAAAGTCACTCCGAACAGGTCGGTGGCGCTGCCCACCGACAAAAGCTGCTCGGAGTCCTCGGTGGAAAGAATCTTCGACCCGACCAGCGCCACCTGATGATTCTCCGCCACCTGCACCATGGCGGTCAAAGAGCCGGGTTGAGGTCGGGCTTGGCCTGCCAGTATCCACACATATTCGATATCGGCGGGAAGGGCCCTCGTCACCTCATCCAACGTTTCGCGATGGAGTGCCCCCAGTTGCTCGGCCTGCTGTTTGGTTCGGGGGTCTTTGCCCACCACTATTAGATGAGTGATCCAGTCCTTTTCCGCCACCCCATCGGCCAACGACTCGAGGGGTTCGCCCTCCACCATAAGCACCACCGCAATGCTCGTGGTACGGATTGGGCGTACGATGGGATCTGAAGAGGAGGCTGTGCCCTTCATCAACAGACGCCAATGTTAGGAAAACAAACCGCCAATGAACGCGCTTGACCAAAAACCGGAGGTGCTGCTCCTCTCGGGAGGAGTGGGAGGAGCCCGGCTGGCGCGCGGGTTTTCCCGGCTGGATGCCTGGGAGACCACGGTGGTGGTGAACACCGGTGACGACGACTGGGTGTACGGAGTGTATGTCTCCCCCGATCTGGACACCGTGGTCTACACCCTCGCCGAGACGGAGGGTCCCCAGGGATGGGGGCGGGCCAACGAGACCTGGGAAATGATGAATGCCCTCTCCCCCTTTCCTGCCGACACCACATTCCGATTGGGTGACGCCGACCTGGCGACCAACCTTTTTCGGACCATGCGCCTGAGAGAGGGGCAACCCCTCAGCCTCGTCACTGCGGAGATCGCCGCCGCCTTCGGGGTGGGGATCACGCTGCTCCCCGCCACCGATCAGTCCCTTCACACCAAACTGCGCACCACCGAGGGCGTATGGCTCGACTTCCAGGATTATTTCGTGCGCAGACAGCACCGAGATCAGATAGCCGGCATCCGCTTCGACGGGGCACAGACCGCCCGCCCCGCTCCCGGGGTGACAGAGGCGATCCAGCGCGCCCGGGCGGTGATCATCGCCCCATCCAACCCTCCCCTGTCCATCTGGCCGATCCTGGCGGTGCCGGGTATCCGCTCCGCGCTGGAGGCAGCCGAGACGGTGATCGCGGTGAGTCCCCTCTTCGGAGGGAAAGCGCTCAAGGGCCCGGCCGCCGAGGTGATGGATAGTCTTGGCCTGCCCTCCGGAAACCGGGGAGTCGCCGCGGCATATCAGGGGCTGTTGTCCGGCTTGGTGGTGGACACCGGCGATGCCGAAGACCTGGATCTCCTGGCCGATCTGGGCCTTGCGGCATGGGCGACCGACACTCGAATAGCCGATCCCGCCGCCGCCGCCCGACTCGCCGCCGAGATCATGGAGAAGCTGTGACGATCATTATCCATCCGGTGACGGGACTTCCCGAAATTGCCCCGGGAGACGATCTCGCCCTCCTGATCGGTGATGCCCTGGTGGAATCCGACTTCGGTCTGCAGTCCGGAGACGTGGTCGTGGTGACCCACAAGGTCGTCTCCAAGGCGGAGGGCAGATTAGTGGAGTTGGAGGACGACGGTCCCCACAGCCATCGCCATCTGGTGGAATCCGAGTCGGCGGCCACGCTCCGGCGCCGGGGGGATCTGGTGATAACCGAAACTCGGCATGGTTTCATCTGCGCCAACGCCGGCGTGGACCGCTCCAATGTCGGTCCCGGCCGGGCCGTGCTGCTTCCCCTAGACCCGGACCGCTCCGCCCGGCGGCTCCGCTCCCGACTGATCCAGCGATTCGGGGTGGAAGCCGCGGTGGTGATCACCGACACCTTCGGACGGCCTTTTCGACGCGGATTGACCGATGTGGCTATAGGAGTGGCCGGATTCAAACCTATCCGCGATCTGCGCGGTATCCCCGACGATCATGACCGCGTCCTCGAGGTGACCGAGGTGGCGGTGGCCGACGAGATCGCCGCGGCCGCCGACCTGGTGAAAGGCAAAGCCCGGGGTATCCCGGTGGCGATCGTCCGGGGACTGGCGCTGCCGACCGAGGACGGTAAGGCCACCGAACTGATACGGGGAGCGTCCGAGGACCTGTTCCGGTGATCCAGCCTCCGGCAATCTAGCTGCCGGTCATCGACTCCCAAGTCAGGCGAAGACCGGTCCGCAGGTCGGTTTGGGCTTTCCAGCCGAGCCGATCCTCGGCTGGACGGGGATCAACCACCGACCGCAGGATGTCCCCGGGTCGGGCCGGACGTCGGCCGGGGCGCCCGCGCCAATCGGTTATCCCGCTCATGGCATCCAAGAGGGACACCAGCGAAGTCTCCACTCCCCCACCCAGTTCGAGGGTGTGGCCGTCGGCTCGGTCAGCGGCCAGGATCATCGCCGCCACCGCGTCCTCAACGTAGAGGAAATCCCTCGTCTGTCGACCGTCGCCGTCCAGGTACACCGGCTCTCCCCGCGCCATGGCCCCCAACCAGGTGGCCACCACTGCCGACTCTCCGTCCCCGTGCTGGTGGGGTCCGTAGATGTTGGCGGGACGCAGAGTGGTGAGGAGTATCTCCGCCGCAGGCGCCTCTCGGGCCAGATACTCCTCGGCGGCCTTCTTGCTCCGCCCATAGGAATCCCCGGCGACTCCGGTGGAGACTCCGTGCACGGCCAGGGACGAAATGTTCACCAGCTTCTCTGCCCCGCTCCGACGGGCAGCCTCCCAAACCCGGGCGGTTCCCTCTACGTTCACCGCCACACATCTCCCCGGGTCCCTTTCGCAAAGGGTCACCGACGACACCGCGGCCAGATGGAACACCACTTGCGGCCGGGCTTTCGTTATCACTGCGGCGAGGTCCGGGGCGGTTATGTCCACAGCCAGCGTCTCCACCCCCATGGCGCGCTCCCGCTCCAGGTTGGCCGCTGACCCGGTGGAGCAGTCGTCGAGTGAAACAACCGTCCAGCCCCGCCGGGCCAGAGCCTCACACAGATGGGATCCCACGAATCCCGCCCCACCGGTGACCACCGCCCGGCGGTTCATGAGTGCGCCATCCTCGAACGCTGTTGTATTGAGAGACAGATACCGGACTCCATTGTCATGTTGTGAAGATAGCTGACCCCGCTGCCGCTACCCTTTTTTGCAAGTAATACCAAACCCAGGAAGGTCAATTTTGGCGGTGCTTCCCCACGAGGGAACCTACTCGGTAATGTACGGTACTTACTCCACCCCGGCCGGTAGTTCCTACCGGTCCGATTATCTGGCCCGACCCGACACGGTAGGCCGTTTTCCGGTGGTGTTGGTCACCAGCGACGCAGAAATCTCCTCTCACGTCAAAAGCGTCTCCCGGTTTTTGGCCCGTCGGGGAATCGCGGCCCTCGCCCTGAACCTGGGGCCGGGGCCGGCCAACGGCGCCGATCGCGGTATGGGCTTTTCGGACAGCGACACTGACGTGCTGGCCCAACTGGATGAGATACGTCGATTTCTGGCTGATGACGATCTCGACTGGGCGCTGACCGAGCGGCTGGGCGTGCTCGGAATCGAATCGGGGGGAAGGTTGGCCCTGATGTCCGCCTCCCTGCGCAACTGGGTCGGCCCGGTGGCGGTGCTCTACGGGCCGCTCACCGGCGATGAACACCGACGTTACCCAACCGCTCGACAATTAGAGCGGTTGGGCCAAGAGGTGCTGGGTATCTACGCCTCCGAGGATGAGATGATCAATCCCGCCGAGGTGGACGCTGCCCAGGACCGGAATCCGAGCGGGCGGTGGCTGCTCTATGAGGGGGTGGGTCATGGTTTTGTCGATGAGAACCACCTCAACTACAACGAGGCGGCGGCAATGGACGCCCTGGAGCGCCTCGCCGGGTTTTTCGCCGCCGGTCTCCCCGCGCCCCAGACCCAGAACCTGGGCTAGTTGCCCTGTCGGGAAGCCCGCCGGATATGGAAAACCTCTTCGGAGCGCAGGCTCCTCCGTCCCGTCGCGTTCTCGATCACAAGCTCACCCTCAGGGTTGATGTCAACAGCCCGCCCGACGCCTTTGTCCCCCCAACTGACCCATTGACCAAGAGTCACACAGCGACGGCGGTAGTCATCGAGGCAAAACCTCCCACCATCAGGATCCAGGGCGGCTTCCAGAAATCCCCCCGCCCAGGTATGGGCAATCTCCTCCCGTCGGGAGGAAGAAGGGGGACGGTCATCCAAACCGGCCATCCCCCGGGGAGAGTCGGGCCACCACAGGTTGATTCCGCATCCCGCCACCGCCACCGGACCGCTCCCCTCCACCAGCACTCCCCCCACCTTGTCTTCGCCGACCAAGAGGTCGTTGGGCCATTTCAAAGAAACCTTCCCACCCAGCGCTTCCGCCGCCTGCCAGCCCGCCAGCAGGGACAGCAAGCCCCACCGGCTCACCGGCCACCGGGGTTCACAGGCCACCGAGACCGCTACCGCCCCCGGAGCGCTGATCCACTCCCGATCCCGCCTTCCCCTACCATAATTTTGACGGTCCGATACCACGACAACCGGTCTTCCCCGATAAGCTCGGCGGGCGTCGTCCTGTGTGGAACCGGTAACGGACAGCCGAATCAACCAATATGGTGTAGCCAAAGAGCCATTCCCCAAGTCCAAGTACCAGCAAGCCTATCAAAGAGGTGAAGTAAGGGTGGGTACCGAACAACGAATTGAAACCTTGCGCAAGATGCGAAGCCAGGCGCGCTCCATGGACCGCCGGGCCGTCGACCGCCAGCACGAACGGGGCAAGCTCACCGCCCGGGAGAGGATCGCCCACCTCTTGGATCAGGACACCTTCTGTGAGGTCGACACCTTCGTCCGGCATTCGGCCCGCGGTTTCGGAGTGGAGAACCGCCGTCCGCATGGCGACGCGGTGGTGACCGGCTGGGGAAAGATCGACGGGCGAACCGTGTTCGTGTTCGCCGAGGACTTCACCATCTTCGGAGGAAGCCTGGGCCGGGCAGTGGCCGACAAGATCTGCAAGATAATCGATATGGCGATGCGGGTCGGAGCGCCCCTGATCGGGCTGAAGGATTCGGGAGGCGCCCGTATCCAGGAAGGGGTGGGATCCCTGGATGGCTACGGAAGGATCTTTGAGCGCAATGTGCGCGCTTCGGGGGTGATCCCCCAAATCTCGGTGATCATGGGGCCGTGCGCGGGAGGCGCTGTCTACTCCCCGGCCCTCACCGACTTCATTATCCAGGTAACCGAAACCGGACACCTCTTCATAACCGGCCCCGACGTGATCAAGGCGGTGACCGGAGAAGAGGTCAGCTTCGAAGAGCTCGGAGGAGCGATGGTGCACGCCTCCACCTCGGGCGTGGCACATTTCGTCTTCTCCGAGGATGTGGCGGCCCTCGACGGCGTGCGCTACCTTCTCTCTTTTCTCCCCCAGAACAACCTGGAACTCCCCACCTATTTCACTCCCACCGACTCGCCGACCCGCACCGACGATCTGCTGGATCAGATCATTCCCGACTCTTCGAACCAGCCCTACGACATGACCACACTGATCGAAACGGTCCTCGACGACGGCGACTTCTTCCAGGTGCATGAGCACTGGGCACGCAACATACTGGTGGGATTGGGCCGTTTGGACGGCCACACTGTGGGAGTGGTCGCCAACCAGCCCTCGGTGCTGGCCGGCACCCTGGACATCAACGCCGCCGGGAAGGGGGCCCGGTTCGTCAGATTCTGCGACGCCTTCAACATCCCCCTGATCACCTTCGTGGATGTCCCCGGTTTTCTGCCCGGAGTGGACCAGGAGCACAACGGGATCATTCGCCATGGAGCCAAGCTGCTATACGCCTATTGTGAGGCGACGGTTCCGCGGGTGTCGGTGATCACCCGCAAGGCCTATGGCGGCGCCTACCTGGTGATGAACGCCCGGGGCATCCGAGCGGACACTGTCTTTGCCTGGCCCTCGGCCGAAATCGCGGTGATGGGGGCCTCGGGAGCGGTCAACGTGATCTTCCGCCGGGAGATCACCGCCGCCGAGGATCCCGAGCAGCGTCGCCTTGACCTGGTAAGAGAATACGAGGAAGAGTTCAACAACCCCTACAAGGCGGCCGAGCTCGGCTTGGTGGACGAGGTAATAGAGCCGCGTGAAACCCGTGCCCATCTCATCGCGACTTTGGAGATGCTTCGCACCAAACGGGAAACCTTGCCGAGCAAGAAACACGGGAACATCCCGCTGTGAAATCGGTTCTGGTCGCTAACCGCGGCGAGATCGCGGTCAGGATCATTCGCTCCGCCCGCGAGGCGGGGTTGCGGACCGTCGCCGTCTACTCCGAGCCGGATCGGGACGCCTATCACACTCAACTAGCCGATCAGGCCTGGAATATCGGGCCGGCCCCCGCCGGACAGTCCTATCTGAACACCGAGCGGATCCTGGGGGTGGCCGCAGAGACCGGGACGGACGCCATCCATCCCGGATACGGGTTCTTGTCGGAAAACGCCGCATTTGCCCGGGCGGTCACCGAAGCGGGATTCATCTGGGTGGGACCCCCACCCGAGGCCATCGCCGCTATGGGAGACAAGGTCGCCTCCCGCCAAATAGCCGTCGAGGCGGGGGTGCCGGTGGTGCCAGGGACCGAGTCCCCGCTGGAAGATCCCGCCGAGATCAGGCAAGCAGCGCAGCGGCTCGGCTATCCGGTTCTGATCAAGGCATCCCGGGCGGGGGGCGGGCGGGGTATACGAACCGTGAACCATCCCTCCGAGATCTCCGAGGCCTTGGCGTCCGCCCAGCGGGAGGCCGACACCTACTTCGGCAGTCCTGAGGTTTACCTGGAGAAGAAGCTGACCGATGTCCACCACATCGAGGCGCAGATTCTGGTGGACAACCATCACAACTACATCTACCTCGGAGAGCGGGACTGCTCGGTGCAGCGGCGCCACCAAAAGCTCATCGAGGAGGCCCCCTCGGTGGCGCTCGGCCTGACTCAAAGCCGGGACTTGGGGGAGGCTGCACTGCAGATCGCCCGGGCGTGCGAATATCGCAACGCCGGTACTGTGGAATTTCTGGTCGACTCGGAAGGATCGTTCTACTTCCTGGAGATGAACACCCGTCTGCAGGTGGAGCACACCGTAACCGAGATGGTCACCGGCGTGGACCTGGTTCGTGAACAGCTGCGGATCGCTGCCGGAAGGCCCACCTCGGCTATCGGTCTTCGGGCGGATGGCCACGCCATCGAGATGCGTATCAATGCCGAGGACCCATATCGTGACTATCTGCCCACCCCGGGCCGGATCGTCAGCTACCGGGAGCCGTCCGGACCAGGGGTCCGGGTAGATGGATGGGTGAGTGCGGGAGTCACCATTCCTCGCTTCTATGACAATCTGCTGGCCAAGCTGGTGGTGTGGGCGCCCACCCGCACCCAGGCCATCAGCAGAGCCAAGCGGGCCTTGGACGAGTTCGAAATCACTGGCGTTCCCACCACCATTCCTGTTCACCAGGCGGTGCTCGACCATCCGGATTTCATCTCCGCCCGTCATCACACCAACTGGCTGGAGAGCGAGATCGACCTGTCCCCCACCGAGCCAGAGGTGGCCGAGTCCCTTCCCGAAGAGGAGGGGGTTGTCCGACAGGACATGACCGTGGAAATCAGCGGCCGGCGATTCATGGTCTCCTATTGGGAACCCGATGTCGGACAAGAAGACCGAGCGGCCAAGGTTCGCCGTCGTCCGCCCAAGCCCGCCAAAGGACCCACCGTGGCCTCCGACGGAGCGGTCACCGCTCCCATGCAGGGCACCATCGTCAAGGTAAACGTGGTAGTGGGCGACCGGGTGAACGCCGACAACACCATCTGCGTGCTGGAGGCCATGAAAATGGAGAACGCGGTGGCAGCCGGCAAGGAAGGCAACGTGGTCGAACTCCGTATCAAAGCCGGAGACTCGGTGGCAACCGGCGCGGTGGTAGCGGTCATCCGTTAGACCCGGGCAGGCAAAGGAGAGTCTTTCGCTCTCTTTTACATCTCGCTCTCCCTCTTAATATTGTCTAATTAATAATGTCTAAAACCTGATAAAGTGAGCATCGCCTAGATGAAGTTCGTTGGCTCTTGCCGTAGAGTTGCGTTATCTGAACAAAGGTACCGTATCTAGGCTTATCCCTATGAAGGAAGAAAATTTCGGAATGAGGAAAGGATGTGCACAGTGATGCGCAAAACCCAGCGGTATTTGAAGCTGATCGCCGTGATCTCGGTGATGGCCCTGGTAGCGGCCGCTTGCGGAGACGGTGACGAGGAAGAGGCCATTGTTACTACCACTCAGGCACCCACAACCACCCAGGCGCCCACCGCAGCGCCGAGCGACGATATGGACGGTCAGTTGGTGATTGGTACTTTGTTGCCGGTTACTGGTGATTTGGCTTTCTTGGGCCCACCGGAAGTGGCCGGTGCCCGGTTGGCTATTGCTGATATCAACGCGGCTGGTGGTGTGTTGGGTAATGATGTGGTGTTGCATGAGGGTGACTCGGGTGACACCAACCAGGACATCGCCAATCCCGAGGTTGACAGGCTGTTGGCTTTGGATGTGGACGCGATCATCGGAGCGGCCAGTTCGGCAGTTTCCAAGCTGGTGATCGACAAGATCACCGGCAACAACGTAATCCAAATCTCCCCGGCTAACACCTCCCCGGACTTCACCACCTACAACGACAACGGTCTGTACTTCCGTACTGCAAGATCACCGGCAACAACGTAATCCAAATCTCCCCGGGCCCCTCCGATCTGCTGCAGGGCAAGGTCCTGGCCGATCTGGTTGCCTCAGAAGGTAATGAGATAGCCGGTGTGATCTTCCGACAGGAGTCATATGGACAAGGCTTGGCCGATTCGTTCAAGGAGAACTTCGAGAGCCAGGGCGGCACGGTCGATCCGTTCATCGCCTATGCGCCCGGCACCGATAACTTCGACGCCGAAGTGGATCAGTTGTCCGGAGCCAGCCCCGACGGGATCGTGGTGATCGGTTTCCAGGAGTCAGCCACCATATTGGTAACCATGCACGAGCGGGGCATTGGTCCCACTTCTGCCACCAATGTGTACGGTGTTGACGGAAACATCGGCGGTATCGGCGCTGAACTTTCCGATCCTTCGATCATCGCGGGTATGCGCGGTACCGAGCCCTCGGTGAACCTCAGTTCGATCTCGGACTTCACCGCCCGGTTGGACGGCGCCTACGAAGGTGGTCTGCAAGAGATCTATGCCTACGGCGCAGAGACCTATACGGCGCAGAGACCTATGACGCCATCATGGTAACCATCGTGGGCCGGTTCGGCGGCCGCGAACTTTCCGTGATCATCGCCGCTACCAGAACCTCGTTCGACGGACTTCACCCGGTTGACGGCGCCTATCGGCGGCGACCTATGACGCCATCATCATCGTGGCCTTGGCCGCGGTGGCCGCTCAGTCGGACAACCCGGTTGATATCGGCGCGGCGATCAACGACGTGACCCGTGGCGGAACCAAGTGCACCAGCTTCGCGGACTGCAAGGACATCATCGAAAGCGGTGGTGATCCCGACTACGACGGAGTGGGCGGACCCTACGAGTTCGTAGAAGCCGGCGAACCAGCCGCAGCCAGCTTCCGCATCGCCACCTACAGCGGCGGCGACAAACCCGACAGCTCACTCGACGAATACGTCTTCGCAGGCGGATAATCGAAACAACCAACAACTAGCAAGAAGTGGGGCCGGTCCAACCGGCCCCACTTCTCTTTTAAGTGAGTTCTCAGATTGCTCAGATCCCCCGAGCGAGGGTACCCAGATAGAGTTCGATGACCTTCGGATCTGTGAGCAGGCTCTTGCCCGTACCGGTGTAGGCATTGCGACCGTGGTCCAGCACATACGCTCGATGGCAGATCTGCAGACATCGGCGGGCGTTCTGTTCCACCATGATCACTGCCACCCCGGAACGGTTGATCGTTCTCGCTCTGGCGAATACCTGATCCTGCAGCACCGGAGATAATCCCGCGGAGGGCTCGTCTAACAAAAGCACCTCGGGATCCATCATCAGCGCCCGTCCCATGGCAAGCATCTGCCGCTCACCGCCCGACAGGAGGCCGGCTCGCTGACCCAGGCGTTCTCCCAGCCGCGGGAACATCTCCACCACCCTCTCCAGACGCTGGCTGGTCATGTGCGGCTCCAGATAGACCCCCATTTCGAGGTTTTCCAACACCGTGAGGGCAGAGAAGACGTTGTTGAGTTGCGGCACGTAACCCATTCCCTTGGCGACCAGCGCATGCGCCGCTAGACCGGTGATGGTTTCTCCTTTGAAGACAACCTCACCGGAACGCACATCCAGCAAGCCGAACAACGCTTTCAAAAGAGTTGACTTGCCTGCACCGTTGGGACCGATGATCCCGATCATCTCTCCGGGGTAGAGGACCAGTTCGACACCATTAAGAATGTCCACTCCGGGAACATAGCCCGCCACCAGGTCGCGTAACTCGACCAGTGGCCGTTGGGAAGCCGGTTGGGTACTCATCTTCTCATTCCTCGTCCTCGATCCCTTGGCCGGAGCCCAGATAAGCGTCGATCACCGCCCGGTTCTTGCCTATCGACTCGGGGACGCCCTCGGCAATCACCACCCCTTCGGCCATAACCACCACCCAGTCGGAAATGTCCCAGACCACGTCCATATCGTGTTCGACGAATATCACCGTGATCCCCTCCTCGGGAAGCCGTTTGACATGCTCCAACAGCGATTGGGTAAGGGCCGGGTTAACTCCGGCCACCGGCTCATCCAGCATCACCACCGCCGGAGAGGCCATCAAAGCCCTGGCCATCTCCAAGAGCTTCCGCTGGCCCCCCGAGAGCGTGCCGGAGTATTCGTTGACCATGTGGGAAAGCGAAAACCTTTCCAAGAGCTCACCCGCCCGCTCTTCGATGGCTTCTTCCTGGGATTTCCAGAGAAACGGAAAAAGCGATTGGATGAAACCTTCACCGATCTGGTCCTTGGCGCCGAGCTTCATGTTTTCCAGCACCGACAGCTTGGTGAGCGCCTTGGTGAGCTGAAAAGTCCGCACCATCCCCTGGCGGGCTCGTCCATGCGATTTCAGCCGTTCCACATCTTTGCCGTTGAAAACAACCGATCCCGTGTCGGGACGGTCGAAGCCGGTGAGCAGGTTGAAAAAAGTGGTCTTGCCCGCTCCGTTGGGACCTATCAGCGCGGTTATCACCCCCCGCTGAATCTCCAAATGATCCACATCCACAGCCACCAGCCCTCCGAAGGCGCGACGCATATTCTCGACCACCAGGATCGGATCGGGCTTGGCCACTCCCGGAGTGTGCGCCACCTCGGCCAAGGGATGACCAGCCGCGGCTCCGTGGTTATCGGACATCCAGCATCATCTCCTCTCTGGAACCGAAAATACCCTGTGGTCGGAAGACCATCATCAATGCCAGGCTCACCCCCACCAGCATGAATCGGATCTGGCTCACTTGGCTGGTATCCATCAATGCCGTGGGGATCAACCCTTCGTTCACCATGGCAGTAAGGGTCCCCTGGAAGAAGGTGAGCATCGCCCAAAAGATCATGGCGCCCACCACCGGCGACCAGATGCGACCCACGCCACCCAGGATCAGCACCGTCCAAAAAAAGAAGGTGTAGGCCGGCACAAAAGAGTCGGGTTGGATGGTAGCTTTTCCGATGGCCTGTACCATGCCTGCCAGTCCCCCGATCACCCCGCCCAGTATGAGAGCTTGCAGCTTGTACCAATAGGCGTTCTTGCCCAGCGCCCGAGCGGCGTCCTCATCTTCACGGATAGCCTTCACCACCCTCCCCCAAGGGCTGCGCATCAACTGCCAGATGACCGCCAGCGCCACTGCGGTAACCCCCCATCCCACCAGGATGGCGAAGAACTGGTTCCCACCGAACTGGATGGGACCGATCCCGTATTCGGAACTGGGATCAAAAGGATTCAGTTCCCTGAAAGGCCCGATGAAGCCGTGGAGGCCCTCCGCTCCACGGGTGATATCGCCCAAAGTGGTGGAGCGGGCCAGCAGACGGATTATCTCGGCGGCGGCGATGGTCACGATCGCCAGATAATCGCCCCGGAGGCGGAGGGTAGGCACCCCCAAAATGAGCGCGAAGACGGTCGCGAAACCCATCCCCACCAGCACGGCCAGCACGGGGTTCAGATTCCACAGAGTCACCGACAATCCCATCCCGTAGGCGCCCATGGCCACGAAACCGACCTGTCCGAAGTTGAGCAACCCGGCGTAGCCGAAGTGGATGTTGAGCCCCACCGCCGCCAGTGCGTAGACGGCCGCCTCCAGTCCCAACGATGTCTCCACCGTCTGGAGGAGAATGAAACCCCAGTCGATCGCCGCCAACGTCATAGCTACCCGAACCGTTCCCGCTTGCCCAAAAGACCCTGCGGACGCAGAACCAGCACCACCGCCAACACCAACAAGGCGCCGATGTTCTTCAACTCGACCGGTATAAAGAGAGTGGAGATCTGAATCCCGATCCCCACCAGCAGGCATCCCAACAAGGCGCCGTAAGCGGTGCCCAGACCGCCTAGCACCACCCCGGCGAAGATCAAAAGCAGCATCCTGAAGCCGATCAGCCAACTCAACTGCTCGGCCAGTCCGATAAATACCCCGCCCAGCCCGGCCAGGCCGCCCGCCCCAATCCAGACGAATCGTATCACCCGCTGGACATTGATGCCCGAAGACTCGGCCAGGTCGCGGTTATCCGCCACCGCCCGCATTGCCTTGCCGGTCTGGGTTCGCTGAAGAAACAGCCCCACCCCGGCCAGTATCAACACCGACAACACCACCGTTATCAGGTCTTTGGGCGTGATCTCTATTATCCAGATGTGCAGGGCGCTCTGCGCGGAGTAGTCCTTGAAAAACCGCAGGTTCCCCCCGAAGATGAAAAGGAACACGTAACGGGCCAGAATTGAAAGTCCGATGGTCACCACCATCTGGGCGATGAGGCTCACTCCCCGGGCGCGTAGCGGACCGAAAACCCACCGGTCCATGAGATAGCCGCTAGCGCCGCCGACTATCAGCGCCATCACCGCCGCCAGAATCAGGTTGATTCCCTCACCGAAGGGCGGCCACCAGCCGGCCATGAATCCAAACGCTCCGGCCAGCCCGTAATAATTGAAGAAATAGGCGGAAAGCATTCCCCAGGTAACCATCTCACCGTGGGCGAAGTTGACCAACCCCGTGGTTCCGAACACCAACGACAGCCCGATGGCCGCCATCCCCAGGAACAGCCCCAGCTTGATCCCCTCGGTGGTGAGCTGCGCTACCCGCCGCAAGGAGATTCCGCCGCTCTCCTCCACGGGCCCCGCCGCCCCACTGACCAGAGAGAAAATCGCTGTCCCGTCCCGACCTTCGAGCACCTCCACCTCGACTGTGACTCGCTCCGGTTCCCGCAACCGGATTCCCGAAGGAAGGGTGTTGACGTCAATAGTCACCAAATACACTTCGGGGCCGGGAACCGGCACTGAAAACACGCCCTCCCCATCGGTGGCGCCCGACCCTATCTCCGATCCGTCGGTGGTGGTAACCGAGATCATCACTCCCTCCACCGGTATCCGGTCTCCCTCCTCGTTCTGGTAGCGCAGCCGGGTTCCCACCGACTCCGCCTCTTGGCCGACCACCGGCCCCGCCACCAAAAGCACCATCCCCACCGTCAGGAAAACCCCCGCCGCCCATCGAGAACCGAACGTTTTTCTTATCGTGCTTCTGCTCACCGGACTACCTTGTGGAGTCGCTCTCTGGAACTTAGAGCCTGGCCGCCACTCTAACGTGGGTTGTCCCCTAGATCAGGTCTTGTTGGCGGATCCCATAGGACGGATGTCGCAGCCTGCAGAGGGCCAACTTCTCCAGTTGTCGGATTCGCTCGCGGGTTAGGTGGAAGTGGCTGCCGATCTCATCCAGTCCCTTGGGGATCCCATCCTCCAAACCATAACGCAGTTCCATGATCTTCCGCTCCCGGTCGGGCAGCTTCTTGATGGAGTTGCGCATAGCGATCGCCACGCTGGTGGCCTCGGCGATAGCCTCGGGGTCGGCTGCGTCGCCGTCCTGGATGAAATCGCCCCGCTGCGCCCCGTCCTCTCCGACCGGCTCCTCCAGGGAGACGGTGTCGGAAAGCACCAAGGCCTGCTCCACATGATCTATGCGGATGCCGGTCTCCCGGGATATCTCCTCGGGGTTGGGCAGTCGTCCGAGCTTTCCTTTCAAGATTCCCTGTGCCAGGCGGACCTTCGCCAGGGTGTCGTGAAGATGGGCGGGAATCCGCACGGTGCGGGATTTGTCGGCGATGGCACGGGTGATGGCCTGTTTTATCCACCAGGTGGCGTAGGTGGAAAACTTGAATCCCTTGCGCCAGTCGAATTTCTCCACGGCCCGGATCAGACCGAGGTTGCCTTCCTGCACCAGATCCAAAAAGTCAATTCCCCTCACTCCCTGATAGCGGCGGGCGTTGTGCACCACCAGGCGGAGGTTGGCCTGCACAAACTGGTTTTTGGCAGCCGCTCCCCGACGCTTCTGCTTCTCCAGGCTCCTCTTCTCCCCAGGGGTCTCATGCTCGCCCATCTCCAGCTTCTGCTCCGCCTGACGGCCTGCTTCCATCAACTGGGCCAGTTCCACTTCCTGCTGGGCATCCAACAGGTCGGTTTCGCTGATAGCCGATAGGTACTGGGCTACCAGATCGGAGGTGAGTCGGCCGCGCTCATCCGTTATCTGATCGGTGATGCGCACCCGCCGCTCTGTTTTGCCGTCCGGGCGAGACTGCCTCAGAGTGGATCGGGCCACCACAGCCGAGTTTTTATTGCTCATACCGGTTCGTCTTCCATGAAAAAGTTACCATCTACCCTTCACTATGCCACCAAAACCATAAATCGGGAACCCCCCTTTTCATAATCTGCGCGGCTCGACATTCAACAAAATCATCAATTCCCACACCAGCCGCTCGATTTCGTCCCGCGCCCTTCTCATCTCATCGAGGCTCTTTCCCTCCGGAGACGGCACCTTCCACCGCAGATAGCGTTTCTCCACCACCACCGGAGAGTTCTCCTCACCAAGGTCCACCACCACCTCGGCCGCTTCGACCATCGCGGCGCTCAACCGGGCAGGATAGGCGCCGAGGATGTCTATTCCCCGCTCGGACAGGACCGTAACGGCCTTCGGATCCACCCGCGAGGCGGGCGCCGATCCCCCACTTAACACCCTCACCGGGCCGGCAGACATCGCGCGCAGCAAGGCGGCCGCCATCTGGGAGCAGTCGGAGTCCTTGACCGCCATGAACAGGACAGCAGGAGCTTGATAAGCCTCCTCGGAATGGGGCTTTTCTTGTTCCTCTTTCAAGAGCTGCTCAAACCGACGACGAGCCCGCAGCATCGCCACCCTCACCGAGCCCTCCCGTTTGAACAGCCTGCCTCCTATCTCAGCATGGGAGAGACCTTCCACCTCGCGCAGCCAGAGCAACTCCCTATCCCGCGCACCGAGCCGGGCGAAGGCGAGCCGCACTGTTCGGAACTCCTCTTGGTCCAGAGCGTGCTCATCGGGAAGGACATGGCTAGTCTCCAACTCGGGAGCCGGGAGAGGCCGGTGGCGGCGGCGCAGGTAGTCATGGAACTTGGAGCGGGCCACTCTCCAGAACCACGCCTCGAAAGCCTGGGGAGATCGCAGACGGCCGATCGAACGGACCAGCGACTCACAGACATCGCTCGCCACATCCTCAGCATCGGCCAAATCCAGACCCTGGCCGCGATAGAAAGCCACCAGCCGGGGCAGCCCCTTGGTAAGGATGGAGGCAAGGGCGGCCTGGTCGCCATCGCGCGCGGCGGTTGCCTCAGAAAGCGGGGGAGGCCATTGGGAGGAGTCCGCAGACACCATTCGGCCCACGCTATAGCCTTGGGGCTTCAGAGTCGGGTAATTTGGGAGGGGGGACGTCTGTTCAGATACCGATGTCGTTCCCGCTTGCTAGCCGGGATTCTCTTCGCCCATATCATCTTCTTCGCCATTACCGCTGGAGGGCACAAGGATATTCGGTTCATCATCGGAATGATATTCGAGGATAGGCACCACTGCCCTCTCTACTCCCTCAACCGCATCGTTGAGTGCATCCGGATCCGATTCGGAAACGTCAAGGACTCCCAATAACTCCTCCACCTCGAGCTTGAGCATCTGGCCGAGTTCTTCGATGGGCGGATCGGGATCCGCCGTCCCATCTTGCGAAGAGTCGGCTGAAGATTCATCCTCTACCGGGTGGGATGCAGGCGCCCGGTTCTCTGCGCCGGCTGTAAGCTCGTTAGCCAACGATGACGGGGGATCACCCGGATCGGTGTCTTGTACGGGGGGGACGACTCCCGCAACGGACGGGGAGGTGGTTGGCGTCTGCACCTCTTCGGGGAGTGAAAGGGGCGGAGCGTAGGCCTCGATGATGACTTCCGACGGTATCAGTTCCTCAATGTGAGAAAGCGCTTCGACCACCACCTCCGCGGCCTCCAGTTCCCTTTGCTGGTCGATCAGATCGAGGGCTTCCATAAGCCCTTCCTTGGTTAGGGTAGGTACCTGCGCCCCCTCGGACACTTCCGGGCCGGACGCTACCGGTGCCGGGTCGGAATCCACCGGGGCGATGGAATCAGAATTGCTGGTGAGCACCACTATTCCCACCACAACCAGGGACGCGGCCAGGGCGACGCTCGACGCCAGCAGTCCTATGCGCTGATACCGATGGGACCGTTCCCCGGCCCGGGCTATCGCACGAGACGCCAACTGCTCCGCTCGTGCAGGACCCATCTCGTCCCGATAAGCTCTGGCAATGGCTCTGAGAACTTCTCCGGAAGAATCCGGTCTGTGCATATTCCTTTCCAACCCCCTTTATCTCCAAGACGCAGGGCATGACAAGGTGTTACCGGATCGCCGATGTAAGCCGGGTCCCTCCCGTCGGGTAACCTAACGACTCGTGAGGGCTGTCGTATGCACCGATTGGAAGGGCCCGGCCGGCTTGGTGGCCAAAGAGGTCCCTGATCTGATGCCCGGACCGGGGCAGGTCAAAATCGCTCTCGGCGGGTCAGGGCTCAACTTTGCAGACATCCTGGTGGTGTCGGGTCTTTATCAGATAAAGCCCGACCTCCCTTTCATTCCTGGTTTCGAAGGAGCGGGAACGGTGACCGAGATCGGTCCCGAAGTGGACTCGGTGAGAGTGGGAGACCGAGTGATGGTCTTTGCCGGAGTGGGGTGTTTCGCCGAAGCGGTGATAGCAGACGCCTCCCGCACCGCGCCGGCGCCGGACAATTTGACCGACATCGAGGCGGCGGTATTCATGACCGCCTACGGCACTTCCTACCATGCCCTGGTCGATCGGGGTAGGGTGTCTGAAAACGAGACGGTGGTGGTGCTGGGCGCAGCGGGTGGAGTGGGGATCGCCGCCGTCGAGATCGCCAAGCAACTCGGGTGCCGGGTAGCGGCCGCTGTGTCCTCGGAAAGAAAGGCGGAGTTCGTTCTCGAGCGCGGAGCTGATCTGGCCATCCGCTACGACCAGGAAGACCTGCGGGGGGCGATCCGCCGTTTCACCGACGGCCGCGGCGCCGATGTGGTCTACGATCCGGTGGGCGGTGCGGTCACCGAAACTTGTTTTCGCTCTCTCGCCTGGAACGGGCGATTGTTGGTGGTGGGCTTCGCAGCCGGAAAGATTCCACGCCTGCCCCTCAACCTGGCCCTGCTGAAGTCAGCCTCGGCCGTGGGAGTCTTCTGGGGTGATTTCGTAGAAAAATTCCCCGAAGACAACCGGGCGAATCTCGCTCGGCTCCAGCAATGGTGCGAGCAGGGGCTGATCCACCCCCACGTGGACCGGGTTTACCCCTTCGAGGAAGCTCCTGCCGCCTTGGACTACCTGGCGGCACGCCGAGCGATGGGAAGGGTCTGCCTGGCTCCCTAGCCAAGCTCCCGGTCACCCACTCCGGGCTGGTGCGTTTCTCGCTAACACTAAGACTATTTCGCGAAAACCAGCTTTCCCTTTGGGTTCACCCCCGCCGCCGCCACATCTGTGAAGTCGCGACAACCAAGGCCCGGTTGGGATCGGTTCGCGCTGGAATAACCTCTGGGATCTGTGGTCTGGGCGAGTTCTGGACCAGACCTGAGGTGTTTGACCAGCTTCGGTCAGTGTGGGTGCGGGGCCGAGACGAAGGCAACCCGAACCTTCAGCACATTTTTTCCAACTCCGCTGAATTCTCCGAGGTTGCGACCCCCGGGCCACAAGAATCGGAACTCCGCCTAGCTCCCTGATCCTTCAAATTCGAGAGCGTCGCCCTCGGCCAGTCGACGCGCCTCCTCGATTGCCTCGGCTCGGTCGCCGCCGGTGATCCGGGCCCGGTCGGTGAGCAGGGTCACCTGGTTCCCCAACACCTGCAGGAACCCGCCGTGAACCGCAATCGTGGTCCGCTGGTCCCCGTCGTGGTCGATCAGGACCGGACCCGCGGCCAAGGCGGCCATCAACGGCTCGTGTCCCGCCAGGATTCCGATCTCGCCCTCGGTGGTGCGGGCCACCAGAAACTCCGCCTCCCCCGACCACAGGGCACCCTCCGGTGAGACCACATCGACACTGAATGGACGGGCCATAAGCTAGACGGTCAACTCCTTGGCCTTGGCTTCTGCTTCTTCCAGGTTGCCCACCATGTAGAAGGCCTGCTCAGGAAGATGGTCCACCTCGCCCTCGATGATCCGGTTGAAGTCAGAAACGGTTTCGGCCAGGTCGACCCATTTGCCGGGAATACCCGTAAACTGCTCGGCCACGAAGAACGGCTGGGAGAGGAAGCGCTCGATACGACGAGCCCGCGACACCGCCAGTTTGTCCTCTTCGGCCAACTCGTCAATCCCCAGGATGGCGATAATGTCCTGCAGGTCCTTGTAGCGTTGGAGAATCTGCTGCACCGAAGTGGCCACCCGGTAGTGATCCTCGCCCACATAAAGGGGGTCAAGCGCCCGGCTGGTGGAGTCGAGCGGGTCCACCGCCGGATAGATTCCCAACTCCACGAGCTTTCGGGACAGAACGGTGGTGGCGTCCAGATGGGCGAAGGTGGTGTGCGGCGCCGGGTCGGTTATGTCGTCGGCAGGCACATAGATCGCCTGCAGGGATGTGATGGACTTGCCCCGCAATGACGTGATTCTCTCCTGGAGCAGTCCCATCTCGTCAGCCAGCGTGGGCTGATAACCCACGGCCGAGGGCATGCGGCCCAACAGGGTGGAGACCTCGGAACCCGCCTGGGAGAAGCGGAAAATGTTGTCTACAAACAACAGCACGTCCTGGCGCATCTCATCGCGGAAGTACTCGGCGATCGACAGGGCGGCCAAGGCCACCCGGAGCCTCACTCCCGGCGGTTCGTCCATTTGCCCGAAAACCAGTGTGGCGTTGTTGATCACGCCCGATTCGGTCATCTCCAAAAACAGGTCGTTCCCCTCTCGGGTCCGCTCCCCCACTCCGGCGAACACCGACACGCCGCCGTGTTGAGTGGCCACCCGGTTAATCATCTCCTGGATCACCACGGTCTTTCCGGTCCCCGCCCCACCGAACATCCCGATCTTTCCCCCCTCGATGTAGGGCTCCAGTAAGTCGATTACCTTGATGCCCGTCTCGAAAAGGGTGCTCTGCGGTTCGACGTCCTCATAGTTGGGGGGCTGGCGGTGGATCGGCCAGCGCTCCTCGAACTCCAAAGAGTCGGACGGAACGTCCAGAGGCTCGCCCCACACGTTAAAGATGTGTCCCAGGGTCTGGGGTCCGACCGGGACGGTGATCGGTCCGCCCATGTTGCGTACCTCGGTTCCCCGGACCAATCCGTCGGTGGAACGCATAGCTATGGCCCGGATCTTGGAGTTGCCCAGATGCTGGGCCGTCTCACATATCACTGTCTGTTTATCTCCGTCAACCTCGAAATCGATTTCCAAGGCATGCAAGATTTCAGGCAGCTCCCCAGGGGGGAATTCGGCATCCACCACCGGGCCGGTCACTCTTACCACCCGTCCCGCGCTTATCGCATCTGCCACGTTGTCCGCTCCTTTTTTTGGTTTTAGCGTTCTGAGGCCATGAGGGCTTCCGCGCCGCCCACGATCTCTGAAATCTCGGTGGTTATCTCGGCCTGCCGGGCCTGATTTGCCACCCTGCTCAATACTTTTGTGAGATCAGCAGCGTTGTCGGTCGCCGCCTTCATCGCCCGCTGCCGGGAGGCGTGCTCGGAAGCCGAACTCTCCAGCAGAAACCCGAAGATGGCCGCTTCCACGTAGCGGGGAAGAATCCTGCTCAGGATCTCCTCGGGCGAAGGCTCATAGTTGTAGGACACCGACCCGCTCTCTGCTTCCCGATCTGCCTCGGGAGGCTTGACCGGCAAGATCTCCACCCGGGTGGGCACCTGATGGAGCGCCGAGCGGTAGTCTGTGTAGAACACTTCCACCGCGTCCACCTCTCCGGAGACGTAGGCCTCGATCACGAGATTGGCCACCGCCCGGGCGTGACCGTAGTTGGGCCGGTCGGTCACCCCCAAAAGGGTCTGCTCCATCCGATACCCCCGGAATCGCAGATAGCCCTGCGCCTTCTTGCCGATTACGAACAGGCGGGTTTCCCGGCCCGAAGCGACATGATGGCTGATCGCCCGTTCGGCCATGCGAATCAAATTGGCGTTGTAGGCCCCGGCCAGGCCCCGATCGGAACTGATCACCACCAGTCCTACCGTCGAGATCTCCCGTACCTCCGAGAGCAGGTGCCCGGACCCGCCCGAATCCCTTCCCACATTGTGAATCACCTCGATCAACCGGCTCACGTAGGGCCGGGACTGGAGCACTCTCTGGCGGGCCCGCAAGATCCGGGAGGCGGCGATCAACTCCATTGCCCGGGTGATCTTTTGGGTGGCCGAAACACTGGAAATGCGACGCCGGATGAGACGCAGTTCAGCGGAGGCCACAGGCGGTCTCTCAGTCTCCCGAGCGGAAGCTCTCGGCGAACTCCTTCAGGGCCGCATTGAGAGTCTCGGGGTCGGGGAGTGATCCGGATTCCGCCATTGAGCGCAACAGGTGTCCGTGGCGGCGGCGCATATGCTCGGTAAGCTCTTTTTCGAACCGAGAGATCTCCGACACCGGCGTCCCGTCCATGAATCCATTGGTGACCGCGTAGAGCGACAGCACCTGCTCTTCCACCGAAAGCGGCTGGAACTGGGGCTGCTTGAGAACCTCCACTACCCGGGCGCCCCTCTCCAACTGCGCCTGGGAAACGCCGTCGAGCTCTGACCCGAACTGGGCGAAAGCCTCCAACTCCCGGAATTGGGCCAGGTTGATCCGGATGGGACCGGCCACCTTCTTCATGGCGCTCACCTGTGCCGCGCCCCCCACCCGGGAGACCGAGATGCCGGCGTTGATAGCCGGGCGGACCCCCGAGTAGAACAGGTCGGTCTCCAGATAGATCTGTCCGTCGGTGATGGAGATGACGTTGGTGGGAATAAAGGCCGAGACGTCCCCCGCCTTGGTCTCCACAATGGGAAGCCCGGTCATAGATCCCCCGCCCAACTCGTCAGACAGCTTGGCACAGCGCTCCAACAGCCGACTGTGCAGATAGAAGACATCGCCCGGATAGGCCTCCCGTCCGGGAGGACGGCGCAGGAGCAGGGCGATCTCCCGATAGGCCACCGCCTGCTTGGAGAGGTCGTCGAAAATGACCAGAGAGTGCTCCCCCTCATACATCCAGTGCTGGCCGATCGCCGATCCCGCATAGGGAGCGTACATCTGCTGAGCGGCGGGTGAAGCCGCCGAGGCGTTCACCACCACCGTGTAGTCCATGGCGCCGTGCTCGGTGAGGGAGGCCACTACCTCTGCCACGGTGGAGGCTTTTTGTCCTATGGCCACGTACACGCATTTGACGCCGGTGTCCCGCTGATTGATGATGGTGTCCACCACCAAGGCAGTCTTTCCGGTCTGGCGGTCGCCGATGATCAACTCCCGCTGGCCGCGTCCCACCGGGGTCATGGCGTCGATGGCCTTGATGCCGGTCTGGAGCGGCTGGTGAACGGGCTGACGTTGAACCACCGACGGCGCCGGTACTTCCAGGCGACGCCGGGCCGAGGTGTTGATCGGCCCCCGACCATCGATCGGGTTGCCCAGAGGGTCGATGACCCGACCCAAAAGCCCGTCACCCACCCCGATTTCCAGCACCCGGCCGGTCTGTCGCACCGGATCGCCCTCCTCCACATGGTTCGACTCTCCCATCATCACCACGCCGATAGAGTCTTCCTCCAAGTCAAGTACCACTCCCAATAACCCTCCCTCGAACTCCAATAACTCCGACGACATGGCCTGGGGAAGACCTTTCACCCTGGCCACCCCGTCGGCGATGGAAAAGACATAGCCCACCGTCTCCCGGGAGATGGAAGGACGCCAGTCCTCCAGGGTCTTTCGGAGCGCCTCGGTTATGTCGCGGGCGGTGATGGTCATCTCGGCCATTGGCTACTCCTTAGGTACTCAGACTTCAGCCAGCAATGCGCGTACTTGGTCCATTCGGGAGCGGACCGTCCCGTCCACCACCAGGTCTCCCACCCGGGCCACCAGCCCGCCCAGGACCTCGGGGTCAACCACCACCCGCACCTCCACCGGATACCCCACCACATCCGATAGGACACCCTCCAAGCGGTCTACGGTCTGGGGAGCCAGGGACACGGCTGAGCGCACCTCGGCGATCTGCCGACCCCGCGAGAGAGCCGCCTTCTCCGCCAGGCGGTCGGCGATTTCTACCAGGTCGGGGAGCCTCCCCATCCGGATCAGAAGACCTACCGCCTCCCGGGTCACCGGTGAGACACGGTCGGCCAAGAGCTCGGACATCAGAGTCTCGAGGCGATCAGCGGGAACCCGTGGGTCGGAGATGGCGTCTGTCAACTCCGAAGAACCTTCCACCGCCCGCGCCAAGGCGTAGAGATCGCTCTCCACCCCTTCCAACTGCGCCTCGGCGGCGGCCAGCCCGAACAGGGCATCCGCGTAGCCCTCCGTGACCTCGCTCATTCTGTCGTTTCTCTCTCCAGTTCCCGTATGTAGCCTTCCACCAACTCCTGATGAGCAGCAGCGTCGATCTGGGTGCTCACCACCTTCTCGGCGATATCCAGGGAAAGCACGGTGATCTCCTGGCGCGCCTCTTCCAGCACCCGGGAGCGTTCGTTCTCGGCCTCGGCGCGGGCCCGCTCGGCTATCTGGGCCGCTTCGGCCTCGGCGCGGTCAATGATTTCCTGTCGCAGGCTCTCGGCGTCCGACCGGGCGGATTCCACTATCTGATCCGCCCGCTGGGCGCCTTCGTCCAGTCGACGCTGGTAGTCATCGCGCAGGCGTTCGGCCGCTCCCTTGGCCTGCTCCGCCTCTTCCAGTTGGGCGACCACCGCCTTCTGGCGGCCTTCCAGAGCCCGGTCGAGCGCCGGCATGGCGAACTTCCAGACTAGGAAAACGATCACAACGAAGCTCACCGCTCCCCAAACCAGTTCGGCCGGGTCCGGAAGAATCAGGAACAGGCCCGATTTTTCCTCCGAAGCAGCCAAAATGAGGAGATCCGGCGACATTCTCAACCTCCGGCGCCGAACAGGATGAAGAAGAGCAACAGCCCGAAGAGGGCCAGCGCTTCTGTGAAGGCGATCCCCAAGAACATGGTGGTTCTCACCTGCCCGGCCATTTCCGGCTGGCGGACCATTGCCTGCACGGCATTGCCCACCACTATTCCAATTCCCACGCCCGGCCCTATAGCGGCCAGTCCGTAGGCGAGTCCCGCACCTATGAGTGCAGCAGCATCAGCTTCCAAGGGTTCCTCTCCTTTACAGCAAGTCGGGGTCAATGCTCCACATTTATGGAGCTTTCTATGTAGACGGCGGTTAACAGGGTAAAGATAAAAGCCTGAAGAACCCCTACAAATATTTCAAAACCGGTGATGACGATTGCAAAACCCAGGGGGACCACAAAGGCCACCGCCTTGGGCTCCAGCACGAAGTAGGAGGCGGAGGTCAAAAAGAATACTGTGAGCATGATGTGGCCGGCGATCATGTTGGCAAAGAGCCGGACGGCCAGACTGACCGGACGAATCAGGAAAGTGGAGATCAACTCGATGGGGATCACCAGGATCAAGAGAGCCTTGGGAACCCCCGGCGGGATCAAGGATTGACGGATGTAGCCGAATCCGTGCTTCTTTAGACCCACGAACACAAACACCACCCACACCAGCGCGGCCAGGAGGGCGGGGATGGCCATGCGGGAGGTGACCGGGAAGTTCACCAGGGGGATCACTTCTAGCAGGTTCAAAAAGAGGAGCCAGAAGAACATGGGGATCAGGAGCCACTCGTATTTGGCCGACTCGGGCCCGATCGTGTCGCGGGCGATTCCGTTTCGGACGAAGTTGACCATAGTCTCCACCATCACTCCCATCTTGGTGGGGACCACCCGGGGCTTTCGCACCGGTAGATACAAAAAGAGGAAAGTGGCGAGGGTGGCCAGGAACATCAACAGCACCACCCGATTGATTCCGAGAGGCAGCACCACCGGCCAGTCGAACAGGAGGTTGACGTCGCTCGGCACCACCACCACTTGCGCCAGAACAGGAAAGCTCATCCGGCCGCCACCTGCCTGCGGGCCTCGGAAGTCAGAGCGCCCAGCCAAGCCGTGCCCACTCCCAGGAACATCCCGTAGAGATGGGCGTCCCAGATGGTCACCGCCACCCACACCCCGACGGTGATGATCACCAGCCGCACCACGAACCCTCCGAAGGCGACAGCTCCCAGCGTGACGAAGGAACGGCGGGCCGCGCGGGACAGCGCCCAGCCGGTGGCCGCGAAGGATCCGGCGGCTACCAGCGCTCCCATCGCCGCCCAGAAGCCAGCCGCGGTCGTCCACAACGCCCAGGAAACCACCCCGGCTAGGGGTGCGATCCAGATAGCCCGTCGCGCTAGGCGGCGGCCCATCTTTGCTTCTACGTCCAAGCCTCTTCCTCCGTTGGGAATGAACTAGTCAAAGGTTATCCCGCTTCGCCGTATCCCCGAAAACCGACCGGATAGGGGGTGAAGGAGGCAGCCAGCTCAGCCACCCGCCCGGCCACATCAGCCCGAACCGAGGCCTCGTCGCGTCCCCGGAGAGCCTCCACGATCAGGGATCCCACCTCCCGGGCCTCTGATTCGGTCATGCCCTGGGAGGTCATGGCGGGAGTCCCGATCCTAAGGCCCGACGCCCGGTAGGGAGGGCGGGGATCGAAGGGGATGGTGTTGAAGTTGACGGTGATTCCCAGCCGGTCCAGCAGACGGGCCGCATCCCGCCCGGTGAGGTCTTCTGAGACCGAGCGAAGGTCGATCAGAAACAGATGGTTGTCGGTGCCCCCCGAGACCACCCGGGCGCCGGCCTCCTGCACGGCGGCGGCCATCGCCGAGGCGTTGGCCACGATCTGGACAGCGTATGAGTGAAACTCAGGCTTTGAAGCTTCCAGGAAGCAAACTGCCTTGGCCGCCACCTGGTTGATGATCGGTCCGCCCTGGGTGTTGGGGAACACCGCCTTGTTGATGTCTGTGGCGTATTCCTCTCTGGCCAACGCCAGACCCCCGCGCGGTCCCCGCAGGGCCTTGTGGGTGGTGCCGGTGACGATGTCGGCGAACGGAACGGGGTTGGGATAGGCCTTGCCGGCCACCAGCCCGATGAAGTGGGCGGCGTCCACCATGAAAACGGCGCCCACCTCATCCGCGATTTCCCTGAAACCTTCGTAATCGAGATGTCGGGAGTAAGCCGAGTAGCCCGCCAGCAGGATCTTGGGACGGTGCTCGCGGGCCAATGCCCTCACCTGGTCCATATCAATCCGCTCGGTCTCCGGATCCACCCCGTAGGCCGCGAAGTCGTAATACAGACCCGAGAAGTTGACCGGTGATCCGTGCGTGAGATGACCGCCCTGGTCAAGCCGCATGCCCAGCACCGTGTCTCCGGGCCGAAGCAGCGAAAAATAGACGCTCATGTTGGCCTGCGCCCCCGAGTGGGGCTGCACATTGGCGCTGTCCGCCCCGAACAGTGCTTTGGCCCGCTCTATGGCCAGGTTCTCGATCTCATCCACCACCCCGCACCCCTCGTAGTAGCGACGCCCCGGGTAGCCCTCCGCGTACTTGTTGGTGAAAATGGAGCCGGAGGCGGCCATCACCGCCGGAGACGCGAAATTCTCCGAGGCGATCAGGTGGATATTGCTGTTCTGGCGCTCCACATCGCGACGGATCAAACCTGCAGTGCGGGGATCCACCTCTGTGAGGGGACGCATATCTATCATGTGAGTTCCTTCCGCCGGCGGCTCCCACCCTGTTCGGGCGTGATAACCGCGGGAAAGTCTACTCTCCCGGCACTCGGTCAACTCCTCCCCGAGCCTCTTCCTCACCTCGGAGAATCCCGCCCGAATACCCGTAGGGCAGCAGCTCGGAGAAGGCATGGACACGATGGGGGCCGGCACCGGTCGCGACCAGCACCGTCTCCACTCCGAACTCGTTCATCACCTGTCGACAGCGCCCGCACGGGTAGGCGTCGTCAATGGACGCGGCGTCGATGCACGCCACCGCTACGGTCTGGATTTTGCGCACTCCCGCCGCGGCCGCGGTGTTGACCGCCGTTGCCTCTGCGCAGTTGGAGACCGGATATGCGGCGTTCTCGACATTGGCACCACAGAAGACCGATCCGTCCCCGGCGACCAGTGCCGCGCCGAATCGAAACCCAGAATATGGGGAATAGGAGTTGGCGGCCGCCTGGCGCGCTCTTTCCACCAGAACGTCGTGGTTGTTCACTGGGATTCTTCCTCCAACAGCGCCCGGACAAAGGTCTCTGCAGAGAAGGGCGCCAGATCCGATAGCCCCTCTCCGGTCCCCACCAGCTTGACGGGAGCTCCCAGACACTGCTCGACCGCCAAGGCCACCCCGCCCCGAGCGGTTCCGTCCAGCTTGGTCAGCGCCACTCCGGTCACCCCCACCCGATCACAAAACTCCCGCGCCTGGGCCAACCCGTTCTGGCCCGTGGAGGCATCGAGAACCAACAGCACCTCATCCACCTTTCCGGCCGCTTTGATGAGCACCCGTTTCATCTTTTCCAACTGGCTCATCAGGTGCGTCTTGGAATGCAGTCGACCGGCGGTGTCGATCACCACCACCTCATGACCCCGGCTCTTCGCCGCCGACCAGGCGTCACGGGCCACCGCCGCCGGATCGGCGCCTTCTTTCCCCCCCACCATCTCCACCTCCATCCGCTCCGCCCAGGTCGCCAGTTGGCTCTGTGCAGCCGGGCGGTAGGTGTCCGCCGCGCCCAACAGGCAGTCTTTGCCCCGCGACGCCAGCCAATAGGCGAGCTTGGCGGCGGTGGTCGTCTTGCCCGCCCCGTTCACCCCAACCACCATCACCACCCCCGGGGACCCGTTGCCGGACCACTCCAGACTGCGGTCCCGGGTCCCGAACAACGCAATCATCTCCTCTGCCAAAAACGCCCGGGCCTCGGCGCGGTCGGCGGGCTTTTTCTCTCGGACCGCAGCCACCAGCTCTGCGGAGATATCCACTCCCACATCCGCTGCCACCAGCGCCTCCTCCAACCCGGCCCAAAAAACGCCGTCGAGCCGTTCGCCGTCCGCCATTGTTCGAAACATCGACCACAGGGCGTCTCGGGTCTTGGCCATAGCCGAGATAGTCGGATCCGCCGGAGACTTCGATTCTTTCGGAACGGAAGAGCGGCGCCTTCTCCGCCAGCGCGTCAGCCATGCCACCTCGTCCAGTTTAATGCTCTTTTTCGCTGCGCGTTCCCATGCCGCATCCATTTCGGACGAGGTGATCCTGATTTCACCACTTACGGTGAGTTCACCTCAAGGCGGGAGTGATCCACTTGTGGTGTCTCGCGAACACTGAGGCAAGGGCGCAAAATGCATGTTCAGATGTTTCGCCTCTGGGCTCACCCCCGCCGCCACCGCCTCGGTTGGTCAAGGCGCCTCTGCCTGGCCCCTCGAGTGGCGTTTTGAACAGGTAATCCCTGGGGCGGCCCGAAGGATCAGACCGATAGGTGTTTCAGCTGCCTACCACTATGCACGCCAACTGGGAGAAACGTCAACCTTGAAGAGGCGGGATGTTTGCCAAACCGGTCGATGTTTGCGACCCGATTATTTTGATCCTGCCAGGTCCCCGCCGCGGCGGGCCGCCACATTTTGGAACCCTGTTCAGGCGGATTTGGCGGGGGCTTGAAGGCTTACCACATGGGGGGCGTCGTCTTGGTCCATTCGGCGGGACACGACTTGGGTGGCACCTCCGGGGGGCATGGTCACTCCGTAGAGCAGATCGGCGGATTCCGCGGTCTGGGGCTGGTGGGTGATGACCAGGATCTGCGCCTGGGAGCGGAGTTCCCGGACCATCTCCAGCACCCGGTGCAGATTGGCAGAGTCCAAGGTGGCGTCCACCTCATCCAACAGATAGAAGGGAGACGGACGGGTCTTCACCATCGCAAAGAGAAAGGCCAGGGCGCCCAAGGCCCGTTCCCCGCCTGACAAGAGGCTGAGCCGCGATACCCGCTTCCCCAAAGGCTGGGCGCGGATCTCCACTCCCGACCCGAGGGGATCAGTGGGATCGACGAGGCGAAGCCCGCCGCGTCCTCCCGGAAAAACCTGCCCAAAGGACCGCTCGAAAGCAGCCGCCGTCTCCCGGAAGGTGGCCAAGTATCGATCGGTGGCCTCTCTCTCCAGTTCCGAGACCACCTTGCCTAACTGCTGTCCGGATTCGACGATGTCGTCGTGTTGGGCGGAGAGTTCCGCCAACTCGGCCTCCAACTCGGAGAGGTCCAAAGCGGCGTAGTGGTTGATGGGCCCCGCCCGCTCCAACTCGGCCACCAGCGACTCCAAGGTTCCCTCCGGGTCGGAGACTTCGGGCACCGCCGCCGCCCGCGCCTCTTTGGGATCGGCGTCCACCAGCCTCAGGCTTTCAACCGTGGACTGGCGTCGGGCCTCCAACCGGGAAACCTCGGCGATCAGTCTCTCCAGTTCGGCGGTGGCCCGCCGCTCGGTGTCATTTCCCTGTCCGATCGCCTCTCGGATCTGTGTCGCCTGCTCCGCTAACTGCCGTGACCGCTCGTGAGACACCCGGTCCAAGCGCGCCAGGACTTCCCGACGGGACGACATCAATCCGAGCGCCGCGGCGGCCAACTCCGCCACCTCCTCGGAATAGTCAGGGGAAAGCTCCTCGGGGAGGTGAGCTATCTTGGTCAACTCGACCAGTATCTGCTCATATCGAGCCTGTCCCAGCCTGCGACCCTCCTTGAGGCGGGTGAGGTCGGCTATACGCATCCGGTATTCCTCATCAGCCGCCATCCGGGCCCCGGAGGCTTTCTCCAGCCGCTCGGCCAGCTGTCCCGCCTCCTCGGCCGCGTCAAGTCGCCCGCGGTGCAGACGGTCGATCCGCTCCCTTAACTCGGCCAGGCGGACATCCCGCGCCGTATCCGCATCCACGAGTGAATCCCGCCGCTCCATGAGACGGCTTTTCTCACGGTCGGCCTCCCGTCGCCGCGCCACCTGCCGATCCAGCCTCCGCTGGGACTCCAGCAGTATCCGGCGGCGGCGTTCCAAACCAGCGGAGACCTGCTCTTGGGATTCTGCCTGTGATTTGGCCTCCTCGCGTAGGTTCTTCACCTCTCCGTCGAGAACATCGCAGGTGTTTCGCTCCTCCACAGCCTGGGCCGCCGCGGCCTCCAGGTCAGGCAGACGGGTTCCGCCGCGCAGTGAGACTCCCCGGACGGTTATCAGATCGCCGCGGCGGGTTACCGCCCGCAGACGCGGATGATTTCCCACCACTTCCCACCCGCTTCGCCAGTCGTCCACCAGAACGACATCGCCCAAGAGACGAACAGCCAAAACCGATTGGTGATTCTCCGCCAACAGATCGACAAGGGGCGTCACCTCGCTCCCGGAGGCGGCCACGGTCCGAGCAGGGCTGTCCAATCCCCCGGGAAAGCGACAACTGACCATCGACACCGGGCCACCTGCGCCATCTTGGTCTCCCAGCCTGTCCACCGCGTTCCCCAACGCCACCGGCCCCTCGAACGCCGCCGCTTCCACCCATCTCTCCAGCCCGACTTCCACCGCGGCGGCCAACTCCGATGGGACGGAAAGCAGTTGGGAAACCCATCCGGCCCATCCGGTCAAAGACTCCACCTGCCTTCTGCGATCAGAACCCTGGGACTCCAAGGCCTCTCGGGCCACTTTCAGCCTTCCGAGCGCCTCCGCCAGGGCAGTCCGAGCCTCCACGGCCCGGGTCTCCGCAGCCCGGAGGCGCTCTCGTGTCTCTCCGGCGTGCAGAGCCGCTCTCTGTGTCTCCTTCTCCTCGGTGCGGCACGAGTTCTCTGCCTCGACCAGTGCCAGTTCGCTCTCCGCCATCCCCGACTCCAGCATCTCTGCGGAGGCCGCCAGTTCCGAGAGTCGGGCCTCCACCGATGCCAACTCCCTCCGATCCCGATCCCTGGCGGCCTCCAAGGCGGCCAGTTCATTTACCAGCCCACCCACCTCCGCTTCCGCACCGGCGCCCTGCAGAACCGTCAGCCTTCGTTCATTCCTGACCATCTGGGTCTGGTGGGCCAGGGCTTCTTCCACGGCAGTCTTCGAAGCTCCTGTCAAATCGTCCATCTTCGCCAGGGTGTGCTCCAAAGAAGCCCGCTCGTCCACCAGGGCAATCCGCAGAGACTCGACCTGGCGACGATGCCTGCGAGCTTCGGTTTGCAAGGCAGCCACCTCCGAGAGACGGCGCATTCGCTCGGTGACCATCTCCCAATCCCGAAGAACTCCTCCACCCGGCGCCGAACGAAGGGCCTCCTGGGAGGATTCGATCCCCGACAGGGCGACCAAGTTCTGCTCGCGCCGTTCGATCGCCTCCGAGCGCGCCTGGTCCCGTCGTGAACGGCTCCTGACCGCCACCGCCAGTTGTTCATCGATTTTCCGCAGTCGCCGGCCATCCAAATATAGGCGCAACGCTCTTATCTCCTCTGAAAGCCGCTGATAGCGCCCCAGCACCTCGGCCTGCCGTCGGAGCGGGCGGATCCTGCGTTGCTTTTCGGAGATCAGATCCTCGATCCGATCCAGGTCCGATCGCGTGGATTCGAGACGACGAAGCGCCTTGTCCCGCCGCCAGAGATGCTTCCCCACCCCCGCCGCCTCCTCCAGAGCCTTTCGGTGTTCGGAGGGAGAGGCGTTGAGGATCTGATCGACTTGTCCCTGGCCCACCAGCGCGTACTGGCTCTTCCACATTCCTGCCTCGGCCAACAACTCGGTGATGTCCACCAGTCGACACGACACCCGGTTGATCTCGAACTCGGACTGACCCGACCGGTAAAAGCGGCGGGTGATCGACACCTCGGGACGGTCGATCGGCAAAAGACCGGAACTGTTGTCGAAAACCAAAGTCACCTCGGTCCGGGAGGCGGGAGGGAGAGTGGCCGTCCCACAGAAGAGCAGTTCATCGGAGCGTTCGGCGCGCAGCGTGCGGGTTGATTGGCGCCCTGTGGCCCAGGCCACCGCATCGACGATATTGGATTTTCCCGAGCCGTTCGGGCCAACTATCACCGTTATCCCCGGACTGAACTCCAGAGTGGTCCGATTGACAAAGGATTTGAACCCGGCCAGAGTGATGGATTTCAAAAACATCCGCAAACCAAAATAACGGATGTGCGCCCCTTTTCGGTGGCTTGTTCCTTTTCAGCGCCTTATTCGGCAGCCATTCTGGCACTCCGGACAGAAATAGGAAGACCGGGCGCCGATCACCACTCGCTGGATCGGGGCATCACAGGATCGGCAGGGCTGGCCTTCCCGACCGTATACGCGGAGATACTCGAGAAAGCCCCCCGCCCGGCCATCCGGCAACAGGTAGGCCAGATCATCCAGGCTGGTGCCTCCCCTGCTGATCCCCTCCGCCAGCACCGGGCCCACCTGGGAGTGGATCCTCCCCACTTCCGCCTCCGAGAGTTGTCCGGCCTGGCGGGAAGGGTGGATTCTCGCCCGGTGCAGCACCTCATCGGAGTAGATATTCCCCAAACCCGCCACGAAGCGTTGATCCAACAGCAGACTCTTGACAGGAATGGTCCGCGATGCCATCCGCTCGAAGAGCCAACCGGCCGACGGCAGTTCCTCCCAGGCGTCGGCGCCCAGCTTCGCCAGGGTGGAATCATCCAACTCCCCGGATGTGAATACCGCCACGAATCCGAAGGTCCTCGGATCGATGAGGCGCACCAAGGGGCCCGATTCCATCTCCGCCCAAAAACGGGTGTGCCCTTCTTTTGGGTCACCCGGTTCGCCGAGACGGATCCGCCCGGACATTCCCAAATGGATCACCCAGGTCAGGTCGGCGTCCAACTCGATCAGTAGGAACTTTCCGGTCCGACCTACCCGGAGAGCCCGACGACCCACCAGACGATCCTCCACATCGGTGGTACGAGCGTGACGGCGGGCGGTGCGGGGGTGACAAATCCGGGCGGCGGCTACCTTGCGACCCTCCAGCGCAGGCCGCAGGGCCCTGCGCACCGTCTCCACTTCCGGCAGTTCCGGCATCTTCTCTCAGATCAAGACTTCCGACGGCTCTTTCCCCGCCGCCGGCCCCACCACGGGCTGGTTCCCCGAGTCGCATCCGCGGCCGGGGGTTCGGTGACAGAGGGCGTCAGTTGGGGGTGGGCGAGGGCCGCATCAGAATAGAGCGCCTCGACAGCTTGTTCCGCCGCCTGTTGCTCGGCCAAGCGCCGGGCGCTTCCTTTACCGACTCCACACCGCTTCCCCCCCACCCACACCTCCACCCAGAATCGGCGGGCATGGCCGGGGCCCTCCTCCTTCCTCCGGTATTCGGGCATCTTGCCCTCCGCAGCCAACAGCTCCTGCAGCTGGGTTTTGGCGTCGCGGGCGTCGGGTAGCGCCGCTTTGAGGGCGATCATCTCCCGCCAGTGGGCCATCACCAATTGCTCGGCCGGTTTCCACCCTCCATCCTGGTAGACCGCTCCGATCACAGCTTCCATGGCGTCAGCCAAAATGCTTTCCTTGCCGCGGCCACCCGATTGGATCTCGCCTTTTCCCAACCGGAGGGCGTCCCCCAACTCGAGCGCCTCCGCCACCAGCGCCAAAGCTTCCTTTCTCACCACCGCCGCCCGCACCCGGGTCATCTGGCCCTCCCGAAGGTGTGGATACTCCCTGAAGAGGTGGCGGGTAACCACCAGTTGCAGGACCGAGTCGCCCAGGAATTCCAGCCTCTCGTTGTTGGGGATGTCTCTCTCGTTGGCATAGGAGCGGTGGGTAAGGGCGGTAAGCAACAGCTCCGATGAAGAGAATCGATGGCGCAGGCGCCTCTGCAAACTGCTCAAAGGCAGAGGAATCTCTCTCCGATCCGCTCGGGCAGCCGGCGCTGGGAACCATCGTGCGCCATCTGAAGTGCCTTGGTGATGGCCGAACTCCGCGCATGCCCGTGCGCTATGACCGCTATGCCTTTGGCGCCCACCAGATGGGCGCCGGCGTGACGATCGTCCATCAGTTGACGACCCTGTGCCGAGAACTGCGGTCGCACCTTTTCCTCGGCCTCGGGTTGATTCTCCGCCAACAGCGAGAAAAATGCCTTGGCGGCCATTACCACCGAGGCTTCCACCGTCTTCAGAAAAACATTCCCGGTGAACCCGTCGGTCACGATTACATCCACCGCGCCGGTGGCGAAATCGCTTCCTTCGACATTCCCCACGAAATTGATAGGGGATTTTCGCAAAAGGGCAAGGCCTTCGCGTTCCATCTCCCGTCCCTTGGAATCCTCCGCGCCGTTGTTCAACAGTCCCACCCGCGGGTTCTCGACGCCGGCAGTCGCCTCCGCCACCACCGATCCCATCACCGCAAACTCCACCAACTGGCCGGGACGCACCGCCAGGTTGGCGCCGGCGTCACACAAGACGGTCGGGTTCCAGGGCACCGGCAACAGGCTGGCTATGGCCGGTCTCGACACACCTGGCAATCGACCCATTCCCACCGCCGCCACCGCCAAGGAAGCACCCGTGGAACCTGCCGATACGAAACCCTGGACCTCGCCCGAGGCAACCAACTCGCCACAGACGACCACCGAGGAGTCCGGCACCTCCCGGATCGCCTTGATCGGGAAGTCCCCCATTCCCACCACCGCCGGAGCATGCACGATGGGCAAATCCACCCCGTGGCGATCCAGTTCTTCTCTCAGGACGGGGCGATTCCCCACCAACAGAACATCAATCCCCCGGGCAGCCGCCGCCACTGCTCCAGCCACCGTCTCCCGGGGAGCGAAATCACCCCCACCGGCGTCCAGGGCAATAGTTGGCACTACTCGACTTCGATTATGTCACGTCCTCGATAGCTACCGCACTCCCGACACGCCCGATGAGCAAGGCGGGGAGCCTGGCACTTTGGGCAGCGGGAAATCGTGGGCGGCCGGACTTTCCAAGCCGCCTTTCTGTGCCTGGTGCGCATCTTGGAACTCTTTTTCTTGGGAACAGCCATGTACGACTCTCCTATAGAATTTTGGACAAGACCGAAAACGGAGACTGCCGGTCTTCATCCACACATTTACATGCCTCTGCGTTCAAATGGTTTCCGCATCCGGAGCAAATGCCCCGGCAATCCTTCTCGCACAGCGGCGCAGTCGGCAAAGAGAATACCACCTCGTCGATGACAATCCCATCCAAGTGAAGCCATCCGTCCTCGGGGAGGCAGTATCCGTCGGAGTCGGGAAGGTGTCTCACCATCCGGTCCAAGGAGACAACCATCTCCTTTTTCCACTCTTCCAGGCACCGGTAGCAGTTCATCTGGACGTCGACCCCGATGGTTCCGCTGATCCGAATTCCGTCATGACAACCCTCGAGCAGAAGATCTACGCGGGCCTGTCCGGTCTTGACCAAGGGCAGTTCCACCAGCACCGGGACATCCCATCTGCGCCGGTCACTGCGGCCCGGGGTTTGGAGAAGGTGGAATACCTCCACCTGCATAAGCGGCCTCATCAGATGGGGGGCGCCGGATCGGCCGGTCGGGCGCGATGGAGAATGGTGCGGGTGGAGTTCACCCTCGCCGCCAGATCACCGATCAGGGTCTCCAGGGATTCCAAAACTCCGTCGGCTATATCCTCGGCTTCCAATCGGGTTCGTCGGGCTTCCCCCTCCGCTCTTCTCACCAGCGCATTGACTTCCGCAACCGCCTCCTCCAGGACGTGGGACTGGCTGACCAGGCGCTTGGACTCCGACCGCGCCCGGTTGATGATCTCGGAGGCCTGCTCGTTGGCCCGGCGCATGAAGACCTCCCGTTCCCGGACCATCCAGCGGGCGGCTCGCAGTTCTTCGGGAAGGCCCCTGAGCAAGGTCTCGAGTCGGGACAGCATCTTTTCACGGTCCACCAGAGCGTTTTGGGAAAGCGGGAGAGAGCGCGCTTGGCGGACCTCGTCAATCAACTCCTCCACCAGCCCGAGCAGGTGTCCCACCGAGGAGCGGACCGGCACCACCTCGGCGGGCACATTATGAGGGGTCTGCTCATCGCTCATGAAAAACGCTCCTTCATTGCTTCGGCGACATTGTCGGGAACCAGTCCATCCACCGACCCTCCCAGGGCGGCGACCTCGCGGATCAGCGAGGAGGAAAGAAAGCTCCATTCAGGGCGGGTGGGCATGAACATGGTCTCGATTCCCCCCACTGTCTGGTTCATCTGGGCCATTTGCAGTTCGCTGTCGAAATCGCTCACCGCCCGCAATCCCTTGATGAGCACCTCTGCCCTTTCTTGGCGGGCGAAGTCCACCAACAGGCCCCGACAATGGCGGACTGCCACCTGCGGAAGATCACTCAGCGCATCCTGAAGAAAGCGCACCCTCTCCTCCAGGGTGAAGAGAGACCGCTTGGAAGGGTTGATCACCACCCCCACCACCACCCGGTCGAACAGCCGGGCGCACCGGCGAATCACGTCCACATGCCCCCTGGTGGGCGGATCGAAACTTCCCGGACAGAGGGCGACTGCCAACCCCTACTCCTTGAGATATCTGATGATTTCGGCATCGCCGTGACGACGCCGGTCGGCGATTTGCAACCCGCGGGCCACCGGTGGGGTGTCACTCGCTCTGCGGGTGACAACCGCAACGGCTCCCCGGACCATCCGGCCCGACACTTTTTCAAGTACCCCGGCCAGATCCTCTGATGATATATCCCAAGGCGGGTCAGCGAAGACCATATTGAAGCGACTCTCTTCCGGATGGTCGGCCAGGTAGCGCTCCACGCTGGAGGAGACCACCTTGGCCGCATCCTCAGCCCCCACTACCTCCAGGTTGGACCGGAGGGCGGCCAGAGCCGGCCGGGACCTCTCCACAAACACCGCCGACCTCCCTCCCCGGCTCAGGGCCTCGATCCCGAAACTGCCCGAGCCGGCATAGAGATCCAGGATGTCCGCTCCCCTCACCTTCTCCCCCAGGGCCGAAAAAATCGATTCCCGCACCCGACCGGTGGGCGGTCGGGTGCCCGTACCCCGAGGCGCCCTCAGTCGGAGCCCCCGGTACTCACCGCCGATCACCCTCATCATGAGTCGAACAGCCATTTCACGTCATTGCCCAGGATCTCTCTTATCTCCTCTGCCAGCCCGGGGTGCTTCTCCAAGTAGGGGTCCTTTTGAACCAGATCGTCGGCGGCCCTCTTGGCCCGCTTCATCGCCGAGAGGTCGCGGAGTATGTCGGCCAGCTTGAGATCTCCCATACCCGACTGCCGGGCCCCGAACACCGCTCCCTGTCCCCGGATCATCAAGTCTTCTCTCGCCAACTCCAAGCCGTCGGTGGTACGGGCCATCGCCCTCAGGCGCTTCTCCGAGTCCGGAGTGGTGGAGTCGGCAACCAGCAGACACCGGCCGGGGTGCTTCCCCCGTCCCACCCGGCCGCGCAGCTGGTGCAGCTGGGAAAGCCCGAACCGCTGGGCGTCGGTGATCACCATCACCGTGGCGTTGGGGATGTCGATTCCCACCTCTATGACGGTGGTGCTCACCAATATGTCGGTCTCACCGGAGCGGAACCGGGCCATCACCGCTTCTTTTTCGGCACCCGAGAGCTGACCGTGCATCACGTCTATCGCCAAGTCGGGCAGGACCGCCCTGATCTCCTCGTACTGGGAGGAAACGGACTGCACGGCCAGCTTCTCACTGTCGTCGATCAGTGGACAGATCACAAAGGCCTGGCGTCCCTTGCCCACTTCCTCCCTAATGGCCCGATAGGCGGCGGCCAGGCCTTCGGGGGTTTTTGAGATCACTCGGGTTTTCACCGGGGAACGCCCGGGGGGCATCTCCTCGATAGTCGACAGAACCAGATCGCCGTAGAGAGTCATCGACAGAGTACGGGGAATGGGAGTGGCGGTCATGATCAAAAGGTCGGGCTGGCGACCCGCTCCCTTGTGTTTGAGGGTGCTCCGCTGGGAGACCCCGAAGCGATGCTGCTCGTCGACTACCACCACCCCCAGCCGCCCGAAGCGAACTCCCTCTTGGATAAGGGAATGGGTTCCCACCACGATCTGGGCTTCGCCGCGCGCCACTTCCTCTCGGACCCGGGAGCGGCGGGGACTCTCCAGGTAGTTGGTGGCTGCCCGGGAAGAGGTGAGCAACACCACCCGCACTGCGGCGCGTTCTCCCCCTTGGAACAGGGACCCCATCTGTTGGCCGCCCGACTGCGGGCGGGCCACGGGCGGGGAAAGCCCCGCATAGCTGAGCATCTCCCGAAGCACCAGATAGAGCTGTTCGGCAAGCACCTCGGTAGGCGCCATGATCGCTCCCTGGTTGCCCGATCCCACCGCGGCCAGCAGGGTGGCGAGCGCCACCACCGTCTTCCCCGATCCCACCTCGCCCTGGAGCAGCCGGTGCATGGGGCGGGGACTTTGGAGGTCCTCAGCTATCTCTTCCAGCACCCTTTCCTGGGCGCCGGTCAGGTCATATGGAAGTCCATCCAGAAAATCCCTGACCAGCGGGCACTCCATTTGCTGGGAGATCCCCTCCTGTTCTTCCACCAGTCGGTGGCGGGTGAGCGCCAGGGCAAGCTGTATCCGAAACAGTTCGTCGAATACCAGCCTCCTCCGGGCCTCTTGAGCGTGATCCATGCTTTCGGGAAAATGGATGTTCGCAAAGGCTTGGTCCCGATCAAGGAAGCTTCCCCCCAGAGCGGACTGGGGGACGGGGTCGAGAATCGGCCTCGCCCGTCGCAGGGCGTTGTTCATGGCCGACCGGATGCGCACCGGGGTCATCTCCCCCACCGCCGAGTGGACCGGCACCACTTTCCCCTGGAAGCCCTCCTCTCCCGACCCGATCAGCTCCACATCGGGATTGGTCATCTGGGGACTACCCCGAAAAGTATTTACCTTACCCGAGAAGGCGGCGATGGTTCCCGGCTTGAGCTGGCGACTCCGAAAGGGCTGGTTGAAGAAGGTGATCTCTATCCGCTGGATCACGCCCAGTCCCCCCTCTGACCCCGGAAGATCGGAGTCCTGAACGGTCACCTTCAGCATCCCCCTCGTCCCTCTTCGGCCTGAAACCCTCGGTCGAAAGGTCCTCACCACCTCGGCGATGAGAGTGGCCTCCCCGTCAATCGGAAGGCCGGCGACCGGAACCACCAGGGAGCGGTCCAAATAGCGGTGGGGGAAATGCTGCAGCAGGTCGGCGACCGTTTCGATCCCGCTCTCGGCCAGGATTTCCGCCTGACGGGGCCCGATATTGCGAACCCGCTCCACCCCCACCCCTTGCAGGTAAGCAAGGCTCCTGCCCGGCCCGGAAGGCAGGGGACTCTGCGAGGCAGGCCCAGTCTCGGCCCCGGCGGCGCTCGGTTTTGTCATCCGGTTCGTCATCTCGTCTAAGCCTTGCTATTCTTATGCACCGGAGGAAATCCATGGCGTACCAATGTGAGGTCTGCGGACGCAAACCGTCTTTCGGGAAAACCGTGACCTTTTCTCATAAACGAAACAACCGCCGGTGGCGTCCCAACATACAGCGAATTCGGGTCCGCCGGGGGTCAAACACCCGTCGTGCCCGGGTCTGTACCTCTTGTATCAAAGCAGGCAAGGTGGAAAAGGTCTGAGTGGTGCAGGGAGTCGTCAAGACCTACGATCCTGAGACCGGGGTCGGAGTGATCGTCCGCGACGACGACCGAAGCGCAGTCCTTCTCCGGCCGGGCTCCCTGGAAGGCTCCATATTCCGCTTTCTCCGTCAAGGACAGCGGATTATATTTGAAACCGATCAGGAGGGAAACCGCTCCTTCGCCCACACCGTACGCATGGGCCAGGACGGATACTGATCCAAAAGGAGGAAATGTGGCAATCGCTTACATACTGATCCAGACCGAAGTAGGCAAAGCCGAGCAGGTAGCGCGCAATGTGCGATCCATTGCGGGAGTACGGGAGGCCGAAAACGTCACCGGCCCCTACGATGTGCTCGTCAAGGTGGAAGCAGAAGGCGTCGACCAGTTGGGAAGGCTGGTGGTGTCCGAGATCCAGATGCTCCCGGGCATCACCCGCACGCTCACCTGTCCGGTGGTCCGCCTCTAGCCAAGCGATTTCTCGAACCACAACCCAAGTCACAATGGCAGACAACGGTCCCAACTCCGAGAATTCTCACCAGGACCGGCGGGCCAGAATGCTGCGAAATGACATCCGTCGACTGGGGAACCAACTGGGAGAGACCCTCATCCGCCAACAAGGTAAAGGCCTGCTGGAGATGGTGGAGCAGGTCAGAGCGGTGGAGAAAGCCATTCGCTATCGGGAGGAAGCCCAAGCCGTCCAACAGCTCAACGATCTGCTGGCCGGTCTCGACCTGAACCAAACCATCAATCTGGCCCGGGCGTTCAGCATCTACTTCTATCTGGCCAACGTGGCCGAGCAAGTCCACCGCGTCGACCTCTTTGCCTCGAGAGACGATGACCGGCTGCTGGAGGGAACCATTACCCGGATCCTCGAGAGCGACTGTGATCCTGGGTTGATCGAAGAGGTGGTCGGACGCCTGGAATGGCGGCCGGTCTTCACCGCCCACCCCACCGAAGCCGCCCGGCGTAGCCTCCTCACCAAGCAGAAGATGCTCTCGGGGCTGATTGAGGAGCGAAACGATCCCCGCTCCAGCGCTTCCCATCATGAACTGGTGGACCGCCGCACCGCCGAGCTGATCGACCAGATGTGGCAGACCGATGAGCTGCGGAGCGAGCGCCCTCTCCCCAGCGACGAGGCCGGATCGGTGCTTTTCTATCTAAACGACCTCTTCCGGGAAGTCTTGCCCGACCTGGGCGAAAGGATTCATCATCAGTTGTCCCGACTGGGCGTTGACCATCATGGCTCCCAACCCATCCGCTTTGGCACCTGGGTGGGAGGGGACCGGGACGGGAACCCCAACATCACCCCGGAAGTGACCATGAACGTGCTGGAACTGCAACACCGCCAGGGTTTGCGCAACCTGGTGGCGGCGGTGGAAGAACTCGCCGCCGAGCTCTCTGTCTCCAGTCTGATCCAGGGAATCTCCCCGGAGTTGGCCGACGAACTGGAGCGGGACAAGATTCTCCTCTCTTCGGTTTGGAAGCGGTTCCGCCGCCTCAACGCCACCGAGCCCTACCGCCTGAAGCTGTCTTTTATCCACCAGCGGCTCCTCAATACCCTCAAGCGGCTGGAAGACGGCTCCCACCATATCCAAGGGGTTGATTACCCCCATCCCCGAGAGTTGCTGGCCGAGCTGAGGCTGATGGAGTCCTCCCTGCGGGAGAACGCCGGAGAGATGATCGCCGACGGAGCGCTGGGCCGGCTAACGCGCAATGTGCTGATCTTCGGGTTCCAAATGGCGGTGATGGATGTTCGAGAGCATGCCGACCATCATCATCTGGCCCTGGCCCAACTGTATGAGCCGCTCTCCATCGACTACTTCTCCCTGGACCGGGAGGCCCGCACCCGGCTCCTCTCCAAAGAGCTGGCCGGCCCGCGGCCCCTCGCCATCCCCAGCACCAAGCTGGGTGACGAGGCGGACGCGATCCTCGAGACCTTCCACACCATCCGAAGAGCCCTGGACCGGTTCGGCCCGGAGGTCATCGAGACCTACATCGTCTCGATGACCCGGGGCGCCGACGACATCTTGGCGGCGGCTACCCTGGCCCGGGAGGTGGGCCTGGTGGATCTCCCCCGGGGAATCGCCCGCCTGGGCTTCGTTCCCCTTCTCGAGACCATCATCGAGTTGCGGGCCGCCCCCCAGATTCTGGACCGGCTCCTCTCGGACGCCTCTTATCGCAGCCTGGTGAGCCTGCGCGGCGACTTCCAAGAGGTGATGCTCGGATACTCCGACTCCAACAAACACGGAGGGATTACCACCTCCCAATGGGAGATCTACCAGGCCCAGGAGAAACTCCGGGACGTCTCGGAGCGCCACGGGGTGCAGCTCCTGCTCTTCCATGGACGGGGAGGGACAATCGGCCGGGGCGGGGGGCCCACTCATCGGGCGATACTGGCCCAGCCCGCCGGAACGGTGAACGGGTCGGTGAAGGTAACCGAACAGGGCGAGGTCATCTCTGATAAATACGGGCTCCCGGGCCTGGCGAACCACAACCTGGAACTGGCGCTCTCCTCGGTACTGGAGTCCTCCCTTCTATATCGCGGACACCATCATTCCCCCTCCGAACGTCGGCGGTGGTACCAAGCGATGGATGAGGTGTCCGACGGCGCCTATCGCTGCTACCGGGGTCTGATGGAAACCGACGGACTGGTCCGGTATTTCCTCTCCTCCACCCCTGTCGAGGAGTTGGCCTATCTCAACATCGGCTCCCGTCCGGCTCGACGGCCCGGTGGGTCGCAACGGGACGGACTGGAGAGCATGCGCGCCATACCCTGGGTGTTCGGATGGACACAGTCCCGGCAGGTGATCCCGGGCTGGTACGGACTGGGGTCGGGTCTGGCGTCCGCCCGGGAGGCCGGGCTGGGAGAAACCCTCGGGGAGGCGTATCAGCGCTGGCCGTTTCTTCAAACTTTCATCTCCAATGTGGAGATGACCCTCTTCAAGACCGACCTGGATGTGGCGGCGCGTTATGTGACGGAACTGGTCGATCCCCGTCATCGCCACATCTTCGAGTTGATCAAGGAGGAATATCACCGCACCGCCGATGAACTCTCCGGGCTTACCGGCAAACCGCTGCTTGCCTCCACCCCGGTGCTGAGACGCACTCTGGAAGTGCGGGACATCTATCTCGATCCCCTCAACTTCCTGCAGGTCTCCCTTCTGAAGAGGTCCCGCTCCCAAGGGTCTTCGGATCCCCAGTTGCAGCGGGCCCTGCTAATCACTGTCAACGGCATCGCCGCCGGCATGCGCAACACCGGATGATCGGAGAACCGAAATGAGTTTCTCCAACCTCACCGTGGTCGAACACCCCCTGGTGGTCCACTACCTGACCATCCTCCGGGACCGGCACACCCCCACGAGAGAATATCGGGAAACCACCCGAAAACTCGCCTGGGTGCTTGTGGCCGAGGCGGTGGCCGACCTGCCGGTGGTCGCCACCGAGATCGAGACCCCCATGGAGAGCGGATTCATCGGTGGCCGGCTTGGTAAACCCACCGTGCTGGTGGCCGTCCTGCGGGCGGGCCTGGGGTTGCTGGAGGGCGCCCTGGACCTCCTGGAGGATTCCACCATCGGCTACATTGGCTTGGAGAGAGAGGAAGAGACCGCCCGACCGGTCGGCTACTACACCAAGCTCCCGCCCCTTCCCGGCGCCCGGGTGCTGGTCCTCGAGCCCATGCTGGCCACCGGCGGGTCCTTGGCCAAGGCCGTAGACCTGATCAAAGCGCAAGGAGGTGACGACATCACCGCGGTCTGTGTGGTCACATGTCCCGAGGGCGTGGAGACCATGGCCCGACGCCATCCGGACACGCCGATCTTCACCGCCGGCCACGACCGGGAGTTGGACTCTAGGAGCTACATTCTTCCCGGATTGGGCGATATGGGAGACCGGCTCTTTGGGACTCAACACTAAAAACGCCGATGCAGGATGCGCCGGAATTCGAGGAGGCGGTGCTGGAAGTGCTGGAATCGCTTCCGAAGGGAGAGGTGATCAGCTATGGGGAGGTGGCCGAAGCCGCCGGCTACCAAGGCGCCGCCCGGGCAGTGGGAAACCTGCTCAGGACCACCGCCGAGCCGGTGCCGTGGTGGAGGGTTATAAGGGCCGACGGCCGCTTGGTGGCGCCCGACGCGGGTTGCCAATCGGAGAGGCTCCGGGAAGAAGGAGTGGCGGTGAAGGACGGCCGCGTGTTTCTCCGGTGAGAAGTGGGATCGTGAACCCGGGCCCTCTGGAACGGGCGGTGGTGATAGTGCTCGACTCCTGCGGCGCGGGCGAGGCGCCCGACGCGGATCGGTACGGGGACACCGGGTCGGACACCTTGGGCAATGTGGCGCGGGTAGTGGGAGGACTCCGCCTTCCCAACCTCGGTGCGGCGGGGCTGGGCGTCCTCCATCCCGGCCTGGAGGGTGTTCCACCCGCCGGGCGTCCCACCATGGCCTTCGGGCGAATGGCCCCCCGCTCTGTCGGAAAGGACTCCACCACCGGGCACTGGGAGATAGCGGGGATTTCCACCACCTGTCCTTTCGCCTTGTTTCCTCAAGGCTTTCCACCTGAGCTGACCAACCCAATCGAAGCGGAGTTCGGGAGACGGTTCCTGGGCAATGTCGCGGCCTCGGGCACAGCCATCATCGCCGAGCTCGGACCTGGACACCTCTCCACCGGGCAACCCATTCTCTACACCTCCGCCGACTCGGTGTTCCAAATCGCCTGCCACACCGATGTGCTGGACCTCGGAGAGCTCTACCGGTTGTGCCGGATAGCCCGACGCCACTGCGACGAGTACCGGATCGGGCGGGTCATTGCCCGACCTTTCACGGGAAAACCAGGTAACTTCCACCGTACCTATGATCGAAAGGACTTTTCGATGCCGCCCCCCGCTCCCACCTTGTTGGATCGGGTGGCGGACGCCGGGATGACCGTCTGGGGGATCGGCAAAACCGAGGATCTCTTCTGCGGAAGAGGGCTCACCCGCTCCCAGCACACCGAAGGCGACCTCGATGGGTTGGGCAAAACAGCGACGGCTCTCTCCTGGATGGCCTCGGAGGGAGTCTCCGGTCTGATCTTCACCAACCTGGTGGACCTCGACATGCGATACGGTCACCGCCAGGATCCCCATGGCTACGCCGCCGGGCTGCAGATAATCGACTCCCAGCTCCCCGCTCTGCTCGATGGCCTGGGGGACCATGACCTGCTGTTTATCACAGCCGACCACGGCACCGACCCCACCGATGACACCACCGATCACACCCGTGAGCTGGTTCCCCTGCTGGTGGCGGGCCGGAGAGCGGCCGGGGTTGACCTGGGAATCCGCGGACGCTTCTCCGATGTGGCATTGACGATCGCCGACGGCTTCGGCCTCCCCGCCTCCTGGGAGGGAGAATCGTTCTGGTGGGAGGTGGCATGAGGTTTTCAGCTGTCGAACTGATCGAGCGCAAACGGGACGGCGGATCCTTGAACGCCGAGGAGATCCGCTGGTTGATCTCCGCCTTCACCGCCGGGGATGTGGCCGACTACCAGATGGCCGCCATGGCCATGGCCGTCTATCTCCGGGGACTGGGATCCGACGAGTTGTCGACCTGGACCGAGGCCATGCTCCATTCGGGCGAGACCCTCGACCTGTCGGGATTGGACGGCCCCAAGGTCGACAAGCACTCCACCGGCGGGGTGGGCGACAAGGTGACCATTCCCCTTCTTCCCATGGTGAGGGTGTGTGGGGTGATAGCCCCCACTCTGAGCGGACGGGGGCTGGGCCATACCGGGGGTACGCGCGACAAGCTGGAAGCCATTCCGGGTCTCAACACTTCTCTGGACTCCGATCGCTTCATGGAGGTGCTCAGGGCCCATGGGATGGTTTATGGGGGACAGTCGGAGAACCTGGCGCCCGCCGACCGAAAGCTCTACGCCCTCCGCGACGCCACTGGAACCGTTCCCTCCCTTCCCCTGATCGCCTCTTCCATCATGTCCAAGAAGCTGGCCGAGGACCTGGACGGCTTGGTGCTGGATGTCAAGACCGGAGGGGGAGCGTTCATGTCCGACCCGGCGCAGGCTCGGGCGCTGGCCACGGTCATGGTGGGGCTGGGCCAGGCACATGGGGTGAGGACCACCGCCTTTCTCACCAGCATGGCGGTTCCCCTGGGAAGGGAAGTGGGCAACGCCTCGGAGATCAAGGAGTCCATTCTGGTCCTCCGCGGGGAGGGACCGGGCGATCTGTGGGAGGTGACCCTGGCGCTGGGCGCCGAGATGCTTCTTCTGGCCGAGACGGCGCGGGATGAAACCCAGGCCCGGGAGATGCTTTGTGAAGCGGTCTCCTCCGGTAAGGCCCTGGAGGTGTTCGGCCGGGTGGTGGAGGCACAGGGCGGGGACGGAAAAGTGATTGAGGATCCCTCGATCCTGCCCCTCGCCCCCCACCGGGCAGAGGTGACGGCCTCTGCCACGGGATGGGTGACTGCCTGTCATGCCCGGACAGTGGGAGTCGCCGCCGCTCGTCTGGGAGCGGGCCGGGAGCGAGCCGAGGATCTGATCGATCCCGGAGTGGGCGTCACCGTCCTGGCCAAACCGGGCGACCGGGTGGAGGCCGGACAGCCGCTCGCCGAGATCGCCTATCGGGAGGAGAGCCGCTGGCGGTCGGTGAAAGACCTACTCTCGGGAGCATGGTCCATATCGGAGGCGCCTCCCGCGGCCATCCCCCTCATACAGGAAAGAATCCGCAGCAAGGATACGGAGTAGCTGGCTTATGACCACTCTTTATGAAAGACTAGAACTGGCCTCGGTGGCCATCGCAGAGGCCACCGGACATCCCCGCCATGACGTGGTGGTGGTGCTTGGCTCGGCCTCGGGGGACTTTCCCGAACATCTGGATGAGGCCACCGCGGTCCCCTACCCCGAAATCCCGGGCTTTCCGATCCCGAAAGTGGCGGGGCACTCCGGGACTCTCTATTCGGCGTCCTTCGGAGACAACCGCGTCCTGTTGCTGTCGGGTAGGGTGCATGCCTACGAGGGTTACTCTGCCGACGACCTGACCTTCGCGGTCCGGGCCTGTCTCGCAGCCGGATGCGAAAGCCTGGTGGTCACCAACGCCGCGGGAGGGTGCGGAGAGGGGCTGGTGGCGGGGTCGATAGTTATGATCCGCGACCACCTCAACCTGGCGGGGATCAATCCCCTGGTGGGTCCCAACGATCCACGTCTGGGACTCCGGTTCCCCGACATGTCGGACACCTACACTCCCGAACTCCGCCATGTGGCGTTGGAAGTGGCCGCCGAGGAGGGGATCGCTCTCTCCGAGGGGGTTTACGCCTGGTTTCTCGGCCCTACCTTCGAGACCCCCGCGGAGGTGGAGATGGCGCGCCGGATGGGCGCCGACCTGGTGGGGATGTCCACCGTGCCCGAGGTAATCTGTGCCCGCCACATGGGAAGAAGGGTGCTGGGCCTTTCGGTGGTCACCAATCTGGCCGCAGGAATCGCCGCTCACAGGCTCACCCACGAAGACGTCAAGGCCACCGCCGCCCTCGTGAAAGATGACTTCGGCCGACTGCTCACCGCTTTGCTTCCCCGCATTTGAGTCAGTTCCGAGAGAGTATTATTCACACTTCACATGCGGATTTTGGTGTGCGTAAAGCAGATTCCCGACCCGGCCAACCCCTCCCGATTTGATCCGGAAACCCACCGGTTGGTGAGATCGGACGACCAGATCCTCGATGACACCGACCGCTACGGCGTCGAGATGGGACTGCGGCTCGCCGAGGCCGCCGAGGGAACGGTCACCTTGGTCTCGATGGGCCCCGTAGGGCGCGCCCAGGGCATTCGCCAGGCACTGGCCATGGGCGCCGACCGGGCGGTGATGATCGAGGATGAGTCCCTGGCGGGCGCCGATGCCCTGACCACCGCCCGGGTTCTGTCGGCCGCCATCGAACGCACCGGATTCGATCTGGTGATATGCGGCCCCGAATCCACCGACGGGTACTCGGGAGTGGTCCCCCAGATGATGGCCGAGCTGTTGGGGGTGGCGTCCCTCACCTACGCCACCCAAGTGGAGGTTTCCGGCGACCAGGTAACCATCCACCGTCAGACCAGCGCCGGCTACGACGTGGTGATCGCCAATCTTCCCGCCCTGGTTTCGGTGACCGCCGGGGTGGTGGAGCCCCGCTACCCCACATTCCGGGGAATAATGCAGGCCAAACAGAAGCCCACCGAGACGCTGGGAGTTGCCGACCTGGGAGTGCCACTCTCGACCGGGCAAGAGGTGGTGTCGGTGGTTCCGGCACCGGAACGGACAGCCGGAGTGGTGGTGGAGGATGAGGGCGAGGGACATCTTCTCATCGTGGAGAAACTCCAGGAAGCGAAGGTCGTGTAGCCATGGCGGAAGTGTGGGTCTTCTGCGAGGAGATTGATGGGGCGCCGTCCACCCTGGGACTGGAACTTTTGGCCAAGGCGCGCCGGCTGGGCGAGCCCACCGTGCTCTATGCGGGGACCGGGTCGGAGCAGGTTTGGGAGACGCTGGGAGACCACGGAGCAGCGCGGGTACTCCACTTCGACCACGGGGACACGCTGGCGGCGGCGCCGGTGGCGGCGGCGATTGCGGACCTGGTCACAGATCGGCCTCCCGAGATGATCCTCTTTGGACAGGCCTACACCGATCGGGATGTGGCCGGTCGGCTGGCGGTCCGGCTCGGTCTTCCGGTTCTTTCCAACGCGGTGGACGTGACCCTCGAGTCCGACGGATCGGCAACCACCCGCCATGAGATTTCGGGAGGGGCCGAAATCGCGGTGGCGGCCTTTCTCGCTCCCCGCCCCCATCTGGTGATCGCCCGGCCCAAGTCTTTCCCGGCCGAGCCGGTCGGCGGGCCGCCGCCCGAAGTCGTCCCGACGGAGCTTCCCGATCCGGGACGAGCGGGTGCGGTGGTGACCGAGCGCCACGCGCGGGAACGGGAAGGACCCGACTTGGAGGAGGCGGCAGTGATCGTCTCGGGCGGACGCGGGCTGGGCGGGGCCGAGCATTATTCACTGGTGGAAGCCCTGGCCGGCCCACTCGGCGCGGCGACCGGGGCCACCCGGGCCATCGTGGACGCCGGATGGGTGCCTTACGCAAAACAGGTGGGACAAACCGGCAAGACCGTCAAGCCCGATGTTTACATCGCATGTGGCATCTCCGGGGCCATGCAGCACCTGGTGGGGATGAAGGACGCCAAAATCATCATCGCCATCAACAAGGACCCAGACGCTCCTATCTTCACCATCGCCGACCTGGGAATCGTGGGAGACGTACACAAGGTGATGCCCAAACTGATCGCGGAGCTGGCCAACATCTAACGGACAAGAGCAGACCGCGGCAAGCTATCGGCCGATCTGTTGTGGTCCTCCCGAAGAGGCCTCGAATAGCCCACACGGAATGATAAGCATGCTTATCATCCGTTCGGGAAAGACCTATGTGACCCCGGCGGATGATCAGATTATCAACCGGATGGACCCACAACCCGAAGAAAGGATCTGATTTTGGACGCTGGCGATATCGCTTGGATGATCACCGCTTCTGCCCTCGTGCTGTTCATGGTGCCGGGGTTGGCTCTCTTCTACGGGGGCATGGTGAACTCCAAGAACGTGGTGAACATGCTGATGATGAATGTCGTCACCATTCCCATCGCCACCATTATCTGGGTGATTGTCGGGTTTTCATTGGCTTTCGGCGCCTCTGCCGGCGGGCTTGGCATCATCGGCGATTTGGACAAGGTGGGACTGGCCGGCCTTGGCGATGAGGAAACACTTTTCTCTGTTTTTCAGATGATGTTCGCCATCATCACCCCCGCTCTGATCGCCGGCGCCGTGGCCGGGAGGATGAAGTTCTCGTCCTGGGTGATCTTCGCGGCGCTGTGGTCTCTTCTCATCTATCCGGTGGTCGCCCATTGGGGTTTCGCCGGTGACGGGTGGCTGTACGCGTGGGGCGCCCGAGACTTCGCCGGGGGTCTGGTCATCCACATCAACTCGGGAATCGCCGCGCTGGCTCTCATCAAGGTGCTGGGGCCCCGACAGGATTTCGGAACCGAACACCCCCCGCATTCTCTTCCCATCACCCTGATCGGCACCGGCATTCTGTGGTTCGGTTGGTTCGGGTTCAACGCCGGGTCGGCCCTGGCCGCCGACGGAGCGGCCATCACCGCTCTTCTCAACACCCAGGTGGGGGCCTCTCTCGGCGCTTTCGGGTGGATGGTCTCGGACTGGACCCGCCATCGCCGTCCCACCATGCTCGGCCTCGTCTCCGGGGCTGTGGCGGGACTGGTCGCCATCACCCCGGCCGCCGGGTTCGTAAGCCCATCGGCCGCGATCGTGATCGGGGCGGCCGGCGGATACCTATGCTCACTGGTGGTAGGACTGAAAGAGAAGTTCGGCTACGACGACTCCCTGGATGTGGTGGGTATCCACATGGTGGGAGGAGTCATCGGCTCGGTCCTCACCGGAGTGTTCTCCTCAACCGAGTACGGCGAATTCGACGGTCTTATATACGGAGGCGCCGGTTTCTTCGGAAAGCAGGTGGTGGCCGTGCTCGCCGTCATAGCCTTCAGCTTCTGTGCCACCTGGGTGCTGGCCAAGGTCCTGGACATGGCCATCGGCCTGCGCGCCAGCGCAGAGGATGAAATTATCGGTCTGGACATCGCCCAGCACGGCGAAGACGCCTACTGGATCCGCTAGGAGCAAGCCCCAACAACCAGGCATCGACATAGGCAGAACTCCCATGCCAAAGCAGAGATTCTGGTTCAGAAGTCCCTCGCGAATTCTTGCACTATGTCGCGAAAACTGTTGTCCTGCGGTTTGCCCGCTGGGTGCCCACCCCCGCCGCCGCCACCATCTGTGAAGTCGCGAACATCAGCCCCGGTTGGGGGTTGCGTTGTTATGACCTCTGGAATTTCACGGTCTTGGCGAGATCTGGGTCCGGACCGTTAGGTATTCGTCCTAGCTGCTAACAATGTGAGTCAGGAAGCGCCGGATGTCAACCCCTGACGGGTGGGGTTTTTCGCGGTATTGGTGATTTCTTTGTGGCCTCTGACCACTTGGTCCGACAGTGCGGCCGTGGCAGGAGCGACCAGAAATCAACGACGCCCTAATCCTCCAAAAATTCGTCCAGCCCTATGGTGAAGCGATGGTGGCGGATCTTGGAGAGCGCTTTCCGCTCCATCTGGCGAATCCTCTCCTTGGTCACCCGAAACTCCTTCGATAGCTCTCCCAGCGTCCATACCCGCCCGTCTTCCAACCCGAACCTCAGCCGCAGGATTTCTTGTTCTCTCGGCCGTAGGTTCTTCAGGACATGAGCCAGGTACCTCTGTAGAAACGCCAGCGTGGCGGCGTCCAACGGATCCTCGGCGGTGAGGTCCTGCACCAGATCCCCCACCGTGGTGCCGTCCTCCTCCCACCCCACCGGGTCCTGCAGTGAAACCGGACGCTGGGAGAGCCTCACCATCCGCTCTACCTGCTTGGGATCGATTTCCAGCCGGGCGGCCAACTCGGCGGTGGTGGGGGGCCGCCCCAGTTTCTGGGTCAACTCCCTCCGGGCATCGTTGAGTACGGGCATCAGAGCAGCCAGGTAAGCGGGGACCCTGATAGCCCGGGACTGTTGGGCGAACATCCTGATCATGGGCTGTCTGATCCACCAGACGGCGTAGGTGGAAAATCGAAAGCCCCGACGGTGGTCAAAGCGCTCGGCGGCTTTCATCAGCCCCAGGTTCCCTTCCTGGATCAAATCCAGCATGAGCACTCCGTTCATCGAACCGAAGGTCTTGCGGGCCATGGAGACCACCAGCCGCAGATTGGACTCCACGAGACTGTTGTAGGCCCTCTCTCCCTGCTCGACCCGGCTTCTCAAGTCTCGGCGCTCCGCGGCGGAAAGCCCCCTGCTTTCCAGCTTCTCCCGCCCCCGGGCGCCACTTTCGATTTGCACGGCCAACTCCACCTCTTGTTCGGGCTTGAGGAGGGCATAACGCCCAATCTCTTTCAGGTACAGGTTGACAGGATCGCCCAGGCTCGCCGCCGACGAGGACTCCGGACGATCGCGCCGCGCCCCGACGTCCTCCACCTCTTCCACCACCCGTATCCCCTCACCTGCCAAACGATTCATCAACTCGTCCCATCTCCGATCTTCTTCGGCCTGGTCGCCGCCCAGTTCATCCAGATCGGCCATGAGCTCGGAGACAGTGAGAAATCCCCGCTGGCGCCCACGACGAAGGATCATCCTCACCCGCGCCTCGAAGACCCCTCCCGTCTCACTCATCGCAGGTCTCCGGTCAACTCCTGGCGGCGGCGCTCCAACTTCACGACCTGCTCCAAAAGTTGGGGCCGCAGGGGATCGTCGGCAGCCAGCGACCTCATCCGCGCTCCGAGACCATCCATCTCCCGGCCGAGAGCCGCCCGGCGACACCTGATCACCAGCGGCCGGGGATCGCCCGGATCCAAGCGGTCGGCGGAGATCGCCAACAACTCCCGGTGCGCCTCGTCGGGCGAGGAGGGAGTCTCGGACCCTGTCTCCCCGCCCGACGAATCCACCCCCCGCCAGGCAATCGGCGTGGGCCGGTCTATCGGTGTAGCCCTCCAGTCGGCTTCGATCTCCTCGAAGACCCGGCGGTAGAGGCCCTCTGCAAATAACGTGCCGTCCACCTCCAGCTCCCTCAGAGCCGGGTGGTTGGCCAGCACCGCTTTCAGAAGCTCCCGTTCCACCGCCGTCCCCCGATTCAAAGGCCGACCCTGACCCCGGGACGAAAGCGCCCGGGAATCGTCCGGACCACCCGCCGCCGCTCTTCCCGCCCCCCGACGCACCACGGCCCCGATCTCGGAGAGGCCCACCCCCGTCATACGCGACAAGGTCCGTTCGTACTCGGCTCTCGTGGCCTGATCCCCCACCGCTCCCACCAGCGCGCTCAACTCGTTCACTGCCCGGGCGCGGGACTCGGGATCCGTGAGATCCACTCCGGACAACCGCCGCTCCATTCGATACTGGAGAACCGGCCGGGAGTCGCTCACTGCCTGACGGAGGTCCTCCAACCGGTCATCCTGCACCAAATCGGCCGGGTCCTTTCCGTCGGGCAGCTCGGCCACCCGCAGATCGAGGCGGCGACCGCTTCGGCGGCTCACCCGCTCGCCCCTCAGCACCGCGTCCGATCCGGCCCGGTCGGCGTCGAAGGCCAGCACGATCCGCTCTCCCAACCTGCCCAACACCTCCAGATGGTCTTCTCCCAGAGCAGTGCCACAGGTAGCAACCGCAGATTCCATCCCCGCCTGATGCAGGGCGATGACATCGGTGTACCCCTCCACCACCACTGCCTGACCGCCGGACCGGCTTATCTCCCGGCGGGCCAGATGCAGGCCGTACAGGAGCCGGGACTTGTGATAGAGGGGGGTCTCGGGCGAGTTGAGGTATTTGGGCCCCTGCCCGCTCAATAGCCGGGCGCCGAACCCCACCGGATCGCCTCTCAAGTCGTGAATGGGAAACATGATCCGACCCCAAAACCGGTCCCGAAGTTCATCGCTCCCGCTTCGGCCACGCCTGACCGCCAGCCCGGCTCGCTCCATGACCGAATCCGAAATCCCCGCCGATCGCAGCTCGGTTTTCAAAGACGGCTCTCCCAGGGGTGAAAAGCCCAGGCCGAACTTCTCGATGAGGGGGCGGTCATAACCCCGGGACCGCAGATAGGCGCGGGCCGGTCCGGCATCGGCGCCGGAGAGCAGTCTCTTGGTATAGAAGTCGACCGCCCGTCCCATGACGTGCACCAAACGCTCTCGATCGGCGGCCTTCGCCCCGTCTCCGGGACGGTGGGTCAAGACGATCCCGGCCTGTCGGGCCAGGCTCTGGAGGGCGTCGGGGAAGGAGAGACCCTGGGTCTCCTGGATCAAGGTGAACACATCCCCGCCCTTGTGGCATCCGAAGCAATAGAACAAGCCTCGCCCGGGGTCTATCGAGAGCGAGGGCGTTTTCTCCTGATGGAAGGGACAGAGCGCGGTGTAGCTCCGGCCCGACCGCTTTACCTTGGTGATAGCCGCGAACTGCTCCACCAGGTTGGCCGCCGCCCGGACCCGATCCCGGTCGTCTTCCCCCCTGTTCATATCACCACCCCCGTCGACAGGCTGTCTCTATCCCCGATCGGCCTTGTGCAAACATCAAGTAGCCGTCATCCTAACCCGGACCGCGCCGCTGTGAAGTCCAATTCCAGACCAATCTCGTCCGCCACATTGGCCACGAAGGGAACCGATGGGATCGACAGGTCGAAGTCGGAACGGAGCACCATAGCCGACGCCGTCCCCTCCAGCCGCTCACCTGCCGTCCAGCGTGCCACCACTTCGAAGGTGACCGGACGGGAGATATCGCGGACCACCAACTCGCCCACCACCGAAAAGCTGTATTCGCCTTCTATCTCCGCCGCGCCCGACAGACCAATGACCTCGGTGGGTCGGAAGATGATGAACTCGTACTGCTCGGCAGCGAGAATCGGGCCGCGGATCGCACGATTGCGGTTGGAGGAATCGGTGGCGAAGGTCCGGGCGTTGATGAGAATCTCCCCCATCTGCGAGCGGGCCAGGTCGGAGAGGTCCACCCTCATTCTCCCCACCACCTCGGTTGTCACCCCCACCACCGTGAACCGCTCGCCCCGGAGTTCCTCGCGGATCAAGAACCGCGCCTCGGTGCCCTCGGACAATTCCAGCTCCACCGCCCCCGGAGACTCGGCGGGCTCGGCCTGGGAAACCTGAGTCCCATCTGTCTCCTCCGCCTCGGTGGGAAGGGTGGTGGGCTCGGCCTGGGGAGCATAGGCTCCCGCCTCCTCCGCCTCGGTGGGACGGGTGGTGGATTCCGCCGCGGCCGTCTCGGTGGTCATCGGCGATTCAGAGGTAATCAGAGGAGCGGTCACCTCGGTGGGGTCTCCCACATTCCCCGCCACGAGAAACCAGATCACCCCCGCCACAGCTCCCGCCGCGACGACCGCCAACACCCAGACCAGAGCCTTGCGGATCATATCCCCAGGTGCTCAACCAGGTAGGAGTACAACCGGTCCGCTCCCACCCGGTCCTGGTGCATGGTGTCCCGATGGCGAACCGTCACCGACTGATCTTCGAGCGAGTCGAAGTCGTAGGTGACACACAGCGGAGTGCCGATCTCATCCTGGCGACGATAACGGCGCCCTATCGACTGGGTTGTGTCGAATTCGACCGCCAATCGCTTCCCCAGGTCGTCGGCGATCCGGGAGGCCGGTTCCACCAGTACGGGCTTTCGGGAAAGAGGCAGCACCGCCGCCTTGTAGGGCGCCAGGCGCGGATCGAGCCCCAGCACCACCCGCTCGGCGCCCCGGACCTGTTCGGTCCGGTAGGCGTCGGTCAGGAAGGCGAAAGTAGTGCGGGTGGCGCCGGCGGCCGGTTCGATCACATAGGGAGTCACCCTGACGCCGGCGGCCTGGTCGAAATAGCTCAAATCCTCCCCGGAGTGCTCAGTGTGCTGTTTGAGATCGAAGTCGGTCCGGTTGGCAATCCCCTCCAACTCATCCCACCCCCACGAGAAGCGATATTCCACATCCACCGTCTCCTCCGAGTAGTGGGAAAGCTCATCGGCGCCGTGAGGACGCATCCGCAAATTGTCCGGATTCATTCCCAGATCCAGATACCAGCTACGCCGGGCGTCCACCCAGTACTCAAACCATTCCGACGCCTCGGATGGCAGACAGAACCACTCCATCTCCATCTGCTCGAACTCCCGGGTGCGGAAAACGAATTGGCCGGGAGTGATCTCGTTGCGGAAAGACTTGCCGATCTGAGCCACACCAAAGGGCAGCTTCTGTCGGGAGACCCGCAGCACGTTGGCGAAGTTGATGAAAATCCCCTGAGCGGTCTCGGGCCGCAGGTACACCAGGTTGTCGTCGGTCTCCACCGGCCCCATATGGGTGCGGAGCATCAGGTTGAAGAGCCGCGGTTCGGTGAACGTGTCACGCTTCCCACACGATGGGCACTGGTCGGGACGGGCCAGACGGTCCTGGCGAAAGCGCTGATGACAGCTCCGGCACTCCACCAACGGGTCGGTGAAAACCGCCTCGTGCCCGGACGCCTGCCACACTCGGCGGGACTGAATGACCGCCGAGTCGATCCCCACCACATCTCGGCGGGTGCTAACCATCGAACGCCACCATTCGTTCTTCACGTTGCGCAGAAGCTCCACTCCCAGCGGGCCGTAGTCGTACGCGGAGCGGAGTCCGCCATAGATCTCGGAGGCCGGGAACGCGAATCCGCGGCGGCGGGACAGGTTGACGATAGTTTCCAGGCTGGTCATGGAGACAAGGAAAAGGCTACCCGCAACCCGGCTTTACGATGATTCCTGCACCCGGCCAAAACGCCGCTCTCTGCGTCGGTACTCCTCTATCGCCTCCGCCAAGTGGCTGCGGTCGAAATCGGGCCACATCACCTCGGTGAAGTACAACTCGGCGTAGGCCGCCTGCCAGAGAAGAAAGTTGGAAAGCCGACTCTCCCCAGAGGTGCGGATTATCAAGTCCGCGTCGGGCATCTCGGGGATGTGCAACCGCGCAGCCAAGGCCTTCTCATCCACGTCCTCGGGTTGGATCCGGCCCGCAGCAACCTCGGCCGCCAAGGTCCGGGCAGCTTCGGCTATCTCCCGGCGTCCCCCGTAGTTGAAAGCTATCACCAGGTTTAATTTGGTGTTTCCGGCGGTGAGATTGAGAGTCTCCTCGATGCGCTTGCGGACCTTGGCGGGTATCCGGGCATCCGAGAGATCCCCGGCCACGAGCAAACGCGCTCCCCGCTCCGCCAGTTCATGGCCACGACGCAGCAGCAGGTCATCGCAGAACTCCATCAAAAAGGCCACCTCCTCTGTGGAACGCTGCCAGTTCTCGGTGGAAAAAAGAAACAGAGTGAACCACTCGATCCCCGCTTCCAAGGCCCCCTCCAGCACGTCCAGGACCGCCTTCTCCCCCGCCACGTGCCCGGCCACCCGGGGCAGACCGCGCTTTGCCGCCCAACGTCCGTTCCCATCAAGGATCACCCCGACATGACGGGGAGCGTCAACGGTCATGAGAGCACGACTACCGAGCGAAAGCTCCGGTCGAGATGGAATTCCAGAAACCGGCAGACAACGCTCATGGCCTGCCGGGACAGGTCAACGGTGGTCATGGGCAGATCACCCATGTCGGCGCGTGCCAAGTCGCGGAGGTGTTCGGTCACTCCCCCCACCAGCCGAACCGATCCCTGGGTATGGCATTGCTCGCATGTTACTCCTCCCCCCTCGAAATTGAACCTGGCGAGGCCGTCTTTTCTCCCACAGGAAACGCACCAGTCCAGAGCCGGCGCCACTCCCACCACCTCGGCCATACGCAGGAGAAAGGCGGTGGTCAAACCGGGGATGTCCTCTGTCCGGGTAAGAACCTCCAAGCTCTCGGTCAACAGATCGAAGAGCAACCGGGACCGCTGTTCGGGCTGAGCCACGGCATCCACCGCGTTCACCATCATGGAAGCTCCGAGGAGGCGATCCAGATCGGATCGCAACTCGGGGAGGGCCGCCACCACCGAAACCGAGGTGATCAGATCGAGCTCCCGCCCGCGATGCAACACCAACTCCACGCGACAAAAAGGCTCCAACCGGCCCCGCAGCCGGCTCTTTACCCGGCGGACCCCCCGCGCCACGGTGCGCAGCTTTCCCCTCTCCGGACTCAGCAGCACCACGATCCGGTGCCCCTCGCCGAAGGGATAACTGCGAAGCACCACCCCTTCCTGATGGCTGATCTTGCTCATATGACCGGACGACCTCTGCGGGATGGAGCTATCCGCCCAAGCCGCACTGGGGGTGGACGCTCACACCACCAGGTTAACCCACTCTCCCTCTCCGCGGAAGGCTTGCAGGTTGGCGGCGAAAATCTCGGCCAGCCGATCGGCGTATTGGGGGGAGAAACCGGCCAGATGGGGAGTGAGAACCACTTTGGGGTGACGCCACAATGCAGAATCCTCGGGCGGCGGCTCGGGATAAGTCACGTCCAGACCGGCTCCCCGCAGTTCTCCGGTATCCAAAGCGGCCAAGAGAGCCTCGGTGTCCACCACCGAGCCCCTGCCCACATTCACGAACCACCCGTCTCCCAAGGCGGCCAGCTCGGCGGCCCCGACCTGCGGCGGCGCCCCCCTTCCGTAGGGAAGGGCGCAGACGACGGCAGACGATCGGCGGAAGACCTCAACAGTTTCCTCGGGGGGATAAACACGGGTTGCGCAGCCCTCATAGGTGTCGGGGTTTCGCTTTGTGCCTATCACTTCCATTCCCCACGCTTTTGCCCGCCAGGCGATCTCTTCGCCCACGCTTCCCAATCCCAACACTCCCAGAGTCGTCCCAGCCACTTCGTAACCCATTCCCTGCCTCCAGAGCCCCCGCTCCGAGTAACGCACCGATTTTCCAACCCGCCTGGTGATAGCCAGCAGCAACGCAAAGGCGTGCTCCGCCACTGCGGGGGCATTGGCCCCTCTCCCTGACGTCAGACGGATCCCGGCTGCAGCCAACTCCTTGCGCGGGTAGTTGTCACAACCCGAGGAAATCGACTGTATCCATCGCAGACCCAACGAGAGGCATTCGTCGGTCCAGATGAAGCTAACCAGAATCTCTGCGCGGGGATCGGTGAGGCTTTCAGCCAAACTCTTCAAGTCCGGCGGACATATCACCTCCACCCCCGGGATCTTGGCCAGGCTTTCGGGCACCCCGCGCGGGTGGCAGGGATGAACCACCAGCCGATGGGAAACGCTCACGACCGGAAGGGAATCATGATCCGAACACCGCGTCCCAGAGGGTGCCCAGTTCCTCCCACACCCGGCCCAGCGCCCACATCAGCAACAGCCCCAGAAGCGCCACCCCTGCCCCGGTAAGCAACAACCGGATCCGATACACCCATCGCTCCTCGGGAGCGTTGTACCGATAGGAAAAGGCAACCGGCGCTCCGTCGACCGAGCCCGGTGATCCCATCCCGAGCGGAGGACCGGCCGGCGCGTGGGCCTGGAGATCCAGAGGGTGGTCGGACGGCTCGTTGCGGGGCTCGGACAGGGTGGCCATCGACTGGCGAACCGTCATCCTCGGCTCTTCCCGGTCAGGCGCCGCAAATCCGGCGGCCCGGGACAACAGCCCCTCGGGCATCTCCAGAATGACCTCGAGGGAGCGAAGAAATCCGGGATGAATGGGAATTTCCATTCCCCGCTCCCAGTCCTTGACCTGCCCCTGGGAAACCCCCAGTTGGCGAGCGATCTGCCTTCTGTTCAGGCCGCGACGGCGGCGAAAACTCTCAAGTATCTCCCCGAAGGTGGGACCGGCGCCCGAGCGCTGGCTCATACGCTGACTCATTACGAAAAAGGATACGACCCCACCGCAGTATTGGTGAACATCACCAACCTCCTAGTGGGTGGGATTGGCGGGCACGTTGTCGGGCTCGGGTTGGGCGGTCACCCGCATCTCGCCCACTCCCTTGACATTCCAGCAGAGAGTCCGGCCCTCGGGTACCAGTATCCGAAAAGGGCCCCCTTGCTCGTGGGGAAGGCAGTCCGCGCCCAGTCCATAGACGACCACTCCCTTGGCAGCCAGTTCTTCCAAAGGTATGGACGCCCGGTACTGCCCGTCGTCACTCTCCACCGACACATAGCCGCCCCGGGGACCCGAAGCCTCCAAGAGCGCCCCGGCCGAGACGCCGCGTCCCCCGGTGGGCGCCTCCGCAACCTGGCCCGACAGTCCGGCCAGATCGTCCATGGCCCACTCGCCGGGCCTTTCCACCAGCCCGGTAATTCTGATCACCGGAACCGCGTCCTGCTGATGGGTGGTCATGATCCCATCACGGTAACAGCCTTTCTCCGGTACCCTTCAGCATTGGAGGCGAGCGAGCGCCTGGTGGGCTCCCCGGTCTTCAAAACCGGTGGGGGGTCACACGACCCCCGGCGGGTTCGATTCCCGTCCGCCTCCGCTAAACACAGAGCTACTCCCCCAGGTCAGAGCTATGGTGGGTGTTGCAGAAATCAGTTGTGCTACAGACGCTTTGGGAAAAGTGAGGGACCGTAAATCGCCCTGCACATTGCCAACACCCTTTGGGCTGGATCAGACAAGCCGGAGAGCTTCCGTTTTAGAAAACGCCAGGGTGGCGGTGCCACAGGCCGGATCGAGCATCGTCTTCACGACCCCCGGTTTGGTCAGCAACTCGTCGTCGTCCACGAACAGGAGATTGACCATCAGGCGGATCACCTCCCGCGGTGTGAAGTGCTCCCCTGCTGTCTCATTTGACAGCTCGGAGAACCTGCGGATAAGTTCCTCGTAGATGTAGCCCATCTCCAGGTTCGACACCGCATCAGGACCCAAGTCGAGGTCAGCAAATTTCGACACCACCAGGTAGAGCAGGTTGTGTTCGGTCAACCGGTCGATCTGAACGTCGAAGTTGAACTTGTCGATGATATCGCGCGCCGACTCTGAGAACCCAGCGATGTAGCTGCGTAGGTTCCCGGCCACATTGTCCGGGTCGCCCAGCAAGGTCCTGAAAGTGTGCTTGGAGGTGTTGTAGAACGACTCTCTCGCCATGTGCTCCAACACCGGACCCCGGTTCGCCAAGGACTCGGGAAGCGAGGCGGCGGCCGACAAGACCTTGTCCTTGGTCGGCTCCAGGACACAGTCCAACCGACGCAGCACCGTCAGCGGCAGAATGACCCGGCCATATTCGGCTGCTTGTACACACCCCGCAGCAAATCCGCCACCGACCAGATGAATGCGCCGTAATTGTTAGTCGTTTCTTCGCTCATCTCGTCAGAACTGTAGAACCGTCATAGTTCCGACGAATGAACTGCGCCATCAACGGTACGGCTAACGCGTATTTTCCGAAGCGATTCTTGTGGATCAGCCCGCGATTCGCAAGAATCGACAGCATCTGGCCGGCGTGGCTTGCAGAGAAGCCCTTTTCCAAAAGGACCTTTGCCTTTCCCAGGAGTTCCGAGATCGTGAACTCGCCATCAGCGTTTTCGAGATTGGCGATCACCCACAGAAGCTGTTGCTGGCGGTCTGTGGCCCTTGCCCAGCGTCCCGAGAAAAAATCGATATCGAGCTTCCGTTGAATCGACCCCACAGCGATCAGCGCCTGATGATCGTTTGATATCTGCTGTATGAAGGCATCAAACACCTCTCGGCAAAAGAACTGGATAAAGTACGGGTAGCCACCAGCCTGTTCTATGACTATCTCGATAGAACGTTCAGTGAATCGAACCGGACATTCGGCCACGTCGAGCGGTTTCGTGATGGCCTCCCTGCTGTGATCGTCGTTCAGGCGATCCAGTGTCACCACGCGAAACATTCGCTCCGCAAATGTTCGGGCATCCACAAGCTTCGGCATCAAGGTCGGCAAACCTGTCAGGGCGAGCATGAACTGGATGCCTTTCTTTTGTAGTGATTGAAAGACATCGAGCAGCATGGACAGCGGGAACCTGTCCCTCGGTGGGTGATCCGACAAATTCTGCGCCTCGTCATAGGCGAACACCACACGGCCACGTTCATGTTCCGCAAGGATGGCTGCTGCGTATTCGAGAACAGCCTTGAGCTTGTCCGACTCCAGTCCCGGCGTACGTCCATAGAGGTCACATAGCTCCTCGTAGCCAAGGGGAACTCGATCCTGTGACTTGTCAGAACCGACGTCGAAGCCGATCTTGGCCGAAGCGGGCATCGCATAAGTCGACGTGACCACCGACAAGTCCGTCATCAGGCGAATTGCAAGATTCACTTCTGTCAGACTTGCCGTTTGCGAGAGATCGGTCCCCACCCAGAGCCATCCCCGCTCGATCGCCCATGGACCCCAGGTCGGAGCAACTATTGCTGTGTGAATTATCAGTTAGAGTATCGGGATCTATTGGAGCAAGGGGGATGCCCGTTTTGCCATCCAGGCGCCGACACCACCCTCAATCCCGCATCGCCCCCGGCCACCGCTCCCTGGTGTTCAGAAGAGTTTCTGCTGGATCCATTGGGCCTGCCAGGTCGTGAGTGCGTTCCCTTCGGAGTGAACCCGATCATACGGTTGGATGAGTATCGCATCAGGACACTTGCAACCCTCCAGTGCCGGCTCCACCCCGATCGATTCGTATGGCGTTGAAGCTATTCTGATTTGATGCGGCGCCGAGCGAAGAGCCTCTTGACACGTCTTTGCGGATATCGGGCTTCGCCGGGACCAACAGGAAAGCCATCATCCCGGTGGTCTGGACATGGAAAGTGTGCAGGTCACTGTGAGATCCGAGTAGAACGGTAGGTAAACGTGGCCAAGCCCCCTTCGACAGGGACATGCCTGTTGTGCGAGAAGAGATACAGCCGGGCCGGGATGGGTCGACACCTCCGAGCATGCCGCAGAAAGGCTGGTGTCCCAGAGATGGTGGGAGGTGACAACCCCGGTCAACAAGCAATACGGAGCTTCCACGTCGCGGTCGAAGACCGCTACGACCCTCGCTACTGGATGCACCTGGAGATGCCGCAGGATCTTGAACTGAAAGACCTGGACGGGTTCCTCCGGAGCATCTGGTTGGAGTGCTGCGGGCATTTGAGCGCCTTCTACATATCAGGAGTGATGTATCAGGTTGGCGATAAGGATTGGTTCAATGAGTTTGGCGGTCCCCCCGTCGAAGACATGGGGTTCGCCACCGACCGGGTCCTCAGCAGGGGACAGAGGTTTACCTATGACTACGATTTCGGTTCGACCACGGAACTGTCTCTCAGGGTGATCTCCGAGTTTGCGCCCAGACTACGGAACGGTATCCAACTGCTGGCGGTCAATGATCCGCCCGGATTGGCCTGCCATGCATGCCGGAATGCTGCGGCGGAGGTGATATGCACTGAATGCGGTGTGCAGGCCTTTCCGAACCTGGACCCCGGCTACCTCTGTGACGATTGCAGCACCCGACATGGCTGTGACGACATGATGTACCTACCCGTGGTCAACTCCCCGCGAGTCGGAATGTGCGGATACGTAGGGTAGGCGGCACCCGGTTCAACGAGGTGTGGTTGACTTTGTGGAATTTCCATTCGATTATCGCTTTTGTGGATGAGCATCGGGGAATCCCATGAGGTCGAGCCGATCTGCGCTTGGTTACAGATCGCGTCTTCCACCTACCTGCGAGCACAAACGCCGACAGCGCGAACCTGACCGGTGTCCGGCTCGTGCCTGCCGTGATGGGGGACTGCGTGAAGTGATCCGCCGGGTATGGGAGGAGAACTGTGGAATGGTAAGGCGCTCGGAGCGTGTGGCGGCTACTCAACCGTCAAGGAACCGTGGTGGCCTGTGTCAGAGCGAAGAGCGCGATGCTGATTCGCTATTAACTCCGAGCGAACACCACAATATCCTGCATCTCGCCAGCGTCGGCGGCCCACAGGGCAGTGTGGTAGGCCCGCCTGAGTTCGCCGGTAGTCAAACCCATATTGATTCCCCAACTGAATGGCACCACACCAAGTGCGGCGCCCGAGGAGATCGGCGCAGACTCGAGCATGCCTTCCGTTCCCCGTTCGGAAACGGGTGTGCGAATACGAGTCGATGATGGAAACGCATGCAGATTTCATCGGGTTCGTACGTGCCATGCTCCACCCAAACGGCAACATCCTGCGCCAACAGTCGTACAGCCACAGCTATGCCGCCAGGTTCTATCCCGATGTTGGTCTCCCGTAGCCTGTACTGACCGGCCCACCGCCATACCCGGCCAAACATTGCTCGATGAAGGTCGCGCAGGAAACGGTCATCCAACAGTGCCCGTGCTGTTGGGAGTGGACGCATAAGAGCGCGGCTGATGTTGCGTTGCTCAGCACCGTATAGGTCGCCGCGAGTGGCGATCTCTGGTAGCAACAATCCGATGCGGTCTTCTTCTGACAGCGCAGTGTGGCCATCGCTTCGGGCGGAAACAAGTAGGTCATCGACGCGGACTGTCACTCCACAGGTCTCGTCGGTTCTCGAATTCCCCAACTAAGTCCTCGATCTGATCATCGAGGCGATCGTCGCTCTCCTGGTCTTCCAATCGGCTATGGTGTGCGACCCAATTGTGATGTTGGACTGCTTTGAGCCTCGCTTGCGCCTTGACCATCTCGGTGAGGCTCGTTCTAGGCACCAAGGCGTATACAAGTTCGCAATCGAGGGCGTCGGCAACCCGCTGCAAGGTGTTGAGCTGGACGGTGAGTTCCATCTCGCCTCGCTCAAGTGTGGCTACGCGTTGTTGGCTGACACCCATACGACGAGCCAATTCTGCGCCGGACATGCCAAGCGCATCTCGGACAGCGCGTATCCAGCCCCCGTTGGGGCATCTCATTTCAGACAGGGGACTTAGGCGGCAATATCGTTCATCCATGCGACGTCGAAGGTATTTCCTCATATATGCCATGTCTAATCCGTCTTTCGTTAGCAGGTTCCAGCGTTGTCGACAACAATAACATTGTAATAATCTTTTGAACACACAATGTAAAAGTTGTGCTACCGGGCGTCAGCCCTCCAGCGAATGAACTCTCGTATGTCTGGACGCCCGGCGGTGTCAATAACTAGAACCGGGATGAGCCGCCCATCCGCAACCGGCCCGTGGGCGCCTTCCGAAGAAGATTCTGGAAACAGCCCGCCAACTGGTGGATGAATACGATCAGGCCCTAGCGAAAGGCAGGGAAGCGATCCGCGATGAGCAGGGAAGAACGATCGACGAAGCGGTGTCCGCCGGGCCCGCATCCTGCTGGGCCACCTAAGGGTCTAGAAACTGGATCACTCCTCGGGAGGCATCAAGGTGTCAGCGATCAGGGCGTCCACCACGGCCTTGATCGCCTCGTGGTCGGTAGCCCCGCAATTCAGCGCCTGTTTGTAGACGGCCAGTTGACGATCGGCAGATGTGCCCCTTCGACAGATCGTCCGGATGTGCTCTATTTCCTGTTTACATCCCAGGGCTTCAGCGTCGGGTTGCACCAACTCGATGATCTCCTCTACCAAAACGGGGAACGGTACCAACGTACCCCTGCTGAGGTCGATCAACCTGTCGCTCACGCCATAGCGTTGGGCGCGCCAAAGGTTTTCGGCAATCAGGAAGTTGGCGTGGACACGCCACCGCAGGTTCTCCATCTTGAACCTCCACAGCATCCGGAGGATGCAGACGTACAGAGCGGCAATGGCTATCGTATCCTCCATCCTGGTGGGTAGATCGGTGACCCTCATTTCCAGGGTGGGGTAGCGTTCGGAAGGTCGGATATCCCACCAGATCTTGCTTGAGTCTTCGATGACACCTGCTCTCACCAGCACATTCACGTGCTGTTTGAAGTCAGCCCATGAATCGAACTTCTCAGGCAACCCGGTGCGGGGCACAGAGCCGAATACCGACATGCGGTAGCTCTTCAGACCGGTGTCTGTCCCCTCCCAGAATGGCGAGGAAGTGGATAGGGCCAGCAGATGAGGCAGGAAATAGGTGGCCTGACCCATAAGGTCGATTCGCAACTCAGGATCTTCGATCCCCACGTGCACGTGCATTCCGGAGATGATCATTCGGCGTGTTACCGCTTGGAGGTCTTCGGTGAGGGCCTGGTAGCGTTCCCCCCTGGTGATTCGTTGCTTCTTCCATCTTGCCTGGGGATGGGTGGATGCGGCTATGGGGGCGAGTCCGTACTCCTCGGCGGCCTCGCTAACCGCCAAGCGCAACAGGCCAACGTCGGCGCGGAGCTGTTTGACGTCGTGACAGACCCCGGTGCCGATCTCGATCTGAGAGTCGAAGAGTTCGTGGCTCACCAGTCCGTAACGAAGTTCTGTGACCCTCTCCATCAGCCCATGGGGCTGGGTGGAGATGAGCTCCCCGGTCTCCCGATCCACGAGGAGGTATTCCTCCTCCACTCCCATCGTCCAAGCAGGCTCGTTGATCAGCCACCTCGATTATCTGGTCCAGGGCGGCCTTCGCCGCTCCTGGATGCCGAGTGGCATAGGACCCTCACTGTGTTAATCGAAATTCACACACGACAGCCACCCTTCCACCAGTGTGTTCGGCCGGTCGTCTCATGTCGCGTGCTCCCAGTAGGCCCTCAGCCCTTACCGCATTTCATGCTACCTTACCCCGCACGGCACCGAGCGATGCAGCAACCGGCGCCAGTCTGGATCACCGGTTCAGTGACTGGTCATGTTCGACTCAACGGGAACCAGGCCCCAGGCGTCAGCATCCCCGTGCCGAGCCCTTCACGACCTCGGCCTGGTGATGCTGTAGCTACCGGCCCATCCGGCCTTATAGGCACAGAAGCCAAGCTAGGCCGCGAGGCCCGTTTCTGTAGGGGCGGAAGTTTCGATGGGGCGGCGATATTCTAGAATGGCACGCTGCCAGGAGGCTGGAATGCCGCTGGACCGATTGATCGCTGAACTCGACCGCCTTGTCACCCGCCTCGACGAGCAGGGGATGGCCAAGGGTGTCGAACTTGTCATTCGGGAGGTCGTACGTCCCGACGGGGAGAAAGGCCCGAGGTATCTCCTGGAAGGCCAAGGGAACCGTGCCTTCATCCGGATGAACTCGAACTCTTACCTGGGGTTGGCGTTGCATCCCGAGGTGATCCGGGCCGAAGAGGCCACCGCGCGGGCGTTGGGAACCGGACCCGGCGCGGCGCGTTTCATCGCGGGTACCCACACACCCCATGTGGAACTGGAGCATGCCCTGACCGCCTTCCACCGGCGAGAGGAGGGGATGATCTTCTCCTCGGCCTACGCAGCCGTGATGGGAACCCTGGTTTCTCTCATCGACCCGACCACGGCGGTGATCTCCGACGAACTGAACCACAACTCCATAATCAACGCCGTCCGCTTAGCCCGGCCTCTGAGCAAGTCCGTCTACCCGCACTTGGACATGGCGGCGCTCGATCATCAAATCGCGGTGGCAGCCGGCCGGGCGAGACGGGCGATTGTCGTGACCGACGGCATCTTCTCCATGCGCGGCGACCACGCTCCACTCGACGAGATCATGGACATCGCCCGTCGTCACGATCACAGCTTCCCCGAGAACGTAGTGGTGGTCGTGGACGACTCGCACGGAGTGGGCGCCTTTCGGCGCCACGGGCCGGGGCGCCGAGGAATACACCGCGAGCCCGCCCGCGGACATCCTCATCGGCACCCTGGGCAAGGCCCTGGCGGTCAACGGGGGGTACGTGGTCTCCCGAAGTCCGGTGATCCGCTTCCTCCGGGAGACCTCCCCCTTCTACATCTACTCCAACCCGATCACCGCCGCCGAAGCAAGCGCCGCTCTTACCTCCCTGGCGATACTGGACAGTCCCGAAGGGGGGGCGCTTCTAAAACACCTGCGAGACCTCACTCGCCGACTCGAGTCCAACTTGGTGGCGCTGGGTTACGAGATCATTCCCGGTGAGCACCCCATCGTGCCCCTGGTGCTGCGCGATACCGACGAGACCCGCCGACTTGTGGCGGCCCTCTTCGACGGCGGCGTCCTGGCAACCGGACTCGCCTATCCCGTGGTTCCCAGAGGCGACGAAGAGATCCGCCTCCAGGTCAACGCTGACCACACCGCGAGCGACATCGACCATGTCCTCATGATCCTGGCTGCCGCGCGCCGGTAGCGGAAGCGCTCGCTCTTAGCGACTCGATCACACATCTACCGAGTGGCCCATTCGCTTAGAACCCACCAGGCCGGGCTTCTCCGCTGTGTCCTGGGAAGCAGGCATCGTGTTGGCCCCGGAAACCGGAACTTGGGCACCGTGAATCATCGGGAAAGGGTCGGTCCAGCACCGGTCCGGATCACACGTACCCATCGCGACACGGGAAGAAAGTGCGGTCTCAGGAAGGCCGGTGTCGTTGTGTATAGTGGCGTAAGGTTCCCGTGAGGGTTTCAAAGCCCTCGGCAGCGAAGGAGCGCCTTGCAGTACGGCTTCGTTATCGACCAGACCGCGTGCATCGGCTGTCATGCCTGTACGGTGGCGTGCAAGACCGAGCACGATGTTCCGCTCGGTGTGAACCGTACTTGGGTGAAGTACATCGAGTCGGGAACCTGGCCCGACACCAAGCGGTCGTTCTCGGTGATGCGCTGCAACCAATGCTCCGACGCCCCTTGCGTCTCGATCTGCCCAACCGGCGCCCTATTCCGCCGACCCGACGGGATCGTCGACTTCGACACCAGCCTGTGTATCGGCTGCAAGAGCTGCATGCAGGCCTGTCCCTACGACGCGCTGTACATCGATCCCGTGGACCAAACCGCCCAGAAGTGCAACTACTGCGTGCACCGCGTCGAGGTGGGGCTGGAGCCCGCCTGCGTGGTGGTATGCCCCGAAGAGGCCATAATCTCGGGCGACATCGACGATCCGACCACGCCCATCTCGCGCCTCCTGGCCACCGAGGAACTGCTTCAGCGGTCCCCGGAGCAGGGTACGAGGCCCAACCTCTGGTACCTGGGAGTGGAGGAGGCCGCTATCGACCCCTTGGGCGCCGTCAACCCGGGGGACGGAGGCATCTGGGGTGACCCGGCCCCGTCGTTCATGACGATCGACCTGACGCCGCCGACCAAGAAGAGTGACAACGGAGGGAGCAGGAAGTTTTCGCCGTCTCGTCCCGAACGGGCCGACGGCCCTCCCCGGGTCGTCTACAACACCGACCACCCGATGCCGTGGGGATGGCGGGTGTCGAGTTACTTCCTCACCAAAGGGATCTCGGCGGGGATCGTCATGGCGCTGGCGCTGGCGCTTCTCTTCGGGGCTGACGCCACGAGCGCTTTCGCCCGGTGGGGCGCTCCGCTTATAGCCGGGATCTTCCTCGCCCTCACCGGCGCGCTGCTGGTGGCGGACCTCAAGCGGCCCGACCGTTTCTTCTACCTCATGACGAAGGGCAAACCCGGATCGTGGCTGGTGAAAGGCGCCTGGATCCTCACCGCCGATGCGGTGATCCTCGGTCTGTGGTTCCTGTTCGGTCTTACCGGAGCCAGTTTCGTCCCGGTGTTCATCTGGGCTGCGGCGGCGGTCGGCTTGGGCGTGGCCGGCTACACCGCCTTCCTGTTCGGCCAGGCGGAGGGCCGAGACCTCTGGCAGAGCCCGACCCTGCTGTGGCACATGCTGGCCGGGGCGCTGGCGGCGGGCGGCGGTGCGGGGCTGCTGGTCGCCGGGATCTTCGATCTCGGAGTGTCGTCCCGGCGGGCGTTCGCCTGGGCCCTGGTCGCCGGTGCGGCGGCCCTCGCCCTCATCGCCACGGTAGAACTCGTCTCCAAGCACCCGACTCGCAACCACGCGGCGGGCATATATCACTTGACAAAGGGAGCCTATGCCAGGGAGTGGTGGCTCGGAGGACAGTTGATCGGGGTTGCAGTTCCCCTGGTGCTGGGAGTGGCGTTCCTGGCCGGGGACGGCGCCCCCCTCTGGCTGTCTCAACTGGGAGGGCTGGCAGCCCTGGTCGGCATATGGTTCGCCGACGACGCGTTCGTCAAGGCGGGCCAGAGCGTGCCACTGTCGTGAAGAAAAAGGAGAGGTCAGAGAACATGCCCACAACACCCGACCACCCCGGTTCGGACCGTCTACCCCGACTGGTTCCCGGGACGGGTCTCGTGTCCTTCCCGCCCGCCGAGAAGTGGGATGACTGGGAGGAGTACGACGCCAAGGCGTGGCCCGACCGGGTCAAGCGCCGGTACCGGCTGGTGCCGACCACCTGTTTCAATTGCGAGGCAGGGTGCGGGCTGCTGGCCTACGTCGACAAGGACAGCGGCAAGGTCCGGCGTTTCGAGGGCAACCCCGAGCACCCCGGGTCGAGGGGTCGCAACTGCGCGAAGGGCCCGGCCACCCTGAACCAGATGTACGACCCGGAGAGGATCCTGCACCCGCTGCGCAGATCCGGGCCGCGAGGCTCGGGCCAATGGGAGCAGGTCTCCTGGGAGGAAGCGCTCGGGGACATAGCCTCGCGAATCCGGCGGGCGCTTCAAGAGGACCGTCACGACGAGATCATGTACCACGTGGGACGGCCCGGCGAGGACGGCTTCATGGAACGCGTCCTCCGGTCCTGGGGGGTGGACGGGCACAACAGCCACACCAACATCTGCTCGTCGGGAGCCCGCACCGGCTACGCCATGTGGATGGGCTACGACCGCCCCTCCGCAGACTTCGCCAACGCCCGGTTCATCCTCCTGCTTTCCGCCCAGCTCGAATCCGGTCACTACTTCAACCCCCACGCCCAGCGGATCATCGAGGCTCGGAAGGCGGGCGGGAAGGTGGCCACCATCGATCCGCGCCTCTCCAACACCGCGGCGATGTCCGACTACTGGCTCTCGCCATGGCCCGGTACCGAGGCGGCGATGTTGCTGGCCATAGCCGCCCGGCTGCTGGAGTGGGACGCCGTCGACCATGACTACGTGCGAAGGTGGGTCAACTGGGAGGCCTCGCTGGCCGCGCTGGCGCCCGAGCGGCCCCGCACCTACGAGAGCTTTGTCGAGCTGCTGGCAGAGACCTACGCCCCCTACACGATCGAGTACGCCGCCGAGGAGACCGGCGTCGACGCCTGGCGTATCGAAGCCGTGGCCCGGGGCATCGCCGACGCCGGACCCCGTTTCGCCTCCCACACGTGGAGAGCCGCCGCATCGGGCAACCTCGGAGGCTGGCAGGTGGCTCGTTGCCTGTTCTTCCTGCACGTGCTGACCGGATCGGTGGGGACCGAAGGCGGCACCTCCCCGAGTGCCTGGGACAAGTTCAAGCCCGAACACTGGAACACCCCGCCCCCGGTCAACCGCTGGAACGAGCTGATCTGGCCGGGCGAGTTCCCCTTGAGTCACTACGAGATGAGCTACCTACTGCCCCACTTCCTGAAGGAGGGGAGGGGGCGCATCGAGGTCTACTTCACCCGGGTCTACAACCCCGTGTGGACCAACCCCGACGGGTTCACCTGGATGGAGGCCCTCACCGACGAGGACCGGGTGGGCCTGCATGTGGCACTCTCCCCCACCTGGTCAGAGTCAGCGTGGTTCGCCGACTACGTACTGCCCATGGGGGTCGGCGCCGAGCGGCACGACACCCACTCCTACGAGACCCACGCGGCTCGCTGGCTCGGGTTCCGCCAGCCGGTGCTGCGGGTGGCCGGAGAGCGCGCCGGGCATCAGTACGAGCGCACCTACGAGGCCAACCCCGGAGAGGTGTGGGAGGAGAACGAGTTCTGGATCGACCTGTCGTGGCGGATCGATCCCGATGGGTCGCTGGGGATCCGCCAGTGGTACGAGTCGCCCAACGACCCGTCCCGCCCGGTCAACCTCGACGAGTACTACGGGTGGATGTTCGACAACTCGGTCCCCGGCCTTCCCGAACACGCCGGCCGCGAAGGCCTCACGCCCCTCGAGTACATGCGCAAGTACGGCGCCTTCGAGATCGACCGCGACCGGTACCTTCTGAACGAAGCGGAGGTGGCCCCCGATCAGCCCGGCGTAGAGGTCGACGGAGAGCGCAAGAGCGGCTTCACTTCCCCCTCCCGTCTCCTCGAATGGCACTCCGAGACGCTCGAGGACTGGAACTGGCCCGAAGCGACCATCCCCACCTATCTCAAGTCCCATGTCTACTGGCGGGACCTCGACCTCGAGGGCCGCGAGCGCATCCTGCTTCCCACCTTCCGACTCCCCACCCTGATCCATACCCGATCGGGCAACGCCAAGTACCTGTACGAGATCAGCCACGGGCACCCGTTGTGGATGAACCCGGTCGACGCCGACCAACTCGGGTTCGACACCGGCGACCTGGTCCGGATCAGCACCGACATCGGCTACTTCCTCATGCGGGCCTGGCGCACCGAGGGCCTCCGACCCGGAGTGGTGGCGGCCTCCCATCACATGGGCCGCTGGCGCCTGGACGCCAAAATGGGAAACGAGCGCTGGTCATCTGCCCTGGTGGACATCGGACGCCACGACGGCGGGTGGCTGCTGCGGCACCGCTCGGGTATCGAGCCTTTCGAGTCGGACGACCCCGACAGCGAACGCATCTGGTGGCGGGACCCGGGAGTGCACCAGAACCTGGCCTTCCCCGTACATCCCGACCCGGTGTCGGGCATGCATGCCTGGCACCAACGGGTCCGCCTCACCCCCGCGGAACCAGGGGACCGGTATGGGGATGTCTTCGTCGACACCGAGAGATCCCACCAGATCTACCGCGAATGGATGGACCACACCCGTCCCGGACCAGGACCCGGAGGCCTGCGCCGCCCCCGCTGGCTCGGCAGGCCACTGACACCCGTTCCCGATGCCTACCAGGCCTGACAGGCCCGTGACACTCTAATCCCGGCTACTTGGCCTCCGCCGGAGGAATGGACCCCAGCCGGGCCGCCAGAGAGCGCAGCGCACGGCCCCGATGCGATATCCGGTTCTTCTCGGCGGCGGTGATCTCGGCGAGGGTCCGCTCGCCCACTTCGAACACCGAATCGTATCCGAACCCGCCCTCGCCTCGGGCGCCAAGGGTGATCCTTCCCTCCAGAACGCCTTCGGCCACCAGGTACCGTCCCGATGGCCACACCAGCGCCGCCACCGTGCGGAACCGCGCCGCCCTGTCCCTTCGGCCTTCCATCTCGGCCAGCAACCGGGCGACATTGTCGTCGTAGGTGGCGTCCTCCCCGGCGTAACGGGCCGAACGCACCCCCGGGCCGCCCCCCAGCGACGCCACCTCCAAACCGGTGTCGTCGGCCAGAGCTGCGATCCCCGTGGCGGCGGCCACCGCCCGCGCCTTGAGCAGGGCGTTTTCCTCCAATGTCTCGCCGGTCTCCTCCACCTCCTCCCAACTCAGGCCGCTCACGAACTCTCCTTCCACGCCCAGTTCTTCCCAGATCTTCTTCACCTCGGCGATCTTGTCGGGATTGGCCGACGCCACCACCAGCCGGTCCGGCTCCATCTCCGCCTCGCTCAAGACAGCGGTTAGCCCAGCGCCTGCCTCTGGGCGGAAAGCAACTCGGAGATCCCTCTCTGGGCGACATCGAGCATCTGATCGAGGTCAGCCCGGTCGAAAAGCGCCCCCTCGGCGGTCCCCTGCACCTCCACCAGCAGTCCCCTGCCCGACATCACCACGTTCAGGTCCACATCGGCGGCTTGGTCGTCCTTATAGTCGAGGTCGAGTAGCACCTCTCCCCCCACCAGCCCCACCGAGACCGCCGCCACCTGATCGAAGCTGGCGTCAGCGTCGGCCATCCCCTGCTCGGAAGCCCATCGCAGCGCCTCGGTCATAGCCAGCCATCCCCCGGTGACCGCCGCCGTTCGGGTTCCGCCATCTGCCTGGACGACGTCACAATCAACCCGGATCACAAACTCACCCATTTGCTGCAGGTTGACCACCGCCCGGAGGGAACGCCCTATCAACCGGGAGATCTCGAGGGCCCGTCCCCGCTGATAGTGATCGCGGCGGATCCTCTGGCTGGAGGAGCCGGGAAGCATCGCGTATTCGGCGGTGACCCATCCGCCCCTCCCCGTCATCCAGGGGGGTCTCCTCTCATCAACAGTGGCGGTGCACAGCACCATAGTGCCGCCCAACTCGATCATCACCGAGCCGGGAGGGGCGTCTGTATAGCCCATATGAAGGCGGACGGGCCGCAGTTCGTCAACCGGTCGTATACGCGCCATGTCCTAACAGGGTATAGCCAAACTCATATGCGATGTGCGGCGCCGGGGACCGCCAGCGCCACCGGCCGGTCGAAGGTCCGCTCCGCCGCCGACACCGCCCGGCGGGAGTCGATGTGCGGCGGAATGTGGGTGAGCATCAGGCCCCGGGCCCCCTGCTCCCGGGCGATCCGCCCCGCCTCCCCGGCATCGAGATGGTGCGTGGCCGCCTCCGGAGAAGGCTCGGCGCCCAAAGACGCCTCGCACAAGAACAGATGCGCATCCTTGACCAGTCGGGGCCAGTCTCCCTTAGGCCCGGTGTCCGCCGAATAGGCCATGATCCTGTGTCCATCGCTCCACCGGGAGGCAACGGTGGGAACCGGATGGTCAGCCTCGGCGAAGGAAACGGTCAAACCTCCTATGCTGACCTGATCCCCGTCCGAGACCCTGTGAAGATCGAACACCCGGGCGAATTTTCCGTCGGAGTCCTGTCCCAGGAAGGCAAGGCAGGCCGCAAAGACTTGGTCGGGAGCGTAGAGAGAGATGCCAAGACGGGGTTGAGGTCCGTAGGCGAAGGCGTGGTAGGCAGAGACCAGGTCCATGCAATGATCGGGATGCCGATGGGAAACCACCACCGCGTCCAGCAGATCCAAGTCCAGACCTCGCGTCAGGGAGGCGAAGGTCCCCGGGCCTGCCTCGCACCAGACCCTTGTTCCACCGGCCTCGATCAGATAGCCCGAAGCAGGATTGGAAGGCGCCGGGTAGGTACCGCTTGATCCGAGGATGGTCAGTCGCATCATGGGAGAGACTAGGGTGTCCCAGTTTCTGAGATGTAGCGACACCTCGGGTTAGTACCACGTCGGGTGGGGTTCGGCGGTGGATCCTGTTGCTTGACCACCACTTCGAGCAGAGAGGAGACACCGTTGTGGATAATGATGATGCCTGGTACCGGTGCCGGTTGGGGATGGTTGCCCTTGTCCCAAAGTTAGGAAGCGTGCCTGCAGAAGCAGACACTAAGGTGAGAAGACAACGCCCAGAGTGGTTGCCGTCTGTCACGCTCCCCGTTGCAAATGGCGTAACTCAACGCCTACCGCTGCTTGTGGCGGCGGCGCTGCTGGATGGGTCCAGGCCCCCCGACCGCCGCGTGTGCTTGATCAACATGCAAGAAAGCTCCGCTCCCCATGAGATTGCCGCCTCCCCACTGGATGCCGAGTCAAGGAGGGTGAGGAGATGAACTTGTTCAGGACACTTCGTGGCGGGCTGGCGATCACCGTTCTGGCGGTGGTTTTCCTGTTCTCGGTCGCCGCGTGCGGAGGGGAGGATACGCCCACTCCCGCGCCCGACGTTGAGTTGGATGATTTGCTTTCAAGTGCGGGAGAGAAAATGGCTGCCATGTCGACGGCCAAGTTCAACATGGTCGACGAAGAGGAAACGGGAGCCAAGTTCTTTGGGACGATTTTCAAGAGTATGGAAACAGAAGTAGAGGCTCCCGACAGCTTCAGGATGGTGGTGGACGTGGAGGCGCCGGGTTTTGGATTTGTGGAGATTGAAATGTTGGCGGTCGGAGACCAGGCCTACATAAAGCTCTCCAAAGACGCTCCGTGGAACCCCTTGCCCCTCGACCAGGTGCCTTTCAATTTCGCGGGGTTGGGCCTGACTCTGCGCGATCTGCTGATCACCATCAAGGACGACGCCATCGTCACAGGCCGGGAGTCCGTTCAGGACACCCAGAGCATTCGCGTTGAGGCGGACCTTGCTTCCAACGAGTTGTTGTCCCTCATCTCGACCGCGGACCCGGGTCATGCAGTGGCCTTGACCTTATGGATTGACGAAACCGAACACACTTTGCGGCAGATAAAAATAGCGGGCCGCATCTACGACGACGACGCCCCGGAAACCATCCGTCTTCTGAGCATCGTTGGCATCGACGTTCCTGTCGACATCCAACTTCCGGACGTCGGCTCCGGGTCGTGAGCGGCCTTAGGCATCGACTCACCTCCCTGGGTTCTTCCGAGTCGGTTGTATTAGGAATTCTTTGCCTGGGAGTATTCTCGACCGCCTTGGATCAGACCGTGGTAGTCGCCGCGTTGCCCGGCGTAATGTTGGACCTGGAGATCCCCCTCACGGACCTGGACAGGGCGTCTTGGATCGTAACCGGGTATCTGGTGGCCTACACCGTGGCCATGCCGTTGGGCGGGCGCCTCTCCGATGTCCACGGCCGCGTCAAGATGTTCCAGGCGGCCCTGGTCGTGTTCTCCATCGGATCGGCGTTCGTGGCGCTGGCGCCGAATTTCGGTTGGATTGTGTCCGCCCGGGTGGTCCAGGCTATTGGGGGAGGCGCCACGGTCCCCATAGGTCTGGCTATGGCAGTGGCAGCCGTATCGTCGCAGAGAAGGGGAATTGCCATAGGACTCGTGGCGGCGGCGGCTGAAGCCGGGTCCGTGTTGGGCCCTCTTTATGGAGGCGCCATTATCGAGTTGCTCGGCTGGCGGTGGATATTCTGGCTGGACATACCCCAGAGCCTCATTCTTATCGCGCTTCTGGCCGTCTTGCCGAACCGGGCCAACCCGAAGGCCAAGATGGACTACTTCGGGGCGATGGTGATGGGAGGGGCGCTCATCTTTCTAACCGCGGGGCTGTCCCAGAGGGGCCTCTTCTCCGCAACTTCCATTCTCCCGTATCTGCTGGTGGCCGTGGGAGCACTCCTGGTCGCCGCATTGGTTTTCCTTGAAAGACGCACGGATCAGCCTCTGTTGGCTCCTTTCCTGTACAAATCCAGGGCGTTCCTGTCCTCCAACGGCACCCAGTTCTTGGTGGGAGTGGCCTTGATCATTGCGTTGGTATCCGTGCCCCTCATGGCAGGCACCGTCATGGAAAGGACGGGATTGGAGAGCGTCCTCCACCTGCTTCGCCTTACCGCCGCCATTCCGGTGGGAGCGGTGGTGGGAGGCTACATCGTTCGCTGGGCCGGCGTGCGATCGGTGTGTATTGCGGGCCTGGTGTTGATGGGAACGGGCCTCTTGTTCATGAGTGGTTGGGAGACGCAGGTGGAGGAACTGAGGCTGACTCTGCCCTTGGTATCGGCGGGTTTGGGATTCGGGCTGGTCATCCCTCCTATCGGCGTCAGTGCTCTGAGCGCGTCGCCCAGTAATTATTGGGGCGCCGCGGCCTCTTTGGTCACAGCATCGCGAATGGTGGGGATGGCGTTGGGGCTGGCCGCCTTGTCCGCCTGGGGTATTGAACGCTTTTACACCCTGACCGCCGACGTGGACCTTGGACCGTCGTTCGAAGAGACCGAGGCCGTCTTGATAGGCGCCGGCGTCACCGTGTTTCAGAACCTCTTCATGATCACGGGGTTCCTGTCCCTATTGGCCATCCTGCCGGCCCTGCTGATGAGAGAGGAACATGTCGAAGAAGACAGATATGTGAACGAGGAGAGCCAGTAAATCGAAACTGATCTGTAACTGTGCTGAAGGTATACGAAGACGCCACGTCTATGGCAATGTACTGCTACACAGCACCCTTCACACCCCCGAGGCGTCAAAAAAGCAGTCCCTTTGTACCGGTTCACTAGGGATTGCAATTCCCCGCCCCCTCCATTCAGACCATATCAGGGAGCGAGTCGTACCACCACCCAGCCACCGTTGCGCCATCGGTATTCGAACCGGTCGTGGAGGCGGTTGGGACGACCCTGCCAAAACTCGTAGCAGTCGGGGGCCAGCCGGTAGCCGCCCCATTCCGCCGGTCGCGGGACATCTCCATCGGGGTAGCGGCGCCGGATCTCTTCCATCCGCTCCTCCAACCAGGCCCGGTCGGGAACCGGATCGCTCTGGGGAGAGGCGGCCGCGCTCAGACGTGAGCCGGGGGGACGGGCGCTGAAGTAGGCGTCGGACTGGGCGCCCGGCACCCTCTCCACCCGACCCTCGATCCGCACCTGACGATGGAGCGGCATCCACAGAAACACCCCCGAAGCGCGGGGATTCTCAGCCAGATCGGCGCCTTTCCGGCTCCGGTAGTTGGTGTAGAAAACAATCCCCCGGCGGTCCATCTCTCTCATCAGCACGGTCCGCGCCGAGGGGCGTGCCTCCCGGTCGGCGGTGGCCAACACAAAAGCGTGCGGCTCCACCAAGCCCGATTCCAAGGCTTCCGAGAACCAGCGCGCAAAGATCTCGGAAGGATCGTCGGTCAGATCCGAGCGGGCAAGCCCGCCACTCTCATAGTCGGTGCGCAAGGTCAAAAGGCGCTGACCATCCATATCATCAACCGGGCCCATCATTCACATCTTCTTGGCGATCTCTTCCCACATCACCTCGGTCGCTCCCCCGCCGATGGGGTGAAGGCGGGCGTCCCGGGACATCCTCTCGATGGGCGTCTCCCGCATATAGCCCATCCCGCCGTGGAACTGCACGCAACTGTAGAGCACCCGGTTCACCAACTCGCCCATGAAGGCCTTGACCATGGAAACCTCCCGGACCGCACCCTGTCCCTGATCCAGCAACCACGCAGAGTGATAGAGGAGTTGCGCCCCGGCCTCCACCGCCGCCGCCAGTTCGGCGAGCTTCAGGCGGATGGCCTGCTTGGCCCACAGCACCTTCCCGAAGGCGCGGCGGCTCTTGACGTAAGCAACCGTCATCTCCAAGGCCTTCTTGGCCTCTCCCAAAGCCGCCGCCGTCAGGACCAACCGCTCGTTCTGGAAGTTGCGCATGATGGCGTAAAAGCCCCGATTGGGCTCTCCGATCATATTCTTCGCCGGCACCCGACAGTCATCGAACACCAACTCGGCCGTGTCAGAAGAACGCCAGCCGTGCTTGTCCAGGGTGCGGCTGACCGAAAACCCCGGAGTTGGCTTCTCTACCAGGAACAGGCTTATCCCCCTGTGAGGAGCCACCGCAAGATCCGTCTTGGCGGAAAGCACCACCACATCACAACTGGCCCCGTTGGAGATAAACATCTTGGAACCGTTCACCACATACTCGTCACCGTCGAGGTCCGCCCGGGTCTTCATGGCCGCCACATCGGAACCGGCGTCGGCCTCGGAAACCGCCAGGGCGCCGATCAACTCTCCGGCCATCATCGGAGGCAGGTACTTGTCCTGCAGTTCCGGGGATCCGTAGCGGTAGAGGTAGGGCAGCGCCAACTCGCCGTGGACAGCCACGCTCGCCATCACCCCGCCGAAGGTGCTCTTCCCGAACTCCTCGGCCACGGTCGCGGAAGCCAAATGGCCCAAGCCCACCCCACCCCGGGACTCGGGGATCCGCAATCCGAACAGCCCGATCTCTCCCAGCTTGGTGAAGAGTTCTCGGGGAACCCGACCCTGCACCTCCCATTCTTCTCCGTAAGGAACCACTTCATTCTCCACGAAACGCCTAGTCCGGGCACGGATTGCGGCCAGATCCTCGGTCTCATAGATGCTCTGGGTTTCCAAGCCGTTCCTTCCCCGACAATGTCATTTTACGACTACGGCTCCTAAAAAGCCACACCGATGACAGGTCACTGCTTTCCTCGGTTTGTCCATCGAACATATGTTCGATACCCTGGGGAGCCCATGGCTGCTTCCAACCTGCGCTGGACCCTCACCGGAGACAAACCGGCCGGGTTGTTCGAACAATGTCGGCGGGTGGCCGGTAAGGGCCAATATCGGGGACTGACCTTCCTCGAGGTGGAGGCCAAGTCCATCATCAACCCCATCCCCGACACGACGAACATGCCCTTTGAGTACACCATCAACTGCTATCGAGGATGCTCCCATGCCTGCGTCTACTGCTTTGCACGCTCCTCCCACGACTACCTGGGGCTGAACATCGCAGAGGACTTCGACCGAAAGATCGTGGTGAAGATCAACGCCGTGGAACTGACAAAAGCCCAGACCGAGCCGAGGCACTGGGCGGGGCACCCCATCGCCATGGGCACCAACACCGACCCCTACCAGCCCGCCGAAGGCAAGTACCGCCTGACCAGAGGAGTGGTAGAGGTGCTCACCGAACGCGCCAACCCATTTTCGGTTCTCACCAAATCACCCCTGGCGCTCCGGGACCGCCACCTATTCGCGGAGGCGGCGCGCCGAGCCGAAGTAACGGTCAGCTTCTCGGTGGGCACCCTCGACACCGAAGTCTGGCGACGGACCGAGCCCGGCACTCCTCACCCTCGCCAGAGGCTGGAGGCGGTCAGAAAGCTGAAGGAGTTGGGAGTCCCCTCGGGAGTGCTGGTGGCGCCGCTCCTGCCCGGCATCTCCGATTCGCCCCAACAGATAGCCCAGGTGATGCGGGCCTGCCGGGAGGTGGGCGCCGACTTCGCCGTCCCCATCCGCCTCCATCTCCGCCCGGGCATCAAGGAACACTACATGGAATGGCTGCGAAAAGATTTCCCCGACCTGGTCGGCCCATATGAAAAGCTCTACAGGAACCGCTCCTACCTTCCCCGCCGTGCCCGCTCGCCGCGCCGGAATTCGAACCCGGCCCGCCAACCCCTCAAGCCGAAGACGCCCGCCTCACAAAGCACCCACCAAGGCCGATTGCTGTAGCGTAGCGCCGGGCCAAATCCTGTCGGCCCTCCGCCAGTACAGCTACGGCGTCATGCCTTCGTGTTGGGCACAGTAGGCGGACATGCCCAGGGAGGCGACAGAGCGCATTCCACTAATTTTGAGGGTGCTCAAAGCTCTGCCGCTCCCCTCTTTCGTCCTGCTAGTTTCCCCAGGAAGGTGAACTTACCATGGGTTTGACTTGGGCGGACTTCGAAAGATCCGAATCCAGGCTGGCTTCATCCGTTCGGGACAGATTTGAGAGCCACCGACACGGGGTGGTGGCCACCCTGCGCAGCGATGGGGCCCCGCGGCTGTCGGGCATAGAGACCCCCATCCGAGATGGACAACTGTGGCTGGCCATGGATAAGGCGTCGCGAATGGCGGAAGATCTGGGACGTGATCCCCGATTCTCTATACACAGCGCTCCCGACGAGGAGGAGTTGTGGCAGGGGGATGCACGGATTGAAGGTCGGGCTTTGCCGTCCCTCGACAATGAGATGGCCCTATTCGTAAGAGGGCACCGTTTCCCAATCGAAGACACTTCGACTATGGCGCTGTTCACCACCCACATCACTCGGGTGGTCCTGGTCCGGGTGGAGGACCGTTCCCTACTGGTGGCTTCATGGACACCTGACGGCGGGATGAACATCACTCGCAGGCCCTGATTGCCGCCGTCACACCAAAAGCCGGCAGCTACCTGCAACTGTTCTAGGTGCTCAGGACTTCAAAAAGATCGCCAAAACGATCTGCTCCCATGGTCACCGCCGTAAGCCGGCCTGACGCCCAGCGACGGGCCTGCACTACCTGTCAAACTTCCCGAAATTCCACAGATGCGGAGTTTGGAGGTGATAGTGGTACCATAGGGTTCGCCCAGCCAATACTGGCTGGTTGTGTTCGCAGCCAAGTTCGGCGCTGATCCTGTGTATGTCACCCGAATACCGCGTTGTTGCCTCGCCGACGATTTCAGGCATCGACGATTCCCTTAGTGCTGTCCTGCACGGGAGAGGAGCCCCCATGTCCCCCACTTTCGCCCAGCTGGGCGTACCCGAATTCATCTGTCGCGCGCTTGAACGCGGCGGCATCCGTGAACCCTTCGAAATCCAAGCCGTCGCCATCGCCGATGCGCTGGAAGGCCACGACATCTGCGGCCGAGCGCCCACCGGGTCAGGCAAGACGCTCGCCTTCGGCATCCCGCTGGTCGTCAAAGTCGGCCGGGCCAACTCCAAGAGACCGCAAGCGCTGGTTTTATCCCCAACCCGCGAACTCGCCGAACAGATAGCGTCGGAACTGCGCACCTTTGCCGGTCGAGCTCGTGTGGGAACCGTCTATGGTGGCATCGGCTACGGCACCCAAAAAAGGCAACTGCAACAGGGCATCGAGATTCTCGTCGCCTGCCCCGGGCGGCTCGAAGACCTGATCGACCAGAACGCGGTGAGCCTGCATGAAGTGGAGCAGGTGGTCATCGACGAAGCAGACCGCATGGCCGATATGGGGTTCCTCCCCGCCGTTCGGCGGATTCTCGACCAAACTCCCTCCCGCCGTCAGACCCTCATGTTTTCCGCCACCCTTGACAATGACGTTGCCAAGCTCACCCGCGACTACCAATATCAACCGGTCACTCATAAGGTCGGCGACGCCAAGCCCGACATCAAAGCGGCTGATCACCGGTTCTGGAGAGTCGCCAAGGCCGAGAGGGTCACCGCCTGTGTCGATGTAATCACTGCCACAGGATCGACGATCGTGTTCTGCCGGACCCGGCATGGATCAGACCGGCTGGCCCGCCAACTCGCCCAGCGCGGGGTCAGGGCCGCCGCGATACACGGAGGTCACGCGCAGAACCGACGCACGCGCACGCTCCGAGAATTCATCAACGGCCAAGTCGAGGCCCTGGTTGCTACCGACGTCGCCTCTCGGGGGATCCATGTGGAGGGCGTGGCGTCAGTCATCCACTACGACCCGCCGGAGAACCAAAAGGCATACCTGCACCGTTCGGGTCGCACCGCCCGCGCCGGCCAGAGCGGCCTCGTGGTGTCGCTGATCCAACCCGACCAGGTCGCCGAAACAAAACGGATCCAGCGCCAACTCGACCTGAAACAGCCCATTACCAGCCCCGACCACCTCGACCCGAACGCGGCGCCGGTCAGGCGACCCCGGCTACCCAAGCCTGAAAATGCAGGCCGTGATAGTCGAATAGCCCCGGGCAGACCGCAAAGTCGCCGCCCGCGGCCCGGCCCTCAGAGAACGGGTCGTAATAGTCGTAGGGCGCCACAAAGTCACTCCCAACGGCAAAACCGGAACAACTCCAAGAGCAGAGCCTCTTCCCGGTAGGGCAGGAGTCCACATCATCGCGGCCCATCCCATGCTTGCTTTGTTGGATGGTGGTCCGTAGCCTTTGCGGGTCATGGGTGAGCCCCAGTCCCATAGTCGAGCCGAACCGCCATGGGGAGCACCAGCGGTGCTCCCCATGGCCTACGGTCGCGACGACGAACACCTCCAAGGCACGGTAGCCAACCATCTGCTCAACACGCGCGACGGCCAAGAGATCGGCGTCACCGTCAGCCACCTCGACGGGCTGGTGATGGCCCGAACGCCCTTCCACAATTCGATGAACTACCGCTCAGCTGTGGTGCGGGGCCGGGCCCGGCGCATCGACGACGAAAAACGCAAACAGGAGGCGCTCAAGCTCGTCACCGACCCCATGGTGGCGAACTGGGACGACAGCCGCCTGCCGTCGCGGTCCGATCTCCGCAAGACGTTGGTTGCTGGAGTTGCCGCTGGCGGAGGCGTCGGCCAAAGTCCGCAGCGGAGATCCCGTAGACGATGCCGACGACATGGCCGGTCCGTGGTGGGCCGCCGTAGTACCCATCGCCACCCGCCTCGAGCCGCCGGCCACCTCCGCTGACTTGGTCGCGGGCACCGAGCCGCCAGCGTCGAGCGCCTGTACCCCGGGGATGGGTGAGCCTGCAAACCCAAAGCCGAGCGGAGATCAGTCCGCAGCTTAGAGCCACATGGGTGGGGGAAGATGTCGGTGCTATCCGCAGTCGCGCGGATCGGTCCGCCCATCTCGCCTGCGATAGTTCGCCTTATCGACGATCCACTCCCCAACTCCACCAGACAGCACATTCGCCACAATGACCGTCGCTGCACCCGCCAACACCAAAGTTGGGTTGCCCACTTCTATGGTGGTGAACAGCCACAACCACAACAGTGAAAAAACTGTTTGCACGTAAACCAGGTTGTTGACCGACAGGTGTTGGGTGAGCAGATTGGCCTCGATAAACAGGACGTTGGAGGGAAACATGACCAGAAGACCGCACAGGACCGCGGTTGCGAAACCTGTGGCGGACAGGCGCCAGCCGCTTGTCACGGCTATGCCCGCGACAACCGGCAGGGACAACAGGTTTCCAACTCCGTAGGCGATCATCACCAAACCCGACTCGGATCGCGCTCTGATGGCGCCCACCTCTTCGGCCCGGTCTGCGCCCCACCTGAAACTTTTTGCCGTCAACACCCCGCCCGTGGTGGTTAAGGCCGCCAGGAGAACCCCCACCAGTGTCCGCGAAAACGAACCCTGCAAATTGACCGCAGTGGCGCCGCCCCACGTAACCGCCGCCGTCCCGCCAAAGGCCAACGTCAATGCGGCTATATCCCCCATGGTCGGGCTCCGATATCGACTCCGGTTTCCGATGGCGCGGTCTTGTCGGCCCATCAGCAACACAAAGAGCGGGGAAACGCTCCAACTATGATCGCCGACACCGCGGTGTCCACAAACTGGGTGGACCACACGAAAAACACCATGCTGACATGGGAGTACGTCGCCGCCAATATCAGCAAGGCGGATCGCCGCTGCTTTTGCCTCTCCGTCGGGTCGTTGGCGAATCGCCACCACGCAAACCAGCCAAATGCCCGCCTCAGCACTAGCGTCGCCACCCCCCGTTGTCGCAACTCCGGGTAGACCCATACCAGGTAAAGCGCCGTCGACACGACCTTGCCCAACAGCCCGCCAAAATGGAACACCCAAGGGTTGTCGCCCGCCCCCACGCTCACATCCACCACCAGCGGATAGAAGGACGCTATGAACACGCCACCCAGCATCAGTTTCGTCGGGACTGCCAAGCCCCATCGACCAGGCACTACTTGGACAATCCAAAGGTAGCGTTGAGTTGCCAACCGCCGGGCGCCCTCATGGCGTTTTTGACGCCGGATCTCGACCAACTACCAGCTCGGCTTGGGTCATCATATCGCACTGGTCGCGCACTTCCTGCCCGTCAGGAAGGCTATCCACTGCCGGATTTGTTGCTCCCCAACAAATAACTTATTCGGGTGCCGCCTCTAGGTGTCCCTACGAAAGATTGCCCCAAGACCTGCTCTCCGCGTTTGCCATATCAGACTAGAGCACTTTGCTCCGCACGGCCGAACAAAGTGCTTGGAGATTCATCTCCCTCCACCAACTCAAGTCGGTGTCCCGCCGGAAACAGTGCCCGGTGCGAGGAGTGGGATCCGAACCCACACGGGTTGTCGCATCATGATCGGTCAGTGACAGGTTAATCATTGTTACGGTCATCAGAGGGCTGATGTTCAACGCGTTGCAATATTCGGGAGTCTTTTCCGATTTCTTGTTATACGCGGCGTTATCCTGATATGGCAAATGCAGGCACATCAAGACCGGACTGGAGGCCCTCTTGGGATCCCTGGATGTTGAATACGCCCGCAGCCAGTTCCCTGCTTTCTCCGCCGCCGGCTTCGCCGGGTGGGCGCACTTCGAGAACGCGGGCGGCTCCTATGTGTGCCGCCAAGTTATCGATCGGCTAACCGGTTTCTACCGCCACACCAAAGTACAGCCCGGTCACGCCTTCCCGCTCTCCGCCCAGGCCGCCGCCGCCATGGAACACTCCTACCAGCGGTTGGCGGCGTGGATGGGCGTCGGAGCGGATGAGATCCATTTCGGACCCTCCACCTCGCAGAACACCTACGTCCTGGCCCGGGCTTTCCGATCCATATGGCGCAAGGGGGACGAGATCGTCGCATCCACCCAGGATCACGAAGCCAATGCCGGGGTGTGGAGGCGGCTGGCATCGACTGGGATCAAGGTCAGGGAATGGCGGGTCGATCCCGAGAAGGGAACCCTGGATGTCGCCGATCTCGACGAGTTGCTGACCGAACGCACCCGACTGGTGGCCTTTCCCCACGCCTCCAACGTGGTAGCCGCAATCAACCCTGTCACCGAAGTCGTCGCCCGGGCCTCGGCGGTGGGCGCCAAGGTGGTAGTGGATGGGGTGTCGTACGCTCCGCACGGCCTCCCCGACATCGGGGCGTTGGGAGTCGATGTGTACCTGTTCTCCGCCTACAAGACGTGGGGTCCGCACCAGGGAGTGATGTTCGCCCGCCGCGACCTGACCGAAAGCCTCGGGAACCAGAGCCACTACTTCGTGGCCAACAAGCCACGCCTCAAGCTGGTTCCGGCCGGACTCGACCATCCCCAAGTGGCGGCATGCGCAGGAATCGTCGACTACCTGGACGATCTGTACACACACCATGGAGGGCGGGAAGCCTCTCCGGTGGAGCGGGGCCGGCATGTCCATGACATGTTCCGGGTCCACGAGACGAATCTGCTGGGCCGGCTGCTCGATTACCTGGCTGACCGTGATGACATACGGATAGTCGGCCCCGTCGATGCTGTCCGGCGGGCCCCCACCGTCTCCATCGTCCCGTTGGAGCGATCCATCACCGCGGTGGCGGAGTCCCTGGTCAGCAACAAGATAATGGTGGGGACCGGGAACTTCTACGCTCCCCGCCTTCTCGAGGGGATGGGAATCGCCCCGGACCCGGGCGTGCTGAGGATCTCCTTCATCCACTACACCACCGAAGACGAGATCAACCGCCTTATCGAAGCTCTTGACCAAGCCCTCGGGTGAGGGCACTCCCGACGACCCTCCACGTCCCGTCCACAACTCAGGTCTGCACCCGAGGCGACAGCGACCCGGTTTGACGCTCTGAACAGGGACGGAGCCTCCGAACTGGTCTACCATGGCGGCATGATCGACAAACGCGCTGCCAGCCCGAGAGAAGCCCTGGCCGGGGTCGGCGACGGTGACACAGTCATGATCGGCGGCTTCGGCGAGGCCGGCAGCCCGATCGAACTCGTTCACGCCCTGATCGACCACGGAGCCACCAATCTCACGGTGGTTAGCAACAACGCCGGCAACGGAGAGGTGGGGCTGGCGGCTCTCATTCGAGCCGGCCGGGTCGCCAGGATGATCTGCTCGTTTCCTCGCAGTTCGCATTCCACCGTCTTCTCGGATCTCTTCCGAGCCGGCCGGATCGAACTCGAACTGGTGCCTCAGGGCACGCTTGCCGAGCGGATCAGGGCAGGGGGCGCCGGTATCCCGGCCTTCTACACGCCGACCGCCGCCCGCACCCGCCTGGAAGCCGGCAAGGAGCGCCGCGAGTTCAACGGGCGGCTCTGCCTCCTCGAGCATGCGCTGATCGCAGACTGGGCCTTGATCAAGGCCCGCGCCGCAGACTGGCACGGCAACCTGATCTACAACAAGACCGCCAGGAATTTCACCCCCCTCATGGCCATGGCCGGCCAAACTACGGTTGTGCAAGCCGCCTCTGTGGTGGAGCCGGGCACGCTGGACCCCGAGACGGTGATCACACCGGGCATCTTCGTCGACCACGTCGTGCATGTGCCCAAACCCCTGCACGAGTCGGAACTCGTTGCCCAAGGCGCCAGCTACCCATGAGCATCACGGTGAAGGGATTGACGAAGGAGCAGATCGCCCGGCGTGCCGCGCAGGACATTGCCGACGGTTCCTACGCCAACCTGGGGATCGGCATGCCCGAGTTGATCGCCCAGTTCATTCCGACCGGCCGCGAGATCGTGCTTCACACCGAGAACGGGATGCTGGGAATGGGCCCATCGCCAGCGCCCGGAAAAGGCGACCCTGAGCTCATCAATGCCGGCAAACGACAGATCACTGCACAGCCGGGCGCCTCCTACTTCCACCAGGCCGACAGCTTCGCCATGATCAGAGGCGGTCACCTTGATCTCTGCGTGCTGGGCGCTCTGGAGGTGGCCGCCAACGGTGATCTCGCCAACTGGTCGACGGACCAAAACGATGCCATCCCGGCAGTCGGCGGTGCGATGGACCTCGTATCCGGGGTAAAGGCCGTGTATGTAATCACAAGACACTGCACTCGGGACGGAACACCGAAACTCGTGGAGCGCTGCTCGTATCCGCTGACCGGCGCCGGGGTGGTGAACCGGGTCTACACCGATCTGGCCGTCATTGACATCACTGCCAACGGGTTCGAGCTCATCGAGCTGTCTCCCGAGGTCCGCTTCGACGATGTCGTGACGCGAACGGCGGCGCCACTCCGAGACGCACGTCAAGCAGCTACGCCCACGAGCGTGAACTGAGCCCTTCTTAAGCCATTTTGGTTCGGGGGTCGCCCTCTTCGAAGCTTCAGCGCCTCTCAGTCAGAGAGCCGCTGCGAGAGCGCCGGATAAGGAAGCCGGTCAACGGGGTCAGACTGCTCTACGGGCGGTTCGTGTCTTCGGCCAGAAGCATCGAGGTGCGACTCTACATATCTGTCGAAGAGGTCCTTGGTTGCTTGGAGGTGGTTGAACATGGTTGCGGCTTCCTCCGCGCCGTTCCCCGTGATCACCGCATCGAGGATTTCTTTGTGACCGGCCAGTGTCTCGTCGATCTCTTCTGCCATCGGCAGACGATCGCGCCATCTCATGAGGTCGGCGCGGGTTCTCAGAACAACGCCGATGGCTTCCCTGCTCCTGCTGGCAAACGCGATGGCAAGGTGGAAATCACTGTCGGTGACCCGGTGGGCCAGTGGGGACCGCTCCTTTGCCAACACGCGCTGGCTCTCGATCATGCGATCAATAAGAATCTGGTCGCTCAAGTTTGCCGCGCTGCGAGCACAGGATGGCTCCACGATCTGACGTGCGCTCATCAGTTCTCGGATCTCGGCCTGAGCCTCGGTAGCCCGCTTGCTGATCTCTGCCGACGGAAGGAGCGGGCTCACCCGGGTGGGGGCTCCACCTAATCGCACGGGAAGGCTGTTCTCGATGTAGCCGGATTCCCGAACGGCTTCCAGCCCGGCCCGAATCGCAGACCGCGAGACGCCGAGGGCAGCTGACAGCTTGCGCTCAGGTGGCAAGCAGCCCTGCGGGAAGATACCCAGGGCAACAGCCCTTTCTATCGCAGCCTGCACCCGCTCAACCGTCGTCGCCAACGAACTCGTTGACAAGAGCCCGAGAAGATCATCATCGCTAAGAGAGAAGTCCATCTGCCTCGACTGCTGTTTCATACGCCGCGGCTACGCCACAACAGTAAGCGGACGCAGTCAAGAGAACGACTTCATCACGGGGAACGTAGTCAGCGCTATGAAGCTGGGCCCTGCCGATTTGCGACGGCGCGCCGGCAAACACCATCAACGTTGGTGCGATCTCGTTGAAAAACGAGAAATCGTCAGCACCCATCGACACCAGTGGGGACGCGAGCGGGATAGACCCTTGATGTGCCCACCGTCGGAAAGCTCTCGCGAGGACTGGGGAGTTGACCAGCGGAGGCTCACCCCGTTCAAAACGCACCGAGGCGCGACAACCATATGCTGCGGCGGTCGTGGTGGCTGTCACTTCCAGCATCTGGTGAAGCGCCTCGCGGCTTCCGGCGGTCATGGCTCGCACCGTTCCGATGCACGTTGCCGACCCGGGAAGAACGTTGGCCGCGGCTCCGCTGTGAACCGAACCGATGGAGACAGCCACCGGCTCAAACGGGTCGACTCTCCGGCTGGCGATCTGTTGGATGGCCATGATCGTGGCGCTCATGGCCAAAATGACATCGTTTGCTTCATGGGGGTATCCCCCGTGGCCACCCTGTCCCTCGACGGTGATCTCGAACTCATCCGCAGAGGCGTTGATCGTGCCGGCGCCTGCCGAGACATGATGGGCCGGTACGCCGGGGTGAGGATGGACAGCGATAGCCGCCACAGGATTGACAAAAAGCGTTTCTGCATTGTCCACGAGGCGCCGGGCTCCTGAGGGATATGTCTCCTCGGCGGGTTGAAAGACAGCAGTAACACCAAGTGGGAGCCGGTCTTCAACCGCGCGGAGCGCAGAAACCGTCCCCACCAGAGCCGCCATGTCGATGTCGTGGCCACAGGCGTGCATGCAACCGTTGGTCGAGACGTAGCTCGTATGCGCGGGCTCCTCAATCTCTAGCCCATCGAGCTCAGCTCTCAGGATCACAGCGCCGTTGTCTGTCGGGCCGATGTGCACCACGGTCGCGGTGTCGAGTTCATGGGAGGTCGACCCCAGGTTTCGCCGGATCAACTCAGCTGTTTCCCATTCCTGGTTTCCGGGTTCAGGAATGGCGTGAAGCGCATGCCGCAGGTCGATGAGCCGCGCCGAATCCTGCCGTATTGCTTCGAGAAGACTCTCGAGGAGCGGTTTCACCGGCCCAACCCGTAGAGCTTTTGCGCGTTGCCCCGGCCGATGGCCGTTGCGATCTCAGCTGCGTCTGAAAGTGAGCAGAAACCGCGTCGCCGCCAGTCATCAAGCAACGCAGAGAGGGCGCTGCGGAAGCGTTTCGAGCCGATGTAGTAAAGCTCTGGGATCCCGAAGGCGTCGCTGGAATACAGCACCTTCTCGAAGGGCGCCACCTCGAGCGCTTCGGCCAGGATGCGGTCGTAGCCGAGGGCGGCATGGGTATTGACCTCACCGGTGTCGAAGTAGACGTTGGGATAAACCGCGGCCAGGAAAGCGGCTTGGCGGTGGTAGGGCCAACTGTGCAGGAAACAGATGTTCACCGACGATGGAATCCGGCCGAGCCATGGGGTGAAACGAGTCGGATCAGCGCGCCACAGCTCAAGATCGCGATCGCCGAATCCGCTGTGGAGTTGGATCGGGATTCCCAACTCCTCGGCCACGTCCACGCCGACCCACAGACAGTGGCGGAGCAAGACGCGATCCTCCATGCGGCTGCCCGGACGCCACCGAACCAGCGCCTCGGCTGTCATTTGCCGAGACGGACGGTCGGCGTCGATGTCGAGGCCGGCGCGATAAGCGATGATGGATTTGAGCCCGACCGCGCTCCGAGCGCAATCGGCAAGCGTCTGAGCGAACTCATGAATGAACGCCTCGCTGCCGACAGATGCAAAAACCTTCTCAGCCACCGCCTCGATCCGGACAATCTCGTAGGTTTGGAATCGACCCACCTGTTTCATGTCGGCCGGACTCAGCACCTGATCAGACAAGTGGCCGGTGTCGATGAGGATGTCACTCAGCCCCGCACCCCCGAGCATGCGTTGGGCCACCGTGATTTCCCCAAGCGCCAGTCGGTGCCTCAGGTACTCCTCGATCGGGGCATGTGGATCCACGTCGAGCACCGGTGCACACAGCGAACGAATGGCAAGACCAAGTGGCGTGGCCATCGGGTCGATGGCTCCCAACATCTCCCGGCCACCTTCGGTCAGAAGAGATACGAAATCCTCGTAGTCCAATGGGCCAACGCTCACGCCATGACAGTGGTGATCAACCAGGTCGAGATCGGCGATCTCGACGATTGTCCCCGCATCCTGGCTAGTAAACATCAACATACCTCGCGATCAACTCATTCTCTGCGGTCTCGGCAAACCTGGCGACTTCGTTTCTCTTCATAGTCAGGTAGCACTTCAGCATGTTGCTGTCGAGAGAATCCATGATCAACGAGTCTTGTTCAAGGCAGTCAAGCGCCTCACCCAGCGATTGAGGCAATCGAGTGATGTTCCTCTTCTCCAAATCTGTATCCGAGAGGGTTGAAGGGTCGAATTCAACAGACTCTGGACAAGGGAGTTCTCGCGCCAACCCATCCATTCCGGCAATCAAGATGCCGGCCAGCGCCAGGTACGGATTCGCAGTTGCGTCAGCTGGTCGGTACTCGAGGTTTGCCCGCTCGTGATCGTGATTGCCATCAACCTTCGATGTGGGAGCAACGCGAATCGCAGCCTCGCGATTCTGCTTTCCGAAGACCACGTAGGCCGCACTCCATGAGTGCGGCTGCAGCCGAAGGTAGGACACAACGCTCGGGGCGGTGAGGGCGGTAAGCGCGGGAAGGTGGGCAAGGACACCAGATGCAAAACGCTGCGCTATCGGGGAGAGACCGTAGTCGCCCTCCGGATCGTGGGTTACCGGCTTCCGCTCACGGTCAAGAAGGCTGAAATGAATGTGTACGCCGTTGCTTCCGGCACCGGGTCCGATTACCGGCGCGAACGTGATGCGTTGATTGTGGCGACGGGCGATTTCTCGGACCACTGTGCGTGTAATGACCGCTCGATCCGCTGCTGCAATGCCCACCGCTGGTCGCGTCGTAACCTCGAACTGGTGCTGGCCGAACTCGGGAAGGATGTTCTCGGGCTCGACACCCGCCTCATCCAATGCGCTCACGATGTCCTCCAGCAGTGGCTCCACCGCTCGTGCAGCCTCCAGCGAGAATGGAGCCTTGGGTGCTGCCTCGGTTACGTGCGAAAATTCCTGTTCGAACGCAGCAAGAACCACCAAACCAAATTGCTCCGCAAGCCGCGCAATCTGGGACGAGAGCGCCGCTCGAGGGCAGGATCGCCAAGGCTTTCCATAGAGATCGGTGGCTGTGCACAGCACGAACGACATTTCCGATGCTGATGGAGTGGCCTGAACACGAACCGGGGTTATCGGATCGGGGACCAACCGGAGGTCTCCAACCGGTCCCCAAGGATTGTCGACTATCTCTCCGAACGGGTCGATTGCCAGATCTGCCGGCACCCAGCCGACCGATTGCGCTCCCTCACGGTCATAGTTGGGAATCGCCCGGCCTCGCGTGATTGCCGCGAGATCAGTGTGTAAGAGCCACGTCAATACCATATCTGAAACCATCTCCTAGACTCTCCCCATTATTGGTCTTATATCACACCAATGATGGGCGCAAGGCCAGTAGTTTCTTCCGCAAACTTCAATTCTATTCGCAGGGTGTCGTCGTCAAGACTCGGCCGCATGACCACTCTCCTTCATATCTACCAGCGGGGTTTGGGCAGTTGCCAGGCGCGATACTTCGGCGTTCAGCAGTTGCGCCGGGGTGTCCGGATCATCAATGGTTACCGCGAACACCTTTCCATTGTGTAGATCGACGCGGATGCCGGGACCCGCACGCAGGACCACGGCAGCACGTTTCATAAGAGTCAGGCTGCCCCGGTATCCCCAGCCACCCCAATCGGCCGGACGAATGTCTATGGCCCGAACTGTGGCGATGCGCTGTATGGGTACCGATGTACGGGGCCACCCGAAAAACCCGTAACGCACCTGCAGTCCCGACTGGTCGGCGGTGACGCTAATGCGACTGAAAGTGGTCACGGCAATGGCAGTTAGCAGCCCGGCCATCACAATCCACAGCTCCGCGAGTTGTGTGAGCACCACAGCGACGAGCAAAGTAGCCAGGCCGGCCAGCAGCGGCCATCTGGCGGACAGAGTTGAACTCCAGAACACCCGCTCCCCGGGAGCGAGGTTCATGGTCGGCGGCGCGGCGTCCGTGCTGGCATCGCAATGGAACGGAAGCGACGAGGCGATCCACGCCGCCATGGTGCCGACGAGCACGCTGCCGACGATCCATACGATTACCACCCAAGGGGCGAGCGTCGCTTCCTGCCATCGCTCCAGCCCTCGTTGGTCGATAGCGGTGGTGGCGAGAATCCCTGCACCGAGCGCTCCGAGGAATGCGCCGACGAACGATACGCTCGGCGCGACCATCGGCTGAAGCTTCCGCCGGGTCAGGGCCATTGCCACGCACGCCCCCAGGCCGATCGCCATCATCGCCCCGATGACGATGAGGAACTGCTCCGGTGTCATAGAACCGTCCGGCCTGCCAGAGATTCCATAGTGACTCGCTACTCGGCCCGGGAGGTCCGAGCGATAGGCCAGATATGGACCTAGGCCTATGGCCGCCACTACGACCGGGATGCCGGCGCCCAGGGCCGTGCGTCGTATCCACTCGTTCACAGCTGCACCTTCACAAGTTGCAAGATTTCGCGATTGCAGAAACCGGCGCGACGGGCTTCTACAACCAGCCTCCGGGCGAGTTCAACATGTTCCGAGAGGGACTTGGCGTCCGCCGCCACAGATGTACCTCGGCCCCTACGCACTTCCAACAAGCCCTCGTCGCGCAACGTCTGAAACGCCCGAAGAACAGTGTGTACGTTCACCCCCAAGCCCTCAGCGAGTTCCCGCGCCGGAGGTAATTTCTCGCCCTCTGCAAGTGCCTCCGTGGCGATGCCACGACGTAGCTGACCTGCTAATTGTTCGTGCAGAGGTTGCGAGGACTGTGTGTCGATCTTCCAAAGCATAGTTCTATTATAGCTAGAACTATGCATACATCAAACTGACACAATGAGTAAATCAAGGGATGCTCCGGATGAGACTCGTCGACACGCAGGGCGTGGAGTGGGCTCCCGGATCTGAGCATCCGGACAACACACACCGGGTACCTGATGAGGGTCCGAGTCCCCAACCCTGTTAATCCGGTCGAGTTGTTCCCTTATGGCGGCGGGATGGGGACACTCCATCCCACGACAGGTCCGTTGCGCCCAACGAATCTCCCATTCGGTCCAGCAACCCGAGAACCTTGGATACCTCGACATAAGCCTTGTCCCAGTCCTTCCCAGAGAAGTCCACCTCAGTGTCCGTCGCATTAGAGACCTTCTGGGCAATCTCCGAGCGAATACAAACAGCGCGCCAATTGAAAGTCCTCTGCTCCTGTCGGGTTAGCATATCTGTGGAACACTTTGCGCCTCTTGAGTCGAACACCGAGGACCAGAACCGCGTGGCATTACGACTGAACGGCCAGCAGCTGCCTGAAAAACGAGGCGCCGGGAACGGCTCAATGGGTCATCACCTACCGCCGTTACACTCCCGTACTGATGAAACACCACCCCGGTTTGACGATACGTATCCCGTGCCTCTTGACCGGCATTCGGAGAAATAGCCGAAGGGTCGTGGCGTGACCCCCCGGGAACCCCCTGGTGTTGCCTTTTCGGCTCTTATTCCAGCCTATCAGGAGACGGAATCTGTTGCGAATACCATCGTGGAACTACTGGAATTCCTCCCCCCCGACGGAGAGGTCGTGGTCGGAGCGGCAGATACCCTGCCCGACGGCGCCCAGATCGAGGGGGCGAACAGTCCCACTGGCCAGGAGGTTCTGTCGGTGGGAGACCAAAGAGTGAAGGTGTGTGACGGAGGGGGGTTGTCCGAAGCGGTTCGCAACGCGGCTAGCGTCGCTCAACACCACCTGGTGGTGGTAATGGATGCTGACGGACAGCACGATCCGGCGGTGGTGAACACCATGATCTCGCTGGTTAACGAGGGACACGATGTCTGCGTGGGAGAGTTGAGTCAGGACGGAAAGCCGTGGCATCGGATAGCGCTCACCTATCTCGCCGCCCTATTTGCCCGGCTTAGAATGCCCCATCGAACCAAAGGGTTGCGATTTCCCCAATCTGGATTCTTCGCCACCCGGAGGGATTTACTTGTCGAAGCGTTGGGGGAAGTCCGCCCGCATGATTCCAAGCCACTAACCGCGGTTCTCATGTCGAAAAGGATTAAGGCTACGAGTATTCAAACGACGCTTCGCGCCCGCACCGCGGGGCAGTCGAAGGTGGGTTGGCGGATCATTGCGTCCGATGCCCGCTTCTTGCTACGCAAGTGCGGCAGGTAGCCCACCCGGCCCGCCAGGGGAGAAACACCACTCCCAAGACACCATCCACTGGGACGGACACGAGTCGCAACCCGGCCACTCCTCCGCTTCACACCCCCAGCCGGAACCTGTTGGTTGAAGCCTTAGGGAACAACCCTGACTTCGATGCCCTTACCGCTTTGCTCGATTCGAAACGAGCAAAGGTCGGGAAGGTGAAATGTCCCGCACCCAAGGCACATTAGCTGTGGATGACACCCTCTCCTTGGAGGTGCGCCGTCCAATGATCGAGCGACTTGGGAATCGCGTTAGGCGACTACCGGAGTATCTGCACCCAGCCTGGGTGCTTGTGGTTCTTTCGCTGATCATCCTGAGCGTCCTCAGTCCCCAGTGGCTATTGGTGGATAACACTCCATCTGGTGGGGACATGGGAGCTCATGTGCTGGGTCCCGCCGCCCTACGCGACGTGCTCCTCCCCTCGGGTCGAATACTGGGTTGGTCCAACGCCTGGTTCGCGGGCTTTCCCCTTTTCTATTTCTATTTCCCCCTCCCCTCTTTGGTAATTGTGCTCTTGGATGTTGTGTTTGCCTACGGCGTAGCTTTTAAATTAGTGACCGTAGGTGGGTTGTTGCTCCTCCCGTTCTCCGCGTACTTCCTAGCCCGATCAATAGGCTTCCCCCGGCTCGTGTGCCTGGTGTCAGCGGCCACAGGCACGATATTCGCTCTGATGGAAGGTTTCACCATCTATGGCGGAAACGTGGCCTCTACCTTGGCGGGGGAGTTTTCCTACAGTTGGTCGTTCAGTCTCGGGTTCATATACCTGGGGTTGTTGATCCGCGTGATCCACGGCCAGTCTCGACTACTCCCACACACAGTGCTGGTCTTCGCCGCCACCGCCCTTTGCCACGTCCTGACAACCCTGCTGCTGATCGTGGGGACTCTGGGATTCCTGACCTTGAAGAAAACCCGGCGGCCATGGGTGGTGACTTCAGCGTGGGCATTCTGCCTCGCTGGCTTCTGGGCCGTGCCCCTTCTCGCCAACCTGTCCCACAGTTCGGACATGGCCTGGTATCCGCTTATCGACTGGGGAGAACTCTTCCCAACAGAGATGTGGGTGGTATTGCCCCTTTTCCCAGTGGGAGTGTTCTGGGCTCTGCGCCGCGGTTGGATAGCCGGGGAGATGTGGAAGGCGATGCCTCTTTTGATCATGACCGTGGCGCCGGTTGTCTACTACCCCCTTCCCATCAAACTCACCGAGTTGTTCCCAACCCTGTTTTTGGATGAGCACTGGAAACTCTACAACGGGCGCCCCCTGCCCTACTGGTTCTTCGGCGTCGTGTTCTTTGCCATGCTGGCGATCGGAGCCTTTCTCACAGGAGTAGTCCGACGGTTGCCCCGCTACTTCTCCCCCATTGCGGCCATGATCCTTCTGGTTGTCTCTGGAGGATTGGTAGCGGTCATATTCCGCTACTTCTCCGACCCCCCGCGGGAATTTCTGGCGGCGATCGGGGTGGGGGCGGTGGCGGGAATTGTTCTGACTCTCCGGGCCAAGCCGATACCAGCGGGCCAATTGTTGGCCGTGATGGTTACTTTGGGAATGGCTATCGGATCGTGGGTGGGGGTGTCTTTTTTGTCAGGTTGGTCGGAGTGGAACTATTCGGGCTACGAAAACAAGGACGCCTGGCCCGAGTATCGCGACATGAACACCCTAGTGGCATCCCTTGAGCCAGGACGGGTGCTTTGGGAGAACAACAACGACATCAACAAGTACGGCACCCCCATGGCTCCGATGCTCATCCCCTACTGGTCGAACTGGACCCACCCTTCCATGGAGGGACTGTATTTTGAATCCTCAATGAGTATGCCGTACATTTTCATCACTGTTGGGGAGATGAGTAGCCACAGTTCCAACCCGGTGCCCGGACTGCGCTATTACAACCTCGCCTTGGACCGCGGGTTGAGGCATCTCGATATGTTCGGAGTGCGGTATTACATCTCCTTCACTCCCGAGGCCGAGGCCGAGGCCAGTCAACATCCGAAACTGCGGAAGGTGGGAGCGGCGGAGCCCTTTCATGTCTACGAAGCGCCTCCCACCCATTTGGTGGAAGTTGCCCGTTTTCAACCGTCAATCTACGAAGCGGCGTCGGAGGGAGAGCCGGACTTCTTCAACTTTTCCCTAAGGTGGTTCGACGCACCGCACTTGTCGCACTTGTGGGTTGTGGACGGGGGGCCTCCCGAGTCCAACTGGGCAACAGTGTCCAACCCCTCCCAGATTCGACCAATTCCCCTGACCGACCACGGGACCGTCGAAAACATAGAAGTGGACGATCATCGTATTTCCTTCACCACCCAGGCGGTGGGGCTACCCCATCTGGTTAAGGTCTCCTACTTTCCCAACTGGCACGCCACCGGCGCCGAGGGTCCCTATCTGGTCGCTCCCTCATTGATGTTGGTGATCCCCACCGATTCGCAGGTGGTGATCGAATTCGAGAACACCTGGGCCGAATGGTCGGGATGGGCGCTGACCTTCCTCGGGGTTCTCGCTTTAGCGATCCCCAGATGGAGAAGAACCGTTACCAACTGGGCCACCAGCGCGGGCGCCAACGATTCCTCCACGGATTCGCTCCAAGGCATCCAATCGGACAACTAACCCGCCCGGAGGGCAATGTCCGGCGGTGCGCATTCATCGAAGTCCGGCAAGAGGGTGTCGCCCGATTGGCGATGCAGGATTGGTGGCGGGTGCTCCCCAGAGTGTCCTATTGAACCAGCGGCAAGACTGTGTTCATCTCGGGCGGCAAAAGAGACAGCCAGCTTTTTCCCATCAGCAACTGGTGGTTTGTCCTTGTCTTTCGGGCCTTTCCATATCGGATCGTAGAGTCCGTGAATAGACTAAAGTCTTCATACTGACCTGCGAGAGGCGCGGTGCGCAAAGTCGGCCTGGCTCAATCGAAGACGCTTCTGTCAGCGGCTCTTGTGATGGTGACGGCCCTGCTCGGAACTGGCGCTGCGACCGGGCAGGAATCGGGCTCAGACACCTTCAATGACGTCCCTGCCGGGCATTGGGCCGAGCAGGCCATAGGATGGGCGGTCGCCAACAACATCACCAGGGGAGTAGCCGCGGGCCGCTTCGATCCTGACGGAACCGTTACCCGAGCCCAGATCGTCACCTTCCTTTACCGAACCTTCCACTTCGCCCAGGGCAACCCTGTTACCGCCAGCGCCACCGAAGGGACGATCGCTTTCTCCAGCAATCGAGACGGCGACCATGAGGTGTATCTGATGAACACCGATGGCTCAAATGTGCGTCAACTCACCCACAACACCCGCGACTACGATTGGTTGCCCGCTTGGTCGCCCGACGAAACCCAAATCGCCTTCACCAGCAACCGCAACGGCGACTTCGAGATCTTTGTGATGAATGTCGACGGCACCAACCAACAGCAACTCACCCACAACAGTTCTTTTGATACAACGCCGAGTTGGTCACCCGACGGTGCCCGCATCGCCTTCACCAGCAACCGCAACGGCGACTTCGAGATCTTTGTGATGAATGTCGACGGCACCAACCAACAGCAACTCACCTACAACAGCCAAGACGACGAGGTCCCGAGTTGGTCGCCGGACGGAACCCGAATCGTCTTTTACAGTGAACGGGACGGAGACGCCGAGATCTTCACCATGAATCCGGACGGCACCAACCAGCACCAACTCACCTACAACAGCCAAGACGACGAGGTCCCGAGTTGGTCGCCGGACGGAACCCAGATCGCTTTCACCAGAGACCTGGAGACCGGCGCCGAGGTGTTCCTGATGGATTCGAACGGCGGCAACCAACGGAGACTTACCTTCAATGAGCGCCACCAAGTCGCTTTGCCGAGTTGGTCACCCGACGGTGCCCGCATCGCCTTCACCAGGTATCTGGACGGCGACGCCGAGGTCTTTGTAATGAACGCCGACGGCAGCAACCGACGGCAAATCTCTGACAACGACCACCAGGACTGGATATCGACCGCCGCCTGGTCGTCCTATATACCCAGCACGGGGTCGGATCTGTTCAGTGACATTCCGGCAGGACATTGGACAGAAGAGGCGATTGGCTGGGCTGTCACCAACGGAATCATCACCGGAACCGGAGAAGGAACCTTCAACCCTAATGGAACTGTCAGTCGAGCCGAGATAGTCACCTTCATCTACGACACTGTCAACCTGAATGTCGATCATCAGACCGACCGGGTCGAATGGAACACCGACCCGACGATGACCAGTGGCCTGGTGGCGTTCTCCAGTAATAGAGATGGCGATGATGAGATCTTCCTGATGAACGCCGACGGCACCAAACTACGGCAACTTACCAACAACAACCGATATGACTGCTGTCCGAGTTGGTCGCCCGACGGAACCCAAATCGCCTTCACGAGTAGCAGAGAAGGCGATGATGAGATCTTCCTGATGAACGCCGACGGCACCAACCAACGGCAACTCACCAGCAACCCTCACCGCGACTCGGCGCCGAGCTGGTCGCCCGACGGAACCCAGATCGCCTTCAGCAGCTTTTTTTACGACCCCTCCCCAGGAGATTCTGAGGGCAGCAGGGATGACGAAACTCAGATCACGTTGAGCCGCTTTGGTGACATCAATTCGCCAAGCGGACAAGGCAACTTTATTGGGGGCCCGGTAGCTGACGAACCGGGAGAGGCCGGGGACTGGGAAGTGATGGTCGTGAACACCGACGGAACCAATCAACGGCAACTCACATACAACGACTACGACGATTTGGCGCCGAGCTGGTCGCCCGATGGCACGCAAATCGCTTTTCAAAGTACCCGGGACGGCGACGCCGAGATCTTCGCGATAAACCCCGACGGGACTATCCCTTACCAACTAACCCACAATTCTCACTATGACGTTGGTCCCAGTTGGTCACCCGACGGCGCCCGGATCGCCTTCGCGAGCTATCTGGACGGCGACGCCGAGATCTTCCTGATGAATCCCGACGGCGCCAACCTACGCCAACTGACCGACAACAATCACTACGACGCAGCACCTGCTTGGTCGCCCGACGGAACCCAGATCGCCTTCCAAAGATGGGGAGACGGCAACCAGGACGTGTACTTGATGAATGCCGACGGAACCGCCCAACGCAAGCTCACCAACAAAAAGGGATCCAACTTCTTCGATGATGTTCCCCCAGAACACTGGGCCCACGAAACCATCGGCTGGGCAGCCACCTACGGCATCACTTCAGGAGTGAGCCAGAGTCGATTTGCCCCTGATGGAACGGTGACCCGCGCGCAGATCGTCACCTTCCTCCATCGCATGATGAATTTCGTGCAAAGCGCCCGACCACCCTCCTGACACCAACCCATCCACAGCCAATCAGAACAGAGGAGACCACGCCTTACATCTCTCGGACCTTGTTCTCCGTTTAGGTTCATGAAGTCTGCGGATACCTAAAGAAGTCAGACCGGCCCTGGGAGAGGCACGGTGCCCAAAGTCGGTTTCCTCCACCGAAAAGACCAGCCCTGACCTGGGCTCTGAGGGAGGTTCTCGAGGGGGTCCACATTTAAGGCAGGGGGACTCCACATTTGAGAACCCTACGAAGACGCCCGTTCGGTGTGGCTGATGCCGGCTTCGTTCATCGGGCCCCACTCCCGGTTCTCGCGCACACAACGTACTCCGCGCATGCATAGGTTCTTATCATGGCTCCTATGGAGATTCTCGCGGTCATCACCCCTCCCGTTTGGCATCTTCCCCCGTGTTGTGGGGCTTGCCGGAAACGTAACCGCCGGTGAGGACGCAATCGGTATACCCTGTTGCTCCGGAGTTAGCCATTACCCGTTGGTTCAATACTGCCGAGAATCCGACTCTGACCGATCTCAGGGGCGAGGTTGTGGTGATCGAGGCGTTCCAGATGCTCTGTCCAGGCTGCGTCTCCCACGGACTACCTCAGGCTATGCGTATCCAACAGGTCTTCGGCGACGCCGTCACCGTGCTTGGGCTCCACTGCGTGTTTGAACACCACGACGCTATGACCCCAGTCTCACTCGAAGCGTTTCTGTACGAGTACCGCATCACCTTCCCGGTCGGCGTCGACACCCACGACGGCCGGGCCGCCCTGCCTATCACGATGGGCCGATTCCAGCTGCGGGGCACCCCGAGTCTGGTTGTCATCGACCGGGCCGGACGCATCCGTCTTGACGCGTTCGGCCAGATCGACGATCTCACCGTCGGTGCTAACCTCGCCCGCCTCATTGACGAATCCCATTCCCAGCCCGCGGCCGACTGCGACCCCGACACCGGATGTCCCGCCCCAAGCCCGGAATCCAATCCCTAGCCGACGACGGCGACCCCTACATCTCCCAGGCCGCATCGAATAACGCCCGGAATGGTATTGTCTGTTCTTTGGTTGGGCAGGTAGCGACGCGGGCAGGGGTGTCGCTGATCAAGAGGATTCCCTCGACCAGAAAGTCTCAACCAGCCCGATGTCTAGCGGACACACCACTAGCCACACTCAACCGCCCGGGTGCGCTTACGTTTCAACAAGTCTGTCAAGAGAGACCTATGGGATCTGCGCCGCCAGCAACGAGACTTCTACAGCCATGAAGGTGAGGCGGCTCTTGCCAACCACCAACCGCGCTTACTCACTACCCTTCTTATCGCTCCTCCAACCCCTCACTATGCTCAGAAAAACAGGGATGTCCATCTTTTCGGAGGGAAGGTAGATGACGGCAACGGCCCAGAACAAGATAGGGGGATTGTCGCTGATCATCGGCACATCCCTGGTGGTTGTAATGCTCTCGCTAACACCCGGCTTGGGGTTGATCGACTATGTGGACGCGGATGACTTCATTGGTATGGGCCGGGCCATACAGGACAACGTGGCGCTTACTTTCTTCGCCGCGATGCTGGGAGTGCTCGGGCTAGTGTTGCAACTTTACGGCGTGTTGGTCTTGCGCCAAGTGGTATTGGGAGAAGGCGCCAACGACACCATCGCCAGATTCGGCGCCATGGCCCTCGGCTTGGGAGTCGTTATCTCCCTCATCGACAGGACAGCGTTGTACACGGCTACCACACTTTGGAATACGGCATCGGTGCAGGCACCGGACCCGATCAGTCCCAACTCTTGGACCTTGTTTCCGTCATTCTCCTGAAATTTCATGCCGGATTGAGCCTGATGGGGTTCTATGCCTTCCTTCTGGGGTCTATAGGACTGGGTGTGGGTCTTATGACGAGAATCCGTGCCCCCTCTCATAGAGCTGTCGCCGTTCTCATGGTTCTGTCCTGTTTGGTGTCACTGGTGTTCGTCGCCGTAATCAGCCCTTTCCACGGCTTGGCCGGTTCCTTCTTCGCGATGTTCGCCCTGACCGTTATGTTGGGAAACGCCTGGCTCGTCATGCTAGGGATAGGTCTCTACAAAGGAATCCCTGAACTTTCCAAAACTGCTGTATCGGTTTAGAGAGCAAAGCCGCAGACCATGGTTATAGGGTCACCGTCGCTTTCAACGCGCCTAAAGCCACCCTCACCTAACACCAGACTGGCCCGCCAGCCCACAAAACCGGCCCAAACACAACCTGCTGGCGGCCCGAACACCCGTAAACAGGCAACAGACGCGGCGGAGCGGGTGCAACAACTACAGTTGGTGACGTGACGGCGCGTCGAAGCGACTGGAAGGCCGAACCGCTCACCCGCCCGCGGTCGATCCCTCCACCCGCCCGGGCTTGGACCGAGGAAGAGATGGACCGCATCCGACTCGGCTACATCCCCCACATGATGGAGGAAAAGTGGTTCATATTCATGGAAGAGAATCGCTTATTCTTGCATCGCAGTTGGACTGGACTGGGCGTCTATGAGGCGACGTTCACTTCCGTCGCAGGAGGATACGTCATCAAGTCTGCAGTCGTCACCGGTGACGAAACCCAGTACAGCCGCCCTTCCGATCAGGACGAAACACTGATTCTCGAAATGCTGATCGCCGGTCACCTGCTGGACGAATCACCCACAGAGTCCCAGTTAGCCGACCAAAGCCCAACCCTCGGCTGGGAACTGGCCGTCCCCACTATGCCGAAAGACTCGTGGATTCCACATGTTGTCAAGAGGTCGGGTCCGCTTCTCACCCTCCTCATGGGCGACATCACCGCGCTGGATGTTGACGCAATCGTGAACGCGGCCAACTCCACCCTTCTCGGAGGTGGTGGAGTTGACGGAGCCATCCATCGCGCTGCTGGACCCCAACTCGTCGAGTACTGTCGCACCATCGGAGGCTGCGAGGCCGGACAGGCCAAAGTCACCCCGGGCTTCAATCTCACAGCCCGGTGGGTCATCCACACTGTCGGACCCGTGTGGCGCGGCGGCACTCACGGGGAGCCCGAGCTTCTCGCCTGCTGCTACCGGGAGTCGCTGGCCCGAGCCGACGAGGTTGAGGCTGCCACCATCGCTTTTCCGGCGATTTCCACCGGTGTCTACAGGTACCCGATCAAAGCAGCCGCCACCATCGCCATTGACACCGTTCGCTCCACCCCAACAGATGTGACCGAAGTCAGACTTGTCGCCTTCAACCAACAAACACTCGACACCTACACTGACCTTCTCTGACCAGTCCGCGTTTGTGAGGCACCAGATCGACTAGGCCGGCACAGGCTCTGACCGAACGACAGCTTGGAGACGGCCCTGATTAGCTGATATCCATTCTCCGGACCATACGACATGACTGACTCTCAACGCCCCGAAACTGAAGGCCGCTTTCCGAACACAGACAGCGTCGTCGTAATCGGCACCACCGGCGCTGGCAAGACAACAATGGCTGGGAAGATTGCTCAAGCGCTCAAAATGCCTCACATAGAGTTCGACGCCATTCGGCATGGGCCGAATTGGACAGAGACGCCGGACGACGTGTTCCGAGAACGCTTAAGACAGGAACTGCAGGGTGACAGATGGGTCGGAGACGGTAACTACAGCCTCGCCCGCGACATCGTATGGCCCAGAGCGACTGTGTTGGTCTGGCTGGACTACCCGATACGCGTGGTCATGTGGAGGCTGTTTTGGAGGACGATACGCCGTGGAGTCCTTCGGCAAGAACTGTGGCACGGCAATAGAGAAAGGATTTGGTGGCACTTTTTTAGTCGCCAATCGATTTTCCTATGGGCACTGCGGACTCATCGGCAGCGGCGCCGGACGATACCACCAGCGTTGGCCCGGCCGGAGTACATTCATCTGAACTTGGTCCACCTGCGCTCGCCCAAGGCCGCACATGAGTGGCTCCTGACACTAACGCAACAACCATAAAGGACTGTTGACGATGTTCTCCACACCGGCGGGATGCCAAGGTTCGTCAGCGGTTCGAGATACCAGTGATGGTTGCGGCGCTAGCCGTGCTCCCGGTCGTAATCGTGGAACAGGTCGCCGTCGGCGGAGTTTATAGGCCATCTAGCTGGGGCATTGTAGGGACTCAAAATCCATTGAGGGCAACTCCGTGTGGGTTCGAATCCCACTCCCGGTACCAACGTTCCTAGACGCCTCCTGATGTTTCAGAAAGCCCTATAATACCAGGTCAACAGCCTATTCTTACCATACCCTACGCTCCGATCTACTCTGAAGATACAGGCAACGATGACAAGGAGTTCACCGAATGAACCATATGAGAACCGGATCCGGAGACCCTCCCATACCCCCACCTTCAGTCCGAGATGTGCAAGAGGCCGCCCGACGGATAAGCGGAGTGGCGATACGCACGCCGCTCCTGAGGTACAGACCTTCTGAGCCCGGAGAACCCATCTGGCTCAAGGCAGAGTGCCTCCAGCCTGTCGGATCGTTCAAGCTGCGAGGAGTGTTCAACTGGGCACGATCGCTGTCCGACGCCGAGCTTGAAAGGGGAGTGACCACGCAGAGCGCGGGCAACACCGCGCAGGCCCTCGGGTACGCGGCCCGGCTGCTGGGGGTTCCGGCCCGGAGTCTCTTGCCCGACAGCGCCCCGAAAGTGAAGGTCGAAGGGGTCCGCGCCTACGGCGTCACGCCGGTACCGGTGCCATTCTCGGCACTGATGGACTACGTATTTGACAAGGGATGGGAGAAAGAGCCGTACAGCTACCTCAACCCTTGGGGGGATCCCTCGATGCTTGCGGGCTCCGGAACGATTGCGATCGAGATACTGGATGAGCTTCCCGAGGTGACGGCGATCTATGTACCCGTAGGTGGTGGCGGATTGGTGGCTGCTATAGGCAGTGTGATCAAAGAACTCCGACCAACCGTAGAGATAATAGGAGTTCAAAGCATGTCCTGTCCCTCTCTCCGAGCAGCTCTGGACGCCGGTGAACCGAGATGGGTCGAAGCAGCAGAAACGATATGTGACGGCACGATGGTGCCGGTGGTGGTCGATGAGATGTACCCATTGGTGAGTTCTGTGGTCGACAGGGTCGTCCTGGTTTCGGAAGCCGATGTCCGCACGGCCATCGCTCATCTGGCATTGAGGAACAAACTGGTAGTCGAGGGGTCCGGTGCCATGTCTCTGGCGGCCGCCCTCGGGGAGGAGCGGGATGGTCCGGTTGCTTGCATTCTGAGCGGCGGGAGCATCGGCGCGGACCGGTTGGCGGACATCCTGACTGCGGAGGCCTAGCGATGATCACACGTTCGGGGTCTCATCGGTATCCAAGCGATGTCCAGCCCGTGAGTACCTCAGCTGAGAGGGCCCGTCACCATCTCGACTGCCCTCACAAGCGTCTCTTCTCCGAGCAGTTGCTCAGCCGCTAGAAGCTCGGGCGCCACGGGACGGTCGGGACCAGGTCCGGGAACCCGGGTCCGCAATAGGTCTACGGCCGCTGCGGTGGCATCAGCTGGCACTAGGGGGGCGCGCAGTTCCACGGCCCGAGCCGCAGTGACCCACTCGATGGCCAGGATGCGACGCAGGTTGTCGACCACGCATCGAAGTTTGCGGGCCGCGCTCCAGCCCATCGAGACATGATCCTCCTGCATGGCCGAGGTGGGGATCGAATCGACTACTGCGGGAGCGGCCAGACGGCGGTTCTCGGCGCACATCGCAGCCGCGGTGTACTGGGCGATCATCAAGCCGCTGTCGACACCGGGGTCGGCGGCCAGGAAGGGAGGTAGACCGTGGGAGCGGGTGGAGTCGAGCAACCGGTCGAGACGACGCTCGGCGATAGCCCCGACCTCAGCCATGGCGATCGCCAGGTAATCGGCCGCCATTGCCACCGGCGCCCCATGAAAGTTGCCGCACGACTCGATCCGGCCGTCGGGAAGCACCATCGGATTGTCGATGGCCGACGCCAGCTCCCGGTCTGCCACACCCGTCACGAACCCCAGGGTGTCGCGCGCCGCGCCGTGAACCTGGGGCGTGCACCGGATCGAGTAAGCGTCCTGCACCCGAACATCGCCGGTGCGGTGGCTGGCGACGATCGGCGATCCCGCCAGCACGACGCGGAGGTTGGCGGCGCTCAACGCCTGACCTGGATGCGGCCTGAGCTCCTGGAGGTCGGCAGCGTATGCCCGGTCGGTAGCCAGGAGACCCTCGACGCTAAGGGCCGCCACGATGTCGGCGACGGTGAGGAGATCAGAGGCGTCATGAACCGCAAGACAGAGCATGCCCAGGATGCCGTCGGTCCCGTTGATGAGCGCCAAGCCCTCCTTCTCTACCAACTCCACCGGCTCGATGCCCGCCTGAGCCATCGCCGCCCGGCCTTCGCGTACGCCTACGTCGGTAAGGACCTCGCCCTCACCGATGAGGACCAGCGCCGCGTGGGCCAGAGGCGCCAAGTCGCCACTGGCACCGAGGGAGCCATACTCGGGGACGACGGGAACGACACCCGCGTTAATCATCTGCACCAGCGTCTCGGCCACCAGCGGTCGCGCACCCGAGGCGCCGAGGGCCAGGGTCCGCGTCCGCAGAAACATCATGGCCCGAACCACTTCGGTCTCTACAGCCGACCCCATCCCTGCTGCGTGGGAGCGGATCAGAGAACGCTGGAGTGCAGCCCGTCGATCGGTGGGAATCGTCATGGAAGCCAGGGCGCCGAAACCGGTGGAGACGCCGTAGGTAGGATCGCCCTCCGCCAGGTGTTCGACGATGCGGCGAGTAACGGCCATCCGCTCGATAGCGGCATCGCTGAGATGAACCTGCTCCCCGCGGCGCGCAACCGCAACAACATCGGAGATTGTTACGCCGGGACCTTTGAGCTCCACACTCATGGACGTACTGACTTAGCCCTGCAAAGAGAGCTCGACGTAGCCACAGCGGCATCTACCACGGCCGCGGTTGCAATCTCCAAGCGCTCCCCGACGAGCCGCTCGGCAGGACCCAGGACCGAGAAAGCCCCGATCACGCCTGCCGAGTCGTGAATGGGCGCCACCACGGCGGTGACGTCGGGCTCGATTGCGCCGGTGTTGAGCACCGACTTCGACCGACCGCCGAGCGCCGGCGCTTCGCTGAGCAGAGCCTCACCTACCGCGGTGCCCTCGAGTGGCACCGACTTGCCTACCCAGCCGACGTGACGGATGGCCCGCCGGCTCTCGACCGTGGCAATGTAAATCGCCTCGTTTCCATCCCGCACGGCCAGATACGCAGACTCTTCGGTGACCTCGGCCAAACGCTCGAGGCCGGGTTGGGCCGCCGCCATGAGTCGGGCGTAGGGACCCGACTGGAAAGAGGCCAGAGCGATACGCACGAAGGCGGGTCCGACCGAGTACCGACCCCGGTCGTCTCGTACGAGATAGCCCCGGTTCGTCAGAAGCCGTAGATGCCGCAAGGCGGTGCTGGTTGGTATATCAGCCTCGGCGGCCGCGTCCGTGAGGGTGACCGCCCCGTTGGTGATGACGGTGTCCAGTAAGGCGAGCACCCGCTCCGCCGAACGTGACTTGTGCAGGGTCGATGGGGACTCGCCATTGGATGCAGGCCTATCGGAAGCCATGCGATCGGGTCTGAGGTTGACTGATTTCATTGAATGAAAGGCGTTGCTAGTAATTGACAGCATAGATGCACCATCGGTATAATGGCAACAAGCAGCCCGGACTTGTAAACAACCCACCGTGCAAATGTGGTGAGCCACCATGACCGCGATCGGACAACACAGCTCAAACGCACCACAGGGGGGCGTCCGCTCCCCCAGGGGCAACAAATTGACTTGCCGCGGCTGGCCGCAAGAGGCCGCCTTCCGGATGCTTCAGAACAACCTCGACCCCGACGTCGCCGAGCGACCTGACGACTTGGTCGTCTATGGGGGTACGGGCCGGGCAGCCAGGTCATGGGACGCCTACCACGCAATGATCCGGTCGCTCACCACCCTCGACCACGACGAGACCATGCTCGTGCAGTCCGGCAAGCCGGTGGGCATCCTCCGCACCCATGAGTGGGCGCCCAGGGTCCTCATCGCCAACTCCAACCTGGTTCCCGAATGGGGAACGTGGGACGAGTTCCGACGGCTCGAGCACCTTGGCCTCACCATGTACGGGCAGATGACGGCCGGCTCGTGGATCTACATCGGCACCCAGGGCATCTTGCAGGGAACCTACGAATGCTTCGCCGCCATCGCCCGAAAGCGCTTCGCTGGATCACTGGCCGGCACCCTCACCATCACCGCCGGGCTGGGCGGTATGGGTGCTGCCCAGCCGCTGGCCATCACCATGAACGAAGGCGTAGCCCTTTGCATCGAGGTTGATCCCCAACGAGCGGCTCGCCGTGTCGAGACCCGTTACCTGGACGTGGTCGCCGACAACTACGCCGATGCCCTCCGTCGCTGCCAAGAGGCGGTTGCGGCCCGACGGCCCCTATCGGTGGGGTTGATCGGTAACGCCGCTGACCTGTTGCCTCGACTGCTGGCCGACGAGGTTGCGGCCGACATAGTAACCGATCAGACCTCGGCCCACGATCCGCTCACCTATGTCCCCAACGATCTCTCGCTTGAAGCCGCCGCCGAGCTACGTAGCAGAAAGCCCGACGAGTACATCCAGCGGTCGCGCTTGGCTATGGCTACCCACGTCGAGGCCATGGTCGGTTTCCTCGATGCCGGTGCGGAGGTATTCGACTACGGCAACAGCCTCCGAGCCGAAGCCGCGCTCGGCGGCTACGGCCGCGCCTTCGACTATCCCGGATTCCTGCCTGCATACATCCGCCCGCTGTTCTGCGAAGGCAAGGGGCCGTTTCGTTGGGTGGCCTTGTCTGGCGACCCGGCAGACATCGCCGCCACCGATCGGGCGGTACTCGAGGAGTTCCCAGACAACGAAGCTCTTGCCCGATGGATAGCACTGGCGGGCGAGCGAGTCGCCTTCCAGGGTCTCCCGGCTCGGATCTGCTGGCTGGGTTATGGGGAGCGCCATCGACTAGGGCTACGGTTCAACGAGATGGTCCGATCGGGAGAGCTGGCCGCCCCTATCGTCATCGGCCGCGACCATCTCGACTCCGGCTCGGTAGCTTCCCCATACCGCGAGACCGAGGACATGGCAGATGGCAGCGATGCCATCGCCGACTGGCCCCTTCTCAACGCCCTGGTCAATACATCGTCGGGAGCGTCGTGGGTAAGCATCCACCACGGTGGCGGCGTCGGAATCGGCCGGTCGATCCATGCCGGCCAGGTGTGCCTCGCCGATGGCACCGATCTGGCAGCATCGAAGCTGGAGCGGGTCCTACTCAACGACCCGGCCACCGGGGTCATGCGACACGTCGACGCCGGCTACGACGAGGCCATCCGGATCGCCGCCGACCGCGGAGTGCACATACCCATGTCGGAGAAGACCCGGCGATAGTGGCCGACAGCCGTCGTCAGGGTCGGCGCCGACCGCATGTCGAAGCTGGCGGCTCAGCCCTTCCCCAGCGGCCGTTCCGCCACCCGCAACTCACCTGCCAACCGGTGTCGGTTATCTCAGAGAGCCAACTTGAAGCTATCCACGGAGCCTCACTGGAAGTTCTGCGAAATGTAGGCATCGACATGTTGCATCCCAAAGCCCGGTCCCCCCTCGACCACGCGCCGATAACACAATGACTGTCCGCCGAATTCTCTCCATCGGCCACCCCATATTGCGGACAAAGGCGACGCCGGTCCCACGTGCGGACATCTCCAGCTCGCGTATCCAGGGCCTCATCGACGACCTCATCGACACCATGCGCCACGCCAACGGGGCAGGCATAGCGGCCAACCAGATAGGAGAAACCGTCCGGATCGTCACCATCGAGGTCAACGACAACCCTCGCTACCCCTACAAGCCCCCTGTGCCCTTGACAGTGGCCATCAATCCAGAGCTCGAGATCCTGGATGGCAAGAAAGTGATCATCAACGAGGGATGTCTGTCGGTGCCGTTGAGAGGCGAGCTCGTCCGCTCGGTCAACCTGCGGGTCCGCTACACCGATCGAGCGGGCATCGACCACGACCGCGTCATGCGAGGGCTCACCGCCGGAACCTGGCAGCACGAGTCCGACCACCTCGACGGCATCCTGGTGGTCGATCGGATCAACCCCACAACGCTCAGTACATGGGAGCAGTTCAAGGTACACCACCACGACGCCTTCGTCGAGCGCATCACTCGCTTCGTCACCGAGGTCGGATCGTGACCAGATACTGGTGTGAGCTGGCCTGGCTGGGTGGTCCCAGAACCACACAGGGAGTCGTGATCGAAGTCGAGAGCGGTCGCATCAGCGCTATCACATCCGACCAAGTTGCTCCTCCAGCGGGAGCTACACCGCTGCGAGGGTTGACGCTACCGGCGCTGGCCAACGCACACAGCCATGCGTTTCACCGGGTTCTACGGGGCCGCACTCAGGGTGAGCGGGGCACGTTCTGGACCTGGCGCGACCTTATGTACAGGGTCGCTGCCGGCCTCGATCCCGACAACTATTACCGACTTGCCCGGGCAACCTTCGCCGAGATGGCTATGGCGGGCATCGGTGTGGTGGGCGAGTTCCACTATGTCCACCACCGTCCCGGCGGGGGTGCCTACGACGATCCCAACGCGATGGGGGTCTCTCTAGCGGCAGCAGCCAAGGACGCCGGTATCCGCCTGACCCTCCTCGACACCTTGTACCTCCACGGTGGTTTCGCCTCCGACGCAGCATCCGGCTACGCACCGCTGCGACCGGAACAAGCCCGCTTCTCTGATGGCTCTTCCGAGGAATGGGCGGATCGGATGGACGACTTGGCCGCCACGATCTGCGGCCCGAATACCGCGGTAGGCGCGGCGGTGCACTCGGTGCGCGCTGTGGACCCGACGTCGATTGAGATCGCGGCGCGTTGGGCTGCCGATAACCACGCGCCCCTCCACGTTCACGTCTCCGAGCAGTCGACCGAGAACCGGCGGTGCCTCGAGGCTCATAGCCGAACCCCGATCGCGGTGATAGCCGGCGCGGGTGGTCTCGGTCCCGACACCACGCTGGTCCACGCAACGCACGCCTCCAAAGAAGACATCTCCCTCGTCGGCAAGGTTGGAGCGAACTGCTGTCTCTGCCCAACAACCGAGCGCGATCTGGCCGACGGCATCGGCCCGAGCGAGGCGCTCGCTGCTGCCGGCGCCCGCCTCTGCGTGGGCTCGGACTCCCACGCCATCGTCGACCTCTTCGAGGAGACTCGGGCCGTCGAGTTCGGCCAACGGGTGACCAAACTCGAGCGAGGGGTACACTCCACAGAAACCCTGGCGTTGATGGCCACCACCAACGGCTACCGGTCGCTGGGGTGGAGGGGGGGAGGCGCTCTCACACCGGGCTCGCTGGCCGACTTCACCACCATAGGTCTCGACTCAACGCGCCTCGCTGGCACCGACGCTGCCCATGCACTCGCTGCGGCGATCTTCGCTGCCTCGAGCGCGGATGTACATCATCTGGTGGTCGGCGGAAGACCCGTGGTCGTCGGCGGGACCCATGTCTCGATCGATGTCGGATCCGAGCTCGACTCCATGATCCCCAAGGTGGTGACCTCATGACCCTAGTCATCGACAACATCGCCGAATTGATCACCAACGTCCCCGACCTGGGAGAGGGACCGCTCGGGATCGTCGAGAACGCATCCGCAGTGGTCGACGGCGGAAAAGTGGTCGCCATCGGCCCGGCCGGCGCGTTAGCCGACGAGCGCCTCGACGCCGGCGGTCGGTGTGTGCTGCCGGGATTCGTGGACTCCCACACCCACCTGGTCTTCGCGGGTGAGCGGGCTGAGGAGTTCACCCGGCGCATGGCCGGTGAGCCCTACGATGGAGGCGGGATCCGGATCACCACCGAAGCCACCCGCGCGGCGGATCGCCAGGCTCTGAGAGCGTCGCTCGATGGGCGGCTCACCGAGGTGCACCAGGCGGGCACGACAACAGTGGAGATCAAGTCGGGCTACGGGCTATCGGTCGAATCCGAAGCCCTAGCCACCTCCCTTGCAGCCGAGGTGACTACCGAGACCACTTTCCTGGGAGCCCATGTGGTACCGAGCGAGTACCAGGGACGGGCCGACGACTACACCGAGTTGGTCTGCGGACCTATGCTCGAGGCCGTTCGCTCTCATGTGCGCTGGATGGATGTGTTCTGCGAGACCGGCGCTTTCGACGTCGATCAATCGAGGGCGGTGCTCGAGGCCGGGCGGAGCGCAGGGCTGGGTCTGCGTCTCCATGCCAACCAACTGGACTATGGACCCGGGGTCCGGCTCGGCGTGGAGATGGGCTGTGCCTCCGTCGACCATTGCACCTACCTGTCTGACGACGATCTCGAGATACTCGCCGCCAGCGACACCGTTGCCACCTTCCTCCCGGCGGCGGACTTCTCAACCCGCCAGCCCTACCCCGACGCCCGGCGCGCCATCGACGCCGGAGTTCAGGTGGCGATCGCCTCGAACTGCAATCCGGGCTCGAGCTACACGACCTCAATCTCGTTCTGCATCGCGCTGGCGGTGCGCGACATGCGCATGACGATCAACGAAGCTATCGCCGCGGTCACCACCGGCGGCGCCGCCGCGCTACGCCGAAGCGACGTCGGCCGGCTTGCGCCGGGGGGTCCGGCGCATCTGACTATCCTCGATGCGCCAAGCCGCCATCACCTTGCTTACCGGCCTGGTGTTCCGCTGATATGGCGGACGCTCGGTTCCGACTACCGACTCCCGTCCACTAACAACGCGTGGTGAGTTCAGTCAGCCCGGGCATCCCGAAGACGTTGCTTCACCGCATGCGCCTAGCAGGTCGGCAGGTACGAAAGAGCACAACTTCATCAGAACCTCCATCCTGGCCAATCCCTACGGCAAGGCTTGCCGAGGGTCCGCAATCGGGACCAGCAAGGCGGCCGCAGTGGCGGAATTCGAAGGGACCACCAAGAATGGCCACCATCGCCCGCCTCGCGACTGTCGTCGTCTTGGGGATCCATTGCACTCAACGCATGTACGTCTGGGGCCACTGTTCTCTCGGAGCCGCCGACCACGGTAACGGGACCAACAGACGCATCCTCCACCACGGCGGTGTCCACAACCACGGGATCCGCAACAACTGCCACCATCGAGCCGCCCACCACCAGCACAACTCAGCCGCCCACAATAACTACGGCCCCGCCAGCGGCGGCTATCGGTGGGTTCGGTGTGGTCAGCGCGGGTGAATTTCATTCGTGTGGGATACGAACCGACAGCACTGTCGTGTGCTGGGGTGAACGTTACGGGCAGACAGAGGTGACGATATCCCCGATCAAACACTTATGCCGGTTGGGATCGGGTGGTACCGCTGAGTGCGAAGCGGAGTCGTTTCGTTTGAGCCGGCCAGGGGGCCAGTTCGAGAGTGTTAGTACAAACGCCGACGGCACCGAGTCATGTGGGAAACAGCCCTCGGGCAACACAATATGCTGGTCCTTCGACGATGCGATCTATTCCACAGAGATTGTCGAGACCCCGGGTGGTGAGTTCACCGCGGTTTCCGCAGGTGGAAGCCATGCATGTGGGATCCGGCCGGGCGGGACCCTTGAATGCTGGGGAGAAGACTTGGCGGGGCAACTCGACGCTCCCACTGGCGAGTTCACCGCTGTCTCCGCAGGCGACCGGCACTCGTGCGGGTTACGCACCGACGGCGCCACTACATGTTGGGGCAACGACACTCATGGAGAGTCAACCCCGCCCCGTGGTTCGTTCGCTGCTGTTTCCGCGGGTAGAGACATCGCATGCGGGTTACGCTCCGGCGGAAGTTTCGAATGTTGGGGTGACGACTACTACGGGCAAGGAACCCCGCCCAATTGACGCTTGATCGCAACCTCCGCTGGTGGCTACCACACCTGTGAGGTACGCACCAACGTACCGCCAACCTTTTGGGGTACAGCAGGGATGGGCGGATCGCTGCCCCTGTGATGGGTTTCGAGGCGAATCGCGGTGGGTGACGAGCACTCCTGCGGGCTGCGCACCGGCATGACCATAGAGTGCTGGGGCAAACAATCTCTACGAGCAAGCCGCAGAACCCAGTGTCAATCCCAAACGGTGCCTCCAAAACCGAGGCACCATCAAGCCGTCCAAGAAAGCGAGGCAACTCCAGACAGTGAACATGACTGTGGTGGGATGTTCACTGTCAACAACTGTGTCGTTGACAACCACCCGGTCTTGGTTGATCGCTCTGCCCGATCCCTGGCGGGTGAGAACAGCCACTTCCAACATTCAACCAACTCCCAACTGACAACCAGCAGTGCCCTTTGGTTCCGGAAAGGCCATGTTCGTTTCCGTTTTCATGCTGCGACTCCGGCCCAAACACCACGATCACCGCCACAGACACCCACTCCGCCAACACCCGCCGAGCATATCAACAGGCGCTATCGGCCGTGGTCGAGGACCTTGGCATGGACCTTCGCGTTGACCAACTGGACTCCCGCGATGTCCTGGAAGTCTTCCAGATACGATGGGGATCGGCACAGTCCGCCACCTGGAATACCCGGATCACCGCCCTGCAGTCGTTCGTGTCCTACTGTCAACGCAACAAGTGGATCGACCACGATCCGATGTCGCTGGTAGTACGGCGCCGGGAACCCCACGACCAGACCAGAGCCATCCCCTATCCGGACCTGGAAGCACTCTGGTCACGAAGAGACATCGGCCTCCCCTTCCTCCACCCCGTCGAACCTGGCATTCAGGCGAAAGACCCAGCCTTGGACTGGAATGGCTACGCGCAAGCCGGGTCGTCGGACGACCAGCGGTTGTAAGACGGATCGTTTTCCCTGGCCAGACGCTCGCGCGTATCTCTCCATTCCTGTGCCCACACCTCCGCGTCGCGAAGCTCCGCCTCCGGGTGCGCCCTGCTCCGCGCCACGAATCCGGGAAACGCCGCTCTCCCCGTATGCTGGCCAACAGGGTTGTAGCGGAGGTCGAGGCTCCACCTGATCCGGTCGCTCTTGTTCGGCAGCGAACCGTGGCAGGTCAGCCGATGCATGAACAGCACGCTCCCTCGCCGCATCGGTATAGGAAGGGCGTCCCTGATCCGGAACAACTCGTCCGGTATTTGCAGCCCGGACGGCGAGGTCGCTTTGCGCCCCGGACAGTGCTGGTACAGCCCTTCAATGTGGCTTCCCGGCACCAGATGGAGACAACCGGCCTCCTCGTCAGCACCCCAGACCGGAATCCAGACGGTCAGTATGTCCGTGTCGTCCGCCTCCTCCGTCACCACTCCCCCATCCTGGTGCCAGGGTGTCGCACCCAACTGGACGCCGCCCGTTTCTGGATTGACCGGGGTGAGCGCTTCGGGCACCTTGAGCCGCACGTGCTGCGTCGGGTTCGAAAAAATCTCCGGCCCAATGATCGACTCCACCGCGTCCAACAGCGGCAACGCCGTTAATACGTCGAACACCGCTGGCCCATGCCACATAGGGGTGTCATACGTGATGCTCTTTTGCGGAAGCGAGAAGTCGAAGTACTGGGTGTGGACCTCGCCGCTTTCCTGGTAGATCCTGGTCAGACGCTCGCCGAACTCAATCCCAGCGTACATCGATGCGATTGCTCCAGCTTCGTGCAGCTCACAGACAAGGTTGTCCAGCACCGCGCCGAACTCGGCCTCCAGCGGATCAAGCACCCCCTCCGGATCGATCAAGTCCTCTACGACGACGTAACCCTCTTGGTGGAAATGCTCCAATTGTTCGTCATTGAGCCGTGTCATGCAACAACACCCCCGGCAGGATTCCGAGACGTCGGACTATGTCCATACGACGGTCGAAATCCCAGTGATGCGACTCGGCACATGCCAACGAGGTTAGTGGAAGCGCACCTGGCGACGTTCGCCCCGGCCTAGGGGCACCTACAAGTATGAGTGGTTGGTGTGGTCCTTTCGTAGTTGGTGGGTGATTGGTACCCGAGGGTGGAGTGCCGTTCAGCTTGCTCACCGCTGTGGCGTCGGGATCGAGGGGAGTTGCTGTTACGGTCACCTCACGTGCAGCGGTGGTAGCGGTGTACATTTGCGTGCGACCGTCGAAAGTCGGATCAAGGGTGATATTGCTCAGTTCCAAGCTGCGCAGCAGGGCATTGGTAGCTGGCGAATGGTCGCGGTATACGCTGATCTGGTAAGGGAAAGCGAAGGCGCCGTTCCTTACCCGCACCTGCCAGCCGATGTTGGTTCGCACATAGGGGGGTGTCGGCCACCACCCCCGACCTGGCTTTAGTGAGCGTTTCGGAGGGGGCTCCACATTCAAACGCAGGGGGTCTCCACATTTTCGGTCGGACATCCCTTCGGCAAAGATCTTCGAGTAGCGAGAGCATCACGCTACCTCCTTCTACCGTCGCCAAGCAGTGGGGCGATCTAGCCGCTACCACACGAGCATCCTTCGTCGGTGCTTGTTCACTACAGAATCGGGTCCAGGTTCGGCGCTGAACCTGTCCAGCAGTTTGTGCAAGCCTTGGACAAACTGCTCATCCCGAACCCGCCTTGATGCGAGCGGGTCAGCCCTCTGGGCCGTTCAGCAGGGCGAGTTCCTCCGGGGTGAGGCAACCGAATATCGCTGCGACCATCTCTTGTTCCGCTTGCTCGTCGATGTCGGCTCCTTGAGGGAGGGTCTCGTTGATGGCATCTACTTGTGCCGCCACACACGCGGCGCTCTCGGGCGAGACCCCTGCCGATACCAGTTGCGCTGCGGTCAGCCTCCCGGCTGCGCTGGTTGGCTGGTCGTCTAGGCCCGGGAACCCGCCGTCGATGCCAGGCACGCAATCCGGTGGAATCAGCAGGTTGTAGACGGCGATGAGATCGCCGCCGAACAACGCTATGTCTGCTATGAGCCTGTCCGTGTCGATGTCGGTGGTTGCCGCCTGTGCGCATTCCAGCACAGCCGGTGGAGCGTCGCCGGCGCCCAGCATCGAGCTCAAGATGATCTGGGACCACGGCAGGCACTCGACAACACCGTCAAGGATCCGGTCTCGTTCAAGGTCTGATACCAGACCGACGGGGAAGATTGAATCCGACGGTCCGTTGAGGGCCGTGAGTACCGGATCGAGCCGGTCCTGGTCGAGAGCCGCTGCTGACGCTTCGGCCACACAGGCGATCTGGTCGTCGGTGACGCCTTCGGGTCTATCCACCGACAGGAGCGCCGCTACGCCGCTCTCGACTTCAGCGCGCAGCTCCAGTCCGGCAGTGGTGGCTGGGGCGGTGGAGTGGTGGCTGGGGCGGCAGTGGTGGCTGGGGCGGCAGTGGTGGCTGGGGCGGCAGTGGTGGCTGGGGCGGCAGTGGTGGCTGGGGCGGCAGTGGTGGCTGGGGCGGCAGTGGTGGCTGGGGCGGCAGTGCTCGGCTGCGGGTCTGCGGCGGTACCGCAAGCGGAGACCGTCAAAACTAAAACGGCGGCAATGGCGGGGAAAATACGATACATGTATAGGACCCTACCTCAGGTTGTTCCGGCTTGGTGGACATTCTGATGGTGGCCGGGATGCTTCTATGATTTGCAAATCGCTTTTCGGGCTTGGGGGGCGGACTGGTACACCAAACGTGCCCTGTGGCGGTGGAAACCCAACCAAAACCTCCCTAACGGCGGCATTCAATTCCTCTGCCCTCAATGCGCCGGAACGGTTGACACAACCGCCAAGACCCGCATCGCCCGGGCCACAAACAGCGACGGGCCTTTCCTTTCCATCGAAGACGAATACTGCTGTTTTGGTCTCGCCAGCGTCAGCCTGGCACTACTGGATTCCTTCCAACGCATCCCCTACGGCACCCTCGCCTGGAAACAAAGCTACGGCCGTCGCAACATCATCGAAAGGTCCAACTCGATGCTCAAAGACGGGCGGATTGAATGCGGGGTGGTGCCGGGCTTTCGGTCTCGCCGCTCACACCATCGGAGCGTTGGCCCTGGCAGTGGTCCACAACCTAAGGGAAACGAAACGCCTCCTCAGCCGCCAAAAGCGCAACGGCGCCACCCCCGAACCTGCTCTGAACGCACCAGGCCCTGCCTCCACCACCGAGGAGAGCCCTTCCAACACCCTGTCAACCCAAGCGCCACCCTAACTAGAAGCATCATAGGAGCTCAACCCAGCCGACGACCGCATCACCGCCGCCCTGGGCTCCAACACGCAACGACCCCAACACATGAAAGCCCTGCCCCACAACAAGGTCGGCTGCCATCCGAACCGTCGAAACAACCGATGCACCTTGGGCAGCAATCGCCGCTTTCAAGTTCCTGACCCTTACCGCCACCAGAAGCGGTGAAGTCAGACACGCCACATGGACAGAAATTGACCTCACCACGGCAACCTGGACAATCCCTGCAGAACACACCAAAACAGGACGAGTACACCGGGTGCCTCTGAGCACCGGGGCTTTGGCCGTTCTCGACGCAGCACACCGACTATCAGGCGGATTGGTCTGGTCTTTCCGTCGCCTACCGGGCGGCCGATCAGTAACGCCACCATGTGCAGACTGTGCAAAGAGAACAATGTGGATTGTGTACCACACGGGATGAGAAGCAGCTTTCGTGACTGGTGCGGAGAAACCGGCATCAGCCGCGAAGTCGCCGAACGAGCCCTCGGCCACGAAATCAGAAACTCTGTCGAAAAAGCCTATGCCAGAACCGACCTACTAGAACGACGCCGCCACCTCGACGTCCAGAACGCAGCTGTCAATCCGCATACGCCTAGTTAGCGGCGACTACACCAGCCCCTGGGTCCAAAACCAAACGACCGCAGGCTCCTAACCCTCTGCCCGGACTCTCGGAGACAGTGGCGTCCACCAACCAGGCAGATACGGCGTGGAGCCGCGCCAGGCATATACGAATGCGGCTGTCTCAGAAACCCGCTCGTGCCGACCGAGTTGAAACCTCTCTCCCGGAGGCCATCCATAGGCCCAGAGATGGGTTGGGATGCCTGCTCGGTTCGCGCGAACGACCCAGCAATTTGGTATGAGGTGGTTGTGAGTTTCGGGTGGTGTAAACTAGAGACGACGTGTGAGCATTGACAGACAACGGTGGATTGGGGAAACGTGTCGACGGAGCAGCGTTGGCGAACCTGTTTGAGGTGGTCGAGTGAATCAGGTTGACGAATTGAGAGGAGAAGTGACGGCGTTGCGGGAGCGCCTGTCGCGGTTGAGCGAGGCCAGCTTGCGTATCAACGAGAGCCTGGATTTCGAGATGGTGTTGCAGGAGGTGATGCACAGCGCACGGGCGTTGACGGGCACCCGCTACGGGATGATGCTGCTCTATGACGACCGCGGGTGGATAGTGGATTATGTGAGTTCGGGGGGGACACCTGATCAGGCTCGGCAGTTCTTCAAGATGCCCGACGGGATGAAGTTCCAAAAGTATCTATACAACTTCGAGGAACCCTTGCGGCTGCGGGACTTCCAGAGTCACACTCGCGCTCAGGGTCTTCCCCTGTTCCGCCCGCCGTTTCCCATCAGTGCGATCATGCCTTTCTTGTTAGCGCCGATCCGCTACCGGGGCAAGCGCCTCGGCGTCATCTACCTCGCCGACAAGGAAGAGGAGCCCACCGCGGGCGATGTGGACCAAGAGCCCCTCATCGATCCCATGGCACCCAAACCCGGCACCGATGACGGGGAGGGGTTCTCCGCCGATGACGAGGAGTCGCTGGTGATGTTCGCGTCCCAGGCTGCTTTGGTGATATCCAATGCCCGCACATACCGGGACGAGCAGCGGGCCAGAGCCTACCTGGAGACCTTGGTGAACACGGCTCCGGTGGGTGTGCTGGTGTTCGACGCCGACACCAGGGCGCTGACGTCGGCTAATCGGGAGGCGCAGCGTATCGCCAGCGATCTGCTCCTGCCGGGCGGGTCGGTGCAGGAACTGCTGGACACCGCGACTTACCGAAGCGCCGACGGCCAACAAATCCCCAACAAGGCTCTCCCTCTGGCCAGGGCTCTCAACTCAAACGAGACGGTACGAGCCGAGGAGATCATCATTGAGGGCCCAGACGGTCGCAGCGTCACCGCAGTAGTCAACGCCACACCCATCCGCACCGATACGGGTGAGATGGATTCGGTAGTCATGACCGTGCAGGACATGACACCGCTGCAGGAACTGGAGAGGCTGCGCGCCGAGTTCCTGGGCATCGTCAGCCACGAACTGCGCACACCGCTGACCAGCATCAAGGGTTCCGCTACCACCCTGCTGGAAGCCCAGTCCTCGCTGGATCCCGCAGAGATCATCCAATACCACCGGATCATCAACGAACAAGCCGACTATATGCGCGACCTGATCGCAGACCTCATCGACATTGTACGCATCGAGACAGGCACGCTGTCGGTCAACCTCGAACCACTCGACGTCCCCAGACTGTTGGACGGAGCTCGCAACACCTTCTTGAGCGCAGGCGGCCGTGACAACATCCGCATCAACTGCGCACCGGACCTGCCGCCAGCAATGGCAGACAGGCGGCGCATAGTCCAGGTGGTCAACAACCTCCTCTCCAACGCCGAGCGCAACTCCCACGAGACATCGGTGATCCGCGTCGACGCCACCCACGAGGGCGTCCATGTCGCCGTCTCCATCACCGACAGCGGCAAGGGTGTGCCCGCCGAACGGCTAGCGCACCTGTTCCGCAAGTTCTCCCACCCAGAGGGATCTGACCACAGCCGCGACCTGGGCCTAGGCCTCGCCATCTGCAAAGGGATCGTGGAAGCCCACGGTGGTCGCATCTGGGTCGAGAGCGACGGGCCAGGCTTGGGCAGCCGTTTCACCTTCACCCTTCCAACATCCGACCAGCACCCCACCAGACCAATCACCAAACATACCCCGGCATCCTCTCACCAGACGAACACCCGGGTTCTCGCCATCGACGACGACCCCAGAACGCTCAAACTCGTCCGAGACGCGCTCACCGCCGCCGGCTACCAGCCCGTCGTGACCGGCGACCCCCAGCAGGCCATCCCACTGATCAAAGAAACCAACCCCGACGTGGTGCTACTGGATCTGATGCTGCCCGGCACCGACGGAATCGAACTGATGAGAGACATCTTTTCCGTCCAGGACATCCCCATCATCTTCTTGTCCGCCTACGACCAAAACCAGGTGATCACCAGAGCCTTCGAGATGGGAGCCGTCGACTACATAGTCAAACCGTTCTCACCCACCGAACTCGCCGCCAGAGTCAAAGCCGCACTACGCAAACAGGCCGCTCCATCAGACACCTACACATCGGGCGACCTACACGTCGACTACCCACAACGCGCCGTCACCATCGCCGGACACCCCGTAGACCTCACCCCCACCGAATACCGTCTACTAGCCGAACTGTCAACCAACCCAGGCATCGCCCTAACCCACGACCAACTCCTAAAAAGAATCTGGGGCACAACAAAAACCGGAGACGCCCGACCCCTACGCACCGCCATCAAAAACCTACGCCGCAAACTCAACGACCAAGCCAACAACCCCAAATACATCATCACCGTACCCCACATCGGCTACCGCACTCCCAAACCCACCACCCCCCAAACAACACCACCCACATAACCAACACCCAGAACCCGATACCTCAACACACGGCATGAAGACCCTCCTTTCGGGTCAGTCATACCATCTGGGGCGGTTCACTATGAAAGTGGGGTATCACCTGCTGGGTTATTGGGGTTGGGGTATGAAGCTGGTGTTTCCTTCTCCCCAGATGTGGGGTCGGATGGCTACTCCGTTGATGAATAAGGCTGCTTCGGCGCGGGTGGCCTTTCGGTTAGGGCAGAACAGGGTCGGTCCGCATCCGGGAACCACTTGGAAGTCGGTGAGCCAGGACACGCTGACCGCGTAATATTCATCAAGAACAATGTCGGTGTGGGAGGGGACTTTTCCTATGTAATCGGCTTGTACGTGTCGATATAGGAGGGTGGCTATTTGTCCTCTGGTGACGTGATCCGTTGGGCAAAACTTCCAGTCAGGATCACTAAAAGCACCTGGGGTGCATCCCACAGTGATTTCGTTGGAGACTGCCCAGCCGATGGCCTGGTCCGAGTAGACCCCTTCTTCTACGTCGGTGAAGGCTTCTGATCCTTGGTAGGTGGGGGTGGGTCGGCCAGCTGCTCTCCAGAGGAAAGTAACGAATTGCTGGCGGGTGAGGTTGGCGTCGGGGCAAAACAGGGTTGGGGCACAGCCTGAGGTGACATCGTGAAGGATCATCCACGATACCGCCGACTCGTACCACACCCCGGCGTCGATGTCCTCGAACAGGTCCGAAGCTTTGGCCGGTAGTTCATCACCTCCCCCATCATCAAAACCGCCACCTCCTCCGCCACCTCCTCCTCCTCCACCCCCACGGTTCTTAGGAGGCGGAGGAGGTGGCGGAGGAGGCGGCTCGCGTACGGGTGTGTCGGTAGCTGCTTGCGCGGTGGCTGCTGAGCTGTAATTGTCGGTGTAGGTGACAGCAGCCCGCAGATAGTGGCCTTTGTCGGCTGCTGTTGGCGTGTAGTAGCTTCTACTCGCGTTGTCGATCGGTGTCCAGTTACCGACGCCGTTGAGGGATCGTTCCCACAGCCAATCCGCGTTGGCGACGCCGTCATCGTCGGTGAGGGTGGCTGTCAGGCTCTCACCGACTTGTGGCTCTGCCGTCGAGAGCGTCACTGTTCCATGGTCGTTTTGGTCTTCGACCATGATGGTGACTATCACCGCTTCTTGGGCGAGGGAGGAGTCGCTAGCGGTAACCGTTACCGAGCGGCAGCGTTTTCTCTCATGGTCGAGCGCCGCGCCGGACCTCACCCGGATCTGACCCGTGGAAAGGTCGATGGTAAAGAAATTCAGGCCCGGGCCGGAGAGCATGTAAGTGAGCGGGTCTCCTCCGGGAGAGTCTGCCGTCACCGGTGAGCCGACGGCTGTTCCCGGTACCGGGTTCTCCGCGATCGAACGGGCCAAACGTCGGCTGTCGAAGTTCGGCCCGTCGCTGTTGAGTATCAATGGGACACCTACCGCGCTCGACACGCCGTAGAACAATGGCGAATCGGGAACCGGCGGCGGCGCGCCCAGGGTGACCGTGGTCTTGGTCTCAGTGGGAGTAATAGTGATTTCGTTGCTTGTTGTGTGCCCTAGCGGGATCGTGACCGAGTTCACTAGGGGGGGCAGGGTCCCTCCCGTCACGCCTATTGCAGTGGTCATGGCAAATGGTGCACCCTCGGCAACCCTGACCACAACGTTGTTGGTGTCGGGGATCTGCTCCAACACCACGGTTAAGGTAAAGGCGGCGCCTGGATTCTGGTCCAGCCACAGGTACGCAAGCCTGGTGTGCCCCTCAAAGATCCCCGCCGGCAGTTCACACAACTGATTCTCGCTCAAGTCCAGTAGGTGCAGGTCGGTGCCCTCGAACGCTCCCGCGGGCACGGTTTCGAAGCGATTCCCGCTCAGGTCCAGAGTTTCCACTCTCAAACCGCTGAACACTCCCTGCCCTTCTGGTCCCAGCGAGGTGAGTTGGTTGCCCTCCAGACCCAGGAACTCAAGGTCGAGACCGGTGAACAATCCCGGCGGCAGCGAAACCAGATCGTTGTATTCCAAATCCAGTGTCGTCAGAGCGACAAGGTCGGCGAACACCCCGTCCGGCAGATGGGTAAGTTGGTTGTTCAGCAAACTCAGTGTGTCCAAAGCCGCCAATCCGTCGAATATTCCCGCCGGTAGAACAGTTAGGGAGTTGTCTCGCAACGTCAATCTCCTCAGAGAGGTCAGACCGTCGAAGTCTCCAACCCTAAGAGCCGTGATGCCCATGCGTCTCAGGATGAGAGACCTTCCGATTCCGGAGAGGTGCGCCTCGGTCACATCCTGGCAATCGTCGATTCCGGCGACGGCGGCGACGATCGTGTCGCGAACTGCTGGTGTGCGATCGCATACGTTCACTGAAGGAACCGCGAATAAAGCCACTCTTGCACCAACACCAACAGCAGTCCCCGCCGCAGCACCGCCATCTGCTAACACGAAACACAGCAGAACCCAGCACACCAGTCTTGCCAGCCGACGCATGACGGTCCTCACGAGATACCATCCAATCCTGCGGTAAGGATCATTCCCACCACATCAATGGGACGCTGCCCCGCTGTGGTACATTTATGAGGCGATTGTGAGGTAACAATGCGAGTGCCGGTATATAGTACTAACTTCTGCTCTGTAAATGAGTTGTATCTGTAGTAATTGTGTCGGCCTCGGTGAGGGTTCGTTTTAGTGCGGTTGTGGTTGAGTGGCGTTCGTGTTGGGGTGGTTTGGGGGTTGGCTTTTGTGGCCATGGTGGCTGCGGTACTGGGGGCAGCAACGTCGGTGGCCGTGGCGCAACAGGGTGCGCCGTATTCGGATGTTCCCTCCGACACCTACTACGCCGAGCCGGTCAGCACTCTTGCCGCCGCCGGGGTGTTTGTGGGCACTGAGTGCGATGAGGGGTTCTGCCCCGCGGATGACATAGATCGCGCGACGGTGGCGGTGTGGACTGTTCGCGTCCTGGACGGAGCGGACCCCTGGCCGGCTGCGTCAAGGCGCTTTGGGGACGTGGACGCGGCGCATCCTCACGTAGCTTTCATTGAGCGCCTGGCAGTACTTGGCGTCACCAAGGGATGCGGGGACGGCAGTGTCTTCTGCCCCGATCGGACTACGACCCGCGCCGAGATGGCTGCCTTCCTGTCCCGAGCGTTCGGGCTGGATGAAGGACCCGACCCTGGTTTCAGCGACGTGCCTTCCGACGCTTGGTACGCGGCAAGTGTCGCCAAGCTCGCCGCTTCGGGTATCACCAAAGGATGCGAAGACACCATGTTCTGCCCGGACCAAGCTGTTACCAGGGCAGAGATGGCCACGTTCCTCGCACGCGCCTTGGAATTGGAACCCTCGGAAGAAAGCTCCGGCAGCGACGACTCCATCGGTGGCGGAGGAGGCGGAGGCGGAAGCCGCGGAGGCGGAAGCGGCGGCGGAGGAGGCGGCGGAGGAGGCGGCGGAGGAGGCGGCGGAGGAGGCGGCGGAGGAGGCGGCGGAGGAGGCTCTGACCGGGAGGTCAATAATCCACCGGCTTTCACGAGTTCGGGCCAGCACACCGTGCAGGAGAACACGACCCTTGTCGGCTATGTCACAGCCAACGACCCCGACCCGTCGGACTCAATCACCCGATACCTCATCTCTAGGGGAGCCGACGCCCGGCATTTCACCGTTGCCAACTCCGGCGAGCTGCGATTCGTGCTGTCCCCCGACTACGAGCGCCCGGCCGACAGCGGCTCCGACAACCAGTACGAGTTCGAGGTATCGGCAAGCAGCGGCACCGGTACCAGGGAGCGTTCGCAGACCCAGACCATCCTCGTCACTGTCATCGACTCCGCCGAGCCCCCAGCCCAGCCGGACCCGCCGGCGCTGACCCAGCGAGGCCCCGACAGCCTGCAGTGGTTTTGGGACCCGCCGGCCAACACCGGACCCGACATCGACTCCTACAAACTGCGCCATCGACCCGCGGTCGGTACCCACCCCTGGCAGACATCAACCCACATCACCAACAGCGCCACCCTGACCGCCCTGAGCGCCGACACCCAATACACCGTCCGTGTCCGAGCCCACAACAGCGAAGGCTACTCCCAGTGGTCACAGCCTTCGATTGAGACAACGTCGGCCGTCGCCGCGCGGAGTGGAACCTACAAGGCCCTCGCCGCCAGCTTTTTCCACACCTGCGCCATCGCAACCGACGACACCATCACCTGCTGGGGCAACAACGGCGACGGCAGGGGCGACCCCCCGGCGGGGACCTACAAGCTCCTCGACGCGGGAGCCAGATACACGTGCGCCATCGCAACCGACGACACCATCGCCTGCTGGGGCAGCAACGACATTGAACAAAGCGACCCCCCGGCGGGTGCCTACCAGACCCTCACCGCCGGATCCCGTCACGCCTGCGCCATCGCAACCGACGACACCATCGCCTGCTGGGGATACGACGCCTTCGGGCAGAGCGACCCGCCCGCAGGCACCTACAAAGCTCTCGATATCGGCTGGGAGCACACGTGCGCCATCGCAACCGACGACACCATCGCCTGCTGGGGATACCCCCCGTCGGTGTTGCCGCCGGGGGGCACCTTCAAGGCCCTGGCCGCCGGCGAAGTTCACACTTGCGCCATCAAATCCGACGACACCATCGCCTGCTGGGGAGTGAACTACCTGAGACGCGGAGCGACCAGAGCGCCCGCGGGCACCTTCAAAGCCGTCGACGCGGGCTCCTATCACACCTGCGCCATCGCAACCGACGACACCATCGCCTGCTGGGGATACAACAGCAGGGGGCAGAGCGACCCGCCCGCAGGCACCTACAAGACACTCGCTGTCGACACCCATCGCAGTTGTGCCATCGCGACGGACGACACCATCGCCTGCTGGGGCAGCAACGACAGCGGGCAGAGCGACGCGCCCGCAGGCACCTACAAAGCTCTCACCATGAACCTGGACAGCACCTGTGCCATCGCGACGGACGACACCGTTGCCTGCTGGGGATACCACTACCTCGGGCAGACCGACCCGCTAGCAGGCACCTACCAAGCCCTCACCACGGGCTACGACCACACCTGCGCCATCAAGAGCGACGACACCATCGCCTGCTGGGGATACGACGAGTATGGAGAGACGGACGGCCCCGCAGACACCTACGAGGCCCTCGCCACGGGCTACGACCACACCTGCGCCATCGCAAGCGACGACACCATCGCCTGCTGGGGATACAACCAATACGGGCAGACCGACGCGCCCACAGGCACCTACCAAGCCCTCGCCACGGGCTACGAGCACACCTGCGCCATCAAGACCGACGACACCCTCGCCTGCTGGGGATACGACGCCTTCGGGCAGGCCGACGCGCCCACAGGCACCTACCAAGCCCTCGCGTTGGGCACAGACCACGCCTGTGCTATCAAGACCGACGACACCATCGCCTGCTGGGGGCTAAACAACAGCGGGCAGAGCGACCCGCCCACAGGCACCTACAAGACACTTGCTCTCCACGCCCAGCACAGTTGCGCCATCGCGACCGACGACACCATCGCCTGCTGGGGCAACAACGACAGCGGGCAGAGCGACCCGCCCGCAGGCACCTACAAAGCCCTCGCGTTGGGCTACAACCACAGTTGCGCCATCGCGACCGACGACACCATCGCCTGCTGGGGATACAACGACAGCGGGCAGAGCGACCCGCCCACAGGCACCTACCAAGCCCTCACCGCGGGCGCCGAGCACACCTGCGCCATCGCGACCGACGACACCATCGCCTGCTGGGGACAAAACGGCAACAGGCAGATCGACCCGCCCGCAGGCACCTACAAAGCCCTTGCGTTAGGCGAGTATCGTACCTGCGCCATCAAGAGCGACGACACCATCGTCTGCTGGCCGCAGCTGCCAGACGGGGTGCGCTGGGCTGAGTGACCGGCCGCCGGGCGAAAGGGTTCTAGGGTCGAAGTCCGATGTATGGGATAATGTAGCTATTGTGACGGATGCGGAGCATTACGGGCAGTTGAATGCCACCATGGTCGCCAACTCGGCGGATGAAGCCAAGCAAGAGGCCATCAGGTGTCTTTCCTATCTGGTGGAGGATGGTCGGCACGAGTGGCGGTGGGTAGGCTCCGCTCACCTGAAGGCCCAACCCGTCCCAAATCTACCAGTTCGGCTGTTTGCCGACAGCGCCCCGTTCTTGGATGGCGGGTGGGGTCCCTGTTTAGCGATGATGGCCGGCAAGAAATTCAGTGGCCGCTACTGGCAGTGATGACGATCATCGAAATTCCCCACCCTGGGGTCTGTGATTTTAGGCTGGTTGGTTTCCTTTCGGTCGGTGTTTTCTGGCTTGGGCTTGGTATGAGCGGAGTCGATAGCTGTCTCCGGTGATGGTGAACACGACGCTTTTGTGCAGGAGCCGGTCGAGCATGGCCGCGGCGATGGTGTGGTCCGCGAATATCTCTCCCCAGGACGTCACGCCGAGGTTGGTGGTGAGGATGATGGATCCTTTCTGGTAGCGTCTGGAGATCACTTGGAACAGTGTGGCGGCGTCCTCGGATGGCATGGGCAGGTAGCCGAGCTCGTCGATGATCAACAGTTTCGGGGTGGCCAAAAATCGCATGGTCCGGGCCCATCGTCCTTGGAGGGCTGCTTTCCGACATCGTGCGGCCAGGTCGGCAGCGGTGGTGTAGTACACCTTGTGACCGGTGTCCACCGCGGCCCGTCCGAGTATGACCGCGAGCATGGTTTTGCCTACTCCTGGTGGTCCGATCAACAACACGTTGGTGGCGTCGGCCAGATATGCGCCCGCGGCGAGTTCCCGGACGAGTTTTTGGTCGATGCTTGGTTGTGCTCCAAAGTCGAAGTCTCCCAGTTGCCAGCGGGTGGGGAAGTTCGCCAGTTTGAGGCGGGTTTCCCATCGGCGCTGTTCGGTGGTCTCTACCTCGACCCGTAGCAGCGCCTCCAGGAACTCGGTGTGACCGGTGTCGTGTTGTCGTGCTTGGTCGAGGTGGGTGGGGAGCGCCTCGGCAGCGGCCGGCAGACCGAGGTAGGCCAGGTGTGACCGTAGTTGTTGATACACCGAATCCTTGCTCATCGCCGCTGCCTCTGTTGTTGGTCGATGTGCCGCTGATAAACACCGAGGTCTATCACCGTCTCTGTGTTCAGTTCTCCTCCTATGCCGGCGGCGATCGCCCGGGCGGCTTCGGTGGGTGGCCGGGGTTTCGGTTTGCAAGGCCGCCTGGTGGTGAACGCTGCCAGGACAACGTTTTCCAAGGCCTCGGTGTGTTCTGGCAAACGCACTGTCCGTCCTTGTCCGCGGGACACCTTACGATGAGTGGCCACCAGCCGACCACCGACAGAGAAGATGCTGATAGTGGGGTCTCCCAGGCGCCAACGCACCGTCACCTGGGTGTCTATCACCCCTGGTGGCACCGAATATTGGTTGCCCCACACCGACACCAGCCCATTCGCTGCCACCTTACGCGTCAGAACACCTTCAGCTGGGTACGGCAACACAGGCAGGTCCAACAACGGCTCGGAATCGGCTAGGTCACCGACGGTGGTGTTATCCCGCGGGCGGGTGTCGCCCACCGATACGCAGAAGCGGTCGAGGCTGTCTTGTGCCCGGCCAAGACTGGTAACTGTGGCGGTGCGCCACCACCGCTGCGCAACATAGTGGATAGCCTTTTCCACCACCCCTTTCCGCTGAGGACGATATGGTGGACACGGATCCACCCCCACCCCGTAATGCTTCGCCACCGGAACAAACGACGACTGCATGCGACCGGTGCCCGGAACTATCACAGTGGCCATACGATCCACCCGCCACCGCCGAGCAGTGCCACCCAGGCGTCGCAGCACCGCATCAATCGCCTCCACCAGGTGTGGTTGGTCCTGGCTGGTCGTGATCCACGCACGAAACCGACCCGAATACGACAGAGCACCAACCAGCACATAAGCTTTCGATCCCCAGGGGGTGTCTCCGAGTTCTACCCAGTCCCATTGGCACTCCTCTGGCACTCCTCACCCGGTGGATGATCGATAATCGCCGACGGTCTGCCTTTGGTTCCAGAGCAGGCACCACACGACGGTCGTAGACCCCGGTGGCGGATCTTTCGCACGAACGTTGGGTAGCTCTGCGAATAGCCCAACGCTGCTATCTCGTCGAACAACGCCGACGCCCAAACATGCGGATCATCAGCAAGCCGCTGACGCACATACGCCTCGAACCCATCGAACGGATCCGACCCGATCCGGGCACGTTCGCCGGGCATCCGTTCACCCAACAGATACGCCCGGACTGTTTTGCGGTCTCTTCCCAAATGGCGGGCAATAGCCGAGATCGACCACCCCCGCCGTTTCAAAGCATGAACTTCCACGCACTCCTCCAATGCCAACATAAGGGGCAGGGCTCCTCTCCACAGCTGCCGATGTATTCCAATCAGCAGCATGGACAGGGGCCCAACCCGACAACGGGTATTTACCCCCAGGAGGTGAGGAATTTCAGTGATCGAGACTGGGGAATTTCACTGATCGCCAACACCACTCGGACGCAACCTCCGCCTATCCACCGGGTTTGCGTCCGAGGCTCGGTTTCCGCCGGTAGCGGAGCGGCATGGCATTAGCCTCCCCTCTAGGTTATGAAACGTTCGGAAAAGGTTTGATGAGATGGCGAAGCGCCTGGACCAGTTTGCCAGGGAAGAACGGAGGCGTGCCAGGGAAGAACGGAGGCGTACCGGGGAGCGCCTGCCCCAAGAGCGGAGACGACCGGCCTGGGGACGGCCGCGGCAGGAGCGGGAGAGTGCCAAGGAGCGCCTGCGCTAAGGACGGGAGCTGAAGAAGATCCTCCGTAACCAGCGCAAACAGGCGGCCGACCCGGACCGCATGTGCACGCCCAAGGGCTCCCACCGAGTGAAAAACACGAGCGAGAAGCTACCGTACGACGGGTGTGTGGGCGGGCTCGGGTGCAACATTTTCGCCCACGGCGGCGAAACCTACATCGAATACTGCTACTGCGGTCAGCAACGGCGGGCGAACAGCAACCTGGACCCCGCCAGCACCGGCAGGCTCGAGACAGAGCACGGCACCTGTAGTATTGAGCGACACGGGTGATTTCATTAGATTTGACCGTCGGCCCGGGGACGAACCCGGCCAGAGAGCCACAAGGAGAATTCGATGACCGTTATCGACAATCTGCTCGCAAACAACACTCGCTATGCGGAGAGCTTCGACAAGGGCGACTTGCCGTTGCCTCCCGGGCTCGGCCTGGCGGTGGTTGCGTGCATGGATGCACGCCTGGACACACACAGCTTGCTGGGGATCGGGGAAGGCGATGCTCACGTTATCCGAAACGCCGGTGGGGTGGTGACCGACGATGCCATCCGCTCTTTGACCATCTCTCAACGCCTGCTGGGTACGACGTCTATCATGCTCATTCACCACACGGACTGCGGGATGCTGACCTTCCGTGACGATGACGTGAAGGACGCGATCATGGCTGACACCGGCCTGCGGCCGGCCTTCGCGCTGGAGGCGTTCGGTGACCTTGAGGAGGACGTGCGACAGTCGAAGGCGCGGATCGAAGCAAGCCCGTTTGTTCCCAACAAGGGCGACGTGCGTGGCTTCGTATACGACTGCGCTACCGGGAAGCTGAACGAGGTCACCTGACCCCGCCTTCCATCAAGATGTAGATCCATTCCCGCGACCTTCGGGACCCCACATGCATGAGTGAAGGAGAGGTAGGAACTCTGAGGGCATCCCGACGCTATGTTGACACTTGATGGCCCTGTTCGTGACGGTCCGGGAACGTCGACTGTGGCTCTGGGCCCTGGCGGCGGCGGTAGCTATCTCTCGACCCTTGGCCTGACGGGGACCCTTGGCCTGACGGGGACCCTCGCCCGGCGAACCAGCGAGGGCGGCCATCAGTCTTTCCAGGTTTTGTCGTTCTCTCTAGGAATGCCATGTCAGCGTCTTGGGTTTGCACCTCGACTCCGTGCAACTGAGCACCGTAGTTCCCTATCACCACGAAGTTCACGTGGTGGGCGGCGATGGTTTCTGCTATGCGATCGAGAGGTTCCATTTGGAAGCGTGTTTCTTCCTCAACGCTCTATCCGTCACGCTTGATGGCGCAGGGGGAAGTACGTACGGCCAGGAGCTGGCTGTTCACCCACCCACTAAACCCTCAAACCGAAAAACGTCCACAAAAACGGGGCAACTCCAATCCGGGCATTAGGCGTGCGACGATGGACCAGAATGTGGGGGTGTGGTTGGCTTCTTGTAGGTGGGCGAGTTCGTGCACGAGAATGTAGTCGATGAGGCTTGGGGGCAGTTGGAGGGTGGCCCAGTGGATGTGTATGCGTTGGGGTCCTGTGTGGGGACGTGCTGAGCCCCAGCGGTAGCCGAGGTCGCGGACCTCGACGGTCACTGATTGTTCTCCGAGCCGGGCCGCCCAGGAGCGGGACCGGTTTTGGAGCCATTTGCTGCCGACCTCGGTGTACCAGCAACGCATCGCGGCAGCACCCTGGTGTGCCTCGGCGGTGGGAAGGTGAAACCTGCCTCTGTGGAGGCGAACTCCGGTTCCCTCGGGAGTGAGGGTTAGCCGGTGGCTGCGGCCGAGGTAGGCGAACCCTTCTCCTTCTACGAACTTCTTGACAACTGGTGGGCCGGTCAGTGCGTCCTTCTCGACCAGTTTGCGGTAGACCCACTGGCGTTTGGCAGCAACGAATCTGGTGGCTCGTTCGATTGTTACGGCCGGTGGTGCTTTGAGAACTAGCGAGGCGTCGCGTTCGACAGTGATCTCGATCGTCTTGCGTTGGCGGGGCGATGCGACTTTGAATACGAGGTCTCCTACTACCAGCTGGGGGACATCGTGGAGAGCAGGTGCTGTTGCGGAGGTCATGACAGGCGGTGCTGGTTGGCTTTGGCGAGGGCGACGAGTTCGACAGCCAGCTTGTCAAGGCTTGAGTATGTGAACAGGTCACTGTCGTCGAGGGTCCTTTTGAATCGCGCCGGGTTTGGTAGAGACTTTCTATCTTGAGAGGATGGAGTCTTATGGCCAATAATTCTGTTAGGTATCCGACCGAGTTGCGTGAGCGTGCGGTGCGGATGGTCCTGGAAGCTTCCCGTGAGGGGGTGTATTCCTCTGAATGGGCTGCGATTTGCGCGGTGGCGCAGATGCTGGGTCCTACCCCGGAAACGGTCCGCAAGTGGGTTCGGAGAGCCCAGGCAGCCGTTTCGGGACCATCCGATGATCACCGGCGACGGGTCGTGGAGTTGGAGCGGGAGAACCGGGAGCTTCGACGAGCGAACGAGATCTTGAAAGCGGCGTCGGCTTTTTTCGCGCGGGAGCTCGACCCGCGACTTGGAAAGTAGTGGCTTTCATCGACCAGTATCGGACCAGGTTCGGGGTCGAGCCGATCTGTCGGGTGTTGCGCGAACGCAACGTCGGGATCGCCCCGTCCACCTACTACGCCTACAAGTCCCGCCCGCCGTCGGCCAGGACACAACGCGACGCCTGGCTGATCGAACAGATCCGCCGGACACACCAAGACAACTATGGGATGTGTGCGGCGCTTCGAAGGTGTGGGCACAGCTCAACCGGCAAGGAACACCAGTAGCCCGGTGCACAGTGCAACGTTTGATGCGAAACGCCGGTCTACGTGGTATTACTCGAGGTCGGCGCAAGATCCGCACCACCCAATCGGACACGGTTACTGATTATCCGGTTGACCTGGTGAAACGGAACTTCACCGCTTCGGCGCCCGATCGTCTATGGGTAGCGGACCTGACCTATATCCGCACCCGAGCTGGGTGGGTGTACCCGAGCGTTCATCATCGATGCCTACTCAAAGTACATAGTCGGCTGGCAGACCGCCACCACCCTCCGCTCCAGTCTCGCCATCGACGCTTTGGAAATGGCTCTCGCCACCCGCCGGCGCAGAAACCATGAGCGGTTGGTGCACCACTCGGACAGGGGCGGCCAACCCAGGTTCAAGGGGTCGTCGCAACACTGCCTTGTTTGAGAGAGTGTAGGTGTTCGTTGAGGGTCTCGGCGGGGGTCTTCCAATCGAGGGTTTTGCGGGGTCGACTGTTGAGTGCTGCGGCGACGGCGTCCAGGTCGCCTCTGGAGTGTCTGCTGAGGTCGGTGCCTTTGGGGAAGTATTGGCGGAGGAGACCGTTGGTGTTCTCGTTGGTGCCACGCTGCCAGGGACTTTGGGGGTCGCAGAAGTAGATATCGAGGTTGGTGTCTATTCGGAGTTGAGCGTGTTGGGCCATCTCGGTTCCTTGGTCCCAGGCCAGGGAGCGGCGCAGTTGTTGGGGTAGGGTGGTGATCGACTCAGCGATGGCGTCGCGGACTGCTTGGGCGCCATGACCGGCAAGAGGGGGCCCGTTGTGGACTCGTTGCTGTTGGCCGTGTCCTGGCATGCGGGGAAGGTGCAGCAGCATCGTGAACCGCGTGGTGCGCTCCACAAGCGTCCCGATGGCGGAACTCTGCAGTCCCAGGATCAGGTCGCCTTCCCAGTGGCCTGGCACTGCCCGGTCGTCGGCCTCGGCCGGTCGTTGGCTGATCATGATCTCGGGGCTGACGAACTTGCGGCCCCGCCGCTGGGTCCGCGCCCGGGGGACTCGCAGCGCTCGCCCGGTTCGCAGGACAAGCCACGAGTTCGCGTTTGAGCGCACCCCGGCCTTGCACGTAGAGCGCCTGGTAGATCGCCTCGTGAGAGATTCTCATGGACTCATTATGGGGGTAATCGATCCGGAGCCGGTTCGAGATTTGCTCGGGCGATCCGGAGCCGGTTCGAGATTTGCTCGGGGCTCCACGATGTTGCCCACCGTCGGTCAGTTCGTGGCCCATGACGGCGACCCACCCAACGCACCTGGGGTCCCGGCACGAGCTCGCCATCGGGACGGGCGATCATGCCACTCAGGCGATCCTGGACGTACTGGCGCAGGGCGTCGTTCGCGGCCAGCTTGGAAACCTTGGGGCGACTGGCACGCCGCTCCGCGTGCCACTGCGCAGTCGTTGCCCGATAATCCACACCTCGACTACGAGTAGCAGCGTTACGACGCAACTCCCGCGAAATCGTCGACGCACAACGACCCAAACGGCGACCGATCTCACGCACCCCCACACCCTGCGCATAACAAATGGCGATCTCTTCCCGCTCGGCAAACGACAAATAGCGGCCCGACCCCGGACCCAAACAGATCGGCGGCATCCCACCAGCCTGTCGGAACCATCTAGATCCAACCGCCGGCGACACCCCAGCCTCACCAGCCGCATCCTCGCTCGGAACACCATCCGCGATCGCCTCCCAGAACCGGACCCGATCCTCACGCCGCGCTTTCGACGGCCGACCAGGCGACCACATCTGGCCACGCACCGCACGAATCGCCTGCCGACGCTTCACAACACTCATCACAAACCTCCTTCATCACGAAGTGTTGCGACGACCAATTGAATCCACCCAATATTTGTCCGTTCGCTATACCAACCGGTTGGCCGAAAGTCAGATCGTGGCATCGGTGGGAAGCAAAGGCGACAGCTTTGACAATGCCCTGGCAGAGACCACCATCGGTCTCTACAAGACTGAACTGATCCGCAACCGGGGACCCTGGCGAGACCTTGACCACACCACCTTCGCCACCCTGGAATACATCGACTGGTTCAACCACCGCCGCCTCCACCGTGGAATCACCCCAGACACCACCTACACCACCCCCGCCGAACACGAAACCAACTACCATCAAACCAACCCGATCGAACCCCCAATTACACAAACCACCCTCTATGAATCCCGGTACGGTTCAGTTTGCCACCACCCCTGACCTTATCGGCGGTCAGGTGCTGACCTGGGTCGACACCAAGCCGACCCAGGAGGGCGTCTTGCCGCGCAGGTATCCTCCTAGGCTGATGAGTGTCGGATCGTGCGAATGCGCCCCCCTGGAAGAGGTATCGGCCCCCGACGGCTACGACATCCCACCCGGTGGGCCCCTCAACTCTCGGCCCGCGTGCCTTGGCCTCGCCCTGGCAACACTAAGGGCGTACCCCCAGGGTGTAGAGGCCGCCTACATCAGCCGAACGGCGGGGTTGGGTTCGGACATCGTGGTGCTGGCACTAGAGTCGTTGCGTTCCGAGGGATTGGCATTCTCGACCGCGGAGACCATCCCGTGGTACCGGGAGTCGAGGGAAGTGCTCCTGTGGAGAGAGGTGCCTCACAGGTCGCTATTGCATCAATCTCTCCCCCGCTACCGGGAGCCCCCACTCCCGCCGCCCGAGCGGATACCCCCGGAGTTCTGGTGGCTGTTCTGGTCGGATATGGACCCTGCGGACATCCGGCTTCCCAAGGATGCCTGGTATGTGGCATCGAGGATGCTTCGCCCAGAGGGTTCCTGGAGGTATGTGCCCGCAGAGACGTGGGCCTTGAAGTGCCTGCCCGCCTGTGCGCTCCGGATGTTATTGGACTCCCGGGGATATAGGGACACGGCGGTGGGTGCCCGTATCGAACTGAGGGTCGGTAGATGCTGACCTGGGTTGACATCAAGCCCGCTCTCGAGGGGGCATTGCCCTTCGTGGCCGCGGCCACCGCCGACCTGGGCGGTGTGCTGGTGGGAGGCTCAGCTCTCGCTTGGCAGTTGGAGCACCGGGCGTCCTTCGATCTGGATGTACAGATGCCCGCAGAATTCGACGAGGCCGCCGTGGCGGAATGTCTCGGCGCCCAGGGCCGACCGTTCGAGATATTGAGTTCCCGCCCGAGCGTGCTGGTCGGCAGGCTGGACGGAGTGAAGGTGGAGGTATGGAGGAGTTCGGTGCCGCAGGAACAGATAGAGGAAGGCCCGGTCGTCCTGGGAATGCCCCTGGCATCTCTGGCGGACCTCTTTGCTCTGAAGCTCCAGACCGTGCGTAGCCGAGCGCAACTGCGCGACTATATTGATATAGCGGCACTTACTCAGGTGATGGGCATGGAGAATGGCATCCGCGCCTACGCCATGCGTTACGGGCATTTCCTGATCTACGAAGACCTCTACGATGTTTTCTCCTTCCTCACCCCGCCTCCCCGCGACCTGCCCCCCGATCCGTCATTCGAAGAGATCAGGGACAGCGTTCTTCGGGCCGTCCACTTGGCGGCCGAGGCGACGCTTCTTTGGCTGACGGAGCGCAACGGTATCGCCCGCTCGCCCTAGGCCGCGATTTCCAAGTGGCGGGCGGCTTGCCGCACTGGACGCAGGCTCCCACCTGAGCGATTTGGGGGACTTATATACTTGGATAGACGGATATCGCCGTAGGTGATACTGTTCTGCATGCTGGTACCGGCCTTTTGGGACAAGCTGATAGTGGCGGGAGTCTTTGCACTGCTGGCTGTGTAGCAGGCCGCTATCCGGGCCAGATTGTCCATGCCATCGTAATACCAGCGCCTTTCGGGCCTAGTCAGAGCCTGATGGAGAAGCCCGTGGCTCCAGATGCCATGCCTACCGCCATGGTTCTCTATCGCCTGGTCATGAAATTTCACCACATCATCGACGAAAACCCAGTTCGGTTTGCTCCTGTCCCCCAAGGTTTCCCCCCTTCCCGACTCTAAGCGTCGGCCAACATCTGGAGTAGTTCGCTGTCCTCTTCCAAGATGCGGCGAATAGATTGGAGGCGCTCTTCCTCGGTGGGTGGAGCATCGCGCAGGGGAATGCCGTTGTCCACTCTGTATCGGAATTCTTCCTCGGGTGTTCTGCCATTCCAGCAGATCAGTTCGTCGCTCATGTGGGGCCTCGGTCTCGGTGTCCCAAAGCATAGCGGTAGGCCCTCGGCCCGTCGGGAGGCAATGGATCAGTCAGCATCCCAGTGGAACTGCTCGATGCCTGCCAAGACATTCCCTGGGGCACTCCCGCACACGACAAAAGCTACGGACGTCGAAACCCCAGCGAGAAAACCATCTCCATGATCAAGGACAAAGGCGGACTCAAAGCCGGATGGCGCCGACCCTTCGGTCTCGCCGCACACACTTTCGGCGCCCTGGCACTAGCCATCGCTCACAACCTCAAACAAACCATCGGGATCGAAAGAACCCAAACCCAAAAACCCGCCCCGCCGGCCAGGCCCAAGAACTTCGAGCCGACCCGCCGCAACATCCTCGCCGACAGCCTCACCCCCAGGGCACCGCCCGACTAAACACACACGGCAGAACCCGCAACACCGACAGAAACCCCCGAGAACAGGCACAAATTGGAGAAAAAGGACCTAACTGGCCCACTTATTTGAAATAAATGGACCAGAGGTCTCGGTGGTGTGTCGGCGACCACCCCTGACCTGGGACTCCGCAGGGGCTCCACATTCAAACCGGGAGGGCTCCACATTTGCGAAACGGCGACGACTCGTGACCGATCGAGGTTATCCCGGGTTGATCAGGGCATCCGATGTCAGGGCCACGCGGTAGGCATCCTTATGTGTCGTTGTCTTGGGCCTTGGACGGATCTCTGGGCCGCAATGCCTCCAAGTCATAACTGGCGGCGGGGAGCGCTACAGGGGGCTTTTCAATGGGAAGAAATATTTAGGCACCAGCAACAGGGCTTTCGCTCGGTTGCGCCCTGATCGGTGTAGTAGGAGTAACAGTGGCAGTGTCCGCACTCTCCCGCTTTCAACGGGTCTTTCCTGCCCGTTGACGCTGGCCCGTTGACGCTGGCCCGTCCACGCAGCAGCACTTGACGGCCCGTTCGGCGGGGGAACGCCCAAGAGGTGAACCGGGTGCCCCACACGAACCCCTTGGCCTACCCCCGTTCTCTGCGGCTGCGCAACCTGGACAGAAGCAATCGCATAGCGTGGAACACGATACATTGAGGGAGCCACGCCCCCCTCTCCCTACATTTCCTTCTCCACAAATCGCTGAGGTCCTGCCTCAACACAATCTCAATTCCAGATCGCCTAGATTCCAGAGCCGACGCGTAAGTAGCCCCCGTCTGATAGAGAGCATCTGCGTCCGGATCTTCGGTGTTTGTTCTGATGGCGTACAGGTGCTCCGGTTCATGGCTCATCACCCATTTGATCTCGTCCTCGGTCACATCGCGATACAACGCCGTTGGACCAAAAACGAGACGCACCGCATAAGGCTGGGGCCAGAAAAGCCCCCCGTAGTGCTCTAGGGGACTCTCATCTATATAGCATGGCACGACACTGGCATTCCCCGAACCGAGAACCGCTCAGGTTGTCTCCCTATCGGCCCTTGTCGATATCGTAACCAGGGGGGTACACCTGCCCAACTAGCTCAGCCACTTCGTGCGTGTCTTGGAGGTGCTCGTCATCCAACTCCGTCCCTGGAGGCAAGTGAGTTAGTGCCCCATTCGAATGCCGAATCTCGATGCCCCAGTCCCTGTAGGTGACACCTTCTCTCTCCAAAGGGGCGGCGACATCTCTTTGCACTGCCATCGTGACCCAAGAATAGCGTCCGGCGGAACTGGCGCCCAGGAATGCTGCTGTGCTATTTGCCCGACCCTGCCAACGCCCGTCAGACCGGAGTTTGGCGGGTGGTTTTGTGTTTTGCCTGGTCAGAGGGCATGTGCGGGAAGGGTGTTTCCACTACATTTGGTGGTTGAGGGTCTGGGTGGGGGTTAGGTGATGGTGGCTTTGTCCCAGGTGCGGGTGTCGGTTCCGATGGCGGTGAGGACCCGGGTTTGTAGGGGGGTTGTCGCTGTTTCTGTGCCGGGCCGGCCGGCATTCCCGTCGGCGTCTGCTGTTTGGCTTTCGCCAGCGTCACCGTGGACCTACTCGACTCCTTCCAACGCATCCCCTACGGCACGCTCGCTTGGAAACAGTCCTACGGCAGGCTTCCCAGCTTTGTGTCCCAGTATCGGAGGAAGATGCGAGGGAGTCCACTCCTTTGGCAACTCCTCTGAAATGTGGAGCCCTTTGACAGACGTACCACCGGACCCCCGGCGAGATAATATCTCGCCCGAATAAAGGCCGTTTGACGCTTTATGAGCCCAAGATATTAATATCTTGAACGGTTTCGGTCAGAGATGGCATCACCACTGCCCTCTGACGGCCGCGTTTTCAACCGTGTCGGCGCTAGCGCAGACTAGGAGGAACCCAAGTTCCTTATCTTCGAAGGATGCTCCGAGAACCTCTTTGATCACATCCTTGGTGCCCTCGAGTATGCGTTGCTCCTCCTCGGTGGATGGAAATCGCTTCCGCACCACAGTCCGCGCTTCCTCGCTCGAGGCGGTGTTGGATTCGATCTCCTCCGCCACATCCCATAGATGAGGGAACACGGTTACGTCCATCATGGAGTGGGTGAAGTACAGCACCCCGCGGTCATTGCGCAACGCGGCGATCAGGCGTTGACTTGAAGGTGCCTCCGCTTGTTCCATGTAGGCGCACCATATCACCCCGGGCCGCGGATCCCGAGCATCTTGACTCGCGAGCGGCCAATATCTCCCCCAGTAGACACCCGAACGCCGCGGGGATTTACTAAGGAACTGTCATCACCGCGGACAGAACCCGCAACACCGACAGTAACCCCCACTGTCGGCGACCACCCCTGACCTGGGCCTTAGCCGGCGTTTCCGGGAGGGCTCCACATTTGAAAGGGGTAGGGCTCCACATTTAGGAAGCCCCCTCGAAACAGGGCATGCAGTGTTTTCGGTATAATGGCATTCGGATGATGCCAGCAGCTCATACTTCAACGATTGACAGTGCCGGATACGAGGTCGTTGCCTACCGCCCGCCCCCCGAAAAAGCGGTACGGGTTGCGATCAGGGAAGCCGTTGCGGGCTACCAAAGGGTGTTTGGGGAGAGGCTTGCTTTCGTGTGGCTTTTTGGATCCCGAGCGAGAGGGGATCACCGGCCCGATTCTGATGTCGATCTCTTGGTTGTGCTCCACGAGGAAAAACCGATGCATGTAGAGTCGGACCTGTTGTGCTCGGTGTCCAATCCCATTCGCAGGTCGTGCGGCGTGTTCATAGATGGACACCCTACCACCTTGGAGCACCTGGAGAACTCTGACGACGACTTCCACTATTTCGTCAGAAAAGAAGGGCGACGCGTTGATGCCTAACGAGCACAAAGCGTTCCTAATGGAAGATAGTCGAAGTGATCACGCTACAGGATTCGTCAGAACCGTAGAGGACATCTTGGGTTCTGGGTAGACAGCCCCCACCCACCCGACGACGCAGACCCCGACTGGTACGCCAAACGTGCCCTGTGGCGGTGGAAACTCAACCAAAACCTCCAAAACGGCGGCAAACAATTCCTCTGCCCGCAATGCGCCGGAAAAGTCGCCACCACCGCCAAAACCCGCATGGCCCGGGCCCCAAACAGCGACGGACCTTTCCTTTCCATCGAAGACGAATACTGCTGTCTAGGCCTAGCCAGCGTCAGCCTGGCACTACTGGATTCCTTCCAACACATCCCCTACGGCACCCTCGCCTGGAAACAAAGCTACGGCCGTCGCAACATCATCGAGAAATCCAACGCCATGCTCAAAGACAAAGGCGGATTGAACGCAGGGTGGTGCCGGGCTTTCGGTCTCGCCGCTCAAACCATGGGCCATCACCCTTGCCCTGGGACTTCGCAGGGGCTCCACATAGGACTCCACATTCAAACTGGAAAGGCTCCACATTTGCTGGCCGAAGCTCTGATAGCGGCGGCTATGTGGTGTGATAACAGGCATTATCCGCATACTTACCGGCCACCGCCCCTAGGACGGTCCCAGTTAGCGATACTGGGCATGAAACACGGAACACTCTTCGTGCGGTTTTCGGAGATACTCACGGAAACCGATTTCCAGCCAGCGTCCGCCAGAAACCTTCGCAACGGCCATGGTGGAGCGAACGATCTTTCCCCCCCCACCGTACACCTCATCCCATTTGGACGGCGTTCCCTTATGCTTGTGCGCTTCAAAGGGGTGCAACGCAAGAATGTACAAGATGTCCGCTTCCGACACGCGGTTCTTGAAAGCGGAGCGACGATAGACGATTTTTGCCTCGTCTGAGGGCCATTACATGTAGGGAGGCACCAGATCCCCCTCTTGGTTTTAGTCCTCCAGCAGAGGAACGGTTCGTTCCGGTCCGTCGTAGTACTGAAGGAAGTGCTCAGCGAAGAAGCGCGATCGCGATCGTTGTTGCTCTCTCTGATCCTCTGGTGCCGCGCACTCTCTCATGATGTCATCCAAGGTGACCGTTAGGATGTCGAACCACACGTCTCTGTCTTCGGTGTAGTGTCCAATAGCGAACAGTGTGTCCCCTGGAGTGAAAGCTCCGTTTTCTGTTATGTAATCGGAGTACTCTTTCAGCCCCCTGTCGATTTCTTCCTCAGATATGTCGTGGCTTAGATCCACGGTGGAGGTGTCTGACGCTGGGCTGGTCATAACTCACAGCATAACGCTCTCAACGGCCAACGGCATTCCACATTCAGGTACCGACCTGCTCGGTTTCAGCGACGGTAGGCGGCCGAACAGCCCCTAGCCCAACCGGCACCGCAGTCACGCATGGGCGAGGATGCCCGAACCGACGCGGCCTTGGGGCTTCCTAGGAAGATCGCCCAGCAAACCCCGAAAACAGGAGAAAAAGGACCTAGCTGGCCCACTTATTTGAAATAAATGGACCAGAGGTCGCGGTGGTGTCTTGGCCACCACCTTTGACCTGCGACTCCGATGGGGCTCCACATGAGACTCCACATTCAAACAGGGAAGGCCCCACATTTCAGAGGAGTTGCCAAAGGAGCGGACTCCCTCGCAACCGGTGTGGCTCGTGTTTGGGTTCTGTGGGTTTGTGTCCGGCTACGCCGAACCGGTGCCACTCATCGATGAAGAACCATGCCCAAACACCACTTGCTGTCCCTCAATCATCTTGAGGGTGTTGCGCGCCGCTTGACGAGCTATCTCCAGTTGATGCTGAGCATCGTGCACGGGGGTCAGCTCCCCGTTCTCGAACGCTTCAAGGATTTCCTTCTCCTCAGGACTTAATTCATCGCTCACGGAACTACCTCCTCCTATATCGCCTCATCGCCTGGTGGCCTGTCGGCCACCACCCCTGACCTGCGACTTCGCAGGGGCTCCACATAGGGCTCCACATTCAAAGAGGTACTGCTCCACATTTGCTGGTCGAAGTTCTGATAGCAGCAACCGTGCAGAGGAGTGTGCTGCTTGACGCGTCTACGGTTCCTGCGTCCAACGGCGGCACCCCCGAACCTGACCTGAACGGAACAGGCACTGCCTCTACCACCGAGGGGAGCCCTTTCATCCCCACCAGCATACATTCTCGCTCTCCACATCGCCCCAGGTGCCACCAACACCGGGGGAACCTCACCTGGGCCTAAGCCCCGCCCAACACCTACTGTCCTATAACCGGTCGAATTCCTCAGCGCTCAATCCCGCTTGGCGCAATATGCTGCTCAATGTTCCCACTCGCACTTCCCTGTGATACGGGACGATGGCCGTGCGAACTCTGTTGCCATCTCGCCTAACAAACTTGACATGGCTGCCCTTTTGTGTTGTCTCCGCAAACCCCGCCCTTCGCAGCTTGCGGGTAACCTGTCGGTAGGGAAACGGATTAAGCCGCGCCAACTTTCACTCGGAGTTGATGGACTTCTGGCAACAAGGTTGGACAGGGTGGCTCAAAATGGAGTTCCAATGCCTCGCCAAGGTTGTCGAGTGCCGCATGGGGCGATTCGCCTTGACTCGCGACATCAACCTCCAGCGCCTGCGCCACAAACCATCCGTCTTCTTGCCAGACAACGGCGGTGAATAGCATTTCCTGCATAGGCACCCAACCTTACCTTCCTCTAGCTGTCCCAAGGTACAGCCTAATGGCGTTTCCCCCTTGGTGGCCTGTTGGCCACCACCCCTGACCTGCAGCGCAGCAGGGACTCCACATTCAAACCGGGAAGGCTCCACATTTCAGACATTGTGAAATCCCAACTCTCCGACGGATGGGGCTATGGACAGATTTTGCCCTTCTATGACACCAACTCGTTGGGGCACTCTAACGAAGGGAACACCGCCAGAGGCTGTGAACGATGCCGTTGAGTCACACAGTAGTTTCCGCCGACTGTTTGATGTGTGGGGCAGGGACACTTTCATCCGCTCTTGCCGGTGGTGGTTCAGTTTGGCTCTCTGACCTGCGGTCCACCACTCAAAGTGAACCATGCGTGTTTGAATGGGGGGTGTGGCAGTGCCGGTGGGGATGGCTCCAAATGGACCTGCCCCTTGCCCCTGTGGGGTGTGGTGGCTTTGGTAGTGAGTGCCTCCCCACCGGTTGCCCGCTCGGTGTTGTCGCTTGATAGGAGCGTGACTTGTTGAAATCTGCCCCCTGTGGGGGTGTTGTTTCGACGCATGGATGCGCTTCGCCGAGCCTTCTGCCGCTCCCGCAAACCCCCGAAATTGGAGGATTGAACCATGTTCGTTATCGGGATCGACTCGCACAAGGATACCCTTTCTGCCTGTTTGGTGGACCACCTGGGCACGGCTTTGGAATACCGGAGCATTCCCAACACCCCGGCCGGTCACCGCCAACTCATAGATTGGGCTCACACCACCGCCGCCAGGGTAGCGGTCGAGGGGTCCGGCACGTTCGGCCGCCCAGCCGCGGTCGCCGCTATGGCCGCTGGTCTGGACATCCGGGAGGTTCCACCCCAGTTGACCGCCCAGGTCCGGCGCCGTGGCCGTACCCAGACCAAAACCGACCGGGTCGACGCTTGGGTGATCGCCAGGGTCGCTCCTCGGAGACAACACGCTCGCCCCGCCGACGTTTTGGGAGGACACCGAAGACCTGCGTGTGCTGGTCTCATACCGCCGGGAGCTGGTAGAAGACCGCACCGCCCAGGCCAACCGGCTCCACGCCGACCTGGGGAAGCTCCGACCAGGCTACCACCAGAACATTCCCCGGCTCACTACCCGCCAGAGCCTCGACCAAGCCATGAAACTGTGTTGGCGGGACACCACTCCCCACGGGCGGGTCGCCAAGCAACGCATCCGAAGACTGCGACAACTGGACACCGAGATCAAGGAACTCACCGCCGAGATCAAAACCATGGTCGATCAGTCCGGAACCCGTCTAATAGACATTCACGGGGTGGGTGTGCTGGTCGCTGCCACCATCCTTTCGGAGGTGGGCAACCCACGCCGCTATGCGACCAAAGACAAGTTCGCCATGGCCAACGGCACCGCACCCATCGAAGCCAGCAGCGGACGAGTAGTACGCCATCGGCTCAACCGGGGCGGGAACCGCCAACTAAACCGGGCCATCCACACCGCCGCTTTGACCCAGATCGCCCGCGCAGACAGCGAAGGCCGCCGCTACTACCAGAAACTCATAACCCGAGGAAAGACCCACAGAGACGCCATACGCGTCCTCAAACGCCGAATCTCAGACCGCATCTGGACCCACCTCCAACCACCAAAACCAACCCCGATTTTGACATAGGAGCTCACTACCCTAAAAAGGAACCGGTTGAACTGTGAGGAGTTCTCCCGGGCGTTGTTTACCAGGGAGGTTTCCACCCGTGCGGCGGTGTCCCGTCGGGATATAGCCAGTAGCGGGAGGACATCTGATCGTAAATGGACGCAACCGTTCGGCGGACTCTGTTGATGCCTGTTCTGAGGTCTTCAGTGTTGGGTATCTCGCTCTTGGAAACCCGTCCATCACCCAAGTAGACAAGCTCGATGCCTACCAAGACATCCCCTTCGGCACTCCCGCACACGACAAAAGCTACGTACGTCGCAACCCCGTCGAGAAAACCTTTTCCATGGTCAAGAATCAAAGGCGGCCTCAAAGCCGAATCGGTGCCGGCCTTCGGTCTCCCCACTCACATCATCGACGTGCGGGCGCTAGCCATCGCCCACAATGTCAAAGAAACCATCGGGATCGAAAGTACCCAAACCGACAAACCCGCCCCTCCGGCCAGGCCCAAAAAATCACGAGCCGACCCTCCGCAACATCCTCGCCGACAGCCTCACCCCCATGGCACCGCCCTACTAACACACAGCCGCACCCGCAGCGCCGACAGTAACCCCTACTGTCGGCTTTGCCGCGCCCGGAAAACCTAAACCGGCCCCCTCAAACCTCCCAGCCCACCCAGAACCTCCCACAGCACCCCGACAGGCAACAAAACACCCCGAAAACAGGCACAAATTGGAGAAAAAGGGCCTAACTGGCCCACTTATTTTGAATAAATGGACCAGAGGTCGTGGTGGTGTGTCGGCGACCACCCCTGACCTGCGGCGCAGCAGGGACTCCACATGAGGCTCCACATGAGGCTCCACATTCAAACCGGGAAGGCTCCACATTTCAGCGAAGTTGGCAGGGTATCGTGTTCACTTTCCAGCAGGCGGACTTCCACGGTTCTCCAAGTGGAATTGATCCCAATGCGCCGTCCGTGTCACCATCCAGGGGTATATATGCAGGGAGATGGGCAAGCGCGAGAAAACAATCATTTGCCTGTACCAGCTGCGACGCTAGGTTCCAAACGGACTTCAAAGCGTTACTCAACGTAAGGAAAGTGACATACCTGACACATATGTTGGCGAGGACACTGCGCATCATCAACAGAACGCCCCATCCGAGAGAGTTTGGTGGCTTACTTGTGAGTGCTTTCGGTTTTGTTGGAGATTTAGGTCTGGCCAGGTTGCCGATATCTTGGAAACCACCTCTGCGAGGATGGCGCCTTAGTGGCTCTATCTAATCGGCAGGTCGACACTACCCTCCGAAAGCCTCTCCGAAAGTTCCGGGTCGTCAACCGCCGAAACCGAAAACTCGGTTTCCGTGTAAACCCACGGGACACAGGGCCGCCCTATGACTTCTCCCACTCTCCGAGCCGTTTCCATGCCGACCATCCACAGGTCGGTTCCGTCGCTGCTGTCGTCGGGCCAGACAAGCAACAGCCCCGCCTCGGTTTCCTTGCGAGAATGTTCTCTGCGGGCCAGGGAACCGAACATCGCCGCTCTGGAAACTCCCTTCGCCGTCGCCGCTACTACCTCGGCCGCCGCCGCTAACAAAGCGTCATAGTCCACAACTGCCCTTCCGATGCCGATTCCCAAAACGTCGAGCACATCATCAAGCACCCGAGGGAGGCCTCTCAGACCTATGTCGGTTTGTTGCTCCGCACACCGGACGCGTATCAAATCCCAGTCGACCCGGCCGCCTGTACCCTTAGCGAGGTGCACTGCTTCGTCCCAGGTGACGTCGGTGTTGTCGGTTGCTTGTACAAGACGGTCCATCATCAGGTCGTTGAGCGAGATGACCTGCAGGGGATATTCACTCACAAATACGATATTCGGCGTGTCCACTCCGTATGACTCTTCGGAGGGCACCTCCACAAGAACGCCGTTTTCATGTTCCCATCCGTAGTACCAGTGGCGGCCTTTCTTCTCGAACCCGGCGGCTGCCAGGAATCCCATGTCCCGAGTTGTGACCCGGCCCACCATGTCTATGTCGGTGGGTCGGGATTGTTGCGTGTAAAACACCTGAGCGCCGCCGCCGACCAGGGTTTGGGGATGCTCAACAATACTGTCAAAAGCCGCCGCGGCGTACAATATCCATTGTGGGCTGCCGGGTTCTGACCGGAGGATCCCCTCCAAGAAACCAGCCGTGTCAGCGTTCACCTATGCCTGATCGAGAGGGGTTTTGGGTCGGAGGCCGCAGGCTTCTTCTTCGGCGGTGGTATCTATCCCCCGGGAACGTTTCCACGCCAATCGCTTTTCGATATCGCGAACCGGTGACCCACCGGCGGCGACCAGACGTTTGTAGTTTTCTCGTCCCATAGCCAGCGCCTCTTCCATCGTCAGTATCATCGGAGGAGGCGAAGGGTAAGGATCGATGGTGGGTTGTTCGGGCATGGCCCTCAGTGTACCACTGGAGGGTCCGAGCGACCGACGACAGTTTCGTCGTTCCTTTCCAGATAGACGGTTGTCTGTGCGTGATGGGAACGGCGCGTTACTTGAGAACGGGACGCTGCTCAAACCATCGGAGCGGTTGCCCTGGCCGTAGTCCACAACCTAAAAGAACTGAAACGCATTCTCGCTCACCAAAAACGCAACGGCACCCTCCCCGAAACCTCGCTGAACGGCACCAACCCTGCCAATCCCACCGAGGAAGACACCTCCGGCGCCCTGGCAACCCGAGGCCCGCCCTGACCACCCCCACCGGTCACCACCCCTGACCTGGGCTTCCGTAGGGGATCCACATTCAAACCGGGAAGGCTCCACATTTGGGGATTGGGCGGTGCCCGATCGACCCATTTGGGGAAGCACCAAGGGTTGATCGGGACATCCACTCCCACAGCATCCAGTAGAATAGAGTGCCCTGTGAGGCACTACCAATGATGACCCTGTTGAGGCGTTTAGGGCGAGAGGTCCTAGTCTTCCAAATGTGGAGCCACCTCCTCCAAATGTGGAATCCCCTCCAAGGTGTGGGACGAAGTGTGGAACGCAAAAGAGTGTCCATTGAGGGTCAATAAGTGTCTTGAGCATGAAACTGAATGCTCAGTTCCAAGCGAAAAACAGACACCGCAATCGAAGCGGGCCCGAAACTTACACCACCCCTGGGCCAGAACGCAGCGACAGGGTTGACATCGTGGTTAGATAACAGATGAAAGGGGAGCGGTGGAATGCCTTCGGGCGTGTCCTTGGCCAGGAGTCATGGGCCTGGCTGAAAAAGGTGTCCGTCCGCCGCTGGGAACGCATCACAGTCTGGGCTGGAAGAGGGGAGGCTACGGTGGGATGGTTGTGGAATGCAGGAAAGCGGGCAATGGGTTACGGAGCGCTTTAGATCATGATCTTTAACAGTCAGATATTCTCCGTCTGGTTTACCGGCGTTGTGTTGCCGCCACTGGTGGCCGCCCTGATACTCCTTGGCGGACACCGTGCTTCCATGACTCCGCAATACACATATGTGATGGACAAACATGCAAATGCCTTAGTTGGGATCTCAGCGACGGTAGGAGTAAGTGGGCTGGTAGGCGTAGGACTGCTCTTGGACAGGTCGGTATTCATCGGGTTGGGAGATGCGGTGTCCTGGAGTGGGTTGTTCCCCTTAGCCGCCATCATCGTGATGTTGTGGACGTTGGCGAACGCTGCCTGGGGGATGTTCGCGGGGGTGTGTTGGTTGGCATTTCCGCGAAGGTGGGGATGGGCCAGGGAGTTGATGGCCCGCCTGGCAACAGCGACAACAGCGTTCAGCCCGATCCTGTTTATAACATTTGCGCTGTTGGCGGTTCTTGTGAAGGCCGCTTCCATACCCTAAATGGGCTGGCGGCTAAATGGCGATGTCCCAGGTCAGCGGCTCACCAGTGAGAGGGTTTGAAAGGAGAATTGCCCTGTTTTCGTGGGAACCAACTTGCGGCGCTTTCTGAGGTTCTACCAGGCACTAAGTCCAACAACTGATGCCCACCGACGTCCACCACCGAACACAGCCATCGGCTAGACCAAAACACCCCTCGGAACGGCCAAAAACCCCCGAAAACAGCAAAACCCGGGCAAACCAGCCTGCGAGCAGCTAAATGGCCAACAAAAACGAAATAAATCGCCCATTGGCCGTGGTGGCCTGTGGGCCACCACCCCTGACCTGGGACTCCGCAGGGGCTCCACATAGGACTCCACATTCAAACCGGGAGGACTCCACATTTGGTTCATTATCAGTCCCTGACCAGGTTGCCGATGTCCAAACTGAACCGTCACAGCAAGTATGCCGGCTCTATCTTTTGTCTAGGTTGATAGAATGTGGGCAATGGCAATGCTGGCCCGCCTTCTCTAGGCTGACCCGTGAGGACTACCGGTTATTTCGCTAAGGTTGCGCTGGCCATACCTTGACCTGAAGTTATGCGCTGAGGTGATCGCTGATCCTTTATACTGGGGTGTTGGCGACCACCTCTGGCTTGGGGCTCAAGAGGGGGTTCCGGGAGGATGCCACGATCAAAACCGGGGCGACACCACGATTTGATGCCAATTGGTCGATAAACCTCCCCCGATCCCCCACTTTTGATGATTGTGGTTGTGGCCTCCCGGAGAGGCGATTAGGCTGGTTTTTATGGGGAACCCCGTCAAGACTCAGGGCGCTGCCGAACTGGACAGAGATCCAACCGATTGGTTCGTGGAGTCCGAGGAGAGAGAGCGGGGGCGGCGCATAGCGAGGGGGATAGCCGACTCTTATACAGACGCGGACTGGGAGTATGTACTAAACGCCCTGGACCCAGCCCGCGCCGCACGCAAAATCGCTAACCGTCCAGATGAAGTCCGGGGCCACCTACTTGACCTGTTGCGCCCCGAGCAGAGATCTGCCGTGGAGTCGCTGCTGTCCCCTGTTGTTTAGTACGACTTGCAAGACGCACCTCCCTACATAACCCAATCGGCGCTCAGGGAATGGATTACGGCACATGACATTGAGGCGGTTCTCGATGAGCCATCAGAAGTCCTGCCATTGGCGGAAGCCCTAGCGCTGGACCCGGAACCAAAGGAACCTCCTTGGGAGGAATGGCGGCTGGACCCCTCGGAGCGCCCCAACGTGGTCGTTCATGTGGGGTACGGCATCAGTCGTCCACTGGTGGTCTTCGTGGATAGGTTCGAGAATTGGGTATTCCACGCCGAACCTGGCGAGCGGAACTTTGGGTGGCTGTTCTGAGGGCACCCGGCGTTTTCCTGGGACCCGAATGTGTCCACCGGGGCCAGCGTACCATCACCCAAGTAGACAAGCTCGATGCCTACCAAGACATCCCCTTCGGCACTCCCGCACACGACAAAAGCTACGTACGTCGCAACCCCGTCGAGAAAACCTTTTCCATGGTCAAGAATCAAAGGCGGCCTCAAAGCCGAATCGGTGCCGGCCTTCGGTCTCCCCACTCACATCATCGACGTGCGGGCGCTAGCCATCGCCCACAATGTCAAAGAAACCATCGGGATCGAAAGTACCCAAACCGACAAACCCGCCCCTCCGGCCAGGCCCAAAAAATCACGAGCCGACCCTCCGCAACATCCTCGCCGACAGCCTCACCCCCATGGCACCGCCCTACTAACACACAGCCGCACCCGCAGCGCCGACAGTAACCCCTACTGTCGGCTTTGCCGCGCCCGGAAAACCTAAACCGGCCCCCTCAAACCTCCCAGCCCACCCAGAACCTCCCACAGCACCCCGACAGGCAACAAAACACCCCGAAAACAGGCACAAATTGGAGAAAAAGGACCTAACTGGCCCACTTATTTGAAATAAATGGACCAGAGGTCTTGGTGGAGGTGCGGGTAACCAATGTCTATTTTACATGGGATTCCAGGGAAAACCTGTAAGATCCCTATCATCCCAGGTCACACCGCAGATTAGCCCTCACGGTGTTCCACTGACGACCATCGGGATCCCACTCCTATACTGATAGCAACTGATAATCGCCCGGATAGCCCAAGAGGAAACAATTGGAAACACAACCCGTGAAAAGACCGAAAACCCTGTCGGCCTCCTTCGTCAAGACGGTCCGACAACCAGGACGATACGGAGACGGCAGAGGCGGCCATGGGCTGAGCCTACTGGTCAAAACCACCAACATCCAGGGTCGATTATCGAAGACCTGGAGCCAACGAATCCGCATCAACGGGCGGGAAACCAACCTGGGCCTGGGCAGCTATCCCGCCGTCACACTGGCCGAAGCCCGAAGACGGGCCCTAAGGAACCGCCAGTCCGTCGAGGAAGGCCACAACCCGCGATCAGGCCAAACACCCACCTTCCAACAAGCAGCCGCAAAAGTAATCGAACTGCACTCCGGAAAATGGCGACCGGGAAGCCGAAGCCGAACAATCTGGGAATCAAGCCTGCAAACCTATGTGTTCCCCCACATCGGACGCAAACAGGTCGACGAGGTCACCAGCAAAGACATCATGAAATGCCTCTCGCCCATATGGCACAGCAAACCCGAAACAGCCCGAAGAGTCCAACAGCGAATCGGCGCCATCATGAAATGGGCGATCGCAGAGGGTTTCTTGGAGTCGGATCCCAGCGCGGCCATTCTCGCCGGGTTAGGCAAGAACAGCACCCGACGCAACCACATGCGAGCACTGCACCACAGCAACGTCGGCGCTGCCATCGAAACCGTGGAATCGTCCAACACCCATTGGGCAACCATCGCCGCGTTCAAAATCCTGACCTTGACAGCAACCAGAAGCGGCGAAGTCCGAAACGCCACATGGGACGAGATCGACCTCACCACGGACACATGGGAAATTCCCGGCGAACGAACCAAAACCGGTCGCCCGCATCGGGTACCTCTAAGCAGACCGGCACGGAACATCATCGACAATGCTGCCGACCTCACAGACGCAACGGGGCTGGTATTCCCATCACCCACAGGAAAGCCACTATCCAACTCAACGATCTCCAAACTGGTCCGTGAAAACGGCATCGAAGCCGTTCCACACGGAATGCGATCATCCTTCCGTGACTGGTGTAGAGACTCCGGAGTGCCCCGCGAGATAGCCGAGGCGGCACTGGCGCACATCGTGGGAGGCGTAGAAGGCGCCTACGCCAGAAGCGACCTCCTCGAAGCACGACGACCGATCATGGAAAAATGGGCTCACTACCTGGAGACCTGTTGATCAGCCCTGCCCACTGACCTGCGGCAGGCCTCCACTCTCCCCATGTTCATTCGCTCACGGATCCCCCTCGCGGAAAGAAGGGCCAAGAACATGCACTCCGGTTTAGGAGATGGTGATGGTATGGACTACGACCCAACCGGGTTCCTGCCCACTCCCAATCTGTGGGAGCGCCTCACCGACGCTGGGCTTGTGACAGTAACTGGAAGTGACGGTCCGTAACCGACGAAACACATCGATAACGATGACCCCGTTTCCTTCGCTCTCTGCTGAAATGGATTGCACCTAACCCTCTATGAATTAACCCTCGAATTTCGGGCGATTCAGGGCCTACAAACGACCTTACAGCACCAACCAGCAACGCTGGCAAGCTCTCCCCGTGTTCCTCCGCACCTGCTATCACCACCGATCCCACAAGTCGCTCGGAGACCGACCACCCACCACCCGACTTGTAACCCACCTCTGTGGGAAGGACATCTAGCCGACTTCCTCCAAGAGATCGACAACATCGAAGACCCCTATTTCAAAGCGCGCTTGGGCGCGTACTCAAGGGCCAACGGGTGGACCTACATCCGCCGAAGTGGAATGGGTGGGTCGCTGGCCCGGAACCTCCATGATCTACCTCGAATGGAACTCCAGCAACCCGCAACGGGAATTCACCCCTGAAGAAATTGAGGCCAAGGATCGTCACTACCGGGACTTGATGGAAAGAGGCTTCACCATTCCGGACAGGTACTGGGGGGACGGGATTACCTTATCCGAAATGTTCTGGGACTGGCACAAGGCTCTGATGGTGCGCACCGCCGACGGCACGTGGAGAATGTCCTACCGGTCGTTCTGCTACTGGTACGCGTCGGTGAACCTGGCCGACAAGCTCCTGTGTCCCGACGATCCCAACCCCCACTTCCCCGACTCGGCCTGGTTCGATTCAGGCATCTACCCGCCCAGCCACAAAAACTACTACCAGGACCGCCGCGCGACATCAACCAACCTCCCCCCACCAAGACCGAGGAACCCCCCGGATAACCGACCAATACCAAGGAGTGCCACCCTCATAACCGCAAACCAGAAACTCCACCCCAACCGCGCCAGAACCATCCTGTGGACTGGGACAAGGACTCTTGGCGATATCTGCTCTGAACATGATCCTTGCCAACCAAGAACCATCTGCCCACCCTGGGCCCACCACAACTACATGCCCTAACAATCATTCGGGTTTCCCCGTCTGCAATACAGTGACGGTGTCCCTGTTTTCATAGGCCGGGTCGGTTTCCTGAAAGTGGAAGAAGTAGCACACGTCTCAAGGGGGAGGGGAGTTGGTCGGTAGCGGAGATCGCGGTTCATGTGGGCCGGTCCGAGCCGACTATCCGGCGGGAGTTCCGCCGCTGCGGAGGCCGCGGTTTCTACGCGGCCGGGTCCGCGCAGGCGGACGCGGACCGCAAGGCTATGCGGCCGCGGACCCCCAAGCTGGTGGCCGATCCCCGACTGGCTGCGGAGGTGACCGAGTTGTTGGAATGGCGGTGGTCTCCTCACGCCATTGGGGCTTATCCTCGGTGAGGAGTCACCGAACAGTCGTGTGTCCGCGGAGACGATCTATCAGGCCTGTTATGACCGTCTGGCGTCTCGGGGTCTTCGGTCGGGTTCCTGGAAGGTGCTTCCCCGCCGGCGTCCCCGCCGCCGATCCCGTAGCCGCTGTGAACAGGCCAAACGCAACCAACTGGGTGACATCCGAGGGGTGAGAGAACGACCAGGAGGACTCACCGACCGCCTACCCAGGCATTCGGTGAGGCGACCTCATAAAAGGCGCCCACAACCGCTCGGCGGTCATCACCCTCGTCGAACGGTCAAGCCGATACACCCACCTGGCCGCCGTCGCGGACAGCACCGCCGCTACGGTGACACGGGCGGTAACCGAAGCGGCGGATCGAGTGCCGCCCCACCTGGTGCAGTCTCTCACCTGGGACCAAGGACGCGAAATGGCCGACTGGCAAAAAATCCAGGCCGGGATCAGAGCGCCTGTGTACTTCTGCGACCCCCGCTCTCCCTGGCAACGACCCACCAACGAACACACAAACGGAATGCTCCGCAGATGGCTACCCAAAGGAACCAACCTCAACATAGGCCAAATCCCCCTCTCCCTCATCGAGAACCACATCAACCTCATGCCCAGACGACTCCACCAATGGCAAGACCCACACACCCGCTACCATCAACTAACCAACGACCACCACTAGAGCTCGCCCACCCATCTGGACCATCCCCGCCGAGCGTACCAAGACACGGCAAGAGCATCAGGTGCCTCTGAGCACCGGCGCTTTGGCGGTTCTGCACACAGCACACAAACTGTCAGGCGGGGATGGTCTGGTATTTCCATCGCCTACCGGGCGCCCGATCAGTAACGCCACCATGAGCAAGCTGTGCAAAGAGAACAATGTGGGTTGTGTGCCACACGGGATGCGAAGCTCGTTTCGGAATTGGTGCGGAGAAACAGGCGCAAACCGCGAAGTCGCGGAACGGGCCCTCGGCCACGAAATCCGAAACGCTGTCGAGAAAGCCTACGCCAGAACCGACCTCCTAGAACGACGCCGCCAACTAATGGAACAGTGGAGCCGCTACCTTCACATCTGAGAGGCGAACCTTTCCATTCCACCGATTGGGTCAGACGGCTCGATCGGTAGCACCTTGAAGAAGGCAGTGCGGTACTTCCGCGGGTATTCGGCCTCCCAAGGTGATGCTGTGTCAAGGAACGGAACATTGGGTTCCGTGCTGCCACTTCTTGAGGTCCGTGTGGTTGAGCAATTGGTTCTGTTTTGGTTGTTCACTACGATCTTGAAACGGGATGGCAGACCTTGATCTAAATGAAGTACCTATGGCGTGGCTTATCAGAGCCGGCAAGTACGGAGAGCGGGATGACTTCGCCATTGAAAACGGCCTTTCGGGCGGCGGCTGGAACGATATTCCCGACCTGACGGCTGTCACAACCCGCCACGATTTGGAGGGGATTGTTCGCAACTTAATGCCAGATGCCAAGAAGGGAACCGTCGCCAATTACGTTGGGCAGCTTTGGATGCTGCGGGGACGAGTGCGTAAGGGTGATTTGGTGGTGCTGCCCCTCAAGACAGCTTCTCAGATCGCTTTGGGCGTAGTGACACGGGAGTACTGGTATCGAAAAGACTCGGATCCCGGCAGGAGACATGTCGTGTCTGTGGATTGGGGGCAAACCAGTGTGCCACGGACAGCAGTCAAACAAGATCTTCTGTATTCCCTTGGTTCAGCCCTGACCATCTGTTCGATCACACGCAATGACGGTGCGTGGCGCCTCCAACAACTGCTCTTGCAGGGTCGCGATCCTGGCGCGAGATCACATGCCGACGATTCGGTTGACGACAGCGACGACACGGTGACGGAATCCGCCGAATCCGGATTCGATCTGGAGCGCATCGGAAGAGACCAAATCCAAGCTTTCGTGGCCGAGAATTTCGCAGGCCACCAACTCAGTCGGCTAGTGGCCGAAGTTCTCAAGGCCGAAGGATTCATCACTCAAGTGGCGCCACCAGGTCCCGATGGTGGCATAGATGTATTCGCCGGGCGAGGCCCGCTAGGGCTGGACAGCCCGCGCCTGATCGTGCAAGTCAAGTCCAGTCCATCTCCCGTCGATGTCAAGGTAGTTCGAGAACTTAATGGCGTGCTCAGCGCCCAGACTGCCGATCAAGGACTCCTGGTCGCTTGGGGTGGAGTGACCAAGCCCGCCCGCCAGGAGATGCGAAGCCAGTTCTTTCGCGTCCGAGTTTGGGACGCTGACCAACTGATCGACGCTGTGCTACGCAACTATCACAATCTCAGCGACGAGTTACGAGCGGACCTTCCCTTGAAACGAGTCTGGTCACTGATCGAGGACTGAACGTTCTCAGGGATCGACGAGGGCTGCACCATCAGCCTTCGTTTCACCGAGGCTGGTGCCTAACTATCCGGCAGGGGTTGGTAAGGTACTCTCGGCCACCCAGCGCCCCTTGGAAACCGCCCGTCTCGCCCTCCTTGGGGGACAGGCTGGCAGATCCCCTAAAAGACGCTCACACGCCAGATTTCAGTTGGGTCAGACCGCCCCCGGTCAACGGGCCACCCCCCATCATGGTGGGGGGTGGCCCACAAAACGAGGCGCCATCCATTATGAGCGAATTTCAGTGATCGCCAACAGCCGAACCGAGTCTCTCCAGAAATCACCCATGCTGTCTAGCCCCTAGTCATTCACCTGAACCGCCTGGAAAACACCCGCCAAAGAGACTGCCGCTTACAGCCGGGGGGCCACGCCTTCCTGATACGGTCGATGGCTCGGCCTTTCTGGATCTCAAATGTCGAGAAGCGCCGAGCCCACCGGACCTGGTTGCGATAGATCCAATAGTGGGATTGGCAGGCTAGGCTCCAGCTTCCAATCGATGGGTAGAGGGAGACGGACTTCCCGTCGAATGTCATCTCCCAGTCGCTGGGATCCAGCGGTGTAACCACCTCGCTCCCACACCCACAGCAACACCGGTGCACGACTGTGGGAAGGTCATCGACACGTACAACACGCCCTCATCCACTGCATCTGGGATGTATTCAACGAACTCGTGTCGGAGCGAGTTGGCTCGAGTCACACCTTGTCCTTGTTGACCAGGTAATTACCGTCAATCTGGTACAAGATCGTGTGCTCCTTCTCAAGGTCGGTATAGAACCCGCAAAGTTTCTTCCACTTGATCACGGCCAGAGCTGCGTTCAGTGCGTTGAGATCAGCGATCTGAATGTTGCGGGAGTAGTCGTCTTCGCCGTCGCGGTCTGAAATAGGGAGTGTCGAGCGCACTTGATCACGAGACGGGTCCGTGCTCGCAGTCACTCTCAATTGGCCCAGCAGCGAACCCTCAACTTCCTCCAGCTTCTCTACTAAGAGCCTTCTGGGGCGACCTTTGTCGACTGCAATAAAGACGAAGTCCATAGCCCGCAGGCGCTCCACCACCGATTCATCCGCGTATCCGTGGGCGACGATGTTGCGCCGCATCTCGGAGTAAATATCTCTGTAATGGGAGGCCTTCTGCGGTGCGGCCCTCAGCGTTTCGATGGACAGCGCTCCTGGCGAGCGGAAGGCGTTGTGCTGTCCAAGCTTGTCGCCATCGAACAGGTGGATCTCCCTCACCGGTGTATTGGCCACAAAGTCGAGTATGTATGAACCTGTCCCTCCCAGCCCTATGATGGCTACCGCGCCGACCTTCAGCTTTCCAGTTATGGTGCCGATGCGACCACCCCTGACCTGCGGCTCAGTGGGGGTTTCCGAGGGGGCTCCACATTTAACGCAGGGTGGGTTCCACATTTGCGAAACCCACTAAGGCCCCGACTTCCGGGATACTCACCGCAGACTTCCCCGCTTGGGGACCAGCCGGCCGAGCGTATTGGCTTCCGAATTAGGACAAACTAGGTGTCGTCTGCCGGAGGTCGCAGCGTCGCCGCTTCAGGTAGGAGCGTCTCGACGCTCCTTTGTGAGCGACTGTGGCTCGGTGTCGCCGTTTTCCACGCATGCCCAACCGACCGATTTACCGTTAAACCCCCGAGGTAGGAGCCGGATGCGTTAGAGCGCACGTCCGCATCAGAGTGTGAGGGGTGAGGGTAACCGGCGTCCTACCGCGACACCGTCGACAGTGCCGAGCTCACCTAGGCGGGAGATTCGTCTTGGACAAATCTCCCGCCGGCTCGCGGGGCGCCATTTCAGGCCGGTCTCCGAAATTGTTCCGCTGCCTCTTCCAACACGTGGAGGCTAGGGTTCGGGTGTGATCGATGAGTTATTCTCGTAGGCCCTCTGTCCCCGGCCACTTGGTAGGATCCAAAGTGGACCAAGTCAGGGATAGGAGACGCTATTAGTGGCAAATACAAACCCTCAAACCGAAAAATCATAGAACCTAAATGAATGCCACGAGTCCGAGTGAGAATCCAAAACGAGGCTATGTGTACGTGTTGACCAACGAGGCTATGCCTCGCTTGGTCAAGATCGGTGTCACACTAGCCAACGATCCCCAGAGCCGCATCGCAGATCTGTATACCACAGGTGTACCTTTCCCTTTCGAACTGGTGTACGCGGCCTTGACAGATGATCCCTTTCGGGTAGAGCGTGCTTTGCACAACGCCTTTCGGGAAACACGGGTCAATCCCAACCGGGAGTTTTTTGAGCTTGACCCAGATCAGGCGATCGGAATTCTGCAACTCCTTGAACTTGTCGACTACACCGAGAGTGCCCGCGAGGAAGTTGGGCACGCGGTAGCCGAAGTCGACAAGAAGGCTCTGGAGCGTGCCAAGAAGCGCAGACCGGCATTGCATTTCCATGAACTTGGCATACCCGAGAGCACTGTCCTGACCTTTGTTGATCATGAACAGACAACAGTCGAAGTAAGTCGTCCTCGGAAGGTCAAGTTGGTGACGTATCCGGAAGGATATGAAGGGATCGGCACCGATGACAGCGACGTAAGCCTTTGGCCCTTGACTCGTGATCTCAGGGAGTTTCTCTTTGGAATCAAAAACCTTGGCGGACCCACTGGTTACTGGCGTTTGCCAGATGGCCAACTGCTCTGGAAGGTTTATGATCAGGTACACGGGCCTAGAATCCCACAGCCGTAAATACCAATAGGGAACTGCTCAGTACCGGCATTCAGAGATCCAGTTCCCGTTCGAGTTCGGCCGCGGTGATGGGGGTTGTCATTCGTCTTGGGCGGATGGTATCTTTGTTCGTGGTCGATGAACCCGTTCACAGTGAGCCAGTACTGGAGGTGTTTGGCTTGGTCGAGCGTGATGGCGACCTGTTCATCCGGCGCTTCGAGCGCTTTGCCTGCGAAGAACTCCGGCGTGGCCCTGCGGGGGCGACCGGAGAGCGACTCGGCGATCTCTTTCTGTAGCCCGGCGACGAAGTCGGTGTAGGACTCGTCTGTCACCACGGTTAGTTCGTTGATGTCGTGGACGGCGACTGGGTCGTCCATTCGCTCGCCGTGCTGATTGACGGCGAGCCGCAGTCCGCGGCCTATCTCCTGGCGGCGTGAGACGGTGTTGTCGCTCCTTTTGAGCATTCCCATCACGAACACGTTGGGGTTGTCCCACCCCTCGCGAAGCGCCGAGTGGGAGAAGATGAACCGGACCGGTTCGTCGGGCGACAGTAAACGTTCTTTTTTCTTGAGGATAAGGTCGTAGGCATCGACGTCGGATGACTGGCCCTTTTCGTCTCCGCGTTTGGCGACCTTTGGGTCAACCAGCCGTTTCGTTCTCCTGTCGATCGAGAAGTATCCTTCATGCACGGCACGCACCTCGTCGCGTTGCAGGTACTTCCGATACGCCGCCGTATCCCCGTCGAGAGCGAGTTCCCCCAAGGCCTCATCGACAGCCGATGTGTACTCCTCCTCGAATACCCTGGCGTAGTCGCCAAGCGTGTCCTCCCGGTCGTAGTCGCGATACTTGGCCACCTCGTCGATGAAAAACAACGACAGCGTTTTGATGCCCTGCCCGAACAATTCGCGTTCCTTGTCGAGGTGGGCGCCGATCACCTCCCGTATCTGGATGCGTCGCTTCGACTCCTCGGTGACATCACGATCCGCGAGTTGCCCGACGACCACCACGTCGCCGTTGCTCAACTCAATGGCGTCGCGGGTAGCGTCAATATCGACGATGAACAAGCCCCGGTACGCCTCGAGGCCGCACGCACGGGCACGCGGGTCGATTCGACCTTGCCCATCTCCGCGCAATAAAGCTGCGTCAGCCGGGAAGTGGCGGAACAGGCCCTCGGTCACGAAATCAGAAACGCCGTGGAAAAAGCATACGCCAGAACAGACCTACTAGAACGACGCCGCCAACTCATGGAAAACTGGAGCCGCTATCTAGATACCCGAGGGGCAATCCCGTCCACTCCGCAGATTGTGTCAGACGGCTAACACAAACCCAAGATCGCCATGTCAGCCTCTCCACTGGATACCTTCGCCTCAAGCGGATATACGGTACATCTGCCGCAAGCAAGATAGGTTGCCGCGCTACACCTGCCGATCACCGTTGCCGCCACCTACACGGTGCTCTACCTAACCGTGCTCGTTTGCGTCGTTCCGTGCCTTTCCTTTACGAAGCCTGCACCGACCCAGCAATCCGGAGGCGAAACTCAAAACCGATCACCCAACATGCTGAGAACCCTCTTGAATCAGCTTCGCCTGAACCACGCAGGATTAAGAGAGAATCGGTCCAGATTGCATGGCCTGGTAGTAGGTATTCACGGAAAGGGGACCGCCGACCGTGAGCTCACGAGAACGCAGTCGTGGACACTGAGTGCTGATCGTATATGGAGAAGGTTGTTGAGTATTCGCCCCTTGGCTTCGAAAGGGTCGGCTGCCTTAACACCCACAAGAGCCACACCGTTCTTACGGGCAATCTCCCGCAGTTCAGGTTGCTCTAGCGAGTCTCGTTCGAAGAATATGACCCCGCGATATCCACGATCAGCAGCCAGCAGAACGAGTGCCGCATCCTTTTCGTCACCCCCGTCCCAGCGGATCAACTCCATCCCATGTCGCGACTCCTCACCAAGACTGAGTGGAAGAACGGCATCGTATAGGAGTCTCACAATCAAGCAGCTCCGAGAAGCTGATATCCAATCTTTACCGTGTCGTCGAAAGCACTGTCCTCCAACTCGGGATAGGCCGATATGATCGCCTTGTCCCCACCGAGGTCGTGCAGACTTGCCAGAGCTTTGGCGCTAATCCGATGGCCCTTCAAATAGAGAGTTCCGTGGAGCACCGCCGGATGGAGCCGAGTATTTGGGCTGGCCACCGGCAACTGCAATGCCTTCCCCCCACCGTAGTCAAAAGGCTGAAACACATCGTCGATATCGGTTATGTCCATTTGTATTTGTATTTGACCGGTTTCGACATCGCACCATCCATGTCCTCGATCCACTAACACGGCACCGTTAGACATGACCCCCAGCTTTACGGCGTCCGAGTCGCCCGCGAATCGGGCCAGCGCTGGAACAACATTGCTAGAAACCCTCCCTAGGGCAAGGGACTTCAGGTAACTCCAAGTTCGAACAGCCACCAAGTGGTTGAATGCCCAGCGGGTAGCTCTCGAGGGCATCGGTGCAAGCAAACCGCGGCTTTGCAAATAGTATATCGCTGAAGCATTGGTTCCTGACAGAAAAGCCGCTTCGCTCGTTTTGTACACCCCTGCTGTGAACACCTCCGGTTCCCAAAGGCCTGTCGCCAGTTCCATCCGAGCCTGGGGGAAGTGGAGTCGCCGCGAACCAGGAAAGGCAGAATTCACCTTACGGAGCAGGATGTTGAGTTGTCGATAGTCCTCGGGAAGAGAGTCCACAACCAGAATCTGATCCTCAGCAAAGTACGGATAGCTGCTCAACACCCGGCTTCGGGTCGGGGCCCGGCACACCAGAACAGTCTGAGATCCGAACCAGAACGGTATCTCAGTATTCGGTGCCAGCCGGCGAATCACGGCGCCAACTTGGTCTAGGCTGACGGCCAGCTTCAACGAACGGAGAAAGTCGAAGCTGCCATCCAGCACCACAAACGGTGCCAGGGCGAAAGGGACATCCTTGTCCCGGGCACCGGGCCAGCACTGCAAATACAGCCGCTTCTCATCGGCAGTGGAAGGCACCGCTTCAGGGTCCAACCTGATCAAGCCTGGACGGTCGTGCCTCACCATGGCAGCCACTCGTGCTCTGATCGCATCGGCAACCGCAGGATTACCGCATAGGCTCGCCGCGTTCAGCAAGAGTATCCGGTCGCCAGTAGCCAACGCAAGATCAGTCACCGCCTCCGCAACTTCGAAAATCCCGAGTCGCAACGCTATCTCAACGGCATAACGCAACCGTTCAGGGTCCCCCCGCAACAGGGGTAAGACTTCCACTATGGCCTGGGGCAAACGCTCCGCATGGGCAGGTGTAAGCCCATCCGCTAACTCGTTCACTGTCGAATCCAAAGGCCGAGAATGAGGATCGGTACCACTTAGGGCTTCAAGCACCGCTGCGTACAGTCCGGGAGAGGGCTGATTCACCGTCTCCACTCCAGACCCTCAAGAGCCGCTGTAGGAATGTCCTGATCTATGCGCTCGTCTGGCACATCTCCAGGCCACCACTGTACCAGGCGACCGGGCACAGCATCCGTGCCGCGCGGCTCGCGTATTGTCACCCCTGACCTCACCATTTTCTCAACAGAGAACACCATCACAATGTACGGCGGCCCGTAGTTGATTCTCAACCGGGCCTTTGTAGCGGTACCGTCCAAGCCCTTGATCAATTCAGGAGGCACCAGCCAAGAGTGAGCGGACGGGACAAGTGTACCTAAGCGAAGGTCGCTGGCCGCCACACCTGCCGGATCATCCATGGATTCAAGGTAGCGAAGGTAGTCATTGGCGGTATCGAAGAAGGCCTGTCTGGTAGGCCGAATGCAGTAACGCCAGAAAACTTCGACCGCTACGCAACGGGCATAGTCGACAGTGGGTCTCTCAACAGGCAGAGTTGGAATGACGCTTTGACGCAACTCGTCAAGGCGATCGCACACCCAGCCAGGCTTAGTTGCCACCACCGCATTCAAAGAACGCGTTTTGACACGTATGGACCGAGGCAAACCGGAATCACTAGCCACTATCCGGATCAGTTGGCGGGCCTCGGACACAGCATCCATCACTTTGAGAGTAATCGGTATGACCAACCAGGATGGAGTCTTGGCAAGGTCCAACCACACCATAGTGCAAACCTGAGACAGGCAGCCAGCGTCAGCGTCCATTTGTCTCGTTCTTGAACCGAAACCCCCGTTTGACCTCCACTATCTGCCCAAGCCACCCTTTCAAAAGGGTCAACAATCACCACAGATATTCCCAGAGTATCTGTCATACGGATCGTTTTCGGCATCGGGAACGAACCCCAGCCTGACGCCGGGAACTAGCCGCCAAGATCGGAGAACGCTCCTTGAGCAAGGGATGCTGCCCTGCGCCGACACGGCGAGACGGCTATCGCATCCAAGCTGTCTTAGTGCGCGACTGGAGTCGGTGCGTATTCGAACGGAAACGAGCACGGTCTCCGCAGGACGGGCTGCCTGTGATCGAAAAGAGAAACAGCCACGAGAAAAACAAGGCTTCGGTGACACGGCCTGGATCCGCCCCGGGACCTGGATCAACGCGCCCTCGCTCCCATGGTGTCCTGCGGCTCCTCCAAGTACCCACAAAGCCCTCTCCTCCAGCGTGCTCCCCCAAACGATCAAATCCCCAACCCTCCCCGCCCTAATAGGGGGCTTTCCTCACCTCAAGGTTGAATACCCAAGGGGCACGTCCCTCATGACAACCGCATGACCCATCCACGGATATTCGCGAAATGTCTGGTGGTTTTCGCGCATTGGGTTCATTGCACATTCACGTACGTGGTCATACTCGCCGTCTAGGCCGGAATCAACAGCGTCGGTTTCCTGGCAGGGCACCTGGTGTTCATGTGCTGTTCAGTGGAACGTGGTTAGTCAGTTTTGGTGATTGTGATGGTGTAGGTTGGGTTTGTGTCGTTGGTGATTGTGATGGTGTAGCCGTGGAGTGTGACTGATTCACCCACGGTGAGAACCGGAAACGAGTCGAATCGACCGACTCCTATGTTGCTGGCGATTTTGATCGGTAGTTGGCCGTTTCGGATCAGTGTGTCCACGGTATAGACAACCACGCCCTCTTCGATTAGTCCGTGACTGGGTACATCACCGCTTTGGTGGACGGGAGGAGGAGCGGTGTCATAGCCTAGTTTGCGTCGGTTCTCGATCACGATGATCTGGTGTCGGTTCAGTGGGATGGCGGCCATGACGGTGCCGGTACCGGGTTCGGCAACGGGTTGTAGAGTCACGCTGCCGCCGGGTGGGACACCGCATTGGATCTGTGATGGGTCTAGCCACCCGAGTTGCCATCTGGACCAGGCGAGCATCTCGACCGGTGTTACGAAACCTAGGGTGCGGTTGGTGGAAGCAAAGTTGGCTTTCAATCCCATGAGACCTATTTCGCTGGTCACCCACCTTTGTCCTCGTGGGGGGCGAGGAAGTTCACGAAGGGTGCTGTCAAACGGGTACAGGTCGGCCAGTCCCAATTCGTGGACGAATTCGTGTGCTGCCACTAGGCCCAATGGCGACGGCACACCAGGATCTCGGCCTGGCACAGTGTTTATCGAGATCCCCGGGAAGGTTTTCCCGTCGGCATGGGCCCTCATGCCAGCTAATGCTCTACCGAAGTGCTCGCTTGGGAACACCGCGACGAACATGTCGGTGTCGGAAAAGTCGTAGGAGTCGTCGGCGAGGCGCACAGCCTCAGCGCTCGCCTCCGCAAACAGGTTTCTCTCTTCTATCACGCTTACACCGAGATACGCCTCGAAGTTCTTAGGGGCGCGCCACCATCGATGGACAACATCTACTTCCATATCGAGTTGCCCATAGCTCATGGCTTCCAAATACTCCACCATGTAGCTGAAACCGTTTTGGATCTCGGTGTGTGTCGTGTAGGTGGCTTGCGCGTTGGGAAAGTCCATGAACAGCACCGTGAGCTTTACCGGACCCGTCGAGGGAGCCGCCCAATCAGGCAGCGGGAAACCGACGGTATAGTCATCAAGTCCCCGTGGTTTGCAGTTGGTAGGCGAACGTCGGCCGCTCGCATCCACCACAAACAGCTGCTGGGTGCCATCGGGTTGTTGTCTGGTAAACAAGAGCTTCTGCCCATCGGGGGACCACCGCGGCATGGTGTCCCATCCCTTGGCATCGGTAACAGTCTCTTCGATGAGACCCTCGATATCGACAACGACAATCGACGAACCCTCCCCTTCCGTGCGGGCGAACGCCAGCCTTTTACCGTCCGGCGACCACGACACTCCCCCATCCCAGAACGCACCACCCGTCGGGGTGCCTGTCGGGTTGGTACCGTCAGAATCCACTATCCCCACCAAATTGTCGGACAGATACGCGATGCGTGTCCCATCGGGCGACCAAGCAGGCGACTGCTCCCATTGCCCCCCTTCCGTGAGGGCAATCCGGTTGGAGCCGTCAGCGTCCATCAGGAAAACGTATTGGTCCGCCTCGACGAAGCGGCCATTGTCGTCTCGACCGGTTCCCGAGAGACGCTGGAAAACAATACGTTCGCTATCAGGTGACCAACCCGGCCTCCCATCCCGCACGTCGCTGCTCGAAAGCTGCGTCTGAGCAGTGCCGTCAACGTTGACCGAATAGATGTGAGAAACCCAGTGCCCCGCGGTGTCCTGCCACGCACGGGTGTAAGCGATCCGCGTCCCATCAGGAGACCAGGCGGGATCCTCCAAAGCCTCACCACCCACACGGGCCAGCAGAAGCGACCGGTCACCGCTATCAACATCCACAACCCACAGAGAACTGTCCTGTGAGAACACAACGCGCCCGCCGTCAGGCGACCAGCCACCACTGCGGCGGGTCCGGTCAACAAGAAGACGCGGTTCCAACACCACTCCCAAGTCACCAGTACTAGACCCCTCAACAAACCGGACCACCCGGTAAAGGAACGTAGCGATCTGAGCGCGGGTCACCACCCGATCAAGATCAAAACGCCCATCACCCACCCCCTGAGTAACCCCGTTCACCACCGCCCAACCCACCTCCTCATCCGCCCAATGCCCCACCGGCACATCCACAAAACTATCCGACCCCAACCCCCCAACAGCCACCGGACCATCCACTAAACCAGTCAACCGATGTAAAAACGTCACAATCTGCGCCCGCGTCACCGACCCATCCGGACCAAACCGTCCACCACCCACCCCCTGAGTAATCCCACTCCCCACCGCCCATCCGATCTCCCGATCCGCCTCATGCCCCACCGGCACATCCACAAAACTGTCCGACCCCACCATCTCTTCCTCACCCACAGACCCGCCAACCAATTGGCTCGCCCTAAACAAGGAGGTCACGATCTGCCAGCGCGGCACCACCCCCTCCAAATCAAAACGCCCATCAGCCACCCCACCCATCACACCACTGGAAACAGCCCAACCCACCTCCTCATCCGCCCAGTGCCCCACCGGAACATCATCAAACAATTCAGAACCCAACGGACCATCCCCACCACCCTCCTGCAAAACCACTCCATACCCTCCACTAGCAGCATCCCCCAAACCGGAAACCGACAACAGCAACACCAACATCAACAATGTCAGAATCCCCTTCGGTTTCTTTAGGCGCATCACATAGTCCTATCTACCTCGACAGTCTGATGGATGGTACCGATTGTCATTCCTTAGCATCCCCCAAAACAATCTCCTTCTTTGGAACCGCGCGACACTATCTGTCCTCACAGCCCACCATCGACCCGGCCGCAACCACAGCAGCATGGAAACAAAGCGATAGGACTGATATTTATGGAGTATCTGTCGTAACCGGCTCCTAATACGTCGATCTAGCTGGTGGTTTGGTCCTAGGATCCATGCATGAACCATGTTGAATATCTTTCATAAGACGGGGTGTGTGCTGTGAACAGCCGGGTGGTGGCCCTGGCCGACTACCGGGGAACACCACGATTGCGGGCGGCGGTGGAAGCGTTCTTCTCCGACAAGCAACTCTCAGCCAACACCCGCCGGGCATATCGCCAGGCGCTCTCGGCCGTGGTCGAGGACCTTGGCCTGGACCTTGCCGTTGACCAACTGGACTCCCCCGACGTCCTGGAGGTCTTCTCCCAACGGTGGGGGTCGGCGCAACCGGCCACCTGGAACACCCGGATCACCGCCCTCCAATCGTTCGTGTCCTACTGCCAACGCAACAAGTGGATAGACCACGACCCGATGACGCTGGTAGTACGCCGGCGGGAACCCCGCGACCAAACCAAAGCCATCCCCTACCAAGACCTGGAAATACTCTGGTCAAGACGGGATATCAACCTGCGGGAGAAGACCCTGTGGAAGATGTTGTACGAGACCGCCGCTCGGACCGGGGAAGTCCTCTTTCTCAATGTGGAAGATGTCGACCTGGCCCGCAAGCGGGCGGTGATCACTGGCAAGGGCGGCCACAAAGAATACGTCTTCTGGGCGTCGGGCGCGGCGCGTCTCCTCTCCCGATACCTAGCCGGGCGACGTCGAGGGCCGGTGTTCTTAACCCATCGGCGACCGAACGTCATCCCTGCTCGGGGAGATGAATGCCCACACACCGGCCGCGGAAGACTCTCCTACGAACGCGCCTCCACCATCTTCAAACAGGCAAGTGGTGGGTGGACCTTGCATCAACTCCGCCACTCCTCACTCACCCACCTCGGCGAAACAGGGGCCTCCACCATCCTCCTCCAAGCCAAAAGCCGGCACCAAGACCCGCGCACACTCGCCATATACACCAAACCAGGAAACGAAGCAATCGCTCAACTAACTGCCGCTTTTGATAAACAACGGTCTCTTCGATGAATGATGGCTCCTAGATTCGCCGCTGTCCGAGGTGCGGTGGAGGGTTTCGTTTTGCACGACAGATGCTGCGTCACCGTCGAATGACACGCGAAACAGGTGACTCAGCCTGCTCAGCCTCCATCACCGGTACAAGCAATCTCACTGCGGGCGATCATCGCGACTCGATGGTGGAGTATCTGCGCGAATCTCACCGCACGATTGCACACTTACTCGCAGAAGCTGATTTCAACGATGCGTTTCCGTTTGTCTTCGGTCGCCCCGACGCCGACAACGCTGAGGTTCAAGGGCGAAACCATCTTTTGCTGCTGCTCCGCAAGGCCCAGATGCACATCACCGCTGCCATACGAGCGAACCGAAACGACAATTTGCACTCCTTGGCAGTTCATGCGCGGGTCATCTTGGAATGCGCGGCTCAGTTGCTGTTCATGGCTCACGCAGCAATTGAGGGATCTCCGAGCGCCCTAGCAAGAGTCTTGAACGCTAGTGAATACGACTTCCGAGACACAATGGTGCGGATGTCTCGCGGCACCATCAACGAAGACGACTTGCAAGAGATGATTGTCGATGCAAGAGAAGGGGTCGGTGACTACAGAACGACCCGTCCACGGCGGGGCAGGGTTTCCGACGGGATGGCCTATCTGAGCGGCGGCAGGGAATGGTATAAGCATCTCAGTGAGCGGTTTTGCAGCGGGCGAACAAGTTCGCTGTCGGGGCCGTCCATGTTCGGCGGCGTAGTGTCAAGCAACACAGAAGCTGACGGCTTGGCGATAGCTCTTCTGCTGGAGTACTTGACGGAACAAACCATTCTCATGCTCTTCAGCTATGGGTTCCTCCTCATTGCCATCAACGGTGATCAACAGCCCTCCGACAAAACGTCGGACCTGTTGAAGCGGATGAGAGCGGACGCTGCCGCATTTCGTGACCCGCTTCGGCAGAGAGTTGGAAACTGTGACGGCGGTGACGAGCTACCTCCGCCCCCACCGATGACGGAACGATCTTCGCCTCTCAGAGGTGTTGAACTCGACCTTTACTCTGGATGCCGCCGGTGGTTGGTGCTCTTGAGTGAACTCGTTGCTATGCACACGAAAATCGACGCGCCCGAGCGGCGGCATTCCGATGTTGACGCAGACATTTCGCTTCGCCTACGTAAGTCTTACTTCCACATCAATGCCATAATCGCTTGGCCAGTCGACACTTTGATCATTCATGTCATGGGTCCCGACATACGCACGGCGCAGCGTCAACTCGACCCCATAGTCTCGGACTTTCTCCAAAACCCGTCCAGCGCCACCACAATTAGAGTCCCCCGCAGGTCTCACACATCTTCACGTTCGCTGCTGGATTCTGTGTCCCATCCGACGCCCCAAACTCTGATCCGTCCTCGACATCTAGGCGGGCTAGACCATGCTGAACCGATCCCATGCCTCGCCGTACTCTTCCACTCGCTCGCCGAGTTGACCTTTAATTACAGCACGGCACTTGGAGCCCTGGCCGACCGGCTAGATAGGGGTTACATGCAAGACCTGGTAGACATCCTGGCCCGAGCGAAAAACGAACTTGCCTCGGCACCGGCCGGTTACGCACCCTCGACTGGTCGCTGACCACGTGGCCACGCACCGATCGCGTGTTCCGGTTCATGCCGTTGCATCCACTTTCGCGCAGCAGCCTCGCTAAAGCCACGCGACCGGAGGAGGTCGAGGGCGGCTGTTCGAATGGCGCGTTTGCGATCCTGCTGATCCAGGTACGCCTTCATCTGAGCAACGACATCACCGTAGTCGTAGTCGTAACGGCCATTGACCTTCTCGGCAAACAGCGGCAAGAGCTTGTAGTAGCGCCGCTCGCTGATCCCAACGTGCGTCCATGGATAACGGTCGGGGTGCTCGCGCTTCCTGTGTTCCATCACAACGATGCTCGCCTGTCGGCGCACGTATCGACGGGTTGCCTCTGCACCTTGCGCTGGGTCGAATCCAGGGCGGATCAGCTGCTCAAGCAGCATCGCAACTGCCGACTCCCTGGTTGGGGCATCGGTCTGACGCTGAATGCGCTGTACAGATTCGGGGTACGCGGTCGCGACGGCCCTTGCCAATGTTGGCTCATGGGCGTTGATGTAGCCGTGCCAGTATCCCTTCAGTACCACTTGACAGGCGATCTCCTGGGGGGTCGAGGCGGGGTCCACGGTAATTGTCGGTACGCCGTGGCCGTGTATCGCCTTCGCCAGGATGCTCCACGGCCGATCTTTCGGGCGCTGGACCTCGTCGGTCCAGATGCGAGCAGTGAAGGCCCACTCTATGGGTTGTTGCGTCATCGGGGCGGCGATCAGGATCGGCTCGGTGGCCACCAGCGGGACGACCTTATCCCTGCTCGTCGCCCCATCCAGCAACAGCTCCAGGAGCCGGCCCTCGTCGTTCGTCTCGCTGGTCACCCAGATCAGACGCCGGGCAATTTGAAACCACCAACCCTCCTCCGAGGTGCCTAGAACCGGGATGTAGAACCGGACCGCAGGGTCCATCACGTGGCGGAACAGTTCCTTGCGCTGCTCGGGGTCGATGTGCTCACCAAGCCAGCGAAGGACATGTTCACCCTTGAGTATGCCGGCCGATGAGGCGTCGGCGACGATCTGGCCCGCAATCCAGAGGGCGTCGGCCGCGGGTGCAGCCTTGCGAACTGGGGAGTCGATGGCGGAGACTTGCAGGGTTGTTGCCATCTGAGGGTTGACGGGGTCGGGCACCTCCCATACCCCCGCCGTCGTCTCCAGGGAACCGACCTGCAAGTCCGGTACGTCAACCAAAGGCAACCCGGCTGAGGTGATGATCGCGGTAGCCCGGTGTAGCGGGCGGAAGTTCCGACCCGCCAACACATCGATCTCTTTTCCGGCCTCGGCAAGCAACTCCACTAGGAGGCGTCGATCAGGGCTCGCCTTGAGGCGCTGAGCGGACTCCTCAACGAGATCCTCGGACCAATGTCCCATTTGGGCAGTATATCTAGGTATGGACAGCCAAGAACACAGTCAGATTCGAGAGCGAGCGAGCGAGACGGTGCGAGGCCAACTGACGCCACGCTTCAAGCTGACCTACGCCACGCTCGTCGCCCTAACCTTCCTGGCGCTGGCCTTGAACGTGCTGTTGGCGCTGGTCGGCGGCGACTCGGACCAGGTCAGGGCTGCCGCCGAGGCTTGTTCCACGACATACAAGATGGGCTTCGGCGCGATCGCGGGACTTATGGCGCAACGACTGGAGTAGCATCCATTGAGGGAGGTCACGCTGCACGTCTGCCGCGGCACCCCTGAGAGGTGGACCCGTTTGTGAGTCCAGGTGTGCCCGTCGGCGACTTGGGGCTTGTCCCGTCGGCCGCTGACCGCGTCGGCTGCCGACGAGGCGCTGTTGGTCGCCAGGGTGACCGAGGCTACGACGATCCGTCAGGTAGCCGACTTGACGCTCAACACGTTCCTGACCGGCCCGCGAGGGTAGTGCAAGACGTCGCTGCTACGTCACATCGAGCGGCCACCCGAGCAGCCATCACCCAGTTCCTCGAGGCCGGTATCGCTCCAAGATCTTCCGCAACACCATCGAACAACTCGGTGGGGAGCATCGGTTCATCCGAGTCGGCCGCCCCCAAACGAATGGATGTGTGGAACGAGTCCAACAGACCATCCTCGAAGAATGCTGGAAACCCGCCTTCGCCCGCTACCTGATCCCTAAAAATCAGCAGCCTCCGAATCGACCTGGCACAATACCTCGACTACTACAACACAGACCGGGCACACACCGGCAGATGGAACCAAGGCCGCACCCCCCGACAAGTCCTCGGGAAACCTAAAATGTGGCCCAAACCAACAGGAACCGTCGCACCCACCCCGAAATAGGACAACCTAGGCGTCCACCGGCTTCCAACAGAATCACGACCCCATCACCCACTAATGACCTCCTAACGACAGATATTCCACCTCCTTCACGCCAAAACCTCAAGGCTGCACCCCCAGGTAGAGCTGCATTGCGCCGTGTGTTTATGACGGATATTGGGATAGTATCCGTCGTCAAGGAGAGCCCGCCGGGTGGGGAGGATCTAAAAGAGGGAGAGGGTTTATGGGCTCATCGATGCTCCTATGGTTGTCAAATCGGGTCTTGTTGTGTGGTTAGCCATTGTTGGTAGTGGGTGGCGAGTTGATGGTTGTGGTAGATGCCTCGTTCGAGTTCGGAGATGCGGTTTGGGTGGGTGTGGAGTGCTTGAGCGGCGTGGGTGAGGGTGATGTGGGTTTTGTGGCGTAGGGTGCGTAGCTGGGCGCCGTTGGGGGTTGGTGGTGGGTTGGTGAGCAGGTGGTATATCTGGCGGGCGATGTGGCGTTTCAGGCAGCGGATGGTCTCCCGGCGGGTTTTGCCTTCCGTTTGGCGTTTTTGGACGTAGGCGATGGTGGTCTGGTCGTAGCTCATGCGGGTGATGGCGATGCGCCACAGAGCGTTGTTTGCTTGGCGGTTCCCGCCGCGGTTGAGCCGGTGCCGTATGGTTCGTCCCGAGGACGCCTGGACGGGACTGGCGCCGCACAGGGCGGCGAAGGACGCTTCCGAGTCCAGGCGGTGGGGGTTGTCACCGGCTGCGATCAGTAGGGTGGCGGCAGTGTCCGCGCCGACTCCTGGGGTGGCTAACAGTGCCGGGTTGGCTCGGACGCAGAGACGGTTGATGTGGGTGTCGAGTTCTGTGATTTCTGTGGTGAGCGTCTGATATCGGCGGGCCAGGATGCGTAGCGCTTGTTTGGCATAGGCGGTGGTGGTGTCATCTGGGCGGGGACGAAAAGCGGCACAGATTTTGACGCGGGCTTTGGGGGTTAGCTCCCCGAGTTGGTGTTTGACCTGTTCGGGAGCGGTTACTACTAGGGCGTGTAGTTGGTTGATGGTCTGGGTGCGGGCTTTGATCGCCGAACGGCGGACCACTCCCAGCATTCTGATCGCTTCGACTGGTCCGTCGCCGCTTTTGGGTTGGGCGGTGGCCTGCCCACTGAGAGCAGCCCGGGCGGCGTTCTCAGCGTCCACGATGTCGGTTTTGCCTCTGGAGCGGCGCAGCTGCCGGTTGGGACGGTTCACCTCCACCACCTCGACGCAGGCTTTGGTTAGGTGGCGGGCCAGGCCGGCGCCGTAGCTGCCGGTGCCTTCCACCCCAACCCGGACCACGCTGCCGTGGGACTGTAACCAGTCGCCCAGTTTCTCATAACCGGCGGTGTCGGCTATGAACGGCGCCGAGCCCAAGACCCGCCCGGCGGTGTCAACCACCGCCGCCACATGAACATCACGATGGGTATCAACCCCGCCACAAATGTCAACCTTACGATCTTCTGACATGACACCTTTTCTCCTTTTGCGGATAGAATCGCCTGGTATTCCCTGACCGGGGCGGGTGGACGGGCCACTCACGGTGGTGGAGAAGCAAGGCTCCTATCAGGTCACATCCGCCCCGGTCAGGAATGCTGCGCCTCCAGGCCGGAAAGCAGGCCGACAGATCGAGCCAAAGGCACAACGGCCAGGTTGAGTTTGGGTCAGACCCGCCCCGGCCTAGAGGCCCTTACAAGTATGAGTGGATTTCAGCGGGGAGTGATGGTGGCGAGGAGTTTCCAGTTGGGCTTTCCTGCGTATAGGAGTGCTCGGATTCTGTAGTTGGCGAAGTTGCGGAACCCGAACGCTGATCGTTTGATTCGCTTGATGAGATTGTTCAATCCTTCTGTGGGTCCGTTGGTCACGGCCGAGTGGTGCCAGTTCGTGATCTGGGTGGCCCAACGAGCGATAGTGCGCCCGAGGCGGCTGACCTCTGGGGGGAGTGATCGGTCCTGGAGATCCCCGGACAGCTGCTGGGCGAACTCGGCGGCCAGTTGCGGGTCTCCGATTTGGTAGATGTCCCGCACGCTTTCTTTGGCGTACCAGGCGTCACGTACCTCTCCGTAGGGGTCACCAGCTCGCAAGAGCCCTTGGATACGTTTCTCGCCGCGGTCGTCGAGACGTTCAGACGCCATGATCAACAACCGCCTGATCCGATACAGAGGATCACCCTTTCGTCCTCGGTGTCCCAGCGTTTCGTTCTGGACTCTCCGACGCACCAGGTCAACACAGCGGTTGGCCAACCGGACCACATGGAAAGGGTCGGCCACCTGATAGGCGTGGGGCAGCGCCCGGTCATAGGCCACCTGGTAGGGGCCTGACATGTCCAACACCGCCCAACGAATCGCCTCACACCACTCTTGTGGTTGGTTCCTGAACCAACTGGCGGCGCTTTCAGCTGTTCTACCAGGGACTATGTCCAACAACTGGTGGCCTCCAACATCCACCACCGACGTGCACCACCGCTTCTTCTTCCACCGGCCCTTCCTCCAGAACAGCGTCTCGTCCACCCCTACCGCTTCCACCTGCCCGAACCGGGCAACATCGGCTTCCAACAGAGCGTCTCCCCACCGGACGATCTCTTTGTTCACCGTGTGCCAATCACACCCCAACTCTTCTGCCACCTCCGAAACCGTACGCCCCATACGACCCACCTGAAGGGTTGCCCAACGACCAGCACGAGACGTCAACAAGCCACGTGTTGGCGCCACCGACAGGTCCTGTTCCGCGAACGACCTCACACCACACATCACATCTGGGCACACCCAGCGGCGTTTCCGCCACCGCAGCCGCACCGGCCGCCCGAACGCCGGCAAGTCCACCAACCGCACCGGCTGATCGCCCTTGGACCACACCCTCCCACCACACCCCCCGCACAACGGCCGAGGTCCACGGGATCGGATCGTCACTCTCAGCCGGTCTCCCGCCAGCTCTTCGACTCCCACCAGATCCACCTCACCCAGCCCAACCAACACCTCGCACATACGCCTACCATTCAGTCTCCACAGGGTCCTCCTTTTCGGATGTGGATAGTTCAACACCCGATTATGGAGGACCCCCCATCACATTCGATGGATTCCCAACTCCCCGCTCATTTCCGAAGATCCACTAAACTGCCAAAATGTTCGCCATCGCGTTTTCCCAGGTCACAGACCCATCGCCGGGAATGACCGAAAACGACCAGAAACGACCACCGGGGTGTTGCATCCTGGGGTCATGTCAATCGGGAAGATCAGCGTCGCCCACCACTCGTACTACACCTCAAGGGCGACGACCAGCCGCGGTGGGTAATACACCGACGGCAGCCGCGCCGGTGATTGGCTGAACTCGGGCGGGATGGGAGCAGCCGGGGAGCTGGTTTCACCCCGCGCATAGCAGGCATCGTTCAGCGCGATCGATCCCCGCAACGGCGCCCAGTTGGGTCGCCGGTTTGAGGTGGGTGGGACTTTCGTGGACGCTTTGGGGGTTCAGCGGGAACGGCGGCCGTGAGCGGCGTATGACATCACCTATTCGCCGCCGAAGTCGTTTTCGGTGGCTTGGGCGCTGGCGGATACCGATACCAGAGCAGAGTTGGAAGCGGCGATCGATGTGAAATGTCAGGCAGCGGTTGATCACGTCCAGGAGAGGGCGGTAGCTTCCCGGAAGGGAGCGGGCGGTGTGAAGCGGGTGGAGATTCCCGAAGGAGCGCCGTCCTCCAACGGCCTCATCGAGGGCATCAACAATCTCCTCGAGGCTCAACGGACCAAGATCAGATCGCCTAAGGTCGGCGGGGTCTGCGCCAACGATTTCGTCAAGGAGCTTCCCTAGTTCGGCTATTGCTTCTTCAGTTGCTGGCATCGCATCTCCGACAAGAGCCTGGGGTGGTTTATCTACAGTGACTAGTTACACCGCTGGTATTTGCTTTACCCCAGCGGGGGATCTAAGTTCTTGTCGGCGCAGTGACCTGTCGCTTTCCCCTCAAAGCGAACCATGACCATTAGACTCCTCGACCCATCGCGACAGGGACTGTCGTAGCGACCCTGCGCGACCCCTGACTGGATTTGCCGTGATTGAAGCGTACGCTCGGATGTTGAGAAACTACATGGTTTTTGGCGGGCGCACAACACGGTCCGATTTCTGGTCATTCGTGCTGGTTCACAGCATGATAACCCTTGTCACATTGATACTCTCAGGCACCCTTCACGACGCGTTCGGCATACTCCTGGCACTGTACCTCCTAGCGACGCTAATGCCTACCGCGGCCGGAGCAGTCAGACGCCTACATGACACTGGCAGAGGCTTCTGGTGGCTGCCTGTGGGCGTCGGTCTGCCCGCCGTGGCCTCTGCAATGGTCGCAATAGGTTTCCAACTCTCGGGAGTGGGTTTCGCGCTCGGACTGTTCACAGCGATCATCCATGGAGAACATGAAGCTGTAAGGGAAGGCGAACGCTTGTTCCTCCTTGGTGCTTGGCTTATTGTTTTCAGCGCGTTAGCAGCGGTCGTAGGCGGGATACTGGCGATTGCCCTCCTGGTGTTATTGGCGGCCCCTGGTAACACAGGAAAAAACAAGTACGGCCCACAGCCGAAAAGCTCGTAACGATTCCTACGCGTCTCAGAGAGCGGGCTCACCTTGAATTCTTTCTTCAGGGGACCGATTGAGGCAAGCGCAGAGAAGACCTCGGTTTACACAATCTGCCTGCTCTCTTAGACAAAGTGCTCGCCGCGGTTGGTCATCAGCGGGATATCGAGGGTTCCCGGTCTTCCTTACAGTTGGACCTGTAAGGCGGATAACCCTTGTTGCTGGTACACGGCAGCATGAAACCAAGCTTCCGAGGCTTTAGGGTGTTCAGATGGGAAAGGGCGGCGGGCCACCAACCATGACGACCCACATGCGGACGATGTGGCGGCTTTGGCCGCGTCCGGTATCACCAGGGGATGCGGTGATGGCACGTTCTGCCCGGGCGACGACACGACACGCGGTCAGATGGCGACGTTCCTTCACCGGGTTCATTGCCCGGGCGACGACACGACACGCGGACTCGCCCTTTCCGGCGGTGAGGGGGAGGTTGAGACCACGGAACAGGAAGCCGACTCGACTGCCTGCGCCAACCGGGATAAAGGTGTCCTCGCGACGTTGTATCAGTCGATGGATGGCTCGAATTGGCAGCGGGACACGAACTGGCTGAGCGACAAAACGCTCGACAGTTGGTACGGAATCCAAACCGATACCCGCGGCTGCGTCACTCACATCGATCTAAGCGACAATGGTTTGAAGGGCGCGATACCGACCGATGTGGGAATGCTGTGGAGCTTGAAGGTGTTGGATCTGAGCTGGAACAATGACATCAGCGGGACCATCCCTGTGGAGTTGGGCAACCTGGTGAACCTGGAAATCCTCGATTTGGATGACCAGACGGGCCAGAGCGACCGGAGCCAGGGCCTGAGCGGGACGATCCCCACGGAGCTGGGTGGATTGGCGAACCTGCGAACGCTGAATCTGGCGTGGCATCTACTGGACGGTGAGATACCCACTGAACTGGGCAACCTGTCCAACCTGGAAGATCTGTACCTGCGAGGCAATTCTCTGAGCGGGAGCATTCCTGCCGAGCTGGGTGGACTTTCCAAGCTCGAAGAGTTGGCGCTGAACCACAACGACCTCAGCGGGACCATCCCCACGGAGCTGGGCCAACTCTCGGCACTGACATTGCTGTCGGTGACTGCGAATGAGTTGAGCGGGAGCATTCCGGCCGAGCTCGGGAATCTAGCGCGTATCAAGAACTTGTGGCTCGCTTGAATGTGAGCGGCACGATCCCCGCAGAGATCGGCATGCTCTCTCGACTGGACCTCAGCAACTTCCTTGAGCTCGGCATGCTCTTGGCGTTGGACGACTTGGATCTCAGCGAGCGGCACGATCCCCGCAGAGCTCGGCATGCTCTCTAGGTTGGAGAGCCTGAACCTCCGCGAAAACTTCCTAAGCGGAGATATCCCCTCCGAGTTGGGTGACCTGACCAGGCTGCGCACTCTCTACCTGTCCAGCAACGATTTCACTGGCTGCATCCCCGACCGATTCCGCACGCTTGACCGGACCGACATCGCGAGACTCGGTCTGGCCTATTGCCAATAGGAAACGACCTGTGCCAAAGGCAGGACAGACCCGAAAAGCGGCGAATAACCCAGAGTTCGGGTCTGACTGCGACAGCCTTGACAGCTGTACTTCCCAAATAGGTGGATTACAAGTCGGGTTGTGATGGGGGACTGGCCTTCCTGGTTTGTCCGGTAAGCGCCGAAAAAGTGCAGTTATGTGCCGATAAGGGTTGCTAGTGTTACCAGACCCCGTCAAAACGCCTCTGACCAGGGGCAACAGGGGTTGTGGGCGTTGACGGAATCAAGCAGCCGTTTCCGCAGTGATCGTGAGGAATCGTCGGCCTTCTCTTGAGGTTGCGCTTCCCGGCAAGAACAGGCCCCTCTTCTTCCATTCTTATGTGATGTTCACCGGGTCCGAATTAGGTGTTATGCCGATATCGCCAGGGTCTAGGATTCTCGATCCAGCTGTTGTGCCGTAGGGATGTTCTTGGTGGAGGTCGAGGTCCCCAACTAGGGCGCTGACCTTTCCGCCGCAGCAGCGGCTCCCCGCCGGGGCGGCGGGCATGGGGGCGTTGTAGGACTTCGCGGCGGTGCCGGGGTGGGCGCCGTGGCCTGCGCACACGCTGCATTTGAACTGCCGTCCGCGGAAGCTGCCGTCGGGCTTGTAGAGGGGGCCTACAGAGCGCCACCCGTATTTTTTGAAGCGGTCGTTGAACCACTTCTCGAGCTGTTTGGTGTTGGTGGTGCGGCGGTTCTGGTTCGATGGCGTTACCGATGTGGCGGGGGTCCAGTCAGCCAGGGGCGTGCCGCAGTGCATGATGACGTTCTGTCCGCGCTTGCCGAGGGTTCCGTTGCTGGGATTGGTCAGGAGGCGCTTGGGATAGTCCATCACCACGTTTAGGCCAAGCTCATGCAGCGGGCGCAAGAATTTCTCGCGCTTGACGGTGTAGGCCCGGTCGGCGATGACTTCGGTGATTCCGGGGGCGAGTTTGAGGGCGTTCAAGATGGCGCGCAGCCCGCTGGGGCCGGGGTTCTGGCCTGCTGGGTTGAGGTCTATCGCGAGGATGTAGGGGCGAACATGGGGGCCTAGCTTGTACTCGTCGGGGCGGCCGCTCCAGGAGATGGTCCTGCACGCGATGACGGTTGTCAGGTCATAGCCGACGAACTTGTGGGCTTTGCGTTTGCGTGTTGCTGAGGCGTGTCCGGCGCGCGCGTCGAGGTCTTTGGAGCGGATGATCTTGCCGTCTGGTCCGACTTCGATGGGGGGGCAGAGCAAACCACCTTCCAACTCCGTTGCTGCAGTGCGGCGACGCGCTCTACATGAAGATCACCGGGATGACCCCCGAAGAGATGTTCCCCACCTGGCTGGGCGATGCGGATGCCTGAGATCTGCCGCTTCAACAGCATCGTGATCAAGATATGACTTACTCGTAGCCCCGAGGGGCGGGGTTTCCCTTGCGACGAGTTGGTCTGCTGGTCGACTCCTATTCTCTCTTTGGTCTCGCGAAGTGCTCATAGGGCTCTGAGGCGGTGCCATGCGGCGACTTCCCGGTGGGTGCCCATAATTCGGTCGCGGGCGCTGACCAGGGGTTTCGCGCTCCCTCCTGGGGCCTCATGTGTAGCATCCTTTACCGGTTCCTCGCGTTGCTTGTACGGCTGGCGGTGTGTAGTGGGCGCTCAAAGGACCTTGAGATCATCGTCCTACGGAACCAGCTCAGGGTGCTGCACCGCCGGTGCCGGCCCGGTGATGTCGCTTGATCTGGGCTTAGGGCTCGTCAACGCATGGGTGCGCACCTCAGGGCCATTCTGCTACAGCCACAGCAACCACAGAAAGGGCAGAATGATCATGGCTGTGATTGGGATCGACTCACACAAAGACACCCTCGTGGGGTACCTCATCGACGTGGGCGAGCGGCTTGATAACAAGACTGGGGCCCCCGGGGGTGCCGAGCCCGCCAGCTTATCGCCGTGAGCAACCCGCCCCGACTGTTACAGAGTCGCTCCAAGTTGAACGGAATCCTCATTGTGGGAGCACCTGAGCGCAGTGCCCATTGCTTGGGTGTCAGAATGGGTCCTCTCCTTAGCAGATTGCCCATAATGAGGCACTCGTCGGTCCCCCCTTCCAAGTTCTGCGTGCCGGGTTCTCGCGGCGTCGCCAGCGCCACACCCCGAGGGCCTCGAAGAGGAATTGGCCACCCGCCAATCCCGACACGGTGGCGTAGATGAGCGAGTACCACGCCCAAAATACGATCACCCCCTCGACGGAGGACTGGCCCGTCACACCCAGCTGCTGACCAACCCCAGCGACCGGACGGCCCGCCTCGAGGAGATCCAGCACCTTGCGCCGGACTCAGCCGGATAACTCCTAGCCATGATGACCTCCTCAGGGTCGACGTGCCCAAGATTCAACTATCCCGACTACGCGATACCCGGGGCACACCACTGCCTGCGCAATACCCGGTGAGGTTCAGATCCGTTCTCGGGCTGCGGCCAACTCCACAGACTCAGCGGTGCTCACGCCGCGTCGCAGACCGCAATCCACCAGATCCTGGTTGCGCCAACTGTAGATCGTCTGACCCGCCACACCCAACTGCTCGGCAATCTCAGCGGCCGGTCTGCCCGCCTCAACCAGAACTAGAACCTTGCGGCGGAACTCCGCTGGATAGCTCCTTGGCATGATGACCTCCTCAGGGTCGACATGCCCAAGATTCAACTATCCCGACCACGCGATACCCGGATTTCACGCAGTCCATATCACCCCGACAGTGCCCGCGCCTGTTCAATTAGGGCGCGGGCTTCTTCCACGCGTGCCTCCACGTCTGCAAGGTCGAACACCTCGGGCGGGTCTGCATTTACAAAATCTTCTGCCTCGATGTTCCCGAACGCGCCGCACTTTTCCAGGAAGTCCTCGTGGGACTCGAGGGCACGGTCCAGTAGGTCCTCGAAGGAGAAGATGTCTTCTGCTATGTCAGACGCTGGCGTTTCGTGAAACGAGAACAGAAGGACTCGGAGGTCGACAAGAAAGTATTCGCAATGGCTACGGGTAATGGGCACACCCGACTCACCAATGACCTCGTACAGCTTGCCGGGTTCGGGCAGTTCTGAAATCGTCCACACACCCGTCTCGCTGGTGCCCAGCACGACCAGACCGAGCCTGTCGAGGTCGAGGTCGGACTTGGTTACGTCCGACCTCGACGACTCGAAGTTCTCGGTGTCCCAATAACTGGCATTGAGAGCACCCCTGCCGTTCGCGTCAACGTAGAACACACCCACCTCAACAACGGCACAACCCTGGTCGTTGCTTGTAAGCACCATGTCCACCTCACAGGCCGGGTACCCCGCACCGGGTCTTGACTCACCCTGTGTCAGGGTGATCAACCAAGCGTCGATGTCCTCGTCGTGCTGCGCCAGCACACCAACGCTTGTAAGTGAACGGTTTGAATTGTTCTCGGTGTAGTTGCCGTCGGCCTCGGGCCACGCGTAGGTACTGAACTCGCCCCAACCACTCGTTGCATCGACGTAGAAGTGGCCAGCCCCTTCCACGACACAACCCTCCCCCTCGCTAAAGGTTGCGCCGGTAACACAGGGGGTGTCGTCGTAGGCACTGAACCGTGCCCGTCGGTCATCCCCGGCCCCTTCCTCGGCCAACAGGTCCTCAAGCTCGGCCTCTAGCTCCGCTAGCACCGCTTCTTCCTCAGGGGTCAGGTCGCCCTCGTCGCGTGCCGCCTCAACGTTGGCGGTCACCGCCTCCCGGACCTCAGCCGCCGAGTCCGGGGTGTCGTCACCACCGCCACAACCCGCCAGCACCAGCACTGCCAGCATCACGACGATCCGTGTCCTCATCGCTTCAACACCTTCCTCGTCGATTGGGCCTCGGTGCCTGTCCGTCCCGAAGCTTGAGTGCAGCAGGCCGCGAAACCGACCGCCCATCGACCGGAAATCATAGTAGTTTCAACAGATTCGATATTGCAAATGGCATAGAATTGGGTTGTCATGTCTCGGCACTCTCGAAGCCGTTCGCGGCTGTTTGATGTGGAGTCGCTGCGGGTGTTTCGCGAGTTGGTGGCCCAGGGCGGGTTCACGGCCGTGGCGAAGACACTGGGGATTTCTCAGCCGACGGTCAGTCTCACGATCCGCCGGCTTGAGGAGCGGCTCGGAATGAGCTTGATTGTGCGCAACGGCTATTCGGCCATACCGTTTGGTAGTCGGGTCTTCGGGCAGCGTAGGCCGCGCGTTCCCGGGGTCTAGGTGTGCGCCGTGGCAAGGATCTCTTTGAGGTGTCCCTCCAGCGCGTGCTGGGGAAGCAACAGCCACGGGCAAACCGACGCCCCAGCGGGCACCTAACAAGACCGTCACAGGCGGCTCGCTACACAACTGCGCCATCAGAACCGACGACACCATCGCATGCTGGGGAAATAGCTACACGCAGCAGGCCGACGTCCCCACGGGCACCTACAAGGCGCTCGACGCCGGCTGGTTCCTGCAAGAGGTCGCAGCGGTCGCTGCTGTCCGGCCCCCACCAGGCCTCCTGCGGCTCGCACCATCGAAGGATGCATGCGTGGATCAGACGTGCTGTAGACATGGTGAGTGTGGCGCGTGCAATGGTTCTTAATCCGCGGCTCGCAGAGGTCTGGTTGACCGATGTTGGCGATCACTGAAAATCCCCAGTCTCGATCACTGAAATTCCCCACCCCCTGGGGCTAAATACCCGTTGTCGGGTAGGGCCCCTGTCCATGCTGCTGATTGGAATACATTGGCAGCTTTGGAGAGGAGCCCTGCCCCTTATGTTGGTACAGGAGGAGTGCGTGGAAGTTCATGCTTTGAAACAGCGGGGGTGGTCGATCTCGGCCATTGCCCGCCATTTGGGAAGAGACCGAAAGACTGTCCGGGTGTATCTGTTGGGTGAACGGGTCCCGGGCGAACGGGTGTCGGCCGAGGCGGATCCGTTCGATGGGTTCGAGGCGTATGTGCGTCAGCGGCTTGCTGATGATCCGCATGTTTGGGCGTCGGCGTTGTTCGACGAGATAGCAGCGTTGGGCTATTCGCAGAGCTACCCAACGTTCGTGCGAAAGATCCGCCATCGGGGTCTACGACCGTCGTGTGGCGCCTGCTCTGGAACCAAAGGCAGACCGTCGGCGATTATCGATCATCCACCTGGTGAGGAGTGCCAATGGGACTGGGTAGAACTCGGAGACACCCCATGGGGGTCCCGAGCTTATGTGCTGGTTGGTGCTCTGTCGCATTCGGGCCGGTTCCGCGCTTGGGTCACCTCGAGCCAGGATCAACCGCACCTGGTGGAGGCGATTGATGCGGTGCTGCGGCGCCTGGGTGGCACTGCTCGGCGGTGGCGGGTGGATCGTATGGCCACTGTGATAGTTCCGGGTACCGGTCGGTTGCAGTCGTCGTTTGTTCCGGTGGCGAAGCATTACGGGGTGGGGGTGGATCCGTGTCCACCCTATCGTCCTCAGCGGAAAGGGGTGGTGGAAAAGGCCATCCACTACATCTCGCAGCGTTGGTGGCGCACCGCCACAGTTACCAGCCTTGGCCGGGCGCAGGACAGCCTCGACCGCTTCTGTGTGGCGGTGGGTGATGCCCGCCGGCGGGATAACACCACCGTTGGGGAGTTGGCCGCCACCGAGCCGTTGTTGGAGTTGCCCCCGCTTGCTTATCCGGCTGAAGGTGTTCTGACGCGTAAGGTGGCGTCGAATGGGTTGGTGTCGGTGTGGGGCAACCAATATTCGGTGTCACCAGGGGTGATAGACACCCAGGTGACGGTGCGTTGGCGCCTGGGAGACCCCACTATCAGCATCTTCTCTGTCGGTGGGCGACTGGTGGCCACTCACCATAAGGTGTCCCGCGGACAAGGACGAGTGGTGCGTTTGCCAGAACACACCGAGGCCTTGGAGAACGTTGTCCTGGCGGCGTTCACCACCAAACGGCCTTGCAAACCGAAACCGAACCGGCCACCCACCGAAACCGCCCGGGCGATAGCCGCCGGGATAGGAGGAGAACTGAACACAGAGACGGTGATAGACCTCGGTGTTTATCAGCGGCACATCGACCAACAACACAGGAACCGGAGCAGACGATGAGCAAGGATTCGGTGTATCAACAACTCCGGTCGCATCTGGCCTACCTCGGTCTGCCGGCCGCTGCCGAGGCGCTCCCCACCCACCTCGAACAGGCACGACAACACGACACCGGACACACCCAGTTCCTAGAAGCACTGCTTCGAGTAGAGGTAGAGACCACCGAACAGCGCCGATGGGAAACCCGTCTCAAACTGGCGAACTTTCCCACCCGCTGGCAGATGGGAGACTTCGACTTTGGAGCACAACCCAGCATCGACCAAAAACTGGTTCGGGAGCTCGCCACGGGCGCCTATCTGGCTGACGCCACCAACGTGCTGTTCATCGGACCACCAGGAGTAGGCAAAACCATGCTCGCTGTCATCCTGGGACGGGCCGCGGTGGACACCGGGCACAAGGTGTACTACACCACCGCAGCCGACCTGGCCGCACGCTGTCGGAAAGCAGCCCTCCAAGGAAAATGGGCCAGAACCATGCGATTCCTGTCCACCCCGAAACTGTTGATCATCGACGAGCTCGGCTACCTGCCCATGCCATCCGAGGACGCCGCCACACTGTTCCAGGTGATCTCCAGACGCTACGGAAAAGGATCCATCATCCTCACCACCAACCTCGGTGTGACGTCGTGGGGAGAGATCTTCGCGGACCACACCATCGCCGCGGCCATGCTCGACCGCCTGCTCCACAAAAGCGTGGTGTTCACCATCACCGGCGACAGTTATCGACTCCGCTCATACCAAGCCCAAGCCAGAAAACACCGACCGAAAGGAAACCAACCAGCCTAAAATCACAGACCCCAGGGTGGGGACTTTCGATGATCGTCATCATGGGTAGTGGGCGGCGCCTTCGGAGGGGGACTGTACGGCCAAGAAATCACCGTCGCTACAACCCGCGACCTCGAAAAGATAGCCGGTGGTCGCCTGGTCGTTACCACCCGAGGGCCGAAAACCCGCATGGTGCCTATCCGCCGGGCATACACGAAATTGGTTCGCGAAGCGCTGGAACACTCTCACAAAGGTCGGTTCATCCAAACTGCGGGACGGAACACTGTTTACCGGATCGGCAGCGAACTCGACACCGGTGATGGCGAGGGTTTGTCATTGCGACGGGCCCGTTCCACCTGGCTGCATGCCCATCTACTGGCCGGGACACCACTGCCGGCATTGCGACGGATCGCCGGGCCGCTGTCCGCCAACTCCCTGGACATCCTGCTGAAAGACGCCGCGGCCGCTCTCGACAACGAAACCGCCGTGATAGAGGGACTCCGAGCATGAGCGCCCGGGGTGAACGCCGCCGCCGAGAGAGAGCCGCCAGAAAAGGTCAGCTCTGCGTAGCCGATGCCTATCGCCTGGACCAGAGCCGCCGCCTACCAAAGGACCATCCCGGCTTCCCAAAAGGAGAACCCAGAATGACATCCGCATCCGTGGCCCGCAGATTCCTAAACGTCATCGAAAGAAGCGGGGTTCTGCCAGACCTCGAACAGCGTCTTCGTACCCAACCCGGCCAACAATCCAGACTGAGCATTAAAGCTCTGTTATTGCTGTACCTCCTCGCCGCCTACAAAGGTGACTCTGCCCGCCGGACCGACCTGTGCTCCGTGGGGAACGGTCTCGATGCCCAAGTGGCGTTCTCGCTGGGACTATGCGACAAGCACCGGCGGGATCCGCTCGGCTACGTGGTGACACGCAGACAAAGCAAACGCTTCGAAGGTGCCCTGCACCAAGGCTGGGTCGCCGAGGACGGCACCCCGCGGAACTTGATCTGGCTGGTACGCAAACTGCTCGCTACCAGTATCCCGAACCGGTACCTCAAAACCATCATCGCGGTGGCCATTGACAGCACCGCCGACCCCACATGGGCGCGTACCAGAGAATATCGACTGGAAAAGGACCTGCTCGCCGAGCACCGCCTCGAGGCACTCAAGACCCCTGACCTTCCCGAACCAGACATCAAACCCGCCGAGAACCCCGACGGCAAAGTCCGCACGGTCGGTTCCGACGGAAGGTTCATCCGCAGCTACGACATCGATGCCCGTCCCGGCTACAAAAGCGCAACCAACAAAGAACCAGCCTCACTGTTCCTCGGTTACGACGCTCACATCGCCGTGGCCATCGCCGAGGCAGTGTGGTCGGGCAACCCCAACCATGTCGCCATCAAACCGGCCCCGCCGGGATACATTCTCGCTCTCCACGTCGCTCCGGGAGCCACCAATCCCGGACCCATCGGACTGCAACTCGCCCTCCAATCTCACGAGATCGCACCAGGCCTCAGCGACGTTGTCGCCGATCGTGCCTACACCAACAAACGACAGTCGTTCGTCAGGCCCCTCCACCAAATGGGCATCAACGTGACCATGGACTACACCAGCACCGAGATCAACAATCCCAAGTTCATCAAAGCCGGAACAAACGGCCAACGACTCCTCAACTCGACAGGAACCCTGTTCCCGCCGTGGATCCCCGAATACATGCACATCCCACCCGCAAACACCAAACCCAAAGACGTGACCAAGTGGTATGTCAACCGGGCGCTGTGGCGGTGGACACGAAACCGGAAACTCGACGACGGCGGCGGACAGTACTCCTGCTCCCAGTGCGCCGGGAGGGTCACCACCAACGCCAAAACCCGCAACCCTGACACTGTTCCCAACAAGACCGCTCCGTACCTGCGCATCGAAGAAGAACAATGCTGCCATGGCATGGTCAGCGTCCCAGTCGACCTGCTCGACGCGTACCAGGACATCCCCTTCGGCACCCCCGCACACAACAAAAGCTACGGACGCCGAAACCCCAGCGAGAAAACCATCTCCATGATCAAAGACAAAGGCGGCCTCAAAGCCGGATGGTGCCGGGCCTTCGGTCTCGCCGCTCACACCATCGGCGTGTTGGCGCTAGCCATCGCCCACAACATCAAAGAAAACATCGGGATCGAAAGAACCCAAACCCACAAATCCGCCCCACCGGCCAGGCCCATCGAGCCGACCCGGCGCAACATCCTCGCCGACAGCCTCACCCCACGGGCACCGCCCGACTAGACACACAGCCCGCACCCGGCGCCGACAGTAAACCTCTTACTGTCGGCTTCAGCGCGCCCGAAAAACCAAAATCGGCACCCCCAAACCTCCCAACGCACCCAAGAACCCCCACAGCACCCCGACAAGGAACGGAAATGCCCGAAAACAGGCAAAAAAGGGAGAAAAACGACCTAACTGGCCCACTTATTTCGAATAAATGGACCAGAGGTCCGGGTGGCCTGTGGTCCACCACTCCTGACCTGCGCCTCGGCAGGGGTTCCACATAGGACTCCACATTCAAACCGGGAGGACTCCACATTTGGGAATCCCCGCAAACTACCTTTAGGCATCAAACCTTATCAAACCTTGATATGTGGCATAATATAGATGGTATGACGAACGCAGACCATATTGGACAGTCGGATACGACCACAGTCGCTAGATCGGCGGACGAAGCCAAACAGGAGGCTATCAAATGTCTTGCCTATCTGGTGGAAAATGGCAGATATGAGTGGCAATGGGCTGGTTCCGCCCATTTGAAGGTCCGACCCGTTCCAGAATTGCCCGTTCGGCTGTTCGCCGACAGCGCCGGTTACTTAGATGGCGGATGGGGTCCCTGCTTAGCGATGATGGCTGGCAAGAAGTTCAGTGGTCGCTACTGGCAGTACACCACATGCGACATTTCATCTGGTGAGCCACATCCTCCATCAAAAGCAACGGCGGACATCGAGGATCTCCTAGACGCGTTCGTGCGAATGGTGCATTTTCCTCATCCCAAATGACGGTATACGCCAAGGGCATCCGAATAGCCCAATGCTGCTGATTTCTCCGACCGAATTCGACGACCAAACCAAAGACTATCTCTTAGAAGAAGCAGAGCAGTTTCTGTACGAGTTGGGAAAGGGCATCGATGTCGATGCCTTCCTGTCGTCAGTGAGGGAGCTGATGTTCAATGTTGTGCAACATTCTGGTGAGGAAGGCGGCGTTTTCGCGCTGGAGGCCGACAAACGCCTGGTTGTCGCAAGGGTGGAAGATGGTGGGGTGGGAATTCATCACAATATGTCTCAGGCGCACCCTGGGCTTTCAGAACCTGAAACCCTGATCAAGGCTTTAGAAAGAGGGGGAACATCCACAGGATACGCAATGCGGGGGTTTGGCCTGTTTTGGGCAGTGGTATACACCGAGGAAACCGCTGGCGCTTTACTCGTTCTCACTACGGGCGAGGTCGCGTGTATGGCGATGAACGGCGAGCCGAAACTCATTTCCACCAGCGGAGATTTCCATCAGGGGGTCATAGCTGAACTGTCCGTTGCTTTTGAGGAAGTTTCCTAAGGCGGGAAACCGGCCACTTCCCCCGAGTGGCCACGCGGCGTGCCTACCCGCCTGAGATAATGCCCTTTAGGTCCGCTATGGTGCAGAACGGCACTCGGCTATTGACAGCAGCGCCGATCCGACATGGGCGCGTACCAGGAAATACCAACTCGAAAAGGACCTGCTCGCCGAGCACCGCCTCGAATCCCTCGAGGAGCCTGACCTTCCCGAACCCGACATCAAACCCGCCGAGAACCCCAAGGGCAAAGTCCGCACGGTCGGTTCCGACGGAAGGTTCATCCGCAGCTACGATATCGATGCCCGTCCCGGCTACAAGAGCGCAACCAACAAAGAACCAGCCTCACTGTTTCTCGGTTACGACGCTCACATCGCCGTGGCCGTCGCCGAGGCAGTGTGGTCGGGCAACCCCAACCAGGTCGCCATCAAACCGGCCCCGCCGGGATACATTCTCGCTCTCCACGTCGCTCCGGGAGCGACCAATCCCGGACCCATCGGACTGCAACTCGCCCTCCAATCTCTCGAGATCGCACCAGGCATCGGCGATTTTGTCCTAGACCGTGCCTACAGCAACAAACGAGAGTCGTTCGTCAGGCCTCTCCACCAAATGGGCATCAACGTGACCATGGACTACACCAGCACCGAGATCAACAACCCCAAGTTCGTCAAAGTCGGAACAAACGGCCAACGACTCCTCGTCTCGGCAGGAACCCTGTTCCCGCCGTGGATGCCCGAATACATGCACATCCCACCCGAAAACACCAAACCCAAAAAGACGAGCGAGTGGCATGTCAACCGGGCGCTGTGGCGGTGGACACGAAACCGGAAATTCGACGACGGCGGCGGCCAGTTCTCCTGTTCACAGTGCGCCGGGAGGGTCACCACCAACGCCAAAACCCGCAACCCTGACACTGTTCCCAACAAAGCCGCTCCCTACCTGCGCATCGAAGAAGAACAATGCTGCCATGGCATGGTCAGCATCCCAGCCGAACTGCTCGATGCCTGCCAAGACATTCCCTGGGGCACTCCCGCACACGACAAAAGCTACGGACGTCGTAACCCCAGCGAGAAAACCATCTCCATGATCAAGGACAAAGGCGGCCTCAAAGCCGGATGGTGCCGGGCTTTCGGTCTCGCCGCTCACACCATCGGCGTGTTGGCACTAGCCATCGCCCACAACCTCAAAGAAAACATCGGGATCGAAAGAACCCAAACCCACAAACCCGCCCCGCCGGCCAGACCCAAGAACTTCGAGCCGACCCGCAGGAACATCCTCGCCGACAGCCTCACCCCCAGGGCACCGCCCGACTAAACACGCTCGGCAGAACCCGCAACACCGACAGTAACCCCTACTGTCGGCTTTGCCGCGCCCGGAAAGACCCAAACCCGCACTCGAAGCCTCCCAACGCACCCAAGACCCGTCACAGCACGCCGACAGGCAACAGAAAGGCCCGAAAACAGGCACAAATTGGAGAAAAAGGACCTAACTGGCCCACTTATTTGAGATAAATGGACCAGAGGTCGCGGTGGCCTGTGGGCCACCATGCCTGACCTGCGGCTCCGTAGGGGCTCCACATAGGACTCCACATTCAAAGAGGTACTGCTCCACATTTGAGAATCCCCGCAAACTACCTCGGAGATTGGTGCCGTGATGAAGCGACTCGGAACCGTAGGGTAAGTGATCAAAGAGTGTAAGGATACCCCTTTCGGTTATTCTTGGGGGATCATGCGTTCGCAAACAGGCACCGCTCTTGAAGTCCCGCGCCACCAGCGTCGGTTGCCATCGGAGGAGGCAGTCAAAATCGCCATCGCTCAAGCGGTCGAGGGGTACCGACGAGTGTTCGGCGCGCGCCTAGCCCAAGTGTGGCTTTTCGGGTCTCGGGCATTGGGCACCCACCGCCCTGATTCGGATGTGGACCTTTTGGCGGTTTTGCGCAAGGAGGGACCCATAGGCTCAGAACTGGATCTTCTGTACTCTGTAGCCGAACCGATTCGTCTCGCGCACGGAGTGTACATTGACGGACACCCCACGACCTTGGAGGATCTCGAAGGGAGCGACGACGATTTTCACTATTTCGTAAGGCGTGAGGGGAGAAGAGTGGATGCGTGAATCGGATATCTCTATATTGATGGAACGGTGCTTGCGCGACTTGGCGTGGGCGCGGAAGTTCATCGGCTTAGACGAGTACATCAAGAGCATCCAAGACAGTTATTACGCCGCCTTTTATGCTGCTAAGGCGGCCTTGGGGCATTTGGGTATCAGGTCTAAGAGTCACCACAGCGTGCAAGGCAGAATAGACGAACTCGTGGAGGGCGGCACCTTACCATCCGACACAAGGGGCGTTCTCGGATTGTTGCTCGCTCGGCGCAACGAGGCAGCTTATAGATTCGCTAGAGGCAATTGGACAGAACAGGATGCGCGAGAAGTTCTCGCGATGGCAGAATACTTCGTAGGCGAAATGCAACGCATACTCCGATCTACATCCGAGTAAACACCTCGACCAATCAAGCCTCTATCCGCGCTGAGTAGCATCTCGCGTCCCACTTGTCTGCCGATACGAATACCGTATAGGTAGCATCCCAGCCGACCTGCTCGATGCCTACCAAGACATCCCGTTCGGCACCCCCGCACACGACAAAAGCTACGGCCGCCGCAACCCCGTCGAGAAAACCTTTTCCATGATCAAGGACAAAGGCGGCCTGAAAGCCGGATGGTGCCGCTCCTTCGGTCTCGCCGCTCACACCATCGGCGCGTTGGCACTGGCCATCGCCCACAACCTCAAACAAACCCTCACGTATCCCCATGCATCCACGACCAGCGCCATCCGCCCATGTTTTGCGATATCGAGACCCGCCCACTTGGGCATCCGTTATGCTGTGATGTATGGGCGAAGAGATTCTGAGGGAAATGGCTGGCGAAATGCTGGCAAGCATGACAGATGCTGAGATCGCTGCCCTCCGCGAGGACGCTGAGATCATTGCTCGCTGCGAAGATCCGAGCGAGGATTTTGAGAACATAGACAGCCGCCCACTCACTCCCGAGGAGATCGCATGGGTGACCTCTCTGGCGGATGGCATGTTCTTCAATCTTTCTCCAGAAGGCCAGATTGACGACATCCTTCATCTGCCCGCACATGTTTCAGCGAGGCTCTTGGCCCAGATGAGCGCTTCAGAAAGAGAGAACATCCTTTCCCGCCTACCCGAAGAACTAGCGCAAAGCATCATATCGGCCGCCTCCGTGAGAGTGGCCTGATCCTATTTTCTGGCGAAGAACGGGTACTCCCGTCCGCCACCAAGCGATTCTCCGAAGACGACATTCGCTATGTTCTACTCAACCCAACGGGGTGGCAGGCCGATTTTCCCCGCAAGGGCAGACTCGCTGTTGGCGGGTGGACGAAAAGCAATAACGTTCCAATGGTCGTGCTGATCAACATGAGGATGGGTTGGGTGTACCACTCTCAGAGATACGAACAGAAATACCAAAGGCTTTTCCCCTAGTGGCGGGTCTGCGAGTCAGCGAACAGGTAAGGGCGGAGGGAAGTGGCCTCTCCCTAAGTTAGAAGAAGTCATAGCCCAAGCGGTGGCTCACAACCTGTGAGAAGCCAAAGGCTACGCCTACGGCACGCAGCCACTGGAAGAGGACGACAAGCAGCCGCCCGAAACCGAACCGCTCAGCACCCCCGAAACAGGCAAAAACGGAGAAACGGCAACTAGATGGCCCACACAAACAGCCACAAATGGACCAGAGGTCCGGGTGGCCTGTGGTCCACCACCCCTGACCTGGGACTTCGTAGGGGCTCCACATAGGACTCCACATCCAAACCGGGAGGACTCCACATTTGGGAATCCCCGCAAACTACCTTTAGGCATCAAACCTTATCAAACCTTGATATGTGGCATAATATAGATGGTATGACGAACGCAGACCATATTGGACAGTCGGATACGACCACAGTCGCTAGATCGGCGGACGAAGCCAAACAGGAGGCTATCAAATGTCTTGCCTATCTGGTGGAAAATGGCAGATATGAGTGGCAATGGGCTGGTTCCGCCCATTTGAAGGTCCGACCCGTTCCAGAATTGCCCGTTCGGCTGTTCGCCGACAGCGCCGGTTACTTAGATGGCGGATGGGGTCCCTGCTTAGCGATGATGGCTGGCAAGAAGTTCAGTGGTCGCTACTGGCAGTACACCACATGCGACATTTCATCTGGTGAGCCACATCCTCCATCAAAAGCAACGGCGGACATCGAGGATCTCCTAGACGCGTTCGTGCGAATGGTGCATTTTCCTCATCCCAAATGACGGTATACGCCAAGGGCATCCGAATAGCCCAATGCTGCTGATTTCTCCGACCGAATTCGACGACCAAACCAAAGACTATCTCTTAGAAGAAGCAGAGCAGTTTCTGTACGAGTTGGGAAAGGGCATCGATGTCGATGCCTTCCTGTCGTCAGTGAGGGAGCTGATGTTCAATGTTGTGCAACATTCTGGTGAGGAAGGCGGCGTTTTCGCGCTGGAGGCCGACAAACGCCTGGTTGTCGCAAGGGTGGAAGATGGTGGGGTGGGAATTCATCACAATATGTCTCAGGCGCACCCTGGGCTTTCAGAACCTGAAACCCTGATCAAGGCTTTAGAAAGAGGGGGAACATCCACAGGATACGCAATGCGGGGGTTTGGCCTGTTTTGGGCAGTGGTATACACCGAGGAAACCGCTGGCGCTTTACTCGTTCTCACTACGGGCGAGGTCGCGTGTATGGCGATGAACGGCGAGCCGAAACTCATTTCCACCAGCGGAGATTTCCATCAGGGGGTCATAGCTGAACTGTCCGTTGCTTTTGAGGAAGTTTCCTAAGGCGGGAAACCGGCCACTTCCCCCGAGTGGCCACGCGGCGTGCCTACCCGCCTGAGATAATGCCCTTTAGGTCCGCTATGGTGCAGAACGGCACTCGGCTATTGACAGCAGCGCCGATCCGACATGGGCGCGTACCAGGAAATACCAACTCGAAAAGGACCTGCTCGCCGAGCACCGCCTCGAATCCCTCGAGGAGCCTGACCTTCCCGAACCCGACATCAAACCCGCCGAGAACCCCGAGGGCAAAGTCCGCACGGTCGGTTCCGACGGAAGGTTCATCCGCAGCTACGATATCGATGCCCGTCCCGGCTACAAGAGCGCAACCAACAAAGAACCAGCCTCACTGTTTCTCGGTTACGACGCTCACATCGCCGTGGCCGTCGCCGAGGCAGTGTGGTCGGGCAACCCCAACCAGGTCGCCATCAAACCGGCCCCGCCGGGATACATTCTCGCTCTCCACGTCGCTCCGGGAGCGACCAATCCCGGACCCATCGGACTGCAACTCGCCCTCCAATCTCTCGAGATCGCACCAGGCATCGGCGATTTTGTCCTAGACCGTGCCTACAGCAACAAACGAGAGTCGTTCGTCAGGCCTCTCCACCAAATGGGCATCAACGTGACCATGGACTACACCAGCACCGAGATCAACAACCCCAAGTTCGTCAAAGCCGGAACAAACGGCCAACGACTCCTCGTCTCGGCAGGAACCCTGTTCCCGCCGTGGATGCCCGAATACATGCACATCCCACCCGAAAACACCAAACCCAAAAAGACGAGCGAGTGGCATGTCAACCGGGCGCTGTGGCGGTGGACACGAAACCGGAAATTCGACGACGGCGGCGGCCAGTTCTCCTGTTCACAGTGCGCCGGGAGGGTCACCACCAACGCCAAAACCCGCAACCCTGACACTGTTCCCAACAAAGCCGCTCCCTACCTGCGCATCGAAGAAGAACAATGCTGCCATGGCATGGTCAGCATCCCAGCCGACCTGCTCGATGCCTGCCAAGACATTCCCTGGGGCACTCCCGCACACGACAAAAGCTACGGACGTCGTAACCCCAGCGAGAAAACCATCTCCATGATCAAGGACAAAGGCGGCCTCAAAGCCGGATGGTGCCGGGCTTTCGGTCTCGCCGCTCACACCATCGGCGTGTTGGCACTAGCCATCGCCCACAACCTCAAAGAAAACATCGGGATCGAAAGAACCCAAACCCAAAAACCCGCCCCGCCGGCCAGACCCAAGAGTCACCAGCCGACTCGCAGGAACATCCTCGCCGACAGCCTCACCCCCAGGGCACCGCCCGACTAAACACACACGGCAGAACCCGCAACACCGACAGTAACCCCTACTGTCGGCTTTGCCGCGCCCGGAAAGACCCAAACCCGCACTCGAAGCCTCCCAACGCACCCAAGACCCGTCACAGCACGCCGACAGGCAACAGAAAGGCCCGAAAACAGGCACAAATTGGAGAAAAAGGACCTAACTGGCCCACTTATTTGAGATAAATGGACCAGAGGTCCGGGTGGAGGTGCGGGGAGTCGAACCCCGGTCCGCCGAGTTCTTCGTGTCGAATTCTCCGAGCGCAGCCACCGGTTAGTTGTCGGCCAGAGGGATCACGGCAGCTATCTGCCCACTGGCCCATCCGGAATTGGCTTGGCCCGGCAGTCCCGGAAACCCGCCGGGGGCATCCCGCATTAGCGACGCCCTAGGCCAACGGGGCGGGAACCCATCAGACAGGACGGGCTACCTATCGATCAGGCAGCCAGCGCCATTTGTGGTTTGGCACTTATTGTGTTTTTCCAGTTGTTTAACGAGGAACCGGAAACCTCGGCTCGCTTCCGACACGGCGATTACTCAACGTCGAATCCAAGTCACCCCCATGTCTTTAAAGTCCACTATACAAACCCCCGGTGACAACCTCCCTCCCTTTTACGGCCTGGTCGGGTTAGAAACCCTCCAGACGGCGGCCCACCCGACGGACTCCCCGTTCCATCTCCCGACGCTCCTCCCGTTCCCTGATGACTTGGCGCTTGTCTACTTTGCTTCGTCCTTTGGCCAGGGCCAGATCCAACTTGGCCTTTCCGTTCAGGAAGTACAGCCGGAGGGGTACCAGGGTCAGACCGCGCTCGGCCACCCGGGAGGAGATCCTGTCTATCTCCCGGCGATGCAGGAGCAGCTTTCGGGGACGGAGGGGATCGTGTCCACCGTCCCGGGCAAAGGAATAGGGGGGAATATGCATTCCCGTCACCCACACCTCGCCCTCTTTGATCGCCGCATACGACTCGCCGATCGACGCCCCGTGGTTGCGAAGGCTCTTCACCTCGGAGCCGACCAGAACCAGACCCGCCTCGAAGGTCTCCTGCACGTCGTAGTCAAACCGGGCCCGGCGATTGGCGGCAATCAGCTTCACGCCCATATGCTCCTCATCCTTCCAGATATTTGAGGGGATTCACCGGAACCCCATCCTCCCGCACCTCAAAATGCAGATGCGGCCCGGTACAAAGCCCGGTACAGCCAACATACCCGATTACCTCCCCCTCGTCCACGTCTCTGCCCACCGAGGTCGCAAATCGGGAAAGGTGGCCGTAAATACTGGTGAGGTCCCCTCCGTGCTGGATCACCACCGTGTTACCAAACCCGCTCCACGATTGGGCCAGAATCACCCTCCCGTCACCGGCGGCCCGGACCGGGGCGCCATGCGGGGAGTTCAGATCTATGCCATTGTGGAAAATCCGCCGGTTGAGAATGGGATGGGTTCTCCAGCCGTGACCAGAGGTGATCAGCCCATCCACCGGCCATGCCAGCCTCCCCGGCCGTAGCGCCCGCTTCAAGAGCACCTTCCGATAGGCGATCTCCCTGCCCAACCGAACGGCGTCATCCTCCATCCCTTCTTTCTCCTGTCTGTATGCCTGGATCTGCAGCTGCACCCCATCCAGGAGAGCTTCCACCGCAGACACCTCCGACTGTGCCTCCAGACGCAGCCGCTCCACCTCCCACAGCTCGGCAACCCGTTCCTCCCGCCCCTCCTCCAGGAGGATCAGTTGTTCGGTGGCGGCAGCCTGTTCTCTCTCCAAAAAGTTTTCTTTTGCGACCCGGTCCTGGTCGAGCGCCTGCAAATCCCGAAGCTCCTGATCCGCGTCGGCCAGCAGGTCCCCGCCGTAGGCCCTTCCCAGGGTCAGATCGACGATGTTGTCCTGCTGCAGCACCGCCCATCTCCCCGCGGAGAAGAAACTCACATACAGGTCCACGGCCCGGCGCTCTATGGAAAGGGTGGCATCCACCATCTGGGATCGGATCCCCGACAACTGCAGTTCCAGGAGCGCTATGCGGCTCTCGACGGCGGCGAGCCGACGTTCTCCGGAAGCCACATCATCATCGGTCAGGATCAGCCGCACCCGAGCCGCCTCCAGATCAACCTGCACTATCGTCATGCGCTGGCGGGCGATGGCGATTTCCTCCTCGGTGGCGGTCAGAACCTCGAGGTTGGCATCTACGGACTGTCCCACCTCCGATATACCCGCCCGCACATCCACCAATTCTTGTTCCAACTCGGCGATCCTGTTGGCGATCTCATCGGCCGTATCGGCTTCGGCCGGGACACCGGGCCAAACCGCGGCCACACCCAGCGCCAAGAGGAGCGCCGCCCAACCTCCCCATCCCCTTTTCACTTGTCACCCTCCACTAGGAATCCACTTCTCGCAGGTGGCGACTAAGCCCCAAGAGCGACCCCGCCACTCCCACCGCAGCCCCGAACAGCACCAGCACCACTCCCCAGCGGAAAAAGAACCTCCCGGGGATACTGAGCGTGATCAACTGGATGGTCTCTCCCAGGCTGTTGAGGTTGCGGGAAGCCAGCCAAATGGTGATCACCGCCAAAAGGGCACCGACCGTGCCCTCGATCAGACCCTCCAGGAGAAAGGGGACCCGGATGAACCAGTTGGACGCCCCCACCAGCTTCATGACCGAGACTTCGTTGCGGCGCGCGTAGATAGCGAGGCTGATGGTGTTGGAAATGAGAATCACAGCCGACAGGGCCAGCACCAGCGCCAACCCCCAACCCAACACGTTCAGCACCCGGGAGATAGTAGAGAGTTGCTCTATCTGCTCACCGAAGGACCGCACCTCCCTCACCACCGGGTCAGCGGAAAGGCGGAACTGAACGTCGCGGTAAAGCTCGATCGACTGCAACTCGATCCGCAGGGAAGCGGGCAGCTTGAGCGGGTCGGTCACCTCGATCAGTTCCGGACGGGAGGCGAATATCTCCTTGAACTCCTCATAGGCGCCTGCCTTGTCAACATAGTGGACTGTCTCCACTTCCTCCCAGGCTGCCACTTCATCCCGGTAGACCAGTTGGCTGGCGGCGTCCAGGCCGCCCTGGTCGGGATCCTTGAGGAAGGCGATGATGTGAGTGCCCTGCTGCCAGCCGATCGTGTTGAGGCGCAGGAGCTCGTTGACCACCAAGGCGCCGAAGGCCAGGGTCAATGAGATGAAAACCGCCAGAATCGCCCCGGTCGCTACCAAGGCGTTGCGCCGCAGGTTTACCAGGGACTCGCCCACCAGGTAAATCATTCGGCCCATGAACTGTGGCTCCTACGGCTCGATGTGAGGACGTCTGGGATCAGCGGAGTCCGATGGCAAACGCAGGTCCGGCGGGGCGGGCAAGGAGTAATCCGGCGCCGCCATCCCCGGGGATTCCTCGAACCCTCCTTCCCGTTCGTCCCGCACTATCTGACCATGATCGATGGCCACCACCCGGCGTCTCATGGCATTCACGATGGCATGGTCGTGAGTGGCCATCACCACGGTGGTGCCCGACCGGTTGATCCGATCCAGAATTCTCATGATTCCCACCGAGGTGGTGGGATCGAGGTTCCCGGTGGGCTCGTCGGCCAGCAGAATCAGGGGGCGGTTGACGAACGCCCTGGCTATGGAGACCCGCTGCTGTTCTCCCCCCGAAAGCTGATCGGGATAGCGGGCGCCCAGTTCTTCCAGGCCCACCAATTCCAACACCTGTTCCACCTGGGAACGGATCGCCGAACGGGGACGGCCGATGACTTCGAGAGTAAAGGCCACATTTTCCGAAACGGTTTTGGTGGACAGCAATTTGAAATCCTGGAAAACCGTGCCGATCGATCTGCGCAGAAAAGGAACCTTCCAGGCCGGAAGCCGGGTTATGTCCTTCCCGGCCACCCAGATCGTTCCCCGGGTCACCATTTCCTGGCGCAGTAGCAACCGGACCAGGGTTGATTTCCCCGACCCCGAGGGGCCCACCAAAAACACGAACTCGCCCCGGCGGATATTGAGTGAGACGTCGCGGGCAGCCACCGTTCCACCCTTGTACATCTTGGTAACAGAATCGAGTCTGATCAAAGTGAGCTCTCCAAAAGATCAGTGGCAGGGCTCATATACGGCCAGCAAATGATGCTACCATCAACACGCCCCAATAGTCAGGATCCCTCTCTGGAGAGGGATCCGCGGCGGGATCGGCGTTCGTGACCGACCCGCCGCCACTGCAGATAAGACTCCACCAGCGGCTGGATATCCCCATTGAGCACCCTCTGAACATCACCGATTTCCAGTCCCGTACGGATGTCCTTGCACAACTGGAAGGGCTGGAGGACGTAAGACCTGATTTGTCGACCCCAGCCCGCCTCCCCCTTCTCTCCTCGGATGGCGTCCAACTCCGCCTGGCGCTCCCGGCGAGCCAGCTCAGCCAGTCGGGAACGGAGAATGTCCATGGCCCGCGACCGGTTCTGCAACTGGGAACGCTCGTTCTGGCACTGCGCCACCACTCCCGTGGGAAGGTGGGTGATCCGCACCGCCGAGTCGGTGGTGTTCACATGCTGTCCACCGGCGCCCGTGGACCGATAGGTGTCGATTCGCAGGTCCTCGTCATTGATCTCGAGCGTCGCCTCCTCACCCATCTCGGGCGCCACATCCACCCCCGCAAAAGAGGTGTGCCGGCGGCTTTGGGCGTCGAAGGGGGAGATGCGGACCAGACGATGGACCCCCCGCTCGGACTCCAAATTCCCATAGGCCTTCTCCCCGCGCACCGTGAGTGTGGCCGATTTGATACCCGCCTCCTCCCCCGGGGTGATTTGAATGAGTTGCCATCGATAGTTCCGGTCGGAGAGATAGCGCTGGTACATCCGCAAGAGCATCTCCGCCCAATCCTGAGCGTCCACCCCGCCCGCTCCGGCATGGATCCCCAAGATGGCCGGATAATGGTCATACTCCCCGAAATAGAGGCTGGAGAGTTCCAGTTCTCCCAAAATCGCTTCGGCGGCCCGCAGCTCCTCGGAGGCCTCCGCCACAGCCTCGTCGGCGTCAACGCCGCCTTCGTCCGCCAACCCGAGGAGCACCTCGGCGTCCTCCAGGCGACGGGCGAGACCGTCGAAAGCGGCAATCAGGGTCTCGTGCCCGGCTAGGCGGCGACCCGTCTCCCGGGCGCGGTTGGGATCGGACCAAAAGCCAGGTTCGGCCGACTCCTGGCGAAGCACGGCGGCCTCCGATCGCTTTTGACCGAGGTCAAAGGAACCTCCCGGCTTCGTCCAGACGGATACGTAACTCGGCGAGGATCGCCTCGGGGTCGAAATGTTCTACAGACATGGATCAGGCTTCGGTAGGGATGAAATCAACAGAAACCAAGGCTAACCGCGACCCGGGACCCCAGAGGGCCTTTTGTGTCTTGGCGCCTACGCGACGCCTCCATGGCACCGCTTGTACTTCTTGCCGCTGCCACACGGGCAGGGCGCGTTCCGCCCCACTTTGGACTGTCCCGCCCGGGAAGGTTGGATCGGCTGGCTGGGGCCCGGCCGGGAAGCGGAGACGGCCGGACGGCGGGGCTTGGTCGCCTTGACGTGGAAGAGGTAGCGGACCGCGTCGCGCTTTACAGACTCCACCATGTCGGCGAAGAGATCATAGCCCTCTCGCTGGTATTCGGTGAGCGGATCCCGCTGTCCCATCGCCCGCAAACCGATGCCCGAGCGCAGATAGTCCATCTCCGCCAAATGCTCCCGCCACTTGTTGTCGATCACCGACAACATCACAGAACGCTCCACCGCCGCGACGATCTCGGTTTCCAACTCTTCGGTCCGGCGGCGGTAGGCCTCTTCCGCCTCTTTGAAGGCGAGGTCGGCAACCTCTTCGGCTGTGAACCTCACCGCGGCGCCGTCGGACCGAAGCCGGCTTTCGTAGTAGACCTCGAGCTCCCGGTTGAGCTTCTCCCAGTCCCAGTCGCCGGGCGCCAACGGGCCGAACTCTTCGGTGACCACGCCCCCGATGGCCTCTTCCATCCAACGGGACACCAAACCGCCCGTCTCCTTCTTCACCAGGATGTCGTTGCGCCACTCATAGATCCGTTCCCGTTGGATGTTCATCACCTCGTCGTATTTGAGGACGTTCTTGCGGATCTCGAAGTTCTGGGCCTCCACCTGCCGCTGGGCTCTCTCCACCGCGCCCGTCACCATCTTGTGCTCGATGGGCACCTCTTCGGGTATTTTCAGCCGGCCCATGATCGAGGCCACCCGCTCGCCCTGGAAACGGCGCATCAGGTCGTCCTCCAGGGACAGAAAAAACCGGGTGCGGCCTGGATCGCCCTGCCGTCCCGAGCGACCCCGCAGCTGATTGTCGATACGGCGCGACTCGTGGCGTTCGGTGCCCAGCACCAGCAAACCCCCCGCACCCAGGACCTTTTGACGATCGTCGGAGAGCTTCTCATGGAAGCGGACTGCCAACTCCCGAAAGCGCGGCTCGTATTCGGCCTCCTCGGGGTCGATCCCCGCCCTCCGCAGATCTAGCCGGGCCAGGGACTCATGGTTGCCCCCCAACATGATATCCACTCCCCGTCCGGCCATGTTGGTGGCCACTGTCACCGCCCCGGGGCGGCCGGCCTGGGAGATGATGTCGGCCTCCCGGACGTGATGTTTGGCGTTGAGCACCTGGTGGGGAATGCCCCGACGCGACAGCGAGGTGGAAAGACGTTCGGAGTTCTCGATGGAAACCGTGCCCAACAGCACCGGCTGTCCCAGCTCATGAGCTTGCTCCACCTCATCCACCACCGCCTGGTATTTGGCCATCGCCGTCTTGTACACTTGATCGCCCTGATCGTCGCGGACCACCGGTCGGTTGGTGGGGACGCTCACCACCTCCAGGTTGTAGATCTGGGAGAGCTCGGCGGCCTCGGTCTGGGCGGTTCCGGTCATACCCGCCAGCTTCTCATACATCCGGAAGTAGTTCTGGAGGGTGATGGAGGCCAGGGTCTGGTTCTCGTCGAGGATCCGCACCCCTTCCTTCGCCTCGATGGCCTGGTGAAGCCCTTCGGAGTAGCGACGCCCTTCCAGCACCCGCCCGGTGAACTCGTCGACGATTTTCACCTGTCCCCGGTCGAGGAGGTATTCCTGGTCACGGTGATGCAGTTCCTTGGCCCGCAGCGCCGTCTCCAGATAGTGGACGAAATCCACCGCCGCGTGATCATAGAGGTTCTCCACCCCCAATAGCACCTCCACCTGCGCCACCCCCTCCTCGGTGGTGAGCACCTGCCGCTTACCCTCGTCCACCTCATAGTGGAGGTCCCTTCGCAGCCGGGCGGCGATCCGGGAAAAGTCCCGGTACCACTTGGCGCTGTCGGCCACCCGGCCCGAGATGATCAGGGGAGTCCGGGCCTCGTCTATGAGAATGGAGTCGACCTCATCCACGATGGCGTAGCTGTGGCCCCGCTGGACCATGTTCTCGGGCCTCATCGACATGTTGTCACGCAGGTAGTCGAAGCCGAACTCGTTGTTAGTCCCATAGGTGAGGTCGGCCCGATAGGCGGGACGGCGCTCGGCCGAAGACATGGATGTCTGTATGAGGCCCACTTCCAGGCCCAGGAAGCGATGTAACGCCCCCATCCACTCGGCGTCGCGGGCTGCCAGGTAGTCGTTGACCGTCACCATATGGACACCCCTGCCGCCCAGAGCGTTCAGGTAGGCGGGCATGGTGGAGACCAGGGTCTTTCCCTCCCCGGTTTTCATCTCGGCGACTCTTCCCTCGTGAAGCGCACCCGCGCCCACCACCTGCACGTCATAGGGGCGCTGGCCCAGTACTCGCTGGGCGACTTCGCGCACCACCGCAAAGGCTTCGGGCGCCAGATCGTCGAGGCTTTCGCCCCGCGCGATCCTCTCCCGGAAGTGGCCGGTCCGGGCAGAGAGTTCGGCGTCGGAGAGCCGTTGGGTGTCGCCTTCCAGGGCGTTCACCCGATCCGCCAACGCCGAGAGGCGCTTTAGCGATCGGCTTTCCCCCGCCTTGAGAACCTTGCTGAGAACTCCCATCCGTTCCTAGATGCTATATGCCCGACCGTGCTATGCGGGCACTTTCTTCGGCCTCCGCCCCCAACCCGACCCTCAACTCTCCGACTCGATCAGACCCCACCGACCATCGCGCCGACGATAAAGCACGCTGTGGCGGCTGTTGGCGGAGTTGAGAAAGAAGAAGAAATCATGGCCGAGCATCTCCATCTGCAGTTGCGCCTCGTCAACGCTCATCGGCTTGATCATGAACCTCTTCACCCTCACTATCTCATCGGTATCGCTCTCGGAGACGGCCGGAGAGAGCGGCCCGCCCTGACGATGCCGATCGATCACTTTTTCCTTGAGACGGCGAATGCGGCGGGTAAACCGGTCGGCGGCGGTGTCGAGCGCCGTCTCGGCGGTGGGAGCGGCCGCTTCCGCCCGAATTATCCTGCCCAGCGCCTGCCCGGTCAACTCGACGCGAAATCGTTCGCTCGACAGGCGCGGGTTGGTTTCCTGGATGATCTCCACGTCCACCGCGTTCAGGTCGGAGAACACCCGGACCGCCCGGTTCATCTTGGCGGCCACTGTCTGACGGAAACCCTCGGTCACTTCCGTATTTCGGGCGCTGAGCCTCACATCCACGTCAGGGACCCCTTTCTCGAATGCGCCTAAAGACTAACCCACCGGACCGCGGTAGGGGGAGCCGGTTGCGGTGACCACCCCCCAGAACCAGGGAGCAGCCCAGGGCCTGTGCCGCCGTCCCCAGGGTCAGGCCGGTGGTGACCACGTCGTCGACCAACACCAATCCCCCAGGGGGCGCCCATCGGCGTCGAAAGCGCGTGGCGGTGCGGGCCGAGCGGTCCAACCCGGCGTTCGCCCCACCCCACAGGCGCGGACCGAGGGGCTGGCAGGCCGGCAGGCCCGAACGCCGGGAGAGCGCGCCGGCCAAAAGAAACCAGGGTCGGATCGATACTTCAGGCGCCGGGAGTAGATCCGGGGTATGGGCACCAGGGCCAGAGCGTCGGAGGGCAGGAGGGGGAGCATCACGGCCGCCTCCCGACAGCCCCGATACTTGAGGCGCAGCACCAGCCGGCGCGCCGCGCCCTGGTGAACCAGACCCGAGGACACCCCTATCCCGCATTCCAGCCTTCGCCAGGGCGCCGACCGCATGGTGCTCACGCATCCCTGGCAGACGGCTAGGTCGCCCGGACGCAGACAAGAAAGACACCAGAGCATTCTCCCAACCTGTCAGGCCCCCGTGACAAACCCCTCACCGGCGTCACACCGCGACTATCTCCACCAACACCACCGGACGTTGACGCGTCTCGTCTCTCACCACCCTGGCCACGGCCCTTCTCACCACCACCCGCAACTGGCCCAGATCGGTCAAGCCGTCCTCCATCCGCGCTGACACCAATCCCACCACCTCGTCGATGGCCGCATCCAAAACCGCCACCGGATCATCGACCAGCCCCCAACTGACGATGGACGGGTCGAAAACCAACTCACCGCTCTCGGCGTTGATCACCACCGTTACCGTCACCACCCCCGCCTCGGACAGGCGGCCCCGATCCCGCAACACCCTGGTCTGCACCCCACCCAGTGAAGATCCGTCCAGGAACACGTAGTCCGCCTCCACAACCCCCCGCTCTACCCACAGATCATCCCCTTCCATCACCACCCGGTCCCCGTCCTCGAGGACCTCCACCTGTTCCACGCCCACCTCTTTGGCCAGACGGGCATGCGCGTCCAGGTGTCGGTACTCACCGTGCACCGGCACAAAAGCCTCGGGTCGCACCAGCCGGAGCATGACGGCCAACTCGTCACGGGCGCCGTGCCCGGAGACGTGGACCGGCGAGTTGAGACCGTGATACACCTTCGCCCCCAACCGGAGCATCCCCGACACCACTTTGGACACCGCCTTCTCGTTTCCCGGAACCGGAGTGGCGCTGATCAGGATCGTGTCCCCCTCCTCTAAAGAGAACTGCCGATGGGTCCCATTGGCCATGCGCGACAGCGCCGAGAAGGGCTCACCCTGGCTGCCGGTGGCGATCAGCATCTGTTGGGAGGGTGGGAGCTTCAACAGCTCGGGAACGCTGACCACATCCTTCTCGGGCAGCTTCAGCACCTCCAGTTCGGAGGCAATCCGGCTGTTGCGCAGCATCGAGCGTCCCGCCAGGGCGATCTTGCGTCCCGCCGCCACCCCCGCGTTGGCTATCTGCTGCACCCGGTGAATGTGGGAGGAAAAGCATGCGGCGATCACCCGTCCCTCCGCGATGCGGACGATGTCTGCGATGGGTCCCGAGAGGGAGCTCTCGGAGGGGACGAACCCATCCCGCTCCGCATTGGTGCTGTCCCCCAGGTACAGACGGACGCCTCGGTCGCCGAACTCCGCGAAGGCGGCCAGATCGGTGGCCCGGGCATCGATCGGAGTGGGATCCAGCTTGAAGTCCCCGGAGTGGAGTATCACCCCCTCGGGAGTGTCGAAGGCCACCGCCACCGCGTCGGGAATGGAGTGACAGACCGGAATCAGCGTGAAGAAAAACGGCCCATGACTGATCTCTTCTCCGGTGTACACCGGACGAAGGTCCGGAGTGACCCCCTGTTCCTTGATCCGTTCCCCGGCTATCTGGAGCGAGAGATCGGTGCCGTACACCGGTACATTGACCTGCTCCAGGAAGTGTCCCAACGCCCCCACGTGGTCCTCATGGCCATGGGTTATCACCACGCACTCCACATCCTCGGAACGCTCCAGCACCCACGACCAGTCGGGGAAGACCAGATCCACTCCCAGCATGTCGGCCTCCGGAAACATCAGGCCGCAGTCGATCAGGCAGATCTTTCCCTCCACTTCCAAAGCCGCACAATTGCGGCCGACCTCACCCAAACCCCCCAGGAAGGTGATGCGGACGCTCATCCTCCGCCCAATGCAGCCAAGGCCTCTATGACCGCTCGGAGCGTCTCCCCGGCGGGGGCCACCAACGGCAGGCGAAGACCCCCCACCGGTTCCCAACTCTCGCCGAGAGCGGCCTTCACCGGACCGGGATTGGTCTCGAGAAAACAGGCCACTGACAACGGCATCAGAGCATGGTGGAGCACCGCGGCTCTCCCATAGTTTCCCCCTGCTGCGGCATTCACCATCTCGGCCACCGTTCTGCCGGCCAAATGGGAGATCACCGAGACCACCCCCACCGCCCCAACCGACATCATGGGGAGGGTGTAGGAATCCTGCCCCGAATACACGGTCAAGTCGGAGGCAGCCTCGACCGTGAGGGAGGTGAAGTCCAGATCCATCACCGCATCCTTGGTGGCGACGATGTTGGGATGGGCGGATATCCGGGCCAGGGTCGCAACTTCGATCAGCCGGGCCGTGCGGGAAGGGATGTTGTAAACCAGCACCGGCAGTTCCGTGGCGTCCGCAATCGCCTCAAAATGGGCTATCAGTCCGTTCTGGGTGGGCTTGTTGTAATAGGGGGTGACCGCCATCACTCCCCCACAGCCCGCCTGGGCCGCCCGACGGCTGAGCGCCACCGATCCGGCCGTGTCGTAGGTTCCGGTCCCGGCCACCACCGTCGCCCGCTCCCCCACCGCCTCGGCCACCGTCTCGAAGAGCCGCACTTTCTCATCGGCGGAAAGAGTGGGCGATTCGCCGGTGGTGCCGCTGATCACCAACCCGTCCGAGCCGTTCTCCACCAGGTGCCGGGCCAGCCGGCGGGCTTTGTCCACATCCAGTGAACTGTCCGCGGCAAACGGGGTGACCATGGCGGTCAGCACCCGGCCGAAAGGCGGGTTATGAGAACTCACAATCGCCAGGATAGCCCGTTGGGGATCGACGCGCTAAGCGTCCAACAGGACTTCCAGTCCCACCGAAACCCTGATGCCGAGCCCCGCCACTCCCCGTACCGCCAGCATCACCCCCGGGAGGAAGGAGACCCGGTCGGTGGAGTCATGGCGGATGGTGAGGATCTCGCCGGGATTGCCGAACAGCACCTCCTGATGCGCGAGAAGTCCCGGCAGCCGCACCGAGTGGACCCGAACACCCTCCACCCGCGCGCCCAGCGCGCCCGCATAGAGCTCCGTGGACGACACCTGACGGGACTGGCCTCCGGTCTCGGCCATTCCCACCGCGGTGGAGACCGCCGTCCCCGAGGGAGCGTCGGCCTTCTGGTCGTGATGGAGCTCGATCACCTCCGACGCCGTGAAGAAACCAGCGGCCGTCCGGGCAAAGCGCATCATCAGCACCGCCCCGATCGAAAAATTGGGAACGATCAGGCAGTTGATCGTACCGTCGTCTTCCCACAGGCTGCGGACCGCGGCGATCCGCTCGGCGGTGAAACCGGAGGTTCCCACCACCGCATGACATCCCATCTCCCGGTAGCGGGAGAGGTTGTCCATCACCACCTCGGGGTTGGTGAAGTCAACCACCACGTCGGCGTCCGCCAGGCAGGCGGCGTCCATCCCGACCGGCCTCCCCGCCATCTCCCCCTCGAAACAATCGAAACCGGCCACCAATTCCATATCCGGCGCTTCGGCCACCGTCTCGGCGATCAACGACCCCATCCGCCCCAGCGCGCCGGCAACTCCCACCTGGATGGTCATGTCACGTATCCCGTCAGATCCGACTTGCCGAAGGGGCCCACCGCTCCCAGGGTCTTGGGGCCCGAGAACAGTTGACGAGCCACTTCGGTGACCTCGGAGCGATCCACTGACAAGATTCTCTCCAGCCGCTCGTCCATCGAGTAGTGATCCAGGCCACAGATCTCGTCACTGCCCAGGCGGACCATCCGATGTTGGGAATCCTCCATCGCCAGGGCCAGGGCGCCCCGGGCGGCGCCTTGCGCCTTCTCCAGTTCCGCTTCGGTAATGCCCTGTTCCATCAGTTGGGAAAGCTGGCCGTCGATGAGTTCCATCACCTCGGCGGTTTGCCGGGGGGTAGTCCCCACATAGATACCCCAGACGCCCGAATCCGCATAGGAGTGGTTGAAGCTGAAGATGGAATAGGCCAGTCCCCGCTCCTCCCGAACGCTCGTGAAGAGCCTGGAGGACATACCCCCGCCCAGCACCAGGTTGAGTATCCCGAACGCCCACCGCCGCTCGTCGGTCCGATCCATTCCCGCCCCGCCCAGCACCAGATGGGCCTGTTCTGTATCCCGCTCCACCAACCCCACCGACACGGAGGGCGTGTTGGGGGCGAAATCGTGGTCGACCGCCCCTCCCGACCACTCCCCGAACAGCTCCTCGGTGAGCCCTCGGACCTCGGAGTGCCGGACGGCGCCGGCCAGCGCTACCACCACCGAGCGGGGACTGTAGCGGCGACGCCAGTAGCCGTACAGGTCGTCTCGGGTCATCGTCCCGATCGACTCCCGGGTGCCCAGCACCGGGCGTCCCAACGCGTGGCCATCGTGGACGGTGCGGCTGAATGCCTCGAAGACCGAATCCTGCGGATCGTCCTCGTGCATGTTGATCTCTTCGAACACCACCTGCCGCTCCGAGTCGATTTCCTTTTGGCGGAAAGCAGGCCGCTGCAGCATCTCGGACAAAAGCCGCATCCCCACTCCCAGGTCGTCATCCACCAGCCGCGCCCAGTAACAGGTCTGCTCCTTGGAGGTGAAGGCATTGGAATCCGCCCCCATTCCATCGAAAGTCTCCGAGATCTGGCGGGCGGAAAGCTCCTCGGTGCCCTTGAAGAGCAGGTGCTCGAGAAAGTGGGAGGCGCCGGCCTCGTTGGCCCCTTCATCCCGGGCCCCAGTGTCCACCCAACATCCCACCGCCACCGAACGCAGGGCGGGCATTTCCTCGGTTATTACCCGCAAACCATTGTCCAAAGTGGAAAGACGAAAATGAGTCATGCCGATTCCGGGAAGTTTAGATGAACCGATGAGGGATAATGAGCGTTATGCCATCGCGCCCGGCCACCGTTTTGCATCGGCTGCTCTCTTCGGAAGAGACCACCATCGAAGAGGTGGTCAGCCGCTACCAGCGGGTGGCGCCCGCCATAACCCGCTTTGCCCGCACGCTTTCGGGCGACCCGGAACTTCAGGTGAGGCTGGGCTCGTATTCCCGCAACACCCCCGGCGAGGTGGTGTGCGACCCCCGTCTCTTCCAAACCGCCTATCACCGCCGTGCGCCGGTCACTCCCGAAGAAGTTGCGGTAGCCTCCGCCCTTCACGAGGTGGTACATCTCCTCTCCAGCCGATTTGACGAGGAGCGGCCCATCCCCAAACACTGGTCCCGTCTGCTCGGCGAGGCCGCCTCCCGCCCCGCCCCGCTCTCCGAGGAGCCGGTCGACCTGCTGACCGCTCTGGGGCGGACCGGCGGAGAACTGGCCGCGCTGTTTTTCTTCGCCCTGGAGGACGCCCGACAGGAACAACGGGGGTTGGTCAACTATCCTGGCGCCCGGTCCATTCTGGACGACCTCTATCGGGCGGCGGCGCCCAGCCTGGAGTCCCAACCCGCTCTTTCCCAGTTCGCGGCGGGATGCTTCCTGGGGGCGGCCGGTGCCCTTTCCGCGGACCGGCCGCCTGATTTCGTGAGCGGACGCGTTCGGGACGCCCTCTGCGTTGCGGCAGAGCAGTTGGCGGAGACGCCCGACCTCGACGACCCCTGGGAGGTAGGAGAGAAAGCCCTCGCCATGTTGCGGATCGCCATCGACCATCAACTGGCGCCTCCCACCCTTCCCCGGGAGCCGTCCGCCGGAAAAGCAGTGGCCGAAAAGGTGGCGGAAACCCTGGACATGATCCGCTTGCCCAGCCCGGTGGTGGCCAACGCCGAGTCCTACTACCAGGCCGTCGGCGCCGAAAACACCACGGGGAAAGAAGACCGGCTCTCCCGGGAGACAGACCAATCCACCACCGACCAACTGCTGCGGATCGGCGCCGCTCCCCTTATCCATCTTCCCAATGGCCAAAGCGGACGGCTGGTGATCTCCCCCGCTCCGGCCGCATTCTCCCGCTTCGCCGAGTGGGGACGGGAGGCCTATCGTCACTCCGCCGAACAATGGGGAGTTGTGCCGCGACACGTGTCGGGAGAGCTGTTCCACCTATTCGCAGCCAATCAGCGCCGAGGACTGCGCTCGGGCTTCGACCAGGGCGACGTCTCCCCCTATTCGGCGCTCTTTATCGGCGCCGGTCTCTATCAGCGGCTCTACGAACGGCGGCATTTTCCAACCCGTCGCCGCTACGCCGTGAGCGTGCTGGTGGATGGCTCGGCCTCCATGCTGCAGCCTCGGAGCCACGGTCCATTCCAGACCGGATGGGGCATGGCTGCCGCCCTGCTGGGCGCATGGACGGTGGCCGGGCTCTGCAATGAGCTGCAGATCGATTTCGAAGTGAGCATCTTCAACCGCTCTTTCGCCGCCCGCGAACAGGACACCGAATGGTCTTACACCCGGTCTCTGAGCCAGTCCACCGCCGGGCTGAAAGCCAGCCACGGCGAATCGGCCGAGCGGCTCACTACTACCGTAAACCATTATCTCATCAAACCCTTCGACAAGCGATGGGCCGGCGCCGAAGGGGTGCTGGCAGGAATGCTCTGGACCGCCTCCGCGCCCCGGGAAGCGGCGGTACAGGCCCGGAGGAGCCCCCGCACGGCACCGCCGGTCTCCATGTTCGACAAGGCCGCCAACGTGGATGAACTGAATGTTGTCCACGCCGCCCGGCGGTTGGCCGCCCAGGGTGCGGAGACCAGACTCCTGATGGTGCTGGCCGACGGAATGACCCGCGGATCGGTCCGTAATCTGGCCAACGCCGTCTCCGCAATCGAGAGAGGGGGCGCCACCGTGTTGGGAATCGGCATCGGCGACGACACCGTGGCCGCTGCCTACCCGCGCCACCAGGTGGTTCACCACCCCGGGGAACTGACCAGGGCGATGGTGGAGGGAACCAAGGATCTCCTGCGCAAAAGCCTGGTCAAGCTGAAGGCGCCAGCGGCATGAGCGGCCTGGCGAGCTTCCCCCATCCTTCTGGGAAACCGGAGCGGGAGATCAGCCTGGCTCCCTTTGGCCTTCCTGCCGACTTGGCGGACTATTCGCAGCGCCGGCGGAAAATCCCCGCTCCCGATCCTTACTACGTGGACCTGGGAATGCTCTATCGGTTCGCCGCTCTGGAAAAAGTGCACCGTCTCCACCCGCCCGGCTATGTCCCGCTTCACATCGCGGTTCGGGGCCACATGGGAACCGGCAAAGACCACGACATCGAACAGTTCGCCGCCCGATTGAGACTGCCCTATTACCGGATTCCCATGACCGGCGAGGTGCGGGACCTCACCCTGATCGGCTCCACCCGGCTGCACGGAGACGGCAAGGGCGGCACCGAGAGCCGCTGGGAGGACGGTGACATAACCCGGGCCCTGCGAGGCCCCGCCCTCATCAACCTCTCCGAGTTGAACGCGGCCGGCGCCGAGACGCTCTTCGCCCTCCACGGGCTCCTCGACCGCTACGCCGCCCTGGATCTGCCCACCGGAGAGACCATCCGACTGCGGGACGACGTGCGCGTTTTTGGAACCATGAACCCCACCGACCTGCGCGACTACGCCGGAACCCAAACCCTCAACAAGGCCTTCGCCGACCGGTGGGTGATCTGGGAGAAGGATTTCCCCACGGCCCGTCAGGTGCAGTCGATGCTCAAGCGGCGCTATCCGGCCATGGCCTCCGCATTCGTCAACGCCATTGCCCGGCTCACCGTGGACATCAACGCCTCCTTTGACGCTTCCGACGCCGACACCAGGGTAGAGACTCCCATGTCACTGCGAGGCGCCCTCGACCGACTGCCCACCGGTCTTCGCATCTTCTCCGAACACCCCGATCCGCTCCGCCGGGCCTGGGAAGAGCTGGTGCTGCCCAGAGTCGATTCCCACGACCGCGACCACTACGAGACGGTGTGGAGAGCGGTGGTCCGACAAGGCCCGAGCGGACCGCCTTTTGGGAAATCCGAGCGAAAACCCTGATAGAATGAGGATGGTGCGCACCATCCTCTCCGATCTTGTAGCAGAACAGCAGTCACTTGATCAGTATCTGCAGAAGATACCGGTGCGCGACTGGAGCATCCCCACCGCCGTGAAAGGGTGGGACATCCGCGACACGGTCAGCCACCTGGCCCATTTCGAAGAACTGGCCGCCCAGACAGTGGCGGGGGAAACGCCTCCCATCCCCGATGGCGAGGTCATCAACGATCTGCACTTGGAAGGGGTGCGCAGAGGCCGGGACATCCGACCTCAGGATGTGATCGAGTGGTGGAGAAAAGGTCGGGCCAAACTGATCGAGCCCCTCTCGGAGATGTCTCCTTCCCAAGAGATACCCTGGATCGCCGGCGCGGTCTCGGCGCAGACCGTCGCCATCTACCGGCTGACCGACACCTGGGCCTACGGGCTCGACATCTACGAAGCTATGGGAGACGAGTACGAGGACACCACCCGCATTCGCCATATCTGCTGGCTCGGCTGGGCCACACTTGCCCACCAGTTCCAAGAAAACGGAGAAACGTACCAGCCCGTCCGGGTGGAGGTAATCGGGCCCCAGTACTACAAATGGGTGTACGGAGAAGAACAATCCCCCCACCACATCACAGGAAGCGCCTCCGACTGGGCAAGACTGGTCGCGAACCGGCTCACCCCCGCAGAGACCACCATGCGCGGCTCCAGCAGAGTAGCGGAACAAGCCATCGAAATGGTCTCCATCTACTAAAGCAGACACGCCCGCAGGTGCTTTCGGGGATGTCTCACCGGAACTTTTGCCACAGGGGTGTTCTACCCTGATTTGACCATGGGATCTTCGGGGCTGGAACATTTCGCCGACGCCACCCGCGCCTGGTTCGAAGCGACCTTCGAGTCGCCCACGCTTGCACAGACCAGGGGTTGGCCGGCCATTGCCTCGGGCCGCCACACCCTGATCCACGCTCCCACCGGGTCGGGAAAAACCCTGGCCGCCTTTCTGTGGACCCTGGATCGGCTGTGCCACCAGCCCCTCCCGCCCACTGCCCGCCGATGCCGGGTGCTTTACATCTCACCGCTCAAGGCCCTTGCCTACGACATCGAGCGCAACCTGCGCGCCCCCCTGGCCGGGATCCGCCATGCCGCCGCCCGGATGGGCGCCGAGCCTCCGGCGGCCCTCACCACCTTCATGCGTACCGGCGACACACTCGCCTCGGAGCGACAGCGGATGTTGCGTCGGCCTCCCGATATTCTTATCACCACTCCCGAGTCCCTCTACCTGATGCTTACCTCCGCCGCCCGAGAGCGGCTGGCATCGGTGCAATGGGTGATAGTCGACGAAGTGCATGCGGTGGCAGGCGCCAAACGTGGGGCCCACCTGGCCGTCTCCCTGGAACGACTGGAGGAGATCACCGAGATCTCGCCCCAGCGGATCGGTCTCTCAGCCACCCAGCGTCCTCTCGAAACCATCGCCCGCTTCCTGGGTGGGGGAACGGTGGCCAATCCCGACGCGGGGTGGGAGCCCCGCCCGGTGACCATCGTCGATGCGGATCACCACCGTCCGCTCGATCTGGAACTGGTGGTGCCGAGCCGTGACATGACCCAGCCCGACCCCGCGGCCGACTCCCAATCCCGGTCCATGTGGCCATCCATCTACCAGCGTTTGCTGGACCTCATCAACCGGCACACTTCCACCATTGTTTTCACCAACAGCCGACGGCTGGCCGAACGGGTATGTGCCGAGTTGAACAACCTGGCCGGAGAGGAAATCGCCCGAGCCCATCACGGATCGGTGGCCCGGCGCCGCCGCCTGGAGATCGAAGACGGGCTCAAGCGCGGCGAGCTCCGGGCGGTGGTGGCGACCTCCTCGCTGGAGCTGGGAATCGACATGGGCGCGGTGGATCTCGTGGTCCAGATCGAGGCTCCCCCCAGTGTGGCCTCGGGGCTTCAGCGGGTGGGGCGCTCCGGACATCAAGTGGGTGGGACAAGCCAGGCCAAGCTATTTCCCAAGTACCGGGGCGACCTGCTGACCTCCACGGTGATCGCCCAAAGAATGCGGAACGGGGAGGTGGAGAGCACCGTCATTCCCCGCAATCCCCTGGATGTGGCCGCCCAGCAGCTGGTGGCGGCGGTGGTCACCGCGGAACGCACCACCGACGACCTTTACCTCATGCTGCGCCGAGCCGCCCCCTTCGCCGATCTTTCCCACGAGGTGTTCCTGGCCACTCTGGACATGCTGGCCGGACGTTATCCATCGGATTTGTTCGCCGAACTACGTCCCCGGGTGGTCTGGGATCGGATGGATGACACCGTCACCGCCCGGTCGGGCGCCAGGCAACTGGCGGTGACCAATGCCGGCGTCATCCCCGATCGGGGTCTCTACCGGGTACAGCTTCCCGACGGCAGCCGGGTGGGCGAACTCGATGAGGAAATGGTGTATGAATCCCGGCCCGGCGATGTCTTTCTGCTCGGATCATCCTCCTGGCGGATCGTCGAGATCACCCATGACCGGATTGAGGTGACACCGGCGCCTGGGGTGCCGGGCCAGATGCCTTTTTGGCGGGGAGATTCGATAGGGCGCTCGGCGGAGACCGGATTGGCAATCGGCCGGTTCTTGCGGGAAATCTCCGCCCTCTCCCCCGATGAGGCGAAGCGTCGGCTGGCAGATCGGGAGGGCCTCGACGAATGGGCCGCCCAGAATCTGGTTTCCTATCTGGAGGACCAGCGAGCGTCCGCGAGCGTGGTCCCCAATGATCGGACCGTGGTGGTGGAGCGCTTCCGGGACGAGATCGGGGACTGGAGAATGGTGGTGCTCTCACCGTTGGGAGCGCGGGTTCACGCCCCCTGGGCATTGGCAGCCACCAGCCGGCTTCGTTCCCTCTACGGAGTCGAGATCGACGCGGCCTGGTCCGACGACGGCATAATCTTCCGCTTTCCCGACGCCGACGAGCCCCCTTCCGCCGACGAGATCCTGCTCACGCCCGATGAGGTTTCCGACCTGCTGATGAACCACCTGCCGGGCACCGCTCTCTTCGCCTCCCGATTCCGGGAGGCGGCCGGACGAGCCCTGCTCTTGCCGCGCCGCCGCCCAGGGCACCGCACCCCCCTCTGGCTTCAGCGACGACGGGCAGCCGACCTGTTGTCGGTGGCCCGCCGCTTCGACTCCTTCCCCATCATCCTCGAGACCTACCGGGAGGTTCTCCAGGACGACTTCGACCTTCCCTACCTTCGCTTCCTTCTCGCCAACCTCCGCAGCCGCAGGCTGCGTTTGGTGGAGGTGGAGCTTCCCCAAGCCTCACCTTTCGCCACTTCCCTGATGCAGGCCTTCCTGGCGGGGTTCCTCTATGAGACGGATGGACCGGCCGCCGAGAGAAGAGCCATGGCCATCACCTTGGACCGCAATCTCCTCTCCCAACTGCTGGGAGAGGGAGAGATGGGAGAGCTCATCTCCCCAGAGGTGGCCGCCTCTCTGGAGTTGGAACTGCAACATCTCACTAGCGAGCGACAGGTGCGCGGGGCGGACGGAATCCACGATCTGCTGCGACGGCTGGGGCCTCTTTCCCGGTCCGATCTGGATTTGCGCTCAGCCGAGGCAGACGCCGCGCTTTTGGTGCTTCGGACCACTCGCCGGGTGATTCGGGTGAGAGTGGCCGCCCGTGGAGTCTGGGCGGCGGTGGAGGACGCGGCTCGCCTTCGGGACGCGCTGGGTTGCCAACCCCCACCCGGAGTTCCTGACGTCTTCTCCGAACCAGTGGAAGACCCGCTGGGAGATGTCATCGCCCGCTATGCCCGCACCCATGCTCCTTTTCCGGCTTCCCAGGCCGCCGCCGCACTCGGTCTGCCCACCTCGGTGACCGAGGAGGTCCTCTTCCGCCTGGCCGGGGAGGCGAGGGTGATCAGAGGGGTCTTCCGAACCGGCGCAACGCCCGAGTGGGTGGACGCCGAGGTGCTCAGAAAGTTGAAGCGGCGTTCCCTCGCCTCGCTGCGCCGCCAGGTCGAGCCGGTTGATTCCGCGGCGCTCGCCCGCTTTCTCACTGGTTGGCATCAAATAGAAAAAGACCCTCGGGACGGGGCCGGTTCGCTGATCGGAACAATCTCCCGGATCCAGGGGTATCCCGTTCCCGCTTCCATGCTGGAAAGCGATATCCTGGCCGCCCGCCATTCCCATCCCTCCCCGCGGCTTGATCAGTTGTTGGCCGAGGGCCGGCTGATATGGGTAGGAAGGGGTGCTCTGGGTCGGCGGGACGGGAAGGTCGCTCTCTACTTGCGGGACCGGTTTTCTCAACTGGATCTCCGCGGATCGGAGGACTCCCCCGGACAGCCACTGCATCAGGTAATACGTCATCACCTCGAACGCCGCGGGGCATCCTTTTTCGGGGAGATTTTCCAAGCGGCCGGAGGAGAGGAGCTTTCGGCAGTGATCGACGCCTTGTGGGATTTGGTGTGGGCCGGGCTGGTTACCAACGACAGCCTTCATCCCCTCCGGGCGCATCTTCGCGCCCGCCGTTCCCCGACCGGACACCGAAAGAATCTGTCCTTTCCTCCCGACACGGCCGGGAGGTGGTCGCTGGTGCCTCACCAAGCCGGGGAAGGCTCCCTCACCCCCACCGAGCAGTACGCCGCCTTGGGGGTCCAGCTTCTGGATCGGCACGGAATCGTGACCCGCCCCGTGGTGACCGCAGAAGGAATACCGGGCGGCTTCGCCGCCCTGTACCCGGTGTTGTCTCGTCTGGAAGAAACCGGCAAGGCCCGACGCGGTTACTTCATAGAGGGCTTGGGAGGAGCCCAGTTCGCCCTAGCGGGAGCGGTTGATCGTCTCCGGGAAGAATCCGACCCCAGACTGGTGATTCTGGCCGCCACCGATCCGGCCAATCCCTACGGGGCGGCGCTTGCCTGGCCCAAGCTCCCCGAGATCCGCCTCACCCGGGCGGCGGGGTGCCATGTGGGGCTGTGGGACGGAGAGCTGGCAGCCTTTTTAAGCCATCATCGGCTGACTGTACGGGATGTCGGCGGCCTCCCCTCCGAAATCCTGGCGGAAGGGCTGGCCAAACTGGCCGGTCGGCGTCGGCGATTCCGAATCAACCGGATCAACGACCTCCCCGCCTCCGAGCATCCCCTCGCCGCCGCCTTGCAGGAAGAGGGTTTCGTCATCAGCCTGAAGGGGCTGGGATTTCCTCCCTCGGTCCGACGCTACCGAACCTCCGGCAGGGACGGATCGGTACAGATCCGAGCCCTCGGCCAAGCGTAGGAAAACGAGCACACCGGAGGTCGGGATGAAAGCGGGTTGGGTGAACACAGCAGCTCGAAACGGTATCCGTCCTCGATCAGGGCGAGAAGGATTACCTCGAGGGCAGAGACCGTACGACCCCGCGGCCCGCCCCCGTCATGGAGAAGCACCACTGATCCTGGGTTTACTCGGCGCAACACTCTTCTCGCCATTGCCTCCGAGGAGATGTCGGTCCAATCCGCTCCGTCCACATCCCAAAGCTCAACAGTCAGGTCCAACTGTGTTGCCCATTCCTCCACCCTGGAGTTGACCGCGCCATACGGGGGCCTAATACAGGTTGCCTGGACTTTGGTTGTATACAGCAACTCGGTTTGGGTCCGGTTCATATCCGTTATGAACTCCCGGCGGCTCAACGTGGTCAGGTTGTCATGATTCCAGGCGTGTGACTGGAGCGAATGCCCCTCGTCAACAATCCGTCGGGCCGGCTCCGGCCAGCGGCGCACCATATCCCCTACCACAAAAAACGTAGCCTTGACCTGGTGGGCCGCCAAAACATCCAGCATCTGGGGAGTATAAACCGGATGTGGCCCGTCGTCGAAGGTGAGGTACACAACCGGTCCAGGTTCGGGCGCCTGCTCGGGCTCAGGCGCCGGGTCCCCGGGGTGAGAAAGGGGCGTCCCATCGGTGAGAGTACCGGTTTCAAGACCCGGCCCGGTCAGCCCAAGACCCAGCCAAGCCGCCAGGAGCACGGCGCCCGCCGCCAGGGTATTGCTCGAACCGATCACGCCTTACCCGGATGGTAAGGAAGATTTGACCTTATCCCAGGCAATAACACCATGAAGCACCTGTGGAAGCACGGTGGGCGGGATGCAATGACGGAGAGGTTGCCCCTGGGGAGATGGCTTATTGACGGGATAAGAGCGGACCGCCAATCTATCCCATTCACAAACGAAAATAACAACGGATCCTGGAGTTTTGTTAAATGTAGCGGCGGGCTTCTGCTCGGATAGCAAAGATCATCACACAAAACAGGGAAGAATCAAGAACGATAGGAAGGAGAGAAAAGTGGCAAAAAGAAACTCGAGATCTCCATTGGAAGAGACGCTGGAGACCAAGATCGACCGGCGTGACTTTCTGAAAAAGGCGGGGATGACGGTGGTGGATTCAGAAGGTGGCCCGGAGATCGAATGGGAGATGGGCACCAGTTTGCCGCTGTCGCTCGACACGATCTACGGCGGCGCCGTGGACTTCGCCGAACGGGTCAGTACCCTGACCGGCGGTCGCTTCCGGATCACGCCCAGAGCGGCAGGCGAGCTCGTCCCTGGTCTGGAAGTCCTCCAGAACGTCCAGCAGGACGCCATACCGGCCGGTCATACTGCTTCCTGCTACTACGTAGGTCTCAGCCCGGCAACGGCGTTCTCGTAGCGGAGGAAGACGTTCAGGGACCCGATGGGGATGAGGATCAGCACCAGCGCTCAAGATATCCACCCGGCTGCCTCGGCGATCCCGTCGGCGATCCCGAACGTAGGCCTGCGCGAGCCAGTCGGTCACTTTGGCGGCCCCTGTCAGGGCAGAAGGGACATCCAAACCCTCAGAACTCCTTTCGGGCCAGCGGAGCTTAGCCCGTCGATCTCCACGGCGACACAAGAGCGACTATGGCGCCAGGCTTTCCCTCTTGGAGGAACGCCGTCGCCGACCACTTGCTCCGGGAGCGAAAAACAGGCGATACGGCCGGGTGGGACGAGGGTGATTCCTTCCCGGAGTCCGTGAAGACATCGTCACGGAGCCTGGGAAGCAGCTCCGAACCGCGACCCAGAGTAGACCACAGCGATCGGTCAGCGAACTCCCAACTCGTCGGGAGCGATCAGCACCTCTCTGGCTTTGGACCCCAGGGAGGGTCCCACCACCCCCCGCCGCTCCAGGATGTCCATCAGGCGACCGGCCCGGGCAAACCCCACCCGGAGCTTTCTCTGCAGCATGGAGGTGGAACCGAGTTGGGAGCGAACCACCAACTCCATGGCCCGTCTCACCATCTCTTCGTCCTTGTCGTCCTCGGGCTGGGCTCCGGCTGACTCCTCGGTCAGTGCCGTATCCAGCGCTTCGTCCAGCGACTCATCGGGCCGACGCTGCCCCGCAACCCAGGACACCACCCGAGAAATTTCGGACTCGTCCACCCAGGCTCCCTGAATCCGCTGCGGTCGTGGCTGGCGAGCAGTCACCACCAGCATGTCGCCCTGACCCACCAGCTTCTCGGCGCCAGCCGAATCTAAGATCACCCTGCTGTCGGTCTGGGACGCCACGCTGAATGCCAGCCGGGAGGGGACATTGGCCTTGATCACTCCCGTTATCACGTTCACCGACGGGCGCTGGGTGGCCAGCACCAAATGGATTCCGACCGCACGGGCCATTTGGGCGATGCGCACGATGGACATCTCCACCTCCCGCCCGGAGACCATCATTAAGTCGTTGAGCTCGTCCACCACCACCACCAGATAGGGGAAGAGATCGAACTTCTCCTCATCCAGCACTCCCACCTTCCATTTTGCCGCGTAGCCGGAGATGTCCCTCACCTCCGCCTCGGCCAGCAGGTCGTAACGGCGATTCATCTCGGCCACCACCCACCTGAGCGCCTCGGCGGCTTTCTTCGGATCGGTGATCACCCTGGTGAGCAGATGAGGAGCGCCTTCGTACTGCCGCAGCTCCACCCGTTTGGGATCCACCAGAATCAGCTTGACCTCCTCAGGACGGGCTCTGGTCAAAAGGGAGGTGATCATGGAGTTGATGCATGACGACTTGCCGGCCCCGGTGGCGCCGGCAATCAGCACATGGGGAAGTTCCTCCAGGTTGAGCAAACAGGATTTGCCGCTGATATCCATCCCCAGCCCCACCATCAGGGGATGGCGTTCTGCTTTGGCCTGAGGGCTGGACAGGATGTCCCCCAGCCTCACCACGCGCCGCTGTTTGTTGGGGACCTCCACCCCGATCGCCGAGCGGCCCGGAATGGGCACCAGCAACCGCACGTCCGGCGTGGCCAGGGCATAGGCGATATCGTTGGAGAGGGCCGAGAGCTTTTGCACCTTCACGCCGGGGGCCAGCTCTATCTCGAAACGGGTTACCGAGGGCCCCGAAACCACCCCGGTGATCTGGGCATCCACCCCGTGGTCGGCAAGCGCCTTGCGCAGGGCGCCGGTCGTCACCTTTAGATCCTCCTCGTTGCCCCGCATATCTCCTCCCCTGCTCAACAGATCGAGCGGTGGAAGCCGATAATCCGAGGAGTGAGCAGCCCGGCTGTCGTGGACCCTCTCCTCCCCAGACGCAGGCTTCATCTCTGCAGCTCCCGCTTTGTTCACCTGTCCGTTTTGTCCGGAGAGATCCGAATCGCTCGGAGACGGGTCCCCCACCACCTCAAGACGAGGACGGCCCGGAGCGATGGCGTCCGTTTCCACGACCTCCTCCGACCCCTCGAAGACCTCCACCTTCGGGACGGGAGAATCGGATTCTGAAACTTCCAGCACCGGCGCAATCGGCCACGGCCCCGACCCAACGGATCTCTTTCTCCATAGCCGGCGACGTTGGGGGCGCCCCCGGGCGTTTTTGGCCGGCACCCTGACCACTGTGGACGAGGAGTTCTCTGCCGAGAGAGCCACTCCTTGTGAGATACGGGAGAGCGACCGGCGCCGGCGCATGGCGCGGGGCGCCCACATCAGCAGTTCGCCCAAAGCCAGAAAGAATTCCTTGAGGGGAGTCCTGCTGACCAGGAGAATGCTCAGAGTCACTCCCCCCACCAAGGTCACGAAAGTAGGCGCATAGCCAATTGTCCGCTGTAGCGGAAAGGCGATCAGGGCGCCCACCGCCCCGCCGCGGTCTCCGATAAGCTCGGCGCCACTGGCCAGGGAAGGGGCGCCGGTCAGCAAATGGAAAAGCCCCAGAGTGGAGGAGAAAAAGACCATCACGCCGAGAAAGAGCCGCCGCTTGCTCAAAGCGGGCTTCCCCAAGACCAGAACCAAGCCCATTCCCAGCAGGGCGAGCGGGGTCAACGCGGACCACTGGCCGAACAGATACGAAATAGCGGTCTTGACCGCTTCGCCCACCGGGCCGCCCGCACCCACCAAAAACAGGGTGAGAATCAGGGAAAGCAACACCAGCGTCACTCCCCACGCTTCGGGGCCCACCTTGCCCAATCGGGACTGGACGGCCGACCACAGCCGGATACGCCAAGGCAACTTGGGCTTGGCAGGACTCACCGGCCGCTTGGGCGCTGACTTCCCTTTGACCGGCTTTTGGGTTTTCTTGGAGGACACCCGCCTCCGCCCGCTTTGCCTCCGACGGGTGGGGGTCCTTGTAGCCACTTTCTGTAAAGCATTGTAGATGCGCCCTATTATCTCACCAACGTTTTTGATCCGGGGACGTTCAGCCGGAGGCGAAAACGTTGGGGTCAGGCCGGGGGGTCGACAAAAGGGAGGGAACCCTGGGGGTCCGGGCGCCGGTAGCGGGGAACGCCCGTCCACACCAGACCGTCCATGAACACCCAGGATCGGCGGTGAATGGCGCTCGGACCAAAAGCGTGGAGAGCCGCCCGGTGCACCAGACACGGATACCCCTTGTTGTCCTCGAAGTTGTAGGGGGGAAAGCGGGGGGAGTCGTCGATCATCATCCGGTCGCGTGTTACCTTGGCCAGAATGGAAGCGGCGGCGATGGAGAGGGATGTCCGATCTCCTCCCACTATGCGTCGGGTGCGGGGATGACCGACGAAATCCCATCTGCCATCCACCAGCACCCCGTCAACAGGTATTCCCAGTCCGGCAAGGGCGCGACGGGCCGCCAGCCGCTGCGCCTCCGACATCCCCAGCCGGTCACATTCAGCAGCGCTGGCGTGTCCGACGGCCCAGGCCACGCACCAATGGGCGATCCGGTCGAAAAGCGCCTCGCGCTCCGCTGGCCGCAAGAGCTTTGAGTCCCGGATCTTGTAGACCCGGCGATTGTGGGGCGCCACAGCCGCTCCCACCGTGATCGGCCCCGCCCAGGCGCCTCTTCCCACCTCGTCCATCCCCACCACCACCTCCCGGCCCGCCTCCCACATCTCCCGCTCGACCGTCAGCCCGGGAGGGCGGGCAACGATGGATTTACGCAACCGGGGAACGGTGGTCACCACCCGGCCCAGCATAGACGCGCGGACCTCTCCGGAAGGTCCTTGTAGAAAGCCTCCTTGCACCTCCGGCCGGAAGGGGTTAAAAAATCCGGGGATCCCGCTGAGCGGCGGCTTCAGTTGAGTTCGGGGTCGAGGGGCATGGAGGCCAGCAGGGCGATTTGTCCGCCCTGGCGACTCAACACCTCAGCCCACAACTCGTCGGGAGCAGCGGAGAAGACGTCCCTGGCAAAAGCGGGCAGGGTAATCCAGGACTCCTCCTCAATCTCCTCCTCCAACTGGCCTGGTCCCCATCCCGCATATCCGGCAAAGACCCGCACCCGGCCTTCTTTCTGCTCATCCTCATCCTCCTGGAAGTTGACCATGCCCAGTCCTGAGATGGGAGTAGCCCCCACCCCGGCGCCGTGGCTCTCCCGAAGCCCGATCGCCACCGACTGCTCCACCGGGCCGCCGCAGAAGACCACCGGCGGGGAGGCCAATCTGTCCACCCACTCGGGAAGGTAGTCGGCAACCGACATCTCGGTGGGACGATTGATCACCAATCCCATCGCCCCCTGGTCGTCGTGGTTCAGGAGCACCACCACCGTGCGGACGAAGTTGGGGTCCACCAGGCGGGGGGAGGCAACCAGGAGCTGTCGCGCCAGATTCATAGTCCTAATGTTGGCGCGAACCGCCCTTCTACAAAAAGCCGTGCTTCGTCATCTTCCCAAAGTTATCCTTCATGAGCACCTCGACGGCAGCCTTCGCCCCCGCACGCTCCACCAGTTGGCCGAAGGGACGGAACATCGGCTCCCGGTGGAGAGTCCCGATCTCCTGGGGAACTGGTTCCACCAATCCGGCGCCCACAGCCTGGAGCGATACCTCCAAGCCTTCTCTCACACGGTGGGGGTCATGCAGGATGCCGCTGCCCTGAGGCGGGTGGCCGCCGAGGCGGTGGACGACCTCTCCTCCCACGGTGTCGTCTACGCCGAGATCCGCTTCGCACCCCACCTTCACACCGAAAAAGGGCTGAGCCCCGCCCAGGTGGTGGAAGCGGTGGCCGAAGGCCTCTCCGAAGGCGCCCGGAAGACAGGTATGGGCTGGTCGCTGATCCTCTGCTCCCTGCGCCAGACCTTCACCTCCCTCGAAACGGCCCGCCTGGCCGCCACCACCGCCTCCCTGGGAGTGGTGGGCTTCGACCTGGCCGGACCCGAGGCGGGATACCCGGCGGTAGAGCACCTGCCTGCCATCGAGGCGACACTGGACGCGGGCCTGCGGGTGACCATCCACGCCGGGGAGGCGGCCGGGGTGGGCAGCATCCGCGACGCCCTGGCCTGCGGTGCGGAGCGGATCGGTCACGGAGTGGAGGTGATCGACGACTGCCGCACAGCATCCGGGGAGATACAGGAGATGGGATTGGTCGCCACCGAGGTCCTGGAGCGGGGGGTACCGCTCGAAGTTTGCATCAAATCGAACCTGGACACCAAGGGATGGACACCCGACCGCCACCCGGTGGGGATGCTTCATCGGGCCGGATTCGCGGTGACTCTCAACACCGACAACCGGTTGATGAGCAGCACCTCCCCCACCCACGAGTTCTCCCTGGCGGTGAACCATCAGGGCTTCGGGGTGGACGACCTGGCCCAGGTCACGCGCCGGGCCCTGGAGGCCGCTTTCTGCGACGAACGACTGAAAGGCGATTTGTGGGAGCAGCGGATCGCCCCCTCCTACCGGACAGTCGGCGCCCGCGTCTCTCCCTGGGGCGGTTAGCCTCACAACCTCTCGGGAGGCCAAACCCTCTCGAGCGGTTCCAGGGGAGGAGACATTTCTCCCCTCGCTGTCCGAGCAACCGTCTCCACCAAGGCATCCAGCCGGGACCGCGGCTGCCACCAGCCGACCTCGCACAGCACCAGCCCCGGCCATCCGTCCACCGGCCGTTCGGGTACCACAAGCTCCTCTGCCAACCCTTCCAGCAGGGAGGCGGGCTCGGCGGGCAGAAGAACGGGGAAGCGCCGGCTGGAGGGCACGGATGGGATCTGAACACCCCGGAGTTGGCGAATCCGGCGGGCCAGGTAATCGGCGGCCCGCTCGCAGCGATCCGAAGCCTCGGGGAGGGAACGCCCCACCGGAAGCGGAACCGGGGCGGTCACCGGGCGCACCCGGGGAGCATCCCGATAGTGCGAGCGGTAAGCACCCAGCGGGTCCGACCACCACCACACCTCTTCCCAGTGCCCGCCGGGAGGGAGCGGCTCGTAGACACCCAACCGGTTGGGACAGGCCACGGCCACAGTAACCCCCTGCCCGGGTGGGCCAACCCACACAGTTACTCCCCCCACCAGGGGCAGGCGTAGCGCCGGGGACCAAAGATCGGAGGGAAACCACGCCAGAACGTCAGAGGGGACCCCGTCGGAGATCCAAACTTCGTTGGGCGCCATGACTCAGCCCCGCCGGTAGAACGCCCCCTCCACCACCTCGGCGGGGGACCAGCGGCCGCGGATCTCCACCTCCATCGGCCGGTCGGCGTCCCAGGGGGTGGACAGGTACCCCATCCCGATCCCCACTCCCAACATGGGGCTGAAGTTGCCGCTTGTTACCGAGCCGTGCGCATCGCCCGATCTGAGCGCATATCCCTCTCGGGGAATGCGGCGGTCGCCCATCCGAAAGGAGACGAGACGCCGCCGAAGACCTTCCGTCTTGGAGCGTTCCAAGGCTTCTCGGCCCATGAAATCCCGGTCGAATTTCACCGCCCAACCCAAACCCGCCTCCAGAGGGGTGGTGTCGTCATCCAAGTCATGACCCCACAGCATGAATCCGGCCTCCAGCCGGAGAAGGTCGCGGGCCGCCAAACCGCAGGGCGAGATCCCACCGGCCGTCAGTTCCCGCGCCAAAGCCTCCCCCGTTTCCGGGTCGGTGACCAGTTCCACCCCCCGCTCTCCGGTGTAGCCGGTACCCGCCACCCACACATCCTCACCTTCGTAAACCGCTTTCGTCACCCGGAAAGGTCCCGGGACTCCTCCCAGGAGGGCCTCCACCCTGGGGGGCGCTTCGGGTCCCTGAACCGCCAGGCTGACGGTGGTCGGACGCAGATCAACCAGGTCGGCCTGGGGCTCGGCCGATTCGAAGGCCTCCATCACCCGCAGGTGATTCACCCCATTGGGCATCACCATCACCTCCTCGGCGGTGCGCTTCCAGATGATCAGGTCATCGATCACCCCGCCGCGGGAATTGAGAATCAGGGTGTACTGGGCCCGGCCGGGGCCGATCCGCTCATGGTTGTTGCACAAGAGCTTTGACAGGGCTGTGTCCCGGCCTTGCCCGCTCCACGAAAACCGGCCGAGATGTGAGACGTCGAACCATCCCGCCGACTCTCTCACGGCTCGATGCTCCCCCAGCGCCGATGCGTAGGAGAGCGGCATCTCCCACCCCCCGAAATCCACGAACCGGGCGCCGAGTTCCCCGTGGAAGTGGTGAAGAGGTGACTGTGGCATATGTCAGAGCGGTATCAGATGCGCATCCGAAGTCCATGCGCGGTGAACGAGCCGGGAACAGCCCCGGCCGGCCTGGACGCTCAGACGACCTCCGACCTCGAGGCGGGAGTCCGGTATCCCTCGTCGATCTCAAAAGTCTCGGCCAGTTGGTGAACCTCTCCGGTGATCTCCTCCACCAGCGGACCCAGCACTACTCCCAACACGGTCTGGCCTTTTTGAAGAAGATCGATCACCTCTTCGGGGCTCTTCAGGGCATAGATCGAAGCGCCGTCCGAGACCAGGGTCACCTCCCCATCCTCCCAACTCCAGGAATTGTTCTGAGCCGACAAAGCCGCGAACGCCTTTCGGACGCGCCGGAGATCCATCCCGGCGTCGAGCAGCCTCTTGGTGACCTTGAGCCGCACCAGGTCGGCGAAAGAATAAAGGCGTTGGCTGCCTGATCCCCTGGCCTGCTGGAGGGATGGCTCCATAAAACCGGTGCGCGCCCAATAATCCAACTGTCGGTAGGTGATACCCACCATCCGACACACCTGGGGAGCGCGGTAACCCCTTTCGGCTTCCTTCACCCGGTTACTCCTTTGTGATTACAGATCGGTGATTTCGCAAAAACGGAACAATACCGCCCCCGCCTCCCAAATCCAACCATTACCCGGAATCCGGCTATGCGCCCGCCTCGGGAGAGGCCGAGGAGGGGTCGGGATCGTCGGGGCTCTGAGGGCTCTCGCCGGATGAAAAATCCTCCGGGCTGACGACTTCTAAGAACCGACGAAACTCCTCGATCTGTTCTTCGGGCTCCTCCGTTGACTTGATCATCACCCCGGCCTCGTCCAGCACCTCGAAGTGGGCGAATAGGGGCGCCTCGGTCCGCACCGCCAGGGCGATGGCGTCCGAGGGACGACAGGAAACCGTTACTTCCCCTCCCTTGGTCAGCAGCACCAACTCCGCGTAGAACACGTTGTCGCGAACTTCGGTCACCACTGCCCGATCCACCTCGGCTCCCAAAGACTCCACTGCCATACGCAACAGGTCATGGGTGAGTGGACGGGGCGGAACCATCTCCTCCAGGGCCGCCACGATGGCAGTGGCCTCCACCGCCCCGATCCAGATGGGAAGATACCGGTCTCCCTCGGCCTCCTTGAGCAACACTACCGGAGTCGCAGAGGAAAACCCGACCTGCACTCCATCAATGGCCATGGGGATATTTTCCGACATCGTCAGCCGATACTACCTCTCGACAAACACCTGGCGGTCGAGAATGTGGGGATCGGTTTCGAGAGCCGAGGGGTCAAGCACCGCCCAAATAGAGGGAAGCCCCCGATAGCGGCCCTCCCAGTCGAGGCCGTAACCCACCAGGAAGTCATATTCCACCTCAAAGGCGCAATGTTCAAGAGGAACCTCGACCAGTCGGCGGATCTTCCGATCCAAGAGGGTCACAGTGGCCAAGGAAGCCGGGGATCGCTCTCTCAACAGCTGATGGATGGCGTTGAGAGTGAGGCCGGTTTCCACCACATCCGTGACGATGATCACATCCCGTCCCCCGATGTCGGAGAAGAGGTCCATAGCGATGCTGATATTGGAACGATCCCCATAACGTCGCAGCGCCAGGAATTCGATCTCCATCTCGAGATCCACGTGCCTGACCAGATCCGCCAAAAAGCATGCCGAGCCCTTCATTATCCCCACCATCACCGGCGAGCGATCCCGATAGTCCCGGGTCAAGGTCCTGCCCAACTCGGCCACCCGCTCCGCGATCGTCTCGGAGGTGAACACCTCCGAGACGGTGCCCGGGCCGAAGAGGCGCTCAGCGTCGCTCATCGTTCTCCCATCTCGTCCCCATCTTATGAGGGACGCATCCCGGATCTTATGAGGGACGCATCCCGGGCGTTCTCCCACAGCGGAATCCCGTCCCGGGCGGGTCTGGCATCTCATCGGTATGCCGTCGAACTGAGGCCGGATCTAGCCGTCTTCGGAAGAGACGAGCCGCAGCATCCAACCCAGTAGATCGCCCAGCCCCTCTGGGGTTTCACCCACCCGGATCGCCACCGGCTCGCGGGTGATCACCACCTCGACGGAGAACGATTCCTCCGTGATCTCCTCTGCGGCGGCGCTCGTAGTGGGAGGAGCCGACTCGGCCAACACCTGCTCACGGCTCACCTGCAGATCGGTGGAGACCAGCCCGGGAACCGAGCCGAAGGAGTCGAACCCGTAGTCGAGGAGTATCTCTGCCTCTACGAAGTGCTCATCGCTGTTCATCACCACCGCCAGGAGCCTGCGGCCCTGGCGTTCGGCTCCCGCCACCAGCACTCTTCCGGCGTTGTCGGTGTATCCGGTCTTCACCCCCATCGCCCCCTCATAGCCGAAAAGCAGTTGGTTGGTGTTCGTGAAGGTCCGCTCCACGCCGTCCGGTGAATCCCGCAAAGAAATCTGTCGGGTGGCCACCGCCTCGGCCAACTCCGGGTGCGAGAGGGCCACCTGGGTCAGAACCAGGAGGTCGCGAGCGGTCGAGTATTGGTCGGGATGATCGAGACCATGAGGATTGGCATAGGAGGTGTTCTCCAGACCCAGCTCGGCGGCCCGTTGGTTCATGAGCTCCACAAACTCCCCGACGGTTCCCGCCACGTGTTCGGCCACGGCGTAGGCCGCGTCGTTGCCGGAGCGAATCAGGAGGGCTCTCACCAGGGTGCGCAGCAAGAACACCTCTCCCGCCAACAACTCCACCCCCGCCTCTCCCACCGAAACAGCCGCCTCGCTCACCCGCACCGGAGAGGAGAGATCGCCCATCTCCACCGCCAAGAGGGCGGTCATCAGCTTGGTGGTGGAAGCCATCGGCCGGGGCTGGTCGGCGTTCTCCTCCGCCAGCACCACCCCGTGGCGGTCGTCGAACAACAGCCACGATTCGGCGCTGAGACCGGGAGGTTCGGGAACCAGCGTCCACGGAAGAGGGGGTGACTCCACCCAGAGGGGGCTGGCTGTCGCGGTGGCCCCGATCACCGTGATCAGCAGCGCCGCAAGACATGCGGCGCTCAACCCGAGGCGCGCGGCGGGTCTCAGCGGCGCAACTCCGCCCGCAGAGAAGCCAAAAGCAACGCCCTGTGGATAGCCACCAGGGCATCGGCGCAGCCGATCAGCATGTCCTGGATGTGCTCGCCGCCCTCCCCCATCCATTGCACTCTCACCAGCGGGCCCGCCACCGACCGGAACAAATCCACTTCCCGGTCCACCGCCAGACGGATGGCGCGCAGATGGCGGCCCCCCAGACCCCGGTCCATCAGCCGCTTGGCCTCGGCGGCCACCGCCCCCGCTTCGGGAGGAAAGATGTCGTCATCCCCTGGAAGGGGAGCTATGAGCCGATGAGTGATGAGATCGTTCAACTGCCCGGGGGTAAGCCCGCTGCGTCGCAGCACGTCAGACCGTACGATAGGCTCGCCGGCCTCTTCCAGAAGAGACCCGTCCGACCCTGTCGGGTCGTGAGGATCCTCTCCCCGCTCCCAGGCCGCCAGCTTGGATTTGATCACCTTGAGGGGAAGAAAGTGATCGCGCTGCTGTCGCAGAATGTACTGGAGCCGGGCCACATCGGACCGGTCGAACCGGCGATATCCTCCTTCGGTGCGACGCGGGAGGATCATGCCCTTGGTCTCCAAGAAACGGATTTTGGAGACTGTTACCTCGGGAAAGTCCTTTTTCAGAACCTTGATTACCTCTCCGATGGAAAGGCTCTGTTGCTCAGTCATTGCCCCGGACTACAACCAGGTGGAAGCGTCCCACCATCAGCCTGTCTCCCGGCTGCAGCCGGCTTTCCTCCATCCGGGCGCCGTTGACATAGGTTCCGTTGGTGGACCGCTCATCCTCCACCGTTAACCGGTCTCCCGTCGCCGTCAACCGGCAATGCCGGCGGGAAACCGTGATGTCGTCCAAAAGGATGCTGCTTTGGAGATGCCGCCCCACCTCGGTGACCCCCTCTGCTAGGGGATAGCTCCGGCCCGCCTGCGATCCTTTTTCCACGATCAGACCCCACCCGGCGAAGCCCTCCAGGCGGCCCAGTTCGTCTTTGCGAAGCTCCGCGTAGCGGTCAACCGGCCTGAAGATGGCGGTGGGATCACTCCCAGGAGTGGACGACATCCCGACACCGGGAGGTTGTTCACCAGACAGCAGCGGAGGAACCACATTCTCATTGTAACTGCCAACCCCTTACCCACACCGGCAGAATGGATTGAGAACGGCCGTCTCTTAGGAAACCAACTCCCGATAGGCCGCCGCGTCCAGGAGGGTCGAGGGCAGCGAGCCGGTTTTGGAGAGGTCCAAGATCCAGCCCACCCCGTAGGGATCGTGGTTAACCAGCTCCGGGCGGGACTCCAACTCCTCATTCACCGCCAGCACCTCCCCGTCAAAAGGAGCGTAGATCTCCCCCACCGACTTGGTCGACTCCAACTCGGCGACGATCTCTCCCTCCGATACCTCGTCCCCAACCTGGGGAAGCTGGGCGTAGACCACATCGCCCAGCGCATCCTGTGCGTAGTCGGTGATGCCCAGTCGGACTTTTCCGTTGTCGACCAGAATCCACTCGTGTTCGGTGGTGTATGAGAGATGATCGGGAATCTCGGTATGGCTTTCTTCCATAGGGGGTATACATTATCAGGAACGATCGCACAGACCGCGGACCACCTTACGGTCGCTGATCATTCCATAATTCTCATCCGAAGAGGTGACTTCCCATCCCAGGGCCTTGCATGGAAGCCGGCCGGGCCACCGGGATCATCGGAATCCAGATTGACCATGCTGAGGGTGGCGATACGGTCAGACGCCTTCGTCTCCTTACAGGCACAGAACCTCAGGTCGAGCTGCCTGCGATCAGAACTTGGCAACGATCTTTTTGATGGTGTTCCAGTTGCGCGCGGTGGCGACGACGCCGAACCGCTTTTCGAGGTACGCATACGAGAGGGTCATCGCCTTGACGCCATCGGGAGTCCATATGTATGCCTCGGTACCTTCGATCGTGATGGCCTCGGGGCTGTGATCCTCCTCCAGCAGCGCCCCTACCACTTCGGGATCGGGCTCTTCGGAGAAGAAGTTCACCAAATACCGCGATGGATCGGAGACGACTTCCTGCAACGGATTGTGCTCAAGCACCCCCCGAACGTGGTTCGCCGTTCGGACGAGGCAGGGAACGTTGACGTCGAACTCGTCGCTCAGCAACCGCTGCATGGCCCCGACGACCTCGTCGGGGCCATGCATTTCGGTGGAAACGATCACGTTCCCGCTCTGCAGGACGGTGGCCACGTCGGAGTAGCCCTCGTCGGCCAACTTCGACCTGAGCACCGTCATCGATACCCGATTGCGGGTCCCGACATTGATGCCCCGCGGCATCACGAGATAGCGCTGGGTCATCGACGCCACCCGTCCCCTCGGACTCTGGCCAACCCGTCCCCCATGTACAAGACCCCAGACCACCAGTAGAACACCATCCCCATTCCCATCGCTATCCAGGCTATCCATCCGATAAGAGTCCCCAGGAGATCTGCAAGATCGGGAGAGAAATAGAACAAAGGGATTGCTATATAGAGAAAAGTGAGGGCCACCTTGCCGCTCTTGCGCACTTCCAGCGGGCTTTTCCTGGCCGTCATCCACCCCGACCAGCACCCAACCAGGACGGCTCTGGACAAGAGAACTACTCCTACCCAGATCGGAACCAGCATCTCCACCATCCCTCCCAACACCGCCGAGGCCATCATCAGCCAATCGCCCACCGGGTCGAGGATGATCCCCAGATCGCTCACCTGATCCAATCGCCGGGCCAGCCAGCCGTCCAGCCAGTCGGTGATACCCATCCCTATCAGCAGCAATGCCGCCGGCATAGGACGACCCCCCAACAGGATCCACCAAAAAACCGGAACCAGGAGAATCCGGACGAAAGAGACCAGGTTGGGGACGGTGAGCACCTTCGACCGATCGGAGGACATCCCGCTCACAGGCGGACCAGCTTGCAGAAAAGCTCCGCCAAACGGGCCCGGGGACGCAGGTTGAGCCTGGAAAGTTCCACGCCGGCCTCCAGAATGAGGTCCGCCGAGCGGAGCGCCCTGCCGGGATCTACCAGCAGACGCCGTACCCCCTCTCCCAGTCCTCGGGCGGGGCCTCCCAGCGCCCGGGCGGCGGCATCCACAAACCACCCGGCCATTATCTCCAACCCCGACACCCACAACAGTCGACGCTGCAAGCGAGTCTCCCGCTGCGCCCGATCCCGTTCCCGGCCGATCATCGTCTTGGCGGGCCGCACCTGATCAAGCATTCGCTCACCATAGGTCAGCACCTCATCCACCATGGACAGTGCCTCTCCCCCTCCCAAATGGTCCCGTTCGGCCAACTGGGCCGCTTTTTCCAGCCAGGCCAAGCGAAACGCGGCCGCGGCAGCCTCGCCTTCAAGCCGAAGCGCCATCCCCGGGCGACCGCCCGCCACCTCCGCTATCGCCTCCGCCTCCGAGCGCTCCATTCCTCTCCCCACCAGCGCCTCCATCAACTCACCGGTCTCCACTTTGCCGAAATGGAAGATGCGGCAGCGGCTGGCCACGGTGATCGGAAAATCCTCGGCCGAGACGGCCACCAACACGAAAACGGTGGAGTCGGTGGGTTCTTCCAGGGTCTTGAGCAGCACATTGGCCGCGCCCTCCGTCATTTCCCGGTTGATGATGAAGACCTTGCGGGACGCCTCCACCGGAGTCCGGGCCGCTTTGGCGACCACCCCCCGGGCGTCGCCAACCCCGATCCGCTGCCGCTCGGTGGGGCTCACCACCACGATATCCGGATGCTCGCCGGCTCGGGCCCTCTGACAGGAGGGACACTCCCCGGAGTCTCCGCCGCCGAGCGGGCACACCAACTGCTCGGCAAAGCGCCGCGCCACCAGGCTCTTCCCCACTCCCCGCGGTCCCACCAGGAGATAGGCGCCGGCGGGCGAGCCAGCGTCGGTTGCCAGCCTCTCCCAGACCGCCCGGTGCCCGATGATCCCCGGGGAACTCTCAGGCGTGGCTAGGAGCCGCCCAGCCATCCCCGCTCCTCCAAGATGGAAACCAGGCGTTCGGCGACCCGTGCCGGCGCCGGCGCGGCGTCGATCCTCACCATCTGTTCCCGTCCCGAGGCCCACAGACTCCGATATCCCTTCCACACCTCCCGATGCAAGGAGACATCGGCCGCCCCGATCCGGTCCTGTCCCTGTTGACGGGAGAGGGCCTCCTCGGGATCCATATCCAGCCACACCACCAGATCGGGCAATGTTCCACCCAACGCCGGGTCGTTTATCGACCAAACCGGGCCGATCCCCAGGCGGCGGGCATACCCCTGATAGGCCAGGGACGAGTAATAACACCGGTCCGAAAGGACCCACTTGCCCTCGGAAAGCGCGGGACGCACCACCTGATCAACCAATTCGCACCGCTGGGCGGCGAAGAGGAGCGCCTCGGTCCAGTCGGCCATCTCATCCCCGTGCAGCAGCACCTCCCGGACCGCGTCTCCCAGCGGGGTTCCTCCCGGCTCCCTGACCCTCACCACCTCTATGCCGCGGTCCTCCAAACGGTGGCCCAGGTGGTCGCACAGGGTGGTCTTGCCTACTCCTTCCGTGCCCTCGGTTGCCAGGTAGCGGGCAAGGGTCATGACTTCTCGGATCTGCGATGCTTCAGCATCCCCAAAGCCTGGCTAGCGAATCTCATGGCCGCCATCGACTCCTTGTCGAACACCATCCGCAACTGGGCCCGCACCGCCCAGATGGTCACCAACCCGGTCAGCAGAACCGCCACGCCGCTGATAAACAGCACGGCCCGGATCCCATCGCCCAATAGGCCGGGCAACACACCCTCCAGAGCCACAGCGCCCACCCCCGACACCATCAGGGAAACCAACAGCGCCATCCTGCCCAGGGTATAGAGCGCCCCGAAGGTTCGGCCCCTGATTTCGTCGGTCACCACCGAATGGAGCTGGGTAAACCCGGCCACATAGGCCATTCCCGTGCCGATGCCCAGCAAGAGCACCCAGCCCACCGCTGAGACGACCGACCGCGAAAAGCTGGTGAAGATTATCCCCCCGCCCGCAGCCCACAGACCCAGGCAAAAGATCGGCTCGCGGTGGAGCAGGTTCTTGCCCAGCGCGGCCAGAATCACCATCCCGATCATCACCCCCAGGCCCAGTGAGGTGAGCAATGCCCCATAGCCGCTCTCAGTCGCCTCCAGAACCTGTTGACTGAAAGGCTGTCCCATCACGAACAAGCCCCCTCCCCCCAAGAGCGCCACCGCCATTCCCCACACCAGGCGACGAACCGGACCCTTCTTGCCCACTTGCGCCCATCCTTCAACCAGATCCCTTACCGGGGCGGCAAAAGAACGGCGCTGCAGCCGCATGCGTCGCTGCTCCGGCAAGAGAGTGCGCTTGATGGGAATCGTGAGAGTGATCAGTCCCGAAGCCAGAAAGGTGACCATGTCGAAAGTGAAAGCGGGCAGCACCCAGGCACCGAACTGCCCTATCTCGGGAAGGAATTCGCTGAACTCGGTCAACAGCGCGAACAGCGCCGAGCCGATCGGAGCCGTGCCGTACATGGAGATCAGGTTGAGCCCGTTGGCCGCCGCCAGGTGCCGGGGAGCGATCAGCGTGGGCACCACCGCCTCCCGGGCGGGCTGGCGGAAGAGCCCAAAGAGCTCCACCAACACGATGACCAAAAAGAGCTGGGAAAGCGTGGAGACAAATAGCAGGGCGCCCACCAGCACCACCCGTCCGAAGTCAGAGACCACCATGGTGATTTTCCGGTTCCAGCGGTCCGCCACCACCCCTCCCAGCATCCCGGCCACCATCCCCGGCAAAAACCGCGCCGCCAGAGGAACAATGATGGCCACCGTGGAGGCATCCCCCCCGCCGCCGATCCGGGCGGCCAGAGCCAGAGTGGCGAAGATGTTCACCCAGTCGCCCAGACTGGAGATGCTGTTTGCCCACCATAATTTGGCGAATGGACCTCGGCGTATCAGTTCCCGGCCGCGGATGTGTTCCACCGAATCCACCGCCCCAACACTAACTCCGCGACCCCGAATATCTGATTTCGGTTAGGTATTGGCCGCCGAATGCGGGTAACTTGTTAGGCGATGAGCAAGACGTTGGTCGTAGTCGAATCGCCCACCAAGGCCCGCAGCATCTCCTCCTACCTGGGACCAGATGTGGTGGTGAGGTCATCCATGGGACATGTGCGGGACCTCCCCGAAAAGGAGTTGGGAGTGGATGTCGAAGGCGGATTCCGGCCCAAATACGTAACCTCGCCGGGTAAATCCGGCCAGGTCAGAGAGCTCCGAGAGGCCCTGGCTACCGCAGACTCCCTGTACCTGGCCACCGACCGCGACCGGGAAGGAGAAGCCATCGCCTGGCATCTCACCCAGTTGCTGAAACCCAAGGTGCCGGTGAAGAGGATGGTCTTCTACGAAATCACCCCCGAGGCCATTCGCCAGGCTTTCGAGAACCCCCGGGAGCTGGATACCGCCCTCGTGGATTCCCAGGAAGCCAGGCGGATCCTCGACCGGCTCTACGGGTACGAAGTCTCGCCGGTGCTGTGGAAGAAGGTCAAAACCGGACTGTCGGCGGGACGAGTGCAAAGCGTGGCGGTCCGGCTGGTGGTGGAGAGGGCGCGGGAGCGCATTCGGTTCGTGAGAGCCGACTACTGGAGCCTCACCAGCGTTTTCCATCCGGTCACAAAACCGGGCGACCGCTTCGAGGCACAGCTTGCCTCGGTGGCCGGGCGGCGGGTGGCCACCGGCAGGGACTTCACTTCCCAGGGCGAGTTGAAAAACCCCAAAACGCTGCAACTGAGGAAGGACGACGCCGAGCGGCTGGCGGCCGAACTGGCCGGATCATCCTTCGCGGTCACTTCCCTGAAACAAAGGCCCTACAAACGCTCTCCATCTCCTCCTTTGCGCACCTCCACCCTCCAGCAAGAGGCCTCCCGGCGACTCCGGTTGAGCCCTTCCCACGCCATGCGGGCCGCACAGCAACTCTACGAAAACGGATACATCACCTACATGCGCACCGACTCGGTTTCCATCTCCGCACAGGCAATCACCACCGCCCGGGATCTCATCCGCAACCGGTTCGGTGACCGATACCTTCCCACGCGGCCGCGGGTCTACAAATCCAAGGTAAGAGGCGCCCAGGAGGCGCACGAAGCTATCCGCCCCGCCGGCACGACCTGGAAGACTCCCCAAGACGTGACCGCGGCGATAGGCGAGGGGGCGCCCTCCCGGCTCTACCAGCTGATTTGGCGACAGGCGATCGCCTCCCAGATGAAAGACACCACCGGGGAGACCGTCTCTGTAACCGTGGGCGGCGTCTCCTCCTCGGGAGAGGCAGTCGAGTTCGCCGCTCAGGGGCGAACCATCACCTTTCCCGGCTTTCTCAGAGCCTACGGTCCGACATCCGATCAGGACCCCGACCAAGGGAATAGCGACCAAAAGACCCTTCCGCCCCTCTCCCCCGAACAGCTCCTGGAAGTCGACGGCTTGACCGCCAAGGACCATCAGACCAGACCACCGCCGTGGTACACCGAGGCTACCCTGATCAGGACGCTGGAAAGGCTGGGCGTGGGTCGGCCCTCCACCTACGCCTCGATAATGAGCACCATTCAGGACCGGGGATATGTCTGGAACCAAAGCCGGGCGCTGGTCCCCACCTTCACCGCCTTTGCGGTGATCACCTTGTTGGAGCAGAGCTTTCCCAAACTGGTCGACTACCAGTTCACCGCCAAAATGGAGGACGACCTCGACCGAATCGCCGACCGACAGGAGCAGAGCAAACCCTGGCTGGAGCGTTTCTACTTCGGCGAAGAGGGTCTCCGAGCCAGAGTGGAGGCCAGCCTGGAGACGGTCGACACCCGAACCTCCCGAAAGATCCTAATCGGCCATGACCCCGAGGGGCAGGAGATCGCCGCCCGCATCGGCAGATACGGACCCTACCTGCACTGGAAGGAGCAAACCGTCTCCATTCCCGACCGGATGCCTCCCGACGAGCTGACCCCCGAAAAGGCGTTGGAGATACTGGCCGAGGGGAGCTCCCGGGGGGAACGCAAGATACTGGGGACCGACCCGCAGAGCGGGCTGGAGGTGCTGGCTTTGGAAGGCCGGTACGGTCCTTACCTGCAGTTGGGAGAAACCGGGAGCACAAAGACCAAAACCAAGACCAAGACCAAGCCCAAGCGAGTCTCTTTGCCCAAGGAAACCGAACTGGGGGGGATCAGTCTCCCCGAAGCCCTTCGGTGGCTGAGCCTCCCCCGCGTGGTGGGGGTCGACCCCGAGAGCGGCGAGGAAGTGATCGCCCGCTTCGGCCGATACGGACCCTACATCTCCCGGGGCAAGACCAACCGCAATCTCTCCTCGGTCGAACAGCTCTTCACCATCACCCTGGAGGAAGCGCTAGCGGTATTGGCCACCCAATACCGCCGGGGCGCCAGTCCGGCTCTTCGGGAACTCGGCGAAGATCCCCGCACCGGCAAGACGGTGGCGCTTCGGGATGGCAAATTTGGTCTCTACGTGAGCGACGGCGTTACCAACGCCTCCCTGGGCAAGATGGACACCGTGGACAACATCACAGCCGAACAGGCCAGCGATCTCTTGGAGAAACGCCGCCAGACGCGGGGCGCCTCGAAAGGCAGATCCCGCTCCCGCCGACGCAAATAGTCGGACGACGGTGAAAGGCTCTCCCGGCGCAGCTACCGCGGGGGGCATGTGCCTGGCAAGCGCCCTGCTCTGGGCCAGAGCGCTCTCGACCGGCGCCGGGCCCTGGGATCCCTTCCAGTTGGTGGTGCTGGCCGCCGGGGTCGTGGTGCTGGCCACCGCCGCCCTGGTGGGAATGGTGGTTAAGGGTTCCCGATGGGGGCGAAGGATGGCCGGAGGGCTGGCCTTGGGAGAACTGGGTCTGGCGATGGCTGCACCGGTCTCGGGATGGTGGTGGGCCGGGGTGGGGATGGCCGCGGCCACCCTGGCCCTGGTGAGCGGACCATGGCTTTCGGAGGCGGAGCGGCGGCGGACGGCCACGCTCGGACCTCCCTCTCGAGCCGTGCTGCTTCTCTGCGTCCTGGCCGGCCTGCCGGTCGCCCTGGCCGCGGTCTCAGTCAACGGGTTGGGGGGTGGCTGGGGAATGGCGGCCGCCTCCGCGGCTGTGACTCCTTTCTACGCCAAGGCCCTGCCCGGTTCGCTCTTCGTCACCCGCTTCGTCATCCCTGCGGCCGCGGTGGCGGCCGCCTTCACCACCCCCTGGCCGGGTTGGGTAGTGGCCGCCGGCGGAGGCAGCGTCGCCGTCTGGGCCGCCTGGTCCAAAGACGCCCGTCTGGCGGTGCAGCCTCTCGTGGACACCCGCCCCACTCCCACTCCCACTCCGACGCCGCTTCGAATCAGATCCGCCAGCGAGGCCGCCGGACGACGCCGAGCGGCCGATAACCGGGAACAGGGCGGCCCATGAGACGTCGGCCCAACCCCTGGATCGCTGCGCCGGCGGTGGTCGCCGGTCTCTTCGGTGGCGGCTTGGGATGGGTGGTGAACGACGTCGCCTGCCGTTCCGATCTCGGATCGGGCTGTGTGGGCAGATCCCTCTTCTGGGGCGCGACAGGGTTTGTTCTGGGATTGGTGGGCACGGCGGTGGTAATGGTGCTGGTATCCCGCTCAATCGCCGAATGGCGAGAATACCAGGAGCGAGGGCCCGAAGACCCTCGCCCCTAACCGGTTATCGGAATTTTCAAAGAGACCGGCTCAGCCGGAGACAAATCCTTTGTCCGACAGCCACTCCGACGCGATATCCGCCGGATCTTCCTGGTCAATCCCCGCCCGGCGGTTCATCTCGGTCAGTTCCGGAGTAGTAATCGCCGCGGAGACCTCATCCAACAGTTCCACCAAGTCGTCCCCGTAGGCATCCACGATGTCCAGGCGCACCGCCGGCACGATGTTCTCCGCCGGGTTGAGACCCTGATCGTCATCCAAAAGCACAAAGCCCTTGGCGGCGATCACCCCATCGGTGGTGAAGAGCACGCCCACATCGATATCACCTGACTCCAGGGCCGCCACCGTCAGAGGGCCACCCACGTCCAGAGGCTTGAATTCCGCGAAGGTCAGTCCGTAAACGCTCTCCAGACCCGGCAGGCAATTGAGCCGTTCGGGGCATTCCGGCGGACCCCCGAACACCAAGCCAGAGGCGACAGGCGCCAGATCGCTTACCTTCCCAAGCCCATAGGAGGCAGCCGTATCGCCAGTGACCACAAAGCCATTCTTGTCCTGGGCCGGCGCATAGCCCAACAGAGTCACGCCATTGGGTTCGAAGGCATCTTTGACAGCCTGCCAGGTTGCCTGCTCATCGGCGCTGGGGGTCACACCCAAAAAACTGCCCAAACTTCCCGTATATTCGGGAACCAAGCCGATCTCACCCGACTCAAGGGCAGGCTTCACGACCTCCCGAGAGCCCAGACCTAGGCTCCGCTCCACGGGATAGCCTCGGTCCTCCAACGCCTGGGCATAGATCTCACCGAGAATCAGACTCTCTCCAAAATTGAAAGAGGCCACCACTATGGTGGGGCCATCGGCATCGTCACCCGACCCACAGGCGCCGGCCACCAGAGCCATAGCCATAAGGGTCGCCCCAACGACGCCCTTGCGGAAGAATTGCCACATGGGTATCTATCTCCTGTATATAGGTTTATCGACAGCCAGACACCCGCATGGAATGTCCCGCTTCCTAACAACATGCTAACCCATCAGCGAATGGTGCAAATCAGGGAAGTCGGCGGCGTCTACCGGCCACCCTGGGCCGAGATACCCCTGGGAGTGAGGCGACGCTGTCCACGGGTATAGATCATCTCCGTCAGCACAGCCAATGCGGCCACCAGCACTGCTCCTATCAACAGTTCTCCCTGATCCCGTTGGGCGAATCCATCCACGATGAAGCGGCCCAAGCCCCCACCGGCCGCCAGAGCTGCCAGGGTAGCGGTGGCTATCACCTGAGAAATGGCGATCCGGACCCCTTCCGCGATCACCGGAAAGGCCAGCGGCAATTCCACTTTCATCAGAACCATCCTTCCGGTCATCCCCATACCCCGCGCCGACTCCAACACCGCCTTATCGACCGCCAACACCCCGGCCACCGTGTTGGTGAACATCGGGGGCCCGCTCAAGGCGATCAGAGCGAACAGGGCGGGCCATGGACCCAACCCCAGCCACACCACCACTATCACCAGAATCCCGAAGGTGGGAACCGCCCGGCCGATGTTGACCACTGCAGAAGCTGCCAGCACCCCCCGGCGCCGGTGAGCAGCCCAAAGGGCAGGTGGGATCACCAGCACTACCGTGATTATCACCGCCGCGGCCGACAGCAGCAAGTGCTCCGCCAGTCGGAGGGGAATGCTCCCCGTCCCCCACCAGGTGCCCGGGTCAGACAAAAACAACTGGATCTCTTCGAGCAGGGGACGGTCAGTCATACCACGGTTCGTTTGGTCCACGGAGTGAACAACCGCTCAATCCACAACAGGCCAATGTCAATAACCACAGCCAGCGCCACCGACCCGACCGTCCCGATGATGATCTGAGTCCAAGAAAAGCTCCGCAGGCCCGCCAGAATAAAGAAACCCAAACCTCCTTGGCCCAGAATCGAGGTGATCGTGACCAGTCCCACGGTGGTCACCGCCGCGATCCTGATTCCGGCCATGATCACCGGCAGTGCCAGGGGGAACTCGGCTTTCCAAAAGCGGCGACGGGGGGTGAAACCCATCCCGTCGGCGGCTTCTTTGACCCCTTGGGAAACCCCGTCAATGCCGGCCACCGTGTTGCGCACGATTATCAGGAGGGTGTAGCCGACCAGGCCAATCTCGGCCGTTAGGGTGGACAACCCCGTAAAGGGAACCAGAAAGGCAAACAGCGCCAGGGAAGGAATGGTGTAGAGGATGTTGGTGGCAGAGGTTATCGGTCCATACCATCTTCGCCGTCGCACAGCCACCACCGCCAGCCCGATTGCGATCAGGGTTCCCACCGACACCGCCACTCCGGTCAGGAAGATGTGCTCCCAGGTTCTTTCCAGAATGGCGCCCCAGTTGCGAGCCACCCATTCCCATTTGAAGAGGCTCATACGCCGCTCCTCACCCGCCGGACTCCCCCAGCGCCTCCGAGACCGTCTTCAGGTCCACCAGACCGCAGTAGTAGCCATCCTCGGCCACCACCGCCAACTCGTCGCGGGCGCCGATCATCGCATCAACGGCCTGTCGCAACGAGGCGCTCCGTCGGATCTCAGAAGAAAAGGGACGGGCGGTCAGATTCTCGAGGGAAGAAACCCCCTCCAGTTCCGAGACCGGGACCCAGCCTCGGATCAGCCCCTCCGACAGCAGACCCACCCAGTCGGTTCCTTCTCGTCGGGCCGCGTCCTGTGCGGCCTGGGGAGTGGAGGAGACCTCCAGCACCGGTCCCCACCTGAGAGTAAGGCCGGCTACCTTCCGCAGTGCCAGTTGCTGCAGGTTCCGTTCCGTTCCGATGAAGTCCTCCACGAACCGGTTGGTGGGACGGCTCAGAATCTCGGCCGGAGACCCCTTCTGCTCCAACACACCGCCCTCATTGAGGATGACGATCCGGTCACCAAGCTTTATGGCCTCTTCGATGTCGTGGGTGACGAACACGATGGTTTTCCGGAGTCGTTTCTGGAGATCCAACAACTCGTCCTGCAGCCGGTGGCGAACGATGGGATCCACCGCCCCGAACGGCTCGTCCATCAGAAGCACCGGCGGGTCGGCAGCCAGAGCGCGGGCCACCCCCACCCGCTGCTGCTGGCCCCCCGAGAGAGCCGCCGGGTAGCGGTCCAGCATCGACTCCTCCAAACCCACCAGCCGGGCCAGTTCAGCCGTCCGCTCAGCCGTCCGCTCCGGTGACCAACCCAACAGTTCGGGGACCGTGGCGATATTACGGCCCACCGTCCAATGGGGGAACAGCCCGACCTGTTGGATCACATACCCGATCGAGCGGCGGAGCAGATGCGGTTCGCCGTCCCGGATCGGCGCCCCGTTCACCTCGATTGACCCCGAGGTGGGCTCGACCAGTCGGTTGATCATCTTCAGCACGGTGGTCTTCCCACATCCCGACGGCCCCACCAGAGCAACAATTTCCCCGCTGGATATCTCCAGGGTGAGCGACTGCACAGCCGGGGAGGGAGAATCACCGTAGGTCTTGGAGACCTTTCTCAGCGAGATCATGGGCCGGCTCATTGGCATCCCAGAATATTCAACCGACGGTCGGTTGGGAGAAATGGGTCACCGAGCCCACCAGACGTCCCAGAGAGTCAATAACCGGGACAGGAGAACCATTGAACCATTCCAGATGGGCCTCTATCTCGGAAACGGGATCGATCTGCCCGAGAGAACGGGGGTCTTCCATCGCCTCTGCGACCGGGCTCTCCGCTCCGACTCCGGCCAAAGACGATCTCCGCACCAGGCCCACCAGCCTTCCGTTCTCCGCCACCGCCAGCATCTCATGGGAGTGGAGACGCAGCACATCCGCGGCTTGGTGATAGGGGCCGACGAACTGCGGGGAGTCCATGATCTGGAAGATCCGAAGCGGAGCGGAGCGGACTATCACCACTCCCCCGGCGGCCTTCTGCCGCAGCCGGGCTCCCTGTCCGAACAGCACCCGCTGAAACCAGTTGCCTCCCGGAACGCCGATCACCAGGAGGCTGTCCCCGGGAAGCTGAGAGATGAGCCGGCCGGCGCTTTCGGCGTCGATCAGCCGGTACTCGAGATCGGGAACGTGGGGAAAGAGGCTCTCCACCACCGAAATCGCTCTCTCCCGGGATTCGTCGCCCCGATATGCACAGGCCATGAGTGCGGGCACCCCCAGCGCCTCTCCCAACCGACGGGCCACCAACGCCACGGTGCGGGAATGGGGACCCCCCGCCACCGCCGCGGCCACCGATCCGATCCCGGCTGGATCGAAGTCAACGGGCACCGCCATGCTCAGCAAATTGGAACCAGAAAGCCTCCGGGAGACCATCATCTGGGAGCGCCGCTCCACCGCCGTCTCCAACAGCTCGTCGGTCACCCGAACCGGTTCTTGGGAACCAAGCAGCCCGGCCAACTCCCGACAACCTCGACCCCGGGTCCACAAAACCGGCGCCGCCAAACCGCAGCGAGGAAATAGCGGCTCATTTCCACCAACAAAGGACAAATCTGCCACACTATCGAGGGTAATGGAACCCCGAGCGTACGTTCCAGACCCAAACATGTTCAGCCACCCGGAAAGAAAGCAGCCATGGAGTTCGGTGAGGTGATCCGGCAGAGGCGGATGGTGCGGAACTATCAGCCTCGTCCCGTCTCCCCCGAAGTTGTGGAGCGAATCGTGGCCGCCGGGTTGTCCGCCCCCTCGGCGGGATATTCCCAGGGGCAGTCCCTGATCGTGGTGACCGATGCCCCGACCCGCGCCCAGATCGCCCGGTTGGCCGACGAGCCGATCTATCTGGAACGCGGCTTCGAACCCTGGCTGTCCGGCGCACCCGTCCACATAGTGGTATGCGTCTCCGCCGGGACCTATCACCGCCGCTATCGGGAGCCGGACAAGCTGCCGGCCGACCCATCGGAAGCGTCCTGGCCGGTCCCCTATTGGTGGGTGGACGCGGGCGCCTCGCTGATGGCGATCCTGTTGGCAGCCGTCGATGAGGGCCTGGCGGCGGGTTTCCTGGGCGCCCACGCTGTTCCTGGGCTGTCCGGGCTGCTGGACATCCCCGACGACATCGCACCGTTGGGCGTGGTGACCATCGGTTATCCCGCCCCCGACCGCCGCTCGGGTTCCCTGGCGCGAGGAAAACGCCCCCGATCCGAGACTGTCCACCTTCACCGCTGGGGCAAGGGTCTCTGACCTTCGCCCCGGCTTCAACTAGCCTGGATAGATGCTGCGCAGGGGGATTCTGGCTGTACTGGTGGTAGGGATGGCATCCTGCGTGCCAGCGGAGATACCGCCCACCACCATCACCGCCGCCCCCACCACCATCTCCACTCTTTCGCCTCCCCGCGTCACGACCTCCACTCTTCCGCCTCCCCGCGTCACCATCTCCACCACTCAGATTCCCGAAGCCGCCGATCCACAGCCCATCCCTCCCTGTCTAACCCCCGAGCCCCCTTTTGGGAATGAGGGCCAGATCGGCAGCTACTACCCGACCGGGTCTGACTCCGCCCTCCTGGCCACCGTCGATTGGCAGCCTTGGGCGGAGTGCGAGCGATTTCTGTTTTCTTTGGCCAGCCCGGAGGGCGCCCCTACTTTGGTTCCACCCTCCGCGGTGTTGATCTCCTTCGCCGAGAGAGGGGTGATCCGGCTGCAAATGGGTCCGGAGGTCAATACTTCGGCCGTCGCCTACCAACTGGTAAACACCCAGTTGGTCGATCGTCTCTATGTGGTTAAGTCTCCCGACGGAGGATTGATCGTCGACCTCCACCTCGCCGAACCGGCCGCAGCCAGGGTGATTCCCCGTTCCGCGCCTGCTACCCTGACCGTCGATCTCCGGCCCGGGGGGGCTCCTTTCTTCCATCGGCCGATCATCACCTCCCGAGCGGTCTTGTTCCTGCCCTCCGGGCGGGAGGCGATCCACTACCCCTTCGCGGTGAGTGGATATCTGCGCCCCGGAACCGAGGAGCCGGTAGCCACCCTCACCGGTGCGGACGGAAGCGCGACCGAAGCTCGGTTTCCCCTGGCGAACGTCGACGATGTCTGGTCAAGTTTTGTGGCGGTCTTCCCGGAAGGCCCGAACGGGTGGGCGACCCTCCAGGTGGAAGACGTCCAGGCAAGGGTGTTCTTCGAGAACTGAACCCGAGGCGGCTGGGGCGATACCCAGCTAAAGCAGCCCGGGCAGGTCGACCAGGGTGAGATACCCCTCCTCCAGGTTCACCGACGGCACCAATTCGTCCACAAAGGGAACCTCCCGCAGACCGGCTTCGGTCTCGATCACCAGCCGGTCCTGGACCCCGGCCCATTCCACACCCCTCACCAACCCCACCAACGCCCCCGACTGCGTCCTTACCGCCAGGCCCTCCAACTCATCAGGCCAGAATTCTTCGGTCTTCAGCGCTCGACGTCGCCGTTCTTCGATATAGACCTCGGCCCCCCGCAGCTTTTCGGCCGATACCCGATCTGAGACTTCGGCGAATGTGACAAGCAGCCTCTCGAGGTGCGTGTGGGCATTCTCTACTTCCATCTCCCCTCTCCCCTCCACCAAGACCCTGGATCCGGGCACAAAGCGGTGGGGGTCGTCGGTGTCCGGCCAGACATAGACCGTGCCGTTCAATCCGTGGGGGCGCCCAATCCTCCCCACCAGCACCGCCTCAGTCGAGGAATTCGATCTCGACAATCCAGTCATCATCACAGACAATCTGGGCAAGGGCGCGAATGGCATTGGCGGTCCTTCCCCTACGACCTATTAACCTCCCCATATCCTGCTTGGCGGCCCGGACCTCGGCCAGCACCCTTTTGGGCCGGTCCTTCACCATCGTCACGCTCACCTCGGATGGGTCCTCCACGATCTCCCTCACCAGATAACCAACCAGCCGCTCGACCCTCTCGGTGTCACTCATGCTCATCTTCGCTCAGGATCCCGAAACGGCTGCGGCGGTCGGCACCGCGTTCTCCCCGGAAGCCTCCGGCTCCACAGCAACAGGGGCCGGGTCCGCCGCCGCGGGTGATGGCTCGTCACTCACCCGGTGGGCCTTCCCCGCCACCACCCGGTAACGGGTCCAAGCGCCGGAGATCTCCATCAGCTTGCGCACCCGGTCCGAAGGCTGCGCGCCCTTGGTCAGCCAGTCCACCGCCCGGTCGTTTTCGATCTCGATCAGAGATGGATCCGCCAGCGGGTCATAACGGCCGATCTGTTCCAGGTACCGCCCGTCGCGGGGTTTGCGACCATCGGTCACCACCACCCGGTAGCTGGGCGTTTTCTTTTTCCCCATCCTCATCAGACGGATGCGTACCGCCATATTCTTTTCACCTCCTGCGTCGTCGTCGGGTCCTGGCCGGCTGGAGAAGCCCTTCCATGCCCATTCCGGGGAACTTCGCCCTTTCGGACAGCGTATTCATCATTTTTTGGGTATCGGTGAACCTCTTTAGCAACCGGTTCACCGCGGTAACGGTGGTGCCCGATCCGGTTGCGATTCTACGCCGACGGCTGCCGGTAATCAACTTGGGGTTGCGCCGTTCCTCGGGGGTCATCGAGTGGATGATCCCCGCGGTGCGCCGCATTTCGTCATCGCTTAATCCGGAGATGCCTGATCGGGCCCCACCGGGCATCATAGCAAGAATCGCGTCCAAACCTCCCATCCGGCGCAGATTGTGGAGTTGCTCCAGGAATTCATCGAGGCCGAGACTCTGGGTAGCGGCGCCGCGGAGAAACTTCTCCGCATCCGCCGGGGCGGTGACAGCTTCGGCCTTCTCGATCAGAGTAAGCACATCTCCCATCCCCAGAATGCGGGAAGCCATCCGCTCGGGATGAAACACTGATAGGGCGGACAATTCCTCTCCCTCACCCACCAACTTGACCTTTTGGCCGGTCGCCTCACTGACCGAGATGGCCGCCCCGCCCCGGGCGTCGCCGTCCAGCTTGGAGAGAACGATCCCCGTCAACTTGACCCTCTCGGAGAATCCCTTCGCCACATTGACCGCGTCCTGGCCGGTCATGGCGTCCACCACCAGCAGAGTCTCTTGGGGGCGGGCGATCTCCTCCATGTCAGCCAGTTCACTCATCAGCCGTTGATCGATCTGTAGCCGACCGGCTGTGTCTATCACCACCGCGTCGTGGCCACGGTCGCGGGCGTAGCGCAGGCCGGCGCGTACCACGCGCCGCGGATTGGACGCCTCCGAGTCGTAATAGACCCCCACCCCCGCTCTCTTTCCGAGCGCCACCAACTGCTCGACCGCGGCGGGCCGCTGCAGGTCCGCAGCCACCAAGAGTGGCCGCTTCTGGTAGCGCTCCCGCAGGTGAAGCGCCAGCTTGGCGGCCGTGGTGGTCTTCCCCGATCCCTGCAGTCCCATCAGCATTATGGTGAGCGGCGAGCCCTTCACCACCAAGGGCGCCTGCTCCTCGCCCAGGGTCTTCACGAGCTCGGATTGAACGATCTTGATCACCTGCTGGCCGGGGGTGAGACTCTTTGACACCTCCGTGCCCCGACCCCTCCTCCCGATCCGCTCACAGAGGCTGTTCACCACCTGAACGTTGACATCGGCTTCCAACAAGGCCAGCCGCACCTCTCGGAGGGCCGACTTCAAATCCGCCTCCGAGAGCCGCCCCTTTCCCTTCAGACGGGCAAAGATCGAAGAAAACCGCTGACTGAGCGACTCAAACATCACGGAACCCCTTTTCCGGGCATCGGCGGCATCATTGAGCGGTGCCTTCGTTTCTCCAGCCGTCCAGTGAGTAGCCTGGCGTTTGTCCGCCAAGGGGCAATGTGGAACGCCAATTACCAACCATCGACATCCAGCGTACCGGAGATGTGCTGACAGCCGTCATAGATAACCCTCGTTCCGATCTCAATACCGTGGACGGCCAACTCCACGAGGATCTAACTGCCCTGTTCAGAATGCTGAGGCGAGAAGACGAGGCGCGGGTGGCGATCCTCACCGGAAGCGGACGGGCTTTTTCGGCGGGAGGGGATTTCGGATGGTTTCCCACGCTCCGAGACCCCGAACGTCTCGATCATCTCCGCCGGGACGCCAAACAGCTCATCTGGGATCTGGTGGATGTGGAAATCCCCATCATCGCCGCGGTGAACGGTCCCGCCGTGGGCCTGGGCGCCTCCATCGCCCTCTTGTGTGATGTGATCTTCATGGCCTCCGACGCCATGATCTCTGATCCCCATGTCCGGGTGGGGCTGGTGGCGGGAGACGGGGGCACCGCCATCTGGCCTCTCTTGGTGGGCCCGGCCCGGGCCAAGGAATACTTGATGACGGGGAATCCTCTCTCCGCCCAGGAAGCCGAGCGGATCGGTCTGGTGAACCGGGTCTTCCCCGCCGACCGCCTTCTCCCCGAGACGCTTGCCTTCGCCGCGCAGCTCGCCCGGGGCGCTCCCCTGGCCATCCGCTTCACCAAGGCGGCGGTGAACAAACTGATCAAGGACGCTCTGAACGTGGCGTTCGACTCGGCGGCGGGCCTGGAACTGGTCACCTTCCTCTCAGAAGATCACGCCGAAGCCCTGGCGGCAATCGCCGAAAAACGACCTCCCAACTTCCAAGGCCGCTGAAGTCAGGCTCCCAACAGCCCCGCAGGAACTATGGCGATGCCCTCGGCGTTTCGGTAGGCCCGTGTGCCGGTCGTAACCACCATCGCATCGGTCATCCCCGGCCCGAGCCGGTCTCCCAACCAGCGAAGGTGTCGTGTGTCTCTCCCGGTCACCTCGGCGCCCGGCTTCACTTCGACCGCGAGCACACCGCGCCCGTGGTGGATGACGATGTCCACCCCTCGCTGATCGTTCCAGGTGCGCAGGTGAGAGGCTCGGGCATCAGCAGCCTGAGCGTACACGCGCAGATCGGGCGTCACCACTCACCAGCGTGTCGGCGGTGACATGCAACAGCCGTGCTGCCAGCGCGGTATCGGCCAGTGGTGCTTCGGACCGCGCTTCAGCCTGCTGAGATGGCTTCCGACCGGCCGCCAGGCCGGAACTGGCTCCAGCCCCCACATACCTTCCAGCGTGTCTCGTTAGGCCAGGGTGGCTACCTTCCTTCCCGCTCAAGCTCCGTGCCCCTAAACCGTCTCCAAATAGGCCCGACCGGCCGCGGCGGCGGTGTCGAGGGCGCCGCCCAGCATGGACTGGAGAGAGAGAATCCGGCGATAGTAGAGGTGGAGGCCGTATTCCCAGGTGAAGCCGATTCCTCCGTGCACCTGGATGGCAGACTCACATATCTCGCGGGCGTAGGCGGGGATCGACCAGAGCAGGCCGGCCAGAAAGGCTGTGTCCCAGGCGCCCTCTTCCATCAGGAAGGCCAGTCGCGCTACCGCCGAGCGCATCAGCTCCAACCGGGCTTTCATCTCCGCCAGACGATGGGTCACCGCCTGGAAGCGGATGAGGGGCCGTCCGAACTGCTCGCGAGCCCGGGCGTGGGAGACCGACAGGGACATCATATGCTCGGCGCCTCCCACCAGGTCGGCCAGGAGGCCGGCCAGCCACCCGGTGGCCACTCCCCCACCATTCATCCATCCATCCAGAACCACCTCGGGATGAACGCCCGTAGCCGAGAGGATATGTACGCCCTGGCTCCGGTCCAGTGCGTCGGCCCGCTCCAGGCGGACCGCCGGGTCCTCCAGAGAAACCACCGCCGTCCAGCGGGGATAAACCAACGCTGCCAGTCTCGCTCCCGACGAGAGTCTCACTCCCACCCCGGAGGCCGACAGCGCCCCCGACTCCAGCGCTGCGGATCCCTCGGTGGCGTATCCCGCCCCGCCGGCCAGACCGCCGTCAAGTACTCCTTCCAGAGCAGGGTGCCCGACCGCGGCCAAGGCGGGCACCAGGAGCAGCGACTCGTCGAGGAGCGCCACGGGAAGCAGGTGCTGGCCGGCCACCGCGCACAGCTCGACCGCCTCACCGATACCCAAACCCAAGCCGCCTGCCTCCTCGGGGGCCATCATTCCGTTCCACCCCATCCCGATTATCTCCGCCCGCACCACAGCCGACAGCGACCGGTCCTCCTCGGCACGGTCCAGGGCCTCCGAAAAGGGAAGCAACTCCCCCAGAGCCTGGTTGAACGCCGCGGCGAGTTCGCTCATCTGATGCCCAGCAGGCGGCTGGTGATCACGTTCTTCTGGATCTCCGAAGTCCCCGAATAGATGCTCACCGAGCGGGACTCCAAGAGGTCGTGTGTCCAGCCGTCCTCGGTCAGGGTCACCTCCGGCCCCAGTATCTCCACCGCGGTGGCGAACAGGTCCTGGTAAACCTCGGCGAGATAGAGTTTGTCCACCGAGGTCGCGCCGGGGAGAAGCGTCCCGGCCCGCTGTTGGGCGAGAGTCCGATAGGCCTGGGCGGTGAGCACCTCCAAAGAAGCATGGATACGGCCGATCCCCGCCAGGGCCGCTCGGTCCGCATCGCCGGAAGCCCGGACTCGCCCGGCCAGTTCCGCCAGCCTTCTCCGCAGCCGGATGGAACGCTCCAGCACGAAGATCCCCCGCTCATATCCCATGGCGTTCATCGAGACCCGCCATCCCTGATTGAGACCGCCCAACACGTTGGCGATCGGAACCCGCACCTCGTCGAAGAACACCTCGCTGAAATGCGGCTCTCCCAACATTTGGGGAAGGGGGCGAATGGTGATGCCGTTGCTTTTCATGTGGGTGATCACCAGAGTAAGTCCCCGATGCTGGCCGGGCTCACCCTCGGTTCGCACCAAGAGGGCATTCCAGGTGGACAGCTCCGCTCGGGAGGTCCACACTTTCTGACCAGTGATCACCAGCTCTTCTCCGTCCACCACCGCCCTGGTGCGAACTCCGGCCAGATCCGACCCGGCGTCGGGTTCGGAAAACCCCTGGCACCACAGTTCGGAGGCGTCCAGCATTCCCGGCAGGAACCGGCGGAGCTGTTGGGGCTCGCCCATGTCCATCAGGGTGGGACCCCAGGTGTAGAGGGCCAGGCGGTTGATCAGTTCGGCGGCTCCGCTCCGGGCCAGTTCCTCGGCCAACACCGCCTCGGCGCCCAGGGACATCCCCCTCCCCCCGTATTGCACCGGCCAGGAGAGCCCCATGAAGCCGGCCTCGCACAGCGCTGCCTGCCACCGCGTCAGCGCCTCGATGCGCGCCCTGTACTCAGAAGGCGGTGAACCCGGATCGTGATCCGCGATCCAGACGCGGAGTTCTGCGCGGAGTTCCTGCTCCGCCGGTCCCATGGCAAGCGTCTCGGGAAACGTCTGCAGAACGATCCTCAGCTGTGCAGCACCGAAGAGGGCCGCTGTTCAGAGGAGGAGTGCAGCCAGCACATCACCCGGTGGTGGTCGCCCGTAACGGTCTCGGTGGGGAACACCTCACCGCAGACGTCCATGACCTCCGGGCATCGGGGGGCGAAGGAACAGCCCGGTGGCAGATTGGTGGCAAGGGGCGGCTGTCCGCTTACGGTGAGCAGTCGCTTCTTGCGCGACTTCAAGCTGGGAAGCGTGGCCAAGAGCGCCTTGGCGTAAGGATGGGCGGGCTGGTTGAATATTTGCCGGGTGCTGCCCGTCTCCACGATCCGACCGGCGTACATGACCGCCACCCGATCGCACAGGCGGGCCACTATCCCCAGGTCGTGGGTGACGAAGATGAGCCCGAACTGGAATTGTTCCTGCAATTCGGAGAGGAGACGCAGGTATTGGGCCTGCACGGTGGCATCCAGGGAGGTGGTGGGCTCATCCGCGATCAGGAGGGAGGGGCGACAGGACAGGGCAATGGCGCCCGCCACCCGCTGGCGCATCCCACCCGACATGTGGTGCGGGTACTGCTTCAGGCGCCGCTCCGCTTGGGGAATGCCCACCCGACTGAGAATCTCGATGACGCTGTCCCGCAGTTCCTTTCCCCGCAGGCCCTGATGGATCTTGATCGCCTCCGCAACCTGGTTGCCCACGGTGTAACCCGGGTTCAGAGAGCTGAGTGGGTCTTGAAGAATCAGCGAGATCTGGCCCCCTCTCACTTGTCTCATCTCCCTCTCCGAGAGGTCCAGTAGTTCCTGTCCGTCCAAGACGACGCTGCCTCCCACGATCCGCCCGGCCGGCGCCTCCACCAGCCGCATCAGAGCCAAACAGTTCACGCTCTTTCCCGAACCCGACTCACCCACCAGTCCCAGGGTCTCCCCTCTTTCCAGGGAAAAGCTCACTCCGTCAACTGCCTTCACCACTCCCCGGCGGGTGTGGAACTGGACACGCAGGTCGTTTACTTCTAACAGCATGGTTCAGATCTGACGCAGCTTGGGGTCGAAACGGTCCCTCACCCAGTCCCCAAACAGGTTGGCGGCCAGCACCACCGCGAAGATCGCCACCCCGGGAATAATCGATACCCACCAGGCCCGGACCAGGATTTCCCGTCCGTTGGCCACCATCAAACCCCAGGCGGGAGTGGGGGGAGGTATCCCCACCCCCAAGAAGCTGAGCGAGGCCTCCAGGAGGATGATCAGCGCCACCTGCAGGGTGACCAGCACCAAAATGGTGGGCATCACGTTGGGAAGGACGTGCCGCCAGAGGATCCGTAGGTTGGAGACGCCCGCCACCCTGGCCAGATCTACGAAATCTTCCTCGCTTACCGCCAGGGCCTCCCCTCTGATCTGGCGGGCGTAGTAGGGCCACAGCAGGATCACGATCACCCAAAGTACATTGGTGAGGCTGGCGCCCAGAAGCGCCACCAACACGATGGCCATCAGCATCAGGGGAAGCGCCAGGGTAATGTCGGTAATCCTCATTAGGATCGTCTCTACCCAGCCCCGATAGAAGCCTGCTAACAGTCCCACGATCGTACCCAGCACTCCGGCCAGCCCGGTGGCCAGCACGGCCACCATCAGGGAGACCCGGGCGCCGTAGAGGATGCGGGTGAAGATGTCCCGGCCCAGGGTGTCGGTTCCCAACGGGAATTCGCCGGTGCCCCCCTCCTGCCACATCGGGGGAATCAGCTTGTTGGGAAGTCTGCCCACCTCCGGGTCGTGAGAAGCGATCAGGGGCGCAAATATCGCCACCAACACCACCAGCACCAGCACCGCCGTGGAGATGTAGGGAAATCGGATGGCGGTTGAGGCGGCCCGCGCTCTCACCCTGGACTTGGTCTCCTCTCCCAATCCCGAAGCGGATGGTGTTCTCGTCATCGGTCGTACCTGATCTTGGGGTTAATCATGGCGTAGGTCAGGTCAGCCAGGAAATTGCACATCACGAAGATCGACCCGATCAGAATCACCGAACCCTGAATGATGGGAAAGTCCCGTTGGATCACCCCGCGGATCAAGAGGCTCCCCAGACCAGGCCAGGCGAATACGTATTCGGTGACGATGGCGCCGCCGATCACCGCCGCGAAGATGATGGTGGAATAGGTAACCACCGGCAGAGCCGCGTTCTTGAAAGCGTGCTTCCAGATCACAACCGACTCCCGGACCCCCTTGATGCGGGCCAGCTTCACATACTCGTCATACAGGGATTCCAGCATGGAGGAGCGGGTGAGTCGCATTATCCCCGCCGACACGAACCATCCCAGCGTAACCGTGGGCAGCACTATGGAGAGCGCCTCCTCCCGACCGCCAGTGGGAAATATCTGCCATTGCACCGCGAAGAGTCGCAGCATCACCAAACCCACCAGGAACGAAGGCGCCGCCCCCCCCATAATGGAGAATATTCTGGCCACATAGTCACCTAATCGCCCCCGGTACTTGGCTGCGTAGACGCCCAAGGGCAGAGCGATCAGCAAAGCCACCAGCATCGAGACGACTGACAACTGCAAGCTGGCCCAGAGACGCGGTACCAGAAGATCGGTGACGGCCCGACTCCGGAAATAGAGTGAGGTGCCTAAGTCTCCTTGCACCGCGCCTTGCAGAAAAATAGCATATTGGACGGCGAGCGGCTTGTCCAGCCCGTAGGCGCGGCGGAGGTCGTTGGCCACCTCGTCGGTCACCTGGGGTGGGATCATCCGCTCCACCGGATCCCCGGTCAGGCGCACCAGGAAAAACACCACGGTGACCAAGACGAAAATGGAGATGATCGCCTGCGCCAGTCTTCTCAGGATGAATCGTCTCATCTATGCATCACCTCCTGGTATCACGTCCTGGTGTTCCGCGTCTGCCCCAAAGCCCATCGATTCAAGATTAGAAGGGCGATAGGGACGAATCCGAAAATCCTCATCGGTGTTTTTAGAAGACGCACAGGGGATTGACCGCCGAGCCCGTCCCTCCCCGCAGGCGCAGCGGAGCGATCATCAGCACGAACTCGGCCCGGCCTTCGGCAAGGCACGCCGATCGGAGCGCCTCGGTGTCCGGCCAGTCCAGAAGAGCCAGCCCCATAGCGGCCAGCCCCAAGGAGTGAAGGGGAAGCTCCAGGCCCGGATAGGGGGAGGGCATCCTCTCTATGCAATCCCCTCCATAAACCGCCACCTCCCTCTCATGCAGCCACCGAATGGCCTCTATGTCCAAACCGGCCCGCTGATGAGGGGCGGGGGGATCGGGCTGAGCCTCGTGAACCATTCGTCCCGAGCGGACCAGCACCGCGTCGCCCAACCCCGCCTCCACTCCCCAATACTGCTCGGCCGCCTCCAACTCGGCGGGGCCGATCGCCGCCGTCGGATCGAGGTTGTCCACCTCCAGCGCCGAGGCCACATCCAGAAACACTCCCCTGGTCACCACTCCCTCCGCCATGGCCTCTATCGACCCGAACTTCATCCCGTAGCGATCCACCTCGTCGGCTGCCCGCCGGCCGTTGTACATCTCGCCCTCGAAATAAACATGGCCCACCGCGTCGAGATGGGTGACCGATAATCCGTGCGGGGCGATCCCCACGAAATCCATGGCCGACTCGGCATGATGTCCTGCATAAAGAAGTTGATGAACCACCGGCCGGGGATTGGCGGGCCCCGAAACGGTGTCGAGATCTCTTCCTATCGAGACCACCCGACCAGAACGCACCAGCCCCAAGGCTTCTCTCACCTTGGCTGGAGTTATGTAGTTCAGAGTCCCCCGTTGATCGTCAGCGCCCCACCGGCCATGATTGGACAGCTCGGAGAATATCTCCCGGTAGCTCACCCCCGTGATCCCTTCTCCCATGACAGCCGGGGACGGATCTCTCGGACGAAGAGATCCAACTGCTCCAGGATGTCCTCGGTCTCCGGACCGGGCGGGGTGGCGAGTTGCAGATGAGTGGCCCCTGCCTCGGCGTACCTCTCAATCGAGTCAACGATCCGCTCCACAGAACCCCGGCAGGGATGGTCGGGATCGGAGTGCTCGTTCACTTCGAGGTTGACCCGGTTGGAGAAGACGAACCCTTCCGGGTCCCGGCCCCGGCTTTCCAGTCTCTCGATGATGTCCTCCCGGATACCCGGCAGTCTCTCTGGCAGAACAAAGGCTCCATGCCATCCGGTTCCCACCCGGGCGGCCCGTCGCCGGGCCGGAGCGCTGTTGCCACCCACCCAGAGGGGGATGGTCCGCTGCACCGGCTTCGGGTAGAAGCAAATGTCGGGAGGAAGGCTGTAGAAGCGCCCCTCGAATCCGGGATGGTCTTCCCGCCAGAGGGCAGTCATGACATCCAGGTACTCGTCGGTTACCGCTCCCCGGTCCGCCCAGGAGGCGCCCACCGCCGCGTACTCCTCGGGTATCCACCCCACCCCCACCCCCAGGATTAGCCGACCGCCGCACAGAACGTCCAAGGTGGAGAGCATCTTGGCCGCCACCACCGGATGCCGAAGTGGCACCACCAGGGTGCCCAGCGCCAGGCGGATCCGCTTGGTCAGGGCGGCCAGAAAGCCCAACAGGGTGAGCGGCTCATAGACCGGATCTGTGGCCTCCATGTCCCCGATCCCCGCTTCGCTCCACGGTTGGAGGCCGGCCATCTTCTCTTTGGAGCTGTATGGGTGGGGAGAGGTGATGTGTCTGGCCAACACGATGTGGTCCCCTATCCACACATCGTCCAGTCCCGCCTCCTCAGCGGCTCCGGCCACCCGACGGAAGGTATCGGTGTGAGCCGCCCCCCGAAAATTGGGAATGCTGATTCCAAACTCCATCGGGCGGTCAGTTCCTCACGGCGACCTGCAGCCATGATCGGGTGCCCGATCCGGGATACAGATGACAGGAGACCCCGTGGCCCGGCTCCAGCTCGTCATGCCCGGGGACCAGATCGGAGCACTTTTCCATCACATAGGGACAGCGGGGGTGGAAGGTGCATCCGCCCGGCGGATCGATCGGACTTGGGACCTCTCCCTCCAGGATGATCTCCTGGCTCTTTATGTCGGGATGGGCCGGCGGTACCGCCGAGAGGAGCGCCTCGGTGTAGGGGTGGGCGGGGTTGGTGAACAACGACTCCGCCCCCGCCAACTCGATCACCTTGCCAAGGTACATGACCATCACTCGGTCGGAGAGATGGGCCACCCCGCTCAGGTCGTGGGAGATGAGCAGGTAGGCCAGGTCGAACTTCTCCTGCAGGTCGGCCAGGAGGTTCATCACCTGGGCCCGGATGGAGACGTCTAGGGCGGAAACCGGCTCGTCGAGAATCACCACCTTCGGGCTAGGCCCGAGGGCGCGGGCGATGGCGATCCGCTGTCGCTGCCCGCCGCTGAACTCATGGGGGTAGAGAGCAGCGTGGGCGCGGTAGTCCAGTCCCACCTGGCTCATCACCTCTCCCACCCGGTCGGTCGTCTCTTCGCGGCTTTGCTCCCCGGCCGACCGGATCGGCTCGGCGATTATGTCCTTTACCTTCATGCGAGGCGAAAGCGACGAGTAGGGGTCCTGGAAGACCACCTGCACGTTGCGGCGGTACTCGAACAGCCGCTCCTTCTGGTCGTCGATCTTCACCTCTTCGCCCTGGAAGAGAATCCGTCCCGACGTGGGCGCCTCCAGGAGTAGCAGCATGCGGGCCAGAGTGGTCTTCCCACAACCCGACTCGCCCACCACGCCCAGGGTCTCCCCGGGCCACAGCCCGAGATCTATTCCGTTCACCGCCTTCACCACCCCCTTGGCGCCGAATCCCAGCGCCCCGGTCATGGAGAAATGCTTGTGCAGGCCCTCCGCCTCCAACAGGGGCCGGCCGGCGTCTGTCATCGTGTCTCTCCTGGCGGGCGCGAATACCGGCGATCACCCAACATCTCCCGCAACTCGCGCTTGCGCACCTTTCCTTGAGAGTCGATTGGCAAATCGGAAACAAACTCTACTCGCTTGGGCGTCTTGTAGCCGGCCAAGCGGGCGCGGCAATACTCGATCAGCTCCGCTTCGGTGACCCGCGCCGCCTCACCGAGCACCACCGCCGCGGTCACCGCCTCGGTCCACTCTGGATGGGCAATGCCTACTACTGCCGCCTCGGCCACCCCGGGGTGGCTCCGGATCGTCTCCTCCACCTCCGCGGAGGAGACATTCATGCCCCCGGTCTTGATCATGTCCTTTAGCCGGTCGTGGAAAAACAGGTTGCTATCAGGGTCACAGCGGACTAGGTCGCCGGTGTGCAGCCACCCGTCGCGGAGCACCGCCGCGGTGGACTCCGGATCCCGGAAATATCCTTCCATCACTCCCGGCGAGCGGCACAAGAGCTCCCCAACCTCGCAGTCCGCGCCGTCCGGACCCACCACCCGAACCTCCACATGGGGAGCGGGTTTGCCGATCCAGCGTGGATCCTCTTCGGGAACCTCGGAGGCGTCCCGGAAGAAGCCGATCACACCCAGTTGGCTGAGTTCGGACTGTCCCCAGTAGGTGGCCCATGTCACCTCCGGGGCGCGGCGCCGAAGCTCGGACACCACCCCGAAGGGGATGGGGCCGCCATAGACATGGGCCTGGCGGAGCGAGGAGAGATCCCGGACCGAAACGTCGGGGTGTCTGATCATGCGGAGATAGAAGGTGGGCGTCTGTGAGGTGTTGGTGACGCCCTCGGCTTCAATGGCTTCCAGAACCGCGCCCGGCTCGGTGACGGGAGTCATCACCACTGTCGCCCCCACCGAGATCAGGTTGATCAGAGTCCCGGTGCCGGCCGTGGTGTAGACCGGCGCCAGCAGCAGGAACACGTCCGAGGCCTCGACATACCCCTCATAGGACCACGAGGGAGTGGTGGAGATCATCATCGCCCGATGGGTGATCGCCACTCCCTTGGGAACGCTCTCGGTTCCGCTGGTGTACATCACCATCGCTGGGTCCGACTCGTCCACCAGTACCTCGGGCATCCGGTGGGAAGCGCCTTCCAGCATCTCGGCTAAGCCGATCTCGCCCGGCTCCGACGCCCCACCCATCATCACCAGCCGGGGATCGGACTGCGTCCGGCTCACTCCCTCCCGGCATCGTTCGGCCATCCCGGGCTCCGCTATCAGCACCCGGGGTGTGGCGTGGTCGATCTGGCGGGCCACCTCGGCGGATGTGTATGACGGATTTAGGGGAGTGAAAACCGCGCCCAGCTTGAGGATTCCGTAGAAGATGGCGGCGTGCTCCGCGGTGTTGCGGCTCATCACCGCCACCCGGTCGCCCCGTCCCACTCCCAGGTGGGAAAGCCCGTGGGCCACCCGGTTGGAGAAGCGATCCAGTTCCCGATAGGTGACAACCTTCCGGCTTCCCTCCCCCCGGCGGGCGATCACCGCCGGTTTGTCTCCCAGCCGGGAGGCCTGACGATGGAGCATGTCTCCCAGGACAGCCCGCCGCAGGAGATTCTCGGCCAGAATGGAAGAGTCTTCAGCCGGCGCGGTCGAGGTCATGGCGGACCCGTCCTACCCTGATTCCAGGATGGCGCCCAGGGTGCGGAGAAAGCGGGCGCCGGTGGCCCCGTCCACAACCCGGTGATCAAAGGCTCCGGACACATAACAGGTCGGTCCGGCTACTACCCGGCCCTCCACCACCATCGGACGCTCGGCCACCGTGCCGAAATAGATGGTGGCGGCCGTGTCCAAGCTGATGATCGGTGTCCCGAAGTCGACTCCCCCCGGCCCCAGATTGGAAGTAGTGATGGTGGCGCCCCCGATGTCGTCGAAAGTGAGCTTTCTCCGCCGGGCGGCATCGGCGAGGCGGCGTATCTCCGCCGACAAACCCTCAATATCCATCTGCTCGGCGCCGTACACCACCGGCGCGGCCAGCCCGTGGTCGGTGTCGACCCCCACCGCCACGTTTACCTCGTCATAGATCACCACCGACTTACCCGAGAGGGCGGCGTTCACTTCCGGAACCTCGCGACAGGCCTTCGCCACCGCTGCGACCATCAGATCGTTGAGGGAGATCCGCCTTTCCTCCGCCCGCTGGGATTTCAACGAAGCCATGAGGGGGGCCGCCGACACCAACAACGTCTGTGAAAAGTGGGGTATCTCTGTCCAGTTGCGAGCCATGGCCGCCGCCATCGCCCGGGGGTATCCCCGCAAGGGACGCCGCTCCCCGATCTTGGGTCCGGCAGGGCCCGTCGCGGCCGCGGCTGCTTCCACATCATCGGGGGTGATGATCCCCGCCCGACCGGTCCCCTGCACCGAAGCCAGGTCCACTCCGAGGCTCTTGGCCAGGGCCCGAGCCTTGGGCATGGCGCGAGTGCGCTGGTTTGCGGGTGCTTGCCTTCTCTCGGGTTTCGGCCCCGGCGCCAGGCCGGGCGCGGGTGACCCTGCGGACAGCGCACCGCCAACCGACTCCCCGGCCAGGAGTTCGGCGATCTTCGAAGAGGTCGGCATGCTTCCCACCTCGGCCATAACCGCCACCGCCTCGCCCACCCGGACTTCGGCGGACGCAGGTGCAATAATCTTCGCCAGCAGGCCGGGGGCCATGGCTTCCACCGCTATGACGCTTTTTTCGTTCTCCACCTCATAGAGAGCGTCGCCCACCGCCACTTCTTCTCCCTCGGCTTTGTGCCAGGCGATGATCGTGCCCATCTCCATGGTCTCTCCCAGAGCGGGAAGTCTCAGAATGTGCATCGGAGTCAGTCAAGCCTCCTTACCGCCTCCATCACCGAGGCGGCGGTGGGTATCAGAAACTGTTGGAGGTAGCGGCTCTGAGGGATGGGGACATCGGCGGACGCCACCCGGATGATCGGCGACTCCAGGTACTCCAGCGCCTCCTCGGCGATGATGGCTGCCACCTCGCCTCCCGCTCCCCCGGTCTTGGGCGCCTCGTGGGCTATCACCACCCTCCCGGTCTTGACCACCGATTCGAGGATTGTGTCGATGTCGAGCGGACGGAGCCCGCGCGGATCCACCACCTCGACATCTATCCCTTCGGCCGCCAACTGCTCGGCTGCCCGGAGCGACTCGCCCACCATCCGCGACCAAGCGATCACCGTCACATCGCTCCCTTCCCGCTTCACAGCCGCCTTCCCGAGCGGCACCAGGTGATCGCCGGTGGGAACCTCTCCCCGGTAGGCGTACAGGCCGGCGTGCTCGAAGAACAGCACCGGATTGTCGTCCCGAATCGAGGACTTCAGGAGCCCGAGAGCGTCGGCGGGGTCAGAGGGGATAACCACATATGCGCCGGCGGCGCTCAGGAACAGGGCTTCGGGGCTGACATCGTGCTCGGGACCCGCGCCCTTGGCGCCCTCCGGCAGCCTGATCACCAGCGGAACGGTGAACACGCCCCCGTGCATGTATCGCCATCGGGCCACCTTGTGGTATAGCTCGTCCATCGCGATCCCGAAATAGCCGCTCGACTGCAACTCTGCCACCGGTCGCAGGCCGGTTATGGCGGCGCCGACCGCCGCGCCCACGATCATCGTCTCCGAGATGGGGGTATCGATCACCCGCTCGGGGCCGAACCGCTCCAACAGCCCGGCGGTCGCCCCGTAGATACCTCCGTAGACTGCCACATCCTCTCCCCACACGAACACCCGCTCATCCCGCTCCATCTCTTCTCTGAGTGCCTCCCGGATGGCCTGGGAGAAGGTGAGGGTTCGGGTGGTGGGCGGCTCACTCATACGTACAGGCCCTCGTAGAGGCGCTCGGGACCGGGCATGGGAGCCGAGGCCGCCTCGGCCACCGCATCGTCAACGCTCTGTTGCACACTTCGTTCCAGTTCCTTCAACTCCTCGGGAGTTGAGAGGCCCTCGGCCACCAGCCGGGCGGCCAGGGTGGTGATCGGGTCGAGTGCGTGCAGGCGGCGGGTCTCCTCCTCGGTGCGATATATCTGCGGATCCCCTTCGTAGTGCCCACGGAACCGATGGCACATGGCTTCGATAAGGGTCGGTCCCTCCCCCACCCGGGCCCGATCCACCGCCTCGCTCGTGGCCTGGTAAACCTCGGCCGCATCCATCCCGTTGATTCGCACCCCCGGCATCCCATAGCCCGCCGCCCGGTCCACTATCCGACCGGCCGTCGAATCGGAGACGGGCACCGAGACCGCGTAGCCGTTGTTCTCACAAATCCACACCACCGGCAGCTTCCACGCCGCCGCGGCATTCACGGATTCGTGGAACGCGCCCCGGTTGGCGGTCCCGTCGCCGAAGAAGCACACCACCACCTGATCGGTCCCCCGATATTTGGCGCTGAACGCCGCCCCGGTGGCGATCCCAAAACAACTCCCCAGGGTGCCCCCCTGCCCGAGGATGCCCAACTCGGGATCCGCGAAGTGGGGAATGCCCGCCCCCAGCCCGCCAGTTGCGCCGGCAGTGTTGCCCATCAGGTCACCGAACATGGCGGCCATCGACATCCCCTTGGCGATGGTGTACCCGAATCCCCGGTGGGCATACATCAAATAGTCGTCACGGCGAAGAGGCGCCACGCCGCCTGCCGGTATGGCCTCCTGGCCCCGTCCCGAGTGGTACCCGGCCAACACCCGGCCCTCCTGCAGTAGCCGAAGGGCGGTCTGGTCCCACAGCTTGATGGTCACCATCATCTCGTAGAGCTCCAAGAGCTTTCCTGAGTCCATCGCAGTCATCGCCTGATCACCTCTGTTTGGTCCAACATATCACCTTACCGGATGTCCGGGTCCACCTCCCTCTGCCACCGGATCAGTACATCACTATCCCGCCGTTGACGTTCAAGTCCTCTCCGGTGATAAAAACCGCCGCCGGGCTGAGCAGGAACAGCACCGCGCTGGCGATCTCCTCGGGCACGGCGGGTCTTCCCAGTTGGGCAGTGGCCGCCGCCGCGTCGAGGTCCACTCCTCCCACCAGTTGGGAGGCCTCCTCACCGAAGCCACTCCGCATGGGAGTGTCCACATGTCCCGGACAGATCGAGTTGACCGCGATCTCGGGCGCCAGGGCCTTGGCTGCAGAGCGGGTGAGGCTGATCACCGCTGCTTTGGAGGAGTTGTACGGGGCCGAGTACGGTCCGGGGACCTTCGCCGCGTTGGAGGCGATGTTGACGATTCTTCCCCCTCCGGCGGCGCGCATCAGGGGAGCGGCGTGCTTGGTCATCAGGTAGGTCCCGAACAGGTTGATTTTTAGTTCCGGCTCCCAGTCCGCCCAGGTCATCTCCTCGAAGGGATGCGCCCGGCCGATAGCCGCACAATGGGCAAGGCCCGACAGCACTCCCCCGCTGACATCCGACACCTGCCGGTAACCGTCGGACACCGACCGTTCATCGGAGATATCAACCACCACTGCCATAGCGGTCCCAGGTCCGCTCATGGCATCAACCGCACCACGAAGGCGATCCTCAGCCAAGTCGAAACACCAAACTCTCCCACCCTCGGCAACCAGTTGCTCGGCCGTGGCCCGACCAATCCCTCGGCCTGCCCCGGTCACAACAAATTCTTTTCCTGCGAAATAACTCATCCTCGACAGATTACCTGCTGGCTCCAGTGCCTGGTCGTGACGCCGGGCGCTGCCGGAAGAGTGAATATCATCCTCGAAAGAACCAGCAGTTCACATTTCCAACCCCAAAAAGCAAACAAACGCTCCAGATCAGCCAATCAGTTATACTTTCCCAAGAGAAAAGCAAACACAAACGCCAAACCAAGCCCAAAGTTACACTTTTCTCCCGAAAAAGCTGACACACCACCCCTAAGCAGGACTGCATGACCTTTCTCGGCCCAGACCCTTTGCAGGAGCAGATCGAGCAAATCCTTAAAAGCCTCGACAGTGGTAAACCACCGAAGGAAATCGAAGTCACCCAAGTTGATATCAAGGAAGAACCGGGCCGCCGTGGGCGGGCCGGATTGATTCTGACAGGACATACGCAGAACGAAGAGGCCGCAATATATCTCGCTGAGAAGATGGCATGCATGGCCAACACCCCGGGGGGTGGGGCTGTGATAGTGGGGATCTCCGATGACGGAGACCGGATCGGCACCCTGCTGGATCCGGAATGGCTCCGCGGGCGCATCTGGGAACTCACCCAGAGCAAGCTCACGATTACGGTACGCCCTGTCAACCTGAGCGGAACCCCGATTCTCGTCTTGTGGGCCGACTACGCGATTGAGCCCATCTATTACAGCAACAAGCTCCAATGGCGGGTCAACAGGAGTTGCGTTGAAATCGATGCGAGTAGTTGGTATGCCGAAAACCGAAAGAGAGCGGGCTATGACTGGTCAGCACAGTCCTCCGGGCACACCCTCCAAGATATCTCCCCCTTGGCGGTTGACATCGCCCGTGGCTACCTAAGGAGCTCGTCCGACGCAACCCGGCTGGCTGAGGCAATGAGCCAAGACATGATCCGGCGGCTGAACCTCGTCGGTGGAGACGGCAAGCTCACCAATGCCGGTTCCCTGTTGTTCGTAGCCACTCCCGGCGATGGGCTCGACTACATCCGCCGTGTTGTGCCGGGAGCAGGGAGCACACACCGCGAACGAGGAGCTTCGCGGCCATTGTTGGAGCAGATATACGGAGTCGAAAGCGCTTTTAGAGCGGCCAATCGCACGATCCACATCCTGATAGGGCTGGTCAACCGACAAATCCACACCATACCATCACGTGCTTTCCGCGAAGCGCTCGTCAACGGGGTTACCCATCGCGATTGGCTGAACCCCAATCCCACAACTGTCGAACACATCGGAGACCAAATAACTGTCACTTCGCCAGGAGGATTCGTCGGAGGCATAACTCCTGCCAATATCATCACCCACCCGGCAGTTCCCCGTTATCGAAGCCTTGCTGAAGCTATGGCTTCACTCGGACTCGCTGAACGTCAAGGGTTCGGCATGGATCTCATTGTCAGTGAGATGCTGGCCATGGGCCGTCCCGGACCCGAGATCTCAGAGGTCGGTGGCCCCTATGTAAGGATTGGATTGTTCGGTGGCGATCCTGACTTAGCGATGATTGATTTTCTTGACTCCCTGCAACCAGAGCAAGCATCCCACGACGTCGACTTGCTGCTCGTCCTGGGTCATCTGGCTCGTCACGGCTGGATTGATGACAATGCGGCTTCCCCCGTCCTGCAGCGCCCGATGGCAGAAACCAGAGCAGCTTTGGAACGTTTGGAGCAGGTCACCTTAGATACGCAACTGTTCATCGTGCCAGTCGCAGGTGTGCCGGCCGAACATTCCCCGGCTTATCGTCCCGGAAACCTCACTCGAAGGAGACTGCGACACCGTTCATCAAACCTTTATACACCCCATGGCCGGGAAACGCTGATCCTCGAGTGGGCGAGGAGTCGTGGTCGAGCGTCCAGCACCGAAGTATCGGATCTCACCGGCTTGAGCGTCCCTTACGCGGGCAGACTGCTCACCGAATTGGCCGAACGGGGTTTTCTAGTTGGAAGCCGTCCCGAGAAAGCAGGGCGGGGATATCACTACCTGCCCACGACCGCCGAGGAGTCTTCTCGTATCAGTTAAGAACTCCTCATCAAGGTCCGAGGCTTGCCGCCTCATGTGATCTTCCTGCCGGGACGGCGGGGCAGCCAACGACCGACCTGTTCCACGTACGCCGCATACTCGTCTCCGAACTCTTTAGATAGGTGGGGCTCTTCGTAGAGCCGCACGAACAGGGAGAAAAAGACGAATAGTGCAACCGCGTACGCCACCAGGATGGCCGCTGACAAAAGGACGGCCCATCCGCCCACCACGGTCAGGATCGCCACGTACATGGGGTTTCGGGTGTAGCGGTAGAAACCTCGTATCACCAGCCTTTTCGGCGCGTCGATGGGCGCGGGGGTGCCCTTCCCGAATACCGCGAAGTCCCACACACAGCGCAGATAGACGAAACTTCCGAGTGCCAGCAGGCAGAAGGCCAGCGGCCCCGGCAGCCCCATCGGCTGCTGTCTGTCAGCCGCAAGCCAGGGCGGAACCAGCCCGGCAAACGTGCCGGGCATCACCACCGTGAACAGCGCGTTCTTCAGGAAAAGCTTCACGTTATGATCCTAAGCTAGCCGTGAACGCACGTCGGCCTCCGCCGAATCTCAACAACCGTTGGGACCTAACAAACCGGCAGTATCTCGGGCTATCAAGGATTCTTCATCGGTGGGGATCACCCATATTGCTGTCGGGCTGTCGTCGGTCGAGATACGTCTCTCCCCCTCTCGGTCGTTTCGAGAGGCATCCAGTACCAGGCCCATTGTCTCCAAGCCGGTCAGGACCATCCGGCGTACCTCCGCACTGTTTTCCCCGATCCCGCCGGAGAACACCACGCCGTCGCATGGGCCAACCTGCACCAGAAACGCACCCAGGTAGCGACGGAGGCGATGAACAAACACCTCAACCGCCAATGTGGCCGCTGGGTCACCCGACTGGGCCGCCTGGCCCAACTGCCGGTAGTCAGAGGAAGTGCCGCTCAGGCCCAACAGGCCCCCTTCTCTCTCCAACCCGCGGCGAATCTCGGACGAAGTCAAGCCCGCATCCATGAGATGAAACACCACGGCCGGGTCTATGTCTCCGCTCCGGGTGCCCATCACCAGTCCCTCCAAGGGGGTCATCCCCATCGATGTGTCCACTGCCCGGCCGTAGCGGACCGCGCACGCCGATGCCCCGTTTCCCAAATGAAAGGTGACCAGATTGGGCCGGGGCTTTTTCCAAAGCTGCGCGGCCCGCTCCACCAGGTAGCGGTGGCTGATGCCGTGGAATCCGTAGCGGCGCACCCCGTGCTCTCGCCACCAATAGGAGGGAACCGCATACCGATAGGCATGCGGAGGGAGCGTGGCGAAAAAGGCTGTGTCGAACACCGCTACCTCGGTCGCTTCGGGCAGCAGTTCTTGGGTGGCGCTGATGCCCGCCCGGTTGGCCGGATTATGAAGTGGCGCCAGCGAATCCAGCGCTTTGATGGCTTCCACTACCGATGAATCGATCACCACCGATTCGGAGAATCGATCACCGCCATGCACCACCCGGTGGCCCACCCCGACGATCTGTCCCGGATCGGCCAGCGGAGGAGGAGAACCCCATCCCGCGAGCGCTTCGACCACCTGGGCCACGCCCGAGCGATAGTCGGTAGCCGCCGCCTCGACCGTGGTTTCATACTCCCCGACCCGATGCCGGTGCCGGACCCGCTCAGTACCGATTCCCTCGATGATCCCTGCCGCTAAGGCGGCGCCTATCTCGATGCCGTACAGCTTGTATTTGATAGACGAGCTTCCGCAGTTGATCACCAGGATCCGCCTCGGCCGCACGGCGTCTCGGATCAACTTTCTATCTGACTCGCGGCTCGCGGGGCAGTCCCAGCATTCGCTCGGCTATCACGTTGAGGAGAACCTGGGAGGTTCCCCCTCCGATGGTGAGCGCCGGAGAGAACAAAAACCCCCAGTTCCACTCGTCGGTCTCCTCACCGTATGGGCCCCTATCGGTCCGCATCCCGTCGGCCCCGGCCAGATCCTTGGCCAGATTCATGATCCTCTGTCCCGCCCGATCGGCCATCAGCTTCTTGACCTCGGCTATCGCTCCCGGCTCCCGCCCGGCCACCAACTCCGTGAGGATCCGCAGGCCGATCAGGTGGATGATCTTGTCTTCTGTGTACAGCCGAGCCATCTCCTGGCGGTGGGAATGTTTGCTGATCCCTCCAGAGCGGACCCGCTCCAATAGATCGTGGACGCTCGGTCCCATCCCCCATATCGCTCCTCCCCCCGACAGGGCCACCCGCTCGTTGGCCAGGGTGTACTTGGCTGCCCGCCAGCCCCCGTGGAGTTCTCCCACCACGTTCTCGGCGGGAATCCGCACGTCGGTGAAAAACACCTCGTTGAAGTGGCGGTTTCCGGTCATCTCGATGATGGGGCGAATCTCGATCCCCGGCTGCTCCATGGGACAGATAAACCAGGTAATCCCCCGGTGCTGGGGTGCTATTGGGTCGGTGCGGGCCAAAAGCATCCCGTACTGGGAAGTCTCTGCCCCGCTGGTCCAGATCTTCTGGCCGTTGATCACCCACTCGTCTCCGTCGCGCTGAGCACGCGTCCGCAGGGAAGCCAGATCCGAGCCTGAGTTGGGTTCAGAAAACAACTGGCACCACTGCTCGGCGCCAGTGAGAATCGGCCACAGATGACGCTCTTTTTGCTGGCGTGTACCGAAAGTCAACAACGTGGGCGCCGCCCATCCCAGTGCAATCGCATTGTCGGGAAGCTCCACTCCCGCGGCGGCCAGTTCCTCGTCAATGATCATCTCTTCAAGGACGTCGGCCCCCTGGCCCCAGGGTCCCGGGAAACGGGGCTTCACATAACCGGCCCTGGCCAACTGCTCAGGACTGGGATCGGGATGATCGGAAAGCCAGTCGCGAACCCGCAGGCGTCTGGGATCATCGGTAGCAGCCAGCGCGAAATCCACTGTCTAGCTCTCTTTGCCAGGGAGGGGTGCTGGGAGTTTGCTGATGGTCGGTTGGCCTTTCGAGTTCGTTTGGGGTCGCTGGTGATTGTAGGTGTTGAGGTAAAAGAATGAAGATGACCGGCCACTCTGAACCCTTACTCCCGTTCCGATGGGGCAGAATGGGAGGTGTTGCCAAACCACACAGCTCCAGGGTCGAAATAAGGAGGCACCGGATCGACCAGAAAGAGATCACCCGGCTGCTGCACAGCACGCGGTCGGCCACTTTGGGAACCGTCGACGAGCGGGGCCGTCCTCACCTGGTTCCGATCGTGTTCGCCTACCGCGATGGGGGCCTGTACACGGCGGTGGACCGAAAGCCCAAGTCCACCTACCGGCTCAAACGGCTCCGTAACATCGAGGCAAACCCCCATGTGTCAGTGCTGTTGGACCACTACGGCGACGACTGGACCGAGCTGTGGTGGGTAAGGATCGACGGCTCGGCCCGGGTGATCGACTCCGGTCCGGGCTTTGAGGAAGCACTCGCCCTTCTGACCCGTAAGTACCAGCCCTATGGCGCTCAACCTCCACCGGGACCGGTAATCGAGATCCGAGTCGAGAACATTCGCGCCTGGTCGGCTACCTGACCGGTAGGCGGGTCGATCGAACGATCGAAGCCAAGGGTCGAGAGCCCCTGGTTGCCCACCATCCCGTTCTCCGCCCAATTCAGGTCCGGAGTTCCGAAGCTCACGCTCGACCGTAAGTTAAGATCGGCGCCAACCCGAATTTTTGCAGTCTTCCGAGGGACGGCAAGTTACTCTTCGCTGGCGTGAGACTGTCTGCTTTGTGGGGTGCGAAAGCCGAGCGGTCGGGTCTGTCTTCCAATCGAAGAGCCTCGGGTTGGGTGATGTTGGGGGTTCTGGCGGTGGGGATGCTGATCGTTTCGAGCCCGGTGACCGCCAAGGATGAGGATGGGGGGTTAGGAGGCTGCTCCGGGTCCTTTCACAGATATCAGTACCAGTGGTCACGCGGATGACATCAACGCTTTGGTGGCTTCCGGCGTGACGGCGGGGTGTATACCCAGCCTCCCGGACCGGTACTGTCCCCACACCAGTCCTACCCGCGGGCAGATGGCCACCTTCCTGTCGCGTGCGATCAAACTCAACGCCAACCCCGGGTTCACCGCAGTAGCAGTCGGCAAGCGACACTCCTGCGCACTCAACAGCATCGGAAGCATCACATGCTGGGGAAGCAACGAATTCGGTGAGTCGGATCCGCCCATGGGGCTCTTCACCGCCATCACTGTTGGTAGCAGTCATTCCTGCGCACTGGGAACCGACGGGATTATCGCCTGCTGGGGCAACAACGATGCGGGTCAGTCGGATCCGCCCAGAGGAGATTTCACCGCTATCGCCGCTTCAAAGGATCACTCTTGTGCCCTCAGAAGCGACGGGGGGGTCCTTTGCTGGGGCAGCATCCCGACACGAATTTCGTAATGCGGCTGCTTCCTGGAAGAGTTCCGAACCCCTTACAGCCAAGAGGCGCCGACAAGGAACAGCGGGTGACAATGGGTGCGGCTATGTCGCCGCTCTTGGGACCCCCAACGACTCGGGGCTCACAACGTTCCGGGCAGTAAGCGAATCTTTGCCCTGCTTGGAAAAACAGGTGAGACAGAGCAGTCAGAACTGGTCGGATCCGGAGGCAGGACCACCTAGTCCCGCTTGATCTTCACCTCGCTTCCAGGGGCCTCCGCCTCGTCGTCGATCATTTCTGCAGGAAAGCCGGGCGCGAGGATCGAGGCGCCAGTGGCCTCTTCTAGGCGCCTGATCACGTTCGGGACCATTCACGGGGCCCGTAGCGAGCCGCGGCGTCGTCGAATATGTCAACGAGCACCGGCACCAGCTCCAGAGGCATGCCGCAGCGTTCCGCCAAAGCCGTGAACAGCGACAGGTCCTTCACCACTAGGTCCATGGTGAAGTTGATATTCCGGCTGCCGTTGAGGATCACCTGGCTCTCGGTCTCGTGAACGAATGAGTTGCCCGATGAGATACGGATGGCCTCGTAGGCAGTGTTGAGGTCGATGCCGGCCTGCCGGGAGGTGGCCAGGGCCTCGCACAGCGACACGAGGTAGGCGGTGGCCAGATAGTTGGTGACCACCTTGAGAATCGCCGCCGAGCCCACCGGGCCGGTGTGCAGAATGTGGCGGCCGGGCTGGGCAGGCAGGTGATGATCACAGCGGCGTTGGCGGCGTTGGCGGCCATGGCGGCAGGGCTGTGCGCCCAGCCCGCCCCACGGGCCTCCAGGGGGCGCCGCCGCAGAACGGTCGATATCTCGTACTGCCAGGTCGAAGCCATTGCGCAACAGACTCCCGGCCAGTTTCGACCCCACGTTGCCCAACCCGATGAAGCCCACCTTCATGGTGGATCCTCCAAGGTGTCCTAACCTTGCCGACTGAAATGGACCTGCTCTGCGCCGCGGACGGAGACGGGCTTGCGATCAGCTTGGGTCGGAGTGGCCCCAGCTGTGCTCCCACAACGTCTTCTCAATCAGGGAGTCCCTTGGCCATGAGCGGGCGGCAGAAGGAGACTTCCGGATCGCCGGCCAGAAGTTCCGCCATATCAGCCACCGCCCCGGCCGCCCATTGGGCGTGCACCGCCAACGCCTCCCGGTCGGTGTACACCTCATAGGCCCAGAAAGCGTCGGGGTTTCGAAAGTCGACCTGCCAGGAGAACACCAGCGTTCCTTCCTCGTCTTCCACTCTGGCGAAATGCTCGGTCAATCGGGCTCGGAGTTCCTCCCGCTTCCCCTCGGCGGCCACCAGCTTGGCAACGACAGCAATGCGGCTCATACAGACTGGAATCCTAGCTGGACAGGCTAGGTCTACTGAGTTTCGCGCACCTTGTCCCCATCGGTTCCCGTAATGGATCTCAGACTTGCCGAATTGGCCTGTGGCACAAAAGTGTTGCCGCCATCTTCCGAGGAACCTCCCAACCGTTGGACCTGGGAAGAGCCAGACGAATCGCCAGTCCCGCCCAACGCATCGCCCTGGTGGCACGCGACCGAAAATGCATAGGATGCGACGCGTCGGCCGACTGATGCCAGGCCCACCACATCATCCCCTGGCAACCTCTGCCTCCTATGCTCCCGCTGCCACCACAAAGTACACGACAACGGCTGGAGAATACGCCAAACCACCCCCGGCCAGTACTCCCTCCGACCAACCCCACCCACCACGGACGCCCACCCCGCCCACAAGCACAAAACAGAGAAAATGACCCAAACGCTCATGTTCTGTCACGGTGTACCGACGCTTCCTGCCGGTTTTGTCACCGGGTTGTGAAAAAACCGCCATTGGGAAGTTGACTCTGTCCCACAGAGAGTTCATGTTGATACAAGCCAAACACCAAGACGGTCCGTACAGGCGTCGTTCGGACCGCGTCGAGGGATCAGATCGCCTCATTCAGCGAGCCCTGTTCCGGGCAGGGCGGAGCTTGTTCGACCCATGGCAAGGTGGCGGCGGGGGTGGGCCCAGAAGGAAAAAATGTCGCGACTTTTTCGTGGTGCTCAGCGACTGCGGTTCGCAGAATTTGCAAGAGCACTGATCTGGTATTCACCCGCCTGTCGGAGATCAGACAGCTAGGTGGTGAGAATGCAGGCCGAGTTGTTGGCTTGGGCACCGTACACCTCGGTGATGGCCTTCCGGGCGCCCTCCACTTGACGGGCGCCGGCTGTTCCCCGAAGCTGCCAGGTCACTTCCACTATCTGGAGGATCCCCTGAGCCATGGTCGCCTCTCCGAAAGAGGAAAACCCTCCGCTGGGACAGACCGGCAGCCGTCCCCCCAGCGCCGTCTCGCCTGCGTCCAAGAGCTTTTCCGCCTCGCCCTCCCCGCAAAAGCCCATGGTCTCCAGGTATTGGAGTTCGTGCCAGGAGGAGTTGTCGGGAAGCTCCACGAAATCCATGTCCTCGGGCCCCAAGCCGGCCTGCTCGTAGGCCTTCTGCGCGGCCAACCGGCTCTCCGAGAGAAGCGGCGCGGTGGCGGCTTCGTCGGAGGTGGCCGACAGCAAGGGAATGCGGATGGTGGGATCTCCGAACTCGCCGCTGGCCAGAGAGCACGCCGCCACTTTCACCAGGGGGCGGGTTCCCAGTCGACGGGCCTTGTCGCCGCTCACCAACACCACCGCCGCCGCACCGTCGGAGGTGGCGCAGATCTCCAGCAGGCGCAGGGGATCACACACCATGGGCGATGCCAGCACCTGCTCCAAGGTAAAGGCCTTCTGATAGCGGGCATAGGGGTTGAGCGACCCGTGCCGAGAGTTCTTCACCTTCACCTGGGCGAGGTGCTCCTCGGTGGACCCGTAGGTCTCCATGCGCTTTCGCATCTCGAGTGCCCAGTAGGCGGGATTTGGGACCCCCACCTGCCAGCGGACCATGTCCACCGGGGGTCGGGGCTCGTCGGCCAGCACCGGAACGCTGGGAAAATACCCCTTGGGGGACTTGTCGGTCCCGATCACCAGCACCGAGTCGTGCATCCCCGAGGTGATCATGGCGTAGGCCGCCCTCATCAGAGAACCCCCCGAGGCGCAGGCGTTGTTGATGTTGGCGATGGGCACCCCCGTCTCTCCCAACGCCGCGGCGATGGTGTTGCCCGACCTCATGCCCGTGGACCCTCCCCACTGCATGGCGCCCGAGACCATCGCCTCCACATCGGTCCACTCCATGCCGGCCTCGGCCACTGCCCCCAGCGCCACCTCCGCGCCCATCTCGACCCAGCTCTTGTGCGGGAACTTCCCCCAGGGGTGGAGTCCCACGCCGGCCACTATCACGTCAGTCATCGTTGCTCTCCTCGGAGTGGGGACGGAACTTCCAGCCGATCACCTCTCCCGAGTCGTCGGAGTAGTAGGGCGCCACCACCGTTTCCATCGGCATCCCCATCCGGAGTTGGTCCGCCGAGGCGTCGGCCAGGGGGCCCACCACCTGGATTCCCTCGGAGGCGAACTCCACTTCCACCACCGTGATGGGCTCGAAGGGGTCGGGCGCCACGAAAGGCGGCGGGGGCGGGAAGTGAACGGTAGTCCAACTGGCCAGCCGTCCGGTGGGAGAAAGGGGGGTGGGGGTCACGTCCTTTTGGCTACAGCGGGGATTCGGACAGGTGAAACTGGCCGGGAAAGCCACCGTACCGCAGGAGCGGCATCGGCTTCCCACCAGGGCGGGCTCGGGATCGGAGACGAACGAGCCCTCAAGCACCGGGGTCTGTTTCACAGGTTTCCCCAATCTAGCCTGCTCCCCTCCCAGACCGCCAAATCACCCACCGTTCCGATAGGCCGTCTTAAAGTCCTCCATGGCGGCGAGATGCTGGTCGACGGTGAAGTCATATCCCATTGTCCCCAGGAAGGCGTGGGTGACTCCCGCTTTCCCCCACTCCCTGGTGCGGTCGGCGTATTCGGCGGGGTCCCAGGGCACCCGCCCCGTGAACCCCACCTCACCAATCAACATCCCCAGCCCTATCTCGGAGGGGTCCCGCCCTTTCTCGCGAGCGGCTGCCTCCACCAGCTCGAACCGCTTGCGCAGCCCGGCGGTGTTGCCGGTCCGGTCGGGAAGGTCTGCCGTCTTGACGGAGCCGGCCGAGGCTAGCCAGCCGTCCCCCCACCAGCCGATCCGCTTCATCACCGGGTCGGCCCAGCCTCCGATCCAGATGGGAATCTGTCTCCGGGGGCGGTGATTGATCCCGGTCGCCTCCAAGTGATGGAACTCGCCCTCATAGGTGACCAGTTCTTCTTCCCAAAGTCTTCGCAGGAGGATCATCTGTTCTTCGAACCGTCGACCTCGCCGACCGAAGTCCTGTCCGAGAGCCTGGTATTCCACCTGGTTCCAGCCCACTCCCACCCCCAGGGTGAACCTTTCGCCCGACAGAATGTCCAAGGTGGCGGCCTGCTTGGCCACCAGGGCGGTCTGTCGCTGGGGCAGTACCAGCACCCCCAACCATAACTCGATCCGCGAGGTGATCCCCGCCATGTACCCGAACAGGACGAACGGCTCGTGAAAGGCATCCTCGTGGGTGTAGGGCCCGGTGAGGACGTGGCGGGATGGGTCTGCTCCCAGCACATGCTCGTAGGTGAGGATCGAATCGAAGCCCAGCCCTTCGGCGGTCTCTGTCCAGGCGCGTACCGCGGCCGGGTCGGATCCGATCTCGATCTGAGGGAATACAACTCCTATTTTCATTGGGACTTCCTCCTAAGTCTGCTGGGCGAGGTACATGTCCCGCAGATCGCCCTTGAGGATCTTCCCGGACGGATTGCGGGGAATGACGTTGATGGTGCCCACCGAAGTCGGGCATTTGTAGTGTGCGATGCGACTCCGGCAGAACTCGATGATCTCGTCCTCGGTGGGCGCCTCGTCGCCGGCAGTCACGATCACCGCACGGGGGGTCTCTCCCCAACGAGCGCTGGGCACCCCGATCACGGCCACGTCGGCCACTCCCGGATGCTCCATCAGCGCGTTCTCCACCTCGGCGGGGTAGATGTTCTCCCCACCGGAGATAATCATGTCCTTGATTCGGTCCCGGATGTACACGAACCCGTCGGCGTCGAGTGACCCGGCATCGCCGGTGCGCATCCATCCCTCAGCGTTGAGCGTCTCTCGGGTGGCTTGCGGGTTTTTCCAGTAACCGCTCATCAGCTGGGGAGAACGCAACCAGATCTCACCCACTTCGTCCACGCCGAGTTCCTCGGTGGAAACCGGATCGATGATCTTGAGCTCTACGTTCGGATGCGGCCGCCCCACCGACAGCATCCGGTAGGCGTAGGGTCCGCCCGGATCGTGCTCGTCGGGAAACAGCGTGGTAACCCCGTTGCAGGACTCGGTCAGCCCGTATACCCCAGCGAATTCACAGCCCAGAACGTCGATGGAACTGCGGAGCACTTCCTCGGAGATGGGAGACCCGCCGTAGACGATGGTCCGAAGCGCCGAGAAGTCGGCCTCTGCCACCCCCGGTACCGCCACCATGAACTGGAGCAGCACCGGCACCAGAAAGGCATTGGTCACCCGATGGTTCACGGTCAGATCCACCAGCAACTGCGGAATGTTGTCACGCGCGATGATTGAAGTGTTGCCGTTGTACAACCCCAGACACGACCATCCCACCCCGCCGATGTGGAACATGGGCAGGTTGACCAGGTTCACCGAGTCGCCGTCGAAGCCCCACATCGGCGAGCAAATCTTCTTGAGCTCCATAAAGGCATCATTGGGGATCATCACGCCCTTGGGGAATCCGGTGGTGCCCGAGGAGTACAAGAGGAAAACCGTCTCGGCTCCTTCCGCCCCTCCTCCCGGATCAGTGTCAGGGTAGCTGTCGCGCCAGTCCTCAAAGGACTGGTGACTGTCATGGCCGCCTACCACCAGGATCTTCTCCACAGTGTTCAGATCGCCGACCACCTCGTCCAGGACGGGGACGTACTCCTCTCCCACCACCAACAGCTTGATCTCCGCATCGTTCACCACTCCCGTGATCTCCCGGGAAGAGAGCCGCCAGTTGATGCCAGCATGCACCGCCCCCAGCTTGGCCGCACCGAACAGGAAATCGAAGAACTCCATGCAGTTCTTGTCCAGGAACCCCACATGGTCCCCGTGTCCCACCCCGGCCGCGGCCATGGCGTTGGCGGTTCGACTGGAACGCTGATCGAGTTCGGCGAAGGTGACCTCCTCCGATCCGTAGACCAGCGCGGCCTTGTCAGGTTGCGAGGCGGCTTGCTGGCGGACGACCCCGGCGATGTTGTTGATGCTCATGAGGACGGCTCCCGGTAACTAAAGGCCTGCGTTTCTCTGTCGGTCATCGGATCCGGGGGGTTACCACTCCATGGCGCCAACCCTCTCCAGGGTCCGGTCGACCATCGACACCATTTCGTCGATGTCCGAGCGGGTGGAGATCAAAGGCGGGCACAGGAGAATCTTCGGCTCCCCACGGTCGTCGGCCCGAGTGTAGAGCCCCTCCTCCATCATGATGGGAGGGAGGGTCTCCTTCAGCAATACCCCCACCTGCTCGGGAGTAAGGCGCCGTCCGGTCTCACGGTCGGCGGTCAACTCCAACGCATAGAAGAACCCCATGCCCCGCACGTCGCTCACCATCCGATGCCCGGCGGTCATCCGATCCAACTGCTCTCGGAAATAGCCGCCCAGGCGACGCACATTGCCTACCACATCCTCGTCGCGGAGAGCGGTGAGGTTGGCGACGCAGGTGGCGGCCACCACCGGATGGCCTCCCCAGGTCGCCCCATGATTGAACATGCCGATATGGGAATCCATCAACTCATCGAAGACGGGTTGGCGAATCAAGAGGCCTCCGACAGGAGCGTAGGAGGAAGTGGCGCCCTTGGCGAAGGCAACCAGGTCCGGGACCACTCCCATCACCTCGCAACCGAACCACTCTCCCAGCCGCCCGAACCCGTTGATGACCTCATCCGCGCAGAGCAGCACACCGTATTTGTCACATATGCGGCGCAACTCCTGCCAATAGCCGGCGGGGGGCACGATCGAGCCTCCCCCGTTCTGCACCGGCTCGGCCAGCACCATCGCCACCGATTCGGGGCCCTCCTCAATAATGGCCTCCTCCACACGGGCCGCCGCCTCCACCCCGTCGTCGAATCCCAGCGTGTTAGGCACCTTGCGGAACCCGTAGAGAAGCGGTCCGTAGGGTTCCCGCATACTGGTGAGACCGGTCGCGGACAACGCTCCCAAGGTGGTTCCGTGATAGGACAGGTTGCGGCTGATCACCTTCACCCGGCGCGGCTCGTTGCGCGCCGAGTGGTACTGGCGGGAAAATTTAATGGCCGACTCAACCGCCTCCGATCCGGAACTGACCAAGAACACCACATCCAGGTCGCCCGGCGCCAGAGAGGCGATCAGATTGGAGGCCTCAATGGTGGGCGGGGTGGTGGCCGACCAGGAAGGCATGTAGGCGAGGGTCCTCATCTGCTCTCCGGCGGCCGCGGCGATGTCCGCCCGGCCGTGGCCGATCTGGACAGAGAACAATCCGGCCAGGCCATCGATATAGGAGTTGCCCTCCTGGTCCCAGATGCGGATGCCCTCCCCGCGTACGAAAACCGGCGCCCCTCCGCTCTTCAACAGCTTCCCCGGGGTGAAGTGCAGAACGGTGTGCGCCAGCGCGTTGGTGGTGAGAGTGGTGGTCATGAAACTTCTCCTCGTTGCTAGTGGTCAGCGGCTAAATGCCGATAACGCTCCAAGTGCCGGATGGGCTGCTGAAGGGCGTCGCGACGGAAAGGCTCGGCCAACTCCTCGGGGTCGACCATCACCTCTACCACGGTAGCCACCTCCGGGTCCATCGACTCCCCGAAGGCGTCCTTCAGATCAGCGGGGTCGGTGACCCTGATTCCCCGCCCGCCCATGGCGGTGGCGATCTCGGCAAAGTTGAATCCTCCCAGTTCGTGTCCGATGTTGGTCCCCACGAAGCGGTTGTCGTAGAAATCTATCTGGTTGCGCTTCTCCGCTCCCCACTGCTGGTTGTTGAAGACCACGGCCGTCACCGGCAGGTCCTCTTCCACCGCGGTCATCACCTCGCTAAGGCTCATCCCCCACGCTCCGTCGCCGACGATGGCCACCACCGGCGAACCGGGCGAGGCCAACTTGGCCCCCAGCGCCCCTGGATACGCAAACCCACAGTTCCCAAAGCCCATGGCGGCCATGAACCGACGGGGCTTGGCGAAGCGGAGGTAGCCGTTGGAGACCGAGCAGATATTCCCGATGTCGGTGGTGACGAAGGTGTCGTCGGTGAGCGCCGCCGCCAACTCGCTGAGCGCCCGGCGGGGACTGATGGGAGCGGCATCCGAAGCCGAGCGGGCGGAGAGATCTCTCTCCCAGCGGGCTTTGGCCTCCGAGATGTGATCCAACCGAGCCTCATCCGCCGGCCGGGACCCGATCGTCGCCGCCAGCCGGGCCGAGAGTGCCTCGGCTGCCTGGCGAGCGTCTCCGATGATTCCCAACTCGATCGCTTTCGAGCGACCCAACTGCTCGGGGTCTATGTCGATCTGTACCACCTTGGCCGAGCGCGGATAGAAGTCCAGCCCGTATTGGGGGACCGTTCCGAACACGTTTATCCGACAGCCCAGCATCAGAACCGCGTCGGCCTCGGACAAGAGCTCCATGGCAGCCTTGGATCCCATATAGCCCAGGGGGCCCACTGACTGGGGGTGGGTGTATGGGAAGGCGTCGTTGTGCAGATAGGAGGCGGCCACCGGGGCGCTGAGCTGTTCGGCCAGCCGGGCGGTCGCCCCATAGGCGTCGGAAAGAACCACCCCGTAGCCGGCCACGATCACCGGCCGGCGGGCAGCCGCCAGGATCGCCGCGGCCTGATCCAGGAGGGCGGGATCGCCCGCCCCCCGCTCCTCGGAGCGGTACTGGTTGGGCTCGAGGATCTGCTCCTGGGACTCTCCGTAGAAGAAGTCGCGGGGGATGTCCACCTGCACCGGGCCGAGACGGGCCATGGCCATCCGGAAGGCGGTCCGCATCGACTCGGCCATCCGGTCGGGGCGGGGAACCTGCAACTGGAATTTGGTGATGCTGCGGAAAATGGAGAGTTGCTCCACCTCTTGGAATCCGTCCAGGCCGACCGACCCCGAAGTCGCCGAGGGTGTAATCACCACCACCGGGGAATGGGCATGGTAGGCGGCGGCGATCCCGGTGACCATATTGGTGATCCCCGGGCCGTTCTGGGCGGTGCAGACCGAGGGACGGCCGGTGGCCCGGGCATAGGTGTCGGCCATGTGGGCGGCGTTTTGCTCGTGGCGGACAGGTATGAACCGGATGCCGGCCGCGGGGAAAAGGTCGAGGGCGTCCATGAAAGCCGATCCCACTATTCCCGGGACATCGGTCACTCCCTCCACCCGAAGAGTCTCAACCAAGGCCTCGCTTGGGGTCATCACCATTTGGGGGTATCTCCTCTGTGCTATTCGAGAATGTGAAGTTAAAGTTACCAGCGCCAACCGGCTGCTAAACGCACTGAGCGGGGGAATCTTGTCCTGTGAGCCGACGGGCTTCCTCCACGATGGCGGCCAGCGAACTTCCCGGAGGAAACACTCCCACCCCCCGGTCAGTCAGTCGGGGAATGGCCTGGGGAGGGACGGTTCCCCCCACGAACACCGGGATGTCGCCCACTCCCGCCGCCTCCATCTCGTCCAGCGCCCGCTCCACCACCTCCACTCGGCCGCCGACGTTGATGCCCACCAGGTCGACATCTTCGGCGGCGGCGACGGCGGCCATTTCGCTGGGGCGGAGCATCCCGCCCAGGATGACCTCGAAGCCAGCCTCCCGGAGGGCCCGGGCTACCACCGCCACTCCCCGCCAATGGCCGTCCAGGCTGCTCTTGGCCATCAGCACCCGGGCGGGGGGCCGAGGCGTGGGGCCGGAATCAGACACTTATCGGCACCTGCCAGTCGCCGAAGGTCTCCCTCAGCACATTACCGATCTCCCCGATGGAGGCGTCGGCGCTCACCGCCTCCATGAAGGCGGGGATGGCGTTCACCGAGTCGTCCCGGCACACCGCCTCCAGTTGGCGGAGGGCTTCCATGGCGCCTTGGCGGTGGCGGGTGCGGCGCAGGTCATCGAGGCGTTCCATGGCCATCTCCCAGGTCTGGGCGCCCGACCGTCCCTCGAAGGCCTCAACTTCCAGGATCGGATCGTCGATGGTGTGGGTGTTCACTCCCACGACCGCCCGGTCGCCCGATTCCATCCCCGCCGCGATGCGCTGGTTGTTCTCCTCGGCGCACTCCAGCAGAAAGCCGTTGTCGAGCACCGCCAGGAAGCCTCCCCGGGACTGGATCTGATCGAAGAACTCCCAGCCGCGCTCTTCCAGTTCACCGGTGAGCGACTCGATGTAGAAGCTCCCGCCCAGCGGATCGGCCACCTCCCGCAGGTTTATCTCGTTCTGGAGGATCTGCTGGATGCGGATGGACATCAGATGGGCGTGGTCGGAGGGAATGGACATCGCCTCGTCATAGCCTGACACTCCCAGCGACTGGGTCCCTCCCAACGCCGCGGCCAGCGCCATGAGGGTTCCCCGCACGATGTTGTTGAAGGGCTCCTGGTAGGTCATGGCGCTCCCGGCGGTGACCACGTGGATTCTCATCTGCCGGGCCTTTTCGTTGGTGATCCCATAGCGGTCCGCGAGCATGTCCGACCACATCTTGCGGGCGGCCCGCAGCTTGGCGGCGTCCTCGAAAATCTCCATGGAGACCCGAAAGTTCACCCCTCCGATCCGGTGCACCAGGCTTTCCAGATCCACCCGGCCGCGGGCCGCGATCAGATCCAAGTACTGAGCGGCGTTGGCCATAACCGCTCCCAGTTCCTGGGGAGCCGAGAGGCCGCTGTCAGCAGCGTTGTAGCCGGCGATGGAGACCGGCACCCAGCGGGGCATCCGCTCCGAGCACCATTCGATCAGGTCGAGATTGAACCGGATCGCAGCTTCGGGCGGGATCTGTTCCTTGGTGGGACACCCCAGGTAGGTGAGAAAGAAGTCGCTCTGCCCGGTTCCAGCCAGTTTCTCGAGTGGTATCCCCCGTCGGCTGGCCACCGACCAATAGGAAGGAAGTGTGTATACGGCCGACTGGGGAACCCCTCCCCCCGGCTTGGCGTAGATGGACTCGAGGGGGAGGCCCGAGAGAATGGTTTCGTAGTCACGCAGCCCCACCGTGACCGTGCCGGTCAGGCCCACATCCTCCCGCCGTTCCACTATCTCGGGATGATCGACGTCATATAGATGATCATCGGTCATCCGGTCGTGCTTGATGATGATCCCCGTCTCCCCCGCCTCGAAGAGCAGGAATTTGAGCCGCTTATTCATGTCCTCGGGATTGCCGTACCCCGAGAGCTGGAAGATGCGCCAGGGCCGGTCCCGGTACATACGGGGATAGGCGCCGCGCAGATAAGGGGCCCGGCCGGGTGGCTGGGCCAGGGCCTCTCTGATCCCCGGGGGGATGTCATCGGACCGGTAGAGCGGCTTGAGAGGAATTCCGGAGGTGGTCTCGGGCTGATTTTCGATCATGGTGATGGGGGTGTTTCAATAGTCCTGGTCTCTCGGCAACTTTACCTGCTCTGCGCCGTGTCATTTTCGAGAACTATCCCTTTCCGACCCACCTCAACACTGCGTGGCGTAGTGGGCCAAAGTTCCAAAGGGCGGCTGGACAGAGGCGATGGGACCGGCCAACTAGAGTGGAGAGCGGCCTTTTTCGCGCAAAGGAAAGCTCTGTCAATGGTCGTCATCCGCACCGCCCGGGGAGGAGGGCGATTCGAGGAGGTGGGATCTTACGTGCGGGCGCGCCGGGTGGGACCTTTCGTTTTCGTGGCCGGCACCACCGCCGTGGAGCCGACGGGAATATCGGATACTTGAGCGGCTTCATGGCCCACACCGGTCGGATCATCACCCTGGGGGACGCGGGGGACGCCACAGGCGACTCCCTCTGGGAAGGGGCGGTATGGGTGGCGGGTGACATCAAGTCACTGGGGGTGGACAGCCACGCGGTGGAACCCACCTCCGAAGAAGTAGAGGACGTGGAAGATCTTCTGGCCGACCTGGGGTTGGGCGACTCCACCCGGGATTGGAAGAAAGTCGTCTCCGGACAGCGCCTCTGGTATTTCGAGAGTAGGGACTCCTCCGCATGGCTGATGATCTGAGCATTACCAACACACCGAACGGACTCTCCCACGAGGATCTGGTCGCCCTCCGCGACGGAGGGAGTGCCGCCCGTCCGGCCGGCATCCCCTCTTCCTACGACCATGGGGAAAGCATCCGCTGGACACCCAAGGACATCGCCGATGTCCACGCCATGTCACGTCTGGGGCGCTATCAGATCCGGGGCTTCACCACCGCCTACCGGCGCATGACCTGCTGGAATGACGTGGTGTTCGTGCCCGCCACCGCCACCCGGCTTCCCCTGGAGGGCTACCGGGAGAGTTGTGAGACCAAGACAATGCTTGGTGACCGGCCCGGCCTGGTCTCCAAGCCCATCGAACTCGACATCCCCACCTACGTAGCCTCCATGTCCTTCGGAGCACTTTCGGCCTCGGCCAAGGCCGCCTTGGGGCGGGGGGCGTCCAAGGTGGGCTCAATGACATGCAGCGGGGAGGGAGGCATGCTCGAAGAGGAACGGCAAGCCTCCAAGACCATGGTCTACCAAATGACCCCGTCCCGCTACGGGCTGGACCTCGACCACCTCCGTCGGGCCGACGCCATCGAGATCGTGATCGGCCAGGGAGCCAAGCCCGGCACCGGTGGATTGCTCCTGGGGATAAAGGTCTCCGAGCGGGTGGCGCGGATGCGTTCCCTCCCGGTGGGAGTCGACCAACACTCCACGGTTCGCCACCCCGACTTCCTGGGCGCCGACGACCTTCTGATCAAGATCGAGGAACTCCGGGAACCCACCGGCTACCGGATTCCCATCTTTGTGAAGCTGGGCGCCACCCGACCGCGATTCGACGTGGCCAAGGTGGCCGATGTGATAGTGCTGGACGGAGCGGAGGGCGGAACCGGGGCCTCCCCGGAACTGCTTTTGGACCACACCGGCATCCCCACCATGTCCGCCATCCCTGCCGCCCGGGAGGCCCTGAACGAAAGCGGCATGGCCGGAGAGGTCAAGCTGGTGGCTTCGGGAGGTATCCGCACGGGTACCGACGCCGCCAAAGCCCTCGCTCTGGGGGCCGAGGCGGTGATGATTGGTACCGCCGCCCTGATGGCTCTGGGCTGCAACTCCCCCCGCTATCTGGAGGACTACGAGAAAATCGGCACGTCTCCGGGACGCTGCCACCACTGCCACACCGGGCGCTGTCCGGTGGGGATCACAACCCAGGATCCTTTCTTGGAGACCCGCCTACATGTGGACGCCGCCGCCGATCGGGTAGCGCGTTACCTGACCGCCATGACCATGGAGATCACCATGTTGGCCAAGGCCTGCGGAAAGTCAAGCGTCCACAACCTGGAGACCGAGGATCTGCGGGCTTTGTCCCTGGACTCTTCCGCCCTCACCGGCGTCAAGCTGGCCGGAGTCGACCCCCCTTCACCTGGTAACCACCTACGCCCGAGCACCGGCTGAAAATATGAACCCGATTGAAAAAGCCCCCGATTCCTGGAGCGGTTCAGAGTATCGGGAGAACACGGCCCATCACCGCGCCTTCGACCCTCCGGCCCTGTGGAAACTTGACTTGCGCGCCGGCGACTCCCTGTTGGATGTGGGATGCGGCGCCGGAGACCTGACTGCGGCTCTGGCAGACCACTATCCCGAGACCCAGGTGACCGGCATCGACGCCTCGGTCAGCCAGATAGAACAGGCCCGGCGACATGAGAGGCCGCAACTTCGCTTCGAAGTGCGGCGGATTCAGGATCTCGGTTGGGAACAGTGCTTCAACGCCGCGATCTCCATTGCCTGTCTGCACTGGATACCCATTGAAGAACACCCCCTGGTGTTGGAGAGACTCTTCTCTGCCCTGGTTCCCGGCGGGAAGCTGATCGCCAGCTTCGCCGCAGAGACCAACATCGCCGAAATCCGGGAGATCATCTTTTCGGTGGCCCGCCAGGCGCCTTTCAAGAACTACCTGGACGGGCGTCTGCCCCACCACCCGTGGCCGTCCCCGGGCCGGTATAGCGAGATGTTGGCCCGCTCGTCCTTCGACGGTGCTCAAGAACTGCGAGTTGAGACCCAGCCTCGTCCTTTCACCCGTACCCGGCTGCTGGGCTGGCTGGCAACCCAAACCCTGACCGGCTACCGACCGAGCCTGCCTCCCAAGATCTTCGAGTCGCTGGTGGCCGAGGTGGGCGAACAGGTGGCGGAGTTGACCAGGGCCGGAGAGAACCGTTACGTCGTACCCTTTGTGCGACTGCAGTTGGTAGCCCGCCGAGGCATAACCGCCTGATGAACGCCGAGAACCTGACAGATTGGGTGGGAAACACCGAAGAGTGCCGCCAGCGTCTCGATCCCTGGCCGGTCACCGCCCTCTCCGCCCTGCTGGACCTTCCCTCCCCGGCCGCCGAGGAGGGTGATCCTCTCCCGCCCATGTGGCACTGGCTCTACTTCCTCCCCGCCGCTCGCCGCTCTGAGACCGGAGAGGACGGACATCCCCGGCGCGGAGGGTTCCTTCCCCCCGTAACGCAGCGAAGAAGGATGTTCGTGGGGGGCACCACCGTCTTCCATCGTTCCCTGCTGGTGGGAGAGACCGCCGAGCGACTGGGAACCGTCAAAAGCGTGGTCCAAAAGGAGGGCCGCAGCGGGCCGTTGGTATTCGTCTCGGTCGAATACCGGATTTCGGGAGAGAACGGACCGGCGCTGACCGAAACCCAGAATCTGGTGTACACCGACTTCTCTCCCTCGGACCCGGCCGAGCCGCCGGGGCGAACCGGGCCGCCCTGCAAACCATGGACGCAGGATGTTTCCACCGATCCGGTGCTCCTGTTCCGCTTCTCCGCGCTGACCAACAACGCTCACCGCATTCATTACGACCACGCCTACACCACCGATGTGGAGGGCTACCACGGGCTGGTGGTGCACGGCCCGCTCATAGCCTTGCTCCTCGCAGAGCTGGCCCGCCGCAACGGCGTCTCTGACCCCGCACGCTTCTCTTTTCGGGCCCGCACCCCGTTCCTGTGTGGAGACACCTTCTGTCTGCGAGGCGGACCCGAACCCCAGGCGCCGGACGGCCAGTGGTCCCTGGGGGCCTACTCGCAGATGGGCAGACTGGGCATGGAGGCGGATTTCTCAACCTGACCGCCCACCATCCCGCAAGTGAGACCGGACAGTCCCCGCGATATTCTCTGACCTCATGAGCAGCCAACCCCTCTGGACTCCCTCTGCACAGAGAAGCGAAGCCTCGGCGATGACCTCCCTCCGCCGGGAAGTCAACCGGCGTTACGGACTGGACCTTCTCGACTCCGTCGCCCTGCAGCGTTGGAGCGTGGAGAACATCGACCTGTTCTGGGAGACCTGCTGGGATCATCTGGGAATGTTGGGAGATAAGGGCGCTCGGAGCTTTTTGCCCGGCGACTCGATGATCACCGCCCGCTTTTTCCCCGACGCCCGCCTCAACGTGGCCGCCAACTTGCTGGACGGCCGCGGAGTGGATGGGGAATCTGTGGCCATCCTGTACCGGCGGGAGGACGGATACGCCCAGGACTTGACCTGGAACCAACTGCGATCCCAAGTGGCGGCCGCCGCGGGCGCCCTGTCTGCCCACGGGGTGAGCGCCGGGGACCGGGTGGCGGCGTGGATGCCCAACCGGCCCGAGACGGTGGTGCTGATGATCGCCGCCGCCAGCCTGGGCGCCCTGTTCAGCTCCACCTCGGCCGACTTCGGAGCGGCCGGGGTGGTGGACCGCTTCGGCCAGATAGACCCGGTGCTGCTGCTGGCCACCGATGGCTATCCCTACGGTGGCAAATCCTTCGACCGGCTGGGGGCGCTGGCAGAGATCCGGGATGCGCTAGGTTCGTTGGGCCGGGTGGTGGTGGTGCCCAACCTGGATCCCGACCCCGACCTAACCACCGTCCCCGACGCGATCTCCTGGAATGAGTTTCTCTCCACCGGCGAGGGCGCCGAGCTTCCCACCGAGACTTTCCCCTTCGATCATCCGCTCTTCGTCCTCTACTCGTCGGGCACCACCGGTCCTCCCAAGTGCATAGTCCACCGGGGAGCGGGCGTGCTGTTCAAGCTCATGCAGGAACACCAGTACCAGGTGGATGTCAGCGCGTGCGACCGGGTTTTCTATGTCACCACATGCGGGTGGATGATGTGGAACTGGCTGGTGGCGGCCCTGGCTTCGGGAGCGAGCATCGTCCTCTACGACGGGAACCCCTTCTATCCCTCCCCCACCCGGCTGTTCGACCTGATCGACGAGGACGGGATCACCCTGCTGGGCGTCTCCGCCAAGCTCATCGACTCCGCCCGCCAAGCCGGCATCCGACCCCGGAAAACTCATCGGCTCGAAACCCTCCGCACCATCTGCTCCACCGGGTCGCCCCTGTCTCCCGAAGGCTTCGAATGGGTGTACCGGTACGTGAAAGAGGATCTTCATCTCGCCTCCATCTCGGGCGGCACCGACCTGTGCGGGTGCTTGGTAGGAGGCGACCCCACCCTCCCGGTGTGGTCGGGAGAAATCCAGGGGGCGACCCTGGGGATGGCCATAGAGGTCTATGACGACGAGGGCCGCCCGGTGTTCGGGCCAACCGGTGAACTGGTCTGTACCGAGCCCTTCCCCTCGATCCCCCTCCGATTCTGGAACGACTCCGAAAACGCCAGGTTCCGGGCGGCCTATTTCGAGAAATACCCCGGCGTCTGGACCCAGGGGGACTACGCCAATTGGACCCCTCACGGGGGAATGGTCATCCATGGTCGTTCCGACGCCACCCTCAACGTTTCTGGGGTGCGAATCGGAACCGCCGAGATCTACCGTCAAGCCGAAGGAGTACCCGGAGTGCTGGAGGCGATCTGTGTGGCCCAGAAATGGGAGCGGGACACCCGGATGGTGCTGTTCGTGCGGCTCGATGAGGGCCGGGACCTCACCGATGACCTGATCGCAGAGATCAAGAACCGCCTGCGCCGCAACTGTTCACCCCGCCATGTACCGGCCATGGTGCTGGAGACGGCGGACATCCCCCGCACCCGCTCGGGAAAGATCACCGAGTTGGCGGTGACCGCGGTGATCAATGGCGAAGAGGTGAAGAACACCGAGGCGCTCGCCAACCCCGAAGCCCTCGCCAACTTCCAAGGCCGTCCCGAACTGGCCGGCTGAGACGGCCAGCCGCGGCGCCGTGAACTCACAAGTCTCGGTGGGAGTAGTGGGACTGGGGATCATCGCCCAGACCCAGCATTTGCCCAACCTTGCCCTGCTGGACAGCCTGTTCCGGGTGTCGGCGGTGGCGGATCTATCCCCGCGGCTCACCGCCGCCATCGCCGAACGGCTCCCCGGCCCGGTTTTCACCTCCACGGATTGGCGGGAGGTCTGCGCCCATCCGGAGGTTGATGCCGTACTGCTGCTCACCCCGGGCGCTCACCAGCGAATGGCCGAAGAGGCGCTTTCGGCGGGAAGGCACGTGTTCTCCGAAAAGCCTCTGTCCCTGACGGTGGCTGGCGCCGAGCGTCTGGCGGCACTGGCCGAGGAGACGGGCCGGTCACTGCAGGTCGGTTACATGAAGATCCATGAACGGGTCTTCGCGGACCTGGTAGCCGGATTGGAGACGATCGGTGACCACCGCCTTATCCGCCACACCGTGTATCACCCCAGCCACCGCTCCCAGTACGCTCATGCCGACATCCTCCGCTTCGACGACGCCGACCAAGAAACCCTGGACGCTTCGGAAGCCTATGAGTGGGAACGCACCGTCGAGGCCATCGGGCAACTCCCTCACCAGTGGGGACGTCTCTACCAGAAATTCCTGGTGGGCTCGCTTATCCACACCGTTTCCCTGTTGCGAGCCGCCCTGGGAAACCTACCCCGGATCACCTTTGCTGAGATGTGGCCTCCCCCGCCGCTCAGATCCGAGGGCGAGCCTCCCAGCATGTTCGTCCGGGGGGAAATGGCCAATCACGCCCGGGTGGAGATGAGTTGGCTGTGGCTCCCCTCCTATCCCGCATATCGCGAAACGCTTGAGGTGCACGGAACCGAGGGCTCTTTGGAGCTTTCGCTGCCTCAGCCTTACCTCCGTCACCGGGCCGCCGACCTCACCATCCGCCATCGGAAGAAAGCAGCGCGCTACCGGGGAGGGTCGGAGACGGCCTTTGTGCGGGAGTTGCGAGCCTTCCACACCGCCATCACCAGCGGCGTCCATCCCCAAGACGCCCAGGGCTCCGCCACCGACCTCGCGTGGCTGCAAGGGATGCTGTCCGTCCTGGCCCGAAGGGCCGGCCTCAGCCCAGAGGGGGAGGCCAAACGCGAAGGCAACTCTGCTGCAGGGTGAACTGTGAGGAGGCGGAACAGGGGTCGGCCCCCCGATCGGAAAGACCGGCTCCTCGGAGCGCTTGTCGATCTGGGATATCTAAAGTCATGGCGCGTAAGTGAACACGAAGTGAACCGACGTATCTCTTTGGGAGTAATAGGGCTGGGGAGCATTGCTCAGATCCAGCATCTGCCCAACCTAGCTGCGCTGAACCGCCTGTTCAGAGTGACGGCGGTCGCAGACATCTCCCCACGGCTGAACCAGGCAATCGCCGACCGGATCCCCGGCCCTGTCTTTACCTCCACGGACTGGCAGGAAGTTTGCTCCCACCCGGATGTCGAAGCGGTGTTACTGCTCACGTCGGGGGCTCACGAACAGGTGACCGAAGGAGCGCTGCGGGCTGGAAAGCACGTGTTCTCCGAAAAGCCGCTGTGTCTGACGGTGGAAGGTGCCGAACGGCTCCACACTCTGGCTTCGGCCCGCGGCCTCGCTCTCCAGATCGGTTACATGAAGCTTCATGAAAAGGTGCTCCCCGAACTGGGGGAGGGACTGCAAGCCCTAGGGGATCTGCGGCTGGTACGCCACACTGTCTACCACCCTGACGACTCGGTGTGCTTGGGCCACACCGAGACTCTGCGATTTGACGACGCTGATCAGAGGGTCCTGGTGGAGTCCGCCGCGTTCGAGCGACAACGCACCGTCGAAGCGCTGGGAGTCCTTCCCCAGGAGTGGGGGCGCCTCTATCGAGAGGTACTGGCAGCCTCGTTCATTCACTCCGTCTCCTTCATCCGGAGTGTGATGGGAAAGCTCCCCCGGCTCACATTCGCCGATCTGTGGCCCCCCTCGCCGCCCCGGTCTCCAACCGTGCCTCCCAGTCTTCTGGCCCGGGGTGAATACCCCGATCACACCAGGGCGGAGATGGCTTGGCTCTGGCTTCCCGCATCTCCTGCCTACCGTGAGTCTTTCCAAGCACATGGCACAGGGGGTTGGTTGGAACTCCGGTTTCCAAATCCCTACCTGAGGGAGCGAGCAGCCTCACTGACCGTAAACAGTGGGGATCGTGTCATTCGCTGCCGAGGGGGAAACGACTCGGCTTTTGTGAGGGAACTCCGAGCTTTCCATGACGCCATGACCTCCGGCAAGCATCCTCCAGACGCTCTGGGCGCCGCCGAGGACATCGCCTGGCTGCAGGAGATGGTGGCCGCATTGGTTAAGGGCAACGGCATCACGGCCGGCGGTGAGATCGCCGCGCGCCGATGAGAATCGGCGCCGCCCCCGTCAGTTTCGGTGTGTATGGACCCTCGGAGGACGACGTCGGGTTCTCACCCGATCGGCTTGTTGAGGCCATGGCCGCTTCTGGGTATGAGGGAGCGGAGTTCCCGCCTGCCGGGTTTTTCGGACCTCCGGGAAGAGCGGCGCGGCTGTTCGAAGAACACGGGCTTTATGCGGTGGGCATCTACATTCCCATCCACTTCGCCGATCCCACCCTCCGGGCAGTGGACGAGCAACGCATGGAGGACGCCCTGGGTGAACTGGAGGCGGCTCGCGCCGGACCCCGCATTGCCATCCTCGCCGACGAAGGAAGTGACACACTCCTGCTCCATCCCGGACGAGGCGACGATCCCACCCATGCACTCACCACCGCCGCATTCGGGGAACTGACCGATGCAGTCAACCGGATAGCGACTCATATTCGCAAACGGGGATTGACGCCGTCCTTCCATCCCCACATCAGTACCTATGTAGAAAGCCCCACCGAGATCGAGAGGCTCCTGGATTCCACCGACATCGGTCTGACCTTCGACACTGGACATATAGCCCTTGGTGGGGGTGACGTGCTTGAATGCTGGAAGGCGTGGAAGGATCGGATCAACCATGTCCATCTCAAGGACGTCCGGCACCAAGTCATGGCACGGGCGAAGTCTGAGCGTCGCCAGGACTTCGAAGTTTGGTGGGCCGACGTGTCGGTTCTCCTCGGCGAGGGCGACCTTCAGTTGGATGAGTTTCTCGCCTGCCTGCGCGAAACCCGATACCAGGGCTGGGTGGTGGTTGAACAGGACCGGGCGCCCCTCTCTTCCAACGACGACATCCAAGCTGTTATAGAAACGCAAACCGCCAACCTGCAGTGGATCCGTCGGATGAAAGGTTGAACCCGGCAGTGTCAATAGCTACCCGCATCTTCGATAACGACAAAGCACTTGGCGCGGCATTGGCTGAACGGATCATCGACGGCGTAGGCATGGCAAGCCGGGCCGGACGCCCCTACTTGTTGGGCTGTCCAGGAGGCAGGAGCCTCCTCTCCACCTACCAAGCGCTGGGGAGGCTGACCGCCGAACGGGCGGTGGATCTCTTCCCCCTGGTGCTGGTCATGATGGACGACTATGTCCTAGCGGGCAGAAGGGGTTTCGTCCACGTTCCTTTCGATGCTCACTATTCCTGCCGCCGTTTAGCGTTCCACGAAATTGCCGCTGCGTTGGACAGGGCGGTCAACACTCCCGATCGGGATCGCATATGGCTGCCCGACCCCACCGAGCCCCACCGATACGACCGCCTTATCACCCAGTCGGGCGGGATCGACATGTTCCTGCTGGCCAGCGGGGCCTCGGACGGCCACATCGCCTTCAATCCGCCCGGGAGCCCTCGAGATTCCATTACTCGGATAGTTGAACTATCAGAGCGGACCCGGTTAGACAACATGTTCACATTTCCTGATTTCAAATCGCTTCAGGAGGTTCCCACCCATGGAGTCACCGTGGGAATCAGCACCATCGCCGAACTGAGCAGGTCGGCGGTGATGGTCTGCCTTGGCTCCCGCAAACGGCACACCACCCGGCGTATCTCGACCGCCCACGAGTATGACCCTTCCTGGCCCGCCACGATCGTGACGGAGATCCCCGATGCCGAGCTTTGGGTCGACCAATCCGCCTCCCGGGATGGCCTGTCGGGCTAGGCTCAGGCCCGCCCCCTTTCAACATCGCAGGACGACCGGAGATCACGCCGTGTTCCGTAGAGACCCCCATCCGTGGATCGCCGAGGACATCCCTGACCTAACCGGCATAGTCGCAGTGGTCACGGGGGCCAACAGCGGAATCGGACTGGAAACTGCCAGGGAGTTGGCTCGCAAAGGGGCCGACACGATCCTCGCCTGCCGCTCGATCGACCGAGGCCAGAGCGCCACCAAAGCCCTGCGCGCGGAGGTTCCCGACTCCCGAGTTACCCTGATGGCGCTCGATCTGGGCAGCCTTGCATCCATCGAGCGCTTCGCCCGGCTCTTCATCAAGACCCACTCGCGCCTCGACGTACTCGTCAACAATGCTGGAATCATGGCGGTTCCGTATTCGCAGACCGAAGACGGCTTCGAAAGCCAGATGGGCACCAATCATCTGGGACATTTCGCCTTGACCGGAATGCTGCTTGAGCTCCTGTTGGCCACGGACGGCGCCAGGGTCGTGACTGTGAGCAGCGTAGCCCATCGCGCCGGGAAGATGGACTTCAGCAACCTGCTCTTCGAGAACCGCGGCTACTCGCCCTTCAGGGCCTACTGGCGTTCCAAGCTGGCCAACCTGCTCTTCACCTATGAACTCCAGAGACGCTTTGAATCCGCCGGCGCCGACGCGCTGTCCCTTGCCACCCATCCGGGATTCTCCTCCACCAACATTTCCCGTCATCTCGGCCGCCACTGGTATTCTCGGCTGGAGGGACCCTTGATCCACAGCTTCTCGCAGAGACCAGCCATGGGGGCTCTGCCAGTCCTGCGGGCCGCGGTTGATTCCCAGGCCAAGGGAGGCCAGTACTACGGTCCGGGCGGTCTTCTGGGTTTGCGAGGAAGTCCCGTCCTAGTGTCGTCAAATACGGCCTCGCGCAACCGGCAGCATGCCCGGCGGCTCTGGCGGCTGTCGGAGGAACTCACGGGAGTCCACTACTCACAGCTGGAACCCGGGTGCTTTTGAGTAGCAGGCCTCCCCGGCGACGGCACTAGACCTCGAGTATTCGTTTTGCGATTACTCGTGCTTCGTCCATGGTGTCGACATAGCGATCCGAAGTAACCCGCCGTAGGATGTCGAGCTTCTGAAGACTGGTGGCAATCGCTCCCTCGAGACCCATCACGATGCACTCGGTGTTCTCGCTTATGGCGACATCGATCAACTGTTCCAATACAAATGCGGCGCTGTCGTCCATGTAATTAGTCTGGGAAAAGTCAAGGATCACGACCTCGTGTTCCTGTATGTCCACACTGAGGGTGCTGAACATCTTGTTGGAGGACGCCACGGTGAAACTCCCCCTGAAGGACACCAGACCACATCGGGCGGAGAAGGGATCGAAGTCATCCTCGTCATCGTCGTCATCGCCCAGGAGACTCAGCAGGCTATCGATGTCGTCGTCCTCGTCCTCTTCCTCATCCTCATCGGCCAGGAAACTTATGTCGAGCAGCGGCACGGAGATCACACTGTCCAGTTCCAGGTACTCGAATTGGCGGGCACTCACCAGCGCCGCCACGATCAAACCCAACATAATCGCGCTGAGCAGATCGGCGAACACCGTGAGCCCCAAGGTGATGAGCATCACCAACAGGTGTTCCCGCTGCACCCGATGGATCCGGGTGATGAATCTCCAGTCGATTATGTCCCAGCCCACCTTCATCAGGATGCCGGCCAGGACCGCATGGGGAATCTCCCCGACATACTTCCCGAGGCCCAGGACCAATGTGAGGAGCAACAGCGAGCACAGCACGCCCGAGAGCGGCGACCGTCCGCCGATGCGGGCGTTCACGACCGTGGCGGGTATGTTCCCCGCCCCCGGCATGCCCCCGAACAGCCCCGAAAAGATGTTCCCCACGCCCTGGCCCACCAACTCCCGGTTCGGCTGATGGGTGGCGCGGGTCATGGAGTCGGCTATCAACGACATGAGCAGAGTGTTGACGGAAGCGAGCAGGGCAAGCACCAGGGCTGGTTGAAATGAACCCACCAGATGCTGAAGGACGGTGTGAGTGTCGATCATCTCCGGAAAGCCGGTAGGGACTTCCCCAATGAGGGGAGCACCCTTCAACCACAGAACTCCCAAGAGCGTCCCCACGACCAGGGCCGCCAGCGTGGGCGGCAACGCCTTCTGGAATCTCTTTGGCCAGACCACCGTAACCACCAAGGTCACCAAGGCAATCGCCAATGCGTGGAAGTTGACTTCCCCCAGCGTGGCCGGCATGGCGCGGATAGCTCCCACGGTCCCTCCACCCGGCGAGGAAGCGCCAAGGAAGGGCAATACCTGCAGCAGCACGATGATCACCCCTACACCCGACGTGAATCCCGATATCACCGAATACGGGGTGTACGCCACGTAACGACCCATCTTGACCACTCCCAGAATGATCTGTATCACCCCCGCCATGATCACGATCGTGAACGCCTCGGTCAGATTCTCCGCGTAGCTCCCGACCACCACCGCCATCGCCACCGCCATCGGACCGGTGGGGCCCGATATCAGCGCGCGCGTTCCCCAGAACAGGGATGCGAAAAACCCCACCGCGATCGCTCCGTACAGACCGGCGATGACCCCCAGACCCGACACCACCCCATAAGCCAAGGCCATCGGCAAGAGCACCACCGCCGCGGTGACACCGCCCAGGACATCCCCACGGAGAGTTTGGAGGTCATATCGCATGCTGTATCTCGACCCTAAGGTACCACCACGGGAGGTCCCACCCTGATCATGACCGGACCTAGCCGATGGCGTCGACTTTTCCTATGAAGCGGCGGTCCCGGTCAGCCTCAAAAGACAGGGGCATCGGGACCGAACCATTTCTCTATCAGAGCATTCAGCGAGCCGTCCTCTTTCATAGCGTCAATGGCCCGATCCAGCTTGTCTCTCAGTTTGCCGTCGCTCTCCCGCACCCCAACGCCGACCCCGCCGCCCAACATCACCTCTGGACCGAGAATCGTCAGCTTCCCAACGTATTCCGCCATGCTGTCCTGGGCGAACTCCAGGTCGACCAGCGCTGCGTCCGCCTCGCCCCTCAGGACCGACGAAACGAGTTCTTCGGCCAATGCGTATTCCAGCAGCGAACCACCCGCTTTGGACAAGAACCCGGCCTGGAGGGTGGCCACTTGGGCGGCGACTGTGCCATTCAGCACCTCGTCGGACGCGCCGGACAGCGCGATATACACCGATGGGCTGGGCAGAAGGTACGGCTGGGTGAAATCGATCACCTCGTCCCGCTCGTCGCTGATGCCCATCCCGGCGAGGATGGCATCATAGACGCCTTCCACCAGATTGGGGATGATGCTGTCCCAGTCGTTGAGAACCCAAGTGCAATTGAGGTTCGCTCGGCGGCAAAGCTCATCACCCAATTCCCGCTCGAATCCTACGACATCACCCTCGTCGTTGATGAAATTGTAGGGAGGGTAGGCGCCCTCGGTTCCCAGACGGACCGGATCCGGTACCCCCGCGCACGACACCAGGAGAACGAGAGCCGCAACAGCAGCCGGAACTGTCTTCCTATTCCTCGACCTCATGACAAAGATAAGAAAGGTGCCACCGCGGTTGGCCACAAGCCGGACCTAGCCAATGGCGTCGACTTTTTCTATGAAACGGCGGTCCCGCGGCGAGATCCCGCCCACGTCGTGGCTGGTGATGGCCAACTCGACGCGGTTGTAGACATTCGACCACTCCGGATGATGGAACAGGCGCTCGGCGATCAGCGCCACCTGGGTCATGAAGGCGAAAGCGGCTCGGAAGTCCGATAACTCATAGGAGCGCCGCAACACGACGCCATCTCGACGCCAACCCGGGTGGGCAGCCAACAGTTCGGCAATCTCCTCCTCGGTGAGAAGTGTTTTGCCATCCGTCATCGGGGAGGCTGCAGGAGTTCGATCCGAAAGCCGTCGGGATCGAGCATCAACACTGTCCGGCCCCCCTTGTTGGGACCGATGGTGGGAGTGACAGGTGCTGAGACCGACTTGACTCCCTGTGAGGTCAGCTTCTCATAGAGTGCGTCGCAGTCATCCACCCGGAAGGCGACATGGGCGGTGCCGGGGTTGGCGGTGCCCGGGTCGATCGCTCTCCGCTCCACATTGCGATACTCCAGGATCTCGAGGACGGTGTCGGAGTTGGGCATTCGCATTATGGCCCCGTGCATATCAACACCGGGATACCCGAGTAGCTCCTCAATGTAGGGCGCCTGGCGGTTCCACAGAAAGATCACTTCCAGCCCGAGCAGATCGCGATAGAACCGCAAAGACTTCTCCAGATCGGTTACCTGTATCCCCGTGTGGTGATGGCCGGTTATCACTCCCACTCGAAACCTCCTTGGAATCTGGAAATGTCATCTCCGAAAACATACACGAGCATCTCTCCTATGCCTGGAAACCGTCGATGCGGGACAGCACCCCGAGCATCGTCTCATCCGAGCCGCCCCCGATCGACACGAGGCGGCTGTCACGGAAAAACCGGGCGGTCCAAGTCTCTTCCATGTAGCCGATCCCCCCGTGGAACTGGATAGCCCAATCGGCCGTCTCCCTCACCAACCGTCCCGACTTGAGCTTGGCGATGGTGGCGAACCGGGTCGGGTCCTCGCCTCGCATGTAAGCCTCGGCGGCGGCGTAGTTGTAATGGCGAAGCAGGTCCAGTTCGGCGGAGAGCTCGGCCAGCCGATACTGGATGTACTGGTGTGCCAGCAGCGGCTTGCCGAACACCTTCCGCTCCCGCAGGTATTGGGCGGTGCGCTCCAACGCCCGCTCGCAGGACCCCACCGCCGTATAGGCGGCCCACATCCTCTCCATCACGAACTGGGACATCTGTTGATGGAAGCCTTTTCCGGCCACGCCAATGGTGTTCGCCACCGGGACCGCCATGTCGGTGAAAGTCAAGAGGCCGGTGTCGGAAGCCCGCATCCCCAGCTTGTCGAGCTTCTTCGAGACTTCGAAGCCGGCCAGGCTGGTGGGAACCACGATCTGGCTCATTCCGGCGTATCCGCCCTCGTCGGAGGTTCGCGCCAGGAGGCACAGCCAGTCTGCCTGCAAACCGTTGGTGATGTACATCTTCGATCCGTTGATGATCCACTGATCCCCGTCTCTTGTCGCCCGGGTCTTGATGGCGGCCACATCAGATCCGGCGTCGGGTTCGGTGACCGCGATCGAGGTAACCATCTCGCCCCGGAGCGCCGGCGCCAGGTAGCGGCGCTTTAGCTCCTTTGATCCGTGTTCGTGCAAGGAGGGAGTAGCCATGTCCACCTGCACCCCTACCGCCATCCCGATCGCACCATGGTTAGCGCGTCCCAACTCCTCGGCTAACACCACCGTGAACAGATGGTCCGCTCCCTGTCCTCCGTACTCGGGATCGCATTCCAAGCCGAGGAAACCTAGTTCTGCCATCTGTCCGAAGACTTCATGAAGGGGCATCTCCCCGTCCGCTTCCCACCCCTCGACCCTGGGGTTGATTTCCTCTTCCACAAACCGACGCACCACTTGACGAAACATCAGGTGCTCCTCAGAGAACGGCATCATCTGCTCCTTTGGATCGGGTCCGGGGCGAGGGGTCTCACATTTGGCGATGGACTCACTTACCCGAAATTACACGAAAGAATCCACCTGTCGTTCCAGGATCTCAGAGTTCGGCCGAGCGGAAGGCCTCCCGTATGCCAACCTTGCTTCCGAAACGCAGCAATCCGCCCAGGTACACCCGTCCCGCCAGGCGAATCATCACCACGAGGGTGATCGCCATCACCGCCACCGACACCGCCAACTCCCATAGCGGAATCGCCTGGAATGCGAAGCGCACCGGTACCACGAAGGGAGCGATCGGCGGGATGTAGGTGGTGACAAGGGCCAGGGTGCTGGTGGGATCCTGAACCGCCTGGATGGCGATGAAAAAGCCGGCCACGGCGACCAGGGAGATGGGCGCCACGACGCTCTGGGCGTCCTCCGGGCGAGAAACCAGCGCCCCCGCCGCACCGAAGGCCACCGCGTAAAGGGAGTATCCCATGATGAACCAGAGCACCAGAATGAGCATGCTGTCAATCGGGAATTCCGGCAGATCAAACACCCCCGTGACTTGGACACCCACCAGAGCGACAACCACGGTTCCCACGAACTGGGCCAGCCCTAAAAGCCCGATGCCCACGATTTTTCCGGTGAGCAACTGCCACGGCTCGAAGGCTGACAGCAGCACTTCCACCACTCGGTTGGTTTTTTCTTCGGTCACGCCCGTCAAGGTCAATGATCCGTACAGCAGCACCGCCATGTACATCAGCATCAGCCCGCCGAAGGCAATCACCGAGCGTTGGGTGTTCTCTTCGGGGTCGGCCCCTGACAGCGATCGCACCCCGAGCGGCACCGACGTCAGAATCGTCACCACCTCGCCCTCTCCCGAGGCGACCAGGCTCTCGATCTGCACAGAGCGAGCGCCACGCTGGAGAAGCCTCTCGAGATCTCCACCGGCGTCACCGTCCGCCCCCCGCACCACCAACTCGCTCCCGTTCATCAGCACTCCGTCAACCTCCTCGGTGTCGGCTGCCCTTTCGGCCGCGGCCTCCGAATCGAAGCGGACAACCTCGATGGTGGTCTCCACTTCGCGTCCCTCGTAGTTGGCCAGCGCGAGGGCCGCCTCGATCACCACCTGGTTGCCCTCCCCAACCACGCCCACCTCATAATGCACATCCTTGGTAGCGAAGATGATGGGAAACACCAGCCCAGCCGCCACGAACAAGAGGACCATCACAAGCGAGACGATGAAGGCCCCCGACCGCGACCTCTCCCTCATCTCCCTGCCCATCACCAGCCGGATCGCCTGCCACGAGGTCATGCGGTCACCGCTTCCCGGAAGAGTTCCGACAGCGAAGGCGCCGAAAAGGTGAAGTGGCGGACATTTCCGCCCAGGTCGAGCCTGGACACGAGATCACTCAGATCTCCCCCCTTTCTCACCACTATCCGGTGGCGATAACCGTCAAAGTCCAGCGAGACCACCGAATCCAACCCCAAGAGGCTCTCGGTATCCCTGCTCTTCATTTCCACTTCGATCACCCAGTAGGGGGAATCCATCTTGAGTTGGCGCACCTCGCCGGCCATTACCACCCGGCCCCGATTGATGATCGCCACGTCCTGGCAGAGATCTTCCACCATGTCCAACTGATGGCTCGAAAACACCACGGCCGCCCCAGCGGCGGCGCGGGTCCTGAGCACATTGGACATGGTGTCCACCCCGAAGGGATCGAGGCCGCTGAACGGCTCGTCCAACACCAGCAACTCCGGGTCATGAATGAGAGCGGCGGCCAACTGGACACGTTGCTGATTGCCGTGTGACAGTTTCTCGAGCGGATCCTTGATTCTGTCCGACAAGCCGAGTTCATCGAGCCATCGTTCGGCGGCGGCGCCGGCCTCGGCGGTAGTCATGCCGTGAATGCGTCCCAAATACGTGAGCTGTCGGCCCACTCTCATCTTCGGATAGAGCCCCCGCTGCTCGGGCATATAGCCAAACCGGATACGCTCAGGCTGTCCAACAGGCTTGCCCTCCCACCTGACCGATCCCTCATCGAGACGCACCAGATTGAAAACGGACCGCATGGCGGTGGTCTTACCAGCTCCGTTGGGACCCAAGAACCCCAGCATCCGTCCCCGCTCCACCCTGAAGCTGCACTCATCCAGGGCTTGCACTTCGCCGTAACGCTTGGAGAGCCGACTCAGTTCCAGCAACAGGTCCCTTTCGTCGTAAAACCTCGCATCCTATGTGAGGAGAGGTTCTACACAAAAGCGATACTCGGTGGAGTAATACTTCCTCCCGCACTCTGTTCAAAGATTGTTATATCAGTATATTTGAACTAGATGGCAACTCTGGAAGAACGCGCCGGTCTCCACGCCGCGCTGGGCGATCCCGTCCGGCTGGCGGTGGTGGACGCTCTGGCACTGGGCGATCTGGGAATGGAAGAACTCAAAAGGATCACCTGTGTCGAGGGGAACCTCTTGGCACATCACCTGAAGGTTCTGGAAGGCACCCGCCTCGTCCAACGCCGCCCCTCCAAGGGCGACGGCGATACGTCTCTCTCCGCCCCCAACGCCTGTTAGACCTCGTGGCCAGTCCCGTGCTGGGGACCCGTTGCGTGCTGTTCGTGTGCGTCCACAACTCGGCCCGCTCCCAATATGCGGCTGTGTTGTGGAAGGAACTGACCGGTCATCCGGGCCTCAGCGCCGGAACCCATCTCGCTCCGGCGGTCCATCCCGGGGCCTTGGAGGCGGCGTCCGAGTTGGGCATCGACCTGAGCGGAGCCGTTCCCAAGGGGTATGAGCAGGTCGGCCGGCGCCCGGACCTGGTGGTGTCGGTGTGCGACCGGGCCAGGGAATCGGGCCACGGATTCGATGCGCCCCGGCTCCACTGGTCAGTGCCCGACCCGGTCTCCCAAAACACCCTGACCGCGTTCCGGCGTTCCTTCGGAGAGATCACCCACCGGGTGGAGCGGCTGGTGGACGCAACCCGGGCGCCCACCGGTCCGATCCCGAAATAAGACAAGTCCGACCTCAAAAGGAGTATCAGCCGTGCCCTTTGTTCTCACCACCGAAGACAAATTCCTGCTCCGCCAGGCGGCGGTAAGACTGCAGGATGAGTTCAAAGACAAACTCAACGCCGAGACCATCGAACGTTTCATGACCGACTCGCTGGACCGCTTGATGGAGAAGGCCACCACCACCGGGATAGTGCTCTTGGTCGAACGGTTCGCCCGCGACCGGCTGCGGGCGGTGGTGCGTCTTCAGACCAGCCCCACGCTTTTGAACCCGAGTGTCCTTTTCCTGTGCGTGCACAACGCCGGGCGGTCGCAGATGGCGGCCGGGTTCATGCGCCTGTTGTCGGGCGCCCGGGTGGACGTGTTCACCGGCGGGTCGGAGCCTGCCAAGGACATCAATCAGGCCGCGGCGTCGGCCATGACGGAGAAGGGCATCAACATACGGGGGGAGATTCCCCAGCTCTGGGCGGATGAGATCGTCCGGGCCGCCGATGTGGTGGTGACCATGGGATGCGGCGACGCCTGCCCCATCTATCCCGGCAAGCGGTACCTTGACTGGGAAGTGGAGGACCCGTCCGGGAGAACGTTGGAGGAAGTCCGCCCCATCCGCGACGATCTTGAACAGCGGGTACGCGGCCTGATAGCCGACCTGAACGTCGAACCCGTGTGGTGATCTCGCCGGTCAGCTCGTCCGGGGACGGACTTTCTTCCCGTTGAGCAGAGTGCCGATCGGGGTGTAGCGGACAAACGCCTGATAGCAGAGCAAAGACAGCGCGGTCACGGTCCCCATGATGATCAAGAACTTGATGCCCGCCTCCACGTTCCAGGCGCGCACGATCGTCTGGGCTGCGATCACCAGGGGAAGATGCACGAGATACACCCAGTAAGAAGCGTCGGAGAGGTAGCGGACGCCCCGGCGTTTCCGGGGTAGCAACATCCTGAACAACCCCATCAGACCAAAGCACATCCCCCAGGCGTAGAGCACCTGCAGCGCCGACGCCACGGGCCATTGGAAATCCACGAAGGTGAAATGCAGCCCAAAGGGCAGCAAGACCAGGAACGAGAACCCCAGGGTCAGCCACCAGGGCCGCCCGATGGTGTCAACCATGAGCTTTCCCTCACGGCCTCGCCGACCATACATCAGAGCCCCAAACGTGAAGAAGGTGGCGTAGTACAACAGCACATGGGGAAAAGGCAGCAGGGCGTCGGAGGTGTCCGACCCGAAGATGGGATATGCACCCCCATCGCCCATGCTCAACTGCGGAATGACGGTCACCGGAATCATTAGCCACATCACCCGCCGCGGCCAAACCCCTCGACCGGGACCTTGACGATCCGCGATCACGGCCACTATCGCGAAACCCCCTACCAACCACAGAAGAAACCACAGGAACCAGAGATGATGCAAATGGTCGATCTGGGTGAGCCGGTCTTCCTCCGACTCCTCCACGCCTTCCCCCCAACCGGGAATGTCAGACCATTGAATTCCTTCGGGAAGAGGGTCCTTTCCCTCGTAGGCGACCAGCAGGTCGGCTGCCTCCTCATGCCCATAGTGGAAAGCCAGCGCGAACGGCGTCTCGCCCTCCGAGGCGAAGGCGACCGGCGCCGGCTCGGCGCCTCGGGACATTAGCAACTCCACCATCTCAGCGTTGCCGGTGAAAGCGGCGGCGTGGAGAGGCGTCCAGCCCCCCGGCTCGCTCCGCGCGTTGACATCGAAGCCCCGATTCAGCAACTCCTCCACCCCGGTAACGGATCCCACGAACACCAGAGTGAAAATGTCATCGTTGTCCACCGAGGCTTCCGCCTGGGAAGCAATGGCTTGCTCACCCACCCAGTCCACCGCCGGAATCAGAGTCACCAGACCGATCGCCAACGGCAGGGCCACCCGCCGCAGACGATGACCCAGAAGCGAACGCAGCCCGCGACGGCGCCACAGCATGGCGGTGAAGAATCCGCTCATCAGGAAGAACACCGGCATACGGAACCCATGCACCGCCCACAGGAACTCGTCATAGGGACCGTTGAAGCTGGACGTGATGTCCTGCACCCACCAGGGCACCGGGAAAAACGCCAACGTGGCGTGTAGCCCCACCCCCAGCAGCATGGCGAACGACCGCAAGGCGTCGAAATCGTGACGCCGCCGCTCCTCCGGCAAGGCGGTCCCCGGGATTTCCGTTGAAGTCAAAACTCTGCTCCGATAGTCAACGCCGCCAGAATACCGATTAGCACAAGGCCTCATCTCCCGACCGAGGCTATTGAGATCGCTCTCGGGGATGGCGTGCTCCAATCAATTCTGCCGGGCTCTCCGAATCCGGTAGGCTTTTTGAGAACCACCTAATTCCAAGACCCCTTGCCGCGCCCGGGGTCTTCGGCTTCGCTCATTCCGATGAGCCTGCAAATCCAACACGCGGTCGGCACCACCTATTAGATGAGACACACAATGGATGAATCCCCATATTTGGTCACGCGCCCAGACCTGCGCAATGTGGCGATCATCGCTCACGTTGACCACGGCAAGACCACTCTGGTCGATGCCATGTTATGGCAGTCCGGCGCCTTTCGGGCCAATGAAACGGTCGCCGAGCGGGTCATGGACTCAATGGACCTCGAGAGGGAAAAGGGCATCACGATCCTCGCCAAGAACACCGCTGTGCGCTACGTTCGCGACAGCGGCGAAGAGATCAAGATCAACATTGTCGATACGCCTGGACACTCCGACTTTGGCGGCGAGGTCGAGCGGGCCCTGACGATGGTTGACGGGGTTCTCCTCCTGGTTGATGCGAGCGAGGGTCCGCTGCCCCAGACACGTTTCGTTCTCCGCAAGGCGCTGGCGCTCAAGCTGCCCGTCGTGTTGGTGATCAACAAGATCGATCGGCCTGATGCCCGAATCTCGGAAGTAGTGGACGAAGTGTACGAACTGTTCCTCGACCTCGACGCAACCCCGGATCAGATCGACTTCCCAATCGTCTACACCAATGCTCGTCGAGGCACTGCAACACTCGATCCCCGGCAGCCGGGCACCGACCTGCGCCCCATGTTCGAAACACTGCTTGAGACCGTTCATGCGCCTCTGCACAATCCGGAGCACCCACTTCAAGCCTGGATAACCAACCTTGATTCCAGCCCGTACCTTGGCCGCATCGCAATGTGTCGCATCATGCACGGCACCATAAAGAAGGGGCAGAATGTCGCGTGGTGCCGTACTGACGGAACCACCACCACGGCCAAAATCACCGAGCTCTATGTCACCGAGAGTCTCAACCGAGTAGACGCCGACGAAGCGGGCGCCGGCGAGATTATCGCCATTTCCGGCATTGCCGATATCACTATCGGTGAAACAATCTCCGATCTTTCCAACCCCACTCCGCTTCCGGTGATCACAGTGGACGAGCCAAGCCTGTCGATAACAATGGGAATCAACTCATCTCCCATGGCCGGATTGGACGGCGATAAGGTCACCGCCCGCCTCATCAAGAATCGCCTCGATGCCGAACTGGTCGGCAACGTATCGATTCAAGTATTGGACACCGACGATCCCGACACCTGGGAAGTTCAGGGACGAGGCGAGCTTCAGCTTGCAGTGTTGGTGGAAATCATGCGCCGCGAGGGCTTTGAGGTGACCGTCGGTAAGCCCAATGTTGTCACCCGCGTCATCAACGGAAGACTCCACGAGCCTACCGAGCGCCTCACCATTGATATCCCCGAGAATTTCGTTGGTCCGGTAATCCAACTCCTTGGCGAGCGTAAAGCCAACCTGGTGAACATGTCGAACCACGGCGCCGGCTGGGTTCGGCTTGACTATGTCGTGGCAGCCCGTGGCCTCATCGGCTTCCGTACCGATTTTCTCACCGAGACTCAGGGCAACGGCCTCATGGCCCACGTGTTCGAAGGCTACACCCCGTGGTTGGGCGAGCTTCGCACCCGTCACTCAGGTTCGATTGTCGCCGACCGCCAAGGCGCGGTCACCGGTTACGCCGTGGCCTCCCTACAGGAGCGGACTTCACTGTTTGTCGCCCCTGGCGATGGGGTCTACCAAGGCATGGTCGTTGGCGAAAACCCGCGCCCCGAGGACATGGACGTCAACATCTGCCGGGAGAAGAAGCAGACCAATGTCCGTGCCGCCGGTTCCGACAACACCGTTCGTCTGACCCCGCCCCGCATTTTCTCCCTTGAGCAGGCTCTCGAGTTCATCGCCGATGACGAGTGCGTTGAGGTCACCCCACACGCCATTCGCCTCCGCAAGGTATTTCTCGACGGCGGCGTACGCGCCCGCAACAAAAAACGCCTCCAGCACAACCGGCGCTAGGTGTAACGCTTTAGACGCGGCATACTTTTCTTGTGGCCGACCCGCCACCATAGCACGCGTATTTGATCGTAACTTGCGACCCAGATGCTCTTAGATAACCTGCGCTTCTTTGGTAGCGGGGGTGGGATTTGAACCCACGACCTTCGGGTTATGAGCCCGACGAGCTACCTGACTGCTCCACCCCGCGGTGTGTCGACTCATCATAGAGGAAAGCTCCGCGGTTCGCAACCGGGTTCTTCCCCCTCAGCCGGAGGTGTTCAACGCCCTTTCCACCAGTGCGGCGGCCTCTTCTATCAGCCGCTGGTAGTCCGCCAGGTCCCCCGATCGCAGCGCCTCATTGGCCCGATCGAAAGTGTCCGAGGCCTCGGACAGCAACTCCCTCACTGTCCTCGACAGAGGCGCCGTCTCATCGGTCTCGGGAGCGGCCTCTTCTCCGTCCGGCTGGTCGTCGGGGACCGGAGCCACCGAATCGGCCAACCCGAATATCTTAGCCAGCGCCCCATCCAGGGTTTCGTCCCATTCGATGTCATCCCCGTGCACCACCACCACCCGGCGGAACTCGGGGAGCCCTCCGTCTTCGGCTTCCAGATAGACGGGCTGCACATAGAGAACCGACTCGTCGACCGGGACCACCAGCATGTCCCCCAGCACCACCGACGATCCCTGACCCCGCCAGAGGGTGAACTGCTGGGAGATCTCATCGTCCTGGTCGATCCGGTTGCCCACCTGACCGGTGCCCTCCACCAGCGACCCCTGGGGCATCCGGTAGTCAAGCATCCGTCCGTATCGGTCGGGGGTGGAGTCGGCCACCAGGAAAGCCGACATGTTGGGCTTTTCCAGAGGGTTGTAGGGCTGCAGGAGCACATAGGAGGTGTCTTCTTCTCCGGGAAGGGTCATCAACAGGTAGTAGGGAAGCATCTCCCGGAGGTATTGGACGATGGTCCCCTGCAGTCCGCCGACCAGGTCACCCCGCAGCAACTCTATGCGGCGGATGGTCGAGGGGTCGGACGGGATCGACCAGGCGTCGTTGCGCTGGAAGAACTGCGTCACGTCCACCATGTGATAGTCGAGATACAGTTCGCTCTGGATCTTGAAGAGGTCCTGGGGATAGCGGAAATGATCCCGCAGGCCCTGGGGTATCTCGCTCTCGTCCGCGAACAGTTCCGGATAGACCCTCTGCCAGGCAGCCACCAGGGGATCGGTTTCGTCCACCACGTACAACTGGATGGTCCCGTCGAAGGCATCCACCGTGGCCTTCACCGAGTTTCTGATGTAGTTGAACCCCGAGATGGGGAGTTGGGAGGCGCTGGAGAGACGGGCGGTGTCAAAGCCGCGGAGGCCCACCCCGATCGGCTGCGAATACGGGTAGTACTCGCTTATGGCGTACATATCGACCACCCAGATGATCCGGCCATCCAGCACCACCGAGTAGGGATCGGAGTCGGCCACAAGGAACGGCGCCACCGTCTCCACCCGGCTTAGGACATTCCTCTGCATCAGCACCCGGGTGTCGGGGTTGATCTGGCTGGAGATCAGAATGTTCAGATCGCCGTAGCGGAGAGCAAACGCCAGCCGACGCAAGACTCCGGAGATCTCCACCCCCGCCTTCCCCTTGTATTCGTCATACCGGTTTTCGGCCGCTCCCCCACCTTCTTCGGCGGCGGGATAGTCAATTTCCTGGGGCTCGAGACCGGAGCGCACGATCACCGGCCGACCCCGCTCATAGGTCTCACCGAAGTAGATGCGAGGCTCGGTGAGTTTCAGAAGTGGCTCGGTGGTCTCGGGCGGGATGTTGCTAAGCAGAAAGTCGGGCTGGCCGTCAACGGCCACCACATTGGCGGGACTCAGCACCGCCCCGAACCCGTGGGTGTAGACCAACCGCTGGTTCTGCCAATCCTGGGCAGGGATGTTGGGCTCGTCCAGTTCGCGAAGCGCCAGCATCACCTGAGTGTCGGTTCCGCCGATCGGGTACCGGTCGGTGTCAACATGATCCACCCGGTAGTAGGTGCGGATCTCCTGGAGCTGCTGATAGGTGCGGTTGAGGACATCGGGATCCCAGAGCCGGATGTTCTCGACAGTGGAAGCATTCCGGGAGATATCAGCGGCCTCCAGATCGAAGGTGGCGCCGAATGGTCGCACCTCCACCTCGTTCAGACCATACGCGGCTCGGGTGGCCTCGATGTTGCGTTCTATGTAAGGGCCCTCCCTGACCAGTTCGTTGGGCTGGACCTGGAACCGCTGGACTATGGCCGGATAGGCCACCCCGGCCGCGAGGGAGACAAAGACCCAGGACGCCACCGACACCGCTACCAGCACCCACCCTCGACGCCAGATGTTGATGACAAAGAGGATCGCGGAGAACACCGAAACGGCGATCAGCAGGTTGAGAGCCGGCAACCGGGCGTTGATATCGGCGTATCCAGCGCCGAACACACTGTTGTTGGCGTAGAGCAGCTCGTAGGTGTCGATGCGATAGGAAAGCGCCCTCAGCAGGGCGATCACCGCCGCCAGCGCCGAGAGATGCGCCTTGGCCTGGGTGTCGAATCTGGGGAGCCGGCGCACCGGGAATTTGACAGCCCCCAGCGCAAAGTAACTCACCGCCACGGTCACCAGAGCGGCAATCGCCACCCCGGTCAGCCAACTCACCATGGTCGACCAGAGCGGAAGCCGGAACATGTAGAACGCCAGGTCCAAACCGAACTGAGGGTCGGTGACGCCGAACGGTTGGGAGTTCAAGAAGAGCAGAAACAGGTCGCGCCAGGCAGACACCCCCAGGCCCAGAATCACCGCGGCGCCGATGGCCGCCGCCCATTCCACCATCCCCACTCTGGTGCTCACAGCCTGTCGTACCTGCGTCACCCCCTGATCCTCGGGAACCGTGCTGAACGATGCGTACCGCACAGAGAGGTAGCGGGCCAGCCGCATGTTGGCCCAGATCACCAGGAAAACGACGATCGCGCCCACCAGCCCCAACGCGGCCAGCCACACCCACCGTACCCACCAGACTCCCGTCTGGCCCACCGAACTGAACCACAGGTAGTCGGTCCATACCCGTGACAAGGCCGTGAAGATGCCGTAGATGACAGCGATCCCGATCATCACCCAAACGAGGCGACGTCGACGAGGCGGCTGCGAACGGCTTGCGCCTACCGGAAAGAACATCAGACTCCTAGTCTACACCCCGGCGGATCCCACACTCTCCGGGCTTTTCGCCGAAGTTCCGGACCAGCGCATGAACAAGCGGAGGCTTGCCGGGCGGACTATCTCTTGATAGAGCCAGATACCAGGTTCCATATCAGTCGAACCGGACGTCGCACCCCTCCATGAACGCCGCTGCCCACCGAGGAGTGCCTGAAATCACCAGTACAGTGGCTGCCCTTCGCAAAACCGGTGGATCCAGGACCGCGTGGATTCACGGACACTTCAGGAAACTCTCTCTTCGGAATTGCTTGGCCGGAATGGAGCTAAGGAGGGTCCTCCGGTGTCCGGCCCTCCCGGCTAGTTGTGATCGGAGTGATCGTGAACACAAGTGGGGTGAAGATTCCCTATCGGACGGGACTCCTGTATCCACCACCACCATTACGATGCCGTTGTTTGTAAGATGCCTATGTCCCCACAGCCCCCTCTCAAGACCCCAGGTCCCGTTGTCTTTCTTGAGGGGTCCCAAATAGAGGTAGTAACCGACGTTCCCTGAATCGCCGGTCTCTAGATCGTGCCCATGCGGTGCGTCCATCAAATCGCAGCGATTACTGGTCATGGTCACCGTCCTCCAGTAGGACCGCACACCATTCCAATAGCCCGAGTCATTTACACAGGTGTCCCACACAGGATCTTCATCCTTTGGGTCGAAACTGTTTTCGCATTTCTTAATACTCTTCTCGCTGCTCTCGCGGTTCTCGCGGTTCTCGCCATTACCGCTATTCTCGCTGTTCCCACCATTACCGCTATTCCCACTACCCCCACTACCCCGTTATTACTGGTGTCCCCCTTATTCCCCAACTGCACAGTCTCGACAGCACTTTCTTCGTCCCCGTTGTTTCCCGTAATCTCGTCGTTTTCCGTGTTGTCTATCTGCACGTCCTCCTGCTCATCATCTCCGCCGTCGTCGCCATCATCACCCTGATTCTCCACCTGCACATCGTCGCCCCGCTGGTCGTCATCCCCATCACCATCACTCTTTTCATCTTTGGCATCCTGGCCTCCACCACCCTGGCCGCCACTCCCGCCTTGGTTACCTGTGCTGCCTTTGCCACCACCCTGTCCCCCGTCTCCCTTCTCGTCACCGCCGTCCCCATCCAGGACCACCTCGACGTTCCTACCGGCAGGATCAGGGTCGTAATACCTGATGTCATCACCCAAACCGTATCCAAGACCACCTTTTTCGACATCCTCACCTGTGTCGGCGCTCTGCCCTTTCTCCTCTTGTGTCTCATTATCCCCCTCGCCGGAGTCGGTGGTCTCCGTTCCATCAGTGGAGGGAACTGTAGTTTCGGTGGTGGTGACTTCAGGCGCAGCGGTCGTGGTCGTGGTGGGCGGAAAAGTCGTGGTGGTGGGTGGATGAGTCGTGGTTGTCGTCGATGGAACAGCGTCCGTCTCGGCATCGGAGCCAATTGCAGCCGTGGCAACGGTGGTGGGGTTCCAGGGTCCTCCAGGGCAACTTCGGACCGCTGGTCACTCGGAGTATCCCGATCCGTTTGGCTCAGAGAATCGAAGAGCGAATAAGCCACAAGGCTCAAAGCCACGGCGACGAACAAAGCAATCAGAACTCGTTTCTTCCTAGTGGAATGGGAAGAATTGGTTTCGGTCTCCGTGGCCTGTCCCATGGCTACTCTCCGGTCATAGAGAGGTTGTCATTTACTTGGTATAACGGTGTTTTTGATACTAAGCCTGGATCCACCGGTGGGTTTGGTGGTTGGTGGGGGGTTAATGCGGTGAAGTGCCTCTCTGACCTGGGAAAATAGCAGTAACCAATAACTGCTGTCACCCAAGCAGAGGAGGCACTTCTTGTGAACAGGATACCGAATGATATTGACAGGTTGGGGGTGGTGTTCGATGACGGGTCGTTGGTTGCCGACGCGGGGTTGTTTGTAGCGGGCACCTTGATGTCCCGGTTGGGTTTGGAACAGTTGCTGGACGAGACCGTACGGCTGGGAGATCGCCCGGGAGGAGCGTATCCGGGTCGCAAGGTGCTGTCTTTGCTGGCATCGATGCTGGTGGGCGGGTCCCATATTGATCATGCTGATCGGCTGCGGGCCGGTTCCACCGACAGGGTGCTGCTGTTTTGGGTGATGGCCCCGTCCACATTGGGCACGTTTCTTCGTTCGTTCACATGGGGTCATGTCCGCCAGATGGACAAGGCCCTGGGGGAAACACTGAAAAGGGTCTGGTCCGCGGGTGGGGGTCCCGACGGGAGTCCTGTCACTGTTGATGTGGATTCCACTATCTGTGAGGTGTCCGCCGACACCAAGCACGGAGCGTCCTACGGGTACACCAAACAGTTGGGATACCACCCCTTGGTGGCGGTGCGGTCAGAGACCGCCGGAGATCCTTCATTCCCGCCTGCGGGGTGGTTCCTCCCAGAAGGGCGCCGCTCATTTCGTTGTGGAGGCGGTGAACCGGGTCAGACGAGCAGGTGCCGCCGGTCCGCTGACGGTACGGGCCGATTCTGGGTTCTGGTCCTATAGTCTGATAGCTGATCTGGACCGTCTGAGAGTGGAATGGTCGATCACCATACCCCAACATTCGCAGGTCAAAACGGCTATTGCCGCTATTGAGGAAACCGCATGGAAACCGATCGACTATCCCAAGGGTGGGGTGGCGCAGGTGGCGGAAACCGCCATCACAGCCTCTCGGAAAAGAAACCGCCGCCGGGTGCGGGTAGTGGTGCGGCGCACCCGTCTCACCGATCCCGCCCAAGCGCAACTGTGGCCCGACTGACGATACCACGCCTTCGCCACCAACACCGGACTGTCCGCTATTGCCGCGGATGCCTTCTACCGGGCCCACGCCCGAGTAGAACTGGCGATACGAGACATCAAAGCCCACGCCGGGCTGTCGCACTACCCGTCCGGGAACTTCTTCGCCAACGCCGCCTGGCTAGCCTGCGCCACCCTCGCTCACAACCTCTACCGGTGGATAGAACAACACACCCGCCCGGCAGGACGACTGACCAACGGCAACACTGTCCGCACCCGACTGTTCAGACTGCCCGGAAGAATCGTCAACCACGGACGAAGACCGATCCTGCGCCTACCCACCCGATGGCCATGGGCCAACACCTACCACACCGCCCTAGCCAGCGTCCGCCGCCTACCGCAACTCTGCTGACCCCGCACACTCCCCACCAAACAAACCATCAGCAAAACGTCTCCCACAGGTTCCGCTCGTCCCCACGCGCTCCAGACCCGCCCGAACACCCCAAGAAACCAGCCGAACCCCGCCAGAACCTCACGCACCCGCACAAAACCACCCCCCGCCACACTCCACAACCCCAAAACCCCCACATCACCACAACCGCACACCCCAAACGGTGGATCTAGGCTAAGACGCAAGCGCTGCTATTCGCCCACAGGTCGCGAAAAAATAGCCAACCTTGTGAAAAAATACCGGCGTTTTACACATTGTCAGTATAGCAAGCTCGTTTGAGACAAATCCCAGGTAGAACGGCATATATCGTAGGGAAACGGCTTGGGAGCCGACCGTCCACGTCGTGGATCTGCGCACACCAGAATTCGATCTGACCTGGGTGTTCTTGGCTCTAGGCCCCCGATGGGAAAGCCTTGGCCGGCTCTAGGAGGAGTGTTACATTAATGTAATTCCCCAATGGAGGGCGATCCGGGAATCCCCCCCGGTGGGCCATGTGACTGAAATCTAAAGACTAAGAGGAGGCAGGCAAATGAGCAAGGGTCTCAAGGTAGACCGGCGCTTCACGCGTATCGGGGAGGATCCCTATGAGACCCTGGCCTGGGAGCAGCGGGACTCTCGGATAGCCAACCCCGATGGGTCGGTGGTGTTCGAGATGAGGGATGCCGAGGTGCCCGCCCACTGGTCGCAGGTAGCGGCCGACATCATGGTCTCCAAATATTTCCGAAAGGCCGGAGTGCCCCTCTCCGATGAGAACGGTCCCCTGCTGGACGAAAACCGCCAACCCCAGCTCGGTTCGGAACGCTCCGCCCGCCAAGTCTTCGACCGACTCTCGGGCACTTGGCGTTGGTGGGGGGAGACGCATGGGTACTTCGACTCTCCCGAGGACGCCCAGGCTTTCGAGGACGAGATCAAGTACATGCTCTGTCACCAGATGGGAGCTCCCAACTCTCCTCAGTGGTTCAACACCGGCCTCAACTGGGCCTATGGGCTGACCGGCCCGGCGCAGGGCTTTTGGTACGTCGACCCCGACACCGATGAGCTGGCCGTCTCTCCCGACTCTTATTCTCGTCCTGCACCGCATGCTTGTTTCATTCTCAAGGTCGAGGACGATCTGGTCAACCCGGGGGGGATCATGGACCTGTGGCTTCGGGAGGCACGTATTTTCAAGTTCGGGTCGGGGGCCGGTTCCAATTTCTCCGATCTCCGGGCGGAGGGCGAGAAGCTGTCGGGCGGCGGTAGTTCCTCGGGGGTGATGTCTTTTCTCAAGATCGGTGATCGGGCGGCAGGCGCCATCAAGTCGGGAGGGACCACGCGACGGGCGGCGAAGATGGTGATTCTGGACATCGACCATCCCGATGTCGAGGAGTTCATCAACTGGAAGAAGGTGGAGGAGGAAAAGGCTCGTATCTTGATAGAAGAGGGCGGTTTTCCCGCCGACTTCAACGGTGAGGCCTATGCCACAATCTCGGGACAGAACTCCAACAACTCGGTGCGGGTCGCCGACGATTTCATCGAGGCGGTGAGGACCGGAGGCGACTGGCGTCTGACCGAGCGCACCACCGGTCGGGTGATGAAAACCGTCCCCGCCGGGCATCTTTGGAACCAGATCGCCGAGGCGGCCTGGGCATGCGCCGATCCGGGAGTGCAGTTCGACACCACCATCAACGAGTGGCACACCTGCCCCGAGGGGGGTCGCATCCGCGCCTCCAACCCGTGCTCCGAATACATGTTTTTGGACAACACCGCCTGCAATCTGGCCTCGCTGAACCTGGTTTCTTTCTACGACCACCGCACCGGCGCATTCGACATCGACGGCTACCTGCACTCCATCCGCCTGTGGACGATGGTGTTGGAGATCTCGGTGACGATGGCCCACTTCCCCTCCGAAGCCATCGCTCAGGGCTCCTATGACTACCGAACCCTGGGGCTTGGCTATGCCAACCTCGGTTCGCTCCTGATGCAGATGGGGATCCCCTACGACTCCCCCCGGGGCCGGGCCATAGCCGGAGCGCTCGCTTCCATTCTCACCGGACACTCCTACGCGACTTCCGCGGAGATCGCCTCGGTGACCGGGCCCTTCCCCCGCTACGAGGAAAACCGCGAATCAATGTTGCGGGTAATCCGCAACCATCGGCGCGCCGCCTACGACGTTCCCTCCTCGGAGTACGAGGGCATCTCCCAGGCAGTGGCCGGCATCAGCAACCGCCTCTGCCCCCTGGACCTGTCACAAGCCGCCCGCGAGGTCTGGGACTCCGCTTTGGAACTGGGAGCCCGACATGGTTTCCGCAACGCCCAGTCAAGTGTCATCGCGCCCACCGGCTGTCTGGTGGGTGGATCCTTGATCCCTACCGAGCGTGGTCTGGTGCGGCTGCGGTCACTGGGCGACCCGAAAGGCGCTCAGTGGCAGGATCTTGGCATCGCGGTCGGAACTGACGAAGGTCCCAGAACGGCGACGCGCTTTTACGTCAACGGAGTAGAACCGGTTGTGACGGTGGCCACCGGCCGCGGATACCGCATCCAGGGTACGCCCACGCACCGGACCAAAGTGATTGACCTCTGGACCGGCGATTGGGTATGGAAGAGATTCGGAGAGATCGAAGCCGGTGATTTGGTTCCACTGCAGATGAATCAGTTGATAGGAACCTCCCGCAAGGTGACACTGCCTCCCTTGGGAGAGATGCACTGGACGGGCGACTTCACAACCAAGGTTCCGAGGACGATGAGCGCCCAGTTGGCCGAGTTCGTCGGTTACTTCATGGGTGACGGGTCTCTTCACGCCAAGGGGTTGCGCCTGTGCGTCACAGCCAACGATTTCGAGGTGATGGAGCGGCTCCGGGGGCTCGGAAAGGAGCTCTTCAATCTTGAAGCCCACCTAACCGAAAGGCAGGGTTACACCGAAATCGCCTTCCACTCGGTACCGCTGACAGTGTGGTGGGAAGCCTGTGGCTTCGCCAAGTCGGCGCCGGTCGAGGGGCACTTCGGCAAGGGATGGCATCCGCGCATCCCCGATGCGATCCTCGCATCCAACGACCCCGAAACCTACCGTTCCTTCATCCGAGGCCTATTCGAGGCCGACGGTACCGTCACCCACGGCTATCCAAACTGGTCAACCACCTCAATCGAGTTCAGCCATGACATCCAATCGCTTCTGCTGGCGCTCGGCTACCCCACTACTCGCAAAATGGACACAACGGGCTGGGGCAACTCGCCTCTGGCAGTGCTCCGCATCCTCAACCTTGGATACTCAAAGCGCTTCTCCGAAGAGATAGGGTTCATGAGCGGTCGCAAGCAGGCTGCCTTGGTCTCAACCAGCATTTCCCAGGCAGCGCGACAGGACCGTATACCGGCGCCCCGCTCCCTGGTTGATCGGTTGGTCCCCGAAAACGGTCGCCTGCGGCGGACCATGCTGGCTTCTCTGGCGAAGTACGGAATGGTGTCGCGTCGCTCGACCCAGGAGCTTTTGGAAGGCACAGGCGATGCTGAATTGGCCCGGCTGCTCGACTATTTCTACGACCGGGTGAAGAGCACCGAGTTGGGCGAGGAGCAGTGGACCTACGACCTGTCCGTCCCCGAAAACGTCACCTACGTGGCCAACGGGTTCGTGTCTCACAACACCATCGGCCTCCTGATGGATTGTGACACCACCGGGGTGGAACCCGACTTCGCTCTGGTCAAGTTCAAGAAGCTGGCGGGCGGCGGGTATTTCAAGATCGTCAACCAGTCGGTGGGGCCGGCTCTCGACGCTCTTGGCTACTCGGCCGAGCAGAGGCGCGACATCATCGACTATGTGATGGGTACCTCGTCCCTGGCGGGCGCTCCCCACATCAACCGGCGGAGCCTCCGCGCCCATGGTTTCACCGACGACGAGTTGGATCGGATCGAGGCGTCCCTTCCCGAGATGTTCGAGCTGCGACACGCCTTCAATGTGCTGGCGGTGGGCGAACCGACTCTGCGGCGTCTGGGAGTGGAGCCCGCCCAGTCCCAGCGGCTCGACTTCGACCTTCTGGCATTCTTGGGGTTCAGCGCCGAGCAGATCGAAGCGGCCGGTGACTATGTCTGCGGCCGTCAGACCATCGAAGGGGCTCCCCACCTGGCCGAAGAGCACCTGCCGGTGTTCGACACCGCCAACCGCAATGGTCGCCATGGTCGCCGGTTCATCCACCACAACGGCCATATCCGGATGATGGCTGCCGCCCAGCCGTTTATCTCCGGCGCTATCTCCAAGACCATCAACATGCCCAACGAGGTGAGTACCGTCGACATCCGGGACGCCTACCACCTGTCCTGGCAGTTGGGACTCAAGTCCATTGCTCTTTATCGGGACGGCTCCAAGGCCTCCCAGCCTCTCTCGTCGGCCAGCGACGACTCCGCCGGAGAGGGCGAACCGGAGCTTGAAGAGGCGATCAGCATCGAGCGGCGACTGGCCTACGGTCCCCTCCCGGGGGGAACCTCCCCCTCCCATGCCTATTCCCAGGGCATGAAACCTCCCCGGTTTCTGCTCTCCCCTCGTCGGCGAGGCTGGACCCAGGAGGCTCGGGTGGGCGGTCACAAGCTGTATATCCGCACCGGCGAATACGCCGACGGCACGCTCGGGGAGTTGTTCATCGACCTGGCCAAGGAGGGCGCCACCCTGCGTGGCATCCTCTCCTGTTTCGCCATCGCGGTCTCCAAGGGCCTCCAATACGGAGTCCCGCTCGAAGAGTTCGTGGACACCTTCATGTACCAGACCTTCGAACCTCGAGGGCTGGTGCAGCATCATCCCAACATCAAGATGGCCACTTCCATGGTTGACTACATCTTCCGGGCTTTGGCCATCGAGTATCTGGGACGCGAAGACCTCGGCCAGGTCAGAACCCCGGACTTGAGGGAGCTTCCCGAAGAGCCCCATCCGACGGTGAGCGACCGGGGACAGCAGTTGGCCTTGGCCGCCGCCCGCGAGGAAGACAACCTGGATGCGGTGAAAGCCGCCGCCGAGTTCGTGGACTCCCCGGCCGCGACCGACCTGATATCCCAGATGTTTCCCTCGGCCGCCGACAGTGGGGGTACCGCCATGATGGCCTCTTCGGTGCAGATCGCCCTCAGCAAGATGATGGGAGACGCTCCCATGTGCGACGAATGCGGGCATATGACAGTTCGCAACGGGAGTTGCTATCGCTGCCTCAACTGCGGGGCTTCTCTCGGCTGCAGCTAGGCAAGTGCCCTCGGTAACCCACCTCCACCTGGCCTCCCTCCACCGATCCGAGTTGAGGGAGGCCACCGAAGTGCGGGCGGTGGAGAGACAAGGCCTGGAGGGCGACCGCTACCTGGGCACCACCCGCAATGTGACGGTTGTGGCTGAGGGAGAACTGGACAAGGCCGCCGCCCAGCTGGGATACGGCATCCCTCCCGGCTCCACCCGCCGCAACATCACAGTGGACGCCGATCACCTCCCCCGCACCACCGGGACTCTGATTCATCTCGGCGAGGCGACCCTTTCTGTATGGCGGGACTGTCCGCCTTGTGAGCGGATGTACCAAACAGTCGGCCCCCGTGCAAGAGAGGCCCTGGCCGGAAGAGCTGGTATCGCCGCCCAGGTGGTGAAAGGCGGAATCATCCGAGTCGGCGACCCGGTCCACATCGAATCTCCCGTCTGAAAAAGCTCCGAGACACAGGCAAAACCCGGTCCCAGAGCTTGACTTTGTCCCACCACCATGCCACATTGTCTTCAGCCGATCAAACACCTATGTGACCCACAAAGACGCGTCGTGAGGGTCACTGCCAGGGATCATATTTCTCAAATAGCGCCCCTCCAGAGGACTGGCGAAGCGCGTTTTGACCGACGGAAAGGTGGAGGCGGGGGTGGGCCCAGTGCGGAAAATAGATTTTCCGCGAAAATCGCGACTTAGGTTTATCGGGCTGAGGAGACAGAAGCCGGAGCCTCCCGCCCAAAGAAGACCGGTGTCCCGTTTGCCGCGGGTAGCCTATTCCGAATGGTCGAATCGCTGGTTATCGGACGGGGGTTAAGCAAGAAGTTCGGGGAATTCACGGCAGTGGACAACATCGACTTCGAGATCGAGGCCGGAGAGGCCTTCGGCTTTCTCGGGCCCAACGGAGCGGGCAAGAGCTCCACCATGCGGATGATCGGCGCCGTCTCCCCTCCCACCTCGGGCTACCTGCGGGTGCTGGGGATGGATCCCATGACAGAGGGGACAAAAATCCGGGGGCGGCTGGGAGTCATCCCCCAGGAAGACAATCTCGACCGAGAACTCTCAGTTTATGAGAACCTCCTCACCTACGGACGCTATTTCCACATGAGACGCGCCGAGATCGATCGCCGAACCGCCGAATTGCTGGAGTTCGTGCAACTCACCGAGAGGCGCGACGATCGGGTGGATTTCCTGTCGGGTGGCATGAAGCGGCGGTTGATCATCGCCCGCGGACTGATCAATCAGCCCGACATGGTGATCCTCGACGAACCCACCACCGGTCTCGATCCCCAGGCCCGTCATGTGGTCTGGGACCGCCTCAACCAACTCAAGCGGGAAGGGGTGACCCTGATCATCACCACTCACTACATGGACGAGGCCGAGCAGCTCTGTGACCGGCTGGTTGTGATGGACAAGGGACGGATCGTCGCCGAGGGATCGCCGCGGGAACTCATCGAGCGCTACTCCACCAGGGACGTGTTGGAGATGCGCTTCGAGGCCGACGCCCGCCGCCAGGCCATGCCCATCATCGAGAAGGTGGCCGAACGCACCGAGGACCTTCCCGATCAGGTGATGATCTACACCCACAACGCGGATGAGGTCGCCGCCTACCTCGCCCACCACGGGGTACATCCCGTCTCCACCCTGATCCGCCGCTCCACCCTGGAAGACGTCTTCCTGCGACTCACCGGCCGCCAACTCATCGAATGACCACTCCCCGGGCGCTGCTCATCGTCGAGGCCGAGTACCGCTTCTACCGGCGCACCTGGCGGGGGACGGTGATCACCACCTGGATGCGCCCCATCCTCTTCCTCCTGGCCATGGGAGTGGGCCTCGGCACCCTGATCGACCGGTCCGCCGACCAGGCTCTCGGAGGGGCTGGCTACCTGGCCTTTCTCGCCCCGGGGCTGATGGCCGCCTCCGCCATGCAGACCGCCATCACCGAATCCTCCTGGCCGGTGCGGACCGGTATCAAGTGGCGCAAGCACTACTGGGCGCAGATCTCCACTCCCATCACCACCAACGACATCCTGAACGGCCTGATGATCTGGATAGTCATCCGGCTCGTGTTCGTCTCAACCGTATTCGCGGTGGTGATCTGGGCATTCGGAGCCGCTCCCCTGGACAAGGGCCTGACCGCGGTTCCCGCGGCGGTGCTGACCGGCATGGCGTTCGCCTCTCCCATGGCCGCCCTGGCTGCCTGGTTCAAGGAGGACTCCACCATGATCGCCCTGTTCCGGTTCGCCCTCATCCCCCTGTTCTTGTTCTCCGGCGCCTTTTTCCCCATCGAACAGCTCCCCGACTACCTCGAACCCCTGGCGTTGCTGAGCCCCGTCTGGCACGGCGTGGAACTGTGCCGGTTTGCCACCCTGGGAACGCCCCTCACCCTCTCGGTCTGGGTGGAGGTGGGCTATCTGGCGGTGGTCACGGTCGTCGGATGGTGGGCGGCTTCCCGGCAACTCAAAAAGCAGCTCAACCTGTGAGTCTCCTGCTGGCCAGGCTTTTTCCGCCCCAGTCCCGCCCCACCCGGGGCGCGACTCGACTTCTCCAGCGCAACATGTTGGTCTACAAGCGCATCTGGATGGTGATCATCGCCGGATTCTGCGAGCCGGTTTTCTACCTGCTGGCGGTCGGAGTCGGGCTGGGGAACTTCGTGGGAGAAGTCACCACCGATGGGGGCCTCACCCTCAGCTACGCCACCTTCGTGGCGCCGGGTCTTTTGGCGGCGTCCGCCATGAACGGAGCGATCATCGAGTCCACCTTCCCCATCTTCTTCAAGCTTCACTACAACCGCACCTACGACGCGGTTCTGTCCACCCCCATGCGGGTGGCGGACATAGCCGTGGGGGAGATCCTCTGGTCACAACTGCGTGCCGGAATCTATGCCTGCGGATTCCTGACACTGATGTACATGATCGGGCTCACCGCCTCGCTCTGGGCGCCGGTCGCCATCCTCGGCGCCCTGTTAATCGGGTTCGCCTTTTCCGCCGCCGGGTTCGCGGCAGTCACCTTCATGCGCACCTGGCATGACTTCGACATGATCCAGTTGGTGATCCTGCCCCTCTTCCTGTTTTCGGGAACTTTCTATCCTCTCAGTGTGTACCCCTCCTACCTACAACCCATAATGCAGATCTCTCCCCTCTATCACGGAACGGAACTGTTGCGGGCCTTCACCCTAGGAACCTTCGACTGGACGCTAACGGTGCACGCCGCGGTGCTGGTGGCCATGGGGCTGGTGGGTCTGGCAATCACCTCCCGCCGTCTCGGACGGACCCTCCTGAAATGATCGACCCTCTCGGCAGCCAGATCCGCGAGGCTTTGTTTTCCACAACAGAGGAGAAACCCGAGCCCGGATCCCTTCCGAGCGGCCTCTCCGACCAGTTGCGCATCGACTTGTATCGGTGGATGCGCCTCACTCGCACCCTGGACGACACTATGGTGGACATGTGGAAGCAGGGACGGGGGTTGGGAGGGACCTTCAGCGGACGGGGCCATGAGGCGATCAGCGTGGCGATGGGAATGGCGCTCGGCCCCGACGATGCAATCGCACCCATGCACCGTGACGTCGGCGCCTATCTGGTCAGGGGAATGACGCCCGCCCGGGTGTTCGGCAACCTGCTGGGAAGAGAGACCGGCCCCAGCCGGGGAAGGGATGCGAATCTCCACGGAATGGGCGACCTGAGCCTGGGGATCATCGGGTACGTCTCCCATATTCCCCAACAGCTCCCCCTGAGCCTGGGGATGGCGATGGCCTTCAAATACCGGGGAGAGCCCCGGGTGGCGCTCACCGTAGTAGGCGACGGGGGAACCTGCACGGGAACATATCACGAATCGCTGAACATGGCCGCCCTGTACAAAGCGCCCCTGGTGCTGGTCATCGAGAACAACCAATACGCCTACTCCACCCCTCTCGACCAGCAGATGGCCACTTTCGATATGGCCGAGCGGGCGGCCTCCTACGGGATTTCGGCCCACCGCCAGGATGGAAACGACGTGGAGGCCATGTACCGCTCGATCAAAGCCGCGGTCGACCAAGCCCGGGAAGGCGGCGGACCGTCCGTGATCGAAGCCGGCACCATGCGCATCCTGGGACATGCCATCCACGACGGCGCCGAGTACGTACCCCAAGAGCTTCTCGAACGCTGGAAAGCCCGCGACCCGCTGGATATCCATCGTCGACGGCTCATCAAAGAGGGCGTGGCCGACAACGCCCTGCTGGACGAGATAGACGCTTGGGCGCGGACCCAGATCGACGCAGCCGTGGGCGAGGCCGAAGCCGCCCCCTGGCCCGATCCGGGAACCGTCACCGAACGGGTCTACGCATGAGAGAGATCACCTATCTGCAGGCCATCTCGGACGCCATCTCCCACGAGATGGGACGGGACCCCGAGGTCCTGGTGCTGGGCGAGGACGTGGGAGGAGACTTCGGGGGAGCTTTCAAGGTGACCAAGGGTCTGGCCGCCCGCTTCGGAGACCGGCGGGTGCTCAACACCCCCATCGCCGAGCTCTCCTTCATCGGCATAGCCACCGGCATGGCATTGATGGGTCTCCGTCCCATCGTCGAGGTGCAGTTCGCCGATTTCATCTCCACGGGATTCGACTCCATCGTCCAGTCGGCGGCCACCATCCACTACCGCTTCGGAGGAGCGGTGCCCTGGGTGATCCGGGCGCCGTCGGACGGTGGGATCCGCTCGGGGCCGTTCCACAGCCAGAACCCCGAAGCCTGGTTCGTCCACACCCCCGGCCTGAAGGTGGTGGCGCCCTCCAATCCCGCCGACGCCAAGGGACTTCTGTGCTCGGCGGTGCGCGACCCCAATCCGGTGATCTACTTCGAGGCCAAGCCACTGTACCGCTCACTCCGGGGACCGGTCCCCACCGGCGAGCATCTCGTCCCCATCGGCGAGGCCAGGGTGGTCAGAGAGGGCCGACATCTCACCATCGTCTCCTACGGCGCCCAGGTTTCCCAAGCTCTGGCCGCCGCCCGAGAACTCGGCACGGAGGGAATCGAGGCGGAGGTGGTGGACCTGCGCTCTCTCAAACCTCTCGACTTCCCCACCGTGGCCGAGAGCGTGGCCCGCACCTCACGGGCACTGGTGGTGCACTCTGCCAACCGGCTGGCCGGCGTGGGCGCCGAGATCTCCGCCCGCATTTCAGAAGAGTGCTTCGAGTGGCTGGACGCCCCGGTCACCCGGCTGGGCGGCCTCGATGTCCCCGTCCCCTTCAGCCCTCCCCTCGAGGACGCCTACCGGCCCGACGCCGCCAAGATCGCCACCGCCGCCCGCAAACTGGTCGCCTACTAGAAGGGCCTCTTCGGGCACCGGTCGGTCCCGGGGTCGTGAAAAAACCCGGGGTGCACATATTGGTTCTGTCCCACAGATGATTCATATTGACAGAAGCCAAGCACCAAGACGGTCCGTTCCGGCGTCGTTCGGACCGCGTCGAGGGATCAAATATCGGCTCACGACAGGAGCCCGCGTCCAGTTTTGGGAACGAGCCCCGTTCTAACCTGGCCGGAGCCTGTCCTACCGATGGCAAAGGTGGTGGCGGGGGGAGGGCCCGACAGAGAGAGACTTTCGCGACAATTGCCCTTTCTGTGCATCGATCAAGGAAAGGACCGATGGAAGGCTCAATCAAGGCGTACGGTCGAGCAGTGCTAGGCCTGCTCCGATAACCCCTGCCAGCGGGCCGCAGGCGCCGGGCCGTATCGGAGTCTGCCGAGCCCGGTCGGACCACACCGAGCGGCGGGCCACCTCTGCGATCCGGTCCACCAGCCCCGAAACATTGCACAGACCGCCCCCGACTACCACCACCCCCGGATCAAGAATATCGATCAAGGTGGCCACCATGTGACCGAGTAGGCGGACCGCCTGATCCACCACCAGCCGGGCGTCACCGTCTCCCGCAGAGGACCGCTCGAACACCTCCGGAGCCGAAACGACTTCTCCGGTGAAGCGAAGATAGCGTTCCGAGATTCCCCAGCCCGACGCCACATCCTCCACACAAGACCCAACCAACTCGTTGCGATCGGAGTCGAGGGCAGTCAACCGGGTCGAACCGCACATCAGAGCCCGTCCGTGTTGGCCCTCGAACGGACGGCCCTCGATCAAGAGACAATGGCTGATGCCCGTACCCAGGTTGACATACAGCGACACCGGCGAATCGGCGCCGCTTCCCAAACGCGCCTCGGCCAGCGCCGCGGCGCGGATGTCGGCCTCCACCCGGATGGGTCGGTAGTCACCGAAGGCCTCCTGGACTCCGGCGTCCGTCCAGGCCACCACCGCCTCCGATGTGAGGCGCCCGTTCTCGACCAGTTCGGGCATTCCGATTCCGGCACCCACGATTCGCAGACCCGCGGTTGGGGCGCTGCACGCCACGGCGGCGGCGACTTCGGAGGCTCGCCGCAGAGATTCGGCGCCGGGCGCCCCGGTCGGGACAGTTCTCAGCGAGTAAGTCTCGCCGCCGCGGTCCACCAACGCCGCCGCGATCTTCGTCCCGCCCACATCGATGGCCAGGGCCACCTCTCGGGTAGCGATGATTCAGCCTTTCTCGGACCCGGCGGACCGACCCGGAAGGTAAGTGGGCGCCACCCCGAACAGGATCTCCGCCGAGCCTGCGCCATGGGCGAACAACTGGTACCGCACGCCCTTGGGAACATAGAACCCATCACCCACTCCCAGCTCGAACCAACTGGGGGGCTGGGACTGATCAGGAAGGAAAACGGCGATCGCGCCGGAGAGAACCACAAAGACCAGGTCTCCTCCCTGCTCTCGGACCAGACTGTTTTGTCCGGGGAGCAACCAGGCCCGACCGGCGGTGAGATGCTCGGTGCTCGCGATCAGGCCCACCAACAGATCATCGGCAGGGGCGTCGGCTCTCCATAAAAGATCCCGGTCGCCGATCAGGTGGAAACCGCGGCTCTGCTCCCACTCGGTCCGGGCCATGGGCCACCTCCCGAGCCACCGGTCATCGCCGTAGCGCCACCGGGTCAGATAGGGGCGGGTGCGCGCATAGGTGGAGGACGCTCCGGTGGACGGCGGCGGGGCGAACAGTTCCATCACCCGAAGCGGGCGGTCGGCGCTGCGGTTGATAGCGTGGTGCCAGGTGTCCCGCCGGAAGAACACCGACTCGCCGGGCCGGGCCATCACCGCCTCTCCCTTTTCGGGGTTGACCAGCAACATCTCCCCCTCCACCACGTGAAGAACCTCGTCGGCCGCGAAAACGGTGCGGTTGGCATCAGAATGGGTGAAACGCGCTCTGGGCCGAAGCGAGAACTCGATCAGATGGATGAGGTCCGATGACACATAGATCCGGTCGCCGACGTAGCCCGACTCGGTGTCGCCCCACAGATGCAGAACGGCCTGGTCATAGGGAATCGCCAAAGCCCGGTCGTAGGAGGGCCTGGGAGAGGATCGCCGGGTCATCGCTCACCGTCCCGGAGATGCTCCTCGGTGCGGATAATGCGTCGGTCATGGACGGGTGAGGCGCCGTGCAGGTAGATCGAATCGGGATCGAAGGGCAGCGGATCGAAGGTACTGGCCAGTTCCTGGGCCTGGCCGGTGGCGGCAGCCCGGTCGGCGGCCAGCATGATCTCCAAAACGTGGAAGGCATGATGGGGCTGGATCATCTGGGTGGCGCCGTCCACCACGTCCACCAGATGCTCCAGACCGCCGGTCCAGTCCCATCTGGGATCGATCTCATCGTAAATGGCCCAGGCCCCCTGTTCGTCGGTCCACATCTCGTAACCTTCCGGCGCCCAGTCGTCTCCCAGCATCTGGATGGTTCCCGCGCTGCCGTACAGCTCCAGGGCGGGTGATCGGTACCGCTCCATGGTGAAGCCGGTGGTAACCGTGGCGAAGGTGGCCGATCCGAAGTCGAGCAGTATCTGGTAGTTGTCGTATACCTCCACATCGATCTCCTCACCGTCCACCACCCGACGAGGGTTTGCAATACCCGCCAAAGCGGTGACCCGTCGCACCGGCCCCAACCAGCCGGTCAGTGCGGTGATGTTGTAAACGGCCAGATCGAAGACCGGCCCTCCCCCGGGTCGGTAGAACCACTGTCCCCAGTCGGGGCCCGACCACCCGTACCTGCCCCTGGCCAGATGCACGCGCCCGATCTCACCGTGGTGGATCACCCGTTTCCACATCGCCTGGAATGTCGGGCTCAACACCACCGACGGCGCGCAGATCAGCACCGATTCACCGCGCTCGGCTTCCTCCATGATGGCTTCGGCGCCGGCCAACTCCACCGACATGGGCTTTTCTACCAGAACGTGCTTTCCGGCCTGCAACGCCTTGAGCGCGATTTCGCCGTGAAACGGCATGGGGGTGAGTATTACAACCACGTCAACTCTCGGATCCGAGATCACCTCCGGATAGTCGGTGCAAAACGGCACGGGTTCGGAAAGGAGCCGCTCCCCGGCATCGGCGCGGTCGGGGTTGACGTCACAGGTCCTCACCACCCGGATGCGTCCCTCCAGCCGCAGTCGGGCAAGCGACTCCGCATAGGGTTCGAACACGCTCCCCAGACCGATCACACCCACCCGCAGTTCGTCAGCCATCAGATCTCCTCATCGGGTTCTCCTTCTTGTCACCAGGTTTTTCATCCCTTGATTCCGAACATTCTCATGCCTTGCACAAAATACTTCTGCGCGACCGCAAACAGGATCACCAGCGGCGCGGTCATCAAGGTAGCCGCCGCCATCATCAGGTGCCACTCGGTGAGCCTTCGTCCCCGAAACGAGAACAAGCCCAGCGAGAGAGGGAACTGGTCGGGATCGTTGAGGTAGATGAGGGGACGGAAGAAGTCATGCCAGGTCCAAACAAAGGTGAACACCGCCATCACCACCAGCGCCGGCTTCACCAGAGGAAGCATTATCTGCCAGAAGATGCGGAACTCACCAGCCCCGTCCACTCGGGCGGCATCGTCCAACTCGCGGGGCAGCCCGCGGAAGAACTGGCGCATCATGAAGATGAAGAAAGCCTCCGCGAAGAACGCCGGAGCGATGAGAGGTATGTAGGTGCCCAGCACCCCCAGATTCTTGAACAGAAGGAAGGTCGGGATGAATGTCACTATGTAGGGAACCATCATGGTGGCCAGGGTGAGGCTGAACAGGAATCCCCGCCCGGGGAAACGCAACCGGGCGAATCCGTATCCCACCAACGCACAGGAGATCACCGTTCCCACCGTCACCATCCCGGCGTAGTAGACGCTGTTCCCAAAGAACCGGAAGAAAGGAAAACCGGGATAGTCGAGGACCTCCAGGAAGTTCCCCCAGCGGAAGGCCTCGGGAAGCCACTTCACGGGAATTGTGAATATCTCTTCGTTCCTCTTGAGAGCCGAACTCAGCATCCACAACAACGGCAGCGCAAAGCAAAACGACAGAACGCCGAGGACCATATGCCATGCCGACTGGCGAAAAAAGCCCATTCGCCCGGCGTAGAAACCCCGCTGCGCATCGTCGGCGTCGCCGCGCCGGGATTCGTTGAAGGCGGAAGGCCGGAATGCTCTCATCTCCCTACACCCCCTCGTACACCCAGCGTCGGGTAGTCCCGAAGATGGCCCCCGTCACCGCCAGGATGACCAGGAACAGCACCATCGCCTGAGCCGAAGCGTAGCCCATATCGAAATACCCGAAAGCCGTGCGGTAGATGTGGACCATGTACATCAGAGTCGAGCCGCCGGGCGCGCCGGAGGTGCCTCCCACCACCATGGCGGCATCGAAGACCTGGAAGGAGTAGATGACCCCGATGACCAGGTTGAAGAGGATCACCGGGGTCAGCAGGGGAAGCGTCACATGCCGGAACCTTCGCCACGCTCCCGCCCCATCCATCGAGGCCGCCTCCAATAAAGACTCGGGTACGTCCTGGAGGCCCGCCAAAAAGATCAGCGTGGCTGCCCCCACCCCCCACAGGCTGAGGATGATCAGCCCCCATTTGGCCCAACTGGGATCCTGGAACCAGGCCGGTCCGTCAAGGCCCACCGTCTCTATCGCCGTGTTGAGGGGTCCTGCCCGGGGCTCCAACAACAGCAGAAACACGATAGTGCCGGCCACGGGTGGGACCACGGCCGGCATGTAAAAGAAGGTGCGGTGGATGCCGATGCCCCGCACCGGCCGGTTGAGAAGCAGGGCCAACACCAATGCCACCACCAAGCCGATCGGAACCGACAGCAGTGCGTAAAACAGGCTGTTGCCGGCGGCCTTCCACACCGCGGCGTCGTTCCACAGCTTCACGTAATTCTCTCCGCCTATCCATTCGGGAGGCGTGAAAACTCTGTATTCGGTGAGCGACAGGTAGGTTGCGGCGATGATCGGATAGGCGTGGAACACCACCAGAGCCACCAGCCAGGGCGCCACGAAGAGCAGTCCTGCCACCGCTTCGCGGCGCCCCAGCGGTCGGGATCGGAGCCGCCGCACCCTACCCATCAGAGAGGACCCTGGTCGGAGTTAGCTCAGCAGTGAGTCCAGTTCGGCCTGGGTAGCCTCCTGAGCCGCGTCGAGCGCCTCCTTGGGAGTTGCATCCTTGAGCATCACCGCGCTGATCGCCGTATAGAGCTGATCGTGCATGAAGTCCTGGACGGGACAAGTCCACATGGGCGCAGCCACGTCCAGCTGTGCGGTGAAGAACTGGGTTACGTCGGTGGCGAACTCGTCCCCACGCTGGTCGGCGACCGACTGGGGGAACAGGTCGTCTGGCGCCAGACGGTTGGTCGGGATATCCGGAACCTGGGAGAACCAGGTACTCATACCCTCGACCACCAGGTAGTCGAGCCATGCGAAGGAAGCCTCCGGATTGGAAGCGCCCCTGGGAATGACGCACCAGTTGGGCCAGAATCCCGAAGCGGTCGAGGTGCCGCTGGGACCCACCGGGAAACCGGCTACGTTCCAGCGTTCCCATCCGGCGAGTTCCACACCGTACATGTCGGCGGCGACCCAGAAACCGCCCACCATGGCCAGATGGTGACCACTCTGGAAGGCCGGGGGGCGTCCCAACTCGTCGACGTATCCACCGCCCAGATAGTTGCCGGAGGCATCCATGGCCACCCAGTCACCCTTGTACTGCTCGTTCAGCCACTGGAGTCCGAAGTCGAGCATCTCGATGTTCTCATCGGAGTTGAGTCTCACCTGCCGGGATTCGGCGTCATACAGGACTCCGCCGTTGGTGGCCGACCAGATGGCGGCCTCCACCGCGTCGTAGGGTGGGATCATGCCGGCCGACACCAGCGTGTCACCGTCCCACTGGACGAACTCGGCCGACAGGGCCTTGATCTCATCCCAGGTCTTGGGGAAGTCGTCGCGACCACTGGGAATGCCCTTGCTCTCCAGCAGTTCCTCGTTGTAGAAGATCGCATAGGAGCTGGCTGTGGCGGGAAGTCCGAAGATCTGGCCGTCCCACCGGCAGGAGGCGAGCACGCCCTCGGGCCAGTTCTCCACCTTAGAGTTCTTGGAGTCAGCCATCAGGGCGTCCAGGGGCTCAAGAGCGCCCAAGGAGGCCATCACCACCGGCGGGCTCCAAATGACGACCGCGTCGGGTGGCGTACCGGCGGCAAGGTTGGCCAGGAGGCGCTCGTTGAAGTCCTCGTCGTCAGCAACCCCGCACAGGACTTCTTCGACCGTGATGCCGGACCCCGAAGCAGCGAAAGCGTCCGCTACTGTCCGGAATCCCTGGCAGAACGGGTCGGATCCACCCGGAAGCCAAAAGTCCAGTGACACCGGCGCCGGAGCCGCGGTGGTAGCCGCCGCGGTGGTGGGGCTGGTCCCGGCGGCGGCGGTGGTCTGGGCCACCTCCTCGGAACCTCCGCAGGCGCCCAGGAATACCGCCGCGCCGCCCATTCCCATCAACTGCAGGAATCTTCTCCTGCTCACGACTAATGGCATTGGCTTTCTGTGATCTAGTTTCATGGGCACATTCCCCTTTCAATCAGAACCCCCTCTGGTGGCGCCTTGGGTGCCCGGAAGCAAAACCGACCGGCCGACCCGAAAACTCGAACCGGGGAATCCTCATCCTTGATTAGTAGTACACACAATAAAACATACACCAAAGCCGTCCGGCATCCCGGATCTTCCCCGTTCTCTTAACCCAGCATCGCCGCAATCGCGGTCCGCCATGTGCCGGTGGAGCCTCGACTGAGCGCTTTTTTGTATGCCTACTATTCGCCAGCATGCAGAGTTCAATCATCGGCGCAGCCGTAAAGCGTGTGGAGGATCCCCGTCTCATCAGGGGACGAGGCCGATTCGTCGGCAACATAACCCGGCCTGACGCTCTATGGATGAAAGTGGTGCGCTCCGATGTTCCTCACGGGATAATCACCGACATCGACGTCGAGGACGCGGTGGACTCTCCGGGGGTGGTGGCGGTCTTCACCGCTTCGGACCTGGACCTGCGACCCCTTTCGGTGGGATCGCCGGGCGCCGACCGTCGCTTCACCCAGTCGGTCCCCGCCTCCGACCGGGTGCGGTTCACCGGAGAAGCCGTGGCGGTGGTGATCGCCGAAACAGATCAGCAGGCCGCGGACGCCGCCAAGATGGTGTGGGTCGATATCGACCCGCTGCCGGCGGTGACAAGCCCCATCGAGGCCAAGGCGGAGGGCGCCCCGCTGCTGTTCCCCGAGGTGGGAACCAATGTGGCGCTCGACACCAGCATCACCGACCCCACCGAAGATCCCCTCGCCGAGGCGGAGGTGGTGATCCGCGCCCAGTTCTACAACCAGAGGGTGGCCGGGGTTCCTCTTGAGAACAGCAATACCCTGGCCATCCCCGACGGGGACCGCCTGGATGTCTGGGCGGGTTCCCAAAACGCTTTCGTTCACCGCAACTCCATCGCCCGCAGTCTGGGAATCGACCGTGATCTGGTGCGGTTCAGGGTGCCTGACATGGGCGGGGGGTTCGGGGTGAAGATCGCCCCCATGCCCGAGCAGATTCTGTGCGCGGCGGCCGCCTACCGTCTGGGGCGACCCGTGCGCTGGCAGGAAACCCGCGAAGAGAACCTGCTGACCCTTCCTCACGGTCGGGGTCACCACCAAACCGTGGAAATGGGCGCCCGCCGGGACGGGACACTCACCGGGCTTCGGGTGCATGTGGTGGCCGAATCGGGCGCCTATGTGTATTTCGGCGCGTTCCTCCCCGAATTCAGCATCATGGTGGCCAATGGCGCCTACCACATTCCTCGGGTGCAGTTCACCTATCAGTCGGTGGTGTCCAACACCTGCCCCATCAACGCCTACCGGGGAGCGGGCCGGCCCGAGGCGACCGCTTTTCTGGAACGGTGCATGGACCTGCTGGCCGACCAACTGGGCATGGACCCCGCGGAGATCCGTCGGCGCAACTTCCTGCAGCCCGACCAGTTTCCCTACCGGACCCCCACCAATCAACTGTACGACTCGGGTAACTATGAGAAAGCGCTGGACCGGGCCCTGGAGATGGTCGGATACCAGGCTCTGCGCCGAGAACAGTCCGAACGGGTGGCGGCGGGCGACCAATGGCGGCTGGGAGTGGGAATCAGCAGCTACGTGGAGATCACCGCCCCCGTGGGGCGAAGCGAGTGGGGTTCGGTCACTGTCCGTGACGACAACTTCATCGAGCTTGCCACCGGGCTCTCCTCCCATGGTCAGGGTCACGAGACCTCCCTCACCCAGATCGTGGCCGAAGTGATGCAGGTCCCCATGGATCGGATCATCTACATCCAGGGCGACACGGGCCGGGTGGCCCAAGGGGGCGGCACCATGGGATCCCGTTCGTTGCAGTTGGGCGGATCGGCGATCCTGGAAGCCGGTCAGCAGGTGGTGGAAAAGGCGCGGAAGCTGTTTGCGGAAATGCAGGAGGCCGCCTTGGAGGACGTGGTGATCACCAAGGAGGGCACGGTGGCAGTGGCCGGCTCGCCCGACACCGCCATGACCTGGGGAGAGTTGGCGGGGATCAGCGATGAGGGGCTGTCTTCGCAACTATCCCTCGACCAGCCGGAAGCGACCTTTCCCTTCGGAACCCACATCGCCGTGGTGGAGGTGGACATCGAAACCGGCGACGTGCGTTATTTGCGCCACGTAGCGGTGGACGACTGCGGAAGGATCATCAACCGCCGAATGGTGGACGGACAAGTCCACGGCGGAGTTGCCCAGGCCGCCGGTCAGGCGCTCTCAGAACAGGTCCTCTACGACTCCGACGCCAATCCGCTCACCACCAACCTCACCACCTATCTGGTGCCCACCGCGTCCAGTCTGCCCTCCATCGAGATCGACCACACGGTGACGCCCACCACCCAGAACGCGCTGGGTGTGAAAGGGATCGGCGAGGCGGGGACCATCGGCGCCACCGCCGCCATCCAGAATGCGGTGATCGACGCCCTGCGGCCCTTGGGAGTCACCCACCTCGACATGCCCCTCACCCCCGCCCGGGTCTGGCAAGCCATCGACGAAGCAACCCGGTAGCCACGCTCAGGTAAGTAAAACGGCTCAAGAACCGGCGGGCGGTCTTATGCCGCTTTGAAAAAAGTCGCGAAATCTCTCCGGTCGCAGTTTCCCGAATGGGCCCTCCCCCGCCACCACCGACCATTGTGAAGTCGCGAAAAACCGCCTTGGTAGGCTGTCGCCGACTTGACCTCAAGCGGTTCGAGGGAGTTCCATACCCCGAACGGGAGGTGTTTGTAGCTTCTGGCAGTATGTGCCAGGAACGGTTCGGCCTTCAAGACCTGATCGGCGGTTTTATTGCCATTCTTTAAAGAACGGCGGCCAGGCGGGCCCATTTAGGGTGGACTATCGCGAATGGAGACGAGGGTTCGCGAAGTAGTTTCCCCCTATTTGCGAGCCCGCCTTCCGCCGGTCTGGTTCGTAAAACGGGGACTTAGCCGGTTGCGCCTCCATCACCCGCAATAAAGGCCTCCACTGCTTCGCGGGCCGCCTCGTCGCGCATCTGCCGGGGCGGCGACTTCATGAAATAGGCGCTGGCCTCATGGAGAGGACCGGAAAGTCCCCGGTCCAGTCCCAGCTTGGCGCATCTGAGCGCGTCGATCACCACCCCCGCCGAGTTGGGGCTGTCCCACACCTCCAGTTTCACCTCGACGTTGAGCGGGGTGTCGCCGAACCCGGTCCCCTCCAGGCGAATGTGCGCCCATTTGCGGTCGGTCAGCCACGGAACATGATCCGAAGGGCCGATGTGAACATCCTCCACCGGCGTCCGGGTCTCCAACTGGCTGGTAACCGCCTTGGTCTTCGATTCCTTCTTCGACTGCAGCCGGCTCCGCTCCAGCATGTTCAAAAAGTCGGTGTTGCCGCCGAAATTGAGCTGATAGGTGCGGTCCACCTTCACTCCCCGGTCCTGGAAGAGATTCACCAAAGTTCGGTGCAGGATGGTGGCGCCCACCTGTGACTTGATGTCATCCCCCACGATGGGGACCCCCGCCGCCCGGAAGCGTTCGGCCCACTCGGGGGTGCGGGCGATGAACACCGGGATGCAGTTGACGAAGGCGCACCCCGCCGCCAGGGCCTGGCGAGCGTAGAACTCGGTGGCCTTCTGGGATCCGACCGGCAGGTAGGAGACCACCACATCGACCCGGGCCCTTCGCAGTTCCTCCGCCACATCCACCTCGGGAACCGCCGACTCCTCGACCAGGTCGGCCACATAGGCGCCGATCCCGTCCAGAGTCGGGCCCCGCTGCACCGTTACGTCGAGGGGTGGAACACTGGAAAAGGTGATCGTGTTGTTCTGCCCGGCCGCAATCGCCTTGGAGAGGTCTTGTCCCACCTTGGCGGCGTCGACATCGAAAGCGGCAACGAACCGGATGTCACCCACGTGGTATCCGCCCAGGGTGGGGTGCATCAGCCCGGGGATCATCTGGTCGGGAAGGGCGTCCCGGTAAAAGCCCACCCCTTGCACCAACGAGGAAGCACAGTTTCCCACGCCCACGATGGCGACTCGTATTTCTTTTCTCATAACCGGCCGTAGTCTGGCTAACCGCATTTTATTAGTCAAATAAATAGTTTTATCCTTGCTAATAAGAAACACTTATGGAAATCCCTTCGCTCAACTTCACCAGCCTGCGCTGCCTCCAAGAGGTGGAGCGACGCGGCTCCTTCACCGAAGCGGCGTGGGAACTGGGCATCAGCCAACCCGCCCTCTCCTACTCCCTGGCCGAGCTCTCCAAACGCCTGGGAGCGCCCCTCTTCAGAAAGGACGGGCGGCGGCGGGTGCTCACCGAGGCCGGGCGGCGGGCGGCGCGCTACGCCGATCAGGTGCTCGGCCAGACCAACGACCTGCTCCGCTGGCTCGAAGGCTGGGAGCGGGGAGAAGTCGGAACCCTCCGGGTGGGGATGATCGACACCGCCGGGCTCTACACACTTCCCGCTGGACTGTCCCGACTGCGAAGAGAGCACTCGGCGATCGATCTCCAACTGGTGGTGGCCGACTCCGGGGATCTCTTGTCGATGCTGGACGACTACCGCATCGACCTGGCTTTCGTGGTGGGACCGGCCGGACCCCGCTATCACTCCACGCCGATAACCACCGACCGTATGCACATCTACTCACCGAACGGGCCGGCCCCCGAGGGCTGGGCTCTCTACCCACCGGGCTCTCGTACCCGGCTCCTGGTGGACCAGGGCCTCGCGCAACTGGGCATCCGCCCCCTGGTGGCCCTCGAGTCGGCCAACCCGACGGTGCTCCGCCAGATGGCGGTACTGGGCTATGCCCGGACGGTGCTCCCCCGACAAATGGCGGAACCAGGGGGTGTGTTGACCGAGGGCCCCCTGGTGGCTCTCCGGGGGATCGCGGGGGTGTGGAGACGGGACGCGGACCTCGATCCGCGCGCGCAAAAACTCATGAGCATGGTGCAGGAGGGCTGACCCCTCACATCCGGCGAACGCCCTCCAAATACTTCCCCATTCCGCCTCGGAGGAACCCCTCCATGCCGGTGGCGATGTACCGCGCGCCCTTGGCGACCCACTGCTCGGCGTCCTCCAGGGTGGCCGCGAAGATTCCCAGCGTCTTGTCGGAACCGGCCACCGCCTCGGCCACCCTGTCCATCGCTCCGATCAGTTCGGGATGGCCCTTCTGGCCCACCAGCCCCATGGATTGGGAGAGGTCGGTCGGCCCCAGGAACAACACGTCGAGGTCGTCGATCGCCAGATACTCCTCGATGGCGTCCACCGCCTCGATAGTCTCGATGTGGATGACGGTCAGTGTCTCGCGGTTGGCGCGGGCCACGAAGGCGTCGAGCGGCTCGGTGAGCCCGTAGTCGCCGCTTCGGTTGCCGGCCAGCCCCCGCACTCCCCGGGGTTGATATTTGACCGAGCGCACCGCCCGTTCGGCCTCCGAGGCGCTGTTCACCCAGGGAACGTGCACCCCGTGGACCCCCGCATCTAAGAATCTCAGGATGGGATGAGGAAGGTTGGTGGGCACCCGGGCGATGGGCGTGACCCCATGCAACTCACAAGCCCGGGAGAGATTGGAGAGATCCCCGGGCTCGATCGTGCCGTGCTCGCCGTCGAAGACCAGGAAATCCCAGCCCAGCAGGGCCAGATATTCGGCCAGGTCCGCAGCGGCGTATTTGAAAAAGCACCCCACCACTCTCTCTCCGGCGGCCAGCTTGGCTTTGGTCAGGTTGCGTATCACTTTTCTACCCCGCGAAAGTCGGCTCGGGGAGGCCGGCGCATCCGGGATCGAAAGCGAACAGCCCGCCGTCGAGCCCCGGTCTGGCCACATCTTCGGGCACCGATCCGCGGCCCAGACAGGTTACGTACATGGTGTCGAGACCCGACCCACCGAAAGCGGGCATGGTGGGGGCGCTCACCGGAAAGGGAACCAGGCGGTCGAGTACCCCCCGGGGACTAAAGCGGGCGATCTGTCCTCCCCGCGCCAGGGCTACCCAATAGCACCCAGACTCGTCCACCGCCGCCCCGTCGGGACGGCCGGCCAGGTCGAAGAACTCCGCGAACACCCGCTTTTTGGTGGGGGCGCCCTCATCGGGGTCGTAGTCATAGGCCCACACCGTCTCCGCCCATGTGTCGGCGTGATACATGGTGCGGCCATCGGGCGAGAACGCCAGTCCGTTGGAGACCCCCAAGCCCCGGAGAACAGTGCTGACTCCCAGGTCGGGATCCAGCCGATGAAGCCTCCCCGCCGCGATTTTGTCGGAGGTTGGGTCGTGCATGCTCCCCGCCCAGAACCGCCCCACCCGGTCACAGCGCGAGTCGTTGAGCCGATTCCGGGGAAGATCGGGCTCTGGATCGGGCGCCAGAGGGGTAAGCGCTCCGTCGTCGGGAGCAAAAGCGCAGAATCCATCGTCGGTGGCCACCACCAGCCCGCCGCTGCGGCGCACCGCCAGGGCGGCGGGCTTTTTGGGAACCGGGCTGGCATGGTCCTGGTCACAAACCGGGTCGTAGCAGTGGATTTCTTGCCCGTTGATGTCCACCCACCACAGCACCTCCCGGCCGAGATCCCACACCGGACTCTCCCCCAACAAGGCGTCGGCGCCTACCACACAGTCGATCTGAGGCGTCTGAATCATCCCACTGCCATCTTACCGCCCCAGTAGTATCGGTCGCCACCGGGACAAGCCGGAAGGATCATCGCAATGGCCGAAGAAACTCCCCACAACCACCTCGCCACCGTCGTCCTGGTGCTGGGCAGCGCTGCAATAGCCATCAATCTCTATTCATTCGTTGTCTCCCCGGTGCTGTACAGTGGCTTCCCGGTCGCATTCATAGGAGGCACTCTCGCCGCATTGTTGGGGTGGGTGGCCCTCCGCAATCCCCACCGCCAATTCCGGGCAGGTCTCGGAATGATCCTCGGCTTCGTCGCCTTCCTCTCCAGCTTTACGCCGATCACCTTCTAGCCGTAGGAGCGAAAACTAGAAACCCTCCTTTCCGAGAGGCCAAAGATCACGACACGGGTCGCAGACCCAACTCACCGTCGGCGCGCTTTTGCTGTTCGGACGAGAGGATTCCATCGGCCGGTATCGCCGCGGACGCCACGTAAATTCAAAGAAATATCGGACACCAGAAGACTATCGCGCCATCATTCCGTTCCTGAATGTCACAGTCGGAACCTCTCGCCACAGCTTTCGGGGCAATCGCCATGTGTTATAAGCACAGCGCTGACAAGCCATCGCCAAGGAATGCCCCCTTCGCCGTCTTCTGGTTTGCGGAAAGTCGAGGTGGCCGGTGGCGGAGAAGAACTCCGCATGCGGCCCCGGCCAGGATAGGGTAGAAAGGAGTCCCTGTGTTTACATCGAAGACCATCGGGAAACCCATGGTAGTTCTCACTACCTTTACATTGCTGGCGGCGTTGTGGATCGGCGCCCCGGTTGCCTCCAGGAAGCCGTCCCGGAGAGCGGGGAGTTCACCCTCGTCGTCCTGAACAACAACGACGGGGAGTCCAAGCTTCTCGAGGATCAGGACTCCGGCTTTCCGGGAGCGGCCCTTATGAAGCAACTGCAGTCCCAGGCCGGCGGGGCGGTGATCACCCTCACCCCCGGCGACAATTTCTTGGCCTCCCAGGAACTGGGCGTGTCGCTCGCCCGGGAGAATGCCCCGCTCTACGATTCGGTGGCACTCAGCGGCCTCTACGACGCGATGGCGCTGGGCAACCACGACTTCGACTTGGGACCGGAGGTAACCGCCCGGTTCATCGAAGGCTTTGCGCCGCCGGTTCCATTCCTCTCCGCCAACCTCGATTTCTCGGGTAAGCCTTCCCTCGCCCAACTGGTGGCCGACGGCCTGCTCGCCGCCAGCGTGGTGATCGAAACCGGCGGCCAGCGGATCGGGGTTATCGGCGCCGTGACCCCCTGGCTGGGGAACATCTCGAGTCCTCGCAATGTCGTAGTCTCCGCAGTGCTGCCGGCGGTGGCCGCGGAGGCCGCCAAGCTGACCGCCGACGGAGTAAACAAGATCATCTTGGTCAGCCATCTTCAAGACGTGGACGAAGAGGTGGCGTTGGTCGCAGATCTCACCGACGTGGACGTGGTGATCGCCGGTGGCGGGGACGACCTGCTGCGCAACCAGGGCGACAGTTGCATGCCCGACGAGGAGCCGTATGGCCCCTACCCGATGAGGATCACCGACGCCCCGGGCGCCGAGGTGCCGGTGCATCGGCGAGCTGTCGGTGACCTTCGACGCCGACGGCAACATCACCCACTCCTCGGGACGTTCGATCGGAGTGGGCTTCGATGTCATCCCCGACCCCGGAGTGCAGGCCGGCGTGATCGATCCCCTGACGGCGGCGGTAGCCGAGATAGACGCCAATGTGATCGGCGTGAGCCAGGTGGACTTGGACGGTCGCAGGTCGATGGTGCGCACCACCGACACCAACGTGGGGAACCTGCTGGCGGACGCCCTTCGCGCAACAGCCTCTCACTTGGCGGCCGGCTTCGGCATTTCAGCGCCCCAGGTGGCGGTGACCAACGGCGGCGGCATTCGCAACGACTCGCTAATCCCTGCCGGCGATGTCACTACCGGAATGACTTGGGATATCGCCCCCTTCAACAACTTCGTGGTGGTGGGTGAAGTGCCCCGCGAGACCCTTCGCTCCCTCTTGGAGCGAGCGGTGAGCAGCGTGCCCGGCGCCGGCGGGCAGTTCGCCCAAGTCTCGGGTTTCACTTTCGACTACGACCCGACCGCCGCGGCTCGGGAGGTCGACCGGTCGGGCGACTGCTCGGTGATCGGATCGCCCGGCGAGCGGGTGCGCAACGTAACGCTCGACGACGGGACTGTGATCGTCCTCGACGGTTCGGTGATCCCCAACCCCAATGCGGGTGGATTTTTGCCACTCTCGGCTGTTTTCGGAGCACCCGCACCCCTCCGCCGACCGCCCGCCATAAAATATTGATCCAGGCGCCCGGAAACCGGAAAGGATTCTCGCCATGGCCGATGAAGTTCCTCGCAACCCGCTCGGCATCTTCAGCATGCTGTTTGGCATCGTCGGGGCCGTTTTTATCTGGGTTTCGGTCGTGAATCTCATATGCGGCAGCCTGGCGATTGTCTTGGGGGTGATGGCCTTACGCCGCAGTAGGGACAACCGGGGACCGGCCATCGCCGGGCTGGTGCTGGGCATCCCCCCTTTCATCACCTTCTGGCTGGTCACCATCGACACCATGAGCCGCCTCCCCTAGTCGGAACCGGGAAACGCCCCGAAATCACCTAATGGCGCAACACCATGGCGGTCGTCCTCGGCGGATTCCCGTTCTTCTTTCCGCCAATACCCGGATCAATTGGTAAACACCGGTAAAATATTGGGTTCTGCATCTTGGATCCGTCCGCGCAACCAGAAGGGATCACCACCATGTCTGAAGAAACCGCATCCACCAACAACTCGCTCGCCACGGCCGGCATGGTGCTGGGCATCGTCGGAGCGGCGCTTCTTTGGGTTCCGTTCCTGAATCTGATACTCGGCACCCTCGCCATTGTTTTCGGCGCCATAGCCATGCGCCGCGATAACAAGCGTGGACAGGCCATCGCCGGACTGGTGCTCGGGATCATCCCCTTCGCTGTCTTCTGGGCGTTCACCTTCGCCATCATCGGCTCGGCGACCTAGCCCTCCGAGGGGGGGCGTCCGGAACCGGGAGGGCCGGCGAATGCCTGGGCAACCTGCATCCAGCGGCGGGCCAGTCCCCCTTCGATCACCAAGCGGGTGTCGTTCGGGTGGCAGCGCTGGGTTACCACCAGGCAGAAGTCACGGAGAGGACCGGTGACACAGGAGTCGCAGTCGTCGTTCCACACCCAGGTTCGTCCCGACGATCCCCGAAGCGCCACCCGCACCTTTCGGTCGGGCGCATCAAGGCCCCGGTTGCGAAAGCTCCACGAAAAGGTCTTGATCCCCAGTTCGGCGACGTGATAGATGCGATCGGTGGCCGGGTACTGCACTCCCAGAGCGTCGGCGACATCCTGTCCGTGAGCCCAGGTCTCCATCAGCCGGGCCTGTGCGGAGGAGTACGCTCTCATCGGCGGACCGTACCAGGGCAACCGCCGATCGGGATCGACTCCGCTCATCGCCGAGTGGAGGCCGGCGCGCGCCTCTCTCCACCAGGCCACAAGCGCGGCGCTGTCCATCGCCCTGCCCTGCGCCATGATCTCTGATTCCAAATCCCGGAGTTTCCCCGAGGAGATCAGCGCCTCCACCTCCGAAGCGAACCCCTCGGGGTCCCTCACTGTTCGAGCGGCCTTCTCATCGAAATAAGCCAAATGGCTGATCTGGTCGGCCACATTCCACCCCACCGACGGCGTGGGCGTCCTCCACCCGGCGTCGTCCAGACCCGCCACCAGGCGGTCGAGCGCCTCCTGCTCACCGGCTAGATCAGAGAGCACACTCTCCATATCACACCCCACCCATTACTCCGGGGAGGACCCCACCCGGGCGCCCACGATATGCTCCAACGCCTTCACCAGAGCGTGGTTGCCCTCCGCACCCAGACCTCGGCGCTGGAGAGCCCGATAGAGCTGGAACACGAGCGCGGTTCCCGGCAGGGGCACGCCCAGTTGGTCGGCGGCCTCCAACACCAATCGCAGGTCTTTTTGCTGGAGGTCGATTGTGAACCCCGGACGCCAGTCGCGGACGATCATCTGCGGGCCTCGGTTGGCCAGCATCCACGATCCGGCCGCCCCACCGGTCACCGCCGACAGGGTTGCCTCCAGATCCAGCGACCCCGCCTCCGCCAGCAGCAATGCCTCGGAGACGGCCAGTTGGTTCACCACCACCAGCACCTGGTTGACCAGCTTCACCATCTGTCCGGCGCCCACCGGGCCGACATGGGTGATGGACGAACCCATTGCCTCCAGATAGGGGCGGACCCGATCCAGGTGGCCCGATTCGCCTCCCACCATTATCGATAGGGTGCCCAACGCCGCTCCCTCGCTCCCCCCGCTCACCGGGGCGTCCAGCCACCACGAGCCGGCGTCTTCCACCCGCCCGGCCAGACGCCGGGTCTCCGACGGGCTGATGGTGGAGTGGTCCACCACCAGAGACCCCGGCGCCAAGCCGGCCAGCACGCCTGCTTCTCCTTGGGTCACCTCCACCACGTCGGGAGTGTCGGAGACACAGATCATCACCACCGTGGAACGCTCCGCCACCTCCCGGGGTGATCCCGCCACCGCCGCGCCCATCGACGAAAGCGGCTCTGTCCGCGAGGCGGTGCGGTTCCAAACCGTCACCTGATGTCCGGCCCGCACCAGGTTGGCCGCCATCCCCCCTCCCATTATCCCCAACCCGATGAATCCAAGCTGTTCACTCAATTGAGTTCTCCTTTCTCTTTTGTCATTCTGCCATAACCACCAGGACCTGGCCACTCTTCACCTGCTCGCCGGGGCGCGTCAGCACCGAAACCACCTTGCCGGAGTGGGGAGCGCGCAGCCCGTGCTCCATCTTCATCGCTTCCATCACCACCAGGACATGGCCCTTTTCCACCTCATCTCCCTCCGCCGATCCCACCTCGACTACCCGCCCGGGCATGGGCGCCTGGAGTGATCCGGACTGCTCGGGGCGAACGGGAGCCGGATAGCGATCCTTCTCCACCAGCCGGGACAGCCCCGCCGGCCCGTCCACATAGTGGGTGTTCCCCACCCGGTTGACTCCATACCAGCCCAGCACGCCGTCCACCTCCAGTCCCACCCGCTCCGGACCGCACACCGGGAGGCCGGTGACCGGAACCTCTTCGCCATCGACCTCGACTACAGGATCTATACCTCCACCGAAGCGATATCCGACCTTGATCTCACCCTGAGCGCCAACCAGGTCCAAAACCTGTAACTGGGAGGGATTGTTGCGCCAGCCGCTCGGGACGGTGGAAAGCACTCCTGTCGAGTCCCGGCGCCCGGCCTGGGCCGAAAGCGCCGCCGCCACCGCGGCCAGGCGCTCCTCGGCCCCATTTGGAAGGGGACGGCCCAGCTCTTCGGGAGGGTGGCGGGTCAAAAAGGCGGTATCGGTGCGACCCTCGGCGAACTCGGGATGCTCCAGAATCCGCACCAGGAGGTCGCGGTTGGTGGCCGGCCCGTGGATCTGAGCCTTGCGGAGCGCCCGGGCCAGGCGCCGCGCCGCCTCCTCTCGGTGGGGCGCCCAGGCCACCACCTTGGCCAGCATCGGGTCGTAGTGAATCCCGATCTCGTCTCCGTCCTCCACACCGCTCTCCACCCGGATCCCCGGAGCGGCCAACCCGAAGCGGTGCATCCTGCCCGCGGTGGGCAGGAATCCCGCCTGGGGATCCTCGGCGTAGATACGGGCCTCTATGGCGTGGCCATCCATGGTCACTCCCTCCAAGGCCCCGGAGAGATCTTCCCCCCGGGCCGCCTCGATCTGGAGGCGCACCAGGTCCAGTCCGGTGATCTCCTCGGTCACCGGATGCTCGACTTGCAGGCGGGTGTTCATCTCGAGGAACCAAAAGCTCCGGTCGGCCGCCACGATGAACTCCACCGTGCCCGCACCCACATAGTCCACCGCCCGGGAAGCGGCCACCGCCGCCTCCGAAAGCTGTCTGCGAAGGGCCTCGTCCACGAACGGAGAGGGCGCTTCTTCCAGGATCTTCTGGTGGCGGCGCTGGATGGAGCATTCCCGCTCGAAGAGCGCCCTGGTCAGCCCGTGGGTGTCCGCAATGATCTGCACCTCTATGTGGCGGGGGTCTTGCACCAGCCGCTCCAGGAACACCGTGCCGTCTCCGAAAGCCGCCTCGGCCTCCCGCCGGGCGCTCCCCACCTCGGCTGCCAACTCCTCGGGGGACCGCACGATCCGCATCCCCCGTCCTCCGCCTCCCGCCGCGGCCTTGACCATCAGGGGAAACCCGATGTCGGGGGCCCCGGCAGGCAAAACCGAGGCCAACACCGGCACTCCGGCTCCGGCCATTATCTCCTTGGCGGCCAGCTTGTCTCCCATGAGCGATATCGCCCGGGGAGAAGGGCCCACCCACACCAGCCCCGCCTCTAACGCTCTCTCCGCGAAGCCGGCGTCCTCGGCCAAGAAGCCGTAGCCGGGATGGACCGCGTCCGCTCCCGCCCTCCTCGCCGCTTCCACGATCGCTCCTCGGCGCAGGTAGGACTCGGCCGGGGTGGCTCCCCCCAGGCTGACGGCCCGGTCGGCATCGGCCACGAACGGCGCCATCCGGTCGGCGTCGGAGAACACCGCTACCGTCTCGATGCCCATCTCCCGACAGGTGCGGAAAATGCGCCGGGCGATCTCGCCCCGGTTGGCGACCAGCAGCCTTGTGATGCTCATCAGGGGGAGGGCACTTCGATTCCGAGCCGGGACTGCAACCGGCGCATTCCCGCCAGCCAGCGGTCGTAGTCGGAAGCCTTGTTTGCGAAATACCCGCTCACCTCCGGGTGGGGAAGGATCAGAAAGCTCTCGGCCGAAATCCCTTCCACCACCCCTTCGGCCACTTGATCCGCCGAGATTCCCATCTGATGGGCCATGGCCATCATCGGCCCGGGCAAAAGGTCGTCCAAGAGCCCGGTGAAGACGAACTGGGGACACAGCGCGGAGACTTTCAAACCCCGGTCGCCGTAGGTAATCGCCAGCCACTCGGCGAGGGCCACCACCGCGTGTTTGGTCACCGAATAGGCCGCCGCTCCGAAGTTGGTCAAAAGCCCGGCCGCCGAGGCGGTGTGCAACAGATACCCCTCTCCCCGGGCCAGCATCCCGGGCAGCACCGCCCGTGCGGCGTAGACATGGGACATGAGATTGATCTCCCAGATGCGCTGCCAATCCTCATCGGAGCTCTCCACACCTCCCTCCATCCCGATTCCGGCGTTGGCGCAGTAGAGATCGATCGGGCCCAGGCGGTCCTCTACTTCCTCGACCACCGCCCGGGTGTCGGCCTCCGAGGCGACATCGGCCTCGAACCACAACCCGCCGAACCCCTCCGCGGTCTGCCGGGCGGCATCGCCGTCCAGATCCACCACCGCCACCCGTGCTCCCTCAGAAGCAAACCTTCGGCACATCGCCTCCCCGATCCCGTTCCCCCCGCCGGTTACCACCGCCACCCGCTCAGCCAACTCCATGTTCTGTTCTCTCCTCGAATCGCTCCTGTTGTCCCATTTTGGCAGATCCGCAGCCGGGCCGGATCGCCAACGGACTCAAACCCTCTACGCCCAGCCGGTTGGGGACGTCTAGGATACGAACCAACCGGCAACAGGGGACCAACATGGGACGAGTCCAAGCGCCAATCGAGGAGGGTGCTCTGGCAAAGAGCGACGGCCAGGACCAACAGGAGAGGGACTTTCCACCGCTGCGGGAGAAAATCGATTCTCCGCAAGAGCGCTGGGACCTCATCCAAACAGAGATGGCGGGTCACCAGGATGTCCTGGCTGAACTCGCCGATTCGTGAAGGAGCCGAACTGGGTCTCTGAAAACGAGGTGATCGCTCTCCATGACGAGGCTATCGGAAATCACGGGGGGTCGCCGGGGATACGAGACCGGCGATTGCTGGACTCAGCTTTGGCGCGGCCTCGTCAGATTTTCGCCTACGCCAGTAACCCCAACATTGTGGAATTGGCCGCCGCCTACACGACAGGCATCGTGCGAAACCATCCTTTCGTGGACGGGAACAAGCGAACGGGATACTCCGTAGCCGTCGGTTTCCTCATTCTGAACGGCTACCGTACCCTCACCACCCGCGGAATGACAGAAGCCGTAGTGAAGTTGGCGGACGGTTCGCTGAGCGAAGCGGATTTCGCCGCCTTCCTGGGAAACGCCGTCAAGCCTTCCTAGCCCCCAGCCTTAGCCTTCACTACAACCCAAACCGTTCGTCCACGAATCCTAGAAAAGCGTGGCGACCTGTGGGCAACACGACCTCAGCCGCGGCGAAAGTGGGGAATCACCTCGGTGGCGAACAGTTCCAGGAGTTCTTCGAAGCGGTGGAAGTCAGAGCGCAGGTCAACCAGGAAGTGGTCCACACCCCGAGCGTCGAAGTCGCCCACCCGCTCCACGATCTCGGGAATGTCGCCCGCCACCAGTATCCCCCGCAGGTCCTCGAAGTCGCGAAAACCCCCCGGCGGTGCGATCCAGTGCCGGCTTCCCTCAGATGAGGTGCTGAGCGCGGAGACATCCAGTCCCGAAAGAGCCTCGGCCTTGGTGCGGGCGATCCGAAGGCGCGGGATCACCCCCACCACACAGGGGCTGCGCCCCATTTCGGCCTCGAGCGAGCGGAGATAGGCCAGCCGGTCGTCAAAGGTGGCGAACGGCGTTCCCCCCGGCAGCCACCCGTCGCACCACCGGGCCGAGCGGCGCACGGCCGCCCGGGTGGTGCCCCCGTACCAGATGGGCAGACCTCCCGCCGGCCGGGGATGAATCGCCACGCCCTCCACTTCGAACATTTCACCAGAGAAGTCCACCCGCTCTTGGGTGAAAGCCTGGCGCCAGATGCGGATGGTCTCGGTGGCGATGGCCGCCTTGTGATCCGGGTCGAGCCCTGCCGCCCGGAGTTCGGGACCCGAATGACCGGCGCCGATCCCGGCCACCACCCGGTCCCCTCCGGCCAGAAAGTCGAGCGACATCAACTCCTTCGCGCTCTTCAGGGGCCAGCGGATGGGGATCAGCACCGCAGTCCCCAGCATTATCCGCTCGGTCACTCCCGCCACCGCTGCAAGGGTGAGCGTGGCGTCCAGGAAAGTCAGATCGGCGCCCTCGTGGAGATGGGGAGTCCAGATCAGGTGGTCGCGCACCCACACCGCGTCATAGCCCAGCCGCTCCGCCGCGCCGGCGCCCGACAGCAGCCGCTCCCGGGACGCCTCCCGCCCGAAATGGGGAAGCATCACCCCGAAGGTCATCCCCCTCTCGGTGCGTCGCAGGGCGTCGTGGCCCCTCACTCGTCCTGGACTTCCCAGCGTTGGAAGAAGGTCTGGAATCGGTTCATCGCGGCGGTGATGGCCACCGCCAGGAGCGTTATGAAGATGATGGGGACGAACATGTTGGCCATCTGGAAGCGGTTGGCGTATCGGATCACCAGCCCTCCCAACCCGGTGATCACCACGATGATCTCCGCTCCGATTACTCCCACCAGCGCGTGGGAGAGCCCGATGCGCAAACCGGCAAAGATCAGCGGCAGGGCGCCGGGGATCACGACGGAAGTGGCGATCTTGCGTCGGGAGGCGCAGAAGGAGCGGCCCACTTCCACCAGTTCCTCGTCGACGTTCTTCACACCGGTGGCGGTGTTGTAGATGATGGGAAACACCGACGCCAGGATGACCAGCACCACCCGGATCCGGTCGTTGATGCCGAACCAGATGACCAGCACCGGGATGAGTGCTATGGAAGGCAGGGCGTACATCAGGGTCACGTAGGGTTCCAACACGTACTCGGCCAGCCGGGAGCGGCCCATCACCATCCCCACCAACAGCCCGATCACAATCGCCGCTCCAAAGCCCATGAAAAAGGCCCGGGCGGTCACCAAAGTTTCGACGAAGATCACTCCTTCCACGAAGGTGAGTTCCCAGAAGGCCTTCAGGATCTCCGAGGGGGGCGCGGCCAGGGCGCGGCTCTGGGCGCGGGTGGATATCTCCCATAAGCCGAACAGCACCACCGCGAACCCGATCCGCACCACCCAGTTGAAGAGCGTACGACGGCCGGTCAAGTCCAAAACGGGGGTTTTCACTCTTGCCATGGCGTGAGCTTTCTCTCCGCGTACAACAGCGACCGGGTCAAGATGATGCTCACCAGCCCCAACAGCAATACCGGGCCGAACAGCTTCTCGGACTGGAAGTAGCGGCCGAACGTCAAGAGCAGAGCGCCCACCCCCGCCGCTCCGGCGGTCATCTCCGCCACGATCACTCCCACCAGTGCGCGGATGATGCCCACTCTCATCCCCACGAAGATGCCGGGGATGGAGCCGGGGATCAGCACGGTGCGAGTGATGTCCCACCGGCTGGCGGTGAACGAGCGGGCCGTTTCCTCCAACTCGTGCGAAACCGAGTTGACCGCCGCGTAGGTGTTGATGATGATGGGAAAGATGGAGGCGAGCACACTCATCAGCACCCGCAGGTTGAAGCCGATCCCGATCAGCAGAATGGCCAGGGGGATCAGGGTGATCCGGGGAGTGGAGTACAGGGCTGCCACGTAGGGATCCAAGGCCACCTTGACCAACCGAATCCGCGCCATCCCGAACCCGACCAGGACCCCGCCGATCACCGAGAGGGTATATCCCACTCCCACCGCTTTGAAGGTCTCCACAAAAGCGGGGATGATCCGATCGAGATTGTCAATGAACGCCGCTCCTATCTCCCACGGATAGGACGCCCAGCGCGGCGATGCCCTGCCCGCCAGTTCCCAGGCGCCCACCAGCACCACCACCGAAGCCACTCTCACCAATCTGGGCTGGACCCGCCATCCTCCGATCGTCAGGCGGACTTCACTCGCCAGGCTGGTCATCGCTTTCCGATCTCTTCTTCCAAAAGCAGCCAGACCTTGTTGCGGAGTTCGGGAAAGCGCGGGTCGGCTCGCACCTCGGTGGAAGAGCGGGGACGCTCGAACGGCACGTCGTATTCCACCAGGATGCGGCCCGGGTCTTTGCCCATCACCACGACCCGATCCGATAAGTAGATTGCCTCGTCGATGGAGTGGGTTACGAACAGCACGGTGAGGCTCTGGGAAGCGGCGATCCGGGCCAACTCGTCCTGGAGATATTCTCTGGTGAGCGCGTCCAGCGCTCCGAACGGCTCGTCCATCAGCATCAGCCGGGGCTCGGTGGCCAGGGCCCTGGCCAGCCCCACCCGCTGTTTCATCCCTCCCGAGATCTGGGACGGGTAGTGGTTTTCGAATCCTTCCAGGTCCAGGAGCCGCAGATACTGGGCGGCTTTTTCCAGCCGTTCGGCCTTGGGCATGCCCTGCACTTCCAGCCCGTAGGCCACATTGGTGATCGCCGTCCGCCAGGGAAGCAGGTTGAAGTGCTGGAACACCATCGCCTTCTCACGGGAGGGCCCCATGCTTTCTTTGCCTTCCAGGAGCACCGTCCCTCCGGTGGGCGGCAGGAGGCCCGCCACGATCTTTAGGAGGGTGGTCTTCCCACATCCGCTCGGGCCCAGGAGCGAGACGAACTCACCCTGGCGCACCCTCAGATCCAACTCTTCGAGCACCAAGGGGCCTTCGGGCGTGAAACGCTTATCTACCGACTGTACTGATAACACTGCTACCTCGATTCGGTGTGAACCTGAACGCGAACACTACTTGGCAAGGCCCCCGAAGGACCACCAACTAGGGAGAAAGCTTATCCAGATGGCGCACCCTCCATTCCGGACTCCTCAAAGCCGAGAAAGCCCCGGACACCCTTTGCCGACCGGGCCCATCCCCACCTCTAGGACGGCTTTTCGGAAGCTCTACCAGAGACCCTGGATTGCAAAGCAAGTGTACAGAATCGTGACCAGGGCGCGAACCGCAAACATGTTTGATGCGGCAGCTTTCGTGCTATCCACTCGTTGAGACTGCGGATACGGAGGATGGCCCCACTGTGCGCGGCGTAAAGAACCCGTCGCAAGTCAACGGAGTGGATGGCACGAAAGCTGGCTGCCGCACCCTAACCCGTTCTAGTTGGCGCCGTTGAACACCACCGGGTAGCTGAGCCACCGGGTCCACCGCTTGGTCTTGGTATCGGGCACGGGGGGCCTGTCGGGATGCGGTGAGACACCCCGCTCGAACACCGCCCGGAGAGCAATCGGCACCATCCCGTAGAGATGGCTGTCAGAAGGTGGCGTTCCCCGGCGCTGGGGCAGGCCCACCGCCAAGGTCCGTCCGATGCAAAAGTGCATGCCCGCTCCGAAGCTGACCCCATAGGGAGGAATCCCGTCGGGAACTTCCCGGTTGGGATTGAACAGCGCAGCGTCGGGCCCGTAGGCGGCCGGGTCGGTGTTGGCCGAGATAGTGTCGAGCACGCATACCATTCCCTTTCGCACCACACTCCCCGCCACCTCGGTGTCGACCCGCGCCCGGCGCAGAATGCCCGGGTTGGTGGGACGGACCCGAAGCGCCTCGTGGACGCACCGTTGGGCAAAAGCCGGATCCTCCACTACCCGCTGCCGATCCTCGGGATGATCCCGACACCAGGCAAAGATCAGGTGGGAGGTGTTGGTGAGCGTCTGGGTGCTGGTGTGCGCACCGGCTGAGAAAAACAGGGTGGACTCCCGCTCGATCAGGTCGTTGTCCATGCCGGTGGCCGGCTGGTTGACCAACAAGGTGGTCAAAAGGTCATACAAGAGGTCCACCTTCTCACCTGCCGCCCGCCGCTCCACCTGCGACGCCCGGTCCTCTCGCGATTCGATCATGAACTCCGAGCGGAACTCCGCGAACACTTTCCGCATCTGCGCCTTGATCACCTCGGGGTCTTCCTTGGCCGCGTCGATGGCGCCTCCCAGCGCGAACTGGTGAAGGAAGTAGCGAAGCCGGTGGCGGTCTGCGATCGAATCCCAGTCGAAGTCGATCCCGGCGGTGCGGCAAGCCAACACCACGTTTAACAGTCCCCCGATCTCCATCAGATCCGACTCCGCGGGGTCGACGAACCGCTCCAGGGTGTGCTCGACGATGTCGGGAAACAGCTCGTGTTCATAGAGCTCGAACATGTCCCGGCGGAACAGCCGGTTCTCCATGCGGCGACGTTCCCGATGCTCGGCGCCGTGCAGCACCGACAGGGTGTTCTCTTTCAGGTTTCCCGTCTCGAAGCGCTCGCGGTCGAGGCTGCGTGACAAATCGTTGTTGGTGAGCGCCCCCCGCACGGCCTCATAGCCGGTGAGGGTGATGCTCTCAAAGCCCGCCGGACCTTCCATCAGCGCTGGTCCTTCCCGTTCTCACTCGAGATCAGCGTGATCGCCCCGGCCGGACAGTTCTCCACCGTCCCCACCAAGAGACCCGTGGAGGCATTGGCCACTCCCCCCTCCACCAGCACCGGATAGCCCTCATCGCCGAACCGGTACACATCAGGAGCGAAAAGCACACACTCCCCGCTCTGATAGCAATGGTCGTAGTCGAGTTCTATCCGATCTCCCTTGGCCATCCATCTTTCCTTTCTCGGATCAAATCCCCCCGCCGCAAATTACCCCTCCCCTCCCGGCCGGGCCGTAGCCAGGCCGGGAGAGAAACGCTCGTAGTCGTTACTGGCGTCCGTTGCGCTCCAGGTAGTCATCCACAAGGTCGGTCACCACCCAGTTGGCCGAATCCTCGACCACGGCGGGGAGGTTGTCCACCTCTTGTTCGATGGAGATGGTGGCGTTCAGGAGCGACGGCTCCAAGCCTCCGTTTACCGCGAAAAGCCCGATCCGGATGAACTCGTCATAGGCGCGGCTCTTGGCCGCATCCGACAGTCCCTCGGTCACTTCTTCGGCTGCCGCGATGTACTCGGCCTTGTTGTTGGCAGCCCAGCGCACCGAGTTGATGAACTCGTCCATGGCCAGCTGCGCCAGGTTGGGATTCTCCTCCAGCCAGGCCCGGTCGACCCAGACTCCGTGGAAGAGATAGGCGCCCACCGCGTCGGCGATCACATACAGCGGATAGAGACCCTGCTCCACCGCGTTGAAGCCTTCGGCGAAGTGCGCCGCGCCCGCGGCAGTCTGCCCGGAGACCAGAGCGGCCATCCGTGCGCCGGTGCCACCCACCTCGACGAACTCGAGGTCGTCGATGTTGATGCCTTCTCTGGTGAGAGCCGCCACCGACAGCGAGGTGGAAACCGAGCCGGGTCCGGCGGTGCCGATCTGGCGACCGTACAGGTCTTCCAGACTGGTCACATCCGGGGAGGACACCAACAGGTAGTCCGACTGTTGGACATCACCAGCGATCATCACCACGTCCGCGCCGGTCTCCGCACGCAGGAAAATGCCGGGCGGGACCTGTCCCACCACCATGTCGACATCTCCGGAGACCAGGGCCCTGAAGGGCGGCGAGGTTCCCTCGAAGATCACTGCTTCCGCGTCAATCCCGTGGTCCTCGCTCAGGGTATCCAACCAGGTGAAGTTCATGATCTGGGTGAAGTCGGGCTGGCCGGAAAAGCCGACCTTGAGCGAAGCGGATTCCGGATCATCGGAGCCACAGGCCGCCGCGACCAATGCCAGGACGGCGATAGCCACTGTTACCTTGATCACCGAACGCTTTGTCTTGCTAATCATTGTTGTATTGCTCCTCGTTTCGAGATAATGCTTCTAGCGAGGCGGCTCCAGAGCCGCCGATGTCCTCCACGATACCAGAAAACAAACGCCTCTCCGCCCCGAGGTGGGGATATTTTCCCACACCACCGCGCCGACCCGCCTCCGGAGAAATCAGCGAACCGACCTTCCCTCCTCAGTTGAGCCCCGACATCAAAGCAACCAAGACCGCGATGAAAGACACCCCAACTGCCAGCCAGGCCCGCAGGCTTTTTTCCAGACCACCGATCTGCTCAGACAACTCGGTACGCACCTTCCCGACCTCTTCACCTATCCGACCAGACAGACCAGTATGCATCGTCGCCATCTTGGCACGCACCCTCTCGACCTCCAAGCGCACACCGTGGATCCTGTCTCTCAGGTCAGCGCCCTCTCCATCGTCCTGGCCCACCGGAGTCTCCCCCGAAGCGACCGCGCCGCGTTGCGTCCGGAACTCGACCTTCCCCCATGGTTATCTCCCTTTCCATTCCACGCCCCTTACAGGAGCTCCCCCTCATTGCCACCTCCAAGCACAGACACACCCTCGGCGGACACAAGGCCCCAAGAGCCTTTTGGTAGCCTGTCCCCCTCATGAACATGTTCGACCTGACCGGAAAAATAGCAGTGGTCACCGGGGGCAACCGGGGGATCGGCCTGGGGATGGCCCGCGGGCTGGCCAAGGCGGGCGCCGCGGTGGCCGTCTGGGGACGCAACACCGAGTACAACCGAGCCGCCGTCCGACAACTCCAGGACCTGGGCGCCGAAGCGCTGGGGGTGGCCTGCGACGTCTCGTCGGAAGAACAGGTCGAAGCCGCCGCACTGGCCACCCTCGACCGATTCGGACAGATCGACGCGCTCTTCGCCAACGCCGGAATCGGTCGGAGCGCCAACTTCCCCGACCTGACTCTCAGAGCCTGGGACCGGGTGATGAGCATCAACGCCACCGGAACGATGCTGGCCATCCGCTCCGTAACCCCCGCCATGATCGAACAGGAAAACGGAGGCGTCATCGTGGTCACCTCCTCCATCTCCGCTCACTTCGGGATCCCCTACCTCCCCCACTACGCGGCCAGCAAAGCCGCCCAACTGGGACTGGTTCGCACCCTGGCGGTCTCCCTCGCTCCCCACCGCATCCGCGTGAACGCGGTCAGCCCGGGATGGATCGCCACCGAGATGACCGGACCCGAACAGCAAAACGACGACTTCACCCAATACCTAAAAGACCGCGTCCCCCTGGCGCGGTGGGGAACCATCAAAGAGTTCGAAGGCATCGCCGTCTACCTGGCCTCCGACGCCTCCGCCTTCACCACCGGCGCCGAAATCCGCATCGACGGCGGCTTCTCCGTCTACTAAGGAACAGACTCGAAACATCGGCTTTCTCTCCTTATAATTGGGGCGCATCGGCGAAATAATTGGGGCGCATCAGCGAGCAACCGCTGTGAAAACCCTCTACGCGGGCGGAAAAGCATCGTTGACCTGGGCTTTTAACCTTAATTGCACCTTCTCGACAACTGGCCCCCGACCTCGGCGAATCCGGCTTGAAACGCACGTCCCATCTGTAAAGCTTTGGCTAAATCGGGTCTTGATGCTTGTCGGGAGCAGTGTGGCGTTCGCATCCCCCCAACGATCAGAACAGGCACTAGGCATCCCTGTCGTCTCGGCCCTGGGATCTCACCATCAACCGCTCGTGTCCCCCTGTTTGAGCAGAGGTCCGGTTGGAAGGAACCGCAGGAGGATCCCTACCGCTCCCAGAGAGACCGCCAGCGATCCAGGTCGTTCGCCCGATGCTCCTCCCCACATTGGCCATCCCAATCTGCAGATCCCTGGCGACCTCTTCACACCAAAGCTCGAATCCCATCCCCGCCCGACGTTCAAGTAAGAAAGCCCCGACTTTAACCCTATTCGCGAGGGCGGCGGATGCCTCGGTACTCCCAGTCGCTGCCCAGCGCGGTTGAGACCACTTCCTCTGAACCTGTTGGTTGCGCTCCCACTGTCCCATCGATTGCACCGCCTTCCGCCACGGTGTTGGTGAGCACGCCCAGGCCCTCCACTTCCACCGTGACCACATCCCCGGGCTCGATCGGGCGGGAGTTGGCGGGCGTGCCGGCGAGGATCAGGTCGCCCGGCAGCAATGTGATGGTGCGAGCCAGGTCAGAGACAAGATAGGAGAAGTCCCAGATCATCTCTCCGGTGTTGCCCTCCTGGCGCAGGTCGCCGTTCACATAGGTGCGGATAGACTTTCCGACCGGGTCCAATCGGAGACCACCCCCGGCCCCACCGGACAGAGGGTGTCCGATCCTTTCACCCGCAGCATCGAACCGGCGTCGGTATCCCGGAAGTCGTGGATGCCGAAGTCGTTGGCGATGGTGTAGTCGCCGATGTACTCACCCACCTCCTCACGGCTCACATCCCGGCACTTCCGGCCTATCACTATCGCGATCTCTCCCTCGTAGTTGAGATACCGACACCCCCGCGGGCGGATCACCCTTCCCCGGTGACTGTTGAGGGCGCTGACCGGTTTGTGAAAGTAGGTGGGCGTCGAAGGCGTCGGCAGCTGGTATTCGGCCACCCGCCGCCCGTCATCGGTAACCAGTTCGGAGCCCTCCACGGAGACCGCAACGGCCGACCCCTCCAGCCAGATCCGCCGCCGTTCCATATCTAGCGGTCCACGTCCCCCATCACCGGATCCAGCGAGGCGATGGTGGCGATGGTGTCGGCCACCATCGAGTCGGCCAGCATCACCGGCAGCGCCTGGAGGTTGTAAAAGGAAGGCGCCCGGATGTGACACCGCCAGGGCTTTCCGCCACCGTCGGACACCAGGTAGCACCCCAACTCACCTCGGGGCGACTCCACCGCCGCGTAGGTCTCTCCGGGTGGCACCCGGAAGCCCTCGGTGAAAATCTTGAAATGATGGATGAGGGCCTCCATCGACTCGTCGATCCGCGCCCGGGGCGGAGGCGTCACCTTCCGGTCATCCACCCGGAAGTCGCCCGACGGCATCATCTCGGCCGCCTGCTCCACGATCCGAAGCGACTGGATGATCTCCTCCACCCTCATCCGATAACGGTCGTAGACATCGCCGGCGGTCCCCACTGGCACGTCGAACTCGTACTGCTCGATCCCCGAATAGGGGAACACCTTGCGCAGGTCCCACTCCACCCCCGTGGCTCTCAGGATCGGGCCGGTGATGCCGTAGGCCCGGCATTCGTCGGCGCTGATCACCCCAACTCCCTGGGTGCGGGAAAGCCAGATGGGATTGTCCCTAAGAAGATTGTCGTACTCGACCAGCCGGGCGGGAATGGTCTTCAGGATCTCGGCCACATCCCTCCGCCAGCCCGGCGGAAGATCGGCGGCCACGCCACCCGGGCGGATGTAATTGTGGTTCATCCGCAGCCCCGTGGCCTTCTCGAAAAAGGCCAGGATCATTTCCCGCTCCCGGAATCCGTAAATCATCATGGAGATCGCCCCGATGTCCATCCCGTTGGTGGCCAGGGCCACCAGGTGCGAGGAAACCCGGTTCAACTCGGTCATCAGCACCCGGATGGTGGCCGCCCGGGGCGGGACCTCTACTCCCAGGAGCTTCTCGGTGGCCAGCGAAAAGACCAGCTCGTTGTGGAGCGGCGCCAGGTAGTCCATGCGGGTCACGTTGGTGGGCCCCTGCATGAAGGTGAGGGTCTCGGCGGTCTTCTCCATTCCGGTGTGGAGATAGCCGATCACGGGGCGGCACCGCTTGATCGTCTCCCCCTCCAACTCGAGCTGCAGTCTCAGCACCCCGTGGGTGGAGGGGTGCTGGGGACCCATGTTGATGATCATCCGCTCGTCCTCGGAGACCTCCTCCTCATAGAGGTAGTCGTTGGTTACCACCGCTCCCAGTTGCTCTCGGAACCGATAGCCGCTCTCCCGGGGCGCCATCTCCTGGGCTCCCTCATCGGTGGCCGCCCCGTCGGGTACTTCGGTGCCCGACACCCAGGCCTCCACGTATTCGGTGTCGGGGGAAACGGTCGAACGGACCGAAGCGTCGTCCATCTCAGATCACCTGGGGGGACTCTTTGAACCGGACGGGGACCGCCCCCACCGAGTAGTCCTTGCGAAGCGGATGCCCCTCCCAGTCGTCGGGCATCAGGATTCGGGTCAGGTCGGGATGGCCCTCGAAGATGATTCCGAACAGGTCGTAGACCTCCCGTTCGGGAAAGCCCGCCGCGGGGTACACCGGGCACAGCGAGGGAACCGACGGATCGTCAGCGGGGACCCCTGCGGTGATCCGCAACCGCCGCCGATGCCTATGCGACAAGAGGTTCACCACCACCTGAAAGCGGGGGCGGCGCGAGCGGTACCAGTCCACGGCAGTGACATCCACGCACACCTCGAAGCCGGCGTCCCGACAGGCCGCGGCCAGATCGGCTAGTTCGGTACGGTCTACATCCACCAGCCACTCGCCGTCGGAGATCTCCCACCGGGCCTCGGGGAACCGCTCCACCACCGGAGCGAGGACCGGATGAGGAGCGCCCTCTTCGGTGACGCTGTTCGTCGCCTCTTCGGACATCGGGGTCGGCCTATCCGGCGGCCTTGTGGCCGGCCATTATCTGGCGCTGCAGGGTGAGTATTCCATGCATGAGGCTCTGGGGCCCCGGGGGACAGCCCGGAACGTACATGTCGACCGGCACCACCTGGTCGACTCCCTGCACCAGCGCGTAGTTGTTGAACATCCCACCCGTGGAGGCACAGGCCCCCATCGAGATCACCCATTTCGGCTCGGGCATCTGGTCGTACACCTGGCGAAGCACCGGCGCCATCTTCTGGCTCACCCTGCCCGCCACGATCATCAAGTCGGCCTGGCGGGGAGAGGCGCGGAAGACCTCCATTCCGAAGCGGGCCAGGTCGTGGTGGGCCGCTCCGGTGGCCATCATCTCGATGGCGCAGCAGGCCAGTCCGAAGGTGGCCGGCCACATCGACTGGGTGCGCGCCCAGCGGGCCACCCAATCGATGCTGGTGGTGACGATATTGCCCGGAGACGACCTGCGGGCCATGGCTAGCCCATCCCGCCGGTGGAGACGTAGCGCCGGCGCCCGGGGATGTTCCAGTCGAGAGCCCCCCGCTTCCACACATAGACCAGCGTCTCGACCACGAAGAAGGTGAAGATGGCCATGGCTCCGATCCCAAACCAGCCCAGCTCGTTGAAGCGCGAGGCCCAGGCAAAGAGGAAGATGATCTCCACGTCGAACACCACGAACAGCATGGCCACCAGGTAAAACTTGATGGGAAAGCGCGTGCTGGGCTCGCCCTCGGCGATGATCCCGCACTCGTAGGGAGCGAGTTTTTCGGGAGTGGGGCGATGGGGAGAGACGAGCCGGGAAACAATCATCGACACCCCGACGAACACGGTCGCCAGGACCAGCATCATCGCCAGCGGCAAATAATCGACCAACTCCATACCCATCCAAAAGTATACCCACCGCAACGGGAGGGTCTCTCCTTCCTCGAGAGCCCGCGGACGAACTCCGCTCGGAGGACGATTCAGGAAGAACATCCTCCTGATTTGGCGGGGTTTTGCCTGACTTCGGGCGAAGGTGGGGGATATGCTTTGGTTTGGAAGGTCCTTGGGGACGAGGCGGAGAGACCCTGGAAGGGGGAGGTGAAGTCTGTAGGTACGCCAGTGGCGAAGGATGATTGGGCGGCGCCTGCCACCCGAGGGGAGTTGAGGTTGCTGGAAGGCAAGATCGACCGGGCGGCCGCCGACTTGGACAGGAAGATCGACCGGGTGGCTGTCGACCTGGGAGAGCAGATCAAAGATGTTGCCAGAGATCTGCAGATTGGGATGGCCAATATGGAGACGAGCGTCGGGCGCGCGATTTGGATCGAGGTGGGCGCTCTGGGAGCAGTCGGGATCCTGTTTCGCTTCTTCTAGGGGAAAGAGGGAGCGCTATGTCCGTAGGCACACCGGAAGCAGCGGGTGATGGGGCGGCGATGCCCGCCACCAAAGCCGTGGAGTTGCCGAAAGCGGACCTGAAACTGCTCGAAGCCAACTTGGGAGGCAAGATCAGGAGTGTTGAGGGCAGATCGAGGATGTTTGGGTCAAGATGGCAGACATGGGCCGTGTCTTGGACTCCGAGATCGATAAGGTGCGCAGCGGGTTGAGAGATCGTATCGACAAACAAGGGGTCAAGCTGGGAGATGAGTTTCCAAGCTGGGTGTGTCGATGGCCTGGATGACCGTGGGGGTGGCCACGGTTCTGGGTGGTCTGATAACCTTTTTCGGGTTTCTGTCCTAGCACCATTTTTGCTGGGACAAGCCGGGGGCGAGGGGACTGACCATCCGCCGGTCCGCCCTCAAAACGCCGGTCGGGAACCCCCGGAGTTTTAGTATTCTCCCCGATTAGATGGATAATCGGCTGACCCGTTTGACTCCCGGTGTGGCCATTCCCTACGGGGGGGACCGGGTGACGCTGGTGAGCGAGGAACTGGCCGCCGCTTTCAGTCCCGGAGACCGCCTGGTTGTGGTGCAGTCCACCGGAGACCTGTTGCACATCCCCTCCGACGCCTGGGAGATCGCCGCCCGGGCGGTCGACCGGGCCCATAAAGCCTTCTCCGCCTTGGGGGCGGTCACCGATCATCAGATCTCGGCCTTCTACGAAGCCTTCGCTCGGCGCCTGGTCGACGATTCCGCGTTCGCGCCCATCGCCGAGGCCAACCGCGCCGATGTGGAGAGAGCCCAGGCCAGGGGGCAGACCTCCACCCGCCTGGTGCTCTCGGACAAGATGCGCTCGGACATGGTGACCGGTCTTCACACCTGGCGGGACGCTCCCTCCGGTCGGGGAGAGATCATCGAACAGGTCCCCCACACCGGCTGGGAGGCGCAGCTGATCCGCTCCGGCCTGGGCGTGGTGGGGTTTGTCTTCGAGGGCCGTCCCAATGTTTTCGCGGACGCCACCGGGGTGCTTCGCTCCGCCAACACCGTGGTGTTCCGGATCGGCTCGGCGGCCCTGGGCACCGCCCGGGCGATCGTCGAGCACGCTCTGGATCCCGCCCTGGCCGAGGCCGGCCTCCCCGCCGGAGCGGTCTCCCTGGTGGACAGCCCGGCGAGAGCCGCAGGATGGGCGCTCTTCTCCCAGCCCAAGCTCTCTCTGGCCGTGGCCCGCGGCTCGGGCCGGGCGGTCGGGCAACTGGGAGCGGTGGCCCGCCAGACCGGCATCTCCGTCAGCCTCCACGGCACGGGCGGCTCGTGGATGGTGGCCGGCCCCAACGCCGATCCGTCCCGGTTCGCCGCCGCGGTCCGCCACTCGCTCGACCGCAAGGTGTGCAACACCCTCAATGTGTGCGCCATCGTCCGCTCACGGGCCGCCGAGCTGGCGCCGCTGTTCCTCGACGCCCTCCAAAAGGCCGCCGACCGCCGGGGCGTCAATCCCAAGCTGTGGGTGACCAAGGGAAACGAGGGTCTCGTGCCCGCCCACTGGTTCCGCTCCGACACGGTCACCAGAGCCAAGGCAGAAACGACCGAGCCGATCACCGAGACCCTTTCCCATACCAGCCTGGGCATCGAGTGGGAATGGGAGGAGAGCCCCGAGGTGACCCTGACCCTGGTGGAGAGCGTCTCAGAAGCCGTGGAGCTCTTCAACCGCCACAGCCCCAAGTTGGTGGCCAGCCTGATCGACGACGACCCGGACTCCCAGGAGCGTTTCTACGAAACGGTGGACGCTCCCTTCGTGGGCAACGGGTTCACCCGCTGGGTGGACGGCCAGTTCGCGCTGGGCCGTCCCGAACTGGGGCTTTCCAACTGGCAGGGTGGCCGACTGTTCGGTCGGGGAGCTGTCTTGTCAGGAGATTCGGTATTCACCATCCGCACTCGGATGATCCAGGATGATCCCGACCTGTCCCGCTGAAAGCGGGCGGATGGGTCCAGGAGGTTGAACTATGCGCGTTCTGCGTTTTCTATTGGGACTCAGCACACGGGTGAAGATCATCATCGCCCTGCTGGTGGTGGCGATGGGAATCTTCGCCATCGCCTATTTCGAACCGCACAAGCTGTTCATTGACGAGGAAGTCAATGAGGACTTCCCGGCGCCGGTGACGGTTGCGACAACCACCACTGCCGCCCCGCCGGTGACGGACGCCCCCACCACCACTGCTGCTCCGACTCCCACCACAACAGAGCCTGCAACCACTGCCACCACCGCACCTGAGGAGAGCACGGGCGAGGACGCGCAGACGCCCTCCACTGCTCCGTCCGCTGAAGAATCCGCCACAACCACTACCGCGCCTGTGACCACCACGTCCACCACCGCCGCGCCTGTGACCACAACCACCACCGAGGCGGTCCCCGAGGGACCGGTGCTGCTGTCGTCCTCGGAGTGGATCAGCCTGGGGCATCCAGGCACGGGAACGGTGTTTGTGTACCGACAACCAGACGGGTCGCACGTCATCCGCTTCGAAGACCTGGCGGTCTCCAACGGACCCGACCTGTTGGTGATCCTCTCCGCGTCGCCTCTGGTAGAAGACCAGAACGCCTACTCGGAGGTGGAATATGTCTCCCTGGGTGACCTGAAGGGCAACAAGGGCAATCAGAACTACGAGGTTCCCGCCGAGGTGAACATCGGGGACTACCAGACGGTGGCCATCTGGTGTCGACGTTTCAACTACACCTTCAACGCCGCCGACCTCCATTCACCACCCACATAAACCCAGATCACAGGTGGCGGGCATCGCCGCCCATAACCCTTTTCCAGTGTCTGTCCTAGGAGGAGCTGCTAAAAAAAATGCAGAAGCGATAGGGGATCTCTATGGGAGGGCTCTTGGCGTTGGTGGGGCACAAGACTGGATGCCTACGGCCACTTCCTTTCGGAGATAACTCCTCCCCTGTTCAGACAATTTCTCGCCCTCAGAACGCTGCCTCTGAGCAAAGATATGCTGGTTGACCGGCAAAACCGGGAAAGGGAAGGCTAGGGTAAAAGAACAAAACGAAGTCAACCGGACAAGACACCGTAGCGAGGAGGTATAACGAGGTATGTATCCACCTAAATTTGAGTACCAGGCTCCGGACACCCTGGACGGCGCGCTGGCTTCTTTGGCCGAGTTGGGAGACGAAGGACGAGTTCTGGCCGGGGGGCAAAGCCTCATCCCCATGATGAAGCTCCGCCTGGCGATGCCCTCCCATCTGGTCGACATCAACAGGATCGGGAGCCTTTCGTATGTGAGGCGCGAAAACGGAACGCTGGCCATCGGCGCGCTGGCCCGTCACAACGACGTGGTCCGGTCTGCCGACGCCTCATCGGTGGGCGTGGTGGCCTCCGCCGCTCCCTGGATCTCGGACCCCCTGGTCCGCAACCGTGGCACGGTGTGCGGGTCGGTGGCGCACTGTGATCCGGAGGGCGACTGGAACTCGGTGATGCTAGCCGCCCGCGCCGAAGTCGTGGCCCAGAGCTCCTCGGGATCCCGGACGATCTCCATCGACGATTTCATCGTGAGCTTCTTCACCAACGCCCTTTCGCCGGGCGAGATGGTCACCGAAGTGCGGGTGCCGGTACCTTCCGGCGCCTCGGGTGGCGCCTACATGAAGCTCGAGCGCAAGGTCGGCGACTACGCCACCGTGGGGGTCGCCGCCCATCTGGAGCTTGGGGACGACGGGCGCATCACCCAGGCGGGGATCGCCCTCACCGCCGTCAACTACCAGAACACCCGGGCTTCGGCCGCCGAGGATCTGTTGGTGGGCGAGATGCCGTCCGACGAGCTGTTCGCAGAGGCCGGAGCGGCTGCCGCAGCAGCTTCGGATCCTCAGACCGACGTGCGTGGAGACGCCGAGTGGAAACGCAACGTGGTCAACGTCTACACCCGGCGGGGCCTCTCTCAGGCCTTGCAGTCGGCCAGGAGCTGAGGAGTCATGACAATGCAAATCAACATCAACGTCAACGGAACCGACCACACCGTCGAGGTGGAGCCCCGTCGGCTCCTGGTCGACACCATCCGCTCTGACCTCCGCCTGACCGGAACCCACATCGGCTGCGACACCACCAGTTGCGGCGCCTGCACGGTGCTGGTGGACGGGGTACCCGTCAAGTCTTGCACCATGTTCGCGGTGCAGGCCGACGGTTCGTCTGTCACCACCGTGGAAGGGCTCAAGCAGGGCGCCGAGTTGAGCAACGTCCAGAAGGGGTTCCACACCGAGCACGGTCTGCAATGCGGATTCTGCACGCCCGGGATGATGCTGGTCTCCACCGCTTTGCTGGAGGACAATCCCAACCCCACCGAGGATGAGATACGCTGGGCGCTCTCGGGCAACCTCTGCCGATGCACCGGATATGTAAACATCGTCAAAGCCGTGCAATGGGCGGCGGCCGCCGGACAAAACGGCGGGGAGGAAGGCTAGACATGCAGACCAAGACCCATCATCAACCCGCCACTTCAGCTGAGATCGGGGGAGTTGGACACTCCGTCCCCCGGGTAGAGGATGCCCGCTTCCTGCAGGGGCGGGGCAACTATCTGGACGACATCAACCTCCCCGGGATGCTCCACATGGCCATCCTGCGCAGCCCCGTGGCTCACGCCAATCTGGTCGGCATCGACTCGTCGGCCGCCATGGAGTTGCCCGGGGTGCTGGCGGTGGTGACCGGCGAACTGATGGCCGCCCACAACCTAGCGTGGATGCCCACCCTGTCGGGCGACACCCAGGCGGTGCTCGCCACCGACAAGGTGCGCTATCAGGGCCAGGAGGTGGCGGCGGTGATCGCCACCGACCGCTACACCGCCGAGGACGCCCTGCGTCTCATCGACGTGGACTATGAGGAACTGGAGCCGATCACCAACCCACAGCGCGCCCTGGAGGACGACGCTCCGGTGATCCGCACCGACAAGGAAGGCAAGACCGACAACGAGTCGTTTGTCTGGGAGACCGGCGACCAAGCCGCCACCGAAGCGGCGTTCGCCCGAGCGGCGAAGGTGGTCTCTTTGGAGACGCACTATCCGCGTTCGCACCCCTCTCCTTTGGAGACGTGCGGAATCGTGGCGGATGTCGACCCGGCCACCGGCAAAGCCACCATCTACATGACGTCCCAGGCGCCCCATGCCCACCGGACGCTGTTCGCGTTGGTGGCGGGCTTGCCTGAGCAGAACATTCGGGTCATCTCCCCCGACATCGGGGGTGGGTTCGGCAACAAGGTGCCCATCTATCCCGGATATGTGGTGGCCACCGCCGCCTCACTTCTGATCGGCCTGCCGGTCAAGTGGGTGGAGAGCCGCACCGAGAACCTGATCTCGACCGGGTTCGGCCGCGACTACTACATGACGGGGTCATTGGCTTTGGACGACAACGGCAAGATCCTCGGTCTGAAGACCGATCTACTAGCCGATCAGGGAGCGTTCTACTCCGACGCACAGCCCACCAAATTCCGCGCCGGACTGTTCCATATCGTCACCGGATCATACGACTTCGGCGCCGCCCACGTGACGGCCAGGGGAGCGTACACCAACAAGGCGCCCGGAGGAGTGGCCTATCGCTGTTCGTTCCGGGTGACCGAGGCTTCCTATCTGATCGAACGGCTGGTGCAGAACGCCGCCTATGAGATCGGGATGGACCCCGCCGAGTTCCGGCGGATGAACTTCATCCAGCCCGAGCAGTTCCCCTACACCTCCCCCACCGGGTTCGTCTACGACTCCGGTGACTACGAGACGGCCATGCAGATGGCCATGGAGATGATCGACTACGAAGGCCTTCGCTCCGAGCAGACCGCGGCCCGCGCCGAAGGGCGTTTGGTCGGGATCGGCATGGCCAGCTTCACCGAGGTGGTGGGGGCCGGTCCGGCTCACACCTACGACATTGCGGGGTTGAAGATGTTCGACTCGGCCGAGCTTCGGGTGCATCCCACCGGCAAGGCCATCCTGAAACTGGGCGTGAAGACCCAGGGGCAGGGACACGAGACCAGCTTCGCCCAGATCGTTGCCGAAGAGTTGGGGATTCCCGCCACCGACATCGCCGTCATGCACGGCGACACCGACAACACGCCCTACGGGTTGGGCACCTACGCCTCCCGTTCCATACCTGTAGGGGGCGCGGCCACCGCCATGGTCTCCCGAAAACTGCGGGACAAGGCACGCAAGATCGCCGCTCATCTCCTGGAAGCCTCACCCGAGGACCTGGAATGGGAAACGGGGAAATTCTCGGTGAAGGGATCGCCCGATTCGAGCGTCACCATCCAGGACATCGCGTTCGCGGCCTACACCAACTACCCCGAGGACGAGGAAGCCGGTCTGGAAGGCGTTCACTACTACAACCCTCCCAACATGACCTATCCCTTCGGGACCTACATCGTGGTGGTGGACATCGACACCGAAACCGGGGTATGGAAAGTGCGGCGAATGGTGGCGGTGGACGACTGCGGCGTGCGGATCAACCCCATGATCGTGGACGGACAGATCCACGGCGGGCTCACCGAGGGCTTCGCCAAGGCCAACATGCAGTGGATCACCTTCGACGACAACGGCAACTGCATCGGGTCCAATTTCATGGACTACCTGGTGCCCACCTCCTGGGAGACGCCGCGCTTCGAACTGGGCGAGACGGTGACGCCGTCTCCGCACCATCCGATCGGCGCCAAGGGCGTCGGAGAGTCGGCCACAGTCGGCTCGCCGGCCGCGTTCGTGAACGCGGTGATCGATGCGCTGGCCCATCTGGGGGTGCGCAACATCGACATGCCTGTGCTGCCCGACCGTGTCTGGAAGGCCATCCAAAACGCCTAGGGGCCCTGGTGAGCAGCTCGTCTGTCTCTGGATGCGATGGACGAGCTGCTAGACGAGGCTTTCGCGCTGCGCTCTGGCGGAGAGCCGTTCGTGCTGGCCACGGTGGTGTGGAGTTCGGGGCTCTCGTCGGGAAAGCAGGGGTGTCGGGCGATAATTTCTGCCGACGGGCGGATGCGGGGGTGGCTGGGAGGAGCCTGCGCGGCGCCCACGCTGACCCGGGTTGCTCGGCAGGTGCTTGCAGAGGGCCGGGCGCGCCTGGTGGTGTTGGGGCCCGACCACGGGCTGGCCGGCGGGCAGCGCCAAGGGGTGGAGGTGGTTCCCATGGCGTGTGACTCAGAGGGAACCATGGAGGTTTATCTGGAGCCGGTGTTTCCTTCTCCCCACCTGGTGGTGGTGGGAAACTCGCCGGCGGTGGGGGCGTTGACGGCCATGGCCCGGGCGCTCGGGTGGCAGACCTCGGTGGTGGACGACGGGGGGCGGACCGATGATCATCATCCCGACGACCGGGTTTTCTTGAGTTTGGATCTGTCGGCGGCGGGGGTGGACCGCCAGACCATGGTGGTGGTGGCCACCCAGGGTCACTACGACGAGGAGGCGTTGGCTGCGGCGCTGTCCACTCCGGCTCGCTACGTCGGGCTGGTGGCTTCTCGCAAGCGGGCCGGGGCGGTGGATGAGTATCTGCGCGCCAGAGGGGTGGGTGAGGAGGATCTGGCTCGTTTGAGAGCGCCGGCGGGTTTGGACCTGGGGAATGTGGGACATCGGGAGATGGCGGTGAGCATTCTGGCGGAGTTGGTGGCGTTACGGAGCGTGGCGCCGCGAGTGGCACAGGTCGGGTCAGAGGCCGGGGCGGCGTGTCATGGGGGTTCGGGGGTTGGCTCGGCTTCGGGCGCCGGCTCAGCGGAGGTCACCGACCCGGTGTGCGGGATGATGGTGATCCCCGACCGCGCCCGCTTTTGGGCCGACCATGGCAGCGAGCGCTACTGGTTCTGCGCGGCCGGGTGTGAGACTGCCTTCCGCGGAGAGCCCCACCGATACCTGAGCCGCGGGGAGTGACCGGGCACTCTAGGTCTGTCTGCAGGGCGGCCGAGGCGTTGGCCGCCTCGTCTCAGATCATGGTTTTCACCGGAGCGGGGGTCTCCACCGAGTCGGGGATTCCCGACTTCCGGGGTCCGGACGGTTTGTGGACCAAGCTCGACCCCGCGGACTTCCACATCGATCGTTACATGTCGAGCCGCCGGGTGCGGGTGATGCGCTGGGCGCTGCACCAGCAGGGCGCGCTGTGGGGCGCCCGCTCCCAGGTGAGGCCCAACCCCGCCCATCTGGCCATTGTGGATTTGTGGAAGGCGGGCCGGCTTTCGGGATGCGTGACCCAGAACATCGACGGGCTCCATCAGGAAGCCGGCCTCCCCGACGATCGGGTGTCCGAGCTCCATGGCAACGTCCGAAAGACCCGATGCATGAGCTGTCCGGGCGAATGGCCCACCAACGAGGTGCTGAAGTGGGTGGAGGCCGGACAGGAGGATCCCCGGTGTCCCCACTGCGGGGAAATAGTCAAAACCGCCACCGTCTCGTTCGGGCAGATGCTGCCGGCTAGAGAGGTGCAAAAGGCCCGGTTCTTCTCGGCCATGGCCGACGGGGTGCTGGTGATCGGCTCGACCCTGTCCGTCTATCCGGCAGCGGAAATCCCCGCCACGGCGGCCCGCAGCGGCATTCCGCTGGTGATCGTCAACCTCGGCGAGACCGACTATGACTACCTGGCGGCGGTGAAGATCTCCCTCCCCGCCGGTGAGGCGGTCCCCGCCCTGGTGGACGCCCTGGGCGCCGGAGATCCCTTCGACTGACCGGACACGCCGGTCACCCGCCCTGGGACGTATCCCACTCAGGTTTCATCTGAGTCTCTTGAGGATTTCGTGCTTGACGCCGGCGACATAGGTGATCGTTGGGTTGACCACCTGTGTCGCGCGTGCTTCCAGAACCTGGCTGAGAAGAAGAAGGGCTTCCTGAGGCTCGAGCCCATAATCGGCATGAACCCACTGGATCAACTCGCTCGCGGCAATCCGAAAAGCCCGCTCAGCGGGGCGACCGGCCGCCACCGTCAGTATTCGTTCGGGGGTGACGATCCGCGGCCAGGTCATCTCCGCCGGCCGTTCCATGAGTTCGACCCGGAGGCGTATCACAGCTGACGTTTCGATGGCAGATCCTCCTATCTCGCCATCGCCCTGGAGTGCATGAACATCACCGATGTGCAACAGAGCGCCGGGGACATTGACAGCCAAGCGCACCCTGGCCCCCGGGCCAACCTCCTGCACATCCATGTTTCCCCCCCACTCGCCTACCCGAAGATTCGACTGTGCTTCATGGGCGGGAGCGACGCCCACCATTCCAACCATGGGGCGGACAGGAAGCGCCAACCCCTCTTGCCACATCACCTGGTCGTCTTGGATCCGAACCACGCGCGCCGAGGTCAGGTCGGAGGTGGTAAGGGGTGTCCTTGGAAAGAGCAGGTTGTCCCCCAAGAAGGCGGAGTAGCCAACGGGTGCGAGTTCCATGGCCTCGATGGCGACCTCTACCGCCAGCCCAGGCTCGGCGCCCCGCACCCAGATGGCGCCCGAAGACGGGTTGCCGCGCTCGACCTCATAGGAGTGATATCGCGACCACTCCTCCCGGAGGTCGGTAGGCACCACCGATAGGTCAGGACCCCGACCAAACTGGGTGACCACCTCGAATACCTCGCCCGGCTCCACCCAGAGAGTCGGAGGGTTTGTCGGGCTTGTTTCGTAGTAGAGGGGAGAAGGCTCCTGGCGCTGAATCATCTTCCTGATCCCCCTTGAGAGGGCTTCAAGATGAATGGTTGGTCATATAGGACAAGATCACGGTTGCTTCTGGTCATCACAATCTGGTGAACCTACCAGATTCGGCGCCGCTACCGGCGGCTAGTTGCCTGCCATTTCGGGAAAAGAGCGCCCCAAAGCGGTCCCAGCGGCATTCTCTCGGATGAAAAGGCCAACTCGGTCGGGGTATGCCGTCTACCAGTGTGAGGCCCGCGCCGATGACTCCTGCAAGCGGACCATAGGTTGTCGCCGGTATCGGAATCCGCCGCGCCCGGTCGGACCCATCATGAGACCCGCCGGCTCCGAGTCTCCTTGGATTGTTTAGTCTGCCGGTTGGTTCCATCCGCGTCATCCCCAGCAGTTAGCGGCGCGGTTAGCGTGCCAACTCCCTGGTGAACGCGATACGGCTGCTGTCCGGCAACCACACCGGCCACCGGGCGATGTACGTGCTGTCAGTAAGCTGCAACAGATTTCCGCCATCGGCATCCATGACAAATATCGCCCAGTTGCGATTGGTGTCGTTGCTATTGAAAGCGATTCGCTCACCATCTGGAGACCACACCGGCCAGGCGTTGTTCAACCATTCTTCTCGACCGCCGCTCTTGTGAGTAAGACGTTGAACATTGTCACCGTCGGCGTCCATTACAAAGATCTCCCGTCTGCCATCCGGGCTGTCAGCTGCGTAGACAATCCGGGTTCCATCCGGTGACCACTCCGGCTCCCAATCTTGGGCGTAAACATTGTCGGTGAGCTGCCGAACAAGGCCGCTGTCGGCCGCCACCACGAAAATCTCGGCATCTCTGCCATCTTTGCCGAGGCTTGTGAAGGCAATATGGTCGTCATGGGGCGACCAAGCCAGATCCCTCATGAAGGGGTAGCTTCTGTAGGTGGTCAATTGCTTCTGAGCACTGCCATCCTCATTCACCACATAAAGATGCCACTCGTTTCCCGTTCCGCCGGCGAAGGCAATCCGCTCGCCATCAGGTGACCAGACAGGATCTGCGCTCCGGTAGGGGTTATAGGTGATCTGTCGTGGTTCACCGGTGTCCACATCCACTACGAAAACCTGGCCGAGATACTCTGAACTGCTTTTGTCGATGTAGGCAAGGCGACTGCTATCAGGCGACCACAGGGGCCCGAAGTCCTCCCAAACCGGATTTGAGGCAAGAAGCCCACCGATCAGCGTCGAGGTGTCCCGAGTTGACGTCTATCGCCAGGCACCTCCCTGATTTGGCGGCCTCGCTAACAGTGGGAGACTCTTTGGGTGGCAGAGACCACGAGGCGGTGATGTACCAGCGATCCCTGTCGGGATCCAGGCGAATAGCGTAGCCGACCGCCCGATCTGCCCACCGGCGCCCCGAACGGCCACTTCCACCATCTCAAACCCGAACCTCGCCAACCGGTCCCTCTGTTCCACCACCAAACGAACACCACCACCGGCTCCCAACACCCTCAGCAATTTCCTGCGCTTGCCGTTCATACCAGACGCTGTCTCCATCACAACCTCGTCCACAACCCAGCCGCGCTTGCGGGCAAACACCTGAATACGCTCCACCTGACGTACCAAATCGGCGGACCGATCAGAACCGGACACCCGGGCATACAACACCGTGCGAACACCCGATGAAACAACCGCCGAACGAGACCGAACATAATGAATACGCCCGATCCTCTCCACCTCCAAGTCCTCGGGAAGACGATCATCTTTCATCATCTGCCACGACACTCTCGGCGACCTCCCGAACTGCCGCCCCCAATCGGACAAACGAACCCAACCACCACTAGAAACATCAGCACTCATCAACAACAATCTACCAAACCGGCAACAGTTAGCAACCCTTGAGCCTCCAATGGACCTGACATCCCCAGCGCCAGCACCAAGACGATCAAGACCGCTCTTCCTCCCGGACCGAGCAACCTCAACCCGATCCCACCAAGTCCCCTCATGATTCGCCGCCGCGAATCATCGGCCACCATATCGGACCCCAGTCTTCATGCTGGTTGTCGGTGACTTGCACCACATTTCCATCATCCACCTTCACTACTGCTATCTCCCAACTGTCCTGACTGCCTTCGCCAGCCGGGACATGCCCGAAGGCGATGTAACCGCTGTCGGGTGACCAAACCGGGTCTGTTACCGCTTCATGCTGGTTGTGAGTCAGTCGCCGGAGGTCGGCTTCGTCCACAACCACCATGAAGATTTCCCATCCTCCCTCTGTTACTGATGTGAAAGCAATCTTGGAGCCATCTGGAGACCATGTAAGGCCGTAGACGCCATCGCTGCCGTCCGTGAGTCTTCGAAGGTTTCTTCCGATGGCATCGCTTACGAAGAGGTCACCCAGGCCGCCGGGCTCGTGCTGGGTGAAGGCGATTTGAGAACCATCAGGAGACCATACAGGGTCTCGACCCCCATAGGCGTTCGTGAGTCGCTGCAGATCACCGCCGAACTTATCCACCACGAACGCCCCATGCCGCAAAACGCTCGAACCGTTTCTGAGCTCCTCGCTCGTGCCATTGAAGGCGATCCGGGAACCGTCGGGAGACCACATGAAATGCGGTTGGTTGCTGGCATTGTAAGTTACTTGCCAGAACTGGGCGCTGCTCACATCTACAACAAATACCTGCCACCTACGGTCCGCATAGTTGTTGAAGGCAATGTGGGAACCATCGGGAGACCATAGCAAAGTGTGCGGGTTGTTGTAAGGGGTTGCAAGAAGTTGCCGCAGATTGCTCCCATCCTTGTCCACCACATACAAAAACCAACCGTCGTGGGCGCTAGCAAAAGCGATTTGAGAACCGTCAGAAGACCACACTGGCTCCTGGACCCAGAGACCTCCCACGATAAGTTGGCGGTTCTTGCCATCCGCATCTATGACGAAGAGCCCTTCTTCTCCGATATATGCGATCTGGGAACCGTCAGGAGACCAATCAGGATCTCTGCTGGACGTGATGGTGGTGAGCTGGTGCAGATTCCGACCATCGGCGTCCACTAAAAGAACCTTGAACCCGCCGTAGTAGCTACCGCTGTAACTGCTGAAGGCCAGCCGCAGGACGGACCTACTGACTCTTTGTGGCAGGGAGGCGAGATTGAGAGGACGGGCGACAAATGCAGCCATCTGTCCTCGGGTCACCGAAGCTTCAGGGCAGAATCGAGGGGGGTCAACATCGCACCCCAAGGTAATTCCCACAGCCGCCAGGGCATCAATGCTCTCTTCGTGCGTATTGCCCGCGGTGTCAACGAACCCCGCCGAATCCGCTCTTCCGAGAAGGAACGCTCGGGTCAGAAACGTCGCCATTTGGGCGCGGGTCACTGACTGTTCAGGACAGAACCTGGCAGGTTCCACCGCACACCCTTTCGTCACCCCCAACTCGGCCAGCCGCTCCACGAAAGGCATCCACCACTCATCCGCTCCCACATCCTCAAACCGAGTAGTAAACACCCCCTCAGGATCGGCGCCGTCCAACACCCGGACCAGCCAGACCGCCATCACCCACCGCTCCATCACTTCATCGGGACACATCAAACCCTCCCCACACTCCGTTCCGTCCAGAATGCCTCTCTCGGCCAAAGCATCCAGAGCCGACTCGTAAAACCCTCCATCATCATCGGTGAAGGAATCAGCGCTGACCGGACCCAACACTCCCAACACCAACCCCAACACGACAAGCATCGTCGATAAACCGCTTCCCCGGAACCACTTCCTTCTCCTCACATTGCTATCCATCACGACCCCCATTCAACACAGCCGATCAGCCAGTACATCTATACAGATTATGCCGGACACATCCCAAAAACCGCGCCGAGCCTGTCCCTGGTCGAGGCTTCCCGCGCCGGTGCTAGTGGATAGGAACTCGAGTCGGTCTCATGGGGGCCGGAACTCGGAGCATTCGAGCAGGGAGGGGCATACACTTCCTGTCACAGGGACGAGTCCGTCCTGCACCACCCAAGAGGGGAGGTAACTCCATAATGAGATTCGATTGGGACCTTGAGCCCGAATGGTGGCTCGCCGTGGCCGTCGCGGCGTTGCTGGTAGTCGTTCTCCTGGTACTGGCCGTTGTCGCCTATTCGTCCTACAGGGGGATGCGGCGGCAGCGAGACGAGACCCGCAAGAGACTGGATTTGGCGCGTCAAGAGCTCGCTGACATCCGAATAGAACTGGAGGAGGCACGGCGGGATCAAGACAGGGTACTCAAAGAACTGGACGAGGCACGGCGGGATCAAGACAGGGTGCTCAAAGAACTGGACGAGGCGCGCAGGGATTGGCATGATGCCATCCGACAGTTCACCCCGAGACTCAGAGAGCAAGCAGGAAAGATCTCTGAAGTGCTCGAAGGGTTGGCGCGGTGGCAGGAGGACCGCAAGAAACTGGGCCTCGGCGGCGGGTGGGAGTTGCGGGCGGTAGCTGTGATGAAGGCCTCCCAGGAGGAGCGCGAGAAAGCGCAAGAAGCGATGGCAAACTTCCGGAGAATGGCCAACAACAGCTTCAGTGCGCTGAAACGCCTGATTGAACGCCCGGCGATTCGAAGCGGCGACGATGCCAAAGAGGAGAACCCCCAGGCCGAATAGCCGCTGCCGGCTTCGGAAGGTGGGCGTACCCCCCAGACCAACAAAGTCCGCGAAATCCATCACTATTCCGCGAATTTCTGCCCCGCCCCCTTCACCCGAGGGCCCATCCCCCGCCACCACCATCTGCGAAATCGCGAGAACCCGCGACCCGGTAATGCCGACTCTCGCTTCTATGACCTCTGGGATCTACAGCCCGGCGTGAGCTCTGGCCCGGGCTGGAGGTTTTGTGCTGCCCTGACAGTACGAGGTGGTGGGACAGAGTCAACCTTTTGTTGCCGAATTCTTGCCAACTTCGGGCCAGACCGCATCGATCCCCTCTGGGCAGACCGGACGAGATACGCTTCTACCGCATGCAACCTCTTCCCGACGCTCGCTCCCCTGTGGCCGAGGCGGTGCTGGCCGCCGCCGAGTTCCAACCCGACGATTTGTTCTGTGCGACGGTGGCGCGCTTTGCCGAGTTGGCCGAGGCCTACGAGGAGTTGGTGGAAATAATGGGCGGAACTCTGCCGGGTCGGGGGGTGAGTCCCCTGGCCGTGTCCGAGTTGCCTTGCGAACCCGACCTCGGGGAGGCAGCTCGGCTGGCGAAGGCGGTGCGCTCCTCCCTGGGCTGGGGCGAGGGGCCGATCGCCGATCACCTGCTGGCGCTCGCTGCCCACCACGCCCTGGTGTTCCGGCTTCCCCTCGCAGATCCCCATTCCGGGTTCTTCTACAACCATCCCTCCATCGGGTTCTGTGTGGTGGTCAACTCCCGGATGAACCTGGGACGTCATCTGTTCGCACTGGCCACCCAGCTCTGCCACGCCTTCTGCCATTCCCACCTCCGGGACGCGTGGTTCTCCCTGCCGGAGGGAAAACACCAACGTCTGGCGGACCGGTTCGCCGCGCAACTCCTGGTGCCCGATAGCGCCTTGGTGCGAGAGGTGGGCTCCCTGGGCAGAGGAGTAGATCCTTCCGATCCGGTGGTGGCCCTCCACATCCAACGCCTGTTCGGCGTGAGCTATGCCCTGGTGGCGGTGCGGCTTCGCCAGGCCGGCCTCATCACAAAGGAGCGATACCACCGCATGGGAGAGGTCTCGCCCACCGGAATGGCCCCAGACCTTGGCTATTCGGTTCATCCGGTCGACCTCGGCCGCGGCTCGGACCCTCCCCCGCTGGCGGCCGCTCCCCGGCCAATGCTGCAACTGGTGTGCGCCGCCCTGGCCAAGGGAGTGCTGAGCAAAGAACGGGCCGGTAAGGTGCTGGGGGTGTCTCCCCAAGCCGTCTCGAAGCTTCGGTCCCGTCCCCCCGCGGAGGCGCCGGAAGCCGCGGTCTGGGCCCAGATGGACCAACTGGGCGGCTGGTAGATTCATTTCTGTGACATTTGAAGATCGCACTTGGTCCTGAGGTCATGATCGTGCAGATCGCACCGCCGGGGCTCAAGGGGCTCGCCGTGGCCGACACCGCACTCGGATCGGTCCGCGGAGAGGAGGGCTTTTTCCACTACCGCCAGTACGACGCGGCTGGTCTTGCGCGCCACCGCACGCTCGAGGATGTCTGGACACTTCAGATCGACGGCGCGCTACCCCCGGCTAGGGCAGCCATAGACCCCGGACCGCTCCGGGTTCTGCCTCGCCAAGCAGCCTGTGTGGTGGACGCGGCGGCAGCAGTCCTCGACGACCCCATGGCAGTGCTGCGGGTGGGGTTGTTGGCCGTGGCATCAGTGGAAGGCCGGGGGCCCCTGTTGGACCGCACCCGCGCCGAGCGCCGTGACGACGCCGTGCGGTTGGCCGCCGTGGCGCCCACCGTGCTGGCCCGTCACCACCGCCGCCGAGCCGGAGAAGAGCCTGTAGATCCCGATCCGAAACTGTCGCATGCGGCCGATTATCTGCGCATGAGCACCGGTGATGAGGCCGGTTGCGCGTCGGCGCGCGCCGTGGAGCAATACCTGGTGGCCACACTCGACCACGGTTTCAATGCTTCGACGTTCACCAGCCGGGTAGTGGCCAGCACCGGGGCAGACATGGCCGGATCGTTGGTGGCTGGCGTGAGCGCGCTCAGCGGACCTCTCCACGGCGGAGCGCCCAGCCGGGCCATGGAGATGATCGAAGAAATCGGTTCTCCCGACCGGGCCGCATCATGGGTGCGGGCTCGGCTGGCCGCGGGACACAAGATCATGGGGTTCGGACACGCCGTGTACCGAGCTGACGACCCCCGGGGGGTGGTGCTGCGCGCCGCCGCGGAGACGCTGGGAGGAGCCCTCGTGGAGCAGGCGGCGGCGATCGAGCAGGAAATTCTCGCCGTGCTCAGCGACTGGAGACCCAACAACCGCATCGTCACCAACGTCGAGTACTGGGCTTCGGTGGTGCTCGAACTGGCCGGGCTACCCCGGGCCATGTTCACCCCCACCTTTGCGGTGAGCCGGGCGATCGGCTGGTCGGCCCATGTGCTAGAGCAGGCCGACGCGGGCAAGATCCTCCGTCCCAGCGCCCGTTACGTCGGCCCCGAGCCCCTCCGGTCCTGATTCGTTTGGGACTTAATAAAGGATAGTTGACAGCTGTTAGGCTGCTGCTGTCCGATACTGTTCTGCAGTGTCCGGTCCGCCTTGCTCTCCCGGGAGAGAGCCTGGTCTTATGTCCGGAACTTGTATAGCGCGGCTGCGTCGGGAAGCAGTCCCTCCCGACCCGAGGGTTCTCATTCCTCGGACGCTGATATTTCGGGCGGCGTTGCGGTCCCTGCACATCACCAACCCGCACTCCGGGCACTCGTACACCCGTACCCCCAAGGGAATGGGCTGTCGGTGACCACAAGAGGAGCAGTCTGTTGATGTGTACGCGGGATCGACCATCACAAAGGGAACACCAGCTTTCCCAGCTTTGTGTTCCACGATCTGGTCGTTGGTGCCCCACCGTCGTTCATGCAGTTTCTTGGAGAACCTCTTGGAGCGGGCCAGGCCCGCTATGTTGAGCCTCTCCACGAAGACCGCGTCGTATGTGGTGACTAACCAGTGGGCGAAGCGGAAGTCGGCGTTGCGGGCCCGCTCGGTTTCTCTTCTCCACGCTCGGGCGAATGCCTCCTGCTTCTTCTTCCTGGTGTTGGAGTAAGGCAGTCTCTTGCCCGCTGCTTCCTCTCTGTCCTGATGAGCCCGGACGGCTCTGCTCAGGATGCGTTGTTTCTTGATGATCGTTTTGAGGTTTACTGTGCGTGCGGGGACGCGGGTGCCGTCGGAGAGGGTCATGCGGTGGCGGATGCCCTTGTCTATGCCGACCGGGTTGGCAACGGGCCGCTCGGGCAGTCCCCGGTCGGGGTGTTTCAGCACCACATGGAGTTCGGTCCGCAGAGGAGTCCGCACCACTCGCAGGTCCTTCACGGAAGCTCCGGTGCCCAATGCGGTGGCGATGCGGTTGCCCTTGTCGCGGAAGCGCAGACGAGGGACCCCTTTTACCTGTAGCCTCCACCACTTGGCGGACTGGTTCTTGGGCGTGTCCGGCGCCTGGAGCATGGAAGGCGTAGAATCGGCCACCTCGAGGCTGCGCCACCTCCGGGAGGGCTTGAAACGAGGAAAGCCCGGGTTCTTGCCCTCCTTACAGCGCTCGTAAAAGGACGAGATGGTACGGTCGAAGCGACACAACACACCTCTTCCTACCTTCACGGAGAGACGCTCCCATTCGGGATGGTCCGCTCGGACACCGGTAAACATCATCATGCGGTCAAAAAGAGACAGGCTCCACTCAGACGGAAACTTCTCCACTTCGGGATTGTGGTGCTCCCTCCACCAGGCATAGGTTCCCTTCCAGGACTCCAGGTTGGCGTTGTACAACTCGGCGCACATACCGAAGATCTGGTCAAGATGACGATGCTGAGAAGGGGATAGCTTGGCGGTCAGCCGCACCGTCTCGAACCAAGGGGTCACGCTCTATTCAGAATACCGAGAGGGTGTGACAACACTAGGGACGGAACGAGTGCGGCAGGGCTGTCAACTATTCTTTATAAGTCCCATTCGTTTCACAGTTCCTTGCGCCGGCCCCCGCCTTGGGCAGCCCGCCTGAGACTGCGACAGCGTAGCCGCTGAGCCTCACCGAGCTTGTAAACCCGACCAGATAAGGCCGGGTGGGCAATCACCCCCAACGCCGGTTGGAATCCGGGACTGCGCTACCCCGAATATGTCGATCCATCCGTCCCGCCGCTGGATCGATCAGTGACGGTGATTCATCCTCCCATCCGGTAGGGAAGGGTGGCTTCGGGGAAGCCTTGGGGGGTGCGTTGGGGTTTTCCGTCCTCATCGGTGAAGGCCGCCTTGATCCGGAGGGTCGCCACCAGCTCGGAGGCCACCCGGGCCGTCTGCCGCCAGCGGGTCGAGGCGCGGCGCACCTCCTCCACCTCGGTGGTGATATCGATCATGTCGCCCAGCCGAGCCGGCGTGTAGTACCTGATGTTGGCCTCCACCAACACGATCCGCCGGCCCATCTCCCCCAGGCGATCCATGCTGAAACCCATCTCGTCCAAGAGGTCCACCCGGGCCATCTCAAAAAAGCTCAGATACCGGGCGTGGTTGACGTGGTTGTAGGGATCGAGGTCGGAAAAGCGCGCCCGCACGACGGTCTGATGAGCCATATCGGAAGGCTAGTGAAGCAAAAGGCTTTTGATAAAGGCCCCGACTTTCGTAGCCTTGTGGGCCAGTGGCAAAGATCGCCCGCTTCCCCCTCGTCCGCCTCATCTATTTCATCCTGGGACTGATCTGTCTCGGGTTTGTTTTCCTGAGTTGGCTGCCTGGTATCCCCACCGCGGACTTCGTCGTCCTCGCCCTGTTCTTTTTCACCCGCTCCTCCCGGCGCTTTGAGATGTGGCTCCGCAACCATCCGGTGTTCGGAAAGATCATCCGAAGCTACCAGGGAGGCCTCACCGTCCGCGCCAAGACCATCGCGCTGGTGGGCATCACAGCCTCGATCAGCGTCTCTGCGTTCTTGCTCACCAGCGACACTACGCTGCGGGTGATCCTGGTGGCGGTGGCCGCCGTGGCCTGGTTGTACGTGCTGTCCCGCCCCACCAAACCGCTCAGCGCCAATGCCTAAGCAGACAGACCCCTAAACGGGAAAGGGTAGCCCTGCTGGGACGAGTAGTCGTACGCGCATCTCTTCTACGTGGACTTGCAAGTCACCGAACCGAAACTGCACCCACTCTGTGTAGTAATCTGGAATAGGTGGATGGTCAAGCAGTCGAATCAGGTCCTTCACTGACGCATCCTCACCGAGATAGCGCCTTAGCAGTTGGTGGGAGCCGATCGCGATCCCATTGTCGTCTATATGTCGGGTAACGAGCACATCCCGAGTCAGAACAAACCATCGTCGGGAGAAACTCGACACGTCTGGCCAGGATTTCGGCCATCGCACCACTGCATGCTTGGACTCTATCTTGTCCCGAAGTAGCTCTAACTTCGCTCTCTTATCGGCCGCAGCACTTTCAATCCGATGAATCTCTATATTGCCATCCGTTGAAAGATGCCATCTAATTTCGAAAATTGCCAGTGATTTGTCGTGAGGGTCGCAAACCACCACATCTAGGTCTCCCACGTCATTGCCAGCCCTCTTCACCGAGACCCGGGTCGTAACCAGAGTTTCATCTGACATCCTTTGCCTTAGGTAGTCGCTCACGACCTTCTCGCCTTCCTCACCTAACAAATTTCCGAGTCTGCCAGATAGGTCCCCATTTGTTTGCATAATCCTAAGGGCATTGCGATAAGGGGATGCAGGAACCATCAGGGAACTCAACGGCAATAGCCCCCCATCCAATGGCACAAGAGGAGTCAAGGCCGGATCTGGGTTTGGCTCTCTTTGCATTGTTAGCAAGGTCGTCACTCGATCTGCAACCTCCACCGGTATTCGCGCGGAATCTGCCATGAATTTAACAAAGTCTTCACGGGCAATGATCGGTGCCGTGGTAGGCAGATGTTCTGAACCCTGCATCGTGGCCATTTGCATGTAATACCCGAAGGCCAGCAACTCTCGCCAGTATTTATATATAAAACCAAGCGGAAAACCGGCCACCTCTTCGATCACGAGAAAATCAGCCGGATAGGTGTCGTTCATGGCGTCGGACAAAGACCGAAGAGTCCCGCGTACTGACTCGGGTGCGGAATATCATGGCACCGTGCCCTTGCTCCTCTTCATCCACAACCTAAGGTCCTCCTGTGAAGAGAAAAGCGCATAGACTTCAGCATTCCCACCGCTGCGTTGGTCACGACCGGCAAGCTTGCGATCAAGCGCATCCATGTCCGTGTTGCCCGTGTAGGGCAATCTGATTAAATGACCCTTGGATTCAAAACCCCTGACACCAGACCTCACTTCCCTCATAAGATTCCAGTATTTCTCAGCATTCGACCATAGTGCTTGGCGATCTTGAGCCTGAATCGGTAAATCGCGGTTGGACCTGCACATGTAACGAAGCACCCAGTAAGCAGCTATGCCAGTCGTGCTGTGGTTATCCACAATCATCTGAGAAATGTCAGCGTCTGGATTGAGGCTGGCCGGGGACGATCCGGTAACCGGGAAAGACCTGACATTCAGCCAAGCCAGCAATTCGCGCACCCTATTCTTCCCATATCTCCAGCATCCCAATCTGGAAGGATGCGTCTCAACATAAGAGGCGAATTGCTCGGATTTTAGGCCCATTGGCGCGTTCACCTGCTCCCGTATACAGCGTGACGGAAAATAAAACAAACGAGTCTTGGCCTTGCGGATGTGTTCGTTGCTTAGGGCCTGCCGGGCTCAGAGCCCGGGTTCGATCACCTCTGAAACGATCCGCTCGGCCGTCTTGTGCTGGTCGGGACGGGGCTGGTCGATGATGAACTCGTTCACGCCGGCCTCTCCGTATCTGCCCACCACCTCCGTGAAGGCGCCAGCGCTCGACCACACATCGGGCAGGCCCTGGGAGACCATGGTGGAGGCCTCGACGGAGAGGGAACGGCTTATCCCGGTGGGATCCCTCCCGATCCTCTCACAGGCCTCGTCCAGCAGGCGGTTCCTTCGGGCCATCTCCTCCACCGTCCCGAACGAGTTCCACCGGTCCGCATAGCGTGCGCAGATCCGCAGCATCCGGGGACCGTGAGCAGCCAGCATGAACGGCGGGCGGGGCAACTGCACGGGGCGGGGACGGAGCCGGGCCTCGCTCAACTGATAATGTCGCCCCCCATGGGAGACCGTCTTGCCCACCAGCAAGAGGTCGATAATCTCCAGGGCCTCCTCGAATCTGTCCACCCGCACCCCCGGCTCATAGAGGGGGATCCCGAACCGGCGGTGCTCCTCCTCGAACCACCCGCAGCCGATACCTAGTTCCAGGCGGCCCTCGGAGATGTGATCGACAGTGATGGCCTGCTGCGCCAGAAGCGCCGGATGGCGAAGGACGTTGCTGCTCACCAGCGCTCCCACCCGGATCCGGGAAGTCTCGGCGGCCAAGGCGGCCAGCAGGGTCCATGCCTCGAAGAGGGGAGCGGTCGGATCCAAGGAACGGAGGAGGTGGTCGCAGTGCCAGATGCTGTCGAACCCCAACTCCTCGAAGTACCGCCACTTCTCGGCCAGAACCGGATACGGATCCGACTGAACGACTCTAATACCGAACCTCGGTCCTTTCGTCACACCATCACCTCCACTCTCGCTACAAACGGGCATTCCCCGATCATATTCTCTACCGCCACCCGCGGCGCGCATCGGTGATCCTACCCGAGCGGCACCCGCCGGCATGGCCCCGGCAACCCGATCACTCGGCCTCTTCCAATGTCGTCACCAACATACACCGGAGTTCTCCGTCCCCGCCGATGGCCTCCAGAGCAGCGGGCGGTCCCACCTAATGATTCGGTGCGATTACCTGCGACGCTATCCGCTCGGCCGTGTGGTACTGGTCGGGACGGGGCCGGTCGAGAATGAACATGTTCACCCCCACTTCGGCGTACCTCCCCACAACTTCGGAGAAAGCGTCGGCGCTCGACCAAACATCGGGCAGACCCTGGGAGACCATGTTGGAGACCCCTACGTGCACCGAACGGATGATCTCGGTGGGATCCCTCCCGATCCTGCGACACGCCCCGTCCAAGATCCGGTTCCGTCCGGCCATCTCCCCCACCGTCCCGCCGGAGTTCCACAGGTCCGCGAAGCGGGCGCAGATCCGAAGCATCCGGGGACGGTGGGCGCCAAGCATGAAGGGCGGGCGGGGCGACTGAACCGGGCGGGGACGGAGCCGGGCCTCTGCCAACCGGTAGTGCCGTCCCTCATTGGAGACCGTCTCCCCCCTCAGAAGGGGATCGATGATCTCCAGAGCCTCCTCGAAGCGGTCCACACGCTCGGGAGGATCAAAGAGAGGGATCCCGAACCGGCGGTGCTCCTCGTCGAACCACCCGCAGCCGATCCCCAACTCGAGCCGTCCCTCCGAGATGTGATCCACGGTTAGGGCCTGCTGCGCCAGGAGTGCCGGATGACGGAGGACGTTGCTGCCCACCAGCAGTCCCAGCCGGATCCGAGAGGTCTCGGCGGCCATCGCGGCCAGGAAAGTCCACCCCTCGAAGAGGGGACCGGTCGGATCCGAGGGGGGGAGCAGGTGGTCAGGGTGCCAGATGCTGTCGAACCCCAACTCCTCGAAGTACCGCCATTTCTCCACCAGGACCGGATACGGCTCAGCTTGAGCGGCGAATATCCCGAACCTCGTCCCCTTCACCGGAGCATCACCTCGACTCTCCCAACCACAGGCCTCCTCTCAAGACCACCACATCGCCAAATGAGTTCTCTGTCCCGCTAATGGCCCCCACCCCGCCGGCCGATCCCAACTCAACCACTCTGTCCGATGATCTCCGACGCGATCCGCTCGGCCACCTGGTACTGGTCGGGACGGGGCTGGTCGATAACGAACTCGTTCACGCCGGCCTCTCCGTATCTGCCCACCACCTCCGTGAAGGCGCCAGCGCTCGACCACGGATCGGGCAGACCCCGGGAGACCAATTTGGGGATCGATAGGCGGAGGGAGCGGATGATCTCGGTGGGATCCCTCCCGATCTTTTCACACACCTCGTCCAGGAGCCGGTTCCGTGCGGCCATCTCCTCGATCGTCCCGGTGGAGTTCCACCGGTCCGCGTAGCGGGCGCTGATCCGAAGCATCCGGGGACCGTGGGCGGCCAGGGTGAGGGGCGGGCGGGGCAACTGAACGGGGAGGGGACGGAGCCGGGCCTCTGCCAACTGGTAGTGCCGACCCTCATAGGAGACGGTCTCCCCCCTCAACAGCGGATCGAGGATCTCCAAGGCCTCGGAGAATTTGTCCACCCGCACTGCCGGCTCGTAGAGGGGGATTCCGAACCGCTCGTGTTCCTCCTCGAACCACCCGCAGCCAATCCCCACCTCCAGGCGGCCCCCGGAGATGTGATCGACGGTTAGGGCCTCCTGGGCCAGGAGGGCGGGATGACGGAGGACATTGCTGCTCACCAGCACCCCCAGCCGGATCCGGGAGGTCTCGGCGGCCATCGCGGCCAGGAAAGTCCACCCCTCGAAGAGGGGAACGGTCGAGTCCGAGGTGAAAAGCAAATGATCGCAATGCCAGATGCTCTCGAATCCCAACTCCTCAAAATATTGCCACTTTTTCCGGAGAACCGGATACGGCTCGTACTGCATGGCGGAAATTCCAACTCTGAAGCCCTTCATAGGAGCATCACCTTCACTCTCATCACAGACGGTTCCACCTCAACGACTCGGTTCGATGAGCTCCGACGCGATTCGCTCGACCGTCTTGTACTGGTCGGGACGGGGCTGGTCCATGATGAACTCGGTCGCGCCGGCCTCTCTGAATATGCCCACCACCTCGGTGAAGGCGTCGGGGCTCGACCAAATATCGGGCAGGCCCCGGCTGCCCACGTTGGAGACCCCCGCCCGGAAGGAACGGATGATCTCGGTGGGATCCCTCCCGATACTCTGACACGCCTCGTCCAGGAACCGGTTCCGCGCCGCCATCTCCTCCAACGTCCCCGAGGAATTCCACCGGTCCGCATAGCGAGCACAGAGCCGAAGCATGCGGGGACGGTGGGCGGCCAGGGTGAAGGGCGGGCGGGGCGACTGCACGGGGAGGGGCTGGAGCCGGGCCTCTGACAGTTGGTAGTGCCGACCCTCATAGGAGACGGTCTCCCCACGCAACAGCGGGTCGATGATCTCCAGGGCCTCCTCGAATCTGTCCACCCGCTCTGCCGGCTCGTAGAGGGGGATCCTGAACCGGCGGTGTTCCTCCTCGAACCACCCGCAACCAATGCCCAGTTCCAGGCGGCCCTCGGAGATGTGATCGACGGTGATGGCCTCTTGGGCCAGGAGGGCGGGATGACGGAGGACGTTGCTGGTCACCATCACACCCACGCGGATCCGGGAGGTTTCGGTGGCCAGGGCGGCCAGGAGAGTCCACGCCTCGAAGAGGGGAGCGGTCGGATCGTTGGGACGAAGGAGATGATCACAATGCCAGATGCTGTCGAACCCCAACTCCTCGAAGTACCGCCATTTCTTGGCCAGGACCGGATACGGCTCGGACGGAGTTACGGTCAGTCCGAACTTCAATCCCTTCACCGGAGCATCACACCTCCACTCTCATCAAAACGGGCCCGCCGGGCAGTCGCACCTCAACGGCTCGGCTCGATGACCTCAGAGGCGATCCGCTCGACCATCTTGTACTGCTCGGGAAGGGGTTCCACGAAGATGAACTCGTTCACCCCCGCCTCGGCGTATCGCCCCACCACTTCCGAGAAGGCGTCGGGGCTCGACCACATATCGGGGAGGCCCTGGGGACCCAGGGTGGAGTTTCCTCCAAGATAGGAACGGACTATCTCGGTCGGATCCCTCCCGATCCTCCGACAAGCCTCGTCAACCAGGCGGTTACGGTCGGTGAGATCCTCCACCGTCCCCGTGGAGTTCCACGCGTCCGCGTACCGAGCGCAGATCCCCAGCATCCGGGGACGGTGGCCGGCCAGCATGAACGGTGGCCGAGGCGACTGAACGGGGAGGGGACGGAGCCGGGCCTCGCTCAACTGATAGTGCCGACCCTCATAGGAGACGGTCTCCCCGCGCATCAGGGGATCGATGATCTCCATCGCCTCGGAGAATCGGTCCACCCGCACCCGTGGCTCATACAAAGGAATCCTGAACCACTCGTGCTCCAACTCGTACCACCCGGCGCCAATCCCAAAGTCGAGCCGCCCTTCGGAGATGTGATCCAGGGTGATGGCCTGCTGCGCCAGGAGGGCGGGATGGCGGAACGTGTTGCTGCTCACCAGCACTCCCACCCGGATTCGGGAGGTTTCGGCGGCCAGGGCGGCCAGGACAGTCCACCCCTCGAAAAAGGGCTTGTCCGGATGCCCGGGATTGTGGAAATGATCACAGGGCCACACGCTGTCGAACCCCAATTCTTCGAAATACCGCCAATTCTCCCGGAGAACCGAATACGGCTTCCACTGGGGGGTGTAAACACCGAACCTCATTCCTTTCACCAGAGCATCACCTCAACTCTCATCACAAACCGGTTTTCCTCGAACCGCCTTCCGTGCGCCATCCGCGGTGCGCATCGGTGGTTCCCCCGGCGCTGCGCACGCCGCTGGGGCCGAGCGGGACAATCATTCGGCCATTTCCATTGTCATAACCAACATAACACAAACAAGTTTTCGATGCCCCCCCTACGGCGCCGGCCAAACGGCGCGTCGCCACTCAACGACTCGGCTCGATGACGTCCGAGACGATCCGCTCGGCGATCTTGAACTGGTCGGGCCGGGGCTGGTCCATGATGAACTCGTTCACACCGGCCTCTGCGTACCTGCTCACCACCTCGGTGAAGGCGTCGGGGCTCGACCAAGCGTCGGGCAGGCCCTGGGCGGCCATGTTGGAGGCCCACCCGTAGAAGGAGCGGATTATTTCTGCGGGGTCCCTCCCGATCCTCCGACAGGCCTCATCCAGCAACCGGTTGCGCTCGGCCATCTCCTCCACCGTTCCGAACGAGTTCCACCGATCGGCGTACCGCGCGCAGATCGCCAGCATGCGGGGACGGTGGGCGCCCAGGGTGAGGGGCGGGCGGGGCGACTGAACGGGGAGGGGACGGAGCCGGGCACCCCGGAGCTGGTAGTACCGACCGTCATAGGTGACCTCTTCGCCACAGAGGAGCGAGTCGATGATCTCGACCGCCTCCGAGAAGCTGTCCACCAGCACCGGCGGCTCACCGAAAGGGATCCCGAACCGCTCGTGTTCCTCCACGAACCACCCGGCGCCGAAACCGAGCTCCAGGCGTCCCTCCGAGATGTGGTCGATGGTGATGGCCTGTTGCGCCAAGAGCGCGGGGTGGCGGAACGTGTTGCTTCCCACCAGCACTCCCACCCGGATCCGGGTGGTTTGGGTGGCCAGGGCAGCCAGCAGAGTCCACCCCTCGAAATAGGGGTGGGAGGGATTGGAGGGCCGGAGGAGATGGTCACAGTCCCAGATGCTGTCGAACCCCAGTTCCTCAAAGTAACGCCACCGGTCCACCATGACGGGGTAGGGCTCGGCCTGATCGGTGCAGATCCCGAAAAGAATGTTCCCCGGCATTAAGGCATCACCTCCATTGGCATCCCAGACAGGTTATCGGGGTGAACACTTGGCGTCCAGTACTTCAAGCCGTCTTAGGTTTGATCGCTGTCCCCTCTCCCCCCGGATAGCAAAACCGCCCCATTGCGCCGACTCCTTTTGGATTGTCGCCACGATGGGGCAGCTGCCTAGTGATAGGTTGTTAAGAGTCCTGACTAACTGAACAGATTGAACAGATTGAACAGAGCGATTACGCCGCTTATACCGACGAGTACATAGATGATTCGCGAGATGACGTTGGTCTCACCGAATTTGCCGGCGGTGGTAATTTTCGCTACCAGGTCAAAACCGAACAAGCCGATCAAGCCCCAGTTGAGAGCCCCGATGCCTGTCAACACAAGAGCTATGACAACCAAAGCGGATCCGCTCACACCACCCAAGGCCATCGCTCCGCCAATGCCAACAATGACATAAACGATGCGCGAGATTACATTTCTATCGCCGAACTTGCCGGCGGTGGTAATCGTCGCTACCAGGTCAAAACCGAACAAGCCGATTAATCCCCAGTTGATAGCTCCGATGGCCGCCAATACAACTGCCACAGTGTCCATGGGTACTCCTTCCTGGCTTCCACGAGCCGGGATTTGGTCACCCGGCCAACTCTAGTGAAAGGACCGCCCGAAATGGCGTCTTGGAGACTATGAAAATTTCGGGTTTGGCTCCAATGATCGGGAGTCGACGTCATATTTTGGCGAACCTTGGACCATTATTAGCAGGAATGTCCGATCACCCCTTCTCGCCCGCCGGGCGCCCGGCGCCGATCCGCTTCGGCGTCTCTGGTCCCCCACCTTCTGAAGACACCGACGACGGCGACTTCTTGGACGACCTGTTGGCGCAGGGCATCTCTTCATATGAGCTTTCCTTCGTCAAGGGCTTTCCCTGGAAAGAAACCCGCTGCGCACAGTTCGGCGCTCGTGCCTCGGCCCGGGGGTTTCGACTGTCGGTTCACGCTCCATATTTCGCGGTGCTCACCGTCGAAGAGCCCGACAAGGCCCGGATGTGCCTCTCTGCATTGGAACACACCATGAAACTGGGACAGGAGTTGGGCGCTTCGCTGATCGTCGCCCACGCCGGACATCTGAAGGAGAGACCTCCCGAGCAGGTGATGGACACGATACGAAGGCGCTTGGAAATGCTGGCGCCCAAGGTGGAGAACCTGGGTGTGGGGCTGGGCCTCGAGACCGCCGGGCACGTGCGGTCTTTTGGGACGCTGGGCGACATCGCATTGCTGGCCTCCGAATTCCCTTTCGTGAGGCCGGTGATCGACTGGGCGCATCTTCACGCTCTCTCGGGAGGGGGACTGATCGGAAAGGACCGTTTCAAGACGGTGCTGGACTTCCTCCGGGACTCCTTTCCCGCTTGGATGCTGTCGCCCTTGCACACCCAGTTCACCGACAACCGGTTCGGATCCTCGGGGGAGATCAGCCATGTCCCCTACGGCCAGGGGACCCTTCGGATCGGACCGCTCGTGGAGGCTGCCTTGGAGACGGACATCTCGATGGTGGTGATCTCCGAGGCGCGGGAATGGGAGAGTCATCTGGCCATCGGCGCCGAACTGCGCTCGGTTCTCGGGCGGCTGTCCGACACACCGCCCGAACGCCCCCGGGCGGCCTCGGGCCTGGTGGCCTTCCCCGATCCTGTTCCTGTCTTCCAGATCGAGGACGGCCACCGGCCCGCCGAGGCCGCGCTGGCGCTGCGGTTCTCCAACCTCTCGAAGCCGTTTTTTCCCGAGGGCTACACCAAGGGCGATCTGATCAGCTACTACGCCTCGATATCGGTGACGCTTCTCCCCCACCTCCGGGACCGGCCCCTCTCCATGTCCCGCTACCCCGATGGGATCCGAGGGCCGTCTTTTTATGAGAAGCGGGCGCCGGGCCACCAGCCCCCATGGATGCGCACCGTCCCGGTGGGTTCGCACTCGGCGGGCGGTGAGATCGACTTTCTGTGCGCCGACCATCCCGAGTCGCTGATGTGGTTCGCCAACATGGGCTGCGTGGAGACCCACCCCTTCCATTCCCGCCATCCCGGCCTCCAATATCCCGACTGGGCGGTGTTCGATTTCGACCCGGCCGCGGGCGCCTCGTGGTCACAGGTGGTGGCGGGCGTCCGGCTACTGGGAATGGCGCTCGAGAAGCTGGGACTGCGGTCGGTTCCCAAGCTTTCGGGAAACCGCGGCATGCACGTGTACGTGCCGCTTCGTCCCGTGCACACCTACGAGCGGGTGCGGAGGTTCGTTAGAGCGGTGGGCGGGCTGTTGGCGGCGGCCAACCCCGAGGATCTGACCCTGACCTGGGAGAAGCCCAAGCGGGCCGGCAAGGTGTTCATCGACCACAACCGGAACGCCTTCGGCCAGACCGTCTCCTCGGTGTATTCGGTGCGCCCCCTCCCCGGAGCGCCCGTCTCCGCGCCCCTGCTGTGGGAAGAGGTGGGAAAGTTCGCCAACGGCGACATCGACATCGCCAACCTCTGGGACCGCCTCTCCCGCTACGGAGACCTGTTTCTGCCGGTGCTGGCCGGCAACCAGACTCTCGAATCCGCCGAGCGGGCTTTGGAACTTACATCCTGAAAAAGCCCGGAGCGTGTGGCAACCAGCCGCGGAAGCAGGTATTCTTCTCTGCATGGATGTTTACGGGCGAATCAACATTCTGGGGGGCAGATCGGTCCGTCTTCCGGCCCTCGACATAACCGAAGCCATCATCTTGGACAACGACCCCCTGAGCCGCGCCAAGAGCTGGGCCAATCAGGGGGCGGACTACCTTCATGTGGTGGACCTCAACGCCGCGGCGTTGGGCGACTACCAGAACCGGGAGCTGATCGACACGATCGTGGCGGAGCTTGACACGCCGGTGCAGGTGGCGGGCGGAATCCGCTCGCACATCGAGGCCGCCCGGCTGATCAGAAACGGTGCCTGGAGGGTGGTGATGGGGACCGCCGCCATCGAGGAGCAGATCATGATTTGGGACCTGTGTCGGGAGTATCCGGGCAGAATCGCGGTCTCTCTCGATATCCGGCCCGACCAGGAGATAGTGACCCAGGGATGGTCGGAGAGAAGCGGCCGTTACCTCGAGGAAGTGCTCTTGGAGATGTCGTCTGCGGGAGTGGCCTCATTTTTGGTGGCCGAAGCGGGCCGCGATCCCCTGACCGAGCCGCTCGATCTCGACATCTATGCGGAGGTGCTGGAATTGGTGCCCGAGCCGGTGATAGTGGCGGGCGGGGTGGGCTCTGTGGACGATCTGCGCACCCTGTCGCGGTTGTCGGTCTCCGGCCGAAAGTTGCAGGGGGTGATCGTGGGCAGAGAGGTTACCCACGGCCGGTTCAGCCTGGCGCAGGCCAAGCAGACGGTGATGGCCGGAGAAGAGGTGCCCGCGCTCAGCCCCCGGGGTGGCATGAGCATGGTTCTGCGAGTAGAGGACCTCGAAAAAATGGCCGCCTTCTACTCCAAGGCTCTCGGCCTCAGTGAGGTCACGGCGCCCGCGGTGGCCACCCGCGGCTATGTGTGGATGGCGATCGGCGGTGGCACCTACCTGATCCTCCGGAAGAGAAGAGAAGGCGAGCCGCCTTCCTCGGGGACCGCCGAGATCGTGCTGTGGACCGACGAAATGAGCAAATGGGAGGATTATCTGGCCAGCCAGGGCTTGGCGGTGATCAAGACCCATTCCGCCGAAGCCGGTATGCCTCTCGATTTGACGGGAGTAATCGACCCCGAAGGGAACACCGTCTGGGTGAGCCAGCCTCCCCAAATGACCTAGCAGTTACTGATACACGGGGGCGGGAGGGAATTCCCTTCTTTTCGCGAACTCCGCTCTCTTCTGGGCAGGGTGAAGCACTTGGGCGCCGGTCATTTTCCCACCGAGTATCGCCCCTTGGCGGGTGGCCGACCTGATCGGGATTTAGCTTGATTGGGCGGTAGCTAAACTAGGGTCCCGTAGCGTCACCAGACGCTCATCCAGAGCGGTGGAGGGACAGGCCCCGTGAAACCGCGGCAACCGGTCGGCAGACACGGTGCCAACGCCTGACCGATGAGTAAAGGAGAGTCGGTGACAAACAGTTCCCCCATTCCGCCCCCTGGCCCCGCGGTTGACGGCCTCGGGCGCACCGAGACCCGGTTTGTGCGTCTGGACGGCCCCTACACCACCCTGGGTGGCAAAACCATATCCGAGGTGACCCTAGCCTATGAGATGTACGGGGAACTCAATGAGGCCCGGGACAACATCATCCTGGTGTTCCACGCTCTGACCGGGAGCCAGCACGCGGCCGGGTTCAACCCTTCGGTGCCCGGGGTGGGCGCCCTGTGGACCGAAGAGATGCAGGTGGGCTGGTGGGATGGGTTCATCGGACCGGGACGGGCTCTAGACACCGACAAATACGCGGTTTTGTGCGTCAACTACCTGGGCGGCTGCTATGGGTCCACCGGTCCGTCCTCCATCAACCCTTCCACCGGCCGCCCCTACGGCTCGGCTTTCCCCGCCCTGACCATGACCGACATCGTCGACTCTCAGATGAAGCTGTTGGATCACCTCGGCGTGGAGCGGATCCACGCCTGCACGGGAGGTTCGGTGGGCGGTTTGATGGCGTTGGTGTTAGGCACCCGCTATCCCGACCGAGTGAAGATGGTGATCCCCATCGCCGCGGGCTTGGAGGTAACCACCTTGCAGGTGATTCACAACTTCGAGCAGATGTTCGCCATCATCACCGATCCACATTTCGCGGGCGGCGACTTCTACGGGGGGGCCCGGCCGGACCTGGGACTTGCCCTGGCCCGGATGATCAGCCACAAGACCTTCGTCTCCCTGTCGGCTTTCCGGGAGCGGATCCACGACGAGATCATCGAGCAGGAAGACCTGGGCGGATACCGGGTGCAGCATCCCATGGAGTCCTACATGCTGCATCAGGGGCAAAAGTTCGTGGAGCGATTCGACGCCAACACCTATCTGCGGGTGGTGCGGATCTGGCAGAAGTTCAATCTGCTCAAAGAGGTGGGTGGAGATAGCGTCGAGGAGCTGCTGAGCCGCTGTCGCCACCAACAGTGGCTGATCTTCACCATCGACTCCGACGTCTGTTTCTATCCCGAGGAACAGGAGACCATGGTCAAGACGCTCAACGGGGCGGGGGTGCCGGTTCTCTGGCACACCGTCCACTCCGACAAGGGACACGACGCGTTTTTGCTGGAGCCCGAGAAGTTCAAACCGGGCGTCCACGCCGTCCTGGGGTCACACTAGCTCCACCGAAGGGTCGCCCTCAACCATTGACCCAATCACCACGGCGCCAGCGCCTTCTTCTTCGAGTTGCCACCTGAGTTCTTCGGCCTTGGAGGGCCGAACCGCGATCAGCAGTCCCCCACTGGTCTGAGCGTCGCATACCAGGCGCCGGGTGGTCTCGTCTCCTCCCCGGAGCCGGTGACCCGCAGCCTCCAGGTTGCGAAGACTTCCCCCCGGATAGAACCCGGCAGCCAATAGTTCTCTTGTTCCCGTCAGGAGCGGCAGTCGGGCGATGTTGATCCGGGCGGCCGCGCCGGAGGCGTCCAGCATCGAGAGGAGGTGTCCCGCCAAGCCGTAGCCGGTTACATCGGTGGCCGCCGAGACCCCCACCGAAGTCATCGCCCGACAGGCGACGTCGTTGAGGGCGATCATGGTCCTCACCGCCGCACTGAGGGAGTCGGGCGGGCAGTCACCCGCCTTGTGAGCGGTGGTGATGATCCCGGTTCCGAGCGGCTTGGTGAGCACCAACAGGTCTCCTGGCCGGGCGCCGGAGTTGGTGGTGAGCTGAACTGCCGTCCCCGTCACCGCAAAGCCGTATTTGGGCTGGGGATCGTCAACGGTGTGGCCGCCCACCACCGTGCATCCCGCCCGGGCCATCACTTCCAACCCTCCCCGGATGACCGTCGTCAAGATCTCAAGCGACAGGGCTTTTGACGGCCAGCATACCAACTGGAGAGCGGTGAGCGGCGTACCGCCCATGGCGTAGATATCCGACAGCGCGTTGGCGGCGGCGATCCGTCCCCAATCTGTGGGATCGTCCACCACCGGCGTGAAGAAATCGACCGTCTGGATGAGGACGCGCCCGTCCGGCAGGCGGTATGCGCCTGCGTCGTCACGGGTGTCCACTCCCACTAGGAGGTGGGGGGAGGAAAAGGCGGGATGATCCTGCAAGGGGCGCAGCACCTGCGCCAACTCGGCTGAGCCGAGCTTGCAGCCTCAACCGGCGCCGTGACTGAAGCTGGTCAGCTTGGTGTCCATCGCCCCAAAGCTACCAACTTGAGATGGGACTCATATAACTGAGTGCCCAACTCGGAGGCACCGCAGATATTGCTGTTTCACAGTGTCTGGCAGCGCCACCCGACCGGAGTCGAACCGCGTCCTACCACAGATGTTGGAATGCCTTGGCGGCGCACGTATACAGATCCCTATCCTTTCTGTACCTATGGAATACCCGAGCACCTTTCTCACCCCCGACGCGCACCGCCGGCTTCTGGCCGAACTTGGAGAGTTGAAGGGACCCAAGCGGATCGAGATCTCAGATCGCATCGCCGAGGCCCGTTCGCACGGCGACATCCGGGAAAACGCCGACTATCACGCCGCCAAGGATCAGCAGGGTCTGATGGAGGCGCGGATTGTTTATCTGGAGGCAGTGCTGCGTGACGCGCAGGTGAGGGAGGTCGACGACACCGGCCGGGTGGAGATCGGCTCGATGGTGACCGTGGTGGACGGCGACGGAGACGAGATGGAGTTCTTGTTGGCGCCAGCGGAGAACCGGGGATCGGCCCGTCTGGTGGTCTCTCCCACCAGTCCCCTCGGTCAGGCCGTGTTAGCCAAATCCCCCGGCGACCTCATCTCCTATGATGCTCCGCGCGGGAGGTTCGAGGTGAAGGTCACCGCGGTCCGTCCCTTCTCCGGCTGACCCTTTTCCTTTCTCCTCCGGCGGGCCCGCCGGCTGTTTCCCTGCCCGGTTGGTGGGCGCGGATCCCAATCAGAGGCAGCCGTGTGGAAAAGCCGTAATCTCTGGAACAAATGAAGCTGCGACTGCATCGACCCCGGGAGCTTGCCCAGCGCCTTAGCAGAGTCGCTCATCTGCGGCCCACCGAGGTCGAGAAGTACCTCGGCGCCAACACCGAGATGTGGATGGCTCTGGCCGAGGCGTCTCCCCACGATGCGGCGGACATCCTGGAGTCGGTCTCTCACGAGATAGCCGGAGAACTCCTGGGCCCCCTCGACCGGAAGCAAAGCGCCTACATCCTCGAAGAGCTGCGCGACGAACTGGCCGCCACGCTTTTGGAGGAACTGGCCCCCTCGGAGGCCGCCTCGGTGCTGGAGGAAATGCCCGCCACCGAAGCGGTGGACATCCTGGAGAACATGGCACCCGAGACGGTGGAGGCCCTGATCCACCTGATGGCGGATCCGGCCAGCACCGAAGTCGGCCGGCTGTTTCACTACCCGTCGGACACCGCCGGAGGGCTGATGACCACCGATGTGGCGGTGCTGCCCATCGGCCTCACCGCCGGGGAGGCCATCGAGCGGATCCGAAACATCCGCGAGACCGTGGAAGACCTCACATATGTGTACATCACCGATGATTTCGGAACGCTGCGGGGGGTGCTCTCGTTTCGGGACCTGGTGTTCGTGAGGCCGTCGGTGGGTCTCGACGAGGCCATGGAGGCCAACCCGGTGGCAGTGCATACCGCAGCCGACCGCGAAGAGGTCTCCGAACTGATGCAGCGTTACCGGCTGCTGGGGCTGCCGGTGGTGGACGATCTGGGACATCTGCAGGGGATGGTGACCTACGACGAGGTGATCGACGCCGTGCAGGCCGAGGCCTCCGAGGACTTCGCCGCCTCGGTGGGAGCGGGAGCGGAGGAGACCATCTACACCGCGGTGCTCTCCTCGGTGAGGATGCGGCTTCCCTGGCTCACTCTCAACCTGTTCCTGGCCTTGGTGGTGGCGTTCGTCATCGAGCGTCAGACGGGGATCATCTCCGCCGAACCGGTGCTGGCCGCGCTCATGCCGGTGGTCGCGCTCCTGGGCGGGAACGGGGGCATCCAGAGCCTGGCGGTGGTGATCCGCTCCATGGCCACCGGCGATCTCCCCCGGGCGCGGATCTGGGAGGTGATGAGACGCCAGGTGAGCGTCGGGCTGTTGAACGGCGCCTTCCTGGCGGTGGCCGCCATGGCCCTGACCGTGGGTCTCCTCTCGATGGGGCTGTTCTCCTCCAACTTCGGCGCCGGAAAGGTGGCGGTGGTGGTGGGAGTGGCGGCGGTGGCCAATCTGACCATCGCCACCCTGGCCGGGACCGGTATCCCCATCGCGCTCCGGCGGATGGGATTCGACCCCGCACTGGCGGCCAGCATCTTCCTGACCCTGATCACCGATGTGGTGGGCTTCGGAGGATTCCTGATGGTGGCCGCCGCGCTGCTCTGAGTGGCCAATCGGAAGTAGGGAACAATCCCCTACAAATCTGCCCCGAATCCTTGACTTTGTGTCACAGCCGATCCCCATATTGGTAGACAACAAACATCTGAGCACGGTCCGGACCGACTCGATCATCAAGAAAGCCTCGACCCCGAAGGGCGGCCTCCCTGGCAACGCTCCCCAGGGCGAGCACCAGCCGACGACCCAACTCCTCGGGTTCGGATGAGCCTGGCCCATCCGAGAATTTTCGACCGGAACGGCGGCGGCGGGTCGGGAGGGTGAACCCAAAGAAATACCGATGGCGGGTTCCAGCGAACCCCTGTCGACCGTGCAAGGGAAACGCCAAAGAGGCTACCCCGCCCCCGCAAGAAAAGACTGGTTTTCGATCAAGCGGGAACATACTAAAATTGTAGTTCTGGGTGGTGGCCCCCAGCAAATCGATAACCACGATCAAACACCAGAAGCCTGTTATTCGCAAGGCGAAAACGATTAGCGAAGATAGAAAGAGCCGAGGCTGTAGGACGGTCATTCTGGGCGGAAACGCTGGATGAACCAGCGCGGTTCAAGTTACTCTACGCAATAGAAGAGATAACTCAAGACGACACAGCCTTTTTGGCTCAGGTGAGCCTTCTAGGAGCAGCGCACCAGTTGACCCTGCGAGACCTTGGGCTCCCTCAGTTGTCTAGTCAATGGAGTCGGGATGCCAGGGAGGATGCGTTCAATGCCATCCTGAATGCCGAGGCGCCTGTCGTTTTCTCTCTAATAGAAGCCTTGATTGCACTTCTGCTACAAACCCGCCAACCGTTTGGCGATGTGCCAGAGGTGGCATTCTTCCATTATCGGCGGTTTCTCCCTCAGTTCATTCAAACAGTCCGCACAATTCTTCACGAACACCGGGTTAGTTTTGATCTGATCGATGGGAACTTTGTGCCCCGAGAGTCTCTCGAAATGCATGAGTCTGTCGTTATCCCGGTCCTCACCCTCCTGGGTGGCCGGAGAGGTTTCGATGGGGCAGAGACAGCCTACCAGAAGGCGCTTAGTGAGCTTCATACCGGTAGCCCCGATGACGCCATCACGGATGCGGGGACAGCTCTTCAAGAAACCCTGGTAGCTCTTGGTTGTAGTGGCAACAGCCTGGGGCCGCTCGCCAAGTCAGCTATTAACAAGGGTGTTATCACTGGGTATGATGGAAAAATCGTCGACTGGGTGTCCGCCGACCGGAGCAGCAAGGGAGATGCTCACAACGCTAAGCCTGCGTCGAGGGAAGATGCCTGGCTCGCTGTGCATGTGGTCGGAGCACTGATTCTCAGAATTGCTGACGGTCCTTTGAGATCATCCCAACGTTAAATCGACTCCTCGAACGACTAGGAGCCGACTACGTATCCCTCCAGATCGGCGAAGGGACCCTGGAAACGGAGGATCGCGCCTTCGAGGAAGCTGACCAGATAATGGCTTTCCAGCAACTCGGCCTCTTCGGGAGTCCGATCCTCGCCTGATTTGAGCAGCGCCGAGACCGCCTCGCGGTCGTCGAGCACATGCAGCTCAAAAAGATCTTCGCGCTCCTCATGCACCAACAGCACCAGGTTCTGCAGATCGATATCGGTGTAGTCGCCCGGGGGAATCTCGAGATACAGCACAACGCCATCCCGGGTGGATTCCTGGCGCACCACCCGATAGGAAATCTCATCGGCGCCCTGCTCCTCTGCGGCGGTGGTGGTCGGAGAATTTGCCGCGGTGGTGGGCGGGGCGGTGGTCGTAGTGGTGAGGAGAGGAGCGGCGGTGGTGGGCGCCGCGGTCGCGACCACCCGCGAGGAGGTGGTCACCAGAGCCGGGCCGTCGTCTCCTCCACAAGCTGTCATGATCGCCAGGACCGCCAGCGCTGCCAGGGTCCGGGCCCGAAGAACCCTTCCCGACCCGTTCATGTCAAAAAGGCCAACCCGTAATCGGCTTCGATTGTCCTGTGGGGAACCGCCCCCTCAGGCTTCATCGATGGACTGTCTGACGCGTCTCACGAAAGCCTTCCTCAGGAGTTTGGTGACAGGCCCCCAGGAATACTCCTGTGTGCCCACAGCAACCACGGGCGTCACTTCCCGGGTGGTTCCGATCACCATCACCTCTTCTGCATCCAGGACCCGATCGAGGCCGAAGCGTCCCTCCCGAAAAGGCACACCCGACTCCGCGACCACCTCCAGCACCACCCGACGGGTTATGGAGTCGAGGATCAGCAGGTCCAGAGAAGGGGTCTCCCACACTCCCCGGTAAACCCAGGCCACCGAGAAGACCGGGCCCTCCAGAACCGACCGGTCGCCCGAGATCAGCAGGGCCTCGTCATACCCCTCTTTCACGGCGCGGCGGGTGGCCGCCATGTTGGGCGCATAGGAGAGGGTCTTGCCCCCGGCCAGATCCCAGGGTCGGCCGGCAGAATGCCAGGGAGCGCTGACCGGCAGCAGGGTCATCGTGTCGGGTCGGGAGGGAACGTCATGCCAGGTCACCACGCACTTTTCTTCGCCGGGCTGGTTCCCCCGGCCGAGGATTATCCTGATCAGCCCGTCGGGGCCGCAGGCCGCCACCTGCTCCACCCAGGATTCAAGATCGGCGCGGTCGGGAACCAGGAGATCGAGCATCGCGGCGGAACGGTCCAGACGGTCCAGATGGGAGTCGCATTCGAAAGGGTGTCCCTCGTAGACCCGCATCACCTCGAAACATCCGTCGCCCCGCGCAATGGTGGGACTGTTCATGTCGAAGACCATCGGCCCCGAGGGCTGGCCGTCGACCAGAATCGGATGCCCGCTCATCGGAGGTTCCATGCGCTGGTGATGGGACGGCGTCTCTCCCGCCCCAGCGACTTGGTGGTGATCTTGGGACCCGGCGCCGATTGGCGTCTCTTGTACTCGGATCGCTCCACCAGGCCGACCACCCGGCGCACCAACGCCGGATCGAACCCGGCAGCCGTTATGTCTTCCATAGAACGCTCAGAGTCGATGTACATGGCCAGCATGGAATCCAAAATATCATAGGGAGGCAAAGAGTCGGTATCAAACTGGTCGGGGCGCAGCTCCGCGGAGGGGGGCTTGGTGAGAATGTCGCAGGGGATATCGGGTGACCGTCGGTTTCTCCACCGCGCCAAGCGGTACACGAGAGTCTTGTAAATGTCCTTGAGCGGCGCGAACCCTCCCACCATGTCGCCATAGAGAGTGGCATAGCCCACCGACAATTCCGATTTGTTGCCGGTGGCCAGCACCAATCCACCGTGGTGGTTGGAGAGTGCCATGAGAATCGACCCCCGGGCGCGGGCTTGCAGGTTCTCACCGGCCACTCCCCATCCGTCTTTGCCCATCACCGGCGACAAGGTGTCCAAAAACGCAGTGTGGGCGCGTTCGATCGGAACCATGTCGAAGCGGATGCCCAGGTTGGATGCCAGCCGCTTGGCGTCGGTCTTGGAATGCTCGGAGCTGTACACCGACGGCATGGAGACCCCCCAGACCCGGTCGGCGCCCAGGGCGTCGGCCGCCAGGCAGGCGGTGACCGCCGAGTCGATCCCCCCCGAGAGGCCCACCACTGCCGCGTCAAAGCGGTTTTTCCGCACGTAGTCGCCGATGCCCAGGGTCACAGCGGCCCATATCTCCTCCTCGGGTTCCATCCAGGTGCGCTCCGGCGGCGATGCCGGGACGGTCTCGCCGGAGAGGGGGACATCCAAAACGAAGCGGTCCTCGCCGAACTGGACGGATCGATAGAGGATGGCGCCGTCGGCGGCCGCCACCAGCGAGGCTCCGTCGAAAACCAGTTCGTCCTGGCCTCCCACCAGGTTCAGATAGACCACCGGCGCTCCCGCCTCCCGGGCCCGGCGGGACACCAGCGCCTCTCGCTCGCAAGCCTTTCCCCGATGGTATGGAGAGGCGTTGAGGTTGACGATCACCCCCGCGCCGACCTCAGCCAGCCGTCGCCAGGGACCGTCATCCATCCAGAGGTCTTCGCAGATGGAGACCCCCACCGCAGTGTCTCCGACCCCCCAGGTGCGGACCGGATTGTGACCGGGATAGAACCAGCGCCGCTCGTCGAAAACCCCGTAGTTGGGCAAGAGCGCCTTGTGATAGGTCCCCTGGACACGGCCTTTTCGGAGAATCGCCGCGGCGTTGGCCACCCGAGCAGAGTATGTGTCGTCTCCGGGCGGCGGGTCGGCCTGTGATCGGGAGGAGTCCAAGAACCCCACCACCGTGACCGTGCGGCGCGAGCGGGAGGCCAGCCGCGCCAGCACCTGCCGGTTGGCTTCCAGAAAGTCGCCCCGAAGCGCCAGGTCCTCGGGCGGATATCCGCTGACAGCCAACTCGGGGAGCACCAACAGATCGGCTCTGTTCTCCTCCGCCCAATCCATGGCGTCCCCGATGCGTCGACAGTTACCCTCCAAGTCCCCCACCACCAGGTTCAACTGGGCGCCTGCGATCCGCAAAACCATGTCCGGTAAGGATACGGACAAACCGCCAACCTGGGCGCACATATCATGACACCTGATGTGCGGCGCCACTCTCTCGGTCTGAACCCGGCCCGCCGGTGAAAGCCACTCCCGCAGCGATGACGGCGGTCGCCGTTTTCAGCGGCGGGTCGTTGGGAGCCTTGGCCCGCTATGGACTCGGCGAGTGGATGGCGCCGATCGGCCGGGTCTTCACCGCGACCTTGATAGCCAACCTCGTGGGATCGGCGATCCTGGGAGCCCTGGCCGGACTCACGGAGCGCCGCGCCGGCCGCGGCGTGGCCTGGTCGCTGCTGGGCGTCGGCTTCTCCGGCGCGTTCACGACCTTCTCCACCTTCGCGGTCGAAGCCATAACCATCTTCGACGGACAGAACCCGGCCGCCGCGGCGCTCTATGTCGTGGGCAGCGTGCTCGCCGGCCTGTGGGTAGCCACCGCCGCCCGCAAACGGAGCATGGCGTGGTGATCGTCGGCATCGCCCTGGCCGGTGGTGTCGGCGCGTGCATCCGGTGGCTGGTGACGGTCTGGCTCGCCGGTCGATTTCGGAGGGGAACCGGCACTGCTGTGGTCAACCTGGTTGGCGCCTTCGCGCTCGGGGTGGTCTTGGGCCTCATGGACACCGGAGGGCTCCACCCGGATGTAGGGCTGGTGCTTGGAACCGGACTCCTGGGTGGTTTGACCACCTTCTCCACCTGGATGGTCGAGACTCTCGAAGAGTCCGGGGGAAAACCGAGGAGTGTCTGGTTGCGGATCGCGCCCCCGGCCCTGGGTGGAATCGCGCTGGCGGGGATCGGGATGGTGATCGGCGCCGGCATCACGTGATCCCCCGGGCGCCGGGTGTGATGATGAGGCTGGGCGCCATGGCCGACGGGACCTGCATTGGGCGTGGTTCCAGATACACGAGGATTGTCTGGAGGTGGGAGTCAAAGCCGTAAGTGGCGTCGGTGCTGGGCCTATGGTCACAGCCGATGACCCACTAGGGCCCGGACTCAGTCTCCCAGGAGCCGGAACCCCTCCGATCTCAGGGCGCGCCGCAGGCTTTGGGCCTCCTCCGGGCGGACCGAGAGGGTAAGCACCCCTCCCCCGCCGTGAGTGGCGTGCCGGAGTTGGAGGTCCCTCAAGTCCACTCCGCTCTCGGCCAATGCATGGCCCACCCGGGCGATCTCTCCGGGCTTGTCCTCCAACAGCACTCCCAGTCCCTCTCCGGGCGTGGCGAACTCGGCGCGGGTCTTTCGCGCCGAACCCAGGAGTTCGGAGACCCACTTGGACTCCGCGTCGTCCAGACGCCTCGCCCAGTCCTCCAATCCGGCCGACATGTCCCGAAGCACCGAAACAAGGGACCGCCGGTTGGCCACCAACAAGTCCGCCCACCAGTCCGAACTCGACAATGCGATCCTGGTGAGGTCGCGGAATCCCCCCGCCACCAGGGCGTCGGCGGATCGGCCCGCCTGGGAGAGTCGATCAACCAGGGTGGCGGCCAGCACCATGGGAAGGTGGCTGACCAGGGCCACTATGTGATCGTGACGGGCGGCGGTCATCTCCACCGGCTGGGCGCCCAGGGTCTGAACCACTTCCGAGACCGCCCGGAGATCCTCGGGAGCGACGTGGTCGGTGGTGAGCACCCAAGTAGCGCCGCGGAAAAGCCCCCCGCTGGCTCCGAGCGGCCCCGACACCTCCCGGCCGGCCATGGGATGGCCGCCCACGAACCGGGAAAGGCCGGAGGCGGCTTTCACCACCGGCTGTTTGATACCCGCCACGTCGGTCACCAGCGCCTCGGTGCGCAAGTCGGAAAGGAGCGAGATCGTGGCTTTGGGAGGGGAAGCCAGAATCACCAGCTCGGCGCCGACGATCGCCTCCTCCAAGCTGGACGCCTGCTTCGACATCGCCCCCATGGAAGCCGCCTTTCCAAGATGGTCGGGGCTGGTGTCCCATCCGCACACTTCCCATCCGGCGACGGAAAGTCCTATCCCGATCGAAGTGCCGATCAGCCCGGTACCGACAACCGCGACCGACCTCATCTAGATGGGGATGCGCAAGGCTTGGGCGATCTCCTTGATGCTCTTCATCAACTCGGCGAACTCTTCGGGCAGAATCGCCTGGGCGCCGTCGACCAGGGCTCTTTCGGGAGCGGGATGGACATCGATCATTATCCCGTCCGCACCCACAGCCAAAGCCGCCCGGGAAAGGGGCGCCACCAGGCGCCTCTTTCCCGAGGAGTGGGAGGGGTCGATGAGCACCGGAAGATGGGAAAGCTCCTTTAGGAGGGGGACGGCTGTGATATCGAGGGTGTTGCGGGAAGCGGTCTCGAAAGTGCGGATGCCCCGTTCCGCCAGAATGATCTCCTGGTTGCCCTCTTTGAAGATGTACTCGGCGGCGTTCAACCACTCTTCCAGGGTGGCGGTGAAACCTCGCTTTAGCATCACCGGAGTCTTGGTTCGGCCCACCTCGGTCAAAAGTGCGAAGTTGGACATGTTGCGGGTACCGATCCGGAGGATGTCGGCGTAGCCGGCCACCAGGTCCACATCCCGGGGGTCCAGCACTTCAGCCACAAAGGGCATGTCGAACTCCTCGCGGGCCTCAGCCAGGAGAATCAGCGCCTTCTCTTTCAGCCCCTGGAAGGAAAAAGGCGAGGTGCGCGGCTTGAAGGCGTCTCCCCGCAGCACAGTGGCGCCCGCCTTCTTGACGGCCTCGGCGGTTTCGAATAGGAGGTCGCGAGATTCCACCGCGCACGGTCCGGCAATCGGAGTGAACGAGCCGTCGCCGATTCGCACCCCCCGCACCTCGACAACCGTGCTGGTCTCCTGAAACTCGCGGCTGACCAGCTTGTAGGGCCTCATCACCGGCACCGCCCGCTCCACTCCTCCCAGCGCCTCCAGCGGCAACTGCAGGATCTGCTGGCGATCGCCCACCGCTCCGATAACAGTCCGGAAACGTCCCACCGACACATGCGCTTCGCAATCTATCGACTCAAGCCTGTTTATCACCACCTCAATCTGCTGGCTGGTGGCGTCTTGTCTCATAACGATGATCATTGCGGTCCTTTGGTGTCAACCGTCCTCAATGTTACGGCTTCACATTCCGCCGATGTTCGGTGATTTCTCCCCCGGCCGACTGGGCGGCTCACGAAATATCCGATGGCCAGACAGAGCCGGTGGGGTCAGCCGGTCCGGTAATCTCTTGCCGGTATGTCCATTGATATCGCCGGCTTCATCCACAACGTCAAAGAACACGCAATCAAGCACGGCTTTCACATCCACGACGAGCGCCACTTCATGGAGACCTACTCTCTTCGCCAGTCCTGGGAGGTGGACCTCCATCCCGCCGAGTCCTGCAGCCTGCCGATCGATCTCCACTTGTCACTGGATGTGGAGCCCCGGGCGGTCTTGGCCCTGATCGACCGCCTCGAAGAGATGGAAAACGATTTTGAGGAGCCCGAGGACATCTATCAGATACACATGTATTTCAACTGGTCGGTTCCTCCCCTCACCAACCCACCCGACCTGTTGGTGCTGGCCACCGACTTGGCGGGGGTGGGAGAGATCTCTCTTCCCATCGAGGTGCAGGCCATCGACTCCTACGCTCCACTGGGCGTATCCCCCCAACGCCGTCTGATGATCACCGGCACCGTACACATCTCCCTGGTCGACATGGTGATGGGCCGCGAACAGTTGTGCGAAACCCTGGAACTGGCCAAAGAGGTCAGCGTCTATCTGGCCGACCGGATAGAAGCCTGGGTGTAGCTTCCCACCCGTTCACAAAGAGCACTGCACCCAACCACGAAGTTGGGAAACATTCTGGACGGGAGTGCGATAAATCCCAGGGCGAAGGGTTGACTTTGCCCCAGGCCCTTCCCATAGTGATAAGCAGTCACAACACCTCACGGCCTGATCCGATGCGTCGTTCGGGCCGTCTCGGGGATCATATTCTCAAAGGTGCCCCTCCAGGGGACTGGCGGAGCACCTTCTGACCGATGGAACGGTGGTGGCGGGGGTGGGTCCCAGCCTTTAGGGTTTGGCGGACGAAAGTCGCGACTTAGGGTTGTGGTGGTTGTCCTACCTGCCGGCTCAGGGATAGGAGGACTGGGGTTGGAGGCCCACTACTCGGGGGACGCCCTCTTCCATCTCGAGGAACACCAGCCATGTGGACCAGTCGAGTCCCTGGAAGTCCTCGTTGTCTCCGGGATCGTGGATGGCCACCCATGGGAAGTTGGCGAAGGCCGACGAGATGGCCGATCCGGGCAGAACCGCGTTGGCGCCCAGCGTCAGACCTGCCACCTCGATCTCGACATCCTCGTCGAGATAATCCGCCAAGAAGGGATCCGCAATGACCTCTTTCCACGTGCCGACGGTCGCAGCTGCTTCCTCCGCCGAGGCCCCGGTGTTGGACCATTTCAACTCGGTTTCGTCCACCCCCAGGCCGGACAGCTCGTCAGGCGCCCAACGGCGCAGGTTCTGGTCGTAGTAGATAGCGAAGAGACCTCTCCAGGACACGGTGTCCGCCAAGCCGTCACCCAGCACCAGAGCGTTGGCGAAGTTGCTGAGAGCTGCCTCCCATTCCCATTCTTCCTCGACCTCCTCAGGCGACCATATCTCGGTGAGGTAGTAGCCGTATGCCCATCCCCGGAATTCCTCGGTTATCAGTTCGTGCCACACCCGGCCGTCCACCACTTCTACAGCGCCGGTGGGGACTAGTCCGGACTGCACGGGCAGCAGTTCGGTGACGGTGGGATTGTCGGTGCCGGGTCCCTCCCGGAAGTTCAAGCTGTTGTTGTCCTCGTCGGGAGCGAGCAGCACCACCCCCATGCGGCGTCCGGGAGGAAGGGTGGTGGCGGTAGTGGTGGGAGGCGCCAGAGTGGAGGTGGTGACCCCTTCCGCCGCCGTCCCGTCGCCCGCCACAGTTCCGCCTGTGCCCCCGTCTGCTGCAACGGTCGTCTCCCCGCCCGAGACAGCGCCGTCGCCGTCGACCGCCTGCTCATCGTCTCCGCCGCAGGCCGCCGCCAAGAGGGCCACCAGCAGAACCATCCAAGAAAGCCGCCGATAGGGACTCCGGGGTTTGGCGCCAAACATGTCTGCGAGAGGATAATAACAACCCCGAGAAATAACGCCACAAAAAGCTAGGGCCGCTCTCCTCTCTCCAACCGGAGGTTGATGTTCTCCACCACCCCCAACAATTCCAACGGCTCGTCGATCACATAGTGAGCGCCCGCCTCCCACAGCAGCCGACGTGTGGCGGCGAGTCGGGAGGCCACCTCCTTGGGCGACCAGGACCGGGCCTCGGACAGGCTGTCGGCATTCATGTAATTGCTGTATCGGGCGATCCCCACCGACCAGCACCCGGCTGCCAGCCCCTCCTCCACTCCCGAGGTGGTGTCATCCACCTTCACCACCGACTGGATGGGATGCAGATCCAGGAGATCGAGGTTGCGATACAGCATAAAAGGACGAGGCCGGGCGCCGTGGGCCACTTCGTCGCCCGCCACCGTGCAGTCCGGGGAAAAGCCCTGTCGGCGGGCGTGTTCCAACAGGACATCCACCATGGGGCGAATAAAGCCGGTGGTCACTCCGATCTTGACGCCGTGGTCCCGCCGCAGCGTTGCTGCCATCTCCGCCACGCCCGGCAACAGCGCCGCATATTCGGGCAGACATTCGATCTGGCGGGGAACGAATTCTTCGAACATCGCCTCGGCGTCGGCTGGGTCGGGATCCCTGCCATGGACGGCTCGCCAGCGTTCCCGTATAGCGGGAACTTCGAGGAGCCGCCTGATGTGAAGATCCTTGGTCAGGCCCATCGGCCCCCGAGACTCGGACATGCTGATCTCCACCCCCCTCCTCCCGAACACCTCCACGAACACCCGGGCCGGGGCGAGCACATACGCGTCCACAACCGTTCCACTCCAGTCGAGAATCACCCCCCGAACCGGGCCGCGGTATGGCTTGCCAAACATCATGACCTCATAGTCTGGCGAGTTCATCCCTAGTAATGTCTCAATCCATGTCCGAAATCGTCCAGTTGTTCGTGACCTGCATTATCGACGCGGTGGTTCCCCAAGTGGGACGGCATGTGGTGGAGGAGCTGGAGCGGAACGGAGCAAGGGTGGAGTTCCCGTCCGATCAGACCTGCTGCGGACAGCCCGCCTATAACGCCGGCCACCCCCGGGAGTCAACCGAGGTGCTGCTCCACAACCTGGAGGTGCTGGACCGAACCGACGGGCCGATCGTGATCCCCTCCGGCTCCTGCGCCGACTTTTTGATTCATCATGGTCCGCGGCTGGTGTCAGAAGACCCGGAAAAGGCCGCCATGGCCGAACGGGTGGCGGCGCGCATCAGAGAATTCACCTCGTTCGCGGTCGAGAAACGGGGCGCTGGCGGCGACCAGGATCACCAGGACGATCAGGCTCCCACCCACCGGGCTTTCTACCACCCCTCCTGCCACGCCTTGCGCGGTCTGGGCCTGCGCCGGGAAGGAGAATCACTGTTGGAATCGGTGAAAGGGGTGGAGCGGGTGGAGATCGAAAGCGCCGAGGAATGCTGTGGATTCGGCGGCCTGTTCGCGCTGGAAATGCCCGAGATATCCACCGAGATCATGAACACCAAGCTGGACCGGCTGGAGGAAGCGGGAGTGGAGATGCTGGTGGGAGCCGACGCGGCCTGCCTCATCCACCTGGAAGGAGGCCTCCGGCGGCGGAACAACCCCATGCAGGTGCTGCATATCGCATCGGCGCTGGCCACCGAGCGCGGAGATGACACATGAGTCAGCCGGTTACCTTCCGCCGCCGAGCCATCGAGGAGATGACCACCTCCAAACCGCTGGCGGTGGGCCGGGCGGCGCGACGGTTCATGGACAAGCGCCAGTGGGCGGTCGACGACTTCACGGCCATGGAGGAGACCCGCGACCGGGCCCGGCAAATCCGGCTCCACACCCTGGCCAACCTCCACCGCTATCTCGGTCAGTTCGCCGAGTCGGTGGAGCGCAACGGCGGAAAGGTGCTGTGGGCGGCCGACGCGGCGGAGGCCAACGATCACATCGCCCGGCTGGTGGGGAGGAAAGAAGAGTCGCTGGTGATCAAATCCAAGTCGATGGTCACCGAAGAGCTGGAGCTCAACCATCACCTGCAGAGTGAGGGGCACACAGTGGTGGAGACCGACCTCGGGGAGTTCATCGTGCAACTTGCCGAGGACCATCCCTCCCACATCATCGCGCCGGTGATGCACCTTACCCGCCAGGACATCGGCGCGCTCTTCCACGAGCGGATGGGAATTCCCTACACCGATGATCCCGAAGAGCTCAACAAGGTGGCCCGTCGCCACCTGCGCCGCTTCTTCCTCTCCGCCGATGTGGGCATCTCGGGGGTGAACACCGGAGTTGCCGAGACCGGGTCGATCATCATTGTCACCAACGAGGGCAACGGATGGCTTACCACCGCCGCTCCCCGGATGCACATCGCAGTGATGGGCATGGAGAGGCTGGTCCCCACCTTCGGGGACGCGGCCACCATCGTGGAGGTGCTGGCTCGCTCGGCCACCGGACAGCGGCTCAGCGTCTACACCAACATCGTATCCGGACCGAGAAGACCCGGCGACCCCGACGGGCCCGACGAGTTCGTGGTAGTCATCGTGGACAACGGACGCAGCCGGGTCCTGGCAAGCGACTCCTCGGAGATACTGGCCTGCATCCGCTGCGGCGCCTGCCTGAACGTCTGCCCGGTCTTCCGGGAGGTGGGCGGCCACGCCTACGGACAGATCTATCAGGGTCCGGTGGGAGCGGTGCTGGCCCCCGGGCTGGCGGACTTCACCCAATGGGTTGACCTGCCATACGCCTCCAGTTTGTGCGGAGCGTGCCGGGATGTGTGCCCGGTGCGGATCGATATCCCCAAGCTGTTGGTGAACCAGCGCGTCCAGGCCACCAAGAAGAACGACCCCTTCCGGTGGATGGGCCCCGGGCTGGCCCTCTACGGACAGATCGGCAAACGCCCCTTGCTGTGGAAGACGTTCCTTTCCGCCGCCCGGATGGCCGGACGGCTGAAGCGGGATGACGAGTGGTTTCACCGCCTGCCCTTCCACGCCAAGGGGTGGACCCAAAGCCGGGACTTCCCCGCCCCGGCGACCAAGTCTTTCCGGCAATGGTGGAAAGAGAACCGCGGTGGAACGTAGCCGGTTCCTCAAGCGGGTCGAAGAAGCGGTGGGCGCCGGTACCATTCCCGAGCTTCCCGCCCCTCATCCCGGCCCGGCGCTCCCCCACCTGGCCGACGTTGATCTGACCGCTCACTTCATCGAGGCCTTCGAGATGCTGGACGGGATAGTCCACCGCCAATCGCCCCTGGAGGTGATCACCGGGATCATGAAGAAACGCGGGACGGAGACCTTCCTGGCCTGGGACCAGGAGCACCTTCCCGCAGACGGATTGCTGGCCTCTCTTGAAGAGCAGGGATACCAGCGGACCGGGACCGTCCTGCCACCTGACCCGGACGGCCGGGTCGCCCATCAGATGGGCTACATGGACGCGGCGGTGGGGGTCTCCGCGGCGCTGGCCGCCTTCGCCGAGTCCGGTTCGGTTGTGGTGGCTTCCGGACGGGGACGCTCCCGTCTGGCCTCGGTTATTCCGGCGGTGCACATAGTGCTGGTTCCCACCGAACGGATCTTCCGCTCGCTCTCCCATTGGGCCGCACAGGCTGACTCGCCCGACCAGCTCGCCAACCTGGTGTTCATCACCGGCCCCAGCCGCACCGGCGACATCGAACTCACCCTCACCAAAGGAGTGCACGGACCCGGCGAAATCCACGCCGTGCTGCTCTGATTCGGGACATTTGCAACTAATCTGGTTTGATCATGGCCGTCGCTACTCGTCTGCGCCCCTTCGGCAACACCATCTTCACCGAGATTTCCCATCGCGCCCGACAGCGGAAGGCAGTCGATCTCGGACAGGGTTTCCCCGATTTTGAGGGTCCGGACTTCGTGAAGCAGGCCGCCAAGGCGGGAATCGATCTCCAATCCAACCAGTATCCGCCTTCGATGGGCATTCCCGTTCTGCGGGAGGAGATCGCCGCCTGTTTCCATGATCAGACCGGGATCGAGGCCGATCCAGATCGGCATGTGACCGTCACCTCGGGTTGCACCGAGGCGCTGGCGGCCTCCTTTCTGGGTCTGGTGGAGCCCGGAGACCGGGTGATTCTTCTCCAGCCCTGGTACGACGCCTACCCGGTGGGATGCGCTCTGGCCGGCGCCCTCCCCCGGTTCGTGACGCTTCGTCCCCCCGACTTCCGACTGCCCGAAGCCGAGCTGCGGGCGGCTTTCGAGGCCGGCGCCCGGGCGATCGTCTTCAACACGCCCCACAACCCCACCGGCCGGGTCTTTGATCACGATGAGCTGGCACTGGTGGCCGAGCTGTGCGTTGCCCACGACGTGATCGCCTTCACCGACGAGGTCTACGAGCACATCCGCTTCGACCGCCGGCCCCATCTCTCTCTGGCCGCCCTCCCGGGGATGTGGGAGCGAACCGTAACCATGTCCTCTGTGGGAAAGAGCTTTTCTCTCACCGGGTGGAAAACTGGATGGGCGGTGGCGCCGGAGAATCTCACCGCCGGGGTGCGGGCTGCCCACCAGTTCCTCACTTTCACCACTCCCAACCCCATGCAATACGGCACCGCCGTCGCGCTATCGGCCCCCGGGGAGTATTTCGAGGAGCTGCGGACGCTGTACACCTCCCGGCGGGACCTCTTGGCCGAGGGACTGGACCGGCTGGGCTTTGGGGTTTACATGCCGGAGGGCACCTACTTTCTGCTTGCCGATCACCGCCCCTTCGGCTTCCCCGACGATGTGGCTTTCGTCAACCATCTGATAGAGAAGGTGGGGGTGGCGGCGATCCCACCTTCGGTCTTCTACGACGATCCCGTGGACGGCGCCGAACTGGTGCGCTTTGCCTTCTGCAAGAGCGAATCCACCCTGCGCACCGCCCTGAAGCGGATGGAGGGGCTCAGGGGGTGAGAATCACCTTTCCGGTGGTCTCTCTTCCCTCCAGCATCCGATGGGCACGGGCGGCTTCCCGAATGGGAAGGCTGTGTCCGATCCGCAAGCCCAACTCGCCGCTGAGCACCATTCCGAACAACGAGGAGGCTCTTTCCAGTAGTTCGGCGCGGGTCGGCACATAGTCGGACCCCGTGGGGCGGGTCAGGAACAGCGACCCCTCCTGGGTGAGGCGCAGCGGCGCCACGGGAGGCACCGGCCCGCTGGCGTTTCCGAAGGTGACCATCATCCCCCGGGGACGAAGCAGGGAGAGCCCCCGGTCGAAAGTTACGGCGCCCACCCCGTCATAGACCACATCGAGCGGCCTGGGACCCGCGATCTCCTCCACTGAGTCCCCGAAATCGGTCTCCCGGTAGTAGATGACATGATCGGCCCCCGCGCTCTTGGCCAGCCGGCCTTTCTCTTCGGAGCCCACGGTGGTGAACACTTCCGCCCCGCGCTGTTTGGCCATCTGGATCAGCAGCAGCCCCACTCCCCCCGCCCCGGCATGCACCAGCGCCCGATGACCCTGTCCGAGGGGGAAGGTGTCGTGCGCCAGGAAGTAGGCGGTTAGCCCCTGCACCATCACCCCCGCCGCCGACTCGATCTCCAGATCCGGGGGCACGGGAACCATCTTCTCCGCCGGCCCCACCACCTGCTCGGCGTAGGATCCCAGGCACTGGCTCCAGGCCACCCGATCGCCCACTTCGATCCCCTCCACCCCCTCCCCCAACTCCCGCACTATCCCCGCTCCCTCCAAACCGGGAGTGAAGGGGAGTTCAACCGGATAGAGGCCGGTCCGGTGATAGGTGTCGATGAAATTCACTCCCGCGGCCAGCACCGTGACCAGCGCCTGGCCCGGACCCGGACGCGGATCGGAGACCTCGCTCCACTTCAATTGCTCGGCCCCGCCGTAGCTCTCCACTCTTACCGCGTGCATCTCACCTCCGGATTCGGTGTGTTTCAGTGTATCCCGCGGCATCACCGCAAGAAGCGTTCGCAGGAGAGCAAAGCCGTCTAAGCTGGTAGACATGCCGAGAGTACGTCTTTTCGCCGGTCTGCGGGAGGCGGCCCGCGCCTCGGAGGTGGTGATCGAGGGCGCCACGGTGGGCGAGGTGATAGAGACCGCTTCCTCCCGCTTCGGACCCCAGTTCGCCGCCAGCGTTGCCACCGCCAAGATATGGCGCAACGGAGAAGAGGTGGACGCCTTCCAGCCAGTGGGCCCCGACGATGAGATCGCTCTCTTGCCACCCGTCTCCGGCGGTTCCTTGACCCGGGGAAGAGAACTGGGCTCGGGGGGTCTCGCCACACTGGTGGTGGTGGCTGCCCTGATTTTGGGCAACCTGGTGGAACAACAGGACCTGTGGACGCCCATCCTGGCGGCCATGGTGGGCCTGTGGACTATCGATGTCACCACCGCGGCCGAAGAACGGGGATATGAGATCGCGGTGGGAGCTCTGCTGGGAGGCCAGATCGCGGCGATGGCGCTCATCCACCTCCTGGGCCCCTCCGCTCTGCTGGCGGCCCTGGCGATGGGAGTCATATTCCCCCTGGGCGCCGCGGCATTCATACCCCGCCACCGCCAGTTCCCAGCATTAGGAATAGCAGCCGGAATCGGGACGCTGACCTGTGGCGCGCTCGCATCCCTGATGCTGGCCCGGGCCGTCTTCGAGCCGGGTGGTCGGACGATCGGGTTCTTTTTGTTGGTGACCGTGGGCACCATAACTTTGGCGGAGATCGCCCGGCGAGTGGGAACCAACCGGCTTTTGAACCGCCAGAACACGGTGGTGATCGGGGTAGTAGTCCTTTCGCTGATAGGAGCGGTGTTGTGGGGATTCTCCCTCACGGACTTTCTCTTGATCGGGTTCGGCCTGGCCGCGGCCTATCTGGCCGGGGAAGGTTTTGGAACCGTGCTTCGCTCCGGGCGGCTTTGGTCGACCCCGCTGCCCGGCATCCTGTCGAGCTTGGACGGACCCCTCTGTGCGGGATTGGCCTTTTTCGCCCTGCTCACCCTGATTCTCTGAAGGCGCCCAACCATTAGCCAGGCGAATCCCTTAACCTATCTCACATGGGAAAGTCCGAGCGCATCCCGGCCGGTTCGGTCCTGGTAACGATCCTAATGGGGCTGGTGATGGCCGCCAGTGGAGCGGTGCTTTCGATAGCCCAGGAAGAGGATCAGGGCCAGAAACCGTCCGAGATAGAAAAGAGGCAAGTCGACGAAGCGTGCGCGGCTTCCCGCGGCCAGTTGGCCGTCTACGAGGGCTCTCTGGACCTCTTCCATGAGGCGACCGCAGAGTGGGACATCGTGTTGGAAGAGATCGAGATCGCCCAGGGGCGCGCGGACGTGACGTTATCGCTGGCGGCTCGCAAAGCAGAAGAGGTCGAATCCCTCCGCGCCGGATTGGAGCAGACTGCTATTGAGATCTACATGCAGCAGGGTGTCCTGGGTCTGACGCCCTTTCTTGGGGAGACTCCCGGAGACCTGATAGTCGCCCGTCATTATCTTGAAAGCGGCACGGACAGGAAACTGACCGACATCAACAACTACCTGAGTTCCCAAAGGGACCTCGACCTCCATGGGGAGGAAATCGCTGCTCTGGAAGCTGAGTTGGCAAAGTTGGAAGAGGAGAGCCAGACCTGGATGGGGCAGTTGGCGATGGCGACCCGCGACCAGCACACCGCCTGGGAAGAGCTCGACGAACAGTGTGTTGAGACGGTCAGGCTGTGGGAGGCCCAGGAGGCGAGGAAGAAAGCAGAAGAAGCGCGCCGGATAGCGGCGGAGAAGCGCCGGATAGCGGAGGAAAGAGTGGCCGAGGGCCGGCGCCGTGAACAGGCTCGCATCCAGGCCGCGGCTCTCGCTTCCCGACAAGGCCAGGGGATCGGTCCCATTCCCGGGTTGGTCTGTCCTTTCCTGGGATCGGCGTTCGTGGACTCCTGGGGAGCGCCCCGCTCGGGAGGAAGGAGCCACAAGGGAGTGGACATGTTCGGCCCCAGAGACGATCCCCTGTATGCGACGGCGAGCGGAACAATCACCATAACCAACAGCGGCCTGGGAGGCCGGGGGCTCTGGATCCACTCCGACACCGGGGTCGCCTACTACTACGCTCACCTGAGCGGATGGGAAGTGAGTGAAGGTGACCGGGTGAACGCGGGCGATGTGGTGGGATACAACGGCTCCACCGGCAACGCCTATGGAGGACTTCCCCACCTCCACCTCCAACTCCACCCAAACGGCCGGGAGACTCCCGCCTACAACCCCTATCCCACCATCCGGGCAGCCTGTTAGCCGCATGCGTATCCATCAAGACTGGAACGCCGCCGCCTTTCACCTTCCCGCCGTGGCCGATTATCTCGGTCCCTTCCCCGGCCGGGATTTTCTGCGGGCCGTCACTGAGCGGGTGGAACTGGTGGAGGGAGAAGACGGCCTGCTGGCGCTGGAGAGAGGAGCAGACGGCACGGTGTGGATGGCGGGCCGCTCCTTTTTGACCGACTATCACAGCCCGCGGGGCTCGCGAGTCCCCGCGCTGGTGGCCGAGTGGTGGCAAAGCCAGGAACGAGGAGTCAAGCTCAGCTGGGATTCCCTTCCCCGCCAGGCCGCCCGGGTGGCCGAAGAGGGACTGGTGTTGGCCGGCGCCGACCCCGTCACCGAACAGACCGCGGTGACGGCCGTCCTGCACCTGCCCCCCACCTACGACGAATACATGCACCTGGTGGGAAAGAAGGAGCGCCACGAGATACGCCGCAAAGCCAGACGCTATGAGAGGGGGCTTGGGGAGGCCAGGCTTCAGACCCAGCGGGGTCCGGGGTGGGGATTCGAGGAGTTCGTGCGGCTCCACAAACTGGCTGGCGGTGCCAAGGGTCAGTTCATGGATGAGCAAACAACGCCGCTGTTCCGGCGGCTGGCCGATCTTCCCGGATGGAGAGTCGACCTGTTGGCCGACGAGGAGGGCAAGACCGCCGCCTGCATGTTCGGCTATTCCGACGCCGAGGGCTACTACCTGTACAACTCTTCGTTCGATCCAGCCTATTCGGCCTTCTCTCCCGGCGTGGTTCTGCTTTCCTCTCTGATCGAAAAAGCGGTGGGCGAAGGGCTCTCCCGGTTCGACTTCCTGAAGGGCGACGAGACCTACAAGCGTCGGCTGGGCGCCGTTTACCGACCCCTCTACACGGTGAGCTGCAGAAAGTGATCGCCCAAGTCGCCTTCATCTCCATGCACACCTCTCCGCTTCGCGACCCCGGAGAGGGCGACGCGGGAGGCATGACCGTCTACCTCCATGAACTCTCCAGCACCATGGCCTCCCAAGAAGTGGAGGTGGATGTGTTCACCCGGCGGGATCATCCCGGACTCCCGGAGATAGCGGAGGTGGTGCCGGGCTATCGGGTGCACCACCTGGAGGCCGGGCCGCCTCGGCCCCTCTCCATCGAATCCCAGGTGCCGCACCTGGGGCGCTTCAGCCAGGCGCTGTTGGAGCGGTTGGAGACCCGGACGCTCCTGCCCGACCTGGTCCACAGCCACTACTGGCTCTCGGGTTGGGCGGCGCTGGAGGTCAAAGAGAGGCTGAACATCCCCATGGCGAACTCTTTTCACACTCTGGGCAGAGTGAAAGACGCCACCCGACGGGCGGATCAATCCCCCACCGACCCGATGCGCATCGCCACCGAGGAGACGCTGATCTCGGGTGCCGACTGCGTGGTGGCCTCCACTCCTTTCGAGGCGGACGACTTGATGGACCACTACGGAGCCGATCCCACCAAGCTGTGCATCTCCCCTCCGGGGGTCAACCGGACCTACTTCCATCCGGGAGATCAGGCCAAAGCCCGGGCGAGGCTGGGGTTGGGAAGAGGGCCGCTGGCGCTGTTCGTGGGAAGAATCCAGGCCCTGAAAGGACCGGACGTGGCGTTGGCGGCGGTGGCGCTGGCTCGCGAGCGCCTTCCGGATCTCCGTCTGCTGATAGTGGGGGGACCCAGCGGACCGGAGGGAGAGCGGGAGATGGAGGCCCTGCGCGCCGCCGCCGACGAACTCGGGCCGGGAACGGTCCGCTTCCACCCCCCGGTCCGTCATGACCGGCTCGCCGACTTCTACCGGGCAGCGGACCTGTTGGTGGCGCCGTCCCGCAGCGAATCCTTCGGGCTGGCGGTCGCCGAGGCCCAAGCGTGTGGGCTTCCGGTGGTGGCCGCCCGGAGAGGAGGACTCATGTACGTGGTGGAAGACGGCGGGTCGGGCTGGCTGGTGGACGGATGGGAACCGGACGGGTACGCGGCGGCCATCGCCAAGGTGCTCGAAGACAACGAGCTGCGCTCCGCCATGTCCGCCCGGGGGGTGGAATGGGCCAGCCAATACTCCTGGCATGCCACCTCCGACCGGCTCTTGGAGCTCTACCAAAGCGTGTTATTCGGGGGATGAGCAAACTTGCCGCCACCCTCGTCCAGGTCATCTCCTCCTGGGTGACGGACCCCGAAAGCGACGTCGAATACTCCGAGGAGGTGGAGGGCCGCTGGGCGGTGCGGATGCGCCAGAGCGTCCGCTCGGCCACCACCGTCTGGTGGACAGTGGGCGATCGGAGTGTCATCGCCGAGGCCTATGTCCTGCCGGCCCCTCCCGCCAACCAGGCCGACGTGTACCGTCTCTGCCTGTTGCGCAATCACCGTCTGTGGCGATGTCATTTCGCACTCGACCGGGAGGGAGCGGTGGTGCTGACCGGCCGCCTGGCCGCCTCCGAGGTGAGCCCCGAATCCCTGGATCTGCTTTTGGGAGAGATCTACGAGGCGGTGGATCTCAGCTTCAGGCCTCTGGCGATGATGGCCTTCGAGAAGAGCTGAGCAAGCGGCTCCGAGGCGGGCGACCCGCGAAAAGAGCGCCCCCAAAAGGCTTGAAAACCCCCGCTTGGCCGTTTTCATCCTGTAGTCGGTCGGGCGGGAGACCGAGCGTCCCTTGTAGGGAAGGCGGGATGGCGCCGGAAGACCGCCCGGCTATCCGAAGTAGCTGGAGGAATTATGGATCAGGACAACAGAGTGATCAAAGCGTCTGAGTTCAAGGCCAAGTGTCTGAAGCTCATGGATAAGGTGGCGGAGACCGGAGAGGGGATTGTTATCACCAAGAACGGGCGACCGGTTTCACGGCTGGTTCCTTACCGCGAGACACCAAGAACGTTCTTTGGCCGTGATCAGGACAAGATTCGCATTCTGGGTGACATCATCAAGCCAGTGGGCGTTGCATGGGAGGCCGAGACCAACCCGGGCCGGGCGCTGAATCCGTGATCCTCCTCGACACCCATGTTCTCATCTGGCTGAGAGCGGGTGATCGTCGGTTGGGGCCGCGAACTCACCGGGAGATCGATCGAGCGCTGGGGGAGAACGAAGTTGCTGTTTCGGCTATCTCCTTCTGGGAGCTTGAGATGCTGCGTGGGATGCACCGGATTGAAATCTACTACGAAATGGGCGAATGGCGCCGACTCCTGCTACGTGAGGGGCTCACCGAAATCCCTGTAGACGGCGAGATCGCCATCCGAGCGGGGAACCTCACCGATTTCCAAGCCGATCCTGCCGACCGGTTTATCGTCGCCACCGCGTTGGCAGGCCACCAACTGGTCACCGCATACCAACAGATTCTCGACTGGCCTGAACCGCTCAGCCGACTGGACGCCACCAAATGAACCATCTGGGAGTAGCCGGCCGGCTCGCGTCGGCCAGCCCAATGAAAACGCATTCGACCGCCCTGCCCGATCACTGATCCGAAAACCCTATCCCGCGAAAAGTGCGGCACCACATTATTTTTGAATTTTTCGGGCCCTCCCCTGCCGCCACCTTGCCGTTGGTCAAGACGCTACCTACCAGTCCCCTGAAGGGTCGCTTGTCTTGGAATATGATCCCTGGAGCGGACCGAACGACGCGTCGGATCGGGCCGCAAGGTGATTTGGCTTCCACCAGTATGTATCGGGGCTGTGACACAGATCAACCTCTTGGTTACGGATTTTTTGCCGACTTAGGGACTTGGTCAGGTGAGGAAAAGACGGAGCTTCGCCTTTGGGTCGCCTAGGTTCTAACCTTGGCCCTCAGCCGATCCCACGTTGTCGAACCGCCGGACATTCATGAGCCTTCCCATCAGCTTTCTTTCCGATTTTGGAACCGATGACGAGTTCGTGGGGGTGGTGCACGGGGTGATGGCCCGGATAGCTCCGGGGTCACGGGTGATCGACATCAACCATCGGATTCCCGCCGGAAACGTGCGGGCCGGCGCCCTATCGCTGCTGCGCGCTGTCCAGTACCTGCCTTCCGGTGTGATCCTGGCGGTGGTCGACCCGGGAGTGGGAACCGACCGGCGGGCCTTGGCGGTTGAGACCTCCGAGATGTTCTTCGTCGGGCCTGACAACGGTCTCCTGTCGCCGGCGGTGGCCATGGTGGGAGGCGCCCGGCGGATGGTCTCCGTCGAAAACCCCGAATACCGTCTGCCGGGCGCCGGAGAGACCTTCTGGGGACGGGATGTCTTCGCTCCGGCGGCGGCAGCCCTGGCCTGCGGGGAAGTACGGCTCTCCGAGCTGGGACCTCCGATCGGCCCCGAAAAGGTGAGCCCCCTGCTACTGCCCCTGCCGGAGTTGGACCCTGGCCGGGTGAGCGGCGAGGCCTGGTGGGTGGACACCTACGGCAACGTCCAGACCAACATCTCCCCTCACGATCTGGAAAGCGCCGGCCTGGAGGACTGCTCGGAGCTGTCGGTGCGGATCGGAGCATCCGTTCACCGGATTCGGAGAGCGGCAACCTATGCCGAAGTGGGAATGGGTGAGTTGCTGATCCATCTCGACTCGGCAGGGCTTTTGGCCCTGGCGATGCGAGGAGGGCGGGCCTGTGACCGGCTCTCTCTCGCCGAGCGGATGTCGGTGATTATGGAGAGAACACCAGCCCCCACAGTTGCACCACCGCCGCCACCACGATGATCAAGGCCAGGGTCACTATCGCTGTCGCGGTGCCGGGTCGCATTCTGTCACTCCCAGAAACAAGGACGGGGATTACCCAGGATATCGGGCGGGAGGGACGGGAGTGAGACAGGATCGACGCTATCTGGTTTTCTACACCCGGCCAGAGTGCCACCTGTGCGCGGTGGCGGCGCCCCGGGTGCGGCGAGTGGCGCTCGTGTGGGGCCTGGCCCTGCGTGAAGTGAACATTGACCACCGTCCCGAGTTGGCGGTTGATTACGGGCTGCGCATCCCGGTGGTGGAAGACTCCGGCGGACGGGTCCTGGCCGAGGGAGAGATTGGGACTTTTCGGTTGTGGAGAACGCTCCTCGAAAGAAAGTTGAGCCTGGCTGCCCGATAGCTCTTATCCGCTTTCGTCCTCCGCCTCTCCGGTTTCGGTCGGTTCCTCCTCGGCTTCACCCCCCTCGGTCTCGATCAATCCGCACTCGATCAGCGTCTCGTCGAGGTCGGCTCCGCCGAAGCGGATCCGCTCGAAGACGACCACCGAGGCGATTTCTTCGGGGGTGTTGGTGGTCGCGAATCCGGGCATGAAACCTTCCGCTCCCACGGTATCGGCCAGATCCCCGTAGGTGGCTCTTCCGGCTTCCTGAAAGCCGCCGGTGGCCAGGGTCACCCACTCGATATGGTCCGCGCAACTGGAAAATGTGGAGAGCACGGTTGCAAACGTCGGCCCAACTCCCCCCTCGCCGTTGGCACCATGACATCCGGCGCAGGTCTCGAACAACGCTTCCCCCACTGCCAGGAAGTTCCCCGCCGTGTCTTCGGCGCGGCCGGTGAACTCGCTGCCGTCACAGTTGGCCACCGTGGAGTCGATCCGGTTGACGGCCAGTTCCACTCCCCCCTCCACACACCCCGCCCGGGCGGAGTTGCCCGCCAGATAGAGCAGACCTATCACCGGGACCACCAGGAAGAGGGCGGCCAGCCAGCGGGGCAGGGTGGATGAGGTTCTCTCCGTCAGGCGGGCGGTCGGCACGGAAACCACCACCGGGAAGGAGACCGCCTCCTTGGTGGTCACCTCCGAGGGCGGGGGCAGGGGCGCCACTACCACCGGGGCAGCAGGAGCAGGTGCAGGAGGCAGCGTAGGCGATGGGGCGGCGGGGGCAGCGGCCGGCACGGGGGCAGCGGCCGGCACGGGGGCAGCGCAGCGGCCGGCACGGGGGCAGCGGGCGCCGGAGCGGGAGCAGCGGCCGGGGACGCCGAAAGCGCCGACCCGCCACCTGCCCAGGCCGCCAGGATCTCCTCGACGGGGACGCCGCTTGCACTGGAGCGGGCTTCGGCCGAGCGCTGCACCAGAATCTCCGGTGCGCCCATGGCCTCGGCGGCTCTCGCCAGATTCTCACTCATCGGAGCCCCCCTGCGTCAAAACCTGGGACTCGGACAGGTAGGCCACCAGGGAGTCCATCCAACTCCCCCCATAGGAAAGGTGTCCTCCCTCTCCGGAAAGCACCGCCCCTATGTCCTCGGGGGACATCCGATTCCCCACGTTGGCCAGGTCGGGACCGTAGCGCTGGCGGCCGATCACCTGGTTGGTGTCAGACAGAGTCACCCCGCCCACCCCGGCCACGGCAGCCAGTTGGGCGTCGGCGACTATGGGACGGACCATCTGAGTGTGACAGCCCGCACATCCTTCCGACAGATAGATCTCTTGTCCCCGGAGAGCGGCGGCGGTGTAGGGGATTTCGGAGTGAAGCGCTCCCCGCCCCGTCCCCGAAAAGGCGGGGACCACCAAGGTGACCCCCAGGCACAGGATCAACAGCGCCGCGGCGCCGAACAGATACCGGTAAGGCCGGTCAACCCGGCCGGTCAGCACCGGGGGCGGGCCGGCCGCCACCTGGGTCGAGACCACGGTAGGGCGGGCAGCCGAAGGCGGGGCGGCAGGAGAGGGCGCGACGCGGCGGGCGCGACAGGCGCAGGAGAGGGCGCGACAGGCGCGGAGGGCGCGACAGGCGCAGGAGAGGGCGCGACAGGCGCAGGAGAGGGCGCGACAGGCGCAGGAGAGGGCGCGACAGGCGCAGGAGAGGGCGCGACAGGCGCAGGAGAGGGCGCGACAGGCGCAGGAGAGGGCGCGACAGGCGCAGGAGAGGGCGCGACAGGCGCAGGAGAGGGCGCGACAGGTGCGGAGGCGGATACTGCTCCACCTCCTGCCCAGGCCGCCAGGACTTCTTCGACTGGGACCCCGTCGGCGCCGGCCCGCGCCTCGGCCGAGCGCTGCACCAACTCGGCGGGAGCCCCCACGACTTGGGCTGCGGCTTCTAAAAGCTCGCTCATTCCTCTTCCCCCGGTTCGGAATCGGAGGCGCCCTCAGCAGAAACCGTAGTAAAGACCTCCTGGGCGGTTGGGCGTCCGGAGGTGAAAGTCCTGAAGACGGCCAAGCAGAAGGAGAGTTGGCCCAGGAGGGTCACCAACCCCGAGAGTATGGACAACCCCACCAAGAGCGAAGACATGCCCGCCAGGCTCCCCCAGCCTTGGCCGGTGGGGCTGATCCCGCTGTAGGAGCCTCCTGTCCAACTGTAGCCCGACACCAAGCCGGCCCCCACCAACAGGACGGTGGTCAATCCCACTCCCCAGAAGGTGAGACGCAGATGCAGGCGGGCGAACCCCGCATCGGCCATCCTCCGTCCGCTTATCGGTGGAAGCGCCTGATAAGTCCAGGCTGCCACCAGGAGACCTCCGGCGCCGAACAGGGTGGCGTAGAGCACGCCGTCCCAGAAGGGGGTGAGACCCACCACCGCCGCCGCGGAGCGGACCGTCCCGAAGCTGGTGAGCGCGGCGGTCATCAAGGCAAAGAAGACGCCCGCCAAGGCGGCGGCCACCACCGGACGCTCCGATCTCTTCGCCCAGCTCTGGTCGGTGGTCAAAGCAAAATTGGCGGCGTTGGCCAGCGCCGATACGGGAAGGGCCAGAGTCATCAGGAACGCCACCGCCTCCAGCCAATCGGGAACCGGACCGAAAACCAGAGGTGCGGCGCCCCCCCACGCCGAAGCGAAGGCCAGAGACCAGAATCCCACTCTCGCCAACTGCCTGCTGGCCAGAGGATTTCCCGTCTCCTTCACCAGGGCGTAGTAGGCAAGCCCGATCCCCATTCCCACCACCCACAGGTTGGAGAGTCCAAAGAGAGAAATCGACCCGGAGACGGCGCTCCCGATCGCCGAGGGGGCGGGAACCGCCCCCGCCAGGTAGAGAAGCGGCAGCCAAACTACCCCGGCCAGGGCGTACCACAAAGAGACATAGATGTTGGGCTCTTGTCGATGGCGAACCGTGGAGAGGGTCACCACCATCGGCACCAGAAGGGTGGCCAACAGCGGAAAGGAGACCCACCAGGGCAAAGAGAAGGGGCCGGTCCCGTCCCCACCCCCCAACAAAACCACCAGCGCCCCGACCACCGTCACCACGGCCGTCCCCGCTCCCCCCGCCAACGCCAAGGTCTCACCGCGCATCCGGGTGCCGGTGAGCCGGGGCAGGACATAGTAGATCCCACCCGCCAGCGACAGGGTCAACCAACCCATCACAGCCAGCAAGAGGGCGATGGGACGGATGCGGCCGTATGAGAAAGGCCCGGTCAGGGTCCCGGAGAAGCGCAGTTCCACCATCCCCGCCACCCATACAACCCCGGCCACCGCCAAGAAGGCGGTGGAGACGATGATGTGCCACTTGGCGGCGGTGTCAGGACCCAACGCGTCCGACGATGCGGCGTAACGCCCGACTCGACTATTCGGGTGTCCGACTTGATTATTCTTGGTTGTACTCAGAGCGCTACCCCCGATGGCCCCGGAAACGAAAGGCTAGCCATGAGAGCCGCTCCAAAAGATAGCAAGATTGAAACCCGCCTCGGCGCAAGGGACGCATGAGGCGCTTGGTTGTGATCAGGGAAAGCGCCAGAACTTTGTTTGAAACCCGCTCCGGTGTAAAAATAGGAGTGGTTCGACTCTGGAAGGCCATCTGGTAGAGATGCATCGCATCGCCGCTATAAACCACCAAATACGAATCCTCATAGGGTGGTCGTCGCTGTTGCTGGGCACCGGACTCATGGCCGTGGCGGTTTTGTGGGTCCACTATTCCAAGCTGCCGGAGACCGAGATCATCAACGGGGTCTCCACGACCCTGGTGGTGGACTACTTCAACTGGATACCCAGGGGCTGGTTTTGGAAGAGCCTCGGCTACCTCGCCGCCCTGGGCGCCTCCCAGATGATGCTTCTCGGCGCGGCCTTCTTGTGGGTCCTGAACCAGAAGATGACCTGGGCGAGAGCAGCCTTCGCCGCCTTCTTGGTCTGGATGGAGTTGGTGATCGTGTTCGGCATCGTCCCCTCCGAATGGCTCAACCTCTCCCAGACCGATCTCGACTGGTCGGGACAGAGGATCGCGTTCAACATCCCGCCGATTCTGATGCTGGGCAACGAGGTGGCGATCAGCTGGGGCGTCCTCAAGGACGCCATCTCGGGTACCTACAACCTGGCGACCCTGGCCGGCGCCGGTCTCTTTGCCTACCTGCTGCAGCAGATCTACAAGCCGCCCAAGAAGCGGACCGGCGTCCGATTGTCCCCCTATGGGCGGCCGCTCGTGAAGGGAGACCGCTGAGATGCCCCGTGGCGTAGTGGACGAGACCCCTCCCTTCCGGGACGATTACCAGCTCGCCTTGGTGGAAAACGATTTCTACCAGGGGAAGATCCGACCGAAGCAGTTCCTCCACATCGACCAGTCCGAATGCATCATCTGCGAGGGCTGTGTGGACATCTGCCCGTGGAAGTGCATCTTCTATCTCTCCATGGACGCCATCGACGAGGCCGTCAACGTCGACGATCCCAGAGAGGACGTCACCAACTACGGGTTTTTTGTGGTCGACGAGAACGAGTGCACCCGTTGCGCGCTGTGCATCGACCGCTGCCCCACCGGGGTCATCTCGCTCGGCAAGTTCGAGGGGTCCCTGGCCGCTCAGGCCGAGGAGATGGGGCTCAACGCCGCTCCCTGGGAAGTGGATACCGGCCAAAGGGACTTCAAGCACGGCTATACATATGGAATGCGTTGGTAAGGAGCAACGGTGAGCAAACAAAACGGCATGCACGCTCTTTTGACCAAGGCCCGCGCCCATGCGACCGGCATGTTGGGAAGGGTCTGGTCGGGCCAGTTCATGGATTCGGTCCTGCGCCCGGGCTCTCCCTTCAAGAAGGGCTACACCGACACGCCCCGCAACCGCTCCTATGTGATCATGAACAACGTGCTCTATCACCTCCATCCGGTGAAGGTGAAGCGGCATGGCGTCAAGCTCTCCTACACGCTCTGTCTGGGCGGGATGAGCTTTTTCCTCTTCATTCTCCTGACCGTCACCGGCATTTTTCTGATGTTCTACTACGCGCCCACCGCGGAACGGGCCTACATCGACGTGCAGGCTCTCTCCACGGACATCGCCTTCGGTTCCCTGATGAGGAACATGCACCGCTGGGGCGCCCATCTGATGGTGCTAACCGTGTTCCTTCACATGTCCCGGGTCTTCTATCACGGGGCGTACAAGCCTCCCCGCGAGTTCAACTGGGTGGTGGGCGTCATACTGCTGCTCCTGACCCTCCTCCTCTCCTTTACCGGCTACCTTCTTCCCTGGGACCAGTTGGCCCTGTGGGCGGTGACGGTGGGCACCAACATGGCCGGGTTCGTTCCCGCGATAGGAGCGCAGGTGAAATTCGCCCTATTGGGCGGAGTGGAGGTGACAGCGGGGACGCTTTTGCGATGGTATGTGCTCCATGTGCTCTTCCTCCCGTTCATCATCGTGATATTCCTGGCGGTCCACTTCTGGAGAGTCCGCAAAGACGGCGGGATCTCCGGTCCTCTCTAGCCGTGCGAGGTAAGCGCTAGTGCCACAGATCCCCGAAGAACTGCTGAGGAGGTCCGCCGAGGCGAAGGCCAAGGCGCTGGGCCTGCCGGTGGAACAAGTCCTGGCCGAAATGCGCGGAGAGGCCCCTATCACCGAGATAGCCGCCGAGTCGGTCGCGGTGCCTGCCCCCAGATTTGTTCCCACCGCTCCCCCGCCGTCGGTCCCCGAGATGCCGCCCGACCCCGCTCCCGCCCCGCCCCCCGCCATAGCCACAGTAGCTGAGACTCCAGCGGAGGCGCCGGCCGTCGAGCCCGCACTGGCCGCCCCGGCCCCTCCGGCGGGTGGGGATAGCGGCGCCGGGAACGGACGGCTGGCGGCGACCGTCTCGATCCGTCCCTCGGTCCCCCCCACCGACCTGCCCGAGGGGGTGCGCCATCAGCGACTGCTCACGGTGGTCAAGGCCCGGGCCATCCAACAGGTCAAGGCCGACCCCACCGACAAGGTGAACACCTGGCCGCATCTGATGATCTCCGAGTTCACCGCCCTGCTGGCGATGACCGCTTTCCTTTTGGTTCTCTCGACCATCCTCCAGGCGCCCCTCCTGGAAGCGGCCAACTTCAACGCCACCCCCAACCCCTCCAAGGCACCCTGGTATTTCCTGGGTCTCCAGGAGATGCTCTCCTATTTCGATCCGCAGATCGCCGGAGTCACGGTGCCGACCGTGATCGGGATCGTGGGATTCATGATGATTCCCTACATAGACCGCAACCCTTCCACCCGTCCCTCCGACCGCAAGCTGGCCATCATGTTGTTCACCATCTTCCTGGCGGGATGCGCGACCCTCACCATCCTGGGAGTGCTGTTCCGTGGACCGGGATTCAACTTTGCCTATCCGTGGGTGGACGGGGTGTTTTTCGACGACCTGTCAGACTGGGTTGACTTCGGTGACCACTGATGCCGAATAGCCTGATAGCCTGATGGGCGGCGTCGAGCTGATCATCATCGGGGTGGCGGCGGTGGCAATCGCCGCGGCGGTGGGCGCTTTCACCATCGCCTTCCGCCGCGCGGAACCCGACCCAGCTTCGCTCTGGCCCAAGAGAGTGGAACGCAGCGCCCGGAAGGCCGACCGCTCCGCTCCCACCATGGAACTGGTGCTGGAAACCCTTTCGGAGGCCGAAGAGCCGCCATCGGAGGCCGAGGAGCCGGTGACCGCAGTGCAAGAGGCCCCGGCCGAGAAGGCATTGGCGCCCATCACCGAAACCCAGGTGATCGTGGAGGCCTCCCCCGAGGAGGTGGGAGTCACCCGCCGACAGTTTTTCAACCGGTCTCTGGCCGCCATGTCGGTGGCGTGGTTCGGCATCATGGGAATCGAGATCCTGGCCTTTTTGTGGCCCAAAATAAGCGGAGGCTTCGGAAGCGACGTGGACGCCGGGAGCGCCGCCGACCTCGTGCCCGAGATGACCGACACCGCCGGCCTGGTCACCCCGGCCTTCATCCCCGACGCCCGCGCCTATGTGGTACCGGCGCCCGCCGAGATGAGCGAGCAATTCACGAGCGGCGATGTGGTCGCCGGTGGGCTGATGGCCCTCTATCAGCGCTGCGTTCACCTGGGATGCCGGGTGCCGTGGTGTGACGACTCCCAAGGGTTCGAATGCCCCTGCCACGGATCCAAGTACAACTCGATCGGAGAGTATTTCGCCGGCCCCGCCCCCCGGAACCTGGACCGGTTCGCGGTCCATGTCACCGAGGAGGGACGGCTGATAATCAGAACCGGAACGATCGTGGAGACCCCCCGGGCCATCGCCCAATCCGTGTCCTATCCGCAAGGCCCCTCCTGCATATAGGGGAAGTGGCATGGATTCCTCGCTGGTAATCACCCTGGTGATCGTGGGAGCCGTGATCTGGCTCGCCTTTTTGGGAGTGGCCGCGCTCAGGTCCCGCCGACGGGAGGGAATCCCTCCTAACCAGGCGCCGGGAGTCACCGACGACGCTTTGGAGACCCGGCGGCTGGAGCTCATCCAACAGGGCGCGGTATTGCTCTCGGCCTTCCTGGCGGTCGGTCTGGCGGTTTATTACCTGAGCGAGACCGATCGGCAACTCGGCTTCGTCGACCAGTTCCACGAGGAGTCGGTGGAGCGGGGCGCCGAGTTGGTGGAGCCCATCGAGGCCGACTGCTGGAGCTGCCACGGCCCCAACGGAGTGGGGGGAGTGGCCGCCTATGTGGAGAAGCGGACCGGGGTGAGCGTGTCGTGGGCGGCGCCTTCCCTCAACGACGTTTTCCTGCGTTATGACCGCGACATCATCACATATTGGGTCACATACGGGCGGGGGAACTCCCCCATGCCCCCCTGGGGGACGGTGGGAGGCGGCCCCATGAACGAGCAGCAGGTCCAGGACATCGTCAACTATCTGGAGAGCATCCAAGTCTCCCAACAGGAGATACTCCGCAAGACCGACGGCATCGTGGTGGGGCAGTTGAGCCTCCTGGAGAACGCCGATCAGGCTCTGGAGAGGGCCATCATCGAACAGCGCCAGTTGATCGCCGACATAGAGGATGCCCCCCGGCACGCCGAGACCCTGGCCGACCTGGTGGCCCATGCCCGCCGGACGCTCGATTTGTCGGACGAGGGGATCGACCGCGACGGGGACAACCTGTCGGATATCTCCGAGGTCACGATCTCCCAGTTGACCGCCGCCGCCGCCGCCCTGTTCGACTTCACCGAGATCGAAGCGCTGACCTTCGACCCGCAAAACCCCGCCACTGACGGACGCCCCGACGCCGACGTGGCCGACCATGCCATCAGCACCCTGCGGTCACTGGTGCCCCAGGCGCCCATTCTGGAACTGCGCATGGAATCAATCAGGACGGCGTTGCGAGCCGAGGGCGAGGAGGACTCAGACGGCGACAGCCTCTCCGACCGGGTGGAGCGGGTGCTGACTGCCGAACTGGCCGCGTCCCGGATCGCGCTCCGCCCCAACACCCTGACAGTGGTCAACCTGGATCCTGAGCGGGCCTCCTCGGGCGGGGGAATCACCGACGACCAGACTGCCGCCACCGCCGTCTCCGGCATGGCGGCGGCAGCGGTCAATCTCTCGGTGCGGACCGAAAACGCGGAACGGCTGCTCATCCCGGCCCGGGAGGGCCTTGAGGAACTGCTGGACGCCCGGGTGGAGCGAACATGGGAGATATCTCTGGACGGAGTGGCCGCCGCCGCTTTCGGCGGCGATATGGAACAGGCCTCACGGGCGGTCGGGGTGTTCACCGGCTATTGCGCCCGCTGTCACACTTCCGGTTGGTCAGCGGGGACACCCTACGCGGCACAGCCCGGATCGGGAGGCTTCGCGCCGGCGGTGTGGAAGGGCAGACCACGGGTACAATTCATCACCAAGGACGACCTTCGCTCCTTCCTCCTGGTGGGAGCAGTGGCCGACCAACCCTACGGAGTGAACGGATTCGGGAACGGGCAGATGCCCGCATTCGGGGCGGTGCTCTCCATCGACGATCTGGACCTGCTGGTGGACTACCTGTGGGCAGGCGACCTCAACGGCAAGGGGAACTGAGCCATGCGTGAACTGTTTCGCTCCCTGTTATCGGCCAATCTGTTTGTCACCGGGATCATCCTACTGATCATGGCGATCCTGGTCTTTTATGGCACCGTCTACCTGCTGAACTACACCAATCTGGGAAAAAAGCTAGCCTTTTTGGTGACCGGAGCGGGGATATCGGCCTGGATGACCATCGGCAGCATGCTTTTTGTCCTCTACGCTCCCCGCGGCCCCCGCCCGGCCAACATCGAGGGGCTCAACGCCTTCGAAGTGCGGATCGTCCCCATCACCTTCATGGTGGTCTCGGCCGTGGTGTTCATCGGATTCCTGGTGGCTCTCCACCAATACGAAGAAGCACGAGAAAAGGCAGACCTGTAAACCCGGGCACATGACCCGCAGGCCGTTTTCTGCCATAACTGTCCTGAGTCACGCCCTCGACGGTCTTCTCTTGTCCGTAAGGTCCCTTTTGTTAAACGAACCCGGCAATGCTCTCACACCAACCGAAGGGACATCCCTGATCACAAAGCTGCAAGCTGCCCTCTCTTTTAAATAGACTCTGGCGGATGGTGTCTACTGGCCAGTAATTCAGGGCCCCGACGCATGCGAGGAACTTCGCACCGCGCTCTGCCGATCGCCTTGGCGGCATTGGGACTGATGATCACTTCCTGTAGTGGTTCAGAACCAACCGACCACCTCGGTGATGGCTCGCTGGGAGTTGTGGAGGTGGAGCGGGGTGAGGCCATCCAAATCCGGTCCGTGTACACCAATCCCGGGGACATCGCCCTGTTGGGAAACTCCGCGGAGAAAGCCATCGTGTTCGCCGTGGAGGACCACGGCCCAATCCGCGGCTACAATGTTGACCTCGGCGTGGGGCTCGATGACATGTGTTCCCCCGAGGGAGGAATGATCACCGGCTCACTAGTCATCGCCGAGGGAAATGTGTTGGGCGTGATCGGCACCAACTGCTCAGCGGCCGCCGCCGAGGCGGCGCCGCTCCTCACCAGTGCTGGCATGGTTCTGATCTCCCCATCGAACACCGCCCCGTCACTCACTTCGGATCTGGCCGGCAACGAGGGTGAGAGCCACTTCCCCGGCTATTACCGAACCGCCCACAACGATCTAATTCAAGGCGAATCCGTGGCGCACTTCCTCTTCGGTGAGGGTGTCTCTACCGCGGCCGTCGTTCACGACGGAGGCCCCTACACAATGGGGTTGGCTTCGGCCTTTGCCAACGCTTTCGAGGAACGCGGCGGTGCCATCACCGGTACTTGGGAAGTGGACCGCAAGGACCAAGAATTGGTCCCGGTTCTCACCGAGATCGCCACTGGTGAACCAGAAGCCCTGTTCTTCCCGCTTTTCTTCCCGACCGGCGGCTTTTTGGTGGAGCAGGCGGCTGAGATGCCTGCCTTCTCCGAGACGGTGTTCGCCGCCGCCGATGGCCTGCTCAACGACAATTTTCTGTCGCTCCCACAAACCGAAGGCATGTACATCTCGGGCCCCGATACTCGCTTTGGAGACAACTACAACCAAAGCACCGGCCAAAGCGCCGCCGACCTGCTGACTCGCTATCAGGAGACGGTGGGCGAGTCTCCCACCGGCACATTCTGGGGCCACGCCTACGATGCCACCATCCTGCTATTGGATGCCATTTCCGCCTCCTCCTACCTACGCTCAGGAGACAACGCCCTGGTGATAGATCGGGCCGGGTTGCGCGAATATCTCGACAATCTGTCCGGCTTCCAAGGAGTGACCGGGGTTCTCAGTTGCGACGAGTTCGGGGACTGTGGCGCCTCCCGGGTGGTGATCCACGAACACCTCGACTCCACCGACATCCAAGCCACCCGAGATAGCGTAGTCTTCGAGGTCGGGCCCGACGGTTAGCAGACACCAAGTTCCCTGACCGGATATTGACGCCCGAACGTACATCGCAGGCGTGGTCCCCTGCCGACACTCGCGTCGCCTCCACCCGTAACGTCAACGGATCACAGCCTCGATAACCATCGGCAGTCCGCTTTTCGTCCTCTATGCTCCCCGCCCCGCCAACTTCGTATTCCTGGTAGCCCTCCACCCATACGAGCAAGCCGGCAAAAGCCGACTTGTGGCTAGGCCTACCCGTCGTCCTCGGTCGGGTCTTCGGAACTCCGGCGTAGCGAGGCAAGGATGTCCACTCCGGTGGCGGCATCTATCTGTTCCGTCAGGGCCACGAGAGCGGCGGGCAGTTGGGAAACCAGGCCGGGTATACCTCCACCGCTGCTGCCCCGGTCGCTGTTGGAATCCACCACTGCCACCCGGTCGATCTTGACTCCTTGCACGGTAGCGACGATTTTGTCGATCAGTTCGGGAAGCATGTTGAGCACCAGCACATGGTGCCCGTCCTTGCCGGCTGCCTGATACTGATCGGTGAGGAGTTTGAACACCTCAACCTGGGCTATTCCGTCCTCGATGATCGACGCTGCTTCGGCCCGGGCATGCAGTTGTTGAGCTTCCAATTCGGCGCGGGCCGGAACCACCACCGCCGCCTCAACCCGTCGCGTTTCCAGCTCGATGCGCTGGCCTTCCAGCTCCTGACTGGCCACGACCTTGGCGACCTCTCCCGCTACCAGCGCTTCTTCCTCACGTGCGTTGGAGACGGCTTCCAGTTCGGCGGTACGTACCCGCAGGCCGTTGCGCTCCACCACGATCGCCCTGTCCGCCTCAAGGCCGGCGACCTGTCCCACTCGCCGAGCGGCAGCCTCGGCCTGTTCCGACTCTGCTTTGCGCTCTGCTTCCGCCACACGGGCATTGCGAATAACCTGGGCCGTGAGAAGGCGTCCCACCGAGGTCAAATACTGGACATCGTCGGTGACGTTCTGAATCTTGAGGACATCGAGTTCCAGACCCAAGGTCTTGATGTCGTCGTCGGCCTCGTCGATCAACTGTTGGGAGAACTTGAGTCGGTCTTCGTTCACCTCTTCGGGCGACAAGGTCGCCAAGACGCCTCGCAGGTTTGCCTCCAGCGTCTCCTTGGCAATCTGTCCGATCTGAGCACTGGACCGTCCCAGGAACCGCTCAGCAGCGTTTTCCAGCAACCCTTCACGGCTCGACACTTTCACATTGGCGATCCCCGCCACATTCAGAGGAATCGTCCCCCGCGAATAGGCGTTGGTCACCGCCACTTCCAACGGAATGGTGTTCAGACTCATCCACTCGATCCGCTCAATGAGAGGGACACGCAGGGTCCGTCCTCCCTGCAGCAGGCGATAGCCCACCTTCCGCCCGTCGCTCAGTGCCCGCTTCCGTCCGGAAATCACCGCCACCCGGTTGGGAGGGCAAATCACCACCAAAGACTTGACGATTCCGATCAGAATCAATATCACCAACGCAACTGCCAAGCCGAGCAACAACGGAGTTCCTGCACTTCCAATCATTATTCACTACCTTCTTTCTCTGCCTAAGTCTATTACCAAAGCAACGCCGCCATCCATTTCCACGATTTCCACCCTGACTCCCTTTGCCAGCCGATCTTCCCGATTGGCGGGGGAGGCGCTAATCCGAAGTCGCTGCCCCGCCACTTCTACAACTATCTGCCCCCGCCTCTCGGTAGAAACCGGCAACACTACCAAACCGGTGGCGCCTTCAAGGTCCTGGTTCGTAACTTCACTGGACGCCTCCGTGCGGCGCAGCCAACCAAAAAGGGCGTTGTGAAAGGCTGCCCCCAGAACCCCCACCCCCGCGGAGATCAGCACCCCCGGGAGAGGGGATAGCCCCACCCACACGGTGAAAAGACCGGAAAGTCCAAAGAAGGTACCCCCAAAGGCGACAGCACTGATCGACACCCGCGAGAAAAAGCCTCCGTGCGAACCAGTGTCGGTGTCGGCGCCCACTTCGCCCCCAAAAGCGAAAACCAGCAATAGCGGCAACCCGACCGCTAACCCGAACACGTATAGGAATTCTATGGCCGCCTCCGGTCCTTTCCTTTCACAGATTCCAGCTTAGTCATCCGGCGGTGGTGAAGTTCAGGAGGCGGGCGAAACGCTCGCGGGCGATCGCCAAGGCCAGCAGGGTTACCCGGGTTGAGCGAATACCTCGACAACCTGTCCGGCTTGCAGGGAGTGACCGGGGTGCTGAGCTGTGACGAGTTCGGTGACTGCGGCGCATCCTCCGGTGGTGATCCATGAACATCTGGACTTCACCGACATCCAATCCACCGGGAGAGCGTGGTCTTCGAGGTCGGGCCGGACGGCCAGCGGACTCGGGAGTCCCTAACCGGACATCAATTTGTTTTGAAAGACAACCCGGCTAGTCAGCTAATCACAAGACATCTCGGTCGCTGCAGCGATCCTCCATTGTCGCAACAAGCAACACTGTTGCTAGTAACCCGTGTACGTAAGTACGCCCAATCCGAAATCGTTGGTGCTGTCTAGTGCCACCATCGTCTGGTGTACGTCCCGTGCCAGATCCATGATGAATGCTTCCCGGCCTACGACGTCCTCCAATGCGAATTTGGTCATCACCGCTATGGCGTAGGGTCGGTTTCCCAGAAACACAATTCCAGCATCACAGCGAACCCGTTCCATGCCGCCCGATTTGTTCGCAACCACCAAGTTGGACGGTATCGCCCGGTTCAGCGGTGCAGTTTTGGGCTTACCAATGATCCGCAGGACCTGCTCGGCCACTTTGGATGACGGCTTACCCCGATACAGCATCTCCAGCATCGCGACGAGTTCATTCGGCGTCGAAACATTCTCGTCGCCCCTGTGTATAGCCTCGCTGTCCATCATCTTGCGCCTTAACTGCGTCGCGGTCAGTCCCATGTCACGCAACAGCGCGTTGGTTGCCTCCATGCCCGCCCAATCTATGCACATGTTCGTCGACGTATTGTCCGACACAATGATCATCAGGATGGCTATGTCCAGCACTGACAACTCGGGCTCACCCTCCATATAGTGGATTACTCCACTACCTGTTCCGCGCATCTCGGGTGTGATCCTGACGCGCTCATTAAGGTCTATCTCACCCCTCTCGGCACGGCTCAATAGCTGTGTCAAGATGTGGATCTTGATAGTGGACGCCGTGGGGAACACCTCGCTGCCACGTATGGACACTCCGTCTCCACGCTTCAGATCCATCACTGAAACTCCCGCTACTCCCGCGAACTTCTCAATCCTGTGTTTCAGCCGTTCTTCCAAACGCTCCCAAAGCCCTTTGTTACTCATTCCATTGCTCCTTATACTCCCATCCCCGGTACGGTCATCGCTTCTACTCCTCCGCCAAAGGCGAACACCAACAACAGCGGCAGCCCGACTGTCAGACAGAAAATGTATATGAACAGCACGGCCGCTCCCAGCCTCGCCTTTGGCCCAACCCCAGCCTAATCAACCGGCGGTGGTCAGGTCGAGAAGGCGGGCGAATCGCTTGCGGGCGACCACCAGAGCCAACAGAGTCACCACGAAGGGAAGGGCATCGGTTATCTGCACCGGGAGACCGTTGCCCTGGAAGCGGAATCCCAGCGCCTCGGCCAGCGCGAAGAGAGCCGCAGCAGCCAGGACACCCACCGGATGGGCCCGGCCCAACATCACCGCCACCACCGCCACCCAGCCCCGCCCGCTGGACATGTTCTCGGCGAACTGCACCACGTTGCCCAATGAGAGTTGAGCCCCGGCCATCCCGGCCAAGGCGCCGGACGCCAGAACCGCTCCGTATTTGTAGACGGTCGGACTCACCCCGAGAGTCTCCGCAGCCAGGGGCCGCTCACCCACCCCCCGGAGACGCAAGCCGATCGGAGAGCGGAACAGGAAAACCCACAGGGCCGGTACCAGCAGCAGCGCCAGGTAGGTGGGGACGGTGTTGTCGAAGAGCACCGGCCCCACCCAGGGGATCTGTGACAGACCGGGAATGGCGATCCTGTCCAGCCCGTCGATGCGGGGATGCTGAAAGACCCCTCGCACATCGAAGAGCTGCGGTAGCAGAAAGCCGGTGAGGCCCATCGCCAGCAGGTTCAGGGCTATCCCCAGCACGATGGAATCGCCTCGGCGGGTAACAGTGCCGTATGCGAGAGCGAGGGCAATCAGCATCCCGGCCGCCATCCCGAAGAGCACCCCCACGCCGGAACTCAGGGCCAGATAGGAACCGGCCACCGCCGCAAAGGCCCCCACCAGCATGATTCCCTCCAGGGCGATCTGGAAGACCCCCGCACGCTCGCAGATCATGCCGCCGAACGCCGCCAGCAGGATGGGGATCATGGCCCGGGTGGCCGAGTCGAAGAGAGCGGTGTCGAAGATATGTTCGAACATCAGACCTCGCCCACCGCCGCAGCCTCGGTCTCACCCACCTCTGGCGGTGGTCGCTCTCCCCGTCGGATGGCGAGTCGACAAGCCACCGCCACGATCACCACCGCCTGTAACACCTGCGAAAGGCGCCACGACACGCCGGCGTTCCGCTGCATCGCCAGCCCGCCGATCTGAAGACCCGAGAAGAAGAGCCCCGTAATGAAGATGGGAATGGGCCGGTTCACCGCCAAGAGGGCGACTAGGAGACCGGTCCAGGCAAAGCCGCTCAGCACCAACTCGCCGTCGATGTAACGAAGCGCCTCGCCGATGATGAGATGGGTCCCGATCAGTCCCCCGATCGCTCCGCCCACCACCATCACCTGTACTGTCCGCTGCTCCACATCGATGCCCCCGTAGCGGGCGGAACGCATGTTGAAGCCTGCCATCTGCGTCTCGTAACCGGCCACGGTGCGGGTGTACAACATCCAGAGAAGCGCCACCAGCAATATGACGAGAATCAGCGACAGGCTGACGCCTCCGAAGACCGGCATCTTGGGCATGCGGGCGGACTCGGGAACCTGGCGGGTACTCGCCAGAGTGACCGAAACGTCCGCCAGCGGGAACCGCACCAGGTATCCGGTGATAGCGCGGGCCACGTAATTGAGGAGGAGAGTGGTAATGAGAATGGGAAGACGAAGCTTTGTCTGACCGTAGGCGGGTAACAGCGCCCACAGGGCACCTACCACAGCTCCTGTGAGCATCGCCAGGGGGACAATCAGTACCCCCGGACCCGGCGCGTATATGGCCACGATCGTCCCTGCCAGCCCGCCGATCACCATCTGACCCTCTCCCCCCAGATTGATGATTCCCGATCGAAAGGCGATAGAGACCGCCAGGGCCATACCCACTATCGGGATCGCTCGGCCCAGGGTGTTGCGCAGCCCGGAACCGGTGACCGCTCCGGTGAACATCTCCTCCCCCGCCGCCAAGGGATCGCCACCGGTGACTGCCACAATGGCGGCGGCCAGAGCAAAGGCAAAGAACAGGGAGAACGTCACCGGACTCACCAAAGCCCGTCGGCTCATACTCTGGAGCTCGTCCTGGAACCGCTTAAGCAACCGCTGCCTCTAGGTGCGCTCCGGTCATGTAGAGGCCGATCTCGGGCTCGGCGACGCTACGGGGATCAAGACTCGCCACGATGTGTCCGTCGAACATCACCAGGATGCGGGTGCTCAGCGCCAGGATCTCCGACAATTCGGCCGACACCATCAGCACCGCTCCGCCCTGGTCGCGGTAATCCACTAACTGGCTGTGAACGAACTCGATGGCGCCGATGTCGAGTCCGCGGGTGGGCTGCTCGGCGATGAGAAGCGGCGTACCGTATTCCATCTCCCGAGCCACCACCACCTTTTGCAGGTTCCCGCCCGAGAGCGTGGAAACGGGATCCGACACCGAACCCACCTTGATCCCGAACACCTCCACCAGCCGTCGGGTGAGTTCGGTGACCGCGCCGCGGTCGAACCAGCCCTTACGCTGGACCTTCGTACCCCGGTGATGACCCATCAGGAGGTTCTCGGAGACCGATGCCTGACGGGTGGTGCCCACCCCGTAGCGATCCTCGGGTATGTATGCCAGTCCGGTGTCTCGCCGTCCGGCCACGTCGACACTGGTGATGTCCTTACCCGAAAGGGTCACCGAGCCAAAGGCCGCCTCCCGCAGCCCGCAGAGCGCCTCGATCAACTCGCTCTGGCCGTTTCCCGCCACCCCGGCTATTCCCACTATCTCCCCCGATCTCACCTCGAAGGTAGCGTCATTCACTACCGTCCGCCCATGGCCGCCCAGCACGGTGAGACTTTCCACCTTGAGCACGACCCGGTCGGGTTCGTGCTCAAGGGCCCTCCGATGCAAGTCGACCGCCCGGCCGGTCATGTGCAGGGTTATCTCGGTCGGGTTGGTCTGGGCGGTCACCAGGTTGGCCACCGACCGACCATTGCGAAGTACGGTCACCCGGTCGGAGATCGCCATCACCTCCCCCAGCTTGTGAGTGATGAAGAGAATCGTTCGCCCCGCGTCACGCAGTCTCCGGATAACCTCGAACAGTTGGTCCCGTTCCTGGGGGGTGAGCACCGCGGTGGGCTCATCCAGAATGAGGACCTGAGCGTCCCGGTAGAGGGCCTTCAGTATCTCCACCCGCTGCAGTACTCCCACCGGGAGATCCTCCACCGCTGCCTCGGGGTCCACCGCCAAGCCGTACCGGTCGGCCAGATCCCGGACCCGGGCGGCGCTGGCCGCCCGGTCGATGAGCCCGCCACGGGTGGGTTCCTGGCGGAACACCACATTTTCGGCCACGCTCAGGGTGGGAAAGAGCCTGAAGGACTGGTGGACCATGCCGAGACCGGCCGCGATGGCGTCCAGAGCCGAGGAGAAATGCACCGCTTCCCCCCGGATGAGGATCTCACCCTCGTCGGGGGGGAACAGCCCGTACAGCAGGGACATCAGGGTGGTCTTGCCCGCCCCGTTTTCACCTACGATGGCATGGATCTCCGCGGGACGCACGGTCAGGTCCACGGCGTCATTGGCAAGGACGCCGGGGTACCGTTTCGTTATTCCGCGGAGTTCCAGCTCAAATGTCAAGTATCAACCGAACAGGGGATCGGGGACTACGGTGTCGCCGGCCACGATGGCGTCCCGGGCGGCGCGGACCTCGGCCACGATATCGGGATGGTCGGCGATCACACATTGGCTTTCGGCCAGTTCCGCATCGGAGGAGAGAGCCACCACACCGGTGCCGCCCTCGGCCAGACCGAAGGCCACCACCGAACCGGCTGTTCCGTCTAGGACCTGCTTGGCTAACTGTTCGACTAGGACATCCACCAGCTTCAGGTTGTTGTCAACGATGCTTCCCGGAGCGTCCGGGCACTGGTTGATATCCACACCGTAGCTCAAGAAGCCTTCCTGCTGGGCGGCTTCGAAGACGCCGCCGTTGGACCCCGCGCCCACTGCGAAGATGTGATCGGCGCCGCGCGCCGCCACCGCCAACGCCTGTTCCTTGGCACGAGCCGGATCAGAGAAGGGGTTGTCGCCACCGATGAACACTTGCGTGTCGGTGATGGAAGGATCGATGCTCTGGGCGCCCAGCGCGAAGCTGTCGGACCAGCGGTGCAGGAACGGGATGTCCAGCGCCACTATCGAGCCGATCTGCTTGGCCTGGCTGAGACGGCCCGCCATGATGCCCAGCAGGTAGGCCCCTTCGTGCTCCCGGAAAACCCCGCAGTGCAGGTTGGCGGCAGGCTCGTTGGGACAGGCGTCGATCAGAATGAACTGCTGATCGGGATTGGCCTTGGAGACTTCGTCGGCCAACTCGAGGAGTGTGAAGGTGGTGAGCACCACCACATCGGGCGCCTCGTCGATAGCGGCCTCGATGTTGGCGCGGCGATCGGAGTCGTTAGTGGACTCGAAGGTCTTCCAAGACCCGCCCAATTCCTCGGCCACCCGCTGGGTGCCGACTTGGCCCAGTTCCAGGAACTTGTTCACGCCAATCGGGTTGGGGGTGACATAGATCAAACTCGGGCCGTCGGGTGCGGCTTCTTCTTCCCCGCCGCAGGCCGAGGCCAACAAGGCAAGGGCCAGCATGACTGTGATTCCCAGAACCACTCTTCGGTTTCTCATGTCGCTTTCTCCTTCTCAACTTGGTGCTGTCTCCCCCTCACGGGAACGCCTGAGCGCTCCCCAGGGGACATTCTCGGGTGTTTGGCCGTGGTGAGGCCTGATGACCCGCCGATCGGTAACAATAGCGGTGATGAATTCGGCGGGGGTGATGTCGAAGGCCGGATTCAGCGCCTCTGCGCCGGCAGGGGCAACCTCCACTCCCGCCAGGGAAACCACCTCCCTCGATCCCCGGTCTTCTATCTCTATTTCGGTACCGGACGGGGTGTCCATGTCGATGGTGGACTCGGGGGCCACCACGATGAACGGCACCCCGGCGTGGCGGGCGGCCAGCGCCAGGCTAAAAGTGCCGATCTTGTTGGCCACATCGCCGTTACGGGCTATCCGGTCGGCGCCGGCCAGCACCAGATTGGCCTCTCCCCTGGCCAGGAGAAACGGCCCGGCGCCGTCCACCAGCAGCCGGAACGGCGCCCCCATCCGGGCCAGTTCCCAGGTGGTGAGACGCCCTCCCTGCAGGAGGGGACGAGTTTCGACGGGGAGCACCATCTCCAGGCGTCCGCGTTCGTGAAGGGTCTGGATGACAGCCAGCGCTGTCCCCCGGGCGACCGTGGCCAGCCCCCCCGTGTTGCAGATGGTCATGGTTCGCGCCGCCGCCTCGCCAATCAACTCGTCCGCCAGATCCGCTCCGTATTCGCCCATGGATATGGAGGCGGCCAACTCCTCGTCACGGATCCGGTGGGCTTCGTCCAGGACCCTTTCCAATCCTTGTGACACCAAAGCAGCCGTCCGATCCACCATCTTGGCCAGGTTGACGGCGGTCGGCCGGGCCGAGCGGAGGTTGGCGATCGCCTCGTCGAGTTCGGGGCCCTCCGTGCCGTGGTGGCGAACCGCCAAGGCCACCCCGTAGGCACCGGCCACCCCGATGGCGGGAGCGCCCCGCACCGAGAGCCGCTGGATGGCCGCCACCAGAGTCGGCACATCCGGGACTTCCAGGATGACCAGTTGGTGGGGGAGCCGAGTCTGGTCGATCAGCTTCACGACTCCGCCATCCCACTCCACAGTTTCGACGGAACTCTCCTGTGGCTTCGGCTCCATCGAGCCCTAGCCTATTGGGGAATGACCGAGACACATCGATATCTTGCCGATCACGTGATTCCGATGGACGCCGAGGAGTCCATTTTCTCGCCGGGCGCCGTGGATGTGGAAGAAGGCAAAGTGACATGGGCAGGGAAGGCGGAAGAGGCTCCGACTCGGGAGGGCGCAACCTTCGAACGGGTGGAGGGGGTGCTGCTTCCCGGCATGGTCAACATCCACTGCCACACTCCCATGGTGCTGCTGCGCGGCGCCGGCGAGAATCTTCCGGTGGACCGGTGGCTGCACGAGGTGATGTGGCCGAGGGAGGCCCGTCTCACCCCCGAGGACGTGGAGATGGGAATGATGGCCGGCGCTGGGGAACTGCTGGCCGGTGGGGTAACCACTTCTATGGAGATGTATTTCCACGGCGAGGCAGTGGCGGCGGGGGCGGCGCGGGCGAGTTTGCGGTGCGTGGTGACCGCCCCTCTCATCGAAGACGCCCAGCTGAGCAAGTTCGGCACATGGCAGGACCAGTTGGATCAGACGACCGAAATGGCCAAGAATTGGGAGGGAAGCGACCTCATCCAGATTGGAATCGGCCCCCACGCCGTGTATTCCCTCTCGGAGCGGTGCATGCAGGGGGTGGCCGAAGCAGCGGCCGCCAACGGAATGTTGATCCACACCCATGTCGACGAACAGGAATGGGAAGTGGAAGCGGTGAGGAAGCAAACCGGAATGTCGGCGACCGCCTACCTTGCGCAGGTGGGCATCCTGGATTCGCCGACGATGGCGGCCCATTCGGTGTGGATCTCACCCGACGACATCGCCATCCTGGCCGAGGCGGGAACGGGAGTGGCACACTGTCCCTGCTCCAACGGCAAGCATGCCTCGGGAATCGCACCGGTGGCCGAGATGAGAGCGGCCGGGATTCCGGTGGGCATCGCCACCGACGGACCGGCTTCCCATCACCGTCTGGATATGTTCGAGGAGATGCGGATGGCCCTGCGGCTGGCCCGCATCCGTTCACATGACGCCGCTGCTCTGCTTCCCCACGACGCCCTGGCGATGGTCACCAGGGAGGCGGCCCACGCCATAAGCCGGCCCGACCTGGGCAGGCTTTCCCCCGGGAATCCGGCCGACATGATCGCCGTCTCCACCACCGACCCCGCCTTCGGCCCGGTGATCCCCGAAGAAGACGATCTCATCTCCCGCCTGGTCTGGTCGGGCTCACCCGCCGCCGTTCACTCCTCGTGGGTGGGGGGAAGGCGGGTGATGTCGGAGGGCAAGGTGCTGACAGTGGACGTCGACGCGTCCCGGGTGGATGTCTCTGGGCGCGCCGCCCGCCTGGCGACGGGATGAACGCCGACGAAGTCATCACTCTCCTGGGCCTCGAACCCCTTCCCTCCGAAGGCGGCATGTGGACCCAGGTCTGGCTCGACGACCACGGAAGCGCCATCTATTTCCTGATGCGACCCGGCGATTTCTCCGCCATGCACCGACTGGACGCACCCGAGATCTGGCATCACTACCTGGGTGCCCCCGCCAGCATGCTGCTGCTCCATCCCGACGGCTCGGTGAACCGGCTCATCCTGGGTAAGGAACTGGCAGAGGGACAGCGACCCTGCGTGGCGGTGCCCGCAGGGGTATGGATGGGAGCTTCCACTAAGGGGGAGTGGAGCCTGGTGGGTACCACCATGGCGCCGGCGTGGAATCCCGACGGCTTCGAACTGGGAGACGGCGCTCACCTGGCCGACCGGTACCCCGAGGCAGGGACTAGGATTTGCGAACTCACCCGCGACCATCCCCTCCCATGACGCTTCCCTCACCTTCGGCCATGCTCGACCTCTCCGGGATGGTGGTGGCCGTCACCGGAGCGGGAGGGGGAATCGGCCAGGGTATAGCCCGCCGATTCTCCGAGGCCGGCGCATCGGTCGTGGCTCACACCCGCACTACCGATCTGGGGCCGCTGGTGGACTCCCTGCCCGGTCCGGCGGCAGAAGTGGCCGCCGACCTGCGTCATCCCGACGGACCGCGCCGGGTGGTGGAAGCCGCGGTTGCCTCCTTCGGCAAGCTGGACACCTTGGTGAACAACGCCGCCGTCCAGACTGTGGCCGGTTTGGCCGAGATGGACGACGAGGAGTGGCGGGTGATGGTCGACACCAACCTGACCGCTGTGCATCGCCTCACCCAAGCCGTTGCGGCTCATCTCATCTCCCGGAAGTCTCCGGGCTCGGTGATTCACATCTCCTCTATCGAAGGCAGCCAACCTGCCCCGTTCCACGGCCACTATGCAGTCACCAAAGCCGGGATGATCATGCACGCTCGGGCGGCCGGGCTGGAGTACGGGAGCCACGGAATTCGGGTCAACTCGGTGTCACCGGGGTTGATCCATCGCCAAGGTATCGAAGAGCAGTGGCCCGAGGGAGTGGCCCGCTGGCATGCCGCCGCTCCTCTGAACAGGCTGGGAACACCCGAGGACGTTGCGGATGCCTGTTTGTTCCTGGCATCACCCTTGGCCCGGTGGATAACCGGCGCCGATCTGGTGGTGGACGGGGGCGTCCTGGCTCACCCCACCTGGTGAGAGGAACACAGCAATGAGACTGGCGGATCGTGTATATGTGGTGACCGGAGCGGGGGGAGGCATCGGCCGGGGCATCACTCAAGCCCTCTTGGAGGACGGCGCCCGCGGCGTGGCTATGGTGGACCTGCAGACTCCCTCGGACGCGGCTTCACAGGTCGACCCCGCCGGAGACCGGACACTGGCCCTGGCAGCTGATGTCACCGTCTCCACCGATGCCCAGCGGGTGGTGGCAGAGACCTTGGGGCGCTTCGGGCGGCTGGACGGCCTGGTGAACTGCGCGGGGGTGGTGTTTCTCGACACCGCCTGGGACGCCTCCGCGTCTGATTGGAACCGCCAGTTGGAGGTGAACGTCACGGGCTCGTTCGTGTTCGCTCAGGCGGTAGGCGCCCACCTGCGGGGACACGGGGGCGGGGCGGTGGTCAACGTGAGTTCCAACTGCGGCAAGGCCGGGTATCCGAACATGGCTGCCTACAACGCTTCAAAGGCAGCAGTTCTGGGACTCACTCGCTCCCTTTCCATGGAATGGGCAGAAGATCAAATCAATGTCAATGCGGTTTGCCCCGGTGGCGTCGACACCCCCATGCTGGCCGGAGTGGCCGAGTGGCTGTCTCCCCGTCTGGGAATACCCGCTGATGAACTGCTGGGACAGATGGGGCCCGCCCAACTGGGTCGGAAGATCAAGCCGGTGGAAGTGGGGCGGGTGATCGCCTTCCTGCTCTCCAACGATGCTCGGATCATCCGCGGTCAGGCGATCAGCATCGACGGCGGAGACACTCCCTACTAAATCCTTGAGGAGACGGGTGATGAAGGACCTTTGGAACGACGAAATAGCCCCGGGTCCTTCAGATCCCCTGGCCGAGTGTGTGTACGGCTCTCGGCTGATGGGGTCCGATCCGTTTTTGGTGTTGCATGGCGGGGGCAACACCTCGGTGAAAGCGCCATTCCGAGACATAACGGGTGCAGAGGTGCAGACCCTGTGGGTGAAAGGGTCGGGATGGGATCTGGCCAGCATTGAGAAGGCCGGGTTCGCTCCCCTACCCCTTGGTCGCCTGCGTCAACTTCTGGAACTGGAGAGTCTCTCCGACTCCGAGATGATGCGGGAATTGTCGGCGGCGCGGCTTGATCCGGCCGCTCCACAGCCGTCGGTGGAGTCTCTGCTCCACGCCCTCATCCCCCGTCGGGCCGTCCTTCACAGCCATGCCGATGCGATCGTGACTCTCACCAATCTCGCCGACGGTGTCGACCGCGTGCGAGAGGTGCTGGGAGAGGGAGTGTTGATCGTGCCCTATGTAATGCCCGGCTTCGACCTCGCCCGAGTAGTCCGGGACATGTGGCCGGACGGCGGCGACGGCTCGACTGGACTGGTGCTCATGAATCACGGACTCTTCACCTACGGGGACACCACGCGCCAGGCTTACCGATGCCATGTGGAGCTGATTTCTCGGGCAAACCGGTGGCTGGAAGCTCACGCTCCCCACGGCGCCGCGGAAGGTAACCCGCTGGGCCGGGTGGATCCCCTGGAACTGGCACGCCTGCGAGCAGAGATCTCCCAGGCGGCAGGGCGTCCCATGATCTCGGTGCGCCATGCCTCGGCGGAGGTGGCCCGGTTCGTGCGCCGGAACGACCTCTCCTCCCTGGCCACCCGGGGACCGCTCACTCCCGATCACATCATCCGAACCAAACGGACACCGATGGTGGGCAGAGACATTGCCCGCTACGCCGATGACTACCGCAGCTACTACCAGCGCAATCTAGGCCGGGCGCGCGGCGAGACGACCATGCTGGATCCGGCGCCCCGGTTGGTGCTCGATCCCGAGATCGGGATGCTGGCGATCGGCGCCACCGCGTCGGCGGCGGGGATAGCTTCGGACATCTATCACCACACCATCACCACCCTGGTGCGGGCCGAGGATCATCTGGGGGGATATGTCGCTCTACCCGAGGGGGACATGTTCGAGGTGGAGTACTGGGAACTGGAGCAAGCCAAGCTGAAACGCCAAGGCCAACCTCCCGAACTGACCGGCATGGTGGCGCTGGTGACGGGAGCGGCCTCAGGTATCGGTCGGGCATGTGCCGAGGAATTAATGAACCGGGGAGCGGCCGTTACCGGCTTGGATATCTCCCCGTCGGTGGCCACGACCTTCAACTCCCCCGCCTGGTTGGGCATTTCCTGCGACATAACCGACCAAGCTGCCCAGGCGCAGGCGGTGGAGAGGGCCGTAGAGCGCTTCGGCGGGATCGACATCGTGGTGGTCTGCGCCGGGATATTCGAGGGGGCCAGGGTCATTGCCGAACTGGACCGCTCCTCATGGCGGAAGGTGATGGCTGTGAACGTAGATGCGGCGGCGGATTTGCTTTCCGATGTGCACCCATTCCTTCGGCTGTCTCCGGCTGGCGGGCGGGTGGTAGTGATCTCCACCAGGAACGTGCCCGCTCCGGGCCCCGGGGCAGCCGCTTATTCTTCATCCAAAGCAGCCCTCACCCAGTTGGCACGGGTGGCCGCCTTGGAGTGGGCGGCGGATGGAATCCGAGTCAACATAGTCAACCCCGACGCGGTGTTCGACACCGGAATCTGGAACGAAGAACTGTTGGCTGCTCGAGCCGCCCAGTACAACATGGATGTGGATTCTTACAAACGACGGAACCTGTTGGGTACCGCGGTCACTTCCCAGCAAGTGGCGGCAGCGGTGGCCGAGTTGGTGAGCGACCGGTTCGCCGCCACCACCGGCGCGCAAATACCCATAGACGGTGGAAACGAAAGAGTGGTGTGAGGATGTCTCTTCCCCTGTTGAACATTGAGGCCAAGGAAATCCCTGAACGAGTACTGGTGGTCGGTGATCCCGATCGCGCTCGCCGGGCGGCCGCCTATCTTGACGATTCTGTCCAGGTGGGAAGCAACCGGGAGTATGTCACCTTGGTGGGCCACCATCGGGGAGTGCGCGTGGGGGTGGTGTCCCATGGAGTGGGATCGGCGGGCGCGGCGGTGTGCTTCGAGGAACTTCTCAGGGCGGGCGCCCAGCGATTGATCCGGGCGGGGACCTGTGGGGGAATGCAGGACGACATCATCGACGGCCATCTGGTGATAGTCACCGGGGCGGTGCGCAACGAGGGTTTCACCTCCCAGATTGTGCCGGATGGGTATCCGGCATTGGCCTCTGCAGATGTGGTCGCCGCCCTGCGCCGGGCCTCCCGAGACGGGGCTGACATCCATGAGGGCCTGGCCCTGACCAGCGCCGTGTTCTACTCACATGACATTCTGGGCTCCGACTTGGCTCTTTGGCAGAAGACCGGAGTGAGGGCGGTCGAGATGGAATGCGCGGTGCTTTTTGTGCTGGCCGGACTGGCAGGAAGGGAAAGTGGCGCCATTTTGGCGGTGGACGGGAACCCCCTGGCGGAACGTGATGAAGAGTTGGCCGGCTACAACCCCCATCGGGAGGTGGTCGGAAAGGCAGTGGGCCGAATGATTGAAATAGCCCTTGACGCCTTGATCGACGATCATTGTTGAGCCCTGTTAGAAGGATGAGAGAATGCATCTTCCTGTTTTGAACGTTGCGGCCGAAGACATCCCCAAACGGATGCTGGTGGTGGGCGATCCCGACCGTGCTCTCCGGGTGGCCTCCCGTTTCGAGGACGGGGTCGAGATCGGCCGTTTTCGGGAGTACGTCACCCTGGTGGGCCGGCATCGAGGGGTTGAGGTTGGGGTGGTATCCCATGGGGTCGGCGCGTCGGGTGCGGCGGTGGCTTTTGATGAACTGTTCCGGGCCGGCGTCAAGCGTGTGATACGGGCGGGTACCTGTGGAGGAATGCAGAAGCATGTCCTCGGCGGCCACCTGGTGATAGTGACCGGAGCGGTACGCTGTGACGGCCTCACCCCCCAGTTGGTGCCGGACGGATACCCCGCCCTGGCCTCACCCGACGTGGTCTTCGCCCTTCGTCGGGCGGCACAGGGTGGCGAGAACATCCATGAGGGCATCACACTCACCAACGCCATTTTCTACAGCCACGAGGTCCTCGGCTCCAATCTGCCCCTCTGGCATAGAGCGGGTGTGACAGCAATCGAGATGGAATGCGCGGCGCTGTTCGTGATGGCCGGCCTGGCAGAGAGAGAAGCCGGCGCCATTATCACCGTGGACGGCAACGCTTTTGTGGATGGGGACTTTGCGATGACCGAGTACAACCCCCATCGAGATGTGGTGAGGAATGCGGTGGGCCAGATGATCGGAATCGCCCTCGACGCCTTGGTCGACGGTCAGTCGTGGCCCGCAGGCCGATAGTCCTTTGGTAAGGTCGGCGCCGTTCAGTCGGCTCTGAGAATCAAGCCGAGAACTCCAGCACCGGTTCGCCCAGCACTTCGAAGCGTGGCTCGATCCCGAGTCCCGGTCGGCTGGGGGCGCTCATCCTGCCCGACACCCGCCTGGGAGCGCCGGTAGCGGTCGAGACCGTCACATAGGAGTTGAAGTCGGTGGCCGCAAAGGTGAACTCCTCGGGAGTCGACTGCGCCAGATGAGCCACCGCCGCGGTGGTGATGTCGGATCCCCATGGGTCCTCGATGATCATCGGTATCCCGGACTCGACACAGATATCACGCATGAGGCGTGCTTTGGTCAGCCCACCAACTTTTGAGATTTTGAGGTTGATGACATCCATTGCATCCTCCGCCAACCCCCTGGTCAGCATCTCAATGCCATCGATGGTCTCATCGAGCACGAAGGGTTTGGCGGTGCGCCTTCGGATGGACAGGCACTCGGCAAACGTCTTGCATGGCTGTTCGATGTACACATCCAACGCCGCCACCGCGTCGACAACCCGCGCTGCTTCATGCCGCGCCCAGCCGGTATTCGCATCGGCCACCAGCACATCACTGTCATGAAGAACCCTACGGGCAGCATGAATGCGCTCAATGTCGTCGTTTGCGGTCCCTCCGACCTTCAACTGGAACCGACTGTATCCCTCCTGGCGGTATTTCTCGACACTGGCCGCCATCCTGTCCGGCGGCTGCTGGGAAATCGCACGATAGAGCACAACATCCTTCTGGGCTCGACCTCCCAGAAGCGTGAACAGGGGAAGACCAGTCGCTTTGCCGAGAATGTCCCAGCAGGCGATATCCAGAGGCGCCTTGGCATGCGGATGGCCGAGCAGCGAACTGTCCATGATCCTGGAGATTTCGTTGAGGTCGCGAGGATCCCTCCCGATGAGATGGGGGCCGAGTTCGGCAATGCCTGATCGCACTCCCATGGCGTGAGCCGGCAGATAGGCGGGACCCAGGGGGCAACTCTCGGCATATCCCGATATTCCGGCGCTGGTCTCAATTTCAACGACCGTGTTGTCGAAAACCTCAACGAACCGGCCGTCGGACCACGTATACCGACCCTCGACCAGAGGCAGGTCGACACGCCATGCACGAATGGCCGTGATCTCCATATAGCTATCTCCTACCTCGATCGCGTTTAGCCCAAGTTGGATTCGTGATAACCCAGGATCAGCAATTCGGTGGCCACATCCACCCTGCGGAGGGTTATCCCCTGTGGTACGCGTAACACCACCGGTGCGAAGTTGAGGATCGATGTCACCCCCACCGCCACCAGCCGTTCGGCCACTCCCTGTGCAGCCAGGGCCGGAGTGGCGATGATCCCGATGGAAACCCCCTGTTCGGCCACGTCCTCGGCCAGTTGATCGGGATGACGAATCACCATCCCTCCCACCGACTTGCCGATTTTGCCGGGATCGGTGTCGTACAAACCCGCCAGGGTAAGCCCACGATTGGCAAAGCCCTGGTAGTGGGCGAGGGCCATGCCGAGGTTCCCCATCCCGACGAGGACAACGTTGAGCGGAACGTTGAGCCCGAGCGCGGCGCCGATCTGGGAGACCAGCGACCGAACGTCATATCCCACACCCCTGCGGCCCTCACAATCCAGATACCAGAAGTCCTTCCGAACCTTCGCAGATTTGATGTTGAGTGCCGCCGCGATCTCCCCCGATGACACCGTTTCCTGGTTGGCAGGGAGTTGATCCAGGAACCGCAGATAAAGAGGCAACCGCGAAACGGTGGTATGGGGAATAGCCGCCCTAGCCATGTCAAAAATCCTACACCCGGCTACCCGGTCCGAATCCGTGACCTCTCGGCGGTGGGAGCGGCGGGAGATACACAGATGGCGGCTATCTTTTGGATGATGAACGGCGCTGACGTGTTGGTGGTGGGAGGGGGTCCAGCCGGGTCGGCCGCCGCCTATTGGCTGGCCAGAGACGGCCACGCCGTGACCCTCGTGGAGCGCAAGTCCTTTCCCCGGGACAAGACCTGCGGCGACGGGCTGACCCCCCGAGCCGTCTACCAGCTCGCCGAGATGGGCTTCGACTTCTCGGTGCCCGGCTTTCACCGCATAACCGGTTTGCGTTCCTACGCCGGTGACGACTTGATGCTGGAGATGTCCTGGCCCGACCACTCCCGTTTCCCCGACTGGGGAGGAGTGATCCGCCGTCGGGAACTCGACCAGCAGGTGGCGGACCTGGCCCGCGGCCAAGGGGTGACCATCCATGAGCAAACCGAGGCCCGTCCCCTGGTGAACAACGGGTTTTTGGAAGGTGTGGAACTGCGAGCCAACGGCTCGATGGAGACGGTGCGGCCCAAGGTCGTGATCGTGGCCGACGGCGCCCTCAACCGCTTCGGACGCCATTTGGGGGTCACCCGCCGAAAGGACTACCCCCTGGGCATGGCCGCCCGCGGGTACTACCAAAGCCCCCGGTCCTCCGATCCGTTCCTGGAGAGCCAACTGGATATCCGCGACAGCACGGGCGCCACCATGCCCGGCTATGGCTGGGTGTTTCCGCTGGGTGACGGGACGGTCAATGTCGGGGTGGGCCTACTTTCCACCTTCAAGCGGTGGAAGCAGGTGAATACCACCAGGATGATGGCAGACTGGGTGGACGCCGCACCCGATTACTGGGGATTCTCCGAAGAGACGCGGCTGACCGATCCGGTGAGCGGCGCTCTGCAGATGTCCTTTTCCCGCTCGCCCTTGGCTGGGCCCAACTGGCTGGTGATCGGAGATGCGGCGGCGGCCATCAACCCGTGGAACGGAGAAGGCATCGCCTATGCCTACGAGACGGGACGCATCGCCGCCGAGCTGGCCGGTGAGGCGGTGGCCGCAAAGGATCCCGAGGCGCTGCTGCGATACCCCCAATGCCTGGACCGGGAGTACGGCCTCTACTATCGGACGGCCCGCATTTTCGTGAAGCTGATCGGACGCCCGGTGGTGATGCGCACTCTGGCTCACGCCGGGCTCCGCAACCGCCCCCTCATGGAATGGACTCTGAAGGTGATGTCCAATCTCCTCGACGAGGACGAAAAAGGCATCGGCGAGGAAGTCTTCCGAGCACTGCAAGGACTAGCACGCATCATCCCGGTAGCCTGAAAAGTGCTTTTCCGGGTTCTTCCGCCGGCAAATCCCGTTAAACTGGTGGTGCGATGCAAGGACAGCCCGACCCACGCTTATCTGGGAGCCGTGGTAAGAGCATGTCCGTGTGTAGCTAGATAACGTCGTCTCCCTACTGAGGAAGAAGTGGCAAGGAAATACCGACTGCAGCCCGAGGCTGATGGTCTGTACAGGCTGATAGCTCTCAGGGATTTCAGCCTTTCCCGCGGTCAGAACATGGAGATCAGGAAGGGCGACCGCGGTGGGCTGGTCTCCGGACCGTACAACCTTTCCCAACGGGGACACTGCTGGTTGGAAGAGGGAGCGAAAGTACTCGACCAGGCCAGGGTGCTCAAGAATGGATTGGTCCTGGAAAACGCCACAGTGAGCGGTCGGGCTCTGATAACCGACTCGTCGTGGGTGGGTGGCTCCGCCCAGGTACGTGACGACGCTCAAATCCGAGAGGGTGGGGCAGTGCTGGACCAGGCGATAGTGCGGGATGGCGCCACCGTGAGATCGGCAGGAATAGTGGGCGGACAGGCGATCATTGAACACCGGGCAACCGTCGAGGACGGCGCCATGGTGGGAGACAAGACAACCGTGGGCGGAAAGGCCGTTATCAGCGGGCAAGGCACCGTGGTAACCGGTGAAAACTACATCATCAAGGGCATCCACGAAACAGAGCCTGCCTAGAGCACCACGCTCCGGACAACAAACCACCGGGCGCCCGCTCCCATCCCCGGTCTGAAGAACGGGCGCCCGGCCACCACCTCCCTGACTCGAACGCGAGTTGCTCTGTGTATCTCAACCAGGCAGGCCAGCCGCCCACCGGCCCCGAAACATCCAGCCGGGCGCTCAGCTAAACGGTCCGAGTAATCACCACCTGAACCGTCTAGCGATCGCCTTCCATCTCGGCCGCTATCTGCTCGGCCCACCTGGTCAAGACGGCGAACTCGGCAACATCTGCATCCTCGGGCACCATCCTCAACACCCGGACCGCCTCAGCGGCGACCTCGGACAGACTGCCCTCCTGTGCCCAGTAACTCTGGCGGAGGACCTCCGCGTACTCGGCCACCACCGCCGCCAACTGGAACCTCGAGGACGCCGCCTCGAAGTCCGTCACCAGTTCGCTCCTCTGGAACGAACGCTCGATCTCGCTGACCTCCCCGCTGTCGGGATCCTCGTAGCGAAGGTAAACGGTCCCCAGAACACCATCCGCGTCATCGAACAGTTTCATCTCGTACAACGCGGTAGCGCTGTGGCCCACACCGACCTCGCCAGCGTCCACCGTGTCGTCACGGAACTCTTCGTCTTCAATCGCTCGGTTCTCATAACCCAGCAACCGCCAGCTCCTCACCACCTCCGGATTGAAGTCCACCTGAACCTTGGTCTGCTTGGCGATGTTCTGGAGCGTGCCCACGAAGTTGTCAACGAACAAACGCCGCGCCTCCTTAAGAGTGTCCACGTAGTGATACGTGCCATCCCCGTCGTTGGCGAGCTGCTCCATCAGGACGTCGTTGAAGTTCCCCATTCCGAATCCGATGGTGGTGAGCGTCACCCCCTGGTCAACGTACGATCTGATCTCTTTGAGAATGGAGTCCGCTCCGGTCCGACCGACGTTGGCCACGCCGTCGGAGAGGAGAAACACCCGGGTTATACGTCCGGGCTGCACCCGCTGGGCCGCCAGTTGGTAAGCAAGCTTCAAACCCTCTTCCGCGTACGTAGATCCACCTGATTGCAGAGCATTTATAGGGGACTTATATACCTAGGTTGACAGTGCTGTCTCAGGTGATACTGTTCTGCGATGTCCGCCCACTACACACCCTGGGGTGTCCGTCTTACAGCGGAGACTTGTTACGCGCATCGCATCGGGAATAGTCCCTCCCGACCCCGGGAAGGCCCGGGCGCGTATGTTCATTGCGGCATTGAGGTCCCTACCCACACACATTCCACAGGCTCCGCAGTGAAACACCCGAAGGCCCAGGGGCATTGGTTGTCTGTGCCCACAGGACGAGCAGTCAGTGGAGGAATGCCGAGGGTCCACTCTCACAAACGGAATGCCAGCCTTCTCAGCTTTGTATTCCAGGATGTTCCCGAGAGAGGACCACCTTTGTTCTGACATCTTCTTGGAGAACCTCTTTGATCGGAGCATGCCCGAGACGTTGAGGTTCTCGGTCGCTATGCCGTCATAGGTCTGGACCAAGCGGCGTGCGAGGCGGAAGTCAGCCTGGACGGCTCGCTCCTTTTCCCTTCGGTGCGCCTTGGCCAGAGAGAGGACTTTCTTCCCCCTACTGCGAGAGCCCCTCTTGGCCCTGGAGAACCTCCGTTGGGCTCTCTTGATAGAGGAGGCATCCACCTTCCGGGGAGGAACCACCGAACCATCAGAGAGCGTCAGGCGCTGCGTGAGGCCCACGTCTATCCCCACCGGATTGGAGGGCTCCACCTGTGGCATCTCCCCCTCGGGATGGCGGACCACAACATGGATCTCTGTCCGCAGGGGCGTGCGCACCACACGGAGTTCCTTCACCTTGGCGCCTCCCCCGAGGGCAATGCCCAAGCGGTCACCCTTGTCTCTGAACCTCAGGCGGAGAAGTCCCTTTACTCCCAGCCTCCACCACACAAAAGATGCCCCCTCGGTACCGGGGGGAACCACCATAGAGGGAGACACATCTGGTATCTCGATGGTCCTCCACCGGCGGGAGGACTTGAACCTGGGGTTCTGTCCCTTCTTACACCTCTTGTAGAAAGAGAAGGTGGAGCGGTCGAAGCGACACAGAACGCCTCTCCCCACCTGGACAGCCAGCCTCTCCCACTCGGGGAGGTCCGAGCGCACCCCCGTGAACTCCTTCATAAGGTCATACTTGGAGCTCCTCAACTCTGGAGGCAAAGGCTCTCCGGGGTGGTGCTCGTTCCACCACGCGTATGTGCCCCCCCGGACTCCAGGGCAGCGTTATAGAGCACCGCGCACATGAAAAACACCTCCGAAAGGCGACGGTGGGCACCCGGGGAGCACTTGGCCGGGAACCTCAGAGTCCGAACCAGAGGCATATTCAATAAGGTACCCGAAGGGTGTGACAACGCCGCCAACCAGGAGGTGTCAACCCAGGTATATAAGCCCCGAAACTGTGGGAGAGGGTGCCGCCGGCGCCTTCTTTTATCTTAAACTGGAGGACATATGAGTAAGCCACTGCATGTCTCCCGATGCCCTCCGATACTGGAGATGGTGATCGACCGGCCCAAGGCAAACGCGCTGGACGCCGCCACCAGTCGGGTGATGGGAGACGTGTTCCAAGAATTCCGTGACGATCCCGCCTATCGTGTCGCCATCCTGACCGCCGCCGGGGAGCGGTTCTTCTCAGCCGGTTGGGATTTGAGCGCCGCTTCGGAGGGTGAATCCTACGAAGCTGACTGGGGAGCAGGCGGTTTCGGTGGGTTTACCGAGTTGGAGGGTTTGAACAAACCGGTGATTTGCGCGGTCAACGGCATGGCCGCCGGAGGAGGGTTCGAGATAGTGTTGGCCGCCGACCTGGTGGTGGCGGCGGAAACCGCCCAGTTCCTTCTTCCCGAAGCCTTCTTGGGTTTTCCCCCCGACATCGGAAGCGTACGTCTGCCCAGACAAATACCGCCGCTGGTGGCCAAGGAGCTTCTTCTGACCGGGCGACGGATGGGAATGGAGGAAGCCCATCGGTGGGGTCTGGTCAACGAAGTGGTTTCCGTCTCCGAGCTCATGGATACCGCCCGCCGGATAGCGGAGCGGATCTGCGAAGCCGCCCCTCTGGCAGTGGCAGCGATCCTGGAGATGATCCGGACCACTTCCCACATGGGAGTTGCAGAAGCCCTGGCTCATATCCGGGCAGGGGAAGTGGCGTCATACCGGGCGGCGATTGACTCCTCGGACGCGGTGGAGGGGCCTCGGGCCTTTGCCGAGAAACGTCCGCCGCGCTGGACAGGCGTTTAGCATCCGCTCGACAAACCTCCGGATCTCTTGCCGCGGGTAATTGATTACCCCCTCATTCTGGGCCGATCCCCGTATACAATTTTGGAACACAGATGCCACAGGCCGGAGTAAACAGTGCCCTTCGAGACCGAGAAACCGTCTCGGAGTCGGGATTTTGGATAGATTTGGCCGAAGGATGGACGACCGAGCCCACATGACAGAGTGAAACACATAGCGGCGCTGTTTGTGTCGATGTGCATCCTGGGGATCGGAAACGGTTTGGGAACTTCTCTCCTGGGGATCCGCTCTACCATCGAAGATTTCTCCGCCTTGGCGACGGGAATCGCCCTGGCGGGCTATTACGTGGGTTTTCTGGTGGGAAGTCGGCTGATAGGCGGCCTGCTGGCAAATGTGGGGCATGTCCGGGTGTTCGCCGGATTGGCGTCACTGGCTTCCTCGGCCGCGCTTCTGCACGCCCTGTTTCTAACCCCGAGCGCCTGGTTCGTTTTGCGGCTGCTAACCGGATTCTGCATGTCAGGCATTTACATCACCGCGGAAAGCTGGCTGAACAACATAGCCGGAAACCAGAACCGGGGTCGGATCCTCGCCACCTATATGGTGATTGGGATGGGTGGCGGCACTCTCGGTCAGTTTCTGATCGGCGTCGACCACCCCGGCGGGTTCGGCCTGTTCATCCTGGTATCGGTGCTTCTCTCCCTCTCCCTGGTACCGCTCTCCCTCACCCGCACCAACCCGCCGAGGGTTCGGCGGCGACAAAAAGCCAACATCACGGGCGTGTATCGAACCGCCCCGATGGCCCTGGTCGGCGCCACGGCGGCGGGACTCACCCACAGCTCCATTCTCACCATGGGACCGGTGTACGGCACACAGGTGGGCCTGACCAACATCCAAGTGGGATGGATGATGGGCGCCCTGCTGTTCGGCGCAATGGCCAACATGATCCCACTCGGACGTCTCTCCGACCGCATCCCCCGCCGACGGGTCATCCTGGCCATCACCCTGGCCTCGGCCCTGCTTACCACTCTGATGTCCACCGCAACGGCGGGCCCGCTCCTGCTGGTCGGAGTGATGCTGGTGTACGGAGCGCTCACCTTCCCGGTGTACGCCCTGTCGATGAGCCACATGAACGACCTGTTGGAACCGGCCCAACTTGTCTCGGGAGCAGCCGCCCTGGTTACCTTCATGGGATCCGGAGCCATAGCCGGGCCGGTGCTTACCGCCGCCATGATGACCCTGGTGGGGCTAAACGGGATGTGGATAGCCCTGGCGACCTTCCACGGCCTGTTCGCCATCTACACCATCTACCGGTTCGTGGAACGACCCCACATTCCCCTCGCTCTACAGAAGGTATTCGCCCCCATTCCCATCCGCAGCTCGGCGCGAGTGGCCTACCTCATCCAACGGAGTCGGGACAAGGCCGAAGACAAATAGTGGGGACCCCGGGCCTTTGCCGAGAAGCGTCCGCCGCGCTGAACAGTCATCCGGCGGTCCGTTCGGGAACAGGCTCCCCGGCGTCGCCCTGAAGAATGATTCAAACCCCCCGATCCATGTGGGTCTCACGTACCCTTTGGATTTGAGATGTCGCTACAACAGCAACAAACGTCTGTGAAGACCAGAGAATCGTCTCGGAGACAGGCTTTCGGATAGGGTTGACCGGAAGATCGGACAACGACCCCCTGTGATAGAAAAATGAAACACGTAGCGGCGCTTTTTGTCTCGATGTGCATCCTGGGGATCGGAAACGGTTTGGGAACTTCCCTCCTGGGAGTCCGCTCCACCATCGAAGATTTCTCCTCCCTGGCGACGGGAATCGCCCTGGCCGGCTATTACGCGGGGTTCCTGGTGGGAAGTCGGTTCATCGGCGGTCTGCTGGCGAATGTGGGGCATGTCCGGGTGTTCGCCGGATTGGCGTCACTGGCATCCTCGGCCGCGCTTCTGCACGCCCTGTATCTGAACCCGGGCGCCTGGTTCGTTCTGCGGGTGCTAAGCGGTTTCTGCATGTCGGGCATCTTCATCACCGCCGAAAGCTGGCTGAACGAAGTGGCCGACAACCGTAACCGCGGTCGGGTTCTCTCCACCTACATGGTGATGGGAATGGGAGGCGCCGCATTCGGGCAGCTTCTGATCGGCGTCGACCACCCCGGCGGGTTCGGCCTGTTCATCCTGGTTTCGGTGCTTCTCTCCCTCTCCCTGGTCCCGCTCTCTCTCACCCGCACCAACCCACCCAGAGTCCGGCAACGCCATAAAGCAGACATCGCGGCGGTGTATCGAACCGCGCCGATGGCCATCGTCGGCGCCACCGCTGCGGGGCTCACTCACAGCGCCATTCTCACCATGGGACCGGTGTACGGCGCACAGTTGGGCCTCACCAATGCTCAAGTGGGATGGATGATGGGCGCCCTGCTGTTCGGCGCAGTGGCGAACATGATCCCACTCGGACGCCTGTCGGACCGCATCCCCCGCCGGCGGGTGATCCTGGCCATCACCCTGGCCTCGGCTCTGATAGCCACCCTGATGTCCACCGCGACGGCCGGCCCGCTCCTGCTTACGGGGGTGATGCTGATCTACGGAGGCCTCACTTTTCCGGTGTACGCCCTGTCGATGAGCCACATGAACGACCTGCTTGAAACCACCCAACTCATCCCGGGAGCGACCGCCCTGGTCTTATTCAGAGGATCGGGAGCCATAGCCGGTCCGGTGCTGACCGCCGCCTTGATGACCCTGATGGGACCAAACGGGATGTGGATTGCCCTGGCGAGCTTCCACGGCCTGTTCGTTGTTTACATCATCCGCCGGTTCATTATCCGGCCTCACATCCCCTTGGCTCTCCAGAAGGTCTTCGCCCCCATTCCGGTCCGCAGTTCAGCCCTGGTTGCCAATCTCATCCACCGGGACCGGCGCAAACCCCAACAGCGCTGACCGATGTCCGTGTAACCGGGCGCTGGTCGAACCCGGCGTAGATGGCTGCCTCCGGACAGCCGCTGGGTCTCCGTACCGCATCTGCTCCGCCAAGAACAGGCTTAGGCGCGTCACGGAACTCCCCCAGCCCGACTGATCTCCCCGGCAAACCCTTCGTAAATGCTCAGACAAGATTGGTGTGGCCTCGAGTGTTGCCACCAAGAGGCAGAACGGAAAGGTCGTCAGCGCGAACATCTGTGTCGCTCACCTGCTGCTGTCCCGGACCGCCTCGTTCGAGGGGCCACCATTCCCGGTTGCGTAATTCCAGGCTCAGATGCAAGGGCGCCTGGCTGCGCTGACAATGTGGGAAGAGGTGCTATTTGGAACCTCGTACCCACGCGGTCGGGATGTTGGGATAGGGAGATCTGCCATTCCCAGCCCCAACGCGGCCGTTAGAGTCTTCCTTTATGATGACCGGCGCACAGGCGCTCGCCGAAATGCTCGTCGGGTACGGGGTGACCCACGTCTTCATGGTCCCTGCGATCCTGCGGCGCACAATGGTGGAACTAGAGCAGTTCGGGGTGCAGCGCATCCAAACGCATGGCGAGAAATCGGCCGCCTACATGGCCGACGGCTACGCCAGGATGGCGGGCCGGCCCGGCGTGTGCATGGCCCAGGCGGTGGGTGCGCTCAACCTGGCGGCCGGGTTGCGTGACGCATACCTGGCCAACTCCCCGGTAGTCGCTTTCACGGGAGGCCTCCATCCCACGATGTCCGGCAGGGGCGTCTATCAGGAGGTGGACGATCGGCCCGCCTTCGTCAACGTCACCAAGTTCAACACCTCCGTCGAGCGGGTTGAGCAGATCCCCGACTCCATCCGGCAGGCCTTCCGTTCCGCCGTGTCGGGCAGTCCGGGACCGGCCCATGTCCAGTTCGCGGGCAACGAGGGCCAGATCGACATCGAGGAGGGCGATCTCGACCCGTGGGTCGACCAAGGATTCGCCTCCGTACCTGCGGTGCGGCCCCTCCCCGACCCCCAAGACGTGGCTGCGGCCCTGGACCTGTTGGACCGCGCCCGCCGGCCCGTGATTGTGGCGGGAGGAGGGGTCCGGGCCTCCCGTGCTTCCAGCCAACTGGTGGCCCTGGCCGAATGTCTCTCCATTCCGGTGGTGACCTCCCTCAACGGCAAGGACACCATCCCCGGTACCCATCCGCTGGCCGTCGGCGTGGTCGGCACCTACTCTCGCAGCGCCGCCAACCGGGTGGCGAACCGGGCCGATCTGGTGTGCTTCGTCGGTTCGAGCACCGGCAGCATGACCACCCATTTCTGGCAGGTCCCGGCACCGGGAGTAACCGCCATCCAGGTCGACATCAACCCGGATGTGTTGGGCCGTAACTACCCCCTGCAGGTGGCTATCAACGCCGATGCCCGCATGACCCTCGCCGCCCTCCTGGAACAAGCCGGCCCGCGGGATCCGGGCCGGGAGGAGTGGCTGGCTGAGGTTCGCCGGGAGGTCACCGGCTGGCGAGAACAGCACCGGGGCCATCTCGAATCCGATGCGGCGCCCATCCGCCCGGAGCGGATCTGCTCGGAGCTGACCGCCCACCTGCCGGACAACGCCTGCGTCGTGGTCGACACCGGGCACGCCGGCATGTGGATGGGCGGCATGTTCGATACCCGTACATCCGAGCAGAGCTACCTGCGCTGCGCCGGTCACCTGGGCTGGGCTTTCCCGGCCGCTCTTGGCGCCAAGTGCGCCGCGCCGGACCGCCCCGTAGTCTGCTTCACCGGCGACGGGGGGTTCTGGTACCACATAGCCGAGGTCGAGACCGCGGTTCGATGGGGCATCAATACCGTCACCGTGGTCAACAACAACTCCTCGGGCAACCAGTCGACCATTGGCTTCGATCGGGCCTACGGAGGACAGCAGACGCCGGAGGGACGCCGCATGTGGACCTTCACCGACGTGGACTTCGCCCGACTCGCCGAGGGAATGGGGGCGGTGGGCATCCGGGTGGAGAGACCCGGCGACCTCCGCCCTGCCTTGGAACGGGCATTGGCGGCGGAGTGTCCTGTCATCGTCGACGTCGTAACCGAAATCGAAGCGATCGCCCCCCTTGCCGTGGTCTGACACCTCGATAGGGCCGCCGCCGCCACCGCCGGCCGCACCTGTCAGCCGTCCAGCCTCACCAGATACCAGGAACGCGCCTGAACGATGGTTCGGATCAGGTCGGAACGCTGGACGACCCGCTCGAACCGCCCGTTTTCTCCCAGGACCCGCTCAAGAAGCGTCGTCTCAACCCAGCCCTGCAGTCGGGGAGTCCGCCGATGAGAGGTCGGCTGGCCGGGCTGATCTTGGCAGTCCCTACTTTGGTGACCCCGTTCTCCGTCAGCCGGACGGCTCACGCCCAGCCTCCCTCTCTCTGACCAACAGGGGCAACGCAACGCTACCGACGCTGCAGATTCTCTATCTGACCGCCCTGATCTCTTGGAGCTAATACGTCCTCACCCCCCTGATCGGTGACGGACAAGTGGAGACCCTGCCCATCTTGCTATTCAATTTCGCCCGCTCCCAACCGGCCATCGCAGGCGCGCTGAGCGTGGTATTCATCGTGCCGGGGATACTGGTGTGGTCGTACGGTGTCGGAGGTGGCAGAAGAGTTGGGGTGTGATTGGCACACGGTGAACAAAGAGATCACACGGTGGGGAGACGCGCTGTTGGAAGCCGATGTTTCCCGGTTCGGTGCCGTGGAAGCGGTAGGGGTGGACGAGACGCTGTTCTGGAGGAAGGGCCGGTGGAGGAAGAAGCAGTGGTGCACGTCGGTGGTGGACGTGGGCGGCCATCAGTTGTTGGACATAGTGCCTGGTAGAACAGCTGAAAGCGCCGCCAGTTGGTTCCGATCCCAACCCGCCGAGTGGTGTGAGGCGATTCGGTGGGCGGTGTTGGACATGTCAGGTTCCTATCAGGTGGCCTATGACCGGGTGCTGCCTCACGCCTATCAGGTGGCCGACCCGTTCCATGTGGTCCGGTTAGCGAACCGCTGTGTGGATCTGGTGCGCCGACGGGTCCAGAACGAAACGCTGGGACACCGAGGACGAAGAGGTGACCCTCTCTATCGGATCAGACGGTTGTTGGTCATGGCTTGCGAACGTCTCGATGTCCGCGGTGAGAAACGCATACAAGGGCTTCTTCGGGCTGGTGACCCCTACGGAGAAGTACGTGATGCCTGGTACGCCAAAGAGAGCATTCGGGATATCTACCAGATAGGAGACCCGCAACTGGCTTCCGAGTTCACCCAGCGGCTGTCGGGGGATCTCCAGGACCGGTCACTGCCGCCGGAGGTGAACCGTCTCGGGCGCACTATCGCTCGTTGGGCGACCCAGATCACGAATTGGCACCACTCGGCCGTGACCAACGGGCCGACCGAGGGATTGAACAATCTGATCAAGCGGATCAAACGGGCAGCGTTCGGGTTCCGGAACTTTGCCAACTACAGAATCCGAGCACTCCTCTACGCCGGAAAGCCCAACTGGAAACTCCTCGCCACCATCACTCCCCTCTAATTTCCGAAGTGCCGCATAACATCGAAACTCATTGAGGCCTCCTGGATAGGCAATGCTTACACCGCCAATTCCAGCGAGGCCTCAACCCCTAAACAAGGACCCCCTCCCTACCCGAATCCCAACATATCGCGAAGCCTCTGAATATCGCGAAGCCTCTGAATATCCCACACAAGGAGGACCTTTGACACGGCTCACCGCTCTACTCCCATCTCACTACCGAAGCGGTGACAAAGCGATTCTCTTTCGTGAAGGATAATCGGCTGGTCTGGTAGGGGTTGAGCACAGCGCATCGGGTTGTACAAATGGAAGGGGGCTAGCACCCGATTTACTGTAGCGGCGTCCTGGGACAGTTCTCCTTCTTCGCCTATTCAGTCTATCCGATGTAAGTCGCCCCGCACGAAAACTCTTTGTTGCAAACGTGACCAGAAGCTGCCCACGCAGGACGGTAGTGGCTCATCACGTCGCTGTAGCTGCGGTTCCCTTGACCGTGGGGTGGAGGAAACAAGGCTTACTTCTGGCTAGTTGGCATTGCGTTTACAATGCCTGCCGGCATCTGGGTCTTGTAGTCAATGTTCACATGGGGGCGGCCGTCGTCGCCAACTAACTGATCAAGTAGGGAAAGCGGGAGAGAGAGGTCCTTTGCCAAGTCGGCACGGGTAACTCCGCCCTCTTCAATGAGGTCGACGCACTTGCGGAAGAGTATGGGTTGTTCAGCCGGTCCGAGGTCGCCGGGTTCCTTAATGCGCCAAAGACTACCGTCAGAGTTTCTTCTTGTATTCAGCAGGGTGAAGCCGCGTCGGTAGGAATACTCCGACAACACACCTAGGTTTCGGGCTCGAACCAGTAGGGAGGCAATCGAAACACCCCAGTGCATGCGCAGTTTGATCAGACGTCTCCACTGGAGCGAGCTTGGTAGTTGCGGGGCAATCTCATCAGCTGGTAGCAAGAAGGCTGCTGCAAAGGCATCAGCTTGTCGCTCCAGCTGTTGGTTCCCAGGGTCCACGTCATGGTGGGCGACTATGTGCCCCAACTCATGGGCGGCGCTGTGTCGCACGCGGGCCGGCTCGTCCTTCTCAGCGTTGAGAAGCACAATCGGTCTTCCTTGGATCTTGCAGGAAAAGGCATCCACCTTCCGGCAGTAAACGGGAAGGCTCACTGCCACTGCCCCACGACTCTCCAACAGTCGCACAACATTTGGTACCGGCCCAGAACCAAGGTCAAAGAGCTGTCGGCACCTCAAGGCTAGGGTTTCTATGTCTTCACCATTGGGATACTCCGGTAGAACAGCATGCGGGAAGTTCACCGTAGGCAACCGAAGAAATTCCTCAAGTTTCGTGGCGAGATTCCAGGCAAAGGTTGCGTGTGCTAATGCACGACGTCGGTCGCGGAGGGTCGTTGACCTGAGGCTTCGGAAGTGCGCTGGGATTCTGTCTGTGGAGAAAGATTGTCGGCCGGTCAAGAAGAAGCCAGTTGGCATCCCAAGCGCTAGCGCCATCTTCGCCAATACGCTGGTTCTGGGCTGATATAGACCGTGCTCATATTGCGACACCGCAGCGCTTTCCTCCCCTGGTCCAAATCTGTCGCCCC